>NZ_CP016094.1:0-2552500 GCF_001746835.1 Lacunisphaera limnophila | reverse complement strand
CTGTCCGGCTTTCTATTTTCATCCCATGATCCAAAAGATTCTCATCGCCAACCGCGGTGAAATCGCGCTCCGCATCATCCGGGCCTGTCGCGAACTCGGTATCAAAACGCTGGCCGTCTACTCGGAGGCCGACGTCCAGTCGCTGCACGTCCAGCTGGCGGACGAAGCCATCTGCATCGGCGGCCCCCGTAGCTCGGACAGCTACTTGCGGGCCGACCGGATCATCAGCGCTGCGGAGATCGCCGATGTCGACGCCATCCATCCCGGCTACGGCTTCCTCTCGGAGAACTCCAAGTTCGCCGAGCAGTGCGAGTCCTGTAACATCAAGTTCATCGGCCCGAAATCGAAGAGCATCCGGATCATGGGCGACAAGGCCATCGCCAAGGACACCGTCCGCAAGGCCGGCGTCACCACCGTCCCCGGCTCCGATGGCCCGATTGAGAACGAGACCGAGGCGGTCAAGGTCGCGCGCAAGATCGGCTATCCCGTCATCATCAAGGCGGTCGCCGGCGGTGGCGGTCGTGGCATGCGCATCGCCCACAACGATGTTTCCTTCGCGAAGGAATTCCACGTTGCCCGCAACGAGGCCGAAAAGGCATTCGGCAACGGCGCCGTCTACATCGAGAAATACATCGAGAAACCCCGCCACATCGAGTTCCAGATCCTGGCGGACAGCCATGGCAAGGTCATCCACCTCGGCGAGCGCGACTGCTCCGTGCAGCGCCGCCACCAGAAGCTGATCGAGGAATCCCCCTCCCCCTTCCTCACCGCCGACCTGCGCAAGAAGATGGGCAAGGCCGCCGTGAAGGCCGCCGAGGCCGCGGAATACCAGAACGCCGGCACGATCGAGTTCCTCGTCGATGCGAAGGGCAATTATTACTTCATCGAGATGAACACCCGGATCCAGGTCGAGCACCCGGTGACCGAGGAAGTCACCGGCATCGACCTGATCAAGCAGCAGATCCGGATCGCCAACGGCGAAAAGCTCGGCTTCGACCAGGGCGACATCAAGTTCGAGAAACACGCCATCGAATGCCGGATCAACGCCGAGGATCCCGCCCGCAACTTCACCCCCTCCCCGGGCACGATCTCCCTCTATTACGCCCCGGCGGGCATGGCGTCCGCGTGGATTCCCACGCCTACAGCGGTTATACTATCCCGCCGTATTACGACTCGATGATTGGCAAGCTGATCTGCTTCGGCGACACCCGCAAGATTGCCCTGCAACGCTCCTACCGCGCCCTCAGCGAATACCTCGTCCGCGGCATCAAAACCACCATCCCGCTGCACAAGGCGATCATGAGCGATCCCGTCTTCATCGAGGGCAAAGCCACGACGGCCTACATGGAAGACTTCATGTCGCGCACCCCGACCGACCTCTTCTGAGGTCTAGGGCCGGCGCAACACGAGGTCGCTCCATTCCCCCATTAGGCGCGCGTCCGCCCCCCACGCCGGGGCCAACGCTCCAAAAGCCTCGCGCACCTGCATCGATTCCGATGCCAGGATCCCGCTCAGCACCAGCACCCCGCCCGGAGCCACCGCCGCAAGCAATTCCGGGGCAAATTTGATCAACACATCCGCCTGGATGTTGGCCAGAAGCAGCTCGGCCGGCCGGCCAGCCAGTCCGCTGACCAGATCACCCACAAAGAAGTCTACACGGCCATCCAGGCCATTTAAGGCCGCATTCTCCCGGCTGACGTCCACGGCCAGGGGATCATTGTCAAAGGCCGCCACGAGCCCGTAACCCAGCTTGACGGCCGAAAGCGCGAGGATACCCGAGCCGCAGCCGGCATCAATGACCCGGCCTGCGGTGCCTTTCTCCGCCGCCAACTTGACCAGGCGCTCCACCACCAGCCGGGTCGTCTCATGATTACCCGTACCAAAGGCCATCCCAGGATCCAGCCAGAGCACGGCGTCTCCGGCCGGTAGGCGAAACGCGGCCTTTTCCCAGACCGGCACCCAGTGCAACCGGTCGAATTTCCAGGCCTTGAAATGCTCCTTGTAGCTCTCTTTCCAGTCCTTGTCGGCCAATTCCTGGATCACCGGCTCCGTGACCAGCCATTCCAGGTCAAGCAACTCGGCAAAACCCTTCCAGCCTGCCAAGGCGGCCTCATGCGCGTCAAAATACCCGGTCAACCAGGCCCGCCCCGAGGGTTTGTCCTCCAGCACCATGAGATGCTGTTCTTCCTGCTCCCCCAGCAATTCCTCGATCGCCGGCACGGCACCCAGGGTCACCTCCAGTTTGAATTCGAATACGGCCATAATTAGTTCTCCACCCCGCTGAGCCGGGCAATCACCGCCGGGAGCAGGCGATGCTCCGCCGCATGGACCCTGGCCGCGAGCGACTCCACGGTGTCGTCCGGCAAAAGCGGCACCCGCGCCTGCTCGATGATGCGCCCGGCGTCCACCGCCAGGGTGACTTCATGCACCGTGCAGCCGGTTTCCTTCACCCCCGCCCGAAACGCCTGACCGATTCCATCCAGCCCCGGGAACGCCGGCAGGAGACTCGGGTGGAGATTGATGATTTTACCCGCAAAGGCCCCAAGGAAACCCGGCTTCAGCACGCGCATAAACCCCGCCAGCACCACCAGGTCGGGTGCCGCCTCCCTCACCGCCGCAATGAAGCGCCCTTCACCTTCCCCCTCGAGCTTGGTCTTGAAGGGTGCCGGATCCACAAACTGCGCGGGCACCCCAAACCTGGCCCCCAGCGCGAGAATGCCCGCTCCGGGCTGGTCGGACAGGATCCGGACCACCTGCGCGCGCCCCAACCGACCGGCTGCCTGCGCCTGCAGGATGGCCTCGGCATTGCTGCCCCGTCCGGAACCTAGGATCACTACTCGCATCGCCCCAGTTAGGTCAGGCGGCCGCGGGGAAGCACGCATTATTTGCGCCGGCCCACCCGAACATGCCCGGCTTGCCAAGGTCAGCATCCAGCCCACCCTCACGCCCATGAAGCCCGCCCGGGGATTTCTCCATATCTTCGACAGCCTCACCGATCGCATCCTGTGCGTCGCCGGTGCCGTGCTCTTCGCCCAAGGACCCGAGTTCATGCAACAGTACCTGCAACGGCTCGGCGGCCATCTCGACGAGGCCCGGCGCCAACTGGCCGTTTTCCAAAAGACCGCCGGGCAGGCCGGCCTTTCGCTCGACCAGTTCATTCGGCAAACCGGCACCAACGCCGATCCCGCTGTCGCCCGCCTCGGTGGGGTCATGACCGACGCCGCGGATCGCGTCACCTCACTCCAGGCCGCGCACGATGCGCTTCTGCACAGCGCGCTTTGGGAGCGCCCGATCATTTTCCTGCGTCACCTCGATGTCGGCATCGCCCGGGCCACGGGATCCGTTTATCAGCCCGCCGTGCCCACCACGGTCGAAGGCCTGATCTACGCCCTTGTGGGTATGCTCTGCTTCCTCGCCCTCTATCACTTCGGGCTCAAAAACCTCCTGCGGGTCTTCCGCCGGCCGGCCGGCCCAAGGCCAGCGGCGGCCTGACCCGGCTCAGAAGAACTTCTTCGCCTTCTCGAAAAAGTTCTTCGAGACCGGCTCGTCGGCGTCACCACACACCTGGGCAAACTCCTCGAGTTTCTTCTTCTGCTCGGCGGTCAGCGCGGTCGGCACCTCCACCTGCACCCGGATGAGCTGGTCCCCTTGGCTGCCACCGCGCAACCGCGGCATGCCGCGGCCCCGCAGCCGGAAAGTCGTGCCCGACTGCGTGCCGGCGGGAATCTTCAGCGTCGCCTTGCCCTCCATCGTCGGCACCTGGATGGTGCCACCGAGCGTCGCGAGGGTAAACTTGATCGGCATCTCGCAGAACAGGTCGTCGCCCTGCCGCTCGAACACCTCGTGCTCCTTCACGTGGACCACGATGTAAAGATCCCCGGCCGAGCCGCCCATCACACCCGCCTCGCCATTGCCCGAGGAACGCAGCTTGGAACCCGTGTCCACGCCCGCCGGGATGCGCACGTTGATCTTGGCCGACTCGTTGACCCGGCCCTCGCCGGAACACTTCGCGCACGCCTTTTCGAAGCGTGAGCCCGCACCGTGACAGCTCGGGCAAACCTGTCGCACGTGAAAGAATCCACGCGAAGTCGTGACCTGGCCGGCGCCGCGGCAGGTCGGACAGGTGGTCTTCTTCGAGCCCGGCTCGGCGCCCGTGCCACTGCAGTGTCCGCACGCGCCAAGTTTCCGGAAGGAAATCTCCTTCTCCACCCCGCGCGCGGCTTCCTCCAGCGAGATTTCGAGATCGTAGCGCAGGTCGGAGCCGCGACCGGAGCCGCCGCCGTTGCCCTCGCCGCCGAAGAACTGGTCGAAGATCCCGCCGCCCTGGCCGCCACCACCCTGGCCGAACACCTCGCGGAAAATATCAAACGGGTCGTGGAAGCCGCCGCCACCACCACCGCCGAAGCCGCCGCCGCGCGGACCTGCCCCGGCCTGCTCAAAGGCCGCATGGCCGTACCGGTCATACGCCGCGCGCTTGTCCGCATCCTTCAGCACCTCGTAGGCCTCGGAGACTTTCTTGAACATCTCCTCCGCCTCCTTGTTGCCGGGATTCTTGTCCGGGTGAAACTGCACCGCCTTCTTGCGGTACGCCTTCTTCAATTCCTCCTCGGTGGCGCCCTTCGCCACGCCGAGCAGTTCGTAGTAGTCCTGTTTTTTGCCCGCAGCCATGGTCAGCTCTTCGCCTCCTCGGTCTGGGCCGGGCCGCTCGACACGACCACGGACGCCGGCCGCAGCAACCGCCCGTTGAGGGTGTAGCCCAGGCGCACGACTAGGCTCACTTGCTCCGCCGCCACCTCAGGGCTGGGCTGGTGCGAGATGCACTCATGCAAGTTATGATCGAAGGCCTGCCCGAGGGGATTGACCTCCTTGAGCCCGTGACGACCCAGCGTGCTCTTGAACTGTTCCAAGACGAGGCCGAGGCCTTCGACGATGGGCTTCACGTCGGTCTGCTGCTTGGCGGCCGCGAGCCCGAGGCTGAGATTATCGAGGATCGGAATGATGTCTTCGACCACTCCCGCCGTGGCAAACTGGCGGAGCTCATCCTTGTCGCGCGCCGTGCGCTTGCGGAAGTTTTCCAGATCGGCCACGGCCCGCATGTAGCGGTCGTAGTTGGCCACGGCTTCCTTCTTCGCGGACGCCAGTTGCTCGTCCAGCGCCGGGCTGGGCGTCGGCTCGGCCGGTGCAGGGGCCGCCGCCGCCGGGTTCGGCGGTAGATTCGTGTCGGTGGATTCGGTCTGGCTGGTCTCGCTCATGAATGGGGGCCGGAAACTACCTCATGGTTTCTGGATTTCAAGCGAGCTGAATCCGTCGGTGACCAATATCAGGGAATCCGCCGTCGCCGTGACGCGATAATCCGAGGCATACGCTAGCAACCCGTTGTCCCCCAAGGTCAGGACAGAATCTCCGATGGTGAGCTGGCCACCCACCACCGAAAGTATCCGCGCCTGCTCCCCCGCCTTGAAGCTCAGGCTCGCCCCGGCCGCCAGCCGATGCCGCGTGATGCGAAACTCCCGGCACTCAGCCAGCACCACCGTCTGGGCGGCGGACCGCACCAAGGCCGGCGCCGGGGCCGTGTTCGCCTCGAGCGAGGCCATGGACTGCTCCACGTGCATCGCCCGGGGCTTGCCGTCGAGCCCCATGCGCCCCCAGTCGTACACCCGGTACGTCGTGTCAGAGTTCTGCTGGATCTCGAGAATCATGTTCCCGCCGTCGATGGCATGCATCACGCCGCTATGGATCAGCAACGAATCGCCGGCCACGGTCGGCAGCCGGTGCACCAGCGATTCCGCCGTGTTGTCCTGCAACGCCGCGCGAAAGGCCGTGGCGTCGACCCCGGGCTTCAGGCCCGCGAGCACCGCCGCCCCGGGTTCGGCCTGGGCGACGTACCAGTTCTCCGTCTTGGGCTCGCCCCCAAGCTGCGGGGCGATGCGCGCCGGCGGATGCACCTGCAGGCTCAGCCGCTCGCGGCAATCCAGCCACTTCACCAAAATGGGAAACGGCCGGTCCGCGGGCCAGTCCGGCCCCATCAATTCGGCCCCACGCGTGGCCATAAGCTCGCGCAACGTTTTCCCCGCCCACGGCCCCTCCACACCGATAGATTGTGCCTCCGGCCGGTCGACCAGTTCCCAGCTTTCCCCGATCGGGGTGGTGCCAGGAAGTTTCCGGCCGAGAAAGGACTCCAGGCCACGGCCTCCCCAGACACGTTCCTGATAAATGGGCTTGAAACGAAGAAATGTCGTCATGCGTTGCAGGCAAGCAGCTTGCGCAAATCTTGGCGAGGGCTTTTACATTGACCCTCTGCCGCGATGAACCTGCAATAATCCGCCACAGCCAGCAATGCGCAAAGCGGAGAGTTCAAAAACCAAGGACAAGGACACCCCTTCATTCGAGGAGCCACGGCATCGCCCGCATTGGCTCGCCGCTTTCGTGTGCCTGGTTTTCGGCGTCCTGCTCGCGGTCGCCCTGCTCGATTATGAGCCGGCCCAGAGCGTGATGTTCCAGGTCGCGGGCAAGACCGACGTGGTCAACGGCACGATCACCCAGCTGCCCGTCCCCGCCGGGGTCTCACCCAATCTCGTCGGCGTCGTGGGCGCGGAATTTTCCGCCGGCACGTATTATCTGCTGGGCGTCTCCACCTGGCTCATCCCGGTGTTTTTGCTCTGGATGGCTTACATCTACTTACGCAGCGCCCGCAGCCTGGCCGGTACCCGCATCCTCGCCATGGTGTGCTGCGTCCTTTCCCTGTCCGCGCTGGCTCCGATGCAGGGTCTGTTCTTCACCAATACCGAGCTCTTCCCCGAGGGGCCCGGCGGCATCATCGGACGTTTCATCTATCTCAGTATCCTGAAGGACAGCATCGGTGTCTTCGGCGCCGCTCTGATTCTCGGCACGATCTACTTCGTCGGGATGCTGTTCATCTTCACCCGGGACATCGCAGCCGAGATCACTCGCCTGATGCACAATTTCACGGAGTGGCGCCAGCAGCGCGCCGCCCTCAAGGCCGCCCGCGCCGAGGATATCCGCCGCCAGCGCGAGGAGGCCGCCAAGGCCAAGCAAGCCGCGGCCGCCGCGGCGACCGCCGCCGCCCCGGTGATCAACGCCGGCACCACGAAGAAAATGGTCGTGCCCAAGGGCGCCGATCCGCTCGCCGATCCCGCCAAGCCCGCCGCGGTGCCGCCGACCAAGCCGGCCGAGGAACCCGCCCCCCCGGTCAAACCCGCCGCCGCGAAGCCCGCGCCCCGCCCCGTCGCCGAGGGCCGGCCCGCCACCGACCCCAAGGCCCTCGCTGTGGCCGCGGGCAAGCTCGAGCTCAACATCGTCAAGCCCGAGGAAACCAAGAAAGCCAAGGTCACGCTCCCGCAGAGCGACGACAAGGATTACCAGTTCCCTCCGCTCAAGCTCCTTCGCGAGCAGGTGAAAGTGGAAAGCAACAGCGAGGAGGAACACCGCCAGAACGCCGAGAACCTCCTGCGCATCCTCGGCGAATTCGGCGTCGAGGTCACCCTCGGCGAGATCCACGTCGGCCCCGTCATCACCCGCTACGAGGTCGTTCCGGCCGCCGGCGTCCGCGTCGAGAAGATCTCCGGCCTCGACAAGAACATCGCCCTCGGCATGCGCGCCCAGTCCGTCCGCATCCTCGCCCCGATCCCGGGCAAGGCCGCCGTCGGCGTCGAGGTGCCCAACCAGAAATCCACCCCCGTGGGCATGCGCGAGATCCTCGAGAGCGAGGACTGGGTCGGCGCCAAGGCCGAGCTGCCCATCGCCCTGGGCAAGGACGTCTCCGGCAAGCCCCTCGTCTCCGATCTCTCCAAGATGCCCCACCTGCTCATCGCCGGCGCCACCGGCTCGGGCAAATCCGTCTGCATCAATTCCATCGTCGCCTCCATCCTCTACTCCAAGAGCCCGAAGGACGTGCGCCTCATCATGGTGGATCCGAAGGTCGTCGAACTGAAGATCTTCAACAGCCTGCCCCACATGCTCATCCCGGTGGTGACCGAACCCAAGAAGGTCCCCGGCGCCCTCAAGTGGCTGCTGAGCGAGATGGAGCAGCGCTACCAGATTTTCGCCAAGGCCAACGTCCGCAATCTCGTCGGTTTCAACAACCGCAAGAAGGACCCCAAGGCGGAGTTTCCGCCCGTCGAGCAGCAGGCCGAGTTGGAGGGCGTCGCCGACGACATCGAGATTCCCGATCGCCTGCCCTACATCGTCGCCATCATCGACGAGCTCGCCGACCTGATGATGATCGCCCCGGCCGAGATCGAGACCTCCATCGCCCGCCTCGCCCAGCTCGCCCGCGCGGCCGGCATCCACCTGATCATCGCCACCCAGCGCCCGTCGGTGAACGTGATCACCGGCGTCATCAAGGCCAACCTGCCCTCCCGCATCGCCTTCCAGGTCGCCTCGCAGGTCGACTCCCGCACCATCCTTGATACCAAGGGCGCCGACACCCTCATCGGCCGCGGCGACATGCTCTTCTCCCCGCCTGGCAGCTCCCGGCTCGTGCGCGCCCAGGGCGCCTTCGTCGCCGACGAGGAAGTCCAGGAAATCGTCGAGTTCCTCAAGAAGAACGGGCCGCCCCAGTACGCCCAGGCCGTCCAGCAGCAGATCGACCGCGCCGCCCGCGAGGACGACGAGGATGAGGAAGGCGAGGACGACGGCGACATGGGCGACGACGGCGACCTCTTCGCCCAGGCCTATGATGTCCTGAAGTCCACGCGCCGCGCGTCCACCTCGATGATGCAGCGCCGCCTGCGCATCGGCTACAACCGCGCCGCCCGCATCATGGACCTGATGGAGCAAAAGGGCATCGTCGGCCCGGAGAACGGCTCCTCGCCCCGCGAGATCCTGGTCGATCTCGACACCTACCAGCCCTGAGCCCGGTCCGGTTTCACGCTGATTTTCACCCCGGGCGCGCGTTTCGTGGTGACATGCCCCGCCTCCTTTCCTAACCAATTCCCATGCAGACCATCGGCGAACGACTCGAGGAGGCGCGCAAGCGCAAGGGCATCTCGATCCGCGAGGCCGCGGAGCACACCAAGATCCGCGGTGACTACCTGCAGAAATTCGAGGCCAACTCCTTCGACATCGACCTGCCCGCCCTCTACATCCGTGGCTTCGTCCGCACCTACGCCCGCTACCTTGAACTCGATCCCGAGCGCCTGGTGAGCGAGGTCGACGCCACCCTCGTCCGCGACGGCAAACCGGCCCGCCGGGAACAACGCGAGCCGCTCGGGCGGGTGGATTTCGGCGCCGGCGAGGCCCGCAGCCAGGAGAGCGGCGAAACCGCCACCAGCAGCCAGGCCGCCCGGGACAAGGCCATGCTTCTCAAGTTCGGCCTCCTCGGTGGTGGCGCCATCGTCGTCATCGTCGTCGTCATTCTCCTCATCAACGTGCTGTTCTCCAGCACGCCGGCCAAACCGGTGGCGGCCGCCGAGCCGCCAGCGCCCACCGTTCAGGCCGATCCGGCCCAGACCCTCACCCTCACCGCCGTGGAAGCCACGCGCGTCAAGGTCGTCCAGGATTTCGACGGCGCCACCCTCTACAATGGTGCGCTCGTCAAGGGTGAGACCAAGTCCTTCAAGAAGCAGGGCAAGCTCCTCATCACCGTTGAGGCCGGCAAGAACCTCCGCATGGAGGTCAACGGCCGCAGCTACCCGGTCCCGCTCGACGGCTACGGCCGCTTCGCGCTGGATTAACCCCCGCGCCTGGCGCCGGGTTCTAACCCGCACCGGGCCGGCGTTCTATCGCAGCGCCACCGGCGGACCAAGCACCTCACGCAGGACAAAAGCCCGTCGCAAGGCCTCCGGCGTGCGCAACTCGGTGATCAGACCGCCGCGACTCAAGGTCCTCGCGTCGTTGGAATGGTCGGCCGTGGCCGACTCGAATAGTGTGCGCTTCTCAATCGATGCCTTCAGGCGTTGCGCTTCCTTTAATTTTTCCGCCCAAACCGCCTGCTGCTCCAGAATCTCCGCCTGACGTTGCGATTCGGCGCGGGTGTAGCCCGCCGCCTCGGCGTCACGCGTCACGACGACCTCCCGGATGACGGGCGGTGGCGTGGCCTCCACGACCAGCGGGGGAGCCTCTTCCTGTCCGCGCGTCCGCTGCTCGATCTTGCGCTGGATCTCCGCGCGGATCTGCCGCGTCCGCTCCGCCAGCTCGGGATCCTCGAATTCGTATTCCTTGGGCGGCTCCTCCCCCACCGTCGGATCCCCGCCCTTCTTCTTGAAAACCGCCTGGAGCATCTGCGCCAGGACGGTGCCGACGATGATCACCGTCCAGGCGTTATCGATGAGCCATTGGATCCATTTCATGGGTCGGAATAGCGGAGGTGGCAGAGTGTCGCAGGAGGGGTTTCCCCACCCTTACTTCTTGCCCTCGGGATTAGCGATGGAACCACGCATGGCGGTGTCAGATTGGATGTTCTCCATCTTGTAATAGTCCATGACGCCAAGCCGGCCGGAACGGAAGGCCTCGGCCATCGCCAGCGGGATCTGCGCCTGGGCCCGCACGACCTCCGCCTGCATCTCCTGCACGCGGGCCTTCATCTCCTGCTCGACCGCCACGGCGGCCGCGCGCCGGATTTCCGCCTGCGCCTGCGCAATGCTCTTGTTCGCCTCGGCCTGCGCTTCCTGCAGCTTGGCGCCGACGTTCTCGCCGACGTCCACGTCGGCGATGTCGATCGAAAGGATTTCAAACGCCGTGCCCACGTCGAGGCCGCGCGCCAGCACGGTCTTGGAAATGCTGTCCGGCGACTCGAGCACGACCTTGTAGCTCTCGGACGAGCCGATGGTCGAGACGATGCCTTCACCCACGCGGGCGATGATCGTGTCTTCCTTGGCGCCGCCGACGAACCGGTCCAGGTTGGTGCGGACCGTCACGCGTGCCTTGACCTTCACCTGGATGCCGTCCTTGGCCACGCCGTCGATGGTCGTCCGGCCACCCTCGGGATTCGGGCAGTCGATCACCTTCGGGTCGACCGAGGTGCGCACGGCCTCCTCCACGGATTTGCCCGAGCCCTTCGTCGCGAGATCGATCGCGCAGGCGCGGTTCCAATCGAGCGCAATGCCGGCCTTTTGGGCCGCGATGAGCGCGTGCACGCACGCGAGCACATTGCCGCCGGCCAGGTACTGCGCCTCGATGTCGTCGATGGACAGCTGGATGCCGGCCTTGGTCGCCCGGATGCGCGCATCCACCATCACGCCGTGGGGAACCTGCCGCAGCCGCATGGCCACCAAGGTGACCAAGCCGACCGGCGCACCGGCCAGCCAGGCGCGAATCCACACGCCGAAAAAGGACCAGAAGATGCCGACCAGCACGAGGGCGGCGACGATGACGATAACGATACCGACGATTCCGAATGATTGCATAAGGGGAGGAATTTAGGGTTTGGAAACAGTAAGGCGGAAAGTGTCGACGCCCACCACCTTGACGGGGGCGCCTTTGGGGAGCAGGCCGCTTTGCGACGCCGCTTCGTAGCGTTTGCCGCCGATCAGGACGAAGCCCGACGGTGCCAACGGGGTCAAGGCTTCGCCCAGCTGGCCGACCACGTCGGCCGCCTGGGCGGGCGGCTGATGGCTGGCGCCCCGCACCGTGCTGTCGAGGAACATTTTTCGACCGATCCGGGTGCGAGGCAGGACATAAAATTCCAGATAGAAGGTCAGCCCGAGGAGCAGCACGGCCACGAGGACCGCCAGCGCGCCCCCGCCCACTCCATACGCCGTGAAGGCCAGCCCGCAGCCGATGAGCATGAAGATGCCGCCGATGATGCCCAGGATGGCCCCGGGCACAACAACCTCGAAAAACAGCAGCACCAGCCCAAGGGCAAAGAAGAGGATGATGGCGGTCATGAGATTTTGGGTTCGACCAGCAGGGCAAATCCTTCCCGGCCCAACACCACCACCGGGGTGCCGGCCGCCACGTGGCCCAGGGCCAGCTTGGCTTCATAGCGGCGTCCGTCGATCGCGACCTCGCCGCTGGGGAACATCGGGGTCACCGTCACGCCCACCGCGCCGATCAGGGGATCATTGGTCACCGGTTCGCCGGACGTCCCGGCAATCGCGGTCGCGAGCACCATCTTGTCCCAGAACCAAGCCCGGGGCAGGTAGCGCAGCAACGCGGCGGCCAAGGCGGCCGTGATCACCAGCGCCAGCCCGAGATTTTGCAGCGGCCCCAGGAAAAGCTCCCGTGAAAACCGGATCGGCTCATGCGGCCAGATATCCGCCATGGCCCAGACTAACGACCCGAGGACCATCGCCGCCCCGGTGACGCCCGCCACGACCAGACCCGGGAAAAAGAACAGTTCCACCGAGATGAGCAGCAGGCCGAGGGCAAAAAGCAGCACCGGCTCGTGGCCCGAAAAACCGGCCACGTAATGTCCGAGAAACACGACCCCCAGCATGACCAGCCCCGCGATGCCCGGCCAACCGAAGCCCGGGGTCTTGAATTCCACAAACAGGGCGAGCATGCCGAGCCCCATCAGGATCGGGGCGATAGCATTGAGATATTGGGCCACCTTTTCCGACCAGGTGACCTCAAATTGATGCACCGTGTAATTCCCCGCGCCGTATTTTCCGGCCAGCAAGGCGGCGATGTCCGCCGCCTTGCCCGCACCCAGCAGGGCCTGCGGCGGCTCACCATAGGGCTGCATCGCCTCCGAGGCCGTCAAGGACAGCAACTCACCCTTGGGTTTCAACACCTTGTCCCCGATCTTGAATTCAAAATCCTCGTCGATCATCGCCTCGATGGCCTGGCCGCGGTAACCTTTTCCTTCCGAGGTGGCGCGCACCCGGGCCCGCAGGTAGCTGACGATCTTCTGTTTCATCGTCTTGTCCACGTCGCCCCCCGTAGACAGCACCGGGGCCGCGGCGCCGATGACGGAGCTGGGGGCGAAATAGATCTCATCCGTCGCGGCCGAGATGAACGCCCCGGCCGACATCGCCTCCTTGTTCACGTAGGTCAGCTTGAGCCCCGGGAACTTCTCCAGCGCCTCCATGATCTCGAAAGTCTTGTCCAGCGCGCCACCCGGGGTGTCCATGTCGAGGAGCACCACGTCGGCCTTGCGCTCGATCGCCTCCTTCAGTCCCCGCCGGAGAATATAGAGCGTGGGAGTGCTGATTTCGTCCCGCACCGGAATCACATAGACTACCGTCTTCGGCGTAACGGCGGGCGCGGCCGTGGCGGCGGGTTCCTGGGCCTGGCCAGCGAGGGACGCCACCAGCAAAACTACGAACATGATCAGCTGTCGAAACATCGCGGCCAGCCTACCTTCCCTCCCACGCGTAGCAAGCGCGGCCAACTTACAATTGGCTGGATTCTTTCAAGTTTAACCCGCCGCGAACCCACCGGCGGAAAATTGTCCGACTTTGTCTTGGAACACACGCGGCATTACGTTTTACCAACAAGCCATGGAACGCATCCCGTATCTCGGGCACACAATCTTCAAGTGGCAGGTCGGCGCCTCGTCCTTTCTCGCCCTGCCGGAAAAGGGCGCGCGGCTCATGAACTGGAACGTCACCCTCGGCGACGGCAGTGTGCGCGACATCCTGTACTGGCCCGAGGTGGACAACCTGGATGCCATCGCGAGCATCCGCGGCGGCAACCCGATCCTCTTTCCCTTCAACGGCCGCACCTACGACCGCGGCGAGATCCACCATTGGCGGGCTGAGGACGGGGTGCGCCGCCCCATGCCCATGCACGGCCTGGCGCGGCAGGGTCAGTTCCGCCTCACCCGCCTCGACGAGGGCGGCTTCTCCGCCCAGTTCGTGCCCGACGAGGCCGCCAAGGCGGCCTACCCCTACGACTACGAATTCGTCGTGAGCTACCGTTTCGACCCCCTCGCCCTGTTCGTCGAGCTGCAGCTGACCAATCTGGGCAACACGCCCATGCCCTGGTCGGCCGGCCACCACTTCTATTTCACCCTGCCGTGGAGCCCCGGCCGCACCCGTCGCGACTACACGCTCGAGACCACCGCCACCAAGCACCTGCGACGCGATGAGCAGGGTCAGCTCGCCGCCGGCCCCCAGACCGAGACCCGGTCCACCCTGGATAATCCGAACCTCGTCGACCTGATCCACACCGGCCTGAAACGGGAGGTCTTCGCCGTCACCGAGGCCGGCACCGGCAACCGCCTCTACTTCCGCACCAGCATGGCCGGCAGCACCGCCAAGGACCTGGCCGTGGTCACCTGGACCGCGGACGAAAAGTCCCCGTACTATTGCATCGAGCCCTGGATGGGACCGCCCAATGCGCCCGAGACCAAGGTCGGCCTGCACAGCGTCGCCCCGGGCCAGACCCAGAAATTCTACGTCGAAATTTCGCTCGGTTGATTTTATCGGGATTAACCCCACCTTCTCTTCCAGCATGACCGGCTTTCCTACCCTACCCCCCGCCTTCATTGAGGGCATCGGCGGTCCCGAGCTGCTCATGATCATGTTTGTGATCCTGCTGCTCTTTGGGGCCAACCGGATGCCCGACCTCGCCCGTGGCTTCGGCCGGGCCGTCCGCGAATTCAAGAAGGCCACCAGCGGAGTCGAACAGGAAGTCCGTCGCGCCATGGAGGAACCGCCCCCGTCGCCGAAGCCCCGCCCCCTGGGGACCATCGGTCAGGGCGAAACGCCCCCTCCCGCCCCGCCCCCCGCGCAAACTCCGCCGCCCCCGGCCGCCGGTTAAGGCCTCAGGTTTTCAGCCGAAAATATTCCCCCGGTTGAAGCGCCACACGGCGATCGTCATCACGATTGCCGTCATCCCGCCGAGGATGCCCAGCGTCGGCAGCAATTCACCCAGCGACGCGTCCGCCCACAAAACCTGGGCGAAACCCTCCATCGCCCAGTAGACGAGTGTCAGCTTGCTGAACTGCTGGACGGCCTCCGGCATCAGAGTCACGGGAAACCACGCCCCGCCCACGGCACACATCAGCAGGATGCAAAAGGTGGCCAGGCCGCTGGCCGCCTCGGGCGAGTTGGTCACTGCGGCCAGGAGCATCCCGAAGGCTGTGCACGCGGCCGCCGCAAAGACGCACACGAGGAGCAGCATCCCGAAATGATTCTCGATATCGATCCCGTACAGGATCCGTCCGCCAATGAAGAGCACGATGAGTTGGATCATCCCGATGCAGATGCCGTAGATGAATTTGCTCCAGAGGATCTGCGCGCGCCCGACCGGCCCCGCAAGGATGCGGTGAAAGATCCCGTGGTCCCGCTCATAAAACAATGCCGTGGCCGCCCCGCTCAGCGCAAAGAGCAGAAATTGCATGGCCCAGCCGCCGACGATGCGCGTCGCCGCCGGCGACTTCACGTCCTGCCCGGCCACCTGGACGGACTCGATCCGCAGGGCCTGATCCATTAGGGAGGTCGCGGAGCCGCTCCCGTTTTCATTACCGCCCAGCACCTTCCCCAATCCGAAATCCCCTTGCTCGATGCCGCGCAGAATCACGGTCGGATCCCCGCCGAAGCTCTTGGCGACCTGATCCGCGATGCCCCGGTTGAACTCAGACTGCTCCGACGCACCGATCAGCCCCCGGCCGCGCGCGATCAAGGACTGGCCGAGCAACTGCGGCACGTTGGCGAAGATCGTCTTTTGGAGGATGCCGTTGACCAGCTGCGTTTCGATCTCATTGCGCGGGTTGTTAAAGATCTTCAGATGCAGGCCAAACGCGGTCGGGCTGATCAGGTCGGCCGGGATCACGACCGCAAAACGAAAGTGGTTGGCCCGCATGAGCGGCAGGAGATCCTCTTCGCGCAGCGGCCGCTCCGTCCCATCCGCGGCGGGCCAGGAGGTGATCACCTTGAAGGTCTTCTCCGCCTGCAGGGCTTGGACTAGTTTTTCCGCCGCCGGATCGCTGCTGGCATTGATCACGGCCAGCGTGATGCCGCTCGGACCGCTGTCCTTGCGGTTGACCCCGAACACCATGCCAAACAGCCAGATCAGGACGAAGGGCACGAGGAAGGTCAGCGAAACCGCCGCCTTGTTGCGGAAAAACAGGGCGAGATCCTTCCGGACGAGAACGAGGATGGTGCGCATGGGAGGGAAGTTATTCGCGCAGCTTGCGCCCGGTCAGGTGAAGGAAGAGCGCCTCGAGCGTGGGCCGTTGGCTGGTGAAGAGCCGCGCCGGCAGGCCGAGCGATTCCGTCCGGCCGTAAAAGGTTGAAAGCGGATAACCGGGACGGGGACGGAAGCGGAACAATTCCTCCGTCTGCTCGATCGTGCCCGCGTCGGCCAGTTGCGCGGCCAGTCCCGCGGTGCGGTCGTCCGCCGGAAACCGGATCTCCTCCTCGAAGGGCAACCGGAGCAAAAGCTCGTCCAGCGTGCCCAGGGCGTGGATCTTGCCATGATCGATGATCCCGATTCGGGAACACAGCCGCGTCGCTTCCTCCATGTAGTGGGTCGAGTAGATGACCGTCAGGCCCTCGCGGTTCAGGTGCTCGAGGAATTCAAAGATGGCGTTGCGCGACTGCGGGTCCACGCCGACCGTCGGCTCGTCGCAGAGCAGCAGCTTCGGCCGGTGCAGGAGCGAAGCGACGATGTTGAGCCGGCGTTGCATGCCGCCCGAGAAGGTGTGCACCGGGTCCCGCCGCCGGTCGGCGAGATGCATCGCCTCCAGCCCGCCGTCGATCCGCTCACGCAACAACGCGCCGCCCAATCCGTAGAGCTGACCGAAGATCTTCAGGTTCTGCTCGGCGCTGAGCTTCGGGTAGAGTGCGATGTGCTGGGGCACCAGCCCAAGGGTCATCCGCGCAGCCGCATCCGCCGCCGTCAGGGGCCGGCCGTCGAGAGTGATGCTGCCGGTATCGGGTGACCGCAGTCCGGCCACCAGCGACATGAGCGTGGACTTGCCGGCCCCGTTGGGCCCGAGCAGGCCGAAAAATTCGCCGGCCTCGATGCGGAGGGACACGCCATCCAAGGCGGTAAGGGTGCCGTAACGTTTGCCGATGTTTTCCAGAACGAGCATGCGTGGGAGTTTGCTGGGCCGAGGTAGGAGTGATTTGCCGCGAAACACGAGAATGACTTGCCGGACTGAAGTCATGGTCATGGTGACGAGGGGCGGGGCCCATGCGCGGGAAGCATGGATTTCAAATTCGTGTCATGCTGCGGTGGTTCAAAAATCCGGCAAAAGGCGATAATCATTCCTTCTGCCTGGTCACGGGTGACTTACATGCGGCTCTGCAACTTGGCACTTCCCTTGCGTGTAGTGGAATCAACCAAACCAGAATATGAAAGCCAACACACTCCTCGCTCTCGTCAGCTTCGCGGTCATCGCCTCCACGGTTCCAGCCGCGGCGAACCAGACCGAATCGAAACCCTACGTCCTGCCCACCTACGTGGTCAGCGCCCCGCGCTACCAGCCGGTCGAGCGCCTGATCCAATCCAGCCTCGATGAGCTGCGCCAACGTGCGGCCGCGCCGGTGGTCCTCCGCCCTGAGCTGCCGCTGCTCCAGGCGGGTGAGGCCCGGACGGACAAGCTGGTCAAGGTCCGCCCCGCCGCGGCGCCCAAGACTCTTGCGAAATCCTGAACCGGGCATCCGCCTCCCTTTGTCAGTAGTGTGTGTGCAAAAACCCGCCCTGCAGAGGGCGGGTTTTTTGTCGCCTGGCAACAGAGCCCGGCAAACATGGCCGCGTGCCACCCGCCGACGATAACGCACCGGTCGCCATCCCCATCACGGGCGAGCTGGATCTGCACACCTTTCGCCCGTCGGAGATTCCTTCGCTTTTGGATGAATATTTCGCCGCCTGTCGCCGGCGCGGACGGTACCGCGTGCGTGTCATCCACGGCAAAGGGACCGGCACGCTCCGGGCCACGGTCCAGGCGCACCTGCGTCGCGCGCCAGAGATTGCCGGTTGGGCCACCGGGGATGAGACCTCCGGCGGCTGGGGGGCGACGATCGTTACACTAAAGCCCGACGATTCCTGCTGAAGCCGCGCGACTTTCCTGCCACCCTGCGGGTCCTTCCCTCACTTATGAACGCAATGCACGAAATTGACTACCAGCTCCACGGCGACGACATGCAGTTCGTCGAGATTGAACTCGACCCGCAGGAGGCCGTCGTGGCCGAGGCGGGTGGCATGATGTACATGGACGACGGCATCGCCATGGAGACGATCTTTGGCGACGGCTCGACGAAGAACTCGGGTTTCATGGGCGCGCTGCTCGGCGCCGGCAAGCGCCTGCTCACGGGCGAATCGCTCTTCATGACCGTGTTCCAGAACCAGGGCATGGGCAAAAAGAAGGTCGCCTTTGGCGCCCCCTTCCCCGGCAAGATCCTGCCGCTCCGTCTCGCCGACCTCGGCGGCGAGCTCATCGTCCAGAAGGATTCCTTTCTCTGCGCCGCCAAGGGCGTGAGTGTTGGCATCGCCTTTCAGAAACGCCTTGGCGCCGGCCTGTTTGGCGGCGAGGGCTTCATCATGCAGCGCCTGACCGGCGACGGGTGGACCTTCATCCATGCCGGCGGCACGCTCTACGAACGCACCCTCGCCCCGGGCGAGACGCTGCGCGTGGATACGGGCTGCATCGTGGGCTTCCAGCCGTCGATCGACTACGACATCCAACTCGTGGGCGGCATCAAGACCGCCCTGTTTGGTGGTGAAGGCCTGTTCTTCGCCACGCTGCGGGGCCCAGGTAAGATCTGGCTCCAGTCCCTGCCGTTCTCCCGCCTGGCCGGCCGCATCGTGGCCGCCGCCCCCAGACCGGCCGCGGCGGTCGCGGCGAAGGCTCCGTGCTCGGCGGCCTCGGCCGCGTGCTCGACGGCGACAACAGCTAAACCGCCCAACCCGGCATCACTGCCGCCCGTCATTCAGGCGTTGAGTCACGCGCCCATGTTTCCCAGATTCGGGACATGGGCACTAAATTCACCTACGCACTGATCCTTACCATCGCGAGCGCGGTTTTCCAGCTGCTCCTTTATTTCACCGGGTTCCAGACCGAGAAACTCGCGGTCGGGCAACACCTCAACTGGCTCGGATTGATCATCATGATCGTCGTGCTGTTCCTCGGCATCAAGGCCGTGCGCGAGGAAGCCCCCGACAAATCCCTGACCTACGGCAAGGGCGTGGGCACCGGCGTGCTCATCTCGCTGTTCAGCGGCCTCATGAGCGCGGTCTACAGCTTCATCCACTTCAAATTCGTGAACACCGAGTTTGCGGACTACCAGCTGGAGCTGATCCGCGCCAAGTGGGAGGAGGCCGGCATGGGTGCCGCCCAGATGGAGCAAGCCGAGGGTTTCACCCGGGCGATGATGGGCCCGGTGGCCCAGGCCATCATGACCCCGATCATGGCTGTCGTGCTCGGCACGATCATCTCCCTCATCGCCGCGGCGATCCTCAAGCGCCCCGCCCCGGCCCCGACCGTCTGATCTGACCGGCGGTCCGGGCGTCGCGCCCGGACTCGTCGGCGGCGGAATCACCGGCTGGGTACCGGCATAAATCGCCTACAGGGTCCGCAGGCTGGCGTCCTCCTCGTTGGCGGCGTCGCCCGAGGGCGGCAGTTCAAAACGGATTTTGGAGGCCGGCTCGAGCACCTTGGTCTCGATGCGGATTTCCCCCGCCTCCCCGTCCAGTTCGGCGCCGCCGATCGCGTCGATCCGGGTGCGGACCTCGGGGGGCAGTTTGGCGTGCTCCTCCGGGCTGCCAATCGGTCCCTGAAAGGTGACCTTGCCCGCCGGGTCCTTCACCGTGAGTTCGCGTTTGCCCTCGGAGGCATTGACCTCGACCGACCCGTCGTCGTCCGAGAAAACAAAATTGCCAGAGGGCAGGTCCAGGATCGTCGAGCCCATGCCGCCCTGCCGACGCAGCACGTGCACGCGGGGCTGACCAAACCAGTGCATCCGGTCGCCACCAATCACGCGCATGACATCGCCGGCCTCGTTAGCCGGCATCGCGGGCATGGCCATGGCCCCGGGCTGGCCCGGCGCCATCGGCATGGCGGGCATCGCGTGCGAGAACGCCATGCCATGGCCGCCACCCATCGGGCCGTTTTGCCCGAAGAATTGCAGACCGGGCGCGCCCATCGCCCCAGCCGAGGATAATTTGGGCACCTCACGCTCGCCCAATTTGGCGGTGGCGGTCGCCTCCTTGCCCGCGCGGACGTAGGTCAGCTTCACTTCGTTCCCGCTCTGGTGGCTGCGGACCAGCACGCTGAGCTGGGGCATGTTCACCAGGATCTGGTCATCGAGTTTGGTCAGGATGTCGTGCTCCTGGAGCAAACCGGCGGCCGGACTGCCCTCGGCGACACGACGAACGACGAGGCCCGTGCCGCGTGGCAGCCCGAGTTGCGCCGCCATGGTCGGATCCACTGGCATGGTCTCGACGCCGAGGTAGGCGACCTTCTCCATCTCCAGCGGGCCGGGCCCGCGGCGATCCATGTTGATGTTAAGTTGCTGGCCGCCGCCGTGGACGGGGGGGCCACGACGGATGACGATTTCCTTCTTCGCTTCCGTCTCGGCGAAGGCCGTGACGGCGAGCAGGAGGAGCGGAACAAGGCGAATGACGATTGGGTTTTTCATGGGGAAAGGGTTTCAGTCGAGGTTGGCCCGGATGAGCCGCACTTCATCACGCGGGACACTCCAGCGGAGCGACGCGTTGGTCGCGGGATTTTTCCACGTGTAAGTGTCCACATAACGGTAGCGCACTTCACGGCCCTCAGTGCGATCAGGCAGTGTGGTGGGGTCGCCTTCATGCAGGTCGTACAGCACGGAAGTGGCCTGGACCGGCGCATACCGGTTGGCGACCATCGCGACCGGTTGGGCCAGCTCCTCCGGTCCGGCCACCGCCAGACCGGACGCCGGGACCGGTTCAAGGGCCGGCGTGGGCTCGTCGCGAACCACCGGCAGCGTGAACAGGAATGCCACCGCCGCCGCGACACCCGCCAGCGACCACGCGACCCATTTCCAAGGGCGCACGGTCGTCGCGGTCGGATCATTACGGGGCGCCAGGACCGGAGTCGGGGCGCTCATCGCTTCCTCCAAGGCGGCGCGAAACAGCGCCGACGGCCGGCGGGGGGTCAGGCGTTTCAGTTCGTTTTCGAGTTCGAGGAGGGTCTCATCCATGGCAAAGGGGCTCCAGTTGTTTGCGAAGGGCATTCAAGGCATAGCGGTAGCGCGAGGCGGCGGTGTTGGCCGGGATATCAAGCGCGATGCCCACCTGCTCGAAGGTAAGCTCCTGCCAGATCTTAAGCACGAGGACCTCACGCTGTTCGGCGGGCAGGCGTTGCAAGGCTGCCTCGATTTCCTGACGGCGCTCGTCGCCTTCTCCGGGCAAATGTTGAAAGAGGGTCTGGCCGGCGCCGGCTGGCTCTTCCGCCCGCTCCTCGCGGGCCAGGCGGCGATCATCGCGCCGGGCGAGGTCGATTGCCGCGCGCCGGATCGAGGTGACCAGCAAGGCCCGGGGATCACCCGGTAGCTGCCGTTGGTGGCGCCAATAACGCACAAAGGCGTCCTGCAGCACATCCTCGGCATCCGCGAGGGAACGGGTCCATTGCCGGGCACAAAGCAGGAGGCGGGGGCCATGGGCCTCGATCCAGTCCTTCCAGGTGTTGTGCTCGTGGGCGCTCTCCATGCGGGGTATTTCGGGTGATTTCCTGAAGAGCGTCACGAGCCGGCTGATTTGTCTGACTCTGTCCGGTAAATCGTCGGATGCAGACATTAAAAGAGGCCGGAGGTTGCCCTCCGGCCTCTGTTACACACTTGCACTACTTAAAGTTAAGGCGGCTTACGCCGAGTAGCCGCGCTGGCTGCCGCGGTAGTCCGAAGCGGCCATGGCCAAAAGGGCGGCAACCGCCAGGTAAGCGACCCCGACCGCGACACCGGCCATGTAATTTCCGGTAACCTTCGTGCTCCCCAGACCCGCGACGATCGCGATGGCAATGGTGGAGGTAATGACTTGGATCGTGTTGTTCTTCATAAATTTGATGTGTTTGGTGTTTCTTGGTAAGTCACCTGTTCTGGTGATACGCCTACTATACGGCATAGCTTGCAATAGCCAAAATACTTAGATTCTATTGCTTCCATCCGATTTACCTATGGAGATCTACCAACTACGTTACTTCTTGGCAGTGGCCGAGACAGGGAATTTTACAAAAGCCGCTGGGCGCGTTTTCGTGTCCCAGCCGTCCCTCAGCCAACAGATTCTTAACCTCGAGGAAGAGGTCGGACAGAAGCTCTTCCACCGCATGGCCCGCAAGGTCGTCCTGACCGACGCCGGGCTTAAGCTGCTCGAAACTGCCCGCCGGGTCCTCAGTGAAGTCGACCAGACCCTGCAGGAACTCAAGGAAAGCACCGGCCTCGGTCCCAAGGTCGCGGTGGGCGCCATCCCTACCGTCGCCTCCTTCTTCTTTCCGGCCGTGATCGCCCATTGCCGGGCCAACGAAATCCCCCTGGTTATCCAGACCCAGGAGGACTTCCGCCGACCCCTGACCGAAGCCGTACTCGAGGGGCACCTGGACTGGGCGCTGATCTCCGTGCCGTTCAATGAGCCGCGACTGCATTTCGAAAAGCTCTATTCCGAGCCGCTCTGGGTCGCGATGAGCGCCCATCACCGGCTGGCCCAAGTCGGCAACCTCACCTTCGATGCCTTGCGCGATGAGAATTTCATTCTGCTCGGCGAGGCCTCCACCCTGACCCTCCAGATCCAGCATTTCTGCGGGGATGCCGATTTCGAGCCGCGCATCAGCCACCGCTGCGGCCAGCTGGCCACGGCCAAGTCCCTGACCGCCCTCGGCCTCGGCATCACGGTCCTCCCCCGCAGCGCCCGCAGCGCCACGGACCCGGAGGGCCTGATCTTCCGGAAGTTCTCGGGGCCGGTCCAACCGTCCCGCGACATCGCCCTCGTCCGACACCGGCGCCGGCACCTCGGGCGGGGGGCGCAGGTCTTCGCTGATGTCGCGCGGGCCGTGGTCGGGCCGATCGCCAGCACCACCACCTCCGCCCCCTTCAAATCCGGCTCCTAACCTGAGTTTGCACCCGGCCGAAATGTGGTCGAGCCTCCCCGCCCATGTCCGCACCCACCCCAACTGAAGCCCCCCCGCCCCACCCGGTGCTGACCCGGCCGGAGATCCTGTCACCCGCGGGGGACTGGGACTGCGTGCGGGCGGCCGTGGAAAATGGCGCGGATGCCGTTTACTTCGGCCTCGAGCGCTTCAACGCGCGCATGCGGGCCAAAAACTTCACCGTCGCGGACCTGCCCAAACTGATGGAATTCCTTCACCGGCGCGGGGTCCGGGGCTACGTGACCTTCAACGTCCTGGTCTTCGCGGATGAACTATCCGCCGCGGAAGATTACCTGCGCGCCATCATCGCGTCCGGCGTGGACGCCGCCATCGTGCAGGACATCGGGATCTGCCGGCTAATCCGTGCCATCTCCCCCGACTTCCCGATCCACACCTCCACGCAGATGACGGTCACCAGCGCCGCCGGCGTGGAATTTGCCCGCGATCTCGGCGCCAACCTGGTCGTGCTCGCCCGCGAGAACTCGCTGAAGGACATCACCGCGATCCGGGAGGCCCAGCAATCCGCCGCTGGCCCGCTGCCGCTCGAGGTCTTTGTGCACGGCGCCCTCTGCGTCGCCTACTCGGGGCAGTGCCTGACGAGCGAGTCGCTCGGCGGCCGCTCCGCCAACCGCGGCGAATGCGCCCAGGCGTGCCGCATGCCCTATGAACTGGTCTCCGATGGCGCGCCGGTGGACCTGGGCGACCGGCGCTACCTGCTGAGTCCGCAGGACCTTTCCGGCCTCGAGGTCCTGCCCGAGCTCATCCGCGCCGGGGTGGCCTCCCTCAAGATCGAAGGCCGGCTCAAGAGCCCGGAATACGTGGCGAACATCACCCGCGTCTACCGCCGCGCGCTGGACACCGCCATGGCGGAATTTGCCTCGGGCCAGCTGTCATCCGTTGCGCCGGCACCGACGGCGCGCGGGGAAGCCGCTCCGGCCCCCTTCGACCCCCAATCCGCCCGCTACGACCTGGAAATGGGCTTTTCCCGCGGCCTCTACACCGGCTGGTTCCGCGGGATCAACAATCAGGAACTCGCCCACGCCCGCTTCGGCACCAAGCGCGGGGTCTTCCTGGGCACTGTGACGCGGGTGGGCCGCGACCATGTGGCGCTGACTCTGGTGGCCCCACTCAAGCCCGGCGACGGCCTCGTCTTCGACGCCGGCCGGCCCGACGAGAAGGAGGAAGGCGGCCGCGTCTACCAGGTGGAAACCCGCGGCGGCGAGACCGTCCTGCGTTTCGGCCAGGGCGATCTCGATTTTTCCCGCATTCAGCCGGGCCAGCTCCTCTGGAAGACCAACGACCCCGAGCTGGACCGGCGCGTGCGTCAGTCCTACGAGGGCGACCAGATCCGCTTTCGCCGCCCGTTGCACCTTGAGGTGCACGGCCATGCCGGGGCCCCGCTGACGCTGATCGCCCGGACGGAGGAGGGCCATGTCGCCCGGATGGATACCACGTCCACCTTGGTCGTGGCCCAAAAGCAGCCCCTTTCCACCGAGCGCCTGCGCGACCAACTCGGCCGCCTCGGCGGCACGCCGTTCGTGCTCGGAGAACTCGACAACCAGCTGGAGGGCGACGTCATCGTGGCCGTCAGCGAACTGAACGACGTCCGTCGCCGGCTGATCACGGCCGTGGACACGCTCCGCGCCGCCCCGCAACGCTGGACGATGAATCCGGCCACGCTCGGCCCGGTGGCCGCGAGCCTGCTCGCGACCGATGCGGCCGTCCCGGGGCCGGTCGCCCCTGCGCCGGATGCGCCCCCCGAGCTGATCGTCGTCATCCGCCACCTGCACCAGCTGGAGGCCGCTTGGGCCACCGGCGCCCGCACGATCTACTGTGAATTTGAGGATCCGAAAAAATACCGCGAGGCGGTCACGCGGTTCCGGGAGCTCCGGGGCAATGACCCGGCTGCCTCCCTGTGGGTGATCCCGCCGCGCGTCTTCAAGCCCGGCGAAGAATGGATCCTGCGCCAGGTTCTCTCCAGCGAAGCCGACGGCTACCTGGTGCGCAACTACGACCACCTGCCCTGGTTCGCCGCTCACCGCCGTCGCGGGGATTTCTCCCTCAACGTCGCCAACCCGCTCACCGCCGGGCATTTCATCAACCACCACGGTCTGGAGCGCGTGACCGCCTCCTACGACCTGAACGTGGCGCAGCTCGAAGCCCTCCTGCAAGGCGCGCCCGCCGCCTGGTTCGACATCACCCTCCACCAGCACATGCCCATGTTTCACATGGAGCACTGCGTGTTCTGCGCGTTCCTGTCGACGGGCACCGACTACCGGAACTGCGGCCGGCCCTGCGACCGGCACGACGTGCGCCTCCGCGACCGGGTCGGGGCCGAACACCCGCTCAAGGCCGATGCCGGCTGCCGCAACACGGTCTACAATTCCCGCGCCCAGACCGGGGCCGAGTTCGCCGACCGCCTCCTCGCCCTGGGTGCCCGCTCCTTCCGCATCGAATTCCTGAACGAATCCGCCGACGAGCTGCAACGCACCGTCAGCCGGTACCGCCAGCTCCTGCGCGGCGAGCTTTCCGGGGGGGAACTGTGGCGTGAATTCAAGCTCATCAATCAGCTGGGGGTCACCCGGGGGCAGTTGGAAAGCGCGCCCCCGCTGATGCGGCGGAAACCCTAGCCCGGCCCAGCCCACACCCGGCCGGGTCCGGCCCTTCGCCCGGGTGGGAAGTGGCGGTCGGCCGCAATTTTGGTCGCGTCAAACCGGCGTCCGGGTGTATTTTCCATGCTTCCCCATGGAATCGCCCAACGGCAAAAACACCCCTCCGGTCCCCGCCTCCGCTGCGGCCCCGGCTCCCGCCGCCAACCCGCATGACCTTGAGATCAAGGACGCCCTGGTGATCTTTTCGCCGATTTGGGAGGACCTCGAATCCCACTACGGCCGCGAGCACCTGCGGTTCCCGAAGGAGATCATCCTCCTCGGCGGCGCCCCCGGCGCCGGCAAGGGCACCAACACCGACTTCATCGCCCGCACCCGCGGGCTCACCTGCGAGCCGGTTGTCATGAGCGCGCTGCTCGACACCCCGGAGATGAAGCGGATCAAGGACGCCGGCAACATGATCGGTGACCGCGAGGTGCTCGCCGTGCTGCTGCGCGAGCTGCTCAAGCCCGAGTACCGCGACGGCGTCATCCTCGACGGCTTCCCCCGCACCAAGGTGCAGGTCGAGTGCCTCAAGATGCTCTTCGAGAAAATGGTCCAGCTCCGGCGCGAGTTCTACGCCACCCCGCTGGCCATCCATTTCCGCCACCCGGTCATCCAGATCGTCGTCCTCTTCATCGACGAGAAGGAGAGCGTCGCCCGCCAGCTCAAGCGCGGCCTGGAAACCAAGATGCACAACGAGGAGGTGCGGCGCACCGGCCATGGCGTCATGCTGGAGGAGCGCGCCACCGACTTCGACGACAAGCTCGCCCGCCGTCGTTACCGCGTGTTCAAGGAGCAGACCTGGGACGCCCTGCTCTCGCTGAAGGACATCTTTCACTACCACCTGATCAACGCGCAGGTCCCCATCGCGGAGGTCGAGCAGAACATCGTCGGCGAACTCGAGTACCAGAGCTCGCTCGAGCTCGACCCGAGCACCTTCGACCGCCTGCGCACCCTGCCGCTCGCGAGTGAGATCGTGGTCCATGCCCGGCAGGAACTGGTCCGCCGGCTCGACCATTACGAGCTCACGCAGCCGGAGCTGTTCCAGCGCGTCGTGAACCTTATCGGGAAAAAGATCATGCCGATCGTGATGCGGCACGCCCTCTCCGGCCACGCCAACATCAACAGCGAGGACCCCGTCCTGAACGAACCCGACGCCCTGGCCATGTTTATCGACATCTTCTCCGAGCGCGGTTTCCACGCCGTCGTCGATGTGCACCGCATCGAGGTGCCGGACTGCTTCGACCAGGCGACCGGCAAGATTACCTGCCGCGTGAAGAAGGTCTACCGCACCATCATCCGCTTCAAAGGCTCCGAGATCCGCCGCGGCTGAGCGCGCTCACGGCCCGGTCGGCCGCGGGGCTTCGGCCTCTTGCAGCAGCCGCGTGGCCGCCGGGTCGCCGGGCAGGAGCTTGAGGATTTCGCGGGCGAGGACGATGGCCTGATCCTGCTCCCCGCGCGCCAACATATCCCGCACCAGCCTGAAGGCGGCCCCGCGGGCCGCCCCGCCCTTCACCACCAATTCCTTGAGCGCCGCCAAGGCCAGCGGGCGCTGGTCCAGCCCGAGCCGGACAACTACTTCGCGCGTCTTCACCTCGCTGGCGCCGGCCGCCAGCCATTCAGGCGGCTTGTCGCGGAGCTGGCGCAGCAGGCGCTCGGCCTGCGCCCAGTCGGCGGCGGCGATGAATCGGTCAAACGCCGCGACCGCCGCCGTCTCGCTGGCGGTCTGCGTCGCCGAGTCATCGGGCAGCGCCAACGCACTCAAAGCGGCCGTCACCGCGCCGGTGGCGGCGGGGGAAGCCGCAATCTCGTCGTACAGCAACCGGGCATCGGTCAGCCGGCCGCGCCCCGCCAGGCGCCCGGTGACCGCCACCAGCCCCAGGACCGCATCCTCGCTCCGGTGGCGATCCAGGTAGGACCGGGCCGCCGTACGGCCGGCGATGGCGTCGATGGCCAGGAAGGTCAGCTCCACATCGCGAGCGGCCACCGCGGCCTCGAAGGCCGGCAGCCAGGCGGGGCGTTGGCTCCGCACCGCGCGCAGGAAATCCCGTGCCGGGGCCAGTTCGTCCGCGGCCAGCCGGCGGTCGAGCTCGGCGAGGGCCAGCGGCCCGGTGAGGGGGAGCGAAGCCTCCGGTCCGCTGGCCGCGGCCTCGCTCGTGACCGCGGTGGCCGCCCGTGCGGCCTCCCCGGCCGCCAGACGCTGGCCGGCCGCCAGCAAGGGCGCGGAATAGGGATAAACCTGCAGGCCAGCGCGCGCGAGCTGGTCGGCAGCCGCGGCGTGGCCGGACTTTTCGAAAACCGTGATCGCCAGATCATAGATCTGCAGCCGCGCCTGGAACCGGTTGGCGGCGAGGTGGCCCAGGACCGAGGTGACCTGATCAGGGGTGCCGGCGAACGCCCCGCGGGCCAGACGGCGGATGAACTCGGGATAGAAGCGTTGCTGGGCCGGGAGAGTCTCCACCCCACTTTCCCAATCCCGCAGCGTACGCATCGCCGTGTCCGTGTCGCCCCGGCGCAGTGCGATCTCGGTCAGGTGCACCCGGTAGGCGAACTGGCTCAGGCGCGCTGACGCCGCCGCCTGTCGCACGCGGTTGACGAGATCGGGCTGGTCAAGGTTCACGGCCAGCGCCGCGAGTGCCTGGAGGGCGGAGTCGTTGCCGGCAAACAACTGGAGGTACTCCCGCTCGGCGTTGGCCTGCGGCGACACGCGCTTGAGCCGGTGCCAGGCTTGGATGGCGAATAGATACGGTCCCGGCGCCTCAGGCTCGCGGGCTTGGAGCCGGCGCACGACGCTTTGCAACAGCGCCGCATCATCGAGCGCGACGGCCACTTCGCCCACCTGGCGCAGGAGCAGCGCGGGGGTGCCATCGGCGAGCAGGGCGTCCAGCCCGGGTCGGGCCTGCGCCGCCCGGCCGGTGCGGAGCAGCAGCTCCAGCCGCAAGGACCGCCAGGTGGCCTCTTCGGCCGCCGCGGGTGCCGACACCGCCGCCAGCGCCGCCTCGGCCTCGGAATAACGCTGCAGCTGCAGGAGCAGGGTCACGCGGGCCCGTTCCAGCATAAAGCGCACGCGGCCCTGGGGCGCGGTCGCGAGCAGGCGATCCACCGTCGCCAGCGCGCGTTCCTGCACCTGCAGGACGGTGTAGAATTCCAGCAGAAGTGCGACGAGCCGCTCGTCGCCCGGGGCGTGCGCGAGACCATCCTCCAGCAGAGTCAGGGCGCGGGTGGGATCGCTCCCGGCAAACAGTCGCGCGAGCGTCAGGCGGCCCTCGATGTTGGCCGGTGAGCGAGCGAGGCCGACCCGCAGCTGATAAAAGGCATCCGGGTAGTTGCGCAGCCGCAGTTGTTCCAAACCGGCCTCGATGGCGGTGTCCCCGCGTTTGGCCTGCAGGCCGGACCAGCGCCAGGGCGCCGCGAGGTCAAACCAGGCCACCTGATTGTGGGGTTTGCGGTCGAGCCAGACGTAAAGCGCCGTCGCCAGCAGGAAGTAGCCCACCAGGGCCAGGACCCCAAGCGCCAGGAGCAGGCGGCGGTGATAGACCTCGAAGACCCACAGCGGATTGGTGTGCCGCTCGATGCGCAGCGCCACGGAGCGAAGCAACCAGAGCCGGCGGTCGCCCGGGGCGAGCTCGCGCTGCAGCGAACGGTTGAGCTTGATTTGGAGACGCACGCGAGGGGCGATGAAGGGCGAGGCGCCGTCGGTCGGCAACCCGCAATTCATGGGGAATTCCCCGGTAACGGCAGCCCGGGCGGTTGCGCCCCGGACGCGGGGCTTTTACTCGTAGCGCAGGGCCTCGATCGGGTCGAGCGACGCGGCCTTCCAAGCGGGATAGAAGCCGAAGCCGATGCCGATCGCCGAGCAGACCAGCATGCCGGCCAGGGCCCAGCCCCAGGGGAAGACAGCGGACGCGTTGAGCATCATCGCCCCGATGTTGCCGCCGATGACCCCGACGGCGATGCCCATCAGTCCGCCCATAAGCGACAGGATGACGGCCTCGATCAGGAACTGGGCGAGAATGTTGCGCTTCTTGGCGCCGATCGACTTGCGGATGCCGATCTCCTTGGTGCGCTCGGTGACGCTCACCAGCATGATGTTCATCACGCCGACGCCGGAGGCGAGCAGAGCGATGGCGCTGATCACAAAGGCCCCGATCGCGACGGTGTTGGCAATGTTGTTGAAGGCCTCGATCAGCGACTCGTTGGAGAATACTTCGAAATCGTTCGGATCCTCGGGGTCGAGCCCGCGCACAAGGCGCATGGTGCCGACCGCCGACTCCTTGGTGGCCTCCAGGGTCTCCTGGGTATGGGACTGGACGTTGATGCTGATGGACCGGCCCTGCCGGCCGTACGCGTCGAGGAACTTGGTGATCGGGATGACGGCGAAGTTGTCCTGACTCTGGCCGAAAGATGAGCCCTTCTTCGCCAGCAGGCCCACGATGGTGTAGTTCTGGCCGTCGATGCGCACCATCCGGCCCAGCGGATTTTCGTTGGGGAACAGGCGCTGCACCAGCTCGTCGCCCAGCAGGGCGACGGCGCGGCTGAATTCCACGTCATCTGGCCCGAGGTTGCGACCGGCCGAGATTTCGAAATTGCGGGCGGTGACGAGATTCTCGTCGGCGCCGCCCAGGAGCACGTTCGGATTGGTGCGCCGGTCCATGTAGCTGGCCACCCGGCCGCCGCGCCGGAGCATGAGGCTGACCTGGGCCGACTCGCCCATCAGTTCCTTGAAGCGCGCCGCCATGGTGTAATCGATGTCGCGACGGTTGGCAAAGCGCTGGCGCGGATCGCTGAAGTTGATCGCGGGATACTTGGAAAACTGAAAGCTGTTTGCGCCCAGGACATTCAGGCCGGACTCGATCGAGCCCTTCAGGCCGGAGATGACGGTCATGACGCCGATCACGGAAAATACGCCCACCGCGATCCCCAGCATCGTGAGGCCGGAGCGCAGCTTGTTCGCCTTGAGGGAATCAAGGGCGAGGCGGAGGATTTCGAGCGTGTTCATTCGTAACGCAGGGCCACCACCGGATCAAGTTTGCTGGCCGCCCAGGCCGGGGCGAAGCCGCTGAAGATGCCGGTCAGCACCGACACCGTGAGGCCGATGACCACCAGGCTGGTGGAGAAAACGAGCGGGAAGGAGGGGGCAACGATCCCGACCAGGCTGGTCAGCCCGGCGGCGAGGGCCAGACCGGCCACGCCGCCGACAAAGCAGATGGCCACGGCCTCGACGAGGAACTGCAGCAGGATCGTGCGGCGACGGGCGCCGAGCGCCTTGCGGGTGCCGATCTCCTTGGTGCGTTCCTTCACGCTCACGTAGGTGATGTTCATGATGCCAATGGCGCCGACGAAAAGCGCGAGGCCGGTGATGAAAAGGCCGGCCATGGCGATGCCGTTCTTGATCGGGTCGAGCTGCTCGCGGATCGTACCCTGCTCATTGATGTTGAAATCATCGCGCTGCTCGGGCCCGAGGCCGCGCAAGCGGCGCATCAGGCCCTGCAGCTCTTCCTTGGCCTCGGCCATGCGGGTGTTGTCGACCTGGACGCGGATCTCCCCGCCCTCGCCTACGCGGTAATAGCGGCGGAAGGTGGTGAGGGGCATCGCCACCATGGAATCCCAGCTCCACAGGCCGAGAAAGCTGCCCTGTTTGGCCGCGACGCCAATCACCTGGAAATTCTGGTCCCGGATGCGGATGGTCTTGCCCAGCGGGGATTCGTTGGGAAACAGCGCGTCGGCCACGTCGAAGCCGATCACGCAGACATTCGAGCCCGCCTGACCCTCGAAGTCGGTGAAGAAACGTCCTTCATTGAGATCCGAGCGCGTGATCCGGGAGTAATCGGCGGTGGTACCAAGCGTGTAGATGTTGTTCAGCCGGTATTCGCCCCGGATGATCGTGGTCATACGCTCGGCCGTGGGCACGGCGAGCCGGAGGGCGCTGCCCGGGGTGGTGGCCACCCACTCGTTGACCTGTGCGGCGTAGGTGTGGCGGATGGGCTTCCGGTTGCGATAATTCCACCAATCATCCACGTTGCTCCACGGCCACTTGGACACGTAGAGGATATCGTCGCCAAAACCCGACATGCTGCGGTCCACGCCGGCGTCGATGCCCTTGATGGCGGTGCCCATGAGGGTGACCGCCACGATGCCGATGATCACGCCGAGCGCGGTGAGCGCCGAACGCAACTTGTTCGCGCGGATCTGGGCGGCCGCAATGCGGACGGATTCGGTCAGCTCGTAGATCAGGCGGCGCATGGCGGCTCAGGCGGTGCTCCGGTCGCTCTCGATCAGGCCGTCGCGGAGACGGACGATGCGGCGCGCGTGCTGGGCGATGTCCTCCTCGTGCGTGACCACGATGATGGTATTGCCGAGGTCGTACAGGTGCTCGAAGAGATCCATGATCTCGACGCCGGTCTTGGAGTCGAGATTGCCGGTCGGCTCGTCCGCCAGGATGATGGACGGACGCGTGACCAGGGCGCGGGCAATGGCCACGCGCTGGCGCTGGCCGCCGGAGAGCTCGTTGGGCCGGTGATGCATGCGGTCGCCCAGGCCCACGTCGGTCAGGGCCTGGCGGGCGCGTTCGAGGCGCTCGGCGCGCGGCAGGCCGGCGTAGATGAGCGGCAGCTCGACGTTGTGCAGCGCATTCGAGCGCGGCAGGAGATTGAAGGTCTGGAAGACGAAGCCGATCTCGCGGTTGCGGATCTCCGCCAGTTCGTCGTCCACCATGTGCGCGACGTTCTTGCCGTTGAAATCATAGTGCCCGGCGGTGGGGGTATCCAGACACCCGAGCATGTTCATCAGGGTGGATTTGCCGGAGCCGGACGGGCCCATGATGGCGAGGTACTCGTTGCGGCGGATCTGGAGCGCAACGCCCCGGAGGGCGTGGATCGTCTCCTCGCCCATCTTGTAGAGCTTGGTCACCCCGTCGATCTGGATGACCAGTTTGCCGGGAGGACGGAGCAGGCGCGCGGGAGCGGGGGCGGGGGAAGGTGTCATGGTGCGGGGGACCGGCTCAGGGCGCCGGCCCGTCGGATCACTTCTTCTCGGCAGGCTTCTTGGGCGCCTCGACGCGCACCTTGTGCCCGTCCTTGAGGACGCGCGTGATGACGCTGAAGGGACCGGTGACGATCTCGTCATCCTTCTTGAGGCCCTCGGTGATTTCCATGTGAGTGGCGTCGGCGATGCCGGTCTTGACCTCGACCATCTTGACGGTGTCGCCATTGCGCAGGAAGACCACGCGCTGGAGCGCCTCGCGGTCGGCGCGCTCGCCCTCGCGCTGCTGCTTCTCGTTGACGGCAGCGGCGGCGCCTTCACCCTGGTTTTCCTTGGCCTTCTTCTCGCGGTCCTGTGCCAGCTGGTCGATGGTCTTGGCCCCCTCCTTGCTGCGGACGGTGACCGACTGGATCGGCACGGCGACGACATCGACGACGGATTTGGTCTCGATGTCCGCGCTCGCGCTCATGCCGGGGCGGAAGGCGACGTCGCGGTCGGTGATGCGGATCTTGACGATAAAGTTGGTGACCTCCTCCTGGGTGTTCATACCCGTGGTGCGGGCGCTGGAGGCGATTTCCCAGACCTCGCCGTTGAAGCGGCGGTTCGGGTAGGCATCCACGGAGATCTTGGCCTTGTCGCCGAGCTTCACGTTGACGACGTCGTTCTCGTTGACGTTCACGCGGACCTCCATGTTGGCAAGGTCGGCGACCCGCATGACCTCGGCGCCGCCGTAGGAACCGGTGCCGGCGACCCGCTCACCGACCTCGTTGGTGCGGGAGCTGACCGTGCCGTCGATGGGGGAGAAAATCTCGGTCTTGCTGAGGAGCTCCTGCGCCTGGGCGAGCAGGCCTTCCTGGCTGCGGATCTGGGCGAGGTAGTTGTCGTAGTTGGCCTGGGCCTGCTCGGAGGCGGTGCGGGCGGCGGTGATCTCGGCGTCGGAGATGAGCTGCTTGGCGTAGAGGTCCTGGCTGCGCTTGTAATCTTCCTCGGCCTTGAGCAGCTGGGCCTTGCCGGTGATGGCCGAGGCGCGGGCGGCGGCGAGGGCGGCTTCGCGCTGGTCGAGCTGGTACTTGTAATTGTCGGGCTTGATGCGGACGAGCAGGTCGCCCTTTTTGACCTGGGCACCCTCGCGGAAGGGCAGTTCGGTGATCTCACCGGAGACCTCGGGCGCGATCTTCACCTCGGTTTCGGGCTGAACCTTGCCGGTGGCGTTGACCGTCTGGGTGATGGTCTTGATGACCGCCTTGTCGGTGGTCACGACCGTGCCCTTGTCCTTCTTCTTGGCGGCGACGCCGACGGCGACGCCGATGGCGACCACGAGGACGCCGATCACGGTGATCAGGAGCGTGCGCCGGGACTTCTTTTTGGGCGCCGGGGCCGGGGCCTTGGCGGGGGAGGGATTCGCGGAATCAGACATAGGGTGCGGTTGGTCGGGTAGAATGAGGGGCGGAGGCGGGAAATGGCCAGCGATTACTCCCGTCCGTTGATCACTAGGGTGGCCAACCCGCCAGCCCCGCGGGCGAACCGGCGGGACGGGGACAGGAGGGCTTGGCTGGGCATGGGGTGATCACACCCGGCCCGCGGCCAAAGTTGCAGCCGGTTTTGATGAATGGACGCCCGGGGCGGATGAATGGCACCGGAGGGCCGCATCCGTCCACAGCCTTTACTGCTCCCAAGTCATCGCCGCCCCGACGATGCCCGCGTCGTTCTGATGCCGGGCCGGCACCACCCGGGCGTGGGCGCGGATAAATTTGAGGAATTTGTCCGATTTCTTGCTCACCCCACCCCCGATTATGATGAGCTGAGGGGAAAACAGCCGCTCGACGGTGGCGAAATAGACATTCACGCGCTGGGCCCACTCCGGCCAGTCGAGCCGGGCCCGCTTGCGGACGGAAGCGGCGGCATACCGTTCAAAGGGCTTCCCGCGCCAGGGAATGTGGCCGAGCTCGGCATTCGGCACCAGTTGGCCGTCATAAAAGAGCGCCGAACCGATGCCGGTCCCAAACGTCAGCAGGATCACCGTGCCCTTCCGGCCGCGCCCGGCGCCGAACCGCATCTCCGCCAAGCCGGCGGCGTCCGCGTCGTTGACCAACCGGACCGGACAGCCCGTGGCGCGCCGAAACAAGGTGGCACCACTCTGCCCCACCCAGACGTCTCCCAGGTTGCCCACTGCACCGATCCGTCCGTCTTGGATGACGCCCGGGAAACCAATCCCGACGGGGCCCTTCCATTGGAAGTGACGGGCGATCTCCCGTGCCGCGGCCACGCCGGCGCGCAGGGAGCAGGGTGACTTGATCTCCACGCGGTGCCGCTCGGCCAGCAGGCGGCCGGTCTTCGTGTCCACGGGGGCGCCCTTGAAGGCGGAGCCACCGATATCAATGCCGAGTACTTTCATGGGTTGACCAAGCCTAGGCCGGAAGGCGGCGGTGAATCACGCGAATAAATGCGCCCCTACCCATTTGGGTGAGCCCACCAAGGCTCAGTCGCGGGCCACCGACCCGGCCGCCTGCACCTCCGCCGGCGTGGCCGGCCGCGAGGCGACGAGTTCGACGTCAAAATGGAGTTCCTCTCCGGCCAACGGGTGGTTGGCATCAAGCAGCACCTCGTCCCCTTCCAAGGCGACCACGGTCACGACCGGGTCCGAGCGATCCGGACCGGTCTGGAACTGATCCCCCACCCGGATTTCGTCCACCGGCAGCCGGGCCCGCGGCACTTTCTGGATCATCGCCTCCTCGCGCCGGCCATAGCCCCGCTCCGGTGGCACGACCACGAGGCGGATCTCCCCGGCGGTCATGCCCAGCAAAGGTTCCTCCAGCCCCTCGATGATCTGGCCGGCGCCTTCCACGCAGGCGAGCGGCGCGCTCCCCCGAGAGGTGTCCAGCACGCGGCCCTCGCGGTTGCGCAGGGTGTAATGAAAGGTGAGGTGGCGAGGCGCGGCCATGGGCCGCCAAGTCACACGGACCAAGGAACAAGTGACAAGAGGAAAGGCCGGGCGAAACACGCCTCCACCCTCCGGTTACTTGCCACTTCCCAACCGCGGGCCGGTTAGGTCTCCTCCCGCAGCACCGCCAGGGGCGGATGATCGCAGATGCCCCGGTTGGACAGCAGGCCGGTCGTCACCGTCAGCAGGCTCACCGCCGCCCAGCCAGCGATCAGCACCACCGGCGAAGGCGCGGTCCATTTGACCTGGAAGACCTGGTAGGCCATCGCCCAGTTCGCGCCGACCGCCAGCATCGCGCCGACCGCGGCGCCGAGCGTGCCGAGGGCGAGGTATTCCGCGAACATGATCCGGTTCACCTGGGCCTTGGTGGCACCGAGCGTGCGCAGGAGCACGCTCTCGCGCACCCGCTGCGAACGGCCGATCAGGACGGCTCCCGCCAGCACGATACCGCCGGTGACCACGGTGAAGAACGCGAGGAACTCGACGACGAAGGAGGCCTTGGTATACACCCCGTCGATCGTCTGGATGATGAGGGCCAGGTCGATGGCCGAGACATTGGGGTGCTCGCGGACCACGGCCTGCTGCACCCGCGCGGACTGCGCGGCATCGGCGACACGCAGGGCCATGATGTGAAACTTGGGTGCCGCCTCGAGCGCGCCCTCGGGGAAGACGAGGAAGAAGTTCGGCTGCATGCGCCGCCAGTCGACCTGCCGCAGGCTGTCGACCCGGGCCCGGACCGGCACGCCCTGCACGTCGAAGACGATCTCGTCGCCGAGCGTCACCTTAAGGTCGCCCGCCAGTTTTTCCTCGATGGAAACCGGCACGACCTCGGTGCCCTCCCCCACCCGCCCGGTAAACGTACCCGCCGTGAGCTTTTCGCTGTTGGTCAGCGCTCCGCGGAAAGTGGAGCGGTATTCACGACGGAGGGTCCAACCCGGCACGCGGGAATCGCCGGCCTTGAGCAGATCAGCGACCGCCTGGCCTTTCACCGAGGCGATGCGCATGGTGATGATGGGCGCATGATCCTTCACGGGGGCACCCTGCGCCTGCAGGATCTTTTTGAGCGACTCGACCTGGTCGTCCTGGATGTCGAAGAACATCAGGTTCGGCCGGTCCCCGCCCCCGACCACGCGCAACTGCCCGAGCAGCGTGTCCCGGGACAGGTACAGGGTCATCATCAGGAAGGTGCCGAGCCCCAGCGAGACCAGGAGCAGCAGGGTGCGGTTGTTAGGCCGGTGGAGGTTGGCCACCCCTTGGCGCCACGCAAAGGGCAGGCCGCGGGGCGTGAAACGCCGCGCCAGCCAGGACACCGCCTGGGCCAGGCCGGCGAGGACCCCGAAACTGATGAGCAGGGCGCCGGAGAAACCCGCGGCCCAACGCAGCCGCCCGGTCTGCCAGTAGGCAAAGCCGAAGACGAGGGCCGCGATCACGACCAGCAGCGCGAGCTGCCACCAATCACGCCCGGCGGACGGCACGAAGGCCGAGCGCAATGTGAGCAGGGGCGACACGCGGCGCACCTCCATCAGCGGGAGCAGCGCGAAGACCACGCTTACCACCAAACCGGCCGCCAGCCCCTGGCCGATCGCCGTCCAGGAAACCGCCAACTCGAGCGAGAACGGCAGGAAGTCCCGCAGCAGCACCGGCAGGGCCAGCTGGATGGCCAGGCCCAGCGCGGCGCCGAACGTGGCGCCGATGAGGCCCAGGCCGATGCCCTGCACCAGGTAGATGGCGAAGCTGGTGCGCGCCGAGGCCCCGAGGCAGCGCAGCATCGCGACAGTGGGAATCTTCTGCCGGATGTGCGCCTGGATCGCGCTGGCCACACCGATGGCGCCGAGGAACAGCGACGCGAAACCAACCAGGCTGAGGAATGAATTCACGTTGTTGATCGACTGGCCGAGCTCACGTTTGCGCTCCTCGACCGTGTCGTAGCCATAACGCTGTTCCTTGAACCGCTCGCGCAGGTCGCGCTCCAGCGCGTTCACGTCAAAGGTGGGCGCAAATTTGAAATACATCCGGTGCCGCGAAAGGCTGCCCGGCTGGAGCAGGCCCGTGCCACCCACGGTGGAGAGCGGCACGAAGACGCGCGGCGCCATGGTCGCGACCGCCATGGCCTCGCCGGGGATGGCGCGGAGGCCGCCGGCCACGGTGTATTCCGCGGAGCCCAGCCGCACCTTGTCCCCCGGTTGCAGGCCAAACTGGATCAAGAGGCTCTCCTCGAGGACGGCATGCATGCCCCCGCGCAGCAACTCGCGGGCGCCGGCGGGGGCGGTGTCGAAGTCCCCGTAGAACGGAAAATTACCCTCGATGGCCCGCACCTGCACCAGGCGGGTCGGCCCGCCCGCGGTGGGCAGGATCAGCATGGAGTTGAAGGAAATCTCGGTGGCGCGTTCCTCGCCGAGCGTGCCGAAATACGCCGCGACCTCCGCGGGAAATTCACTGCGGGCATTGACCGTGAGATCGGCCCCCAGCAGGGATTTGGTCTGCTCCTCGATCGCCTGCCGCAGGTTGTCACGCACGGAGCCGACCGCCACCAGCGCGGCCACGCCCAGCACGATCGCCAGGGAAAACAACAGCAACCGCCGCCGCGACGCGCGGGTATCCCGCCAGGCCATTTTGAGGATGAAGTTCATGAGAGCAAGAAGCCCGGGAAGATCACCCGGTGGGCGGCGAGCTTGCTCGCGCCATGAACCGATTGCCGCCCTCGCGGCGCCAGCAAGCTGGCCGCCCACGACCTCGATACATGGCTTCGCTCAGGATGGCGGAAGCAGGCAAAGGCAAAGGTGGCTGGGCTCATCCTGGTCATCCGTGGCTGATCATCTCGTCCGAGATCACCGCGCCCGATCGCAGGCGGATGACGCGTTGCGTGCGCCGGGCCAGTTCGAGGTCGTGGGTCACCAGCACCAGCGTGGTGCCGCGCTCGCGGTTCAGGCCGAAGATCAGGTCGGCCATGGCGTGGGCGGTGTCGCCGTCGAGGTTTCCGGTCGGCTCGTCGCAGAAGAGGATGCGCGGCCGGTTGATGAAGGCCCGGGCCAGGGCCACGCGCTGCTGCTCGCCGCCGGAGAGCTGGACGGGATAGTGGTCACACCGGTCGCCCAGCCCCACCCGGGCGAGGAGCTCGGCCCCGGCGGAATCCGGCACGCGGCCGCCGCGCAGCTCGAGCGGCACGAGCACGTTCTCCAGGGCCGTGAGCGTGGGGATGAGCTGGAAATTCTGGAAAACGAAACCCACGCAGTCGTTGCGCACCAGCGCCCGCTGGTCCTCGGACATCCCCCCGATCTCGCGGCCGTCGAGTTCCACAATGCCGGTGGACGGCTGGTCGAGGCCGGCGCACAGGCCCAGCAGGGTCGTCTTGCCGCTGCCCGAGGGTCCGACGATGGCGCAGGTGCCGCCCGCTGGGATCGCAAATGAGACCTCCTGCAGCACGGTCAGCGGCCCGGCCGCCGTGGCGTAGGTTTTGGTGAGACGCTGGACATTCAGGATGGTTTGAACACTCATTGCGGGGTGAGAAACATGGGCCCGAACAAGAGCGAACTTACCCCAAAGCGCAAAAACCAAACGTGGCGCGCCCTCGCCCTGGCCCTCGGTCTCGCCGTTGGGCTGGGCGCGGCCGAGACCAAGACCCTGGTCTTCTTCGGCGACAGCCTCACGGCCGGCTACGGCGTGGACCCGGATGAGGCCTACCCGGCCCTCGTGCAGAAGAAACTGGACGAGGCGGGCCGGCCCTGGCGGGTGGTGAACGCGGGGCTGAGCGGCGAGACCTCCGCCGGCGGCCTGCGCCGACTGGATTGGATCCTGCGGCAGCCGGTCCACTGTTTTGTGATCGAGTTGGGCGGCAACGACGGTCTCCGCGGCATCGCCCCGGCTACCACCCGAGCCAATTTGGAGACCATGATCCAACGGGTCCGCCAACGTTACCCCGACGCCACCGTCGTCCTCGCCGGCATGCAGATGCCCACCAACATGGGGCCCGAATACACCGCGCAATTTGCCGCCATTTATCCGGACGCCGCCCGCACCGGCGGCGCCGTGCTCATCCCCTTCCTGCTTGAAGGCGTTGGCGGGGTGCCCAGCCTGAACCTACCCGACGGCATCCACCCCACCCCCGAAGGCCATCGGATCGTCGCCGAGACCGTCTGGCGGACTCTCCACCCCTTGCTATGAAACGTTCCGGACTCACCCTGCTCCTCGCCGCCCTGATCCTGCCCCGCGCGCTCGGCCAGTCCGGCACCGCCCCTTGGGTAGAGAACCTGCACCTCAGCGCCACCGGCACGGTGGCGGCGGTCAACAATATCAGCCGTACCTCGCATCAGCCGACCAGCAAGGATGCGACCACGTTCGAGTTGAACCTCACCAGCACCCACGCCCGCCAGCTGGCCCCCAGCCTCCTCCTGGTCGCCACCGGCGAGGCCGGCGCCCTGCTCGTGCCGGATTTCGACCGTACGGACCACCAGCGCCTCGGCGGCCGCCTCGCGCTGCAACACAAGTTCGGCCTCGGACCACAAGCCCCGGTGCTCTCGGTCAACGCCGGCGCCACCTACCGGATGGCCCGCTTTGACGGCGACAAGGGCTGGACGACCGAGGCCGGCCTCGAACTGGCCAAGCGGGTGCTGCCTCAGCTCCGCCTCGCCGCCAGCGCCAACTGGCTCGAACACGCGGCCCGCCGCGCCACCTTCGATCTCAACCAGCATACCTACGCCTTTGACGCCCGCTGGGACATCGACGACCGCTGGTCCCTCGCCGGCAGCGCCGGGCGCCTGAGCGGCGACATCGTGGCCAACGCCGCGTGGTCCATCTGGGGCACCATGCTCGCCGGGGGCTTTGGCCCGGTAATCTTTGACTACTACACCTCCCGGCCGTGGATGGTGACCGATCTCTACGGCCCGGGTTGGGTCTCCTACAATGTCGAAGCCGACGTCGACCTCTGGTCCGTCGCGCTCAGCTACGCCTGGTCGGACCAGACGGCGCTCGAGCTCCGCAAATCCGCCGCCTATGTGGTTAACCGCGTCGGCGTCGCCTACCCGACCGACTCCTGGAGCCTCGGCCTGACGCATCGGTTCTGAGCGTGATTCTTCGCTTCGCTCCCCGGGGCAAACCTGCATGATGCGGATCGTCCTCCCTCCCCGACCCGATGAACTCCGCCGCCCGTCTTGTCCTGTTAGCCTGCTTGGCCGCCACGCTGCCCGCCGCGGAATTCAGCACGACCCTGACCAACGCCAAGGGCGGCGATCCCCTGATTGAGGCCACCGTCGCCCTCATCCCCCTCGACCAACCGGCCCCGCCGGCCCCCGTCACCGTCCAGGCCGAGATCGAGCAGGAAGGCCAGGAATTCCACGGCTTCATCACCATCGTCCAGGCCGGCACCCGGGTGGCCTTCCCGAATCGCGACACGGTGCAGCACCACGTCTACTCGCTCTCCAAGTCCAAGAAATTCGAACTGCCCCTGTACAACCCTGGCGGCCAGGAGTCCCTCGTCTTTGAATCCACGGGCCTCGTGACCCTCGGGTGCAACATCCACGACTGGATGATCGCCTACCTCGTGGTCGTGCCCACCCCCTGGTTCACGAAATCCGACCCCGCCGGTCGCGCCACGCTCACGGCCCCGGCCGGCCGCTACCGGCTGGAAATTTGGCACCCGCGGCTGGCCAAGCCCGTGACCGAGGAAATCACCCTGGCTGACGACACGCCGTCGGTCCACCCCTTCAGCCTCACCCTCAAGCCCGATCGCCGCATCCGCCGCGGCGGCGCCGGCAAATCCGGTGGCTACTGACCCGTCGTGGCCGCCCGGTTTTTTTCCTTCCGTCGTTTCAGCACGCGCCTGCTCCTGCTGGTGCTGGGCCTGCTCGCCGCCGCGCTGCTGAGCACCTACCTCCTGGTGGCGCGCGCCAATCGCGCCAACGCCATCGCCCACATCGAGGACCGGCTCGCCGGCGACGTGAAGGTGTTCTGGGCCTCGATCGACTTCCGCAAACGTTTCTTCGCCGAGGGCGCGAAGGTCGTGAGCCGCGACTGGCCCATCCGGACGCTCTACCTGCAGCCGGAGCTGGATCTCAAGACGCTCCGCACCACCTTGGAGAGCTACGCCGCCCGGCTCAACGCCCCGGTCTTCGCCACCTTCGACGTCGACGGGGTCATGCTGGCCACCACGAACGACCATCTCACGGACGAATCCTGCGGTCCGTTTCGCTACCTGATCCGCGGCGCCGAGGAAAACGGCTGGGAGCAGAACAGCGATTTCGGCTACCTCGAGGGCAAGCTGAACGTGCTCATCGTCGTGCCGCTCTACGCGCCCGAGCCCAACGTCATCGGCTGGTTCGGCATCGCGTTCCCCATCGATGACTCCTTCGCCCGCGACCTGAAGGCCACGACGCAGACCGAGGTCACCTTCACGAGCGGCCTGAGCGAGGACCGCAAGCGCGTGCTGGCCTCCACCCTTACCGCCCCCCTCGCCCAGCAGGTGGCCGACCAGGCCCCCCTGGAATTGAAGGACGACGGCGCGGTTATGCTCACCGACCTGGGCGGCGAGCAGTACGTAACCCTGTACGCCCCGCTGGCGCTGCTGGCCGAGGCGCCGGCGCGCATCACCCTGCAGCGTTCCCTCGAGGCGGAACTGGCCCCCGCCCGCCGCCTCGAGCAGACCATGCTGCTCATCCTGCTCACCGCCCTGATCGCCGCGTCTCTCATCGCCCTGGCCGTCGCCCGCGGCGTCAGCCAGCCCGTGCAGGCGCTGGCCGGGCACACCCGCCGGGTGGCGGCCGGGGACTACACCGCCCGCATCGCGCTCGACCGGGAGGACGAACTCGGCCAGCTCGCCACCGCCTTCAACCAGATGACCGCCGGCCTGGCCGAGCGTGACCGCGTGCGCAACCTGCTCGGCAAGGTCGTTTCGCCCGAGATCGCCACGCAACTGCTGCACTCCGACCTCAAGCTCGGCGGTGAGGAACGCGAGGTCACGATCCTGTTCTCCGACCTGCGCGACTTCACCAGCCTCAGCGAGAAAATGCCACCCACCGAGGTGCTAACCCTGCTCAACCGCTACCTCGACCGCATGAGCGCGATCATCGAGCAGCACGGGGGCGTGATCGACAAATACATCGGCGACGCGATCATGGCCCTCTTTGGCGCACCGGTCGCTCTCGCCGACGGCCCGGCCCGCGCCGTAGCCGCCGCGCGCGACATGGCCCGCGCCCTCGAGGTCCTCAATGCCGAACTCCGCGCCGAGGGCCGGCCCGCCCTCGCCTTTGGCATCGGCATCAACACCGCGCGCGTGGTGGCCGGCAACATGGGCTCCTCCAGCCGGCTGAACTACACGGTCATCGGTGATGGCGTGAATCTCGCCTCGCGCCTCGAGAGCCTCACCAAGGATCCCGCCTACGCGACGCCGATCATCGTCAGCGAGGCCACCCTCGGCGCGATCCACCCGCGCCCCGTGGCCCGCGAGCTCGGCGAGGTGACGGTGAAGGGCAAAAGCAACGCCGTGAAAATCTTCGCCCTTACCGCCCGCGGCGAAACCAAGCCGCCTTACTCGGTCTAGTCGGCGAGCCAACCTTCATGAAAACCTGGCCGCGCCTCCTCCTGACCTTGGCCTTGTGGCCCGCGGTATCGGTCCATGCCACCCCGCCCACCGCCGTGCCAGCATCCGAGCTGCGCGCCCTGGCGGAGGACGCGGAACGGGAACTGCGCGCCAACATCCTGCCCTTTTGGCTCAAGCATGCACCCCACCCGTCCGGCGAGGGCTTCAACGCATTTGTCAGCGTCAACCTCGAGGTGGACAACGACCAGCCCCGCGGGGCGCTCCTGACCTGCCGGTTGCTCTGGACCTTCTCGGCGGCGCACCAGCAGCACCCGGATCCGGCTTACCTGGCCTTGGCCCAACGCGCCTGGCGCGACCTCACCACGCATTTCCTCGATCGGGAGCACGGCGGCGTCTTCTGGTCCGTCGGGCCCGACGGCCGGCCCCTGGAGACCCACAAGCAGGTTTATGTGCAGGTTTTCGCCATCTACGGGCTCACGGAATATTACCGGGCCACCGGCGAAACGGCGGCCCTCGACCAGGCGATCGCCCTCTACCGGCTGATCGAGCAGCACACCCGCGACCCGGTCCACGGCGGTTATTTCGACGCCCTTGACCGCCAATGGGTCCGCCAGCGCACGAACCTCCTCGGGCCGGCGGAGAAGTCCCAAAATTCCCACATCCACATTCTCGAGGGCTTCACCAACTTGCTCCGGGTTTGGCCTGACGCCGGTCTGCGCGCCCGGCACCGTGAGCTCATCGAGCTGGTTCTGACCCGCATCATCGATCCCCGCACGAGCCACCTCGTGCTCTTCATGCGGGATGATTGGACGCCCGTCGGGGACGAGATCTCCTACGGCCACGACATCGAGCTGAGCTGGCTGCTGGTCGAGGCCGCGGAGGTGGCCGGAGATCCTGCCCTCCTTGACCGGGCGCGCCGTGCCGCGGTGGCCATGGCCGAGGCCACCCTCGCGCGGGGCTTGGACACCGACGGTGGCGTCTACAACGAGGGCGACCCACACGGACCCACCAACACCAACAAGGAATGGTGGGAGCAGGCCGAGGCGGCCGTCGGTTTCCTCAATGCCTATCAGATTTCGGGCGACGCGCGGTTTTATGCCCAGGCCCGGCGGAGTTGGACCTTTATCCAGGAGCGGATGGTGGACCGGGAGCACGGCGACTGGCACAACACCCTGCGGCGCGACGGCACGCCGATCCTCGAGATCACCACACGACTCGGCCAGCGGATCCCCAGCGCCAAATTGAGCGTCTGGAAATGCCCCTACCACAACAGCCGCGCGTGCCTCCAACTGATCGAGCGGCTGGAAGCCCTGGCCCGCTGAGCCGGCCGGACCCCTCAGCCCGGCCTCAACCCGCGTAGGCCGACGCGGGCGCGACCTCGAGCCGGGCCCGCACCTCGGCCGGGATCGGCTGCGCCACCATCTTGCCCCCGGCCCCGGCGGTCACGCACACCGCGGCGATCTCACCCTCGGCCAGCACCGCCGGCAGAACCCCGCCGGCCGCGTCGAGCAGCCGGAATTGAAACACGAAGATCACGGCCCGCGTCCGAACCTCCTTGATGAGCAGCCGCACCTCCGCCGTGTCGTTGAAGCGCAGCGGAGCCTTGTAGGTACAGGACGCGCTGACCCGGGGCCAGCCCACGACGCTGCCCGGCACGAACGAAATGAGCGGCAGGTTCAGCGAGCGGTAGAACCCGGCCTCGCACGCCTCCATCCAGCGGAAGAAATTCGAGAAGTGCATGATCCCGGCCATGTCGGTCTCGCAAAACTCGACCGTGCGGGTGAGGCGGAATTCGGAAGGCATGGAGCGAGGTTTGTGCGGGCGGGCATACTTGGCAACGCGCTTCAGACCGAGCCCCCCCTACACTTTGGCCCGACGGCCGCCTACGTATTAATGCCCGCCTCTTTCACGGAAATTTGCCCCGTGCCGGCTTGAGTCCCGGCACGTCAGTCCCCAGTCTGTGCGCCATGAATCACCTCCTCCGTCTTTTCGCGGTAGTCACGTTGCTCACCGCCTCCCTCGTCCATGCGGCCAGTTTCGAAGGCAAGGTCACCCTCGCGATGGAAATGGGCAAGGGCCAGAAACAGGTGCTGGATTACTCCATCAAGGGCTCGGCCATGCGCATCGACATGACGGCGGAGGACCAGACCTTCGCCACCATCATGGACCTGGAGAAAATGGAAATGCTCATGCTCATGCCCGAGCAGCAGATGTACATGATCATGCCGATCAAGGACAAGGTGGAGGCGGCCGTCGACGAGGCCCTGGCCAAGGATCCGAGCATCGAGAAGACCGGCCGCACGGATACCATCCTCGGCTACAAGTGTGATGAATACGTGACCAAGGACCGCAACGTGACCACCGAGATCTGGGTCGCCGAGGGCCTCGGTTCCTTCATGGGCTTGGGCAACAGTGGCGGGGGCGGCGCGATGGGCGGCATGTTTGGCGGCAAAAAGAAGGCCGCGGCGGCCGGCTGGGAAGCCAAGTTCAAGGGCAAGCCCGGTTTCCCCCTGCGCGTCATTTCCCGGGATGCCAAGAGCCGCGAGACTTTCAAGATGGAGGCCACGAAGATCGAGCCCGGCACCCTGCCCGCCTCCCTCTTCCAGGCGCCCGCCGGCTGGCAGAAATTCCAGATGCCCAACATGGGCGACATGCTGAAGGGCCTGGGGCAGTAAGGGGGCATCTCCTGCATTCGCGATATCGACTTAGGTAGGGTCGGTGATTGCGCGGACCTCCATGAGCGAGGTCGCCGCTAGCGGCACCCCTACACCTTGCTCTCCCAGCCAAGCAGGCGGAGGGCATTGAAATAATCGAACCACAAGCAACCTGGCCGTGGTTCTTAAACCACCAAGCAAAAGGCCGGGCACAAGCCCGGCCTTCGTGATTGAGGGGTGCGACTGTTCTCAGTTACCGATCTTCAGCAGGTCGGGGGCGGTCCAGTAACCCGTGTGGGTGGCCGTGTCGGCGCGAACCTTCGTGACGGTCGCCGGCTCGACGTCGGGGGCGGTGTTGCCCCATTCCTGACGGACGTAGGAGAGCACGTTGGCGATCTGCTCGTCCTTCAGCACGGCGCCGAGAGGAGCCATGACGTTGTTGTATTCATTGCCCTTGACCGTGATCGGACCCTGCAGGCCGTGGATGACGATGCGGATGATACGCTCCTCGCTACCCATGACCCACTCCGAGCCAGCCAGCGGGGGGAAGGCACCCGGGACACCCATGCCGTTCGGCTGGTGACAGGTGGCGCAGTTGGCCAGGTAAATGGACTTGCCCAGTTGGGCGCGGGTCAGCTGCACCGGGCCCGTATTGCCGGGCTTGGCGCGGTTCGCGTGGCTGTTGACCACGAGCGGGTCAAAGCGGATCGAATAATGCACCATGTAGATGGAGCCGAAGAAAACGATGGCGCACATCAGGCCGAGCAGCACGAGCGGCAGCGCGGAATAGCCACCGGGCTTGTCCGGCTTCTGGCTCTGCAGCTTGGCGTGGGCGTCGCGGATGCTCTCGTCGCTGGCGGCGGACGCCTCGAAGTTGAACGGATTGTCAGGGGTCGAGCTCATCTTAGTGGCTGCCCTCCTTGGCGGGAGCGGGAGCGTTCAGGCCGGACTCGGCGGGATAACTGTAGGTGTCCTTCAAGCTCATCAAATAGGCGACCAGCGCCTCGGCGCGGTAGGTCGGCACGACCTCCAGCCCCTCGCCCGGGGCGAACTTGCTGGAGAGCTTCAGCGCCTTGTAGGACGCCTGGTTGCCATCCAGCGCGCGGGTCTCGTACAGGAAGGCGTGCGCCGGCTTGTTGCCACCGGGGGCGACGGACTCGGGGGCGTAGAGCAGGCCGTGGAAATACTCGGCGCTGGCATACGGGCGGTTGCCCACGTTGCGCAGGTCAGGCCCGAGGCGGCTCGAGCCGATCAGCACGGTCTTCTCCCGGATGTACTCACGGGCGAAGCTGCCGCGTTCGCCCCAACCGCGCTTCAGGTCGGAACCGAAGCCGTCGTAGCGGACCTGCTGGGTATGGCAGCTCACGCAGCCAAGATCCTGATAGACCGCGCGGCCCTGGTCGGCGATGCCGGTGAGCGGGGCGGGAAAAAGAGTCTGCTCGATCGGGTCCTTGTACTGTGGGAGCGAGCCGATCTGCTTGTGGGCGGCGAGCAACAACCCGGCCCAGGACAGGGCGAGCGTGGCGAAGACGCCGAGGAAGAGGACGAGACCGTTTTTCATGCGTGGCCCTCCTTGGACGCGAGGCTCAGAGCCGGTGCGGCCGGGATGGTGACGTTGGCCGTGCCCGACGAGTTGATCGGGCAGGCGATCCAGACGAAATTGATGAGGAAGGCCAGGTGGCCGACGAGCAGGACGCCCGAGGCGACCGTGACCGTGGTGTGCCAGCTGGTCATCGCCCGGCTGACGTCGCCAAACGCGATCGCCGGGTCAAGCAGCAGGCTGCCCTGCTGCCAGCCGCCGGCCGCCAGACCGATGGCCATGATGAGCACACCGAGGACCGTGGCGCCGAAGTGAGCCTGGAGCAGGGCGGACGACCGCCAGTCCTTGCCAGTCAGGCGGGGCAGGAAGAAATAGGCGGCGGCGAACATCGCCACGGTGAAGGTGGCGTAGAGCGCCGACCAGTCGCGGAGGACGCCGAAGAGGGTGAACTGTGCCACCGCGGCGAAGCCGTGGAGCGAGAGCAGCAAGTTGACCACCGTGTTGAGCAGGAGGCCGACGACGGCCAGCAGCACGAAGCGGAGGATCAGGCTGCCGCCCAGCGTGCGGGTGCGGCCGGAGAGGGAACCGAAGAAATTCAGGACGAAGATGACGGCCGGCAGGACGAGGGCCATGTTGGCCACGGTGCCGAGGGTCGGGATCCAGACCGGCACCGGCGCGCCGACGAGGCGGGCGCCGCCCGCGAAGGCGGAAGCAACCACGAACCACCAGAAGGCGAGCGGGGCGAGGTAGTAGTTGCTGACCGCGCGACCGAGGAGCTTGGGCAGGAGGTAGTAGATGGCGGCGATGGCCACGGGCAGGAACCAAAGGCTGTAGAGACCGTGGACGTACCACGCGTTCACCACCGGCTGCAGCACGCCGCGCACGGGGGCGGTGAAGAGCATCACCTGGGCGACGCTGTAGATCCAGGGGAACCAGAAGGCCGCGCCGAAGAGGTACCACTGCGAGGCGTAGGTGTTCTCCGTGTTGCGGATGCTGAAGGTCGTGACGCCCCAGACGCCGATCAGGGCGTAGGCGCCGAGCAGCAGCAGGGTGACGTAGCGGGGCATCTCGAGCAACTCGAAGGAGCTGGAGTAGCCGCCGAGGATGCCGCCGATACCGAGGGTGACCCCGACGTTCCAGAACTTGGCGGCGACAAAGAGCCAGCCGCCGTGACGGAGCGTCGTGGCCGAGAGGCGCGCCATCAGCCAGAGGCCGAAGGCGAAGGCGGCATTGAAACCCCAGCCGTAGACGAGCGCGTTCTGCGCCGCGGGCGCGAGACGGCCGTGGGTGAACCACACGCAGTCCGCGAGGAACGTGGGCGTGTGCAGCTGGATGTTGGCGGCGAGCTGGAGGGCGCCCCCGAGGAGGAGCCAGAGCAGCGCGGAACCGAAGAAGACGAGCACGGGCCACTTGGCGGAGGAGTCGATCTCCGCCTGCTCAGCCCGGGCGAGGGAAACGTTGGAATTCATCGGCAGAGATTACTTCTTCGCGTGGTCGCGGACGGTGAGCTCGATCGCGCGGTCAATCGGGAGGCGGACAACACCCTTCGGCTGGTCGACCCAACCGTAAGTCGTGGCGGCGGACTGCTCCTTGGTGCGGAGCTCGGCGAGGCGGACCTTGCGCTCGGCGGGAGTGAGGACGCCCTCGACTGCCTGCACGTCGGCGGCATGGGGAACGTAGATGCGCTTGGCCAACCAGCCAAAGGCCGCGAAGCAGAGAATCACGATCAGGGCCGTGAAGACCGGCGTGCGGTGCGGGAAGGAGAAGGAGGAATCGCTCATGGCTTAGTGGGCGGCTTTGGTCTGGTAGGCCTCCGGGGCCGCGGCCTCGTGGTGGGTCAGCGACTCGACGATGCGCGGGTCGCGGATCGGGATCAGCTTGGCGGTCGGGAAACTCTTGAGGTAGGACCACGCGCAGATGCCGCCGACGCCGATGACGGAGGTCAGCACCCACAGGAGGTTGAGCGAAAGGAACGGCTGGGGATTCTCGTGCGCGTCACGGAGGGCCGGGAGGACGTTGTAGCAGATGTCCACGAGGATGACGCCGGCGACCCAGATGCTGATGATCAGGGCGGGCTTCAGGGTGGATTTGCGGCGATAGGACAGCCAGGCGAGGAAGGGCACGAAGAAGTGACCGAAGAGGAGCAGCAGGCCGACCCACTTCCAGTCGCCGTACTCACGGATGTTGTACCAGAAGGTCTCCTCGGGGACGTTGGCGTTCCAGATCAGGAAGTACTGCGAGAAGGTGACGTAGGCCCAGAACACCACGAAGGCAAAGGAGAGCGCCACGAGGCAGTGCAGCTGGTTGGTGTTGAAGATGCCCTTGTAGTCGCCGCGGGTGTAGAGCCACCAGGTGATGACCACGCCGACGGCCATGGCGGCGCGCATGCAGTTAGCGAAGAACCAGACGCCGTACATCGTGGAGAACCAGTGGTACTCGAGGCTCTTCATCCAGTAGATCGCAGCGAAGCTGAGGGCCAGCGCGTTGATCGGGATGCCGAAGGCCGCGGTCTTGCGGTTCATGTAGGTCCACTTGAGGTCACCGTCGCTGTCCTGCGAGAACGAGGCCTTGCGCAGGCGGGCGGAGAGCCAGATCCAGCCGGCGAAGAACGCGAGCGTCATGCCGGTGAACATCGGGACGTTCAGGAAGCTGGCCTTCTTTTGGTAAAGGATGTCGGTGCCGACCGTGCCGTGGCCGCCGTGCAGCGCGTGGTCGAGGTCCATCCAGGGCCAGACGAAGCCGGGCTTCACCCAGGCCGAGATGATCAGCGGGATGAACAGGATGAACAGCCACTTGAAGGCGGACAGCCCGTGTTCGAACTGGCGGCGGATCACGGTGGACCAGCCGGCGTCGAAGATGTGGTGGATCATCACCAGCATCAGCATGCCGATGGCGACCGCGGTCCAGTAGGAGATACCCACGAGGTAGGCCATGGCGACACCATGCGGCTCGGCCACGAGGAGGCCGACGGCGGTGACGGCGAGACCGACGAGGCCGGCGATCAGGAATTTGTTCGCCAGAGAGGCGGTGGAGGCGGGTGCGCTCATGTTACTTCAGGCCTCCGCGTTGTTCGAGAGGGACATCATCAATCGTGGCGTTCGCGGCGCGCTGGAGGGCGCGCACATAGGCGACGACCGCCCAGCGGTCGTCGGGGCTCAACTTGTCAGCGTAGCTGAGCATGGTGTTCTTGCCGTTGGTGATCGTGTTGTAGAGCTCACCCTCGGCCATGTCGCGGAGACGGGCGTCGTGGTAGGTGGGCGTGGCGACCATGCCGTAGGACTTGGTGATGCCGTTGCCGTCGCCAACCGCACCGTGACACGGGGCGCAGTAGATCTGGTAGCGGTTCTGGCCGCGCTCGACCAGCTGCTGCGTAACGGGGACAGGAAAACCGCGGACGAAGGAGCCGTCGGCATTCTTGCCGGCGTAGTGCGCCTCGTCGGCGCGCAGGTAGGAGGCGTCCGCCGCGGTGGTGCGGCCGCGCGGCACCGTGCCCGCCGGAATGGCGCGGTCGGCGCGGCCGTCAGCGAAGAACTTGGATTCCGCCTGGGGCTTGTATTTGGCCTGGTGGTCCATGTCGGGCCACAGCTCGATCGGGGGCCGCGTGGCGTTGGCGCCGCGGAAGCCCATGACCGAGAGGGTCAGGATGACGAGGAAAGCGAGGGTGTAGTAGGCGTAGCGCATCTTATTCCTCGATTTCGACGATGTCCTTGCCGCCGGCGCGCTCCAGCAGGGCGCGGGTCTCGGCGGCGTTGAATTTCGGGTCGTTGCACTCGATCACGATGTAGAAGCGGTCATCCAGCGCGCGCACGAACTGCGGGGCCTTGAGCACCGGGTGGTAGTGCATGGGCAGCTTATTCAGGAAGAACATGCCGCCGATGGTCGCGAAGGCGGTGAAAAGGATGGTCAGCTCGTAGGACACCGGGAAGGCGAACATCGGGCTGAAGTACGGCTTGCCGCCGACGATCAGCGGATACTCGTAGGCGTTGGCCCACCAGATGAACGACATGCCGGTGCAGAAACCGGTGATGCCGCCCGCGAGGGAGAAGCGCGGCACCTTGGAGCGGCGCACGCCCATGGCGTAGTCGAGCCCGTGGACGGGGAAGGACGTGATGGCGTCCCACTGCGAGTAACCGGCGTCGCGCACCTGCTCGCAGGCGTGGTAGAGCGACGGGACGGTGTCGAAGGCGGCGATGATTCCGTAATTGGTCTTCATGGCGGGTTCCTCTTAGTGGTGGTGCGCGCCGTGCGGATCGGCTGCGGGGATGACCGCCTTCACCTCGGACATCGGCATGATGGGCACGAAGCGGATGAAGAGAAGGAACAGGAAGGAGAAGACACCGAAGGTGCCGAAGAACGTGAAGATCTCGACGATCGAGGGGGAGTAGTAACCCCAGCTCGACGGCAGGAAGTCGCGGGCAAGCGACGTGACGATGATCACGAAGCGCTCGAACCACATGCCGACGTTGACGAAGATCGAGAGGACCCAGACCAGCGCGGTGTTCTCGCGGATGGACTTGAACCAGAAGAACTGCGGCGTGATGACGTTGCAGCCAATCATGATCCAGTAGGCCCAGGCGTAGTGGCCGAACGCACGGTTGATGAAGGCGAAGCCCTCGTACGGGTTCGCGCCGTACCACGCGATGAAGAACTCCATCGAGTAGGCGTAGCCCACCATGGTGCCGGTGGCCAAAGTGATCTTACACATGCAGTCGATGTGGTACTGCGTGATCAGGTCCTCGAGGCGGTAGACGGCGCGCAGCGGGAGCATCAGCGTCATCACCATGCCGAAGCCGGAGAAGATGGCACCCGCCACGAAGTACGGGGGGAAGATCGTCGTGTGCCAGCCCGGGATGAGCGAGACGGCGAAGTCGAACGACACGATCGTGTGCACGGAGAGCACGAGCGGGGTCGAGATGCCGGCCAGGATGAGGTAGGCCATCTCGTAGTTGCTCCACTGGCGGTTGGAACCGCGCCAGCCCATGGCGAAGAAACCGTAGATGCGGGCCTTGAGCAGGTTGCCGGCCGCGGTGAAGCGGTCGCGCATCGTGCCGAGGTCGGGGATCAGGCCGATGTACCAGAAGAGGCAGGACACCGTGCCGTAGGTCGAGACCGCGAACACGTCCCACTCCAGCGGGGAGCGGAAGTTCTGCCAGATGCCGTTCGAGTTGGGGAACGGGAACAGGTAACCGGGCATCACGGCGAACCAGATGCGGCCGACGTGGAAGACCGGGAAGATCGCGGCGCAGACCACGGCGAAGATCGTCATGGCCTCGGCGGCGCGGTTGATGGACGTGCGCCACTTCTGGCGCAGGAGGCACAAGATCGCGGAGATGAGGGTGCCGGCGTGGCCGATACCGATCCAGAACACGAAGTTGACGATGTCCCAGGCCCAGTTGACCGGGTTCGCGTGGCCCCAGACGCCGACGCCCGTGGACACGAGGTAGATCAGGCCGGCGACGGTGAACGAGGCGATCAGGGAGGCGATGCCGAAGCACCACCACCACCAAGCGGGGGTCGTGCCTTCGACGATACCGCATATCTTGTCGGTGATCCACTTGAAGTCGCGGTCATTGTGCACCAGCACCGCGCGGGGCAGCGGCGTGGGCTTGACCTCGCCGAGGATGGCGGGGGCCGGATGGTCGGATGCGTGCGCGCCCATTAGTGCTTCCCTCCGTCGGTGTGACCGTGGTCAGCGTGAGCGGCCGGGGCGCCATGGTCGGCGTGGCCGTTCTTCTGGTTGTACTCCACGCGGCTGAGCGGGAGGGCGGAATAGTCCGGCATGTGCGGGTTCGGGTTGCGGAGCTTGCCGAGGTAGGTGGTGCGGGGGCGGACGTTGAGGTAGCCGAGCACCGCGTAGTCGCGCTCCTGGGCCTTCAACTGCGAAACCTTGCTGGCCTCGTCCTTGATGTTGCCAAATTCGATGGCCTCGACCGGGCAGACCTGCTGGCAGGCCACCTTGAACGAGCCGTCGGGGATGAGGACGTCACCGGTGGCGCCGGCCTTCCGCTTCTGGGCGATCTTGGCCTGCTGGATGCGCTGCACGCAGTACGTGCACTTCTCCATCACGCCGCGCATGCGGACGGTGACGTCGGGATTCTTCACCATCTTCACCAGTTCGGGCATTTCCTTCTGGTGACCGAGCGGGCCCATGTAGAGGGCGTCGGTGGCGCGCTTGTTGAAGTCGAAGAAATTGAAACGACGGACCTTGTACGGACAGTTGTTCGCACAATAGCGGGTGCCGATGCAGCGGTTGTAGGCCATCGTGTTGATGCCCTCGTCGTCGTGCACCGTGGCGTTGACCGGACACACCGTCTCGCACGGGGCGAGCTCGCAGTGCTGGCAGGTCATGGGCTGCATGGAGACCTGCGGGTCCTCCGGCAGCACCGTGTTGCCCTCGGCGCCAAACGCCTCGGCGTCGGCCCGGCCGTCAGAATAGTAGCGATCAAGGCGGATCCACTGCATTTCGCGACCGCGCTGCACTTGGTCGCGGCCCACGATCGGGATGTTGTTCTCCGCCTGGCACGCGATGATGCAGGCGTTGCAGCCGATGCAGGTGTTCAGGTCGATCGACATGCCCCACTGGTGCATGCCGTCGAAATTCGGGGTCTCGTAGAGCGAGTTGCCGCGGGGCGTCTCGGTGGCGATGAAGGCGAGCGGCTTGTCCTTGTCCGCGCCGAGGATGGCCGGCGAGTGGGACTCCATGCCGATGCCGTCCACGAAGGCCGGGTTCGACTTGAATTCCTCGACGTTGGCCTCGCGCACGATGTCGCGGCCTTCCATCGACCAGTGTTCCTGGGTGTTCGCGAGCAGCTGGCGCTCGGCCGTCACCCGGATGGCGGCGCCGGTGATGAAGCCCATGCCGTCGCTGGTGCGGACCGCGTAGGCGTTGAAGCCCGCGCCGGTGCCGACGTGGCCCGTCACGCTGCGGCCGTAGCCGAGCGGGAGCACGATGGTGTAATTCGAAAGACCGGGCTGGATGTGGAGGGGGCCGGTGACCTTGCGGCCGTTCACCGTGACCTCGCCGATGAAGGCGTTCTCCTTGCCCATCTTGAACTCGGCGACTTCCTTGCGGGCGACCTGGAGTAGGCTGCCGCCGGGGACGATGCCGAGATCCTTCGCGAGACGCGGGCTGACGAGGATCGCGTTGTCCCACGCGATCTTGGTCATCGGGTCCGGGCACTCCTGGAGCCAGCCGTTGTTGGCGAAGCGGCCGTCGTCCATCTTGTGGTCGGTGGCGAAACGGATCTCGAGGTTGTCCCTGGAGAGGGCGACGAAGGCGGGGTTCGAGGCGAACGCGGCGCCGGCGCGGGCCGAATCAAACGAAACGCTGACGGCCGGGTAGGCCGAACCCTCGGCCAGACCGTCGTGCAGGAATTTCTCGAAGGCCTTGCGGTCGCCGCCACGGGTGGCGAAGACCTGCTCATAGGCGTCGGGTTTGGCCTCGCCGGCGAGGCGGGCCAGCAGCTCGACCTCATTCAGGCCGTTGAAGAGCGGCATGATCATCGGCTGGACCGGCACGATCGTGCCGTCCACCGTGCGGGCGTCGCCCCACGACTCGAGGTAGTGAGTGGCGGCCAAGTGGGTTCCGGACAGGGCGGAGGTCTCGTCCTGATAGTAGCCGTAGCGGATGACCTCCGGCACGGACTTGAGCAGCGCGCCGAAATCGAGGTCGGCCGGCGCGTTGTAAGCCGGGTTGCCGTTGAGGATGAAGAGGGTCTTGACCGCGCCGCCCTTGATGGCGGTGGCGAGGGCGGTGATGGTCGAGGCGCCGGCGGGCTCGACGGCGACGAAGTCGATCGTCTTCCCGATGTTGCCGAGGCCGGCGTTGATCGCGTAAGCGAGCACGTGGACCTGCGCGGGCTGGTGGGCTCCGGCGACCACGAGGCACTCGCCCTTGTGAGCGACGAGATCGGCGGCGCATTGCTCGACCCAGGCCGGATTGATGTCCAGGCCCTTGGCCAGAGACTCGTAGGCGGAAGTGTTGAGCGCCTTGCCCGCGAGGGCGGCGGCGAGGGCCAGCATGTGGTTGCTGGCGAGACGCAGGCGGTGGTCCGCCATGCTGCCCGTGAGGGAGAACCCGCTCTCCGCCACGTAAAGGCGGTTCATCTTATCGGCGTCTTCCTTGGTCGCGACACGGCGGCCCTTGGCGAAATCGCGCGAGTAGTACAGCGCGCCGGCCTCGGCGTGGAAGAAGTCGGCATCGAGGCTGACGATGCGCTTGGCCTTGGCGAAGCGGTAGACCGGCTTCACGTTGCGGCCGAAGGCGGCCTGGGCGGCGGCGACCGGCGGCTCGTCCTGCACGGGCTCATACTCGGACCAGATGGCGCGGGGGAATTCTTTCTTCAGCTTCGCGATGAGGCGGGCGCGGGTCGGCGAGGAGGACTCATCGGCCAGGAACGCGAGGCCCTCGCCGTTGCCGGCGTAGGTCGCGCGGATGCGGGCGAGGAGATCGTTGACGTCGGCGACCTTCAGCGTGCGGCCGGCGGCGGTGTGCGTCGTGGCGCGCTCGGGATCGTAGAGGTCGAGGACGGAAGCCTGGGCGAGCAGCGAGCTGGCGCCACCGTGCGGGGCGTAGCTGGGGTTACCCTCGAGCTTGGTCGGGCGGCCCTGGTGGGTCTCGGCGACGAGCGGGATGGCCGACTTGCGCAGCGGCATGGCCGTGGCGAAATAGAGCGGGAGGCCGGGGACGGTGTACTCGACGGACTTGCCGTAGGGCAGGATGTGTTTCTCGGGGCGGCGGCAGCCGGCGAGGCCGAGGCCGCCGAGGGCGAACGAGGCGGCCATCAGGCGCATGAACTGGCGGCGGTCGACGCCGTTCAGCTCGGACGCGCCCTCGGGGAATTCGCGGGCTAGGTGCTCGCGGAAGCCGGGCGTGTCGGCCAGTTCGTCGAGGCTGCGCCAGTATTTCGGACCGGAGAGGTCGCGCTGCGCGGGGGCGGAATGATCAAATTTGCGTTTCATCAGCGATGGCAACCGGAGCAGCTCTGCGGCGGCATGATCTTGGCGTGTTCGACGAAATCCTTGGCTTTCTTAAGTCCCTCGGGGCCTTGGTCGGCCAAACGGAGGGAATCGAGATTGAAGACGTCCTCGGGGGCGCGGACGCGGGCGGCGGGGTCGCGGTGGCAGTCCAGACACCAGCTCATGCTGTGCGGCTGGTCATGCTGGACGACCTGCATCTCATTCACCTTGCCGTGGCACTCGACGCAGCTGACGCCGCGGTTCACGTGGACGGAGTGGTTGAAGTAGACGTAGTCGGGCGTGGCGTGGATCTTGACCCACGGCACCGGGTCGCCGGTCTGGTAGCTCTGGCGGACGGGCTCCAGCAGCGGGCTCTGGGCCTTGATCGCGCTGTGGCAATTCATGCAGGTCTGGGCCGCGGGGACGCTGGAGGTGCCGGACTTCTCGACGGAAGTGTGGCAGTAACGGCAGTCGAGGCCGAGCTGGCCGGCGTGCAGGCTGTGGTCGAACGGCACCGGCTGAACCGGGGCGTAGCCGACGCGCAGATAGGCCGGAGTGGCGTAGTAGGTGATGCCTGCCGCCGCGACACCACCCAGGATACCGAGGAAAATCAGGATCTGCAGGGGCAGCGCGTTGGCGGATTTCGGGAAGATCTTGGACATGTGCGTCAGTCTGGAATCCGGCGGAAAACAGAAGGGATCGACCAGCGATCCCTTAAATTGAGCGAAGAATTCAGGCTAGCGATTGGTGTGCGGTAAAAAGTTCCTTCAGAGCAAAGAAGGCGTGGGTGTAATGTAAAACAAAATTTCCACCCCAACCCCCCGGAGTTTCAATATTAGCGCCAACATGAGCAACGGATGCGTTGCTAATCGTAACGGACGGGGGCGCCCGAAACCGCGTGGCGACCGGGGCCCGGGTCGGATTTCACTGCCCGGGGCAAGTTACGGCGGATCGCCGCCCGTGAGGTCTGGGCGGGGTGGAACCCCGGCTCAGACGACAAATTCGCCGTCCCGCATCGGCTTGATCTCATCGCAGCGGTTGGCGATGTCGGGATTGTGGGTCACCAGGACCACGGCCTGGCCGTTTTCCTTGGCCAGCCGGGTCAGGAGGTCGAAAATCAGGCCGGAATTGCGGACGTCGAGGTTACCGGTGGGCTCATCGGCCAGGATGATGGCCGGCTGGTTGGCCAGCGCCCGGGCGATGGCCACGCGCTGCTGCTCACCGCCGGAGAGCTGGGTGCCGAGGCGGTGGGCCTTTTCGCCCAGGCCGACATCGCCGAGCAAACTGCGGGCGCGGGCCTCCATCTCGGGCTCGGACAGGCGGCCCAGCTTGCGCATGGGCATCATCACGTTGTCGAGGGCCGAGAACTCCTGCATCAGGAAGTGAAACTGGAAGACAAACCCGATGTGCTCGCCGCGCGCGGCGGTGCGATCCAGGTCGCCGCTGTTGGACATCAGCCGGTCGCGAATCCAGATGGAGCCGCCATCGGGCTGGTCGAGCAAACCCAGCAGGTAGAGGAGCGTGCTCTTGCCGCAGCCGGAAGGGCCGACGATGGCCGTGACATGCCCGCGCTTGGCCTCGAAGGACACCCCGCGGAGGACGTGTACTCTCCCCTCCCCCTGCCCGAGGTAGCGGTGGAGTTTCTCGCAGCGCAGGGCGAGACCGGTGTGCGGTTGCGTGGGTGCGCTCATGTCGAGGTCCCCCGGATGATGTCACCCGGCTCCAGGCGCGCCGCGCGGCGGGCCGGGACGAGCGAGGCCACCATCACCATGACGACCGCGGTCAGGACCGCCGCCACGTAATGCCAGGGTGATGGCGCTACGATGAAGTGGTCCGTCCGGAAAATGCCCGTGATCGACAGCGGGATCCGCGACACCGCGTAGGTGAGGCTGGCGCCGACGATGCAACCGATCACGGAACCGATGCCGAGGACGATGCCGGCCTGCCACAGGAATATCTGGGAGATATCCTCCCGGGTGTAGCCCATGGAGCGCAGGATCGCGATTTCCTTGGTTTTCTCCATCACGATCATGGCCAGGGTGTTAAACATGGCCAGACCGGCGATCAGCGAGAAAACTGAGACCGTGATGGCGGACGAGACGCCGAGGGCGCGGAAGGTTTCGAGCCAGCTTTTTTCGCGCACCTGCCAGCTGCGGGCACTGTGGCGCAGGACCTCCTCCATCTGGGCCGCGTCTTCCTTCGCGCGGTTGTGGTCGTAGAGGCTGACCTGGATGAAACTGGCGCCGGTCGTCTTCTTGAGCTGAGAGCGGGCTTCGGGGAGGTGCAAGTAGACGCGCTCCTTGTCGATGTCGCTTACGCCAGTCTGGTAGATGCCGGAGACCCGGTAGCGCCGGGCCTGGCCGGCGGCCTCGATGATGAAGGAGTCGCCCGTTGCGAGTTGGAGGCGGTCGGCGATGTCCTTGCCGATGAGCGCGCCGGTCGCGGCCTTGCGGAAGTCCTCGGGCTGGCCCTGGATGATCTGTTGGCCGAGTTGGGAGACCAGGATGTGGTTGTCGAACACGATGCCGTAGATCTTGACCGAGTCGCTCTTGAAGGCGCTGCGCAGGACGGCCCCGCCGGTGACGACCTCCGAGATGCCGGAGACGTTGCGGAAGGCGCGCAGGGCGTCGATGAGCAGCTTCGGCTCTTCCACGCCCTCGATGTACTTGCGGCCTTCCTTCTGCCGGATCTGAAAGGTTGACCCGCTGCCGTCGCCGCCGGCCTCCATGGAACGCAGGGTGTCCTGGAACTTGTCCTCGATGCGGATCGCCCCGTTCGTGCCGAGGATGGTCTTGATGAAGAAATCCTCGAAGCCGCTGGTGGTGGCCTGGGTGACGACGAAGAGGCCGACCCCCAGCACGATGCAGGAGAGGCTCATCAGCATGGCCCGTTTCTTGGCCGTGAGGAACCGGAAGGCGATGCGCAGCGTCGGGGACATCACTCGGGACGGCGGGCGGGCCGGTTACTGGAGCAGCTTCGTCCGCACGCGGCTGCCCGGGCGGTAAAGATCCAGCTCCTCCACGATGACGAGGTCGCCGAGCGCGAGGCCAGAGAGGATTTCGACGTCGGTGTTGGAGACGTAGCCGAGCTCGACCTTGCGCAGCTCGATGCGGCCGTCGGTCACGACAAAAACCTCGCTGCCGCGGAGCGCGCGGCGGGGGATGACGGCTGCGCCCTCGCGCTGGCCGATCACGATGGTGACCTCGCCCGTGAGGCCGGGCACGAGTTTGTCGACCTCCAGGTCGACTGCCAGATGCACGGTGTAGCGCTGGGTCTCGGGGTTGGCCGTCGGCAGGATCTTGGTGATGGTGGCGGGGAAGCTCTTGTTGCCATAGCCGAGGAAGCGGACCGAGGCCTTCTGGCCCAGCTTGAGGCCGGCGAAGTTTTCCTCGCTGATCTTGGCCTCGACGGCGCGGCTGCTGGAGATGAGCGTGGCGATGACGTTGTCGCGGCCGATGAGGTCGCCGACGCGGGCGGCGAGGCTGACCTCAGAGATCACGCCGTCGGTGGGGGCCACGATGGTCATCTTGGCCTTCTCGCGCTGCTTGGCGCGGAGGGCGTTCTCAAAATTCTCGAGGGCCAGGCGCAGATTGACCTCGTCAAGGTCCATGCGCTGGACGAGCTGCTGGTAGAGGCGCTGCTCCTTCTCAAAATCGGCGAGCGGCTTGGCGCCGGCCTTCACGGCGCGCTCCATCTCGGCGAGGCTGTCGCGCTTGTTCTCGACCTCGGCGCGGAGGGTCGAGCCGACTTCCTGGCGGCGGCGGGCGGCGGCGACCTCGTTGGTGATGCGCTCGATCTCGAGGTCGGCGTCACCGGTGTCGAGCTGGACGAGGACCTCGTCCTTCGCCACGGGGCGACCCGGGTCGAGGACGGAGGCGACGATGCGACCGCCGACCTCGCTCTTGAGCTCCATGAGGTACTCGGCCTTGACCTCGACGCTGCCGGGCACGGCGTTGATGGCCCGGCCCGGCTTGGCCGCGGCGACGACCGCGACGGGGCGGAGCACGACAGAGAAAACATACCAGAGACCGGCGGCGACGGCGCCGAGCACGAGGGCGCGCCAGAGCCACCGGCGGCTGGTTGGGGCGGCAGGCGTGCTCATTTGTTGAGGGGCAGGTTGGCGAGCACCGGATCCTGGGCCACGGTGCCGAGGAATTCAGACACCTGGCTGTAGTAGTCGGCCCGGGTCGAGTAGGCGTTGATCTGGTGGTCGAAAAGCCCGAGTTGCACGACGCTGACGTCCTCCTGGGCAATGACGCCACGGGCAAACTGTTCCTTCACGGAAATGAGGTTGTTCTGGCTGGAATCCAGGAGGCGGTCGTTGATGGAGGCGTAGCGGGCGTGGAAGCCGGCCAGCCGGGCCTGCGTCTGGGCCTGCTGAGCGATGCGGTCGCTGAGGACCTTGTAATCACCCTCGAGCTGGCGGATTTTGGCGAGGGCGCTGCGCACCCCGGAGCGCGCGCTGAAACCATCGAACACGGTCCAGTTGGCGGAGATGCCGACGTACTGGGAGTTCACCTGGTATTTCTGGGCGACATTGAGGCTGTAGCTCTGCTCGTCCTGGGAGATACCGAGCACCAGGTTGAACTTGGGGCGCAGGCGGGTCTTCTGGTTGGCGAGATTCAGTTTTTCAATGGCCAGGGAATGCCGGAAGTTCACCGCCTCGACCGAGGGGATTTCCGCCTGGGCCAGATAGCTGGCCAGCACGTTCTGAATCCCGGTCGTTTGGGGCGGGAGCGCGGGGATGGAATCAGGGATCGACTCATCGCTGGGCGCCGGCTCGCCGGTCAGGCGGCTGAAGGAGGCCTTGATGTTTTCATAGTCGAAGATCGCGCGCTCGGCGCTGATGGCAGCCCGCTCCGCCTCGATGCGGATGCCGAAGATCAGGGCCTCGGAGATCACCTTCTTGGCGAGGCGTTCCTCGCCCTGCTGGAGCAGGCGGTTGTTGTACTCGAGCTGGAACGCGGCCCGCTTGGCGCGCAGTTTGCCGAGGATCATCGAAAAATAGAGGCTGCGCAATTCCTGCGCGTAGAGCCGGTAGCCGTCCCGGTACTGGCCTTGGGCGATGGTCTCGCGGATCTGGCCGATGCGGGCGGAGTTGCGGCGTTCGCCCCAGTGGAACAGGGGCTGGTTCAGGGAGAAGTTGTAGTAAACCTTGTCCACATCCAGCCGGCCGGCGAGGTCACCCCGCTTGTCCCGGGCCTTGTTGAAGGAATAGTTGCCGCCCACGGAGGGCAACAGGCCGGCGCGAGACGCAATCAAGTCATTTTCGGCGATTTCGAGGTCCACCGCGCGGCTGATCATGCGCGGCGACTGGGCGACGGCTCGCTTCAGGATCGCATCCAGCTGGGGCAGGACCATTTCCGGCGTCACCACGTCCTGTGCGTGCATGCCTTGCCACAGACCCAACGCGCACAATACCGCACCAACCAAACGTCTCGGATTTTTCATGGGATATGAGGTGACAGGTCGCCGCAATGCAAGTGCCTTGGCAACCAGTAAATCACTGGAGAACTTCCCAAGTCCGCGGGATGAATGGCTTTGACTGCGGTGACCTGGGATCACTTAAAGCTGTCACCATGCTCAGCCGCCTCCCCGCCTCTGTCACCAGCCTGTGGCAGCATCGCGAACTCCTGCGGCAGTTCACCCTGCGCAACGTCGAACTGCGCCACAAAGGCAGCCATCTGGGCCTCATCTGGTCGTTTCTGAATCCTTTGCTGCTGCTCGGCCTGTATGTGTTGGTCTTTGGTTATATCTTCGGCGGCCGGTTCAAGCCGGCAGACGTGGCCGAATCGCGGGTGGAATACGCGTTGGTCATCTTCCTCGGCCTCGCGATCCATCATTTCATCGCGGAAGTGCTGGCCGTGGCCCCCAGCCTGATCCTCAACAGCCCCAATTTCGTCAAGAAGGTGGTTTTCCCGCTGGAGATCCTGCCCGCCGCCTGCGTGGGTTCGGCCGCCCTGCACTTCCTGATTACCCTGGGCCTCGTGCTGATCGGTGCGCTCCTCACCGGGGTGCCCCTGCACGCCGGCGTGCTCTGGCTGCCGGTGCTGCTCCTGCCGGTGCTGCTGGCCGCCTACGGCCTCGCCCTGGGACTGGGTGCACTGGGGGTCTTCTGGCGCGACGTCGCGCAGATTGTCCAGTTCGCCTCCCTCGTCCTGCTCTTCGCCAGCGCGGTGTTTTACCCCTTGGCCAAAATCCCGCCGGATGCCTGGGTTTTCCTCAAGTTCAACCCGCTGTTACTGACGATCGAAGCCGCGCGCGGCCTGGTCTTCTGGGACCGGCCGCTGAACCTGCGGCACTTGGGATACCTCTACGCGTTCGGCACGGTTGCCTGCCTGCTCGGGGCCACCCTCTTCCAGCGCCTGCGGGGCGGCTTCGCGGACGTGCTTTAGCCCCCAAGCCAAGGCCGGTGACGGGGGTAGGCCACGTCGGTTGGCCGGGTCACGCGGTCCGGTGAAGCTACTCCAAATAGGGAGTATATTCGGGGATGATGCTCTTGATCTGCTCCTTGATCGGATTGGGGCTGACCGTGTAGAGGATCGGCTCGAGTTGATCGATGGCCTGGGCGCTGGCGGCTGTGGCGTCGCCGCTGGGAACAAAACGCATGACCCGCGGGTGCTCGGTCGGCAGATGCCGTTCGTCCTGATGCTGCAATTCCTCGTATAATTTCTCCCCGGGCTTCAGCCCGGTGAACTTGATTTCGATATCATCACCGACGGCGAGACCACTCAGCTCGATCATCTGTCTGGCCAGATCCGCAATTTTGACCGGTTGCCCCATATCCAGGACGAAGATCTCCCCGCCCTTGCCCATGACCGCAGCCTGCATGACCAGTCCAACCGCTTCGGGGATCGTCATGAAATATCGGGTGACATCGGGATGCGTGACCGTGACCGGCCCCCCGGCGGCTATCTGCTTTCTAAAAATGGGCACCACGCTGCCCGAAGAACCGAGCACATTCCCGAAGCGCACGGCCATGAACTTGGTTGAGACCGCTTCACCGGCCGGGCCCAGATCACCGCTGCCGGCACGAACCGGCTCCCGCCTCGGGCCTGATTTGGCCGCGACGGCGAACCCGGCCTCGCGTGTGACGGGCGCCGATTGGACGGTCATCACCTCCGCCCGCTGTGCCCCGGCCTCCGCCTTCAGCAACCGGGCTTGCAGGGCCTGAAGATGGATTTCTGCCAGCCGCTTGCTCGCGCCCATGACATTGGTGGGATTGATGGCCTTGTCGGTGGATATCAGGACAAAGGCCTCCGTCTTGAAGGCCGCGGCGATCTCACCCAGCAGGCGGGTGCCGATGCTGTTGTTCCGGACGGCTTCCGAGGGCTGCCGCTCCATCATGTAGACATGCTTGTGGGCTGCGGCGTGGAAGACCACCTGGGGACGAAAGCGGGAAAAGATGTCGTTCATGCGGACCTGATCGAGGATGCTGCCTACCAGGGGGGTGGAGATCGCACCCATGCCGAGTTCGTTCATTTCCTGCTCAATCTGGAAAAGGCTGACCTCCGATTGCTCCACCATGAGCAACCGCTGGGGATTCAGCCGGGCGATCTGGCGGCACAACTCGGCGCCGATGCTCCCGCCGGCTCCGGTGACCATGACGACCTTATTCTCCACAAACCGGCGGATCGCAGTGGTATCAAGCGAGACCGCGTCGCGCCCCAACAGATCCTCCACCTCAACCGCCCGGAGGTGGCTCGCCTTGGCCCGACCTGAAGCGAGGTCCTCGATGGCGGGAATGATCTCCACCTTGCAGCCAAGTTGCACGAGCCGGAGCACGATCTCCTTCACCCGCCGCTGCGCTGCGGAGGGCATGGCCACGACCACGGTGTGGACTTCCGGAAACCGGTCGCGGCTGAAATCATCCGGTCGACCGAGCACGGGGATGCCGTGCACCAAGCGCCCCCGCTTGTCCGGGTCGTCGTCCAGAAAGGCCACGGGCTTCAGACCGCGCGCCGGCTTGGAGAGGAGCTCCTTGGCCAGGGACGCCCCGGTGTCGCCGGCTCCGACGATGACGATTTCCTGGACGCGGTGACCCGCGCCCGCTTGCCCCGCAATGCCTCGTTCCTGATAAACCCGCAGTCCGATCCGGAAGGCACAGAGCCCCACCACGCTCAGCAGCAGGTCGATCAAGAGCACGCCCCGCGGAAACACGTAATCGGCCTGGCCGAGCAAGCGCGGGGCAATCAAGAGGGCGCTGCTCACCGCCATCGCCGTGGTGACGCGGATCAAATCCGGGATGCTGAAGTAACGCAGCATGCTGCCCATCTGCCGGAGCAGGACCAGGCCCAGAAATTTCACCGCCACTGCGTAGGGGAGCAATCGCAGTCGCTCCACCTGGAATTCCGCCGGCAAGGCAAAATCAAAGCGCAGCTCATAGGCCAGGTAGAAGGATACAGTGAGCACTGCCACGTAGGCGCAAACCGTCACCCAGAAGCGCAGACCTATACCGCTGAGAAACGCTTTCATTAGTGGGCAGTAAACCAAGGGGCGGCCGCACCTCGCAAGTGCAAAGCCCGGGACGAGGTCCCGCCCTGCCGGGGTAAACCACCCGGCCATAAGTTGAGGGTTGAGCGGGGTGCGCCGCCATTGTTCACTGCGGCGTGTTGCCTTCCGCAGACGGCCCGTCGGCCTCCCGCCTCCCCGCCTTCCGGCCCTTGGCCCGAAACAACGCCGGCGTTTATCTGCAACGATACTTCGGGAGCGGCTGGGCTTTCTTCATCCCCTACCTTGCCGTCTACCTGCTATACGCCCTGCTGGCCTGGCGAGTGAATCCGGCCGGCCTCGGCGAAGGGCTGGAGCAAGGTGCCACCGCCGGCGGGCTGGCCCCGCCTGCTGTCCCGACCTCCTTCTTCCTGCCACCGGCCCTCCTCCACGTGTACTGGGTGCTGCATGCGGTGCATCTGGCCCTCGGCGCGGTGGCGCTCCGCAGCTGGTGGCAAGCCCACGCGTCCCCGCTGGCTGGGACTGCCCGTTTTTCCCCAGCGGCTTCGGCCCTCTGGGCGATCCTGCCTTGGTTTGGCCTGGCGTTGGTGTTCGCTGTTCCCGGTGTATACCTCGAGTATCCCGCCGATACGTGGGAGCACTATAGCCGCATCAACGAGTGGTCCATCCAAGCAGCGGTCAACCAGCACTACGCGTGGACGAAATCCAGCTATTTCCTGGCCTACAGCCTGGTCGGCCAGATCGATTCGCCGCTGCGGCAACTGACGTGGCTCAATGCCTACGCCACGGGCTGCAGCCTGCTGCTGTGCTGGCAATACTTCCGCCTGGCACAGGCCACCGGGCTCGGGCGGCGCGCGGCCTTTGTCTTCGTGGTGCTGAATGCCCTGACCACGGGCAACGGATTGTTCGGATTCTCCCGCTATTACGGGATATCCAGCTCGGTCTTCGCGCAACTCGGCGCCGTGGCCCTGATCACACTGGGCATCAGGATCGCGCAAGCGAACGGGTTTGGCGGGTTGAGCTGGCCCAAGCCGCGCGCCGCGCTCCTGCCTGCGCTTTATCCACTCAGCCGGTTCGCACTCACCGCCTTGGCGCTGATTGCGTTCACCGCCTTCAGCCACACCCAAGGCCTGGGCATTGCGGCCCTGGGGATCGCCGCCGTGTCCGTCTGGCGCATCGGGCAATCCCGGCATGCCCGGGGCATCCTGCTTACCTTGGCGCTGGCCCTGGCCGGGGCCAGCGTAGTCACCATTCTTTATTGGCCGCGCAGTGCGTTGATCGACGACAGCATTCGCACGCAAGGATGGCTGACGTCATGGTACGGCTTCAACCTGTTCGAAATATCGTCCCCGGCATTTGAGCGCATGCTGATGATCCTGGGCGGCGGCGGCTTGCTGAACCTGCTGGCCGGCATTTGTCTGCTTTATCGCAACCACGTGGTCGCCTGGCTTACAATCACCCCGTTGGTTGCCCTCAGCCTTCCGGTCGTGGCCGTCCCCTTTCTCCAACAATTGCTGCAGGCGAACCAACCCGTGTTGATCTTTCACCGCATGCTGTTCGCCATCCCCGCCGGGCTGGCCATTGTGACCCTCCTGGCGCGCGCCGGGCGTTCTCCCAGCCTCCAGGACGATCTGGGGGTTGCCCCGCCGAACTCCACTGGGCGTCCGGCCCCAACCCACGCGCCGGCCCCGGATTCAGGCCATCCGGCTCAACGCCTCCATCCTCCCTGGTTTTTTTATATCCTGACCGCGACGCTGGCCGGGTTGATTTTGATCCCGGCCAGTTCTCCCGGTTATGGCCGATTGTTTAACATCCTGTTGCAGCCCCCTGCAGACCTGAACCTGCGCCAGGAGCTGGAGACCATCGGGGAGGCAAAATCCCACGCCGTCGGTTTGCCGGCGAATCCCCGGCTCGTCGCATCCAAAGGAATTTCGTATGCGGCTTACAGCACGGGGGCCCGCAACGTACTCATACCCTACCGTTCCATCAATGAATCCCCGGGCGAGAAAACGACGCGGGTCCGCTTGTATCTGGAATCAGCCGTCCATGAAGCCGGCCCCACCTTATTTATCCCGCAGTCTCCGTTTAGGCTCTACACCGCTTGGTCGCCGACCGCCTACCTGTCACATCACTGGCACCCGGTCGAGGTCGCGCTGGAGTACGCCAATGGCACGGAGCACGAGAGCTTTGCCCGCCGACTGGGATACCAGCGGCTGCAGGTGGGCCGGCACCACCTCTACGTCCACGCCCCGGAATGACTCCACCGGCCCCGGTCGCCTAGTCGCGCATCCTGATCAGGTGAAACCCCTCGCCGAAGGCAAATCCTGCCTGCGTGCCGCGAAACATGGCCAGCGCCTTCAATGCCTCAACTGAGCGCGCCCCCGGAAATGGCGGGATCTGCGATTGAAAGCAGCTCAGTGCCTCCAGCTTGAGCTCGACTGTCTGGGTAATGTCACACACCCAGTTGGGAGTGAAATTCGGCTCGATGTGCGGTGCATTCCAGTGGGTCTCCGATAGGGTCTCGTAGGCCGCCACGATCTCGATCTCAACCCCCTGGTTCACCGGCCGCGTGGCCACGAGCGTGCTGTCAAAAATCACCCGGTGGTCGACGTGGCGGTCCGGATAAGGCAACAGCACGATCGTCGGCCGCACCTCCTGGACCGCCCGCGCGATGAGACCGTTCAACTCGTGCGTCTTCATGCCGCCCAAGGTGGTGGCCGGTAGATCCAGAAAGATCGAGCGTTCCACGCCAATGATCCGGTGGGCGGCCTTCGCCTCCCGCACCGTCTGTTGATAGACCTCCTCGGTGTAGAGTGGCGGACGGTGGCCCGCGATCGTCAGCACGCTCACCCCGATGCCGTTCTTGGCGTATTTGGCCATGGTGCCACCGGCGCCAAGGATCTCGTCATCGGGATGCGGGGCCACTACGAGCAGATGCTTTCGTTTCATGGGAGTCAGTCGCACACCTTGGGGGTCGGCATCGGCAGGATAAACCGTCCGCCGTGGTCACGAAACGCCCGGTGCCGTTCCATGATGTTCTCGGCAAAATTCCACGCCAGGATCAGCAGATAGTCGGGTTTCCGCCGGTAAAGCTCCTGCGCCGAAACGACGGGGATGTGATGGCCGGGGCTGTAGAGGTTCTGCTTCAACGGATTCTCGTCGACCAGAAAGTCCAGCAGCCCGCCCAGCTGGAAATGGGAAAGCAACGTGGTCGCTTTCGTCGGCGCCCCGAAGCCCGCGATCGTGGCCCCCTCTTCCTTCAGTTTTCGCACCAGGCCGGCCAGCTCGCGGCCGATGGCATCAATCCGGACACCAAATCGCCGGTAGGTCTCCGCGTCGTGGAGGCCGGCCTGCTGTTCCTGCCGCACCATGGCCGCCACCGACTCCTCCACCTTCCGGGGTCCGCCCAATTTCTGGAACACCACCCGGATGGAACCGCCCTGCGGGCTGATGCCCTGGACCGCAATCACCTCCATGCCCACGCGGGGCGCAAACAGCACCAACGGCTTGATGCTGTGAAAATCGACATGCTCGTGATAGATCGTGTCAAACCACGCATTCCGCACGATATCCCCCAGATATCCGACTTCGACGACGAACAGGCCGTCGTCCGCCAGCCACTGGCCCACACCCCGGAAAACGCCCGCGAGATCATCAATGTGGGCGCAGGCATTGTGGGAATTGATCAGCGCCGCTTTCCCGTATTTTTCCACGCAGGGCCGCGCCACGGCTTCGCCGAAGAAATCACACACCGTCTCGATGCCGTTCTCGTTGGCTCGCGCCACAATCTCGATGGCCGGATCAACGCCCACCACCCGGTGACCCTTCCGCTGGAAGAATCCGAGCGCCGTGCCGTCGTTCGAGCCGATATCGACAATGAGGCCGGATGACGGGATGGCGTAACGGTCCAGGATGTAATCCGCGTAGCGGGCCAGATGGTCCACAAAGACCGGCGACGTGCCCGATACATACGAATAGTTCTGTTGGTAGAGTATCCCCGGATCAACCACGTGGCCCAGCTGCAGGTGGTGGCACTGCCGGCAGAAATCCACCTCCAGGGGGTAGCTCGCCTGCGGACGGCCCAACTGCTCCCGGGCCACGAAGTGGTTCCCGGGCGGCGTGGGCGCCAGCTTGATCACGCATTCCAGGTCTGGGGAGTCACACAGCCGGCAGTTGGTTTTCTTGTAAACGTCCGTCTTCATTTCACCGTGAACGTTGCCGGATCGACCAACTGCACGCGCACGACATCACTTTCGTAAGCTTCCTGATCACGGGGATTGCGGCTCATCACAATCAGGGTCGTGTCCTCGTGGAAGAGCGTCGCATGGTCTTCCATCGGCGGGGTAAAGACCATCTCGCCCGCACCCAGGGTCACCTTGGTGGGCTGCGCGGCGCTCCCGGTCGGTCGGTAACAATAATCGAAGCGCCCCGAAAGCACGTACATGTAGTGCCAATCCGTCTTGTGGTAGTGATTGGAACGCACGGTGCCCTTGCGTGACGTGATCAAGGAGATGTTTTTGACCGGGAAATTCACCAGGCACTGGATGGAACCGCGCGCGTCCACATGCGCGCTGTCCAGTTTGATGAGATGGTCCGTCGGCCAGAGCGCCGGATCATCGATGGTGATGTTCTTCCAATGTTCCATAAGGGGGGGGAGGTTAAGTTTGCCGGCCGCGGAAAAGCGAGACTGGATATGCGTTCAGGCGAGGCGCGAGCCGGGCTCGGGCGAATGGACCGCCGCAAACAAATGCGCCGGAGATTCCGGCTCACCTTCGAACTGGAGGCGCTTGAGTTCCAGGAGTCCCCGCCCGGTAGCGACGTGGATCGTTTCGCCGACCCGGACAATGGTGCCCGGCGCTTGCGCCGTCGCACCCTTGGCTGGCTTGGCCTCCCAGATGAACAATTTCCGCCCCCGAAAATGGGTGAATGCCCCTGGATAGGGGCTGGTGAGCGCCCGCACCCAGCGGTCAATTTCTTCCGCCGGGGCCTGCCAGTTGATGAGGCCGTCGGCCGCCCTGCGCCTGGGATTGTAGGTCGCCAGCGCCTCGTTTTGCGGCAGCCGGGGCGGCACGCCTGCCCGGATCAAGGGCCATTCCGCACGCAACATCCGGATGGCCGCCGTGGTGGCCCGTTGATGGACCTCGCGGCAGGTATCGCGCCGGTGAATCCGGAAACCGCGCTGGGCCAGAACATCCCCCGAGTCCACCCCGGTCGTCAGGTGAAAAAAGGTGATGCCCCCCCGGCGGTCACCCCGGATCAAAGCCCAGTTGACGGGGGAACTGCCACGATCCGCCGGCAGCAGGGAGGTGTGCATGCCCAGACAAAATCGCGCGGAGTCAATCACCTCCTGCGGCACGATCTTGTGCCAGCCGATGATAAAGAGCACATCCAGGTTCAACTCGCGCAGGACCTGCAGCGTCGGCGGCTCCGCCAAGTCACGCACCCGGTGGTGCGGAAAACCGTACTCCCGCTCCAGCGCATCGAACTCAACATACGCCGAGTGCTTCTGGCCGACCTCGGGCGGCAGGTTGAAGACCCCGGCCAGGGTATCACCCGAGCCCCGGCAAAGCTCCGCGACAGTCCTGAGGCAGAACCAGCTCAGCACGTGACATCCCGCAAATCCGACTCGTATAGGTTTCATCTGGTGACAGCCTTCGATCGGGCCCTTATTTGTCCTGGCTGTCGAGACCGCTTACCGGAGAATTCGGGGTGCTGTGCCGCCGGATTCCCGCCATGGTGTCGGCCTGCGTCATCGCCCGGGCATACAACGCGCGGCGCCCCGCCGGATCGTCCACGGCCCGGCGGACATCTTCCAACAGGCAGGCAAAGCTGTTGGCGCTGGGGGACACCCGGCGCTCCAGCAATTGCCCCCGGGAGTCATATATCGCGAAATCCAATGCCTCGTTTCCTTTGGTGAACACCCGCCCAATTTCGACCACATGCGAGACCCCCACGATCACGGCATGGTTGCGGTACGCAAACCCGTAGCCCCAGTTCAACTGGGCGGACGCACCCGAGGACCAGGTCAGCCGCGCCGAACCCGAGCAATCCACCCCCGTGTCCACGTCCACGGCAAACGACGCGTGGGCCACGGCGCCGGCAGCCTGCATGACCGCGGTCGCCAGCGCCACAGGATAACAGGCCACGTCCCAAAAGGCGCCCCCACCCAAGGCCTTCGAAGCGCGATAACCGGGCGATTCCAACCGAGGCAGCAGAAAGTCAGCGGAAATTGAGCGGACGGTGCCGCCCATGTTTTGAGCCAGGAAGGCAAGCAACTCGACGGTGCGGGGGTGATGCAAAAACATGAGCGCTTCGCAAAGGACCAGCCCTCGCTCATCGGCCGCCCGGATGAGCCGCTCCGCGTCGGCGGGAGCGCAGACCAGGGATTTTTCACAAATCACGTGCTTGCCCGCCTCGAGCGCTTGCAACGCATGCGTCAGATGCACCCCCACCGGCGTGCAGATATACACGACCTCCACCCTCGGGTCGGCCAACATCGCCGCCGCGTCGTTCCAAGCAGCGCAATGAAAACGCTGCGCCACTTCCGCGCCGACGGCCTGATTGCGCGAACAAACCCCCGCCAGCTGGAATCCCGGACCGGCGGCAACGGCCGGCAGGACATTGTTTATCGCATGCCGGCCGAGCCCCCAAACCGCGATGCCGTGCTGGTGTCTTGGCATGTTATTTGTCCTGGTAAAGCGGGCCAAACTTCAGGCTGAAAACGGCCAGCGGCAGCAGGGCCACGAGGGTGATCAGCGGGCCGGATCCGGGCAGCTTCATCGCCACGACCACCCACGGCAAAAGCCACAGCAAGTTGATGATCTGGGCCAGACCCAGCACCTTGGCGTGGCTGTGCCAGACGCGGGCGAGATTCTGGTAGGCATGACTGCGGTGCCCTTCCCAAAAGCGCGGGGTGCGCAAGGCGCGGGTCGAAGTCGTGATGGTGGTGTCGCACAGGTAAAAGCCGGTGCAGATCAGCCAAATCCAGACCAGGTCCCCGTTCTGGCGGCACGAGTCCACCATGGCGGCAACCAGGATGTATCCGATGAAGGCACTCCCTGCGTCCCCCATGAACAGCCGGGCGGGCGGCGCATTGAAGAGCAAAAATCCGCCACTGGCCGCAGCGAGCACAAACAAAACCAGGGCGGTCGAGTGCAGGCCGGCAAACGCCAGCACAGCCGCCATCACGGCGGCGATATAAACCGTGGCCGCCGCCGCCATGCCATCGGTCCCGTCCACAAAGTTGAAGGCGTTGAAGAGCCAGACCCACACGACGAGCAGCAGCCCGTACCCCATCCAGCCCAGCACGTGGGGCATGCCAGAGCCCGCCCAGCCGGCGAATCCACCGAGCCAGGAGTAGATCCAAAGCCCCATGATCAGCTGGACCCCCAGACGCAGCTTCTGCGACAGCTCCAGCCGGTCATCGATCGCGCCCAATAGGCCGAAGATCAAGCCCCCGCCGATGTATATCATCGCCCGCGCGCCATCCAGACCCCCGGTGCCCAGCAACACCGCGTAGGCCAGCAGCGCCGTGGTGGCGATCGCCAGCCCGCCGCCCCGGGGCACAGGGACTTGATGGAGGCTGCGATGATTCGGCAGCGCCAGGGGACCTACCTTCAAGGCCACCCGATAATAGGCATAGGTCAGGGCCGCGGACGTGGCCCAAACCGCCAGCATCGCGGCGGCCGTCGGGAGCGGGGAGATCATTGTGTCATGCATCACTTTCAATGCCGCCGGATCGAGTGGAAAACCGACTCGAAAGCGTTCGCGCCCGTATGCAACGACAAATGCTGTTCGTAGAAAGCCCGCGCGGCCCGGCCCATTTCTTCCCGCGCGGCGACCGACAGGGCCGCGATCTGGCGCACCCCCGCCGCCAGCTCTTGCGGGTTCTCGGGCGCACAGACCGTACCTGCGCCGGCCCGGGTGATCAGATCGGCGGCATCGCCCCTTACCGCCATGAGAATCGGCCGGCCCGCGGCCAGATAGTCCTGCGTCTTCGAGGGGATCGTTCTGGCGTAGTGTTCGTTGTCCCGCAGATGGACCAGCAACAAGTCCGCCCTCGCCATCAGCGCCGGCATCTCGCGGGGAGGCCGCGGCGGAAGGAGGAGGACATTGGGCAGGCCGGCCGCGGCGGCGCGCAGCTTAGGCAGCTCGATGCCGGAACCAACGAAGGCAAACACGATTGACCGATCATCCCGGCACAGCTGTGCCGCGGCGACCACGCTTTCCAGCGCCTGGGCCGGCCCCATGTTCCCCGCAAACAAGACCACAAACTTACCGGCCATCTGCTCGGCTTCCTCGGGCTTAAGACCGCCAGTCGCGCGCGGCGCGCCATCCAGCCGGCTCCAATTAAGTATCACATCGATTTTCCCCGGCGGCATCCCCTGCTCCACCAACCGCCGCTTGTATCCCGGCGACAAAACGACGACCCGATCCGCCTGGCGATTCATGTACCCGGCAAAGGCGCCTATCACCCGCAGAATCCCCGGGTTTCCGATCATGCCGCTGGCGCTGATCGCCTCGGGCCACATGTCCTGGATATCAATCACCCAGCGGACCCCCCACAGGGCCCGCGCAATGAGGGCCGGAATTCCGACCGTCGCGGGCGGGTGATAGACATAGACCACGTCTGGCCTGTCGACATGCACCAGACCGAGCGTGCTGGCTGCAACGGCGAAGCTCACATAATTGAGGATCCGGCCGAGCTTGCTCTGCCCATGGCTGGGGTAGAGGGGCACGCGCACGATCCGCACATTGTCCCGGTGCTCGATCTGCCAGGCGCGAATCCGATATCCCGGATAGACCTTTCCGCCCGGGTAATTGGGAAACCCGGTGATGACGGACACCTGATGCCCCCGCTTGGCCAGTTCCCGCGCCAAGGGCAGACCCTTGACGTCGGCCGGTTCGGGATCGAACCACTGCGTGATGATTAATATCCGGAGGGGGTGGGCGGCTTGCTGCATGTTTCCATTCCCAGAGGGGAGAGAGCCGATTCAACGCGGTGACAATGCATCATGCACGTGTTTTTTGTCACGAACCGGACGCCAATGGCCAAGCCCCGGGCGGTTGGCGGTGGTCATCCTCGGACGCCGTTTCGATGCGGCCGGAGGAAAATACCAGCAGAACCGAACCTGGTTCCAAGGCCCGGCTGGCCGTGTAGTGCCCCGGCGGCACCGCCACGACCTGGGGCATGTTATCCGCCAGCGCCAGAACCACGGGACGGTCCTCCTCCGCCGGCTCGTGCCATACGCGCGGCTTGACGTAGCCGAGGTCGAAACGACCCCGCGCCACAAAGAACCATTTCCAATCCCGCTGGTGTCCGACCCAACCCCGGATCTCGCCGCAAACCGCCGGCGCGATGCAATAAAACCGGTCCACCTGGCTGAACGAAAACCCGTTCACATGCTGGACTGCGCCCCTGGCGTCGCGATGCAGGCCGCCGGGGATCACCTGGACGCCACCCGGATTCATGGTTTGGCGTCGATTCTCCAGACATTCCGGTTCACGTAATCGGTGTAGCTCAGGATGATGCGCGCCACCTTTTCCGAGACATTCGGCATGCTGTAGTCGGCGACCGGGCGCAGCAGGCGCGGCTCACCCCGTGGCTGGGCCTTGAGCATGACCAGCGCCTCCCGCACACGCCCCGGCGAAAGCCCCGTCAGCATGACCGAGCCCTCTTCCATGGCCTCGGGCCGCTCGTGAGCCTCGCGGATATTGACGGCGGGAAAATTCAGGATCGACGACTCCTCGCTGATCGTGCCGCTGTCGGAGAGCACCGCGATGGCATGGCGCTGCAGCTGCACATAATCGGTAAACCCAAGCGGCTTCAAGAGCTCGACCCGCTCGTGCAGCACCACCTTGCCCTCGTCGAGCCGCTTGCGGGTGCGAGGATGGGCGGAGACAATCACGCGCGAACCGGCGGCGGCCAGTTCATTCAGGATTTCGGCGAGCGCGGCCAGCTGCCGCGGCACGTCCACGTTTTCCTCACGGTGGGCGCTGACGACATAGTACCCGCCCGCGCTCAGGTTCAGACGTGTTAGCACGGAGGAAGCCTCAATCTTCGGGCGATAAAAGTGCAGCACCTCACACATCGGACTGCCGGTCTTGATCACGCGGTCCGGCGGTAGGCCCTCCCGCAGCAGGTATTCCCGGGCGATGTCACTGTAGCAAAGATTGATGTCCGAGATGTGATCCACCACCCGACGGTTGATCTCTTCCGGCACCCGTTGGTCGAAGCAGCGGTTCCCGGCCTCCATGTGGAAAACGGGCACCTTGCGGCGCTTTGCCGCATAGGCCGCGAGGCAGCTGTTGGTGTCTCCCAGCACGAGCAACGCGTCCGGCTTTGCGGTCGCCAGCAGACCGTCCATGCGCGCAATGATGTTGCCAATCGTCACGGCGGCGGTCTCCCCCGCCGCCTCGAGGAAGTGATCCGGCTTGCGGATTTCCATGTCATCGAAAAAGACCTGGTTGAGCTCGTAGTCGTAGTTCTGGCCGGTGTGCACGACCTGATGGTCGAAATACCGGTCCAAGGCCGCCATCACGCGCGACAGGCGGATGATTTCGGGGCGGGTGCCGATGACGGTCATTACTTTCATGGGGAGGAGGGGGTCAGGACGTTGCAGGCAATGGTGTCGGGCGCGGCCGGATCAAACACCTCGCTGGCCCAGAAAAGGGTGATCAGTTCGGTCCGGCCGACATTCTCGATCGAATGGGTGTACCCCGGGGGTATGTCCACCACCCGCAGGTCCCGGCCATGGACCGGATACTCGATCACGCCGCCTCCCAGCAGCGACCGGAAGCGCACGATGGCGTCCCCTTCCAGGACGAGAAACTTCTCGGTTTTCGTGTGGTGGTAGTGGTTGCCGCGGGTGACCCCGGGCAAGGTGCGGGAGACGAATATCTGCCCGAATCCGCCTTGTTTGACGAATTCAGCCAGCGTGCCGCGCTGATCGCTGCGCGGCAGCAAGCCGTAGGCAAAATCGTCCTGCTCCAAGTAACTGAGATAGGTCGCGTACAGGCGGCGGTCAAATTCGTCATCCATGCGGGGTACCACCAGCGTGCTGCGCATGGCGCGGAAGGCCTGCAGCGCATCCGCGATGCGGCCGAGGGTGACCCGGAAAGTGCGCGGGACCGAGCCGGCGGCATGCTGCCCGGGTGCGATGGCCTGGCTCTGGGCCCCGAGGAAAGCCGCCACCACGTCGTCCACATACACCAGTTCGAGCTCACGGGCCCGGTCGCTGATGGTGATCGGCAGATCCCGCGCGATGTTGTGGCAGAAGGTGGCCACCGCGGAATTGTAGTTCGGCCGGCACCATTTGCCAAAGACGTTCGGCAGACGAAAAACAACCGCCCGGCCGCCCTCGTCGGCCGCCCAGCGCTCCAGTTCCACCTCCGCCTGCCGCTTGCTGCGCCCATAGGGGTTGTCCAGCAAGGCCTGGATGGTGGAAGCGTAAACAATGAGCGGGCGGTGCTTCAGGCTGGTGAGCAGGCGACACAGCTCCGCCGTCAGACCGTGGTTGCCGGTGGCGAAATCCCCCGGATCCGCCGGGCGGTTCACGCCCGCCAGATGATGGATGACCGAGACCCGCGGCAGCACGTCCGCCAGCGCGGCCAGCTCCATCCCCCGGTGAAACTCAAGCACCTCCGTGTCGGGATTGCGCCGCAAGGCCTCAACCAGATGTTTGCCCAGGAATCCCTGCGCACCGGTGACGAGGACGGTTTTCACGCGGAATGCCTTCGCTTCAGGCGCCACCGGCCTGGCGCGCCGCGATGGCCGCGCGCACCTCGGGCAGCTTGAGCAGCAGGGCCTTCATGCCGGCGACATCGAGACGTTCGGCGTTGTGCGAATGATAGTCTTCCTGCGCCTGCACCCGCCGGTCGCCCTCCGAGAAATAGAGGTTGTAGTTGAGATCCCGATTGTCCGAGGCGACGCGGAAATAACCGCCTTGGTCCTCCGCGTTGGCGCGTTCCTCCCGGGTCAGCAGCGTTTCGTACAGCTTCTCGCCATGCCGGGTGCCGATCACCCTGATGGGGTTGGTCGCGCCCAGCAGCTCCTTCAGCGCCTGCGCCAGCGTGCCGATGGTCGCCGCCGGCGCCTTCTGCACGAAGAGATCGCCGGGACGCGCCTGGGTGAACGCATGGATGACCAGGTCGACGGCATCGTCCAGGGTCATCATGAAGCGTGTCATCTCCGGGTCGGTGATCGACATCGGTTGCCCCCGGGCAATCTGGTCGAGAAACAACGGGATCACGGACCCGCGCGAGGCCATGACGTTGCCGTACCTGGTCAGGCAGATGGTGGCGCCCCGCGCGCTGGCCACCCGGGAGGCGGCCGCGGTCACCTTTTCCATCATCGCCTTGGAGATGCCCATCGCGTTGATCGGATACGCGGCCTTGTCGGTGCTCAGGACCACGACCTTTTTTACCCCATGGTCCACCGCGGCACGCAGTACGTTGTCGGTCCCGTTGACGTTGGTGCGCACGGCCTCCATCGGATAAAACTCGCACGACGGCACCTGTTTCAGGGCAGCGGCGTGAAAGAGGTAGTCCACGCCTTCCATCGCATCGTCCAGGCTCGTTCGCTCGCGGACATCACCGATATAAAACTTAACCTTTTTCGACCCGTACTGGTGCCGCATGTCGTCCTGTTTTTTCTCATCGCGGGAAAACACCCGGATTTCAGCCACGTTGGTCTCGATGAACCGGCGCAAAACCGCATTGCCGAAGGATCCGGTCCCGCCGGTGATCAGGAGTACATGTTTTTCAAACATATGTTAGCGCCGTGCCTAGAACTGGATGCGCCGGTGGTTGCCGCAAGCTTTTATGTTGCCGGAACCGTGATTTTGCCGCGGCGGCATTTACTCCTTCAGTAGGTTTTTCAGCGTCGGCGCCCCCTGCCATGCAGCGGGGCGGAGCCCATCAAGCCGATACTGGCGCAAACGATCCGCATGTTGTGTCTGCGCGGCCGGATCAAAACGGGCCCGGATGAACCGGGCCGGCACCCCTGCCATGATCGAGTACGGGGCCACATCCTTGGTCACCACCGCGCCCGCGGCGATGACAGATCCCTCCCCGATCCGGATCCCGCTCATCACCGTGGCCCCGTGGCCGATCCACACATCATCCTCGATGATGGTGCGCCGGGGCGCCTCGCGTCCGGAGAAAATCATCGGCACGGTGGGTCGATCAATCCGGTGATCGCCCCCAACAATCGCGACCTGTCCGGCCAGCATCACGAAGTGGCCGATTTCAATCGCCCCGGCCAGGTAGCCGCCATGACCCACGAAGCAATAATCGCCCAGCCTGACCGAGTCCGGCGCCACATAGACGCGCGGCCCGATGCGGGGCTGTTTGCCGACGGCCGCAAAACGGTGGCAGAAGGTCAGCTGAAACCAAGTGTAGAGGCGGATGAGCAGGGTTTTCATAGGCACAGCTCCGCGGCGCGTTGCAATTTTTGCCGGGCAAGGGCGCCGGCCCAGGCCTCGTCATCCATCAGTTCGGCTATCCGGGAGCGCAGTGCATCAAGGGTGAATGCGTCGAGCCCTTCGCCGAAATAGAGTTCCGGCGCAAGGGTGTGGTCCTTGCAAGCCAACACGGGCCCCGCTTCACCCAGCTCAAAGTAAGTGGTCGAGTTCATGATGATGAAAATCGGCTTGATCGCCGGCAGGTCCGCAAAATCACGCAGGATTGCCCCCGGCCAGTCTCGCCGCAGGGCGGCCAAGGTTTTCTTGGATGAATTCGGGTGCACCTTCAGGGAGATTCGAATCCCCGGGATTTTTGCGACCTCCGTCAATGCGGAACAGATGCGCTGCTGGATGCCGGCTTCAAAGGTGAAGCCGAGCTCCTCCCAATTCTGATGGATATAGACGACCGACCGGCCCGTCTGGCCGGCCGGCACCGGCGGCAAGCGAACGAGGGCCCGATTTGCATTGGCCCGGAGCGTGTAGCGTATCGCCGGGTTGTCCCTTTGATAGAAGGCGGCCTGCGACCGGCTGATTACCCGGAATTCCGTGTAGGCAATGCGCGGACAGTACCCGCCGACGCCATGGGCGGTGTTCACTGAGCGAACCCCGCTCCCGCCCAGTCGCTGATGCATGACCACCGCGCCCACCTCAAACTCATCACTGGTATAGAGTGTCGTGATGCCGGCGCGGACCAGTTCGTCGGCGTGCGCGAGGTAGCCGAAGGCCTCCGCCTGCGCCAGGCCGCGGTCCGTGAGCCTGCCGCGCAGCGCCCGGATGAAGTCAGCCAGCCGATAAGGCACGCCCTCGAAGGACCAGGTTAGTCGCCGCCCACGGAGGCTGGCCAGAAAACGCACCTGCCGCATGAGACTGATCGGAAACGGGTAGACGCGAATATCCGGCGCCGACCGATCCATTTCCTGGCCATACATTTTCAAACTCACCTCCACCCAGGCCCGCAGCATGGCTCCCGGCCTGAGCTTTCGCCGGAAGCACCGGAAAACCCAGTGCACCAGTGCCTTCACCGCGAAAGTCCTGACCACGCCGGGATCGACGAGTCGGGTCGGCACGGTGGGCAGCCAGCCGATGCCCGCGTGCAATTCCGCAGGCACGGCCGGCTGGAGAATCGCCGTCAGCTCGAGCCTCTCCGTTGCCCCGCCGCCGGCGAGCAGTTGGCTGATCGCCGCAGTCGCCCCCCGGGCCTCGGTTGATTTCAAGAACAGGAGGTTCTCGTAGATGCACCGCTCCATGGGGTCGGGCACACAGGCGGAGGCAATCACACCACAAACCTTCTTGTGGAGCTCCCCTTGAAACAGATCGGCCGAATGGTCCATGACGAGCCCCCCCAGCGACCGCCGGGCTCCGGACGGCGCAACCAGGTGCCCCAAACTGGAGGGATCACCCATGGCCACGCCCGCTTGTTGCCAGGTCAGGGTAACCGGCGGGCAGGGGCTCGCCTTCCGGCCGTGGCTTGGGTTTTTTCCGGGCGACCCGACGGGGCAGCGTGGCATCCGGCCGGCTGATGATGAGCGCCAGCAACATGAACAGGTGGGGGTGTTTCAGGAAATTCTGGAAGCACGCCCCGATCACAAACAAACCCAACACCGGCAGGCAGGCCCCATGGCGAAGGTGTCGCCACCGGACGCGCCACGGGCAGAGCAGCAGGACCAGGAAGAACAATCCAACCAAGCCGTGCCTCACCAGCACGTCGAAATAGCTGTTGTGAAATGACTCGAAACCCATGTGCCCCACTGAAGCATCCAGCAACACGCTGCCGTTGCCCAGCAGGGGAGCTTGGGCAAAGAGCCGGAACACCGACGAGGCGATTTCCGTACGGTCAGAAACCACCTGCAAGCGCTCCTGCACCGCGGCGGGCAGATAGTGGGGGGCGGCGACCGCCACCCCGTACGCCGCGATGACGAAAGGAAGGAAATAGAAAACCACGGCCCGCCGGCGCAGCAACTCGATGAGCGCCATGATTGCCAGGGCCAGCCACACAAAACGCGACGTGGTCAAAACCGCGCCCACCACGCAAACCGCCGTACTCCCCACCTGTCGGCGCCAAAACCAGTTGAGGTAAACCCCCAGGAGCAGTTCCAGAGCAAAGAAGTTGGGCCAGTCCGGGAAAAATTCCGCCCCCCAAAGCCGCATCGTGGGCACCACGAACAGCAACGTCCCATACCGATAGGCCTCGGAGGCAACAAATGCTCCGACAATGGCGAGCGAGATCAGAGTTACCGCGTAGGCGTAATACCGCAGCAGCACCTGGACCCGGCGGGCGTAATAGCCGTAGAGAAACAGGATGAAATAACCCGACGTGTAAAGCGCGCGAACCGGATCCGCGCGTCCGGCCAGGACCGCCTCCACATTCGACAGGAGCGCGGTCGCAATCAGCCCGAAAACGACCGCAATGACGGGAGCATGTATCCGGGTGTCAGGCTGCAGGGCGACCGCGCAAAGAAAGACCAGGAGCGCCAGCAGATACGCCGGCGGGGCCGGGAAACTAAACGGCAGCGCGAGCAGGATTCCGCTGAGTGCAGCCAGGTACCGGTACATGCTAGGGGCGGGTGAAGGTTGACTTGATCACCGCGACCCACGGCAAACTTTCCAGGCTCACGGCCAGGCGGGCCGTCAGCACCGCCGTGACGAGAAAACCCAGGCATTGGGCGACCGCGGCGCCGGCCGCACCCAGGGAGGGCACCAGCACCACATTCAGGCCCACGCTTGTCCCGGCTCCACCCACCGTCGCGAGCGCCAGGGCCAGCGTGCGTCCGTGATAGAAGGGAATGACGCCGAGGGCCCGGGAAACCCCGTTGAAGACAAAGCCGGCGATGAGCCACGGCATCCAGTGATACGCGGCGCTGTACCGATCCCCGCCCACGAGGGCGATGATCCACGGACTGACCGCCCACAACACCCCGCCCAAGGCAACGACCCCCGCGAAATAGACCAGCAGGTAGCGGGTGATCCTCGCACCGGTGCCGGCCGATCTGACGTGTAGCTGGTGCATCAGCCACGGAGCCCACGCATTGCCAAATGAAGAGCAAGCCAGATTCAAGGCCACCGCCACCTGATAGGCCACGGCGTACGCCGCCACCGCTTCAACCCCGTGGAAATGGGCGATGAAAAAGCGATCGAGCATGGTGATGACGGACGCGGCCAGCAGATGCGGCACGAGGGGCGCCCCGAAGCGCAAGGCGTGCACCGCGTATTCTTTCGAAATCCGCCATGCCGCCAGCTTCTGGGTGAAGAGGATGCCGGCCACGACCAGGCCGATGGCCCCGTAGGCCGCCATGTTCGCCCGCAGGACGGATTGCCAGTCGGGCCGGACCGCCACCGCACCCATGCTCGCCGCGATCAACAGGCCGGTGACCAAACATTGGATCGCCGCGTAAAGCAGATGCTTCTGCCTCATCTGCACAATGGCCAGGAACACCTGCAGCAACGACAGGCCGATGGCGGAGACCACGGCATACTGGAAAACCACCCCGTTGCCGCCCAGCACCCCCGGGGCGAACAACCCGATCATCCAGAGCACCACAAGCGTGCCGGTGCCGGCGGCGAGGGAAATGGCCAGCAGGCTGCTGACATAACGCGCGAAATCGATCGTGTCCCGATTGAGATACTGGCGCGACACCGCGCCATGCACCCCCATGGAAATTCCCGGCAGGGCCAGGGCCAACGCGGACTGGTACAGCGCAAAGCGGCCCAGGTCGCCGGCCGACAGCGAACGGCTGAGCACGGGCAGCACGATCAGGGGGGTGAGTGCGCCCACCAGGTTGGCGATACCATAAAGGCCCGCACTGCTGAGCAGTTTCAGCAAGCCGCTGCCCGCGATCATATGCCGGAGCCTTTGCACAACCTTAATGGGGCTTGGGCCCTCCCAACCGTCCCATCGGGCGGTGGGCCAAGGCCCAGCCCCGCGGGTGGCCCCAGGGGAAACCATGCACCGCCTGCCTCATTTGGGCAGTTCCTCGGCCACCATTTGGGCGATCTTGAAGTCCCATTCGGTATCGACATCCAGGGCCTCATGAGGGGCCTCGATCAGCAAGGGCACCACCCGCGCGCCAACAAAGGATCGCGTCGCACGCAGCACCGCCGGCGCGATGAGATAGAGACTGCCGGTCGGGAAGAAAGCTTCCGGCAGGTCCTGCGACCGGGTTTCCAGACCGTCACCCGCCAAGTACCGCCGGAGATAATCACCATCCCTTTTTAGCGCCCAGAGCGGGTGCAGATGCGGCTTGGCCACCGCCAAAACCGGCTCCGCGGATCGCTGCCGGAAAAGTTCGATGCCCTGGCGGATCGTCCGCGCGGTCCGGAACGGCGAGGTCGGCTGCAACAGCAGCAATCCTCCCACCGGCCCGCAACTTGCCTCATACCAGTCCAGCGCGTGCAGGGCCACATCGACCGAGGTGGCCGTGTCCGTTGCCAGTTCCGCTGGCCGCAACCAAGGCACCATGGCGCCGGCCTGCCGGCTGACCGCGGCAATTTCGGAATCATCGGTGGAAACTAAGATGTCGCAGACCTCGGCGATGTCCTTGGCCGCGTCAATCGACCAGGCAATCATCGGCTTCCCGCCCAGGGGCTTCAGGTTTTTTCCCGGCAGGCGTTTCGACCCCCCCCGCGCCGGAATCAAGGCCAGGATCCTCATTGGGCGATGAAATTCCGCAGAATTCTCAAGCCCACCGGCCCGCTTTTCTCCGGATGAAATTGGCAACCGGTGATCCGATCACGCCGGATGACCGCCGGCAGGGCGTGCCCGCCGTAGAGACAGTCGGCCAAGCGATGCGCGGGATCACGCGGCACGGCCATGAAGGAGTGTACAAAATAAGTCGCTTCCCCGGCGCGTATGTCCTGCAGCACGGTGCCGCCCCACCCGCCCCCACCCGGCGCGGTGACCAGCGAGTTCCAGCCAATATGCGGGATCTTTTGCGCTGCGCCCGCCACCGTCCGGTCCGGCACGGGGACCACGCGCCCGGGAATCACCCCCAACCCCGTGCTCAGGCCGAACTCCTCGCTCTCATCCAAGAGCATCTGCATCCCGAGGCAGATGCCCAGCAGCGGGATACCCCGCGCGACCACCTCCTTGACCACGGCCACCAACCCACGCTGCTCCAGCGCCATCATCGCGTCGCCAAAGGCTCCCACTCCGGGCAGGACCACCCGGTCGGCCGCGAGAATGAGACTCGCCTCGGCGGTTATGCGGGTCGTCGCCCCGCAATGCTCGAAGCCGCGCTGCACACTCAGCAGATTGCCGACGCCGTAATCGATAATCGTGACTTCAGGCGATTTCATAGGGTCGGACAGCCAGTCCGGCGGACTGCGCCGTGGCGCGGATTTTGACCAGATCCGAACGGTTATAATGCAGGATGTCCGCCATCGCGACCGCATCAACGTCCCCTTCGCGGGCGACTTTCACCAAGTCTTCCGGCTTACCCATGCCACCGCTGGCGATCACCGGCACGTTAATTTCGGAGGTCACCGCCTTGACCAGCGCGGTGTCGAATCCCTTGCGGGTACCTTCCCGGTCGATCGAAGTCAGCAGGATCTCCCCCGCCCCCATGCGCACCCCGCGCTTGACCCATTCAATGACATCCAGGCCGGTCCGCTCGCGGCCGTTGGCGGTGTACACCTCCCACCGGTCCGGGCCGATCTGCTTCGCCTCGATGGAGAGCACCATGCATTGGCTGCCAAACCGACGGGCGATGTCGGTGATCAACTGCGGATTGGCCACCGCCGCCGTGTTGATCGCCACCTTGTCCGCGCCGCAGCGCAGGATTTCCGTCGCATCGGCGATCGAGCGGATCCCGCCACCCACCGTCATCGGCACAAAAATGTCCTGGGCGGCCGCGCGCACGATCTCCCCCAGGTGATTGCGCCCATAGAGGCTGGCCACGCAGTCCATGTAGATCAGCTCATCGACTCCCTGGGCGTAATATTTCAGGGCGTACACGTTGGGCACCCCGATGACCCGCAGCCCTTCCAGATGGATGCCCTTGATCAGGTTGGGGCCCTTGATATCGAGCCGGGCGATTAAACGGAGGTTTCTCACGGCCGTTGCCCGGAGCTAGCCTCGTGCCAGACCGCATGCTTCAACTTCCACTCGCCCGCCTCCTTGACCCAGAGGTGGGGCGAGCGGAATTTGTCCACGGCCGCCCAGAATTGGTCCTCCGTGATGTCGAGATACGCGAGAAATTCCTTGTAGTACTTCATCGGGAACTCCTGGTCGTATTTTTTCACGAGATTCACGCCTTCCTCCCGCGTGATCTTGTGGTTTCGAATCTCCTGCGCGGCATCGTAGGTGGCCCGTCCGATCCCGAATTTTATCAGGGTCGTGAAGTAATGGAACATGTCGATCTGATCATCGATGCTGCTGTATTTCGAGTAGGTGCCTTCCGTGCGTTCGGAATTCGCCTGGAATCCCGTATTCTCGACTGCATAATAGTAGCACTCCTGGGGGTCCCATTTCAGATAGTAACCCAGGTAGTGCACCTCGACGCCGCGCCCCTCGAGATAGCTCGCATCGGGCGCGATATAGGGCGCGAAATCATTCAACGTGAAGCGCTTCTCCGCGACGATATCTTTGACCACCCGCCCGCCCAGGATCATGTCCTCGGGATTGCCGACCGAGAAGAACTTGCGGTCCATCGTCGGCTTGCGGTTCTCCGCCACGGCATTCCCGTACTCGGCCTGGTTCTCGCCGTACATCACCAGCTTCACCCCGAACTTGGCGGCCATGAGCGGACCGATGATCCGCTGGCCGACAATGAAAGGCTGGAACGGGTGCAGCAGGTTCAGGAACGCCTGTTGCGTCAGGTAGCGGTGCAACCGGCCGTTCGGGGTGAACAGGATGTTGTCGAGCCCGCCCACATGGATCCAACTTTCGAAATTCTCCCAGCCGATCTCGGTGTATTTGTGCGGTGACCAGGTCACGGTCAGCGGATTCATCCCATATTTGTATTTGAGGATATGCGACGTGTAGGCGCTGTCCTTTCCGCCGCTGCCCGGGACGATCACATCGTAGCCCCCATCGCTCCGCCGGTGCTGATCCAGCATCTTCATCAGCGCTTGCTCCCGCTGGCCCCAGTCAATCTCGGCTTCCTTCACGTCATGATAACGACAGGCGTCGCACACCCCGTCGTCCCCGAATCCGATGGTCGCCTTCTTCTCATCGGGGCGGTGCTTGAACTCGACCGAGGAACTCGGCCGTTGGTTTGAGATCACGCAGCGTTTGCAGAATAGCACCTCCTCAGGGAGGCCAAAGTACGCTTTAGTCATGGAGGGAACGGAGGTTGGATGGAGTAATCAGGAAAGTCGGGATGGTGGGGCCCCGGCCGGACCGGAGGCAACCCGTCATGCACACGCAAGGGCCCGCCGGTGGCAACAACGGATAACCCGGGGCGGGCATCATTTGACCACCTCCAGCTTGGCAAAGTGCGCCCGCGCATTCTGCAGGTCCGCCACCGTGCCAATGTCATTCCAGTACTCATGCACCGGGAACACCGCGACCGGCAGTCCGTCCCGGAGACAGGCGTCGATCAGGTCCGTCATGTTGACATGCTTGCCGCTCGCCAGCTGGCGCAGGGCCGCCGCGGAAACGGCATAGATGCCCGCATTGCAGAGGAAGCGCTCCGATGGCTTCTCCACCAAGCCCCGCACCACGTGCCCGTCGGCCCGGATGACACCATAGGGTATGTCCACCTTGTGGTCGATCGCGGCAATCGTGATGGTCGCGCCATGGGCGACATGGAAGGCGTGCAGGCTGGCAAAATCGGACGTGGTGAGGATGTCCCCGTTCATCACGATGATCGGCCCGCTCGGCACCTCCGGCAGGAGGGTCAGCGCCCCGGCCGTGCCCATTTTCACGGTTTCGCGCAGGTACCTCACCTCGAGACCGAAACCCTGGCCGTCTTTGAAATAGTCCTCGATGACGTGACTCAGATAATTGACCGACAGATAAACGCGCTTGAGTCCCGCTTGGGCGAGCCGGCCGATCTGTCGCTCCAGGAGCGGAACCCCGCCAATCTCCACCATCGGTTTGGGAATGGAAGCCGTGAGCGGTCGCAACCGGGTGCCTTCCCCTCCCGCCATGATCACGGCAAAGGCAAAATTCGCGATCGGGACCTGCCGGGGCTCACCTTCCTCCAGGTCCAACAGGTGGACCATGCGCACAAACCTTCCCTCTTTGTCGAGCAAGGGGACCGCCAGGATATTGCCTCGGCGCATGATGTCTTTGAGGTATCCGGCCCCCGCTCCGTCTTCTGCCACCACGGGGTTCGGATTCATCGCCTTCGCCACCGGGGAATCCAAGCTTCCACCCGCCAGCAAATGGCGCCGGATGTCCCCGTCGGTCAGCGTGCCACGCAGCCTGCCGTCTGCCGACACGACGACCGCCATCCGCCGGCGATTCACCTCGATGGCGCGCACCGCCTCGATCAACAGGGCCTCGGGAAGTAAGGGTGTTTCGCTCATCTGAACCAGCCATCCCGCACCTCGCCCCGCAACGTCATCCGTTTGCGCAGCAGGTTCTGATCCAAGGCCACCGTCGCCAGGACCTCGGCAATCTTCGGCCCGGCGTCCCCCAGCCAATAAGGATTCGGCGCCGTGCGGCAGACCTCGCGGAAGGCCTCGTCGAAAAGACAGCGCCGGACTCCATCCCGGATGGCCCCGGCCTGGTAGGCGACATCAATGACGTTCTGGCCGCGCAGACGCCCCTCTTGCCGGGATCCGATATTCACCGTGGGACAGCCAAAAGCCGGCGTTTCCTTGAGCCCCGAGGAGGAATTGCCCACACAGGCCACCCGCAGGCCCGCCCCCCGGGCCAGGGCCAGCACCCCGTGATACAGCGACCGGCCGAGTGACCGGTGCACGCTCGTGCCCTTGATCTTCCGGGCGCCGAAGGCATCAAGCGCCTGGATGATCGCCCGCCCGCCCGCATCGTTGTTCGGATAGGTCAACACCACCTGGACCCCTTCGCCCGCCAGTTCCTCGATCGCCTGCAAGGACGGCATGAGCTGGGCCGTGGCTTGATCAAACTCGGTCGTGACTGAGTGCTGCGTGAACAGCACCACCGGCCGGGCCAGATCCAATCCCAGGCGCTCCCGCACTTCGTCCGGTTTGGCATACCGGCCCTCTGAAATCAGATCGATCGCCGGAAAGCCGACGGTGTGCACCCGCCAGGGCTCCTCCCCCATGGCCAGGATCCGGTTGGTCGCCTGCTGATTCGTGGTGAAATGAAGATGCGCCAGCTTGGTCATGGCATGCCTGACGGAATCATCCAGCGCGCCGCCTTCGGTGAGATCCCCGCCCTCCACATGCGCGGTCGGGATGTTCATCTGGCTTGCGGCGATGACCGCGGCCAGGCCCTCGAACCGGTCGGCATAGATGACCGCCAGATCCGGCTTCATCTCGGCAAAGGCCTGGCTGATGGCCAGCACCCCCGAACCGATGGCCTGGGCCGTGGCAAACAGGGAGCCGGCATCCATCGCGATCTTGATCTCGGCATCGACCCGAAACCCATCCGCGTGGATCTCCTGCAGGGTGCTGCCGAAGTTCGGATCAAGATGGGCCCCGGATACCAGCAGCCGGTACTCCATATCGGGATGCTTATCCACCGCCCGGATGATCGGATATTGCAGGCCGTATTCCGCCCGGTTGCCGGTAAAGATGGCGATGACTCGTTTTTTCATTCGGATGATAAGCGGCCGTTCATGAGTCTTTCCACCCCCGTCTTCAAGTGCGTAGTCGGGCGCCATCCGAGCGCCCGCGTGGTTTCCTGGATGTCCAGGACCAGCCGGGACGACCGGCCCGCCGGCTGGGTGGACTGGACCGGGCGATCCGCCTCGCCGCTGATGGCCAGCGCGATGCGTGCGACTTCACCGATGGAATGGCCCACGCCACTGCCCAGGTTGAGGACGCCGTCCACCTCACTCGTGATGGCGGCACAGAGGGCGGTGACCGCATCGTCGATCCAAAGAAAATCCCGGACCGGACCGGCATCCCACACGCAGAGGGGGCCCTTCCCCGGTATCTGGCCCAAAATGGTGCTGATGACATTGTTCGCGCTCATCGCCGGGCCGTAGATGTTGGCCAGCCGGACCACGAGATTACCCTTGGCCTGCAACACCCGGCGCTCGCATTCCCACTTGGTCGTGGCGTAGGTGTCGGCTAATTGCACCGCATCCCCGCGGCCGCGCGGTTGCGATTCCTCATCGCCGTACAAAACCGCGGACGACGCATAGATCACCCGCCGGTAGGGTTTGGCGAGCAACTGCTCCATGGTACGGATCGCCGCGCCGCTGGCCGCCGCACCGCCGGCGTTAACCCGGCCACGATTATTGTCCTCGGCCAGATGCACCAAGACATCGGCCGGCGGGGCCTCGCGATAATCCGCCAACTGCCGCCACCCGGCCCCGGGGCTGCGGGCCACCGGCACCACCGCGATACCGGCCGACCGCAAGGCTCTCGCCAAGGCGCCCCCAACAAATCCCGAAGCCCCGGTCACGACTACGCTATGCTTCATGGGTTGGGCCCCTGCTTCCGGTTAGGCCAAATCATCCCGCCGCAACTGGACCCCCGCGCGCACGGGCCGCTTGGCCGTCCGGCCGATGAGTCCGGGGTAATCACCGACGCCAAAGTCCCCGCCCCCGGGTCGCTTGAGCCAGATGTTGGCTTCGGAGAATGTCTCCCCGGCCGCGATATCGCGGATCACCACGACCGACGCAAACGCGAAGGCGATGGTCGGGGCTTCCGCCGCCACCGGCGCCTTGTCCCCACCACGTGCCTCAAACAGGATGCGGGATCCCTCGATCAGTTCACGCAGCGCACCCGGATCCATCGAGCACACAATGTCCGGCCCCGGCCGGTCCATGCGGTCGGTGAAATGGCGCTCCAGGATGCTTCCGCCGAGGGCCACCGCACCCAGGCAGGGGTAGTTGCCGGTGGTATGGTCCGACAACCCGACGACCGCATCGGGAAACGAGGCCTGCAAAGTCTGCATGGCCCCGAGCCGCACCAGGTGCGGCGGCGTCGGGTAGACATTGGTGCAATGCAGCAGGGCGAAGGGCACCTTGGCCTTCCGCAATATGTCCACCGACGGGCGCACGGTCTCGATCGAGTTCATGCCGGTGCTGAGAATGACCGGCTTGCCCAGTCCGGCGATCATCTGGATCAGGGGATAATTGTTGCATTCCCCTGATCCGACCTTGATGGCCGGCACGTCAAATTTGGCCAGCCGGACCGCAGCCGCCCGGGAAAAGGGCGTGCTGATGAATATGGCCTTCCGTGACTGCACGTGCTGCATCAACCGGTACTCCTCCGCCTCGGGCAGCGCGCAACTCTGCATGATGTCGTAGATCGAAATGCTCGCATTGCCCGGAATCACCGACTTCGCCTCTTCCGACATTTCGTCCTCGATGATATGGGTCTGGTGTTTGACTATTTCCGCCCCGGCATCGATGGCCGCATCCGCCATCGTGATGGCCAGGTCGAGCGACCCCGCGTGATTGATGCCGATCTCGGCGATCACCACCGGGGGATGATTGTAGCCGATCGGCCGGCCCGCGATCTTGAACTCGGCGCTGCTGGGAGTGTTCATGCTGAAAACAGGGTTCAGAGGTTGTAGATATCCGCTTTGTATTGCCGCAGGTTGTCTTCCTGGGTGAACCAGGCGACCGTTTCCGCGAGCCCACGCTTGAATCCATCGCGTCCGCCATAACGCGGGCTCCAGTTGAGCAGCCTCGCCGCCTTGGCGTTGTCCGCCCAGAGGCGGTTTACCTCGGAGTTTTCCGGCCGCAGGCGCACCTCATCAGTCTCAATGGTTATCGGCGCGTTCATGGCCTCGGCGATGAGCGTCGCGGTTTCGCCGATCGAAACCTCGAAATTGCTCCCGATGTTCACCACTTCGCCGACGCCCTGGCTGGCATCCAGCGCCGCGATGAATCCGCGCACCGTGTCCTGCACATAATTGAAGTCCCGCGTCGGCGACACGGCACCCAGCTTGATCACCCGGCTGCCCCGGGCAATCTGCGTGATGATGGTGGGGATCACGGCGCGGGCCGATTGCCGCGGGCCATAGGTGTTGAAGGGGCGCACGGTGATCACGGGCAACCCGAAGGAGGCATAGTAGGAAAAGGCCAGCTGATCCGCCCCGATCTTGGATGCGGAATACGGCGACTGGCCCTGCAGCGGATGCTCCTCGGTGATGGGGACAAACCGGGCGGTGCCGTAAACCTCGCTGGTCGACGTGTGCACCAAGCGCTTGACGCCCAGCTCGCGCGCCGCCTGCAGCACGTTCAGCGTGCCGTTCACGTTGGTGTCCACATAGGTGTGCGGTGAATGGTAGGAATACGGGATGGCGATCAGCGCAGCCAGATGCAGCACGGCATCACAGCCCGCCATGGCCGCCTTGACCCCATGCGGGTCGCGGATGTCACCGGCAAACACCTCCAGGTTTTTCCTGATCTCGCTCGGGCAACGATCCAACCAACCCCAGGAATTGAATGAGTTGTAGAGCACGAAGGCCTTCACTTTGCGCCCTTGGCGCACCAGTTCCTCCGTAAGGTGAGAGCCGATAAAACCGTCGGCTCCGGTGACAAGAATCTTCGAGTTGGGGCTTGGGGGATGCATGTTTTACCCCGCCAGTATCCGTAATGATTTCACCCCTTGTCCAGTGGTAAGCTTGCCCGGCCGGTTCGGACCACATGTTCTGCGCCCCGCTCCCGAACCTGCCCGACCCCGCGACGACGGCGCTGTCCGGTGGCACGGCCAGCGCCCGGCCGCGTCTGCCGCCAGGCTTGATCGGTTATCCATCCAGAGACCTCTCGACCACACCCGGCAACGCCGCTGCCGCTGCCGGGTGATGACGCCGTACAGTTGGTTTGGCTTCAGCCTGGCTGGCCTGTCCGTGGCATCGTCCCGCCGCGCCCCCTTGCGTCATGCTCCCGCCAACGTTTGCGACGGGGGGCGCGATCCATCCGACCGATCTTGTTTTCGGGTAAAGCTCCGCCGCCGCCAGTGATTCCGGGCCGGGGCACGAATCCGTTTTGCGCTGCCGTGAGGGTTGTCGCAACCATCGGGCCGATTGGCTTACGACCCGTTTCACGGTTGCCTTGCTGTCACTGAAGTGCTTCACAGCCCGCATCATCCGGTCGCTTCTTTTTGCCCATCATGACGAATTCCCCTGAATCCCGCCCCTACGCCGACGACGACTCGATAAATTTCGCGGAGCTATTTGCGCGCCTTCGCCGCGGCCTGATCCAGATATTCGGCCTGACCCTGCTGGGGCTGGCCTTGGGCATCATCGTCACCGTCCTGACCGCAAGCCGGCAATCCGCGATAACCACCCTGCGGGTTACCTTTGGTTTTCCGGGGTTTGAGGCCGGCGCCTACCCCAACGGGGCGAAATTTCAACCCGATGACGTGCGGGCTCCCGACGTGGTCAACGAGGCCATCAAGCGGCTGGGCCTCCGTTTGGAGGACACGGATCTCGCCAGCAAGATTCGCGGCGCCATCAGCATCAGCGGCCTGGTCTCGCCCAATATCATCAAGGAACGCGACCTGCTCCGCGCCTCCGGCCAAAGCCTGCCGGCCTACATTCCGGACGAATATGAAATCACCCTCAGCCTGCCGCGCGATTTCCCGGTGGATGTGCGCCAGCGCGAACTGCTTTTGGCCGAAATCATCAATGTTTACCTCGAGAAATTCCGCCGGACCTACGTGGAGCTGCCGCCGGAGTTTGGCAACGCCTTCACCTCCCTCCGCAATGCCGATTTTGTGGAATACGAACTCATTCTCACCAAGGAAACCCTGTCCTTGAGCGCCTTCCTGCAGCAGCAAATCGAGAAGGCCAAACAGTTCCGCTCGCCGAGCAATCAGCTTTCCTTTCAGGACCTGCTCAAGCAAACCGAGCTCTTCACCCAAATCCGTCTCAATGACGTGCTCGGCTTGATCTATATCAACGGCTTGTCCAAGGACCGGGGATATGCGCTGGTCAAAATGGATTACTACATGCGCACCCTTGCCGATCAGGAGCAGCGCCTGACCCAGGAAGCCGAGGTGGTCACCAACCTGCTGACCAAGACCCAGGAGCGCGCACAAAACTACGTGCTGGCCACGCGGGCTCAGCAACCGCAGGGCACGCAACCCCTGCTCGACCAGGGTTTCATCGACACCCTGCTGGCCAATGATGCCTATAATTTCCTGGTACGCGAAGCCCTCAAGACCGGCCTGGCCGTGAAGCGGGTCCAGTCGGACATCGCCCAGCTGGAAGATCGCCGCCAACGCATGGAGTCCTTCACCAAAGGGGAGAGCAAGGACCAGGCGGCCGCGATTGCCAGCACCCAAAAGGCCCTCGTCGAACTCGAAGCCTCTTACCAGGAGCTCCTCTCCAAGGTGCGCATCGCCCTCGACGACTATTCCCGTCAGGAATTTGCCGACGCCATCCGCGTCTCCATGCAGGCCAGAACCGCATCCATGCTGCGCAACGTGGTTTTGGGTGCGATCATCGGCCTGGTCGCCGGCTCAGCCCTCGGCATGGGCCTCAGCCTGCTGAAACCTGCCGGCCGGGTTGCCGCCTGACTGCCCCCTCACCGTCCCGACGGGTCCCGTCATGAGTGATCCCGTCGCCGAACCATCCCCGAGCTGGCTGCAACCAACCTGGGGGAAGCTTGGCCTCGCGGCCGCAGTCGCTCTCGGCGGCTTTCTCCTGCCCCAGGAAGTCCCGCTCGAGTGGTACCCGCTCAACGAGCCAGGCACGGACATCAACTATCTCGAGATTTCGTGCTCGTCAAACGTCGCGGGCGACCTGGAACTCCGCTACGATGTCGGGCGGCTCGGCCACCGGCCGATTGACACCATCCGCTGGCCCGTCACCCCCACGGCGCAAACGCTCACCTATACCTTCCCCCTCCCCGACGCGCCCCTCGTCGAGTTGCGCGTCCTCCCGCCGCAAGACGGTGAGCTCACCGTCCGCCAGATGCGGATCATCAACCGCCGGAACGAGGAGATCCGCCGGTTCCCCCCCGACCTGTTCCGCGCTGAGCGCGACGTGACCATCGCCCCGGATCCCGGCGGGTGGAAACTGGTCGCCGCGCCGGGCGCCGCCGCGCCCTCGGCCCGCCTCGAACTGTTCTCCCCCATCGTCCCCGTGGGCATGGACCACCGCAACCTCCTGCGCTGCCTCCTCTCCAGCGGCTACCTGGCCATGATGCTGCTCATTTTGCTGCTGGCCGTCTTCTTCGCCACCTCCCGCCCCCGCGGTTGGCGCGACTTCTTCCGGCACGCCGGCTTCCTCGCGGCGATCGCCCTCTGCTTCGCCCTCGTCGGCAACCGCGGCCTCATCCGCAATTCCCTGCACTACGCCCGCTTCGTTGCTCCGGTCTTCCCCTCCACGCTGAGCCTGGAATTCGACGTCACCAGCGACGCCCCTTCCGTCGCCCAGGTGTTCTGGGACTCCGGTCAGGGCCTTCGCGAGGCGGACAGCGCCCGCCAGAACCACGAACCCCACCGCGGTTTGCAGACCCTCCGCTTTACCCTCCCCGAGGGTCCGCTGCGGGCCCTGCGCTTCGACCCGCGCGACAATCCCGGCGGCGTCGAGATCCGCGGCATCCGCCTCGTCGATGCCGGCCAACGCACCCGGGCCGTTCTCCCCTTGGACTCGCTGCGGACGGAACGCGATATCGCCCGCTGGGAAACCACCCCGGATTCCCTCCGCCTGCAAACCACCCCGACGGGCCGCGACGCGGTCACGGTCTTCACCCCGGCGGCCGTGGAACGCATCAATCTGGCCCGGCTGTCGCCACCCTCGCCCTGAACTTCCGGCTGGCCCGGCAAGGCCGGGTCGCTTTCTCTGGTTTCGACCATGTCGCCTCCCTCCCCCAGTGAATCCCCGCCGCTCATCACCCTGCGGGGCGTCACCAAGACCTACACCATCTGGGACGATCCGACGGCCCGGCTGATGGCGCCTTTCCGCCGGCTCTGGTCCAAGTCGGCCCGCGGGACCGAAGGCCGGCAGTTCACCGCCGTCAAGGCCTTCTCCCTCGAGATCGCCCGCGGCGAGTGCCTCGGCATCATCGGCCGCAATGGCGCCGGCAAGAGCACTCTGCTCCAGATGATCGCCGGCACCGTCCAGCCCACCTCAGGCACCGTGCAGATCAACGGCCGCGTGGCCGCCCTCCTCGAACTGGGCAGCGGCTTCAATCCCGATTTCACCGGTCGCGAGAACATCCTGATGAACGCCTCCATCCTCGGCCTGGGCCGGGAGGAGATTGCCGCGCGCTACGATTCCATCGTGGAATACTCCGGCATCGCGGAATTCATCGACCAGCCCGTCCGCACCTACTCCAGCGGCATGACCCTGCGCCTGGCCTTCGCCGTCTGCGCCCACGTCGACGCCGACATCCTCATCATCGACGAGGCCCTCGCCGTCGGCGACGCGCGCTTCCAGTTCAAGTGCCACGCTACGCTGGAACAGATGCTCAAGGAGGGCCGCACCATCATCTTCGTCTCCCACGACACCAACGCCGTGAAGCGCATGTGCCGCACCGCCGTCCTGCTCGAGCGCGGCGAGATGCTCCTCAAGGGCTCGCCCAACGACGTCACCAACATCTACACCAAGCTGATCACCAGCCCCCACGGCCTGGAATCCATCCGCGAGGACCTGGCCGCCCTGCAAAACAAGCCGCCGGAATCCGACGAGGCCAACCCCGCTCCGACCCCCACCCCCGCCCCGCAGCTCCTCTCCTCCTCCCTCTCCGCCGAGAACCCCGGCACCCGCCTCCTCGCCGAGGAACGCACCCACCAGCAGATCTCGGACAAGGAGTATGCCTACGGCGGCGAGTTCGGTGAAATCACGTCCGTCGTCCTCGCCGACCACACCGGGGCCCCCCGCCTGAGTTTCGTCACCGGCCAGACCATCCAGGTCCGCATCACCTGCGCGGCCCGGCAGACGGTGACGGCCCCGATCTACGCGCTGACCCTCAAGGATGTCCGCGGCCAGGAAATCTACGGTACCAACACCTACTTCCAGAATCAAAACCCGCCCGACGTTCCCGCCGGTGGCCGCGCCACGGTGACCTTCACCCTCCCGCTCAACATCCTGCCCGGGGTCTTTTTCATCTCGCTGGGCTGGGTGCGCCTCGTCAACGGCGAGGTCGTGGTCATCCACCGGCGCTACGACGTGCTGCGCTTTGACGTGATGCCCCGCGACAAATCCTTCGGCCTGGCCTGGTGCCCGGCCACCATCGAGGTGCATACGGCCACCACTTCCGGATGATCGGCTTCACCAGCGACGGACGGGAACAGACGCTCCCACCGGGCGGCCACTACGCTCGGCCCGGCGAGCATGGTTTCCGCGACACACCTTCGACCGACCTGCACGCGCTCGTCGCCGAGATCGACGCGGGCCGCCCCTGGCGCGAGGCCGTGGCCGCCCGATACCAGACTTCCAAAAACTGGCTCTACCGCATCATCACCGCCGAATCCCGGACCGCTTTCGTCGGTCCCGTCCTCCCGCCCGGCGCGGGACCGGTACTCGACATCGGCTCCGGCTGGGGCCAGGTCGCCCGGCCGCTGGCCCGCGAACGCCCGGTGGTCGCCCTGGAGCCGGTCGCGGAACGCCTCGCCTTCATCCGCGCCGCCGCGCGCCAGGATGGCGTTTCCGACCGGATGGCGTTCATGGAGACGGACTACTTCGACGTGCAGTTCCGCACCCCCTTCGCCGCCATCTGCGCGATCGGCGTGCTCGAATGGGCCGGCGCTTTCCAGGACCACACGGATCCTCAGCAGCGGCAACGGGCCTTCCTGCGCAAGGCGCGCACGGAACTCGCCCCCGACGGCTGCCTCATCCTCGGCATCGAAAACCGCCTTGGTCTCAAATATCTGCTCGGCTGCCCCGACGACCACGTGGGCGTCCCGCACGTCGCCAGCCTCCCCGCGCCGCTGGCCCGCCGGCGGTGGGACGAGGCCGGCCAAGGCCGACTGCAGTCCTTCACCTACTCGCTGATTGAGTTGCGCCGCCTGCTCCTCGACACGGGCTTCACCCGGATCGAGTTCTTCGGCGCCTTCCCTGACTACAAGCTGCCCGCAGCGATCATCCCGCTCGACGACGAGGGCCGGGAGCTGAATGCCTGGCTCACCACCCAACCGGTGCCGGCGGAGCACAACGGTTACGACGGCACTCTGCTGCCTCCCGGATTTCAACTCGACCTCCAGCGCCACTACCGGGAACTCGCGGCGCGGGGCACAGCCCAGCATTTTGTGCCCAGCTTTTTCGTCCGGGCGGGTTGACGCGCCACCAGCGATGACCGACCTGCGTCCAGCCGATGCCTTTCCGGAACTCATCGCCCGCGGCTTGATCGCCGCCCAGCCGCCCCCGCGCGCCCTGACCGGCGGCAATGTCGATCGCCGGGACCCCGCGGCACGCAGCGCGTGGGTCGTGACTCTGCCCGATGGCTCGCAGGCCAAGCTCGTTGTAGCCCGCCAGCTGGGCCCGCTCCCCGACCGGCACGCAGCGTTTGCCAGCGCCTGCCCCGCAATCGTCCCCGCCCTGCTTTTTCATACGCCGTGGTCCGCGGGCGAGGCGATGGCCGAGGCTTACTTCGACGGCGCCAGCCTCGAAACCGTCGTGCGGGAGGGATCGTTGTCCCCGCTGGCGATCCGCACCGCGGTCGAAAAGATTCACCAGACGCTCGCGGCCACCGCGCAACCTTCCACCGAATCCGCCCGTACCCAGGAATGGGAGTCTTGGGTCGGGGTGTTGCGTGCGCTCCCGGTCTGGCAGCCGGCCGAAAACGAAATCCTGGGCCGCACCCTGCTGCCCGCCCTCTACCGCCTGCTCGCCTCCGCGCCCCCAACCACCCGCTGGACCAACGGGGATTTTCTACCGGGCAACATCCTGCTGTCCGCAGGCGGTGAGGCCGGGCTGATCGACGCCGAATTCGCGCACCGCACTCACTTCTTCCACGAGGATGCCGTCCGCTTTCGCGTCTTGTCTTCCGTGGTACGGGATCATCCGGAGCTGGAGCCGGTGCTGCCCCGTTCACCCGGTTTGGCGTGGCACCTGTATTTCTGGTTGCGGCAGCTTCAGCTCGAGTGCGAGCAGAACTCTCCCGCCTATCTCGCCCGCTACCGCAGCCACCGCCTCGGCCTGATCCGCCGGCTTGCCGAACATCTCCTCGATTTGGATCTCACCGGTTGGTCTGTGCCCGCCTTGCCCGCCGACCATCACGTGGAGGATATCCGCTGGTCCGACGCGGAGCCGGCAACCCTGCTGGTCACCGGGTGGTGCTGCGCCCCGGACCCGGCCTTGCTGCGCGAGTTCGTGGCGTTGGCTTCGGACGGCCGCGTGCTCGGCCGCGCCCAGCCGCGGCGGCGACCCGATGTGGAACAGCATTTCGCCGACCGGTCTGGCGCGGGTTGCGCGGGTTTCAGGTTCGAGCTGGACCGGCACCAGCTGGCCGCCCCCGTCACCCTTTGCGCCGTCCTCGATCAGGGCACCCTGCTACCCTGGCGGGTTCTTGCCCCGGCCGAGATACCCGCTGGCCTCAGCTGGACCCACTATCCGGCTTGGGCCGAAAAACAGGATCCGGATCCCGCCCCGCCCCCCGCCGGCGCCCCCGCCCGTGGTCCGCTGTTTTCCATCCTGCTGCCCGTCTACCGCACCCCCGCCAAACTCCTGCAGGCCTGCCTCCAGTCCGTGCTCGCTCAACACCACCGCACCTGGGAGCTGTGCATCGTGGACGACGGCTCGGGCTCCGCCGAACTCACCGCGGCCCTGCAACGCCACGCCCAAGCCGAACCGCGCATCCGGGTGGCCACGCGCGCCCAGAATGGCGGCATCAGCCGCGCCACCAACGACGCCCTCGCGCTGGCCCAAGGGGAATTCGTCGTATTCCTGGATCACGATGACCTGCTGCGGCCCCACGCCCTGGCCGAACTGGCCGCCGCCCTGGAGCGGCATCCCGCCTGGGACGCGCTCTATTCCGACGAGGACAAGATCACCGAGGACGGCGCGCGGCTCGTCCCCTTCCTCAAGCCCGCCTTCTCCCCGGAATTCCTGCGCGGCGTGATGTATGCCGGGCACGTGCTGTGCGTGCGAACGACCGTGGCCCGGGCCGTGGGTTTCGATCCCGCCTTCGACGGCGTGCAGGATTTTGAATTTCTGCTGCGCGTGTCCGAACGCACCGGCCGGATCGGCCACGTCCCCCGCATCCTCTATCACTGGCGCCGCACCGAAACTTCCAGCGCCCTGCATGGCAACGCGAAGGGCGATATGGACGCCCGTCAGGCCGCTGCCGTAAAGGCCCACCTGCAACGCACCGGCGACCCCCGCCGGGCCGTTGCCTCCGGCGGCCATCGCGTGAGGCTGGAATGCCCGTTGGCCCCTAGCTTCGTGCTCATTCCCGCCGCGGCCGATACGCCAGTGGTTGCCCAACTCCGGCAGGCTGCCGCCGCCAGCACCGCGGCAGTGTTGGTCGTCCTGCCGCCCGGCGCCGAGGCCGCCGGCGCCGCTTGGATTCAGGATCTGGCGACGCTGGCCAATCTCCCCGATTCCGCCTGCGTCGCCCCCGTTCTGCTGGATGCCACCGGTCGCGTGCGCGAATCCGGCCGCCACGGCGGCGGGCCGGTCCTGCGCGGCTTCCATGCGGAGAGCGACGGCTACAACGGTTCATTGCGCTGCAACCGCGAGGTGGACCTCGTCTCCCCCCACTGCTTCGCCGTCCGCCGCTCCGTCATCCTGTCTCTGCCGCCCGACCAGCCCGAGGACTGGCCCGGTCTCTGCCGGTTGCTGCGCGAGCGCGGTCTCTTTCACCGCGTCTGCGCCACGGCCCGCCTGGTGGCCCCAGCCGCGGGCGTCGACGAACCAGCCGCGTCCGGCCCGGGGCCGGTCTCCCACGAATTCTACAACCCCCACTTCGACGCCGACCGCGGGGACTACACCCTCGGTTACGTCGCGCCGGTTCAATCCGCCGCCACCGCTCGCCTCCAATTCAACCTGGAGCAGCCGGCCGATTGGCGCGTGCTGCCGCGCTCCCTGATCATCCGCGGGTGGTGTTTCGCCGGATCCCACCAACCGGCCACCGCCATCCGCCTGCGCGCGGGCGGAGAGCTCACCCTCCATGGCGTCGTCGGCCTGCCCCGGCCCGATGTGCGGGCCGCCCTGCCCGAGGCTCCCGACGACAACTCTGGGTTTGAAATTCGGGGCACTTTGCCCACCGGCCGGGTTTCGCTCGTGATCGAGGCCCGGTTCGCGGGTGAAACCTGGCACAAGCTGGCGGCGCACACCGTCACGGTGCCACGGCAGATCCTCCCGCTCTGGCTCGGCGGCGGCGCGTGGACGGATCTGATGTTCTTCCAGATGCCGGCCCACATGGCCTACCCCGCCCGCCCGGTGCGGCCCGATAAATTTCCTCGGACCAAGCCGTCGGCTTCCCGGCCCAAGCTGACGATTGTCACGCCGTCCTACCAACAGGCCCGCTTCCTCCCCGAGACGATGCGCAGCGTGCTGGAGCAATCCGGCGTCGCCTGTGACTACGTCGTCCGGGACGGCGGCTCCACCGACGGTAGCGCGGAACACATCAAAACCCACGCCGCCCGCCTCACGGCCTGGTCCAGCGAACGCGACCAGGGCCAGGCCGACGCCATCGCCCGGGGCTTCGCGCAAACCACCGGCACGGCCGATGACGTGATGGCCTGGATCAACTCCGATGATTTCTACCAGCCCGGCGCCCTCGCGTATGTCGCCGATTATTTCGCCCGGCATCCAGACGTCGATGTGATCTATGGACACCGCATCGTCGTGAACGAGGATTCGCAGGAGATCGCCCGCTGGTTCCTGCCGCAGCACGACCCCGTCGTTCTCCGCCTCAATGACTTCGTCCCGCAGGAAACGATGTTCTGGCGGCGCCGGATCTGGGACCGGGTCGGCGGCATCGATCCTACCTTCAAGTTCGCCATGGATTGGGACCTCCTACTCCGCTTCCAGGCCGCGGGGGCGAAGATCGTGCGCGTCCCGTATTTCCTCGCCTGCTTCCGCGTGCATGCCGCCCAGAAAACCTCCGCCGTCATGCACAGCACCGGCCAGGAGGAAATCACCCGCCTGCGCGAACGCACCTTCGGCCGCCCCTTCCCGCCCGAGGAACTGGAACGGAATCCCACCCTGCTCCGCTACCTTCGCCGCAGCGCTTTCATCGAGTTTTTATGGAAATGCGGCCTCCGCGCGCCGTGACCGACTATTGGCTTCACATCCCGCACCGGCCATCTTGAGTGGAGGCCTGCCATGACCGCCCTGCCCGAGATCACCCGCCAGCACCTGGATGAGATCCAGGGCTTCTACGATGCCGCGCCGGCCGCCAGCCGGTGGGCCTCCCGCGGTTACCGTCGGTTGCTCGCTCATTACTACAACCTCCTCATCCCCGCCGAGGCTTCGGTGCTCGAGATCGGCTGTGGCGCCGGCGAACTCCTGGGGCAGCTCCATGCCGCCCGCCGTGTGGGCGTCGACCTCTCGCCGCGCCAGATCGAGGCGGCGCGCGCCCGCGTGCCCGGCGCCGAGTTCCACGTCCAGGCCGGCGAGGCCCTCGAGCTCGCCGGCACCTTCGACTACATCATCGTCTCCGACACGCTAAACCTCGCCGCCGACGTCCAGGCCTTGTTCGCCCGCCTGCTCCCCTGCTCCCACCCGGGCACGCGGCTCGCCGTGAACTTCCAGAATTCCCTCTGGCGCCCGCTCTTCTCGCTCGCCGAGCTCGTCGGCCTCCGCGGCCCGCAACCGCGCAGCAGCTGGCTGGCCTCCGCCGACGTCGTCAACCTGCTCCACCTCGGCGGCTGGACCCCCCTCGCCTCCCAATCGCGCATCCTGCTGCCCGTGCCGGTGCCCGGGCTGGACCTGGTCTTCAACCGCTGGCTCGCCCCGCTCCTCCAGTGGTTCTGCCTCACCGTCTTCATCGTGGCCCGACCCAGCCGTTTGCCGGGCGACCGGCCCGGACAAACACCGGCCGGCCAGCCCAGCCAGAACGAAGGTTCGGCGACTGGCCCGGGGCCGGCAGCAGCCGGCAACCGGGAGGCCGGCACGGTGCTTCCCACCGTCTCGGTCGTCATCCCCGCCCGCAACGAGGCCGGCAACATCGAGGCCGCCATCCGCCGCACCCCCCAGATGGGCGGCGGCACCGAGCTCATCTTTGTCGAGGGCCACTCCAAGGACAACACCTGGGCCGAGATCCAGCGCGTCGCCCGCGAGCACCCGGAACTGAAAATCAAGATCATGCAGCAACCCGGCAAGGGCAAGGGCGACGCCGTGCGCTGCGGCTTCGCCGCCGCCACTGGCGACATCCTCATGATCCTCGACGCCGACCTCACCATGCCCCCCGAGGAGCTGCCGAAGTTCTACGCCATCCTCGCCAGCGGTCAGGCGGAATTCGCCAACGGCTGCCGCCTCGTCTATCCGATGGACGACAAGGCCATGCAGTTCCTCAATCTCTGCGCGAACAAGGCTTTCGGCATCATCTTCACCTGGCTGCTCGGCCAGCCCGTCAAGGACACCCTCTGCGGCACCAAGGTCCTCCGCCGCGCGCATTACGACCGCGTCGCCGCCAACCGCGCTTACTTCGGCGACTTCGACCCCTTCGGCGACTTCGACCTGCTCTTCGGCGCCGCCCGGCTGAACCTCAAGATCGCCGACGTCCCCATCCGCTACAAGGAGCGCACCTACGGCACCACCAACATCCAGCGCTGGAAACACGGCTGGCTCCTGCTCCGCATGGTCCTCTTCGCCGCGCGGAAATTGAAGTTCGTCTGAGCGGCACTCCCGCCGACCGACCAGGCCAGCCCGTGGGCGCGGCCCTGGTCTCGCCCTTTGCCGCTGGTCGCGAGGGCCGCCGTTCCCTGGCGTCCGACTATAGGCTTCACATTCCGACCCCCGGTACGTTGAGTTCCCCCGTCCCATGAACCCCGACCCCGCCGCGCCGGCCGATCCGACGAACCTGCTCCGCCAGCAGCTCATCCTGGCCCAGGTCCGCATCATGGAATTGGAGGATACCCGCGACGAACTCTCGCCCCGTCTCGCCTCCCTCGAGCAACTTCTTGCCCAGGCCCAGACCCTCGCCGACCGGAAATCCGACGAGGCCGCGCACTTGGAGCGCGTCCGCACCAGCCTGCAGCAGCAATTCGACCACCTGCGCCACGTGCAACACGTGACCAACCAGGCCCTCGAGGAAACCCGCGCCGCCCTCACCGCCACGACGGGCCGCGAACAGGACCTCCTCGGTGAGACCGAACAGCTCCAGCAACTCATCGCCGCCCAGGCCGAGCTCGCCCGCGCGGAGCAGGCCCGGGCCGCCGACCTGGCCGCCCGGCTCGCCACCGCCCTCGCGGAATCCGCCAGCCGGCTGGAACGGATCAATCAGCTCGACGCCGAGCAACGCGCCATGAAGGCCTCGCGCAGCTGGCGCTGGACCGCCTGGCTGCGCTCATTGGAACGCACGCTCGGCCGCCACCAGCCATGAGCCGTCTGCACGGCGAGATCGAGTCCCCGCGCCCGCTGCACGCCCGCGACGGACTCGTCTCGGTCACCGGCTGGTGTCTGCTGGCCGGCCACGCCGAGCCGCCCGCCGTGCGCCTCGCCACCTCCGCCGGTGCCCTCCCGCTCACCGCCCGCCACCCCCGCCGCGATGTGGCGGCGCAGCGCCCCCGCGAACCCGCCGCCGCGCACTGCGGCTTCACCATCACCGGCCGCCTGCCCGCCGGGGTTTATGAGGCCCGCCTCGAGGCCTGTCTGCCTGACGGCAGCTGGCGCTGCTTTCGCGCGCTTAGCCTCGCCGTCGAACCCCCGCATTTCCGCGCCGGCATCGAGCTGCCCGCCGCCACGGGCACGATCACCCGGCGCCTCCACGTCGAGGGCTGGGCCCTCCGCCACGATCAACCCGTCCAGGCACTGTCCGTCCGCTACGGGCATCAGGAAATTTCCTGCGTGGTCGGTCGCCGCCGGCCCGACCTGCCCGCCGCACATCCCGGCGTAGCCCACGCCGCCCGCGCCGGTTTCAAGAGCCGTACCATCCTCTCCGCCGGCCGCGGTCCGGTGCGCCTCAAGGCCCGGTTTGCGGACGGCTCCGTCGAGATCGCGCGGTCCTTGCTGCAGGTTGACGTGGCCACCGACGAAAATCACGCCGCCAGCCTGGAGCTCGCCGCGCCGCGCATCCCGCTCCCGGTCGCGCCGCTCCAACCCGTTTTCGCCCAGCCCATCCAGACTCGTCCGCTCAACCTGCTCTTCATCCTGCCCGGCAGCTTCGCCGCCAACAGCGCGCTCCACGTTGCCGGCCTCGCCAACGAGCTCGCCGCCGCCGGCCATCGCTGCGCGGTGGCCGTGGCCCACGATCCCTCCACCCTCGCCCACCACCTCCGCCCCTCCTTCACCGCGCTCACCCACGCGCAGGCCGCCGCGGGCGTGACCTTTCCCGACGGCCGCGGACCCGATGTCATCCACGCCTGGACGACCCGCGAAAATGTCCGCCGCCTCGCCCTCCCGCTCGCCGCCCGGCACCAGGCGCGCCTCGTGGTGCACCTCGAGGACAACGAGCAGGAGATCCTCGCCCTCACCCTCCGCCGGTCCTTCGCCGAGCTCGACGCCCTCGACGATGCCACACTCGACGCCCTCGTGCCGCCGGACCTCTCGCACCCGCACCACAGCCGCGCCTTCCTCGCCGCCGCCACCGGCGTCACCCACATCACGGAGCGCCTCGCGGAATTCGTGCCCGCCGCGAAATCCCGCCTGACCCTGACGCCCGCCGCCGATGCCCGCTGCTTTTTCCCGCGCCCCGTGCCGCGTGCTTTCCGCCGGCAACTTGGCCTCCCGCCCCGCACCACTGTGCTGTTTTATCACGGCAACGTGCACGCCGCCAACGCCGCCGAGGTGCGCGAGCTCTACGCCGCCGTTTTGCAACTCAACCGCGCCGGCTCGTCGACCCTCCTCCTGCGCACCGGCCTCGATGCCGTGGATTTTCTCGGCCCGCTGGCCGGCGAGGTCGCCCCGCACGTCCTGTCCCTCGGCCAGATCCTGCACCACCACCACCTGCCGCCCCTCATGGCCCTGGCCGATTTTTTCGTGCAACCCGGCCGCGCCGACGCCTTCAACGACTACCGCTTCCCGTCCAAGCTCCCCGAGTTCTTCGCCCTCGGCCGCCCCGTCATCCTCCCCCGCACTAATCTCGGCCTGCAGCTCCGCCACGGAGTCGACGCCTATGTCCTCGACCAGGCCGGCGCCGCGGGCATCGCCGCGGCGATCACGGAGCTCTGGCGTGACCCGGCCCTGCGGAAACGCCTTGGCACCGGGGCCACCGCCTTCGCCGCGCAGCACTTCAGCTGGCGCCGCAGCGCGGAGGCGCTTGCCAGTTTCTACGCCGGCCTGACAGCCTGACCGTGATGTCCCTTCCCGTTTCACGGCCGCAACGTCTGTTCGTCACCGGGGCCGCGGCCGCCTGGCTGCGCTCGTCGCCGCCCATTTCCGCGCGCCGGGCCACGAGGTCATCCTGCATTCGCGCCGCGACGGCGACGGCTGCCACCCCCTGGCGGAACTTGACCGGCCAGAGCACCTGGCCCGGGCCGATGTGCTCCTCGATCTCGCCTGGAGCACGCTGCCCGCCACCTCCGAGCAGCAGCCCGGCACGGAGGAACGCGAGGACCTGCCCCGCCTGGCCCGGCTGCTGGCCGGCCTCGCCGCGCTCCCCGCCGGCGCGCGGCCGCACCTCATCTTTTTTTCTTCCGGCGGCGCCGTCTACGGCAACGCCCCCGGCCGGCCGAATGTCGAGACCGACCCCTGCGAGCCCATCGGCCGTTATGGCCGCGCCAAGCTGGCCGCCGAGGGACTAATCAACGCAGCCGCGACCCGCCACTCCCTGCCCTGCACCATCCTGCGCATCGCGAATCCCTACGGCTATCCGGTGCCCGCCGGCCGCGTGCAGGGCGTGATTCCCCACGCCATCCGTTGCGCGCTCGAGGGCCGGCCGCTCCCACTCTGGGGCGACGGCGGCGCACGGAAGGATTTTATCCATCACACCGACTTTCTCGCCGCCCTGGCCGCCGTGGTCAGCCGCCGGCCCCCCGGCACCTACAACCTCGGCTCCGGCGAATCCCACAGCGTCCGCGAGATCATCACCCTCGTGGAGCAACACACCGGCCGGAAGATCCTCACCACGTCCACCCCGGCCCCCGCCTGGGATGTGCGGGACAGCCGGCTCGACCCCACCCGCCTGCAGGCCGCCACCGGCTGGCGGCCCCAAGTGGCCCTCGACGAGGGCATTCGCCGCGCCGCCACCGCCTCGACCGGCGACTGACCATGATCGGAACCGACCATTCCCGGACTTCCCCCCGCGCCCTGGCCGTGATGTTCGGCCTCGTGCTCCTGCTGGCGCTCGCGCTGCTCACCCGATCCTGGCACGCCTCCCTCCTCGACCGCTACGAGTTCCGCCAGCTCCAGACCGCCCTCAGCACCTGGTGGATCGCCAGCGCCGGCTGGCAGCTGGACTACCTCTTCCCGCTCTTCGGCCCGCCCTGGTCGGTGCCGATGGAATTCCCCGTTTACCAGATCATCGTCGCCACCCTGCATCAGGCCACCGGCCTGCCGCTGGAGCAGGCGGGACGCCTGACCGGCATCATCTTCCTGCTGGCCTGCCTGCCCGCGCTCTACGATCTGCTCGGCTTTGCCTCCCTCCCGCCGTCCCGCCGCCTCGTGGTCCTGGCCGTGGTGCTTTCCTCTCCGGTCTACCTGTTTTATGCGCGGACCTTCATGATCGAGACCACGGCCCTGTGCTTCAGCGTTTGGTTCCTCGCCCTGCTCCGTCGCTCCTTGGAAAATCCGCGCGCGCTCTGGATCCTCGCCACGACGGCGGCTGGTGTGTTGGCCGGTCTCACCAAGATCACCACCTTCCTCGTGTTCGGCCTGCCCGCCCTGGCCCTGGTGCTGAACTCGCTACGGCAGCCCACGACCGCCGTCCGGCGCAACCTCGTCGCCGCCATCATCCCCGCCGTGGTCTCCCTCGGCCTCGCGTGGTGGTGGGTCCGCCATGGCGACGCCGTCAAGGACTCCAACCCCTTCACCGGCTTCCTCGCCGCCCGGGAACTACACCACTGGAACTTCGGCGCGCTCGGCCTGCGCTTCGACTGGTCGTTCTGGGTCCACCTACAGGAAACCGTCGTTGACCACAACCTCGCCGAGGGCGCGATCGCGATCGCCCTGCTGTGCGCCCCCTTCGCCCCCGCCCGCACCCGCTGGATCGCGGGGGTGGCCGTGCTCGGCTTCCTCTCCGGCCCGCTCGTCTTCGCCAACCTCTACCACATCCACGATTATTACTACGCGGCCAACTCGCTGCTACTCCTCGCCGCCGCCGGCTTGATGCTGGCCGCGGCCTGGGACGATGCGCGCCTCCCCCGCGGCACCAACTGGCTGGCCCTCGGCCTCATCCTGCTCTTCCAGTTCCACGCCTACTACCGCGGCTATTACTCCCACCACCGGAACCCCGCCCCGCCGCCCCCACCGCTCGCCGCCCTCATCCGCGACGCCGTGCCCGCCGACGGCGTGGTGCTCATCTACGGCGCCGACTGGAACCCGCTCCTGCCCTATTATTTTCAACGCCGCGCCGTGATGGTGCCCGGCGAGCGGGAAAACGAAACGGCTGTGCTCGACGACATCATCGCCCAGCTCCCGCCCCGCCGCATCGCGGCGATGGTGATCCACGGCGACAAGCTCCGCGACCGCCCCGATTTCATCCGCGAACGCGCCGCCCGCTTCGGCCTCTCCCCCGCCCCTGCCGCCACCCACGGTGACGACGCCCTCTACCTGCCGGCGGGTACCGCGCCGGCCAACCTGCTCGATCTGGCACCCGTCCTCACCGACGACACCTTCCCCGCCGGCCTGCCCGCGAACCTGCTCACCGGCCCCGCCCTCGCGCTCTTCCAGCCCGCACCCCACGCGGTGCACAGCCAATACGGCATCGGCTCCGCCGAACTCGACGGCCGCCTCATCCTCAACGCCCACGCGCCGGCCGAACTCGTCTTCCGACCCGCCCCGGGCGCCCGCCGCTTCCAGGCCGTCGCCGGACTTCCCGACGCCGCGTTCGCGCCGGATGGCAAGGCGGTGACCGACGGCATCAGCCTCGAGGTGGTCGCCGTCCCGGCCGACGGTCCGCGCCGCCTGCTCTACCGCCGGCAGCTGGATCCCGCGCGCCAACCGGCCGACCGCGGTCCCCAGACGATCGACCTCACCCTGCCCGCCGGCTTCAGCGGCGACCTGCACCTGCGCCTCGGCAACGGCCCCGCCGGCAGCCCCACCAACGACTGGGCCTACGTGGCCAAGGTCGAGATCCGCTGACCCTCGGTTTGCTGTAGGGCGGGGTCGCCGACTGTGTCAGCCAAAGCCATGGCGACGGCTGAACCCCGCCTTTCCCACGACCTTCCCCTCCGCGCACTCCGCGCCCTTAGCGCGAGGCCCTTCCCTACAACCTCGTCGCCCGGTCGGTACCCCGCCTTCACTCAATCCGCACCGGCCCGAGCTCGATCCAATCCCGCGTGTCCTTGCCCGCCGGACCGGGTCCGAAGAACAACTCCACTTCCCCCGCCGCCTCCAGTGTGAAGGTGAATTCCAACGGCCGCAAGTTGCCCCGGTCCTCGCGGTTGTGCCGCGGATCAAAATGCCGTGTGCCAATCTGCGTGCGTTCCTCCCCGGGCCCGAGGCGGAACAGGCTCACCTCCACCCCATCGGTGGTTTCCGCGTCCGTCAGGTCGAGCCGGTACGCGTCGACCGACATCTGCAGCGCGCTGCGCAGCGTGTGCTGGCCCGCGGGCAAGGCAAACACCAGCCGGGTGACCGGATGCGCCCCGTACATCGGCTGCCCGCTCGACCCGTCCATCGCCGGACCGAAGCTGGCGAAGAAACGCACCGGCGCCGGCTGGAAGCCGACGAAGGGCTTCCGCTGCCAGCGGTGGATCGCCGCCATCTCGAACCACTTCCCGGCCAGACTGGCCCGCGGCGGCTCGACGCCCGGAGCCAGCGCCACCTCGTGAAAATCATTCTCGAGCAGCGAGTGCAGCAGCTCCGTCCGCCGCGCCTGCGGCACGAACACGCGCGCATCCCGCCACACGTACAACGGCTCCGGCCCGAGCCCGCGGGCCGCGGCCCGATCGATGAGCCACTGGGCGCCGTCCGGCTCGCCCACGATGATCAGCGCGCCAATCTTGTCTGATCCGAGATCGGCCAGCGCCTGTTCCACCCTCGCCCCATCCCGCGCCACGTCGTTGCGGAACATGATCGCCCGCCGCTGCGCGTAGTAGGCCGTCATCGAGTTCCAGTCCTGCCCAAGCACCAGGATCACATCGCCGGGGTTCGTGAGCGTGCGCAGCGAGGTCGTCAGCCCGTCCCCGCCCGGGCTGATCGCCCGCTGCACCGGATAATACCAGGCCAGGTAACGCCCGCCCTGCCCGATGAGCACCACCGCGACCGCGCCGTACGCCACCCATCGCGCCACCCGCGATTCCAGGACCGCCACCAACACGAGGCCCATTGCCAGCAACAACAGCAACGTGTTCGCCACATAGTAATACTCGTGGTGCTCATACAGCACCGGGAAGATCACCAGCACCGAGGCAAACCACAGCCCGCAGGCCGCGACCGGCCGCCACCGCGCCCGCGCCGCGAAGGGCAGCAATAGCAAGCACACCAGCATCGCCGGCAGCCACGTCAGCGCCTCGCGCACGATCCGCGCTTTCGTGGCCCAAGCCTCGGGCGACAGGCGGATCGCCAGCGTGCCAAAATTGAATTCCTTCAGATTCGCCGAGGTCAGGAAGGTCCCGAGCGGGTTCAACGCCTTCGTCGCGTCGGCAAAATCCAGCCACCACAAGGTCGCGCCAAACGGGACCGCCACCGCGGCGGCCATCCACGCCAGCTCGGTTTTCCACCCCTGCCGCCGCGCGGCCCACAGTCGCGCCAGCGCCCAGACGCCCGCCGGCAGCAAATAAAGCATGAACGTGGTGACTTTCACCAACCCCGCCCCCGTCCCCGCGATCACGGCGACCGCCAACCAGACCTTGCTCCGGTCACCCACCGCCCGCTCGAACGCCACCCAGAACCACAGGCTGGCCATCAGCGCCATCGTCTCGATCAGGAACGCCCGCGTGTAGAAAATATAGAGCGGACAGGTCACCACCACCGCCAGCACCAGCCAGCGGTGTGCGGGCGCCACCTGCCACCGTCGCAGCAGCAGAAACACGGCCGGCAGCAGCAGGTAGAAACACGCGATGCTCACCGCCCGCCCGGCCTTCGTCAGGCTCCAGTGCGTGACCTCGCTCACCTTCACCACCGTCCACTGGTAGAGCGGAAACTCCATCGGCAGCGACCACGGCTTGCCCAGCACGGGGGTCGGGTAGGCCAGCGCGAAGTTCTGCTCCGCCTTGATCCAGTGCGTCGATAGCGCCGTTTGCGCCTGCCGGAACTCCCCGCCCGGCAGGTTCCGGCTCGTCCAGCCCACCGTCATGCCCCAGGCATGAAAAACCAGGCCCACCACGAACACCGCGAGCGCCAGGCGGCTTTCCAAGCGTGAGGGCTCCCGGGGGGCGGCGACATCCATCGCGCGAGGCAACGAAATCCCCCTCCCGATGCCAACCTGATTGTTGCCGCCCACCCGGCCGGAAGAGGCTTTACTCCCCCGCCACCGCCCTCGCTTAATTTTGCCCCGCATGCCCGACCCGCTCCCGCCCCAGTTCCACATCGACCGGCCCACGGCCTGGCGGCCCGAGTCCGCCCACCTGGAGATCGTCGGCTGGCTCTACGCGGGTGATGTCACGCGCTGCGTCGATCTGCGCGCGCGGGTCGACAAGCGCGCCACCCTCGGCCTCTACGGCCTGGAACGGCCCGACACCCAGAGGATCTTCGGCGGCTCCGAGGCCGCCCTCCGCACCGGCTTCATCCAGCGCGTCCAGGTCTGGCGTGGGGCGAAGGAAATTGCCCTCGACTGGCACGATGGTACGCAGTGGCGCGAGTTCTTCCGCACGGCGCTCGACAGCTGGGCCCTGCCCGCCAACGCCGCCAAACCGCCGCGCATCCTCCGCGCGGGCCTCGTCCACCAGACCCTCCATCACCTCTACCGCCACTTCCATCGCGCCTCGTGGGGCGAGCTCTGCCGCGAGACCGACGCCGTGCTGCGTGACGTGCTCACCGCCAACAGTGACGTCCCGGTCGCCGACCGCCTCCTCGGCTGCATCGAGAACCCTGGTTACTGGATCAACGTCGGCTACGAGAAATTCCGCGTCACCGGCTGGGCCTTCGGCGTCGGCCACGACCTCGCCCGCCTCGGCGCGACGACCGGCGTCCTGAGCGAGAACCGCCTCGTCTACCCCAAGGATCGGCCGGACGTCGCCAGCCACCGCCCCGACCACGCCAATTCCCTCAAGTCCGGCTTCTACGGCCTGGTCGACATCCGCAAGGACACCCCCAGCCCGGCCAACCTCCTGATCTTCGCCGAGGCGCCCGACGGCACGCGCTCCCTCGCCTTCGCCCGCCGCCTGCACCTCGACCGTCGCGACGAGCACTCCGGTCCGGTGCCCGTGTTCAAGCCCTTCCTCTTCTACCGCGTCGTCGCCGCCTTCCTCCGCGGCCGGCTCCTCGGCCGCTACGAGTTCGACAGCTGGCCCGAGACCCGCGCCGAGATCGCCCGCCTCCGGACGCATCTGGCCTCGGTGCTCAGCCATGGCGAGGAGGCCAAAATTCCCGCGGCCATCGTCCGCCGCAAGGACCAGGATCCCTACACCCGCTGGTGCTGGCACAACCGCCTCACCCCGCGCCTCCACACCGTCCTGCAGCAGGACGCCGCCACCGCGGTCCAGGCCGGCGGCCCGCTCATCAGCGTGGTCGTCCCCGCCTACAACACGCCCGAGAAATACCTCCGCGAGCTCCTCGATTGCCTCAAGGATCAGCTCTACCCGCGCTGGGAACTCTGCATCGCTGACGACGCCTCGCCCCAACCCCACGTCCGCCGCCTGCTTGAGGCGGCGGCCCGCACCGACGCCCGCATCAAGCCCGTCTTCCGCCCGGAAAATGGCCACATCTCCCGCGCCACCAACTCCGCCCTGGACGTTGCCACCGGCACCTTCGTCGCCCTGCTCGACCACGACGACCTGCTGCCCGCCGACGCCCTGCTCCATGTCGCCGAGGCCATCCTCCGCCACCCCACCGCCGGCTATCTCTACACCGACGAGGACAAGATCGACGACACCGGCCGCCGCTTCGACCCGCAGTTCAAGGGCGGCTGGAGCCCGGAGATGGCGATCACGCACAACTACACGCACCACCTCACCGTCATCCGCCGCGACATCGTGGAAAAGGCGGGGCGTCTCCGGCCCGAGTTCAACGGCGCCCAGGACATCGACCTTTTCCTCCGCTGCTGGGATCTGATCGACGCCCAGGACGTCGTGCACGTGCCCTTCGTCGGCTACCACTGGCGCGCCCACGCCGAAAGCACCGCCTCCCGCGGCGACCAGAAGGGCTACCTCTTCGCCGCCGCCCGCAACGGCATCGCCGAGGCCGTCACCCGCCGCGGCCTCCGCGCGGAACCGGTCCTGCCGGAATTCGCCAAACACTACGCGCTCTGCCTCCACCAGCTGAAATGGGACGCCGCCCTCCTGCGCGAAAACCCCGTCACCATCGTCATCCCCACGCGGAACCGCGCCGATCTCCTCCGCACCTGTCTCGACTCGCTCGCCCGCACCACGCCGCGCGAGTCCGTCAAGGTCGTGATCGTGGACGACAACTCCGACGACCCCGCCACCCTTGCCTATCTGCAGGAATTGCCCGCGCGCGCCGACCTCCGCGTTGAGGTTCTCCGCGCCCCGGCCACGGCCGACCGCGCGCCGGATGCCGGCATCACCATCCCCAAGACGGCCGCGTCCGCCGCCCTCGCCGCCGCCGGCCAGGCCGGCACACCGGCCACCACCGGCTTCAATTACTCGCGCCTCGTCAACCTCGGCACCGCCCGCGCCGACACCCCGCTCGTCCTTCACCTCAACAACGACGTCGAGGCGCTCACCCCGGGCTGGCTCGAGGACATGGTCGGCTGGCTCACCGTGCCCGGCGTCGGCATCGTCGGCGCGAAGCTGCTGTACCCCGACGGCACGATCAACCACGCCGGCATCTCGCTCGGTCGCGAGGACGGCCTGCCGCACGTGCTCTTTGAGCGCGAGCCCGCCGAGGACCTCGGTTACCTGTTCCTGCCCCACGCCGCGCGCAACGTCTCTGCCGTCACCGGTGCCTGCCTCCTCACCCGCACCGACCTGTACCGCCAGCTCGGCGGCTTCGACGAACCCAAACTCCAGGTCGCCTACAACGATGTCGACTTCTGTCTCCGCGCCGGCACGGCCGGTTTCCGCACCGTCGTTAGTCCGTCGGCCGTGCTGCGCCACGTCGGCAGCGCCTCCCGCGGCACCGTCTACGCCGAGCGCGAGCACCTCGAGTACCTCGCGCGACACGGCACCCGCCGCGACCCTTACCACAGCGAGGCGCTCCACTTCCCGCCGCGCAACCTGCCGCTCAATCCCTACCACCGGCGCCACGCCGAGACCGCCCGGCCCTTCCGCGCGATCGCCCTGACCCAGAACCTGAATTTCGAGGGCGCGCCGATCTTCCTCTTCGAGCTGGCCCGCTACCTCGCCGCCCAGCCGGGCGTCCAGCTCACCATCGCCTCCGCCCAGGACGGCCCGCTCCGCGCCCGCTTCGAGGCCGCCGGCTTCAAGGTCGAGATCTGGGACGCCACCCCGCTGACCGGCGCCAAGACCCCGGAGCAGTTCGCCGCCGCGCTGAAGACGTTTGCCGGCACCCGCGCGTGGGACGACGCCGACCTGTTCCTCTGCAACACCCTGCTCACCTTCTGGGGCGTGCACCTCGCCGCGCATCTGGGCAAGACCTCCGCGTTCTACCTCCACGAGAGCAAGCCGGTGAAACGCTTCTTCGAATCTATCCTGCCCCCGCTGATGCACCCGGTCGCCGAGGAGGCCCTGCGGCTGGCCACGCGCGTCGTCTTCACCGCCACCTCCACCCGCGACCTCCACGAGGAATTCAACGTCAACGACAACTTCCGCCTCCTCGCCAGCTGGGTGGACTTCGACCGCATCGACGCCTTCGCCGCCGCCCACGAGCCCGCCGCCCTGCGCCGCAAGCACGGCCTCGACCCCGACGCCGTCGTCGTCGTCAACATCGGCTCCATCTGCGAGCGCAAGGGCCAGCACATCTACATCCGCGGCATCGACCTCCTCCGCAAGGAACTGCCCGCCCTGTACCCTGGGAAAAAGATCCAGTGGGTCATGGTCGGCGCGCGCCCCGGCCTCTACATGGAGACCCTGCAGGAGGACATCGCGCTCATGGGGCTGCAGGACACCGTGAAGGTCTTCCCCGAGACGCCCGACATCTACGATTTCTACCGGCTCGCCGACCTGCTCGTGTGCACCAGCTTCGAGGAGTCCTTCCCCCGCGTCATTCTCGAGGCGATGACCTTCGGCAACCGCATCGTCAGCACCGACGTCAACGGCATCGCCGAGATGCTCACCAACACCGACGAGGCCTACCTCGTGCCCGCCGGCGACCAGCACAAGCTCGCCGCCGCCCTGAAGCTCGCCCTCGCCGACCATCTGGCCGGCGACCGGAAGATGATCTCCCTGGCCCGCGCCCGCGCCGCCCGCGCCTACCATCACAGCCGCGCCCTGCCGCGCCACCTGCAGGTGATCCGCGAGGCCTGGCTGGGCTGAACTCCCACATGGCACCGCCCGACTGGCAGTCCGCAATCGAGATTCATCCCGTGGACTGGGTCTGCCCGACCGGGCCCTTCTGGCTTGCGGGCTGGGTCACCTCGGCCGCCAACCTCGTACCGGTCGATGTGCGTGCCTGGCTCGGCCCCCGGCCATTCCTCGGTCTCTGCGGTTTGCCGCGACCGGACCGGGAGGCCGCCGCACGCGGCCAAGCCGGGCCGCCGCACGCCGGTTTTACCTTCCTGATCCAACCGGTGTCCGGCGCCCGCACGCTGCGCATCGAGGTCTGCGACCAGCATGGCCGCTGGACGGAGATCTTCCACCGCGCCGTCACTTCCTCCGGCACCAGCGCGCCGGCCCCGCCCCCGCCGCCCGATTCGCAAGCGTTGCTCGGTCTGCTGCGGGCCCGGCACGCCCGGCCCGACGAGGACGGGGCCGCCCTCGCCCGCGAGGTCGCCACCGCCGCGCACATCGGCACTTTCGCCGTGCTGCCCAGCCCTCCGTTCCACGGGGCGCTCGAGCAAATCGCCGCGGTCGCCGCGGTGCAATACGACCACCTGCTGGTCAGCGGCTGGATCGCCCATCGCGAACAGCGGATCTTAGGTCTCACCGCTTTCCTCGACTCCGCCTCCCCGCTGCCCCTGGTGCACGGCCTCGCCCGGCCCGATGCGGATGCCGTGTTTCCCGGCCTGGTCGATGGCGCCTCCTCGCGTTTTGCCGGTTTCCTGCCGGTTCCCGCCCAGCTGCCCCGCCCGCTCGCGCTCCGCATCTTCGCCCGCCTCGCCGACGGACGGCAGGAACTGGTGTTCCTCCACCGTTTCCAGCCTGCGGTCGTCAGCGGACGCGGTACGGATCTGCCCGAATTTTCTCCTGTCACCTTCGCCCGGGCCGCCTGGGACCTCCGCCGGGCGGGCTGGAGCGGCGGCTGGAGCGTCATGCGGAGCGCCTGGCAGGAATACCGCACCGGCGCACCGGCGCACCGGCTGCCCCGCCCGATTACCGACCCCGCCCCCAATCCGAGCGCTGCTCACCGCGTCGTCCTCGTTACGCACAACCTCAATCGGGAGGGCGCTCCGCTCATCGCCTGCGAACTCGCCCTGTATCTCGCCGCCTTGCCCGGTTGGAGCGTGCGGGTGGTTTCCCCGGAGGACGGCCCCCTGCGCACCACGCTGACCGCCGCCGGCCTGCCGGTCACCTTGGTGGATGCCGCCCCGCTCCTGACGGCCGCTGACGACGTCCACCACGCCCGCGCGCTTGACCGGATGTCCGCCGACCCGGTCTGGGCCGGCGCCGACGTCGTGATTGCCAACACGATGGTCGCCGCTTGGGCGATACACCTGGCCGCGCGACTGCGCCGGCCTTCCCTCCTTTATGTGCACGAAAGCGTCGCCGCCCGGCGCTTTTTTGCCCTGCAGCTGCCCTCGGCCGCGATCAGGCGAATCGAACAGGCCTTCACCCTTGCCACCCGGGTGGCCTTTTCCGCCCGGGCGGCCCAAGGGGCCCACGCCGCGCTCGCCGGCCGCGGCCATTTCCGGGTCCTGCCCGGCTGGATCGAGGTCAGCCATATTCGCGCCTACGCCGCCGCCCATACCCCGGGCGAACTGCGCCACGCCCACGGCCTGCCGGCCGATGCCATCATCTTTGCCAACATCGGCTCACTGCTGCCCCGCAAGGGCCAGCACGTCTTCCTTGCCGCGATCGCCCGCCTCCGGCAACTCGTCCCGGAGACCACCCCCCTGCGCTTCCTGCTGGTCGGCGCCAAGGAGGGGCCCGACGCCTACACCGATCTCCTGCGACACACCCTCGCCACGCAATCGCTGCCGGGCGTGCAGCTTTTCCCGCAGACCCCGGACGCGTACGCGTTCTTCCAACTCGCCGACGTCTGCGTGTGCTCCAGCCTGGAGGAGGCTTTCCCCCGGGTGGTGCTGGAGGCCGCCGCCTTCGGCCGGTCCATCGTGTCGACCCAGGTCGACGGCATTCCCGAGATCCTTGCGGAGGACGAAGCCTGGCTTGTGCCCCCCGGGGATGCGGAACGACTCGCCCAGGCGATGTTCGCCGCGCTGCAGGCGCATCTGCGCGGGGATCGGACCCGCGCGCAAAAAGCCCAGGCCACGGTCACTGCCCGGTTCGACGCCACCCGCCTGCTTCCGCTCCATGCCGATCTGATTCGCACCGTGGCGGCCGTGCCGTTCCATTGAACCCGTCCCGCGCCCGATGCCAGAAACAGCCTTCAGCTTCAGCCATCTCGAAACACCCTCCCCGGGCGCCACCCTGCCCCCGGGCCGCCACCTGGTCCGCGGCTGGGTGTGGCCGAAACCGGGCGGGCATTTCGTCGATGTGCGCGCCCGCGTGGGCGACCGCATCTTTGCCGGCGTGCATGGCCTCCCTCGCCCCGACCTTGCCACCCACTTCCACACCGGCCGCCCCGTCGCCTTGGCGGAATTCGCCATCGCCGTGGAACTCAATGCAAGCGACCGCGAGACCGTGCTCGAGGCGCTGACGATCGAGGGTCGCTGGATCCCCTTCCAGATTGTGAATTGGACCATTGCCGCCGGTGCGGCGCCGGTTGACTTCGCCATTCCCCGTGGCCCTCTGCGCTGGATCGATCATGGCCACGGCTTGCGCCAGCTCCTGCGCGCCGCCGCCCGCCACCCGGGTGAGTCCCTCGCCGGCCTGGCCGCCCAGTTGGCCGACGAACTCCCGTGGCCCCGCGTCCTGCGCGATGCGCCGACCCCGCTGATCGGTTTCGTGGATGAGCCAGCCTCCGTCTGCTGCTGCCGCTTCGGGCGCATCCCCGCCTTCGGCCATCTCTTCCACCCGACGCAGCGCATCCGCCGCATCCTCGCCACCGTCGATCTGCAATCCTGGCAACTGTTGGCCATCCACCAACCCTCGCCCGGCCCGGCCGCGTTCTACACCCAATACCCCCACGCCCGGGCCTGCGGTTTCATCGGTCTCGTGGACGTCCCCGCACAACTGCCGAATCCCGTCAGCCTCAGGATCTACGCCGAGCTGGAGGACGGCAGCCTGCACCTCGGCCCGGTCGTGCGGACCCGGCTGCACACGCAGGAGGCGGAAAAGGACCCCGGCCCGGCCACCGCGTCCTTTGACTCCGCGCTGACCGCCTGGGAACAGGCCTTGGCAAAACGCGAAATGTCCGTGGCCCGCGACGCCGATCTCGATCGCATCGTTTCCGAGCTGCGTACCGCGCACGCGGCGAGTGCCCGTCTGCGTCCCGCGCCCACTGTCCCTGCCCTGGTAACAGCTCCCGCCCGCGCCGCCGCCCCGCTCCCGTCGCGCGTATTGCTGGCCACCCACGGCCTGAGCCTGCAGGGTGCGCCGCGCTTTCTCCTCGAGCTCGGCTGCGCGCTCGCCGCCGCCGGTGCCCGCCTGCAGGTGGTCAGCGCTGAGGACGGCCCCTTGCGCGCCGCCTTCGAGTCGCTCGGCGCCACGGTGCGGATCCTCGATTGCACCTCGGTCATGCAGGCCGGCTCGCCCGCGGCCGCGACCAGCGCTCTGGCCGACTTGGCGGCCGAGCCCGACTGGGCCGCCGCGGATCTCGTGATTGCCAACAGCTTCACCACCTTCTGGGCCGTGCACGCCGCCAAGGCCGCCGACCGGCCGGTGCTGTTCTACGTCCACGAAAGCACGACTCCGGCCTCCTTCTACGGCCAGCGGGTGCCGCCCCCGGTCATCTCGCTCACCGAGGAAGCCTTCGCCCTGGCCGACCTCGTGTCCTTCACCACCGCCTCCACCCGGAATTGCCACCTCGGCTACGGGCGGCCGGAGCGGCACCGGCTCACGCCCGGCTGGGTGGATGTCGCCGCGCTGGACACCTGGGCCGCGACGCAGGATCGCGCGGCGCTACGCCGGGATCTCGGCGTCCAACCGGGCGAACAACTCGTCTGCAACATCGGCACCGTGTCCGATCGCAAGGGCCAGCACACCTTCGCCCGCGCCGTGGACTTGCTCGGACGGCGTCACCCGGAACTCATGGCCCGCACCCGCTTCCTGCTCCTGGGCGGACGCGACACGCCGTTCGACACGATGCTGGCCGACACCCTGGCCGATCTCGGCCACGCCAACTTGCTCGTCCACCCCGAGACCACCGACTACCTGCGCTATTACCTGGCCGCCGATCTGTTCGCCTGCTCCAGCTACGAGGAATCGTCGCCGCGGGTCGTCTTCGAGGCCATGGCCCTCGGCGTCCCGATCATCGCCTCCGCCGTGCATGGCGTGCCCGAACTGGTGCGCGATGGGCTCGAGGCCTGCCTGCTGCCACCCGGCGACACCGTCGCGTGGGCCGACGGCCTCGCCCGCCTGCTCGCGACCCCCACCGTGGGCCGTGAACTCGCGGCCCGTGCTCGCGCCCGGGCGGAAAACCAATTTGCCGCCCCGGCGGTGATGGCGCGTCATCTCGCCCTGGCCGCCACCGCGGCGCTGCGCCCCGGCTGAGCCGGCGCCGGTCCTATTTCACCTCAATCCTCGCCCAGTAGGCCCAGTCGTAGCTGAGGCTCCCGCCCGGCCCGGTGCTGAAGTGCAACAACTCACCCGGCAGGGGCGCGTAAGGTATGACCTCGCGCTGCAAGCCCCGGTCCGCGGGCCGCGCGACCGGATCCAGCCGCCGCCGGTAAAGCTCCCTTTCGCCCTGCCCCGGCCGGAGCCCCGTGATGACCAGGTCGATCCCGTCGGACTTGTCCCCCGCCCGCTCCCAGGCCGCGGCCACCATGCCGTAATCCCACTCGATACGCGACGAAGCGCCGGGCGCACGCAGCCAGAGCTCGCTGTGCGGGTGGGCGTTGATCACCGTCCGCCCCTCGTAGGGGAAGGTGCCCAGCCCATAGTCAAACCGACCCTGGAACGGGGTCGGCGTCACCGCCCGCAGCTCCGTGCGTGCCACCCCGGCATTGAGGCGGAACACACCGGTCTCGACCGGTGCCGCGGCCTCCGTCGACGGCACGATCAGCGCACTGTAGTTCCCTCGCTCCTTGAGCCCCTGCCGCACCCGTTGGCCGAGGCGCCGGCTACAGTAGATATCGACATCGGCGTACGAGAAGGTCGGCGTGCTCTCCAGCCCGAAGGCCGCCACCGCCAGTTCGCGCACCAGCGGCTTGTACCGGTACTCGCGCAGCAGCACGAGGGCCGACACCTCCTCGTCCGCCAGGTCGGCAAAGGCCCGTTGCAGGTACGCGCGGTCGTTCTCCAGGCCGTTCCGGATCATGAGCGCGCGCCGTTCCGCATACAGCGGGATGATGGCCGCCCAGTCGGCGCCGCTGACGACGATCACCGACTCCCGCGGCGTCAGGTCCCGCAACGCCAGCGTGAAAGGATGCCCGCCCGGCGAGGGGATGATCTGCTGGGGATAATACACCCGCCCATAATTATGCAGCTGCGCCAGCGGCAGCACCGCCACCACTAACCAGGCGGCCCACCGCGGCAGGCGCGAGTCGAGCACGCCGCCGAGCACCGCCCCCAGCGCCGCGAGCAGGAACACGGCGCAAGCATAGAAATAATACTCCTGGTAGGCATAGGCGAAGGGGAACAGCAGCTGCGCCAGGAAGAAAACGGCCGCCAGCCCGGCCACCCGCACCCGCTGGGCCGGGAACGCGACCAGCCCGGCCAGCAAGGCGACCCCAATCAACGCGGGCGCCATCAGCGCCTCCTGCCAGCGCTGCAGCAGCGTCCCCCAGGTCGCCGCGGAGAACCGGGCCGACAGGTCGTTCAGCCCCCAGTTGCCCAGCGAAAGATTCGCCGAGGTGAAGATCCACGCCGAGGCATGGTTGGCCTTGATCGGATCCGTCAGCTCGATCCACAGGCGGAGCGCCCCCAACGGCACGATCGCCCCGGCCAGCCCCCAGAATACCGTCACCACGATCGGACCCCACCCGGCCCGCGCCCGCAGGTCCCGACCCAGTTGCCACGCCCCATAGGCCGCGGCCGGCAGCAGCCAGACCGCGAAGGTCGCACTCTTGATCAACGCCGCCGCCGTGCCCGCGATGGTTGTAAGCACGAACCACGGCCAGCGCCGCCGCTCCATCATCCCCACGAAGCCCACGAGGAACCACGCGCAGGCCATTAGCTCCATCGATTCCATCAGAAAGGCCCGCGAATAAAAAATATAGACCGGGCAGGTCAGGATCAGCACCAGCGGCAGGACCCGGCGCATCCGCTCCACCCCGATCCAGCCCAACAACAGCCACAGCGCCGGCAACGTGAGGTAGAAGCAGGCGAGCGAGATACTCCGCGCCGCCACCACGTGCGACCACCCCGTGGCCCGGCTCAGCAGCACCACGCTCCACTCGTAGACCGGCACCTCCAGCAGGATCGACACCCAGGGCTTGCCCACGATCGGCGCCTCGTAGAGCAGCGAGAAATCATTCTCGCGGTCGATAAAGTGGCTGATGAACGCGGTCTGCGACTGCCTGAACTCATGCCCCGGCATGAAACCCGCCGTCCAGTTCCGGGTCGCCAGCCAGCCATGCACCAGGGCCGCGACCACCAGGCACAGCAGGAGCCCGAGGCGTTCACGTTGGGCCGGGTTCCGGGGTGTCATGGGGAATTCTGGAAATAAAGACGGGCGCAGGCGGCAATAAAAATTTGTGGACGAGAGCGGGAGCATCACATCCCTCCCCCATCCTGACCATCCGAACCCGTCGATCCGCCATTGTATCACAGCTTTTTTGAAACCGCCGGGCACCGCATTCGGGGTTGTGCCGTGCCGGATTGTTTTTCACCGTGCGCCGCGTATGCACGAGCTTGCCCACGCCACCTTGCACTTCGACCCACCCTACCCCGGGCTGGTGGGCGGCTCGATCCTGCACGGCTGGCTCGTACCCCGCACCGGCCACCATTTTACCGACGTGCGCGTCGTCGCCGGCGACGCCTTGTTTCCCGGGGTCTACGGTATCCCGCGCCGCGATCTGGCCGAGTACTTTAAGTCCGACCAGCCTTATCTCCTGGCCGGCTTCAGCGTCACCCTGAACCTCCCGGCCGGCCGCTACCGCCTCACCCTGGAGGCCTGCACCCTCGCCGGGGCCTGGGAGGCGATCGACACCGTGGAACGCGATGTCACCGCCGCGGAAGCGACCCCGGATCCGGAGGCGCACGCGCCGCTGTCCGCCCCGATGATCGGCGAAACCCTGGGCATCCTGCTCCGCCGGCTCGCCGCGCCCGGCCTCACCCCCGCCGCGGCCGCCACCGCCCTCATCCGCGAAACCCCGCCGCGCCACCACCTGCAGCACCCCCCCCGCCCGTTCCACGGCCACCTCGACCAGCCCCACCTCTGGGCCTTCTCGCTCTTCGGCCGCCTGCCGCTCACCGGCTGGGTTTTCCATGAGAGCCTGCCGCTCAAGCGCGTGTTCGCCACCACCGACCTCCTCGCAACGCAGGATCTCAAGCACGGTCGCGGGACACCCTTCCTGCTCGAACGACCCGGGACCCCGCCCCACGCGGCGCACGCCGGCTACGACGGCTTTCTCGACCTGCCCGCCCAGCTCCCGCGCCCCGCCACCGTCCGCGTCTACGCGGAACTGGAGGACGGCAGCTGGCACCTCGGCTCCGTCGCGCGCTTCACGGTCACCGACCAGGAATTCGCCAAGCAGGCCTACGCCGCGTATTCCCCGCTGCGCTTCTGGTGCGCCTGGCGCGCCCTGGCCGGCGCGATCCAACAGCGCGGTTGGACCGTTCCTTCCGGCCCGGACTACCGCGCCACGATCCTGACCGCCTGGCGCGATTACCGCACCCGGGCCCCGCGCCCCACCCCGATCCGCCCGCACCCGCCGGCCCGCGCCGCAGCTCCCACCCGGCCCGGTGTTGTCCACCTGATCTCGCACAACCTCAACCAGGAGGGCGCCCCGCTCTTCCTCCTGGAATATGCCCGTCATCTCCGGACCCAGCCCGGGGTCACGCTGCAGGTGACCAGCGCCAAGGAAGGCCCTTTGCGCGCGGCCTTCGAGGCCTTGGGCGCGACGGTCCGCGTGGTCGACCCGGCTCCTCTCTACCAGTGCCGTGACGCCGGCGGTCTGCGCGCGGCCCTGCGCACCCTGGCGGCCGACGTTGATCTTTCCCCGGCCAGCTTGGTGGTGGCCAACACCCTCTCCGGCTGGTGGGGCGTGCACCTCGCCCGTCTGGCCGGCCGCCCGGCGCTGCTCTACATCCACGAAAGCACGCCGCCCCGCGCTTTTTTCCATGTCGCCCTGCCCGCGTCCGCCGTGCCGGTCGTGGAGGAAACCTTCCGCCTGGCCGACCGCGTGTCCTTCCTCACCCCGGCCACCCGGCACTATTACACCGCCCTCTCCGACGGCTCCAACTACTGCCTCCATCCGGGCTGGATCGACCTGGCGCGGATCGATGCGTTCCGCGCCACCGCGAACCGCGACGCACTCCGCACCCGGCTTGGTCTGACCGCGGACCGACGGCTGGTCATCAACGTCGGCACCGTGTGCGAACGGAAGGGCCAGCACCTCTTCGCCCGCGCGGTCGCCCAACTCTGGCGCATGGCCCCGGAACTCGCCGCCACCGCGGACTTCCTCATGATTGGCGGCCGCGACACGCCCTACGATCGGGACCTGGCCGACTTTATCCGGACCCTCGGGCGGACCAACCTGCGCGTCGTGCCGGAGACCGGCGACGTCTACCCCTATTACGGTGCCGCCGACCTCTTTGTCTGCTCGAGTTACGAGGAGTCCTTCCCCCGTGTCGTGCTCGAGGCCATGGCCTTCTCCCTGCCCATCCTCAGCACCGCAGTCCACGGAATCCCCGAGATCGTCCGACCCGACCGCGAGGCTCTGCTGGTCCCGCCGGGGGATTCGGCCGCGCTCGCCGCCGGCCTGCAGCAGTTGCTGGCCTCGCCCGCGACGGGCCGGGACTATGGCGCGGCCGCCCGCACCCGCGTCGCGGCGGAATACGACAGCGCCGTCCTGCTGCCCCGCCACCTCACCCTCGCCCGCTCCCTCGGACTGAACGCCGGGTGACGCAACGGCGGCGCGTTCACTTCACCTCGATGCGGATCGTGTAGGCCCAGTCGTAGGCGCTGCTCTGGTGGGGCCGGGTCGAGAAACGCAGGCTTTCTTCCGGCCGGGGCTCATACGCGATGACCTCATGCTGGTCGGGGCGGTCCGCCGGATTCTGCGCCGGGTCCAACAAGCGGTGGTAGATCTCGCGCGACGTTCCATCGGGCAGTTCCCCGTGGATGATGAACTCGACGCCGTCGGTCCGGGCCTCCGGCTTTTCGTAGGCGCCGGCGAAAATGCCATAACTCCACCGGATCTGTTTCGCGTGGGGCGGCGGCCGCACCCACAGGTCCGAGTTGGGGTGGGCCGAGAGCACCGGCATGGCTCCCTCCCCCAGCCAGTCCAGGCCGAATTCAAAGTCCATCTGGTAGGGACCCGGCCGGATGTTGATGAAAACGTCGCGCGCGATGGCCGGTGAAATCTGGGCCCGGCCCTTCGTCGGGATCTCCGCCAAGGCCTCCGGCGGGATCGTGAGATCCGGATAGCGCCGGCTGTTCTTCAGGCGGAGTTGTGCGCCCTTCGCATATAGCCGGGCCAGGTAGGTGTCCGCGGTCGTGACAAACGAAAAGGTCGGAGCCCGCGCATCCAGGTCGAAGCGCTCCGCGACCTTGTTGATGAAATCCTTGTTCTGCCGCAGGGGTCCGTAGACCACGAGGGCCGATACCTCCTCCCCGGCCAGGTCGTTGAACGCCCGCTCGAGGTAGGCGTGGTCGTGTTCCAGCCCGTTGCGGATCATCAGCGCCTTGCGCTGGGCATAGAGCGGGGACATCGCCGCCCAATCCGCCCCGGCGACAATGATCACCGTCTGCTTGGGTGTGAGCTCACGGATGACATCGGTGAAGGGATACCCGCCGTGGTGCACCACGCTCTGCTGCACCCGGTAGTCGCGCCAGTACGTGGCGCCCTGCGCGCCGAGCACCGCCAGCATGACCACCCCCGCCGCCCAGCGCGGCAGCCGCGAGTCCCACAACGCGAGCAAGGCCCAGCCGAGGGCCCCGTGCAGGAAGACCGCGCACGCATAGAAATAATAATCCTGATAGGCGTAGGCGAAGGGGAAGAGAATCTGCGCGGCCAAGAAGCATGCCGCCGCGCCGGCCACGCGGCCGCGTGCCGTCGGCAAAGCCAACCCCGCTACCAGCAGCGCCGCGATCATCCAGCGCGACATGATCGCCTGCTCCCAGCAGGCCAGCAGGTAGCGCCAGAGTTGGGCCGAGAACAAGGCGTCAAAATCAAACAGCCCCCAGTTGCCCTGCGACAGATTCTTGGAGGTGAAGATCCACGCCGAGGCGTGCGCGGCCTTGATGGGATCGGTGTACGCGACCCAGGCCCGCAGGCAACCGAGCGCCACCACCACCGTGGCGAGCCCCCAGAGCAGCGTCCGCAGCGGCGCCCGCCAGCCGGCGCCCGCGCGCAGATCCCGCCCGAGCAGCCAGGCGCCGTACGCCGCGCCGGGCACCATCCAGACGGCCAGGATCGCGCTCTTCACCAGCGCGGCGAGGGTGCCCGCCACCACGGCAAGCCCCAGCCAACCCCAGCGCCGCTCGTCCATCGTGCGCACAAAAGCCACCAACCACCAGGCGCTGGCCATCAGCGCCATCGAGTCCATCAGGAAGGCGCGCGAATAAAAAATATACACCGGGGCGCTCAGGACCAGCGCCAGCACCAGCAGCCGGCGCGGCTTCGGCAGCGCCAGCCGGCCCAGCAGCAGCCAGAGCGCGGGGAGCGTCAGGTAAAAGCAGGCCGCCGTGATCGTCCGCGCCGCGATCACGTGGGGCAGGCCGGTCAGCCGGCTCAACCCGACCACCGCCCACTCGTAGATCGGCACCTCGAGCAGGAGCGAGACCCAGGGCTTCCCGAAGATCGGGGTCTCATAGAGCAGCGAGAAATTGTTCTGCTGGTCGATGTGGTACGCCACGATCGCCGTGTGCGCCTGCCGGAACTCATGGCCGGCCATGAAGCCCATGGTCCAGTGGTAGGTCACCCCGTAAAGGTTGAAGCCTAACGCGAGGACGAAGAGGACGATCAGGAACCGGCTCTCCCGCCGGTCGGCGGCTGGACTGGACATGACGCCCCAGAAAAGGACCGACCCCATCAGCGGCAACCTTTATCCGCGCAGCCGGCGGCCAGCTTAACGTTGACTAAACCGCACCGCTTCGTGTGCCCTTGCGCACCGCATGTCCGCCTCCTCGCCCTTCGTCGTCCGCTCCGGCGCTGCCGTGGGATCTGTCGCGGCCCGCCCATGATCATCGACAGCCCCCAGTGGAAGCTCGCGATCGAGGTGCACCCGGCGGACTGGCGCTTTCCGGCCGGGATCACCTGGCTCGCCGGCTGGCTTTGGTCGCCCCAAAACCGCGTGACCACCGACCTGCGCGCCTGGGTCGACGGGCGCTGCTTCCTCGCCAACTGGGGCCTGCCCAAGCCCGGCCTCGACGAGGTCTGGCTCAAACACCCCGGCCCGCCCTACCTCGGCTTCACCCTCCTGCTCGAGCCGCACGCCGGTGCCGCCTTGCTCCGCCTCGAGGTCCGCGACCAGACCAATCAATGGACGGAGATTTTTCAGACCGCCATCACCGTCGACCCCGCCGCCCCCGGCTGCCCGCCGCCGCCCGCTTTCCCGTCGCTGCTGCCCGGCTTGGTCAACCCGCTGCTCCGGTTGCACGGCCGCCGCCCAGCCACCCCCCTCGCCGCCCTTGCCGACGAGATCGTCTCCGGCGCCCTCGCCGAGCCGCGCAACGCCCTGCCCAGCCCCCCGTTCTTCGGCGCGCTCGAGGCCCCGCGTGATGTCGGTTGGGTGCGCTACGGCCGCCTCTCGATCACCGGCTGGCTCGCCCACCGCGACCAACGCGTCACCCGCCTCACCGCCCTCGTGGACCCGCTGCAGGAGGGCGCGCTGCTCTACGGCCTGCCCCGCACCGACGTCGGCGGCGAGTTCGCTGACCTGCCCGGACGGGAGACCTCCGCCTTTGTCGGCCACGTGGACCTGCCGGCGGACACCACGGTGCCCGCCCTGCTCAAGCTCTTCGCCACCCTCGCCGATGGCACCAAGCATCTGGTCTGGGCCCAACGCTTCACCCCGCGCGTGATCGCCGGCGCCGAAGCCGCGCTACCCGCCCTGGACCGCCGCACCTTTGCGCGCACCGCGTGGGCCCTGCGCGCCTCCTGCCGCCGCCACGGCCTGCCCGCGGGCGGCTGGGCCGCCACGCTCCCCGCGCTGCGCGCCGCTTGGGCCGCCTATGCCACCGAAGCCCCGGCGCCCGCCGGTCGCTCCCGCCTCGCGCCCGAACCCGCCGCCGTCCCCCCCTCCGCCGCACCGCTCCATGTGCTCGTGGTGACCCACAACCTCAACTTTGAGGGCGCCCCCTGGTTCATCTTCGAGCTGGCCCGGCATCTTGCCTGCCAGCCGGGGGTGACCGTGCGCATCGTCTCGCCCCAGGACGGCCCGATGCGGGCGGTCTTCACCGCGGCCGGCCTCGCTGTTGACCTCGTGGATCTCGGGCCGGTGTTGGCCGCAAAATCCGCCCCGGAATTTTCCACCCGCCTGGCCACCGCCACCGCCGGCCTACCCTGGACCACCACCGGCGTGGTCATCGCCAACACCATGGTCTCCTTCTGGGCCGTCCACGCCGCGCGGGCCGCCGGCAAGCCCTCCCTCCTCTATGTCCATGAAAGCTCGCCCATCCGCCGCTTCTTCAAGTCCGACCTGGACCCCGCCCTCTTCCCCGTGATCGAGGCGGCCTTCCGCTCCGCGGATCGCGTCGTGTTCACCGCGGATTCCTCCCGCCACGTGTTCGACTCCCTCGGCGACCGGGACAACTTCGCGCTGCTCCCGAGTTGGGTGGACGCGGGGCGCGTCGACACCTTCGCCGCCGCGCACACCCCCGCCGACCTGCGGCGCAAGCACGGGCTCGATCCCGCCGCCGTGCTCGTGGTCAACATCGGCTCGGTCTGCGAGCGCAAGGGCCAGCACATTTTCATCCAGGCCATCGCCCTGCTGAAGGACGAACTGGCCCGCACGCACCCCGGCCGAAAGGTCGAGTTTCTCATGGTCGGCGCCCGGCCCGGCCTGTTCCTCCAGACCCTCGAGGAGGAAGTCACCCGTCTGGGCCTCAGCGGTCTGGCCCGCTTCATCCCCGAGACCGGCGAGATCTTCGACTTCTACCAACTCGCTGATATCTTCGTCTGCACGAGCTTCGAGGAATCCTTTCCCCGGGTCCTGCTCGAATCCGCCGCGTTCCGCCGCCTCATCGTCTCGACCAACGTGAACGGCATCGCCGAAATGATCGGTCCCGACGAGGCCTGGTTGACCCCGCCTGGCGACCGCTATCGCCTCGCCGAGGCCCTCACCCTGGCCCTCGCCGCCCACGCCGCCGGCGACCGGAGCCGGCCGGAAAAGGCCCGCGCCTCCGTCCTGAAAAAATACCACGAGGCGAATTCCCTGCCGCGCCACGTCCGCCTCATCCGCGCCGTCGCCGCCGCCCGCGCCTGACATGCAAGCGTCCGCCCGCTGCTTCCATCAGCTCGAGTGGCCGCACCCCGGCAGCCGCCTCGCCGGTCCCGTCGTATGGCTCCGCGGCTGGGTCGTCGGCCGGCCGGGCCACGATTTCACCGACGTGCGCGTGCGCCACGACGGCGGCACCCACCTGGGCATCCTGGGTCTGCCCCGCACCGATCTCGCCGCCCATTTCTCGTCCCCGCGCGCCTGGCTGCCCGCTGAGTACGTGGTCGGTGTCCCCGTCCGCGACGGTCCGGTCACCCTCACGGTCGAGGCAATGGACGCCTTCGGCGCCTGGATCGAACTGCACCGGATCGATCTCACGATCGCCCCCGACGGCCTGCCCGCCCCCCGCACCGAGGGCCGGCTCGAAACCTCCCCTGACGGCACCTGGACGGTGCGCGACGCCCACCATCCGTTCCACGGCCACCTCGACGAACCGGGCGGCACTCCCGCGCTGCGGCACGGCCGCGCCCCCGTGTTCGGGTGGCTGCTCGACGCGACCCGGCCACTCGCCGCCGTGCTCGCGACCACCGACGGCCTGGTTTTCAATCACCTCGAGCATAGCCTCACCGATGACGCCCTGGCCGCCAAGGTGCCGCACCTGCCGGCCGCGCGCCATGGCCGCCTGCGCGGGCCGGTGGATTATCCCGCCACGCTTACGGTCCCGGCCTGCCTGCGCGTCTACGCCCTTTCGCCCGACGGCACCGCCACGTTGTGTTTTGCGCAACGACTCTCCCCCGCTGGTACCCGGCCTCCAGACAAGTTGATCGACGTGAGCCGCCCCTCCTATCCTGTGCTTCCCGACCGGCCCCTGCTCCCGCTGCCCTCCGGCCGTCCCCGGCGCCTCCTGCTGGTCGTCCGCAGCCTCTGGCCCAACGACGAGACGCTCCGCGCCCTCGACCTGGCGCGTCATCTCACCGCTTCCCACCGGTGGGCCGCCCGCGTGGTGAGCGCGGAGGACGGGCCGCTCCGCCAGGATTTCGAACAGGCCGGCGCCGAGTCTCTCGTCGTCAGCCCCGCCCCGCTGTTCGCCGCCGCCGATGAAACCGCGCTGAAAAACGCGCTGCACGATTTGCACCGCCAAATCTGGTGGGGCCATCTCGATGCCGTCGCCGTCTTTGATCCGGTCTGCGGCTGGGCGATCACGCTCGCCCGGCAACAGGGCATCCCCGTCCTCTTCGATTGCCAGTCCGACGAGCCGCTGGCCCCCGATCCCACCGCCCTGCCCGCCGTGCAGGCGCTGCTGCGCACCAGCTGGCTCGCGGCCACGGCGCTCTGTTTTGGTTCCGTCACCGCCGCCCGCGCCCAACTCGGCCAGCTCAAGGACCGGCCCGCGGAAATCATTACGCCCTGGCATTCGCCGGAGCTCCCGGTCCCGACGCCGGCGTCGCGCGTCGCCTTCGCCCCGTTGCGCACGGTTGACTGGCTCGCGCGGTACCATCCCGCGGTCGCCGCGTGCTGGACTTTTCGCCAGGGCCCCGCCGGCCGCGTGGATGACGAGCGCCTCGCCCGCCTCGACGACGCCCTGCCGCCGACCCGGGTCGAGCGCACAGCGGACTGGTCCGTGGCCGGCGTCGCGCTGTGCCTCGGTCCACTCTTCGGCCGCGGCCCCTTGCGCCCGCTGATCGACGCGGCCGCCGCCGGCATTCCCGTCGTGGCCCCGCGTCTGCCGCTCACGGCGGAACTCTTCCGCGACTCCCGCCTCCCGCTCGTGGACGAAGCCAATCCCCCGGCCCTCGCCCACGCGCTGCTGGCCTGGGAAACCCTGCCGGCCTCGTTCGCGGCGGAAGCCGCCGCCTTCGCCCCGCTCTTCCGCGCCCGCCACGACCCCGCCCAGCTGCTGGCCCGCTGGGAACGCCTGCTCGCCCGCGTGGCCGCGACCCGCGGCTGAGGGCTTGCGCCACGGGACGGGCTCTGCCTTGGTTTCCCGACTGCTGCGTGAACGAAAACGACTCCTATATCTTTGATGTTGAGCTGCCCGTCGACTGGACCTTTGCGGGTGAGCCGACCTGGATCAGCGGCTGGTTTTTGTCCAAGACCAGCGCCTATTTCAGCGACATCCGCGCGGTCACCGGCGGGGCGGTCCATCTTGGCATCCTCGGCATCCCGCGCCCGGAGGTCGAAGAGCGGCACCGCGGCCACGCGGGCCTGCCCCACGCCGGTTTTGTGCTCCAGGTCCGGCCTCCGCTCGGCGCGAAGGATCTCCGGCTCGAGTTGCTCGACGCCGGCGGCCGCTGGGTCGAGATCTGGCGCACCGGCATCCGGGTGAAGCAAGGCCCCGCGCCCGGCGGCCGCCTCAACGCCGGCATCGTGCCCGACCAGCTGCGAAAACTCCTCCAGGCCCGGCGCGCCGACCCGGCCGCCGACCTCGCCCCGCGGGCCCGACGCCTGGCCCGCGAATCCGCCGTCATCCCGCTGGACTCCCTCCCCAACCCGCCGTTCTTCGGCGCCCTCGAGAAGCCGCTGCTCACCGGCGGCTCGCAGTTCGGCAAGGTCTCCGTCGAGGGCTGGATCATCCACCGCGAGCAGCGCATCCGCCGGCTCGTCGCCTCCACCCACCCGCTCGTCGAGGTCGAGATGGACTACGGCGACCGCGAGCGCCTCGACGCGGGCGAGATGTTCCCCGGCCACCCCTACGCGCGCCATTCGCAGTATTTCGGCATGGTCGACATCGACGAGCAGGCCGACGACCCGGCGTGCCTCAAGGTGTTCGCCGACCTCGAGGACGGCACGCGCCACCTGGTTTTTGTCCGCCGCTTTTATCAACGCGGCTGCACGCAGGAGGAACGCCCGCTGCCCGAGTTCAGCCGCGCCACTTTCCTGGAGACGGCTCTCGCCTTCGCCTCCGCCTGCCGGGCCGAGGACATCCGCCTCGGCCGTCTCTCCGACTACTGGCGGCAATGCGGTGTCGCCTACCGCCTCTACCGGCAATTCGCCCCGACCTCGCTCGCCCACCTGCAGGCCGGACCGATCGAACCCTACCTGGCCTGGCAACGCGCGCACGCCCTCACGCCGCGCCTGCGCTCGTTGTTGGAATCCGCCGCCACGCCAGCCACGCCGGACCACCCCCGCTTCACCGTGCTCGTCGATCCGCGCGGCTGCACTCCCGCCCAGCTGGCGCGGCTCGGCGCCTCGCTCACGGCCCAGATCTACCCGCACTGGCAGGCCTGCTTCGTCGGCGCCCCCGCGCCTGCGGGCGACTCGCGCATCCTCAGCCAGACGGCCGCCCAGCCGGCCGATTTCATCCGCGCGTGCAACACCGCCGCCCACGCCGCGAAGGGCACGCACCTGACCTTGCTCCCGGGCCACGCCCGCCTGAGCCCGGATGCCTTGGGCGAGATCGCCGGGGCGCTGACCGCCACCCCGGAACTGGAACTGGTCTACACCGACGAGGACCGCATGGACGATGCGGGCCGGCGCTCCTCGCCGGTGTTCAAACCCGCCTGGAGCCCCGCCCTCGCCGACTCCGGTCTTTTCCCCGGCCACCTCACCGTGGTGCGCCAGGACCGGTTCCTGGAACTCGGTTCCTTCCGGGAGGACTATCCGCTCCGGCCTTGGTTCGATCTCCTGCTGCGACTCACCGACCGGCTCGAGGCCGCTCGCGTGGCCCATGTACCCTTGGTTTGCGCCCACGCCGATGCCGGGATTCCGGAACAAACCCCGCCGTCCGACCCCACGGTCGAGGAGGCGCGCCGGGCCCTCGCCGACGCCGCCCGCCGCCGGGGCCGCGCCACCGCCCCCTTCCTGCCCGAGGCGGGCCATCACCGGCAGGTCCGCTTCCACCAGTTCCGTCCCGAGCCCGGCATCCTCGCCCGCCTGCCTGTCACCATCGTGATCCCGACCCGCGACCGCCTGCACCTGCTGCAGGAATGCGTCGAGCTCCTCGAGGAAACCGTGGACTGGCGCCACGTGAAGCTCGTCATCGTGGACGACCACTCGCGCGACGCCGACGCCGTCCGCTACCTCGAACTGATCCAGCAGCGTACCGACCTCCGCTGCGTCGTGGTGCGGCCCGCCGACCGCGCGGCGCCGTTCAACTACTCGCACCTGGTCAACCTCGCCGGCCCCCACCTCGACACGCCGCTGGTCCTGCACCTCAACAACGACGTGAATGCGCTCGAGCCCGGCTGGCTCGAGGAAATGGCCACCTGGTTCCTGCAACCGGACATCGGCGTCGTCGGCGCGAAACTCATCTACCCCGACCGGACACTCAACCACACCGGCATCATCATCGGGCCGCACGGCGGGCTCGCCGACACCCCGTTTGCCAAGCTGCCCCCGGCCGAGGTGCCCGTGGTCTGGCACGAGGCGGCGCGCGAGGTCTCCGCCGTCACCGGCGCCTGCCTGCTGACCCGCACCGACCTCTACCGGGAGCTCGGCGGCTTCGACGAGCCCGACTTCGGCGTCGCCTACAACGATGTCGACTACTGCCTGCGCGTCCGCGCCGCCGGCCGCCGCGTGATCTACACCCCGCAGGCGAAACTCATGCACTGGGGCAGCGCCACGCGCGGGGTGACCTTCGACGATCGCGAGCACATCGCCTTCGTCCGCCGCTACCCGCAGTTCGCCGATCCCTACCTCAGCCCGCACCTCACGCTGGCGGGCAACCGCCTGGTCTGCACCCCCGCCACCCCGGTCCGCGCCGGGCGGGCCGGGAAACTCCGCCTCCTGCTCCTGACCCACAACCTCAACCTCGAGGGCGCGCCGCTCTTCCTGCTGGAATACGCCACCTGGATGGTGTGCGAGGCCGGCTTCACCCTGGAGGTGCTCGCCTCCCAGGACGGTCCGCTCCGCGCCGCTTACGAGGCCCTCGGCGCTCACATCACCGTGGTGGACGCCGCGCCGCTCTACGCGTCGCCCGATGAGGAGACCTTCCACCAGCGGCTCGGGGACATCAAGCACCGGCTCGACTGGGACCACATCGACCTCGTGGTCTGCAACACCCTCGTAAGTTTCTGGGGCGTGCTGCTGGCCGCCCGCGCGGGCAAACCCTCCCTCTTCTACATCCACGAGAGTTCCACCGTCTTCCGGTTCTTCGAGCGCAAGCTGGAACTCAGTCTGCACCGCCTGGTCGCCGAGGCCTTCCACGGCGCGACCCGCGCGCTCTTCCTGTGCGACGCCACCCGCGCCTACTACGAGGACCACAACGTCAGCGGCAACTTCCGCATCGTGCCCAGCTGGATCAACCTCGACGACATCGACACCTTCCGCGCGGCGCACACCCGCGCCGCGATGCGCCGCAAACACGGGTTCGCCGACGACGAGACCATCATCGCCAACATCGGCACCGTCTGCGAGCGCAAGGGCCAGCACGTCTTCCTCCGCGCCATCGAGCATTTCAACCGCCAGGGCCACCGCGGGAAGTTCCGCTTCGTCCTGGTCGGGGCGCGGCCCGGCATCTACCTCGACCTGCTGAAACGCGACATCGCGCGGATGGGCCTGCCCAACCTCACGCTGATCCCGGAGACCCGCGAGGTCTTCGACTTCTTCGTCGCGGCCGACCAGTTCGTCTGCACCAGCTACGAGGAATCGTTCCCGCGCGTGGTGATGGAGGCGATGGCCTTCCGCACGCCGATCGTCACGACCGATGTGCACGGCATCGCCGAGATGATCGGCCAGCGCCAGCACGGCTACCTCGTCTCCGCCGGCGATCACCTCGGTCTCTCCCGAATGATGTGGACCTGTCTCGCCAAGGAGCGCAGCGGCAAGTCGCTCACCCCGACCGCCTACTCGAAGGCCCTGCGGACCTACGATCACCGCAAGGTCCTGCCCTTCCACGTCGCCCTCGCCCGCGAGGCCTGCCTCGCCCACCCTTAGCCGGGCCGGTCAGGGAATCAGCGTGGAATTCAGCACCCGCGCCACCGCGGGTGCCGCCCCGGCGGTCGGCTCCACCATCACGCCGATCCATCCGCCAGGCTCCGCCGTCCAGACCCGGAACGCAAAAGGTTGATCCCGGCTCAGCCAACCCTGCTGCAGGATTTGTACGCGACCACCCTTGTACCAGAGCACCCGAACCGCGGGCGGCGTGCCGGCCACGTCCGCACACACCAGCTGGCCGCTCACCTCGCCGGTCATACCCTCGGTGTGGAGCCACAGCTCACCGCCCGGCGGCAGCGCGAGGCCCCCGGCCGTCGCCCACCCGCCGCGCACGACGAGTTGTTGCGGCCGCCAGGCGATCGGGCCGAAGAGACTCGTCCCTAACTCCGGGTCCGCTGGGCTGTCCGCCGGCACGTCGTCGCGCAACCGCGGCGCCTCGCCCAGCTGCTCGAAGGCATGCGTGATTTCCAGATCACGCACCCCTGCCAGCACCCGCCCCGCCATCTCCTCCGGCCGCGTGATCCACACCAGCAGTTGCTTGCCATGCCCGTCCGCCAGGAAGGGCACCGTCACCGATTGCTGCCCGGCCGGGAGCTCAAGCCGGCCCGACCAACGCACCTCCTCCGGAATCGCGCCGTGCACGATGACTTTCACGTCGGCGCTCAACGGGCCGTCCCCCGCGCCGGGCAGCCGGTCGAGGACCGCCTTGCCTCCAAAGCGGTAGCTCGGCGCGCGGAGCAGGACGTGCCCGGCCGCCCGCGTGGTGCCCAGCAGTAGCCGGCCATCCGTTGTCCGGCGGATCCCCAGCGGCTGGCGCTGCAGGTGCAGCATGCGCCCATCCACGTTGCCCCCCAGCTGCGCCAGCGTCTCCAGCGTGTCGGCCAGGTTCACCTTGTAGCCGTACTGGCGGTTCCAGCGCCGCACCCGCGGACCGATCAGGTCCTTGACGTAATGCTGCTCCAGCACCGGCCGCAGCTCCGGCGGCCAGACATCATAGGCCTGCAGGATGAACACCGCCTCGTAGAGATCATCCCGCGCCAGCTCCCGGCCCAGCCGCGCCAACTCGGGCGGACCGTAGCTCGTCCCCCAATGGAACCACAGCGGCTCACCTTTTCTCGCCCGCGCCGGGTAGAAGCGGTCCACAAATTCCAAGCCGGCGCCATAAAACACCGGTCGCCGGCCCTGCGGGTCCGGGTCCGGCAGCGTCCCCTCGAACAGTTCCAGGCTCAGCATCAGGTCGGGCGGCAGCCGCAGCCCGCGCAGGGGCGCGAAGGCCGCGCCGGCGTTCTCCGCCGGCACATAGTCCGCGCGCGGCGCATCCGAGAAACCGAACTGCGAACGCTGCCCGGTCCAGGCCGACCACCAGGCCGTGCCCCCGATCACCACCGCCGGCAGGATCAGGCCGGCGACGAATACGGCCCGGCGGTCCGGCCCGGCAAATCCCAGCCACAGGCTCGTGACCAGCACGAGCCACGCCGCCAGCCCCACGTAGGCGATTTCGAAATTGGTCGCGAGCAGCGCCGCCCCCGCCGCCGCCGTTCCGGCCACCGCCACCGGTACAAACAGCCGGTCCCAACCCTCAACCGCCGCGCGCCGCGGCCAGCAGCCGGCGAGCCCCATCACTGAAAGCAACGCCCCCATCAGCCCAACCTGGGGCAGATGCAGCTCGCCGTAATACTCATGGATGGGCCTCAGCAGGAAATGCACGGACCACACGTCCTTCAGCAGGCCGAGCCGTGAACCGGCGGCGACCTGCACCACGTTGGCCAGCCAGACCTGCAGCGAGGCCCCGGTCCAGGCCAGTTCCACCGCCAGCGGCAACCCCACCCCCGCCACCCCGGCGGCCAGCACGGTCACCCCCACCCGCCCCCAGCCGGCCTGCCGCCGGCATCCCGCCCGCACCGCCCAGGCCACCGCTGCCGTCAGCGCGACCAGGTGAAAATTCAGCTTGTTGATCCCGCCGAGAAACAGCCCCACGCCCGCCAGGAGATGCCACGGCCAGGTGACGCGGCGCACCACCGGCGCACAGGCGGCCGCCCAGCTGACCAGCGCGAGGGCACAGACCCCGAGCGTATTGTGCCAGAGGATGGTGTGCTGCGACGCACTCGCCACGGTCACCGCAGTACCGACGATCAACGCGGCCCACCAGGGCCAGCGCCGCGCCAGCATCAACGTCAGGACCAGCGAGGCCACGGCGATCAGAGCCGCCCCGCCCCGGGTCAGCGCGGCATAGGTGCCGCCGCCCGCCCGTTCGATCAGCCAGTTCAGGCCGAGAAACCCCGCCTGGATCGGCGTCGTGTAATCCACATACGGCCGCTCCCCGCGGTCCAGGTGACCGTTCGAGGCCAACACCAGGCCGTAGTCATACAGGTCGCGCAGGTAATTGTGGTTCCGCCACCACGGGAGAAGGGCCGCGATCATCGCCACCGCCAGCAAACACCACGCAAGCGGGGACAAACGGCGGGGAGTCTCGGTCATGTGTCGCCGATATAGGCCAAGCCCGTCGGCCGGGGGCAAGCCAACTTCCGCGTCCTCTTCACTCGGCCGCCCGCACCCCGGTCAGGCGGATCCGCACCGCAGGCGAGGTCCGATAGGGCTCCAGCATCAGCACCAGCCAGCCGTCCCGTTCCGCCGACCACGCCTTGAAGGGCAGGTTGTCCGCCGGGGCCCGGATCGCTGACTGGACCAGCACGTCCAGCTTGGGCCCCTTGAAATAGACCACCCGCAGGACCGGGTCCACCGCCCCGGCGGGCCGGTCCACCACCGTGGCCACGCCGCTGATCTCCTGGTACAAACCCGCCAGCCTGATCCAGATCTCGCCCCCTGGACGCAGCTCCAATCCGTCCGGCCCGACCTGGACGTCCCGCACGTGGACCTCCGGCGGCGACCAGTCCGCCGGCAGCAACGCCGCCCGGATCTCCGCGCCGGCCGGATGGATGTCCCGCGCGCCGGACCGCAGCACCGACGGCGCCGCCGGACCATCCACCGCGTGCAGGATGTTCAACGCCCGCCAACCGGCCGTCACCTGTCCGGCCAGCTCCGGGGGTACCGTCACAACCAACCGCACCGGCGAGCCGCCACTATCCACCGGCACGTTCAGGACCTGCTCGTCTGCGTCGACGCCCAGCGTCAGCTCAACCGTGCCCCGCGGGTAAGAGTTACCCCCCGCGACCGAGAAAGCCTCGAAGCGCACCACCGCCCCCGCGGCCGGGCGCACCCCGGGAGCGCGGCGCAACACGGCCTCCGCCTGCATGCGGTTGCTCGGGGCCAGCACCTTCACCTCACCCTGCGCCCGGTCCACGCCGAGAAAAGTGCGTCCGTCGGCCAGCGTCTGCACCGGCATGAAGGATTCCAGCAGCATCGCGTTCACGTTGCCGCCAAAGGGTCGCTGGAACTCCAGCGGCTGCCACGAGACGATCCCCGGGGCAGCTGGTCGTACCGGAACCACACCGGGCCCATGCGCTTCAGCTCATACTTGCCCGCCAGCAGCGGCGCGATCCGGGGGCCCCAATGGTCCCGGGCCTCGGGCACGATCACATGGAGGTAGGGCCCGCCGGCGGAGAGCGCCTCGTGCAAGCGCTCTTCCTCGGCGGCCCCGTAGCTGGTGCCACCGTGCATCCACAGCGGCATGCCCGGCATCTGGTACGTCGGCCAGATCCGTTCGAGCCATTCCGCCCCGGGGCCGTAGAACACCCGGGTGCGATCCGCGGCCGGCTGCGCCGCCCGCCGGGCCGCCGCGACCTGCATCGACTGCGCCGTTTCCGGCGGCACCGACGTGCCCCGCAGATACGCAAAATCCGCCCCGATCGCCTCGCCCGCCCGGTACTCGCTCCGCGCCGCGCGCGAATAGCCAAACTGCGAGCGCTGCCCCTCCCACGCCGAGAGCCAAGCCAGGACCCCGACCAGCAGCGCGGGTCCGAGGAGACCGCCGTAGAAGGCGACCCCGCTGCTCCGCAACCCAAAGCCCACCCACAGCGCGGCCAGCAGCGCGAACCACGCCCCCATCGCCACGTACGCGATCTCATAGTTGGTCGCGAGCAGCCCGGCCCCCGCCGCCGCGGCGAAGAGCGCCGACGCCACCACCCAGCCGGCTTGGCCGCGGCCCCGTTGCCTGATCCCGGTCACGGCAAAGGCCGCGGTCACCGCCAATCCCAGGGCCCCGACCTGCGGCACGGGCAGCGCCCCGTAATAGTCATGGTGGACGGCGAAATAAAACTTCGCGTCCAGCATGGTGGCCAGGTCGCCCGAGCGGCTGCTGAAGGGCAGCGCCACGACGTTATACCACCAGGTGGGCACGTCTGCCCGCGTCCAAAGCAGCTCGACCGCCACGGGAATGACCACCGCACACAGCGCGACCCCGCTCAGCGTCGCCGCCACCTCCGACCACGTCGCCCGCCGCTGGCTGCCGGCATAAAGCGCCCACGCCACCACCCCCGCCACGGCGACGAGGTGCGCGTTGAGTTTGGTCAGGCCGCCGATCACCAGCGCCGCCGCCGTCAGCAGATGCCACGGCCACTGCGCCCGGGTCCACACCGGCGCCACCGCCGCGCTGCCGGCGGCCACCGCGATGCAGAGCGCGCCGAGGGTGTTGTGCCAGATGATCGTATGCTGCGCTGCGGTCATGGCCGTGAAGGCCGCCGCCAGCGCCGCCGCCGCGCCGGCGCCCCACCGCCGGGCGTAGATCCCCAGGACCCCCACCACGGCGAGCACCGTCAGCACCGCCGCCCCCCGCGTCATGGCCTGGTAGGTGCCGTCGCCCAGCTGCTCCGCCCAGCCGTTGAACAAAAACAGCCCCGTCTGGATCGGGGTCACAAAATCCACGTACGGCCGCTCCCCGGCGTCGATCCGGCCCACGCCCGCCATCACCAGGCCGTAGTCATAAAAATCCCGCAAATAGCCGTGGTGCTTCCACCACGGCCCCAGCAGCACCAGCGCGGCGGCCGCGCCCAGCAACGCGGCCTGCCAGGGAATGAGATTGCGGCCGGTGGGACTGGGGGACGTCACGCGGCGAGACAACCGCCCCCCGGGGTTCGGGCAAGTGCGTTCTGCCCTGCCCGCGGCCACCCGTCATCCCGGCGGCGGTTTTTCCCGGCCCGGTGGTCAGTAACCCAAACGGCCCGCCCGCCGACGCTCCCTCCCGATTCATGCTGACACCGCCGCGCCTCTCCCTGTTTTATACCGGGCCTATGACGAGCTCGCACGCCACGGCCGCCTGCCGGTGTTCCACCCGCTTATGGGCGGTGGCGCCCGCCGCCCACCGATGAGCCCTGCCCGCCGCATCGGCTTCGTCGCCGCCCTGACGTTGCTCGCCCTCACCCTGTGGCTGCGCTGGCCATCGCTGGGCTTCAGCCTGTGGAACGTCGACGAGGCGATCCACGCCGCCGCCGCCCGCACGCTGCTCGACGGCGGCGTGCTCTATCGCGATGCGGTCGATCAGCGCACGCCGCTTTCCTATTATGCCGTGGCGGCGGTCTTCGCCGTGGCCGGCGAGAACAATCTCTGGGCCGTGCGCCTCTTCATTGCCGCGCTCGTCGCCGCCACCGGCGGGATGCTTTTCCTGGCGGCCCGCGCCATCCGCGACCCCACCGCCGGGGTCGCGGCCGGACTGCTCTACGTGCTCCTCGCCACCAGCGTGCTCTTCCAAGGCGACGCCAATGCCGCCAACACCGAGTGGTTCGTGGCATTTTTCTCCAGCGCAGCCGCCGCGGTTTTCCTGACCGGTGGCGCCCTCCCCAGTCTGGGCCGGCTCCTTGCCACGGGCCTGCTGGCGGGCTGCGCGTTTCTCTCAAAGCAACCCGCCCTGCTCGACCTGTCCGCCCCGTTGGCCGCCGTGCTCTATCTGGGCTGGCGGCAGGCACGGTCCGCCCGCGCCGTTCTGGCTGACCTAGCCGCGATCGCCACCGGCTGGGGCCTCCCCATCGGCCTGGCGCTCGCCTACTTCGCCGCGCACGGCGCGCTGCGCGACGCCGTCTTCTACACCTGGAGCTACAACCTCGCGTATTATGGCCCGGAAATCACGACAGCCACCCGCGTGGCCTCCGCTGTTGTGCCGCTCCAACTGGTCGGCACCCAACCCCTGCTGTTGGTCCTGTGGCTCGCCGGCAGCCTCGTCATCGTCCACCGGCTCCTGCAAAGGCAGCCCGCCCCCGCGGAATCCGCCAGCAACCCCGCCCTGGTCTACCTGGCGGTGTGGACGCTCGCCGGCTTGGGCGGCGCAGCGTCAGGCGGCCGCAGTTTCGACCACTACACGATCCAGTTTCTGGCTCCGTTCTGCCTCGGGGCGGGACTGGTCCTCGCGCACCTTGCCGCGGTTGCCCGGGCCGCCGCCCGGACCCGCAGCCTCCGCGTGGTGGCCGCCCTCATCCTCGCCGGCGTGGCTGGCCATGCCCTCGTCGCCGCCTGGTCCGCCCGCGAGCGTACCTTGCCCGAAGATCCCTCCATCCGCGTCTCCGCCTACATCCGTGAACAAAGCGCCCCCGCCGACCGCATCTTTGTTTGGGGCTACCACCCCGACATCTACCTCCACGCCGACCGCCGCCCCGCCAGCCGTTTCCTCTACGCTTCGTTCCTGAGCGGGCTCGTGCCGTGGACCAACATCGCGCCCGGCCGCAACACGGCCTATGCTGTTGTCCCCGGCACCATGGACACGCTGCTGGCCGAACTCACCGCCCGCCCGCCCCGGTACATCGTCGACTGCAGCGCCGGCCCCAACCGCCACTGGCAAAAATACCCGCTCGACGACTTCCCCGCCCTCCAAGGATTTATCCGGGCCCGCTACCGCCTGGAGAAACCGGAGCAGTTCATCCCGCAGGGTTTCCGTCTCTACGTCTTGCTGGCCCCCGGCGAAGCCGCGGCGACCCCCGCCGCCCCGCCCCTCGCCGCGGAGCTCGCCGCCACCCTGCCGCTGGGCACGCTCGGTGCACCGCTGGCTCCCGTGGTCGCCACCGCTCCGTTCGGAGCGGGCGCTTCCCTCGTGGAGGGCCGGTTGGAATACTTCGCCCACGCCCCCTCCTCCCTCGTGTATCGCGTGCCGGCGGCCGCCGCGGCGCTGCGCGGCAGCTTCGGCATCCGGCCCGGCGCCTACGCGGCCGAGAACTCCGGTCCGAGCGACGGCGCCGAGTTCATCGTGCGCTGGCGGCCGGCCGGCGGCGCGGAACAGGTGCTGCTGCGCCGGCTGCTCCGCCCCCGCGACGAACCCGCCGACCGCGGGCTTCACACCTTCCGCGTCACCCTCCCGCCCCACGGGGGCGGCGAACTCGAGCTGGTGACGGGCATGGGCCCCGCCGACAACTCCGCCAGTGATTGGACCTTCTGGTCCGACCTGCTGCTGGAAAATTATCGCTAGACGCGCCCCCCGCCCGATTTTAAGCAATCCTCTGCCATCCATGGACACCGTCCCCCCACTTTCTTCCAAAGCCACTCCCCTCGACTGGACTTTCCGCATCCTGGGCTTCCTGACCATGTCCCTGATTGCGTTCGCCCTGCCGCAATTTCCCTCGGTCGAACTGGATGCCTCGTGGCGCATGGCCCTCGGCAAGTTTTTCACCGAGGGACGGCAGTTCGGCACCGAGGTCGTCTTCACCTACGGTCCCCTCGGCTGGGCCATGGGCAAAACCTACTGGGGCGGGCAATGGGGCGCCCTCATCGGCTGGCACGTGGTCCAGGCTGTGGTCTTCACCGCCATCGTCTTCTGGTACGCCTACCGGCTGACCGGCTACGCCCGCATCTTCTGCTTCCTCTTCTTCTTTCTGTTCGGCCTGTCGTATCAGGACGCCATGCACCAGTCCATCATGGCCATGATCGGCACGGAGCTGATCCGGCGCAGCCAAGCACCATGGCGCTGGAGCTCCTCCGCCCTGATCGGGCTGCTCGTGATTCTTGCACTGGTCAAGTTCACCAACTTGCTCTTCGGCTTCTTTCTCGTGTTGCTGGCCGGCGCCTTGGAACTGTGGCAGGTCCGTCGCTACCCCGCGCTGCGCGTCCCCGCCCTCTTCCTCGGGCTCTTCCTGGCCGGCTGGACGCTCTGCGGCCAGCACCTGGCCAACCTGCCCGCCTATTTCCACAGCTCGTGGGAGATCAGCCAGGGTTACCAGGACGCCATGGGTTACTCCTGCCCCCCGGCCCAGCTCTATCTCGGCCTGAGCGTTGTCGCGCTCATCCTCGCCTACCTAGCCGTCAACTTCGCCACCAGCCCCGACTTCGTCCGGGGCGGCGCGCTCACCCTCGCGGCCCTCGCCCACCTCTACCTGAATTGGAAACACGGCTTCATCCGCGCCGACGGCCACCAGATCGGTTTCTATTTTGCGGTGCTCACCATCGCCACCACGTCCCCGCTCCTCCTGGCGGACGGGCCCCGCCTCCGGACCCTGAAGGCCGTGCTCCTGGGCGCCGCCAGCCTGATCACCCTCGTGAGCCTGGAGACCGTCCTGCCCGGCCTGGTCCGTGGCATCCTCGCGGCCAACCAAGACAAGGTGAACCTGCATATCGCCTTCGCGCGGGGCCAGACCCACCAGCGCAACCTCTACCAGGACCGCCTCACGGCCGAGCGCGACACCGTGGATCTGAAAAAGACCAAGGCCATCGTCGGAAATGCAACGGTTGACGTCCTCGGCTACGAGCAGGCCATCGCGATCTACAACGGCCTTAACTACCAACCCCGGCCCGTCTTCCAGGGTTACTCCGCCTACACCCCGTACCTCTCGCGCCTCAACCACGACTACTACGCCTCGGACCGGGCCCCGGAATTTGTCCTCTTCAAGCTGCAGACCATCGACGGCCGGCTCGCCACCATGGACGACCCCCACGCCCTGCGGCTGCTGATCCAGCGCTACACCTACCTGTTCTCGGAACAGGGCTACGCCCTCTGGCAACGCAAGCCCGGCGCCTTCGACGCCGCCGTCCTCGAGCCCAAGCCCATCCGGCAGGCCACGCACCGCTTCGAGGAGACCATCGACCTCACCGACCTGGCCGACCGCAACATCTGGGTCGAGATCGACTACCGTTTCAACCTGCTCGGCAAACTCCGCCGCTTCCTCTTCCGCCCGCCGCTGGTGCACCTCCACATCGTCGACGACAAGGGCGTCGAGTCGGTCCACCGCCTGCCCCAACCCATCGGCCGGGCCGGCTTCATGCTCAGCCCCGTGGTCAATGACATGCTCGACTTCATGCGCGCCGCCGGCGGGGTGCCGCCCCGCCGGGCCGCGTCCATCCGCCTCGTGATCGCCCCGCAGGACGCCGACTGCCTGCGCGATGAGATCAAGGTCTCGTTCTTCTCCCTGCCGCCCTCCGACGCCGGCAAGGAATACTTCAAGAACGCCGACAAGGCGAAATTCCACATGTTCGTCGACACCCCGATCTCCTACGAGGCACTCAACGCCCCCAACGAGGACGCGATCGACAAGCACCGCGTCATGATCATGCACGCGCCCAGCCAGATGGTCTTCGAGGTGCCGGCCGGCGCCACCACGGTCTCGGGCGGCTACGGCTTCGTGCCCGGCGCCTACCTCAACGGCGGCCGCACCAACGGTGCGCACTTCACCATCTACTGGAGCGATGGCGGCGAGCGCGTGGTGCTCCACGAGCGCTACCTCAACCCGGTGACCAAACTCGACGACCGCGGCCTGGCCCGCTTCACCGCGCGGCTGCCCAAGGGCAAGGGCCACGTCACCTTCCGCATCGATCCGGGCGAGTTCGGCGAGTACGCCTTCGACTGGACCGGCTGGACCGGCATCGAGTTCAAGTGATCCGCCACGCCTCCACCCGCCCCTGATGTCCCCCGCCGCCGTCAACCGCGGGTGGTTCTGGGCGGCGGTAACGCTCACCGCCGTCAAGCTCTGGCTCACCGGCGGACAGACCGTGTACGCCATCGGCCCGGCGATCCACGACGACAAACTGTTCGTCGGCCTCGCCGGTCACCTCCTGGATGGCAACTGGCTGGGGCCTTACAACCAGTTCACGCTGGCGAAAGGACCGATGTTTCCTCTGTTCCTGGCCCTGGTTTTCTGGACCGGCTTGCCCCTGTTGCTCGCCCAACACCTCCTCTACGCGGGGGCCTGTGCGGCTGCGACCCGCGCCCTCACCCCTTGGCTGCGCTCCGGCTCCATCGCGTTCTTGCTCTACTCTGTTCTGCTCCTGAATCCCATGAGCTACGACGCGGGCAACCTCAGCCGGCTCATGCGGCAGAATATTTACGCCCCCCTGGCTTTGCTGGTGTTTGCCGGCCTCGTGACTCTCTTCGCCCGCCGCCGGGAATCCTGGCGGCGCCAGGCTCTACCCGCCGCATCCGCCGGTCTGGCCCTCGGGTTGTTTTGGCTCACCCGCGAGGAAAGCGTGTGGCTGCTGCCGGCCGTCGGTTTGGTGTTGTTCGGCATCGCAACCTCCCTCGGCCGCGAAGCCATCACCCGCTGGCGCCCCCTCGCGGCCAGCCTGTCATTGCTGCTCATCACCGCGCTCTTGCCGGTGCTGGTCGTCTGCAGCTTGAACCACCGGTATTACGGATGGTTCGGGACCGTGGAATTCCGCGCGCCTGAGTTCAACGCCGCCTATGGCGCCCTGACCCGTCTCCAGACCGGCCCAAGGATCGAACACGTTACCGTGACCCGCCAGATGCGGGAAACCGCCTACACCCTCAGCCCGGCTTTCGACCGGGTGCGCCCTTTTCTGGAGGGTGCCGCCGGTGCCCATTGGTTCGATGCAAGCGTGGCGCCAATTTCCGAGCGTCAGATCCGCGGGGGTTGGTTCATGTGGGCGATGCGCGATGCCGTGATCCAGGCGGGACTGGCCTCGGATGCCGGTGAGGCGCTGCGCTATTACCAGCAGGTCGCGGATGAATTGAACGCTGCCTGCGACGCGGGCCGCGTCCCTGCCCTGCCGCCCCGCCGTGGTTTCCTGCCGCCGCTTGGGCACGATTCCATCGGGCCGCTGCTGGCTGGCGCTAGGGAGTATTGCGCCTACTTCGTGCTTTTCAAGGGCTTCACCGCCCGGTCCCTCGACAGCGAGGGCGATTATGCGGAATTGAAGCCTTTCCGGGATCTGGTCGGGACCCGGCTTAGCCACGCCCCGCGCTCCCCCGACCCTTTTCCGCCCACCCAGAGCGACCTCGAACATCGCAAGGTTGAATGGCTGGATCTGATCGGAAAGCAGACCGGCTTGGTGCTCGGCTGGCTGGGACCGCTGCTGCTGCTGGTCGGATTCACCCGCCTGGTCGAGTCGGCGCTCGAACGTCGCATCACCTTCCTGCTCGGGTTTGCCACCGCCCTCTTGGTGTCCTGCCTGGCCTACTTTACGATCAACGTCCTCGTCCACGTCACCTCATTCTACAATATGACACCGGCCGCCATGGCGGCGGCCTACCCGCTCTACCTGCTTGCGCTTGCCGTTATGGCCGTCGAGGCCTTCCAGGCGTGGAACCGCCCGGCGACAGCCGCTTCATCCTCATCAGCGGCCCCGTCACGCTGGCGCTGGCTCGTACCGGCCGGTGTGGCCCTCGCCGTCTTCGCCGCCCGGCTCCGCGAGATCCATCTCTTCGGCAGCGATGTGCCCTACAACGACCAGTGGATCATCGAGGCCCAGCAGCTGATCGGCCCCTGGCTCGCGGGCACCTTGCGCCCGTGGGCCTTCTTCGTGCCGCACTTCGAGCACCTGCCGGTCTGGACCCGCCTGCTCGCCTGGCTGCAGGTCGCGCTCACCGGCCGCTGGGATCCGCTGGTGCAGATGACGGTCAACGCCGCGCTCCACGGCACCTTCCTCTGGCTCGCCGCCCGCTGGGTCTGGCAATCCCTCGCGCCGCGCGCGGCCGGCTACGCCACGATCGTGCTGCTCGCCGGCGGCGCCCTGCCCTTCGCCTGGGAAAACATCGCCTGGGGTTTCCAGTCCCAGTTCCCCTTCGCCCTGGTCTTCCTGTTGCTCCACGTGCTCGGCAGCTTCACGCACGCGCCCGGCAGCCGCGGCTGGTGGCTGGCCCAGGCCGCCGGTCTGGCGGGGCTCTTCACCCTCGCCAGCATGTGGCTGGCGCCGCTGGCGGTTGTCGCGGCGTATTTCTGGACCGGGCCGCGCGACCGCCGCGCCTGGGCCGCCCCCGCCGCCGTCGCCCTCCTCGGTCTCGGGCTGCTGGCCCTCATCCACGCGTGCGCGCCGGCGGGACACTCCTTCGCCCAGGTCGCGCGCTCGCCCCTCGACTTGCTCCGCGCTCTCCTCCACCTGCTCGGCTGGCCGAGCATCCTGCCGGGCGCCGCCGTCCTGGTGCCGCTGCCCTGGCTGATCCATGCCCTGCGCCTCCGCGGCCGGCCGGACACCAGCAACCTCGACCGGATCATCTTCGCCCTGGGCCTGTGGGGCTGGGCGCATGCCGGCGCCCTCGCATTCGCCCGCGTCGGCGACATCAACGAGCATGTCTCCCGCTACGGGGATGTGCTCTTCATCGGCGTCCTCGCCGGGGCCCTCGCCCTCACCCGGCTGCTGCCCGCCCCGGGACCCCGCCGCGCGCTCTTCCTCGGCGCCGCCCTGGCCTGGACCGGACTGGTCGGCGCGGGGCTCTTCCACAACGCCACCGAGGCCCACGCCCGCTACTTCCACCAGACCGCCGCGCCTACCGCCGAACTCCGACGCCACGCGGTGCAGGCGTACCTGCAGCGGGGCGACCGCCAGCTGCTCGAGCAGCCCGAGACCCGCTGGGTTCTGACGCAAAACACGGACGTGGTGACCGCCCTCCTGGACCAACCCGCGTTCCGCGAGCTCCTGCCCACCTCGGTGAATCCCGCCGCCCCCGATTACGCCCTCGGCACTTTCTTCCGCTGGCTCCTGGCCCACTGGCCGGGGTTGCTCGTCCTCGGTCTGGCCGTTCTGCTCGCCGGCCTGGGCGTGCTCGCCTGGCGCGGCTCGACCGCGCGCCCGCCGCCCGCGCCTGCGCCCCTGACCGACCGCTGGCCCGGCCGGGTCGCTCTGGTCCTCGGACTCGCTTGCACCGCCGGTCTCTTCGCCTGGCACAATCCCCTGGCCTTCGATCGCGCCGCCCGCTGGGACCAACTGCTCGGCGGCAACTCGGCCGTACGCGGACTGACTTTTGAATTTGTCACGGAGTCCCCCTACGGCCCCGAACGTCTGCAAGGCGCCGCCCCCCTGGACCCGATCGAGGTGCGCAACCGTTACTTCGGCACCGCCCCGGCCGGCTCCGAATTCACCGGCACCGTGCTCAGCTCGCCTTTCCCGCTGACCAAACCCTGGCTGATCGTACCCATCGCGGGTTACCCCAACAGCGAGGGCAACGGCCTGCGCCTCCGTCTGCTCGACACCCAAGGGGTCTGGCATGATGAGGAGATTGGCTGCCCTGGTCCCAACCAGGACACCATCGCCTACTGGCCGGTAGACGTCAGCGCCTACGTCGGACTGCCCGCCCGCCTCGTGCTCTATGATGGCCGGAGCGGCCCGGAAGGCTGGGTGGCCGTCGCGCCGCCCATCCCCTCCGACACCCCCGATCTCGCCGACACATTGGGCCAGCGCCTCCAACAGGAGACCCGCGGCCGGCTGCATGCCTCCCTCGGCATCATCGCCCTGGTCGCCTACCTCCTGGCCTTCGGTTCCTGGTGGTGCCGGCGGCATCCGGTCGGGCCGGCCTGAAATTGCGGACCCCGATGGCGGGTTTGTTCAGCAGGATTGTCAGATGGGGGTACCGTGCTACAAGATCCCCCCATGTCAGAGCTGCTGCCGCCGTCCCGGGACTTTGCCGGCCTGTACCGGCGCACGGTCGCGCCGCTGCGCCGCCATCTGGCCCGCATCCTCGGCAATCCGGCTGAGGCTCAGGATGTCGCCCACGACGCCTACCTGCGCGTCTTTCCCGTCGTGGAAAAACAGTCCGCCGAGAAACCCGAGGCCCTGCTCTACACCACCGCCCGGCGCCTGGCCTTCAACCGGCTCAAGCGCCGGCGCATCGCCGCCATCACCCCGGATTCGCCCGCCATCGACGGCATGGCCTCCGCCGCGCCCGGCGTCGTCCAGCAGGTCATGGCCCGGCAGGAACTCCAACAGCTCGAATCGGCCATCGCCGCCCTGCCCGAGGGCTGCCGCACCGTGCTCCTCCTGCGCAAGGTCGAGCTCCTCTCCCACCAGGAAATCGCCGACCGCCTCGGCCTCGCCGTGAGCTCCGTCGAAAAACACCACGCCCGCGCGCTCCGCCTCCTGCGCGTCGCGCTCCAACCCGCCGCCGACCGACCCGGTCCGGCACCCACCCAGGAGGCCCGCCCATGAACCTGCCTTCCCCCACCTCGCCTGCCGCCGACGAGCAGGCCGCCCTCTGGGCCGCCCGCCTCGAGGGCTCCGTGTTGTCCGCCGCGGACCGCGCCGCCCTCGATGCCTGGCTCGCCTCCGACCCGGCCCACCGCCCGCTCCTCTCCGCTTACTGTCAATTTTCCGCCGATCTCGAACAGCAGCTACCGTTGCTTGCAGGGGTCAGGGACGACTTGGCGGAAACCCCAACCGCGCGTGAGACTGCCCGATCGTTTCCCTGGTCACGCTGGCCGGCATTGGCCGGCGCGACGCTGGCGGCGGCCGCAGCTCTCGCGGTTTTTCTGTGGCCAGGCCAGCCACAGAATCATTTGCAAAACCTCGGCACCCCGGTCGCCACCCGCCAGAGCCACACGCTGGCGGACGGCTCCGTGCTCGAACTCAACGCCCAGACCGCCGCCGTGGTGGCGTTCACCGCCACCGAGCGCCGCGTACGCCTCGCCGGCGGCGAGGCCTTCTTCCGCGTCACCCACGACCCGGCCCGGCCGTTCTTTGTCGAGACTCCCGCCGGCTCCGTCCGTGTCACCGGCACCGAGTTCAATGTCCTCACCGCCTCCTCCGGCCGCCTTGAAGTCACGGTCCGCGCTGGCACGGTTGAGGTCCGCCCCGGCGACGAGACCACCCGCTCGCTGGTGGCGGGCGACCGCCTCGTTCGCACGGATCAAGCCGTCGCGCAGACGGCGCTCACCCCCAGCCAGCTCGACGACACGCTCGCGTGGCGCCAGGGGCAGGTCGTCTTCGCCGACACCCCCCTGCGCGGGGCGCTGGACCGCTTCGCCACCTATCACGGGCGCCGCATCTCCGCCTCGGAATCTGCCGCGCTCAAGCGGGTCGGCGGCCGCTACAGCCTCGATGACCTCGACGGTTTTCTGGCCGACCTGGAATCGGCCCTCGGCGTGCACGCCACGCGCGCCCCCGACGGCACCATCGTGGTCTCCGACGCCCCGGGGGCCTGAGGCTTCCCCTCCGCCCGTGCCCGCCCGCCCGGCCCTCTTCCGCCGCCTGACCGCCATCCTCGGAGCGCTGCTGGCCCTCGCCAGCCACGCCGCGCCGCTTGAGTTCAACCTGCCCGCGCACCCCTCCGCCGCCGAGTCCCTGCTCGCCTTTTCCCGTCAGGCCGGGGTCGAGGTGCTCTACGCCTACGACGATCTGCGCGACGTGCCGGCCGCGGCCGTCGTCGGCCGCTTCGAGCCCGAGGCCGCGCTGCAGCAACTGCTCCAGGCCTCCGGCTTCACCGCCCGGCGCACTCTGCGCGGGAAATTCCTCGTCGCCCGCGCCACGCCGCGACCTGGTTCACTCGGGGGTGTCATCCTCACCCCCGCCGGCGAACCCGCCCCGAGCCTGCCGGTCGCCCTCGCCGGGACCCGCCACCGCACCCACACCGACGGTGCCGGGGCCTTCATCTTCCCCGACCTGCCGCCGGGCATCTACCGACTTTATACCGGCGGCCCCGGCTACCGGCTCCTGGAACAGGCCGGCCTGGCCGTCACGGCCGGCGACGCGCTCGTCCTCCCGCCCCTGCGCCTGCAGGCCGCGACCGATGTCACCGTCCTGGATCCGTACGTCGTCCACGAGCGCCACGACCGCCTGCCCATCGGCGAGGGCGTCGGTGCCGCACCCCGCCGCGCCGCCGGCAACCTCGACCTGCCGCGCACCACCGACAACGCCCTGCCCTTCACGATCTTCTCCCGCGAGCAGATCGCCCGCAGCGGCGTGGTGCAGCTGAACGAGTTCCTGCAGCGCGAGATCCTCGAGTCCACCACCACCCGCCCGCCCGAGCAGGACGGCACCGCCAGCGGCATCAGCGCGGGCAGCTCCAACCTCCGCATGCGCGGCTACGAGTCCGACGAGACCGTCGTCCTCGTGAACGGCCGCCGCCTGCCCGAGACCTTCACCCGCGATCCGGGCGTGCTCGGCGCGCCGGACGTGAACCTCGTGCCGCTCGCATTGGTGCAGCAGATCGAGGTCCTTCCCGCCTCCGCCTCCGCGCTCTACAGCGGCAACGCCGTCGGCGGCGTCATCAACATCGTGCTGGCCCCCGACGCCGACGGCACCGAGCTGCGCACCACCTACACCAACGCCCTCGGCGGTTTCGACGCCCCCCAGTCCTCCGTCTCGCTCTCACACGGCCAGACCCTGCTCGACGGTCGGCTGCGCCTGCGCTTCAACGCCACGCACACCCGCACGGCGCCGCCCGTGGAACGCGACCTCGGCTACCAGCGCGCCCGCCTCGCGCGCACCCCCGCCGCCTTCGCGCCCCGCGCCACGCCCAATATCGTCCGCGCCGACCCCGCCGCTCCCGGTCTCTTCGGTCCGGGTTCCGCGGGCTTCACCTCCGTCGCGCCCGGGGCCGACGGCACCGGCGGGATCGCCGCATTCCAGGGACGCGAGGGCCGCTACAGCACCGACCTCTTTGATGGACCCGGCGGCCTCGCCACCTCGCTCAACAGCCGCGACTACCTCTACGGCCGCGAACAGCAGCGCACCTCGTGGTATGGCTCGGCGGTCTATGACGCTTTCCCGTGGCTGCAGCTCGGCCTCGATGCCACCTACGGCCGGACCATCGTCCACCGCGGCTATGATATTTTCTCCGGCGTCCTCGATCTGCCCGCCGGCTCGCCCCTCAATCCGTTCGGTCAGGACGTGGCCGTCGCCCTGCACGAGACCACGCCTGCCCTCGGCCAGGATTACAACGAGGCGCAGCTCGACTCCTGGTCGCTGGTCGGCGGCGCGCTGCTCAAGCTGCCCGCCGGCTGGCGGCTGACCCTCGACACCCAGTACGCCCGCAACCTCGCGCGCTACCGCGGCCTCGTCGGCGTCGATTCCGACCGCTGGCAGCAGCTCGTGGACGACGGCCGCTACCAGCCGCTGCGCGACACGCAGGTCCACGGGCCGCCGCCGGAATTTTATGACCGCGCGCTCATCTATTACGGCGGCCCCGGCCGCTTCGTGAAGCTCGGCGACTACCACACGCTGGAGGGCGCCGTGCGCCTCACGCACGAGGCCCTGCCCCTGCCCACCGGCGAGGGCACCGTCAACCTTGGCACGGATTACCGCCTGAACCGGCTGGCCGCCTACACCGAGGAACCGCGCTACGCCGACGGCACGCCCGCCGCCGAGATCGTCCGCTGGAGCGGCCGCACGCTGGAACGCATGAGCGTCTTCGGCGAGATCCAGGCCCCGCTGGTGCCCGCCCGCTGGCTGCCCCGCGCCATTACGGCCGTCGAGACCGACTCCGCCGTCCGCTACATTATCTCCGCCCAGTCCAACGAGACCAGCCTCGCCCCCACCTTCGGCCTCAAGGTCGATTTCCGCGGCGGCCTCGCCCTGCGCGGCTCCTTCACGACGTCCAACCGCTTTCCCACCGCGGTCATGAGCCGGCCGCTCGCCGAGGGCGGGGACGGCGGGGGCGGCTCCGACCTTATCAGCATCTTCGACCCGCTCCGCCAGGAAACCTACCTCACCGCGGCCCGCGTCGCCATCAACCCCGATGTCCGCCCCGAGTCCGCCGCCACCCAGACCGCCGGCCTCGTGTTCACGCGCGGCCGCACGCACCGGTTCCGCGCGTCGCTCGATTTCGCCGATACCACCAAGACCAACGAGTTCATCATGCTCGAGCCTGCCGCCCTGCTCAACCTCGAGTCCGTCTTCCCTGACCGTGTGCGGCGCGACCCCGCCGGCACCGGCCGCATCACCGCGCTCCTCACCGGCGCCGCCAACGCCGCCCGCCGCCACTCCCAGAACTGGAACCTCGCCGCGGAATACGCGTGGCCCGGCTTCGCCGGCGGCCGGCTCGAGCTGCGCGGCCGATGGGTGTGGTTCCAACGTTACGAACGCCGGCTGTTCGCGAATTCGGAGACGGTCGACCAGCTCCGCCGGCCCGATGGCACGGCGCCCGGCCTGCTGCGCCACCGCCTCACCTTCGGCGCCGCCTGGTCCGCCCCCGCCTGGGGCTTCGGCGTGGACGGCCACTACCTCGGCGCCCGCACCCTGCCCGTCAGCGAGCGCCCTGCCCAGGGTAATTCCCACATCAAGCCTTACTGGCAGTTCGATGTCTTCGCGCAGACCGACCTCACCCGCTGGCTGCCGCGCGAGCCGGAAAAATTCCGCCTCAGCGCCCAGCTCCGCGTCAACAATCTCTCCGGTTTCGCATTTCCGAAATACGCGAACGACATCTCCGGCGCCGGCGTGCAGGCCTACGGCGACTGGCGCGGCCGCACCTATTCCATCTCGTTGACGGGGAATTTCTGAAGCGCGATCTTGCGCATTGGGGCTGGCCTTCCCGGCGTGACGTGTGGCGTAGGCCTAAGCCCGGCGCTTGCACTCGTCCGGCATCAATTGATCGAGTGACTGCGAGGTGCGGAGAGCCCATTCGTCAACCGGGTCCATGCCGCCGTGTGGCAATGACGGGCGCCGGGATCACACGCCATGCAAACGCCCGCCCGGCCACACCGGAACCTCACCGCTCGCCCGGTGCGGGACGCTGGACGCGCAGCTGCGCGATGAAGTGCAGCGACCGGCCGAATACCCAATCCGCCCACGCCGGATAAAGATGGAGCTGGGAACTCCAGGCCTCGACGACGACGCCAAGCTCGCCAAAGGCCGACCGCCACTGATCATGCGTCCAGAAATTATAGGGCAAGGCCACCCCGAAACGCGCATTGCCGACAGCATCCATCAGGCGCAGGGTGGGCCCCGCCAGCCACCCGTTCCGCGTGTGATCCTTGATCAGGATGCTGTGCCGGGACACGCGGCGCGCCTCCTGCAACAGTTGGCTGGCGTTGTCCGTGTGATGAAGCACATCCACGAACATCACCACATCATACGCGCCGTCGGCGGCGGGAAACTTGGCTCCGTCAAATGCCTCCACGGGTATCGCGGTGTGTTCGCGCACCAGCAGATCGATACCCCGTATCGTCACATCCGGCCGTTGCGCCCCGATCAGCTTGGCCAAGGTGCCATCGCCACAGCCCACATCCAGCACGGAAGCGCCTGGCGGTATGAGTGCAGCCAAGTGCTCCGCCAGCACCCGCACCCGGCGCCCAAAAACATACCGGCCATGTACCGTCGCGATGATATTCATGATCGGGTGGCCCCCTGCCAATCAATGTAGGCAAAGGAACGGGCAGTCTGGGCATGCATTGCTCGGGCTTGGGATAGACTTGTCTGGTACGGCGGTTGCAGGGAGTTAGGCCCAGAAGTGATGGAGCGCAGATGTCCATAGGCAACGCTCGAGTTGTGCGCGGCCGAACCCGGCCGTACAGATGATTCTACCGGCCTGCGTCAGGGTTTCATTACCGTCATTTCTGCCTTTGCCATGACCGGCCCGGGTGCTTTGCTCCGGGCCGTGTCTGCCCCCGTACCTTCCTCCGCCCCGGACCTCGAGCTCACCGTGGTCATGCCCTGCCTCAACGAGGCGCTGACCATCACGGGCTGCGTGCGCGAGGCCATGGAGGCCCTCGCCGCCGCGGGCATCGCGGGCGAGGTGCTCGTCGCCGACAACGGCAGCACCGATGGCTCGCAGGCGCTCGCCACCGCGGCCGGCGCCCGCGTCGTGCCCATCGCCATCAAGGGCTACGGCAACGCCCTGCGCGGCGGCATCGCGGCCGCCCGCGGCCGGTTCATTCTCATGGGCGACGCCGACGGCAGCTACCACTTCGGCCATCTTCCCCGCTTCGTCGAGCGCCTGCGCGCGGGTGCCGACCTGGTCATGGGCAACCGCTTCCTCGGTGGCATTGAGCCCGGCGCCATGCCGTGGAAGAACCGCCACATCGGCAACCCCATCCTCTCCTTCATCGGCCGCCTCTTCTTCCGCACCGGCATCGGCGACTTCCACTGCGGCCTGCGCGCGTTCTCCGCCGACGCCTACCGCCGCATGGACCTGCGCACGACCGGCATGGAGCTGGCCTCCGAAATCGTGATCAAGTCCGTGCTCTTCGGCCTCCGCGTCGAGGAGGTCCCCACCATCCTGCGCAAGGACGGCCGCGACCGCCCGCCCCACTTGCGCCCGTGGCGTGACGGCTGGCGCCACCTGCGCTTCATGCTCCTGTTCAGCCCTCGCTGGCTGTTCTGGTATCCCGGCATCCTCCTCATGGCCGTCGGCCTCATCCTCGGTGCCGCCCTTGTGCCGGGCCCGCTCCCGCTCGGCCGCATCACACTTGATGTGCACACCCTCCTCTTCGCCGCCGTGGCGGTGCTCATCGGTTTCCAGGCCGCCTCGTTCGCCGTCCTCAGCAAGTTTTTCGCCATCCGCGCCGGGCTTCGCCGCGCCGAGGCGGGCTTCGACGGCTGGTTCCGGTACCTGACGCTGGAAGCCGGCCTGGTCTGCGGCAGCGGGCTGGTCGCCGCCGGCCTCGGCCTGTCCCTCGGCGCCGTGTGGTTCTGGGGCGGCCAGGGCTTCGGCCGCCTGCAACCCGCCGAGACCCTGCGCCTCGTCATCCCCGGCGCCCTCTGCCTCGTGCTCGGCTGCCAGATGATCCTCACCAGCTTCTTCCTCGGCGTGCTGCGGCTCGACACGCGCACCGACGCCGCATGACCCCTGCCCTCCGGAACCGCCTGTGGCTCGCCGCGGCGCTCACGCTGACGGCCGCCAAGCTCTGGCTCAGCCGCGGCCCCGGGGTCTACGCCATCGGCAGCGCCGGGCACGACGACCGCCTCTTCCTCGAACTCGCCCGCCACCTCGTGGCGGGCGAGTGGCTCGGGCCCTACCACGAGCTTACCCTCGCCAAGGGCCCGTTCTACCCGCTGTTCATCGCCGCGTCCTTCCTGATCGGGCTGCCCCTCTTCCTCGCCCAGCACGCGTTCTACGCCGCGGCCTGCGGCGCCTTCGTGCGCGCGCTGCGCCCGGCCGTTACCGCGGCCGGCGCGCGCTTCGCCATTTTTGCGCTGCTCCTCTGGAACCCGATGACCTTCGACGGTCCGAGCATGGGCCGCGTGCTCCGCCAGCATGTCTACGGTCCGCTGGCCCTCCTGATTCTCGCCGGACTCATTGCGTTATACCTGCGCCGGTCGGAACCAAGCCGCCACCAGCGCCCGTGGGCGATCCTGACCGGTCTCGCCGCCGCCGCCTTTTATCTCACCCGCGAGGAGGTTGTCTGGCTCGCCCCGAGCGTGCTCCTGCTGGCCGCGGCCTACGTCGCCGGCTGCGCGCGGCTCGACCGCATCGCCCTCCGCCGCGCGGCGGGTGGGCTCGGCACCGCGATCCTCGCCGCCGCCCTGCCGGTGCTGGCCGTCTGCACCCTGAACCGCACCCACTACGGCTGGTTTGGCACCAGTGAGTTTCATGCGACGGAATTCAAGGCGGCCTATGGCGCGATGCTCCGCGTGCACGTCGGGCCGGAGCGGCCCTTTGTCCCCGTGTCCCGCGAGGCGCGTGAGGCGATGGCGGCGATCAGCCCGGCCTTCGCGGAACTCCAGCACCAGTTCGACGCCGGTCTCGCCGCCGGGTGGGCCGGCTCCTCGTCGTTCCTCACCGGGCTGCCGGCCGAGGAGGGCCAGATCGGGGGAGGCTGGATGATCTGGGCGGTGCGCGAGGCGACGGCCAAGGCCGGTCATGCCGCCAGCGCCGCCGACGCCCTGGCGTTCTACGACCGCCTCGCCCGCGAGCTCAACGCCGCCGCCGACTCCGGCCGCCTGCCCGCCGGCCCTCCGCGCCACGGTTTCGTGCCCCCGTGGCGCGATGCGCAGACGCCCGCCTTCGTCCGCGCCACCCGCGACTTCGCCGACTTCGTCATTCGCTTCAGCCGTTTCGGCGCCCGGCCGCCCCCGAGCACGGGCTCGGCCGAGGAACTGCAGCTGTTCCGCGACCTCACCCGCGAACGCCTCTCCCCACCGGCCGGGGAACTCGATGTGGTCGGGGCCAAACGCTACCTGCTCAACGTGGCGAAGACGGACACGCTGCATGCGATCGGCAAGGCGCTGCGCCCGGTGCTGACCGGCCTGTTCTGGCTCGCGCAGCTCGGCGCCCTCGTCCGCTTGGGCTGGCTGGTGTTGCACCGCCGCTGGACCTTTCCCTTCACCGTCGCCGCCGCGGCTTGGGGCGCGGTCGCCGCCTCCGTGCTCATGCACGCCATGATCGAGGCCAGCTCATTCCCCGTCCACACCATCAGCTCGTTCGCGCCGGTCTACCCGCTGGTGCTCGTCTTCATCTCTGCCATGGCCTGGGAGGCCGCGAGTCTGTGGTCCGGCCGCGGCGCCCCGGCCGCGCCCGCCGCGATCCCACCCGCCGGTGCGCCTGAACCCGAATCGGAGTCGCGCGCGACCCGCGCTCTGCCCTGGCTCGCCGGGCTGGCCGCCCTCGCGCCGTTCCTGATCTGGCACCGGGAATTCCGGGAACTCTTCTGGTTTGGCGACGATTTCTTCCTCCTCGACCAGCTGGCGCAGATGGGCCTGTGGCAATGGACCACCTTGGTGTTCGCCGAAAATTTCGTGCCGCTGTTCAAGGTTCTTTGGGGCGGTGCCGCCCTCGGTTTCGGCGGCAGCTACGCCGCCATGCTCTGGCTGCTCTGGCTCACCCACGCCGCCAACACCGTCGTGCTGGGCCGCCTGCTGCAACGCGCCGGTTTCCCCCTGCTCGCCACCGCCCCCACCCTGCTCGTCTTCGCCCTCACGCCCGCCAACCTCGAGACCCTCGGCTGGTCCGTCCAATGGTCCGCCGTGCTCGCCACCAGCTTCCTGCTCCTCGCCTGCGTCTGGCACGAGCGCCACCGCACGGACACCGCCATGTTCGCGTGGCGCCGGCACCTGCCGCTGTTTCTCCTCGCCGCCGCCAGCGCCTGCTCTTTCTCGCGCGGCGTGCTGACCGGCGCGGTCCTATCCCTCGGTCTCCTGCTGCCGGCCCTGCTGAGCGGACAAATCCGTCGCTTGCTGCCCGCTCTGCCTGGCGCGCTCTTCTGTCTGTTGCCAGCCATCGCCGTGGCGCTCGTCATCAAGCTCAACTCCAGCGGCAATCACCAACAGCTGGCCGGCCACTGGGGTGACATCCTGGAGTTCGGGGCCACCTACTTCCTGCTCAACCCCGGCCATGCCCTCACCGGCGGCAGTTCGCTCCATCCCGCGGTCCTGCTGCTGCTCGCGGCCGGCAAGCTCGCCGTGCTGGCCGGCGCCCTGGGCCTCGCGCGCGGCCGCATGTTGCACCTGCTCCTCCTCCTGCTCGCCTACGACCTGGGCAATGCGGTGCTCGTCGGCATCGGCCGACATCACACCGGCTTCCTCGCGGCACTCAGCTCCCGCTACCAATACAGCTCCCTCCTCGCCACCCTGCCTTTCGCCGGGCTGCTCTTAGCCGCAGGCCTCGCGCAGCTGCCCGGGCTGCGTCTGCGCCAGGGTCTGGCCGCCGTGCTCCTGCTGCTCATCGCTGGCCTCTGCCTGCGCGGCTGGCCCTCCGCCCTGGCGGATTTCACGGGTTGGCGCGGCACCGAGCTGCGCCAGCTCATCGCCGCCCCCGCGACCTCCGACCCGGCCGCGCGGGTTCCGGCGCTGGAGTTCATGCATATCGAGCGCGCCAAGGCCCTCCAGCGCGCCTACCATCTGCACTGAGTGGGGCGTGTGGTTGGCGCGATTGGCCTCACCTGAAGCGCGGGCGATCTCGCCCGCGAGCCGGCGGTCGCTTCGCCTATCTGACCAGCACCGTCACCAACTTGGCCGGCGGCTCCGCCCATTTCCCCCAGGATCCGTTCCACCGCAGCGCCGCGCCCGTGTAATCCACGTCGCCCGCCAGCCCGTCCCGGAACGCCACCCGCAACCGCACCTGCACGGAGGTACCGGCCGGTCCCGCCGTGATGACCCGCTCCTGCCGCGTGGCCGGCTCGATGTTGTTCAGGTAAACCAGGCCCGTCCACGTCCGCCCGCCGTCCACCGAAAAATCCGCCTGGAACATCCCGATCCGCTCGCCCTGCCCCGCGTCCGTGCCGGCCGCGAGCACAACCGGACAATCCGCCCCCGGCGCCACTGCGGCCGGCGCCTCGATCGTCAGCGTGCGCTCCACCGCGCCGGCGGACACGGCGAGGCCGAGCCACGCGGCCGTCCAGAGGCCTTGGCCCAGGGTGATCGGCGGAGAAATCATGGCTCCATGACGGCCACCCCCCGCCCTGAGGCAAGCGCGATCCCCTTCCCCTAAATTCGGCTGGAAACCGGGCCCCACCCCTGTCTGGCTGGCCCTTCCCCTTTTTCATATGGCCAAGACCCTCCTCGTCACCGGTTCCTCGGGCCTCATCGGCTCGGAAGTCTGCGTTTATTTCGCCTCGCTGGGCTACACCGTCCACGGCGTGGACAACAACCAGCGCGCCGTCTTCTTCGGCCCGCAGGGTGACACGCGCTGGAACCAGCACCGCTTGGTCTCGGACCTCAAGGGTTTCGTCCACCACGAGCTCGACATCCGCGACCGCGCCGGCGTGCTCGCGCTCGTCCAGTCGGTCAAGCCGTCCGTCATTGTCCACACCGCCGCCCAGCCCTCGCACGACCGGGCCGCGGCCATTCCCTTCGATGACTTCGACACCAACGCCGTCGGGACGCTGAACTTCCTCGAGGCCGCCCGCCAGGCCTGCCCCGAGTCGCCCTTCGTGCACATGAGCACGAACAAGGTCTACGGCGACGCCCCGAACGGCATCAAACTCACGGAACTCGCGACGCGCTGGGACTACGCCGACCCGGCCTATGCCCACGGCATCCCCGAAACCTTCACCATCGACCAGTCCAAGCACTCGCTCTTCGGCGCCTCCAAGGTCGCGGCTGACGTCATGGTCCAGGAATACGGCCGCTATTTCAACCTACCCACCTGCGCCCTGCGCGGCGGCTGCCTCACCGGCCCGAACCACAGCGGCGTCGAGCTCCATGGCTTCCTTTCCTACCTCGTGAAGTGCAACCTCGAGGGCAAGGAGTACCGCGTCTTCGGCTACAAGGGGAAGCAGGTGCGTGACAACATCCACTCGCTCGACGTCGCGCGCTTCATGGCCGCCTTCGTCGAGAACCCGCGTGCCGGCGAGGTCTACAACCTCGGCGGCGGCAAGGCCAACAGCACCTCCATCCTCGAGGCCTTCAAGATCGCCGAGAAGTTCACCGGTAAGGCGCAGGTCTTCACCTACGTCGACCAGAACCGCGCCGGCGACCACATCTGCTACTACTCCGACCTCCGCAAGATGCGCGCCCACTACCCGAAGTGGGACATCACCCAGTCCCTCGAGGAAACGATCCGCCAGATCGTCGAGGCCTGGAAGACCCGTCACCAGCCGGCCTGATCCGCGCCCCCGCGCACCCCCTGATGCCGGGGCGACCCATGTTCACCCCCGCCCATCCCTCCGGTTACCGCGAGCCCTTCACCGGCGTGCGCTTCAAGACGCTGGTCCACGGCCAGCACACGCTCTTCGCGGAATTCCGCCTCGCCCGGGGCCATCCGCTGCCGCGGCATGCCCACCCACACGAGCAGACCGGCTACCTGGTCAGCGGACACCTGCGCCTCACCATCGGGACCGACACCTTCGACGTACGGCCGGGCGACAGCTGGTGCATCCCCGGCAATGTCGAGCACGAGGCGGCCATCCTCGAGGATTCGGTCGCGATCGAGGTCTTCTCGCCGGTCAGGGAGGACTATCTCCCACCCCCGGCCGCGGCGGTCTAGTCGCCCGGCTGGCGCGGCCCGTTCCGTCCCGGCACTCCGCCCTGCCCAGTTCGGGGCCGGCTCAGCGTCCGGTCACGTTGATCGTAGCCGTCCGGGCCGGCGGGGTCACCCATTTGCCCCAGGTATCACCCCAGAGGATCGGCGCGCCCGAAAAATCCACGTCACCCGCCTTGCCGCCGCGAAAGGCCGCCCGCGCCCGCACCAGGGCCTTGCTCCCCTCGAGACCTGCCGGGATGTCCACGCTCCGGGTGGCCTTGCGCCCCAGCTTCTCCGCGTAGACCGGCACCCAGGTCCGGCCGCCATCGACCGAGTACTCGGCATGCAGAAACCCGATCTGCTCGGCATCGACGGCATCCGTCGCCGCCGCGATCTCAACATGGATGTTGGTGCCCGGCTTGGCCGTGGCCGGCGCCTGGATGGTCAGCGTACGGGTTACCGCCCAGGCGGGAACCGCGGCCAGCAAGGACGAGAGCAGGAGGGCTTGGAGCAAACGGGAGGTTTTCATGCGATGCCCACTAGACCGCGGCGGAGCGCCTTGGTTCAACCCATTAATCCCCGCGCGGGCGCCCACCCCGCCGATTCCCGGCTTCCTTAAACTAAAACTTCCCCCTTAAAGTGGTTTTCGCATGAAAATCCTGATCTCCGGCATCTGCGGCTTCGTCGGCAGCACCCTGGCCCGCGAACTCCTCGCCGCCGGCCACACGGTGGCGGGTTTCGACAACTTCATCCGCCCGGGCAGCGAGACCAACCGCGCGCCGTTGGAGCGGCTCGGCGCGACCATCCTGACCGCCGACCTGCGCGACGCCCGCGCCATGGACGCCCTGCCCGCCGCGGATTTCGTGCTGGATGCCGCCGCCAACCCCAGTGTGCTCGCCGGCATCGACGGCAAGACCAGTTCCCGCGAACTCGTCGACCACAACCTCACCGGCACGATCAACCTGCTGGAATACTGCAAGACCCACCGGGCCGGTTTCATTCTGCTCTCCACCAGCCGCGTCTACTCGATCCCCCCGCTCACCCGCCTGCCCCTCGTCGCCCAGGGTGATGCCCTCGGCCTCCCCCCGGGCGCCGCGGATCTCCCCCCCGGGGTCAGCCCGGCCGGACTCACGGAGTCCTTCCCCACCCAGGCCCCCATCTCCCTCTACGGCGCCACCAAGCTTGCCTCCGAGGCCATGGCCCTCGAGTACGGCGAGACCTTCGGCTTTCCGGTCTTCATCAACCGCTGCGGTGTGCTCGCCGGCGCCGGCCAGTTCGGGCGCGCCGACCAGGGCATCTTCGCCTACTGGATCAACGCTTGGCTCCGCAAAAAGCCGCTCAAGTACCTCGGCTTCGGCGGCCTCGGCCACCAGGTGCGCGACTGCCTCCACCCGCGCGACCTCCTGCCCGTCCTGGAAAAACAATTTGCCGCGCCCCCGCTCCCCGCCGCCGACCGCCTGGCCAATTTCTCGGGCGGTGCCGCCTCCGCCATGTCCCTCCGCCAGCTCAGCGATTGGTGCGCCCAACGCTTCGGTCCGCACGGCGTCGTGGAGGACGGCACCCCGCGCCCCTTTGACATCGGCTGGATGGTCCTCGACCACGCCAAGGCCACCCGCCTCTGGGACTGGCACCCCGCCACCCCGACCCCTGCCATCCTCGCGGAGATCGCCACCCATGCCGAACAACACCCCGGCTGGCTCGAACTCTCCGCCCCGCGGGAGAAGTAAGAAGGATGAATTAAGAATTAAGAAACGAGCCCGTCGCCAGGCAAGGTTCGAGGCTGTTTCTTAATTCTTCCTTCTTAATTCTTAATTTCGCCCGCCCAACCCGAGGCTTGCCGCCGGGGGCCGAATTCCCCTCATTGACTCGATGCCCGAGGCCTCACCCGCGCCGCTCAAGCTCTACTCCATCGTCATCCCCGCCCACAACGAGGAGGAATCGCTGCCGCCGACCCTGCGCGCCCTGTACGAGGTGCTGAGCCGCGAGCAGGTCCCGCACGAGATCGTCGTCGTGGACGACGCCAGCAAGGACGGCACCTGGCAGGTTCTCCAGGACCTCCGCGCCGCCATCCCCACCCTCGCCCCCGTGCAGAACAAGGGGCCCAACGGCTTCGGCCGCGCCGTCGTCTTCGGCCTCAACCATATGCAGGGCGACGCCTGCACCATCATGATGGCCGACGCCTCCGACTCGCCCGCCGACGCCGTGCGCTACTGGCGCCTGCTCAACGAGGGTTGGGACTGCGTCTTCGGCAGCCGCTTCGTCAAGGGCGGCCAGGTTGTCGACTACCCGCGCGTGAAGCTCTGGGTTAACCGCATCGCGAATTTTCTCGTGCGCATCGGCTTCGCCATCGCCCTCAACGACACGACCAACGCCTTCAAGGCCTACCGCCGCACCGTCATCGAGGGCTGCCGCCCCTTCCTCAGCCCGCACTTCAACCTCACCGTCGAGATCCCGCTCAAGGCCATCGTGCGCGGCTACACCTGGACCGTCATTCCGATCTCCTGGCACAACCGCAAATACGGCGAGGCCAAGCTCAAGATCAAGGAAATGGGCAGCCGCTACTTCTTCATCTGCGCCTACGTCTGGCTGGAAAAATACTTCAGCCGCGGCGACTACCGGAAACGCTGACGCGGCATGATGTCCTTCCTCCAGTGGTTGGACACCCATCCCGTCGCCCATGGGCTGACTGCCTGGGGTTGTTTCGCCCTCGGCCTGGCCTCCGCGCTCTCGCCCTCCCGGCCGGCCGCGCCGTCATCCCGCGCCCCTTTTCTGGGCCACCCCGCGGTGTTCGCCAGCCTGCTGCTGCTGACCCTCCTCGCCTTTCGCTGGCCCTCGTGGTTTGCCCCCGTCGAGTTCAATCCCGACGAGTCGCAGATCGTCGCCGGGGCCCTCACGCTGCAATCCTCCCCTGTCTTCTGGAAATACGTCGACGGCACGACCCACGGCCCGCTCAACGAGTATGCCCTCAACCTCGCCGCGCTCTTCGGCCTGCCGCTGACCCACGCGGGAGCCCGGGCCATGGCCACCCTGCTGCTCGCCGGCACCCTCATCTGCCTGTGGCAAACCTTGCGCCCGTTCCTGGCGGAACCCGCCGTCCGGCTGGCCGTGTTCCCCGCGCTTTGCGTCTGGGCCTTTTCCTGGGCCGGTGACTACGTGCACTATTCCAGCGAGCTGGTCGCGGTCAGCCTGCTCGCCGGCGCCGGCTGGGCGCTGACGGCGATGCTCCGCCCCCAGGCGCCGAGCCGCACCGCCCCGCTGGTCGCCGGCGCCCTGCTTGCCCTCGTCCCCCTGGCCAAGCTCCAGGCCACGCCCCTCGCCCTGGTCTTGGGCCTCGCCGCGCTGTCCACCCTTGTCTGGTCGCGCCCCGCCGGCTGGGTCCGCCTCGCCGCCGGCCTCGTGGGTGGAGCCCTGCTCGTCGGCGCGGGCCTCGGCTTGTTCCTCGTGGTCTACGGTCTCGAGGCGCAATTCTGGTATTCCTACGTGGTCAGCAACCTTGCCTACGCCGGCTCGCGCGACCACCCGCTCCACGATATGCCCAACTATTTCTGGTCGTTCCTCACGACCGGACAAAGTTTCGCGTGGTTCTTCTACGGTACCATGGCCTACGTGCTGTATCGCGCCCATGCCGTCTGGCAGGCCGCCGATGTGACCCGCCGCCGCGCCCTCCTCGCCGCCTGGCTCCTCGTCCTGCTCGCTTACCTCTGCGTCATTTATCCCGGCCGGCGCGTCGCCCATTACCTCCACCTGCTCGTTGGTCCCCTCACCCTGCTCGCCGGCCTCCATCTGGCGAGCCCGCCCACCACGGGCCGCGCTTTCCGCGGGATCCCGGCAAGCCTGCTCGCCGTCCTGCTGCTGCTCACGGTCCTGCCCCAGGCGGTTAACCGCTGGCTCGCCGTGCCGTTTCACCCCGGACAACTGGCGGAGCACCTCGCCACCCCCGCCTCAGCGGCGGCCCGCCACATCCAGGCCCGTTCCCAGCCCGGCGATTTGCTGACCGTCTGGGGCTGGGAGCCCCGGCTCCACGTCGAGACCCAACTGGCCCAAGGTACCCGCGAGGCGCACAGCGCCTTCCAACTCTTCGCGGGACCCATGCAGGATTTCTACCGCTCGCGCTACCTGCGGGACCTGCAGGCCCGGCAGCCCGCGTGGTTTGTCGATGCCACCGGGCCCGGCGCCTTCGTCTTCGACGCCGCCCGCCACGGCCACGAAATCTTCCCGGCATTGCAGACCCTGATTGCCGAGCGATATGCGCTCCAAGCCCAGATCGGATCGACCCGGATTTATCACCTGAAATCCCCCCACTGACGGCTCAAAACGCGCCTTGCAGCCCCCGTCGGCCCGATTACTCAGATACCTTCCATGATCTTCCTCCTCGGTGGCTCCGGTTACGTCGGCTCAGCCTATCAGACCCTGTTGCAACGCAAGGGCCTGCCCTTCCGCAACCTGCGCCGGGCGGACTTCGATTACACCGACCAGGCCGCCCTGACCTCCCTCCTTCGCCGTGAGCGGCCCGCCTTCCTGATCAACGCCGCCGGCTACACCGGCAAGCCCAACGTCGATGCCTGCGAGCTGCACAAGGCCGAGTGCCTCTTCGGCAATGGCGTGCTCCCGGGCCGCATTGCCGCGGCCTGCACCGACGCCGGCGTCCCCTGGGGCCACGTTTCCTCCGGCTGCATCTACACCGGCTCCCGCCCCGACGGCACCGGCTTCACCGAGACCGATACGCCCAACTTCACCTTCCGCACCGACAACTGCAGCTTCTACTCCGGCACCAAGGCCCTCGGCGAGGAGGTGCTCGCCGGCCGGCCCGATGTCTACATCTGGCGCCTGCGCATCCCCTTCAACGAGGTCGACAACCCCCGCAACTACCTCACCAAGCTCATCCGCTACGACACCCTCCTTGAGGCCGCCAACTCGATCTCCCAACTCGAGGAATTCGTCGCCGCCACCTTCGCCTGCTGGGAAAAACGCGTCCCCTTCGGCACCTACAACGTGACCAACCCCGGCGAGGTCACCACCCGCGAGGTCGTCGACCTGATCAAAAAGTCCGGCGTCGCCACCAAGGATTTCAAGTTCTTCCCCAACGAGGCCGAGTTCATGCGCACCGCTGCCAAAACCCCGCGCTCGAACTGCACCATGACCTCCGCCAAACTCGCCGCCACCGGCATCCGGATGACCGAGGTCCACGACGCCATCACCCAGGCCCTGCGCACCTGGCGTAAAGCCTGAGCTTAAACTTCAACCTTATGAACATTTTGGTCACCGGCGGCGCCGGCTTCATCGGCAGCAACCTCGTCCGTCTCCTCGTCTCCACCACGGAACACACCGTGCTCAACGTAGACGCGCTGACCTACGCCGGCAACCGCCGCTCACTCGCCGACCTCGAGGGCAACCCCCGCTACCGCTTCGCCCAAGCTGATATTTGCGACGCCGCGGCGATGACGAAACTCTTCGTGGAATTCAGGCCTGACTGGGTGATGCACCTCGCCGCCGAGAGCCATGTCGACCGCTCGATCGACGGTCCCGGCGCCTTCATCCAAACCAACGTCGTCGGCACCTACACCCTCCTTCAGGCCGCCCGCGCCCACTTCGAGTCGCTCGCCGGCCCGGCCAAGGATGCCTTCCGTTTCCTCCACGTCTCGACCGACGAGGTGTACGGCTCCCTCGGCGCCACCGGCCTCTTCACCGAGGAGACCCCCTACGACCCGCACTCCCCCTACTCCGCCAGCAAGGCCTCATCCGACCACCTCGCCCGCGCCTGGGCCGACACCTTCCGGCTGCCTGTGCTCGTCACGAACTGCTCCAACAATTACGGCCCCTACCAATTCCCGGAGAAACTCATTCCCGTCGTCATCCTCAAGGCCCTGCGCGGCGACCCGATCCCCGTCTACGGCAAGGGCGAGAACATCCGTGACTGGCTCTACGTCGGCGACCACGCCGAGGCCCTGCACACCGTCGTCGCCCGCGGCCGCACCGGCCAGACCTACAACATCGGCGGCAACAACGAGCGCCAGAACATCGACCTCGTGCGCCTGCTCTGCGGCCTCCTCGACGAGTTCCGCCCGCGCGCCGACGGCAAAAAATACGCCGACCAGATCGCCTTCGTCACCGACCGCCCCGGCCACGACCTCCGCTACGCCATCGACGCCACCAAGATCAAACGCGAGCTCGGCTGGACCCCGAAGCAGGACCACACCTCCGGTTTTCGGAAAACCGTCCAGTGGTACCTGGACCACGAGTCCTGGTGGAAAGGCATCCTCGACGGCTCCTACAAATTGGAACGTCTCGGCACCCAAGCCTGAAATTTTTTGTCACAGAGCGCACTGAGCCCTTGCGGAGATCACAGCGCCCCGGATCAGACTTTCCTGAATTTCTCTGTGGCCTCTGTGGCCGGCTCCGTGTCCTCTGTGGCCTGCATTAAACCCCTCCCATGAATCGCAAAGGCATCATCCTCGCCGGTGGCTCCGGCACCCGGCTCTACCCCCTGACCATCGCGGTCTCAAAGCAGCTCATGCCGGTCTACGACAAGCCGATGATCTACTATCCGCTGTCGGTCCTGATGCTCTCCGGCATCCGCGAGATCCTGATCATCTCCACGCCCACCGACCTGCCCCTCTTCCGCAAGCTCCTCGGCGACGGCGGCAACCTCGGCGTGAAATTCAGCTACGCCGAGCAACCCAGCCCCGACGGCCTCGCCCAGGCCTTCACCATCGCCGGCGACACCGGCTTCCTGACCGGCACCGAACCCTGCGCCCTCGTGCTCGGCGACAACCTCTTCTACGGTTCGGAGTTCGTCGCCTCCCTGAAGGAAGCCAGCGCCCGCACCAGCGGCGCCACCATCTTCGGCTATCACGTCGCCAACCCCACCGCCTACGGCGTCGTGGAATTCGCGCCCGACGGCCGCGTGCTCTCCCTCGAGGAAAAACCCGCGCAGCCCAAGTCCAACTACGCCGTCCCGGGCCTCTACTACTACGACCGGGAGGTCGTCACCCTCGCCCGCAGCCTCAAGCCCTCGAAACGTGGCGAACTCGAGATCACCGATCTCAACCGCCTGTATCTCGAAAAGGGCACCCTGCACGTCGAGCTCTTCGGCCGCGGCACCGCCTGGCTCGACACCGGCACCCACGATTCGCTTGTCGAGGCCGCCACCTTCGTCCACGTCCTCGAGAACCGCACCGGCCTCAAGATCGCCTGCATCGAGGAGATCGCCTACAAGCACGGCTGGATCGACCGCGCCGGCCTCGAGGCCAACATCAAGAAGCTCGGCAAGTCCTCCTACGGCGAATACCTAAAGCGGCTGCTGTAGTCCGGCTGCAATCCTCCGAAACCGCCGCCCCGGCAAGCCACCCTTCCGCGCCATCCCATGAGCCTCTCCTCCTCCGGAAAGCCTGCCGGTTTCGTCACCGGTTTCGACGAGAATTTCTACCTTGCCGCCTACCCGGACGTGGCCGCGGCGGTGCAGTCGGGCCGGTTCGCTTCAGGCAGGGAACATTACGAGCGCTACGGTCTTCGGGAGGGGCGCACCGGCTCCGCTTCTCCGACCGCGGCCTGGCACGCCGCCGCGAGCCGCAACCTGGTGGCCCACGTGGCCGGCCGGGCCTTTACCACCGCGGCGGATTGGTCGCACCCGGCGACCACTTCGGCCCCGCCTGCCGTCACCGGCAATGCTCTCGCGGGGTTTTTCGCGGCGCGCCGGAGCGGCCGCGGAATCTGGAAGTGGCAGCACTATTTTGAAATCTACGAACGGCACTTCGCCCGCTTTCGCGGGCAGCCGGTGAATGTGCTGGAGATCGGCGTTTACAGCGGCGGCAGCCTTGAGATGTGGCGTGACTACTTTGGCCCGCAGGCCCGCCTCCACGGCGTTGACATCGAACCGGCTTGCAAGGCTTACGAGGGCGACGGTGTGAAGATCATGATCGGCGACCAGACTGACCGCAATTTCTGGCGGGATTTCCGCACCGAGGTCCCAGCCTTGGACATTGTGATCGACGACGGTGGCCACCTTTATGACCAGCAACGGGTCACCTTGGAGGAACTCCTCCCCCACGTCAGGCCGGGTGGCGTCTACCTCTGCGAGGACATCCATGGTGAGGACAACGCCTTCGCGGCCTATGCCACCGGCCTCGCGGCCATGCTGAGCGCCGGCGAGGTGACGGGCAACAGCGACGACCCGGACCGCCGGCTCGTCTGTCGCACCAGTCCGTTCCAGGCGAGCATCCGCTCGGTGAGTTTCTATCCCCAGGTCGTCGCGATTGAAAAACTGCTTGCTCCCGTTGCCGAGCTGGTCGCACCCAAGCGCGGCACGCAGTGGCAACCGTTCCTGCACTGATCCACGGCCCACCCTCGTTTTTGGGCTCTGCTTTCCCATGGGAACACCCACACTGGCCGCCATGCGTCTGGTGGCCGTATCCGTGGTCAAGAACGAAGCCGATATCATCGAGGCCTTCGTCCGGCACACCTGTGCCTGGGTGGATCACCACCTCGTCTTCGACCACGACAGCACCGACGGCACCCGGGAAATCCTCCGTGCCCTGCAGGCAGAGGGCCTGCCGCTAACGCTCTTCCACGACGAGGCCCTGGCCAATCTGCAGCAAGCCCGCAGCAACCACCTGACCCGCCTTGCCGCCCGGACCCACGATGCCGACTGGATCCTGCCACTTGATGCGGACGAGATCCTGACCGGGCCCGGCCGGGCCGCGCTGGAAGCCGCCCTGCTTCTGGCTGGCACCTCGCAACCCGCAAGCCTTCCTCTGCTTGACTACTGTCCGACCCGGGACGACGACCCCACTGAACCCAACCCGATTCTTCGCCTCCGCCACAGTCGGCGCGTTCCATCCGTCACCCGCAAGATCATCTTGCCGCGTGAACTCGCGCTTGATCCGGACCTCGTCGCCGGGAAAGGCAGCCACGCTCTTTACCGCGGCTCTGTGCCCCAGCCTGCCCGGCCCTTGCCTGCAGGCTGGCACCTGGCCCATCTGGCCCTGCGCTCGCCGGAACACCAGGTGCTCCGCGTGATTCTGGCCGAGCTGCAAAAAACGAGCCGCGGTCGCCCCGCCGCCGGGCTCGATGTCCACTACCGGCTTGGTTACCAATTGCTCGCCGAAGATCCGGAGCTCTTTTTTGCCACGGTCAAACTGTCCGCCGATCAGTTGGACCTGCGGCCGATTTACTACCACGGTGGCAACCTGCGTTTCACCACCGCCCAAGGCTGGACCCGAGTGGCGCGCGCCCTGCTCCCCTACCTCGAACAGCTGGCCGCCAGCCACGGGCGACTGCTCGATGCGGCTCGGCCTGAACCGACGAATCTGGATCCGGCTGGGCTGGACATCCGCGAATTGGTGAGGACCTCCGTTCCAGACTTTTCGGGGCAGTCCGGAGCCTTCGCCGGCTTCACCGCGCTCGCCGGCTGGGGCCCCGCCGAAGGTCCCGTGCCCGAGGCCTTCCTGCCCCCCTTCCACTGGGGCTATGCCCCCGCCACTCATTTGGCCGTGACCGCCCCCGCGGCGCAAAACGTCACCTTGATCGCCGATCTGCTCACGTACTCGGAAAACCAGACGGTGGACGTGGAGCTGAACGGCGTCCGGCAGCGGCAGCTGGCCTTCACCCGCATCAACCAGCGGGAACGCCTCGCCGTGCCCCTCGCCCTCCGCGCCGGGAGCAACGACCTCCAGTTCCATTACACTCAGGGCTTGGTTACCGATCACGACTCGCGCCGGCTCGCGGCGATCTTCCTCGGCCTGCGCTTCCTGCCCGCCGGCCCATGAAGGTCTCGTTCATCATCCCGCTCTACAACTGCCTGCCCCTCACGCAGGCGATGCTGACCAGCCTGCGCGCCACCGTGCCCGCCGATCTCGCCCACGAGATCATCCTGGTGGACGACGGCTCGACCGACGGCACGCGCGACTGGCTCACCGGGCTTGGCTCGCCCTGCCGGGTCGTGCTCAACGAGCAGAACCTCGGCTTCGCCGCCACCTGCAACCGCGGCGCGGCCGCGGCGACCGGCGAATTCCTCTTCTTCCTCAACAACGATCTGGAACTCCTGCCCGGCTGGCTCGCCCCCATCCTCGACGTCTTCAGCCGCTTCCCCCGCGCCGGCGCGGTCGGGAACGTCCAGCTGGACTTCGCCAGCGGTGCCGTGGACCACACGGGGATTTTCTTCAACACGAAGGGCAAACCCGCCCACGCCACCCACCGCGGGGTCGCCGCGGTCCGCGAGGTCGTGGCCGTCACCGGCGCCTGCCTCGCCGTGCCCGCCAACGTCTGGCGCGAACTCGGGGGCTTCGACGAGGGTTACGTCAACGGCTGCGAGGACGTGGACTTCTGCCTGCGCGCCCTCGCCGCCGGTCACACCAACCACGTGGCCCTGCACAGCGTCGTGCGCCACCACATCAGCGCCTCCGCCGGCCGCAAACTCCGCGACGAGCAGAACACCTCGCGCCTGCTGCGCCGTTGGCACACCTCCATCCTTCCCCACCTCGTGCGTCCCGGCTGCCGCGAGTGGCTTGCCGCCGCATGGGAAGATCCCCGCGATTACGCCGACCCCGCGCTGGCCCGCGACGCCTTCCTGCACCTCTGCCACCTGGCCCCCGCCTCCGCCCGCCTCCGCGCCGCCGCCGCCGCGCTCCTCGAGGTGGAATTCGCCCGCTGGCGCCACCTGCTCGAAGGCGCCCCCGCCCGCCCCGCCCGCGAGATCGCGTGGCAGCTCTACCCCGTCCGCCCGGAAAACGCGCCGGCCCTTTGAGGCGCCGACCTCGACCGCGGCTACCTTTCCGTCCCGATCAGCCCCCGCTCCGCTCGACCGAGCGCAGCACCGCCTGCGGCCGGTTGTTCACGGTCAGGAACGTCCGACCCAGGTATTCACCGATCAGCCCAAGCATCACCAGCTGCGCGCCCGAGAACACCAGCAACGCCCCCATCAGCGTGCCCCAGCCGTAATCCGGCCCCTGGTTCGTAAGGCGCAGATAAAAGACCACACCCAGCCCGGCCAGCCCGGCCAGCGCCATCAGCAACCCGAGCAACGTGGCCAGCCGCAGCGGCATCACCGAGAAATTCACAAAGGTGCTGACCCACAGTCGCAGCAACCGGCGCAGCGTGTACCCGCTCTCGCCCGCCGCGCGACCCGCATGCTCCACCGTCACTGCCCCGATCCGCTGCGTCACCTGCAGCAACAGGCCGTCGATGTAGGGGAAGGGCCCGGTGTAGCGCGCGGCCTCACCCGCCGCGAACGCGCTCACACACCGGAAGCTCGACAGGTAGAAGCCCCGCGGCTTGTCCAGCACCCAGTCGGTCAGCCGGTTCGTGAACCAGCTCCCCAGGTTGCGGAAGAGCGAATGCTCCTTCCTCGCGTAATGCCCATAGACCACGTCCAGTCCCTCCCGCCGCGCGTGGGCCCACAGGCGCAGCGCCTCGGCCGGCGGATTCTGTCCGTCATCGTCGATGTTCACCACGTGCGCCCCCCGCGCGTGCCGGTAACCGGTCAGCACGGCGTTGTGCTCGCCGAAGTTGCGCGCGTGCTCGATGAAGGTAACGGGGATCCGCGCCGTGCGCGCAAACTCGCGGCACACGCTCGCCGTGGCATCGCGGCTGCCATCATTCACCAGCACAACCTCGTGGCCGCCCTCGACCGTGAGTCCCTCGATCTCCCGCAGCAACCGGCCAATGCTCTGCTCGCTGTGATACAACGGTATCACAAAACTGAGCGCCGGAACGGGCGCGGTGGGCCTTGGATCTGAGGTGTGCAGGAGGGACCGGCGGGCTAAGCGAAAGCAGGCGCAGCAAGCACCATGTCGCAAATGCTGTCAATGTCGGCCCGGCCGAGGCCCGGATGCAGCGGCAGCGACAACACCTCCGCACAGGCGGCCTCGGTGGCGGGCAGCGACAACTCCGGCCGGTGGAAGGCGGGCTGGCGGTGCAGCGGCACCGGATACAGCACGCCGCTCACTACGCCCCGGGTCTCCAGCCAGGCCTTCAGTTCGTCCCGCCGCGGGTGCCGCACCACATACTGGTGCCAGACATGGCGCCGCCCGGTCGCGGTCACCGGCAGGATCAGGCCGGACTCGAGCAGCCGTTCCGCATAACGCGCAGCCAACCCGGCGCGCTGGGCGTTCTCCGCGTCCAAGCGCGGCAACCGCACCCGCAGGATCGCCGCCTGCAACTCGTCCAGCCGGCTGTTGCGGCCGGGCTGGTCGCTCACGTAACGCCGGCGCCAGCCGTATTGCCGCCAGAGCCGCACCTTCTCCAGGGCTGCCGGATCGGACCCGACGACCGCACCGCCGTCGCCAAAGGCGCCGAGGTTCTTGGTCGGATAAAAACTGAACGCCGCCAGGTGGCCCCAGGCCCCCGCCTTGCGCCCCGCCACTTCCGCCCCGTGCGCCTGCGCACAGTCCTCGATGACGGTGAGATGATGCGCCGCCGCGATCTCCATCAGCCGGGGCAGGTCCACCGCCTGCCCGTAAAGGTGCACCGGGACCACCGCCTTGATCCGCGGGTCGCGCCGGGTCTCGAGGAACGCGGCCAGCGCCGCGACATCCAGCAGCATCGTGCCGGGCTCAATCTCGGCGTAGAGCGGGGTCGCCCCGGTGGCGACGATCGCCGCCGCGGTCGCCGAGACGGTGTTGGCCACGGTCACGACCTTGTCGCCGGGCCCGATGCCCGCCGCGCGCAGCGCCAGCTCGAGCGCATCGGTGCCATTGGCCACCCCGACGCAACCCGCCGTGCCGAGCCATGCGGCGAATTCCCGCTCAAAGGCCTCCGTCTCCGGCCCGAGGATGTAGTGGCCGCTGTGCATCACGCGCCGGATGGCCGCGTCAATCTCCGCCTCGGCCGCCAGATAGCCGGCCCGGGGATCAGCGGGAAGGTAGCGCGGTTTGGCCGTGTTCACAGGTAATGCGGCAGCTCCGTGCGGTAGTAAGCGACCGTCCGCGCCAGGGCCTGCCGGATCGTGGTCCGCGGGCGCCAGCCCAGGCGGCGCGCGATCAGCGACCCGTCGGCGTAGAAATCCCCGATGTCGATCTTGCGCCGGTCAGCGGGATAAGCCCGGACTTTGGCCCGTCCCGATCCGGCCTCCTTGACCAGCATCGCGGCGAGATCCGCCAGGTTGATCTTTCCGCGGCCGCCGAGATTGAACACATGGCCCACCGCTTCGGGCCGGGTCGCCGCCAGCAGGAAGGCCTCAACGGCGTCATCCACATACGTGAAATCGCGCAGCTGCTGCCCGCCCCACACTTCAAAGGTCTCGCCCGCCAGCGCCTGGCGGATCCACGTGCCGACAAAGGTCTGCCGCGCATCCTTCACGCGCATGTGCGGGCCGATCGTGTTGGTCAGCCGCAGGACGCTGCTGCGGATGCCGTGCACCGCGCTGTACAGCAGGTGGTATTGCTCGCCCGCGAGCTTGTTGATGCCGTTCACATCCACGGGCTGGAGCGGGTGCTTCTCATCCACCGGCAGATACCGGGGCCGGCCGTAGATCTGGCGCGTGCTGGCGAAGACCACCCGGATGCCGGGATTGTGCCGGCGGCAGACCTCCAGCAGCGCGAGCTGCGCCCGGCAGTTGATCTCCAAGTCGGTGTCCGGCTCCGTCATCGAGTCCAGGTGGCTGGTCTGCCCCGCGAGATTGAACAGAAAATCCTGCCCGCGGAGCAGGTGCGGCAACGCATGGTTGTTGCGCACGTCGGAGATGTTGACCGTCACCTGCCGGCGGATCGCGGCGATGTTGCGCAGGTTGCCGCCATACTCCGGGATCAGGCTGTCGATGAGCGTGACCTTGGCCCCCAGGCCGACCAGGCGCGCCGCCAGGTTGGACCCGATGAAGCCCAGGCCCCCGGTGATGACGACGCGACGGCCCCGGAAGGCCCGGCGGAACGCAGGGGTGGGGTTCATGCCGCCGGGAAAAGCCGGCCGGCGGAGGAGAAAACTGCCAGCATGCGCGCAGCGTGACACCCCACCGCCGGGACTCAAGCGCCCTTCTCCAGTCGTCCATGCCCGCTGCATTGATGTTGGCGAACCCGCACCCAGGGCCCATTACTCCGCGGTCACCCCCGCACCCGGTTGTTCATGTCCCCCTTCCCGCTGTCGAAACCACCGCTCTGGCTACAGACCCTGCTCCTGATGCTCCTCTGCGGAGCCGGCGTCGCCGTGCTGTTCGGCCGGTGGGGCTGGGCGGACTGGAGTCAGCCCAACTGGCTGGAGGGCGACCCGGTGGAGGTGTACGCCCGCGTGCGAATTGCCGGAGAGCAACCGTTCCACGCCCTGTTCAGCTTCACCCACCTCGAGCGGCTGGGCGCGCCGTTCGGCGCCGACTGGTCCGCCTACCCGGTGCCCGACCGCCTGGTGTTTGTGCTGACCGGCTTGGTGGCACGGCTCACCGGCCTGATCGCCGCCATCCATCTCGCGGCCGCGCTCATCACGACCCTCAACGCCGCCTCCTTTTATCTGTGCGCCCGCTGGCTGCGCTGCCGCTGGGAATGGGCCGCCGCCCTCGCCACGATCTTCGCCTTCAGCACCTACAACATCCGCTGGGGCATCACGCTCAGCTTCAGCCAGACCTTCCTGATCCCGCCCCTCCTGCTGATCGCCGCCCGGGCCGCGCGCCCCGGGCCGGCCGTCGGACCCCACCGCGGCTGGTTGGTGCTGGCCGCCGGGCTCGGGCTGTGGCTCGGCCAGGCCAATCCGTATGTCGCTTTTTTCGCCGGTATCGTGGCGGGCGGCGGACTGATCCTCAGCCTGCTGCGCCGCTCCCCGGGTCCCCGCCTCCTCCCCCTGCTCATCCTGCTCGGCACCCTCGTCACCAGCTTCGGCCTGAGCAACCACGCGGCCATCGCGTCTCAGCTGCAGGGCTCGGTGCTCACGAACCGGGGCGACTCTGCCCTCGACCTGCGCCGCTACGCGCTGCGTCCGGCCGACTGGTTCGTACCCCCGGCGGATCATCGCGTGCCGGCGCTCGCCGCGTGGGGCCGCGACTATCAGGCGGCCCGGACCGGACCGGGCGAGTTTTTCTACAACTACCTTGGCCTCGCCGGGCTGGCGGGCCTCGCTCTCCTGCTCGTCCAGGGCTGCCAGCGCTTGCGCCAGCGTCGTTGGTCCCGGCTCGATCCGCTGCTGGGCTTGGCCTGGATTCTCATCTTCGGCGTGGCCGGCGGACTCAATGCGTGGCTCGGCGCCGCCGGCCTGGACATGTTTCGCGCCAGCACCCGCATCGGGATCTATGCGCTGCCCTGGGCACTCTTCGCCGCCGGCACCTGGCTTTCCCGCCACAGCGTCAGCCGGTCGCGCCTGACGTCGGTCCTGCTGGCGCTATTTCTCGCGCTGGTCGCCGTCTGGGAACAAACCCCGCCCCTGGCGGATCGCACCGCCCCGACGCGCAACTTCGCCCGATGGCAGGCCGTCGCCGACCTGACCGCCCGCCTCGAACAGGAACTGCCCCCCTCCACCCGGGTCTTCCAGCTCCCCGTCGTGGCCTTTCCCGAGGCCGGACGCACCGGCACCATGCCCGACTATGATCATTTCCTGCCGTTGTTCACCTCCTCATCCCTGCATTTCTCCTACGGCCCGCTCGAGGGTTCCCCAGCGCTGCGATGGATGCGCTACGTCAGCCGGCTGCCGGGCCGCGACCTCGTCGCCGCACTCGAACAGGCGGGATTCGGTCTGATCTGGCTGGACCGGCGCGCCTACCGCGATGAGGGCGACGCCTTGGCCGCCCAATTGTCCTCCGCCGGTGTCGCCGAGCTGGCGCCGCCGGCCGGGTCCCTGCCGGTGCGTCTTTTCGGCCTGACGCCGGCGGCCAACCCGGTGCGCCCCGACTTGGCGGATCCGCGTCTGAACGAATCCTGGGATCCCACCGCTGCCGCGGCCTCGCCCCTGCTGGCGTTGGGCGGTTGGTATCCGCTCGAACAGGCCGACGGCAACCGTTGGCGCTGGGCCCAGCGCTCGGCCGTGCTCGGCGCCTGGCACAACGGGACCGCCCAGGCTGGCCGACTGCACTTTCGCCTCGGCGCTCCCGCCGGCTCCGTCGTCGTCCTTCGCCTGGGCGGCCGGGAGATCTGGCGCGGGCCCCCCGATCCGGCCCTCCGCGAAATTCCCCTGCCCCTGGCTCCCGGGCTCAACTCGCTCGAATGGGAGCTGATCGGGCGGACCTTCCGCCCTGGCGGCACCGATCCGCGGGAACTGGGATTCATGGTTGAAAATCTGTCGCTGTCTGTTCCCTAAATCGAGTGATCGGCATGTCTTTCCGCCTTCGTCCCAAGTTCACCGGCCTGTTCCACGATGAATCCGTGACGGATTCCTTCTGGATCCGCGAAACGGGCCGGCTTTCCCTGCCCTCCCTGGCTGGCATTGACCGCCTGACCGTGGTCGGCGAAGTGCTGCCCGCCCGCGCCGAATCGGCCGCGCAAGGCCCGCTCGGGCTGAACATCAGCCTCGACGGCCAGCTGGCCTCCGCCCACCCGGTGCTGCCCGAGGGCCTCTTCCGTCTCACCGTCCCGCTCCGGGCCGACCATCCGGCCACCGGCCACGAACTCACGCTTCACCTCTGCGGGGTCGGGGGCGGCAACTTTCTGGCCTGGCTCGCCCGCCTCACCGGCCTGGGCTTTCTCCAACCTTGGCGCCGGCAACCCCGCAACCGCCGCCTGCGCATTCAGCGCATCGAAGCCGGTGATGAGGTCCTCTTCGACTTCGCCAACCGGACCGCCCCGTGGAACGGCGCCTTTGCCCGCCGCTTCCTCCGCGTGGGGCTCAACATCGCCGGCTTTTTCCGTGCCGACCTCGGCGTGGGCGAGTCCGTCCGCTGCATGGCCCGCGCCGCCGACGCCGCCGGCCTCCCCGCCGCCCTCGTCAACCTGAAGCTCAACTGCATCAACCCGCAGACCGATGCCACCTTCGCCGACCGCCTGCAGGAGGCGAATCCGTACCCGGTGAACGTCTTCCACCTCGACGCGCCGGTCTCGGGCGACATCGACCATCACCACGGCGCCGGTTTCCGAAAGGGCAAATACAACATCGCCTACTGGGCCTGGGAACTGCCGGAATTTCCCGACGCCTGGGTGCACCATGCGAACCACTTCGACGAGATCTGGACCCCCTCGCGCTTCACCACCGAGGCCATCGCCCAGAAGGTCCCGCTGCCCGTGCTCACGATGCCGCACGCCATCGGCTTCGCGCGGCCGCAGGGCGACTTCCGCCGGAAATACGGCCTGCCCGAGGACAAGTTCCTCTTCCTCTTCCTCTACGACCTCAACTCCTACTCCGAGCGCAAGAATCCCGCCGCCGTCCTCGAGGCCTTCCGCCGCTCCGGCCTTGCCGGCCGTGGCGCCGCGCTCGTCATCAAGGTCCACAACGTCCCGACCAACCCCGCCGACTTCGCCCGCCTGCGCGAGGCGGTGGCCGCCCTGCCCGGTACCACGCTCATCACGCAGACCCTCGCCCGCGCCGAGGTCTACGAGCTCGAGTCCGCCTGCGATTGCTTCGTCTCCCTGCACCGCGCCGAGGGCTTCGGCCTCGCCCTCGCCGAGTGCATGCACCTCGGCAAGCCGGTGATCGCCACCGACTGGTCGGGTACCACCGATTTCATCCGCCCGGACAACGCCTGCCCGGTCCGCTGCGTCCCGGTCACGCTCGACCGCACCCACGGCCCCTACACCAAGGGCCAGACCTGGGCCGAGCCCGACATCGACCATGCCGCCTGGTGGATGCAACAGCTCCACACCGACCCGGCCCTCGTCCGCCGCACCGGCCTCGCCGCCCGCACCAGCATCGAGACCACCCTGGCCCCCGCCGTGATCGGTGCCCGCTACCGCCGCCGCCTGGAGGTCATCGCCGGATGGTAACGCCCGCATGAACCAGCTTGAAGGCCTGCTCATCCTCCTCGCGCTGCCCGCCGGCCTGATCCTGACGGGCTACTGGGTGGCCGGGCTGCTCACGGCGGAAACCCCGCTGGAACGACTGGCGCTGGCGTTGCCCGCCGGCCTGGTGACCGCCCTCGCCGCCGTTGCGGCCATCAATTTTTTCCACCCGCTCGCGGGCCTCTGGGCCTATGCCTGCCTCTCGACCGCCCTCCTCCCCGTGCTCGTGCCGGCCCTCCGCCGCGCGCTCGTCCGCGACATAACCGCGGCCTGGCGCGCCCGGCAGGGTCCGGTGCTCGCCGCCAGCGGCCTGTTCTTCGCCTGCCTCCTCTGGCCCGTGCTCCACCATCCCACGGCCCTTTTCTACGACGGCACCAGCAACCACGACAGCTTCTTCTGGATCTCCGGCGCGGAACACCTGAAGCGGAATACCTACATGGACCGGCCGGTGCTCAGCCCGACGCAGCCGCTCACCAATGCGACGCCGGCCATCATCGGCTGGAAACCCGACTGGGGCCGCATGGGCGCCGAGGGCCTCCTCGCGATGCTCTCGTCGGTGGTCGGCGTCTCGCCCCTCAAGCTCTTCCTCTACGCCACGGCCAGCCTGCAGTTCGCGTGGGTCGCCCTCGCGTGGCTCGGCCTTCGCACGTTCTACGGTCCGCTGTCGGCCCGGCCCATCGCCGCCGCCCTCGTCTGTCTCCAGCCGGTCTTCACCTTTTTCTTCGGGAACTCCAACCTCCCGAACCTCCTCGGGGCGCTCGCCGGCGCCACGCTCGTGATCGCCACCGCCCGCGCCCTCACCGCCCCCGCGGGCCGCGCCCCCGCCACCGGCTGGCTGCTCCTGATCCTGCTCTCGCTCCACGGCCTCCTGTGCGCCTATCCCGAGATGGTCCCCTTCGTCCTGCTGCCGGCCGGCCTGCTGTGGCTCCGCCACTGGGTTGTCACCGGTCCCCGCGCCGCCTGGCGCCCGGCCGCGCTGGTCGCCTCCGCCATCATCCTCGGCTTCCTGCTGAATGCCGCCTCCACCCTTCGCGCCGTGCATGGCTTCATGGCCTCCCTCGCCATTGCCCGGGCTGACACCAACTGGGCCAATCTCTTCAACCCGCTCGTCGTCGCGGAATACCTGCCCGCCCTCGCCACGCTCTCCGTGGGCGCCGCCCGGGACCTGGGCCCCTGGCTTGGCTGGCCGCTCTCCCTCGCGATCGTCGTGGGGCTCGGCTGCATGTTCCGCTTCGCCCGTGACCGCTTCGGCCTGGCGGCCGTTTTCGCCAGCACCCTCCTGCTCATCGGCTACACCTTGATCCACGACTTCTCCTACGGCTGGCAGAAGAGCGTGCAGTTCGCCGGCGTGTTCTTCGGCATGGCCTTTCCCGCCGCCGTGCTCGACGGCTTGAACCGCGCCCGCGCCACCGGCCCCGTTATCTGGCGCCGCCTCACCACCGCCGGGCTCGCCGGCCTGGCCGCCTTCCTCGTCTTCGCCACCGCCATGGAATTCCGCGAGGGCTACAAGTGGAGCGACCGCAAGGTCATCTCCGCCGACTGGTTCAAGCTGCGCGAACTGGCCGGCGAGACCCTCCGCGGGAAAACCGTGCTGGTCGAGCCCGCCACCTTCCGCATGGCCTTCTTCCACGGCATGTGGGCGGCCTATTTCCTCCGCGACAGCCATCTCTACTACGCGGCCCGCGGCGAGGAGAACGGCGGCTACCTGCGCAACGGCGTGCACACCGAGCTCCACCCCGACATGCCCGCCCCCGCCGCCTACCTGGTCAGCCGGTTGTGGGCCGACACCTTCGACGCCAACACGCCGCGCCTCCTCACCGGCCGCGAGTTCACCCTGCTGCAAAAGCGCAACCGGGTGCTGGCCATGGACGGCGTGCAACCGCTCAACGGCCCGCCGGACAACGCCTCCGGTTCCATCACGCTCGAGATCGAGCCGCACTCCGCCGCCCACCTGCTGCTCACCCTCACCCCGCGCCCACGCGACAGCACCCTCACCGGCAGGTGGGCGGTGGCCCGCCGGGCCGCGGGCCACCCGGACTTCACCACGGAACTTGCCGGCCCGCCGCCCTGGGCGGTCCGCCTCCCGCTGATCCCCTCCGTGGTCAACCAGCTTTCCCTGCATTTCACCTCCGCCGGCGAGCCCCCGGGGCCCGCGACCTTTCAGGTGCGCGGACTCCGCATCGAGGACGCCCCATGAACCGCGCTCCCTTGCTCTTTGATGCCTCCCACACGAGCCACACCTCGGCGCAGACCGGCATCCAGCGGGTGTGCCGGACCTTCTTCGTCGAACTCGCCGCCACTCGCCCGGTCGCCCCGGTCTGCTACGACCCACACCTGATCGGCTGGCGCCCCCTCGGCCCCGGTGAGCAGGCCGTGCTCACGGACCGCTCCGGTGGCACCGGAAAATCCCGCGGCGCCAAGTGGACCCTGGCCCAGAAAATCTCCGGGGCCACGCGCCGGTGGATCGGCGCCCGCCCCGCCCTGCCGGCCGCGGCCGGACTCATCTGTCCGGAGCTCTTCTCCGCCAAGGTCGGCGCCCACCTGCCCGAACTGCTGGCCGCCGTGCCCGGTCCGCGCGTCGCCATCTTCTACGACGCCATCCCCCTCAAGTTTCCCGAACTCACCCCGCCCGGCACCGTCGCCCGCTTCCCGGCCTACCTGCGCGAGCTGTTGCTCTTCGATGGCGTGGCCGCGATCTCCGAGGACTCCGCCACCGCGCTGCGCGACTACTGGCGCTGGCTCGGGGTGACCCAGCTGCCGCCGGTTCACGCCCTCCCGCTGGCCATCGATCGCGCCCACACCGACCCCACCTCCGTCCCCACCCCCGCCGGCGCGCGCCCCACCCTCCTTTGCGTCTGCACCATCGAGGGCCGCAAAAACCACCTGGCCCTGCTCGAGGCGTGCGCGACCCTCTGGGACGAGGGCCTCGATTTTGAACTGCACCTCGTCGGCATGGCGCGCCCCGACACCGCGGCCGCCGCCCTCACCCGCATCACCGAGCTGCAAGCGGCCGGCCGGCCCCTCCGTTTCAATGGCTCCGTCCCGGAGGCCGCGCTGCACGACGCCTACCGCGGCTGCGCCTTCACCGTCTATCCGTCCTTGATCGAGGGTTTCGGCATGCCCGTGCTCGAGAGCCTGCAACACGGCAAACCCTGCGTGTGCTCCGGCCGCGGCGCCCTCGGCGAGTCCGCGCACGGCGGCGGCTGCGTGCCACTCGACACGGTGGACGCCCCGGCTCTCACCTCCGCCATCCGGCGCCTCCTCCAACAACCGGCCGAACTGGCACGTCTGGCCGCCGCCGCCCGCGCCCGGCACCTCCGGACCTGGCCGGAATATGCCGCGGATTTCACCGCCTGGATGGCGACGCTGCCCCGCCGGCCCTGAGCCCACGGGCCCGCCGCCGCGTCCTGACGCAGGTGGCTTTGCGGTTGCTAAGGCCCCGGGGCTGCCGTCTATTCCCCCGACAATTCCATGGCCCTGTCCCTCTTCTCCAAGTCCAAGAAAGCCATCATCGAGCGCGCCCAGGACGACTACGCGACGAAGATGCGCCTGAAGTACAAGCCGTACTACCATGCCATGGAGTCGCAGTCAGGCACCCGCATCCGCCTGAACGGCCGCGACATGATCATGCTGTCGAGCAATGATTACCTCGGACTCTCGTTCCACCCCAAGGTGATTGAGGCCTGCGGCGGGGCCGCCAAGGTCTGGGGCACGAGCACCACCGGCGCGCGCATCTCCAACGGCTCCCGCTCCTATCACGTGGAGCTCGAGGAGAAAATCGCCGCCTTCCTCGGCCGCGAGGCCTGCCATGTGAGCGTCGCCGGCTACATCTCCTGCTGCTCGGCCGTCGCCTCTTTCGCCCAGAAGGGCGATCTCATCCTCGCCGACAAGAACATCCACTCCTGCCTCGTCGACGCGACCCGCCTGTCGATGGCCACCGTCGAGCGCTTCAGCCACAACAACCCCGAGGATCTCCGTGCCATCCTCAAGGGCCTGCCGCACAACACCCCCAAGATGCTGGTCGTGGAGGGCGTCTACTCGATGGAGGGTCACATCTGCCGCCTGCCCGAACTCGCGCAGATCGGTGAGGAACACGGCTGCTTCACCGTCCTCGACGACGCCCACGGCATCGGCGTGCTCGGCCGCCAGGGCCGCGGCACCGTGGACCACTTCAAGCTCGGCGACCAGGTCGACCTGGTCTGCGGCTCCTTGTCCAAATCCCTCGCCAGCACCGGCGGCTTCGTCGCCGGCTCGCGCGCGATGATCGATTACCTGCGCACCAACTCCCGCCAGACCCTCTTCAGCGCCGCCATCAGCCCCGCCATGGCCGCCACCGCCTCCGCCTCCCTCGACCTGATGCAGAGCGAGCCGCAGCACCTCGAGCGCCTCTGGAAAAACACCAAGCGCTACCGCGAGATGCTCAAGGGCCTCGGCCTCGACATCTGGGAAAGCGAGACCCCCGCCGTGCCGATCGTGCTCGGCTCGAAGGAACTCGTCTACCGCTTCTGGAACGCCCTCCTCGACCAGGGCGTGTTCACCGTCATGTCCATCGCCCCCGCCGTGCCCCCCGGCAAGGACCTGATCCGCACCGCCGTCTCCGCCCTCCACAGCGACGAGGATCTCGAGAAGATCGCCGCCGCCATGGCCTACGCGGTGAAGCAAATGTGACCGCGGTAGGGCGGGGTCTCCGAACCCCGCCTCAGGAGGTCGCGCACAACGCGGCCCGCAACGCCTGCGCCGTGTTGATCCACCGCGGCAGAGGCCGGGCCATCGCCTCCCGCTGCAGGCGCCGGTTCTCCGCCTCGTCGGTCAGCACCGTGCGCAATTTCGCCGCCCAGTCTCCCGCGTCGTTGACTGCCGCCAGCAGGCAGCCGCCCCCGTCCGCATTCTCGCGCAGCACCGGCAGGTCGCTCGCCACACAGGGCACGCCGCGCCACAGCGCCTCCAGCAACGGCAGGCCGCAACCCTCCGCGATCGTCGGGAACACCACCGCCCGCGCCGCGGCGTACAACCGGCCCAGCTCGCGGTCGCCCGCCGAGGCGTGAAACTGAAACCGCGTTTCCCGCTTCTGCAGCGCCTTCATGCGCGCCTCGACCGGCCGGCCGAAATGCGGATTCACCCGCCCGACGAGGTGCAATTCAAAATCGAGACCGTCGCGCCACAGGGCCTCCGCCACATCCAGCAGGAACGCCTGGTTCTTGCGCGGCTCGACTATGCCCACGCCCAACAACGCCGGCCGGCCCCGCGGGATCAGCGGGTCGCGCTGCACCCGGTGCCCGCCGTCAAAATCCGCCCCGAGCACGATGACCTCCGTCGGCGCCTTGGGCGTCACACCCTGCCAGGCCCAGAACTCCGTGAAATCCCGTCGCGTCGCTTCCGAGATCGCCCAGGTTCGGTCAAAACCCGCCAATAGCTTCATGTATTCCGGATGCCGGCGCACGCTCTGCGGCCACGTGATGTGCGGCCACCGCACCGGGATCGCGTCATGAAACATCGCCGCCAGCCGGCACGGCGGCCGCGCCACGAAATCCCGGAAACCCGGTCGGTCCGCCTCGCAGAACTGCTCCACTGTCAGCAACCAGTCGTCGCGCTTGAAGCTCACCGGCACCCGCGGCTCCCCGGTCGTGAAGCCCCGCCGCTTCCCGTCCCACGCCACCTCCGTGACCACCGACCCCAGCTCCTCGCGGATGCGCGAGCTCAACCGCATCAGCCCCGACCGGTGCCGCGCCGCCCCCATCTTGGTGGTGTCGTAATAAATCATAGGCCAGGGTTAGCCATGGATGGCACGGATCACCACGGATTCAATCCTGCAGGGGCTCATCGTGATTCCGGCTCGTTCATCCGGGCTCATCGGTGTAATCCGGGGCAAAAAAGTCTTGGGCGGGGCAATCATTCCGTCATCGCCTCCTGAAAGCATTCGACCAGCCGGTCCGTGTTACGGTGGGCGTTGTAATTCTCTTCGACCCAGCGACGCGCCGCGCCGCGCAAGCGCTCGGCCAGCCCGTCGTCCGTCGCCAACCGCTGCAACGCCACCTGCCACGCCAGCGGCAGGTCCACATCGGCCACGAGGCCGGTGCGCTCCTGCGCCACCGCCTCGGTCGTGGCCGACACCGGTGAGGTCACGACCAGCACGCCGGCGGACATCGCCTCCGGAATCACGTTCGGCAGACCATCGCGGTCACCGCTCGGCGCCACCACGCCCGTATGCAACAGCACGTCCGCCCACGCCAGCTGCTCCCACACCCGGGGTTGCTCCAGCCGGCCCAAGAACGTCACGCAGTCGCCCAACCCCAGCTGCGCCGCGAGCTCCCGCAGCGAGGCCTCCAGCGGGCCGTCGCCGATAATCCGCGCCTCGAAGGCAAAACCGGCCGCCTGCAGCGCGGCATAGATCCGCAGCTGGTGATCGAGCCCCTTCTTGGCCACAAGCCGCGCCACGCAAACCAGCCGCAACGGCGTGCGGTCCGGCCGCAGGGGCTTGAACGCCGGAAACTCCGCCAGCCCGCGGCGGATGACGCGGATCCGGTCCACCGGCACCCCACGGTCCACCAGCTCGCGCCGTCCGGTCTCGGTCGAGGCATGAATGAAACGCGCGTGCCGCAGCTTCTCCAGCAGCCACCAGTCGCCGCCATGCTCGTAGATGTCGTAGGCATGCGCCCCGCAGCTGTACTTCCAGCCGAACATCCGCCACAGCACCCAGCCGGCCGTCGCCGGCGCACCGGCCCAGGCCCCGTGGATGAGTGCCGGCGGATCCCGCTGCAGCTCCCGGTAAAAACAACCGGCATAACCCGCCCCGAGCATGTTCTCCCAGAAATTCAGGAACGACGGCGCCGCCCGCGTGCACACCCCTTCGAACAGGTCGCGGATCAACCGCGGCCGCCGCACGCACTGCCACGGGATTTCAAACAGGAACAGCGGCACCAGCCGCCACTTGTTGAAGCTTCGCACCGGCAGCCCGCGGAACTCCCCGCCCCCACCCCAGAGCGAATACAGCTTCAAATTCAGCCCCTTGGCCTGCAACGCCGCCACATCCCGCTGCAGGAAGGTCTCCGAGGTCTTCGGAAACGTGGTGAACAGGAGGACGATGGAACGGGGAGAGCTCAAACCGGGAAGAGATTAATTTCAGCCCACGGGAAATTTCCAAGCTCCAAGCCCGGCCCAATCGCAGAAGCGCGAATGGGCGGAAACACAGGAAGCCCATTACGTGCTTCGGCCCTTCCGTGCTTCGGCGCTATTCCGGCTGATTGGTTTTCGGTCATGTTTGGACAAAACGGCATGCCGCGTTCAAGCCGTGGCGGCCCCCGCCACGACGAGGAACGCCCCCAGCGCCGGATCCGCCGGCGCGTCCTTCCGCCACCCCAGCACCAGCCGGCTCTCCGGCGCCGGCCCGTCGATCGGCCGGAACGCCACCTCGTCCGGCAACTGCTTCGCCTCCGACGGCGCCATGAAGGTCGCCCCCAGCCCCGCGCGCACCAAGCCGATGGCATTGGCCCGCGGCCACACCTCATCGGCAATCCGCGGGGTCACCCCCGCCTGCTGGAACGCGGCCAGCACCCGGTCATAAAACCCCGGATTGTGCGCCCGGGGAAACATCACAAACGGCGTACCGGCCAAATCACGGAGCCGCAGTTTTTTTGCCTTCGCCAGCGGATGCTCCGCCGGCAGCAACACGCCGTTCTTCTCCTGCAACAACACCTGGGTGGAAAGCCCGGGCGAGGATGCGGCGTCCGGATGGAAAAAGCCGCAGGCGATCTCGCCCGACTTCAACGACTCGAGCTGGGCCGAGGTCGGCGACTCGTTCAACTCCACCTTGATGCCGGGATAGCGCCGGTTGAATTCGCGCAGGATGCCCGGCAGCACCGTCGCCATGGCCAGACCGGTGAAGGCCACCCGCACATGCCCCGCCTGCCCGCCCGCCAGCGCCTGGATGTCCGCCGGCACCGCCGCCAACGCCCGCAACAACGGCTCGATCCGCTCCAAAAAGGCCCGCCCGGCCGCCGTCAGCTCGACCTTGCGCCGCGTCCGGTTCAGCAGATCCACCCCCATCGCCTGCTCCAACTGCGCGATGGTCCTCGACAAGGCCGGCTGCGCCACCGCCAGCGTCTCCGCCGCCTTCCGAAAATGCAGCTGCCGCGCCACCTCGCGAAAACCCACGAGGTGCCGGAGTTCAAAGGGATACTGATACTCTCGAGGCATCACAGAGCACGAAACAAGTATTTCTGGTTATGGCAAGAATCTGCTACTCTCCCGCTTCGATTCCCCGCGGAGCCCGCGGATGCACGCGGATACCCAAAGCAATCTGGCTTTTATCTGCGCTCATCCGTGTAATCCGCGGAAGGTTTCTCCCTTTCACCGCCACTCTCACTGTCACCACTCCCATGCCCCAATCCCTCTTCCAGAAAGTCTGGGACGCCCACGCCGTCCGCCAGCTCGCCAACGGCCAGACCCAGCTCCTCATCGGCACCCACCTCATCCACGAGGTCACCTCGCCCCAGGCCTTCGGCATGCTGCGCGACCTCGGCCTCAAGGTCCTCATGCCCCACCGCACCTTCGCCACGGTGGACCACATCATCCCGACCAACGAGCTCGTCGAACCCTACAAGGACGACCTCGCCCAGGCCATGATGGACGAGCTCCGCCGCAGCACGAAGGAGTTCGGCATCACCTTCTTTGACCGCGCCACCGGCAAGCAGGGCATCGTGCACATCGTCGGCCCCGAGCAGGGCATCACCCAGCCCGGCACCACCATCGCCTGCGGCGATTCCCACACCTCCACCCACGGTGCGTTCGGCGCCATCGCTTTCGGCATCGGCACCAGCCAGGTGCGCGACGTCCTCGCCACCCAGACCATGGCCCTCGGCCGCCTCAAGGTCCGTCGCATCGAGGTTAACGGCAAACTCCGCCCTGGCGTCTACGCCAAGGACGTCATTCTCCACATCATCCGCCAGCTCGGCGTGAACGGCGGCACCGGCTTCGCCTACGAATACGCCGGCTCCACCTTCGATGGCTTCTCCATGGAGGAGCGCATGACCGTGTGCAACATGTCCATCGAGGGCGGCGCCCGCGTCGGCTACGTCAATCCCGACGAGACCACCTTCGCCTACCTCAAGGGCCGCCCCTACTCGCCCACCGGCGCCGCGTGGGACGCCGCCGTCGCGAGCTGGAAGTCCTTCGCCTCCGACCCGGGCGCGACCTACGACGATGTCGTCAAGATCGACGCGGCCAGCATCGCCCCGACCGTCACCTGGGGCATCAACCCCGGCCAGGGCATCTCCATCGTGGAGAACATCCCCAGCCCCGAGACCGCCACCTCGGCCGACGACAAGGCCGGCATCATCGAGGCCCTCGCCTACATGAAGCTGCCCGCCGGCCAGCCGATCAAGGGCACCCGGATCGACGTCGCCTTCCTCGGCTCCTGCACCAACGGCCGCCTCTCCGACTTCCGCGAGGTCGCCAAATACATCAAGGGCCGCAAGGTCGCCGCCGGCGTCAAGGCCATCGCCGTCCCGGGCTCGCAGATCGTCGCCCTCCAGTGCGAGAAGGAAGGCATCGACAAGGTGCTCAGCGAGGCCGGCTTCGAGTGGCGCGCCGCCGGCTGCTCCATGTGCCTCGCGATGAACCCCGACAAGCTCATCGGCGACCAACTCTGCGCCAGCTCCTCCAACCGCAACTTCAAGGGCCGCCAGGGCTCCCCCACCGGCCGCACCGTCCTCATGAGCCCGGTCATGGTCGCCGCCGCCGCCGTCACCGGCACCGTCGCCGACGCCCGCGAGGTCTTCGCCGTAAACTAAATTCACCGTAGCGAGTAGTGAGTAGCGACTAGCGAGCATCCCGCCGTCAACGCCCTCATCCTACTCGCTACCCACTACTCGCTACTCACTCCTTCATCCCCATGGCCCTCGCTAAAATCACCTCCGTCACCGGCCGCGCCGTTCCCGTCGTCGGCAACGACATCGACACCGACCGCATCATCCCGGCGCGCTTCATGAAGTGCGTCACCTTCGACGGTCTCGGCGCCTACCTCTTCAACGACGTCCGCAACGATCCCGCGACCGGCGCGACCACCGACCACCCGCTCAACCAGCCGCGTTACCAGGGCGCCACCGTGCTCCTTTCCGGCGCCAACTTCGGCTGCGGCTCCTCCCGCGAGCACGCCCCGCAGGCCATCCAGAAATACGGCTTCCGGGCCATCATCGCTGAAAGCTACGCCGAGATTTTCTTCGGCAACAGCACCACCCTCGGCATGCCCTGCGTCACCGCCGCCCGCGAGGACATCGCCAAGATCGCCGCCGCCGTGGACCAGAATCCCGCCACCGAGGTCACCATCGACCTCGTGAAGCTGGAGGTCCGCTTCGCCGGCCAGACCGTCAAAATCGCCCAGCGCGAATCCGCCCGCGACGCCCTGATCAACGGCCGCTGGGACGCCATCGGCGAACTCCTCGACGGCGTCCCCGCCGTGAAGGAAACAGCCAAGAAGCTCCCTTATTTGGCGGCTTGATCTGTCGGGCGGGATCTCTACCAACCCACCTTGCCCTCCCATCGGCGCGGCCCCCCGGCCGCGCCTTTTTCATGCCCGCCCGTCCCGACGGTCCAGCCGCCCTGCGCTAAAGGTATAACGGCATCGGCCCTTGCGATGTCCGTCCCAGCGTCAAAGGTCTCTGCCGTGAGCCACCCCACTCCGACGATCCGCAACCCCATCCTCCCGGGGTTCAACCCCGATCCTTCCCTCCTCCGCGTCGGCGACGACTACTACATCGCCACCTCCACCTTCGAGTGGTACCCCGGCGTCCAGATCCACCACTCGCGCGACCTCGTCCACTGGCGCCTCCTCTGCCGGCCACTCTCCCGCCCCAGCCAGCTCAACATGCTCGGCGACCCGGACTCCTGCGGCATCTGGGCCCCGTGCCTCTCGTACGCCGACGGCAAATTCTGGCTCATCTACACCGACGTGAAGCGCTACGGTCGCACCTCCGGCGGCGGCACCGCTGGCGCCGCGATGCGCGATTTCCACAACTACCTCGTCACGGCCGACCGCATCGACGGCGAGTGGTCCGATCCCGTGTACATGAACAGCAGCGGCTTCGACCCGTCCCTCTTCCACGATGACGACGGCCGCAAGTGGTTCGTCAACCAGCTCTGGGATCACCGGCCCGGCCACAACCGCTTCGCCGGGATCGTCCTGCAGGAATATTCGGCGAAAGAGCGCAAGCTCCTCGGCTCGCGCGTGAACATCTTCCCCGGCACGCCGCTCGGCTTCACCGAGGCACCGCACCTGTACAAGCGCGACGGCTGGTACTACCTCATCACCGCCGAGGGCGGCACGTTCTGGGGCCACGCGGTCACGCTCTGTCGCTCGCGCTCGCTCACCGGTCCCTACGAACTGCACCCCGACGGCCCGGTCCTCACCGCCCGTGACCGGCCCGATGCCCCGCTCCAGCGCGCCGGCCACGCCGACCTGGTCGAGACCCAGGACGGCCAGACCTGGATTGCCTACCTCTGCGGCCGCCCGCTCAAGAACCGCGGTCGCTGCACCCTCGGCCGCGAAACCGCCATCCAACCCCTCGTCTGGGGGCCCGATGGCTGGCCCCGCACCACCGATGGTCAGGGCCTGCCCCAGCTCAGTGCTCCCGCGCCGAATCTCCCGGCGCATCCCTGGCCGGCCGCGCCCGCCCGCCACGAGTTCGACTCGCCCCAGCTGCCGATCGACTTCCAGTGGCTGCGCTCCCCCTGGCCCGAGGAACTCTTCAGCCTCACCGCCCGGCCCGGCCACCTGCGGCTCTATGGCCGTGAAACGATCGGCAGTCAGTTCAAGCAGGCACTCGTCGCCCGCCGCCAGCAGGCCCACTGCTACAGCGCCTCGACCGTTGTGGACTTCGAGCCCGAGCATTTCCAACAGCTCGCCGGCCTGGTCTGCTACTACGGCGCCGCCAAGTTCCATTACCTCTATCTCTCGCATGACGAGACGCTCGGCAAACACCTGCGCGTGATGACCTCCATTCCGGACGGCGTCATGGCCGACGCCTTCACCGCCCCCATCGCCCTGCCCCCCGGCCGGCGCGTCGAGCTGCGCGTCGAGGTGGACGAGGAGCGCCTGTTCTTCGCGTACCGTCTCGAGGGCCCGGGCCGGTCGTGGCAACGCCTGCCGCAGATGTTCGATGCCAGCATCCTCTCCGACGAGGCCACGTCTCCCGGCCTGGCCAACTTCACCGGCGCCTTCGTCGGCGTGGCCTGCCAGGACCTGGCCGGCACGGCGAAACCCGCCGACTTCGACTGGTTCGAATACCGCGAGCGCCCCTACCGCGCCGACCCCTTCGCCGGCTGAACCGGACTGCCGCGGTTTCAGCAATACTGGAGCCGGGGTCGTTGACCCCGGACGAACGCGACCGAGGCACCGGCACGGGCCGCGGTCCCCGACCCCGGCCACAGCTCAAATCAAGCCGCTCTAGTAAATCGGCTCACCCTCTTCCTCCGCGCGGCGCCGCGGCTTTTGCGGAAACGGGCCGGGCCGATGGTTCGTGTGGGCCACCTCCTGCGCCAGGTTCACCAGCTCGGTGATCACCAGCGTGGGATCCTCCTCATAACGCAGATTACGGAAATCGTCCCGGAAACGCACGTAGCTGGAGCGATCCGCCAGCCAGCCGGCGACGACCCGGCCGAGGTCGGCGGGACGGTCGATCAGCGGCACGCCGGCCCCGCGGTTAAAGAACTTCACCGTCAGCGACTCCTGCGGCATGACGCCGCCGATGGCATTGAACAGGATCGGGCACCGGAAATGCAGGGCTTTCGCACACGAGGTCGTGCCGCCGCGCGTCACGATCACATCGCTGACCTGCATGAGCAGGTGCACAGCCTCGGAGTAACCGTCCAGGAAACAGGGCAGCTGCGGATGCTCGATGCGCCAGTGCAGCACCTGGTTGTACACCTCGCGGTTCTTGCCGCAGATGACGACCGCCTGCACGCGGTCGGCGAACGGCAGCAGCTGTTCCAGCAGGCTCAGGTGGTTGTTGGCGCCGTTGCCGCCGGTCGCCAGGAACACCGTGAACCGGTCGGGCCGCAGCTCGAGCTCGTGCTCCAGGTACGCGTGCCGCTCGGCGGGCGACATGAAGCCGAGGTGCTGCCGCGGTTGCATGAGGTAACCCCGCACCCGCGTGCGCTCCGGCGGCATGCCCAGCTTCACCGCATAGTCCCGGGCCGTGGCCGTGCGCGAAATGTAGAGATCGGCCGAGGGCTCCACCCAGTTGATGCTATAGCCGAAGCCGCCGGAAAACTCGCCGCAATAGGTGGCGCACCGCACCTTGTCGGCGCCCAGGATCCGGCGCGCCGTCTGGAAATAACCGCGGTTCAGGCAATCATGCACGCTGAACACGAGGTGCGGCCGGTATTCCCGCAGCACCTGCTCGTAGTACCCCCGGCCAATCGCCACCGACCGGCGGTTGAGCAGGCTGAGCAACTCGACCAGCAGGAAGAAGGCCTTGTGGATCCAAGGGGATTTCTGCTGGATCCAGTTGTAGAACCGCACCCCCAGGCTGAACAGCCCCGAGGACTTCTCGAGCATCTGCTCGATCCGTACATCGACGTTGTGCCGGTAAAGCTCGAAGCACCACTCCGCAAAGGCCTGCGCCCGCGTGTCGTGGCCGGCGCCGGTGCTGGAGGTGAGGACAAGGATGCGGACGCGCGTCATGGGGTGAGGGCAACTTGACACCGACCGGCCGACAAGGGGTGCCCGGAGTGATTCATAAACCAAAATATTTCTCCAGGATCCACCGCTTCAACCCCAGCGGGGCGAACCGGGCCAGGAACGGCCCGAGGTCCGCCTGGAAGAACCGGCCGGTGCGTACGGTGCCGCTGCGACCGCGGAGCAAGGCCCGCCGCAACGACGCGGCCGCATGCGCCGGCGCGGGGCCCGTGCGCATCATCGCCTCGAAGGCCGCCCAGGCGCGCGCCATGCGGCCGGCATCCCGCGCCTCGAGCCCGGATTGCTCAGGCCGCCGCACCGAGCCCTCGAAATCCGTGCGGTAGTCGCCCGGTCGGAAATCAATCACGGCGACGCCCGTGTCCTTCACTTCCTGCATGAGGCTCTCGTTCAAGGCGGACAGGCCCGCTTTCACCGCATTGTACACCGCTTGGTACGGCATCCCGAACTCCCCGGCGATGGACGAGATGTTGACCAACGCGCCGCGCCGCCGCGCCCGCAGGCCGCGCAGGGCCGCGTGACTGAGCCGCGCCGTGTTCACCAGCATCACCTGGAATTGGTGCTCCCAGACCGCAAAGTCGGTGTGCGCAAACGAACCGAAGGCGCCGAAGCCCGCGTTGTTGATCACCAGGTCGAACCCGCCGGCCGCCCGGTCCGCCGCCAGGAAAACCTGCTCGGCCGCCGGCCCGTCGGTGAGATCGAGCGTGACCGGGTGAAACCCCGGCCGCGGGGCCAGGCGCGCCGCGTCGCGCGCGGTGCCCCAGACCTCCACCCCCTCGGCCAGCAGCATCTCGGTGAACGCCAGCCCCAGCCCCGTGCTGGCGCCGGTGACGAACGCCGAACGGTAGCGGGAGGAAAGTGCGCCGGCGCTCATGCGCGTCAGACGGCCCGGAACACGAGGCAGACGTTGGCGCCGCCAAAGCCGCTGCTGTTGCTCATCACCACGTTGGGCCGCTGCGGGAGCGTGGCGCGGATGATGTTCAGCCCGGCGCACGCGGGATCGAGGTTCGTGATGTGGGCCGAGCCGGGAATAAACCCCTCCTTCATGGCGAGGGCGCAGAATCCGGCTTCCATCGCGCCGGCCAGCGACAGCCCGTGGCCGGTCAGGGCCTTGGTGCTGCTGACCGCCGGTCGCGAGGGATTGCCCTTGAAGATGGCCTTGAGCGCCTTCGTCTCCGAAATGTCGCCAATCGGCGTCGAGGTCGCGTGGGCGTTCACGTAGTCCACCTCGTCCGGTGCGACCTCGGCATATTTCAGGGCGTTCTCGATGGCGAGGCGCAGGCCCTCGCCCTCGGGATGGGAGATCGCGACATTGTGGCCATCCGAGGCCTGCCCCCAGCCGGCCACCTCGCCGTAAGGGGTAACGCCGCGCCGGTTCACCTCCTCCTCGCTTTCCATCACCAGCACAGTGGCGCCGCCGGTGCCGACAAAACCATCCCGCGCCACGTCAAAGGGCCGCGACGCCACGGAGGGATCGCTCTGCAGCGATAGCGCGCGCATGCCCGCGAAGGGCAGGATGCTCTCGACGTTGCCATCCTCGGCCCCGACCACGAACATGCGCTGCTGCCGGCCGAGCGCGATCTCGTCATAGGCAAAACCGAGTGCGTGCGCCGACGAGGCGCAGGCCGACGAGAAACCCGTCGAGGCGCCTTTGATGCGAAAGTGCGAGACGAGGTTGAAATTGATCGTGCCGGAGATCGAGGCGACCACGCCGAGGGGCGGGCAGCGCATCACGCCCACCTTGCGCATGCGCTCCAGGTGGTGGCCGAGCAGGAAGGGTGAACCGGCGGAGGCGGCGTAAAGCCCGGTACCGGGATTGGAGATGTCCGCCTCGGTCAGCTTCGCATCCTCGACGGCCTGCTGCATGGCGCAGTAGGCGTAAACCCCGTGGGGCGCCATGCCGCGCAGCAGTTCGCGCTTGATGCGGTAGCGGGCGGGGAAAACCCAGTCCTCCTGGTCGGTCGTGTCGGTCTGGAAATCCCGGATCGGGGCCGCCACCTTGACCGGGATGTCCGGCTTCTGGAAGGGCGGGTATTGCACGATTCCATGCCGCAGTTCCCGCAGGCTTTCGGCCACGGTGGCGGCATCGTTGCCGATACTGGTGATGAATCCGACGCCGGTGATGTATACTTTCCGCATGAGGGTCAGGCTGCGCCTCCGCGCGGAATCGCACGGACACGACAGCGTCGAGCAAGGCGCGTTTTGCGCCGGGGGTCAATCACCGGGCCACTCAGGCGCTGGCCGCGGTCTTGGCCTTCGGCTTGACCGGACTGACCGCCACGGGCTGCTCGGCGGGCGCCACGGAAACCTGCGGGATGGTCGGCTGGGCGACTTCCTCGGCATACGCGAACGTCAGCGTGATTTCCTCGGCGATCGCGGCCTTCTCCTGTCCGACCCGGATCTGGCCCTCAAACGTGGCCAGGGGGGACTTGAGCCGCTTGGGCTTGATCGAAAGACTGAGCACATCGCCCGGCCGGCAGATGCGGTGGCAACGCACCCCCTCGCAGGAGGTGAAGAAAATGGTGCGGTGATCGACGGTCTTGCCGCCCTCGCCCACCTGCCCCTCCAGGAGGAACAGCACGGCCAGCTGGCCCAACGCCTCCAGCATGATGGAGGCCGGCAACACCGGGTTGTCCTTGAAATGACCCTGCAGGAAGAACTCCTGGCCGCTGATCTTGTACTTGGCGTTGGCGCCATGCGCACTCACCGAGGCCTCGCCCAGGAAAAGGAACGGGGGCTGGATGGGCATGACCGACACGATCTGCTCGATCGGGATGAACTTCGTCGGCTTGGGCAGCGGGAGACCGCGAACCTTGTACTCAATGAAAGTCTTCACGTCGCCGACCGTACGCAGGTGCCGCAGCTCCTCGTTGTTGATGGTCATCTGGAGTACATCCTCCACTAGCACGACGATTTCCATCATCGTCAGGGAATCAATGCCCAGATCCTCGATAATCCGCAGATCATCATCAGCATCCTTCAATTTGGCGCGCAGGTCCGGCTCCACGTAACGCTCGATGATACCCAGAACAATGGCCGGCAGATGCTCCGTATTACCCGTCTTGCGAAATTGGGCTGCCGCTTCATAAGTAGCCGCAGAACAGCGCTTAAGCGACTCTCTCAAGTTGTTATCGTCTTCCGCCGTAAACGGCTTGAGGGTGACCCCTGAGGGGTTGTTAACTGACTGTGCCATTAGTGAAACAGATTGTTGCGGGGACATGACATGTAAACCTCAAAATCCTTCCCGGGGTTTCGTAAAAATACGCAGACGCCACGGATGATTAAGCTTGTTGACTAGGCCGAGTATGACCGCCGACATCCCCCTTTCCGGCATCCCGTGCCTCATGTTCATCCCCTTTTGACAACCATGCCGACGACCCCGGGGTCCAGTCCCACCGCCGCCGTGCCGGCCCCGCTCATCCTCGTCACGCACGAGTTTTTTCCGCATCGCGGCGGTATCGCCGTGTACGCCGCGGAGATGGGCCGGGCCGCCGCGGCCATGGGCTATGCGGTGGAAGTCTGGGCCCCCGCCCTCCCGGCTGGCCTGCTTGAACCCGCCTGGCCGTTTCAGGTGCGCCGCCTGACCCTCGCCGGCGACCACAGCTTGGTCAGCCAATGGCGCATGGCCCGCGAGCTTCTGGGCCACGCCCGCCGCCTGAACAACGCCACCCTCTACATCCCGGAGCCCGGCCCCCTGCTCGCCATGCTGCTGCTGCAGTATTTCGACACGATCCGGCCGGCCCGCCTGCTGCTCACCTTCCATGGCTCCGAGATCCAGCGGCTGGGTTCGCGCCGGCTTTTGCGCTGGAGCACCAACCACCTGCTGGCCCAGACCGACCGGGTCAGCGTAGTCAGCGACTATGCCCGCCGCCTGCTGGAAAAACACTTCCCCACCGCTGCACCCAAGGTCGTCGTCACCCCGGGCGCCCTGCGCCCGGACCTCCGCCTCACGCAGTCCGCCCCGGCCGCCCTGCCCGGGGCCCGCACCATCATCCTCACCGTCGCACGCCTTAACCCGCGCAAGGGCCAACTCGAGGTCATCCACGCCCTCCAGGCCCTGCCCGCCGCCCAACGCGCCACCCTCGAATACTGGCTGGTCGGCGGTCACGGGAAGGAAAACTATGACCGGCAGCTGACCGCCGCCGCCGCTTCCGCGGGCTTCACCGTCCGGTTCATCGGGGATATTCCCGACGACCAACTGGGCGCCATCTACGCGCAGGCCGACATCTTTGCCATGACCAGCATGCCCCACAAACACAGTGTCGAGGGCTTCGGTCTGGTCTACCTCGAGGCCGGCGCCCACGGCCTGCCCATCGTGGCCCATGACATCGGCGGCGTCCCCGAGGCGGTCGTCCATGAAGCGACCGGCCTCCTGGTGCAACCCGGCGACCGCCCGGGCCTCACCCAGGCCTTCGCCCGCCTGCTGGCCGACCCCGCCCTGCGCCGTCGCTTCGGCGAGGCCGGGCGGACCCGTGCCCTCGCCCGCACCTGGCACGACTCTGCCCTCGCCCTCTTTGGCCCGCCCCCGCCGCCCGCTCCCCCGTCAGAACCATGATCGAATCCCGCTCCCAGATCACCGTCCGCTACGCCGAAACCGACATGATGGGCATCGTTTACCACGGCAATTACCTGCCGTGGTTCGAGGTCGGCCGCACCACCCTGCTCAAGGAATGCGGCTTCCCCTACCGCGAGCTCGAGTCCCAGGGCTACCTGCTGCCCGTGATCGAGCTCGGCGTGAAATACCAGCGCCCCGCCCTCTACGACGACACGCTCACCATCATCACCCGGCTCAAGGAGCGCCCTTCGCTCCGGATCCATCTCGAGTATGAAGTCCGCCGCGGCGACGAGCTGCTCGTCACCGGTTTCACCACCCACGTCTTCATCAACAAGGCCGGTGAACCCGTCCGCCCTCCCGCCACCCTGGTCGCGCGGATGCAGGAACTGTTCGCCCCGTAGGTCCGGTCTAAGCCCCGGCCGCGTATTCCGCCAGTACGCCCGCGTCCGTCTCCCCGGCCCGCGCGGCGGCCAGCAGGCCGTCCGCCCCGTTTCCCGCGATTTTCTGCACGGCCCACACCGCATGCGCCCGCACCACCGCGGACTCATGCCCGGCCAGCGCCACCAGTGCCGGCAACAGCGCGCGGTCGCCGGTGTTGCCCGCCACCACACAGGCGTTGCGCAGCAGCCCGGTCAGCTTCAACCGCTTGATCGGCGTGCGCCGGAACACCTCCGCATAGCGCGCCGGGCTCAGCGCGAGGATCTCCGCCAGCGCGAGCTCCGCGATGTCACCCCGCGCGGACAACAGCAGCCGCCGCCCCTCGGCGGCAAACCGGTTCCACGGACAGACCTCGAGGCAAACATCGCACCCGTAGATCCGCGTGCCGATGCCCGCCCGCAGCTCCCGTGGGATGATGCCCTTGTTCTCGATCGTGTGGTAGGAAATGCAGCGCCGCGCATCGACCACCCCGGGGGCCGGGAACGCCTGGGTCGGACACGCGTCAAGGCACCGCGTGCATTTGCCACAAAGCAAACCCGCCGGCTCCTCCTTCCCGGGGCGCTCCGCCGCCGGCCGCAGGGGTTCGTCGGGGGCGATATCGCCCCGCGTCAGGATGCAGGCCAGGAACAGCCAGTTGCCATGCGTGCGCGAGATCAGCATCGCGTTCTTGCCCCGGAACCCGAGCCCGCTCCGCGCCGCCCACCCGCGCTCCAGCACCGGGCCGGTGTCCACATACGGTCGGTTATCCGCCGCCACCAGGCCCAGTTCCTCCTCCAATACCCGGCCCGCCGCGGCCAGCGCCGGTTCGATCGTGTCATGATAATCCTCATACAACGCATACTGTGCCCACCGGGGCCTGTCTTCCGCACCCGGACTTCCGTTCTCCGCCGCCCCCGGTCCGTAATTGACCCCCAGCATGACGACGGTCTTCACCCCCGGGAGCACCAAGTCAGCCGCGCCGCGCTTCTCCGCCGTGCGTTCCATCCAGGCCATGTCGGCGTGGTGCCCCGCCCCTAACCAGTCGCGCAGACCGGCTCCGGCCTCCCGGCCGGCCCGGGCAAAACGCACCTCGTCAAACCCCAAGCCATGCAACCGTTCGCGCAGCGCCTCACGCGGCAACCCCTCCATCCGCCGGCCGGCCCCGCTGTTCATTTGCCCGCCGGCCCCGCTTCCTGCCGGTAAATTCGCAGCACATGCGCGGCGATCTCCCGCAGGGGCCGCTTGTCCGTCAGCACCATCGTGCCGCTGCGCCGGTAGATTTCCTCCCGCTGGGCGTAGAGATCGCGCAGGCGTTGTTCCGGATTATCCACCGTCAGCAGGGGCCGGTGCGTGGCATGTCGCGTGCGCTCCAAAATCGTCTCGATCGGGGCATGCAGGCAGATGACCACCCCGCGGGCCCGGAGGACCGGCAACATCCCCGGCGTCACCACGAGTCCGCCGCCGCACGAAACCACGCACCGTTTCGCCGGATGGCCGCGCTCGATGAATTCCCGCTCCATCGCCCGGAAGGCCGGCTCGCCCAACTCTGCGAAGATCTGCGTCACCGGCTTGCCCTGTTGCCGCTCGATCTCGTGGTCGCTGTCCAGGAAGGCGAAACCGGTCTGCCGCGCCACCAGCCGGCCGACGGTGCTTTTGCCGGTGCCCATGAATCCGACGAGATAGAGGTTGCTGTCCATGCGTGGGCCCCGAGCCAACACCCGGCCCCGGGCCGGCGCAAGACCGCTTCGCACCGGTCATGCGCCCCAAAAAAAACGCCTCCCGGTCAGGGGAGGCGTGAATCCTATCCCGTGTGCGGGGTCGCGCTTACTTGGCGGCGGGCGCGTCCTTCACGCCCACGATCTCGATGTCGAAGATCAGCGTCGCACCGGGCGGGATCGCTCCGGGGGCGCCTTCATCGCCGTAGGCCAGCGACGGCGGGATGTGCAGCTTGATCTTGCCGCCCACGCCCGTCTTCTGGATGCCCTCGAACATGCCCGGGATGACCCCGTTGGGCGTCTGCGCCGTGGCCGCCGTCAGCACGAATTCCGCGGGCTGGCCGCGCTCGATGCTGGAATCAAACACCTGGCCGCTCGCGAGCGAGCCCGTGTAATGGATCGTGACGAGCTGACCCGGCTTCGCCACCGCGCCCTTGCCCGGCTGCGTGATCTCATAACGCAGGCCGCTGGGCAGCTCGACGACGTTCTTGTTTTCCTTGAGCTTGGCAAAGTACTCCGTGCCGGCGGTCAGCTGGGCCTGCTTGATCTTCGCCATGAAGGCGGCCTGGCGCTTGCCCAGGAAATCCTGGAGCTGGGTCTGGACCTGCTGCGGATCGTAAGGGAGTTCCTTGCCGGCCATCGCCAGGGCAATGCCGCGCACCATCGACTCCCGCAGCGCCGGGGAAATCTCCAGCGCCTGCAGCTGGCTGGCCATGCGGCTCTCGAGCACGAAGATGTAGCCATACGCCTCCATGAGCTGCGCGTCGGAGTACTGCACCGCCGCGGCGGGGGCGGCCGGGGTCGCCGCCGGGGTGGCGGCCGGGGCGGCGGCCGCGGCCGGCTTCGGCGCCGGGCCGCGGGCTTGGCGGCGGGGCCGCCGCCGGCTTGGCCGGGGCGGTGACGCCCGGAACTTCAAATTTGACCGCGTCCTGCGCGGTGGCGGCAACGAACAGACCGGCGCAAACGAGGCCGGTGAGGAGGGAGGTGCTGAGTTTCATGAATGAGGGGTGCCCGGTTGGGAAACGGCCCGGGTGGGTTTGTGCCGTCAAAGCGCGCGAAACTGCCCACCCGCCCGGCAAAAATCAATCCCTTACACGGCAATTCTCCCTCGGGGAACGGTCCCATCCCGGGCTTGTCTCCCCCCGCCGCGTCCCCCACCCTGCCCAATCCCATGAACGAAAACCAATTCTGGCACAGCACCGACGGCCAGATCCTCACCGTCCGCGCCAAGAGCCCCGATCGCGTCACCCTCGCGGTGGCCTTCTGGCCGCGCCAACCGGCCGAGATGGAGTTCCTCCGCACCCACCTCGCCTCCCTCCGCTTCACCGAACGCAGCTCGCTCGCCCGCATCGGCATCGAGATGGTCACGGTCGGCACCCCCGCCATCGACGGCAACCGCCTCCTCCTCACCATCGAGGCCTTCCTCTACGACGCCAGCTTCCCCAACGCGGGCTACTGGCAGAAACTCCTGCGCCCCGGCGTCCCGGTCGGCCGCCTCTTCCACGCCCCCGCCGCCGCCAAGCTCTCCGCCACCGAGGTCTGGACCGCCATCCGCGAGAACCAGCTCAAGCTCCCGAACACCCTCTCCATCGACAGCTCCGGCCGCGTCTTCTTCACGCCCCACCCGGTCAGCTACACCCTCAATCCCCGCCTCATCCGGGTGAACTTCGAGCACATCGCGTCGGGCTACGCCGGCCGCTCCTTCCTCGACAAGGTCCAGGTCCGCCACGACGCCTCGCCGCTGACCATCCCGCCCCACTCCGGCGTGCTCACCAGCTGCTCCATGTACCTCCGCGAGCACTTCGTCGTGCTCAGCCCCGGCGAGGGCAACTTCGGCCTCCACACCTCCGCCATCCTCCTCGACCCCGTCAAGACCTCCGGCACCAACATCATGCTCGAGATCTACAACACCGGCGAACAGCCCGTGGTGAACCCCATGGTCTCGGTCGACATTTTCCGCGCCCCGCCGCCCGAGGACCCCGAGTTCAAGACCCTCGCGAAAAAACGCCAGCGCCTCCTCGCCACCGCGAAAACCCTCTACAAGTGCCTCGATGCCTCCCCCGCCGTCGACCACACCGAGGCCCGCCCGCGCACCAAGATCTCCGTCCGCGGCCAGTCCGCCACGATGGAAAATCGCTCCCTCCTCGTCCGCGCTGGCGACGAGGACCTCAAGAAACTCCTCGCCCAGGACGCCTGCCCCATCGGCGCCCGCACCATGATCCAGGCCCTCGACGCCCATACGCCCGAGGCCGACACCCTCATCGTCGACTACTTCCCCGACCTGCTCGAGCACACCGAACTCGTCACGCGCCTCGGCGACATCCGGCTCAAGCGGATCATCTTTCGCAAGGCCTCGCGCACCCACGGCTACTTCCTCTCGAGCAACGCCCACGCCCGTCTCGACACCTTCCACTCCCTCGGCATCCCCGTCTACTGGTACGATGAGATGACCAAGGAACTCTACCTGAACACCTACCGCCGCGACCACGGCTTCTTCGTGCGCGAGGAGATGGCCCGCAAGTTCCAGGAAGCCACGATCCTTGCCTTCTACGGCTCCGCCGTCGGCCTCGACCAGGCCGACACCGACCGCATCTCCGCCCTCGTGCACCAGCTCACCGCCTTCATGGGCTCCAACCTCGGCGTGCTCACCGGCGGCGGCGGTGGCGTCATGCGCCTCGCCACCGAGCAGGCCCGCGACAAGGGCGCCCTCACCGGCGCCTGCTTCCTCGAACTCGAGGCCCAGCCGCCCGAGCTCGGCGTGGATTTCTTCAACACCTTCCAGGAAAACTCCCGCCACTTCCGCCAAAAATGGTTCGAGGCGGCGGACTTTTGCATCTTCAACGTCGGCGGTGTCGGCACTCTGGAAGAGATCGGCATCGAGCTCTGCAACCTCAAGCTCGGTATCCGCCCGCGCGTCCCCTACGTGTTCTTCAACGCGAAGTTCTGGGGCAACCTGCGGAAGCAGGTCGAGGAGATGATCAACCAGAAGCGCTCCCCCGCCTGGATGCGCGACTACATCCTCTTCACCGACGACCCCGCCGAGGTCATCGCCTTCTACCGCAAGACGCTGAAGGTGCTGTAAGCGCCCCGCCGCTCCGCCCCGCGCTTCAGGGGCGGGCGGCCCCCGCGGCCAGGCGCTGAAGATAGCCGTCCACCATGGCCTCGGTGACGACGTACTTCCACCCGGCATCGGTCTGCTCGAATTCAAAGCGGTCCCGGGTCGCATCCGGCAGCAGCAGGATTACCCGGCGGTCACCCGCCGTTTTCTCGGTCGCGGTCGCGAGGACCACGTCCGTTGGGAAGGGATTGCCGACCGCGCCGTCGACGAACAAGTCCGCCGCCAGCTCCTCCGGACTGCGCCATTTGCCCTTCATTGCCGGGGGCAGCGAATCCATGAAGGCGAGCGCCTTCACCCGCGCGCCCGGATCGAAATGTAGCATCGCGGTCACCGCCGGGATATCGCCCCGGTTGCACGCCGCCGCATAGCTGGCCAGCGCCGCCCGGGCGGTCCCCGTCTGGACCGGTCCGGTCGTGGCCGCGTGGCCGCGGATCTCGGGGAGGGCGTTTAGTTTCGCCAGCGTTTCGTTGCTCAGGATGCGGTTTGCCAGAATCGTGAGGTAGGAGGTGGGGATCTCATGCTTCCAGCCTTCGTCCGTCAGGACAAACTCCAGGCCGCGCGGCGCCGTCCCGGGCCGGTGCACGGCGGCGCGCCCCGGCTTCATTTCCGTCGCGATAAAGGTCTCTAGGAACTTGGCCGGTGGCACGGGCGAAAGCAGCGTGTCGGTGGCGTAGAAGAACGCGAACAGCTCTTCCGGCGTGCGCAATTGCTCCCGCAGCGCCGGCGGGATCTTCGCCAGGATCCCGCGCGCCACCTCGGCGCCCTTGGCGTCGAAGGTAAGCAGCTGCGCCAGCCGCGGGACATCCCGGGCGCGGGACGCCTCGGCGAAATTCAGCATGACTGCGCGTGCGGCGGCCAGGCCGTTGTCCGCCGGAACGACCGGCGTGGCCGAAGTTCCAGCCGCCGGCCGGTCACCCCCGGTCGGGTGCACCAGCGCCATGATCCGGTAGACGTCCAAGGCCGTGGCCGCAAAGCCGTCAGCCGCGATCGCCATCTCCGGCATTGCCCCGCTGTGCCGCCCGGGGCCCGCCCAGCGCCAGCCTGCGAAGCCAGTCCCCGCCACGGCGATGGTCAGCGCGCTCCATGCGATGACGCGACTGCCCACGAGCACCGACACAATACCGGTCGCCTCCGCCGCCTGGCTCAGCGCCGCCCCCGCCACACTACTTGCCAGCCCCTCCGGGGTGGCTGCTACCGCCCGGTTGGCGATCAACAGCCCGAGCGCCCCGGCGGTCGAGGTCACGCCGCGCCGGCCCAGTTGGTGCCGCAGCTTGTCGAGCGCCCGCTCGGCCCGCATGCGCGCGGCATTTTCCGAAAGCCCCAGCCGTTCCCCCACCTCCCCGAAGCTCAGCCCGTCGAAATAGCGCAGGAACATCACGGCCCGGTCCGACTCCTTCAGCTGGTCCATCGCCTCGTCCAGCACGGGACGCAATTGCGCCCATTCCACCGATTCGGTTTTTTCTGCGTGATCTTCCGGCATGGTTGCAATGGTTTCCTGCAGTTTTTGACGGCGGGCCTCGGCGCGGATAGCGTCGATGGCCGCATAGCGGGTGCTGCGGTGCAGCCAGGCGGCCAGGGCCGGATGGCGGTACAGCGATCCGGCCTTGCGGGCCAGGTCGGCGAATACCTTCTGGCTGATCTCCTCCGCCAGCGGGGCCCGGCCGCCCGTGCGACGAAGGGCGGCGGAATAGACCAAGGCCAGGTGCTGCTCGACGAGGGCGCGAAAAGCGCGTTCGTCCCGGTGCCGCGCGTAGCGCTGCAGAAGTTCGAGGTCGGGTGACATGCTCATTCCCCTTGTAACCGCCGCCCGCCCGAAGAACCGCACAAAAATCCGACAAATAACGGACCCGCAGACTCGGCTGGACGCCCGCCTTTATCCGTGTCCATCTGTGCCATCCGTGGCTAATCCTCTTCCCTCCTCCGTCCTCATCGTCGGCTCCGGCGGCCGCGAGCATGCCCTCGCCAAATCTCTTGCCCTTTCGCCGGCGAAGCCGCGCCTCCTCTGCGCCCCCGGCAACGCCGGCATCGCCGCCGATGCCACCTGCTTTCCCGTCGCCGCCGACAACATCCCCGGCCTGGTTGAACTCGCGCAGCGTGAAAAAGTGGACTTCGTCGTCGTCGGCCCCGAGGTCCCGCTCTCGCTGGGTCTCGTCGACGCCCTCATGCAAGCCGGCATTCCCGCCTACGGCCCCAAGGCCGACGGCGCCCGCCTCGAGGCCTCCAAGGTCTTCACCAAGCAGATCCTGCTGAAGTATAACATCCCCACCGCCCCCGCCGGCATCTTCACCGCGATCGAGCCCGCCCTCGCCTACCTCCAAAAACGCGGCGCCCCGATCGTCATCAAGGCCGACGGCCTCGCCGCCGGCAAAGGCGTCATCGTCGCCCAGACCCTCGCCGAGGCCGAGGCCGCCGTGCGCGACATGCTCGCGGGCAACAAATTCGGCTCCGCCGGCAGCCAGATTCTCATCGAGGACTGCATGTTCGGCGACGAGACCTCGATCCTCGTCGTCGTGTCCGGCCGCGACTACGTCATTCTCCCCGTCTCGCAGGACCACAAGCGCATCGGCGACGGCGACACTGGTCCCAACACCGGCGGCATGGGCACCTACTCGCCCGCCGAGGTGGTCACGCCCGAACTCCTCGCCCGCATCGATCGCGAGATCGTGAAACCCTCCGTCGACGCCATCGCCGCCGAGGGCATGGACTTCCGCGGCACCCTCTTCATCGGCATCATGCTCACCGCGGACGGCCCGAGCGTGCTGGAATACAACACCCGCTTCGGCGACCCCGAAACCCAGGTCGTGCTCCCCCGCATCACCAGCGATTTTCTCGCCCTGCTCTGGGCGGCCGCCCGCGGCGAACTGCGCGGCATGGAGATCGAGGTGCGCCCCGACGCCGCCCTCTGCGTCGTCGTCGCCGCCAAAGGCTACCCGGATAATTACCCGAAGGGAGACGTGATCACCTTCCCGGCCATGCTTCCCCCGCAAACCACGATCATCCACGCCGGCACGACCAAAAACGCCGCCGGCCAGATCGTGATGAATGGAGGCCGCGTGCTCGGCGTCACCGCCCTCGCCCCGACCCTCCGCGAGGCCGCCGACCGCGCCTACACCGCCTGCGACCAGATCCAGTGCGTGGCCAAATACTACCGCCGCGACATCGGCGCCCGGCAGCTGACCCGCCCATGAAACCATTTCTTGTGGGAGCGAGCTTGCTCGCGACGTTTCTGCTCTCGGTCACGGCTGCCGCCACCGAGCTCACCGACCTCGGCCAAGGCCTCGGCTACCTCCGTGCCCATTCCCTGGACGAGTCGATCAAGCCGCTCGCCGGGGCCACCGCGCTCGTGCTCGACCTGCGCCACGCCACGGCGACCCCCGAGGCCGTGACCTCTTTTGCCGCTGCGCTCGCCGCCCGCCCCGCCGACGCCCGACTTTTCGTGCTGGTCAGCCCCGCCACCCCGGCCGCCCTCGCCCAACACCTGCCCGCCCCCGTGCTCACCCTTGGCATCGCCGGTTCGCAGCCCGCGCCGCAGGTCGTCGTGAGCCAGTCCGCAGCAGACGACCGCCGCGCCTACGACGCCCTCGCCACCGGCACCCCCCTTGCCGATCTCATCTCCGGCACGATTGAAAAGGAGCGTTATGACGAGGCCACCCTGGTGCAGGAATTCAAGCTCGGTCATCCCGAGGCCACGCCGCCGGAACCCGGCGCCCCAAGCGGCGGAGCCGACGCCCCCGTCAACGCCCGACCCACCGACCGCGTGCTCCAGCGCGCCGTCCACCTGCACCGGGCCCTGCTGGCGCTGAAACGGTAGTTACCCGGTAGCGGCGCACCCTGGCCGCCGGCCGGCGAGCTCCGCTCAGACTCAACCCGGCGCTTTTTGCCTTTCTGTTTTTCAGCCTTTAGCTTCCCGGCCCAGACCCTATCACCTAGATCCCAGACCCAAGCTTCATGCCCAAACCCGGCCACATCCTCGTCGTCTGCACTGGCAACATCTGCCGCAGCCCGATGGGCCAGGGTCTGCTCGCCCACGCGCTCCTGGCCCAGCCCGAACCCCTGCGCAGCCTCAAGGTCATCTCCGCCGGCGTCGCCGCCCACACCGGCGAGCCCATTTCCGAGAACTCCGTCGTCGCCCTCCGCAAGGTCGGCATCGATATCAGCCACCTGCACAGCCAGGGACTCACCCAGAAGATGCTCGACGACGCCCTCGTCGTCTTCGGCATGACCGAATCCCACCGCAGCATCATCCGCTCCCGCGCCCGCCCGGCCCCGACCCACCTCCACCTCTTCCGCGAATTCCTGCCCGCCCCTGCGGCCCACGAGATCGGCGACCCCTACGGCGGCCCCCTGCGGCTCTACGAATCCTGCCGCGATGAGATGGTCGAGGCGGTGCCGTCGATCATCGAGTTCCTTAAGCGGCTCACGGCCAAGACGTGACACGCACCGCCGGGATTTCTGATTGCGGATTGCGCCCGGCCGGGCTGCCTTTGTCTCCGGATTCGAAAACCGAGAATCCTCCATCGCCCATCTCTCCATGTCCCTGAACGCCGCCCCCTCGCCCAGCTCGATCCCGCCGTCTACGCCGTCGTCACCGGCGAACTCGCCCGCCAGCAAAGCCACATCGAGCTGATCGCCTCCGAAAATTTCACCTACCCGGCCGTCATCGAGGCCGTCGGCTCGGTCCTCACCAACAAGTACGCCGAGGGTTACCCCGCCAAGCGCTGGTACGGCGGCTGCGAGCAGGTCGACAAGGTCGAGGTCCTCGCGATCGAGCGCGCCAAGCAGCTCTTCGGCGCCGAGCACGCCAACGTCCAACCCCACTCCGGCTCTCAGGCCAACTTCGCCGTCTACACCGCGGTCCTGTCGCCCGGCGACAAGATCCTCGGCATGAACCTCAGCCACGGCGGCCACCTCACCCACGGCAACCCGGCAAACTTCTCCGGCAAACTCTACGACTTCTGCCAGTACGGCGTCCGCGAGGACACCGGGCTGATCGACTACGACGAGCTCGCCGCCGTCGCCCTCCGCGAAAAGCCGAAGATGATCACCGTCGGCGCCTCCGCCTACTCGCGCATCATCGACTTCGCCCGCATGGGCGAGATCGCCCGCTCCGTCGGCGCCCTGCTCTTCGCGGACATCGCCCACATCGCCGGCCTCGTCGCCACCGGCCACCACCCCTCGCCCTTCCCTCACGCCGACTTCGTCACCACCACCACGCACAAGACCCTGCGCGGTCCGCGCGGCGGCCTCATCCTCTGCAAGGCCGCCCACGCCAAGGCCATCGACTCCGCCGTCTTCCCCGGCGGCCAGGGCGGTCCGCTCATGCACGTCATCGCCGGCAAGGCCGTGTGCTTCGGTGAGTGCCTCAAGCCCGAGTTCAAGGCCTACAGCGGCCAGGTCATCGCCAACGCCCGCGCCCTCGCCGCCGCCATGGTCGCGCGCGGCTACAAGATCAATTCCGGCGGCACCGACAACCACCTCATGCTCGTCGACCTCCGCTCGAAATTTCCGGAGCTCACCGGCAAGGTCGCCCAGGAGACCCTCGATCAGGCCAACATCACCTGCAACAAGAACACCGTGCCCTTCGAGACCCGCTCGCCCTTCCAGGCCTCCGGCATCCGCCTCGGCACGCCGGCCATGACCACCCGCGGCCTCAAGGAAGCCGACATGACCGTGATCGCCGGCCTCATCGACGGCGTGCTCACCGCCATCGGCGGACCCGATCAGGCCGCCGTCATCGCCGCCACCAAGCTGCAGGTCGTCGCTCTCACCTCGCGTTTCCCGCTCCCTTACCGGGCCTGATCCCGGGACGGCCGCCCTGCCCGAAGCGCCGGGCCAATCGGTATTTGCCAGCCAGCCCCCGTGCTGTCAGCGTCCCCCGAATGGCCACCCTCACCCGCGCCTCCCTCCACCGCCGTGGCCTGGTCTGGGTGGTGGCGGTGGTCGGTGTCGCCCTCTCCCTGTTTATCTGGCTCTATGCCTCGCGCAGTGAGACGGCCCGCATCCGCACCGGGTTCCTGAGCCGCGCCCAGACCCAGGCCGCCGTCGCCGCCCAGCAGCTGCGCAGCTACGAGGAAATGGTCCATAGCCTCCGCGATTCCTTCCTCGGCCAGAACACCGTCACGCGCGGTGAATTCACCCGCGTCGCCCAGTCCATCTTCCAGCGGCACCACGGGGTGCAGGCGCTGCAATGGGTGCAGATCCTGAACCATGCCGAACGCGGCCCGTTCGAGAAGACCACCTCCCACGAGCTCGGCCGGCCCGTCGTCATCACCCGGCGCTTCCCGGATGAAACCCTCCGGCCCGCGCCCTCGGCCGACGAATACTTCGTCATCTCCTACGTCGAACCGCTCGCCGGCAACGAGCCCGTGCTCGGCTACGACGTCACCAGCGCCCCTTCCGCCCCCCTCCTCCGGGCCGCGCGCCAGGACCGCAAATTCAAGGTCAGCCCGAGCATGCGTCTCGCCCAGTCCACCGCGGCGGCCGCCCAGCCCGGCGTGATCTTCATCCTGCCCTTATGGCGCGACGATGTCCCGGGGCAGCCGGTCGAGGGTTTTGTCCAGGGTGTCTTCCGCCTCCAGACCATGCTGGCCCAGTCCCACCAGCTCACCACCAACGAGGCCCTCGACACTTACTACTTCGATGTGACCGACAGCGAGCCCGGCACCTTCCTCTACGCCAACCGCGGCGGGCTGGATTCCTTGGGCCCGCCCACGGACCGGCTGGACCTGCCCCTGCCGGCGCCGGGTGATTACCGCGAGACCCTCCAGATCGGCGATCGCCGCTGGCTGATGCTGATCCGCCAGAACGCCGACTGGAGCCGGCGCGCCGGCTCCCGCCAGCCCGCCCTCATCCTCGGCTTCGGCCTGGCGATCACCGCCCTGCTCGCATTTCTCATCCACAGCCTCCTGCAACGCACCGCCCGCATCGAGGACGAGGTGCGCGTGCGCACCCGCCAGCTCCGCGAGAGCGAGGCCCGTCTCCAGGACATCATGGATCACAGCCCGGCCATCATCTTCCTCAAGGATCTCGACGGCCGCTACCAGCTGTGCAACCACGCCTTCGAGCTCTTCTGCGCCCGCCCCCGGTCCGCCATCCTCGGCTGCCGCGACGAGGATCTTTTCCCCGCCGCGCCGGCCGCGCGCGCCCGCGAGCACGATCTGCAGGTGCAGGCGGCCGGCCGGCCGATGGAGTTCGAGGAAGCCTCCACCGACACCCCGCCCCGCCTCTACCTCGCGCACAAGTTTCCGCTGCTCGATGAACAGGGCCGCATCTACGCCCTCTGCGGCATCTCCACCGACATCACCGACCGCAAGGCCGCCGAGCAGCAGAAGCTCGCCTTCGAGCGCAAGCTCCTCGAAAGCCAGAAATTCGAAAGCCTCGGCGTCCTCGCCGGCGGCGTCGCCCACGACTTCAACAACATCCTCACCGCCATCCTCGGCAACGCCACCCTCGTGGCCATGGACCTGCCCGACACCCACCGCGCCCGGCAGCAGCTCAGTCACATCGAGCACGCCGCCCAGCGGGCCGGCGACCTGTGCGCCCAGATGCTCGCCTACGCCGGGCGCGCCGCCTTCGTCACCGCTCCCGTGAACCTCGCCGCCCTCGTGACCGACACCGCCGCCCTCCTCGAGGCCACCGTGGGCCGGCGCGTCCGATTGGAACTCCTGACCGACACCACCGTCCCCGCCGTCCTCGGTGACGCCACCCAGCTGCGGCAGATTGTGATGAATCTCGTGATCAACGCGGCCGACGCCATGGCGGACCGCACCGACGGCCACGTCATCGTGCGCACCTTCACCCGCGACCTGTCGGCCGAATTTTTCCAGCAGGCCGTGCAGTCTCCCACCCTGCCCGCCGGCCGCTATGTCGGGATCGAGGTCAGCGACAACGGCAGCGGCATGCCCCCCGCGGTCATGGACCGCATCTTCGAGCCCTTCTTCACGACCAAGTTCTCCGGCCGCGGCCTCGGTCTCGCCGCCGTGCGCGGCATCGTCCAGAGCCACAACGGCGCCCTTTTTGTCGAGTCCGCCCCGGACCGGGGGACGGTCTTCCGGCTCTTTTTGCCGGCCACCAACGCCGTGGCCACCGGCTCCGCCCCGCCCTTCATCCCCGGTACCAGCCCGCTCCACGGCACCGTGCTCGTGGTCGATGACGAGGATCCCGTGCGCCAGGTCGCCCGCGACGCGCTCACCCTGCTGGGCCTCACCGTGCATGAGGCCGCCGACGGTCCCGCCGCCCTCGCCCTCGTGCAGGCCGCACCGGACACCATCGACCTGGTGCTGCTGGATCTGACCATGCCGGGCCTCGCCGGCGACGAGGTCCTGCGCCGGCTGCGCCAGATCCGGCCCGACCTGAAAGTCATCATCATGAGCGGCTATAGCGAGGGCGAGACCATGCAGCGCTGCGCCGCCTCCGGGGTTTCCGGCTACCTGCCCAAGCCGTTCGCCATCGCCGAGCTGGGGGAAAAACTGCGCCAGCTGCTGGGCTGACCGGCGGTCACGCCCAGAAACAGGCTTTGCGCACCGGCGGGTTTCCCTCAACGTGGTCCTTTCGTGTCCACGCCCACCTCCCCTTCCTCCGCCCCCGCCCCCAAGCCGCTGTCGTTGGGCGTCATCTTCCTGACGCTCTACATTGACCTGATCGGCTTCTCGATCTTCTTCCCGGTCGGTCCGGCCATGCTGGAATGGTACGTGAACAAGGAAAGCGAGGGCGGCCTGCTCTCCGCCTTGGTCCGGCACCTCCAGGCTCTCGCCTCCGCCGCCCACGCCTCGGACCTCGCCACCGGGGCGCTCTTCGCCGGGGCCCTCGGCTCGGTCTATTCGCTGATGCAGTTTCTCTTTTCCCCTGTTTGGGGCGCCCGCTCTGACCGGCATGGCCGCCGGCCCATCCTGCTGCTCACTATCGCGGGCAACGCCCTCAGCTACCTCCTGCTCTTCTTCAGCGGCTCCTTCCTGCTCTTCTTCGCCGGCCGCATCCTCGGCGGCATCATGGGCGGCAACATCGCCGTCGCCATCGCCGCCGTCTCCGATGTCACCACCCGCGAAAACCGCGCCAAGGGCATGGGCATCGTCGGCGTCGCCTTCGGCCTGGGCTTCCTCACCGGCCCCGTCATCGGCGGGCTCACCGCCCCGTTCAACCTGCTCGAGCGCTGGCCCGGGCTCGCCGCCCTCGGCGTGCACCCGTTCAGCGTGCCGGCCGCCATCGCCTTCACGCTCTGCCTGATCAACCTGGTTTGGATCAAGGCCCGTTTTCGCGAGACCCTGCCGCCCGCGGCCCGCGGCACCGGCACCACCACCCTGCGTGACCGCAACCCGCTTCACTCGCTGTTTCGCCAGCCCGATGGCGCGATCCGCCGCGTGAACCTCGTCGGCTTTGTCGTCACCTTCGGCTTCAGCTTCTTCGAGTCGGTCATCAGTTTCTTCACCGCCGACGCCCTGCATTACTCCCCGCGCGACCTCACGCTCATCTTCGTCAACATCGGCGTCGTCTCCATCCTCACCCAGGGCGTCCTCGCCCGCCGCCTCGTCCCCCGTCTGGGCGAAAAGCCCTCCGCCGTCCTCGGCATGGCGCTCATCGGCGTCGGCTTTGCCGGCCTCGGCTACGCCATCGGCATCGCCCGCTCTGTCCCGCTCATGTACCTGATGCTCACCATCAGCACCATCGGCTCCGGCTTCGCCAACATCGCCCTCTCCTCCCTCGTCTCCCTCTACGCCGGGCCCGAGGAACAGGGCAAGGTCCTCGGCATCTACCGCTCCCTCGGCTTCCTCGCCCGCGCCCTCAGCCCCGCCGTCGCCGGCTGGCTCTTCTTCAACTCCGGCGGCACCGTCACCTTCGTCATCGCCAGCCTCGTCCTCCTCACCGCCGCCGCCCTCGGCACCGGTCTCCCCCGCCCCGCGAAGTGATCTCAAATTTGAAATTTCAAATTTCAAATCGCCCGGCCGCCGCGGGAAGTCGGCGGCTTTTCTTCCTGCTTACTTCCGCCTTCATCCTGCTCTTCGCTTCCGGCTGCCTCAGCCGCGGCCGCTCCCCCGGGTCCACCCGCGTCGAGCCCCAGCCGGTCCGCCTCCCGGCCAAGATCCTCTCCAACTTCTTCCTCGTCGAATCCCGGCAGCCGGACGGCAAGACCTACCGCTTCATGGTCGACACCGGTTCGTCCGTCACCCTGGTGTCCCCCGCCCTCGCCGACGTCCTCCGGCAGAAGGAACGCCGCGGCACCCTGCCCCGCACCCTGCCCGTACGCGGGGCCAACGGCCGCGAGGTCGCCCTGCCCGCCATCACCCTCCGCCAGCTCCAGCTCGGCGAGGCTTACTTCGAGCGGGTGCCCGCCATCGTCTACGACTTCACCGAGTTTTCTGCCCACGTCGGCCAGCCGATCGACGGCATCGTGGGTTTCTCCCTCTTCCGCGACACCCTGCTGACGCTCGATTATCCGGCCGCCCAGCTCGAGATCGCTCCCAACCCCGCCCTCGCGCCGGCCGCCCCCCGCCCACCCCGCACCAGCGTCGTCCCCTACAACCGCGAGCAGCCGACGCCGTTCATCCCCGTGCAGATGGGCAACGAGTCCTTCTTCGCCCTCGTGGACACCGGCAGCGACCTTGGCCTCTCCCTCAACCCCGCCGGCCTCCACCCGCGTTTCACCCACGGGCCGCGCGTCGGCCTCATCGTGGGGTCACTCGACGGCAACCAGCGGCAGCTCGTCGGCCGGCTCGAACAGAACATCACCATCGGCACCCAGCTCGTGCACCAGCCCGTGGTCGACCTGACCGAAAACCTCTCCTCCCTCGGCGGCGAGCTGCTGCGCCACTTCCGCCTCACCTTCGACCAGCAGCGGCACACCGTCACCCTCGTGCGCACCACCGACGGTCCGGTCGAACTGCCCGGCCGCCGCAGCACCGGCCTCTCGTTCCGCCGCTTTCCCAATTACTGGCGGCTGCTCGCCGTGGTGCCCGACACCCCCAACAGCAGTCTGCCCGTCCAGCCCGGCGACCTCTGCGTCCGCATCAACGGCGAGCTCGTCGAGCACTGGACCCTCGAGCGCTACACCCAGCTCGTGAACACCGCCCCCAAGATCACCTTCACCTTCCTGTCCGGCCCCAAGGAAACCGACCACGAGGTCCCGGTCTTCGAGCTGGTGCCGTGATTGTTGTAGGGCGGGGCCGCCGGAACCCCGCCTTTGTTCGAGGGCGTTATCGCGTCCGAGGCGGGGTTCGGCGACCCCGCCCTACAATTAGCCGTTCTTCACCAGCAAGAACGCCCCCGCGCCGTCGTGCCCGTCGGCCCACGGCGTGGCCAGGACCTGCTTCTCCAGCTTGAACGGCCCGCCCGCCCGGCTGTCGAAGAAGGCCTTGATGACGCTCTCGTTCTCATCCGCATCGATGCTGCACGTGCTGTACACCAGCCGACCGCCCGGATGCACCAGCCGCGCCGCGGCGTGCAGCAACTCCAGCTGCGTCTGCCCGTGTCGGGCAAAGTCGCCGTCCTGCAACCGCCACTTCACGTCGATCCGGTGCCGCATCACGCCCGTGTTCGAGCACGGGGCGTCCAGCAACACGGCATCGTACGACTCGGGCAGGTTCAGGTTGCGGTAGAAAACCGTGTTCACCTTCGTCAGGTCCGCCTGGATCAGCGCCACCTCGACCCCGGCCGGGGCCCGCGCGAGGTTTTCCTTCAGCCGCACCAGCCGGATGTCCGACTTGCCCGGCGCCACCGGCTCGTCCAGGGCGACGATCTTGCCGGTCTTCATTGTGTCGGCCATGAACAGGCTCTTGCCGCCCGGAGCCGCACACGCATCGAGGATGACCTCGCCCGCCTGCGGCGCCAGCAGGTCGATGCACAGCCGCGTCGACGGATCCTGCAGGTAAATCGCCCCTTCGTTCGCCAACCGGCGGATGTCTTCCCAATGGCCGGCCTTCACCTCGTAAAATCCCGCCCACTTCGTCGGGGCCAGGAACGCCGGCACCGGGGCCTCGATCCGCCACCGGGCATAAACCGGTGCAGGCTGCTGGTTCCACGCCAGCAGCTTCCGGGTCGTCTCCGCCCCCAGCTGCCGCGTCCAGCGCGCCACCAGCCATTCCGGGTGGGCAAATTCCGTCGCCAGATCCGTCGGCGCGGCCACCAGCCGGTCGGCGATTTTCCGGGCCACGGCGTTGACCAGCCGGGCCTCCTTGGGGCTGGCCACCGACTTGGCCTGCTCCACCGCATGGTGGATGACCTTGGCCGTCAAAGCCGGCCCGCCCTCCAAAAGTTCGAAGCCGGCGATCATCAGGACCGCCTTCACCTTCGTCCGGGGCGGATGGGCCATCAGGCCCGCCTGCGCCGCCTCCAGCCGGCTCGCCCAGCGAACCACGCCATAGAACAGGTGCTGGGCCCGCGCCCGCTCCTGCCCGCTTAGGTTTGTTGCAAGTCCTTCCAACAGCGTATCCACGCGTTCGGCCCGCGCCAGCCAGCGCTCGACCAGTCCGGTGGCGGCCACCCAGCCGCTAAAGGCGGGTTTGGCGGCCTCCGGGCCTTTTTCTAAACCCTGTTTGACATCATGCATCATTGTCGCCTGAACTAATCGGTTCACCGACTCGATACGCAATTATGAATTCTGAAGCCATCTCCGCGACCCTCAGCAAGCACCCCGCCCTCAAGGCGTCCAAAGCCAAGCTGGAGGCGATGGAACCCGGCTCCTATGTGGTGCACCGCAGCTGGGGTTTCGGCCAGATCAAGGAGTACGATGAGGCCGACCAGAAGCTCGTCATCGACTTCAAGGGCAAGAAGGCCCACCGCATGGACCCCGCCTTCTGCGTCGGGAGCATGGACGTCCTCTCCCCCAAGCACATCCTCGCCCGCAAGGAGACCGAACCCGCCAAGGTTAAGCAGCTCGTCGAGGACGATCCCGTTCAGCTCGTGATCGACACCCTTTCCGCCTACCCGAACCAGGCCGCCAGCGCCATCGAGCTCGAGATCGTGCTCGCCCAGGTCATCGGCGAGGAAAAATTCAAAAAGTGGTTCTCCAACGTCAAGAAGCAGCTCATCAAGGATCCGCGCGTCGGCGTCCCGGCCAAGAAGACCGAGCTCTATATCGTCCGCGACGAGCCCGTCTCCGCCGAGTCCGAGATCATGGAGGAGTTCTCCAACACCCGCTCCGCCCGCCGCCGCATCTCCCTCGCTGAGGACCTCCTCGCCGCCTCCATCAAGGAAGAGTCCAAGGCCTCCCTCGGCACCGTACTCAACGGCATCACCGAGGCCGTGCGCGACAGCAACCAGCTCGACGCCTCCGAGCGCCTCTACGGCGCCTTCGTCCGCGACGAACTCGCCAAGATCCTCGGCCACGACGCCTCCGCCTCCGCCCCGACCCAAGCTGAGCTCATCAAGGAGGTCCGCGGCCTCACCGCCATCGCCGAGAAGATCCCCGTCCACTTCCAGTCCCGCTTCCTCGACCTCGTCAAGGAGACCCACCCCCTCGAGTGGCGCGAGATCGTCTTCGCCCTCCTCAAGACCTCCCAGGGCAAGTTCACCACCGAGTGCATCAATTTCCTCATGGAGAACGGCCAGGCCGAGGAGCTCGCCACCGTCCTCAAGCGCTGGAAGACCGAGCAGAACCTCCGTGCCCCCGTCCTCCTCTGGGTCATCAAGAACCGCCACTCCAAGAAGTTCTCGAAGCTCCTGCACGACCTGATCAACCCCCGCCTGCTCGGCGCCATCTTCTTCGCGATCGACTACGAGGCCCTCCAGTCCGCCGGCACCCGCCGCATCCCGCTGGCCGAGGCCCTGAGCGACGACACCGACCTCATCTCCGACCTGCTCGCCGCCGCCGACACCGAGACGGCCCGCGACCTCGGCAACAGCCTCCTGCTCAACCAGGGCTTCGAGGAACTGACCAAGAAGTCCCTCCTCGCCCGCTTCATCAAGCTGTTCCCCTCCCTCCAGTCCCTCGTCTCCGGCGAGGCCGAGACCAAGGACGAGCAGTTCCTCGTGTCCCGCGAGAGCTACGAGAAGAAGCGCATCGAGTACGAGGAAATCGTCGCCAAGCGCATCCCCGAGAACTCCAAGGCCATCTCCGTCGCCCGCGAGCACGGCGATCTCAAGGAAAACTCCGAGTTCAAGATGGCCAAGCAGGACCAGGGCGTGCTCATGGGCCAGAAGGCCCAGCTCGAGCGCGATCTCGCCCGCGCCCGCATCACCGACTTCAGCGAGGCCAGCACCGACTCCATCAGCGTCGGCACCATCGTCGACCTCCGCGACGTCGCGAGCGGCAAGGCCGTCCGCTACTCCGTGCTCGGCGCCTGGGACAGCGATCCGGACAGCCACCGCATCGCCTACAAGACCCCGCTCGGCCAGGCCCTCATGGGCAAGAAGGTCGGCGAACACGTGAAGCTCAAGATCGGCACGGCCCATCAGGAATACCAGATCGCCGGCATCACCCGCTTCATCGACGCCAAGTAACAAGGTGGAGCCCGACCTCCGGGCGGGCTTCTTTCCCCTTCAGGCCGCGCCCTCAGCGCGGCCTTTTTTGTGCCCAATCCTGGAGGGCCCGCGTCCCTGCGGGCCGTTCTTGTCATGGCCGGCTTTTCTCCCCATAGCTCTGGCACCGCATGACCGACTCCTGGGACAGTCTCAAGGTTCTCTCCGACCCCACCCGGCTGCGCCTGCTTGCCCTCCTCCTCCGCGAGGAACTCGCCGTCGCCGAACTGCAGGAAATCCTCGGCATGGGCCAGTCCCGCATCTCCTCCCAGCTCGGCCTGCTCCGCCAGGCCGGCTTCGTGACCGACCGGCGCGACGGCAAGAAGGCGTTTTACTCGCTCCGCGCCACCCTGGACCCCAAGCAACTCGCCCTCCTCCGCGCCGCCTGCGACGCCGTCGCCGACCGGCCGGAATCCACCGAGGACCGTCTCAGCCTCGACCGCACCCTCCTCAAGCGCCGCCAGCACTCCGAGCAGTATTTCAACCTCATCGCCGGCAAGCTCGGGAAAAACTACTGCCCCGGCCGTTCCTGGGAAGCCCTCGGCCACCTCGCCCTCCGGCTCGTGCCCGCCATCACCGTGGCCGACCTCGGCGCCGGCGAGGGCCTGGTGTCGCAACTCCTCGCCCGCCGCGCCGAGCGCGTCTGGTGCATCGACAACTCCCCCAAGATGGTCGAGGTCGGCACCGAGCTGGCCAAAAAGAACGGCCTCGCGAATCTTACCTACAAGCTCGGCGACATCGAGCAGGTCCCCCTGCCCGACCGCTCCGTCGACCTCGCCATCCTCTCCCAGGCCCTCCACCACGCCACCCACCCGCAGACCGCCGTCAACGAGGCCCACCGCATTCTCCGGCCCGGCGGCCAGCTGCTCGTCCTGGACCTGAAGGAACATGATTTCGAAAAGGCCCGCGACGTCTACGGCGACCTCTGGCTCGGGTTCAAGGAGAGCACCCTCCACAGCTTCCTCAAGTCCGCCGGCTTCCAGAAAGTGGACGTCACCCTGGTCTCCCGCGAGGCCAAGGAACCCCACTTCGAAACCCTCCTCGCCAGCGGCGTGAAGGGCGGCAAGTAACGGGCCTCCGGGCCCCGGGTATTTTTGCGGGTGTGAGCTCGCTCGCGCGGTTTCGGATGGCGTGCCACCCAGCCACCACCGATTCCATCCGCCCTGCAACCGTCCCGGGTTTCCGGCCGTTCGTCCTGATTCTTGCGGACGACCTTCGCCCGGACCGCCAAGATCCGCGCATGCCTTCCTTCTGGTCCGCCCTCGACCGGCTTCACGCCTCCGCCCGCCGCCAACGCTGGCTGGGCCGGCTCGCCGTGGTGACGCGCGTGCTGCTCGCGATCGGTTTCCTCCCGTCCGGTTGGACCAAGATCATCGGCCACCGGTTCACGAACCTGCCCGTCTCCAACCCGGTTGGCTTCTTCTTCGAGGCGCTGTACCAGACCGGCTGGTATTGGAATTTCCTCGGTGCCGCCCAGTGGCTCGCCGCCGGGCTGCTGCTCATCCCCCGCACGGTCACCCTCGGCGCGGTGGTCTACTTCCCGATCATCGTAAACATTTTTCTGATCACGCTCTCGATGCATTTCCAAGGTACGCCCGTGATCACCGGGCTCATGCTGCTCGGCAGCGTGTTCCTGCTCTGCTGGGACTATGACCGCCTCGCGGCGATCCTCCGCCCGCCTCAGCGGGTGTCGGTGCCCAACTCGTAGCTGATGCGACCTTCCGAGATCTCGCGCAACGCGATGTCCTCGGGGGCCAGCTTCTCGAGCGACTCCACCAGCGGCCGGCTGCCCGACGCAGCTGCTTCACGCGACGGGACACCACATTCACCAGAATGTAGGGATCGGTGATGACTTTGGCGGCGGCGTACAGGTATTCGTCTCTCATGGATCCGAAGTCTATAAACGCCCTGGGGCAAACACGACGTCTATCGCCCGCGGCGCGCCGCCGTGCGGCCAACTGGTTCGCGGGCCAGCCGCTTGGACCGATTATAGATCCGGATCCGTCCGCACCGCCCACTGGTTGTCGAGCCGCCGGCTGAAATCCAGGTCGTCCCCCACGCCCACCGTGCCCCGCTCCACCTGGTAGGCCCACACTTGGAAAAACGACAGCGTCGCCCCGCCGTAGATCGTCGAGAAGGCCCCGTCCACCGCATCCTGCCCGCAGGCCACCTTGATCCGGCCGATGCGCGGTGCGTGGAACCGTGCGTCCGTCGTGAGCCACTCGCCGCCCAGGTACACCTCGGCATAGGCGTGGAAATCCATGTGGTTCTCCGGATCGGGCCAGCCGATGTCCGGCAGGTGCCCGGTCACATAGCGCGCCGGGACGTTGAAGCACCGGTTCAACGCAATCGCCAGGTGCGCGAAGTCCCGGCACACCCCGTAGCCCCGCTGCAGCACATCCCACGCGGAGAGGTCGGACCGCCCCGACATGTAGCGATACTCAAAGTTGTCGTGGATCCACCGGCTGATCGCCTGCACGCGCGTCCAGCCGTGCTCGACCGTGCCGAACTTTTCCCACGCGAAGTTCACCAGCTTGTCCGAGTCGCAATACCGGCTGGGCAGCGTGTAACGCAGCACCGCCGGCGGCAGGCTGGCGGCGGTCTGCGGCGCGCGATCGACCAGGTCGTGGTTGTCCGGTCGCGACGAGACCCGTACGATGGCATCGTGCCGGAAATAATTGCTCCCCGGCGCGAGCACGACGCGCTGGACCGCGTTACCGTGGCTGTCGGTGAACTGTTCGACCGGCAGGTTGTTGCCCAGCGTCAGCGCCTCGAAGACGATTTCATGGTTCCGGTTCGGGCTCGGGCGCAGGTTCAACAGGAGCATCGCCGAACCGGTCACCTCATAGGTCAGGTTGCAGCCCACGCGGACCGTGACATCGAGCTTAGGGACGGGCACAGGATTCGCCATTTGGCCCACACGGTTGCACAAACCCGGCCAACGCAACCCCTATCGCCCTGGGGCGTTTACCTACCGGTGCCCGACAACCCGCCGCCTACTCCCCGCCCATCCGGTCGTTGTAGAAGGCCTCGACCATCGCGTAGGTCTTTTTGGCATCCTTCTGCTTCAGCGCCTCCGCCGCCAGCTTCTTGGCGTCGCTCATCTTCATGGCGCGAATGAGATAGCGAACGGACGGCACCAGGGTCGGCGTGAGACTCAGCTCGTCCACGCCCAGACCCAGCAGCAACGGGGCGTACAGGGCGTCGCCGGCCATCTCGCCGCACACGCTGACCTTCAACCCCCGGGCGTGGCCCGTGTCCACGATCTGCTTGAGGGTGCGCACGACGGCGGGATGCGTGGGGTCGTAAAGATGGGCGATGCGGCTGTTGCCCCGGTCGATCGCCAGCAGGTATTGGATGAGATCGTTGGTGCCGATGCTGAAGAAGTCGCTGTGTTCGGCCAGCACGTCGCCGGCGATGGCCGCACTCGGGATCTCGATCATGGTGCCGACCCGCACCTTCGCGTCAAAGGCCTGGCCGCGTTGCTTGAGCTCGGCCTTGGCCTCGTCCAGTAGCGCATTGGCGCGATCGAGTTCCTCGGGCCCGCTGATCATCGGATACATGATCTCCACCTTGCCGTGCGCGCTGGCGCGCAGGATCGCGCGGAGCTGGTCCTTGAACATCACCGGGTTCTCCAGGCACATCCGGATCGCCCGGAAGCCCAGGAAAGGGTTCGCCTCGGGCCCGATCAGCCCCGGGTCGCCCGGCAGGGGCTTGTCGCCGCCCACATCGAGCGTGCGGATCGTCACGGGATCGGGCGCCAGCCCGGCCACGATTTCCCGATACGCCACATACTGCTGCTCCTCGGTCGGGACCTTGGTCGACGACAGAAAAAGGAACTCGGTGCGGTACAGCCCGACCCCCGCGGCGCGGTACTGCTTCACTAGCGCGATCTCGTCCGGCTTCTCGATGTTGGCCCGCAAGGTCACCCGCACGCCATCCAGCGTCTCCGCCGCCATGTCGTTCACGGTCATCAGCCGCGATTCGAAGGTCTGCTTGGCCTTCTGGATCTTGCCGTACCGGAACAGGGTTTGCTCGTTCGGGTTGATGACAATCACGCCGTCGTAACCGTCCACCAGCAGCCAGTCGCCGTCCTTGAGCCGCCCGGTCAGGTCCACGGCGCCGACGACCGCCGGGATTTTCATCGAGCGGGCCACGATCACCGCATGGCTCGTGCGGCTGCCGGCGTCGGTCACGATCCCCAGCGCGGCGCTGCGGTCGATGCCGGCGGCCTCGGAGGGCGAGATGTCCTTCGCCACGATGATCCGCTTGTCCACCAGCTCGGTCAGGCTGCCGGCGGTCTGGCCCAGCAGCACATGCAGCACGCGCTTGGCCACGTCCTTGATGTCGGCCGCGCGCTCGCGCAGGTATTCGTCGTCGATCTCCGCGAAGGCCTGGATGTAGCGCTGCGCGACGGCGTTGAAACACGTCTCGATGTTCAGCCCGCTCTTCTGGAAATCACGGATCGTCTCGCCGATGAGCGCCTGGTCTTCGAGCACCATCTGGTGCGCGTCAAAGATCAGCGCCTCCTCCTCGCTGAGGTTCTTGCTCACCTCTTCCTGGATCTTCGCAATCTGCTGCCGGGTGGTGACGAGTGCCTGCTCGAAGCGTGCGATCTCGGCCACGCGCTTGTCCGGGTCCACCGCGTAGCGCGGGATTTCCAGCTCGCTCTGCAGGTAGAGAAACACCCGTCCGTAGGCGATGCCCTTGGAAGCGGCAAGGCCCTGGATGATGATTTCGCTTTTGGCGGGGGTCGGCATGCAGCGGCGCTCCATGATTAACGAACCGCCTTCCCACCCGGTCAATGCGGAACTAGGCGAGGCGCGCTTCCTGCATGAAGATTTCCGCGCCGGCCCACTCCCGCAGGCGCCGTGACATCGCCGTCACCTCCGCGTCCCCGCGGGTGTCCGGTTCGTGCAGCAGCGCATAACACGCGCTCCCGCTGCCGCTCATCGCCACGGCCACCCCGAACTCCGCCCGCAGCTTCGCGAGCAGCAGCGGCAGCGGCACGTATTTCTCGAACGCCGCCGGCTCCATGTTGTTGTACAAAAGTTCCTCGGCCGCGGCCTCGCCGCCGAGCCAGCGGGCGAGGCGGGCCTCCGCCTGATCGGCCGGCAGATAGTCCGTCCCGCGCGCCACCATCCGGCCATATGCCCACGGTGTGCTGATGCCAAAGGCCGGTTTGAACACCAGCACGCGCCGGCCCCGCAGCCGCGCGGCCGCCCCCGGCGCCAACGGTTCCACGCGTTCGCCCCGGCCCCGCATCACCACCGGGGCCTGCGCCAGAAACAAGGCGCAGTCCGAACCCAGCGCCGCCGCCAGCCCGGCCAGCTGCGCCTCGCCCAGCCGGCCACCGGCCAGTTGGTTCAACGCCCGCAGGGCGGCCACGGCATTGCTGCTGCCACCCCCCAGGCCCGCCCCCACCGGGATCCGCTTCGTGAGGCGGAAACGCACCGGCTCGTCCCAGCCGGTCGCCACCGCATAGGCCCCGGCCGCCCGCAACACGAGGTTGCTCCCGTCCACCGGTACCGCCGGATCATCACAGGCCAGCGCGTACCCCCGCCCGCCCGTCTCCGCCTCCAGTTCGTCCCCAAAATCCAGCGGCGCCGCCACCGACACCAAGTCGTGAAAACCATCGGGCCGCCGGCCGGTGACGGCCAGAAACAGATTCAACTTGGCGGGACTGAATACGGTGACGCCCATGGTCCCCCCTTAATGCACCCTCCCGCGCGCTAATCCTAGCCAAAAGCCCCACTGATTTCTCTCTTTGAATACTATCCATTCCTGTCCATTAGTGGTTTCTCGCCATGCCCTGTGACCTGATCCTCGCCCTCGACGTCCCCACCCGCGAAGCCGCCGCACCGATCCTCCGCCAGCTCCGCGGCCAGCTCCGCTGGGTGAAGCTCGGTCTCCAGATGTTCACGGCCTACGGGCCGAGCTACGTGCGCGAGGTCGCCGACCTCGGCTTTGATGTTTTCCTCGACCTCAAGCTCCACGACATTCCCAACACCGTCGCCAAGGCCGTCGAATCCCTCGGTCCGCTGCCGATCAAGATGCTCACGCTGCACACGTCCGGCGGCGGTGAGATGATGCGCGCCGCCGTCGCCGCCCAGCAAAAGACCAACCCCGACCTCCTCCTGCTCGGCGTCACCGTCCTCACCTCGACTGATGCCGCCGGCCTCGACGAGATCGGCGTCACCGCCTCCCCCGCCGACCAGGTCGCGCGCCTCGGCCGGCTCGCCGTGAGCTCCGGCCTCCGCGGTCTTGTCTGCTCGCCGCTCGAGGTCCAGCTGCTGCGCCGCACCCTGCCACTCTCCACCCAGCTCATCACGCCGGGCATCCGCCCCGCCGGCGAGGCCGGGGGCGACGACCAGAAACGCGTCCTCTCCCCCGCCGACGCCGCCCGCGCCGGCTCCAGCTTCATCGTCGTCGGCCGCCCCATCCTCCAGGCCCCCGACCCCGCCGCCGCCACCCGCGCCATCCTCGCCGAGCTCAACGGGGCGTAATCCACGCCCGGCTGCCTCGGCTTCAACTGCAACTTCCAACTTAAGCTTCCACGCATGAGCCGCACCGCCGCCATCCTCCTCGCCGCCGGCAGCAGTCGCCGCATGGTCGGCGCCGTGGCCGACAAGATCCTCGCCCCCCTCGCGGGCAAACCGGTCTTCGCCCACTCCGCCGCCGCGTTCGTCCGCAGCGGCGTGGCCGACTTCTACGTCGTCACCTACCGCGACCAGGCCCAGCTCGTCGGCCTCTCCGCCTACGCCCCCACCCCCAGCATCTTTGTCCGCGGCGGCGCCGAACGGCAGGATTCCGTGGCCGCCGCCCTTGCCGAGCTGCCCGACGACATCAGCCATGTCTTCATCCACGACTGCGCCCGTCCGCTGGTGCGCCCCGAGCAACTGGCCGCGCTCTACAAGATTGTCCGCCGCGAACACGCCGTCGTGCTCGCCCACCGCGTGACCGACACCATCAAGGAACACCGCGGCGAGGGCCGCCTGCGCAACCTCGACCGCCGGCACCTCTGGGCCATGGAAACCCCCCAGGTCTTTGACCGCGCCCTGATCGCCCGCGCCTACGCCAAGGTCGCTGCCCGGAAGATTGCGATCACCGACGACGCCGCCGCCGTCGAGGCCCTCGGCCGCCCCGTCGCCCTCCTCGAGAATCCCCACCCGAACCCGAAGCTCACCTCCCCGGCCGACCTCCCCTACCTGGAGTTCCTGCTCGCCCGCGCCGAGGTCTGATTTTTTCGTGTGTTTCGTGCCTTTCGTGGTGATCCTTCCGCCATGAATCTCCGCATCGGCCACGGCTACGACATCCACCGCACCTGCCCGGGCCGGCCGCTCGTGCTCGGCGGCGTGACCTTCGTCGCCGACTTCGGCCTCGACGGCCACTCCGATGCCGACGCTCTTACCCACGCCCTCTGCGATGCCCTGCTCGGCGCCGCCGGCCTGCCCGACATCGGCCACTTCTTCCCCAACACCGACCCGGCTTACAAGAACGCCGACTCCCAGATCCTGCTCCAGCGCGTCATCGCCGCCCTGCGCGAGCGCGGCTGGGCCCCGGTCAACGTCGACGCCACCCTGATCGCCGAGAAACCCAAGATCGCCCCCCGCCTCGCCGAGATGAAAGCCGCCCTCGCGAAATCCACCGGCCTCCCCGTGGACGCCATCGGCCTCAAGGCCACGACCAACGAGGGCAGCGACGACATCGGCCGCGGCCTCGCCATCGCCGCCCACGCCGTCGCGCTGATCCGGAAAATTTAGCCACCAAGAGCCCCGAAAATGTCCGATAAGCAGGCTACGCCAGCATCTGCCCTGAATCGTATTATTTGTGTCTGCCTGTGCCTTTTTGTGGCCATCCCCTCCGGCTGCAAGAAGCGCGAGACCGATGTCGAGCGGGGCATCCGCGAACAGGTCCTGCACCGCGGTCTCTCCGCCGACCTCGCGGGCCTCGATCCGCACCGGGAAACCGGCCTGCCCGAGATCAACGTCATCTCCGCCCTCTTCGAAGGCCTGGTCGGTGAACACCCCGAGACCGGCGCCCCCGTCCCCGGCGTCGCCGAGCGCTGGGAAACCTCCGCCGATGGCCTCATCTGGACCTTCCATCTTCGGGCCAATGCCAAATGGTCCAATGGGGCTCCCGTCACCGCTCGCGACTTCGTCGGCTCCATCCAGCGCGTCCTCAGCCGGCCCCTTGGCGCCGACAACGCGGCCATGCTGTTCGTCCTCGCGAACGCCGAGTCCTGGTACCAGGGCGGGCTAACCGACTTCACCCACGTTGGCGCCCTGGCCGTGGATGACCACACGCTCCGCCTCACCCTCGCGCATCCGGCGCCGTTTCTGCTCAGCTTGCTCTCCCATCCCGTCTGGTATCCGGTGCCCCTGCCGGTGATCGAGCAGCACGGCGGCGTCACGCAGCGCGACAACCGCTGGACCGACCCCGCCCACCTCGTCGGCAACGGTCCCTTCGTGCTGAAGGCCAACCGCCGCGGCGAGGTGATCATCGTCGATAAATCCCCGACCTACTGGGACGCCGCCACCGTGCGCCTCGCCGCCATCCACTTCCACCCCGCCGCCGACGTGGACGGCGAGGAACGCGCCTTCCGCGCCGGTCAACTCCACCTAACCGAGGCGCTCCCTGTCGCCAAGGTGGACAGCTACCGCCGCGACCATCCCGACGTCCTGCGCATCAGCCCCTTTCTCGATACCTATTTCTACCGCCTCAACACGACGCGCCCGGGCCTGGACAAAACCCTCGTCCGCCGCGCCCTCTCTCTGGCCATCGATCGGCGCGCCCTCACGGAAAAAATCACCCGCGGCGGCCAGCAGCCCGCCGCTTCGTTCACCCCGGCCGGCATCACCGGCTACACCCCGCCGGCCACTCTCCGCCACGATCCGGCGGAAGCCGCCCGCCTGCTCGCGGAGGCCGGCTACCCCGGCGGCGCGGGCCTGCCCCCGGTGGAGATCATGATCAACAGCTCGGGCAACCACCGCATCATCGCCGAGGCCGTGCAACAGATGTGGCGCCAGCTGGGCGTGACGGTCGCGGTCAATAACATGGAGCAATCCTCCCTCTTCGCGAAACGCCGCGCCCTCGACTACTCCGTCCTCCGCTCCGAGTGGGTCGCCGACTTCGCCGACCCCAAGTCCTTCCTCGATGTCTTCCGCGGCGGTTCCAACAACAACCACACCGGCTGGAACAACCTCGCCTACGACGCCGCCCTCCACGCCGCCGACCGGTCCGCCGATCCCGTGGCACGCGAACAGCTGCTGCGTCAGGCCGAAACCATCCTCCTCGAGGAACTGCCCGTGATCCCGATTTACCATTTCACCACCGTCCGCCTCGTGCACCCCTCCGTCCGCGGCTGGCACCCGCTGCCTCTCGACCGCCACCCCTACAAGCATGTCTGGCTGGAGCATTAGTCGGCGCTCATGGGCCCTCTGCGCCCTCGGGGTCCTCTGTGGCCTGGGTGCGGGCTGCACCAAAACTGAGCCCGCCGCCGATTCCCGGCAGGTCCTCCGCCTCGCCCAGCGCAACGAGCCCGCCACGCTCGACCCGCACCTCGCCACCCTGCCCGACGAGTTCTTCGTCATCCGCGCCCTGAGCGAGGGCCTCCTCACCCCAAACCCGGCCGGCGGGCCGCCCCTGCCCGGCGTGGCCGCCCGCTGGAACGCCTCCCCCGACGGCCTCGTCTACACGTTCCACCTCCGCCCCGATGCCCGGTGGGCCGACGGCACGCCGGTGACCGCCGGGGATTTTGTGTTCTCCATCCGGCGCGCCCTCACCGCGGCCACCGCCGCCCCCAAGGCCCCGCTCTACTTCGCCCTCAAAAACGCCCGCGATTTCCTCGCTGGCCGCGTCCCGGATTTCACGTCGGTCGGCGTGGCCGCCCCCGACGAACACACCCTGGTCCTGACCCTCGCCCGGCCCGCCGCCGACTTTCCCTCCCTCGTGGCCAGCGGGCCGTGGATTCCCGTCCACGCCGCCACCCTCGCGGCCCACGGCGACCGCTGGACCCGGCCGGGGCTCTACCTGGGCAACGGCCCCTTCGTCCTCGCGGAATGGAAGCCCAACCAACGGATCACCCTGCGCCGGAATCCCCACTATTGGGACACGGCCGCCATCCACCTCGATGAAATCCAAATGCTCGCCTTCACCAGCAGCGACACCGAGGAACGCACCTTCCGCGCCGGCCAGCTCGATGTCTCCATGACCGTGCCGTTTGCCAAGCTCGACAGCTACCGCCGCACCGCGCCGGAGCTGCTCCAGACCGTGCCCCTGCATGAGACCCGCTATATTGCGCTCAACACCACCCGCCCCCCGCTCAACGACCTCCGGGTGCGCCGCGCGCTCAGCCTCGCCCTCGATCGGGCCGAACTCGTCCACAAGGTCCTCAAAGGCGGCCAGCTGGTCGCGCTCAATTTCGTGCCGCCGGGGCTCGGGGGCTATGTGCCGGAGGCCGCACTCACCGAGGACGCCGCGGAAGCCCGGCGCCTCCTCGCCGCCGCCGGCTACCCGGGCGGGCGGGGCTTTCCCCGGCTCGAGCTGACCACCTGGGGCGCGGGCAACCTGGTGCTCGAGGCGATCCAGCAGCGCTGGCGCAGCGAACTGGGCATCACCATCCCCCTGGTTCAGCGCGAGGCCCATACCCACCTCGTCGCGATGGCCGCCGGCGACTACGACCTCGCCTACGCCACCGCCATCCCCGACTACGACGCCCCGCCGACCTGCTCCAACACCTCACCAGCGGCGATGCCGGCAACTACCCCCAGTGGCACCACCCCGCCTACGACGCCCTTTTCGCCCGCGACGAGCTGCCGGCGGCGGAAAAAGTCCTGCTGGACGACCTGCCGCTGGTCCCGCTCTACTTCAACACCAAGAATTTCCTCCGTCGCCCCACGGTCCGCGGCTGGCAGGAGGACGCTCTCTGGACCCGCTACTACAAGCATGTCTCCCTCGCCGATGAATAACCCGCCCCGCGCCCTGGTGCTCCTCTGCCTCGCCGCCACCACCCTGCTTCCGGCCGCGGCCCCCGACTTCTCCGCGGCCCGCATCCTCGACCACACCCGCGTGCTCGCCTCCGACGCGTTCGAGGGCCGCGCCCCGGGCACGCCCGGCGAGGAAAAGACCGTCGCCTATCTGGTAGGCGAATTCGAAAAACTCGGCCTCACCCCCGGCAACCCCGACGGCTCTTGGGTGCAGAACGTACCCCTCGTCGGCATCACCTCGCTGCCCAGCCTGGCCTTCGAACTCGACGGCCGGACCCTCGCGATGGAACCCATCAACGACTACATCGGCTACACCACGCGCGTTGCCGAACAGCTCGCCACCCGGCAGTCCGAGGTCGTGTTCGTCGGCTACGGCGTCGTCGCCCCCGAGTACGGCTGGGACGACTACAAGGGCGTGGACGTGCGCGGCAAGACGGTCGTCATGCTCGTCAACGATCCGCCGGTGACCAAGGCCGACGGTTCCCTCGACGACACCTTCTTCAAGGGCAAGGCCATGACCTACTACGGCCGCTGGACCTACAAGTATGAGATCGCCGCCGCCAAGGGCGCCGCGGGCTGCCTCATCGTCCACGAGACCGGTCCCGCCGGTTACCCCTTCGCCGTGCTCGTCGGCAGCAACACCCGCGAGAATTTCACCATCGCCTCGCCCGACGGCAACGCGGGCGATGTCGCCTTCTCCGGCTGGCTCACGATCGACGGCGCCCGCAAGCTCTTCACCGCGGCCGGCCGGGACTACGACATCGCCAAGGCCGCCGCCGCGCGCGCCGACTTCCGCCCCGTCACCCTGCCCGCCAAGGCCGCCTTCACCATCGCCGCCCAGCTGCGCAATGTCGCCTCGCGCAACGTCGTCGGCCTCCTGCCCGGCTCCGACCCCCAACTGAAGGACGAGTACGTCGTGTACACCGCGCACTGGGACCACCTCGGCCGGGACGAACGTCTCCCGGGCGACCAGATCTACAACGGCGCCGCCGACAATGCCGCCGGCACCGCCGTCCTGCTCGAGCTCGCCCGCGCCTTCGCCGCCCTGCCGCCGGCGGAACGCCCCCGGCGCAGCCTCCTCTTCCTCTCCGTCACCGCCGAGGAAAAGGGCCTGCTCGGCTCTCGCTATTACGCCACCCACCCGCTCTACCCGCTCGAGCGGACCGTCGCGAACATCAACATGGACGGCGCCAACCAGTTCGGCCCCACCGAGGATGTCGTGGTCGTCGGCAGCGGCGCCACCACCATCGAGGCCGTCGCCGCCACCGTCGCGGCGGAGCAGGGCCGCAGCCTCTCCCCCGACCCGCGGCCCGAGGTCGGCAGCTACTACCGCAGCGACCACTTCGAGTTCGCCAAGGTCGGCGTGCCCGCCTTCTACGGCCGCGCCGGCCGCCGGTTCATCGGCCTGCCCCCGGATTTCGCCGAGAAACTGGTCACCGACTACATCGCCAACCGCTACCACAAGGTCACGGACGAGGTGCAGCCCGACTGGACCTTCACCGGCGCCGAGCAGGACGCGGCGTTCCTCTTCGAAGTCGGGCGCCGCGTCGCCAACGACGACACCTGGCCGGCCTGGCAGCCCGGCAACGAGTTCAAGGCCCGCCGCGACGCGATGCTGGCCCCGCGGTAAGCCCCCCGCCGGCAGAAAGTCCGCCCGCGCGCCTTGCGCTGGCTCGACCCGTGCTTTCTGTTGGGCCCATGCTTCCCCGCGCTCTACTCCCGGCGTTCACCGCCGCGCTCGTGTTGTTCACCGCCACCGCCTGCGGCCGCAAGGAACCCGCCCCCACCGGCGGTCCGGCCCCGAAGATCCTCCTCTTCGGCAACGGCGCCGAGCCGCAGGACCTCGACCCCCAGACCGTGACCGGCGTGCCGGAAAACAAACTGCTCAACGCCTTTTTCGAAGGTCTCGTCTCCTACGGCCCCACCGCCAATGACACCGTCGGCGGCGTCGCCGAGCGCTGGGACATCTCCGCAGACGGCACCGTCTACAACTTCCACCTCCGCGCCGAGGCCAAGTGGTCCAACGGCGACCCCGTCACCGCCCAGGACTTCGCCCGCTCCTACCAGCGGATCCTCACCCCGTCGCTGGGCGCCGAGTACGCCTACAAGTTCGCCCCCGTGATCGGCGCCGAGGACTACCAGCGCGGCACCCTGACGGATTTCAGCCAGGTCGGCATCAAGGCCCTCGACGCCCGCACCCTCGAGATCCGCCTCAAGCACCCGGTCCCCTACCTCCTCGAGGCCATGAAACACTACGCGTGGTTTCCCGTGCATATCGCCTCCGTCGAGCAACACGGCGGCCTCACCTCCCGCGGCAAGGCCTGGACCCGCGTGGAAAACTTCGTCGGCAACGGCCCGTTCGTCCTCAAGAGCTGGCGCCCCAACCAGGTCATCGTGGCCGAGCGCTCCTCCACCTACTGGGACCGCGCCGCCGTGAAGCTCGACGCCATCCACTTCTTCCCCACTGAGAACCTCGACACGGAGGAACGCATGTTCCGCACCGGCCAGCTGCACAAGACCTACGAACTCCCCGCCGCCAAGATCGATGTCTACCAACGCGACTTCCCCGACTCGTATCGCTCGGACGTCTACTACGGCTCTTACTACTTCCGCTTCAACGTCACGCGGAAACCCCTCGACGACGTCCGCGTCCGCCGCGCACTTTCCCTCGCCATCGACCGCGAGAGCCTCGCCCGCAACGTCGTCCGCGGCGGCCAGCAGCCGGCTTACGGCATGACCCCGCCCACGGAAAAATACACCGCCCGCGCCCGGCTCACCGGCGACCTGACCGAGGCCCGCCGCCTCCTCGCCGAGGCCGGTTTCCCCGAGGGCCGCGGGTTCCCCCGCATCGAACTCCTTTACAACACCCAGGACAACCATCGCCGCGTCTGCGAGGCCCTGCAGGAAATGTGGCGCCAGAACCTCGGCATCGAAGTCGGCCTCATCAACCAGGAATGGAAGGTTTACCTCCGCAGCATGGACACCCTCGACTACGACATGGCCCGCGGCGGCTGGATCGGCGACTACAACGACCCCAATTCCTTCTACGACACCTTCGTCACCGGCGGCGGCAACAACCGCACCGGCTGGTCCAACGCCCGCTACGACCAACTCCTCCGCGACACCGGCCGCGCCCCCGACGAGACCGCCCGCATGGAACTCTACCAGCAGATGGAGGAGATCATCGTCCAGGAGCTGCCGATCATGCCGGTCTATTTCTACCGCAAGGTCTACGCCCTCTCCCCCCTGGTCCACTGGCCCGCCAACCCCCTCGACAACCAGAACTGGAAATTCGTCCACTTTAAGGAATAATCCGCTGCCGCGCCTTTCCCCGGTGGGAGCGAGCTTGCTCGTGACTCGAGACCGTCGCGAGCAAGCTCGCTCCCACCGTTTCGCCCCCTTTTTCCGTCTGGCCTCCGTCCTCTGACCTCCGTCTGCTGATACCCGATGCTCCGCTTCGTCCTCCGCCGCCTGCTCCAGACCATCCCGGTCCTGTTCATCATCGTCACGGCGACGTTCTTCATGGTCCGCTTCGTGCCCGGCGGTCCGTTCACGGCGGAAAAGGCGATCCCGCCCGAGATCCTCCGCAACATCGAGGCCCACTACGGCCTCGATCAGCCGCTCTGGCGCCAATACCTCTCCTACCTCGGGCAGGTGCTGCAGGGCGACCTCGGCCCTTCCTTCAAATACTCCAACCGCACCGTCAACGAGATCATCGCCGACAAGCTGCCCGTCTCCCTTGAGCTCGGCGGTCTCGCCCTCGCCGTGGCGCTGGTCGTCGGCCTGAGCCTCGGCGTGCTGGCCGCCGTCCGTCGCAACACCTGGCTCGATTACGTAGCCAGCACGACCGGTCTCCTCGGCATCTGCGTGCCCACCTTTGTGCTGGGGCCGCTTCTCGTCCTCTTCTTCGCCATCCACCTCGGCTGGTTCAACGCTTCTGGCTGGTTTACCCCGGCCGACCGTGTGCTGCCTTCGCTGACCCTCGGTTTTGTGTACGCCGCCTACATCATGCGGCTCACCCGCGGCGGCATGCTCGAGGTGCTCAACCAGGATTTCATCCGCACCGCCCGGGCCAAGGGCGCCACCGAGGGCCGCATCGTCTTCCGCCACGCCCTCCGCGGCGGCCTCCTCCCCGTCGTCGCCTTCCTCGGGCCCGGCGTCGCCGGCATCCTCACCGGCTCCTTCGTCATCGAGACCATCTTCCAGATCCCCGGCCTCGGCCGCGAGTTCGTCAACAGCGCCTTCAACCGCGACTACACCCTCGTCCTCGGCACCGTCATCCTCTACGCGAGCCTCATCGTCATCTGCAACCTGGTCGTCGACGTCGTCCAGGTCTGGCTCAACCCGCGCCTCAAATTCGAATGAGCGCATCCGCCCCACTCCCGGTCAGCGAATCCGGCTCCTCCCCGTGGCGCGATGCCTGGCACCGCCTCCGCCGCAACCGCCTCGCCGTGGTCGGCGGGATCACCCTCCTCGTGCTCGCGGCCGCCTGCCTCCTCGGCCCGCTGCTCAGCCCCTACGACTACGCCGACCAGAACCTCGACAACACCTTCGCCCCGCCCGGCGGCGCCCACTGGCTCGGCACCGACCAGCTCGGCCGCGACCTCCTCGTGCGCGTGCTCTACGGCGGCCGCATCTCCCTCGGCGTCGGCCTCTGCGCCACCTTCGTCGCCCTCACTATCGGCGTCGTCTACGGCGCCGTCGCCGGCTGGGTCGGCGGCCGCACCGACGCCATCATGATGCGCCTGGTCGACATCATGTACGCCCTGCCCTTCACGATCTTCGTCATCCTCCTCATGGTTTTCCTCGGCCGGAACATCATCCTGCTGTTCGTCGCCATCGGCGCCGTGGAGTGGCTGACCATGGCGCGCATCGTGCGCGGCCAGATCATGACGCTGAAGAAAATGGAGTTCATCGAGGCCGCCCGCTCCCTCGGCTACGGCAACCGCCGCATCATCTTCCGCCACCTCCTGCCCAACGCCCTCGGCCCGATCATCGTCTACACCACGCTCACCATCCCGGCTGTCATGCTCCTCGAGGCCTTCCTCAGCTTCCTCGGCCTCGGCGTCCAGCCCCCCATGAGTTCCTGGGGCACCCTCATCAAGGACGGCGCCGAGAAGATGGAGGAATACTGGTGGCTCCTCGTCTTCCCCGGCACCCTTTTCTCGCTGACGCTCTTCTCCCTCAACTTCCTCGGCGACGGCCTCCGCGACGCCCTGGATGTCCGCGCCGCGAAGGATTGAGGCCCTTATTGTAGGAGCCTGCTTGCAGGCGATGAGGAACGCACGCCTACCACCAAGGTCTTGAATCGCCTGCAAGCAGGCTCCTGCAGCGGATACGCCCTCTGGCCCTTTTTCCGTCTGGCCTCCGTCCTCCGTCCTCTGTCATCTGTCCTCCGTCGCCCATGCTCCGCCGTTTCCGTCCCTATTTTCACTACCTGCGTGAGCACCGGTCGCTGCTGCTATTGGGCATCCTGTGCGGCGTGATTTCGGGCATCGCCACAGGGGCCGGCTTGCCCCTCATGGTGGACAGGGTCTTCCCCGTAGTATTCGGCGCGAACGCTGCCCCCCTCTCCAACTGGCAGCTGGCCGTGGTTGTGCTCTGGCTGCCGCTCGTGTTCACCCTCCGAGGTGTCTTCGGTTATCTCAATGCCTACCTCATTCAGCTGGCCGGAACACGCGTGCTAGAATCCATCCGGCGCGACTTCTTTCGCAAACTCCAGGTATTGCCCCTCTCGTTCTTCGGCCGCCACTCGTCGGGCGACCTGATCTCCCGCGGACTGGCCGATGCCAACCAGCTCCAGTTCACGCTGACCACCGTTGCGAACGAGATCGTGAAGAGCCCGGCCACACTGGTCGGCGCCATCGGCGTCATTGCCTATAAGGCCTATCAGATCGACGGACTCTCGCTGGTATTGGTCTGCCTCGCTGCCGTGCCGCTGACGGTTTTGCCCATCAGGCATATCGGCAAGAAACTCGCCCGTCGCTCCGGTAGCATCCAGCGGGAGCTGGGTGCCGTCAGTAGTCGCTTCAACGAAAACCTCGCCGCCGCCCGTGAAATCCGCGCCTTCGGCTTGGAGGACCGCGAAACCGCGCGATTCAGCCTGGTCACCCGCGCCCTCATCACCGCGCAGATGAAGTTCGTGAAATACGAGAAGGCGCTCGCGCCCATGATCGAGATCATCTCCACCCTGGGCATCGCCGGCACCTTGCTTTACGCCTATCGCATCCACCTCGACCTGCCGACGTTCATGGCGCTCATCACCGCGCTCTACGCCAGCTACGAACCGGTCAAGCGCCTCGGTGCGTTGAACAATGAAACCAAACGCGGCCTAGGCGCCCTGGATAGGCTCGAGGCGATCCTCAACGAGCCCGTCACTATCAAGGACCCTCCGCAGCCCGTCCCCGTCTCCCGCCTGCGCGGCGAGATCGCCTTTTCCGGCGTCACCTTCGCCTACGGCGACTCCCCGGCCCTGTCGGATGTCACCGTCACCATCCCCGCCGGCACCGTCTGCGCCCTCGTCGGCCCCAGCGGCGCGGGCAAGAGCACCTTCGCCAACCTCGTGCCCCGCTTCTACGAGGTCGGCGCCGGCGCGGTCACCATCGACGGGATCGACGTGCGCCAGATGAAACTCGCCGACCTCCGCCGCCACATCGCCCTCGTTTCCCAGGAACCCGTCCTCTTCAACGACACGATCTACGAAAATCTCCGCCTCGGCCGCGAGGGCGCCACGCGCGACGAGATCATGGCCGCGGCCGTCGACGCCCACGCCGACGAGTTCATCCGCCAGCTGCCCCTCGGCTACGAGACCATCGTCGGCGAACGCGGTGCCCTGCTCTCCGGCGGCCAGAAGCAACGCGTTGCCATCGCCCGCGCCTTCCTGCGCCACGCGCCCATTCTCATCCTCGACGAGGCCACCAGCGCGCTCGACTCCGACAGCGAGGCCGCCGTGCAGGACGCCCTGCGCAAGCTCGTCCAGGGCAAGACCGTCCTGATCATCGCCCACCGCTTCAGCACGATCCGCGACGCCTCGCAGATCCTCGTCTTCGACCGCGGCCGCATCGCCGCCTCCGGCGACCACACCGCCCTCTACGCCGGCAACGCCCTGTACAAATCGCTCTATGATAGGCAAAGCGCCCATGGCGCCCAATAATGCTTGGCTGTAGGAGCCTGTTTACAGGCGACAGGAACTCACATCGACTGAGGAAGTCCCGATTCGCCTGCAAGCAGGCTCCTACAAACGTGATTCATCCCTTGTCACTTGATACCTGATCCTTGTTACTTGCTCAGTCATGCCTGAGCCCGAGCCCAAGGAATTCTCCCGCGCGATCGAGAACATGATCGCCGGCTTCCGCGCGCTGCCCGAGGACCCCGGCCGGTCCCGCCGCCGGCCGACCGTGGACCTGGCCTCCCTCGTGGACGAGCTCCTCATCAAATACCGCATCAGCCACGACTCGATCGAACACAGCATCCGCGACAAATGGGCCGAGCTCGTTGGCACGGGCAACGCCGGCTACTCCCACCCCCTCGCCGTCGAACGCAACCTCCTCGTCGTCCTCGTTTCGCATAGCGTGGTCCGCAACGAGCTCTTCATGCACCGCGAGGCCATCGTCGAAAAACTCCGCAAACTCCCCGGCTGCGACCACATCAAGGGCCTGGCTTTGCGCGCCAACTGAACCCCGACCCAACCTGAGGATTCCTTATGGGCATGATCACCGTCCTACGTCGTCTTGATGACGACACGATCGCCAAACTCCTCGTCCACCCCAAGCTCATCCATCAGGTGCTCGGGGAGGAGGACGATGAGGACGAACCCGCCCAGCCCCCGGGATTTCTCGCCCGCCTGTTCGGACGGCCCCAGCCCGCCTTGCCCCCGATCACCCTAGAGCGGGTAACCGGTGATGAGGTCGACCTGGACAAGGCCTGGAACGCGATCCACTTCATGCTCACCGGTGCGGCCGACGAGACCCCCCATCCGCTTGGCTTCATCTGCAGCGGAGGCAAAACGGTCGGGCGCGAGGAGGTGGGATACGGACCCGCCCGGGCCTTTTCCTCCCAGGAGACCCAAACCCTGGCCGCAGCGCTCAGCCCCCTAACCCGGGACGAGTTCCTCGCCCGGTTCAATGCCCCGGCGATGCTCGCGGCCAAGGTCTATCCCGATGCCTTGTGGGAACCTTCCCGGGCCGGTGAACAGAACGAACTCTATGTCGCGGACAATTTCGACACGCTCAGGAATTTCCTGCAGGCGGCGGCCCTCGCCCGCCAAGGCTTCGTCATCTACGTCAGCTGAAGTACCCGCGGAGTGCCGTCCGCAGCCTCGTCCGCCACGTCGCCAGCGTTCGATTTGAGACAACGTGTCCCGGTCCAACGGCAGCAAAATTACGCTTGCGCGGCACGCCTCCGGCTTGGTTAATGCCCACTTGCGTTAGTGAGGGTCTGCTGGTCGCAGACTCCCACCACGGTCAGTCCGGGCAACCGGGCGCTAACGGTGCCGCCGGCCCTCCAAAAGCGGGCGGCACGGGAGAAATCCCCCTAAACGACCGCGTCATCAACAACATAAACCATGTCACAACCCGTTAAATCCGAAGTCATCGCCCAGTACAAAATCCACGAGAAGGACACCGGCTCCAGCGACGTCCAGATCGCGCTGCTCACGGCTCGCATCAATCACTTGACCGAGCACCTGCGCACGCATCGCAAGGACTTCCACAGCCGCCGCGGCCTTCTCCAGATGGCGAGCCGTCGTCGCAAGCTCCTTGATTACGTCAAGGCCGAGGACCTCGCCAAATACAACGACCTGCTGCAGAAGCTCAGCCTGCGCAAGTAACCGATTTCACGAAGGGCGACCCACCGACGGGTCGCCCTTCGTTTTAGCTCCCCTCACACGGACCAGCGCCCGGGACATTTCAGCTTACTTCTCCCTCATTTGGTAGGTCGGGCTTCACGCCCGAAACGTCGGGGACCAACCCCGACCTCCATCCCGAGAGAGCCGTAATCCGAAATTTCTCGGCACTGATTCAGAGGGCGCCACGAAACCGGCAACCCCCACCCCGCGCCGCCGCCGCTTTGGCGTCGTCGCACCCCGGGCCCTGAGCGGCCCACCCTAGTCATACCATGAATCAGAAACACAATGTCACCGTCGCCGGGATGAACCTCACGTTCTCCACCGGCTCCATCGCCCAGCTCGCGGGCGGCGCCGTCAACGTCAACGTCGGCGAGACCAACGTCCTCGTCACCGCCTGCGCCGCGCAGACCATGCGCCCCGGCCAGGACTTCTTCCCGCTCACCTGCGACTACCGCGACAAGTACGCCGCGGCCGGCCGCTTCCCCGGCGGCTACTTCAAGCGCGAGGGCCGTCCCTCCGAGCGCGAGATCCTCATCTCCCGCCTCTGCGACCGCCCCTGCCGCCCCCTCTTCCCCGAGGGCTTCCTCAATGAGGTCCAGATCATCGGCACCCTCCTCTCCGCCGATCTCATCCACGACTCCGACATCGCCATGGTCAACGGCGCCAGCGCCGCCCTCGCGATCTCCGACATCCCCTGGAACGGGCCCATCGGCTGCGTCCGCGTCGCCCTCATCGACGACGTCTTCGTCGCCAATCCCACCATCGAGCAGATGTACTCGTCCGCGCTCGACCTCATCTACGTCGGCAACGAGAAGGACATGCTGATGATCGAGGGTTCCGCCGACCAGATCGCCGAGGACAAGTTCATCGAGGCCCTCGCGTTCGGCCACGCCTCCATCCAGCCCATCATCGCCGCCATCCGCGAGCTGCAGAAGCTCGCCGGCAAGCCGAAGGCCACCTTCAAGCTCGTGGGCGCCACCCCCGAGGCCCGCGCCATCATCGAGCGCGTCGTCCCCGCCGAGCGCGTCTCCGCCGCCATCTTCGGCTACGAGAAGAACGTCCGCTCCGCCAACGTGAAGGCCCTCAAGGAAGAGGCCAAGGCCGCCCTCACCGCCGAGCTCGGCGCCGACAAGTTCACCGATGTCGACCTCAACGTCGTGTTCGAGGACCTCCAGTACAAGGCCTACCGCGCCACCGTCCTCGCCCAGGGCCTCCGCTCCGACAAGCGGGACGCCAAGTCCCTGCGCCCCCTCAAGGCCCAGGTCGGCGTCCTCCCCCGCGTCCATGGTTCCGCCATGTTCCAGCGCGGTGACACCCAGAACATCGCCCTCGTCACCCTCGGGCCGACCAAGGAAGCCCAGGACATGGACGGCCTCACCGGCGGCGCGACCTCCAAGTCGTTCATCCTCCACTACAACTTCCCGCCGTTCTCCGTCGGCGAGGCCGGCCGCTTCATCGGCCCCGGCCGCCGCGAAATCGGCCACGGCGCGCTCGCCGAGCGCTCCCTCGTGCCGATCCTGCCCCCCGAGGACGTCTTCCCCTACTCCATCCGCGTCGTCTCCGAGATCATGGCCTCCAACGGCTCGACCTCCATGGCCTCGATCTGCGGCGGCTGTCTGGCCCTCATGGACGCCGGCGTGCCGATCATCGCCCCCGTCGCCGGCATCTCCTGCGGCCTCATGACCGAGATGGACGCCAGCGGCGCCATCACCAAGTGGACCACCATCACCGACATCCTCGGTGAGGAAGATCACTTCGGCGACATGGACTTCAAGATCGCCGGCACCACCAAGGGCATCACCGGCTTCCAACTCGACCTCAAGATCAACGGCCTGCCGTTTGAGATCGTGAAGGCCGCCGTCCACCAGTGCCGCGAGGCCCGCATCGAGATCCTCAAGACGATGCTCGCCTCCCTGCCGGCCCCCCGCAAGGACCTCAGCCCCTACGCCCCCCGCATCCAGACGATCCAGATCGATCCCGAGAAGATCGGCCTGCTCATCGGGCCCGGCGGCAAGACGATCCGCCGCATCACCGAGACGACCGGCGCGCAGATCGACATCGCCGACGACGACTCGGGCAAGGTCTTCATCTACTCGAACAATGCCGACGCCATGAACCGCGCCGTGCAGGAAATCGACGCCCTCTGCGGCGGCGGTTCCCAGATCGAGATCGGCAAGATCTACACCGGCCGCGTCACCGGCACCAAGGAGTTCGGCGCCTTCGTCGAGTGCATGCCGGGCAAGGAAGGCCTCGTCCACATCTCCGAGCTGGCCGACTTCCGCGTGCGCCGCACCGAGGACGTCGTCAAGGTCGGCGACTCCATCACGGTGAAGTGCGTCGGCATCGACGAGCGCTCCGGCAAGGTCCGTCTCAGCCGCAAGGCCGCGATGGCCGAGCTCGAGGCCCAGAAGCAGGCCGGCGGCGCCCCCGCCGAGGCCGCCCCGGCCCCCGAAGCCCCCGCCGCCCAATAAGGTGAAGCGCGTTGCCCCCAACGCGCTTTTCTCCCTCCCCCTCAAGCCGCGACGCCAGTCGCGGCTTTTTTATGCCCCCTGCCTTAACTGTAGGGCGGGGTCGCCGAACCCCGCCTCGAACGCGATATCATGCCCGAAAAAAGGCGGGGTTCGGCGACCCCGCCCTACAACCGACTCATTCTGGCGCCCCCAACCCTACTGCTTCGACTCCGGCGCCGCGTCCGCCGGATTCCGCCACGTGGACGCCATGCCGAGAAACCGGGTGTCCTCCAGGTTCACCTTGTACTGCGGGTAGAGCTTCCGTTCCAGACCGCTGGTGTTCTGGCCGAACCGGGACGAGGAATACGCGATCATCGCGGCGGCCTTCTCCGCAAAGCTGTTGCCGGGCGCCCGCATGCTCATGCGCGTCACCCACTGCAGCTTCGGGCGCTGCTGGCGCACGGTCCGGTCGAAATCGTAGGCCGAGAGAATGATGTAATAACGGGCCTCCTCGATGTCGGCGATGAGCTCGTTGTACAGGTCGCCGCCGCCGGCATAGCGCTGCGGTCCGTCGGCCTGGTTGATGTTGCCCATGTAGCCCAGGAGGTGCGCCGTCCGCGCGTTCGATTGGTTGCGGGCCCGGTTGTTCATGTCCTGGATGATCATCGCATTTTGCAGGTAGCTGTCGGCGGCCTCCGCCTCCATGTCCTCGACGCTGCCCGTGAGCGTCATCTCGGACTGGGTCTGGGTGCCGGCGTTGGCATTGGCCGCCAGGGACGCCTGATTCTTCAGCGACATCATGTTCATCGCGTCCACCACGTTGTCCAGGCCATCGCGGTACACCGCGTCGGCAAAGGGCCGCGTCTGGCCCCAATTCACCACCAGCAGGTGATCCACCTGGTCGGCACTGGCCGCCGGATAATAACCCTGCCGCGCCAGATGCTGCGCCAGCACCGTGGCCAGCGCGACAAACGGCACCCGGCCCTGCGCGCTGTCGCGGATCGTGCCCTCGGCCGGCCCGCCGTTGACCAGCGTGTAGTATTCCCGCTCCCACTTGCCGTCGGGCCCTTTCACCCGTTTGTAGTCCTTGGCTGTCTTGGCCATGACCGAGGTCAGCACCGAGTAATCGTCGTTCGCGCGCCCGAGCGTCGCGAGCACCAACAGGCTGGTCAAAACACCGATCAGCCGCGAGGGAAGGAACGTGGTTTTCATGACAGAGAGGAGTCTAGTGAAACGGGGTTGAAAAGAAAGCCATCAGCAGAATCAACCCCGGTCCGTGCCTTTCCCCTTCAACTTCCCGGCCATTGCCTGCTCGTGACGGGACCTGCCTCAAGGTGGAACCTGACCTCCGGGCAGGTTGGCTCGGATCCGCCGCGCCCGCCCCACACGCCATCGGACAATCCCCTTAAATTCAGCTACTTGCCCCCGTCCTTCGCCGCCGGCCGGACCGCCGGCGCCGGCTCCTTGGCCTCGCCGAGGAACTTCAGGTCGCCGAGCTCGACCACGCCCTTGCTTTCCTCGCCGCGAACCAGCTTGCCGCTGTCCTGACCGAAATATTTCGAGGCGCCCTTCATCATGGCCGCCACACTGTCATCAAACCGGTTGCCCGGGGCCCGCACGCTCACGCGCGTCTGCCATAGCAGTTTCTTCTCCTGCCGCTTCACCAACGGCTCAAAGGCATAGGCGGACACGATGATGTAGTACCGCGACTCCTCGACGTCGGCGATCAGGTCGTTGTAGCGGTCACCGCCGCCGGCCCAGCGGCGGATGTCGTTGGATTCATTGAGATCGTCGAGATAGCCGAGCAAGCGCGCATTGGGCAGGTTGATCTGGTCGCGGACCCGATTCTCCATCGCGAGCTTCATCATCTCGTTCTCGAAAACCTCCCCGGCGGCCACCACGGCGGCGTCGGCACTCGGGGCCGTGCCGGGACCGCCCCCCAGGGATTTCAGGTTCGCCATGGCCGAGGCGGCGTTGCCCACGCTCGTGGCGTAGTTGCCGCTGTTGAAGGTGAGCGTCACGCCCCAGTGCAGCACGATCATCAGCGTCGCCTGGTCCGCCGTCTGCGCGTAGCGGTAGTTCTGCCGGGCCAGCAGGCGGCTGGCGACCTCGGCGATCTCCGGATACTGGATGCGGTCGACCGTCACGTCACTGCCCGTGCCTTCGATCCGCCCGCCGTTGGCCAGCGCATAATACTCGGGCTTGAAGGAACCGTCCGGCAGCTTCGTGCGCTGGTAACCGGACCCCACGCGACCCGAGATCGCCGTGGCGATCAGCTCCTCGGCGAACGCGGACGTGCCCAGTCCGGACAACAGCAGCAAGACGGCGGCATACCGGCCGGTTCGGGCCATGACGGAGGGGATCTTCATTTCTGTTTAGTGGGAGGGGTTTCCTTCGCTTCGCCAAGGAATTTCAGGTCGCCCAGCTCGACCGTGCCCTTGCTCTCCTCGCCCCGGACCAGCTTGCCGCTGTTTTGCCCGAAGTACTTCGCGGCGCTCCTCATCATCGCCGCCACACTTTCATCGAAGGCGTTGCCGGGCGACCGCACGCTCACCCGCGTCTGCCACAGCAACTTCTTTTTCTGCGTCTTCAGCAGTTCCGGGAAATCATAAGCCGAGACCACAATGTAGTAGCGGGACTCCTCCACCTCGGTGATCAGGTCACTGTAACGATCGCCTCCGCCGGCAAATCGGCGGATGTCATTCGAGTCGGCCAGCTCGTCCATGTAACCGAGGATCTGCGCGTTTTTGGTGTTCAACTCGTCCCGGACCCGGTCGTTGACCTGCGAAGTCAGAAAGCTGTTCTCCACCGAAGCCGCGGACTGGGTCACCGCGACCTCCTCATTCGTCCCGAACTGGATGCTCCGACCCATGCCGTTGGTCGTGGTGGCCACCCGATCCTCGCCCGGGTACGAAGGGGGCACCCCCGCCGCTTCCTGCCTTTTCATCTCCGCCGCCAAGTCCCGCTGCGTCCGCTGAAAATCCTGCGCCGCGACTTGGGCCGCCGCAATCGCGGCATCCCGGTGCGCCCCGTTGGGTGCGAGCGTGCCGCCCCAGTTCAGCACCAGCAGCAGTTTCGCCTGCTCCTTCGTCTTGGCATAATAATAATACTGCTGGTCCAGCAGCGGGATCACGATCTTGGCCACGTCGCGATAGCTGACCCGGTCCACGGTGCTGTCGCTCGTCGTGCCTTCGATGAGACCGCCGTTGCTCAGCGCGTAATACTCGGGCTTGTAGCTCCCGTCCTTGGCCTTCACGCGCTTGTAGCCGGGGTCGATCTTGGCATACACTGCGGTTGCGACCTTTCCCGCGTCCGCGCCCACGGCGGCCGCCGCCACGGCCAGGATCGTGACCGCCAGGACGGCGTACCGGCGGGTTTTCATTTTTCCTCCTTGGCAGGAGGTTGGTTCACTTCCTTGGCCTCGCCCAGGTATTTCAATTCCCCCAGCTCGACCGTGCCCTTGGTCTCCTCACCGCGAACCAGCTTGCCGCTGTCCCGGCCGAAGTATTTCGCGGCGCTCCGCATCATCGCCGCCACGCTGTCGTCGAAGGTATTGCCCGGTGAACGCACGCTCACCCGGGTCTGCCAGAGCAGTTTCTTTTTCTGGGTCTTCACCAGTTCCGGGAAATCATAGGCCGAGATCACAATGTAATACCGCGACTCCTCCACCTCGGTGATCAGGTCGTTGTAACGATCGCCGCCGCCGGCAAATCGGCGAATGTCATTCGAGTCGGCCAGTTCGTCCATATAACCTAGGACCTGCGCGTTCTTGGTGTTGAGCTCGTCCCGGACCCGGTCGTTGACCTGCGAATTCAGGAAGCTGTTCTCCACCGACACCGCGGCCTGGGTCACCGCCACCTCTTCATTCGACCCGAACTGGATGCTCCGTCCCATGCCGGTCGAGGTGGTGGCAACCCGATCCTCACCCGGGTACGAGGGGGGTTCCCCCGCCTTTTGCCTCGTTGCCATCGCCTCCGCCAGGTCTCGCTGGGTCCTTTGAAAGTCCTGCGCCGCCTCCTGGGCCGACGCAAGCGCGGCATCCCGGTGCGCCCCGTTGATCGCGAGCGTGCTGCCCCAGTTCAACACCAAGAGGAGCTTCGCCTGCTCCTTCGTCTTGGCGTAATAATAATTCTGCTGGTCCAGCAACGGGATCACGATCTTGGCCACGTCGCGATAGCTGACCCGGTCCACCGTGGCGTCGCTCGTTGTGCCTTCGATGAGCCCGCCGTTGCTCAGCGCATAATACTCGGGCTTGTAGCTTCCGTCCTTGGCCTTCACGCGCTTGTAGCCGGGGTCGACCTTGGCATACACGGCGGTTGCGACCGTTTCCGCGGCCGCCGCCACCTCGGCCGCTGCCAGGACCAGGATCGTCGCCGTCAGCACGGCGTACCGGCGGGCTTTCATTTTTCCTCCTTGGGGGCCGGTGTATTCACTTCCTTGGCTTCACCCAGATACTTCAGCTCGCCCAGCTCGACCGTGCCCTTGGTCTCCTCGCCCCGGACCAGCTTGCCGCTGTTCTGCCCGAAGTACTTGGCGGCGCTCCGCATCATCGCCGCCACGCTGTCGTCGAAGGTGTTGCCCGGTGAACGCACACTCACCCGGGTCTGCCAGAGCAGTTTCTTCTTGTTGGTCTTCGCCAGCTCCTTGAAATCGTAGGCCGAGATCACGATGTAGTACCGCGACTCTTCCACATCGGCCAGCAGGTCGTTGTACCGGTCGCCCCCGCCCGCCCAGCGCCGGATATCGTTCGAGTCGGCCAGTTCATCCAGGTAACCGAGCACCCGGGCGTTGTGCTGGTTCAGCTCGTCCCGGACCCGGTCGTCGTTGAACAGCTGCAGGAACTGGCTCTCGACCGCCACCGCGGTGTGGTGGGCCGCCATCTCCTCATTGTTGGCCCATTGCGGGCTCCGGCCGAGCCCGGCGGCCGAGTTCTTGCCGATATCCTCGCTCTCGTAGGTGGCCACCCGGGCCGCGTTGGCATCCCCTTCCGCCACCGTGAGCGTGTCCATGATGGCCCGGGCGGCCGCGACATTCATCTCCTTGTGGACGCCGTTGGGCGCGAGCGTGGTGCCCCAGTTCAGGACCAGCAGGAGGGTCGCCTGCTCCTTCGTCTTGGCGTAATAGTAGCTCTGCTGGTCCAGCAACGGAATCACGAGCATCGCCACGTCGCGATAGCTGACCCGGTCCACCGTGATATCGTTCATCGTCCCGCGGATCAGCCCGCCGTTGCTCAGCGCATAGTACTCGGGCTTGAAGCTCCCGTCCTTGGCCATCGCCCGCTTGTAGCCGTTGCCGATTTTCGCATAAACCGCCGTCGCGACGGTATCCGCCGCCCCGCCAGAGGCCGCCGCCGCCAGGGCGAGGATTATGACCGCCAGCATTCCGTATCTCGTGGATTTCATTTTTTCTCCTTGGTGGGTGATTGGTTTGGTTCCTTCGCCTCCCCCAGGTATTTCAAATCCCCCAACTCGACCCGGGGCAAGGCCTCATCACGGCGCACCAGCTTGCCGCTGTCCCGGCCGAAATAAAGTGAGGCGCTCTTCAGCATCGAACCGAAACTCTGGTCGAAGCTGTTGCCCGCCGAGCGCACGCTTACCCGGGTCTGCCAGAGCATCTTCCTCTCCCCCTTTTTCTCCAAAGCGGGGAAATCGTACGCCGAGATCACGATGTAATAGCGGGGTTCCTCGATGTCGGTGAGCAGGTCGGTGTAGCGGTCTCCCCCGCCGGCCCAGCGTTGGATTCCGTTGGCGTCGTTGATCGCATCCAGGTAGCCGAGGATCTTGGCGTTGGGCAGGTTGATGGCGTCGCGCGCCCGGTTTTCCTCCTGAATCTGGAACAGGGCTTCCATCGACACGCCGCCATTCACCGCCGATCCGGTCGGGGCAAACATTTTCTCTTCCGCCTGCAGATTCACCGCCTTGGCGAGCGTATTGACCGCTTGCCCGTAGTTCACGGTGTTGTGACTGAGCGTCGCCCCCCAGTTCAGCACGAGCAGCAGCTTCGCCTGCTCCTTGCTCTGCGCGTAATGGTAATTTTGCGTTTGCAGCAGCCGCGCCGTTATCTCCGCCACCACGGGATAGGTCACCCGGGCAATGGTATTGTCACTCGTAGTCCCCGCGATCAGCCCGCCATTGCTCAACGCGTAATATTCCGGCTGAAAGCTCCCGTCCGGCCCCTGGACCCGCTGGTAACCGTGGCCGACCTTGCCATACACGACGGTGGCCACGGTCTCCGGGGCCGCCCCGGCATCCGCGGAGACCGCGAAGAGGAGGACAACCCCGATCAGGATCTTGCCGGTTGCTGGTTTCATTTCTTCTCTTTGGCGGGGGTTTTCTCCGGTGCCTTGGCCTCACCCAGGTATTTCAATTCCCCCAGCTCGACGGTGCCCTTGGTCTCCTCGCCGCGGACCAGTTTGCCACTGTTCTGGCCAAAGTACGCGGAGGCGCTTTTCAACATCGCCGCCACGCTTTCGTCAAAGGCGTTGCCGGGCGAACGCACGCTCACTCGCGTCTGCCAGAGCAGTTTCTTTTTCTGGGTCTTCAATAGTTCCGGGAAGTCGTAGGCCGACACCACGATGTAATAACGGCACTCCTCCACGTCAGTGATCAGGTCATTGTACCGGTCGCCGCCGCCCGCCCAGCGCCGGATGTCATTCGAGTCAGCGAGATCGTCGAGGTAGCCCAGCACCCGGGCATTCTGCTCATTCAATTGGTCCCTGACCCGGTCGTCGACCAGTCCGCGCAGGAACCCGCTCTCCACCGTCGCGGCGCCATAGGTCACCGCCACCTCCTCGTTGGTGGCCCATTGGATGCTCCGCCCGCGCCCCTCAGTCGTGTTCTTGCCGACATCCTCCCCGACATAGGTGGGCGCCACGACCGTCCGGGCGTCGTCCTCCAGAATCTGGAGCGTTCTCATCGCAATCCGGGCGCTCGCGATATTCAACTGCTGGTGCATGCCATTGGGTGCGAGCGTGCCGCCCCAATTCAGCACCAGGAGAAGCTTCGCCTGCTCCTTGGACTTGGCGTAATGGTAGTTCTGCTGGGCCAGCAGCTCCATGGCGATCTTGGTCACCTCGGGGTAGGTGACCCGGTCCACCGTGATGTCGCTGATCGTGCCGTAGATGCGGCCACCATTGCTGAGTGCGTAGTACTCGGGCTTGTAGCTCCCGTCCTTGGCCTTCACCCGCTGGTAGCCGTTGCCAATGTTGGCGTAGACCGCCGTGGCCACCGTCCCGTCCTTTTCCTCGCTGACGAGGGGAGCCGCCCAGGTCAGGACCGTGACCGCCAGAATGCCGTAACGCATGGTTCTCATTTTTTCTCCTTCGTTGGTGTCTCGATCGCTTCCTTCGCCTCACCCAGGAATTTCAAATCCCCCAGCTCGACCGTGCCCTTGCTCTCCTCGCCCCGGACCAGCCGGCCGCTGTCCTGCCCGAAGTACTTCGACGCGCTCTTCAGCATCGCCGCCACGCTGTCGTCGAACGCGTTGCCCGGGGAGCGCACGCTCACCCGCGTCTGCCAGAGCAGCTTCTTCTTGTTGTGTTTCGTGAGCTCCGGGAAATCGTAGGCTGAGATCACGATGTAGTAGCGCGACTCCTCCACGTCGGCCAGCAGGTCGTTGAAGCGGTCGCCCCCGCCTGCCCAGCGGCGGATGTCGTTCGTGTCGGCGAGGTCGTCCATGTAACCCAGCACCCGCGCATTGTGTTCGTTGAATTGGTCCCGCGCCCGATTGTCTGCGAAGATCTGGATCATGGCAGCCTCAAACCGGGCTATGGCCTCCTGGGGGTCGACATTGGGTTGCCCATTAAGAGAAATGTCGCCACTCCCCCGGATGGCATTTGCATCCTCCACGCCTGCGGCGCGGAGGGCATTCTGCAAATCGGCAAAAGCCGTTCCAGCCAGAGTAATCGCTTGGTCGCTGTTGACCCGGTTGAAAGCGATGGTCGAACCCCACTGCAGCACCAGCAGGAGCTTCGCCTGTTCCTTGCTCTGCGCATAATGGTAATTTTGCTGCGCCAGCAGCCGGGCCGCGATCTCCGCCACCTGCGGATAGGTCACCCGGTCCACTGTGAGGTCACTCGTCGTGCCATAGATGCGCCCCCCGTTACTCAGCGCGTAATACTCCGGCTTGAACGCCCCGTCCTTGCCTTTCTCCCGCTGGTAGCCGTGGCCCACATTGGCGTACACCGCGGTCGCGACGGTCTCGTCCGCCGCCCCGCCGGTCACGGGGCCTGCGAAAGCCAGCACCAAACCCGTCAGGATCGTGGCGGAAATCCGGTTCATTTCTTCTCCTCCGCGGGTTTCTTACCCGGTTCTTTCGCCTCCCCCAGAAATTTCAAATCTCCCAGCTCGACCACTCCCTTGCTCTCCTCGCCCCGGATGAGCCGGCCGCTGTCCTGCCCAAAATACCTGGCCGCACCCTTGAGCATCGCGGCGAAGCTGTCGTCGAACCGGTTGCCGGGCGTGCGCACGCTCACCCGCGTCTGCCAGAGCAGCTTCTTGTTGTCGTGCTTCAGCAGTTCCGGAAAATCGTAAGCCGAAACGACAATGTAGTAACGCGACTCCTCGACATCGCCGATCAGGTCGGTGTAACGATCGCCCCCACCGGCCCAGCGCCGGATGTCGTTTGCATCGGCCAGATCATCCATGTAGCCGAGCACCTTGGCGTTCCGCTCGTTGAGTTGATCCCGCACCCGGTTGTCCATGAGCAGTCGCAGCATAGCGGTTTCAAAACCGTCGTCAGCACCAGGATCGCCCGCGCCAACATTAAGGGGCGAACCGTCCGGATTCGTCGTTTGTGAGCCAGCGAAACCACGACCGGGACCCTGCGGACCCATGGCCGCGACCAGTTCGGCGTAGGCCGAGGCCGCGGCATCGACGCTGAGGCCGTAGGTCGTGCGATCGAAGCCGATGGTGTTGCCCCACTGCAGCACCAACAACAGAGTCGCCTGATCTTTGCTCTGGGCATAATGGTAATTCTCCTGTGCCAGCAGCCGGACCGCGATCTCGGCCACCTCGGGATAGGTGACCCGGTCCACCGTGAGATCCCGCGTCGTACCATAAATCCGCCCGCCGTTACTCAGGGCGTAATACTCCGGCTTGAACGCCCCGTCCTTGCCCTTCTCCCGCCGGTAGCCGTGGCCCACATTCGCGTACACCGCGGTCGCGACGGTCCCGTCGGCAGCCGTCAAAACACCGACCGTCAGGGCGAGCAGGAGCAAACCAGACAAGAGGCCATGCGGGGACGGGGACATACGGACAGGGATTGGGGTTGGTCGCAGCCTGCCAAGATGGCCCTCTCGGCGGGCGGTCGCGGGGGTAACGCAACTTCAACGCCCGGACCCGGCCGGCGCAAACCTGTTCCCCGCCCTTTGCTCTCCCAATAGACTGAACGGGGGCTACTCCACCTCGATCAGCCGCTGGATATGGTGCTCCGGGATGCTCACGACCGACCCGTCCGGCCGGGCCAGCCGCACCCGGCCGTCCTGCTCGATGCCGGCAAAGGCCCCCTGCGACTCCGCCAATTCCACCTCACCGGCCGCCTCCAGCCACACATGCCGGGGCACCCCCCAGCATTCGTTCAGGACAGCCGCCATACCGGCCAACCGCCTCGACTCGAATTCCTGGTGGGCCCGGCGCATCCCTGCCAGCACCGGCTCGAGCAATTGCGCCGGACCGGTCAGCGCCCGGTCCGTGTGATCCAGCAACCGCCCCGCCACGTAACGCAACGCATGGTCCGTCAGCCATGGCCGGTTCGTGATGTTGATGCCCAGGCCGACCAGCAGCGTCCGCGGCCCGCCCTGCTCCACCAGGATGCCGCCCACCTTGCGCGGGCCGATCATCAGGTCGTTGGGCCAGCGCAGCCGCAGGTCCTCGATCCCCAGCTCCGTGAGCGCGTTCAGCACCCCGCGCCCGATCGCCAGGGCGAACCCCCGCCAGGCCAGGGCATCGCCGTCAAAGGGCACGACCGCCGAAACGTAAAGCCCGCCGGCATCGGACGTGAAGCTGCGATCCCGCTGCCCGCGTCCGGCGCTCTGCGCGTCTGCCACGACCGCCGACCACGCCGGGAGCGGCCGCGCCAGTGCCTGTGTCGACTCCACGACCGCATGGTGCGCCACTTTCCAGCCGCCGGCCGTCATCGGCTCGCCGGCCGGGCCGGATCCCGCGGTCATTTCATGGGCAGAGGGCATGGCGGAAAAGGGTTCAGCCCCGCGTCTCCGGGGCCTCCGCGGCGCGTTGGGCGGCCCGCTGACCGAGGCGCGACGCAAACCAGAACAAACCGGCCGGCACCAGCAGGTACCCGGCCACCAGCACCACCGCCTGGGTCCGCCCTTCGCACAGCGGCGCGATGACCCGCACGCCGACCACCCCCACCAGCGCGACCGCCGGGCCGGACAGCCAACGCAGGATCGGATGGGCGGGAGCGTTCATGGCGTTACTTGAGCAGCGGCACGAGGGAAACGTAGATGCCGGTGAGGATCGCGGTCGTGATCACCCCGCTGATGTTCACCCCCAGCGCCTCCGGCAGGATGATGACATCCGGCGCCACGGCACTGACTTCTTTCTGCGCCACCTTGGCGGTGGAAGGCACGCAACTTACCCCGGCGATACCGATCACCGGGTTGAACTTCCGCCCGGTGGCGATGTACAGGATGTAGCCGCCGATGATGCCGCCGATGCCCGAGAGCAGCAACGCGATGATGCCAAGGACGAGCAGCAGGAGCACCTTGGGATTGAAGATCGTGCTCGCCTCGCACAGCACCCCCAACAGCAGCCCGAGGAAGAACGTGGCCCCGTAGAGCAGCGTGTTCTCGATCATGCTGGTGAAATACTGCAGCCCCGCCTCGCGGACCGCCACGCCGACAAACAGCGACAGCAGCAGCGGCGAGGCCGACGGGAAAAGGAGGCAGAGGAACGTGCCCGCCACGAAGGCGAAGGCCAGCTTCTCGCCGGAGGAAATCCGGACCGCCTTGGTCGGGGCCGGGCGGATCGCCCGCAGCTTGGCCGGGACCAGAAAACGGATCAGGTAGGGATAACCGCCGTAGGTCAGGCCGAGATAAAGGTAGGCCACCACCGTGATCGGTACGAACAGGTGCTTGGCCAGCTTCAGCGACGTAAAGAGCACCATCGGGCCGTCCGCCCCGCCCACCATGGCGATGGACGCGGCCTCGTTGAAATTCAGGCCCAGGGCCACGGCGATCGGAAAGGTCGCCACCGTGCCGAGCTCGGCGCAGAGTGCGAGAAACATGCTCTGGAACGGCCGCGCCAGCAGGAAACCCACGTCGAGCAGTACGCCGATGCCCATGAATACCAGGCACGCGATGAGGCCGTTGCTGAACGCGAAAGTGTAGATCGGCTGCAGAAAATCGATCTGCAGCATGTACATCAGGTCGTCGGTGCGCTCCACAAACGGCGCCAGCATCAACGTGCCCGGGATGGTGCCATCCGCCAGGACGGGCTGTCCCGTGCTGCGCGCAATGACCGCCGCCGTGGTGGGATCGAGAAACAGCACGCCGGCGTTCACCATCGCCATGCCCAGACCCATCGGGATCATCAGCAACGGTTCCAGCACGCCCTTGCGCCCGTAGTACACGAGCACGCCGCCGAGCACGATGAGCCCGAGCCGCGCGGCGATCATCGGCCAGGGGCCGTGGCCAAACGAGGTGAGGCCTTGGAAAATGTTGGCGATGTCGGAGAGGTTCATCGGCGGAAGGTCACTGGCCGCCGCCAAAACGGCGGACGAGCACGAAGAGGAGTTTGATCAGCCCGGCGACGAGCAGGGAGATGGCCCCGGCCAGGGCGAACATGACGAGGGCCGAGGTGACAGCGGTGGTGAACATGGGAGGGAAGTGGGACGCCAGTGAGGGCCGGCAGGATCAGCCGAGAACCAGCAGGGGCCGGCCTTCCTCGATGGCCGAACCCGGCGTGGCAAGGATCGCGGTCACCTTGCCGGCCTGCGGCGCGAATACGTAGGTGTTCATCTTCATCGCCTCGACGGTGGCGAGTTGCGCGCCTTCCGCGACGGCCTGGCCAAGGGTGACGTCAATCGAGACGACCTTGCCCGACAGGGGGCTCAGCACTTCGCCGGGAACGCCGGCGGCCGGACGAGCGGCCACGGGGGCCGGCGCGGCGGCCGGGGCCGGGGCCGGCGCACTCGCAGGGGCGGCGGGAGCCGCAGCGCGCGGTGTAGCCGGAGCCGCCGATGCGGCCGTCGGCTCGCCGAGGATTTCGACCGACACATTGAAGATTTTGCCGTCAACCGTGACGCGGAGGTTTTTCATGATGGGAATGGGAAGAGTGGTTCAGCGCACCTTGTGCGAGGTATAGATCTGGCGGCGGCCCTCGAGCGACCACGGGAGCATGACATTGTCCCCGCTCGCGGGCTGGAGGACCACGGAGGTGACCCGGGCCGAAGCGCCCAAGGTGACGTAAACGGCCGCGGCGATCGCCGCCTGGATCTCCGGCGTGAGTTCCGGCTCGGCCACCACGACGGGTTTGGGGCGCACGCGCGGCACCGGATCGGGATGCGTCGCCGCCAGCCAGCGACCGAGGCCGGCGACGGCGAACATCAGGACCGTGATGCTGACGAGAACCCAGATCAGGTTCAGCCAGGGAAAACCGGCCGTCTCGGCCAGGGGAAGATGCAGGAAGCCAGACATGATCAGAGCGGCATGTTGCCGTGTTTCTTGGGCGGACGGGTTTCGCGTTTCGAGAGCGTGTTGCGCAGCGCCATCGCCAGGGTGCCGCGGGTCTGCGCCGGCTCGATGACGTCGGTGATCAGGCCCTTGCGGGCCGCCTGGTAGGGCGAGGCGAACTTGTCGCGGTATTCCGCGGCGAGTTCGGCCTCCTTGGCCTTCGGATCCTTCGCGGCAGCAATCTCACGCTTGTAGAGGATTTTCACGGCGCCCTCGGCGCCCATCACCGCGATCTCGGCCGTCGGCCACGCGTAGACGAGGTCGGCTCCCATGTCGGAGCTGCACATCGCGAGGTAAGCGCCACCGTAGGCCTTGCGGAGAATGAAGGTGATCTTCGGCACGGAGGCCGCCGCATAGGCGAAGAGCATCTTCGCGCCGTGGCGGATGATGCCCCCGCGCTCCTGGGCCACGCCCGGCATGAAACCGGGGATGTCCACGAGCGTGACGATCGGGATGTTGAAGGCGTTGCAGAAGCGGATGAACCGCGCACCCTTGTCCGACGAGTCGATGTCGAGCGTGCCGGCCTTCACGATTGGCTGGTTGGCCACGATGCCGCACACGATTCCCTGCACGCGGCCGAAGCCGACGACCAGGTTCTTCGCCCACTCGCGATGCACCTCGAGGAAATCGCCGTTGTCCACCAGCCGGCTGATGATCTTGTTGATGTCGAGCGGCATCTTCGCATCGGACGGCACCAGCTCGTTCATGACCGGGTCCGGCGCCATGTTCAGACTCGGCGTCGGCGCGTGTGGCGGATCCATCACGTTGTTCGCCGGCAGGAAGGCCAGCAGGCGCCGCGCGAGGGCCAGCGCCTCGGCGTCGTCCTCGGCCGTGAAATGCACATTGCCGCTGACACTGGCGTTGACGGAGGCACTGCCGATCTCGTCCATGGTAACCGTCTGACCGGTCGCCGCCTTGATGACCTCCGGGCCGCAGATGAACATGTTGGCGTTCTTCCGGGTCATGATGATGAAGTCCGTCAGCGCGGGGCTGTAGGCCGCGCCGCCGGCGCAAGGACCGGCGATGATCGAGATCTGGGGCATCACACCCGACGCGAGCACATTGCGGTAAAAGACCTGGCCGTAGCCGGAGAGCGAGTCGTCGCCTTCCTGGATGCGGGCGCCGCCCGAGTCGTTGATACCCACCACCGGGATGCCCGCCCGCATGGCGTAATCCATCAGGTCACAAATCTTCTTGGAATGGATCCGGCCGAGCGCGCCGCCGCCCACGGTGAAATCCTGGCTGAAAACCGCCACCGGGCGGCCGTCGACATAACCGACGCCGGTGATGACGCCGTCGCCGGGCATCGGTTTGCCCTCCATGCCGAAATCATGGCAATCGTGGTCGGCATGCAGCCCCCACTCCATGAAGGTGCCGGGCTGGAAGAGGGCCTCGACGCGCTCGCGCGCGTTCATCAGGCCTTTGGCGCGACGCGCCTCCAGCTTGTCCTCGCCGCCGGCGGCGCGGGCGGTCTTCCGCCGGGTTTCCAGTTCCTTTAAAAAACGGGCTTCGATGGCCATGGTGGATTCCTCAGTGCGCCGCCGGGGCGCCGGGTTGGACCGCGCAGAGCTCAGTGAGCACCCCGCGCGTGGATTTCGGATGCAGGAACGCGACCAGCTTGCCGGCCGCGCCCTCAAAGGGTTTCTCGTGGATCAGCCGCACGCCGGCGTCCGCCGCCTGCTTCAGCTGGGCCGTGATATCGTCGGTCCGAAACGCCACGTGGTGGATGCCCTCGCCGCGCTCGGCGAGAAACTTGGCGATCGGGCTTTCGGGTGCCGTCGGCTCCAGCAGTTCCAGGTGCACGCCGCCGGCATCGAAGAAGGCCGTGCGCACTTTCTGTGACACGACTTCCTCCCGGCCGAGGCAACGCAGCCCCAGGGCTTTTTCGTAGAGGGGCACCGCTTCGTCCAGCGAGCGGACGGCGATGCCGAGGTGGTCAATGGCTTGGATCATGGCGAAAGGATTGGTCGAACGACGCCAGTCTACCCGAAGCGGTCCGACCTCTCTCCGCACATCTTGCCAACTCATGCGCACTGCTAATCGTGCGCACGAAATATTCCGCTCATTCGCCCTGCTTATGCAGGTGCACCGCGGCGATTTTCTCCCATAAACGACGCGCGCCGGCCGCCGGGGAAAGCGTACCCGCTGACACTTGCGCGATGACCTCCGCCTGCACGGCTTGCACCGCCGGACTCGCCAGCAACCGCGCGCGCAGCCCCTCCTCCACGAGGGTCTCCAGCCACGCCAGTTCCTGGGCGCGCCGCCGGGCGGCAAACTCGCCGCGCCCCGTCGCCGCCGTAGCATATCCTTCCACCGCGGCCCACACGGCCCCCACTCCCTCGCCGGTTTGGGCGGAACAGGTCAGCACGGGCGTTTGCCACGCGCCCTGCTCCCCGGTGAGATAATGCAGCGCCTGCGCGAATTCCATCCGCGCCGCCTCGGCGCGCAGCTTGTTCTCCCCGTCCGCCTTGTTCACCACCAGCACGTCGGCCAGCTCCAGGATGCCTTTCTTCATCCCCTGCAGCTCATCGCCGGCCCCGGCGATCATCAGCACCACAAAGCAATCCACCATCCCCCGCACGACCACCTCACTCTGCCCCACCCCGACGGTCTCGACCAGCACGGTGTCAAAGCCCGCCGCCTCGCAAAGGGAGATCGTTTCCCGTGTGCGTCGCGCCACGCCACCCAGCTCGCAACCGCTCGGCGAGGGCCGGATATAGGCGGCCGGATGCCGGGCCAGTCGCTCCATCCTCGTCTTGTCCCCGAGGATGCTGCCGCCGGTGACCGGGCTGCTGGGATCCACGCTGAGCACCGCCACCCGTCGGCCGGCCTCGCACAATTGCATGCCCAGGGCCTCGATGAAGGTGCTCTTCCCGGCCCCCGGCACGCCGGTGATGCCGACGCGCAGCGACCGACCCGCCCGACCCGCGACCGCCTCCAATAAAGTTTCCGCCGCCGGCCGGTGCCGCGGCGCCCGGCTCTCCACCAATGTGATGGCCCGGGCCAGCGCGGCCCGTTCCCCGGCCAGCAATTGCGGCACCAAGGCCGTGAGATCCGGCGCGCCCCCGCCCGGTCCGGCCGGGCGCGCGTCAGCCGCGGCCCCCGGCACCCCGGCCACAATCTTCGTGGCAAAGCCATCGCCCCCCTCCGGCGGCACCCAGTCCGGCTGGCTGGTTCCAGGCGGGGTCATGCGGAGTGCGTGAGGAGGAACCTGCGCGCCGCGCAGGTTCTTTCGTTGGCTCGCTGGGCGTGGAATCCCATGGCGAAACCGCGTCAGGCCGCCGGGACGGCGCCCAGTTTTTCCAGGACGATGGCCGCGGACTGCGGCACCGGTGTGCCGGGGCCGAAGATCGCCACCGCGCCCTGCTCGTACAGGTAGGCGTAATCCTGCGCCGGGATCACCCCGCCGCAGACCACCAGGATCTCCGGGCGGCCGAGCTTTTTCAGCTCACCGACCAGCTGCGGGAGCAGGGTCTTGTGGCCGGCGGCGAGCGAGCTCATCGCGACCACGTGCACATCGTTCTCCACCGCCATGCGCGCGGCTTCCGCGGGGGTCTGGAACAGCGGCCCGATGTCCACATCAAAGCCCATGTCGGCCATGGCCGTGGCCACGACCTTGGCGCCACGGTCGTGCCCGTCCTGCCCGAGCTTGGCGATCAGGATGCGCGGCCGGCGGCCTTCGCGCGTGGCGAAGGCGTCGGTCGACGCCCGGACCTGGGTCACATCCTCGCGGCCCGCGTAGGCGGCCCGGTAGACGCCGGCGACCGTGCGGATCTGCGCGGCGTAGCGGCCGTAATGCTTCTCGAGCGCGTCGGAGATCTCCCCGAGCGTGGCGCGTGCCTGCGCCGCCTCGATGCTCAGCGCGAGCAGGTTGCCCTCGCCCGTGCGGGCGCTTTCGCTCAGCGCGTCCAGCGCGGCCTTCACGCGGGCGCCGTCGCGCTCTGCCTTGAGCTGCTGCAGCTGCTTGATCTGCGCCTCGCGTACCGCCGTGTTGTCCACTTCCAGAATGTCCATGGGGGCCTCCTTCTCGAGTTGGTACTTGTTCACGCCGACGATGGTCTCGCGGCCCGAATCGATGCGGGCCTGCCGGCGGGCGGCAGCCTCCTCGATGCGCAGCTTCGGCACGCCGGTCTCGATCGCCTTGGCCATGCCGCCGAGCTTCTCGACTTCCTCGATGTGGGCCCAGGCCTTCTGCACGAGTTCGTGCGTCAGCCGCTCGACGTAATACGAGCCACCCCAGGGATCGACCACGTTGCAGATGCCGCTCTCGGCCTGCAGGAAAAGCTGCGTGTTGCGCGCGATGCGGGCCGAGAAATCGGTCGGCAGCGCGATGGCCTCGTCGAGCGAGTTCGTGTGCAGGCTCTGGGTGTGGCCCAGCGTCGCGGCCATGGCCTCGACGCAGGTCCGCGCGACGTTGTTGAAGGGATCCTGCTCGGTCAGCGACCAGCCCGAGGTCTGCGAGTGCGTGCGCAGCGCCATCGACTTCGGGTTCTTCGGGTTGAACTGCTTCACCAGCTTCGCCCACAGCAGGCGGCCGGCACGCATCTTGGCGACTTCCATGAACAGATCCTTGCCCTGCGCCCAGAAGAACGAGAGCCGCGGCGCGAAGGCGTCGATGTCCATACCGGTCTTGAGGCCGGTCCGCAGGTACTCGAGGCCGTCGGCCAGCGTGTACGCCAGCTCCAGGTCGGCCGTGGCCCCGGCTTCCTGCATGTGGTAGCCGGAAATCGAGATCGAGTTGAACTTCGGCATGTGCTGCGACGTGTACGAGAAGATGTCGGCGATGATCTTCATCGAGGGGCCGGGCGGGTAGATGTACGTGTTGCGCACCATATACTCCTTCAGGATGTCGTTCTGGATCGTCCCCGCCAGCTGCGCGGGCTTCACGCCCTGCTCGATTGCAGCCGCGATGTAGAACGCCAGCACCGGCAGCACCGCCCCGTTCATCGTCATCGAGACGCTGATGCGGTCGAGCGGGATGCCTTTGAACAGCGCCTGCATGTCGAGCACGCTGTCCACGGCCACCCCGGCCTTGCCGACGTCGCCCATCACGCGGGGGTGATCGCTGTCGTATCCCCGGTGCGTCGCCAGGTCGAAGGCCACCGACAGGCCCGTCTGGCCAGCCGCGAGGTTGCGCCGGTAGAACGCATTGGATTCCGTCGCCGTCGAGAAACCGGCGTACTGGCGGATCGTCCATGGCTTCAGCACGTACATCGTGGCGTAGGGGCCGCGCAGGAAGGGCGCGATGCCCGCCGTGTACTCGAGGTGTTCCACGTCGGCGAGGTCCTCAGGGGTGTAGACCGGTTTGACCGGGATCTGCTCCAAGGTCTGCCAGTCGGCGAGCGCATCGGGGCCGGGCGCCTCGAGTCGTGCGGCCCGGCGCCACGCGGCGGCGGTGCCGGTCTCGGGCGCGGTTTCAAAGGCAATCTGGGTGTAGTCGGGAAATTTCATGGCGCGTGGAGATCAAAAACCGAGTTTTTCCTGGAAACGGGACAGCAGCTGGGCGCAGTTGGCCCGGATGTGGATGAACTCATCCACGCCCGCCTGCCGGTATTGCTGCTGCAATTCCGGCGTGGCCGGGAGGCCGGCCAGAACTACCTGCGGCGGGTTGGGCCCGGCTTTCAGGAGGCCGGCCAGCACCGGCACCAACGCCGGGTAGGTCTCGTCGGTTGAGCAGATGACCACCAGGCGCGCCCCGGCGGCCTGGGCGGCGGCCGCAGCGGCCTGCGGGGTGTCGAAGCCGGGGTTGCTCTTGGCCTCGAAACCGCCGGCGGCAAAGAAGCCGGCGGTGAAATCCGCCCGCGCCGCATGCTGCTTGCGCGGGCCGAAATTCGCCAGGAACACGGAGGGCCGGGCGCCGGTGTTGGTCGCAAAGGCGTCGGCGCGACGGCGCAACGCCTCGAAGGGCTCGCTGCGGCGGCGACTGCGCAGCCGCGGCACCATGGTCTCGGCCGTCCGGCCGATGCCCAACACCTTGCCCACCTCGCCGAGGGTCGCGCCGTGCGCGAAGGCGTCGGTGAGCAACTTCATCTTGGTGGCCGGGGTCGCGGTCAGCAGTTGATCCAGGCGCGACATCACCTCGACATCCCGTTCGCACGGGGTCGCCTGGCGGTAGGCCGCCACCTGGCGGATCCGCCGGGCGGCCAGCTCGTCGTAATCCGGGAGATTGGACTCCGGCGCGCGTTCCTTGAGGTTCGGGTGCAGGTTCGTGCCGATGATGCCGTCCCGGCGCGACTCGACGGCAGTGAGCCGCTCGGCCGCCAGCCGGTCCACCGTCTCCTGCGGATAACCAGCCCGGATCGCCGCGGCCATGCCGCCACGCTTTTCGACTTCCTGGAACTGGGCCCAGGCCTTTGCCGCCAGCTGGCGCGTCAGGGATTCGACATACCAGGAGCCGCCCGCCGGATCGACGACCCGGCCGAGCTGGCACTCCTCCGCCAGGATGAGCTGGATGTTGCGCGCCAGGCGTCGCGAAAAATCATCGGGCACCTTGTGACACTCGTCGAAGGGCGCCACGTGCAGGCTCGCACAGCCGCCGATCACGGCCGCAAAGGCCTCGGTCGTCGTGCGCAGCAGGTTTACGTGCGGATCCAGCGCGGTCTTGTTCCACAGCGAGGTGCGGGCATGGCAGACCATCCGGGCCGACTCGGCCGGGGCCCCGGCCGCGGTGACCGCCCGCGCCCAGAGCAGGCGCGCGGCCCGGAACTTCGCGACCTCCATGAAGAAATGGGAGCCGCTCGAGAAGGTGAAGAGGAAGCGCGGCGCCGCGCGACCCGCCGTGATGTGGCGGTCCCCGAGCGCCCGCAGGTAGTCCACCCCCGTCGCCAGCCCGAAGGCCAGCTCGTGCACGGCGGACCCGCCGGCATCCGCCCAGTGGTTCGCTGCCACGCCGACGGTACGCAGGGCCGAGCCCGAGCGCGCCGCCCAGTCCGTGACCGCCGCCATGTCATCAAACGCGGACGCCAGCTGGCAGGGCAGCACGCCGCCGCCGAGCCATTCCGAATAGGGGTCAGACAGGATGCCGCCGTGCAACACGGAGGCCGGCTTGCCCTGTTCGGCGAGGGCGGCGACGAACATCGCGGTGATCGGCAAGGCCGAGACCCCGGCGGGGGCATAGACCGGCACCGCCGCGAGATCCACGCCGCGCAGGGCGCGCACCAGATCATCGAGCGTGGCCAGCGAGAGCCCGCAGCCCCCGACCTCACCCGGCCGCGCCTCCTGCGGGTCCAACCCGAGGCGCGTGGCGATGTCGAAAATCAGGTTCACCGCGTTCTGGCCGCGGTTGAGATCCATCAGCAGGGCGGCATTGAACTCCTCCGGCACGCCGTAGGGCAGTTCCTGGCAGACCCGCCAGCTCTGCGCCCGCGCCCCGAGCGCGTCGGCCCCGCGGCCGAACGGCGGCAGACCCGGCCACTCCCCGGCGGCATAACCTGCATCGGCTCGGGTGTAGATGGGTTGCAGATCGATGCCCTCGGGCGTGCGCGTGACGAGTTTCTTGTCAAAGGGCGCGCCCTCGAGCGATTCTTCGGCGAGCCGGCGCCAATCGGTGGGCGCAGGCGGCGGAAATTCGGCAAACAAGGGGGTCGTGGTGGTGTTTTTCATGGTCAGACAGAGACATCCTCGACGCGGACCTCATGGCGGTCGGATCCGATCGTGATGAAGAAATGATTGGGACCCGCCGCCAGGGCGCCGGGACGCGGGGAGGCGGCCGGGGCCGCGGGGGTGGCGGCCGGGGCCGAGAGCGTGACCGGCGCGGCGGGCGCCGGCGTCGGCGCGGGCGCGGGGGCGTGCAGCTTGGCGAATTCCTGCGGGAACATGGCGTGCAACACGCAGGCCTCGTCGTTGGTCGGCAGCTTCTTCTCCGCCAACTCGGCCCGGAGCTTGGCCATGCGCGGAGCCAGCGCATCGGCCGGCCGGCCCTCGATCGGCTGCTGGCCGGTCCGCTCGGCGATCAGTTTGAGCAGCTCCGGCGAAACGCGGCCCGGCGGCCGCCCATACTTGTTCAATGCAATGTCGGCCGCGGCGGGCACGATGGTCTTCCAGCGGCCGAACTTCACGTTCATCATCGCCTGGGTGCCGACGATCTGGGACGTCGGCGTGACCAGCGGGATCCAGCCAAGGCTGGCGCGCACAAAGGGGATCTCCAGCATCACCTGGTCGAACTTGTCGCTCATGCCCTGCTCCTTGAGCTGGTTGCGGAAATTCGAGAGCATGCCGCCCGGCACCTGGTAGCAGAGCGTGTCGCTGTCGACGCGCTCGTTGTCCGTCGAGGTGAACTTGCCCAGTTCCTGGTACACGCCGGTGAAGTACTGGCGCAGCTGGTGCAGCTTGGCCGTGTCAAAATCGGGCCGGCGCGGGTGGTTCTCCAGCAGGGCGATCATGCGCACCGTGTCGGGCTGCGCCGTGCCGTTGGCGAATGGCGTGATGGAAGTCTCCACGGCATCAACCCCGGCATCGATCGCCGCCATGTAAGCGGCCGCGCCGAGCCCGGCCGTGTCATGCGTGTGCAGCGTGATGGGCAGCCCCACTTTCGCCCGCAGCTGCGTCACCATCTCGGCGGCCACGCGGGGCGCGATGACGCCCGACATGTCCTTGATGCCGATCGAATCGCAGCCGAGCTCGCGCAGCTCCCGGCCCATGCGCACGAAGGCGTCGATCGTGTGCACCGGGCTGGTGGTGTAGCAGATCTCGCCCCGCGCATGCTTGCCGCAGGCCTTCACCGTTTTGATGGCGGTCACGAGGTTGCGCGTGTCGTTCAGCGCGTCGAAGATGCGGAAGATGTCCTGGCCCGCCGCCGCGTTGGCGCGCACGAAGGCCTCGACCACGTCGTCGGGAAACGAGGTGTATTGCACGATGTTCTGCCCGCGCAGCAGCATGATCTGCGGGGTGCGCGGGGCGGCCTGCTTCAGCGCCCGGAGCCGGTCGAAGGGATTTTCCCCCAGGAAACGCAGGCAGGCATCAATGGTGGCGCCCCCCCAGGTCTCGAGCCCGGCAAAGCCCATGCCGTCGAGGATTTTGGCGGCCGGCAGCATCTGCGCCGTCGTCATGCGGGTCGCGGCCAGCGATTGGTGGCCGTCGCGCAGGACGGTGTTGTTGAACAGGATAGGTTTCATGGGCGGGTCGAAGTGGCGGCACGCGCGCCCGGCGCTCCAATCACCCAAACACACCCGGACCATACCCTGACGACCACCTGGCGGGGTGCGAATTTGATGGAGAATGACGGGACGTCGCGTGCCATGAGCCGAGGATACCCGCCCCGGCCCGGCTGCACTCCGTGCATCTTGCCCAGCACTACGCACCGCTTGTGAGACCGCCGGCCAGCGCACCGCGCGGGCCCGGCTGCCTCACTTTTTTTCCGCCGGCCCCGCCGACTTGGCGGCCGCCGGATCCGCCACCCCGAGGAAGCGGATATCCTCCAGGTTCACCTTGTACTCCGGCGTGACCCGACGGTCGAGGCCGTCGGTGTTCTGCCCGAAGCGCGAGGATGCATAAGCCACCATGGCGGCGGCCTGCTCGGCGAAACTGTTGCCGGGGGCCCGCATGCTCATGCGGGTCACCCACTGCACCTTGGGCTTCTTCTCGCGCACGGTCCGCTTGAAGTCGTAGGCCGTGAGGATGACGTAATACCGGGGTTCCTCGATGTCCGCCATCAGCTCGTCGAACTTGCCGCCGCCACCGATCATGCGCTGGATTCCATCGGTTTTGTTGAGATCGCCGGCATAGCCCAGCAGGAAGGCGTTCTTGTCGTTCGCCTGGTCGCGGGAACGGTTGAACATGCCCTGAGTCATCAACGCCGACTCCAACTGGCTCTGCGCCGCCTGCCGCTGCATGTCCTCGGCGCTGCCGGTGAGATTCACCTCCGCCTCGGGCGCCGAGGCGGCATCGGTGGGGCTCACGATCGTCGGCGGTACCGCCGGACCCAGGTTGCTCAAATTGTTCATGGCCGCGAGCACGTTGTCGGTGCCGCTCCGGGCCGCGCCGTCCGTGAGGGGCGTGGTGCGCCCCCAGTTCACGACGACCAGCAGGTCGACCTTGTCCTTATCGGTGGCCGGAAAGTAGCCCTGCCGCGCCAGGTGTTCGGCCAGCACGGTGGCCAGCGCGACGAACCGCACCTTTTCCTGCGCGTTGTCCTGGATCGTGCCCTCGGCGGGCCCGCCGTTGGTCAGGGCGTAATACTCCCGCACCCATTTGCCGTCCGGGCCCTTCTTGCGTTTGTAGCCACTGTCGGTTTTGCCGTAAACGGACGTGAGCACGCCGCTTTCATCAGCCGCGTGGGCCGGGGCAAGGACCAGCCAGCTGGCCAGCAACAGGGTCAGGGGTTTCCAACAGGCAGGGGTTCGCATGGGTCGCGCATCCTGTGTCGTTCCCTGGATTTCGCAAACACGATCCCGGTCATCCTATTGCACATAATTCCCGCTTTCATTTCCCCGGCTTCGGGGTTTTCCTCGCCTTCCGCATGCGCCTCCTGGTCACCAACGATGACGGCATCAACTCCGTCTTCCTCCACGAACTCATCTTCGCCCTGAAAGCCGCCGGCCATGAGCTCTTCGTTGTCGCCCCGGCCAGCGAGCAAAGCTGGACCGGCGCCTCCAAGACCCGCGGCCGCCCGGTCAAATCCGCCGCCGTCGACCGCGGCTTCGGCTGCCCGACCTGGATCGTCGACGGCACCCCCTCCGACTGCGTCAACATCGCGCTCGCCCACCTCCTGCCGAAACAGGACGCCACGGGCCCTGAGCAAACCACGTGCGTCGAAGGGGTCGTCAGCGGCATCAACGTCGGCTTCAACTGCACCCTCGCCTTCATCATCGCCAGCGGCACGGTCGCGGGCGCCTGGGAGGGCGCCCTGCACGGCCTGCCGGCGATGGCGCTCTCCCAAGACGTCTCCGAGGAAACCTACTACCGGCTCAAGGAGCACGGCAGCGTGCCGGAGGGGGAACTGCTGGCCACCCTCCGGATCTCGGCCACCCACGCCGCCCGCCTGGCGACGGAGCTGCTCGCCACCACCCCGCCCCGCAGCTTCACCGTCCACAACGTCAACTTCCCCCACCCGTGCCGGCCCGACAGCGAGCTCCGGCGGACGGTGCCTGCGCATTTCTTCGTACCCGGCCTGTTCACGCCCGCGGATGACCAGGGCCGCCATCAGCTGATCTGGACGGAAGGCGAAGACGTTTCTCCCCCGGAGCCCCTCACTGATTTGAAGTGCCTCGAGGCCGGCGCGATCAGCCACACCGTCCTCGACTACCGGAAACTGGGTCACAGCTGACGGATCTTAACCCGGCGGGGGGATCTCAGGCGGTCTTCTTCGCCCGTAGCACCGCCCTCTCCTCCGACGTCAGGTACGAAATCTCCAGCGCGTTCCGCTGCGCCTGCGCAATCTCCGCGGCGGTGAGCCCGGCCGCCGGCGCGGCGACCCGGTATTCATGCCGGAGATCAATCCCGCTGATCACCGGGTCGTCGGTGTTGATCGTGGCCAGCAGCCCGTGGGCAAGGAACGGCTTCATCGGGTGTGCCCCGAAGCTCGGTACCGTGTTGGTCTGCACGTTGCTCGTGAGGTTGATCTCCAGCCCGATCCGCTGCGCCCGCAGGTGCTCCAGCAGGCGGGGATCGTCAATCGCCCGGATGCCGTGCCCGATGCGCGTGGCCCCGAGCTGCTGCACGGCCGCCCACACGCTCGCCGCACCTCCGGCCTCGCCCGCATGCACCGTGATTGCCCAGCCCGCATCCCGGCCGCGTTTGAAGTGTTCGATGAACAGCTCCGCCGGGAAATTTTTCTCATCACCTGCGAGGTCGAGCGCGACCAGGTGCTCCCGCTGGGTCAGCAGTGCCTCCAGTTCGATCCGGCAGGCCTCCGCTCCGAAGGTGCGGCTCAGGATGCCGATCAGCTTCACCGGCAGGCCCGTCTGCGCCCGCCCCTCCGCGATGCCGGCCACCACCGCCTCGACCACCTTGACCGGGTCCAACCCGTTCGGGCCGGCCATGAAATACGGGCTGAACCGCAGCTCGAGGTAATCGATCCCCTCGGCGTGCGCGTCCTCGACGTTCTCCCGCGCGATGCGGCGGCAGGCGTCATAATCGCCGAGGACGGCGATCATCCAGTGCAGCTTGTTGAGCCACGTCACCAAATCGGGCATCACCCCTTCCACCTGCACGTGCGGGCGCAGGGTCTCAAGCGTGTCGCCGGGCAGGCGGATGTTGTGCTGCCGGCCGAGGTCGAGGATGGTCTGCAGGCGCACGTTGCCGTCCAGGTGGCGGTGCAGGTCGATGAAGGGGAGCGTGGGGTCCATGAGTCGTTCAGCCGAGCGCGGCGTGGATCTGCCGCGCCCGCGCATGGTGCCGGGCGATCAGGCCGTCGAGGTCGAGATCCGTGAATCGCCCCTGCGTTATCCGCACCCGGCCGCCGACCACCAGGCTGTCCACCTGGCGCGCATAACACAGCAACAGCGCGTCCACCGGATTCTCGCAGCCGCTGGAAAACAGATCGACGGCCGGCCAGATCGCCAGATCGGCGCATTTGCCCGGTGCCAGCGAACCAAGGTCCGGCCGCCGCAGAATCGCGGCGCCGCCGGAGGTGCCGATCGCCAGCGCATCCATCACCGACATCGCCTCCGCGCCGTACTTCACGCGGCACAGCATGAGCGCCTGACGCAGCTCGCCCAACACGTGGCCGGAATCGTTCGAGGCGCTGCCATCCACCCCGATCCCCACCTTGGCGCCGGCCCGCTGCAGGTCGGTAACCCGGCAGATGCCGGACCCGAGGCGCATGTTGGCGTACGGGCAGTGACTGACGCCGATCTTCCGTGCCCCGAGCCACGCCACCTCCTCATCCGTGAAATGGATTCCGTGCGCATACCACACGCCCTCGAAATCCCAGCCGCAGTCGGCGAAATACTCAACCGGCCGGCGCCCGAACTTCTCCCGCGAGAACACATCCTCGTCCACCGTCTCGCCGCAATGGCTGTGCAGCCCGAGTCCGTGCTCGCGCGCGTAAGCGGCCGAGAGCTTCAACAGTTCGCCACTGCACGAGGTCGCCGCACAGGGCGCGAGGAAGACCTGCCGGAAGCTGCCCGGTTTCGGATCGTGGAAATCCCGGTGCAAGCGGACGACATCCGCCATGATCTCCTCCGCCGTCTGGATCGCCCAGTCGCCGATCAGCTTCGACGGCACGTCCATGCTGCCGCGCGCACAGTGAAACCGCACACCCAGTTCCTCCGCCGCCCGAAACTGCGCGGCAAAATTGTCCCCGCTGCCCGCGGGCACGACATAGTGGTGGTCCGAGGTGGTCGTGCAGCCCGTGAGCATCATCTCCGCCATCGCCAGCTTCGAGGCGAGGTGCAGGTCGTCGGCCGTGAACGGCCGCCAGAGCTTGTTCATGTGCGCCAGCCAGGGCAGCAGCGGCAGGTTGTTGCCCGGCGTGTAGGCGCGGGCCATCGTCTGGTAGAAATGGTGGTGCGTGTTCACCAGCCCCGGCGTCGCGATGCCGCCCCGCGCATCCAGCACCTCGGCCCCAGCCACTGCGGGCGGAAGCCCCGTGCCGGTGGCCGTGACAAACCCGTCCTCCGCGAGCAACCATGCATCCCGCAACACGGTGCGGGCCGCATCCAGGGTGACGAGATAACCGATGTTCTTGACGAGCAGCGTAGGCATGGGATTCAGGCGACTTCGTCCTCAGCCCGCGGCACCAGGATGAACTTGGCCAGCAGAAAAATCACCGCCGCCAGCGCATAACCGGCTGCGGCCGCGCCGGCCGGGAACAGGGACCGGCCGGGCGTCCATTGTCCGGTCAGCCAGGACAGGAGCGGCAGGTCGATGACCGTGTCGCGTCCGGTCAGGGCGTAGGAATGCATCAGCCCCGCCAGCGCCAGCCCCGCGCCGATGGCGCACCAACCGGCCGCCCGCAGCCACGCCCGGTCCACGATGGCCACCACCACGGCCGCCCAGATCATGGCCGAATACAGAAAACCCTGTTCCAGGGCGAAGCCGCCCCCGAGGTAGGCGCCCGCCGCATGCGCATTTGCCACCAGCGCCGCGTCCAGCGTCGCCCCGCCGGCCCCGACCGTGGTCTTCACGATCAGCATCACCCAGGCCGCCAGGGCGGGAAACAGGCCGATGATGACGGCCGGGTAATATTTCTGCTCCGTCACCTCAAAGGCCTGGGCCGCGATGATCGTCCCGATCCAGAAGATGATCGCGATGCCCGCCTCGGCCGGGATCAGCCAGGTCAGCGCCGCCATTGAGCCGGTCAGGCAGACGAGCGTGATGAAGATGCCGTTCAACGCCGAATAACCCGCCCGGGCCCCGAGCTTTTTCCACGCCGGGTGCCCGATGTAGATTGAGGTCGGGAAGGGCGACCCGAAGCATGCCGCTGCCAGCGTGCCCAGGCCGCTGACCACCAGGCTGGGTGTCGCCGGATAATTGTCCCCGGCCGCGGCGGCCGACTCGATGTTCTGCAGCGAGGCGAGCACGCCCAGCAGCCCGATCGGGATCACGACCGAGAGGTAGGCCAGGATATGCCCCCCGGAGAACGCCGCCCAGAGTTCGCCCAGCACCGGCACCGGCCAATAGACCTGCAGGTGCGCCAGCGGCCGCGCGTCCGGACCGCCCACCGGGGCCAGCCCTGTGGCCCACGCCAGCGCCGTGCCCACCGCGAGGATCACGACCGTCGCCGGCAGCCCCCCGCGGAATTTCATCCGGCCAAAGAAAACGATGAAGACGAGCACCAGCATCACCAGCCCGACCACCGGCGCGGCAAAGGCCTGGAAGAGGAAGGACAGCCCGAGGAAGCCCAGCCCCACCCCACCGAGGGTCGCCAGCATCGCCGCTGGCGGCGTGTGCTTGCGGATCTTTTCCGCGAAGAACGAGCAGCCGAATTCCAGGAGGCCCCCAAGGAAACAGGCCACGAGCCCGGCGTGCCAGGCGAAGCGCTCGGGGTCCGCCATGCCCTGCGCGAGGGCCAGCTGTTTCGCTGGGAGCATCACGAGAAACACATGCGCGAACAGCCCCGGCGTGCTGATACCGTAGGGCAGCGCGGTGACGTCGGTGCGGCCTTCGCGCTTCGCCAGCTGCATCGCCTGCCACGCATAGAAGATATTGCCGACAAGGAACGAGATCGCGACGCCCGGCAGGATGCGCCCGTAGATCAGCTCCGGCGAGAATCCGAGCACCCCGGTGCACAGCGGCGCGAGGATGAGCAACTGCACCAGGTTGTTGATGAACGCGACGACGAATCCCTCGCCGTCCCCGCGGGAGAACCACTTCATGCGCGGGCCTCCGCCAAACACCCCGTGAAATAAACCGTCCACCGCGCCGCGGCGTGCGCCGCTTTCTGCCCGAGCAACCGGTAGTCGTTGCCGGGATTCGACTGCGTGCGATTGCTGCCGGCGCGGAAGACGAGGTGCGGCACACCCAGCTGCGTGCACACCTGCGCGATGGCCGCGCTCTCCATTTCCATGATGTCCGGGTTCAGTTTCTTTTTCATGTCGGCGATCTTCTCGTCCGACACGCCAAACAGATCGCTGGCCGTCACCACACCTGTCAGCACGCGCGGCACGTAGGTGCGGCCGTTGGCCGTGACCGGCTCCGCCGTGTAGCCTTTGATCGACGCCTTCGCCAATTTCAACAGGCGCGGGTCGGGCTTGTAGTACCAGTGCGTCATCTGCCCGGGCAGCGGTCCCCGGACCTTGCGGTAGACCATGCCTTCCTGGGTCAGGCTGCCGGCCGCGTGATGGATCGTCTTGGTCGAGATGATGGTGTCGCCGGTCTCGATGCGCGGGTTGAAGCGCGAGCCCGTGCCCGACACGAGCACCTCCGCCGGCTTAAATTCCCGGATGAAGAGCGCGGTCACCATGGCCGCGTTGGTCACGCCGACCCCCGTGACGGTAGTCACGACCCGCCGGCCCCGGAGCACGCCGGTGACATACGGGAAACAGGCCAGCCGGCCGGTTTTGGGTCGCTTGATGTGGGCCTGGATCAGCCGGATCTCCGACGGCATGGCACTCAGGATCAGCGTGGGAGCAGGCGTGGAGGCGGGCATGGTGCGATCCTAAGCAAGACCCTTACCAAATGCAGGGATATTCCCCGCCCCTTTCACCGGCCTCCCGCCGCCGCGCCCGTCTGGTAGCCGGCGCGCACCGCCGCCCAGTCGGCCGCCGTGAACCCGACCGCCGGTTGGCGCCGCTGCAGCTTCTCGATCGAGCGTCGGAAACGCGCGAGGTTCCGCTCCTGCCACGCGCCCGGCGGCGCGATCAGCGCCTTGTCGAAATCGATCAGGTGATACGCGCCGCGCCCGTCGCGCAGGACGTTGCTCACATTGATGTCGTCGTGCCGCACGCCCTCCGCCTGGAAACGCGCCAGCAATGCCCCGACCTTGCCCCACTCCTCCCGGGGCAAGGCCCCGGCCGCCAGCAACGCGCCAAGCGGCGTCGCCCCCTCGATGCGCTCCGTGATCAAATCGCCGTGGTAAACCAGCCCGCTGCGCGTCACTCGCGCCGCGATCGGCCGCGGCACCGGCAGGCCCTTCGCGCGCAGCTCGGCCAGCAACCGCCACTCCCGCCACGGCCTCGTCTGCTCGAGCCCCTGCCACCAATAGGCGTCGCGATTGACGCGCCCCATCCACCCGCCGCGCCGGTAGCGGCGCAGCACCCACACCGCCGGGCCGGCGCGGAAAAAATAAACCGTTCCCCGCCCTTTCGCGGTGTCGACGACGAGTTGCTGACGCTGCAGCCATTCCGGCTCGAAATGATCCGCCGTGATCCCTGGCGTCGCCGCGCGGTCAAAGAGCAGTTGGACGTCGCGCGGCATGCTCGGGGTGGTTGGTCCGTGCGCCCGCGGATCAGCGGCCCGCGCGCTGGTAATGCCGGTGCACGCCGGAGCGGCGGTGCTGCTCCCACGCGAGTACATAGCCCCGCGCCTTCAGCCAGGCGTCGATGGTCGTGCCGTCGGGCATGAGGTCGCGGCCGCCCTTGTTGTGGACCTCCATGATGATCTCCCGCGGCCGGCCCGTGGCGATCAGGCCTTCGGCGCCGGCGAGCATCTCGCCCTCCGCGCCCTCGATGTCGATCTTGATGACGTCGGGCGGCTGGCCGGTGGTCTGCGCAAAGGTCGTCGCGGTCGAGAGCTTCACGCTGATGCTGCCCTCCGCGCCCTTGGTCTCGGCGATGGAGTGACGGCCGTCCCCCGTGCTGCCGCGCACGAACAGCGCGGCCTCACCCTCGGAGCGGCCTAGCGCCACCTGGTGCGGGGTCACGCGGTCCTGCACGCCGTTCAGGCCGATGTTGCGGGCCAGCTCGCCAAAATTGCGCGGCTCCGGCTCGAAGCTGTGCACGCGGCAGCCGCGACCGGCCGGATGCAGCGCCAGGATCATGCTGATCAGGCCGATGTTGGCGCCGACGTCATAGACCGTGTCACCCGGCCGCACGTGGTCGAGCAGCCGCTGCATGAGCGCCGCCTCGAGCTCGAAGCCATAGGCCCGGGTGATCTCGCGCCGCGCCTCGATCCCCAGCACCACCGGACAGCCGAACAACACCGTCGTCAGCTGGTAGGGCCGACCCAACAGACGGCTCCAGAGGAAGCCCGCCTCGACGGTGAGCCTCGCGCCCAAGCCAGGCGCAGCGGGACGGGAAGGTGTGGTAGGGTCGGATGTCATGAAGAATGAAGAAAAGGTCCGGGTCTGGATTTAAGGTCTCAGGTCTTTGGTTTCAGGTCTCTCACTGTCTCGGTCACCGCCCCTTGGCACGACCAAAAACCGCCGCCTGCAGCTGCCGCAGGCTGCGCCGGATGCGCTTCATGCCACCCTCCTGGTAGCGCCCCTTGTGGAGGTGCTTGATCCGGTAAACGCCGGGCACCTCGATCGGCACACCTTGGGTGCGCAGCAGCCACCGGAAGGTCCGGTCCTCATAAGTCTTCCGCCAGTGCTCCACCGGCTCCCGGTAGTAGGCGATGGCATCGCAATAGCCGGCGAGCCGGGCGATGTCGCCATGCACGATCTGCAGCGGCCCCACGGCCTTTTTGATCCCAAACGGCTCGAACTGCGCCGGATCGATCTGCACCAACCCCGGCTCGTCCGCCGCCGCCAGCAGCACCGGGTCGTCCTCCCGGAGCATGCGCGTGCAATGCTCCACCTGGGGATAAAGCAGCCGGTCCCGCCGGCCCTGCAGGCGCGCCGCCAGCGTGTCGAGGCAACCGTCGAGGAACAACAGATCGCAATCCGTGAACCAGATCCAGTCGGCCCGCGTCGCCTTCGCCGCCGCGTTGCGCCCGATGGCCCGGCGCAGGAGCCGGTTCCGCTCCAGCGGCCGCCAGTCCCAGGTCACACCCGGCACCTGCCGTCCGGCGAAATGCTCCAGCAGCCGCACCGTCTTCCGGTCCTCCGGGCAGTGATAGACCGTCATCCGCACGTCGATCGCCGTCGGCGGGTGCAGCACCAGCGAACTGAGCTGGTAGGCCTGCAAATGCGCGTAGTTCCAGCAATGGCTCACCACTTCCAAGGTCAGCCTACCGGTCCGCCCCGGCAACTGGTCCGGCCGCGGCAATTCCGGCTGGTAGAAACCCGCCGGGATGAGTCCGCTCGCCGCCACCCGGTAGTAATTCTCCCGGATAAAATCCAGGCGGGAGACGCGGGCGGGCGCGGGCGTTTGGGACATGGGTGAGGGGGAGTCGGAGGCCGGATCCCCGGGCGGGGCCGACGGCGAGCACGCACCAAAAATGCCGGGGCGTCAAGGTGGAGCCCGACCTCCGATCGGGCTTCGGCCTGCACCCTGCAGGCTTCGGCGAATCCAACCTGCGCGGCCTGGCGTCCGACGCCTCCGGCGCAGGAGGAAGGTCAGGCTACATCCTCAGGCCCTGGCCGACCGCAGCAAATCTTTGCCACCGCCGTGCCTTTGTGCATCCTCCGCCCTTCCATGATCGAAGTCGAAAATCTGACCCGCGTCTTCCGCACCTACAAGAAGCAGCCCGGCTTCTGGGGCGGCGTGAAGGGCCTCTTCCACCGGGAGTTTGAGGAGACCCGCGCGGCCGACAATATCAGCTTCTCGATCAAGGAGGGTGAGTTCGTCGGCTTCCTCGGCCCCAACGGCGCGGGCAAGACCACCACGCTCAAGATGCTTTCGGGCCTCATCTACCCGACCTCCGGCTCGGCCCGGGTCGCCGGCTTCGATCCCTCCAAGCGCGAAAACGCCTACCGCCGCCTCTTCGCCCTCGTGCTCGGCCAGAAAAACCAGCTCTGGTGGGACCTGCCTGCCCAGGAATCCTTCACCCTCATCCGCGCCATCTACGGCCTGCCGCCCGGCCCGTTCAAGGAGACGCTCGACGAGCTCGTCACCCTGCTCGGCGTCGGCCCCAAGCTCAACGTGCAGGTCCGCGAACTCTCCCTCGGCGAGCGCATGAAGATGGAGCTGATCGCCGCCCTGCTCCACCGCCCGCGCGTGCTCTTCCTCGACGAGCCCACCATCGGCCTCGACGTCATCTCGCAGAAGGCCGTGCGCGAGTTCCTGCGCAGCTACAACCGCCGCCACAAGACGACGATCCTGCTCACGAGCCACTACATGGCCGACATCACCTCGCTCTGTGAGCGCGTGATCGTCATCGACCACGGCAAGAAGATCTACGACGGCGACCTCGACCGCATCGCCGGCGCCGGCGCCGGCCAGCGCATCATCAAATTCCGGCCCAGGGCCGCCTTGAGCATCGTCGAAGGGACCCCCGCCCCCTTCGGCCCCGGCTGGAAACCCGCCCACGGCGAGGCCAAGGTCGGCGAGGACGGCGAGATCCTCCTCCACGTCCCCAGCGCCCACGTCACCGAGGTCTGCTCCCAGATCCTCGCCCAGGGCCCGGTCGACGATATCACGATTCAGGACGTCCCCCTCGAGGATATCATCAGCGAACTCTTCACCCGCGGCGTGACCGCCGTGCCCGTCCCGAGCACCCCGTAGGCCAGGATGGTCTCGCGCCGCCGCGCAAACACCGGCCCCGGATCAAGGTGGAACCTGACCTTCATCCTACGCCGAGACCACGGACGACAGGTCGGGCAGGTTGGATCGCCTGCAGCCCCGCGCCATGAGCCAAGCCCGCCTCAGGCGCAGGCCTTCTCTCCTGCGACCGCGCGGACCGTGTTCCCCTCACGCCACTGGCAGTGGACCAGCAGGCTGCGGCGGACCTTCGGGATCCCGCGCTCGCCGGCCCGGACCTTCGACAGGACCAGGTCCACGGCGGCCTTGCCGATCTCGTCGGAATTCTGGTCGATGCCGGCCCAGGTGCCGGTCGCGGGCGTGACGTCCAGCGACACCAGGCCGATGTCCCGCGGACAATTCATGCCAGCCTCCGCCAGCCATTCCCGCATGCGGTTGGGCTGGTTGCGGAAGGTCGAGAGCGTCAGCACGCAGTCCACCCGGTGCGCGCGCACCCACGCCACGAAGGCGCCGGGGGCGAGCTTCTCCGGCAGGAAGGGCGGGATCGCGGCCACGGCGCTGTTCTCGGCGGGCAGGGCCGCGTAGCCGTTCGCCCACCCGTGGTTCGTAATGGAATTCTGGTAGCTCTCGATCGCGAGGCCGATGCGGCGGTAGCCTTGCGTGGCGAGCACCCGGCCCGCCAGCAACACCGCCTGCGTGTGGTCGCTCACCACGCAGTCGAGCTGCGGGTCCTGCACCATGTGTCCCACCGGCACCGTCGCAAAATGCTCCCACGGCAGCACCAGCTCGAAGGGATCCTTTGGGAAGGCGGCCAGCAGGATGCCCGTGATGCCCCGGGCCTTCAGAATCTCGCCGAGGCGGCGGCCCGTCATGCCGCGCGAGGTCATGGCAAACTCCGTCACCCCGAACCCGAACAGCGCGGCCTGGTCCCGCGCGGCCGACCAATGGCGGCAGAGCGTGGGCGTGTCCCGCCATTCCTGCACGTCGTCGTAGGGCGTGATGTACGCCAGCGTGCCGAGGTGGTGGTTGGGCGCGCCGCGGCGCGTCGAGCGCATCACCTCGCCGAGCAGGGGATTGTAGCGATAACCGAGCGACTCGACGGCGGACAGCACGCGTGTCTCGCTCGACTTGGAAACACCCACGGCCCGCGTCAGGCAACGCGAGGCCGTGGAAATGGAAACGCCGGCTTTGGCCGCGACGTCCTGCAGGGTCACTTTCCCGTGGGGGGTAATGGAAAGCATGGAATACTAGTGCGCCCGGCCCGCGACCCGGTCAAGCCCGGGGACCCCTTCCTGCAACGTTTGCAGTAGGTGTTATTGGCTGGTTAAAGCGCGGCTATCCCCGCGGATCGGATGTAGGGCGGGATTTCCAAATCCCGCCGGTATCAGGCGAAGGCGGGGTTCGGAGATCCCGCCCTCCGGTTCAATCCGTCATCTTGATCTCGAAATCCTTGGACTCGTTGCGCACGGACGGCACCTGCGCCCGGATCAGGCTCAGGCTGCCGCCGGCGTCCTCGCGGATGAACAGGTCGGGGCGGCCGGGGGCGCCGAGGCCGGAGCCGCTCACCTTCACATCCTCCAGCACCGCGGCGGACAAGGTCCCCTGTCCTTTCGCGCGGCCGGGGCCGACGACCGTGATGCCGTCGGAAATGCTGTCGCGGATCTCTAGCCCGCTGACCTGCAGCCCCGCGATGCTGCGGCGGTCCATGCAGATCTGGAGCGACCCGCGCCAAGCCCATGAGTGGTCGTAACCGCCGCAGCGCACCAGCCGGTTGTTCCGCACCACCGTCGTGCCGCTGAAGTTGTTGTCCACCTTCCCCGCCTCGTCGGCGGTCGGGAAGGTCGTGCTGACCAAAATGCCGCAACCGGTGGCGATGTCGGTGAACAGGCAGTCCTCGATGCGGTTGTCGGCGCCGCCGTAGAGCGAGGCGCCGTTGGCCAGGAACGTGAGCTGGCCGGTCGAGCGCCGGATCACATTGTGGCCGGGCTTTCCCGCCCGCTCGTCAAAGCCCTGGTCCGACGGTGCGGGCCACACGGCGAAACAATCGTCGCCCGTGCCGCGCGCGGTGCAGTTGTCCACCACGGCGCGGCTCGTCCCGACGCAGAAGTTGACGCCGTCGGCGAGCAGGTTGCGGAAGCGGCAGCCCTCGATGAGGAGGTTCACGCCATTGTAGACCCACACGCCCGCCTTGGTGTGCTCGATCCAGATCCGGGACACCACGGCGTCGGTGCAACCGGCGCCGACGATGCCGTCGTTGGGCTCCTGGTCATTGCGGTAGTTGAGGTGGCCGAAGATCGCGAAATCCGCGAGCCGCATGCCGGTGCCGGTCAGCTTGAACCGCACGCGCCGGCCCGCCTGCGCGTAGAGCGCCTCGTCCCCCGCGAAGGTCGTGTGCCACATGCCCGCACCCTGGATCGTGACCGCGGACGGCACGATGATGTCGCCGGTGATCTTGTAGTCGCCGGGCGGCACCCACAACGTGCCGCCGTCCTTCGCCACGGCGGCGACACCCTGGAGCAGGGCCGCGGTGTCGTCGGCCACGCCGTCGCCCCGCGCGCCGAAATCGAGCAACGACTGCGAGCCGGCGGGCCGGGCCAGCGGGGCCGGCACGAGTTCGAGGTCCACGAGGTCGAGGACACAGGCGATGCCGTCGTCGGCCGCCTTCTCGAGGCGCACGACATCACCCCGGCCAATCTCCAGGTTCTTCACGCGCAGCTCGTCGTAGAAATTCCGCGGCTTGCCCTGCGCCGGGTCGTTGGAAAACGGGTAGTTTCCGTAGAGCCACATGTTCCGCGAGGTCAGCGCCAGCTCCCGGATGAAGCGGCCGTTGACCAGCAGGCGGAGCGCTGTGTCAGTGCCGCCACCCGCGGGGGCGTCGGGCAGGTGGTAACGGAGCACGAGGGCATTGGCCGCGAGGGGAGCCGCGAACTCGACATGGCCCCCGGCGCGGGCGACTTGCACGGCCTGCTGGCCGGACGCCTCCGTCTCCACGCGATGCGGCGCATAGACCGGCCCAACGAGCGTGCCGGTGCCGCTCATGGCCTCGGCCTCCACCGTGGTCCACGGCAGATCCGCGCCGATCGGGCTGGCGGTGACGGTGGCGGTGAGTCCAACGGCGCACAGCAGTAGGAGAATCAAACTCGCGGTGGAGCGCGTTGCCCCCAACGCGCTGGGGGCCGCACATTCCACCATCGCCTGCAAGCAGGCTCCAACATACGGAATCGGTTTCATGATGCTTTGGAATTGGCGACCTCGGCGACGTCAACCGTCACCGGCTCGCCGGGAGCGCAGGTCACGGTCTCGCCGGCGATCACGAAGACCGGGTGGCCACGGTTGAGCCGGTCGGGCGTGAGGGTGACGGCGGCCGGCGTGATGCGGATCCGGAAACGGTCGCCCTTGAATTCGAGGCCGAATTCCAGGGCCTGCCATTTCCGGTAGAGGCGCGGGTTGATGGTGACGCGGTCGCTCTCCACCTGCACGCCGCCGAAGCCGAGCACGGCCGTCATCCAGGCCCCGCCGTTGGCGGCCGGGTGTGAACCGCCCATGAAGATCGTACCCACGTAGACCTTGTAGCTGGCCAGGAGGTCGATCTGCGCGGTCTTAAGAAAATACTGGTAGGCGAAATCCAGGTCGCCGAATTCCGTGGCCACGAGCGCGTAGGCGCAGGCGCTGAGGCTGGAACCGTGCTCCGTGCGCGGCTCGTAATACTGCCAGTTCGCCTGCTTGATCGCGGCCGGGAAGCGGGCCTTGAAGAGGTTGAGCATCATCACCACGTCGGCCTGCTTGATGATCTTGGTCGGCACGGCGAGGCCCTGCCCCGCCCCGAGGTATTCGTTGGGGTGGACCATCTTGGTCCTCAGTTCCTCGACGGTGGCGTCGCGCAGCTTGAAATAGCCGTCGAACTGCTCGATCACGCCGGTCGCGCCGTCGGGGGCCGGGACATAGAGCCGGGCGGCGGCGTCGGCGAAGCCCGCCAGCTCGCCCGCGATCCCGATTTTCTCCAGCAGGGCCGCGAGCACCGCGGGGTGCCGCTGGCGGAGGTGCTCGACCGTGGCGCTGGCGATCGCGAAGGTCTCGCGCACCACCATGTTCGTGAAGGCGTTGTTGTTGACGCGCTCGTGGTATTCGTCGGGCCCGATCACATCCAGGATCTCGAAGCGGCCGCGGTCCTTCTTGAAGTGCGCATACGAGTAGTAGAACCGGGCGCACTCGAGGATGACCTCCGCCCCGCCCTGGACCAGCAGGGTGTCGTCCCCCGTGACCTTGAAATACTCCCACAGCGCGATGGCCACGTCGCCGCTGATGTGCACCTGCTTGTCGCGGAAATGCGTGCGGAGCTCCCGGCCCGTGATCGGGTCGCCGATGTTGAAATACGTGCAGGCGTCGTCGCCGCTGTCCTGGCTCTCCCACGCGTAGAAGGCCCCGCGGTAGCCCGGGCCCTCCGTGGCGGCCTTGCGGCGCGCACCGTCGAGCGTGCGGATGCGGTAGCGCAGCAGCTCCATCGCCTTCTCCGGGTACGCATGGAGGAAGAACGGGAACATGAACATCTCCGTGTCCCAGAAGACCGCGCCCTTGTAGACCTGCCCCGAGAGCGCGCGGGCCGGGATGGAGTTGGCGCTGCCATCCACCGGCGCGACCATGAGCAGCTGCAGGATGCTGTAGCGCAGCGCCAGCTGCGCCGCCTCGTCGCCCGCGATGACCACGTCGCCCCGCGCCCAGCGGCGCTGCCACTCGGCGTCGTGCTGCGCGAGGCAGCCCGCGTAACCCAGCCGGCGCGCGGCCTGCACGGCCTCGACCGCCGCAGCGATCGGGGCGGTCACGCGGTCATGGCCGGTGAACACCGCGAAATACTTCACCAGGGTGCAGGGCTGGCCGGCCCGGGCGCGCAGCCGGAACACGCGCAGGCTGCGATTCTGCTCGTTCAGATGGTCCTCGGCCCCGAGGTCCGCGGTCACGACCTCCGCCACGGCCACCGGCTTGCCCGCCTCGTGCGTCCGGCCCTCGACCGTGAGCACGTCGCCCCGCCGGCCGGCCGCGAGGCCGCGCAGGTGCGGGCCGTTCAGGTCCCAGATGTTGGCATCGATGCCGGTCCGGATCGTGAGGTCGGCGTCCTGGTCGCAGGTCACCGTGAACCGGATGACCCCGAGGTTGGGCCGGGCGGCGCTCAGGAACCGCGACGAGGCGAGCGTGACTTGCTTGCCCCCGGCCATGAAGACCGTCTCGCGCTCGAACAGCGCGTCGGCGAACTTCAGGGTCTGGCGGTGCGACGCCACCGCGGGGCCGGGCGCGGCCAGCTCCGCGCCGTCGACCGCCACGCGGGTGAACCCGCCGTTCGGCGCGTTGACGGGCTCGCGCCACGCCGCGCCCACCTGGTCGAAGAGGCCCGCCAGCGTGATGCCCACCGCTTCCTCGGGACCGGACTCGTCCAGCGTGCCGCGATAGCCCATGTAGCCGTTCGCGATCTGATAGACGTTGCCCCGGCGCAGGATGCTTTCCTTGCCGCCGGCACATTCCGTGGTGCTGATTTCCCAGAGGTGTTGCATTTTAAAGTCAGCCGGCCCCCCGCTCGTCCCGCACGCGGAGCATGAGCCCGGCGGCGATGATCATGGAGACGCCGCCGAGCAGGAGCGCGTTCACGGCGTGGCCGTCGAACACGGTGCGGACCAGCAGGCCCAGCAGGGCGGCGGCGATGATCTGGGGGATGACGATGAAGAAATTGAACATGCCCATGTAGACGCCCATCTTCCGGTAGGGCACCACGCTGCTCAGGATCGCGTAGGGCATCGTGAGCAGGCTTGCCCAGGCGAGGCCGAAGGCGGTCATCGAGGCGATGAGCCACAGGGGATCCCGCACGAAATACATGGAGCCCAGGCCCAGCCCGCCGACCACGAGACAGACGACGTGGGTCAGCACGCGGCTGGTGCGCCGCGCCAGCACGGGCAGCGCAAACGCCGCGAGCGCGGCCACGCCGTTCCAGACCGCCATCAGCACGCCCACCCAGTTGGCGCCCTGGTTGTAGGCGTCGCTGCGCGGATCGGTGCTGCCGAAGTGGTGGCTCGTGACGGCGGTGGTGGCGTAGATGAAGAACGCAAACAGCGCGAACCACGTGAACATCTGGGCCAGCGACAGCTGCTTCATCGGGCCGGGCATGTTGTTCAGGTCGTGCATGAGTTCCACCAGCCCGCGCTTGCGGCCGGCGTTGTAGCGCCAGGCGGCGACGATCTGCAGCAGGCCGTAGCCGCTCAGGCCGAAGGAGAGAATGTAGAGGCCCTTGTCCCAGGCGAACTGGTGCACGACCAGGCTGCCTACCAGGCCGGCGAGCACGAAGCCCGTGCCGAGGCCGTAATAGCGGCCGGGGTTGAGCGTGAACGCCGGCTCGCCCTCGGGCTCCGCGCTCTCCGCCTCGCCGTGGAAGGCACGCTGCTGCTCCGGCGAGTATTCCTTCGTCCGGATGATGGTCCACAGCACGGCGCCGAGGTAAACGATGCCGCCGAGATAGAACGACCACTTGACCGAGTCGGGCACCTGCCCGGCCGGCGCGGTGTTGGCCACGTTGAACACGTTGGTCAGGAGCCACGGCAGGAGCGACCCGATGACCGAGCTGGCGCCTATGAAGAAGGTCTGGACCGCGAAGCCGGTCGTGCGCTGATCGTCGGGCAGCATGTCGCCGACGAAGGCGCGCATCGGCTCCATTGTCAGGTTGATCGCCGCGTCCATGATCCAGAGCATGCCGGCCGCGAACCACAGCGCGGGGGAATTGGGCATCACCAGCAGCGCGAGCGAGGCGCTGATGGCACCGATGAGGAAGTAGGGTTTGCGCCGGCCGAGCCGGTTCCAGGTCTTGTCGCTCAGGTAGCCCACGATGGGCTGGACCACGAGGCCGGTGACGGGGCCCGCGATCCACAGGATCGGGATCGCGTCCACGCTCGCGCCGAGCGTCTCGAAGATGCGGCTCACGTTCGCGTTCTGGAGCGCGAAGCCGAACTGGATGCCGACATAGCCGAAGCTCATGTTCCAGAGCTGCCAGAAATTCAGGCGGGGTTTTTGCAGGGATGTCATCGGGGGGGTATTTGGGGCGATCACGCGGCGGCGCCTTTGAGGCGGATGCGCCGGTTGATCTCCTCCATACTGACCTCCGCGAGGTCGTGGACAACCATGTCCGCACCGTTTTCGCGCAATTCTTCCGCGTTGCCCTCGCGCGCGATCCCCACGACCAGGCCGAAGCCACCCGCGGCGCCGGCCTGCACGCCGGAAACCGCATCCTCCACCACGACGGCGCGGGCGCAGGGCACACCGAGGTTGGCGCTGGCGGTCGTGAAAATATCCGGGGCGGGCTTGCCCTTCAGGCCGAGCCGCTCCGAGACGAGCCCGTCGACAATCGTGCCGAAAAACGCGGCGGCCGGCGTCCGCCCCAGGATGAGGGCGGAGTTCCGGCTCGAGGTGGCGAGGCCAACCTGCAGGCCCCGGCCGAGCAGGGCGCGGATCAGCCGCAGGGAGGAATCATAGACCCGCACGCCGTCATTCCCGATGATTTCGTTGAACAGGACATTCTTCCGGTTGCCCAGCCCGCAGACGGTCTCGGCGCCGGCCGGGTCCGCCGGGTGGCCCCAGGGCAGCGCAATGCCGCGCGCGGCGAGGAACGCCGCCACGCCCTGGTAGCGGGGTTTGCCGTCGACGTAGGTGCGGTAGTCGCGCTCGTGGGAGAATGCCCGGAAGGGCGTCCCGTGCTGCTGCGCGCGCCGGGCGAGATGCTCATCAAACATGTGTTTCCACGCCCGCGAGTGCACCGACGCCGTGTCCGTGATGACGCCATCCATGTCGAAGATGACGGCGTCGAAGGCCCACCCCGCTGGCGCAGCGGCAGTCTCGGACGAGCGAACAGAGGAGGGAGAATTCACGAGAAGGGTCATGTCGGACGTTGAAGTAAATTCCGCGGCCTCGGAGTGGGCGGTAAGCTTGCTTACGCCACGAACGCCTTGGCGTTCGTGTGGCGCCAGCAAGCCGGCCGCCCACCCCGGCCGGAATCCGACCGGGCCGCGCCCCGCGGTCCTAAGCGCGGACCGCGGGGCGGGATCAGAATTCGAACGTGTTGCTGAGGCTGAACGACTGGCCCGAGACGATGCGGTAGGCTGCCACCGTGCCGTTGGGCTGGTAGGTGATCGGGATGAGGCCCTTGTTCTGGAAGGCATCCCGGACGTTGAGCTGGATGCGCCAGTTCAATTTCTCGGACAGCCGGCGAGTGTAGCCCACCCACAGGTCGATGTTGGTCTCGACGGGGCCGCGGTAGGGCTTCGCGAAGTCATACTCGACCGTGGTCGGGTCGTTCGGGTTGCCCATCGGCGGGTAGCCTAGGATGACGCTGCTCTGGTAGCGCAGGCCGCCACCGACGTTGAGGCCCTTAAGGAGGCCTTCGGTGAACTCGTAGTTCGAGATCAGGTTGACGCGCCACTCGCGCATCTCGGGCACTGTGGTGTTCTCGACGAGCTGGGCCAGGCGCCACTCGCTGCCCGGCGCGCCGACGAGACCCTCGCCGTCGAACCAGTTCTTGCCGGCGGTGACGACGTCCTGCGTGCCCCAGTAGTGGTGGAGGCGACGGACGCCCTCGGGGGCGACCAGCGACGCGGCGACGAGGTCCATGAACTCACGCATGTTCTCGTTGCCGATGTTGGTGCGGCGGGCGTCGGTCTTGCTGGCGTTGAGGAGGAGACGCCAGTTCTGGGTCGGTTGGGCGCTCAGCTCGATTTCCCAACCCTTGGAGACGTTGTCCTCCGTGACGGCGAAGCCGGTCGGCACGCTATAGGTCACCTCGCTGGTGGACGGACCGAAGTTGCCGAAGGTATTGATGCGCCAAGCCGTCCAGAAACGCGGATCGACGGCGCGCTGGAATGTGCGCACGGCGTCGAGCACCCGGCCTTCGAGGGGCGGCGACACGATCCAGCTCCCGTCAGGCGAGAGAATCTCACCCGGCTGCAGCGGACGGTTGGCAAACAGGTGGAAGTTGTAGCGCATCGGCTCCCAGATTCCGGCGGCGCCGTCGAAGACGTCGGTGGCGTTGGCGGTCTGGCCCGGCGCGGTGGCGTCGTAGCCCCAGGGGCGGATGTTATACTGGAAGACGTTGGCGAAGTTCTGCGTAAGCTGCATCCAATTGCCGATGGAGGCGGCGTTGATCTGCGTGCTGTTCGCGTTGGAGTTGCTCGTCTCGTAGCGGTTCACGCGGAGCGCGTAGCGGCCGTCCTTGGTCTCGACGCGGATGCCCTGGTCGATGGTCTTGCCGGCAGGGGCCGCGAGCGGCTCGCCGTAGATGTCGACGCGACTGGCGTCGGGCTTGAAGTTGGTCGAGCGGTTGTAATACACGCTCACATTCACCGGCAGCTTCTCGGTCACCCCGCGCAGGAACGGCAGGTCGGTGAGGTGCGCCACGAGGCTGTAGGACCGGGACTGCACCTCGACGCGCTGGCCGACGGTCGGCAGCTTGTAGTAAGTGGGGCTGAGATTCACCGCGCCCCGGTCCTGGCTCACCGGGAAATCGTTGGGCGACATGTCAAACGCCCAGGACTCGGCGATATCCTTGCGCCAGCCGATGGTGCTCACGAGGGCGTTGTCCAGCCACTTGCCTTGCCAGACGAAGGCCTGCGACTCGGTCTGCGCCTTGTCGAGCGCGGCATGCGTGGTCAGGCGGTCGCGGTTCGCGGCCGAGGCCTCGGCATCCACGATGTTAAGCTGGGTGGTGGTCCAACCGACGTAGTTCGCCGGGTTCTCCGCCTGGGTCGAGTTGCGGTTGGGATCACCGGGCAGATAGAAGCCGTTCTGCCACGCCGCCCCGGGGCTGACGCTGGAGTTCCAGGTGGGATTGAAGTAGCGGACCGAACCGCTGGTGATGGTGGTGCTGCCGCTGATTGACGGCAGGTTCGCGCCCGAGAGGGAGCGGCCAAGGAGCGAATCGCCGAGGTAAATGACCTGGGCCGGAACCAGGGCACCGTTGAAACGCTGGTCCGGGCGGCCTGAGAGGTTGTAGTAGGCATTATCGAAGATGCCGTAACGCTGCCAGGAGCGGGAGTCGCTCTTGGCGGTCTCGCGGCCGGCGAGGGCCGTGAGGGTGTGGAGGCCGAGGACGCGGCGGAACCAGCCGTTGTCCTTGTCCTTGAAGTCGTGCTGCACGAAGGCGGTGGCGCGCAGGGCCTCGCGATCCGTGTCGAGGGAGCGGTTGCCCCAGGCGTTATTGGACGAGACGAAGGCGCGGCCGACGTTCGGGTTCTTGGTGCCGTTCGAGAACGGCTCGCCGCCAACCGCGAGGCCGGCGTCGGGTGAGCCATCGCCATAGACCGCCATCGGATCGACCTGCAGGCGCACATCGCCCGGAAGCACGGCCTTCTGGCCGTTCTCATAGCCCTCGCGGGAGTAGTCCAGCGAGATGCCGGCCCGGTTGTGAAAGTAGGTCTGCGAGGCACTCAGGTTGAGGACGTTGAAATCCTGCCATTCCCGTTTGGAATCACCATCGATGAGGCGGTTGTAGAAATCGAAGACCGAGGCGTCGGTCAGCAGGTTGTTCTTCCACAGACCCGCCTTGGAGTAGGCCTCGCCGTTGTTGATCGCCGACTGGGCGGTGCCCTGGAGGGAGACCCAGCCGTTGTCGGGCAGGGCCGCGATGCCGCCATCGACGCTGCCATCCGAGCCGAGGCCGCCGCTCACGAAGGCGCCGATGACGTCGGTCACCATCATGCTTTGGTTGCCGCCGGACATGAACACCGTCGGGCCGGCGCGGCCGGACGGGAAGCCGAATGTGCCGATGTTGTGCTGATAGGCGGGATTGCGTGCGCCGGTGGAGGCGAGGTTCACGCGGAACTGGCCGTGGTTGGGCCGGCCGGAAAGGTGGTCGAAGGCCGCATACTGGTTGTAGGTCGCCTGGTTCAGGTTGGTGAACCACGGCGTGATGGCATCGGACGGCGGCAGCATGCGCGGGTTATTGCTGTCAATCGTGCCGGCCTCGAAGTTGGCCTTGAGCGATGTGAGCAGGCCGTCGCGGTTGAGGGACTTCGGCTCGTAGCGCAGGGCGGCATACAGGCGGCGGTCATCGGAGAACGCGGGCTTCTGCCGGTATTTCTCATCCTCGGCCAGCACCGCGACGCGGAGGGCGAGCTCGCGGGGCAGGAGCACCCGGTTGATATCGAGCGTGCCGCGCGTGCTGCCGTAGTTGTCGACGCGGACCTCGGCAGTCCCGAAATTGCGGAACTGGGCGGTCTTCAGGCCGGTGTTGATGATGCCGGCCGGGCTGCCCTGGCCGAACAGGATGGAGTTGGCGCCGCGCTGCAGGTCCACGCGGTCAACGTTGTAGGAATCCCACGGCACGTCGGAGCGGAAGAAGTCGCGGGTGTTGTCCGCCGCCGCGAGGCCGCGCACGCGGGTGTTGTCGTTCGGGCGGACGGTGTCCTCGTTGAGCTGGGCGGCGTCGCCGGCGCCTGCGAAGTTGCCGCGCAGGCCGCCGACCTCGGTGCCGGTGGTGTATTGCAGCAGGGAGGCGTTGTCGGTGGCGCCGACGTCCTGGAGAAACTCCTTGGTGACGACGGTGACTGCGCTGCCGATGTCCCGCAACTCGGTGTTGAGGCGGTTGCCCGCCAGCGTGGTGGCGGCGGTGTAGCCCTCGTTCTCGCCACCGGAGGTGACTTCAAACGGGGTGAGGACGAGAATCTCTTCCTCCTCCTTGGCGGGTGCGGCGTCCGCGGCCGCGGTCTGCCCGTGGACGGACGAGGCCGCGAAAGCCGCGGCGAACAGGAAGGAGGGAAGCAAGCGGCGCGACGAACCCTGGCGGGTTCGCGGCAGCGCGATGGGGTGACCGGCGACGGTCCGGAGCGATTCAATCGGATTCATGGGGAGGGGAGACGCAGACGCTTGGCTGCACGTTAGGGGTTTCAGAAGGGGCCAACGGGGCGAGTGATAGCGCCCGGGGCCCGCGGCGCTACCTCCGGCCTCTGCAAACGTTGCGAAGACCGCACCCGGAACCAAGCCCGCACCGGTTTTTTTGCGCGGCGCCGGCGGGGCGGACCCCGGCAATCAGCTTCGGATTGCCAAATCGGTTTGCGCCATCCAGCGTCCGTTGCAACTCCTCCCATGTCCGAAGCCGCCCCCTCCGTCCTGCCGACCCCGGTCTCCAAGCGCCCGAAAGTCCTGGTGGTCGATGACGAGCTCGGACCGCGCGAGAGCATCAGCTACCTCCTGCAGGACGAGTTTGATGTCGTGGCCGTCGACCGCGTGGACCACGGCCTCACCCAGCTCGGCGCCGCCTCGTTCGCCTGCGTGATCATGGACATCCGCATGCCCCAGAAGAACGGCATCCAGGGCCTCGAGGCCATGCGCAAGATCGATCCCGAGGTCTCCATCATCATGATGACGGGCTACGGCGCCCTCGCCACCGCCCAGGCCGCCATCAGCCTCGGCGCCAACGAATATCTCAAGAAGCCCTTCGACGTGGACGTGCTCCAGCAGTCCGTGCGTCGCCACGTCGCCGAGGGCATCGAGCGCAAGAAGCGCGCCGGCATGCTCCGCCAGCTCGAGGGCATGTACGAGTCGGTGAAGACCGAGCAGAAGAAACAGCAGATGAACACCGGCTTCAACCAGGCCGCCGCGGAGATGGTCCACGACATCTGCAACCCCCTCGTCGTCGCCATCGGCTACACCAACATGCTGCTCGACGAAGTCCGCCAGCTGCCGCCGGGCGGCCCCGCCATCGGCCGCATCGTGCATTACGCCGAGACCCTCGAGAAGTGCTCTTCCTTCTGCCTCCACCTCGCCGAGTCCTGGCGGCAGACCACCCGCCACGCCGGCGAGGTCGATGTCGTGGACCTGTTCGCCACCGCCACGGACACCAAGGGCGTGCTCTTCTTCGGCACCAACCGCGTCGAGGTCAGCGGCACCCCGGAGACCAACATCAACGGCATCCGCTTCGAGATCGTCCGCCTGCTGCAGAACCTCGTGAAGAACGCCCTCGAGGCCGGCGCCTCCCAGGTCAACGTCGCCGTGACGCGGGCCGACGGCCGCGTCGTCCTCACCATCGCCGACAACGGCACCGGCCTCCCCCCCGAGATCATGGAGAGCATCCTCAAGAAGCCGGTCGAGTCCACCAAGGCGCACGGCACCGGCCTCGGCATGACCATCTGCCGACACATTGTCGCCGCCCACCGCGGCGAGATCCGCGTCGCCGCCCGCCCCGGCGGCGGCACCGTCTTCACCCTGACCTTCCCCCCCGCGGCCACCTGAGCGCCCCCAGCTCAGCCCGTGAGCTTGCCCAGCTCCGTCCGCAGCCACGCCGCCACCGCCGCATCGTCCGGTCGGGCGAACCCGCGGGTCGTGGCCACACTCTGGGAGACTTCCTCGAAAAGCGTGATCGCGGCAAGCAAGGCGCGCGCCAGCGTGCGCGCATCCGCCCCGGTCTCGAACGCCGTCTGCGCCTGCCGCCGCGCGTCCAGCCACTGCTCGGCCTTGCGCGCCTCCGGCCGCGCCACGCGGCCCGCCAGCCGCGCCTCTTCCGCCAGCAGCGCGTAGACGTGCTCGGTTACCAAGCCGTGCAACCAGTGCATGGCGGACCGCGGTTCGGGCCGGGCGATTTTTTTGCAGACCCAGACGGATTTCTGCCAGAAGGCCCCGACGTGGCCGGCAAACTCCTCCCGCGTGAACCCCGGATCAGTCCAAGGCTGCTGCAGCGCCGCGAACCGCCGCTCCCACGCCGGCGACCCCACCAACAGCCGGTGGCCGGTGCCCAGCATGAAGGCGCGTGTCTCCCGGATGCCGCGCCGCAACCGGCCGGGCATCAGGTCCGCCTTGTCCGGAAAACGCATGGCCCAATAAACCAGTTTCATCTGCCACGCGGCCAGCGGGACAAAATCCGCCTCCCAGCCCTGCTCGAACACGGCGCTGACCTTGATCACCCCACGCGGCGTGCGGGCGGCATGCGCGCACCAGCATGGCGCAATCTCGCCCAGCCAGCGCGTGTGCGCAAACCGCGCCGGCGCGGTGGTGATGAGATGAAAATCCCAATCCGAATAGCCATCCGCCGCCCCCGCCACCGCCCGCGAGCCCGCCAGCACCAGCGCCTCCACGTCGGGCTGGCGCCGCGCCCAGGCCACGATGCGATCCTGAAAATCATCAGCGGTCATGCCGCGGGATTGGGACGGGCGGCGCGTCATGGCGCAAATCTCTTTTGCATCGCCGGGCTTGCCGTCGCGGGGGATGTCCGCCTACTTTTCGAGGGTCGCAGCCACGCCGACTCGCACCAACCTGTTCCGCCCGCCCCCGCCTCTCCTTCATCCGCCGTGATCCCGCCTCCCGCGACCGACTCCGTCCATGCGCCGCCGCGTTAAGATCACCGGCATCGGCCCGGTCACCCCCGCGGGCATCGGCCGCGAGGCGTTTTTCCGCGGCATCAACGATCCGGTCAGCCGGGTGCGCTTGCTGAGCCAGCTGGACCAGACGGCGGGGCCCTTCATCGGCGCGGAGATCCTCGACTTTGACCTCAAAAACTACGCGCCCGAACTCGACCCGCGCCGCCTCGCCCGCCATACGCAGTTCGGCCTGGCCGCCGCCATCCTGGCGACCGCCGATGCCGGCCTCACCCCGGCCGAGGCCAACGAGCTGAACCCGGTCGTGGTGACCGGAACCTCCCTGATGGATTTCGACCGGATCAGCCGCGAAATCCACATCGTCCAGAAGAAGGGCCCGCGCTATGCCATGGCGCGAAACCTGTACGAAACCTCCCTGGTCAAGATCCCCGGCACCATCTCCGAGTTTATCGGCCCGGCCGCCCGCATGTTTTCCCTCCAAAGCTCCTGCTGCTCCGGCCTGGACGCCGTGGGGCAGGCCGCCGAACTCGTGGCCACGGGCCAATCCAACCTCGCGATCACCGGCGGCACGGAATGCCCCCTCACCTACCACCCGATGGTCGAGTTCAACGCCGCGGAACTGAGTCCCGTGGGTTTGGAAAACCCCGAAAAAGCCTGCCGGCCCTTTGATCTCTGGCGCTCCACCGGTGTCATCGGCGAAGGCGCCGCCATGCTCATCTTGGAACCGGAGGACAGCCCGCGCCCGGCCTATGCATGGATCACGGGTTACGGGTACGCCAACGACGCCAACGGCCTCGCCGGAGAAGGCATAGGCGAGGCGGCGCGCATCGCGTTGGCGAATGCCGGCCGCCGCCCCGACGAGGTAGACTACATCTGCGCGTGGGGCCCCGGCCACCGGGTGATCGACAACAACGAGGCGACCGCCATGCGCCGGGTTTTCCAGGACAAGCTCCCGGAGATTCCGGTGACGTCGATCAAAGGCATGATTGGCACCGCCCTCGCTGCTTCAGGCCCCATCCAAGCTGCCAGCACCGCGCTCAGCCTCCGCCATAGTCTCCTGCCCCCCACGGTAAATTGGGAAACGCCCGATCCGCACTGCCCCTTGAATCTTTCGTCCCGCCCGCGCTACCTCGGCGCCAATGTGGCCATCGTCAACGCCCACGGCATGGCCGGCAGCAACGCCGTGATCGTCATTGAAAGGCTATGCCCCCGCTGATCCTCACCGCCGCCATCCTGACGCTGGTGATCGGGAGCACCGTCCTCTGGGCGAATCCCCCGCGCAATACGAACAAGGCCTTCTTTGCGTTTTCCCTGATCAACACCGGTTGGCTCTGCTGTGTCTACATGGCCATGCGCGCCGGCCTCCAGGCGGAAGCCGGTGCCGCCATCAGTCCGGTTCCTTGGATCCGCGCGGCCTCCGCCGTGGGCGCGTTTTTCCCAGCCAGCATCTGGCTTATGAAGGAGTCGATTCTGTCCTCCCCCTTTCATGAACGCCGGTTCAGCAAAGGCGTGCTGGGGTGGCTGGTCGTCTGCTGCATATTGGCCATGCTATGTTATGCCGACTCCTTCGTCGTGCAGGCGGCGGAGGCCGAGAATCGCTCCCGGGGTACGGCCTATTTGGTCTATAGCATCACGAGTCTCGCCCTCTATCTTTTGCTCATCTACCAAACCTACCGGCAGTGGCAGGTCCAGACGGGCATCTGCCGCTTGGAAATTCAATTCCTGATCCTTAATGCAGGCGTCGCGGGTCTGGTTGCTGTTCTGGTAACCGCTGCCGGCAACTTATTCGATCTACGGGCCCTATCCCGGAGCACTCCGTTGATCATCCTGGCCTTCTATGGCCTCACCGCCTGGGGCGTTACCATCCACCGCGTGTTCGATGCCCGTCAGGTCTTCCTTTCGATCGGACAGCGCTTCGCTCTGCTTGTCGCGCTCACGGTCAGCACGTATGCCGTGTGGCGCCTGCTGGGCGACTCCCTCCCCGTCACCGCAAGTCTCATGCTGAGCGTCGCTCTCTGCGGCACCTTTGTTTTCTGGCTCGACCACCGCACCCGCGACTGGCTCAGCCTCAGCCCCTGGCAGAACACCGCGGCCGTGCGGCAAACCGCCCTCGACCTCGCCCGCCGCGAACCCGACCCGAACCGCCTCGTCGCGTCGTTCGAGGGCCTCCTCCGCACCTCCTGTCAATCCGACTACGCCGTCCTGCTCTTCGACAGCGGCGAGGTCTTCGTCTCCGGCGACATCGAGTTCGGCAAGGACCGCACCGCCTACACCGCCCTCTGCCAGAAGGGCTGGAGCACGCCCGAGAGCCTCCAGCGCCTGCGCCCGGAGCCCGGCCTCGTGGACCTCCGCCACTTCCTCACCGAGTTCAACCTCGGCGTCATCGTCTCCGCCCCCCGCGGCAGCGCCAACCCCTCCCTCCTCCTCGCCCTCGGCGTGAAGACCAACCAGCGCCCCTTCACCTACCCCGAGGTCCAGCAGGTTCAGGAAATCGCCGAGTTCCTCGACAACATCCTCGCTCGCTCCCGCCTCTCCCTCCAGGCCCGCCAGTCCGAACAGCTCGCCACCATCGGCCTCATCGGTGCCAGCCTCGCCCACGAGATCCGCAACCCGCTCGTCTCGATCAAGACGTTCTCCCACCTCCTGCCATCCCGCTTCGACGACCCCGAGTTCCGCCGCCGCTTCAGCCTCCTCATCCCCGCCGAGGTCGACCGCATCGACAACCTCACCCAGCAACTCCTCGATCTCTCCAACCCCCGCCGCCACCAGCTGGAACGCGTCTCCCTGCATGGCATCATGCAGGAAACCACCGACCTCATGCTCACCCGCGCCACCGAGGCCCGCGTGACCATGGGCTCCGAGCTGAACGCCGCCGCCGACACCATCTGGGCCGACGGCGCCGCCATCCGGCAGGTTTTGATAAATCTTTTAATCAATGCTTTTCAGGCGCTCGAGACCCAGGACGACCCCCGCCGCGTCCTGCTCCGCTCCCGCAATTCCCCCAATGGCAGCGTCATTCTCGAGGTGAGCGACAACGGTCCCGGCATCCCGCCCGAACAACGCTCGCGCCTTTTCCACCCCTTCGTCTCCACCAAGACCAAGGGCATGGGCCTGGGACTTGCTGTGTGCGCAGATATCTTGCACGAGCACCGCGCAACCATCATCGTCCCCGACGTCGGCAAGCCCGGAGCCACTTTCCGCATCACTTTTCCATGCCCGCCACCCTTATCCTGACCACCTCAGATCCCGGCCTCGAGGCCGCATGGAAAAAGCTTCTCGCCCCCCGCGAACCCGCCGTCTTCGCCCGCCCCTCCGACCTCCAGCGCGAACTGCTCCGCCCCGGCGCCCGCGTCTGGGTCTCCGACCTCAACGACCCGCGCGCCCGCCTCAGCACCGGCCACGGCACCCTCGTCATCCTCGTCGGCGAACCCCACAGCCACCCCTTTGAACAGGCCCGGCAGAACCGCGCCGCCCGCCTCTTCCTCAGCTACGAGGAAAGCCGCACCCGCCTCGGTGAATGCGTGAGCCTCCTCGAGGAAATCGCCGACAAGAACTCCCAGCTGCAGTCCGCGCTCGAGCGCACGCGCCGCAGCGAAACCCCCTTCCCGCGCGAGGTCACCGCCCCCGCCGCCGACGCCGTCGAGTCCTGGGAATTCCTCGAGAGCGCCCTCGCCCACCTCGACGACCGGCCCCGCCTGCTCGACGAGTTCCGCCGCGCCGCCCGCTATAATCTCCGCTCCGGCAAGGTCCTTTATTTCTTCCGTCAGTTCGACGGCTTTGTCTCCGACGACGAATCCCACCGCTGCGAGGCCGCCCACCCCCTCGTCCTCTGGCTCGAGGAACACCCCGCCGCCCTCGACCTCAACCAGTGGGCCGGCATCGATGACCCCGCTCTCGACGCCCCCATCCGCCAGCAGATGGTCGGCTGGGGCGCCCGCTTCATCATCCCGCTCCACACCCACGGCCAGCTCCTCGGCTGGATGGCCCTCGGCCCGCGCGCCGACGGCGCGCCCTACCGCGAGACCGACAAGTTCCGCGCCGTGCTGCACGGCCGCCTCCTGGAGCGCTGCCTCGAGCGCTGCGCCTCGCTCGAGGACTACAACCAGTCCCTCACCACGGCCACGCTCCGCGCCAAGTACCTCTCCGGCTCCCGCCTCCTCACCCGCGCCGAGCTCTCCACCACCGAGTTGCCCGTCGAGGTCCGCGCCGTCGCCAGCGAGGCCCTGCACACGCAGAAGACCGTCACCCAGCCCCCCCGTCTCCCCTACCGCTTCCGCATCACCGCCGGCCCCGTCCCCGAGATCGACGGCGTGTGGACCGTTTGGGAGGAATCCGCCCCCGAGATCGAGCGCATCGCCGCCCTCCTCGAGCAGCACCGCCGCGAGCTCTTCCGCAACCTCGGCCTCACCCTCAGCCACGAGCTCTCCAACCCGCTCGTCTCCCTCGTCACCTTCGTCCAGCTCCTCGGCCGCGGCAGCAACCCGCCTATGGGTTCCCCGCCGGCCGGCAACGAGAGCACGCCGGCCATCAGCGGCGTTTCCCTCGCCCGCGACGTCGCCCTCACCTCCGAGATCGCCAAGCTCAAGCTCCTCAACGAACACGCCACACTGCTCAGCGAACTCGCCGCCCCCACCGCCAAGGCCGTCAACCTCAACCTGCTGCTCAGCGAGCTCGCCACCGAGCGCTCCCTCACCACCCGCTTCGTCGAGGAACAACTCGTCCTCCAACTCGACGCCGGCCTCGTCAAGTTCGCCTTCGGCGCCCTGCTCGACGCCATCTCCGCCAACCGCCCCGACGAGGGCCTCTCGCACCTCATCCTCACCCTGCGCGCCGTCGGCACCGGCGCCCAGCGCCAGGCCGTCATCACCATCGAGGGCAAGCGCCTCGAACTCGACGGCACCCTCCCCCTCCCCGCCGCCGGCTCCACCCCCAACCAGGGCCGCCTCTCCGTGTTCCTCGCCCGCGAGATCCTCCGCCTCCACGGCGGCACCCTCCAGGCCGGCCCCGGTCTCAAGGGCACCGACATCCAGATCTCCCTCGGCTCCCTCCGGGCCTGAGCCATCGACCCGGCGGCGGCTTCCTGCTACGCCCCTTTCTCCCTTTGCTGCCGTCGCCAGCGGAGGTAGCCCTTGCCCGTGATGATGGACGCTCCGAGCCACCCGAAGGAATAAAGCACCAGCGGCATCACCACCGGATAGACGTTTAGCACCAGCATTTCGTAGAAACTGTGAATGCTGATTCCGCAAAGCACGGCACATAGAACGAGCAGCCAGCCATAACTCGCCGAGCGCAGCCGCCCGGCGAAAAATAAGCCCAAGCCCAAGGGAATCAGGGCTGCCGCCGCCGAAAATGCCACGATCGTCTCCTCGCCGGTCATGCCTGCACCGTGCCGGGTTGAGGGGGATGAGGCAAGTCCGGCCGATGCTCGACACCTGCGGACCTGCGGCTAACGTGCCGGCTGGATGGATATCCTTTTTATTGTCCTCACCCTCCTCGTCGGCGCCGCCCTCGGCTGGTTCATCGCCCAGTCCCGCGCCGCCGCCACCGCCGAGCGCGCCCGGCTCCTCGAGGCCGACCTCGCCACCACCCGCGCCAGCCTCGCTGAAATCTCAGCCCTCAAATCTCAAATCGAGTCCGCCCTCGCCGGCGAGCGCGCCGCCGCCGCCGAGAAGATCGCCGCCCTCACCGACGCCCACGAGCGCCTCACCACGTCGTTCAAGGCCCTGTCCGCCGACGCCCTGAGCAAGAACACCGACGAGTTCCTCAAGCTCGCCCGCGAGTCCTTCGGCAAGCTCCACCAGCAGTCCGCCGACGAGCTCGGCAAGCGCCAGCAGGCCATCGACTCGCTGGTCAAGCCCCTCAAGGAATCGCTCGAGAAGGTCGACGCCAAGATCGGCGAGATCGAGAAGGCCCGCGCCTCCGCCTACGGCCAGCTCTCCGAGCAGTTGAAATCCCTCGGCACCGCCCAGGTCTCCCTCCAGGCCGAGGCCGCCAAGCTCACCACCGCCCTCCGCTCCACCACCACCGCCGGCACCTGGGGCGAACTCCAGCTCCGCCGCGTCGTCGAGCTCTCCGGCATGTCCAGCTACTGCGACTTCACGGAGCAGCAGTCCACGGGCGGCTTCCGCCCCGACCTTATCGTCCGTCTCCCGGGCGGCCAGCAGATCGTCGTCGACGCCAAGGCCCCCAACGACGCCTACCGCGAGGCCGTGAACGCTTCCGACGACACCGTCCGCACCGCCAAGCTCGCCGAGCACGCCACCAAGGTCCGCAACCACATCGACGCCCTCGGCGCGAAGAACTACTGGGAACAGTTCCAACCCTCCCCCGAGTTCGTCGTCCTCTTCCTCCCCGGCGACCAGTTCCTCTCCGGCGCCCTCCAGGGCGACCCCTCCCTCATCGACCGCGCCATCGCGAAGAAGGTCCTGCTCGCCACCCCCGCCACCCTCATCGCCCTCCTCAAGGCCGCCGCCTACGGCTGGCGCCAGGAGGATATCTCGAAGAACGCCCAGGTCATCGCCGACCTCGGCCGCACGCTCTACGACCGCATCGCCGGCTTCGCCGACAACCTCGACAAGGTCGGCCGCGGCCTCGAGACCGCCAGCAAGGCCTACAACTCCGCCGTCGGCTCCTTCGAGTCCACCGTCCTCCCCGGCGCCCGCAAGTTCAACGAGCTCGGCGCCAAGGGCGCCAAGGAACTCACCGAACCCGCCCCCGTCGAGACCACCCCCCGCGACGTCCTCAAGCGCGCCTAAACCGGTGGAACCCGCGCTCCGCGCCGGTTGGCTTCATCCCAGACTTAATCCTGGAGGGTCCGCGTCCCTGCGGACCGCCTCACTCTCCCGCCTTGGGTGGAACCGCGGCAACCCGCCGTGGTTTTTCTTTTCGTGACTTCTCGTGCCTTTTCGTGGCCAATCTTCCCCATGAACCACTCCCTCGAAGGCATCTGGCAGCCCCTCTACGCCGAACTCGGCGGCGAGGAGGCGCCGAAAATGATGCTCGAAAAAATGGAGATCGAGCTGACGGCCGGACAGTACGCCGTCCGCTTCGGCGGCCACACCGCCGACCGCGGCACCTACACGATCGACGCCGACGGCCACCTCAGCCTGCATGGCGTCGACGGCCCAAACGCCGGCAAGACCATCCCCGGGATTTTCAAATTTGCCGGCGAAGCCCTCTCCATCTGCTACGGCCTCGGCGGCGCCCGCCCCGAGAAATTCCACACCGGCGAAGACCCCGAGCTCTACTTGGTGAACTACACCAGGAAAGTAGCGGGTAGTGAGTAGCGGGTAGCGAGCTTTCCAAGACCAAGCCACCGCTCCTGCCTTTCTACTCGCTCCGCCCTACCCGCTACTCGCTACTCAGTTCGCCCATGCACGTCGCCGGCCTCTTCCTCTACCCCGTGAAATCCCTGCGCGGCTGCGCCGTGCCGGCAGTCGAGCTCGACGCCCTCGGCTTCGTGGGTGACCGCCGCTTCCTCGTCGTCGACCCCACTGGCAAATTCCTCACCCAGCGCACCGTCCCCCGCATGGCGCTGATCACCGCCCGGCTCTCCGCCGGCACGATGACCCTCTCCGCCGACGGAGCCGGCCAGATCGTCGTGCCTACCGCCCCCGACCCGCACGCCCCCGTACGCCTCGTCAGCATCTGGAAAAGCGAGGGCCTCCAGGCCGAGGATTGCGGTCCCGTCGCCGCCGCCTGGCTCAGCACCGCGCTCGGCCAAACCTGCCACCTCGTCCGCATCGGCCCGGCCTTCTCCCGTCCGATCATCAAGGCCACCGCGCGGCCCGGCGACGTCGTCTCCTTCGCCGACGCCTACCCCCTGCTCGCCCTCAGCGAGGGCTCCCTCGCCCACCTCAACGACCGCATCCAGGAAAACCACGGCGAACCCGTCACGATGGACCGCTTCCGCCCCAACCTCGTGATCGACGGCTGCGCCGCCTTCGCAGAGGACACCTGGACCCGCGTGCGCATCGGCGACACTGTCTTGCGCAACGGCGGCCCGTGCGCCCGCTGTATCATGACGACCACCGACCAGCTCACCGGCGAACGCCTGGGCAAGGAACCGCTGAAAACCCTCGCTACCTTCCGGCGCGACGCGACCGATCCCTCCGACGTGAACTTCGGCGTGAACCTGATCCACGAGACCAAGCTCGGCACCATCCGCCTCGGCGACGCCGTCATGCCCCTCTGATCCCATGGAGGCGGGGTGCCCCCACCCCGCAAGCCCCGCCCTCGCCCCTGCCTGCCCCATGGATTTTCTCGATCTCCTCACCCGCCGCGCGGTCCTCCTCCCCCTCGGCGTGTGCCTGATCATCGCCGGCTTCGTCATGCGCGGCATCGCCCGCAGCAGCGCCCGCTCCCAGGCCAACCGCCGGCACCACGAGCTCCTCGACGCCACCCCCGCCGACCCATCCGCCCCCGGCCAACCCGACGCCATCGACCGCCACCTGGAAAAATTCCTCCCCCGCTACGCTAGCGCGACGATCTGGCTGGGCCTGCTGCTGGCGACCACCGGCTTTTTCCGCTGAGCCGGCCGGCCGCCTTACTCCTCCCTCCCCCGCCCGCGCGTCGCCTTGATCTTCGCCCGGTGCTTCTTGCCCTCGATCATGCGCGCCTTCTGCCCGCGGGATTTCTGCCGCTTCTGCCGCCGCACCAGCTCGCGCGCCGCCTGCTGGTGGTTGACCGTCTCGGCTTTGCGCCATTCCAGCTTTTCCGCCAGATCCGTCCACGCCAGCAGCCGGTTGACCGACTGGTTGCGTTCTCGCTGACAGCGCACCTCGACCCCGGTGGGCAGGTGCCGCAACCGCACCGTCGACGAGGTCTTGTTGATCTTCTGCCCGCCGGCCCCCGCCCCGCGGATGAAACACTCCTCGACCTCGTCAGGCTTTACCCGCAAGGAGACAAATCGCGCCCGCAGCGACGCTTCCACGATATCCGGAAAATCAGCCATAAGTCAGAGCCCGCACGAAACCCCCGTCCGTCCATGGAGTCAAACGTCCGCCTGTCCCCCGCCCGCTTCCCGCCTAGGATCAGCTCTTGTCACTCTCAGACCCACCCCCTTCACTTTCCCTCCGGGTTGCGCCCAAACTTGCTCTTTAACCGGGTCCCCCTCCCCCTCACTTTTACTCCCACCTTCACCCTCCCCCTATGATCACCGGTCCCACCTGGTCCCAAAAACTCCGCGATGAAATCGGTCAGGCCGTCATCGGCCAGGATGCCGTCATCGAACGCATGCTCGTCGCCCTCCTGGCCAACGGCCACGTCCTCCTCGAGGGCATGCCCGGTCTCGCCAAGACCCTGCTCATCAAGTCCCTCGGCACCGCCCTGGGCGTCCAGTTCGAGCGCATCCAGTTCACCCCCGACCTCCTCCCCAGCGATGTCGTGGGCACCATGATCTTCTCCCCCAAGGACGGCGGCTTCGCCACGCACAAGGGCCCGATCTTCGCCAACCTCGTCCTCGCCGACGAAATCAACCGCGCCCCTGCCAAGGTCCAGTCCGCCCTCCTCGAGGCCATGCAGGAACGCCAGGTCACCATCGGGGGCAACTCCCACATCCTCCCGAAGCCTTTCTTCGTAATGGCCACCCAGAATCCGGTCGAGCAGGAGGGCACCTACCCGCTCCCCGAGGCCCAGACCGACCGCTTCCTCTTCAAGCTCCTCGTCGATTATCCCTCGGCCGCCGAGGAATCCCTCATGATGGAGCGCTGGGGCCAGGTCACCAAGTCCCCTGTCCTCAAGGCCGTCACCAGCGGCGAGGAACTCCTCGAGCTCCGCAGCCAGGTCGACCAGATCCACGTCGCCCCCGCCGTGCAGGCCTACATCCTCGCGCTCGTCCGCAGTTCCCGCGACCTCGCCGCCCAGGCCGAGGGCACCGGCAACGCCCGCCGCCTGCTCAACTTCGGCGCCTCCCCCCGTGCCTCCCTCGCCCTCTTCCAGGCCGGCCGCGCCCTCGCCTGGCTCCGCGGCGCCGACTACCTCTCCCCCGCCCTCGTCCAGGAAATCTTCCACGACGCCCTCCGCCACCGCGTCGGCCTCACCTACGAGGCCGAGGCCGAGGGCCTCTCCACCGACAAGGTCCTCGACCAGGTCCTCATCCGCACGCCCGTACCGGCGAAGGTTTGATCGTTCTCATTCTCTTAATCGCAATCGTTCTCCCCAGCTTTTCCGCAACGAACCAATCGGGGCCCGAGCGAACGAGAAAGATTATGATTAAGAGAACGATTTAAAAATGCCCTCTCCCGTCTCAGAGCACACCAATCTCGTCACTTCCCAGCTCGCGCTGTTGAAGCAGCTCGAGTGGCGCGTGCGCCATGCGGTCGAGAACGTGCTCAGCGGCGAATACCGCTCCGCCTTCCGCGGTCGCGGCATGGAGTTCGACCAGGTCGTCAAATACACCTTCGGCGACGACATCCGCGACATCGACTGGAACGTCACCGCCCGCCTCGGCGAACCCTACCGCAAGAAGTTCATCGAGGAACGCGAGGTCTCCCTCCTCCTGCTCTTCGAGGACAGCGTCAGCCTCCAGTTCGGCTCCGGCGCCCAGTCCAAGCGCGAGGCCCTGCTCGAACTCGCCGGCCTGGTCATGATGCTCGGTGCCGTCAACCGGGACCGCGTGGGCTTCCTCCACGCCTCCCCCGCCGGCTACACGATCAAGGAACCCGTCCGGGGCCGCGGCCAGATCCTGCACGCCGCCGCCCAACTCCTCGGCCAGCCCGCCCCCGCGCTGTCCTCCGCCGTCAGCCCTCCTCCTTCCGGCTTTGTCCCCTGGAGACTTTTAGCCAAGGCCGCCCCCCGCCACAGCATCCTGATCTGGCTCGGTGATTTCCCGCCGCGCATCGAGCCCGAGGGCTGGACCGTCCTCTCCCGCCGCTACCAGACCATGGGCTTCCGCGTCGAGGATCCCTGGGACCGCGAGCTGCCCGCCGGCCGCATCCTGACCACCTACGACCCCGTCGCCGGCCGCCTCGTCAACCTCAACGGCGCCTCCTCCGCCCAACAGGCCGCCCACGCGGATTGGGTCGCCCAGCGCGACGCCGCCTTTCGCAGCCTCTTTCCCAACCCGCTGAGCCGCCTCACCGTCCGCCCTGACCAGGAACGCCTCGAGGCCCTCGTCCGCTTCTTCCACGCCCGCATGGCCGCGGGCCACCGCCGGTGATGACGATGTCGAGAACACCTCAAGTCCCAAGGTGGAGCGCGTTGCCCTCAACGCGCTGGCCTCGTCGCGTGTCCTGCAAGCATCTTGAGCGCAAGCCGCTCCACCTCGCCGTGGCATGAACCTCACGAACTACACGCTCCACTCCCCGTGGTGGCTCCTCGCCCTCCTCGTCCTCCCGTTCCTGATGTGGGTGCGCGGCCGGCGCGGTGCGCCGGTCCTCGTGGTGCCGTACGCCGCCGCGTGGCACCGGCCGTCGCTCATCCCCACCTCCCGCTGGCCCGCCACCCTCGCCACCACCGGCCTCATCCTGCTCATCGTCGCCCTGGCCCGCCCGCAGATCGTCGAGGACAAGCGCGAGGTGAAACAACAGGGCTACGACCTCATGCTCGCGATCGACCTGTCCGGCTCGATGCTCGCCGAGGATTATGAGCGCGACGGCGACCGCATCAACCGCCTCCAGGCCATCAAGCCCATCATCCAGGCCTTCATCAAGCAGCGCACCTCCGACCGCATCGGCATGATCGTCTTTTCCGGCCGCGCCTACACCCTCGCGCCCCTCACCTTTGACCACGCCTGGCTTGAGCGCCAGGTCGAGCGCCTCAAGCTCGGCATGATCGAGGACGGCACCGCCATCGGCGACGGCCTCGGCGTCGCCCTCACCCGTCTCGAGCAGGCCAAACGCACCGACGACACCAAGCGCAAGGGCGCCTTCATTGTCCTCATGACCGACGGCGCCAACAACCGCGGCGTGCTCACCCCCGAACAGGCCACCGCCATCGCCCAGGCCCGGGGCATCCCCGTCTACACCATCGGCGCCGGCCGGGACGGCCTCGTGCCGATGCCGGTCTTCGACGACAACGGCAACAAGATCGGCTACCGCCGCGCCATCTCCGACCTCGACGAGGGCCAGCTCCGCACCATGGCCGAATCCACCGGCGGCAAGTTCTTCCGCGCCTTCGACGTCGACACCACCGAGAAGGCCTTCGCCGCCATCGACGCCGCCCAGAAGATCGAGTTCCAGGCCAAATCCTACCTGCTTACCACCGAGCTCTTCCACTGGTGCGCCATCCCCGGCGCCGCCCTCCTCTTCCTCGGCGCCCTCTTCGCCCTGCCGCCCCAGCTGCCGCGCTTGAAGCGCCGCCCCGCGCCCGTTCCGCCCGCACGGCCCGCCGGCGCCCCCGCCGCCCCATGAGCTTCCACTCCCCCCACCTCCTCTGGCTGCTCGTGCCGCTCGTCCTCCTGTTTTCCTGGGAGCTGGCCCGCCACGTCACCCGCGCCGTGACCTCCTGGCCCAAGATCGCCCGCGCGTGGGCCGGCGCCACCGCCGTGTCCCTCGGCGCCCAGCACTCCACGGCGGAGGACCGCCCGCGCCTCTGGCTCTGGTTCGGGCTCGCCCTCTGCCTCATCGCCCTCGCCCGCCCCCAGTGGGGCGTCATCGAGGAACAAGTCTTCGACCAGTCCCGCGAGGTCCTCATCGCCGTCGACCTCTCGCGCTCCATGCTCGCGCAGGACGTGAAACCTTCGCGCCTCGACCGCAGCAAGCTCCTCATCCAGTCCCTCCTCGACGGGCTCAAGGGCGAGCGTGTCGGCCTCGTGCTCTTCGCCGGCACCGCCTTCCTCCAAAGCCCGCTCAGCTCCGACTACGAGGTGCTGCGCGAGTTCCTCCCCGCCCTCGACCCCGCTTATCTCCCGGAGGGCGGCTCCAACTACCAAGCCATGCTCGAGGCCTCCATGGCCGCCTTCGGCACCTCCACCGCCGACCGCTACCTTATCATCCTCAGCGACGGCGAGAGCACCGTCGACGACTGGAAAAGCCTCACCCCCGCGCTCAAGGCCAAGGGCGTCCGCGTCATCGGCCTCGGCGTCGGCACCGCCCAGGGTTCCTTCATCCCGGACGAGGCCGGTGGCCTTGTGAAGGACGAACGCGGCGCCGTCGTCATGTCCCGCCTCAACAACGCCACGCTTCAGGAACTCGCCCAGTCCACCGGCGGTACCTACACCGACGCCAGCGCCTGGGTGGACCTTCCCGGTCTCCTCAGCTCCACGATCGAGGCCGGAAAAAAGGGCGAATTCTCCGAGAAAAACACCGCCCGCCTCGTCGAACGCTTCCAGTGGTTCCTCGCCCCCGGCCTGCTCTTCCTCCTCTGCAGCTTCTGGGCCGAGTTCCCCGTCCGCCCGCGCGAACGCGCCTTGCCGCTAGGCAAAACCAAAGGTCCATCAACAACCATCAAAGCCCAGAAACCGGCCGCCGCCTCCCTGGCTGCCCTTTGTCTTCTATCCTCCGTCCTCAGTCCTCCGTCCTCCGTGCGTGCCGCCGAGGACGCCAGCCCGGGCGACACCTTGGCCAAGCCCCTCAGCACCCTCGTCACCCGCCTCGCCGCGCAACCCACCCTCAGCGCCAAGGACTGTGCGGAGCTCGCCACGACCACCGTCACCTACGGCCAGCGCGCGAAGTCCGCCCAGCAAGCACCGCAGGAAAGCGTCATCCGCGACGCCCTGCAGGCCGTCGATCTCGGCGAGCAGACCGACGCCCAGGCCGCCGACTGGCCCAAGCTGCGCCAGGAACTCACCGACCTCCTCAAACGCGAGGAGCAGAAAAAGGACGAGCCGAAGCAGGACGAAAAAAACGAGGAGCAGCAGAAGCAGGACCAGCAAAAGGATCAGGAGCAAAAACAGGATCAGTCCTCCCAAGATCAGCAGAAGAGCGATCAACAAAAGCAGGACGAGCAAAAGCAGCAACAGGACCAGAAAAACGAGCAGCAGAAACAGAACCAGGATGCCTTCGGCGACATGAAGGACCAGCAAGAGCAGAAGGCCGAGGAACAGAAGGCGTCACCGCCGCCCCCGCCCAAGCCCGGTACCCAGAAGGTCGGCGGCCAGAAGGAAGAAAAGTCGGCCGAGGAGGCCGACCCCGAGCTCGCCATGCCGCTCCAAAAACTCGAGCAGGTCCGCAACCAGGATTCTCCCGCCAAGCTCCAGCAACTCATGCAGGGCCAGCAGCCCACGAAGCCCAAGCCCCCGGGCAAGAACTGGTAATTTTCCATGCGTCAGTCCCACCACTTTATCCTTCTCGTTCTCTTTCTCGTCCTCCCGGGAAGTTTCTTCGCCCAAGCCGTCCGCTGGGACCCGCCCGGCGGCCAGCTCGGCTTCAACCAGGTTAGCCAGCTCTCCCTCATCTTCGAGGATTGCGAACCCGAGGACGAACCCGTCCTGCCCACTGTCGACGGCCTGCAATTCGCCCGGCCCTCCCAGCGCAGCGAGACCAGCATCGTCAATTTCAAGATGTCCCGGACCTTCACCTACGTGTACCCGGTCCGCCCCGGCAAGCGCGCGCCGGTCATCATCCCCGCCTTCGATGTAAAGACCGACAAGGGCACTTTGCGCGTGGCCGCCGCCCGCTACACCGTCGGCGACGCCCCCGTCGGCAACTCCGGCCTGTCCATCACCGACGTCGCCTCCGCCTCCCTCGAGACTCCGAAGCCCTCCGTCTGGGCCGGCGAGGTTTTCCCGCTCACCTACAACCTCGATGTGGTGCGCCGCTACTTCCATTCCCTCGGCAGCAACGTGACCTGGGACAGCACCCCCGCCCTCGCCGACGACTGGACCAAGCCCGAGCCCGCCGAGGCCCTCATCCGCGGCGAACGCCACGTCGTCGCCACCCAGACCACCCGCGCCGTGATCAAGCAGCCCGGCACCTACACGCTCAATCCCGTCAGCCAGATGGTGAACCTCATGGTCGGCACCACCGGCTTCGGCCTTTTCACCCAACCCAACGTCGAGCAACGCCAGCTTGATTCCAAATCCCTCGACCTCACCGTCAAGGCCCTGCCCCTCGCCCCCGCCGGCTTCACCGGCGCCGTCGGCGCCTTCACCTTCACCTCCAAGGTCGTCCCGCTCAATGCCGCCGTCGGCGAACCCGTCACCTGGACCCTCGAACTGGCCGGCACCGGCAACTGGCCCGACCTCACCGGCCTGCCTTCGCGCGAGGTCTCCAACGAATTCCAGGTCGTCCAACCCAAGTCCAAGCGCGTGATGAAGGACGGCACGCTCTTCGAGGGCTCGCTCACCGAGGACGTTGTGCTCGTCCCCACCCGCCCCGGCAACTACGTGCTGCCGCCCGTGCGCTTCAGTTACTTCGATCCCCGCAGCGGCACCTACCAAACCATCGCCAGCGAACCGGTCACCGTGACGATCACCGCCGGCTCCGCCCCCGTGACCCCGCCCGCCTCCTCCGGCGCCCCGGTCCAGTTCTCCCTCACGCCCACCACCCCGGCCACCGCGTCACCCAATCTCCCTCCCGCGGTCGCGCCCGTGCCGCCCGAAAATCTCCCGCGCGATCCGCTCAACCAAACCGCCACCGGCTTCGCCCCGCTCGCCCTCCGTCCCCTGGTCTGGCTCTGTCTTCTGTCCGCCGTTCTCTGTCCTCTGATACTCTGGCTCACGCTCGCTGCCCTGCGCTCCCGCCGCCTCGACCCCCAGCGCCAACGCCGCGAGGCCCGCGCCGCCCTGGTCATCGCGCTGAAGGAAATAAATTCCTCCTCGCTACCCGCTGCCCGCTACTCGCTACTCCGAGTTTGGCAGGCAGAGACGGCCCAGCTCTTCGCCATCCCCCACGCCGCCCCCGGCACCCCGCTGCTCCTGGCCGCCGTCACCCGCGCCAAGCCCGACGCCGCCAACGCCTGGGTCCGCCTCTGGTCCGAGGCCGACCGCACGCTCCACGGTCGCGACGCCACCCTCCCCACCGACTGGCCCATGCGCGCCGACGCCGCCCTCCAAGCCGTCCAGGTCCCCGGCTGGAACCCCTTCAGCCTATTCGCCGGCCGCAACCTGCTTCCTTTCCTCTTTTCCCTATTCGTCCTATCCGCCCTATTCGCCCCATCCTCGGCTAAAGCGGAAACCGCCACCGAAGCCTACAAACGCGGCGACTTCCCCGCCGCCGCCCAAGCCTGGCAAGCCACGGTGAGCACCGCCCCCACCGACTGGGCCGCCCGCCACAACCTCGCCCTCGCCCTCGCCCAGCAGGATCGCTGGGCCGAGGCGGCCGCGCATTCGACCAGCGCCTTCCTCCTCAATTCACGCTCCGATGCCACGCGCTGGAACTTGAATCTCGGCGTGCAACGCTCCGGCCTCGCCAACCCCCAGCTGGTCGAGCTTTCCCGCGGCGAAGGTCGCTACAAACTGACGCGCGCCGCCACCCCCGGCGAATGGCAGCTCGCGCTCGCCGGCGCCTCGCTCCTGCTGGCCCTCGCGCTCATTGTGCTGTTGCTGCAAGGCTACAAAATGATCGGCGCCTGGGGCAAACCCTCCGCCCTGACCGCCACCCTGCTGGCCATCGTCCTCGCGGGCACCGCCACCTTCAGCCTCCATACCTATGGCCCGCTCGCCCAACCGGGCGCCGTCTTTGTCTGGCAGGCCACCACCCTGCGCAGCATCCCGACCGAGGTCGACACGACGCAGAAAACCTCCCCCCTCTCCGCCGGCTCCATCGCCGTCGCCGGCCGGACCTTCCTCGGCTGGACCCAGCTCACCTTTCCCGGCGGCCAATCCGGTTGGGTCCGCAACGAGGTCCTGATCGCGCTGTACCGGTAGGGTCGGGGCGAGCCCCCTCCCACCTATCGCCTCGCCGATCACCCGGGCAGCATCTTCCTCACCATCCGCGCCAGCGACTCCCCCGGATTCCGCGCCGTCACCTCCTCCAACCGCACCCACGCCAAATCCTTCGACTCCTCGCTGATCCCCAGCGGCTCCGCCGGGTCCGCCTCGATCAGGAAACGCACGTCAAAATGCCAGTGCTCCGGTTCCGTCCCGCGCGCCGGGATCCGGTGACGGTCCACATCAAAGATCTCCGGCGACACCAGCCGCAGCCGCGTCAGCCCCGACTCCTCCCGCGCCTCCCGCATCGCGGCCGCCGCCAGATCCGCCTCGCCGTCCACATGCCCGCCGAGCTGCAGCCAGCGGTCCAGCTTCCGGTGATGCGTGAGCAGCGTCCGCGTCCGCCCCGCATCCACGATCCACGCCGACGCCGTCAGATGACCGTCCCGGCACGTCCGCCACAAACAATCCGGATGCGCCGCGATGAATGACCCAAACTCCGCCAGCATCGCCGCCTCCCCACCCGCCTCGGCCCGCGCCTCATGCCGACGCAGTAAATCAATTATATCCGCAGTTGTCATGTGGGCCAGCGCGCTCGCGCGCGCCGCTTGGCGGATCCCCATCCGTTTTTTGCGCTTATTGTGCTTTTTGCGGCCATTCCTTCCGGGGGACTAAGGGCTCACGTCGTCTGAAACCACTTCGCCTCCGCTTTCGCCTCCCGCCCGGCCTCGATCTGCGCAAAGATGTCCGGCACCGACGACGCCACGCGGAACAGGTCCATGTTCGACGGCTTGAAGAAATTCTCCGCCAGCATCCGCTCGAAAAACCGGATGAGGTCGTCGTAGAACCCGTCCTGGTTGTAGAACACGCAGGGCTTCTTCACCACGTCGAGCTGCCGCAGCGTGAGGATCTCCATAATCTCCTCCAGTGTGCCCCAGCCGCCGGGCAGCGTCACAAACGCATCGGCCCGCGCCTCCATCAGCAGCTTGCGCTCCCGCATCGTCACGACCGTCACCAGCTCGTCCGCCGCGTCGAACGCCAGCTCCCGCGCCTTCATGAATTCCGGGATCACGCCGACCACGCGCCCGCCCGCCGCCTTGGTCCCTCGCGCCACGGCCCCCATGAGGCCGGTCTTCCCGCCCCCATAGACAAGTCCCCACCCGCGCGCCACCAGCTCGCGCCCCAGCTCCTCCGCCGCCGCGGCATATTTCGGGTCAATCCGGTCGCTGGAAGAACAATAAACGCAGAGCAACTTGGACATACCTTCTTTCAACCGCTAATCTGCGCTAATTCACGCTAATTATTTGGCCTCGGCTTAAATTAGCGCAGATTAGCGAAAATTAGCGGTGGAAAATTCTGCATACAACTATCGCGGCCGCCTGGCCCCCTCCCCCACGGGCCTCCTGCACCTCGGCCATGCCCGCACCTTCTGGACCGCCCAGCAACGCGCCCAGGCCGCCCGCGGCACGCTTCTTCTCCGCAACGACGACCTCGACACCGCCCGCTGCCGGCCGGAGTTCGTGTCCGCGATGGTCGAAGACCTGCGCTGGTTCGGCCTCACCTGGACGGAGCCGATGGTCACCCAGAGCCAACACCTCCCCCGCTACCGCGCCGCCCTCGCCCGCCTGCACGCCGCCGGCCTCATCTTTCCCTGCACCCGGTCACGGCGTGACGTGCTCGCCGCGGCCAGTGCCCCGCATGACGGCGACGAAAACGACGAGCCTCTCTACCCGCCCGAATTCCGCCCCGCCCCCGGCACCCCGTTGCCTCCGCTCACCGACCCGATCACCGTCAACTGGCGCTTCCGCGTCCCCGACGGCGAAACCCTCACCTTCCTTGACGGCCGCGGCGGCGCGCAACACGCCACCGCCGGCCGCGACTTCGGCGACTTCCTCGTCTGGCGCAAGGACGACACCCCCAGCTACCAGCTCGCCAGCGTCGTCGACGATGCGGCGATGGCCATCACCGAGGTCGTGCGCGGCGCCGACCTCATCAAATCCACCTTCCGCCAGCTGCTGCTCTTCCGCGCCCTCGGCCACCCGGCGCCGGCCTTTTATCACTGCCCGCTGGTCAACGACGCCGAGGGCCGCCGCCTCGCCAAGCGCCACGACGCCTTGGCGCTGCGCACGCTGCGCGAACAAGGCCGCGATCCGCACGAAATTCGTGGTGCCTGGTAGCAGGTGGGCCCCGGCCTCCGGACGGGGTGTTTGGGCGTGAATTTTTAAACCCGTCCAGAGGCCGGGCTCCACTTCAGTGAATGATCGGATTCCGCCACCCCGGCAGCAGAATCGCCTCCGTCCCGTGGATGTAGTTGCGGTAATACAGCCAGAAGATCACCGCCCCCAACCCCGTGAGAAACGCCACGTCGCCCAACCCGCCGGCCGCCGTGCGGCTGGTCCGCCGCAGCGATTGCACCAGCCAGATGATCCCCGGCGCCACCGCGAACGCCACCAGCGAGGCCCCGAACAGCACCATGCCCATGATGAACAGCGTGCGCAGCAGGTCGTCCCCAATCAGCCGCGCCTTGTAGGCGATGATCTCATTACACAGGTTCAGCAGCAGCAGGCAGCAGGGCAGCACGTAGTGACGCTCGAGCGAGACGGAGGCTTTCATCGGATTCGGGTAGTGACACCCCTCACCTCCGCTGGCAAACTCGTCCTCGAAAAGGAGGCTGTCATGCCTTTCCTCAAAATCCAAACCAACCTGCCCCTGTCTAAAAAAGCCGAGCGCACCGTCCTGCGGACCGCCTCGACCCTCGTCGCCGAGGAACTCGATAAACCCGAGGATCTCGTGATGGTCGCCCTCCAGCCCAACACCCCGATGCTGTTCGCCGGGAGCGACGAACCGGTCGCCTTCCTCGAACTCAAGGCCATCGGCCTGCCCGTCCGAAAAACCCGCCGCCTCAGCGAGGCGCTCTGCAATCTCGTCGAGGAGCACCTCGGCATCCCGCCCAGCCGCGTCTACGTGAAGTTCATCACCGTCCCCAAGGGCATGTGGGGCTGGAAGGGTGATACGTTCTGAAGCGAGGGAAGTGACAAGGAACAGGTTCCAAGGATCAAGAGACGAGCCTCTCGCTTGCGAAACGAGAGTCTTGATACTTGATCCTTGGCACTTGTTACTTCTCCCCGCCATGGCCACCTACCTCTACGAGACCGTCCCCCGCCAGCCCGCGGATACCCCGCGCCAGTTTGAGGTGGTCCAGAGCATGAAAGACGCCCCGCTGACGCGCCACCCCGACACGGGCGAACCCGTGCGCCGCGTCATCAGCGGCGGCTACGGCATCCTGAGCAAACCCCGCGCCTCCTCCTTCAAACCCGCGGCCGCCGCCCCCGCCGGCTGCTCCCCCGGCTGCGCCTGCCACAGCTCCCCCCGCCTGCCGGCCTCCTGACCGGCCCGATTTATGATCAACTACCACGCCCCCGACCTCACCCAACATCCGCCCCGCAGCCCGCGCGTGCGCCTCGGCGGCTTCGCCCACCTGCCCCGCCTCATCGACAAGGCCCGCGCCACGCTCGCCGGCACGAATGGCGACTACCACTACGACTGCGCCATGGACGCCCATTTCTGGTCCTTCACCGGCCTCGAGGCCGCGGCCTTCCTGGCCGAGGTCAAGACCGGCAAGTGCGACTACGACCTCCTGACCTACGTCCTGGCCAACCTCCAACCCCGCCGCGCCCCGAGCGAGATCGCCGCGTGGTCCGTTTGGCTGGAAAACCGCCCGCCCCTCGCCGCGGAAGGCCGCGCCTACTTCAACCAGATCCACACCGCCATCGGCCCGCGCCGCGAGGACATCGGCTCCTGGGTCGACCTCCTCGACCTCGAGGACTTCGTGACCTTCGGCGGGAAATCGTAGGCTCTGGCTTGAGTGCGGGAGGGGCTTTACGCCCCGACGGGCAATGCCCACGGGCCGGTCCGCCTCACAGCTCCGTATACTTCACCGCCCGACCCCGCGCTTTTTCCACCGGGTATTTCGCGGCGTTCTGCGCGAGCTTGGTTTCGATCGCCTTCGCCAGGTCGATGCCCCCGATGTTGGCAAACTCCAGGGCATAGATCACCACGTCGGCCAGCTCGTCCTCGATCTGACTGCGTTTCTTCGGGTCCGCCAGGACCGCCCCGGAGTCCCGCGACTCCGCCCAGAGAAAATGCTCCATCAGCTCCCCGGCCTCGGCGGCGAGCGCCATACTCAGGTTCTTGGGCGTGTGGAACTGCACCCACTCGCGCTCCCGGGCAAAAGCCAGCACCCGCTCGCGCAACTCACTGACTGTGGCGGTTTCATCGGTCATCGATTTCATTCCGGCACCCTGCCGCCCCAACTGTGCCGGTGCAAGATTCCCCTGAATGACACGGTTGGCACGCTTCCCGCTTAAAAAGTCACTTGAGGATCCGATGTCTCCATGCATCATCCTTCTCATCTCCATGGCCAACGCCACTCCAGTCAAACGCACCGATGCCGGCACTTCGCTCACGAAGGCCGTCATGTGCTTTGGCCTGCGCCAGTCGCAGCAGCAGTGTGCCCGCGTGTCCATCTGGGGCCGTAAACATACCGTTCCGGGCTGCCTGGCCTGACGCGAAACCCACCCAAGGTAAATCGCCCACCCTCCAGGAGCCCGCCGGTGAAAACCGACGAGCCCGCACCCGCATTCCCAATTTTTCCGTCCCATGCATACGATCATCCATCGCAACCAGCACCAGAGATATCCTGTCGCGAAACCCGCGACGGACTTTCGCTCGCCTCACTACGAGTGCCTGGACCTGCCCCAGTCGCTCAAGCTCGCCGTCTACGTCCCCGGCGTGGACGCCAACGGCGTGGAGCTGACCACCCAGGGCACCGACCTGATCGTCACTGCCCGCAAGGCGCAGCACGTCCGCGTCAACTGGCAGGCCCTCCACCTTGAGTCGGCCCAGCGTGACTACCAGCTCACCCTGCGCCTCGGCTCGGGCTACGACTTCGATTCCCTCCGCGCTTTCATCGCCAAGGGCGTGCTCACCATCGTGCTGCCGAAGCGGCGGACGGCCCTCGCCGCTCCGCCCGCCCGCCAGCGCCAGGTGGCCTGACCCCCGGTGAATCCCACCCGTGCGCCGCGACCCGGCGCACGGGATTTTTCCGTCACCGGGATTTAACCCGGAACTTTTTGCCCGCTGCCGGGTTCTCAATTCAGTCGGCTCTGACCAACCGACCAAACCCATGAACTACTTCCCTCACCAACACCTGCAGCCCTCCGCCCGCCCGGCGGTCCGCGCGCTGGCGTCCGTGCGGCAGGCCCTCAACCGCGACATCCTCTGGAACCGCCCCGTCTTCAAGGCGCCGGCGCTGGCCAACCCGAGGATCGCCTTCGATCCCCTGCCGTTTACCGCCACCCGCCTCACGCAGCTCTCCGCCCGCCGCGACTGAGTCTTGGCTGTAGGGCGGGGTTTCCAAACCCCGCCTTCCCCACTCACTTCTCCGGCACCAGCCAGCGGACAATCCCACCCGCGCCGGCATCCACGCGCAGCCGCTCCACGAGCGCCGGCAGCACCGCCCGGAATTCCGTCTCGATCTGCCACGGCGGATTGAGCACGAGCAGGCCGCAGCCCTTCATGCGCAGCTCCGAACCGTCACCCGCGATGGTGAGCTCCGCGAAAACCGCGGGCACGGCCAGGTCCCGGAGCGCATACTGAAACTCGTCCGTGCGCGCCCGTTCCGTGATCGGATACCAGATCGCCACCACGGCCCCCGGCAGCCGCCGCAAGGCCTCCCCCACGCCGCGCTGGATGTCGGCAAACTCCCGTTTGCTCTCAAACGGCGGGTCGATGAGCACCAACGCGCGCTTTTCCGGCGGCGGCAGCTGGGCTTTCAGCCCGGTGTAACCATCCAGCGTCAGCACCTTAACGCCCGGCTCGCGGGCAAAATCGAAATCCAGCGCCTCGGCATCATCCGCCCGCAGCTCGCACAGCGTCATCCGGTCCTGCGGCCGCAGCAGCAGCCGCGCGATCCACGGTGACCCCGGATAGAACGAGAGTTGTGGGCCAGCGAGCTCGCTCGCGCCTTTTCGCTCATTGAAACGCCGCACCAGCCCCAGGTAGTCGCCGATCGCCGCCGGCAATCCCGCCGGCGCCCCCCACAGCCGCCCGATCCCCGCCGGATGCTCCGGCTCCCGCTCCCGCCCGTCCGGCAGCACCGAGGGCACCGCCAGGTCATACCCGCCCCGCCCCGCATGCGTGTCGAGATAGAGAAACCCCTTCTCCTTCCGCTGCATCGCGCGGATGAGTTGCAGCAGCAGCACATGCTTGAACACGTCGGCATAGTTCCCGGCGTGGTAATGATGGCGGTAGTTCATGTCTGATTACCTAAACAGGTTGGCCACAAAAGGCACAGAATGCACAAAAGATCGATCAAACGCCGACAGGCACGAACTTCGCACCCGCGCTGCAACCGCACCCCTGCTTTCGGTCTTCAGGTTTTTTGCGCTTTTTGTGCTTTTTGCGGCCAATCTGCCTTGGTTCAAAAAAATCACGCCACCGGCACCTTTACCACTGTCTTCCGCACCAGCCCGGACCCGCGCCAATAAAGCGAGGGCATGTGCCCGTCCTCCGGATAAAAGATCGCCACATCCCCCGTCCGCATCCGCAGCACCGAGGCCACCGCCGTGTCCGCATACTTGATGAAGTCACGCTCGGGATTGTATGGCAGCGCCACCGTCAGGCGCGAAATATCCTCCACCTCCATGAGCTCCTCTCCGGCCACGATCACCTGCACGTCGATATAGCGGCGATGTGATTCAAAGAAACCATCCGGCCGTTGTTTGGGCTCATAGGCTTGGTCCAAGGCAAACGCCCCGGCCGCCAGCTCGATCCGCTCGGTCTGCCCCAGCCCCACTAGGCCGATACGCGATTGCGCGGCGGATCCCGGCCGCAGCATCTCAGCTGCATAGGCCATCGCCGCCGTGAAACGAACGTCCCTGATCTGGTCTCGTACCTGGGCAAAGGGTCCAAATAAAGCCATGCCCACAGCACAGGACCTCCCGCAACCCAAGGCAAGCCCACAACTGAGAATGACTTGCCGTATTTGTTGACCTCAATCCCCGGCCTCGCGCCCAAGACGATCCCCTCCGATCTGACCTTGCTCCGGCAGAAATATTGCAATAGCACATCGGGATGAAAGCGCGCCTTCTGGGAATCATTAGCTTCGTGTCGTTGGTCATCTCACTTCCGGCCCCTCCCGTCACCCAGACTTTCACGTGGAGCTCCACCACATTCGACGTGTTCAATCCCGGCAGCCTCAGCACCCCGGGCAACTGGGTCGGGGCCGTCGCCCCTTCGCTGAATTCCCTGCTTGATAGTGATCCCAACACCAATGAATCGCTGATCTTCCCGCTGGGCAGCCGCCAGTGGGTCTATGCCTCCGGCCAGGCCTACGGCCTCACCTTCACGGGCCATTATCACTTCACTGGCGGCGAATCCACTTTCAAGATCGGCGGCGGCGGCCTGACCTACACGGGGTCGTCGGGCGACCATCTGGCCTTCGATGGCTGGCTAAATGTCTACCTCTACGCGGACCAGACCTGGAACATCGGACCCGATGTCAGCGTCGAGTTCCGGGAAAACACTTACTTCGGCGGCACCGGCAACCTGACCAAGACCGGCGCCGGCCGCCTGGATCCCACCCCCGACAATACCTACGCCACCTGGTCGGGCAACGTGCAGTTCAACCAAGGCACCATCGTGCTGCGGCCGCATCGCGAGGGCTTGAATACTTACGTTTCAGGCTCCTTGGGCAGCGGCACGGTGACCGTCGGACCCGACAATGCCGCCCGCCCCACCTTTGAGGTGCTGGACTGGGCCTACAACAGCGACAGCGACGATGTCGTCACCATCGCGAATGACTTCACCCTCAACGGCGTCTTCGCCGCGAAGAACAAGGCCGAGCTCGTGCTCACCGGCGACATCACGCTCAACGCCGACACCACCTTCCGCACCGCGGGCGAAAACACCTATGTCGAAGGAGCGATCAGCGGCGCCCACAAGCTCACCGTCAACTCCACCAACGGCCTCGTCCTCTTCGGCGGCAGCAACTGGACCGGCGGCACCGAGGTGACCAAGGGCGTCCTCATCTTCGGCGGCATGGGCAATGCCCCCGGCTCCCCGGGCTCGGTCACGGTTGGCCCCGATGGCTACGTCGGCGTCGGCGTTGATGCTGTCGCCAGCAGCGCCGCCTTTGTCAGCCTGATCACCCCCTCCTCCACCGGCACCATCGGCTTTGATTCCGATGTCCAGGCAAGCGTCGATACCTTCGACAATTCAACCATCGATGTCAGCGGTCTGGGCACCGGTCTCCGGATCGGTTCGGCCACTGCCGCCATCCTGGGGAGCAACATCACGATCACGCCCAAAAACAACAACTACCTCTTCGGCGGCGGCGGCGGCTGGCTGCAGGTGGACTCGGCGCTCGCCAGTTCCGGCAGCACCGTGACCCTGGATTCCCCGGCCCTGCTGCCTCTCACCGTCCGTTTCACAAATACCGGCAACGCCTTCACCGGCATCACGGTCGGCAACTCTGGCGCGATCTTCGCCGACGACGCCCTGCCCGGCTCCGCCATCCTCACGGTCAATTCCGGTGCCTACCTCGGCAGCGAGGATCCGGATGTCATCACCGATGCCACCGCCATCAACACCCATCTCGCCCGCTTCGGCTCCGCCACACCCGGCATCATCGGCTTCGACGGCGCGACGGGCGCCGAAAGCATCCGCGCCATCAGTCTTACGGGCGTGAACCTCGGCAGTCTCACCGGCGGTGGCTACCTCGGCACCGCCTCGGCGATCTACGACCTCAATGGCGACATCTCCGGCCCGGGCGTCCGCTTCACCGGCACGATTGCCGCCAACGCCGATGGCAAGCACCGCTTCGCCGCCTACAAGGGCGGCGCCCTCGAGGTGGCCGGCACGCTCACCGGCAACGCGTTGATCATCGGCCACCCCGACTCCCTCGGCGCCTTCGGGGACCGCACCCGCGGCGAATTTTCCACTGTGCTCGTCTCGGGCAACAACGCCGGCGGCCTCGCCGGCGGCACCACCTTCTACGGCGGGCAACTGATCGTCGGCCAGGCCGCGGGCGACGGCACCATCGGCATCGACCATACGCACGCCCTCGGCGAGGGCGCTCTGACAATCGCACCCGTCACTTATTCCCTGGAGGAAATCGATGGGAACGAGACCCCCGCCCCCTTCGTCAGCGCCGTCGCCCCGAATCTCATCATCAGCAATGCCATCGTCCTCAACGCCCCGGAAACGGAGCTGGGCGGCGATCATAGCTTCGCCCTCACCGGTGCCATTACCGGCCCCGGGGGGCTCGATGTCGGCGAGGAAAGCGACCAATACTTCGTCCTCCGTCTCACCGGCAACAATACCTACAGCGGCGGCACCCGCCTGAGCCACGCCGTCACCCTCATGGCCGACAGCAACTCCGCCCTGGGCACGGGCCGGCTCAACTTCGACAACTCCGGCGGCGGAGCGGGCACAGTGAAATTCAGTACGGACGCGCCCATCGTCTACGGCATCGCAAGCGAATCCAACGACGCCGAGATCGAGCTGACCAGCAGCAACAGCCCGCGTCTGCGCATCATCCAGAACTTTGACTCCACCTACGCGGGCGACCTCCGCGCCGACAGCGGTGCCCCCGGGGTCAACGGCGTCTTCGTGAAGGAAGGCACGGGTACCCTCCGGCTCCAGGACACGACCGTCTACTCCTACGGCCAGGGCGCCAATTTCAACGTCCTCGAAGCCAAGGAAGGCACTCTCGTTCTGGACAATGTCGGCTTTGAGACCAGCACGGTATCGCTGAAGATCAACGGCGGCACCCTCGCCTTCGAGGGCAACAGCATGGTATATAATCCGATCGATGTCGTCTCAGGCCGGCTCGCCGGCTTCGGCGCTTTCTCCTCAAACATCTCCATCGGCACCGGCGCCATCCTGTCCCCCGGTCTGGCCAACGCCAGCCAGGTCGGCCTGCTCAATTTCGAGCACCTGGAACTCAACAGTGGCGGCGCCTATGAGTGGCAGATCCAGGATCCCACCGCCACCAGCGGCGGCCATGACCTGATCCATGTCAGCACCCCGACCACCCTGGTCGTCAATGCCACCAACGCAACCCCGTCCACCAAGTTCACGCTCAAGATCATCTCGCTCAACCTCGCTGGCGTGAACGGCGGTGCGCTCACCGGCATCGATCCCAACCACGGCCTCTACGCCTGGACGCTCTTCAGCTTCGACTCCCTCAGCATCCCAGGTAACGCCGACGTCTTCGACCCGAGCGCCTTCACCCTGGATACCTCCCTCTTCACCGCCAACGGCTTCACCGGCAACGATGCCGGCACCTTCTCCGTCTTCCGGCAAAGCAACCAGATCATGCTCGGCTTCACCCCCGTCCCCGAGCCCTCCACTTATCTCTTGATGCTGTGTGGTTTGTCCTTGGTCGGATTGGGTTATCGCCGTAGGTCGATCCGGTCTCACCGCCGCACCTGATCGGGTAATCCGCAGCCTGATGGTTTCGCCGGCCCCCAGGGGTGCCGGCAAGTCCGTGAGGCACCCCACCGCGCCGGCGCCAAGGATTGGCAATTGGGGTTTGTGTGCAGGCTCTACCAGGTCTAGCCCTGTGCCATGAGCCGACGCTTCCAACCCTCCGCCTTTGCGGTGGTGCTGCTCCTATCCCTGATGGGGAGCCTCCACGCGCAACTTATCACCTACACTTGGATTGGTCGGAATGATGATTACTATTACGATTTCCTCTCCCCGAACAACTGGGCCAACGGCGCAGTGCCCCCCGTCGAGGATGTCGTCAATTCGCGGCTGGTCTTCGGTCCCTCGAGCTCGGGCGCGTTCATCGGCTACTACGAACTCTATGCGAATCAACTGAAGATCGAGGGCATCACGCGCTCCCTCGAACTGCACGGCAGCTACGACACGACCCATCTCGGCTCCGGCGGCATCGTCTACGCCCCGACCGGCAACGTGCCCTCGTACCTGATGGACGCGGTCCAGTTGCACGCGAGCCAGACCTGGAATATCCAAGGCGGCACGTTCGTGGTGGAAGGCACGATCAGCGACTGGAGATTCAACGGCGAGAACTACTCCAACGGCGCCTATGCCCTCACCAAGACCGGGGCCGGCACGCTGGTGCTCGATACCAGCTATTCCAATTGGACCGGCGGGCTGACCCTCAACCAAGGACGCTTGGTCGTGACCGGATACGCGGCCTATGCCGGGGGCCTTGGCGAAGGCCCCCTGACGCTGAACGGCGGCACCCTCGTGGGCACAGACCCGTACTACTACTCCTACGACCCGGACCAAATCCAGATCGATAACGACATCGTCATCAACGGCACCCTCACCACCGAGAACAAGGAGGAGCTGCGTCTCGGGTACCACGGCGAGGGCAATTCCGAGATCACGCTGGCCACGGATGTGACGATCCGTTCCGTCGGCGAGCCGCTATTCCTGAGCGGCGCCATCGGGGAAAGCGGCGGGGCCCGCAAACTCACCATCGATTCCGACGGCGCCGTCATCATCGACGGCCCGACCGCTTGGACTGGGGGCACCGACGTCACCAAGGGCGTCCTGATTTTCGACTCCCCGATGTATGGCACCACCCTCCCCGCCACCGGCGCCATCAAGGTCGGCTCGCTCGGCTACGCCGGCATCACGAGCAACACCGAAGTCGCGGCCTTCTTCGGCAAGCTCGACCCGACCTCGACCGGGTCCATCGGCTTCGACTCCGATCCCAACGCCTCCTTCGCGACCACGTTCAGCACCCCGATCAACCTCGCCGGCCTCAATGGCACCGTGCGGATTGGCTCGGCCACCGCCGCCGTTCTTGATGCCGCCGCCACGATCACTCCCTTCGGCAACACCTACCGCTTCGGCGGCGGCGGCGGCTTCCTCGAAGTCCAGTCCGCGTTGACCGATGCGGCCGGACCGGTCGTACGCAACGTCGTCCTCGATTCGCCGGCACAACTCCCCCTGTCCGTCCGTTTCAGCAGCGCGGGCAACACGTTCACCGGCGGCGTCTCCGCCACTCACTCGGCCGCCCTGTTCACGGCCGATGCCCTCCCCGGTACCGGCGCCCTCACCCTCGGCGATGGCGGTTACATCGGCCTCTTTGAATCCGCGAATCCCGCCCAAGACTTCATCAACCGCTTCGCGACGACCACCGATCGCGGCATGATCGGCTTTGATGCCACCAGTGAGCACGTGACGATCTCTTCTCCGCTCAACCTCTCCGGCTTCACCGATGCCTCTCCGGGCATCTATCTGGGCACGCACACCCGGGCCCACCTCGATGGCCCGATCACGCCCCAAGGCAGCATCTACCGCTTCGGCGCCTACAAGGGCGGCGAATTGACGGTCAACACCACGCTCACCGGAACAGGCAACTCCGTCCACATCGGCGACCCGACCAGCCTCGGCACCATGGGGGATATCACGAAAGAGGAATACTCCCGCGTCGTGCTCAAGGGCAACAACACGTACGGCGGCACCACCACCCTCTACGCCGGCGAATTGGTCATCGGCCAGTCCAACGGCACGCCGGGGACCGACCCGACCACCGCCCTCGGCACCGGCGCGCTGATTGTCCAGCCGCACCAGCTCACCCTGCCCGCCGGCGACGATGATGTCCGTCCGCAAATCACTGGTTACAGCAATCTCATCATCCCGAATGCCCTCCAGCTTAATGCCGATGTGAACATTGCTGGTTACGAGACCGCCCTCACCTTCACCGGCAACCTCACCGGCACGGGCGAAATCTACACCGAGGGCGCCCTCGCCCTCACCCTGGCGGGCAATAACACCGGTTTCTCCGGTGGCATCTATCTCAGTGATTACACAATCCTGACGCTCGCCAACAACACGGCTGCGGGCACCGGCCCCATTGGCTTCGGCTACAGCAACGACCTCGAGATCATCTTCGAAACGGCGGCCCCCGTGCTCGGTGGCCTGTACAGCAACGGCGAAGATTATGAGTATGAGAGCAGTGACTACGCCGCGCTCCTGGCAACCCAGGCGGACACCGTCCTCACGATCAACCAAGTCAACAACGGCTCGTTCAATGGCGAGTTCCGCTCCGATGCCCCCGCCGACAGCCTCCGTCTGGTGAAGGAAGGCGCCGGCACCCTCCATCTGCTTGACGGCGGCCTGTTCGTGCACAACGGCGTGAATGTCACGACGCCCGTGGGCGAAATGGAAGTGAGCCTCCAGGTGAACAACGGCACCGTGGTGATCAATGATGATTTCTACATTGAGGACTCCACTCCCGCCATCTGGGTCAATGGCGGCACGCTCGCCGTGAGTGACGGCGGTTACGTCGGCAACCCGCTCGTTATCACCAGTGGCAAACTGGCCGGCAGCGGCTACTTCAACACCGCCACCATCGGCACCAGCACCACCCTTTCCCCCGGGCTCCCCGGCAACCCCATCGGCCGTCTCAACTTCTCCGACCTCACCTTGGCCGCGGGCGGCACGCTCGAGTGGAATGTTCACACCGCCGACCCGCTCGCCCAGGACTACGATCTGGTCACTATCTCCAATCCCTCCACCCTCCACATCACGGCCGGCACCACCGCCGACGATCCGCTCACCACCAACGTCAACGAGGACAACCGCTTCACCCTCAAGCTCGTCTCCCTGCAGGCGAACGGCACCGCCGGTATCCTGACCGGGCTGTCCGGCAACCGCTCCTATACGTGGACTCTCTTCGATGCGACTTCCTCCAGCATCGTCGGATTCGATCCCAGCAAGTTCATCATCGATGCGTCGCTCTTCTTCACCGACCTGCCCATCCACACCCTCGTTTTGCAGCAGAACGGCAATCTCCTTCAGCTCACCTTCCAGCCCGTGCCCGAGCCCTCCACCTACGCGCTGCTGGCCTTGGGTCTCGGCTTCATCGGCCTGACCGTCTGGCGGAAACGCCGCGCCTGACTTTTGTAGGGCGGGGTCGCCGACGGAGGCTCGGCGGAGATGGCGAAGCAACCCCGCCTGCGCGCGCAGGCCAGTCCCTGTTCGTGGCGGGATTTGGAAATCCCGCCCTACATTCACTGCACCACCGCCTGCGCCCTCTCCACCAGCCCGAGGAACTCGCTGCGATACCCGCCGGCGTCACTGCCCGTGCCGGCCCGCCCCCAGGCCGCGACTTCCGCCAGCGTCAGCGACCCCTTGTGCGGTGAATCCCGCAGCACCATCCCGAAGGCCGCCACCGCCGCCGCGAACTTGAAATCCTGACTGGCATCCTCGAAGCGCGCCCCCGTGTCCCGGAGCACGAACTCCACCTTGCTGCTCACCGCCCCCGCCGGCTCCTTGTAGCGCAACTTCACGGTCAGCAACTCGCCGCTCTCCCCCGCCTTCCGTGCTCCGCTCTCCGTCTGCTGATATTTGAGGTCATCCACGGCCGGCGCCACGCCCGGCAGCTCCGCGCCCGCCGGCACGACCTCGTACAAGGCCGTCACCGTGTGCCCGGCGCCGATCTCGCCCGCATCCACGGCGTCGTTGTTGAAATCCTCCTTGGCCAGCAGCCGGTTCTCATAACCGATCAGCCGGTAGGCCGCCACCTGCGCCGGGTTGAACTCCACCTGGATCTTCACGTCCTGCGCGATTGTCACCAGCGTGCCACCGGCCTGCTCGACCAGCGCCTTCTTCGCCTCGGCCAGCGAGTCGATGTACGCATAGTTCCCGTTCCCCTTGTCCGCGATCTGCTCCAGCGTGCCGTCCTTCAGGTTGCCCATGCCGAAGCCGAGCACGCTGAGAAACACGCCGCTCTTCGCCTTCTCCTCCACCAGCCGCACGAGGTCGCCTTCGCTCGTCGTCCCGACATTGAAATCCCCGTCCGTCGCCAGGATCACGCGGTTCACCCCGCCGGCGATGAAGTTCGCCTTCGCGATGTCGTAGGCCAGCTGGATCCCGAGCGCGCCGTTGGTCGAGCCTCCCGCCTCCAATCGGTCGATCGCCTCCAGGATCTCGGCCGGGCGCGACACCGGCGTGGAGGGTAGGGCCAACCCCGAGGAACCCGCATAAACGGCGATGGCCACGCGGTCGTCCGCCCGCAGCTTGCCCACCAGCAGCCGCAGCGACTGCTTCACCAGCGGCAGCTTGTTCGGTTGCTGCATTGAGCCGGACACATCCAGCAGGAACACGAGGTTGGCCGCCGGTCGCGTGGCGTCGCTGACTTCACGGCCCTTGAGCCCGATCCGCACCAACCGGTGCGCCGGAGCCCACGGCGCCGCCGCCACTTCCAGGTTCGCCGCGAACGGCACCCGGCCCGTCGGCTGGGCATAACCGTAGGGGAAATAATTGATCAGCTCCTCGATCCGCACCGCATCCGCCGGCGGACGCTGCCCACCGACCAGGAACCGGCGCACATTGGCGTACGCCGCCGTGTCCACGTCCACCGCGAAGGTCGACAAGGGATGATCCCCCACCCGCTGATACCCATTGTCCTGCCGGTGACCGTATGCCTCGGTGTTGAACGCCGGCGCCGGTGCCACCGCCATAGCACGCTTCATCGCCAGGGCCGGCTGCCGCGCCGACTCCATCTCCTGTTGGCGGGCGACAAACCGGGACCCCGACAACGCGGCGGACTGGTTGTAACTATCGACCGGAGCAGGCGCCGGAGCGGCATAGCCTGCCGTGGTCGCGGCCAATGCCTGCGACCCTTCCCGCGTCTCGGCCAAGGCGACCGGCACCCCGCTCTGGGCCACAAGGGAGAGGTCGGCCACCGCCCCACCCACCTGCGCCTCATCCTTGAAGGCCGGAACCTCCCGACCCATCGTCACAACCGGCGGCGCCTCGGCCACCGGCGCAGCCGCCGCGGCATCCAACTCCGTCGCCTTGAACGCCGGCAAATCCACCGCAACGTATTGCTTCGCCCGCACGGGCTCCGGCTGTTTCTGCTGCCAGATCACAAAAAATACCGCAAAGCAGGCCGCCGCGAGCCCGCTCACCGCATAATAAAACTGCGGGAACCGGATCGGCCGGTTGAGACGGTCTTTCGCCCGCTTGACCCGTTCCGCCGTCGTCCCGCCGCCATCGAGCATCCGCGGATCTCCCCCGGCGACGATGGCCGCCTTTGCTTCCGCACCGGGCTGGCCCGCCGCCTCAGACTCCAACGCGGCCGCGAACATCGTGCCCGCCGCCCGGATCTCCTCCACGGCCTGGCGGGCCGCCGGATCGGCACTGAGCAGTTTTTCAAATTCAACCCGCTCATCCGCCGCCATCTCGTCGAGGGCGTAGGCGGTGAGCCGCGGATCATCCGGCAAAATTGGATCTGTATTCATGGGCTTCTGGTTTCGTGGGGCTTGTCGCGCCGTAGGCTTGGCGAAGGCGGATTATTCCGGCTGCGCGATCATCTCCTGGCGCAGGCGCTTGATGGCGGTGTGCAGGATGAAGCCGACGTTCGTCACCGAGAGCGACGTGATGCGGCTGATTTCCTGGTAACTGAAGCCGTTCTGGAATTTCAGCCGGACGACTTCCTGTTGGTTGTGGGGCAGTTGCTCGATGAGTTTTAGCACCGCCGCGTGTTGTTCGGCGCGCTCGAGGCCGGCGCCCGGCCGGGGCTCCGCCGCAATCAGGCGATCAACCTGCCCTTCGGCAAAGAGGCTCATGCGACCCTCCTTGCGGAGGACATCCGTGACCCGGTTGCGGCAAACCGTGAACAACCACTCCGCCACATGCCCGTCCACCTGTTCCGGCGGCTGCGCCATGAGACGCACAAACGTGTCCTGCACCACATCCTGCGCCCGGTCGGCGTCGCCGCGGAGCAGGCGCGTAGCGTAGCGCAGCAGCGGTGCCCGGTGTTGGGACACGGCCGTCTGCACGAGGGAGCTGGCATCAAGACTTTCATCGGACTGTTGGGGTTCGTTGTTCACGCGACCTGCTCCTGTCACGCAGGGATGCCCGGTTTATTAGCCCATGGACACAATTATTTGCCCGCCCCCTCGATTCTCCCTCCGGCCTTGCCGCGATTGCCCTGGACCGCTGGGTGGAACCTGCGCGCCGCGCAGGTTGGATCAGCGCCTCCCCTCTCCAACGCCCGCCCTACCTCCTCGCCGCCGCTTCTCGCGCCGCCGCCACCAACTCCAGCAACTCCTGCCGATAACCCCCGGCGTCATCCGGCAACTCGACCCGCACCCAGGATTCCAGGCGGTCCAACCCCGGCCCCGCCCCCGCCGCCCCATCCTGCAGGATGCGTCCCAGCTCCGCCATCGCCACGGCATGCTTGAAACCGGCATCGGCCTGGCTCCACTCCCGCACCTCCTCTGCCAGCGCCCGGACCAACCGTCGTGTCCGGCCGGTGCCAGCCTCCCGATACTCCACCTGCAGCCCCGCCCAGGCCTCCGCCCCCGGAACGGCCCCCCCCTTGAAATCGACCTCATACAGCGCGACCAGCTGCCTGCCGGGCAGCAACTCGGCCACTTCGACGGCATTGCCCTCCGTGAGCGACCTCGCCTGCCCCACCATCTCCGATTTGAAGTCGATTTGCAGGCCGACCTCCGTCGCCGTCGGCTCCAGGAGTCCGTCCACCTGCCCCGCGAGCAGGCGCTCCGCCTCCTCCCGCGTGTTCACGTAACAACTCCGCCCGCCGCCCTCGCGCGCCAACAGTTCCAGCCGCAGGTCGTTCCGATCGCTGCGCCCGAAGCCAAACACACTCAGCGTGACCCCACCCGCGGCCTCCCGCGCCGCCCGCGCCGCCAGCACGCGCTCGTCCGTTTCCCCCAGGTTGAAATTTCCGTCCGTGCAAAGCAGCACGACACTCTTCCCCCCCACCGCTTGCGCCCGCCGGGCCACGTCGTAGGCGAGTTCGAGCCCGGCATAACCGTTCGTGCGCCCCGCCGCCGTCAGCCCGTTCAAGCTGCCGCGCAGTTCGCGCGCCTGCGCGCCCAACGGCTGGCTCGGCAACACCTCGATCGCTTGCCCCGCATAAGTCACGACCGCGACGCGATCATCCGGACGCAGCCGCTCCGCCAGCAGCCGCATGCCTTCCTGCAGCAGCGGCAGCCGGTTCGGCCCGCGCATCGATTCCGACACATCGATCGCCAGCACCAGGTTTACCGGCGTGCGCGCCGGCGGCGTGACCGGCTTCGCCCGGACTGAGACCCGCACGATCGATCGCCCGGGCGTCCAAGGCGAGGGCGCCACTTCCACCTGGGCCGTCAACGGTTCCTCCGCCGCGGCCACCTCCGGCCGCGGCGGCTCCGGCGGTCCCTGCCGCACCATCTCGGCGAGGTGGATCTCTTCCGTCTTCGGCCATTCTTTGTCCGCGAGCCGCTTTCGCATACCCCCGATCCCGGGCCCAGGCGCGGCCTTCGCCTGGGATCGCATCGCCTCCTCCTTCCCCTCTCCCGGTTCGGCCGGTGCCGCCGGCGTCTCCCCCGGTTGCCGCGCAGCGGTTCGAGGCGGCGCGGACCGCGCTACCTTCGCCGCCTGGACCGGCCCGGCATCCGCCGGCTCGTCCATTGCTTCTGCGGCCAGTGCCGCCGGGTCCGCCTTTAACGTGGCCTCCGCGCGGCCGTTCGTCGGTGCCGTTTCATCATCGCTATATTCTCCCTGCGCCAAGGCGGCCTCGTCGGTGCCGAGTGCCCCCGTCGGGGCACCGGGACTCCGGAGACCTCCCCCCCCGCCCGCCTCCGCCCCGCCCATGCCGCCTCCGGGCAACGCCGCACTGGCTCCGCCCGTTGCACCCGCCGCCTGCCCGTTGCCGTGACCAAAGGCTTTCCTTTCCCACTCCGCCTCCCCCGGTCGCAGGTTTCGACCCGGCGCGGTCCGCGCCACCACTCCTTGACCGCCGGCTCCGACCGGCCCGCCACCGGCTGCCCGCTCCTTCCCTGCCGACGCTTGGAGCCCGGCCGACCCCGGCCCGGTACCCTCGGTCGCTTCTCCCCGTCCGGGAGCCCGCGAGCGCGCGATAAAATACCACCCGAGCGCGGCCAACCCCACGACAACGAGCGCGGTGAGGCCCAAGCGAAAGCCCGCTCCGCCTTTGCGCCGGCGGCGCCGCTTCGGCAGCGGCTCGCCGGATTCCAAAATCTGCCTCAGCTGCCGCCCGGCCTGCCGGATCGCCTCGGTGCCGGTCAGCAGCGCCTTGCCGTCGGCCACGCTCGCCACAAAGGCCTGCTTCTCGTCGGGCCCCATCTCCTCCAACGCATAAGCGGTGATCCGGGGATCGCGGATCACCGACGACGCCTTGGACCGCCCCGCCGCCGTCGCCGCCACCACCCGCTCGATCGCATGATGCAACAAACCACTCGCCCCGGCCGGAGACAGTCCCGTGATGCGGGCCGTCTCCTCGGCGTTGAACCCAAATTGGAATTTCAACCGCAACGCCTCCTGCTGCTTGCTCGTCAGCCGCGCAAACACCCGGTGCACCGCCACCCGCCCGTCCTCCGCCGGATCATCCGCTTCCGCCGCCTCGTCTGTCTGCGCCAGCATGCCGTCACCGCGATGACCCGTCCCGGTCAGCTGCTGCCGGCCCCGGGCGAAAAGCCACACCAGCGGATCCTCCTCCAGATCCTTCTGTTCCTGGATCTCCCTCAGCACGGCCTGTGTCACCGCTTCCACGGCGGTCCGATCCGCCCCCGGCAACTGGGCCAGGTATGTGCGCAGCGCCGCCCCATGCCGTTCCAGCAATGCCGGAGCGACCGCAACCCGGTCGGCGGCGGAAGGGGATGGGGAACTCACTGTTCCCCCCTTATCGACACAAACCCCGGAAACTTGCCCACCCCGCCCTCATCTCGTCACTTGCGCCGGTCCCCGAAAGCCGCACTTTCACCCTGCCATGTCCCGCCCGCTCCCGGTTGTCTTTCTCCTGCTGTCCGGCCTGCTCGCTCTCCTTGCCGGCTGCACCCGGCGCGAGTCCCCCGCCGACGCCGGCACCCGCAGCGGCACCCTCCTCCTTGGCAACTTGGCCGAACCCCAGGAACTCGATCCCCAGCTCATCTCGGCCTACACCGACCAGAACATCGCGGTCGCCCTATTCGAGGGTCTCTGCGCCCTGGATGAACGCACCTCGCAACCCGTCCCCGCCGCGGCCGAAAAATGGACCGTCAGCCCGGACGGCCTCACCTACACCTTCCACCTGCGCCCGGCCGCCCGGTGGTCCAACGGCGATCCCCTGACCGCCCACGATTTCGTCGCCGCCTGGCGCCGGATCCTCTCGCCGTCCCTCGCCGCCGAGTACGCCTACCTCCTCCACCCGCTTAAAAACGCCGCCGCCCTCAACGCCGGCCAGCTCACCGATTTCACCGCCCTCGGCGCCGATGCCCTCGATGACCACACCCTCCGCGTCACCCTCGAACAGCCCATTCCCTACCTCCCGGCGCTCACGGCCCAACCCGCCTGGTTCCCCATCAATCCCCGCGTGCTGGCCCAATTCGGCGACCTGCGCCAGCGACTCCCCGCCTGGACCCGCCCCGGCAACCTCGTCGGTAACGGCCCGTTCACCCTCGCCGAGTGGTCCCCCCAGTCCCGCCTCGTCGTCACGAAAAACCCGTCCTACTGGGACGCCGCGAGCGTGCGCCTCGAGCGCATTATCTTCTTCCCCACCGACAGCCCCGAGGTCGAAGAACGCAACTTCCGCGCCGGCCAGGTCCATGTCACCTACGGCCTGCCCACCGCCAAGCTCGAGACCTACCGTCGCGACCAACCCGCTGCCCTCCGACTCGACCCGTTCCTCCAGGCCATCTTCCTCCGTTTCAACACCACCCGGCCGCCCTTCACCGATCCGCGCGTTCGCCGCGCCCTCTCCCTCGCGATCGACCGCGACGCCATCGCGGCCACCGTGTTGCGCGGCGCCGGCACGCCCGCCCGCCACTTCACGCCGCCCGCCAGCGCCGGCTACACCGCCCGCGCCACCGTGCCGACCGATTTCGCCGCCGCCCGCGCCCTGCTCGCCGCCGCCGGTTTTCCCGGCGGACAGGGCCTGCCCACCCTCGACCTCCAGGTCCGCAACGACGAGCACCAACCCCGCGTCGCCGAGGTCCTCCAAGCCCAGTGGCAGAAGGAACTGGGCGTGACCCTCACCCTCACGCCGCTCGAGCAGAAGACCTGGGTGCAAAACCAGCAGACCCTCGCCTACACGCTCTCCGGCGCCGGCTGGATCGGTGACTTCGTTGATCCCGTCACCTTCCTCGACCTCTTCGTCTCCACCGGCGGCAACAACTGGACTGGCTGGGCCGACCCCGCCTACGACGCCCTCATTCGCCAGGCGGCCGCCACGCCCGACCCGGCCGCCCGTCACGAACTCTTCCAGCAGGCCGAGGCACGGCTGCTGGACCAAGCCCCCATCGCCCCGGTCTTTTTCGGCACCCGCGCCTACCTCATCGCCCCCGCCGTCCGCGGCTGGGAACCTTCCCTTCTCGGCCTGCACCAATATAAGAAAGTGTTTCTCCAGTAGGTCCTGTCTCCTCCCGGCCCTGCGCCGCCACCCACTCCACCCTTGCCTGCCCCCCTCCGCCCCGTGAAAAACTCCCCCGTGCTCACCCGTTTCATCCGTGGCGGTCTCCTCTTCCTGCTGCTTGGCCTCTCCGCCGCCACCGCGGCCGAGCTGACCTTCGTCCGCGTCTACACCGGCTGGCGCGACGCCGCCTCCTTCAAGCGCATCTCCGAATACTTTACCGGCCGGGAAAACACCGGCGGCGAGGCCGTCCTCCGCACCCACGCCGACCAGCGCGCCGGTTTCTACTTCCTCGTCCGCGTCACGAACCCCGCCGCCGCCCGCACCGTCACCGCCCGGCTCGGACTCATCTCCGCCGCGACGGCGCAACCTGTGACCCACACCTTCACCACCCCGCTGAAGGCCGGCGACACCGTCTTCCACCTGGGACTCACCGGCCCGGACTGGCCCGACGCCAAGGCCGGTCCCGTCGCGTGGAAGCTCGACCTCACCGACGACACCGGCCGCGTCCTCGCCACCGAGCAGAGCTACCTCTGGGAAAAACCGGCGACGCCTTAACGGCAGGAACCTGCTTGCAGGCGATTCTTCGTGGCGCAAAAAAACCACTGGTCCGACTGGCAGCCGCTCCCCGGCTGGAATCCCTCCTCCGATGTCCTCCGCGAAACCCTCGACGGCGGCCAGAGCTTCCGCTGGACCCCTGACGCAGGCACCACGGCAAACCCGGCGCGAGAAATCTGGACCGGCACCTGGTCCACCCATCTCGTCCAAGTTCGCCCGCAGCCCGATGGCCTTGCCTGGCGCAGCCCCCTTCCCGCTGCCGCCCCCGCCCTCCATCGTTACCTCGGCCTCGACACTGACTGGTCCGCCCACACCGACGCCCTGCCCTGGCGCAGCGATCCGCACCTCGCCCGCTGCCTCGCCGCCTTCCCCGGCCTCCGCCTCCTCCGCCAGCCCTTCGGCGAAACCCTCCTCGGCTTTCTCTGCAGCGCCACCAAGCAGATCGTCCAGATCAAGCAGATGCTCGCCCTCCTCGCTGAACGCCACGGTCCGCTCGTTTGTAGGGCGGGGTCGCCGAACCCCGCCAAGGCGGCCTTCGGCGATGCCGCCCTACAGTGTCACCAGCTCCCCACCTGGTCCCACCTCGCCAGCATACCCGAAAAGGATCTTCGCGCCTGCCAGCTCGGCTTCCGCGCCCGCTACATTGCGGAGACGGCGCAATTCCTCGCCGCCCACCCCGGCTGGCTCGACGAGACCGAACGCCTGCCCTACGCCGCCGCCAAGACCCGCCTGATCCAGTTGCCCGGGGTCGGCGAAAAGGTCGCCGACTGCGTTCTTCTCTTCGGCGCGGGCAAACTCGAGGCCTTCCCCGTCGACACGTGGATGCTAAAATCGCTCGCCCGCCGCTACGGCCTCGACGGCTGGAAACCCGCCCAGGTCGCCCATTTTGGTCGCACCCACTTCGGTCCCATCGCCGGCCTCGCCCAGCAATACCTCTTCAGCTGGGAACGAAAATTCGGCGGCCGCTGACCCCGGCGCCGACGAGCCTCCCGCGAGGCTTGTCGCGCCGTAGTCCCGCGTCCGCGGGACGAAGGCGGATCACTTCGCCTTTTGGATCAGCTCGACCTCGTACCCCTCGGGCGCGTCGATGAAGGCGATCACCGAGCCGCTGCCCGTCTTGGTCGGGCCGTCGCTCAGGGCATAACCCTTGGCCGCCGCGGCCGCCGCAAAGGCCTCCAGGTCGTCCACCGCGAACGCCAGGTGCATCAGGTCGGACTGCACCTGCACCGGGGCCGCGCCCGGCGGCATCTGACACAGCTCGATCTCTTCCTCGCTGTTCGGCGTGCTGAGAAAAACCAGCTGCGCGCCGCGCGGCGAGGTATGCCGGCGGGAGGCCGTCAGGCCGAGCGCCTCGGTGTAGAACTTAACGGAACGTTCGATATCGTTTACCCGCATGCGGGTGTGGAGCAGCTTGGTGACGGTCATGCCCCCACCCTAGCCACCTTCCCCCGCGAATCACGCGAATTCCCGCGGATCAACCCCGGGCCGTTTTTGCCCCGGATGACCAGGGATCAATAATCCTGGCTGGGGGATTACCTCCTCCTGGCCCAACCACCTCCCCCCTCTAACCGTGTCCCCCGCGGGTGCACGCCCGCTGGGCCGCGTGGTCTGCATCCGTGCCCATCGGTGCAATCCGTGGCCAAAATCCCGCCTCTTTTTTGTGTCTTTTTGTGCCTCTTTGTGGCCAGACTCCGCCGCTTGTCCTCCCTCGACCTCGCCGCCATCCGCGCCGCCCATGAACGCATCCGCCCGTTCATCAAGCGCACCCCCGTGCTCACCGGCGAGCGACTCGACACCGCCACCGGCGCCGCCCTGTTCCTCAAGTGCGAAAACTTCCAGGAAGCCGGCGCCTTCAAGTCCCGCGGCGCCTGCAACGCCGTCTTCTCCCTCACCGACGCCGAGGCCGCCACCGGCGTGGTCACCCACTCTTCCGGCAACCACGCCGCCGCCCTCGCCCGCGCCGCCCAGCTCCGCGGCATCACCGCCCACATCGTCATGCCGGTCGGCGCCGCCCGGTCCAAGGTTCGCAACGTGGGCCACTACGGCGGCTGGATCACGTTCTGCGAACCCAACCTCACCGCCCGCGAGGAAGCCTGCGCCCGCGTCTCGCGCCAGACTGGCGCCACTATCGTCCATCCCTTCGACGACCTCCGCGTCGCCGCTGGCCAAGGCACGGCCGCCCTCGAACTGCTGGAGGACGCGGCCGACCTCGACGTCATCCTCTGTCCGGTCGGCGGGGGCGGCCTGCTCTGCGGCACCGCCGTGGCGGCCAAGGCCCTCTACCCGAAAATCCAGATCATCGGGGTCGAGCCGGAACTCGCCAACGACGTCCAGCAGTCCTTCCGCGCCGGCCGCCGCATCGCCATCCCCACGCCGGCCACCATCGCCGACGGCCTCCGCACCAATTGCACCGGCGAAAAGAATTTCCCCCTCATCCAGCAGTATGTGGATGACATCGTCACCGTGACTGAGGCCGGAATCGTCGCCGCCATGCGCGCCGTCTGGGAGGCCCTGCACATGGTCATCGAGCCCTCCGCCGCCGTGCCCTACGCCGCGCTGATGGAGCAGAAAATCCCCGTCGCCGGCCGGCGCATCGGCCTGCTCGTCACCGGCGGCAATGCCGACCTCGACCAGCTCCCCTGGCTGAATCCCGAGGTTGAGCCCGGCCTCCGGATGGGCTGATCGATCGCGTCGACCCTCAAAACGGAGCAGGGCCGGTCATCGACCAGCCCCCATGATACACCCCGACTTGAGCCGGTCAGAGCCGGACCGCCCTGCCTCAACCCGCGACTTCGTCGCCGATCGAGCTCGTGGCGCAATTGTTCGCCGTCTGCTGCACCAACTCGATCTCCTCCGTCGTCACCGGCTGACGGATCACAAAAGAAGTCCCGGTGTCGCCGTCGCGGCCGAAGAACTCGGGGGCTTCGGTGCGGCATTGGTCGCAGTCAATGCAGGAGGAATCGACGTAGAAACGTCCGGCAACGTTGAGGGAAAGACGATCGGTGAGGGTGGCCATGGGTGTCAGGGTTTTGAGGTTGGGATTTCGCCCAGTGTGCCACGGAATCCGCCCGCTTTCCCCTCAGGGTTTGACCAGAGCCGCGCATATATTGACCTCGTCCGGGTGGTCCCACGGGCGCCCCACCGACCTGACGCCGCCCCCTCACCACAAGGGATGACCAGTTTCTGGCAACGAACGAAAGTGCTTAGCCATTGAATCCGTGAAACAATTTACAATGCTCCCTCTCCTGTGAGCGATCATCCCCACGCGTTCCTCGCGCTCTTCCTTGGCGTCGCCCTCGCTTTTCCCCTGCTACTGCTGTCGGTCACGTGGCTCTGGGTAAGGTTCTTCCAGTCTGCCCGTCCCGGTCCGATCAAGAACGCCACCTACGAATGCGGCCTGGCTCCCACCGGCGACTCCTGGATCCAGTTCAAGGCCCACTATTACCTCTACGCGATTCTCTTTCTGATCTTCGACGTCGAAATTCTCTTTCTCCTGCCCTTCGCCGTCGCCTTCACCGGCCTGTCATCAGGCGCGCTCATCACCATGCTGGTATTCATCCTCCTACTGGCCGAGGGCCTCGTCTGGGCCTGGGCCCGCGGTCACTTGGAGTGGAAATAAAATGAGCGACCCAGCCCACATGCCCGCGCCGGGTGAACCGTTTCCCGCCGCCGGCACCATGACCGACGCCGAGCGCGAGGAGCTCCGCCGCCACGGCATTTTGCTCACCAGCCTCGAGGAACTCTACAACTGGGGCCGCTCCAACTCCATCTGGCCGCTCCAATTCGGCCTGGCCTGCTGCGCCATCGAGATGATCGCCGCCGCCACCGCCCGCTTCGACATCGCCCGCTTCGGCGCCGAGATCTTCCGCCCCTCCCCCCGTCAGGCCGATCTCATGATCGTCTCCGGCACCGTGACCAAGAAGATGGCCCCGCTCGTCGTCCGCCTCTGGAACCAGATGCCCGAGCCCAAATACTGCATCGCCATGGGCGCCTGCGCCATCTCCGGCGGTCCCTTCAAGCAGGGCTACAACGTCCTCAAGGGCATCGACCGCTATATCCCGGTCGACATCTACATTCCCGGCTGCCCGCCCCGCCCTGAGGCCCTCCTCCACGGGCTTACCCAGCTGCAGGCCAAGATCCGCGGCGAACACCTCGCCGGCCCCGATCAGGCGCAACACCTGCGACCCGCCAACCCCGGCGAACTCCCCATCCCCGACTACGGCGCGCACGACCTCGAGCCCCCGCACAACCCCGCGCGCTTCTCACCCCCCTCCCTCCCCCGCAAGGCCTGAGCTCGGATCACCTTCCCCCTCACTCTCTCACCTTCCCTTCTTTGGAAACCCTCGCCCAGATCCACGAACGCCTCCTGACCCGCTTCCCCGCGGCGAAGATCGAGCTCGTGCTCAACCCCGGTCCCGCCGCCGAGCACGCCCTGCTGCTCGACGCCGCCACCGCCCGCGAGATCGCCCTCTTCCTCCGCGACGACCCCTTCCTCAAGCTCGATTATTGCTCGAACGTCACCGGCGTGGACTGGCCCGACAAGGAGGTCGTCGACCCCGCCACCAAGGCCAAGACCCTCCAGCCCGGCTGCCTCGAGGCCGTCTACCACCTCTACTCCATGGCGCTCAAGAGTGCCACGCCCGTCATTCTCCGCCTCCGCACGGCCAACCGCTCCGACCAGGTCACCCTGCCGTCCCTCACCCCGGTCTGGCGTGCCGCCGATTTCCAGGAACGCGAGATCTACGACCTCTTCGGCATCGTCTTCGCCGGCCACCCCGATCTCCGCCGCATCCTGATGTGGGACGGCTTCAAGGATCACCCCATGCGCCGGGACTACGTCTCTCCCGACGACTACGAATGGGAGCCCACCCCCCACGGCGCCGTCCTCGACCGCGCCAAGGGACATTACCCTTCGCCTGTGGCGCAGCCACTGGACGAACCGCGCCGTAGCTCGCAGAGCGAAGGCGGGGCCCCGCCGCAGCCCGCCGCGCCCACCAAGGAGGCCCCGAAGCCATGAGCCTCTTCCCCGCCATGGGCGCCGCCGCCGGCCCCCTCGTCCGCGCCGTGCACGACGAGTTCCACGGCGACCTCCTCGAGGTCTCCATGGGACCCCAGCACCCGTCCACCCACGGCGTGTTCCGCATGGTCGTCACCCTCGACGGCGAGCGCATCGTCAAGCTCAAGCCCGTCTTCGGCTACCTCCACCGCAACCACGAGAAGATCGCCGAGGGCACCAGCTATCTCGGGTCGATGCCCTACACCGACCGCCTCGACTACCTCTGCTCGATGTCGAACAACTGGGCCTATGCCCTCGCGGTCGAGAAGCTCGCCGGCCAGCCCGTCCCCGACCGCGCGCAGTACCTCCGCGTCATCATGGCCGAGCTCACCCGCCTGGTGAACCACATGTGCCTCGTCGGTTTCCTCTTCAACGACCTCGGCACCTCGTTCACCCCGCTCCTCTACGCGTTCCGCGAGCGCGAGAAGATCCTCGACCTTTTCGAGTCCCTCAGCGGCTCCCGCATGATGTGCAACTACCAGCGCTTCGGCGGCTGCCGCGTCGATCCCACCCCCGAGTGGCTCGCCGCCGCCTCGGCCCTGGTCAACAACTTCCCCCGCTTCCTCGACGAGTACGAGACGATGCTCACCGGCAACGAGATCATGCTCGCCCGCACCCAGGGCATCGGCCGCCTCAACGCCCAGCAGGCCATCAACGCCGGCATCACCGGCCCCGGCCTCCGCGCCAGCGGCGTGGACTACGATATCCGCAAGGTCGACGGCTACGGCTTTTACCCGCGCTTCGACTTCCGCGTGCCTCTCGGCGCCCACGGCGACACCTACGACCGGTACATGATGCGCGTGCTCGAGATGCGCGAGTCCGTGAAGATCCTCCAGCAGGCCTTCCGCGACCTCCCCGCCGGCCCGATCATGGATCCCAAGGCCAAGCTCCGCGGCTTCCGCCCGAAAATCGGCGAGGCCTACGGCCGTCTCGAGGGCCCCAAGGGCGAACTCGGCTTCCACCTCATCAGCGACGGCAGCCCGAATCCCTACCGCTACCGCGTCCGCCCGCCGTCCCTCATCAACCTCACCCTCCTCGAGGAAATGTCTCTCGGCCACACCATCGCCGACGCCGTCGTCATCCTCGGCTCCATCGACATCGTCCTCGGCGAGGTCGACCGCTGAAAACCAATTAAGAATTAAGAAGGATGAATTAAGAAACACCCCACCCCTTCCTTCCCTCCGCTTTCTTCCCTCTTACTTCTTCCTTCTTCCTTTTTCCTCCCATGCTCGGCACCGGTATCCTCAAAGGTTTGGCCATCACCGCGAAAAATTTCGTGGGGAGCTACCATGACCCGGCCCGGCTGGTCACCCAGGAATACCCCGACGTCCCGGCCCAACTGCCGGCGGCCTACCGCAATTTCCCCTTCCTCGTCACCGAGAACGCCACCGACCCGATGGGCACGCTCCGCTGCGTCGCCTGCCAGATCTGCGAGAAGGAATGCCCGCCGCAGTGCATCTACATCGAGAAGAGCAAGGACAAGAAGCCCGACGCCACCGGCAAGCCCCAGATCTACCCTGCCGTCTTCGCCATCGATACCGCCGTCTGCATGAGCTGCCAGCTCTGCGTCGAGGTCTGCCCGTTCGACGCCATCAAGATGGACCACGTCTTCGAGGTCGCCGCCACCAACCGCTTCGAGGGCCTCCTGCTCAACCGCGAGCAGCTCGCCAAGCCCAACACCTACTTCCACTCGATCCGCCCCGACGAAGCCGCCGAGGTCGACGCCCGCCTCACCGCCGAGCGCGTGGCCGCCGAGGAAAAAGCGAAAGCGGCAGCCGCAGCGAAAGCCGCCGCCGCGGCTGCACCCAAACCGGCAGCCCCCACCCCTGTAGCCGGGGTCGCTGACCCCGGATCGGCCGCACCGAAGCCGGCTGCATCCCAACCCGCTTCGCCTGTGGCGAAGCCACTGGACGAACCGCGCCGTAGCCCGCAGGGCGAAGGCGGGCCCACCCCATGAGCCTCGAAACCCTCCCGCTCATCGTGCGCGACTGGATCGTCGCCCTCTTCCCCGACGTCCTCCAGTGGCTCGTCCATCACCTGCTCTCCATCGCGGTAATCCTGACCGTGTTCGGCCTCTTCTTCGCCTTCACCACCATCGCCGAGCGCAAGCTCCTCGGCCGCCTGCAAAACCGCCTCGGCCCCAACCGCGCCGGCCTGCCGAAACTCTCGATCCTGCCCTTCCACCTGAAGCACAAGCTCTGGGGCCTCAGCCAGCCTTTCGCCGACGCCGTCAAGGCCCTGACCAAGGAGGACGTCGTCCCTGACGCCGCTGACAAGGTCCTGCACTTCCTCGCCCCTGTCGTCATCGTCGCCTTCTCCCTCCTCGGCTTCGCCGTCCTGCCCTTCGGCCGCCACCTCATCCCCGTCGAGCTCGACGCCGGGCTCCTCTACTTCTTCGCCGCCGGCACGGCCACCGAGCTCGCCATCTTCATGGCCGGCTGGGGCAGCCGGAATAAATACTCGCTGCTCGCCGCCATGCGCGCCCTCGCCCAGCTCATCAGCTACGAGCTGCCGCTGATCCTCTCCGTCGTTCCCGTCGTCCTCGTCGTCGGCACCCTGTCTCTCCCGGACATCGCCGTCGCCCAGTCCGGCTGGACCTTCGGCGTCCTGCCCCACTGGCACGTGTTCACCCCGTGGGGCTTCGCCGGTTTTCTGATCTTCCTCGTGGCCGCCCTGGCCGAGAGCAACCGCTCGCCCTTCGATCTCCCGGAGGCCGAGAGCGAGCTCATCGCCGGCCACCTCACGGAATACTCCGGTTTCAAATACGCCCTCTTCTTCATGGCCGAGTACTTCGGCCTCACCGCCCTCAGCGGGCTCGGCGTGACGATCTTCCTCGGGGGCTGGCAGGCGCCCTTTGCCTTCCTCGAGTTCATCCCGTCCTACCTCTGGTTTATGATGAAGCTCGCGGGCATGATCGTCTTCTTTATCTGGATCCGCGGCACCCTCCTCCGCCTCCGCATCGACCAGCTCACCCGTCTTTCCTGGCAGTTCCTCGTGCCGCTCGCGCTGCTCAACCTCGCCAACGCCGCCTTCTGGGCGCTGACCGCCGGCTGGTCCGGTCCCCTGGTCTTCGTGCGCTGGGCCGTTTCCGCGGCGATCGTGGTCGTTCCCTTCCTCATCCTCGGCCGCCGCCTCAGCGGTGACCGCGCCCCGCGCACCTACCGCTACGCGTCATGATGCTCGCGCTCCTTATCATCGCCCTCGTCATCCTCGGCGCCGCCGCGGCGGCGATGCTGTCGCGCAACCTCATCCACAGCGCCCTCCTGCTTGTCGGCGCCTGGGCCGGCATCGCGGCTTTTTATCTCTGGGCCGGGGCCGAGTTCGTGGCCTTCGCCCAGATTCTGGTCTACGTCGGCGCCGTCTCGATGGTCGTGCTCTTCGCCGTCCTCCTGACCCGGCAGGGCGAAACCAGCGCCCCGGTCGGCTATGACTCCCTCAAGCGCGCCGTCCTCGCCTTCATCGTCGCCGGCGGCGTCGGCGGCCTGCTGGTGGGCGCGATTCTCGGCAGCCCGCTCGATGTTCATCTCCCCGCGGCCACCCCCACGCTTTCCGTCCAGCAGATCGGCGCCCTCCTCATGGGCCCCTATGCCCCCGCCCTCCTAATCGTGGGCGTCCTGCTCACCGTCGCCCTGCTCGGCGCCGTCGTCCTCGCGGCCGTCGACCAACCGGAGGACACCCCATGAGCCCCCTGCAGCTCTGCCTCCTCCTCTCCAGCCTGCTCTTCTGCGTCGGCCTGATCGGCGCCCTGGCCCGGAGCAACACCATCCTCGTGCTGCTCGGCATCGAGCTGATGCTCAACGCAGCCAACCTCAACTTCATCGCCTTCTGGCGCTACGGCCCGCACCCCGACGCCGGGACCGGCCTGATGTTCGTTCTCTTCGCCATCGCCGTCGCCGCCGCCGAGGCCGCCGTGGGCCTCGCCCTCGTCATCGCGATCCACCGCCACCGTAAAACCATCCGGCTACAGGAAGCCAACAGCCTGAAAGGCTGAACCTCCGCGGAGAATCCTTCATGACTTTGGCCGCCCAACACCTCTGGCTCATTCCCGCTCTGCCTCTCGCCGCGGCGGCCGTCGGAGCACTGGTGCCCCGCTCCGGTCGGACGATCGCTGCCGGCGCCGCCCTCGCGGCCATGGCGGGCGCCTTCCTCCTCTCCTGCCTCGCCCTCGCCGGCGCGCTCGCCGATCCCGCCGCCCACCAGGTCTTCAATTTCTCCTGGTTCGACCTCGGCGCGACCACCCTCCGCCTCGGCTTCCTGCTCGACCCGCTCACCGCCTTCATGTGCGTGATGGTCACCTTCGTCAGCTTCCTGATCTTCGTCTTCAGCACCGGCTACATGCAGGAAGACGCGAACTTCAAGCAGTTCTTCTGCTTCCTCAGCCTCTTCGCCGCCGCGATGCTCGGCCTGCTCGTCGCCAACAGCCTCCTCCTCCTCTTCGTCTGCTGGGAACTCGTCGGCCTCGCCTCCTACCTGCTGATCGGTTTCTGGTTCCACAAACCTTCCGCCGCGGCCGCCGCCAAGAAGGCTTTCATCACGACGCGCATCGGCGACCTCGGCTTTCTCCTTGGCCTGCTCTGGCTGCAGGACTCCCAGGGCACGCTCCTCTTCTATGACGGTGGCGCGGGTTTCCTCGAGTCCGCCTCCCTCGCCCAGCTGGCCCAGCTCCTGCCCTGCGGTCTCGCCGCCTCCACCGCCATCGGTCTCCTGCTCTTCTGCGGTGCCGTCGGCAAATCCGGCCAGTTCCCGCTCCACGTCTGGCTGCCCGACGCCATGGAGGGCCCGACCCCCGTCTCCGCCCTCATCCACGCCGCCACCATGGTCGCGGCGGGTGTCTTCCTCATCGCCCGCGTCTTCCCCCTCATGGCCGCCGACCAGGGCCTCACCGAGGTGCCGATCCACGCCCTCACCGTCGTCGCCTTCATCGGCGCCATCACCGCCCTGCTCGGCGCGCTGATCGCCGTCGCGCAGAACGACATCAAACGCATCCTCGCCTTCTCCACCGTCTCCCAACTCGGCTACATGATGCTCGCCCTCGGCGTCGGTTCCTGGGTTGCGGCCATCTTCCACCTGCTGACCCACGCCTTCTTCAAGGCCCTCCTCTTCCTCGGCGCCGGCTCTGTCATCCACGCCGCCCACCACGAGCAGGACATCCGCTCGCTCGGCGGCCTGTCCGACAAGATGAAGATCACCTTCCTCACGTTCACGATCGGCACCCTGGCTCTCGTCGGCGCGCCGCTGTTCTTCTCCGGTTTCTGGTCCAAGGAAGCCATCCTCCACGCCGCCCACGGCTGGCAGGTCTCCCATATCCCCTTCTACGCCGCCGTCGTCGGCGTGGTCCTCACCGCCTTCTACAACACCCGCCTGATGGCCGAGACCTTCTTCGGGAAACCCCGGTCCCACGCCTCGGAGCACGCCCACGAGAACAAACCGGCCATGACCCTGCCGCTCGTCGTGCTCGCGGTCTGCACCATCCTCCTCGCCTTCATCAACACCCCCGCCTGGCCGTGGCTCGACGCCACCCTCCTCGGCCAAACTGAGGTCCACGGCCACTCCCTGCTGGAAGGCGCCGGCCTCATGGGCCTCTCGGTGCTGCTGGTCGCGATCGGCATCGGCGCCGGCTGGGCCCTCTACGGCCGCCGCCCGCGTGCTCGCGCCGAATCACCCGATCCGCTCGCCACCCGCGCCCCCGGCGTGATCGCCGCCCTGGCCAACCGCCTCGGCTTCGACGAACTCTACGCCGCCACGTTCGGCCGCCTCAGTTCCGGTTTCGCCAGCTTCTGCACTTTCCTGGAAACCTACGCGTGGGACGGCGCCGTCCGCTTCCTCGCCCAGCTCGGGGTCTACACGGGCGTGGTCAGCCGCGAAAATGACGAGGCCGGCCTGAATGCCGGCTTCGACGCCACCAGCGCCAAGCTCCGCGGCACCGGCGTCGCCTACTCGAAGGCCCAGACCGGCGAAGCCCACGGCTACCTCCGCACCCTCGCCCTCGGCTTCGTGTTCCTCCTCATCCTCGTGATCCTGGGAGGTGCCCGGTGAACCAGCCTGCCCTCCTGTCCTGGATCATCTTCACCCCGTGGATCGGGGCCTTCCTCGTCTTCGTGTTTCGCCGCGCCCTGTCGCCGCAGCTCGCCCGGCTCCTCCCGGCCCTATTCAGCCTTTCGACGCTCATCCTCGGCGGGATCGCGCTCGCCCGTTTTGACCCTACGGTCACCGGCCTGCAGTTCGTCGAGAAATGCGACTGGATCCGCGCGCTCAACGTCCACTACCACGTCGGGCTCGACGGCCTCAGCCTCGTGCTGGTCCTGCTCACCGGCATCCTCTCGCCGCTCGCCCTCTTCGGCACCACGCGCTCCCTGCGCTGCCCCGCCATCCACGGCGCCCTCTTCCTCCTGCTCCAGGGCAGCGCGCTCGGCGTCTTCCTCGCCCTCGATTTCTTTCCGTGGTTCGTCTTCTGGGAACTGAGCCTCGTGCCGGCCTTCTTCCTCATCAAGCTCTGGGGCGGCCCCGGCGCCTCGCGCGCGGCCTACCAGTTCGTGGTCTACACCATCGGCGGCAGCGCCTTCATGCTGCTGGGCTTCGCCGCCCTCTACGCGGCCACCGGCACCTTCGACTTCATCGAACTGGCCGCCCTCGCCCGCGCCGGGCTGATAGCGGAGAAACTGGCCCTGGTCGGCGGCATCTGGCCGCAGGCCGTGTTCCTCGGCGTCCTCCTCGGCCTCGCCGTCAAGGTCCCGCTCTTCCCGTTCCATGCATGGCTGCCCCCGACGTACGCCGAGGCGCCGACCGGCACCTCCATGTTCCTCACGGGCGTCATGTCGAAGATGGGCGTCTACGGTTTCCTGCGCATCCTCTGGCCGCTCTTCCCCGCGCCCCTGCACGCCGCGGCCACCCCGCTCCTCTGGCTCGCCCTCGCCGGCGTGGTGCTCTCGGCCTTCGCCGCGATGAAGCAGACCGACCTGAAGCGCCTGGTCGCCTACTCCTCCATCAACCACCTCAGCTACTGCCTGCTCGCCCTCTTCGCCGTCGCCGCCGCCGGCCCGGCCAATCCCGCGGCCGCGACCGCCGCGCTCAGCGGCACCATCCTGCAGGTTTTCAACCACGGCCTCTCCGCCGCCGCGCTCTTCTTCTGCGTCGGCGTGCTCGAGTCGCGCTCCAGCGGTTCGCGGGGCCTGCATGACTTCGGCGGTGTCCGCTCCGCCGCACCGGTGTTCGCGGGCTTCTGTGGCGTCGCGTTGTTCTCCTCCCTGGGCCTGCCCGGCCTCAATGGGTTCGTCGGCGAGTTCCTCATCTTCCGCGGCGTCTTCGGCCTCGCCCCGTGGGCCGCGGCGATCGCCACCCTCGGCCTCCTCGCCACCGCCCTTTTCCTGCTGACTTTCTGGCAGCGCGTCTTCCACGGCCCCGCCGCCGGGGCCGGCATCGGCTTCCGCGACCTCGACGCCGGCGAGATCGTCACCCTCCTGCCGCTCCTCGTCCTCATGTTCGCCCTCGGTCTCTTCCCGCAGCTCCTTACCGGCCTGATCAACCCGCTCGTCACCTCCTGGGCGGCCACCCTGCCATGAACGCCCTGCCCTGCACCATCTACGTCTCCTTCGCCGGCGCGGCCCTCGCGCTCGTGGCCGGGACGCGCTCGGCGGGGGCGGCCCGGATCGTGGCCCTGCTCACTGCCCTCACCGCCTGGGGCATCACCCTGGTCGCCGCCGCCCGCTTCGTGCCGGTCACCGCGCTGCAGACCCTGGTGAACGTCCCCTGGATCCCCGAGTTCGGCATCAACTACCACCTCGCGGCCGACGGCATCAGCCTGACCCTCCTCGTCCTCACCGGCCTCGCCACCACCGCCGGCGTGCTCTTCTCCTGGAACATCAACCACCGCACGGGTGAGTTCTTCGCCCTCTACCTCGCCCTCATCGGCGGCGTCTACGGCGTGTTCCTGAGCGCCGACGCCTTTGTCCTCTTCGTCTTCTACGAGATCGCCATCGTCCCGAAGTATTTCCTCATCGCGAACTGGGGCTCCACCAACCGCGAATACGGCGCGATGAAGCTCGTGCTCTACTCCTTCGCCGGCAGCGCGCTCGTCCTCGCCGGTATGCTCTGGGCCTACGCCGCCGGCCGCGCCACCGGCTTCGGCTTCCCGGAGCTCATCGCCGCCACGGGCCACCTCGACCTGGCCTCGCAGACGGGCATCTTCGCCCTCGTCTTCCTCGGCTTCGCCACCCTCGCCGGTATGTTCCCGCTCCACACCTGGGCGCCCACCGGCCACGTCGCCGCGCCCACCGGGGCCTCCATGCTGCTCGCCGGTGTCGTGATGAAGCTCGGCGCCTACGGTTGCCTCCGCGTCGCGCTCCCCCTCTCCCCCGATGCCTTCCTGCTGCTCCAGCCCGCCATCGCCTGGCTCGCCATTATCGGCATCCTCTACGCCGGCCTCGTGGCCCTCGTGCAGGACGATTTCAAGTTCGTCATCGGTTACTCCAGCGTCAGCCACATGGGCTTCGTGATGCTCGGGCTCGCGGCCGCCAACCCCGCCGCCCTCAGCGGCGCGGTCTTCCAGATGTTCTCCCATGGCGTCATTGCCGGCCTGCTCTTCGCCGTTGTCGGCCGCATGGTCTATGAGCGCACCCACACCCGCCAGCTCGCCGCCCTGCGCGCCCTGCCGCTCCACCGCCTCATGCCCTTTGCCGCCGTGGTCTTCGTCCTCGCCGGCCTCGCCTCCATGGGCCTGCCGGGCTTCAGCGGTTTCCCGGCGGAGCTCACCATCCTCATCGGCACCTGGCAGACCAACCCCATCTGGGCTGTCGCCGCCGCCAGCGGGGTGCTGATCGCCGCCGCGTTCACCCTCCGCGCCATCCAGGTCTCGTTCTTCGGCCGCACCGGGCCGGACCTCTGCGTCACCCCCGTGGATCCCCTGCCTCCGATCACTTGGCCGGAGAAGGCTGGGGCCCTGCTCCTCCTCGGCGCCACGATCTATCTCGGGCTTAGCCCCGACACCCTGCTGGACTGGATCCGGCCGGCCCTCCAATCCCCCGCCTTCCACGCCATCCTGACCGGAGGTGCCTCATGACCGCTGACTACGCCGGCCTGCTCCACGTCCTCCGCCCTGAAACCCAGCTGGTGGTCGGCGCCGTGCTCGTGCTCTTTTTCGATATGGTCTGGGCCAAGCACCGCCCGGCCAACCGGCATCACGTGGCCCTCGCCTTGGGCACGATCTCCCTGCTGATGGCCGGCTATGAGGCCGCCACCATGGGCGCAACCGGCCCGGTCTACGGCGGTGCCTTCATGGTCGACCAGCTCGCGATCGTGACCCGCACCGGCGTCATCGGCCTGGCCCTCCTCTCGCTCGCCCTGCTGCCCGATGCCGTGCGCCTGCGCCACCCGGCGGAGTTCACCGCGATCCTGCTCTTCGCCACGACCGGCTTCACGCTGATGGCGGTGGCCAACAACCTCCTGCTCGCCTTCCTCGCCCTCGAGCTCGCCAGCCTGTCGCTCTACATCCTCGCCGGCTTCAACAAGACCGACCCGGCCTCCGCCGAGGCCGCCCTGAAGTATTACCTCTTCGGCGCCATGTCCGCCGCGTTTCTCCTCTTCGGCTTCAGCCTGCTCTACGGCCTCACCGGCTCGATCAACCTCGACCTGATCGCCACCCACCTCGCGGTGCGCGGCCAGCCCCCGCTCCTGATCGTCGCGCTCGTCATGGTCCTCGTCGCCTTTGGCTTCAAGGCCGCCGCCGCGCCGTTCCACCTTTGGGCCCCCGATGTCTACCAGGGCGCCCCGGCCCCCGCCGCCGCGCTCATCGCCTCGGCCTCGAAGCTCGCCGGGCTCGTGCTCTTCACCCGCCTGCTCTGGCCCGGCCTCGGTGGCACCGCGGGCACGATCGCCCACCTGCCCCTCACCGTGGGCTGGGCTCCCGTCGTCGCCCTCCTGGCCGGCGCCTCCCTCCTCCTCGGCAACATCGGCGCCCTGGCCCAGTCCAATGTCCGCCGCCTGCTCGCCTACTCCGCCATCGCCCACGCGGGCGTCATGCTCCTCGGCGTGATCGCCGCCGGCCGCACCGGCCTCGGGCCGCTCTTCTATTACGCCGCCACCTACGGTCTGGCCACGGTCGGCGCGTTCGGCGTCATCGCCGCCCTGGAATCCGGCGGCCGCGTCCAGCAGCTCAGCGACCTCGCCGGCCTGTACCGCCGCTCCCCCTTCCTCGCCGGCTGCCTCGCAATCTTCATCCTCTCGCTCGCCGGCATCCCGCCGCTCGCCGGCTTCTTCGGCAAGTTCGCGGTCTTCGCCTCCGTGCTCCAGCTCGGCGGCCTGCAGGGGCCCGCCGGCTGGCTGACGATCCTCGCCATCGCCCTGAGCGCCGTGGCCCTCTATTATTACGTGCTGATCCTGAAACAGGCCCTCGTCGCCACCGGCGCCCCCGAGGTCGCCCCGGTGCGCGCTCCGCTCCCCGCGCGCCTCGCCCTGCTGGTCGCCGCCAGCCTGATCGTGCTGCTCGGCCTGATGCCCTCGCTGCTGCTGGGGTTGTTCTGATTGCTCCCGGATTTATTCCGGCCTGGAGGACCCGGTCTAGCGGCAATGAGGAGCTTGGCTGCGGATCCACTTTCGAGTCGGCGGTAAACTGGCTCCTGCCTGGACGAAAAAGGGAGCCGCGCAGCGCACGGCTCCCTTTCGCTGAAGCGCCTACCCTGCGCCTCTTACCTTCGTTGAATACTCAGAACTCGAACCGGGTCGTCAGCTGCCAGGTGGTGCCATCCGCCATGCGGTAGGAACCGAAGCTGCCATCCGGGTTGGCGGTCACGGCGACAAGCTCCTTGTCGCCGAGCAGATTCCGGACGTTCAGCTGCACCACCAGCCGGACCTTCGGAGTCAGCGGCCGGCGGTAGGAGACCCAGGTGTCAAACTTCACGTCGTAGTCGCCGTAGATGGGTGAGGACAGGTCATCGACCCAGTTCAGCACGGGCGCATCGAGGAACGTCTTCTTGAAGCCGAGCAGCGGCTTGTCCTGCCAGCGGGCGGCGCCGCCGACGCCGAAACCCTTGAAGTTGCCTTCGCGGAAATCGTAAGAAGTGACCAGGTTCACGTGGTATTTGCGCAGTTCGCCCACGTTCTTGCCCTCGGCCGCGAGCGCTTGGAGATAGGCGCGCTCAAAACCGTCCGTCCAGATGTAGCCGAGGTACTCGCGACTGTTGTCCCCGAAGGGCGCGATATGGGCGAAGCCCTGCTTCTGCCAATAATTGTACGTCGCGGTCGCATCGGCCGGGGTATAGCCATCCTGCGCCACTGCTTTGACCGCGGTGTAATACTTCAGGATGTTGCCGCCCCCGGATACGTTCAGGATGTTGGTGTCACTCGCCACGGTGCGCGAGGCGTTGAGCATCACGCGCCAGTTCGGGGTGATGTTGGCCGCAAGCTCGATCTCGACGCCCTTCGAGGTCTTGTCGGAGGTGTTGCCGTAGCCGGACGGGCCGCCATCAGCATTCCACAGGAAGGCGGGCGCCGCCGTCGCGCTGCCGACCGGGGTGCGCACCAGCTGGAAACCGTCATTCAGGTTGAGACCTTCGTCGGCGTAGACGTTCCAGGGCCGGAACCACTCCGTATCGGTGCGGGCGGCGAACCATTCGCGGCGATAACGCAGTTCGGCCTCGGTAATGGGGGGTTCGGAATAGACGCCGCCACCGGTCGGCCGGGGCGTCCCCTGCGCGATGTAGCCAGGCTGGCCCGGGACGGCCCGGCTGCGGATGCGCAGGGGCTGGCTCAGGAGCGCGGCGCCGTTCTCCTTGGTCCAGTTGTCCGGGATCGGCTGCGCGGCGATGGCCTTGTCGTAGCTGTCGCCGAAGAACCACTTGTTCACGAGCCACTCGGGCGTCGTGTTCTGAATGCCCGTGCTGGAGGTCGCGTCGATCATCAGGCCGTTCATCGTGCGGGCCAACTGCTGCTTGATCTGCTGGCCCGAGGGTCCGCCACCGTAGGAGGCGTTCTTCTGCACGGTCTTGAACCAGGTCACGCGCATGTCCAGCCGGCCGTCCAGCGTGTTGATGCGGAACGAGTGATCCCGGGAGACACCGGAGGGCGTGCCGTTGGGCTGGTGATACATGTCGAAGCTCAGGCTCTCCGGCCGAAAATTGCTCGAGCTGTTGAGGCTGTAGCTGAAGTTGGTGCCCCAGGGCAGCCGGCGGTTGATGAAGTCTGGGGAGTGTACCACCAGGCCCCACGCGCGGGTGGTCTGGATGGCCCGCTTGTCATTCGCCGGGTCAAACTGCCAGTTGGGTGAATCGGGCAGCGAGTGATAGCTGCCGTTCGGCCCCTGCACCTGCGTCCCCAGGTTGTACGGCGTGGCCCCGGTGGGTGTGCCGTTGGGATTCGTGAGCGTGGTGAAGCGGCTCGTGGCCCCCTTGCTCTGCTGGAAGAAACTGTCGCGCCGCACGGACCACAGGCCGACCAGCTTGTCGTTGAAGAACTTGCTCTGGGCAATGAAGGTGCGGTTGCTGACCCGCGTGGCCTGCGAGGAGGGGCCGTTGCGGTACATGTTGGCCTCGTCAGTGCGGTAGTCGTTGATCCCAGTCGCCTGCTGCCGCGAATAGCCCGGCACCCGCGGGACGGACTGCGTGTCGAGATAAAGCGAGTTGACGGTGCCCTCGCCCGGTTGCGCGGCCTGGATGGCGGTGATCGGCTGGATCCCGAGCCCGGCGATGCCGGGATTGGTCGCGACATTCGCCAGCGTGTCCAGGTAGTGCAGGCCGATGAAGTCCTCATTGGGGGCGATGTAGCGCGACAGCTCCGTCCCGGTCCCGAGGGTCTGCAGGCTGAAGCTGCGCGACTGGCTCTTGTAGGACTGCCGGGAGAGGTTGCCCGTGAAGACATGGTTGCCCAGGAGAGCCTTTACCAGCGGCCGCTTGAAATGGCTGGCCGCATCAAGCTTGTAGAAGGCGGTGAGGCGGCTCGCCGAGCGGTCCGACTCGTTGCGCAGGCCGTCGGTACCGCTGGCGATCACCAGCCGCTGGAAGCCGGGATTCGGCACCTCCGGCCCGTAGAGCGCCGGGTTGGCATACTCGGTGGCGCGCCGGATGTTCTGGTTGATGTCGATATTGATGTTGTTCGGGTTGTTGATCCAGTTGATGTGCCCGTTGCGGTGATTTTGTTCGTCGTACGCGATCTCGATGCCGAGCTTGCCGTCAAAGTAGGTCTGCACGGCATTAAGGTTGAGCGAGCGGTATTTGGCGTACTGCGAGTTGTTCGAGCCGACGAGATCGCGGTTCCAGAAATCAAACACCGTGGGATCCGTGATCTGCCCGGCCTGCCAGGTGTTCCACGGCTTGGCGGTGAACGACTGCCCGGAGATCGCTTCCATCTGGTTGATGCGCGCCAGCAGGTCGGGGTCACCCGCGAAGGTGGCCTTCTGCGTCAGCGGATGCACCCCGGGGTTCAGCACCATGTGGAAATTGTCGTAGTAATTCACCGGGGCGATCATGCCCCAGTTGCCGATGCGCGAGGTGCTCAGGTGCGCGCCGCCTCGCTGGTGGTAGGTGTCGGGAAACGCCGCGTTGGCCGGATCACCCGTCTCGCTGCTTCCAGGATTGAACCAGACCATGCCCTCCTGATCGAACCACTCGCCCACGCCGCCGATGTCGCGGTTGAGGTAGGGACCGTATTGATACCACGCCCCGCCCGGCGCGACGGTGGCCCGGTTGACCGGCACCGCGGTCGTCAGCTTGTTGAGGCGGTTCGGGTCAAACCAGCTGCTGAACATGTCATTCGGCAGCGCGAACCGCGGCCGGCTCGAATCGGTCTTGCCCACCTCGGCGTTGACCGTGACTTGGGTGAACACGGACGGACCCATCCGCGGCTCCCACCGGAGCGAGCCGGTGGCGCGGGCCGTGTCCGCATAGGTGTTCTTCTGCCGGAATTTTTCGTTTTCGTTCAGCAGGTTCACCCGCAACCCGAGGCGGTCGGCGACCAGCGGCACGTTCGCGTCGAGCGACTGCCGGGTGCCGGCGTAGCTGTTTACGCGAAACTCGGTCACAAACTTCCGCTTGCTTAGCACGGGCGCCTTGAGCGAACCGTTGATGATGCCGGCCGGGCTGCCCAGGCCGAAGAGGATCGCATTGGGCCCGCGCTGGATCTCGATGTTCTCCGTGTTGTAGGCGTCGAGCGGGATGTCGGTGGCGAAATAGTTGCGCGTGATGTCGGCGCTGCCCAGGCCGCGCACCCGGTTGCCGGATTGCGGATTGCGCAGGTTGCCATTCTGGCTGCCGGCGCCATCCTTGCCCAGGTCCACGCCCGTGTAGTTGCCATCCATGCCGTTGACCTCCGTGTTGGTCGTGTAGACCAGCAGGTCGTTCAGGTTTCGGGCGCCGGTGTCCTGCATGAACTGCGGCGTGATCACCGAGATCGGCGAGGCGATATCCTTGAGGTCGGTCTTGAGGCGGCTGCCCGCCAGCGACGAGGTCGCCAGGTAGCCCTCGTTCGTGCTGGTCGTCACCTCAAAGGGGGAGAGCTGGAGGATTTCCTCCTCGGCGACGGGCGTCAACGGGGCAGTCGTTTGCGCGCGGGCGGGGATCGCCGCCGCCCACAAGAGGACAACGGGCACAACGAAACGCGGCAGCGTCTCGGCAAGGGGGAACGAGGGGTGGTTCTTCATGGGGTTCGTGGGGTGTTGGGCCGGGCCCCGGATTCATTCCCGTCACTGTCACTGACTGGGAGCAATTTCGGGGTGGGCCGCTCGGGTCAATCCGCATCAGCGGGGCACGGGGTGAAAGCAGGTGTGCGCCGCCTCAGGGGGTTGACCCGCGCATCTGACCGCGCCCGGGCCGACCCGACAACCCCGCCGCTTGTAGCACAGGTGACAGAAAGTGGTTTTTCCCGGGAAAACAAAAGAACTCGCGTCGGGCGGGGCCCCGCAGGTATGGAAGCCCCATGGATGCGAAGCGTGTCACGCAGCAGGATATCGCGCGGAAAGCCGGCGTGCACCGCGCCACGGTTTCGATGGCCTTGCAGGGTCACCCCAACATCCCGCCGGCAACGCGTGACCGCATCCTCGGCATTGCCGCCAGCCTGGGCTACACGCCCGATCCCATGCTTTCCGCCCTCGCCGCCTACCGCAACCGGCGGCGGCCGGCCATCTACCACGGCACGCTGGCCTGGTTGATCAACTCCGCCTACGGTTTCGACTGGCGCGACCGCACCCTGCGGCCGCACTTCAGCGACTACCACGAGGGCGCCACCGCCCAGGCCAAGCGCTACGGGTTCCAGGTCGAGATCTTCGACTTCAACGCGCCCGGCATGACCCCCACCCGCCTGGCCGCGATCCTCGCCGCCCGGGGCGTCCTCGGCATCCTGCTCTGCCCCCAGCCGCGGCCGGAAACCAACCTGGAGTTCCCCTGGCAGAATTTCTCCGCGGTCACCTTCGGCTACAGCCTGGCTTCGCCGCGCCTGCACACCGTCAGCGCCACCCAATACCGCGCCATGCGCCTCACGGTGCACGAGCTCCGGCGCCTCGGCTACCGCCGCATCGGCCTGGCGTTGGATGGCGATCATGATCTCCGCACCGATCACAACTACCTCGCCGGATATCTCGTGGAAGAACACCTCGCCGGCACCGGCGGCAACCCCGCCGTGCCGAAACTCGCCACCCCCTACCCCGACCAGGGGGCCATCGCCCGCTGGCTGAAGGCCCACCGGCCGGATGCGATCGTGACGGGCAACTACCACTTCCTCGATGTGCTGCGCGCCCTCGGCCGGAAGGTCCCCGAGCAGATCGGGGTCGCGTGCCCGCTCCTGCCTTCGCCCGACACCGAACTGGCCGGCGTGATCGAGAACTCCGTCGAGATCGGCAGCGTCGCCGTGGATTTCCTCATCGGCATGATCCACCGGCAGGAACGCGGCGTGCCCGTCAATCCCCAGCGCGTGCATGTCGAAGGCCGCTGGCTGCCCGGGAAAACGCTGCGCCCCCAGCTGCACTGAGCGGTTGTCCCCTGTCACCTGTGTGACGGGCCGTGGGATTGGCGCCCCCCACACCAACCCCCACCGTGCAGATCCCCTTCGGAGTCGATCCCCGCGACTCAGGTGAGCCCTCCGCATGCCGTCCCTACCCCGCCGTGAATTCCTTCAGCTCGCCGCCCTGACCGGCGTCGGGCTGGCCCTGCCGCGCGGACTGGCCGCCCTGGCCGCGCCCGCCCCTTCAGCCGGCCTGCGCGGCGCCGCGGCCTACCGGCACTGGCAGACCCAGGCCCGCCGGCTGCTGGAACCCCTGCAGCGCCTCTTTGTGCCCGGCCAGGCCTCCCTGGCCATCGCGGGCCCCGCCTCCGCCAACGGCGTACCCGCCGATCGCCTCGAGTCCTTTGCGCGTCCGATGCTCCTCGCCGCCCACTACCTGCAGTCGGTGCCGGAAGCCGGCTCCGCGGACTTCCGGGCGGCGGTCGCACGCTGGTTCCGCGAGGGGATCGTCGCCGGCACCACCCTCGGGGGCCCGCAGGCCTGGGGCCCCGACGCCAATTACCACCAGCTGCACGTCGAGATGGGCCTGTTCGCCATCACCCTGCAGCTCGCCCCCGACCAGCTCTGGCATCCGCTCAGCCCGGCGGAAAAGGACCAGGTGGCCGCGTGGCTCGCGACCGCACGCTCCACCGGCTACGTGGACAACAACCATTATTTCATGGGCATCCACGTGCTGGAATTCCTGCGCCGTCAGGGCTACGGCCGGGCCGGGGATCGTGCGGTGGTGGACGAATATTTCTCTCGCCTGGAAGCGATGCATCGCGGCGATGGCTGGTTTCAGGACGGCATCAACCAGGCCTTCGATTACTACAACGCCTACGCCTTCAACTTCTACGGCCTGTGGTGGGCCCAGCTGCACGGCGCGGAAAACCCGGAGCGTGCCCAACGCTGGCGCGACTGGGCCCGGCGCTTCACGCAGGACTACCAGCACTTCTTCGCCGCCAGCGGCGAACATCCGGCCTTCGGGCGGTCCATCACCTACCGCTTCAACAGCACCGCCCCATTCGGCCTCACCGTGCTCGGGGCCTGCACCGACCTGCCGCTCGGCCGCCTCCGCCGGCTCTGCACCCGCAACCTGGATTTCTTTCTCGCGCAACCCATCTATCAGGAACAGGGCTGCCTCGCCATCGGCTGGACCGACCGCTTCGAACCCTCGGCCGAACTCTACACTGGCGCCGGCTCACCTTACTGGGCGGCCAAGGGCTTCGCCCCGCTGTTGCTGCCGCCGGACCACGCGTTCTGGCAGGTCCCCGAGGAACCGCTGCCCAGCGAATCCGCCGACGGCGCGTGCGTGATCCGGCCCGCCGGGCTGGTCGTGCGCCACACCGGCGGCGAGGTGGAGATCATCAACGCCGGGTCCCAGGTGTCCCACACCAACCTGCGTTACGGCGCCTGGAAATGGAGCAAAACCGCCTACCGCACCGGCCGCGCCTTTACCTGCGCTTTTCCGGCGCCGACCCATTGGTCCTCCGACTCCGCGCTCACCCTTCGGCTGGCCGACGGTCGCACCTTCGGCCGGCATGCCACCGTGGCGCTGGAAATGAGCGCGGCCCATGTGCTCTACCGCTGGGCCCTCGGCTTCGCGTGGCGCACCGATGGCCCGCCGGAGCAAATCAATGTCGGCCTCGAGACCGGCTTGTGGTGGAACGCCGGCTGGTTGCTCCAGCTCCATCGCTACGAGGCGCACCAGCCCGCCGTTTTCCGCCTCGGCGGCTATGCCCTGCCGGGGCCCGACAATGCCATCACGCGCGTCAACACCGGGCCATCGTTTGGCACCTGGCATCCCGCCACCGGCGGCAGCGTGGTGCAGCCGCTCACCGGATGCACCGCGCGGGAATGGGATGAACGGCTGGATGACCGCACGCCGCGCGCCCACCTCTCCGCCCCCTACCATGCCACCCCCGTGGCGGTCAGCCCCCCGCTCACCGGCAACGGCTGGATCGCCGCACTCGTCTGGACCGGCGGGGACCAGGCGGCCGCCCAGCCGTGGGTCGTCGGGCACACCGCGGCCGGCAACTGGCAGCTCACGCATCCCACCCTGGGCCGCTGGGCCATCAAACACTCCTTCTTGCCCGCCTTGGGGCCTGTCTCACCCCGGAGCTAAAGCCCGCGTTCGTTCCCTGCGCTTCCCTTTCATGCCGCCTTCCGATCCGTCACCCGTCCGCATCCTCGCCGCCCTGACTGGGCGCGAACGCGCCCTGTTTCTGGAACCGGTCCTGCCGAGTCAGCCGCCGGCCGCCTCCCTCGAGTTCACCGACGAATCCGATCTGACCCCCGGACGTTGGGCCCGGCTGTTGGAGAGCCGGCGGCCGGCCATCCTTATCACCGGCTGGACCACGCCACCGTTGCCCGCGGCCTGGCTGGCTCAACCCGACTGCCCCTTGCGCTACGTGTGCCACGTCACCGGCTCCGTGCGCAACCTGGTGCCGCGTTCCTTCATCGAACGCGGTGGCCTGGTCACCAACTGGGGCGAGCGCATCAGCGCGCAGGTGGCCGAGCATGGCCTGCTCCTCGCCTTGGCCGCCCTGCGCAATCAGGGCGCCTGGACGGCCTTTCTCGCCCGGCCCGCCACCACCCGCCGGCTTACCGAATTGCGCACCCGCACCCTCTTCGGCCTGCGCGTGGGCCTCCACGGTTTTGGCAGCGTGGCCCGCGCCCTCCTCCCGCTGCTCCGCCCCTTTGGCGTTACCTTGGCCGCCTACTCCGCCGGCGTGCCGGAGGCGATCTTCGCGGCCCACGGGGTGCGCCCCGCGGCTTCGCTTTCCGCGCTCTTCACGGATTCGGACGTGCTCTTCGAGTGTGAATCCCTGACCCCCCTGACCGAAGGCACCGTCACGGCCAGCGTGCTCGCCGCCCTCCGGGACGACGCTGTCTTCGTCAACATCGGCCGCGGCGCCGTCGTTGACGACGAAGCCCTCGTGCGTGAGGGCCGGGCCGGGCGCATCCGCCTGGCTCTCGACGTGGTCACCGCCGAGCCGGTGACTCCGACCTCGCCGTTTTTTAGCGTACCGGGCCTAGTGCTCTCGCCCCACATCGGAGGTCCGACCGCCGACCGCTACGCCGATTGCGGCGGCCATGCCCTCGCCAACATCGCCCGGGTGCTCGCCGGCACCCCGCCGGAGGGTCTGATCACGCTCGCCAGCTACGACCGCGCGACCTGAGATGGTTTCCGTCCGGTCGCACCCACCCCTTCCACCCCCGCCATGCTTTCCCCGTTCGACTACGTCGTGGTCCTGTTCTATCTGCTGTTCCTCACCAGTATCGGCTGGTTCTTCCGCCACACCGGCAAGGACACGAGCGAGTATTTTCGCGGCGGCGGCAAGATGGCTTGGTGGATGGTCGGCGCCTCCGGCTTCATGGGAGCGTTCAGCGCCTGGACCTTCACCGGCGCCGCAGGCCTGGCTTATGACCATGGTTTCGTCGTGATCATCCTGTACTGGGCCAACGCCCTCGGCTTCTTCTTCAACTGGTCCTACTTTGCCCGGATGAGCCGCAATAGTCGCGCCATCACGGCACTCGAGGCCGTGCGCGCCCGCCTGGGCCCGGTGAACGAACAGGTGTTCACCTGGCTCCAGGTGCCGTTCCAGGTCCTGCAGGCCGGCATCTGGCTCTATGGTCTCGCCATCTTCTGCACCCCGGTCTTCGGCCTCGACCTGCGCGTCACGATCGTAGTCTGCGGCGTAGTCGTGGTCTTCGTCGCCGCGGCCGGCGGCTCCTGGGCCGTCGTGGCCGGCGATTTCATCCAGGCGCTCGTGCTGGTGCCGATCACCCTCGTCGCGGCGTTCACCGCCGTGCAATATATCGGCGGCCCCTCCCGCTTTCTGGAGGCCCTGCCCGCCACCCACTGGGACCTGACCGCCGCCGCCGCCGACTTCGGCCCGTGGTGGATCATCGCGGTCCTCCTGGAGAAGGTCACCAACATCAACGGCCTCAACTACGCCTCCCGCTACCTCTGCGTCAGCGACGGCGCGACCGCGCGCAAGGCCGCCCTGTTCGCCGCCCTCCTCTTCCTCGTGGGCTCCGTGTTCTGGTTCATCCCGCCGCTGGCCGCCCGCGCCGGCGGCCTCGCGCTGGGCACGCACGCGGGCGTCGCCAACCCCGCCGAGATGTCCTACATCATGATCGCCGCGCAATGTCTCCCTGTCGGCCTGCTCGGCTTGTTGGTCACCGGCATCATCTCCTCCACCCTCTCCTCGATGGACTCCGGCCTCAACCGCAATGCCGGCATCTTCGTGCGCAGTTTCTACCTCCCCGTGCTCCGCCCCGCCGCCGGCGAAAAGGAACTCGTGCTCGCCGGCCGCCTCACCACCTGGGCCTTCGGCTTCCTGGCCATCGTCATGGCCCTCTTCTACAGCACCTGGCGTGACATCGGCGTCTTCCAGCTGATGATGAACTTCAGCGCCCTGGTCGCCACGCCCTACGCCGTGCCGCTCTTCTGGTGCCTCTTGGTGCGACGCTCCCCCGACTGGGCCGCTTGGTCCACCATTCTGGTCTGCTGTGCCGTCGGCGGCGCCGTCAGCCTCGTACCCCAATCCGACTGGGCGGCGGCCCTCGCTCCCGGCCCCGTGGCCACCGCGCTTGCGTGGGCGAAAACCCAAAGCTACGTCGCGATCACCCTCGCCAACGTCGTCTTGGGCTCCCTCTGGTTTTTGGGTGCCTCCGTCCTGGCCGGCCAGCGTCGGCTCACCCCCGAGCGCACGACGCAGGTCGCGCAGTTCTTCCGCAATGTCGACACCGACATCTCCCCGGCCGAGCTTGAGCAACCCGATGACAAGCGTCACCTCGGCATCGCGCTCATGTGCCTCGTCTACGGTGCCTTCATCGCCCTGCTGGCCGTGATCTCCCCGAGCTGGTCGGGCCGCCTGTGGCTCTTCTTCTGCGCCCTCTTCATGATCGGCGTCGGCCTCGCCATCCGTCGCACCACCCGGCGGGCCAATCCTCCCACCCCATGAGCCCCCCCACCACCACCAGTCGGCTCGTACTGCTGGCGCTCACTCTTTGCCTCACCGCCCTGACCGCAGCCCCCGCACTGCCGCCGCCGGAACCGCTCGATCATTTCATCACCCGCAAGGGCGACCGGCTCTATGACGGCGACCGCGAATACCGCTTCGTGTCGGTCAACATGCCTGACGTGCTGCAGATCATCACGAACTACCGCTTCGACGGCGAGACCCCCGAGCTGCGCCTGCGCGTGCCCGACGAATTCGAGCAGCGCGATGCCATCCGCACCGTCCGCCAGATGGGCGGGCGCACGCTCCGCACCTTCATGATCACGGCCCGCCAGGGCCCGCACCCGGCCGTGATGTTCGATGTCGCGCAAAACCCCGTCGTCGCCAACGAGTCCGCTCTCCTCGCCCTCGACCGACTGCTGCAGATCAGCCGCGAGGAGGGGGTACGCCTGCTCATCCCGCTCATCGCCTACCGCAGCGCCCTCCGCGGCGACCCCGATACCTACGGTCCTGACTTTTGGGTCACCGGCAGCGAGGCCAACCTGAAGTTCAAGAACATGATCGCGCAGGTTCTCGGACGCACCAACCCGCTCACCGGCATCCCCTACCGCGACGACCCGACCATCTTCGGCTGGCAGACCGGCAACGAGCTCGTGATCGGCACCGACCCCGTCCGTCGCCGCTGGCTGCACGATATCGCCGCCTATATCAAAAAACTCGCGCCCAACCACCTGCACATCGACGGACGCAACAAACCCAACGACGTCTACGATCTCTACGATGAGTTCGCCGACAGCCCGCACATCGACGCTGTTTCCTACCATACCTACGTGAACCTCCCCCAGGCCGACTCGCCCGCCGGCACGCTGCGCCTCATCCGCAACCAGCTGCGCGGCCGGATGCCTGTGATCGTGACCGAGGTTGCCATGTATACCCCGCCCAAGGCCCTTCGAGAATTGCTCGAAGAGATCATCGCCGGCGGCACCGTCGGGGTGCAGTGGTGGGGCATCCGTTTCCACAACCGCGACGGCGGTTTCTACAAGCACAGTGACCGCGGTTCGAAATACGAGGACCTCAACTGGCCCGGCTTTGCCGAGCCGCCCGGCGGCCTGCCCGAGGTCTCCCGCGAACGCGAGCTGCTCGGCATCCTGCGCGACTACGCCGCCCGCATCACCGGCACGACCGCCCCGGCCCCGGCTGCGCCCGAGGCCCCGGTCCTCCTCCCCGCCTCCGACCCCGGTCATCTCTCCTGGCAGGGCTCAGCCGGCGCCAGCGCCTACGAGATCCAACGTGCCCCCGCCGTCGGCGGACCGTGGACCAGCCTCACCCGCGACTTCGGTGACCACCTCGCCCCCTACACGCCTCTCTTCTGTGATACCACCGCCGCGCCCGGTGGCACCTACTACTATCGCGTGCTCGCACGCAACAACGGCGGCGTCTCCGCGCCCTCCAACCTCATCGGCCCCCTGCAGCCGGACCGCCACTGGCTGGTGGACGATCTGTTCGATGAAACCGCCTGGGATGCATCCTCAACCAATCTGCAGATCACGAAGGCCTACGCCCACGACGCCTACTTGGAAGACATCGCGATCATCCATCGGCGCGATCCCGCGCAATCCGGCCGCCTGGTCTACCGCCTGCCCGGGCCGGTGCGCAGCTTCACCCTGACCGCCTTCGACAGCGAGACTCCCCCGCGCTTTTTCCTGACCGACCCCCAGGGCGCGCGAACCGAGGTGACACCACAGGTGACCGCTTACCAGCAGGGCAAGCGCGCGCGTTACTCGACCGACCTTCCTGCCAACCACGCCGCGCTCCTCGAGATCGAACTTCCCGCCGGCGCTGCGCCCATGCTGGCCCTCGGCCGCGTTGAACTTTCCTGGATCCCCACCCCATGAACTCCTCCCGTCGCGATTTCCTCAAACTCGCCGGGGGTGCCGGACTGGCCGCTGCCTTGCCCGGTGGCGTCACCGCCACCGCCACCCCGCCGCGCTCCACCACAAATCCGCTCCCGCGCTGGCGCGGCTTCAATCTCCAATATCTCTACCGGCCCGGCCCCGCCATGCTGAAGCCCGACGAGGACCATTTTCGCTGGATCGCCGGCTGGGGCTTCGACTTCGTGCGCCTGCCGCTTAACTACCGCACCTGGCTGAAAAACAAGGCGCCGGCCAACGAGCTGATCAAACCCGAGGATGTCTACGACCTGGATGAGAGCACCCTCGCCCTGGTGGACCAGGCGGTTGAGCTCGGCGGCCGGCACGGTGTGCACGTGTGCCTGTGCTTCCACCATGCGCCCGGCTACCGCGTCGGCAAGAATGTGAGCGAACCCTTCGTGCTCTGGCGCGATCCCGCGGCGGTCGAAGCCTTCACGTTTCATTGGAACCTGTTCGCGCGGCGCTACCGCGACATCCCGGCCGACCGGCTTAGCTTCAACCTGTTCAACGAAGCTCCGTGGCCCAACGACAACTTCAACGGCGCGATCTACCGCCACGCCGTCACTCCCGCTGTGGCCGCCATCCGGAAACACCGCCCCGACCGCATGATCATCGCCGACGGTGCCGGCGCCGGCAACCTACCCGTGCCGGAACTCATCCCGCTGGGTGTGCACCAGAGCGTGCATTGCTACATTCCGGGTTCACTCAGCCACTATCAGGTCGACTGGATGAAAGACCGCACCGACTGGCCCGTGCCGCAGTGGCCAGGCGCGTTGGGCGATGGTGACTACCGCTGGGACCGCGAACGCCTGGAGCTGTATTATTCGTCGTGGCAGGACCTGCTCGCGCAGGGCGTGGGTGTCCATATGGGCGAAACCGGCGGCTCCCACCGCGTGCCCGCGTCAATCTCCCGGGCTTGGCTGGGCGACGTGCTCGGCGTGTGCCGCGACCTCGGCATCGGCTGGGCGCTCTGGGATTTCCTCGGCCAGAGCAAATTCGGCATCCTCGATTCCGAGCGCAACGACGTCGCGTATGAGGACTGGTACGGCCACAAGCTTGACCGAACGATGCTGGAGCTGCTGCAAAGGTCTTGAGGCAGATCCAACGAGCAATGCGGCATCGCTGCGGCTCGGGCTGTTTTAACTGCAGGGTGGGAGACAAATCCCAAGCCTTCCAGCTTCAGCTGTAGGGTCGGCGCCTACGCCGACCTAACCCGCGAGGTCGCCGCAAGCAGCGACCCTACAAGAGATCCAGAATGCCGTGACCCGTTGGACGTCGCCGCCCTCGCCTTACCGCGACCGGCTCTGCAGCACCTTGATGTAATTCGCGCGCTCGTGCGCGGCGGGGTTCGGGCACCGCTTCAGGTTCAGGCGGCCGCGCAGGACGTCGATATCCTCAAAATCGCGTTCCTCCATCCAGCGGCGCATGCCGAGGAGCAGCTGGGTCAGAACCCGCGGCCCTTCCTTGATCAGCTGCGAAACTAGCTGCACCGTGTGCGCACCGGCCAACAGCGCCTTGATGATGTCTTCGGCCCGGTGCACGCCGCCGCTGCACGACAACGAGCCTTTCAGGTGCGGTGACAGCACCGCCAGCCAGCGCAGCCGCAGGAGCAGTTCCGACGAGTCCGAGAGCGTCAGGTGCGGATGCACGTCCAGTTCCTGCAGGTCGAAATCCGGCTGATAAAAGCGATTGAACAACACGACGCCCTTCGCGCCGGCCTTCTCCAGCGCCAAAGCGAACTGCGCCGGCGCGGCGTGGTAGGGCGAAATCTTCGCCGCCACCGGGATCTTCACCACGCTGCTGATGTTGTGCACGGTCTCGATCATGTCGTCCTCCACCTGCTTGCCGCTCATCAGCGGGTCGGTGATCAGGTGATACAGGTTCAGCTCGATGGCATCCGCGCCGGCCGATTCCAGCTTGTGTGCGTAATCCGTCCAAGCCCCCGGCCGGTGGCCGTTCAACGAGGCGATGACCGGGATCTTCAGCGTGCTCTTCAGGTGCCCGATCTGCTCCAGGTAGGTGTTCGGCGTGAGCGGATAATCCGTGTAGGCCGGAAAAAACTCCCGCGCGCCGGAAAAGGCCTCGCCCGGGTTGGTGTCCAGCAGGTACGACATCGAGCGCTGCTGGTGGTCGATCTGCTCCTCGAACAGCGAGCGCATCACGATGGCCGCCGCCCCGGCATCCTCGAGCCGGCTGGCGCCGTCCACCTCGTCGCAAAACGGCGACGCGCCGACGATGAGCGGATTCTTGAGTTTCAGGCCAAGGTAGTTCGTCGCGAGGTTCATGGGGCGGGGCTCCGGGGGTTGGCACGCCCGGGGGCCGGGCTCGCAGGGGGGCGGGAAGCCGGGGGCGTGGAAGGCATGGGCGCGGGGGTGAAAAAATCAGCTGAACCGGTCTGCCCCCATCATCCCACACCCCACCGGCCGCGGCTATGCAATTCTTGGCAATAGCCCTCTGCCGGTTGGGGGCTTCCCCGGTGAGTAAACGAAGGAACGACCGGTATGAACCCGGAAGAATGCTCGGGACAGGACTCGAACCTGCACGCCTTACGGCAAGGGCTTCTAAGACCCTCATGTCTGCCATTCCATCACCCGAGCGAGGAGGACTTCGCCTGCAGATTCCCGATTTTAACCGGGCCCGCAAGCGCTACTTCAGGCCGGCCGTGGCGGCCAACCCCGGCTCCCGCCGCGCCTGGGTCGCCGCCTCGTAATCCGCTGCCAGGCTCAGGAGCTTACCCTCGGTCCAGGCTGCCCCGTAAAAGGAAATTCCCACCGGCAGACCGCGCCAGTCGCCCGTCGGCACCGTCACACTCGGGTAACCCGCCACCGCCGCCGGGGACGAGCTGCCGCCCGTGTAGGCATCCCCATTCGCCGGGTCGATCAGCCAAGCCGGGCCGTTAGTGATGCTGACCAGTGCGTCGAGCTGGTGTTTCGCCACTAGGGCATCGATGCCCTCCGTCCGCGTGAATTTCAAACATGCGGCCCGGGCCTCGAGGTACGCCGCCTCGGTCAGCGGCCCCTTGGCCTGCGCGCGCACCATCAGTTCCTGCCCGAAATGCGCCAGCTCCTGCGCGGCCTGCGCCTCGTTGAAGGCAATCACATCCGCCAGCGTCTTGATGGGCGAATCCGGCCCGAGTGTGGCAAAATAGGCGTTCAGCCCGTCCTTGTACTCATAGAGCAGCACCTCCATCTCCGGCTCCCCCGCGCGGTTGAAATCCGGCTGGTCGCCGAGGTCGACGACCTCCGCCCCCGCCGCCTTCAAGCGTTCGATCGCAGCCTCCAGCAGCGGTTGCAACCGCGCATCGAGTCCGAATGGCCCGCGTACCACGCCCAGGCGGGCCCCTTTCAGCGCCCCCGGCTTGAGCTGCGTGGCAAAATCCAGCGCCAACCCGGCCGGCCTCGTCGCGGTCACCGCGTCCTTGGGATCCACCGCCGCCATGGCCTCCAGCAGCAGCGCGGCATCTCGCACCGTCCGCGTCATCGGCCCGGCCGTGTCCTGCGAGGCCGAGATCGGGATGATGCCGGTGCGGCTCACCAGACCGACCGTCGGCTTCACGCCGACCAGTCCGCACACCGAGGCCGGGGACACGATCGAGCCGTCGGTCTCCGTGCCGACGGCCACCACGCACAGGTTGGCCGCCGCCGCGGCCGCGGAACCGGAGCTCGAGCCCGAGGTGTTGCGGTCGAGCGCGTACGGATTGCGGGTCTGGCCGCCGCGGCCGCTCCAGCCGCTGATGGATTTTTCCCCGCGAAAATTGGCCCACTCGCTCAGGTTCGTCTTCCCGAGGATCACCGCGCCCGCCGCGCGCAGCTGGGCGACGATGGCCGCGTCGTGCGGCGGTTTCGCCCCGACCAGCGCCAGCGAGCCGGCGGTCGTCTGCATCTGGTCCGCCGTGGCGATGTTGTCCTTGATCAGCACCGGGATCCCATGGAGTGGCCCGCGCACTTTGCCCGCCTGCCGCTCCGCATCGAGCTGCTGCGCGATGGCCAGCGCCTCGGGATTGAGCTCGATGATGGCATGCAAAGTCGGCCCGGCCCGGTCCACCGCCGCAATGCGCTCGAGATAGGCGGTCGTCAGAGACACCGAAGTCAGCTGCCCCGACGCCATCTGCGCCTGCAGACCGCCGATCGTCGCCTCCGCATGGGGAAAATCCGCCCAAACGAACGAGACGACGCAACAGAACACCAGCCACAGACGTGATTTCATGCGATCGGTTTAACCACGGATCACACGGATGATCACGGATAAAACCACCGGATTGGCCCAATCTTATCCGCGATATCCGCGGGAAGCTACGGGATTTCAGACCGCCTCGCCCAGCCGCTCGCCCATGCGGGCGTAGACCTCGAGGCCGGCCGCGCTTTGTTGCACCAGGTCGGCATCGAGCCTGATCTTGCCCGGCGGGAAGAGCGTCACGACGCAGGAGCCACCGAATTTAAACAACCCCTTCTCCTCGCCCTTGGTCACGGCCCGGCCGAGCACGAAGGACTGGAAGATACTTCCGACCATGGTCGCCCCGATCTCACACACGGCCACGGTGCCAAACTCCGGCGACTCAACCAGCGTGACCATCCGCTTGTTCTGCCAGAGGTAGGCGAGGTTCTGCCGCAGCGCGATCGGCGACACCGAATACAGCCAGCCGTTGATCAACCGCGGCTCGCTGGGCATGCCCGCCACCGGGAAATGAAACCGGTGGTAGTCCACCGGACACAACCGCGAGATCAGCATCGCCCCGCCGGAAAACTTTGCCGCCAGCGCCTCATCACCCAGGAACGCCTTCAGGTCGAATTGCTGCCCCTTGGCGTAAAAGCCCGCCGCCGCATCCACGTTCTGGAACGCCAGGTGGCGCCCATCCGCCGGCAAGACGGCGACGCGTTCCCCTTCGGCCACGGGCCGGGCCCCGGGTTTGAGTGCACGGTAGAAAAACTCGTTGAAGGTTTTGAAGGTGAGCGGCTTTTTCGCGAACTCATCCACGTTCAGGTCGTAATCCACGATGAACGGCAGGATCCGATTGGCGCTGTCGCGCAGGCTCATCCGCCAGCCGTAGTAGCGTGAGGCGACCGCCCGCTTCACCAGCGCATTGAGCGCAAACCGGCCGAGTGTCGTCCCGTAGGTCCAGCGCAACCACTCCTCGCCGTAAACCTGCTCGGTCTCGACGGTGCGCTTGGCGCGATGAAAATAGCGGATGGGCTCGGGCGGCATTGCGGACTTTATTGGGGCAGCCGGCGGAGCCCGCCACACTATTCCGTCGCCTGCGGTTGCCTCCGTCTGAGACGCCGCCTCAGACCGCCGGCAGCTGCGCGGCGACCGCCCGCCCCAGCATCTCGTAGGCGAGCGGCTTGTGCAGCAGGGCCGATAATCCCAGTCGCCGGGCCTCGGCCAGGTCGGCCTCGCCCCAGTATCCGCTCGCCAGCACCAACGGCAGACCGGGGCGCACCGCTCGCACGCGGGTGGCAAACTGCAGGCCGTTGAGGCCCGGCATCGTCAGGTCGCTGAGCACGAGCGCAAAGCGGTCGGGCGATGCCTCGAACTCGGCGAGGGCCTCGTCGGCCCGGAGGTGCGCACTCACGGCATAACCCAAACGTTGCAGGAGCTTGCGCACGGTTTCCACGATCGCAGGGTCATCGTCCACCAGCAGGATCATCTGGCCGCGGCCGGTCGGCACCGCCGCGGTGGCTTCCTCCACCGGCGAGGCCCTGGTCGCGGCCTGCATCGGGAAATAAAGGTGAAAGCAGGTCCCGCGCCCCGGTTCGCTGGTGACCGTCACGGCGCCATCGTGCTGGCGCATGATGCCGTGCACCACGGCCAGACCGAGCCCCGTGCCCTCGCCCATCGGCTTGGTCGTGAAGAAGGGCTCAAAAATGCGATTCATGATCTCCCGGCTCATGCCCGGGCCGGAATCCCGCACCGCGATGCGCAGGCAACGCCCGGGTTGGATTCCCGGCGGCGGCTCCCCGGGCTCAATCGTCACCCACTCTTCCACGAAGACGAGCCGTCCAGGCGCGCCGCGCATCGCCTGCAGCGCGTTGGTCCCGATATTCATCAACACCTGGTGAACCTGCCCCGGATCGGCCATGATTTCCGCGCCCTCCGGCAGGGCTTGGTGGTCAAATTCGACCGTGCCGCGCGCGACCGCGCGCAGAAAGTCCAAGACCTCATCCACGAGCGGCGTCACCTTCACCGGCTGTCGGCTGGGGGTCGTCCGCCGCGAGAAGGTCAGGATCTGCTTCGCCAGCTGCTGCGCCCGCCGGGCGGCCTTCAGGACCTGCTCCAGTGAACCGGTCTCCGGGTGCCCGGGCGGCAGGTTCATCAGCGTGAGTTGGGTGTTGCCCATGATGGCCGTCAGCAGGTTGTTGAAATCGTGCGCGATGCCCCCGGCCAGCGTGCCGATGGCCTCGATCTTCTGCGTCTGGCGCATGTGTTCGTCCTGCTGCTGCAGGCGTTGCCGGGCCTGGGTCTGCTCCGTGATGTCGCGCAACGAAACCAGCAACCGCCCGCCCAGCGGACTGGACGACACGCGCCACCACGCGGTGGCTCCCGGCTTCTCGTGCTCAAATTCCTCGGCCTGTTCCGCGGCGGTGGCGGCCGTCAAACGCTCCAGAAGCACCGGATCGCCGGCCAGCACGCTGCGCAGGCGCGACCGGGGCGCCGGGCCGCTGCCCGTCTGCAGCAGGCGCCGGGCGGCGGGATTGACCTGCAGGATCACGGGGTCACCGGGCCGGTCCTGTGCTTCCAGCACCAGCAGACCGTCGGGCGCGCCTTCAAACACCCCGCGGTAGCGCTCCTCGCTCGCCTGCAACTCCACCGCCTGGCGGGCGATTTGCCGCCGCAAGCGACGCTGCCGCCCGGCCGCCCACAGGGCGACCAGCAGTGCCAGCGACAAGCCCACGGCCACCGCCAGCAGTACCTGTTCCAGCGAGTAGCCCACGGGCTCAACATGCGAAAACCATTTCCGATAAAGGGCATCGTAGCGCCCCGTGCGCACCAGCACGGCCAGACCCTCGTTGATCCGGGCCAGCATTTCCCCATCGCCCTCTTGGACGGCGATGCAATAGCGCACGTCGTAGCCCTCGACCGGCACGTCCAGCGCCCGGATGTTCTTCAGGCCGAAATAATGCACCCGGGTGAGCGCGGTCAGGCGGGTGGCCAGCGTGGCATCCGCCTCCCCCCGGTCGATCTTCCGCAAGGCATCCTCCACCGACTCGGCGTAAACGACCGACTCGCCCAACCCGGCCTTGCGTAGGATCGTCTCCCCCATGCTGGCCCGGTGGACCAGCACCCGCCGGCCGCGGAGGTCGGCGAGGGTTTTGATGCGATCATCTCCCTTCCGGACAATAATGGCACCATTCAGGGTCAGGTAGGGCACCGAGAAATCCGCCTCGCCTTCGCGCTCGGGAAAGCGCGCGTAACTCTGCAGGATGCCCAGCCGCCCTTCGCGGAAAGCCGCATTGACGTCTTTGGTGTCTCCGATGACCCGCTCCCACTTGAGCCCCATCACCCCCTCGATTTCGTTCACCAGGTCGAACGCGAACCCTGTGATCTGGCCCTTCTCATCCGTGTAGGAAAAGGGATAATTGTCGGTCAGCACGCCCACCGTCCTCGTGTCCGTTTCGGCCGCCACACCCGCCCGCGCGCCGGTCAAAAACAGGGCGGCCAAGATGATTCGGGATACCGCACGCGTCGACTGCCGGAAGGAAGGCACGACCCGATTTTCCACGTCCACCCCGACAGCGCAAGCTCACGCTCGCGACGTCCGCCTAGCCCATCACCAAGGCGCCATCCAAGACCGTGAAGGTCACGGTCGAGTCCTCCCCCACTTCACCGGCAATCAACGCCCGGGCCAGCCGGGTCTCAAGGTGCCGCTGCAGGAAACGCTTCAGCGGCCGGGCGCCGAAGACCGGGTCGTAACCCTTCTCCGCCACCCAGACTTTCGCCGGGGCCGCCAGCACCACCTTGATCCGACGGTCCGCCAACCGGCGGTTCACATCGGCGATCAGCAGGTCCACGATCTGCTCGATCTCCTCCAGCGTCAGCGGCTTGAACAGCACCGTCTCGTCCACCCGGTTCAGGAACTCCGGCCGGAACGCCGCGCGCAGGTCGGCCATCACCGCCTCCCGCACACTCTCCGGGATCTCGTCGCCCTTCACCCCTTCCAACAGGTGCCGGCTGCCGAGGTTCGAGGTCATGATGATCACGGTGTTCTTGAAGTCCACCGTGCGCCCCTGGGCGTCCGTGATGCGGCCGTCGTCGAGCACCTGCAGCAACACGTTGAACACATCGGGGTGCGCCTTCTCGATCTCGTCGAAAAGCACGACCGCATACGGCTTGCGCCGCACGGCCTCCGTCAGCTGGCCGCCCTCGTCATAGCCGACATAGCCCGGGGGCGCGCCAATCATGCGCGCCACGCTGTGCTTCTCCATGTACTCGGACATGTCGAGCCGGATGAGGTTGGCCTCGGAGTCGAAGAGCTGCGCGGCCAGCGTCTTCGCCAGCTCGGTCTTGCCCACGCCCGTGGGCCCGAGGAACAGAAAACTCCCGATCGGCCGGCGCGGATCCTTGATGCCGGCCCGCGCCCGCAGGATCGCCTCGCTCACGAGACGGACGCCCTCGTCCTGCCCGATCACGCGCTGGTGCAGCTCGCGCTCGAGCCCGAGCAGCTTCTCCTTGTCGCCCTGCAGCAGCTTGGACAGCGGGATGTGCGTCCACTTCGAGATGATCTCGGCGATTTCCTCGGCGGACACCTCCTCCTTCACCAGCGTGGTCTTCGCGGTGCCGGCCTTCTCGGCCTTGGCCAGCTCGCTCTCCAGCTGCGGGATCCGCCCGTGCCGGAGCTCGGCGATCTTGTTCAGGTCGTACGCGCGCTCGGCCTGCGCCATCTCGAGGCGGGCCGCTTCCAGCGCCTCGCGCACCTTCTGCACGCGGCCCAGGGCTTCCTTTTCCTTCGTCCAGACGGCCCGCAACGCGGTGGCCTGCTCCTTGGCGTTGGCCAGTTCCTTGCGCAGATCCGTCAGGCGGCGCTTCGAGGCGTCGTCCTTTTCCTTCTGCAGGGCGGTCTCCTCGATCTCGAGCTGCATGACGCGCCGCTGCAACTCGTCGAGCTCCGTGGGCAGCGAGTCGATCTCCGTCCGGATCATGGCACAGGCTTCGTCCACCAAGTCGATGGCCTTGTCCGGCAGGAACCGGTCCGCGATGTAGCGGTGCGAGAGCACGGCGGCCGAGACCAGCGCGTTGTCCTGGATGCGGACCCCATGGTGCAGCTCGTAGCGCTCCCGCAGGCCGCGCAGGATCGAGATGGCATCCTCCACCGTCGGCTCCTCGACCAGCACGGTCTGGAAGCGGCGCTCCAGCGCCGGGTCCTTCTCGATGTACTTGCGGTACTCGTCCAACGTGGTGGCGCCGATGCAGTGCAGCTCGCCGCGCGCCAGCATGGGCTTGAGCAGGTTGCCCGCATCCATCGCGCCCTCGGTCTTGCCGGCACCGACGATATTATGCAGCTCATCGATAAAGAGGATGATGCGCCCGTCGGCCTGCTTGACCTCGTTCAGCACGGCCTTGAGGCGCTCCTCGAACTCGCCGCGGTATTTGGCGCCAGCGACCAGCGCACCGAGATCAAGGGCGAAGACGGTCTTGTCCTTCAGCCCCTCGGGCACGTCGCCCCGCAGGATGCGCTGGGCCAGGCCCTCGACGATCGCAGTCTTGCCCACCCCGGGCTCGCCGATGAGCACGGGGTTGTTCTTGGTCTTGCGCGAGAGAATGCGGATCGCCCGCCGGATCTCGGCATCGCGCCCAATGACCGGGTCGATCTTCCCTTTCCGCGCCTGGGCCACGAGGTCCACGCCGTACTTCTCCAGCGCGTTGTAAGTGGTCTCGGGATTGTCGGAGGTGACGCGCTGGTTGCCGCGCATCTTCTGCAGTTCCTGCAGCACCTTGCCCCGGTCGAGGCCAAAGCTGCCGAAATACTTCCTGAGCGCCTCCGGCTTGCCCACGGCGAGCAGCGCGAGAAAGAGGTGCTCGACGCTCATGAAATCGTCCTTGAGCGCCTCGGCCTCCACCTCGGCCTTGGTCAGGACCTCGTTCAGCGACTGCGTCACGTAAACCTTGGAGACGTCCACGCTGCCCGAGACCTTGGGCAGCCGGCCCAGCTCGCGCTCCGCGGCCAGCTGCAGGGCGCTGACCGTCACGCCGAGCTTCTCGACGAGTGACGGGACGATGCCACCCTCCTGGGCCAGCAGCGCGACGAGCAGGTGCCACGTCTCCACTTCATTGTGCGAGCGGCGGCGGGCCTCGTTCTGCGCCTCCTGGACGGCTTGGCGCGACATGACGGTCATTTTCTCGGGATTCATAAAGGGATTATAGACGCTTTGCAGGAGCCGCGCCAGCGGGTGAAGACCTGCTTCCCTCGGGGATCCGCCCGCACCCCACCACCGCTGCGACAACGCGTCAGGCTGGTGTGCCAGCCCTTGTGCCAGTCTGCCCGGTTGATTCCTGCAGGGTCGGCGCAGGCGACGAACCTGCATCGACGGATTTCAGGTCACTTCCGCTTCGGCCGGTTCCGCTTGTCCAGCAGCACCACCACCGGCTGATGCGCCTCGGCTTCCGCCGGCTCGAACTCGGCGTACGCGGCAATGATCACCTCGTCCCCGGGCTGCACCAGGCGGGCGGCCGCCCCGTTGACCATGATCTCCCCCCGCCGCCGGCCGCCGATGACGTAGGTGGCGAAGCGCTCGCCGTTGTTCACGTTGTAGATCTCAACCCGCTCATGCAGGAGCAGGCCGGCGGCGCGCCGGAGCTCGGGCGCGATGGCGATCGAGCCCTCGTAGTTGAGGTCGGCGGCCGTCACGGTCGCCCGGTGGAGCTTGGACTTGAGCAACGTCAGGCGCATGGCGGGTCAGCGGGCGGGCTCGCGGTTGAGTTCCTCGGCCCGCTTCAACCCAAACAGCACCAGCTCGGGCACGAGCTCGTCGAAGAGTTGCTCGGCCTCGAACATCCGGGAGAAGCCCCCCGTGCCGATCAGTGCCGGTTTTTCCGCGGCAAAGGCCTCCTGGGTCAGCTGGGCGACGAGTTGCCGGATGGCGCCGACATGCCCGTGATACAGGCCCGCCTGGATGCTCTCGACCGTGCTGCGGCCGAGGGCCGACTCGGGCTTGAAAATCTCCACCGCCGGCAGCCGGGCCGTGCGGCTCGACAGCATCTCGGCGGAAATCCCGAGCCCCGGCAGGATCGCGCCACCGAGGTAGTCGCCACCCGCGGTCACGACGTCGAAGGTCGTCGCCGTGCCACAATCCACCACGATGCAGTTCCGCCCCGGACACCGCTGCGTGGCGGCGATCGCGTTGGCCACCCGGTCCGCCCCCACCTCGGCCGGGTTGCGGTACTTGATCTTCAACCCGGTCTTCACCCCGGCCTGCAGCAGGAAGGGCTCGCAGCGGAAATACTTCACGCAGGCGGCGCGCAGCGGGTACGCCACCGGCGGCACGACGGAACAGATCGCCACGCGCGCGACGGCCGCGGGGTCGATCTGATTTTCCCGCAACACGGCGCGCAGGAACACCCCGAGTTCGTCGGACGAGCCGATGGGGTGCGTGGTCTTGCGGAACTGGGCCCGCAGCGTGTCGCCGGCGAACACGCCGCCGTGGATCTGGGAATTGCCAACATCAAGGGTGAGGAGCATGGGTGGGCTGGTGGTGGTTTAGGAAAGGGGAGGCGGGATCGGGCCGTCTTCGAGGAGGCGGACGAGTTCCGCGGCCAGCGCGCCGCGATCGGGACAATGGACCGCGACCGTGCCGTCCGGCCGCAGGATGTCGGCGGGAAACCGGCCGTCGGCCCCGCGGGCCGCCAGGTCGTTGTGCACCACATAGTCGGCGCCGGAGTGGGCGAAGAGACGGCGGACCGCCTCGCTCACCTGGCTGCATTCCGCCCCGTGCGTGAGCTTGAAGGCCACCAGCGTGAACGGGGCCCGGCTCAGGCCGCGCAACCCGTCCACCAGCCGCGGATTGGACCGTAGCTTGAGCACCGGCGCACCGCCCGAGGCGAGTTTGCCGCCCGCGGCGGCGGCGACCGGCGCACTCCCCTCGGCCATTACGACCATGTCCACCCCATAGTCGCTGACCGCCGCGGCATGAATCACCGCGTCAAAGGCCTCGGCCGCGAGCAACCGGTGGAGCCAGGTCTGCAGCTGCGTGAAGGTGACAAAGGTCTCCTCGCGGCACGGCCCGTCGGCGGCCACCGCGCCCTGCGCCCGCAGCAGCACCACCTCATGCCCGGCCCGCGCGAGCTGCGTGGCGATCATCGCCCCCGTCGCCCCGGTGCTCGTGTTGGTCAACACGCGGACGCCATCCACCGGTTCCACGGTGCCCCCCGCCGTGACCAGTACCCGCAGCTTTCGCGCGGGCTTCGCGAGCGCGCCCTCCACGGCCGCGACGATTGTCTCCGGCTCGGCCAGCCGCCCCTCGCCGTTTTCCCCGCACGCCGTGCGCCCGGCCTCCGGGTCGATGAAACGCACGCCCCAGCCGCGCAGCCGGGCGACGCCCGCGACGGTCGCCGGGTGCGCCCACATCGCCGGATTCATCGCCGGCGCCACCAGCCAGGGCTTGGCCCGGTCGTGCGCCAAAAACAACGCGCCCGCCAGATCGTCCGCCAGTCCGGCGGCGAACCGGTTCAGGGTGTTCGCGGTGGCCGGACACACCAGCACCGCATCAGCCCACCGCGTCAGCGCGATGTGCTCCAGCGCCACCCCCGGGGCGAAGGCATCGCTCAACACCGGCGCGCCCGTCAGGCCCTCCAGCGTGGCCGGCCCGATGAATTTCAAGGCCGACGCCGTCGCCACGCAACGCACCCGGTGGCCGCATTGCACGAGGCGCGACACCACCTCGCAACCCTTGTAGGCCGCGATGGAGCCGGTGAAAATGACGAGGAGGTTAGAGGGGGACATTGTCGATGAGCCGGACGTTTTCCAGCCGGACGGCGCCGAGGCGGCGACCGTCGCGGTCGGCCACATAATCCACGCCAAAACCGGCCGCCTCCAAAGCAGCGGATGAGTCGGCCGCGCTCCGGGCGGAGCGGAGGATAGCCGGAAATTGGGCGGCGTGCGCCCGGGCCCGGGGAGAAAGCCGGCGGTTGCGCGAGCTGAGGGCCAGCCCGTCGGGGTCCCGCTCCGTCGGACAGGGCACGATCTCCACCGGCAGCAGCAGCGCCCGCACCATGCCGTCGACCAGCTGCAATTGCTGCCAGTCCTTCTCCCCGAAGTACGCGCGGCGCGGCCGGACCACGTTGAGCAGCTTGAGCACGACGGTCAGCACGCCATCAAAATGCCCGGGCCGGTGCGCGCCCTCCAACTCACGGCTGAATTTGTCCTCGGTCACCCGGTAGGCGTAGCTGTCCGGGTAGAGCGCAGCCGCTGGCGGCACGATCACGTCGTCCACCAACCCCTCGGCCAGACGGAGATCCGCCTCCAGCGTGCGCGGATACTTCTCCAGGTCGGCGGGGTCGTTGAACTGCGTCGGATTGACGAAAATACTCAGCACCACCCGGTCGCTGTCCGCCCGCGCGCGCGCCAGCAGCGCCCGGTGCCCGGCATGCAGCGCGCCCATCGTCGGCACGAAACCAACCGATTTCCCCGCATACGCCGCGCCCGCACGCACGGCCTGCCACTCCGGAAGTTGGTGATGCACCCTCATGCCAGCACCTCCTCCCGGGCCGGGAAGCGCGCCCCGCGCACGTCGCGGGCGTAGTCGTTGAGGGCCGTCAATATGGCCGCGTGTCCATCCAGGTAACGGCGGGCAAACCGCGGGCGGAACCCGGCATCCAGCCCGAGCAGATCATTTAAGACCAGCACTTGCCCCGAGGTGCCATTCCCGGCCCCGATCCCGATCGTGGTAATGGCCAGACTGGCCGTGATCTCCGCCGCGAGCGCCGCCGGCACACATTCCAGCACCAGCGAGAAAGCCCCGAGCTCCTCCAGCCGCCCTGCCTCGGCCCGCAGCCGCGCGGCCTCGGCTTCCGAGCGCCCCTGCAGCCGGTAGCCGCCGAGTTGGTTGACCGACTGCGGGGTGAGCCCGAGGTGGCCCATGACCGGGATGCCGCTGCCGACCAGGTGGGCGATCACGTCCTCATGACCAGTCACCCCTTCCAGTTTCACGGCCGTGGCCCCCGCCTGCAACAAGGCGCCGGCGGCCCGCACGGCCACCTCCCGCCCCTGGCGAAAACTCAGGAACGGCAGATCCGCCACGATCACGTGCTCCGGCGCGCCCCGGCGCACGGCGGCCGTGTGCATCACCATCATGTCCAGCGTGGCATGCACCGTCGACGGCAGCCCGTGCACGACCATGGCCGCGCTGTCGCCGACGAGGATCACGTCGGCTTCCGACACGGCCACGAGCCGCGCCATCGCGGCATCATAGGCCGTGACCATGACAATGGGCCGCCCTGCCTGGCGCGCCCGGTTAAAGTCGAGGATGCTCTTCATTCCGCTCCGGCAGTTGTCCGTATGCGGATAACCTGCGGGCGGCAGAGGGAGTGGGACTGGAGTGCTTGTCGCATGGCGATCAGGCCTGAGGTTGTCCGGGGACGGTGGTTGAACTGGGCGGTCCGGTCGCGCACGAGTTCGCGCCAGACACCCCCAAGGTTGCCACCCCGGCGGCCGGCGCAACGGAATTCTGCGTCACGGCTCATCCGGTGGAACCTGCGCTCCGCGCAGGTTTTCGAGCCAGCCCGCGCGAAGCGCGGGTTCCACCTCCCCCACACCCCGGTTGACTCCCCGCCCCCAGCGGGTAGCCATAAACCCTCATGGCTGATTTCCTGACCGACGAAAAAGTAGTCTCCCGCGCCTTCCTGGTTGGCGTGCAAACCCCCGGCATGGAGGCCGGCGAAGGCACCGAGCTCCTGGGCGAACTGAAGGAACTCGTGGAGAACCTCCGGCTCACCGTCACCCGCACCACCCTCGTCACCCTGCGCGATCGCCAGCAGCCCAAGTTCCTCATTGGCTCCGGCAAGGCCGCCGAGCTCATCGCCCAGGCCAAGGAGGACGGCGCCGACGTCATCGTCATCGACGAGGAACTCTCCCCCGCGCAGCAGCGCAACTGGGAGGAGGAATCCGGCCTCGCCGTCATCGACCGCCAGGAGGTCATCCTCGAGATCTTCGCCGACCGCGCCCAGACGCGCGAGGCGGTGCTGCAGGTCGCGCTCGCGCGCATGGAGTATTCCCTGCCCCGCCTCACCCGCGCCTGGACCCACCTTTCCCGCCAGCGCGGCAAGGGCGCCATGGGCGGCGAGGGCGAGACCCAGCTCGAGCAGGACCGCCGCATTGTGCGCGACCGCATCGCGCACCTGAAAGAGGAGATCGCCACCGTCATCTCCCAGCGCGCCACCCAGCGCCGCAAGCGCCAGCGCACGCCCGTCCCCGGCGTCGCCATCGTCGGCTACACCAACGCCGGCAAATCCTCCCTCCTCAACAAGCTGACCGGCGCGCAGGTGCTGGCGGCCGACAAGCTCTTCGCCACCCTCGACCCGACCACGCGCCAGCTCGAGCTGCCGGACGGCCGCATGCTCCTCGCCACCGACACCGTCGGCTTCATCCGCCGCCTGCCCCACCGCCTCGTCGAGGCCTTCAAGGCCACCCTCGAGGAGGTCGTCGTCGCCGACTTCATCATCCACGTGCTCGACGTCGCCAACCCGAACGTCGCCCACCACTTCGCCACCACCATGGAGGTGCTGGGCGAGCTCGGCGCCGCCGGGAAACCCATCATCACCGTCTTCAACAAGGTCGACGCCGCCGACCGCCAGACCCTCGCCCTGATCCGCGCGCAGCACCCGGACTCGCTCTTCATCAGTGTCCACACCGGCGAGGGCCTCGACCGGCTGCTGGCCCGTTGCGAGGAGCTCACCGAGGACAACCATGAGGCCGTTGACCTGCTCATCCCGCACAACCGCTACGATGTCGTCGCCCGCCTCCACGGCGCCGGCCAGGTGCGCAAGCAGGAGTCCCTCGCCGAGGGCGTGCGCCTCACCGGCCGCTTCCCCCAGAAGCTGAAGCCCCTCTACGATCCCTTCCGCTTCGTCGCCCCGCCCCCCCAGCGTAAGCCCGCCGGCAAACGCGTGCCCAAGGCATAGCCGGTCCGCCCGCGGCCTGGCTCGGAGAGCAGGCGGGGCTTTATGCCCCGACGTTCGACGCCCGCCCGCGCCCTGAACGCCGCCTCGCGTCGAGTCCTACCCGACCCGCTCAAAGATCGCCCGGCAGTTCCGCGTGGGTCAGCGTCTCATAGTTCAGGTTCCAGATGGCGCGGATCGAGTCGGTCCGGATCTGCTCCACGATCAGCCGGCGGGTGTTGGGCAGATCGAGGCCCATCCGGCCATGGTAGTGATGGTAGCCCACCTCCCACGTGTTGAAACGCTCGCGGCTGGCAACGTCGTTGGCGGCCAGCCCGTCGAGGGAGCCGCTGAGAAACTGCCCCGCGAGCAACTCCATCGCGGCGACATAACGCTGCTGGTGCTCGGTGTAGACGTCGACTCCCTGATGCCATGCGGTCTCGGCGGCGTGCAACGCCGAGCCCAGGGCAAACTGCGTGTGGTGGCCGTTGTCGCGACAGGTCTCTTGCGTCAACCCGTCGACCCAGCGGCGGGGGTGGCTCCAGAATTTTTCCGGGTCCCCGTGATCGCCGGCGATCGGCCGGGGCCGGGGCCCGTCACTGGTGAGATAAAAGTAAGCCGCGCTGCGCACGCGCAACCGCTCAAGGCCCTGCCGAAACAACACCTCATCCTCGTTGAACACCGCGATCGCGAGCATCGCGTCGATCTGCGTCAGGTCGATGTTGCCGTTCCAGGTGCTGGCGGTCGTCAGCTGCGGATAAAAGGCGCGGCGGAACATGGCCTGAAAGGCTGCGATCTCGCCGACGCTCCAGCCGGAGTAAAGCCGCATGATCTCCGCCGCCGGCGCGAAGACCGCGCCGATCCAGCCGGCCTGCAAGCGATCCTGCTGCGTGCCGGCGGTAAACCCCTGGAGGTTGCTCCAGGCATTGAGAATGGCCACCGCGCTCCGGGCATAGGCCTCGTCCCCCGTGAAGTACCAGAGGAGGGCCTGGCTGTACGCAGCGGCCGCGTCGTAGCGGGAAACGTTGGCGTCCTCGCTCTTGGAGTCGATGTGGGTCAACGCATGCGGACCCATGTGGGCATAGCGCCCTGCCTTGATCCGTTCGAACTCGCCTTTCCACGGCTCAGCGCCGGCTTGGATCTGCGCCTTCACAAAGTTCAATTCCTCCCGGGAATTAAGCGCCCCGGGATGAACGAAAGTCATCGCCGCACCGGCCAGACCCAACGAGCCAAGGAACAGAACAGCCAGCAAAACGGATTTCATGAACCGGCTGAGGGCACGGAGGGGCATGCCCGATTTCGTACCGGCACGTCGGCAAAGTAAACCGCGGAGCACCCCGCCCCCTCGAAAGAGTGGGTGAGGGCAATTGACTCCCGATTTGCCAGTATCCAGATCAGGACACAGCTCGGAACGTCATCCATTGGAACCAGCACTCCGCCGGTCGGGGCGTTGCCCGATAGGCGCAAGTTTTCGAACTACCCCGACTGGACGCCCCCCATGACCACCCCTACCCCTGCCTTGCTGCCCCGGTTCCTATGCTGTGAGCATCCCAGCCGTGCTTCGGCTATCTTCCTGGCTCTCCTGATCTGCTTGGCGGGATATTGCCACGCCGAAGGCGACTCGAACCTCCCCGCGGATGTCATCACCCTGCCCCTGGTGAATCCGGCCCGGTGGGTGATCGACACGAGTCATTTGGGTACGGACCAAGTGGCGATCACCTATGATGCCGCAGAGAAGGTCGCCGTGCTGACTCCGACCTGGTCCGCGCACGACGCCACCTCCGCGGATCTAAACTCCCGCAACATCCAGGACAGCAACCTGCATCTCTATCAGCTCGTGCCGCGCAGCGACTGCACCCAGTCCGTGAGTTACTTCGAGATCAGCGTGCCATCCGCCTATGTCGATGAGGGGCGCCTTGACATCCAATTCACCCTGCAAGGAGGCGAGGCTGACGACTACCTGTTCAATGGCCGGACTTTCCTGATGAAGGATTTTGCCGAGGCCAAGGGCGGCTACAAGAGCGTGACCCTGAAGTCATCCGACTTCAGCGAACCCGAGGTCAAGCGACGCGGCATCGAGCGGGTGGGATTCACCCTGCATCGCCACGGCTCGATGGTTTCGGCCCCGATCAGGATCCGGCAGGTTTCCGTCACCTTGAACCGCGCGAAAATCATTCCGCTTCCGCCGGAGGCAGAAATCGTGAACCCGGCCTCGTTCTATGAGTTCGCCTATACCAACCAGGCGGCCATCGACCGGATCCAAGTGGAAAATTCCGCCGAGGCCCGCGAAATCAAGCGCCAGCTGGGGACCGACGCGCAGGGCATGGTTTTGCTCCCGCAGTGGAGCCCGGATCAGCTGCGGCAGGGTCAATCAGGCGTGGCCTACCTGAAGCAGTCCTTGGGCGCCCCGCACAATTTCGCCCGCTTCGAGGTCCAGTATCTGGTGAACATTCCTCGCGCCTATTTCGACGAGGGCAAGCTCGACGTCTACCTGTGCATCCAAGCGGGTGAGGCCGGCCACGGCGTCTGGAGCGGAGCACCGCGCAAGCTGTCTACCTTTGCCGACAAGGCCGGACAGGACGTCGTGCTGACGCTGACGCAGGACGATTTTCTCCCCGGGCACGGCGGGCACGGCAAAAAGCGCAACAAGATCGAGTTCGTGGCCCTTCAGCTGGTTCCGCACGGCTCAGTCGTGACCGAGCCGATCTTGCTGAAACGCATCACGGTCAAGCTGCCGTAAGCCCGAGGCGAGCCCCGTGGACCCGAGGTGCGGGCCGTTCGCCGGTTCCGCGGCGTGCGGCCGGCAGCGACAGAACGCGAGGGAGCGGGGTTCGCCGGGAAGCGGTCAAGGAGCGCCATCGGCTCCCGCACGAGGCGGTTGACCTCGTGCGCGGTGATACGCGAGTCGACCCAGCCGGTCAGTAGACATGGTCCGGAACCTGCATCACCCGCTGGTCGGCGACGATCGGCGCAAGCCGGTTTGTTAAGACTGAAACGTCTCCGGGCGGAGGTGCACGATGCCCTCCCAAACCGCCTTGATCGCGGCCTCGGTGCGGTCGGCGACCTGGAGCTTGAGGAAGATGTTTTTCAGGTGCCCCTTGACGGTGAATTCCGTGATGTTCAGCTGCGCCCCGATCTCCTTGTTGCTCCGGCCCTGCACGATGAGCTGGAGGATTTCCAGCTCCTTGGCGGACAGGGCCGGCCGGGACCGCCGCTCGCCCAGCCGCTGCTGGATTTTCGGCGGCACCACGCGCTCGCCGGCGGACACGGCCAGGATGGCCGCGATGATCTCCTCGCGGCTGGAATCCTTCAGCAGGTAGGCGCGGGCCCCCGCCTCGAAGGCGAGGTGGATGTCCTCGCTCATGTCAAAGGTGGAGAGCACGACGACCCGCACGTCCGCCCGCTGCGCTACCAGCTGCCGGATGGCGGCCAGACCGCTCTCCTGCTGGAGGTTGAGATCCATCAGGGTGACATCCGGGTGCAGTTCCGCGTGCCGCGCCACCGCCTCGGCGACGGTGCCGGCTTCGCCGACCACGCTGAACCGCGGGTCGTCGTTCAACAGGGCCCGCAGGCCGGCGCGAAACGCGGGGTGATCGTCGACCACGAGGAGTTGGAGGGGGCTTGGCATGGCTAGGCAAGGAGAGGCAGGCGGATGACGACCCGCGTGCCCAGGCCGGGTTCGCCGGTCACCACGAGGTGCCCGTTGAGCCGTTGCGCGCGCTCGTGCATGCCCCGGAGGCCGAAGCCGGCGGCGGCCGGGGCACCGGCCGGCAGGCCCACGCCGTCGTCCCTCACCTGCATTTCGCCGAAGTCCGCCTGCTCGCGGTAGGTCACATGCACGTGGCGCGCGCGGGCGTGCTTCACGGCGTTGGTCATCGCCTCCGTGGCGATGCGCAGCAGCTCAACCTCCGCGTCGGCCCCGAGCCGAGCAACATTGCCGTCGAGCACGCAGTGGAATTCTATCCCGGTGTCGCGCAGGAGCGATTCGCTCACTCGCCGCAGCTCCGCGTGGAAATCCGCGTTTGAGAGCAGGCCCTGCCGCCATCCGGCGATCGACCGGCGCGCCTCGACCAGACTCTCGCGGACGAGGCCGCGCGCCGTCTCGAGGTGATCCTGGGCTCCGGCCGCCCCGGGCGGCAGCTTGTGCTTGGCCATCTCCAACTGGATCGAGATGGCGGTGTAGCCCTGCGCCAGACTGTCGTGGATCTCCCGCGCCAGCCGCATGCGTTCTTTCATCATGGCCGCAAACTCGGCCTCGCGGGCGATCCGCTGCCGGTTTTGCTCGCGCAACCTGGCCTTGGACTTCCACCACAAAACCCCCGAGACCAGCAGGGCGGCGGTGGTCAGCGCCGTCGCCGCGCCAAAAACCCATACCGCCAAGCCGATCGGCGGCACCTCGAGCACAACCAGGTCGGCCGCCGTCCGCAGTCGGAGCTCAAAGGAATTCGGCCGCCAAGGATACGCCGCACCGATCGCAGGCGTGGAGATGACCCGGACCACCCCGGTGAGTTGCACGCGGCTGCCGGTGGCCGGCAAGGGTGCCAGTAATTCATCGCGTGCGAGCGTTGCGGTGAAGGGCGCGCCCGGCCCCTTGAGCGTCAGCACAACAGCCTCGGGGCTGCGAAAATTGTCGAGGACCATGCCCTCCAACTGCAGGAGTTCGCCATCGGCCGCCCGGGCCTCCTCGACGGAGACCGCCCGGGGGCGCATGCCCTCCCCGGCACCAAGCCGCCCGGTCGTCGCATCCTCCACTTCCGGCGAGTAGAGTCCCCGGCGCACAAAACCCACGACATCAACGGAGTCGCCAATCGCCAGCGGCGTACGGTCGACGCGCTGCACGAAGACGCCCCGCTGCTCCTGCTGCACATAGAGTTCCGCCTCGCCCCGGAGATAGGTCACGATCCCCCGGATGTGCACCCTCCCATGGGTTGGCTCCTCGGGTGCATACCGCATCAAGGAGTCGATCCGCGTGAGCGGGACGGATTCCCGGGGCAAGGCCGGTTCCAACACAACGACCGTGCCGCTGTGCGGCACGACCAGGCGCGTGCCATAGTGCTGCCCATGCGAATTGAAAAAATGTCCGCAGCGGGCCCGCAGCCGCACCCGGGATCCGACCCAGGCTTGGACCTCGGCGATGCTGGTTTGGGTGAACATCAGGTTCAGCCGCGTGTCGCCGGCTGAGAGCACGGCGTAGGCGGTGTAGCAATGCTCGGTGGGCGGTACCGCCTGGGCGCTGCGCACCCAACCCTCGACCTCGACCCATTGGCAATCCAGCCGCCCGGTTTCCAGGTCTTCCAGCCGCGCAATCACCAGCGGCTCCACCTCGCGCGCCCCGATATCCGTGATGCGTTCCGCCCGGATCACCGGCGCAAACTCCCCAGGGTCGGTGACGCCCTCCACGATCACCTCCCGCCCGAAGGCGGGCACGGGCCCCGGCACGCCATGCACAAACAACCCGGCGGTGCCATCATGGATGACCAACGAGTTGACCTCCGCGGCGATCACCGCGCCGCGAACCCGGACCGGAACCGCCGCGGCGGCCGCCTCCTTCGCCATTGCGCGAATGACCCCGATCTGGGTGATCGGCTCGACCTCCGTCGTGATCCCCACCGACGGCCAGCCGGCCAACAGGGTCAGGGCGAGCAATCGGGGCCCCCAGCACAGGGTTTGGGACGGGAACAACATGCAGAGTTCCCCCGCAGGCTGGCGCGAACCCCGCCAAAGTAAACTGCACAGCCGGCCACCCCTCGAAAGAGGGGCCTCACAAGATCAGTTGGCAGCAGCTGGTCCAGGAAGATGGTCGGGCACCCGCCCACCGGACCAGCCGCCCCATGCCTCACCCCCTCACCCCGCCCCTCCGGCCTCGGCCCAGCGCGGTCCTGGCCCTCCGGCCGGAACTGCAGCCATGGCTTTTCCCGCCGTCAGCCCAGGCGCAGCTGGAGCACATGGTGGCCCTGTTCGGACCGATCTCGCCTGCCGGCGCCTCCCCGCCGCCGGTGGAGGCCTTGCAGCAGGTTGAGGTGCTGGTGGGCAGCTGGGGAATCCCGGTGTTGGACCGCGGGTGGCTCGACGCCATGCCCAATCTGCGTGTCGTGCTCTACGCGGCCGGCACAGTGCGCGGCTTTGTCACCGACGAGTTCTGGCGGCGCGGGATCCAGCTTTCCACGGCGGCTACGGCCAATGCCGGGCCCACCGCGATTTTTGCCGAGGCGATGATCCTCCTCGCCCTCAAGCACACCTGGTTCTACCTCCGGGAAAAAATCACGGTCTGGCCCCAGCTGGCCGACACGGCGTCCTCCGGGGTGCATGCCTCGACCGTGGGCATCATTGGCCTCAGCCGGGTCGGCCGGCATGTGATCAAGGCCCTGCAGCGGCATGAGCTGAATATCCTGCTGTATGATCCGACCGTCACCGCCCAGGAGGCGGACCACGTCGGGGTGACGCTGTGCGATCTGCGGACGCTGTTTGCCACCAGCGATGTCGTTTCCCTGCATGCGCCCCTGCTGCCCCAGACGACGGGCATGATCGGCGGCAAACACCTGCGGGTCATGAAACCGCATGCGACCTTCGTCAACACGGCCCGCGGCGCCCTCGTAAACGAGGCCGAGATGATCGCCATCCTGCAAGCCCGTCCCGACCTGACCGCGGTGCTGGATGTCACCGAAACCGAACCCACGCCCGCGGACTCGCCGTTGCGGCGGCTGCCCAATGTGGTGCTCACGCCTCATCTCGCCGGTGCCCGCCACCGTGAGCTCGCCCTGCTGGGCCGGGTGGTGCTTGAGGAATTGTCGCGCTACCTGGCCGGCCAGCCGCTGGCCTGGGCCGTCGACCAAGCCGCCGCGGCCCGCATGGCCTGACCCACCACCTCCCATGCCCGATCAACCGCTCCCGGCCAAACCGATCCCGGCCCCCGCCCGCCCTGCCGGACGGGTCTGGACCGCCGGGACATTGACCTACACCTCATCCGCGCTGGTGGTGCTGGCGCTTTACCTCCTGCTCGGCGACTTCGCCTACTGGATGCGCGAACGCTCCGCCGCCCCCGTCACGCAGCTGATGCTGAAAAAATTCGGGGCATCGGACATGATCACCGGGCTGTTCCTGCTCACCATCCCGGGGGCGGTGCTCCTGGTGGTGGGTCCCGTGGTCAGCTACTGGAGCGACAACCACCGCTCGCGCTGGGGCCGCCGCATCCCGTTCCTGGTCGTGCCGGCGCCGTTCGTCGCGCTGGCGATGATCGGCCTGGCCTTCAGTCCCACGATCGGCGCGACCCTGCACGGCTGGTTTGGCGGGGACCCCGCCGGCAGCCGCTGGGCGGTGCTGGTGGTGATGGGCCTCTGCTGGACGATCTTCGAGATCGGCGTGATCGTGATGAACGCGGTGTTCAATGCCCTGATGAACGACGTGGTGCCGCGCGAGTTGCTGGGCCGCTTCTTCGCGATGTTCCGCGCCGCGGGCCTCATCGCCGGCGTGCTGTTCAACTACAAGATCATCGGCCACGCCGAGGAAAACTACACGCTCATCCTGGCCTCCATCGGCGTGCTCTACGGCATCGGCTTTGTCGTGATGTGCCTCGGTGTGAAGGAAGGCTCCTACCCGCCGCCGGCCCCGGTCCCGGCGCACTCCTCGTCGCCCGCGCTCAATGCCGTCCGCGAGTACTTCCGCGATTGCTTCACCAAGCCGTACTACCTGCTCGTCTTCGTCTTCCTTGCCCTGGCCAACCTCGCGTTCATGCCGGTGAACACCTTCGGGCTCTACGCCGCCAAGGGCTACCAGCTCTCGATGGAAACCTACGGGCGCTACCTCGTGGTGACCTACATCTGCTCCTTCACCCTCGCCTTTCCCTTGGGCTGGCTGGCGGACCGCTTCCACGCGCTGCGGGTCGGGCTCGCGGCGCTGCTCCTCTACGCCGTGTTCATGCTGGTGGCATTCTTCTACATTCACGACGCCGACTCCTTCGGCCACATGTTCCTCGCCCACGGCGTCCTGTCCGGGTGCTTCTTCACCGGCGCGGCCGCCGTCGCGCAGATGCTCTACCCGAAGCTCAAGTTCGCCCAGTACGCGGGTGCCGGCGGGCTGGTCGCCGCATTGTGCAACATGACGCTCGGGCCGGCTCTCGGCGGGCTCCTCGACGGCCTGGGCAACGACTACCGTTATGTCTTCCTCGTGGGCAGCGGTATCGCCCTGGCGGCCCTCGGCATCGGCGGCGCCGTCCTCTACCGCTGGCACCGGCTCGGCGGCCAGGCCGGCTATGAGGCGCCCGCCTGATCTTCTCCAAGACCCACTCCCCCTCTATGCGCCAACCCCTCCTGCACGGCATCGACCTGGGCTCCCCGCTTCGCGGCGGCCGCACCACCCGCACCGCCACGGGCCTCGAGCTCGAGGCCGGCGGCGCGGATATCTGGGGTCACCGCGACGAGTGCCACTTCGCGTTCACCCCGGTCGACGGCAACTTCGAGGCCAGCGTCCGGATCCACGCCCTCTCCATGGCCGACGTCTACACGAAGGCCGGCCTCATGCTGCGCGCCTCGCTCGCGGAGGGCTCCGCTCACGTGATGCTGCTCAGCTTCGGCGACAACCAGCCGCGCAACCGCAATAATGGTGGCCTCGAGTTCCAGTCCCGCGCCGAGACCGACGGCCCCTGCGCCGGGATCTACCCCCCGCAGCCCCTGCCCCCGCAGCCCGATTTCCCGGTGCACTTCCCCCACGTGTGGCTCAAGCTGGTCCGCGCGGGCGCGACCTTCACCGCCCTGGCCAGCTCCGACGGCCGGGCCTGGCGGACCTTTTGCGTTCACCAGCAGGAGCTGCCGACGCAGGCCTACCTTGGTCTCGCGGTCACCTCGCACCACCCGGAGCAGACTGTCCGCGCCACCTTCGACCCCTTGACTCTCGCCGACCCAACTTGACCGGCCACCCAATCCCAACCCATCCCAGCCATGCCCTCCCTCCACGGAAAATGGTCCCTCGTCACCGGCGCCAGCCGGGGCGTGGGCGCCCACCTCAGCACCGCCCTCGCCCAGCTCGGCTCCAACGTCGTCCTGCATAGCCGCCGGCTCGACCACACCCGCGATCTCGCCGCCCGCCTCGCGCAGACCGGTGTCAAGGTGGTGACCGTCGCCGGCGAACTCTCCGACCAGCGCGCGGTGGACGACCTGCTCGACGCCGCGTTGGAACAGGCCGGCGCCATCGACATCGTCTACAACAACGCCGCCATCATGACGCCCTACCGGGAAAACACCTGGGAAGTCACGGCCGAGGACTTCCGCACCAGCTTCGAGGTGAACGTCATCAGCCTCGCCCGGATCTGCTACCGCCTTATGCCGCCGATGCTCTCCCGCCGTTGGGGACGCGTGGTCAACCTGACCTCGGGCATCAAGGAGCAGCCGGAACTCTGCGCCTACTCGATCTCCAAGGCCGCCGTCGACAAGTTCGTCCGCGACTTCGTCCCCAAGCTGGCCGGCACCGGCGTCCAGATGAACCTGCTCGACCCGGGCTGGCTCCGCACCGACCTGGGTGGCCCGCGCGCGCCGAACGACCCGGCCACCTGCCTGCCCGGTGCGCTGGTCCCCGCCTTGCTCGATGATGGGATCAGCGGTCGCTTCTTCTGTGCCCAGGACTACGCCGGCCTGACGATCGAAGCGGCCCTGACCAAGGCCGGGCGCCGGTAATCCGCCCCCGAAAATGTGCTGGCACAACTGTCACAATCCAGAATTTGCGATTATCATCCCGATCGTTATCGGGACCTGAGAATCGCGTCCCTGCCCCACCCATCAACCTGCCCAGGCAATAAGGCCGATCCTCCATGCGCTCCCTGTCTCCCTCCCTCGCCGCGAACTCGCAACAACGCCCAAACCAGCCCTTTCGCTCACGGGGCGTGATCACCCTGTTGATGGCCACCGCCTTGCTCGGTGGATTCTTCTGCCCGGCCCGGGCCGCTGACCCTGTCACGGCGGTTGCCGAGATGCTGCACAACGGTGACTTCTCCGCCGGCCTGACGCACTGGGAATCCGAACAGGCCAACGGCGCCACCGCCCGGATCGATGTCGTCCCGGACGGGCCGGCTGGCCACCCGGCCCTGAGATTCGAGGTCTTGTCCGTCAGCGACCAGTCCTGGCGCCTGCAGTGGTCGCAAAAACGTATCTCGATCACGCAGGGCCGTCCCTACGTGCTGACCTTCTGGGCCCGGGCTAAAAATGCCGGCGCGATCAACGTGACTTGCATGCAAAACCACGCCCCGTGGGACCACGCCACTCAGGCCAAATTCGAGCTCACCCCGGAGTGGCGCCAATTTGAGTTTCCCTTCACCGGCGCCTGGGATGATACTGACGCCCGCATCAGCTTCACCAATCTGGGCACCGCCATCGGTCAGGAATACTGGTTTGCCCGCTGCTCCCTCCAACCCCGTTAACAGGTTTCTTCCACGCCATGCCACTCTACCATCTCAAAATCAACGGCCAGTCCCGTTCGGTCGATGTAGCGGCCGACACCCCCCTGCTGTGGGTCCTGCGCGACACGCTCAACCTCCTCGGCACCAAGTACGGCTGCGGCATGGGCCTGTGCGGCGCGTGCACCGTCCACCTCAACGGCGCGCCGGTCCGCTCCTGCCAGCTCCCCGTCTCCGCCATCGGCAACACCCCCGTCACCACGATCGAGGGGCTCGACCCCGCCGGGGCGCACCCCTTGCAAAAAGCCTGGTGCGACCACGACGTCCCCCAGTGCGGCTATTGCCAGTCCGGCCAGATCATGAGCGCCGCCGCTCTCCTCAAGCAGACGCCCGCGCCCACCGACCCCGAAATCGACGCCGCCATGGCCGGCAACCTCTGCCGCTGCGGTACCTACGTCCGCATCCGCGCCGCCATCAAGGACGCCGCCCTCATGGCGGCCAAAGGAGGTGTGTCATGAAGCCGCAAATCCACCCGCTCACCGCGGCCTATGACCGCCAGAACGCGGCCGCGCACCCCGACCTCGCGCCCCAAACGATTCCGCAGGATCTCAACCGGCGCGACTTTTTCCGCCTCTCCGCCCTCGCCGGCGGCGGCTTCGCCCTCAGCTGGGCCCTGCCCGGCACCCTCCTCGCCCAGGCCCCCGGGCTCGACAACACGGCGCGCGCCTTCACGCCCAACCCTTTCATCAAGATCACGCCCGACGGCATCGTGATCCTCGTCGCCAAAAACCCCGACGCCGGCCAGGGCGTGAAGACCGCCCTGCCCATGATCCTCGCGGAGGAACTCGGCGCCGACTTCAAGAAGGTGACCATCGAGTACGGCGGCCTCGACCCGCAGCTCGGCGCGCAGTTCGCCGGCGGCAGCATGTCGGTGCCGATGAATTACCAGACCCTCCGCCGCGCCGGTGCCGTCGCGCGCACCGTGCTCGTCCAGGCCGCCGCCGACACCTGGGGCGTGCCCGCCGCCGAGTGCGAGGCCGAAAACAGCACCATCGTCCACCGCCCCACCGGCCGTGTCCTCGGCTTCGGCGACCTCGCCACCAAGGCCGCGTCGATGCCCCTGCCCGACGAGAAATCCGTCATCCTCAAGCGCCCGAAGGAAAACAAGCTGATCGGCAACCGCGTCGGCGGCGTCGATAACCCCGCCATCGTCACCGGCCAGCCGCTCTTCGGCATCGACCAGCAGGTCCCGGGCATGGTCTACGCCGTCTACGTGAAATGCCCCGTCTTCGGCGGCAAACCCGTCTCCGCCAACCTCGACCGCCTGAAGCGCCTCCCCGGCGTGCTCGACGCCTTCATCGTCGAGGGCACCAACGATTATTACGGCCTCCTGCCCGGCGTCGCCATCGTCGGCAACTCGACCTGGACCACGTTCAAGGCGCGCCAGCTGCTCGATGTTGAATGGGACGAGGGTCCCGGCGCCACCCAGAGCTCCGCCGCCTACGAGGAGACCGCCGCCCGCCTCGGCGCCACCGCCGGGCAGGAAATGCGCAAGGACGGCGACCCCGCCGCGGTTTTCGCCGCCGCCGGCAAAACTGTCGAGGCCGTCTATCATTATCCCTACCTCCACCACGCCACGCTGGAGCCGATGAACGCCCTGGCCATCCCGACCGCCGACGGCGGTCTCGAGGTCCTCGCGCCCACGCAGACGCCGGACGACGCCCAGGGCGTCGCCGCCAAGGCCGCCGGCCTGGCCAAGGAGAAGGTCAAACTTCGCTTCACCCGCATCGGCGGCGGCTTCGGCCGGCGCCTGACCAACGACTTCGTCGCCGAGGTCGCCGTCATCGCCATGCGCGTCGGCAAGCCCGTGAAACTCACCTGGACCCGCGAGGACGACACCCGGCACGGCCAGTACCGCCCGCCCGGCTGGCACTTCCTCAAGGGCGCGGTCGACGACGCGGGCCACATCAGCGCCTGGCAAAACCACTTCGTCACTGTCGGCCTCAACAGCGACACCGAGCCATCCCGCGCCGCCGAGCTGAGCAACAACGAACTGCCCGCTCGCTTCCTGACGAACTACCGGCTCGCCCGCTCCATCATCAACACCAACGTCCCCACGAGCTGGCTCCGCGCGCCTGGCAGCAACGGCCTGGCCTTCGTGTTCCAGAGTTTCATCGACGAGCTCGCCCATGCCGCCGGCCGGGATCCCCTGGCCTTCCGCCTCGACCTGCTCGGCGCGGACCAGGTGCTCCCCGGCAACGGTATGTGGGAACCCCCCTACGACATCGCCCGCATGAAGGGCGTCCTCCGGCTCGTCGCCGAGAAGGCCCGCTGGGGCAAGACCCTGCCCAAGGGCTCCGGCCAGGGCATCGCCTTCCACTTCAGCCACGCCGGCTACGTCGCCGAGGTCGCCGAAGTCACCGTCACCCCCGATGGTGCGCTCACCGTCGACCGCGTGGTCGTCGCCGTCGACGTCGGTCCGATCATCAACCCGAGCGGGGCCGAGAACCAGGTCCAGGGCTCGATCATCGACGGCCTCAGCGGCGCGTGGCTGCAGGAACTCACCCTCGACAGCGGCGCCGTCGTGCAGAGCAACTTCCACGACTACCCGATGCTCCGCATCAACGCCACGCCCAAGATCGAGATCCACTTCCACCAGAGTGACAATCCGCCCACCGGCCTCGGCGAGCCCGCCCTGCCCCCGCTGCCCCCGGCGGTCTGCAACGCGCTCTTCGCCGCCACCGGCAAACGCATCCGTCGCCTGCCGATCCTCCGCACCGACCTGGCATGGAGCTGATTCCGGTCCCCGCCGCCCTGCACGAAGTCCTCGCCCGTGCTCCGCGGCTTGGGACCGAGCGCGTCCCGCTGGCCGCCGCCCTCAGCCGCGTGCTGCGCGAGCCGGCCCGCGCCGACCTCGACTCGCCGCCCTTCGACGCCTCCGCCATGGACGGCTACGCAGTCAACGCTTCCTCGTGGAGCCAGGGCGACCCCGCCGTGGTCACGTTCCGCCTCCTCGGTGAATCCGCCGCCGGCGCCGCCTTCACCGGCACCCTCGCCCCCGGCGAATGCGTCCGCATCTTCACCGGCGCCCCCGTCCCCGCCGGCGCCGATCGCGTCGTGAAGCAGGAGGACACCACCCGCGAGGGAGCCCATGTTCGGATGACGAACCTGGGCCCGGCGGGCAGATTCATCCGGCGCCGCGGCGAAAACCGCCGCGCTGGCGACGTCGTGGTCGCGGCCGGCGCCCGCCTCGGTCCGCCCGAACTCGCCGCACTGGCGTCCGCCGGCGTCACCCAGCCGCTCGTGACCCGCCGACCCCGGGCCGTCCACATCGTCACCGGTAACGAACTTGTCCCGCCCCACCAAACCCCGGCTGGCGCCCAAATCCGGGACAGCAACTCCTCGCTCATCGCCGCGTTGCTGGCCCAGCAGGGTACTGACCTCGTGCACCACGCCCACTTGCCCGACGACCTCGCCGCCGCCCAAACCCTGCTCGCCGCCCTGCCCGACCACGATGTCCTGCTCATCTCCGGCGGCGCCAGCGTAGGCGACCACGATTTCGCCCGCCCGGTCCTGACCGCCCTCGGCTACGCCCTGCACTTCCAGCAGATCAACCTTCGCCCCGGCAAACCGCTCGTCTTCGCCAGCCGCGGCGAGCGCCTCGCCTTCGCCCTCCCGGGCAACCCGGTTTCCCACTGGGTGACCTTCCAGCTCTTCGTCGCCCCGTTGCTGCAAAAACTCACCACTGGTCTCGACGCCGCCCCCCCGCGCCGGATGGGCCGCCTCGCGCCCGCCGGTCCCTTGCCGCCACCCGACGCGCGCCAGACCATCTGGCCCGCGCGCGCCGACTGGGTGGACGGCGAGCCTGTCCTCACCCTGCTGACGCTCGCCAGCTCCGGCGACAGCAGCGGCCTCGTCGGCGCCAACGCCCTCGTCCCGCTCCCGGCAAACGGTCTGGACGCCACCCGGCCTGTGGAGTTCATTCCCTGCTGATGACCGACTTCTCCCATCTCGATCCCGCCGGCGGCGCCCGCATGGTGGATGTCGGCGCCAAGCCCGACCAGCAGCGCGTCGCTGTCGCCGAGGGCCGACTGACCTGCGCTCCCCAGACCATCGCGCTGCTCCGCGCCCAGGCCCTGCCCAAGGGCGACGTCCTCACCGTCGCCAAGATCGCCGGCATCCAGGCCGCGAAAAACACGGCCCAGCTGATCCCTCTCTGCCACCCGCTCACCCTCAGCCACGTGGACGTCGAATTCACGGTCGCGGACGACGGCATCGGCATCCGCGCCACCACCCGCCTCACCGGCAAAACCGGTGTGGAGATGGAAGCCCTTACCGCCGTCTCCGTCGCCGCCCTGACCCTCTACGACATGTGCAAGGCCGTCGACAAATCCATGTCCATCGGCGGCATCCGCGTCGTGGAGAAAATTAAGAAGTAAGAATTAAGAAGGAAGAACCAGAACCTGACCTCAGCTAGCAGTGGCTCGATTCCAGCTCCACCCTTTTGCCCCGGCTGCCTTTCCTAATTCTTACTTCTTACTTCTTAATTCTTAATTCTTACTTCTTACTTCGATGAAAGTCGCCCGCATCACCCTCAGCGACCGCGCCGCAAACGGTACCTACGCGGACGAAAGCGGCCCGGAGATCGAGCGCGTCACCGCCAGCCACTTCACCGAGCCGCTCGAGTGGATCCGCGTGCTGCTGCCCGACGATCGCGCCCAGCTCGAGGCCGCCTTCATCCGCCTTGCCGACGTCGAGCACTGCCCGCTCATCATCACCACCGGCGGCACCGGTCCTTCCGCCCGCGACATCACCCCCGAGGCCACGCGCGCCGTCCTCGAGAAGGAGCTGCCCGGTTTTGGCGAGGTCATGCGGCTGCACAGCTACGAGAAGGTGAAGACCGCCATCCTCTCCCGCGCCACCGCCGGGGTGCGCGGCCGTTCACTCATCATCAATCTCCCCGGCCGCCCGCGCGCCATCGGCGAGTGCCTGCCGCTCATCGTGCCGGCCATCGCCGAGGCCCTCGACCACATCGCCGGCTTCCGCCCGGGCCTGGTGCACGAGGTTTTCAAGGCGCCATGCCGGCCCTGACCAAGCCGCGCTTCGACCGGCAGGAACTGGCCGGCGCCTTCGGCGACATCGGCACCGACCTGCCGCTGATCGCCGGCATCCTGCTCGCCACCGGACTGGAACCCTCCGGCGTGTTCCTCGCCTTTGGCCTCGCCCAGATTGCCTCCGGCCTGCTCTACGGCCTCCCCATGCCCGTGCAGCCCCTCAAGGCCATGGCCGTGGTCGTCATCGCCGGCCAGGCCACCGGCGGACAGCTGCAACTCGCCGGCCTGATGATCGGCGCGCTCATGCTCCTGTTGGCCTACTCCGGCCTGCTCGACCGGCTGCAAAAAATCATCCCCGTGCTCGTCGTGCGCGGCATCCAGGCCGGGCTCGGCATCGCCCTCGCCCGCACCGCCCTCGGCCTGACCGGACGCGAAGGCCACTGGGGCTGGATCGCCGCCGCCGTGGCCGTCGCCCTGCTCATCTGGTTGCGCCGCCACCACCACCTGCCGGGGGCCCTGCTCGTCGTCGGCGCGGGAGCGCTCTGGGCGGCGTTTTACCGCATCGACTGGCCCAGCCTCGCCGCGGGCTTCGGCTGGGTCGCCCCCACGCCCGCCGCCCTGCCGTGGGACCAATGGCTCGCCGCCCTCACCCTGCTCGTGCTCCCGCAGGTGCCGCTCTCGCTCTCCAACTCCGTGATCGCCACCCAGCGAACCGTCACCGACCTGTTCCCCGACCGGCCCGTGACCCTCCGCGGCATCGGCCGCACCTACGGCGTGATCAACCTGCTCTCCCCCTGGCTGGGCGGCATCCCCATGTGCCACGGCTGCGGCGGTCTGGCCGGCTACTACGCCCTCGGCGCCCGTACCGGCGGATCCGTCATCCTCTACGGCACGCTCTACCTGGTGGTCGGCGCGCTCTTCAGCGGCGCCTTTCAGGAAGTACTCCGGGCTTTCCCCGCGCCCGTGCTCGGGGCGGTCCTCCTCGTCGAGGCCGGCGTGCTCCTGCTGTTGCTGCGCGAGGTCCCGCGCACGCCCCTGGCCCTGGCGATCGCCGGGGTGGTGGCCCTCGTTTGCGTTTTCGCCCCGCAAGGGTACCTCAGCGGGATGATCGTGGGTTGCATCCTCTTCTATTCCCTGCGTCGCTGGCTCCCCCCGCCCGCCCGCGCCCCGGGCTGACCATGCCGCTCGACCAATACAACCGCGACATCGACTACCTGCGCATCTCGCTCACCGATGCCTGCAACCTCCGCTGCGTCTACTGCATGCCGGAGCACATGACCTTCCGGCCCCGCGACGAGCTGTTGAGCGACGACGAACTGCGCCGGCTCATCACGCTTTTCGGTTCACTGGGTTTCCGGAAAATCCGCTTCACCGGCGGCGAACCGACGCTGCGCCCGGCCCTCGTGGACCTGGTGCGCCACGCCACGCACACCCCCGGCATCACCACCGTCGGCCTCACGACCAACGGCGTGCTCCTCGACAAGCTGGCCCAGCCTCTCCGTGACGCCGGGCTCCAGACCGTCAACATCTCGATCGACAGCCTCGACGAGGACAAATTCCGGAAACTCACCCGCTGGGGCAACCTGCGCGACGTCCGCGCCGGTCTCGACGCCGCCGCCCGCGCCGGCCTGCGCGTGAAGCTCAACGCCGTGGTCTGCCGCGGCGTGAACGACGGCGACGACGTGATCGAGCTCGCCCGCCTCACCCTCGCCAATCCCTGGCAGGTCCGCTTCATCGAGCAGATGCCCTTTGGAAACAATTCCGACTTCCAGACCAAGGGCATGGTCAGCGAGGCCGAACTGCTCGCCCTGCTGGAAAAGACCTTCGGCCCCCTCGAACTCGTCAACGGGGGCAAACTCGACGGCGAGGCCCGGCTCTACCGCCTCCCCGGCGGCGCCGGTGCGATCGGTTTCATCAGTCCCGTTTCCGCCCCCTTCTGCGCCGCCTGCAACCGCATGCGCCTCACCGCCGACGGCGTGCTGCGCCTCTGCCTCCTCCGCGACAACGAGATCAACCTGCTCAACCACCTCCGCGGCGGTGCCAGCGACGCCGTCATCGCCGACTGCATCCGCGGCGCGGTCCACGAGAAGCCTTGGGGCCACGGCCTCGCCCAGCACCTCATCCCCGCCGCCCGCGGCATGTCCCAGATCGGCGGCTGAGGTTTTCCCGATGCCCATGTCCCGCCCGATTCACGTCCGCTTCTTCGCCATCCTCCGCGAGCAGGCCGGCGTCTCCACGCTGACCCTCGACACCGTCTCGCCCGACGCCGCCACCTTGTATGCTGAACTCCAAGGCCGTTGCCCCGGCCTGACCTTCCCCGTCGCCTTGCTGAAGGTCTCGCGCAATGAGGCCTACGTGGACCTCACCACCCCGCTCGCCGCCGGCGATCGCGTGGTCTTCATCCCGCCCGTCGCCGGCGGCTGAAAATGGTTATCGATTCGTTGAAATTCATCCGACCTGTGGGAGCCGCCACCCATGTTTGAGCTCACTGCCACCCCGATCGACCCCGCCGCCCTGTCGGCCCGGCTGAACGCGCCGGAGGCGGGCGCGCTGACGATCTTCGAGGGCCGCGTGCGCAACCACCACCTCGGCCAGCCGGTCACTCACCTCGAATACGAGGCCTTCGACGACCTGGCCCGCCTCGAGGGCGAGGCCATCACCGCCGAGACCGAACGCATTTATCCCGGCACCAAAGTGCTCTGCGTCCATCGCACCGGCTCCCTCGCCATCGGCGAGGCCGCCGTCTGGATCGGCATCGCCTCCGCCCACCGGCAGGCCGGCTTCGCCGCCTGCCGCCACGTGATTGAGGAGTTGAAGCTGCGCCTGCCCGTCTGGAAGAAAGAACATCATCCCGGTGGCGCCGCGGAATGGGTCAACTGCACCGCCGAGGCCGCGGCCAGGCCCGCCACCGACGAGATGTACGCCCGTCAGGCCGCACTGCCCGAGGTCGGGACCGCCGGCCAGGCCAAGCTGTCCGCCGCCCGCGTGCTGGTCGTTGGCGTCGGGGGACTGGGTTGTCCCGCCGCCCTCTATCTCGCCGGCGCCGGTCTCGGCCGGCTCACCCTCGTCGACGGCGGGAAGGTCGAGCGCTCCAACCTGCCGCGGCAGATTCTGTTCACCACTGCCGAGCTCGGCGCGCCCAAGGCGCTCGCCGCCGCCGCCCGGCTGCGTCTGCACAACCCCTCGGTCCAGATCACCAGCCACGAGGGCGATCTCACCTCGGCCAATGCTCGGGCGCTCGTCGCCGGCCACGACGTCGTGCTCGACTGCACGGACAATTTCACCTCCCGCTTCCTGCTCCACGACACCTGCCTCGCCCTCGGCGTGCCGCTGGTGTCGGCCGCCGTGCACCGCTTCGAGGGCACGCTTGACGTGTTTACACCCGGCGTCGGCGGCTGTCTCCATTGCCAATGGACCGGCCGCAATCCCGGCGAGCTCGACAGCGCGGGCAACTGCGCCGGCGGCCCGGTCTTCGGCCCCGCCGTCGGCGTGCTCGGCGTGATGCAGGCAGCGGAAGCGATCAAGCTCATCCTCGGTCTCGCCGGCGACGCTCCTCGCCAGAGCCGCCTCGTCAACCTGCTCGACGGCTCGCAACTCAGCATCGCCCGCGAGCCCCGCCCGGACTGCCCGGTTTGTTCGCGCCTAGATACGCTCAAGGCCGTGCCCCCGGTCGCCGTCACGGACACGACTCTCTTCCTTGATCCCGCCCGGATCGCCTCCGTGGGCCCCACCGCCCAAACCGTCTACCTGACCGAACCCGGCGAGACCGCCCCGGCCGGCATGACGTCCGTGCCTGCGCTCGACCTCGCCCGCCTGCGCGAACTCGCCACCGCCGGTCCGCTCGTCCTCACCTGCCGCTACGGCGTCCGCAGCGCCGCCCTCGCCCGCCTCCTCCGCACCGAGGGCAACACCCAAGTCTTCGCCCTCACCACCGCTTAAACCTCTTTTTTGCGCTTCTTGTGGCCATTCCTGCCTTTGCGTGATCATGCCTGAAATTTCCCGCATTCTTACCGCCCTCGACTCCGCCGCCGGCCAACCCGCGGCCTTGGCGACCTTGGTGAAGGTGGAGGGGTCCTCCTACCGCCGGCCCGGGGCGCGCCTGCTCCTGCTGCCCGACGGCACCCGGCTCGGCTCGATCAGCGGCGGCTGTCTGGAAGAAGATGTGATCGAACGGGCCCGCCGCGTGCTCGCTACCGGTCAGCCCGACACAGCGGTCTACGATACCACTGCCGAGAACGATCTCGTCTGGGGCGTCGGCCTCGGCTGCCAGGGTGTCGTCCGGGTCCTGCTCGAACGCGTTCCGGCGGCGCGGCCCGACTGGATCGCCACCCTGCGGGACAACCTGCACGCGCGCCGCACCACGGCGCTCACCGTGAACCAGTCCGGCACGGCTCTCGCCGGAGCCACCGCCGCCGGACAGGACGTCTTTCACGAGATCATTCCCGCCCCGCCCGCGCTGATCCTCTGCGGCGCCGGCGATGACGCGATCCCGCTCGCCCAGCTGGCCCGCGAAACGGGCTGGCATGTGACCGTGGTCGACTCCCGGGCCGCCTACGCCACCCCGGCGCGGTTTCCCCACGCCGACCGGATCATCACCGCGCCACTCTCCGAGATCACCCGCCAACTCCCCCTCGACGCGCGCACCTTCGCGGTCGTGATGACCCACCGCTATGTCGACGACCGGGAGTTTCTCCGGGCCCTCCTGCCGCGCGACTTCGCTTACCTCGGCCAGCTGGGCCCGCGCGCCCGCACCGACCGGCTGCTGCAGGAATTGAAAACTGATGGCCTCGCGCTGACTGACGCCCACCTCGCCAAGCTCCACGCCCCCGTCGGCCTCGACCTCGGTGGCAGCACGCCCGAGACCGTCGCCCTCGCCATCCTCGCCGAGTTGCAGGCCCGTCTCACCGGCCGCACCCCCGCCCACCTCCGCGACCGCCCCGGCCCGATCCACGGCTGAGGTCTTTCACCACGGATTGCTCGGAAGGACACGGATCAGAAAAATCCCAGGCCACCACGACCCTCGCAACCTCAGCCAACCTGCAGTCGCACTCCTGAATGAAGTATTGGTTTCCATCCGTGGTATCCGTGTAATCCGTGGTTAAATTGCATCGTGTCTCTGCAACCTGACTTTCAATGCGGTCTCGTCCTCCTCGCCGCCGGCGGTTCGCGGCGGATGGGTCGGCCGAAACAACTGCTGCCCATCAAGGGCCAGACGCTGATCCGCCATGTCACCGAGCTCGTGCTGCGCGCGCCCGTTCACCCCGTGGTGGTCGTGCTCGGCGCCGAGGCGAAAAAAATCCAACCCACCCTCGCCGGCCTCGGGATTGTCATCGCAGTGAACCCCGCCTGGACGGAAGGGCTGGGCTCCTCCCTGCAGACCGGGGTGGAAACGGTGCTGGAACACTCGCCGGACGTGTCGGCCGTGATCGTCGCGCTCGCCGACCAACCCGGCCTGCCTCCGCGTCATCTGGAGCGCCTGATCACCCGGTTCCGCGACGGCGGTTGCACGGCCGTGGCCTCGCAAACCGGTCCCGACCTGGTGCCCCCGCTGCTATTCGGCCCCGCGTGGTTCCCCCAACTCTGCGCGATCAAGGGCGACCTCGGGGCGCGCGCCCTCTTGCGCGAACACCCGGCGGACGTCGCCACCTTGCCGCTCGAATCCAACACCGACCTCGACACCCCCGAGGACTACGCCCGCTACACCAGTTGAGCGACCGTATCCGCTCAGCGAAAGAGCCGATAGAACAGGTAGCCGTAGCACTCGCGCAGGGCGGTCTCGGTCTCCTTCCACGCGGCGGCGGAGGGCAGGAAGTCCGTGATCAGCAGAGGGCGGCCCGGGTTGAACCGCACCTCCACCGGGAAAGGCAAGCAGTCCACCCCCGCCCGGCGGAAGAGCAGCACGGACCGCGGCATGTGCCAGCCGGTCGTGACCAGGATCACGCGGCGCCAGCCGCGCTCGCGCACCAACTCGGCGACGGCCCGCGCCTCGTCCGCGGTGTTGGCGATCCGGCGCGTGACGACGATCCGGTCCGCCGCCACCCCACGGAACCGCGCCAGCCGGCGCAGCTCCTCGCCCTCGCTGACGGTGCGGTGGTCCCAGGGCATGAGGGCGCCGGTGAAGACGACCTGCGGCACGCGGCCGGCCTCGAGCAACGCCAACCCGGCATCAAAGCGTTCATACCGCACCAGCCAGGAGCCGAGCTGTTCGTCGGGTGGCAAATAGCCCAGCACCCCGCCCAGCACCACCACGGCGTCGGCCGGCCCCGCGGCCGCCGGCTCCAGCCGCGGATAGCGGGATTCGAGGCGGCCGATCAGGAAACCGGCCACCACCGGCAGGCTGCACACGTAGAGCACCCCCAACGCCACGATCCCTGGCCACCATTTTTTTCGCCACAACGCCAGCAGCACCAGGCCGCACACCAGACCGAAGGGCAGGACCAGCAAGGGCAGGACTTTGTTAAGGATCAGCATGTCAGCGGCGCCGCGGCAAGGGGAGCACAAGCCGGCCGGCGATCAACGCTTCCTTCCGCGGACGCGTGAGCTGCTTCAGCTGGTATTCTCGGCGCAGGGCGCGACTCACGGTCATCGGGCCTTCCGACCAGAGCAGCGTAACCGGCCCGCGGGCGCGGGTGTATTTCGCGCCTTTCCCGGCATCATGCTGGGCGAGGCGCTTGGCGACATCACGTGCCGTGCCGATGTAGAGCGTGCCGTCACGGCAGCGGACAATATAAACATGGGCCCGGGGCGAAGGCATCGGTTACCAAGGCATCGAACAAACACACCCCGGCGCTTCGCACCACCCCTCATGATAGAGGGGATTCTCGCCCGCGTGGATTTGATTCCCCTCCATGAAGAGGGGTGCCCGACCGGGCGGGGTGTGTGGGAGATCCACGCTCACTTCTGCGCCTGGCTCAGGCCGAGGAGGATGTCACCCGGGGGCAGTTCATCATATTCGATCTGCATCATCAGGTTTCGTTGGATCAGGTCGGCGGTCTTCGCCTCGGCCCCGGCCAGCAGGGCCAACACTTCGGCGGAGGGCGTTTCACCCAGCAAGGGCACGCGCGCCGTGATGCCGGCCGGCAGCGGGAACGGCGCGGCTTGGTAAGAGCCGGACGCTTCGTCGAAATAACGCCGGTCCAGTTCCTTCAGCGGGGCACTGGCCGCCGTGCCCCCATTGAGCTGCCGCATCGCCAGCAGCAAGGCCGCGTGGTCCACCGCGGTGTCACCCGGGATCACCCGCGCCGTGCCGGCCGGGCGGTACACATCACGGTTCAGTTTCTCCACCAGGCGCGTTGCCTCCGCCCGGAGCCGCTTTTCCCCGGAGCGATGCAGCGCCCCCGCCAGCAGGGCTTGGGCCATGAGCCGGCCGGAGCCGACCTTGGCGAACGTCGGCCGCTGGGCCGCGTCACGGTTTTCGTCTAGCGTCCCGTCCAGCGCGGCCGCGAAGCTGCCGTCGGGATTGCGCAGTTCCTTGAGCACAAAATCCAGGGCGCCAATGCCCGCGGTGCGGAGGGCCTCGTCCTTCCCCACCTCAGCCGCCTCGAACAGCGCGAGCGCGATGCGGGCCTGGTCGGCGAGGAGCTTCTGGTGGTAGGGCTCCTTCCACTGGTCGTCGATACAGCGCCGGTAGAAACCGCCGTCCACCGGATCGCGCAGCGCCCCTTTCACCAGGGCCCGCGCGGCGTTGAGCGCGGCCTCGCGGGCGGGACCTTCCCTGGTCAGCAGAAAACGGATCAACTCGGGCTCGGGCAGTTTGGGCGCACTGCCGAAACCACCGTGGACGGGATCGATCGTGCCCGCCCAGGCCGCGGCGGCGGCATCCAGCTTGGCCCCGATGGCCAGCGTCGCCGCCGGATCCAACGGCACGGGACGCATCATCTCCGCCGCCTCGGTCGCCAGCGCCCGGGCCCGGGCCGGATCCAGCGCCCAGGTGTCGAGCGCCGCGCGGGCGGCCTTGAGGAATCCCGGCTTTCCCCACTCCTCGGAGGGCGGCAGGTAGTTGGCCCCGTCGTAGGGCTGGAGCGTATCGGGGGTGAGCCACAAGTGGACAGGTGAACCCTGGAGCTGCTTCACCGTGCGGATGAAATACTGGCTGAAGGCGGCGACATCGGGCTGGGCGTCGGCGTCCACGAAGAGGCAGAAGAAATTCTCGTTGAGCCAGGCTACCGTCTTCTCGCTGGTGAAGGTCTGGCTGATCGTGGCCCGCGTGAGCTCACTGAGCGGCGAGCCGACGAAGACATAGACACTCTTGCCCGATGCCCGGGCCTGCGCGAGCGAGGCCTCGGTCCACGGCTGCCAGTGCACCGCGCTGCCGGCCTGGGCGCGGATGAATTCGGTCGGGCCGGCCGCGAGGGGCGACGGTTCGGCCGCGCGCATCACGCCAGCAAGCACCATGATCACACAGAGGGGCAGAACACGGGGAATCATGCGGGAATTCAGAGCCACTCCAGCCCGGGAGGCGAGCCTAGGATGCAGCGCACCGCTGTAGGGCGGGGTCTCCGAACCCCGCCTCGAACGAGATGTCGTCATCGAACAAAGGCGGGATTCAGAGATCCCACCCTACAGCAAAACCAATTCCTCACTTCCGCTCGAAGAGCAGCAGCGGGCCTTGGTTGCAGGCCACGACGATGCGCGGGCCCTTCCCACCCGGGAGCACCACCGCGGCGCGCGCTTCACCCGGCACGAGCACGCCGGCGGCGGCGGGCAGAAGCGCGGTGAACGCACCCTGGCCGTCACCCTTGAGGACGAGACCGAGACTGCCGTCGAAACGGCCGGTCGATGGCTCGGGGCCGAAGTGGTTGCCGACCAGCAGGAGGTCGAGCTTGGCGTCACCATCGAGGTCGCGCGCGACGATGGCATTGACCGGGGCCAGCTGGGCCTCACGCGGCAGCGGGGCAAACCGGAACGACCCGTCGGCCTGCTGCACGAAGACCCCGCTGGCGAGTTCCGTGGCGCTGAGGCGCTGCACGCCGGCGAGCCGGTCGGCGCCGAAGAGGTCGGCGAGTGAGGCCGCGGCAAAGGCCTTGTAGGTCGGGAATTTCTTCGCGAGCCAGGGGAACGCGTAGGCCAGCTTGCTGCGCCCGCGCACGGGGACGAGCTTGCCGTCCTGATATTGCGCCTCGACGAGGTGCGAGCGACCGCTGCCGTCGAAATCCCCGGCGTAGAGCTCGGTCGGTTCGGCGGTCGAGGCGTGATATTTGGTGTTGAGGCCGTTGTTGCCGGCGACGATGTCCGGCCGGCCGTCGCCATTCACGTCGGCCACGGCCAGCGCGCTCCACCAACCCGTGGCGGCGGCCAGCGGCGTCTTCACGAGTGACCAGCCCGTGTTGTTGAACACGCTGACCTGGCCCCATTCGGTGGCGACGATCAGGTCGGACTTGCCGTCGCCATCGAGATCGGCCCAGAGCGCGGCTGTGACGAGGCCGAGGCCGCTCAGGCCAGGGGCCACCCGGTCGGTCACGTCGGTGAATTTCCCGCCCTCATTGCGGTAGAGGAAGCTACGGGGCGTCTCCGGGTATTTCCCCGGCACCGTGCGACCGCCGACAAAGAGGTCGGTCCTGCCATCCCCATCAAAATCCGCTGCGGCCACGACCTGCGTGCACTCCCCGTCTGCGGGCAAGGCGCCGGCCGGAGCGGCGGTGAAACGACCCTTGCCGTCGTTGAGGTAGAGTCGGTCGTGGTACAGGGCATCCCCCTTGGGTGACTGGACGCCGCCGGCGGCGACATACAGGTCCGGGGCGCCGTCGCCGTTGGCATCGAGGAAGATCGCGCCGGTGTCGTCGGCCTCGGCGGCCGCGTTCCACGGCTGGTCGGCGGCCGGGGTGTAAGACCCGTCGGCCTGCGCGAAAAAGAGGCGACCGGCTTGCCCGGCGGCACCGCTGACAAACAGATCGGCATGGCCGTCGGCGTTGACGTCGGCTGTGGCCAGCGCCGGCCCCTGGCCGTTGAGGCGGCGCGGCAGCAGCCGCTGGCCGATGAACTCGTCGTAAGGGCGGAGCTGGGTCGTGTGCTTCAGACCACGGGCCGCGGCCACCTCCACGAAGAGGGCGTCCGCCCGCGGCGCCTGCTTGAAGACGGCAGGGGCGAGATTGGCCCCTTCGGCGAGCGCCGGTTCCTTGACGGTGATGAGCCGGTCGGCGCGTAGGTCCTCCAACACCTGCACCTGTCCGCGCGGCCAGCGGATGGTGAGTTTCCGGATGACGGGATCGGCGCCGAGGCCAAAGTGAACCAGCGCCGGCTCGCTCGAGGCGATGCCGCGCTCGTTGAACAGCTGGCGCACCTGCACTCCAGCGGCGGTCTCCAGCCTGAGTTCCGCGCCAATACCCTCGCGATTTGGGGCCCGGCCGTCGAGGCGGATGACCACGGCGTGGCCGTCGGTGGTATCGTTGCGGATGACGGTGGGCGGACCTTCGTGATTGGCGTAGACGAGATCAAGATCGCCGTCGCCATCAAGGTCGGCCACGGCGGAGCCGAAGGCGACCGTGGTCTCGTCCAGACCCCAGGCGGCGGACATGTCGGCGAAGGCGAGGCCGCCAAGGTTGCGGTAGGCCAGCGTCTTTTCCCGACGCGGAGCCGAGTTCTGCCAGACCTTGGCGCGGGCGGCGAGCGTGGGGGCGACGTTCTGCTTGTCCACCAGGTCGGCGTCGATGAAGTTGCGGATCATGCCGGCGGTGACGAAGGCGTCGATCCGGCCGTCGTTGTCGAGGTCACCGAGGCGGGCGGACCAGGTCCAGCCCGTGGCTTCCAAGCCGAGGAGGTGGGCGGCCTCGGCGAAGCGGTCGGTGCCGCTGTTCAGGTAGACGGCGTTCCACATGTACTGGGGCACGAGTTCGCTGACGCGCTCCATTTCCCAGAGGCCGCGACCGATCTCCTCCATCCCGGTCATATACTCGGCATGGTTGCGGTCCCGCATGTCGGTGATGAGGAAATCCACCAGCCCGTCGTTGTTGAGGTCGCCGGCATCGGCGCCCATCGAGAAATACGTGACATGCGGCAGGCGCTCGTCGACCACGTCAGTGAAGGTGCCATCACCCCGGTTGAGGTAGAAGCGGTCGGGCGTCTCGAAGTCGTTGGCGACATACAGATCGGGCCAGCCATCGTGGTTGGCGTCGAGCCAGAGCGCGGTGTGGCCCTGCGTGAGACCCCAGATGCCGGCCTTCACGGTCACATCGGCGAAGGTGCCATTGCCGTTGTTGCGGAAAAGGTAGTCGCGGCGGCCCTGCGGGGATTTCGTGAAATCAAGGATGTTGGTGACGAGGTAGCAGTCGAGGTACCCATCGCGATCATAGTCGGCGAAGGTGGCGTGGACGGAGGCGTCCTTGATATCGAGGCCGTATGCCTTGGCGCGCTCGCTGAAGGTGCCATCGCCCTCATTCACGAACAGGAGGTTGGGCAGCTCATAGCGGCAGACATAGAGATCCGGCCAGCCGTCCTGATTGATGTCCACCACGGTGGCGCCGGTGTTGCTGGAGAAACCGTCGGCGACGGCCACGCCGGCCGGCTGGGCGACCTCCTGGAACTTCCAATCCACCGACTGGAGATAGAGCGCGCAGGGGCCGTTCTTGGAGATGGCAAAGAGGTCGGGCCGGCCGTCCCGGTTGAAATCGGCCACGGCCACGCCAGTCTCGACGGCGCCGAGGGTGAGCTCGCGGAAGCGGTTGCCCCACATGCGCGGATCGTTGAAAACATTCGTCACGGTGAGGCCGGCCGCCGCGGGATCGAGCCGCGTGAAGGGCTTGGCGCCGGGGGCTGCCGCCAAGCGCGGGCGGAGCGGCACGCTCGAGGTGTCGGCGGCGGCGAGGACGGCCAACGAGGCAAGGAGACAGGGGAGCAGTTTCTTCAGCATGGCGTGGGGTGACAGCGGGGATCAGGCAGGATGAGCAGCAAGGGAGACGGACGACGGAGCAGGGAAACGGATGGCGAGCCACGCCAGGGCGAGGGGCGCGAGGTAGCTGCCACCGCGCTCGACCACCTCGAAGAACGGCGCCGGGGCGCCGCTGGTGAGAAAAAGGGATTCGGTACCAAGTTTCCAGACGGCGACAAACACGAGCAAGGCCGGAACAGGGCGCACCAGGACCAGAGTGGCGAGCGCCACCTCGAACCAGCCGACCGCGAGCATGACGGCGCCGGGGTCGCCGGGGCCAAGCACGGCGTAATGCTTCGCCAGCGCGGCCTTCTCCAGGAGGAGGGCGCAGCCGGCATGGCCGAGCAGCAGCACGACGGTGGTGAGGCGCAGGGTCCAGGCCAGGCGGTGGCGGGTGTCCCCGGCGGGGGCCGGCCACCCCTCGGGCAGCCGGGCGAACCAGCCGCCGGCGAGACCAAGGGCGACGAGCGCGGCGAGCGGTACGCCGTAGTTGCCGGCGCGCTCGAAAAACTCCGACCAACCCTGCCCGGCCAGCGGCCGGAGTAACGCTGTCCAGACCGCCCAGGCCGCCGCCCAGGCGAAGAGCGCGCGACACGGCCAGACGAAGGCGAGGAAACCGATCGCGATATCCATTGCTCCGACCCAGGGCATGAGTTGCCACGCGAGCGGCTCGCCGATGCCGGCCACCGCGAAATACGGGAGCCAGCCGGCCTTGGTGATGATGCCGTAGGCGCCGTGGCCGATGAAACAGAGGGCTACCCCGCTGCGGAAGAAAAGGGACAGCGCCGCACCAGCGTCGGGCAAGCCGGATGGACGGAAAGAAGCGGGCGTGGATGCAGACAAAGGGAGCAGGATTAAAATTGTAGGGCGGGGTCTCCGAACCCTGCCCGGCCACAACACCTACTTCACGACCGGCTGCAGCGCGTTCTCGAAGACGTAGTCGGCGATGCTGATGCCGGCCTTCTGGCCCTCGATATTGGCCGACATGGTGTGAATGCCGCCATAGACGCGGCTCATGCCGACCTCCCGGCGGGCGTCGGACAGATTCTTGAAGGTGCGCACGGCACCGGGCAGACCGTCGGAGGTGGTGGTGAACTCGATCTCGTCGGTGCCAAACCAGCGCTCAAGCAGGCGGGTGCCGGCGCCGGTGAAGGTGCTGTGGCCGGAGGTGTAATCGGGATGGGCCGGGGCCGCCATGTTCGGGATGAAATCGGGATTATGGACGACCAGCGGATTGAATTTCCGGTCCTCCTCGCGGATCGCGGACTCGGGCCGCCAGGTCCGGTAGAAGTACTTGCTGTCCCAGCAGGAGATGCCGGCGTCCGCGCAGGCGAAGTTGAGCAGCGCGAAAAGCCGGGCGCAGGTGACGGTGTCGAGCTTGTTCCGCCGCGAAAGGTCCTGGGCGATGGTGTTCCAGTGACCGGCCGGCGTGGAGGAACCGAGGTCATCCATCCAGAAGGGAGTGGACAGGGTCTGGTATTCGGTCCGCTCGGCGTTGTCGCGCGGGCCGACCTTGTTCACGAAGGCGATTTCCTCGGCGTATTCCTTCGAGTCGATCCGCTGCGGCGGCGGGGCGCGAAACTGATCCGGGGCCTTCATCACGTAGGGCGTGGTCGTGGCAACCTGCGGGGTAACGGGCGGCCGGAAGCCCGGGGGCGTCTCGCGCCAGATGCCGGGCTCGTTGCTGCTGAAGGAACCCTCGGGCAGCTTGTTCCAGCCGCTTTGTGCGCGGATCGCGAGCACCGCCGCGGCGACCTTGCGTCCGTAAGCGACCCCCTCGGTCTCGGCGGGACCGTCAGGGATTTCCGCCAGCGCCTTCTCCAGGGCGATGTCAAAGTTGCGCGGGTTGGACGACTGGCCCCACAGCGCATGGAGCACAGTGTGCGCCGCGCCCGCGATGGCGGCATCGATATTCACGCCGGCTGGCGCCGGCTCGCTCACCCGCCACGGCTGGTGGGTGCGCACGATGCCGTTGACCGCATCGTAGATCGCGGCGTGATAGGTCGCGAGGTGCAGGGAGGCAATCGGCGGCGGATTGCGCCCCAGGCGGGTGGCATTGAGCACCTGCTCGTTCCAGACGAGCACGGCGTTGTCTGCGGCCAAGGCCGGCAGGCAATAACACGGGAGGGCGAGGAACGCCAAAACGACAAGACGGGGGAGTTTCATGCGGGAGGGTAGGAATGACCGGAAAAATGGCCGGCGGAGGGAAACGGAAAGGTGCGGCAGGTTGGGTGATTCCTGCGGGGTCTGCAAACCCTTCAGGGGCGAATCGCCGCCACCGGGGGGCGAAAAGAAAAGACCCCGTCGGGGCCCTAATCCCGGCGAGGTCATAATCTGCTACCCAAGTATGAACTGAACGCCCTCACCGTGACCGGGCCGCCGGAAAAAGAAAAGCCGGGTGGGACCAATCGCCTTGAGTGGGGGACGAAAACCGCGCCGACCCGGAATTTGGCAGTCTACCCCCGCTTCGCGGCAATCGGTCCCGGCAGGCTTTTCACCCCGCCCTGACCCCGCCACCGATAGCCCCGCTGATAAACCCCATCAGTTTCTCAGCGCCTAACACCCACCGTCCCCGCATGAACTCCACGCCTACCCCCCGTCACCCCACCCTTCCGCTGGCGGCCTTGACCAGCCTGCTCGGCCTCTTCCTCCTGCCCTCCGCCCTTTTCGGCCAGGGCTGCGTCATCGCCCGCGGCGGCGGCGGCGCCATGATCTCCGACAGCTCCGGGTACATGGAGCCGGGCGACTGGACGCTCAGCACCGCGATCCGCTGGTTCCGCTCCGACCGCCACTACGCCGGCGGCGCCGAGCAGAAACACCGCCAGGAACAGCAGACCCAGGTGATCAACGAATCGTACTTCTACGATGTCAGCGCGACCTACGCCTGGTCGAAGCGCCTGACCACCACGCTCACCCTGCCCTTCGTGGATCATGACCGCACCTCCCTCTACGAACACCTGGGCAACACCTCCGGCCAGCGCTTCCGGACCCAGGCCGCCGGTCTCGGCGACATGCGCGTGAGCGCGGCCTGGTGGGCGGTTGACCCCAACGCCGATCACCACCGCGGCAACGTCGCCCTGGGCTTCGGCATCAAGGCCCCGACCGGAGACTACCGGGCCCGGGACACGTTCATCCGGCCCGCCGGGCCCACCGAGCGCTTTGTGGATTCGTCCATCCAACCCGGCGACGGGGCGTGGGGCTACAACCTCGAGTTGCAGGGCTTCTACCACCTGAAGGGCAACCTCTCCGCTTACGGCAACGCCTTCTACCTCTTCAACCCCGAGGGCCGCGTCGAGGCCACGGGTTTCTCGATCCCGGATGCCTACATGGTCCGGACCGGGCTGGACTATCGCCTGGCCCAGGTCCCCGGCGTGACCCTCAGCCTCGGCGGCCGCGTCGAGGGCGTGCCCGGCCGCGACGTGTTCGGTAGCAGCATCGGCTTTCGGCGCCCCGGGTATGCCATCTCGGTCGAACCCGGCTTCACCTTCAGCAAGGGCCGCTTCACCGGCACCCTGACGGTCCCCGTCGCGCTGGAGCGCCGCCGGACGATGACCTACGGCGCGACCCGTCTGGGTGACGCGGCCTTCGCGGACTTCTCGATCAACACGAGCTTTTCCTTCCGTCTCTAAGCAGGAACACGGACCAACTCTCGACGGCGGCGATTTTTTCGCCGCCGTTTTTGTTTTGCCGGGCCGGGACTTCAGAACGGGACCGCATAGCGGACGGCGGTGAGACGGTTCCGATAGCCCGGCCCCGCATGCACGGTATCGCGAAATTCGTACCGCAGCGTGAGGGTCGCGCGACCGAACCGGCGCATCACCTCCACGGCCCCGCTCCGGGTGCGCGCCCGGAAATAATACGCGATCCAGGGGCTGCTTTGCTCGAACGTGTCCACGAAGGTGATCGGTTTGCCGATCGCCACGAGGTCAGGGCGGGGCGGCTGGGAATAGGATACCACATCCCCCACCCGCTCGGCCGCTTCCAACGCCAGAATCCAGTCCCGGACCGGGACATATTCCAACCGGCCGAACCACTCGCGTCCCGTCCGATCGAAAGCCATGCCGTGTGCATCCAGGCGCCGCCACTCATGCCCGGCGGAGAATTCCCACGCGGCCCCCAGCCGCTGGCGCATCCGGAGGCGCAGCGCGCCGGCCCACCCGGCCCGAGCCGCTTCCTGCGCGGCAATCCATTCGGTCTCACCGTCCGCCGAGAACACCGGCCGGTACGGCCCCACCCCCGGTTTGTATTCCCAGGCACCCGCCACCCCCGGCGCAACCAGGTTGAGCCCCTCAAAGCGCGGCCAGACTTCCGTCCGCACGCCGGCGGAGGAGCGCCAGCGGTGCCCGCCGGCCCCGGCGTGCGCGATCTCGGTGCTCAACGCCGTGTGCCATTGCCAGGCACCGATCAGGTCCGAAGGACGCTCGGCGTTGGTCACATTGTCCTGCCAGACCATCCCCGTGACCACGGCCCAAGACGGCACCTGCGCCCATGCGGGCAACCCCAGCGCCCCGCCCAGGAGGAGACCCAGCAAAATGTATCGACCCGATGTCACCCGGATGAGAGTTGGGCTGGGCGAAAGTATTCCCGTATTTTCGCCCCGCGGCCGCCGGCCCCCGGTCAGACCCAAGCCAGAGCCATCAAGCCTGGGTGCCCCGGCTTAACCCGGGCGGACCATCGCCTCCGCCACCGCGCGCAGGAGGGACTCGCTGGTGAAGGGTTTCTGCACCATGGCCACGACGCCCGCCCGATCCAGGGCCGCCCGGTCGAGCGCTCCGCCGAAGCCCGTCGTCAACAGCACCGGCAGGTCCGACCGCAGGGCGCGGCACTCCGCAGCCAGCTTCGTGCCCAGCATCCGCGGCATGGTCAGGTCGGTGACGATCAGATCGCATTCCGTCGGCGACGTCTGGAACGCCCGCAGCGCCGCCTCCGGATCACCAAAAGGCATCACCCGGTAGCCGGCCCGGCGGAGCACCTTCTCGGCGGCGAGCAGGACCAGGCTGTCGTCATCCACCAGCATGATGCTCCGGCCTTCACCCGCCACCGCCGCGGCGACGGGGAGGGCCGGCGGGGTCCGGGCTGCGGTGTCCGTGACCGCGACCGCGGGAAAGTAGAGGTGGAACGCGGTGCCCTGCCCCGGCTGGCTGTAGACCACGATGGCCCCCTCGTGCGCCTGCACGATGCCGTGCACCACCGCGAGGCCGAGGCCCGTGCCCTGGCCCGGCGCCTTGGTCGTGAAGAAGGGTTCGAAGATGCGCTGCAAGGTCTGTTCGTCCATGCCCGACCCGGTGTCGCTCACCAGCAGGCGCAGGAACGAGCCGGGCCGGAGTTGGGGCCGCTGCTGCACCATCGCCTGGTCCACCACCACGAACTCGACCGCCAGCTCCAGCCGGCCGCCCTGCCCCGCCATGACCTGGGCCGCGTTCGTCGCCAGATTGACGAGCACCTGGTGCATCTGCGTCGCATCCCCCATGATGCCGGGCAGACCCTCGGGCAGCCGGGTCACAATCTCGATCGAGGACGGCAACACGGGACGCAGCAGCTTGAGGGACTCCTGCACCACCAGGCCGAGATGGAGCAGCACGCGTTTCGGCTCCTGCTTGCGGCTGAACGCCAGGATCTGGTTGACGAGCTCCTTCGCGCGATGCGAAGCCGCCAGGGTGTTGACGAGCGCATCGCGGGCCGGGTGCCGCAGCGGCAGATCCATCTCCGCCAGCTGCGTGTGCCCGATGATCGCGGTCAGGATGTTGTTGAAATCATGCGCGATGCCCCCGGCGAGGTTGCCGATCGCCTCCATTTTCTGGGCCTGCCGGAGCTGGGCCTCGAGGCGCGTCTGGGTCTCCTCCGCGCGGTTGCGCTCGGTCACGTCGCGGCCGATGCCGAGCAGGCCGATGACGCGGCCTTCCTTGAGCTGGGGGGAGACGGCGAATTCCAGCGTGACCAGGCCGCCGTCGCGCGCGCGGATCCGGAGCTCGAACGACGGCGGACTCTCGCCGGCGATGACCGCGGCGAAACGCTGCTCCGCCACCGCCAGGTCCTCCGGCAACAGGACCCGCTGGAAGCGATGCCCCACCCAGGTGTTGAGTTCCCAGCCGGTGACCCGGCGCGCGGCGTCGTTGACCGACTGGATCCGGCCGTCGAGCGACAGGGTGAAGATGGCGTCCTGGGCCTGGGCGATGAAATCCCGGTAACGCGCCTCGCTCTCGCGCAGCGCGGCATCCGCGCGCAGGGTCGAGCGCCGCTCCAGCAGGTGGGCGATGCGCTCGGCGAAGGCGACCGCCAGCGCGGTCTCGTCCGCATGCCAGGACCGGGCGGCCCCGACGTGCTCATGGCACAGCACCCCGACAATCTCGCCGCGCCAGAGGATGGGCACGTCCAGCATGGCCCCCACCCGGTGTTGCTCGAGGTAGCGCGGGGCGAATTCGCGGGTGCGCTCGTCCTGGCTGGCATCGCAGACTTCCAGCACCCGGCCCTTGTCGAGGAAACCAAAGTAAAAGGGATAGTCGGCGCGGGTGAGCCGCCCGCCCGCGGTGTGACTCCGGCTGGCCCGCACGAAAAGATCGATGCACTGGATCGCCTCCATGGATTCATCCAGAAACCAGACGCTGACCCGCTCCGCTTCCTGAATGTCGGCCGCCAGCGAGGTGATGCCGCGCAGGGCCTGGGTGAAGCCGGACTCATCCACGAGGTCCGCCCGGCTGAGCTGGGCGAGACCGGCGTTATGGCGCACCAGCCGGGCGTCGCGGTGCCGCAGCAACTGGTCGCGCTGGCCGATCGCCCCGAGCATCTCGTTGAACGACCGCGCCAGGGCCCCGAGTTCACCCTGGTCCTTCTCGGGCACCCGGAGCGCGAGGTCCTGGCTCACGCTGATGCGCCGCACCGTCTCGACCAGGGACTGGATCGGATCGGTGATCTGGCGGCGCGTGGCCCAGACGATAAACAGCGACAACCCCAGGACAATGACCGCCACCACCACGAACAGGGGCCCATACTGCCGCACCCGGTAAGCCCAACCCGGCAAGCTGGCCTGCAGCCACACCCGGCCAATTTCCACTCCCTCGGACTTCACTTTCACCGAGACGAGGACCTTCTGGCCATCGATGCGGTCCTGCTGGGGCGGCGCGGCGACAGGGACCACGACCGCGGTGCCGTCCTTTTGGTAATCCGCCAGCAGGCTGCCGTCCGCCAGGTACACCCCCGCCGCCACCACAATCGACTCATGGCGGAGCACGGAAAGCTGCTTCCGCGCCGTCCCGGCGTCATTGAATTCCAAGGCCGGCACGATGATCTCCGCGATGAGGTCGGCCTGCGCCTTGGCGTTGCTCAGGACCCGGGGCCGGAAGGTGGTGACCTCGTAGACGGCGAGGACCGAGACCGTGACAAAGATGGCCAGCAGCACGGCCACCACGATCAGCTGGGCGAGCCGGGCCCGCAGGGTATCGACCGCAATGCGTCTCATACGCCCTCCCCGGGATCGGCCTCTTCACCACGGATCAGCTGGCGCGCCGAGGGGAGCATCGCGGCACTGAGCTGCAGGCCGGCGCGCCGCGCCGCCGGCAGGCTGGCGCCAAAGACCACGCGCGAACCGGCGGCCTTTTCCTCGACGTACAGGCTCAGGATCGCCCCGCGGGCCAGTCCTTCCGGGGAATCCGTCACCGTGACGACCGGGCGCTGCCGCAGCGCCTCCAGCCACAACGCCTCGTCGCGCTCCTGGCCGCGACCGATGAAGATCACGTGGCAGCCGGCCGTTTCCTCCAGGTTGGCCACCACCCGCACCTGGACCTCCCGCCCCTGGCTGCGGACCCCGGCGACCGACTTCACCAGCAGGTCGCCAAACGGATTGCGCCCCAGCACGCCGATGACGATCGGAGCCGAGGCGTCAGCGAAGGTGCCCGCCGGCCACTCGATGTACCGGGTGAAACGCACGAGGTAGGCGGCCTTGACGCTGTACTCCGGCATCACGGCTGGCGCGATCGCCGCCACCGGGGGCACGGGCAGCGGGGCCGCCGCCAGCCCCGGGGCCAGGAGCAACATCAGGACGCACCACGGCCGGACAGATCGGCGGGGGGACCGGTGAGGATCAGGGCGTGGGAGGGGCATCGGTGACACGGGGGGCTAGTGGCGGCGTTCAATCCGCAGGTAAAAGCCCCGGGCCACGGCGGCCTGCACGGTGAAAAAACGAAATTCGCGGTGGGCGGGCTCGAGCAGGTTTTGGCCCGCCAGCACCACCTCCCAGCCGTCTCCGAGCTGATGACCCACGCGGAAATCCAGCGTCTCATAGCCGGGGATCACCCGGCCGGGCTGGGGCAGGCGCGCGATCGACCGGAACCAGGCATCCAGCTCCCAGCGGGGCCCGATGTTCCAGGAGGAGCGCAAGGACAGCTGCTGCCGCGGACTGAGCGACTCGACCTGCTCGAGGTTCGTGTCGCTGCTGCCCGGGGCCACGCCCACCTCCAGGTGGAGATACGTGTAGGCGGCCTGCAGCTGCCACCAAGACCGTGGGCGCCAAACCACGCGCACCTCCGCGCCGCGCGAGGTGCCGGTGCCCTGATTGTCCAGGTCCTGGCTGAACATGGAAGGACCGGGCGCCGGCAGCGTGCGGGCCGTGACCAACCGCGAGTAGTGATGATAAAACAGGCTCGCGTCCACATGCAGCGACTCGCGACCGCGCCAGCGCCAGCCCAGCTCGGTGGCATCGAGGATTTCCGACTTGAGCGCGGGGCTGGGGAACGTGCGGCTCTGGAAACCGGGCGCACTCACGACCAGCAGCTGGTCGTTTTCAAAACGCGAGGGGATGCGGGAGGCCCGGGACCAGGAGGCCCACCACGTGACGTCATCGTTGGGCATCCAGGTGCCGCGGACGGACGGCATGAATTCCCAGGAAGTGAAATCGTTGTATTCCATCTTGGCGCCGGCGGCGAGGTGCCAGCTGGCGGTCGGGGGCCGGTGCGCCGCTTCCAGAAAAAATCCGCCCTGGTTGAAGTACCGCTCCAACGGCATGAAATCGGACACGGTGCCCGAACTGCCGTCAACCGAGTCGGTCAACCGGCTGAGACGGTAGTTCACCCCCGCGGAATACGTGACCGCCGCCTCGGCGGGCGTGGTCACGAGACCATCCACGTCAAACAGGTCCGCCTTGGACACGTTGCCGCCGGAATCCCGGCGGATGACATCCAGATAGCTCTGCAGCCGCAGTTGCCCGCCGCCCTCGAGCGCACGCTGGTGCCGGGCCAGCAGGTGCCCGCCGCTCGAGTGGGCGCGGTCGGCCCGGCCGGCAATGAGTTGATCCGCATCACTGGTGAACAGGTCGCCGGTGACCGTGAAGGTGTCCCCGGCCGTGCGCTCGCGGTCATAGCGAAAGCCCGCGCGCACCTGGGACCAACCGTCGTTGTTGTCCGCCACGTTGACGGATTCGGATTCGCCCCGCTGGAACGCCTTCACATAAACCCGCGCCCAGCCATCGCGGCCGGCGGCGAAACCTTGCCGCGCGTACAGCTGTGCCTCTTCGAAGCTGCCCGCCGTGGCCGCCCACAGGCTGCCCTGGGTGTCGCGGGCCGATTTGGTGATGATATTGATGACGCCGTTCACGGCGTTGGCCCCCCACGTGGTGCCGCCCGGCCCGCCGATCACCTCGATCTGTTCCACGTCTTCGAGCGGCAGGTCGCGGATGTCCCAGATCGTCGAGGCAAACCGCTGCGAATACAGCGACCGCCCGTCGATCAGCGGCAGGAGTTTGTTGGACGCGGTGCCGTTGAAGCCGCGGATGGCCACCGCGTAGGACCGGCTGTTGATGGCCCCCACCTCGACGCCGGGAGCCAGGCGCAGCACCTCGGGCAGCATCAGGGCGCCGGAACGGCGGATTTCCTCGCCCGTGATCACATGCACCGCCGCCGCCGCATTGAAATATTGTTCCTGCCGCTTCGACACCGTGGTCACCGTGATCGTGGCCAGCTCCTCGAAGGAAAGATCCCGGAGAATGGCCGGGGCCCCGGCCGGGCCCACCTCCTCGGCCGCTTGCGCCTTGACCAGGCTCGCGAGCGAAATCGCCATCCAGCTCAAGGCGGACGGCTTCGGGGCGTGGGTCAACGGCGGGGCCATTGAGCTTAAAGCGTTATGACACCTGACCCGGGGGTCAATGGGCTAATGGCTGCGCCACAAAAAAATAACACGCCCGCGACGGGTGCACCGCCGCATTCAGCCGCCGGCGAACCGGTCCAGCCGGCCCCGCAGGCTGCGGCTGAGGGGGAGTTTCGTGCCGTCGCGCAACACCACCGTGTAATCACCGTGGAGCGCCGGCTGGATCTCGCGGATCTGGCCCAGGTGTACGATGGCCGAGCGATTGACCCGGGCGAAGTTGAGCGTGCCGAGCCGAGTCTCGATCGCCGCCATGGTCTCGCGCAGCATCAGGCGGCCGGCCACCAGGTGCAGCATCACGTAGTTGTCGGCCGCCTCGACCCGGACGATCTCCTCGGGCTTGAGGAAGACCAGCCGGCCGTCGGCCTTCACCGTGATCCGGTCCGCCCGGGGGGCCGGGGCCGCCGGGCTCTCGGGGGTGCGCAGGCGTTGCAACTGGTCCTGCGCCCGCCGCAGGGCCTGCTGGAAACGATCCCGGTCAAAGGGCTTCAGCAGGTAATCCGCCGCCGCCAGGTCGAAGGCATCCACGGCAAACTTCTCGTGCGCCGTGGCGAAGATGATCGCGGGCCGCCGGTCCTCCGGCAGCTGGGCGATGACCTGCAGCCCGTCGCACCCCGGCATCTGCATGTCGAGGAAGACCAGGTCGGGGGTGGCCGCCTTGATCAGCGCCACCGCTTCCGGGCCGCTGCCGCATTCGCCGATGAGATCGACGTCGGGCTCGGCGCGCAGGAATCCGCGCAAGCGGTCCCGCGCCAGGGGTTCGTCATCCACGATGAGGGTGCGGATTTTCATTTTATCGGAGGATAGGGCCTATGGGGCATATAAGGCTTATAGGGCCTAGAGGGGGATCAACAGCCGCACTTCCAATCCGCCCTCCGGGTGGTTGGCCAGCTCGAAGCGGTGCCGCTCGCCATACAGCTCGCGGAGCCGCTCGCGCGTGTTGGCGAGGCCGATGCCCTCGCGGGTGAAGCCGCCGGCGGGCATCCCACCGCCATTGTCGCGCACGACGAGCAACAGGCCGCCGCCCTCGCGCCGCGTCATCACCGTGATCCGGCCCGGGCGGGCGTGCGGCTCGAGCCCGTGGCGGATGGCATTCTCCACCAACGGCTGGATGATCAGGCTCGGCACGTCGGCGTCGAGCGTGTCGGGCGCCGCCGTGATCTCGACCGTGAGCCGGTCCCGGAAACGGATGCGCTCGATCTCGAGGTATTTCTCGATGAAGGCGATCTCCTCGCGCAGCTTCGTCAGCGGCTGGCCCGGGTGGTGCATCGTCAGGCGCAACAGCTCGCCGAGGCGCACCAGCATCTTGTCGGCGGCGTGCACGTCGCTGTGCATCAGCGAGGCGATGCCGTTGAGCGTGTTGAAAAGGAAGTGGGGCTTGAGCTGGCGGAGCAGCGACTGGAGCCGCGCCTCGGTGAGGTGCTTCTCCAGCTCGAGCGAGTGCACCGTGCGCTCGTGATACTTGCGGTAATAATCGATGGCGTGGCTGATGGTCACGATGACGCCATACACCAGCAGGTTGAACGGGAAGGTGCGCACCAACAGCGGCCGGAAGACCTCGGCAAAGGTCACGGGCTCGTCGAGCAGGCGGCTGTGGGCCACGCCGACCAGCGAGCGCAGCAACACATAGACGAGCGAGCACACCAGCGCGGACGCCAGGTGGATGGCCGCGGTGCGCCAGGGCTGCGCGCCTTCCGGCGGGTAACGCCGCGCCAGCCAAAGCACCGGGAGGGAGAGCACCGCCCACACGTACCAGTCCCCGAGCGAGTAGCCGATGGCCTGGCCCCAGGTCACCGAGCGCCCCAGCAGGGTGCTGGACAGGTAAAACTGGCTCGCAAAGGCCAGGCCCACCAGGGTCCAGAACGTCCCGATGCCCGCGAAGCGGAGCAGCGATCGGCCGGACAGGGGATGGTCGGTCATTGCGTGAAAGGGGTTGCCGTCTATGTAGGACGCCGGAGCATTTCGTGTCCACGCCCATTCGCATCCGTCCGTGACCACCCCTGCCGCCCGCCCCCACCCCGCCCTGCCGGCGAACCCGCCGGTTCGCTCCGTGGTCCCGCCCCTGCTGCCGGTGCTGCTGCCGCTCGTGGTCGCGGCCATCCTGCTCGGCGCGCTGTTTGCGTGGCTCTTTCCCCCGGCGGCCGGCACCGGTGCGCCGGTGGTGCGGTTCACCGACGTCACGGCGGCGGCTGGTCTGCGCTTCAGCCACCGGCCGGGAGCCGACGAGGCCCCGACCACGCTCGGCGGGGCGGTCACCGTGCTGGACTACAACGCGGACGGCCGGCCCGACCTGTTTTTCGTCAATGGGGCGCCGTGGCCCTGGGAGGAAACCCTCGAGAAGCGCCTGGTCCGCAGCAGCGCGCTTTATCGCAACGACGGCAACGGTCGCTTCACCGATGTGACCGCCGCCGCCGGCCTTAACACCGAGATGCAGGGCATGGCCGCCGCCGCCGGGGACTACGATGCCGACGGCCACCCCGACCTGTTTGTCTCGGCCGTGGGCACCAACCGGCTCTTCCGCAACCTCGGGGGCGGCCGGTTCGAGGATGTCACCGAATTTGCCGGCCTCGGCGGCGACGAGAACACCTGGAGCACCGGTGCCGCCTGGCTCGACACGGATGCCGACGGCCGCCTCGACTTGGTGGTGTTGCACTACGCCCGCTGGCCCCAGGAGGTGGGGCTCGGCTCCGCCTTTGCCGTCGCCGAGATGGGCCGCTCCTACGGCAACCCGACCGGCTTTTTCAGCTCCCCGCCCACCGTCTGGCACAACCGCGGCGACGGGCGCTTCGCCGCGGCCGCCGACTCGGCCGGTTTGCGGGACATCGACCCCGAGACCGGCCGGCCCGTGGCCTGGCCGCTGGCCCTCACGGTCCTCGACGTGAACGGCGACCGGCGCTCCGACCTGCTGATCGCCTATCACAACCACGGCCCGGCGCTGTTCCTCGCGCAGGGTGACGGCACCTTCGCGCGGCAGGCCGGGGTGCAGGGCCCTCGCCAGGAAGGGGCCGCCGCCGGCCTGGCCTCGGCCAGCGCCCTGCCCTTCGCCCAAAGCCCGGGCGACCGCGACCGCCTGCAGGCCCTGCTCGCCGCGGGCCTGGCGGAAGACACCGCCGCCGGCCTCGCCCTCGCGAGCAAGCTCGGGGTGGTCGTGCTCGATCTCGATCTGGACGGCCGGCCCGAGCTGTTCTCCGGCCAGGGCCGCGCCGAACCCGGCACCAACAAATTTGAAGGCGGCCGCGCTTTCGCCGCCGTGCCACGGGTGCTGTGGTCCCGGGGCGAGACTTGGCAGCCGCTGGCCGACGAGGAGACCGCCCTGCCCGCCCTGACGGCGCGCGGCGTCGCGGCCGCCGACTTTGACGGCGACGGCGACCCGGACCTGGTGATCGCGCAGCACAACGGCCCCGCCGTGCTGCTCCGCAACGACCAGCGCACCGGCTCGCCCTGGCTGCGGCTGCAACTCACGGCCACCCGCAGCGAGCCCGGCGCCGGCGGCGCCCGCGTCGAGGTGCACACGCCGCGCCGCGTCCTCACGCAGACCGCCGGCCCGGCCCTCGGCTTCATGACCCAGTCGGAATCCACCCTCACCTTCGGCCTCGGCGATGACGCCCGCGTGCGCAAACTCGTGATCCAGTGGCCCTCCGGCCAGGTCCAGGAACTCCGGCCCACCGGCCTCAACCAGACCCTGGCCATCCGGGAACCGTAGGGGCGTCGCGGGGTGCGGCCCAGAGACCAGGATCCGGTGGCACGTAACCCAGCTGACCGACCGCCGGCGCGAGGGACATGCCGGATACTTGTTACTTGAAACTTGTCCCGTCTCATGGAGCCTCGGCTCCATGAGCAACTGTCCCTGTGGTTCCGGTTCCACCTTTGATACCTGCTGCGGTCCGATCCTCGGCGGCGCGCCCGCCCCGACGGCGGAGGCGCTGATGCGTTCGCGCTACACCGCCTACGTGAAGCGCGACATTGCCCACCTCGAGCGCTCGCTCAGCGCCGACCAGCGCAAGGACTTCGCCGCCGACGAGGCCAAGAAGTGGGCCGAGAGCTCCGAGTGGCTCGGCCTCAAGATCATCGAGACCCAGGAGGGCGGCCCCGACGATAAGCTGGGCGCCGTGCATTTTTCCGCCAAGTTCAAGACCGAGGGCGAGGAACGCGAGCACCTCGAGGTCGCCCTTTTCGGCCGTGAGGAAGGCCGCTGGGTCTACACCGGCCAGTTGAACGAGCCCGGCCGGACGGTGCGCCGCGAGACCCCCAAGGTCGGCCGCAACGATCCCTGCCCCTGCGGCAGCGGCAAGAAATACAAGAAGTGCTGCGGCGTCGCCGCCTGAGGTCCTGATGTAGGGCGGGGTCGCTGAACCCCGCCTAGAACGTGTTAGCGTATTCGAACGCAGGCGGGGTTCGGCGACCCCCGCCCTACAGTCCGGAAGCTCCAGGCTTTTGGCTTACCTCCCGAGCAGCTGCTTGTTCGCGCGGATGAGCGCGAGGCGCTGGTCGACGGCCTTGCGGGTCGTCAGGGCATCCTCAGGCGTGTTGAGGCACCAGTCGACGAGCTTCGCGACGTTGGTCCGGGCGACGTAGCAGCGGGTGTCGGAGCCGCCGTAATAAATCATCACGGTGCGTTCCTTGCCCGGCAACTCGACCCAGCCGTTGGTGAAGGTGACGTTCGACACGTCGCCAAAACCTTCGCCGCCATAAGGCGCGAGGAAGTGGCCGCCCGGCCGGGCGATGACCTTCGTCGGATCCTCGAGGGAGGTCATGAACATGTAGAGGACGTAGCGCAGGCCGGCGGCGCAGCCGCGCACGCCGTGGGCAAGATGCAGCCAGCCCTGCGGCGTCTTGATCGGCGCCGGGCCCTGGCCGTTCTTCACTTCCTTGATCGTGTGGTAGGCGCGGCCGTCGATGATCTTTTCCGGGCCGGTGATCCCGGTGGTGATGTCCCGGCAAAGCGTCCAGCCGATGCCGCCGCCCGAGCCGACGTCGATGAAGCCGTCCATCGGGCGCGTGTAGAACGCGTACTGGCCGTCCACGAATTCCGGGTGGAGCACGACATTGCGCTGCTGCGAGGCCGGGGTCTTGAGGTTCGGGAGGCGCTCCCACTTTTTGAAATCCTTGGTGCGAACCATGCCGGCCACCGCGACCGCGCTGGAGAGGTCGCCGGGTTTGGCGTTCGGGTCCTTCGCCTCCGCGCAGAACACGCCGTAGATGTGCCCGTCCTCGTGGAACGTGATCCGCATGTCGTAGACGTTGGTCTCGGGCTTCAGCTCGGGCAGGTCCACGGGCTCGTCCCAGAAACGCCAGCCGTCGATGCCGTTGGCGCTCTCGGCGATGGCGAAGAGGCTCTTGCGATCATAACCCTCGAAGCGAACGACCATGTGCACCTTGCCCTTCCAGAAGAACGCGCCGGGGTTGAGCGTGGCGTTGACGCCGAGGCGCTCCATCAGAAACGGGTTCGTCTTCGGGTTGAGGTCATAGCGCCATTCAATCGGGGCGTGGCGGTAGGTGATCGCGGGAAAGGTGAAACGCTCGAACACGCCATTGTCCCACTCGGGGTCGACCGGGTTTTTGCGCGCGAGGAATTTCTCGTGCTTGGCCGTGAGCTGCTTCAGCCGCTTGGTCCACGCGGCCGGGGCCTTGATCTTGGGGAGGAGGGATTTCTTTTTCATCAGGGGAAGGAGAAGATTAGCGGGTGCGACCCGGACTGAACAGGAGGAGGGGCCGTTCTAAATTAAGATTCTTTGCGCAGGGGCGATCCGGCCAAGGGCATGAAACCGGATTACCCGGCGGTGGCGGCCATCCCCAGGCGGGCGACGGCCTCGAGGCCCAGGCGGCCGTTGTGGTAGGGACATTTCCAGAAGCTGACCTTCTCGAACGCCGGGTTCACCACCCCCTCGCGGGTCACGCCGCGAAACCACTCGCCCTGCTGCCGGTCGATCAGGCGCGTGGCGATGAAGCCCCAGGTCTTGGCCGCGGCCGCGAGGTAGCGGGCCTCCCCGGAAATCCGGAAAGCCTCGAGGAAGCCGACCACGGCCTCGGCCTGCGGCCACCACTCTTTGCTGGGGTCGATGATGCCGGTGGGGTCGCCGAGGTTGAAGATCGCGCCGTCCGTGTCGGTTCCCTCGGCCAGCGTCACCTCGGCGATCCGGAGCGCGAGGGCCTCGGTCCGGGCGGTCACTGCCGGCTCGCCCAGGGCCGCGGCGGCGCGCGTGAGCAGCCAGGCCGCCTCGATGTCGTGGCCATAGGAGATGCGGTCCGAGGTCCGCCGCCAGTCCACGGTGAAGAAGAGCCCGAGATGGGCGGTCCGGGCGTCCACGATGCGCGTGAGCATCAGTTCCACGATCTCGCGCAGCGCGCGGCGCAGGCCGGGATCGGGCCACACGTTGAGGAGCCGCGTGTAGGCCTCCATCACATGGAGCATCGTGTTCTGGGACTTGGGATCGTTCTGGTCCACCGCACTGAGCCGCATGTCGGTGATCGGCGACCAGTCGCGGGCGAAGGCCTCGAGGTAGCCCCCGTGGGCCGGCTCGCGCGCGTGACGCTCCAGCAGCTGGAAGACCGTGATGGCCTGGTCAAGCGGGGCCCGCAGGCCGGTCGCCGCATGGTATTCGCTCAGGGCGTAAATGGCGAAGGCCTGCCCGTAGACCTGCTTGCGGTCACGCAGGACCGCACCGTCGGCAGCGATCGACCAATAGAACCCGCCCTGCCCGGCGTCGTGATAGTGCGCCATGAGATCCTCGTGCGCGAGGTCGGCCATGGCGCGATACGCCGCGTCGCCATACTGGCGCAGCGCGGCGGCGTAGGTCCAGAGGATGCGGGACGTCAACAACGCGCCGCGCTCGACGGCCGGGTCGACGGTCAGATCATTGCTGAGCGCGCCGTGAAACGTGCGGGCAGGCCGGTTGGCCACCTGCTTGATCCAGAACGGCAGGATGTTGCCGCGCAGGTCAGCCTCAATGGCGGCGAGCAGATCGGTCGGGGTAACGACGGTCATCGTGGGAAAATACCATTGAGCAGGCTGCCGGGGGGCTTGGCAAATCCCCAACGCGGAATCTCATTTTTTAAATCAGGAATCGACGTTCCCAGGCCGGGATCCCCGCCGCCGGAAGGGATTGGCCCAGGGACGGTGTTCTGCTGGCCTCCCGCCATGTCCCCCACCCCCCGGTCCCCTGCATTCAAGGCCATCCTCTGGGGCGGCCTGCTGGCCGGGGGCCTCGACTGGCTTTTCGCGCTGACGTACTACGGCTGGTCGCTGGGCGTGTTTCAAAATGTCGCCGGCGGCCTGATCGGCCTTAAGGCGGCCCGCACCGGCGGCGGGTCCACCTTCGCCCTCGGCACCGGCCTCCACTTCCTGATCGCGGGACTCTGGGCGGCCTTGTTTTGGGGCCTGGCCCGGCGCTGGCCGGTATGGCTCCGCCACCCGGTGCCCGCCGGCCTGGTCTACGGGCTGGTCGTCTATCTCGGCATGAACTGCGTGGTCCTGCCGCTATCCGCCCTGGCCGTGCCGCTCCGGCTGCCGCCGCTCCTCTCCTGGCCCGCCGCGGCGCACCTTTTCCTGATCGGCCTGCCCATCGCCCTGGCCGCGCGCCGCGCCGCCGCCCGACCCCGGGTCACTTGATGACCGGGTAATGGACCGTGGGATGCTTGATGTTCACCCAAGGCAGTTCGTCCCAGTTCATCGTCACCGGGCTGTCGAAGGTCGCCTTCACGGCGGCGCGGGTCTCGCGGGGAATCCCCTGCAGGTCATACCACGCCACGAACCACGCCCACCGCGGCTGGTCCTGCAAAATCTCCGCCGTCGGGATCGGTCCGACCTCGCCCAGCCCGATCGGCTTGCCGGCGGCCAGCGCCAGGAGCGAATCGTAATCGTGCCGGGCGAAACCGTTGGAATAGACGTCCGTGGCCAGCGCGTCGACGACGTCGTGCCCCGGGAAAAAATCCGCGTACGGCGCGACGTTGGTGCGGACCTCGTTGGGTCCGTAGACCCAGATGAGGTTGTTCAGCCGGTGAAAATGCGTGAGACGGTCGAAGAGCATCCGGTAGAGCTTGGTGAAGTTGTCCGCCCCCGGCCGGCCGCCCCACCAGAACCAGCTGCCGTTCATCTCATGATAAGGCCGCCAGAGCACGGGCACGCGCGCATCCCGCAGCTGCCGCAGGAAAAAGGCGATCACGTCGACCTGCGACTGCCAGCGCTCGTTCAACGCGGTGCCCGGGGTGAGCAGCTCCCGCCACTCAGCGTCGGTCAGCTTGCCCTGGATGGATTTCTCAAAGGCCACGGGTTCGTCGTCGGTCGGCCGCACCGCATGCCACATAAGGTTGATGATGAAACCTTCCGCGTGGCGGCGGATGGCGTCGTCCACGATGCGCTGGCGGTAATTGATGCCGTCCCAGGTGCCGGGTTCGCTGAACCCGAAGTCCTGACTGAACACCGCCGGGTAATGACCGAAGGCCTTCTGCACCGTGGGCAGGCGGGTGTCGCCGACCAGCGGCACGCAGTGCTGACCCGATAGCGTGTGCTTGCCGGACACCTCGAGCAGGAAATCGTAGAGCGCCACCGCCTCGGACGAGGCGCCAGGCACGCAGAGTCGCGGGGGCTCGGTCGCTCCGCGCAGGGCGACCGTGATCACGACGCAGGACAGCAACAGGCGGGGTAGGCTCATCGTGCGGCGAATCTGGGAACGCCCCACGGAAAACTCAAGCCGACCCCGAGTCATTCGCCCGCCGGCGCCCAGCGGAAGGCGCGGAGCTTGTGTTCCAGCATCTGCGGGATGATGAGCTGCTTCTCGCCGATGAGGTAGGCGTGGTCCGCCGTGCCCCGCCCGAGCGCGAGGAGCGGGGTCGTCTTGCCGTCGGCCGTGACGTGCAGCACGTCGCCCGTGAGCCAGTCGGTGACGGTGTAGCCGCCCTGCCCGTCCGGCTCGAGGCCGTCCACGTGACACACCGGCTGGTCGCCGATCCGGCCGAAAGCCTTGTCCGCATATGCCACCGTTGAAATGTGTCCGATCTGCTCCTTGCCATCCGCACCGCGGAGCGACCAGCCACCGAGCAGCAGGCGATCCTTCTCCGCCTTCAGGCCGTTGAGGCCTCCCGTCTTGGCCTTGTCGAGTTTGAACCAAGGCTCGAACTTGCCCGCGCTGAGCCGGAAAACCGTGTCGAGACGGCCGCTGCATACGTAGATGTTGCCGGCGGCATCAGCCGTGCAGTCGTTGAACGAGCCGGGACCGTCCGCCGGCGCGTAACGGAGGGAGATTTTGCCGGCCGCCACGTCGATTTCGGTCAGGTCCTTGTCGTCACCAACGTAGAGCCGGCCGTTGGTAAGCGCCAGGCCCTTGGGGTTGTCGAAACCGGTGACCCACTTCAGTTCGAGGATTTTGCCCTCGGCACTGACGCGACTGATGAAACCGTCGCCGGGGGTCTGCCCGCCGCCGTGCGTGCCCATGTTGGAAACGTAGAATTCCTGGCGGGCCGGATCGAAGACCACGGATTCGGGACCGACGAAACCGTCGGTTTCCCAAAGCAGTAAGGGCTGGGGCGCGGTGGCGCCGCTGGCGGTGACCACGAGGGTGAGGCAGGCAAGCAGGTGTTTCATCGGGGGTAGGGGTGACCCGACCTTAGCCAGGAAAGCGGGCTATACAAACACCGGCTGATCCTATGACGTCCTCCTTACGGCCTTCATTCCGCCAGCTCGCCCACGCGCGCGACCCTAGCGAGATTTATCGCATCCGTCAGCGCCGGAGGAGACCGACCGACTGCAAGGGCTCAGTTGTTGGCCTTCAGCTCGTTGTTGACCACCCGGGTGCCCGACACCTCGCGCGCCAGCCGCGTGATCAGGGCCTTTTCGGCGACCGTAACGGCGGGGCCCGTGATCCGCACCACGCCGGCCACCGTCGTGATGACGGACCCCAATCCCAGCGACGGCTCGTGCCGGCGCAGCATGGCCTGGACGAGCCCGCTCACGGAGGCATCGTCCACGGGGTCCGCGCCGCTGTCACCTGTCGCGGGTACGTCCGCGACCGTGAGGCTGTTCCGTACATATTTCACGCTGCTGATTTCGCCCGCCACGCGGCCGGCGAGCGCCTTGAGTTCGGTCGTCGCCACCGTACCGGAGAGCGTGACCATGGCGTCCTGGACGGTGATGGTAGGTGGCACGGCGCTGAGCCCCTTGGTCACCAGCAGGTGGCGATGGATGATCCGGGCGATCCACCGATCGGATTGTTCGCGGTGGGTGGCCAGGATCGTGAGCTTGTTCTCCACGCCGGACACCCCGGCGATGCGGCTCACCGTGTCCGCGGCCACGGCTTGGTCGGCGGCATCCTCCACCGTGCCGGTAAGCGTGAGCACGCCGAAGTCGGCCGACACCTTGACCCGGCCCTCGAGCACGGTGCCGAGCACAAAACTGCGGCGGGCGGCGGTTTCGATCTGACGATCATTCACCAGCGACCCGGCCATGACGACGGGGAGGGCAAGGAGCAGGCCAAGGCGGAGAAGCAGGGTCGGGAGCATAAGGGAGGTGGAATAACCCGCCGGACTTGCGGCCACGCTGGCAGGAGAAAGCCCGAGGCTGCGCGCGCGCTTCCGCCACCACGACAGCTATCGTCCCGGCGGGAGACCGGAACCTGCAACCCCTGAGCAGGCCAGCTGCTTCGACCAGTTATAGTTGGGAGCCTGCGCCCAAGTCGCCGTTTCAAACGCGGGACACGCGAGATCCGGCAATCCCGCACGACGGCCGGGAATCCCTCAGCGCGCCACCACCGGCAGGTAAACGCGGAAGACCGTGCCCCGCTGCGGGGCGCTTTCCACGGCGATCGCGCCCTTGTTCGCCCGCACCATGCCCAGAACCATGGCCAGGCCAAGCCCGCGCCCGGTGAACTTGGTCGTGAAAAACGGATCAAAGACTTTTCCGATGTCCGGGGCCGGGATGCCGCAGCCCTCGTCCGCCACCTCCAGGCAGGCATACGTGGTGCCCTGCGGCTGGAATTCGAGCGGCACCCGGTTCTCCGTGGGCAGGGCGGCCGCATCCACGGTCTTGATGGCCAGGTTCACGACGCATGGCGCCGCGCCCGACGCCTCCCACGCGTTGGTCACCAGGTTGGTCACTACATGCTGCAACTGGCGCGCGTCGGCGTGCACCAACGGCCCGGGGCAGGGAAACGCCGTGGCCAGTTTCACCTCGGGTGGCATCGCGGCCTGCACGAGGCCCAGGCCGCGCCGACAGGTCTCCGCCAGATCCAAGGATTGCCGGGTGGCGGCCGACTGACCCAGGTACGTGAGCATCTGGCTGCTCACTTCCGCCGCCTTGCGGGCCGCGCTCAACGCCAGGTTGATCTTCTGGGCCGGGCCGGGCCCGTCCTCCCGCCGGAGGTCGCCCAAGGCCAGATCAAGGCTCATCATCACCGTATGGAGCTGGTTGTTGAAAGTGTGCGCGATGGCGCCAGCCATCCGCCCCAGGCTTTCCGCCTTTTGGAGCTGCTGGTTCAGGGCCTCCAGCCGCTCCCTCTCCGCGTCGGCTTTCTTCCGCTCCGTGAGATCGCGGATGATGATGACCATGCCCGTGGGCGCGCCCGCCGCGTCGCGGATGAATTCTGCATTCACCTCGATGGCGATCGTGCTGCCATCCGCCCGGAGCCCGCGGTACTCGGCCGGTCCTTTGCGCCGGCCTTCCAGCCGGTCGACCCAGTGCTGGCGGGCCAGCGGCCGTTCCTCGGGCACGATGAAGTCCAAGACCGTGCGCTGGTCAAAGGCCGTGGTCCGCTCATAGCCGAACAACGTGTAAGCGGACGGTGAAACCATGAGGATCCGCCCGTCCTTGTCCGTGATCGTGATGTCATCCGGGCTGGCCGCCAAAATCGAGCGGTAACGGCCTTCGCTGGTTTGCAACTGGACCGTCCGCTCGGCCACGAGGTTTTCCAGTTCCTGGTTTCGCTCCGTGAGCGCCTGCATCGGGTAGACCTCACCTGCGCGCACCAGGTGGTAGGGAATGGAGATGCTGCTGTGCGCGATTTTCCAGTTCCCCGCTTCCCGGTGGAAAACCAGCACGAGGCGGGCGGTCTCGCGCGAGAGGACGTGATCCTTGATCGGCAGGTGAATGGCAAAAAACGCGGTCACCACCGCGATCGTGGCCGACAGGGGCTGGATCCGCAGATCCTTGTGCTCGATCCGGAGCGGCTCCTTGACCTGGGCGAAATCCTGCCGGGTGATCGCGACCCACTCCGCCCGGTCATCCACCAGAAAATCCCCGCCGCCGGTGAAGCCGGAAAAATCCTCGCTGAAACACGTGGTGAGCCGGTCGTCGCGGCCGGCGTAGAGCGTGATGTATTCCTCGAACAGACGCTGGATTTCCGCGTGGTCGGCGCGTTGGTCCGGCCGGGCGGCTGGGCTGGGGGTGAACACGGGGGGGCGTGGGGTGAGTGAGGGCGCAGTCCCGCCCCCGGGCGGCGGGCCTTGATTCCCGCCCAGCCCAGTGTGCGCCACATCGCGACAGACGGCGTCGCACCAATTGCACAAGACAACGTGCCGATTGTCCCTGCCCGGGGGAGGCTTTTGACCTGGGGTGGCCCCCGCTCGCCCCCTTGATCACGCCCGCGCGCCATTGCCGGGTCGCTCCCGCGATCGGCTGAGTTCGCGCAGGCGGGGGAGGTCCCCGCGGATCAGGGCTTCCTTCTTGGGGCGGGACCAGCGCTTGAGCTGGTGCTCCCGGACTACGGCCTCGTCCAGCGACATGGTGCCTTCGCAAAAAACCAAACGAGGCCCGGAATGATCAGTTGTAAATTTGCTGCCGAGACCATGGCGGTGCTTGCGCAGGCGCTCGCCGATATCGCGGGTTTGACCGATATAGAGCGCGCCGTCGGCCGTTTGGAGAATGTACACCCAGGCCAAATCAGCGATAGCGGCGGGTATCGGAATGACTGGAAACAATTCGGGCATGGATTTTGGTGGCCCGATGTTCTGGAACGATAACCAGCGTTAGTCGCTGGGTCGAAAGCCCATTCGACGCGCTTCGCTTGCTCAGGGCATTCGACGCAGCCCTCGCGGCAAACTGGCCTGCCATGAGCAAGGCCCGAGCAGCGCGAGGGCCGCGTCGAATGGCTGCCCGACATGGATTCGAACCATGACTAGGTGAGTCAAAGTCACCTGTGCTACCATTACACCATCAGGCAGTGAAGTGCGGAAGGGGCAATGTGCTACCCGGGCCGGTCCGGTCAAGGGTGGAAAACCACCCCGCCCGCCGGCGGCTTTTTTACCAACTGAACCAGATGGGCACGTTCCGGGGCCCACCCGCGCGACGCCACCCGCCCCGGACCTCAGTCGTGCTTCTGCCAGTCCAGTTTGTGCTGGTCGATCCAGCGGTAGTGGTCGGCGTATTGCAGGCCGGCCGCCGAGGTGTCGTCCAGGAGAATGGTGGCGCGCGGATGCAACTGCAAGGCGGACGCCGGACAGATCGCCGCCAGCGGGCCCTCGACCATGGCGGTCACGGCCCGGCACTTCGCCGGCCCGAAAGCCAGCAGGAGCACGCGGCGGGCGTCGAGGATCGTGCCCACGCCCATCGTGATCGCATGACGCGGCATCTGCGCGAAGTCCCCGAACACCGCGCTGTTGTCGCGCAGCGTCTGCTCGGACAGGATCTTGATCCAGGTGCGCGAGCGGAGCGAACCCGTCGGCTCGTTGAAGCCGATGTGGCCGTTGCGGCCGAGGCCGAGCAACTGCAGGTCGATGCCGCCCGCCGCCTCAATGCGCTTCTCATAGTCGCGGCACTCGGCGTGGACGTCCGCCGCCGTGCCGTCGGGCACGTGCGTGCGTCGCTGGTCGATGTTGATGTGCCGAAAAAAATTCTCGCGCATGAACCAGCGGTACGACTGGTCGTGCGTCGCCGGCAGGCCCACGTACTCATCGAGGTTGAAGGTCGTGATGCGGCTGAAGTCGAGGCCCTCGGTCCGGTGCAGGCGGATGAGTTCCTGGTACAGCTGGAGCGGAGTGCGCCCGGTGGCGAGACCGAGCACGGCGTCGGGCTTCTCGCGCACAAGCTTGGCGATGATGCGGGCGCCCAGCAGGCAGCCGGCGTCGGTGTTTTTCTGGATGATGACTTCCATGGAAGGCGTGGGTTGGGTTGAGACGTAAAGGTCAGGAGCTGTGGCCGGTCTCGCGCAGCACGAGGGCGTAAAGCAGCCAGGCGCCATGCGGCAGCCACTGCTCGCCCCAGCGCCATTTCTCCGCGGAGTCGGCGGCCGCCGGCAGCGGCGCGAAGGCGATGTCGTTCTCGTCCGTGAAACCGCTGGTGATGCCGTTGGCCACGCCGCCGGGGGCGTTGTGATAGTGCTCCTCGTAGACCGGGTTGTTCCGCCCGCGCCCGTGCAGCATGCACCGGTCGAAGGGATTGGCGCCGAGAATCCAGTCCACCCAACGGCGGCCCGCCCGGGCGGCCACCGGATCGCCCGTGACCGCGCCCACGCCCTGCGCGGCGGCCGCGAGTGAGGCCAACCGGGCGTTCTCACCCTGCCACCAGTATCCCGAGGGATTGTCGTGCGGGTAAAACCACTGGACGCGGCCGGGCGTGCCCGGGGTCTTCACCCAGTGGGGCGGATAACCGAAGGGATTGTTGCGACCCTCGCCGAGCGCGAGCTGCGCCTGCATGAGTTCCGCCGCGAGCGCGCGGGCGGCCGCGGCCTGCGGGTGCGCGGGGTGGGCATCAGCCAGCCGCAACAGCGTCACCAGCGGCAGGCCGGCGTCACTGGCGTGAAACCACGACCGCTCCCCCGCCCCATCGGCCGCAAGCCAAACGGTGCCGTCACTCGCGCGTCGTCGGGCGGCGAGCGCGGCGAGGCGCTGGTCCAGCTCGGCGGCGATCGACGGACCGGGCGCGACGGCCTGCAACTCCACCGCCGCGAGCAGCGCGCAAGTGTCATCGATGATATTCTCCTTCCCGTCATCCAGGTACTCCGTGCCGTGCGCCTGCAGGTGGGCGAAGCCCTTGCGCGCCGCGGCGAGATAGTCCGCCGGACGAAAATCGCCGCCCTCGCCCAGCGTCGAGGCCAAGGCCAGCGCGGCCGCGGCCATGCCCCCGCCCTGGCGCCAGCCGGCCTGGTAGTCGGCATACTTGTCGCCCTTCTGCGTGCGGTAGGAGCAGAGCTCGCGCTGCGCGGGATCCTTCGTCCAGCGGTCGAAAACCGTCACATGCCAGAACCCCACCGGATCCTGCATGCGCACCAGCCAGTCGGCGCCATGCAGCACCTCCGCCTGGAGGCGCTCGAGGAAATACGGGGCCGCGCCGGCCGCCCGGTAGAGGTGCCAGGCCCGCGCCAGCACCCATACCACCAACGGGGTCTGCTGCGGGTTCAGGTAGTTCGCATACGAGAGATGGCTCAGGTACTTGCTCGTGTCCCCCGACGCATCGAACCAGCCGCCGTGCACCTCGCGCACCGCGCCGTCCCCGACGCGCTTCGCCCGCCGGTCCGCGCGGTCATAGATGCCGGCACACCGCTGGCTCTTGAAATAGAACAACAGGTCCGAGACGACGGGGTGCCCGAGCAGGTTCTCCGCGATCTCAAAACCCTCACCCTGTCCCGCGGCCGTCGCCGTCGCCCAGCGCAACGCGTAGCGGCCGGGGACGCGCACGGCGCTGACGTCCACCCGCCACCACGGGCCCACCGTCCAGCCCGCGACCGGGCCGGCGAAGGTCGCCGCGCCCCGCCACACCACGGCCCCGTCCGGCAGCGAGACGAGCGCGAGCTCCGTCCAGGCGGTGGCTTCCGGTGCCTCGAGCAGCAGCACCTTCTGGTCTCCCGGCGTGTAGCCGATGTGGTTGCCGAGGATTTTCATGGGGCGGTCTCCGGCAGCGAGGCCAGCGTGAGCAGCAGCACGATGTCCGCCTGCGCGGTGATCGTCGCTTCCTGGCACATGAAATCGGTGTCGTTGTCGAAGAAGACTCCCGCCGGCGTATTGAAGCGGTGGAACGGATCATCCGCCGGTATCTGGAACCACTTGCTCAGCGAGTCGTGCAGCGCGCGCTCCCCGGGCCCCTCGGACAGCGCGCCGGTGGGAAACTCCCGCAGCAGCTTGTAGACCGGGCTGTAGAGATGACGCAGCGTGTTGGGCAGTTCCTCGGCCAGGAGGAACGACACGCCCCAGTTGTTGCGGCCGAAGACATAATCCGTGACGCCCCAGAACAGCGCATCGCGCTCCGACGAAGGCCCGTACCGGCGCGCGGTCTCGCGGCTGGCGTTGGCGATGCCGACCCAGCGGGCGAGGCTGCCCCAGACGTATTTGCTCGGAATGCCCCAGGGCGCGCCGCGCTCGCGGGCGTGGGCCACGTAGCCCGCCGTCTCATCCAGCAGACGCGATTTCGCCGCGGAGTCGTCCGGCGCCAGCCCGGCGTTGGCCAGCCAGTTCCAATCCTTCCAGCCCACCTCGGTGGCGGCGGGCGGCGCGTAAGCCCGGGCCTGGGCGCGCCAGGTGTCATCTCCGGTGAGCGCGTGCAGCTCCAGCGCGGCGAGGGCCATCTGGTCGGTCGGATCCGGGTCGTGATAAAAATCATTCACCTCGTCCCGCTCGAAGGCGGTGGCGAGGGTGTCGGCGGCGCGGGCCCGGGTGTAGATCGTCTGCGCCATCGTGCCGTAGCGGGTCGCGTCCTCCACCCGGCCCAGGTCGCGGAAGGTCCGGGCCCCCAGCGCGAGCGCGGCGGCCGCGGCGCCCATGTGCACCCGCGAGAGGGCGGCCAGCGCGGGACGCCGGCCATCGAGTTCGTCATGCTCAGGCAGGCGCATGCCCTGGTTGTGGTCGTCGGCGTCGGCCACCTGGATGATGAAGGTGTCAGGGTCCGGATGCACCCGCATCAGGAACTCCAGCCCGTGCTTCGCCTCGTCGAGCACATCCGGCAGATCGCTGCGGCTGTGGACGCGGCCGAAGAGGGCGGGCTTGAGCCGGTAGGCGAGCAACAGGTGATAGGACGTGGCGGCCTGGTTGAGCGTGAACTTGATCTGGTCGCCGGCATCATACCAGCCACCGCTAACGTCCACCGTGCGGGCCGGCACGGCGGGTTTCCATTTGCCGTTGGCCGGGTCGCCGTCAGGCACGAACAGCGGGGCGCGCGCGTCGCCGGCATGCGAGAATTTCCGCAGCAGGGTGTCAGGGGATCCCGAGCGCATCACGCGGAGATGCCGGAGCGGCAACGGCAGGAACCGCTCATAAGGGCTTGGCGCCACCGTGAACCGCGCCTCCGGCAAGCCCGGGGAGGCGAATACATAGTCACCGGTCGCCCGCAACTCGCTGAAATCCGCCGCATGGTTGAAGGCAAAGGGCGTATGATCCCCCGCCCCGGTCACCCGGGCCCCGAAGGTCCCGCGCGCCACGGTCTCACCGCCCCGGGTCACGGTCCAGGCCTGGCCGGCCAGATCGGTCGTGCTCAACGCCACCAGCACCTTGGGCTGCGCGGCGGCATATCCGGCCTGGTTCCAGCGCAGGTACACCTCCGCCCGCAGCAGACCGGTGGCCGCCAGCAGGAGCGCGATCAGGGGTAACAGGCGTCGCCTCATGGGAGCGGCCAAGTTGTCGCCCGCCGCGCATCCGTGCAAGCCCCGGGATGCGCGATTGTACGGTTCCGACCCGCGGTTGCACGACCGCGGGCCGCCGGGAAAAAATAGCCCGCACCACGCCCCTTTCCCCCTGTCCTTACCAGACCCGCTTTTAACCATAGGCTTCGAACCACAAACCTCCGGCCAGCCGCTCGTCAACGTCCACAAACGCACCACCAAGGTGAACATCAGCATGGCCATCGCCGTGGCGGTGTTCCTCCTCATCGGGCTCGGGGGAATTATTTGGGCGGTCCGGCGCGAGGACCAGGCCGAGCGCACTGCGGCCCCGGTCGGAACGGGCTCTTGACCCCCGGTTTACGTTTGCCGGCCCCCATCTCCCCCCTTGACGCGGGTTTGGCGCAATCGTTTCATCCCAGACGCATGTGCGCCAAAACCGCCCCTTCCCTCAAATACAAGCGCGTCGTCCTGAAACTCAGCGGCGAGGTCCTGCGCGGCAAGGGTTCCGAGACCATCGATGCCGCCATCCTTGAGCGGATGTGCGAACAGGTGAAGGAAATCCACGACCTCGGCGTGCAGGTCTGCGTCGTGATCGGCGGCGGCAACATCTTCCGCGGCCTCCAGGGCGCCAAGCGCGGCGTCGACCGCACCACCGGCGACTATATGGGCATGCTCGCCACCGTCATCAACGGCCTCGCGATCATGGACTGCCTCGAGAAGATGGGCGTGAAGACCCGCGTCCAGTCGGCCATCCCCATGAACCAGATCGCCGAGCCGTTCATCATGCGTCGCGCCATGCGCCACCTCGAGAAGGGCCGCGTCGTCATCTTCGTCGCCGGCACGGGCAACCCGTATTTCTCGACCGACACCACCGCCGCCCTCCGCGCCTCCGAGCTCCACGCCGACATCATCATGAAGGCCACCAAGGTCGACGGCATCTACGACAAGGACCCGAAGAAGCACGCCGACGCCGTCAAGTACGACGAGCTCACCTTCATCGACGCCCTCAAGCAGCGCCTCAACGTCATGGACTCCACGGCGTTCTCCCTCTGCCTGGACAACAACGTCCCCATCCTCGTCTTCAACCTCGACGACGAGCACGCCATCCGCAAGGCCGTCGCCGGCGACAAGATCGGCACGCTGGTCCACGGGTGACCCGTGGTCCGTTGAAGTTTAAGCCCTCCCGACCCTAGATCCCAAACCTATTCCCGACATGAGCAACGCCACCCTCACCGACGCCCAGGCCCGCATGAAGAAAGCCGTGGATCACACGCTCCACGAGTTCTCCACCATCCACACCGGCAAGGCCTCCCCGGCCATGGTCGAGTCCGTCATGGTCGAGGCCTACGGCTCCATGATGCCGCTCAAGGGCTGCGCCGCCATCACCACGCCCGATCCGCGCATGATCCAGATCCAGCCCTGGGACAAGGGCGTGCTCCGCGCCATCGAGAAGGCCCTCCAGATGGCCAACATCGGCGTGAACCCCGTCGTCGACGGCACCCTGATCCGCCTCCCCTTCCCCGAGCTCTCCCGCGAGCGTCGTCAGGAATTCGTCAAGACCGCCCAGCGCCTCGCCGAGGAAGGCCGCGTCGCTGTCCGCCACGTCCGCCGCGACGCGATGGAGGCCACCAAGAAACTCAAGAAGGACGGCAAGATCTCCGAGGACGACGAGAAGCGTCTCGAGAAGGACGTCCAGGCCGCGACCGACAAGGCGATCAAGGACATCGACGGCCACCTCGCCAACAAGGAGAAGGACCTCCTCACGGTCTGAGGTAGGGCGAGTCATCCCGCCGAGCCACAAGCCCGCCCCTCGGCGGGCTTTTTCATTGTAGGGCGGGGTCGCCGAAGCCGGCCTCGAGCGTGATATCGCGCTCGAACAAAGGCGGGGTTCGGCGACCCCGCCCTACAGTTTCTGAACACTCACTCACTGCCGGCGCATCATCGTCCCATCCCGGTAAATATAGTCCGGCCGTCCCGCCTCATCCCTGTCGCCGAACGCAAACACCGTGAACGCCTGCGTTTCCCCTCCCTTGGTCACCAGTGTGAGCGTGTGCCCGTTGAATTCATAGCTGCCATCCGCCTCATCCGTGGCACCGCCTGACACCACGCTGTGGTCGCTCACCGCCTTGAACGACGAAACCGACCCGCGCCGGAACGTGCCGTCCCGTGCGAAGGTCAGCGTCGTGGATGACATCAGCGCCCCGCCGCCGATCGAGGCCCCGCCCTCGTATTCGCCGTCGAACCGCCAGCCTTTCGTGAAGCCCTCGACGCGCGTCGAGCCGAGCCCGCCCCAGAAGAGATCGTCCTTCTCGCGCTTGAAATCGGTGACGGTTGGCGCGGAGCCGTCGGCCCACGCGAAGGTGATCTTGCCGTCGGCAATCCAGTACGTGCCGTCCGTCTGGCGCAGGTCTGCGGTCTGCGCGAACGCCGCCAAATCAAACCCGCCCGCGGGCGACTTGCTGAACCGCCCGTCCTTGGTGAAAAACCAGCCCTGGTTGTTGAGGCTCAGGCTGGATCCGAAATAGTAGGTTTCCACGCGCAGGTAGGCGCCCTCGAGCCCCGCCTGCGCCCCCGCCGGCCGCACCGGCAACTTGTAGCTCTCGACCGCCTGGCCCGCTTGGTCGCTGCCGCCCACGGTCTTCGCCCCGGGCGCGCGGAGGCGGTCGATGTTCAACCACTCGTCCGACGAGCTGCCGTACCCATCATAGGTCACCTTCCAACGGGCCGACTCGGCCTCGATGATCTTGGCCCCATACCACTTGCCATAGGAGAGGGCCTCCACGCGGTCCCCGACCTTCCACGACGCCGTGCGGATCGGGCGGAGCTTCTCCGCCGGCAGCCATTCGTCGGAACTGCTGCCATATCCATCATAGTGCACCTTCCATTTTCCGCCGCCCACCTCGAGCACGGTGGCCGGGTACCACGCGCCATACGACAACCCTTCGACGCGATCGCCCGCCCGCCATTGGCCCGGCACCGCCGGCCCGACCGGCTTCGGCACCGCGGCCGCCACCACCTCGCCCACCGCGCGGATCTTGTCCGGCCCCACCCACTCGTCCCACGAGGCGCTGTAGCCGTCGTAGGTCACCTTCCACTTGCCGTCACCCACCTCGATCACCTTGCCCTTCGACCAAATGCCGTAGGACAGGGCCTCGATCGGGTCGCCCACTTTGAAATCGGCCGCGGCCAGCATCACCACCAGCCCGAGAAAAGCCCCCAGTCCGCGCAGGAATTGCATGGGCGCCGATCCTCGCGGCCGACCCCGCCGCCGCAACCCGGATCTTGCCCGGGTCCTGCGTATTTCTACGAGCGAGCCCAACCCTTCCGCGGCGAGGTCGCCGCGACTCCATCGTTTTCTGGAGCACGGGGACCCGCCTTTCGATTCATCCCTTCTTCCTTCTTAATTCCTCCTTCCTACTTCCTACTTCCCCTTGATCGCCGCCAGCACCATCGCCCCGATCGCCTCGGCGCGGGTCTGACCGGGGATGTGCCGCGCAAAGGGCACCAGGAATTTGGGGGTCGCCCGCCGCTGGGCCTCGATCTCCTCCGCCAGTTGTTTCTCCCGGTCCGGCGTCAGGTTGCCCTGCTTCTTCAGCTGCTCGAGTTGGAACCGCAGCTTGCGGAGCGCAAACGGTTCCCCGGCCGCCGCCGCCGCGCCCAGATCGGCCCCCGGGGCCCCGGCGAGGCTCAGGCTGTAATACTGGCTCTCACCCGACGCCATGGCCCGCTCGGGCTTGATCGCCTCCACCTCGGCCCGCGGCACCCGCGTGACCTTCGTGCCCCACGGCCGCGGCTTGGTCACCACCACGTCGCCGGCCTCCACCCGCAGCTCGAAGTGGGCGAACCACACGTTGGCGGTGAAGAGGCTCACGATGAGTCCGAAGAAGAGCGTTATGCCCCAGACCACCCCGTGGACATCGCGACCCCAGTACCAGATGAGCAACGCCAACAGGCCGAGCTGCAACGCCGCCGTCGTCAACCGCATGCCCGGCAGGTGGCTGGCGCTGAAATGAAAGGTGTCCCCCTCCCGCCGCACGCCGCAGGCCTGCAGCGCGGCGGTGTCGAGCACCTGGGGCGAGTATTCCTCGAGCAGCGGGGAACCCGGATCAGGCGGCGCGGCCGTCTCACCGGTGGGGAAGACCGGCACCACAAAGCGGGTCGAGAAATCCACGCCCGGCGTGGCCGCCCCGGCCGTCAGACGCCAGACGATCTCGTTGTCGCTGTCGCTGTCATCGGTCGCGAAGTTGCCCGGCGGTATGTAGAACAGCACCGGGATGCGCGTGCCGCCGGGTCCGGTCACCCACTTCTCGGCCGCGATGGCTTCCTCGCGTTCCCACAGCACGCGGTCGGTCGTGCTCCGGTTCTTGCCGCTGCCGCGCGTCTCGCGCCGCACGCACCGCAGGGTCAGCTGCGCCTGGCCCTCGGGCACCACGCGCGCCGGCACCTCGATCACGCCGCCCAGGTAGCCGCCGATCACGCCCGGCAGCGAGGACGGCACGAAGCGCGCCCGGCCGTACTTGCGCGCGCGGACCGTCTGGTAGACCGCCGCCGCCACCAGACCGACGCCCACCACCGGGAAAATCAGGGCGATGTAGGCCGCCTTGTCGTTGATCTTGCCCGTGAAAATCGCCCAAGCCACCGGCGTGCTGATGGCGTTCCAGAACAGCGCGAAGAACCACATCGCCGCCGCCCCACCCTGGTTGTCCGACGCGATGGCCGGTCCCAGCCATGCTTTTTTCCATTTCCAGGGCTGACCGGGAAACTGCGCCTGCCGCGCCGTCTCTTCCGCCCCCTCGCGCACGAGCCGTCGCGCCAGTTTCAGGTAACCCAGCGACCCGGCCAGCAAGGTCGCCCCGAACAGCGCGGGAATCACCGCCTCCTTCGCCCAGATGCCGCCGGCTTCTTCGTAATGGTTCAGGCCCACGACGAGCAGGCCCAGACCGCCCAGCAGGAGGATGAAAAACACGGCATACCCGCACCCCATGCTCAGTTTCACGCGCTTGGCCATGCGCCCGAACAAGCCCGAAGCGCCCCGCGGAGTCGAAAGGATTTTGGTTATAAGACCTAGGGCTTGGTTGTAGGGCGGGGTCGCCGAACCCGGCCTTGCCTTGTCTGGATCCCGGCATCGCCAAATGCCGCCTTTTCTTAGGTCGTTTCCAAACCGGCGGCATTCGGCGATGCCGCCCTACAGTTCCGGTGAATGCAGGAACGTGAGCATTTGATCCGCCTATCAAAGGTCTGGGTGAGTAACCCAATCTATTTCCTCACCACCTGCACAGACCGCAGGAGGCCGATCCTGACAGCGCCGGCCGTATCGGAGGCGCTCGTCGAATCATGGCGAGCCTCGGCCCAAATCCATGGGTGGGCCACCGGCCGCTATGTCGTGATGCCTGACCATGTTCATTTCTTTGCTCAGCGCGCCACTGGGCAAAAGACGCTCGATATCTTCATGAGGGACTGGAAGCGGTGGACCTCCGGACTTATCCAACGCCCAGGCCACGTTTCCCAACCCATCTGGCAACGCGAGTTCTTCGACCACGTGCTGCGCTCGGCCTCCAGTTACGATCAGAAGTGGCATTACGTTCGCGAGAACCCGGTACGGGCTGGGTTGGTTACCCGGGCTGACGAGTGGCCATTCGCAGGCGAGTGCGAAGCCCTGCGTTTCTAACTTGTAGGGCGGGGTCGCCGACGGAGGCTGGGCGGAGATGGCGAAGCAACCCCGCCTGCTACGAAAGCCATATCACGCTCGAGGCGGGGTTCGGCGACCCCGCCCTACATCAATCGCCGTCACCGCCAATCATACCGCACCCGATACCGCACCACGACCTCGCCGTCGGCGGGCACCGTCACGCGGAACTCGATATCCTGCGCGTCCTGCTTCTCGAAGTCGTGCGTCTGGCTCACCATCGTCCAGTTGGACCAGCGGTAAAGGCGCTCGGTCACCCGCACCTCGACGGGCGTCGTCTTACGGTTACGCACCTTGATCTCAAATTCCTCGTCCATCTGGTCCTGCCGGTTGCTCAGCTGGAAGTCCATGCGCTTGCGCTCGCCGACGATGTCAAAGGCCTCACCCGTGTAGAGCCGCACCAGCTCGTTCTTGGCCGTGTGGTCGATCGTGTTCTCGCCGGTGAACTCGAGCCGGCCGTCGGCGTCGTCCTGCCGGTAGAAGCGCGTGCGCCCCTTCGGCAACGGGATCCCCAGGCCGTTCTCCTCGCTGTTCTTGAACTCGCGCATCACCCAGACCTTGGGATTCGACTGCGTGCCGTACTCGGGCTGCTGGCGGATCATCTGCTCGTTCCAGCCGCGGAACTGCGGCCCGATGTCCGCGCCGTTGTAGACGTAGAAGGTCTTCGCCTTCACGCCGGTCGCGCGCAGGAACTCCACCTGCTTGGTCTCGCGGTTCCGCAGCGTCGCCGGCCGGGGCAGCGAATAAAGGTGAAACTCGTCGAAGGCCTTCTCGGTGACCTGCCCGCCGTCCGCATCCATGGCCTTATCGGCGCGCATGACGTAACCCAGATTCATCACCTCCTGGCCGGGCTGCAGCTTGCTGACGTCGCCGGCCATGAGCTTGATGACCGCCGCGTCGAACTGCTTGCCGCTCTGGTTGTCGATCGTGACCCAACCGGTCAGGTCGAGCGTGTCACCCTGCTCGGGCGCGATCAGGTTGTAGGAGGCCTCCCAGCTCATGCCGCCCGTGACGTAGCTCAACTCGGCGTCAAACTTCACCGGCTTGTCGGTCGCCAGCGCCCACGCCAGCTGCGGTTTCAAAATGGAGTCGTCCGTCAGCGCCGGGAACTGCGGTTCGCCGGGCAGGGAGAAACGCAGCTTGCCTTCGACCTCGATGATCGGCTGGCCCATGCCGCCGCCGAAATTGCCCAGCTGCTGCTGGCGCTGCATGAATTCATGGCCGTAGCGGTTCATCGCGAAGACATTCGGCGTGTACCCGCTGCGGATGACCCGGCCCTTCACGATGTACTCCTTGCCGTTCTGGTCGCGGTTCAGGAAGTCCAGTTCCTTGCCCTCATAAAGGGAGAGCAACAGTCCCTGGGAAATCGTGTCGGCGCGGTAGTTCTGCTCCAGCACCCGCAGCGCCACCTTGCCCGCCGGGTCGCGGAGGACCACCGAGTCCGGCTCGAGGTGGACGGTGGCATCGGAGAAGGTCACCGCGTTGACCCCCGCCTTCAGGTCGAGCGGCACGCGCTCGCGGACGACGGCAAAGTTCTGGTTGTAGATCGTGAGGGCAGGCCCGGAAGCCGAGGCGGTGAGGACACCGGCGGCCAGGACGGAAAGGAGACGGAGGACGTTCATGATGCGCATAGGAGGGTTGCGGTGTGACCCACGGACCAGCCGGGAGTTTCTTAGAAAAGCGGGCTAAACCCTAACGGGCCTCGCATCAGTGGGTAGCCGGGCCATTCGTGGTTAAAATAGGTGGTTCGACCCTGCCCAAGTATACTGGACTGATTTGGGGAGATTTTCCCCTTTGCGTCTTGGCGGCTTTGCGTGAGCTTCTTCCGCCTTCATGGATTTCGAGCTCGATAAACCCAATTACGGCCAACCCTCGGTCCCCCCCATCGACTTCCGGGCCCTCCTGAACGACGAGCAGTTCGCCGCCGTGACCGCTGAGCCCGGCCCGCTCCTCGTCCTCGCCGGCGCCGGCTCGGGCAAGACCCGCACCCTCACCTACCGCGTCGCCTACCTCCTTTCCCAGGGCGTGCGCCCCGGCGAGATCCTCCTGCTCACCTTCACCAACAAGGCCGCCAAGGAGATGCTCCACCGCGTCCACGACCTCACCGGCATCGAGCCCGGTCGCTTCTGGGGCGGCACCTTCCACTCCCTCGGCAACCGCGCCCTCCGCATGTACGGCGAGGCCATCGGCCTGCCGAAGAACTTCACCATCCTCGACGCCGACGAGTCCGAGACCCTCCTCAAGCAGGCCGTCACCGCCCTGGACGCGACGTTCTTCAAGGAGAAGACCAACCCCCGCCCCGGTCCGCTGTTCAGCGTCCTCTCCCTCGCCCGCAACACCCAGCTGTCCCTTGCCGACACGGTCGCGCGCAACTTCCCCCAGTACGCCGAGATCGCGCACCGCTTCCCCGCCTTCGCCGCCGCCTACACCTCGAAGAAGCGCGACGACAAGGTGGTGGACTACGACGACCTGCTCGAGCTCTGGCTCAAACTCCTCACCGACGCCCCCGACGTCGCCGCGTACTTCAACAACCGCTTCCGCCACGTCCTCGTCGACGAGTACCAGGACACCAACACGATCCAGGCCCAGCTCGTGGACAAGCTGGCCGGACACCACCGAGTGATGGCCGTGGGTGACGACGCGCAGTGCATCTACTCGTGGCGCGGGGCCGACTTCGAGAACATCATGTCGTTCCCCGAACGGCACACCGGCACGGTCATCCACCGCATCGAGACTAACTACCGCTCCACGCCCGAGATTCTGGCCTTCGCCAACGGCGTGCTCAACTGCCAGCCCAAGGGCCGCCACTTCGACAAGGAACTCCGCGCCGCCCGCAAGCACGGCACGAAGCCCGCCGTGATCCAGGCCATGGATGACCGCGAGCAGGCCGCCTTCGTGCTCAAGCGCATCTCCGCCCTCGTCGAGGAGGAAGGCGTGTCGCCCAACGAGATCGCGATCCTCTACCGCTCGCACTTCCTCGCCCTCGAGATGCAGCTCGCGCTCACCCGCGCCGGCATGCCCTACACCATCACCAGCGGCGTGAAGTTCTTCGAGCGCCAGCACGTGCGCGACCTGATCGCCGTCATCAACTTCGTCTACAACCCGGCGAACACCTCGGCGTGGAACCGCATCGCCATCCTCCTGCCCAAGGTCGGCGAGAAGGGTGCGAGCAAGATCTACAGCGCCGCCCTCGACCACGCGAAGCTGATGCAGCAGAACTTCATCGACGCCCTCGCCACCGACGACGTGCTCAGCAAGGTCCCGAAGGACGCCAAGGCCGACTGGCCCAACTTCTGCGCCTCGCTCCGCCAGGTCTATGAGGCGATGAACGAGGACACCCCGGCCGACGCCGTCTCCGTGGCCATCGAGGGCTGGTACGGCGACTACATGAAGGGCGAATACGCCGACTACACCGACCGCCTCGAGGAATTGAAAGGCCTCGTCGGCTTCGCCGGCCAGTTCACGCAGATGACGGACTTCCTCGCCCAGATCATGCTCCTCAACGGCGAGACCAGCGAGCGCGAGATTCAGCCCGACACCGAGTGCATCAAGCTCACGACGATCCACCAAGCCAAGGGCCTGGAGTACGACGTCGTCTTCCTGATCGGGGCCGCTGAAGGCCAGTTCCCCGGATACCGCACGATCGAAAGCGGCGACTTCGAGGAAGAGCGCCGCCTCTTCTACGTCGCCGTCACGAGAGCCAAGAACGAGCTCTACATCAGCTACCCAAGAGTCGCCTCCCGACCCGGCCCCGGAGGGATGATGCTCTCGCCGTCACGCTTCCTCCAAGAGCTCCCCAGCGACCTCTACGACGAGCTTCGCATCAAGCGCAGCTATGGTTGGTGAACCACCTGTGTCCGCCCGCTCCATTACGCCCCCGAAAACTGACTGGCTTCCCGCCAAGCAAAGATGCTGACCATCGACGAAGCCCAAACGGATATGCGGCACGCCTATTTCGGCGGAGCGACCGGCTTGGCGGCCTCCGCCCTGGTGTGGCTGCTCGCCGGCTCTATCGCCTTGTTCCGTACGCCGCAGGCCGGGGTCCTCGCCTTGTTTTTCGGCGGCATGCTGATTCATCCCCTCGCGGTTCTAGGATCCAAGGCCCTCGGCCGACCCGGGGCGCACGCCCGGAACAATCCTCTCGGCCCGTTGGCTCTGGAGAGCACGGTGATATTGCTGCTCGGCATGATTCTGGCGTTCGGGTTGTCGCGTTATCGGGTGGAGCTGTTTTTCCCGGCGATGCTGATCGTCATCGGCGGACGCTATCTCACGTTTCACACGCTCTACGGGCGGCGGGTCTACTGGCTTTGCGGCACGGCTTTGGCCTCCTTGGGCCTGCTCGCCGCGCTGCAGGAACTTCCGGTGGCCGCGAGCACTTTCGGGGGAGCGGTGATCGAGGCTGCCATTGCGGCGATCGTCGTTGTCCAGATCCGCCGCGAGCGCAAAACGCCTGATCAGCTGCGCTAAGCGGTCCGGCTTCAGCCAAGACTGACCTACTACCACCCCGCCCATGACTCCTCAAAAATCCCAACTGGCCTTCCAGCTGAAGACGCTGTTCATGGGCTCCGACGGCACGATCCCGGAGAGCTACGCCCGGACCGTGGACAAGAAGCAGCTGGCCGCCTGGATCAAGGAGGGCCTCATCGCCCACCGCCGCGCTGAAAAACTCTACGCCCTCACCCCCAAGGGCGAAGCCCGGATCAAGTAAATCGCTCAGTCTCGCCGGCAAGCCCGGCAGTCCACCACGACCAGCAAGACGAGGGCGACACACAGGACGGGGAACAAATAACTCGGGATCATACGGGGTATGGAAATACAGACGGCCCAAACCGGAAATCGTTCAAAGATCCCCCGACTTTGGCCCAAAGCGGCCGGACGGGCAGGCTGCGGCCGGTGATGTTTAGGGGAATTCCTGATTATCCGCGGTTAAACGGCATCGTTCCCCTCCACGTTCATCCGCGCGATCTGCCGAAAAACGAATGGCTCCGCCTGAAGCCGCCAGCCCCGCGTCCATGGTGATGGCCTTGCCCCCACCGCGACTTCCTTCTTTCCTGCCCCCATGTCCACCCCGCGCATCCTGACCGGCGGCTGCTACTGCGGCGCAGTCGGCTACGAAGTGGCCGACGCCTTCACCTACGCCCAGAACTGCCACTGCTCGGATTGTCGGCGGGTGACCGGCTCGGCCTTCAAGCCCTTCGGCGGCATCGCCCGCACGGCGCTCCGCGTAACGCGCGGCGAGGCGGACATCCTGCGCCACGGCGGCGACCAGGCCCACGACCTCCACTGCCGCCACTGCGGCTCCCTGCTGTTCTCGGTCTTCCCGCCCCGCGACTGGATCCACGTGGTCTACGGCTCCCTCCACGACAGCCCCACCCTCCACCCCACCGCCCACATCTGGGTGAGCGACAAGGCGCCGTGGCATACCATCAGCGACGGGCTGCCGCAGCACGCGGAGTTTCCGCCCTGATCCGGCCTTCGCGCCCCTTGCGTCCGTCGCGTTAAACCCTGCGGCTCTTTGCCTCTCGATTTCACACTCCCTTCATCATCCCTTCACCCGGCTGCGGCAGACTGGGCCCCCATGAAGACTCCTCCCACCCACTTGATCACTGCCCTGGGCCTCGGGGCCGCCGGCGTGGCCCTCGGCGCCGCGGGCATTTATGTCGGCGAAACCGACGATGCGCCCGGCGCGGCGTTCCTCGGCCTCCTGCTGATGCTAGGCCTGATCGCCCTCGGTATACGCCTCGCTCGCTGCAAACCCTCGGCGTGACCCTGAGCACCCATGAAACCCAAGGATTATCTCCTTATCGCCCTCGTGCCGCTGGCCCTGCTGCTCATCCCGCTTACCGGTCAACTCACCGTGGACGGCTGGAACTGGACCTGGCACGACTTCGTCTTCGCCTGGGTCGTCTTTGCCACCACGACATTCTTCTACCGCCTCTTGGCGACGCGCCGGGTGGCGAACCTCGCCTATAAGGCCGCCGCGGCTCTGGCGGTCCTGACCGGTTTCCTCGTCTTCTGGATCAGCGCCGCCGTCCAGATAATCGGCGACGAAAACCCCGCCAACGTCCTCTATCTCGCCGTCATCTTGACCGGTCTGATTGGTACCGGCGTGGCCCGCTTCCAGCCCGCCGGCATGGCCCGGGCCGCCTTCGCCACCGCCGGTGTCACTTTCCTGATCCCGGTGGTCGCCTTGCTCTTCTGGCCCGCGGACTTCAGCCCCGGGGTGGCCAAGGTTTTTCTGCTGAACGGCGGCTTCGTCCTGCTGTTCACGGCCTCCGGCCTGCTCTTCCGCCACGCCGCCGGCCAGGCTGGGTCGAACCACGCGATGACTACTCCGGCACAATCGTGACGATGACCCGTTTGTAGCGGGTCAGCGCCGGCGTGCCTTTGTCGGTCAGGCGGAGGATGAAGTGCGCCGTCTCGGGCTGGGCCACCTTCGGCGCGACGAAACCGATGCGCCAGATGTTCTCCGCCCCCTGCAACGCGATCTTGCCCCGGTACGTGCCGGCCTCGGGATAGTGAAACCACCAAAAGCTCAGGTTGTCGCCGTCCGGGTCCGTCGAGCCAGCGGCATCGAGCACGAAGCGTTGGCCGGATTTCACGGTCACCGCTTCCGGGTGCGCGAGCACCGGCACGGGCGGGTGGTTGGCCTCGGCCCGGGGCCGGATCGTCCAATCGAGGCGGGCCGCAAAATCCGCCTGGAAATCCTCGCGCCAGCGCCAGATCGTGGCGCGAAAGGACGTCACCGCTTTCTCCCCCGCGCGCCGCGCACGGCCGTATTCACCCGCCACCGGCGGCACCACCTCGTCGACCGCGTTGGTCCAGATCGGCCGCGTCTCCGGATCGACCGGCACACCGCCGGTGAAGCCCGTGGGATCCATCGTCGCCAAGGCGGGGATCGCGAGCTCATAGCGCCCGCCCCAGCCGCCCCACTCGGGATGCTCGGGCACGCTCAGGCCGTTCGGGATCAGCGCCAGGAACGAGGGCGTGTCGCCCTCCATGCCGTACGCGACATCCGGATAAATCGCCCCGAGCGGGCCATGCCCCTGCTGGATGTGCTCCGCGAGCCAGCGGTTGCTGATGTTCGTGTTGTCGAATCCGGGCTCCACGTGCATGATGCCGGTCCAGGTCGCCGCGCCGTAGCCGCCGGGACTGACGATGTAGAAAAGGTCGGGGAAGTTCTGCCGGATCCAGGGGCCGGAATCGTCCTGGTCGGAAATCGTGTACACGCGGAGCTTGGCCACCAGGCGCTTAAGCTCCGCCTCACTGCGGGTGGCGCGCAACTGATACAGCGCCTGCGCCAGCGTGTTCGGCCCGCCCCACGCCGTCACCCACAACGGCCGGTCGTCCGGCTCGTCCAGCAACCGGATGATCCAGGCCGCGCCCTCGCTGACCTGATCCGGTCCCACCGCCTGCATCCCATAACTCCCGGCTCCCACCTTGACCAAGGCCTGCAACGCGGCGGCCTCCGGAAATCCCGTCTCATGCAGCAGCAGGTTGTCCCGCACCCGGTCATAGGCATCGATCACGCGCCGGATCGATTGCGGCGAGGGCCTATCCTTCATGTGCACGGAGGTCGTCGCCACCAGACCCTGCAGATCGATGACATTGGAATACAGCATGAGCCGGACGAGGCTCTGCGTGTCGTCAGGTTCGTTTTCGACATCGGTCAGCACCAGCAGGCGATGGGCCCGCGGCAGCGCTATCTCGCTTCCGTCGACGGCAGAATTCAAAACGAGGGACAGCAACAGGGCGCCAAGCAAGGGGCGGAGACAGCGCGAGGGAATAGTCATCGTCGAGGTGGGGTTGGGGTTCCGTGAAAAATGCAGGAGCCCGCGCGCAACCGCAACCCTGCACCCGTGTTGATCACCGATCACATCGGCTCACCGCGCGACTGTGCGCCGCCGAGACCGCGCCCTGTGCGGGGCGGGACGCGGCGCAGACTTGAAGCCGGTGGGCGCGACGGTTTCCCTTCAGCGCCATGGCCGCCCCCTTGCCCACCCTCCTCTTTGTCGCCGGCTACGGCAACTCCGGCCCCGCCCATTGGCAGCGGCGCTGGCACGACGCCCTGCCCGGCAGTCGCTGGGTCGAGCAGACCGACTGGGAAAACCCCGAGCGCAGCGCCTGGATCGCGGCCATCGAACATACGGTCGCGACGGTGACCGGCCCGGTGTTTTTCATCACCCACAGTCTCGGCGGCCTGGCCGTGGCCGCGTGGAGCCGGACCTCCGCCCGGCCCGTGGCCGGGGCGCTGCTGGTCGCCGTGCCCGATCCCGCCCAGCCGGATTTTCCGCCGGCCATCCGCGGTTTCACCGCACCCGCACCCGGTCCGCTGCGTTTTCCGGCTCTCATGGTCACGAGCAGTGACGATCCCTACATCACCCCGGCCCGCAGCGCGGCCTTCGCCGCGGCCTGGGGTTGCGCCCGGGAGGACATCGGTCCCCGCGGCCACCTCAACGCCGCCTCCGGCCTTGGCGAGTGGCCGGCGGGCCGGGCGCTGCTCGCCCGGGCCCTGCGCCCGGCGCCGCTGACCTGATGCGGGTTGCATTTGGCGGCGGCCGGCGTCCCTTGCCGCATGCCCTCCCTTTTCGCCCGTCTCGTTCTGCCTTCCCTCGCCCTCGTCCTTCTGGCCGGCTGCGCCACCGCCAAGAAGCCCCTGCCCGCGGCCGTCACCTCGGTCGACCTCGACCGTTACATGGGCCGCTGGTATGTCATCAGCCACGTCCCCTACTTCCTCGAGCGCGGCAAGGTCGCCAGCTACGACACCTACGCGCGGCGGCCCGACGGCCGGTTGACCAACAATTTCACCTTTCGGGAGAAGGCCGTCGACGGACCCGAAAAAACCTGGGAAGGCGTGGCCGATGTCATCGATCCCGTGAGCAACGCCACGTGGAAGGTCAGCTTCGTCTGGCCGATTTTCGTCACTTACAAGATCTTCGCCCTCGACGCCGACTACCAGTGGGCGGTCGTCGGGACCAAGGATGCAGGGCTCCTCTGGGTCCTCGCCCGCGAACGGCGCCTCGCCCCCGCCACCTACGACGCCATCCTCGCCGACCTCCGCACCCGCGGCCTGGCCACCGACACACTGCGTTTCGTGCCGCAGCCGGAGACCTGAACCGGTAGGGAGGAACCCACCCCGGCGGCGATTGTCTTTTGGCCATCGTTTCCCCACGTTCCTCTCCCATGCGATTTTCCCTCCTGTTCCTGGGCTCCGCCCTCCTGTTCACCGGCTGTTCCAGCGTCTACTACGGCGCGATGGAGAAAGTCGGCATCCCCAAGCGGAAGATCCTCGTCGACCGCGTCGGCGAGGCCCGCGAGGCCCAGCAGGAAGCCAAGGCCCAGTTCTCCAGCGCCCTCGCCGAATTCCTCGCGGTGACGAAGGTGCCCGCCTCGGAACTGCAGGCGACCTACGAGAACCTCGACCGGGAATTCAAGCGCAGCGAGACCCGCGCCACCGAGGTCCGCGACCGCATCGCCGCCATCGACAACGTGGCCCAGGCTCTCTTCCAGGAATGGAGCGACGAGCTCGCCCTCTACAAGAGCCCCGCGCTGCGCAGCCAGAGTGAGCGCCAACTCGCCACCACGCGGAACCGCTACGCCGCCCTCATGCGCACCATGGAGCAGGCCTCCGCCCGCATGACCCCGGTGGTCGACGCCTTCCGTGACCAGGTGCTCTTCCTGAAGCACAACCTTAACGCCCAGGCCATCTCCGCGCTCGGCGGCTCCACCCGCGAACTGCAGCAGGACATCGCCCGCCTCATCGCCGACATGGAAAAATCCATCCGCGAGGCCGACGCCTTCATCGCCTCGATGCAATCCGCGCCGACGCCCGCGCCCTGAGGCGGGCCGGCGAACGTTGCGCGAACTCGTCGCCGGAGCAGAATCGCCGGTCAGCCCAGTGCGCGGTTGATCAGGTCGAAGGCGGCGACGGCGCGCTCCGACGCGTGCTGGATGGCCCGCGGGCCGACCCCCGGCAACGGCGCCAGGCCGGCGGGCTCGCGCCAGTAGGCGGATTCACCGGGCAGCCCATGGCCGAGTTGGTCCGCCAGCCGGGCGGCCAGGTTCAGCAGCCCGGCCAGCGGGGGGCTGGTCAGGGCGGGCTCGTAATGCTCGGTCACCGCCTCGGTCACGGCCGCCGGGAAATGCCATTCCGTGAGAATGACGGCGGTGGCCTGGTTGCTGGTCAGGTCGAACGTGGCCTTTTCCCACTCAATCAGGTTGCCCGGTCCCGCCGGCTGAAACGGCGCCACGACGCCGTGTTCCTCCGCCAGTTTCGTGAGCACCACCTTGCCGAGGGAGCGGAACAGACCCGCCGCATAGGCCGCGGCCGGATCCTCCTGCGCGGGCGCGGCCAGTTCCTCCATCAGCAGCGCGGTCATGATGGCATTGTCGCGCAGGCGCGGGCCGGTGAAGCCGTAGAGAGGATTGGCGCGGAGGGAAAAGTGGTCCACCGCCACCGCGCCGATGAGCCGGTGGATGTCGCGCATCCCGATCAGCGCCGCCGCGTCCTCAATCGAGGCGACGGGCTCGCTCTGGGCGAAGGCCGCGCTGTTGGCGATGCGCAGGAGCCGCGCCGCGAGGGCGCTGTCATGCTTGAGCTGGTCGGCGATCTCCCCCAGCCCAGTGGTCGGATCGCGCAGCAACTGCCCGAGCCGCGCCATGATCCGCGGCGTGGCGGGCAGCGACTGCGCGACGCGCATCAGGTTGACCGGCGAATACCTGACATCGTTCATACCTGATGATCGGAGGGAATCAGCCCCACCTGAAGCCCAACCTTGCATCGGCGGCGTCGCCGCCCCCAGTCATTAGCCGGATAAGTCCCCAGGCAGTAATTTTGGTCATTCCGTGCGCAAGATATGCGGTGTGCCGCGACCCCCGGCCGCACCAACCGGCTCGAGGCCGCCGCCAACCGCCCTCCCCGGCTGCCGCCCCGCCCTCGCGGTCCGGCCGAGATGCACGCTTGTGCGCGGAGCCGGCCAGTCCTTATCTACCCGGAACGCTCCCCGTGCACCCCCACGATCCCCTCCGGCCCTTTCGTTTTCCTGCCGTCCTCCGCGCGTCGGTTGCCGGCAGTCTCCTCGCCGTCCTCGGCGCCATGGCCAACGCGGCCGAGTACTATGTAGCCATGGACGGCCACGACACCGCGCCCGGCTCGCGGGCCAAACCCTGGGCCACCGTCTCACACGCACTCACCCGGGTCGCCCCGGGCGACGTCGTGTTGATCCGGGCCGGGGTCTACCGGCAGCAAATCCTCTGGGATGGCAAAGCCGGCGGCATCTCCGGCGCTCCCGGCAACCCGATCACCATCCGCCCCGCGCCGGGCGAGGAGGCGGCTTTCTTCCTGTCGCGGTCCTTCAGTCGGCCCGACGACTGGCAGCCCGCCGGTGAGGGACTCTGGACCACGGCGCCGGGCAGCGCCTCCGGCTACGATGTCGGCTGCGTCTGGCACGACGACCTGCCTTCCGAAAAGAAATGGAGGCGGGACGAGTTGCGCGAGCCGTGGGATTTCTGGTTCGACGCCGACCAGCACCGCGTCGTGCTCCGCGCCCCGGCCAACCCGGCGACCCTCGCCCGGCAAATCGAGATTCCCGTCGGCGCGTGGATGCAGCACACGGTCCAGCTGCGCAACCTCGCCCACGTCGTCATTGAGGGCCTCACCATCAAATATTCCAACACCCACGGCATCCAGATGACCGCGGTGAAGGATGTCACCATCCGCGCTTGCCGCATCTCCCACGGCGGCGGCGCCTGGATCTGGACCGACCACACGCGCTACGGCAACGGGGTCGAGTTGTGGTGCGACGGGCAGGACGTCACCGTCGAGGACTGCGACATCTCCTGGATCTACGACACCGCCATCACCAATCAGGGCGACGCAGGCGACCAGGCGAACATCGTGTTCCGCCGGAACCGCATCAGCCATACCAAGTGCGGCCTCGAGCACTGGGCCACGGGGCCCGCCAATGTCCGCGACGTGCTGTACGAGGACAACACCATCACCGACTCCGGCGACAACTGGGCGCGCAACCTGCAGAATGTCTGGGGCGCCATCCGCTTGATGCGCCACCACCCCAACGGCGTTGGTGCTGACCTGCCGAACACCGGCACCGTCGAGCGCTTCGTCGTCCGCGGCAACGTCATCGAGCGCTGCGGCTCCCTGGCCGGTGCCCAGCAGCCGCCAGCCCTACCCTTTGCCGAGCACCCGAGCATCCGCCTCATCGGCGGCAACTTCACCGTCGAAGGCAACACGATCCGCGACAGCCGTTCCGCCGGCATCTACGCCTCCCGTGGATTTTCCGGCATTATCCGCCGCAACACCCTCACCCAATGCGCCGGCCCGGCCCTGCAGGTGGAGGATCTCTCGCCCCTCGCCGTCGTTGCGGAGAACCCGATCAACCCGCCATAGCCTAATCCCTCTCGGGGTAGCGCGCAGGCAAACACAACCCGCTCAACCATCCGCCGGCTCCGGGAGCCGGTCGATGCCGGCGGAGATCAGGCACCGGTCCGGCGGCGGCGGCGCCAACCGACCACCCCGGCCATGGCCGCAAAGCCCAGCAGGAGAGTCACGGTCGCCGGCTCCGGAATCGGGGTCGCGGCCACAATCTGCAGGCCGGAAATCGCGTTGTAGTTGCTGCCACTGCCAGAGACCGCAGGACCCGCCACGTCGAGCGTGAAGGCATTCCCGCTGACGCCGGCGAAACGCACATAGTTGCCCTGCGGCGCCACCTCATAGCTGGCCGGCAGGGTCGTGGTCTTCCCCTCGACCCAGCCTGTCGTGCCAAAATTAAAATTCCCCAGTGTGCGGGTGTAGTAAGTCGTGCCGCCGAGGGCGTAGCTGATCACGTGAAAATCGTTCGGGTTGGCGAAATACACATAGACGTCATAGCTGCCCGTGAACGCGCTGCTGAGCCCGGTGACCGTGGCGCTCAACGGGTGACCGGCATTGCCGTAACTGAAATTGTTGAGCAGTTGGTGGTCGGCGGTCGTGCCGCCCGAGACCGCCGCGCTCTGGTAACCCCAGCCGACATAGCTGATGTTGACGCCGGTCGTCGCCCCCGTGCCATCCACCAGGCCGGTGATCGCGCCGGTGATGCCGCTATCGGGCGCCGGATCAGGAAACACCGCGGTGACATTGTTCCAGTTCATCGCAGACACCACCCCGGTCGCGCTGCCCGGTGCGATCGCTCCGCCGGGGTTTTGAAAATTGATGCTGACGGTCGTCTGCGCGCGCGCCACGGCCGCGAGGACCACCAATCCACCGAATACCGAAAGCAGCAGGCGATACGCGTGGCAGCGGATTTGCATGACGGAGCAGACCGGGAATACCCTCTGGGGTCAAGGCTGGAGACCTTGCGCCACCACCACCCGTGATGCGACCTAGCGGGGCTTCAAGCCCCGTTCAGCCGATCACGCCAGCCGGTTTCCGCCCTTCCTCCGCGTCGATCAGGTCGAACCACGTGACAATGTCCTTCTGGTGGCCGAGTCCGGCGGCCGCCTTCTCCTCCGCCACCCCGCCGCTCGCCTCGTCGCGCCAGCCGCGCTTGGCGATGAAGGTGTTCCAGATCGCGACTTGTTCCGGGGTGCGCTTGCCCCCCTGACGAAAGCACCACCGCAGAACCTGCGCGTCGGTGCCGCCCTCCCGCACCCGCTTCACCAGCGCCGGCCAGCGCACGTCGAGAAAGCGCACACAGCGCGCGTCGAAGAAATACCAGTCCGCGACCCCGACGTTGAATCCCTCCGGCAGGCGCCCGGCGTCGCGCAATCTGATCTTGTCGAGCATGCGACCGAAGTAGACCAAGCCGCCGACCTTAGCGTGGGGACTCCGCAGACCGGTGACTTTCATGCCCGCAGCCTGGCCGCCCCCGGCCCGTCCGACAAGCCGAAGCCCCGCCCGGTCCGCGGATATTCTCCTCGAACGTCCGCCGGTGGCGACCTATTCTCTCCGTGATGAAAGCTGTGCCCCTGCTGATCGCCTTGGTTTGTTTCGTCCAGCTCCCGGCCAAGGAAAGCAGCCCCGCCGTCCCGGCCGGCGACAAGGTCCTGGTCCTCGAGCCCCTCAGGATTCACGGCAGCCCGATCATTTCCTTCGCCATCGACATCACGGTATACGCCCACCCGGAGACGAAGAAGGTGAACCGGATCTTCATCGCCAAGGTGTTGCCCGGCACCGACGCCGAGAAGGCCGGCCTGAAGCCCGGGGACGAGATCGTGCAGCTCGACGGCGTGGCCGTCACGGAATTCGACGCCGTGGTCTCGATCGAGAGCCCGCTCGGCCGGATCCTGCTCGACCGCGACGCGGGCGAACCGCTCAAGCTCGAGGTCATCACCCGGCGCACGGAGCAGTTCACCCTGCGCGCGCAACGGAGCGTGCGGCCGATCTTTCCGCGCTGAGCTCCGCTCAGGGCTTGGTCCCGGACGCCGGTGCCAGCGCGGCGATCGCCGCCTCGTTCTTGTATTCACGGGCAATGTCCAGCGCCGTCACGCCCAGCTTGGATACCACCTGCGGGTCCGCGCCGGCGTCGAGGAGCAACCGGATCATCTCCGCCCCCCCGCTCGCCGCCGCCTCGTGCAAGGGCGTGCCGCCATTCTCGCTCAGCACCTTGATGTCGGCCCCGCCCGCCAGCAAAGCGCGGGCCACCTCCACGAGGTCCTTTGCGGCGGCATGATGCAGCGGGGTCCACCCCATGGCATCGCGCTCATCCGGCGCGGCCTTTCGCGCCAGCAGGGCGGTCACCAACGAAACACTCGCCCGCTCCACGGCGAGGTGCAGCGGCGTGCGCTGCGTCCCGTCCGCCGCGTTGACGCTGGCCCCGGCCTCCAGCAGGTAGACGGCGATCTCGGTGCGGTTGCGCAGGATCGCTTGGTGCAGCGGCAGCCCCCGCGGGCCCGCCCGGTTCACGACCGCCGCGTCATAGGCGACATGCACACGCACATCGATGAGGTCGCCGCGCGCGATGGCCTCGTCAATGGTCGCATAACGCGGCGCGGCGCCAAGTCCGCCCACCACCAGCAGGAGCAGGGCAGTCAGGCGGCACCAAGGGGAGGGACGGCACAATCCAAGCATGGCCCGAGCAAAACCATTCACGCCCCCGCTGTCGAGCAGGCGTCCGGGCTCGTCAACGCCACCGCCGGCCGGCCACCAACCCGAGGGCCGCGAGCCCAAGAACGACCGCATACGCGCCGGGCTCCGGGATGGCCGCGCCGGTCACGGTGAGGGTGGCGGCATCAAAGCTCACGCCCCCGCCCTGACTGCCGAAAAACAATCGGGAGTAGGTGGCGTCGAGGAAACTGAAGCGGACCTCTCCCAGGTCGAAAGTCGTGGTGTAGTCCGCGACAAAGCTCCCACCGCTGGAAGCGGCGTCCACGCTGAACACGAGCATGGCCTCGGTCTTCGTGACCAGCGCCCGGTGCGTGCCGGAGCCCGGCAGGCCCAACACGGTCATCTCATCCACGGTTCCCGGGCCCGAGTTCAAGCTGGGCTGGAGAAATCCGTCGCCGAAATCCCCGGGCGCATGCCGCAGGTAAAGCGCCTGCAGTGGCTCGGTGTAGAAATTCTCATCAGGCAACCCGGCGCCGAGCCCGAAAAACACGATGCCGGCGCCGCCAAAGCCGTCTTGGTTGGAGTACGTGAGCTCCAGTGTGAAATTGAAGTCCCGGAAATCCGTGGCCGTGGTCCGGATATACTGGCCGTCGCCCGCGGTGTTGGTCGCGAGCCCGTCGGCGAGGGTGAAGCTGTCCGCCAGCGAAAGCTCCCAGCCGGTCCCCAACGCGGGCCCGGCAAATGTCTCGGTGAGCGACTCGGCGGCGCGCAGCCGGACCGCCGCGAGCAGGCCGAGGATCAGGAGCAGGACAACCAACCGCCGTCCGCGGCGGCTCAGCCCCAGCGGATCGGCGACCGGTGGCAAATAGGTCAGGAAGATAATGGGGCTGATCGACACACCGGCCCTCCGCTTGAGCCCGGAATCGCCCGCCCCCGCATTGCGGATTTGCCCGCCGGCCGGGAATCCGCCACAAATCCGGCATGACCGTGAGCATCACCGCCGAGCGGCCCGACACCGCGGACGCCACCGCCCTGATCAACGAGCTCGAGGACCACCTCGCCTCGCTCTATCCCGCGGAGAGCCGGCACGGTTTCAGCGTGCAGAAGCTGATCGACCAGGGCGTCGCCTTCTTCGTCCTGCGCGCCGATGGCCGGCCCGCCGGCTGCGGCGGCATCCTGCTGGTCGGCCGGGAATACGGTGAGCTCAAGCGCATGTACGTGCGCCCCGAGTTCCGGGGCCGCAAATTCGGCGAACGCCTCATCGCGCGCCTCGCGGAGCACGCCGTCGGGCACGGCCTCACCACCTTGCGCCTCGAGACCGGTACGCAACAGCACGCCGCCATCGCCCTGTATGAGCGGGTGGGTTTCCGGGCGATCTCGCCCTTTCCGCCGTATTTCGCGGATCCGCACAGCCGCTGCTACGAGATGAAGCTGATCCCGGAGTGACCCATGCGCCTGGCCCGGCTCCAGTCCTATGCGCTCTCGCTCCCGCACACCACGTTCGTGAAACAGTGGGGCGAGTGCCTCGTGGGCAAGGTCGCGGGGAAGATGTTTCTCATCCTCGTGCTGGACGCCGGCACGGTGGCCGGGGTGATTTTCAAGTGCACCCCGGACGAGTTCGCGGAACTGACGGCCATCGACGGCATCATCCAGGCGCCCTACTGCGCGAAGCGGATGTGGGCGAAGGTGGAGGACCTCGCGGCGCTCCCGGAGCCGGAACTGAACGCGCGCATCCGCCGCAGCTATGAGCTGGTGGTCGCCGGCCTGCCCAAGAAACGCCAGCGCGAGCTCGCCCTCGCCTGATCCGGCCCGCTGGGCATTTCTTGGCGGCAACCGCCCCGCAGGTTTTCACAAGCCCTGCGGAGCCAGCGGGCGGCCAACCGGGTAGGATGTTTGCCGATGACATCATGCCGGGGCCGCGGCGACCGTGTCTTCCTTTTTTCCCTGACGCTCGTGGCCATCCCCGGGACCGACGGTGACCCCCCGTCGCGACCGGTGCGCTGGTTTTGTTCAGCCGGCGGCATCGGCGCGGTCAATGACTTCCCCGCGGTGTGGTGGCCACGATCGTCCGGGCTCCGGGGCAACGCCCGAACCCGGACGGGCGCAGGGCCGGTCCGGGTCGGTTGGCCGCCAGGGCGAAAGACTCAGGAAAGGGGCCCGTCCACCACCTGGAGCGGCAGCACGACATCGACGGCCACGGCGCGGCCATCCTTGATCGCGGGCGTGAATTCCCATTGCGAGACGGCGGAGCGCAGGCACTGCGTCAGCTTCTGGTCGCGGTCGGACAACACCGCGATGTTGTGCGGGCGGCCCTGCGCATCGACCGTGAGGCTGAGGCGGATGATCGCGTTCTGGTAGCGGCGCGGGACATCGGTGGGCGACACGACCTTGGTCGGCGCGGGCGCCGAGAAGGCGGTGCTGTCGGTGGCGATTTCAGAGACGATGACACCCGCGTGCGAGACGGCGGCGGGGGCGAGCAGGCCAGCGGTGACGGTGGCGGCGAGGAGGATTTTTTTCGGGAGGTTCATGCGCTCAAGAACTCCGCAGGAGGCGGAGAGTTTCAGATTTTTTCGGCGGGACCATCTTTTGCCGCGCCGGACGCCGGGCGCTTTCCCGCCCGTGCGATCCACGCATCCCACGCGTGGGAAAATCCGGCGACGGAACGAAGGGACGGACACAATTCGCCCCCGGGGTTCGAGACCAGCATTGACAGCCCAACGATCCGCACAGCTCAGTGGTCCTGCCCACCATGCCCCGTCTCACCAAAATTGGCGCAACGATCCTGCGCAACGAGGCCATCGGCTTCACGTGCATCATCCTGCTCACGTGGCTGGCCGAGATCGTCGCCCTGCCCCACCTGCTCTACCACGAGCCGAAGGAATTTCTCTGGTCCCGCGTACTGGTGCGCACCGCCGTGGTGCTCGCCATCTGGCTGTGGGTGCATTTCGCCACCCGGCGGCTGCTGCGCCGCCTGCATGAGCTCGAGGGCTTCCTCCTCGTCTGCAGCTGGTGCCGCAAGGTCGGCAAGGATGGCGGGTGGCTGACGATGGAGGAGTACTTCGGCTCCCACCTCGCCACCGAGACTTCGCACGGCATCTGCCCCGTGTGCGCCGAAAAACAGATCGCCGCCCACCGGACCGCCGTGCGCGTGACGCCGGCCAAGCCGCCGGCCTGAGCCGGTCCCGCCGCCCCTCAGGCGGCGTGCTGGAGGAGAAAGGTGCGCACGTCGGTCGGCAGCTCCGGGGCGAGATTGAGCACGACCCATTGGTAGAGCCGGAGGATCTCCTCGCCCCGCACGCCCGAGGCGGGCCGCCGGGTGGCGCCCTCCGTGCCGGTGAAACACTCCAGGCCGGCGCGACCGGCCAGTCCGCGCACCACGCAGTCCTTGAGCTGGAATTCAAAGGCGGCCACCTCGCGGCCGGCCAGCTGGCGCCACACGATGAGGCGCGACTCGGGCTCGCCGGCATACTGCTCGGCCATGTAGCCGGACTCGTCGGGCTGGAGCGGCTTGACCTGCTTGAGCGTGGAACCGAGCGCGACCAGCTCCACCAATTGACGGAAGGCGGCGGCCGTGCCGGAGGCCGCGAGATTGAGGGTCAGGCCGAACACGAGGGAATCCCGGCGCTCGGTCACGTGCGCGATGGTGCCGGGCACGACCAGTTCGTAGCCCTGCATGTCGAGTTTCAGCCGGCAGGGATCCCCGCGCTGCGCCAGCATCGTGCGCGGCATCTGCACGCGCGCTCCGGTCGCGGAAAGGTTGATCAGCTTGCCCGTCCAGTCCATGCCTTCGCCCTTGAGCAGCTCGCCGAGGTCATCGCGGCCGGCGATGTTGAGCACCGTCTTCAGCGGGAATCCGGGCAACACCGCGTAACGCGCGGCGACCCGACGGTCGGTCGGCGCCTCGGGTTTTTTGGATTCCAGGATCTTTTTGAAAAACAGCATCGAATGAATGGTCCTTCCCGTTATCGGCGCAGGGCCGGTCCGGCTTGAGCCCAGAAAGTCGGATCGGGACCGCCCGGTGGGTGGGGTGATCCATGCATGATGTTGGGGCGGCAGCAAGGCCCGAGCATCGGCCGGAACCGGGAAGAATTCCGGTGCCGCCGGCGTCTACCGTCGTGTTCCCGTCCCTAGGGGCGCGGGGCGCGGTCCTTCGCGGGCGCGGCCACCTTCACGCCGGCCTCGCGCAGCATGGCGTCCAGGTGCGAAGGCTTTTTCGGGCGGGGCGGCCGCGCGGTGGCGGCGGCCAGCCGGGCGCCGGGCGCCTGCATGCCGCACGGCGTGATGTGCGGCGGGGGCGTGACGTCGACGGTCTGCTGTTTGCCATCGAGCAGGCGCGCGGCCATCGCGCCCAGACCGAGCCGCGCCATGGATTTCCGCAGGGCCGACTTCATCTCGGGTTTGTACCAGAAAAAGAAACTCCGCTGCTCCTGCTTTTCCTCGGGCGTGCGGGCAACACAGACCTCCTCGGCATTGTAGGGGTGCACGCCGGTGGCATAGATCTCGGTGGCCACTGTCATCGGCGTCGGGGTGAAATCCTGCACCTGCTCCAGGCGGAACCCGAGATCCTTGGTCTTGAGCGCCAGCTCGGCCATGTCCTCCGGCCGCGAGCCGGGATGGGAGCTGATGAAATACGGGATGATCTGCGTCTTCTCCTTGCCGGCCTTCTTCGCCGCGCGATCGAACTTCTCCTTGAACTTGTAGAAGAGATCGAAGGTCGGCTTGCGCATGATGCGCAGCACATGGTCGCTCGTGTGCTCGGGCGCGACCTTCAGCCGGCCGGAGACGTGGTGCTGCGCGAGTTCGTCCACGTAGCGCTCATGGCTGGCCTGGGCCTCGGGCGACACACCCTTGTCGTGCAGGAACAGGTCGTAGCGGATGCCGCTGGTGACGAACGCGTGGTTCACGCCCTCGGTCTCGCGCACGCTCTTGTAGATGTCGAGGAGCGCGGTGTGGTCGGTGTCGAGGTTGCGGCACACGTCGGGCCAGATGCAGCTGGGACGGACGCACTCGTCGCAGATCCACTGCTCCTTGCCCTTCATCTTGTACATGTTGGCCGAAGGCCCGCCGAGGTCGCTGATGGTGCCGCGAAAATCAGGCATCTGCTTGATCGTCTCGACCTCGCGCAGGATGGATTCCTTGCTGCGGCTGGCGACGAACTTGCCCTGGTGCGCCGAGATCGTGCAGAAGCTGCAGCCGCCGAAGCACCCGCGGTGCATGTTGATCGAGTGCTTGATCATCTCGTAGGCCGGGATCGGCCCGCGCTTCCGGTACTTCGGGTGTGGGAGTCGCGTGTAGGGCAGGTCGAAACTGGTGTCGATCTGCGCCTCGCTCATGGTGGGGAACGGCGGATTGACCACGAGCAGGCGCTCGCCCGTGGGCTGCATCAGGCGGCGGGCCTTCACTCGGTTCGACTCGGTCTCGATGTCCTTGAAATTCTTCGCGTAGAGCGTGCGGTCGCGGCCGCACTCCTCGTGCGAGTGGAGCGTGAAGTCATCCCAGTTCTCGTTCTTCGGCGCCTTGGCCCCGGGCGGCAGGAGCACCGCCGTCTGCGGGATCGTGCGCAGCGAGGCGAAGGGCACGCCGCGCTTCAACAGGCGCACGGCCTCGCGCAGCGGCAGCTCGCCCATGCCGTACACCAGCAGGTCGGCGCCGCTCTCCGCCAGGATCGAAGGCTTCAACGTGTCGGACCAGTAATCGTAATGCGTCACCCGCCGCAGGCTCGCCTCGATGCCGCCGATCATCACCGGCACCTCCGGGAAAAGCTTTTTCAGGCACTGCGTGTAGACGGTGGTCGCGTAGTCCGGACGGTAACCGTGCTCGCCACCGGGGGTGTAGGCGTCCTCGCTGCGCAGTTTCTTGGCCGCGGTGTAGCGGTTGACCATCGAGTCCATGCAGCCGGCCGTGACACCGAAGAACAGTCGCGGCGCGCCGAGCTTCTTGAAGTCGCGCAGGTCGTCCCGCCAGTTGGGCTGCGGGATGATCGCCACGCGCAGGCCCTCGGACTCGAGCAGGCGGCCGATGACGGCGGTGCCGAAGGCCGGGTGGTCCACGTAGGCGTCACCCGAGATGATGATGACGTCGATGTAATCCCAGCCGCGCGCGGCGACCTCGTCGGCCGTGGTGGGTAGCCAGCGCTTCGCGTCCCAGACCGGTTCGTGGGAATAGACTTTCGTGGAGGCGGGCGTGGGCGTGGACAAGGCGGGGGCACCCTCAGCCAACTGCCGGTCCAGCGCAAGCCCGGTCCGGACCTTCGTTCAGGCCGCGGCCAGGGCGGCGTCCGCGCGGGCGACCAGGGTGTGCCGCTTGCCGGCCAGCAGCATCGGGCGCACCCGGGCGTAGTCGGCCCGCGACTCCGCCCCCCGCCCTTGCGCGGCCCGGGCCAGCGCCAGATAGGCCTGCAACTCGGCCTCGAAGGCCTGGATCAGCGCGAGGCCGAACTTGGCCAGGAGCTGCTGGGACTCGACCAGCGCCTTTTCCGCCGCGGCCGGCTCGGCCGCCTCGACGGCCACGGCCCCCTGCGTGAGCAGGTACACGGCGCGGACCATTTCGGGGAACTCCCGGTCGGCGATCCTTTCCAGCGCGGCCCGGGCCCCGGCCACGTCGCGAAACTGCCGGATACGCACGGCGGCGAGGTCGATCCAGCCGTCCGTGCCGTCCGGGTTCAACGCCACCGCCTCCTCGACACAGCGCAGCTGGCCCGTGAAGTCGCCGGCGTATTCGTAAACCGACGAGAGCCGGCCGAGATAGAGGTATTCGGCCAGGTCCGGGTGGCCGCGCAAGGGGGCCACATGCGCCAGCGCGCCGGCCAGGTCGCCCTCGGCCGCCCGCGCGTTGGCCTCGCGGAACAGCAGTTCGTTCTCCGGAATGCCCGTGCGCATCACCGTCCGCAGCAGTCGCGCCAGCCGGATGCAGCGCCGCTGTTTCGGCCAGTCCGACCACACCGCGGCCTCCAACATGATGGTGAAGATCGTCAGCGGCAGCACCATCAGCCCAAAGACCACCGCGTAGAGGGGCGTGGCGACAAACCCCAGCCAGTCGCCCCAGCCGAAGGGCCGGTCCCCGCGCCAGGATAACCAGTTCCAAAGCAGCAAGGGCCCGAAGATGAAGGCATGCTGCCCCAACGCCCAGAGCAACTGCGCCGCGACGCCCTTGCGCTGGTGCGCCGCGATCTCGATCCCCGCGGTCCCGTCACCGGGCAACGCCGGATCGATGCCGGTGCCCGAGAGCGAGGCCCGTTGGATGTCGTCGACGTTTTCCGGGCTGTAGAACTCGATGGCGCTGAACCCGCGCAACTCGAGCATGTAACGGGCCTGGCCCAGCGTCGCGGCCTCCAAGCGATCCTCCACCACGTTACCCGACGCATCCGTGGCCCGAAAAAGGTAATCCGGCATGCGGAAATATCCGGAAACCGCCGCCTTGGGGGCAAGGGCGAAAACCCGCCCCGCCCCCCGCTGGCGGCCGGCGTCCGGCCCCCCATCGGGGCATCTCCGGGGTTGCACCGGCCGGAATGTTGGACTCAGTTTCTCGTCCCCCCATGTCCGCCCAAGTTGAAAACGTCGTCATCGTCGGCACCGGCTGCGCCGGTCTCACCGCCGCCATCTACACTGGTCGCGCCAACCTGCAGCCCCTCGTGCTCGAGGGCGTGCTGCCCGGCGGGCAGCTGACCACGACCTCCGAGGTCGAGAATTTCCCCGGCTTCCCCGAGGGCATCGACGGTTACCAGCTCATGCAGAACCTGCGCCAGCAGGCGGCGAAGTTCGGCACCCGCTACGAGAGCGGCACCGTCACCGGCCTCGACACCTCGGCCTGGCCCTACACGCTCAAGCTCGCCGACCGTGAGATCAAGGCGAAGATCGTGATCGTCGCCACCGGCGCCTCCCCGCGCCTGACCGGCGTCCCCGGCGAGAAGGAACTCTACGGCGGCAAGGGCGTGACCACCTGCGCGACCTGCGACGGCGCGTTCTACCGCAAGATGGAGGTCGCCGTCATCGGCGGCGGTGACAGCGCGGCCGAGGAGGCCCTGTTTCTCACCCGCTTCGCCAGCAAGGTTTACCTCGTCCACCGCCGCGACTCGCTCCGCGCCTCCAAGATCATGGCCGATCGCGCCACCTCGCATGAGAAGATCCAGTGCGTCTGGGACAGCGTGCCGGTCGCCGTCGAGGGCGTCGAGCAGGGCGCCGTGAGCGGCCTGAAGATCAAGAACGTCAAGACCGGCGCCGAGAGCGTGCTGCCGGTGAAGGGCATCTTCGTCGCCATCGGCCACGTGCCCAACACCGCGCCGTTCAAGGACGCGGTGGACACCGACGACCAGGGTTATTTCGTGCCAGTGGGCCACAGCCAGGTGAAGACCAAGACGCCCGGCGTCTACGTCGCCGGCGATTGCGCCGACCACCACTACCGTCAGGCGATCACCGCCGCGGGCATGGGTTGCCAGGCCGCCATCGAGGCCGAGCGCTGGCTTGCGGAAAAGGGCGGTTGAGCGCACCTTGCGGCATGCGCGTCGTCGTTTTCAGCACCAAGCCGCACGACCGCCAGTTTCTGGATGCCGCCAACGCCGGCCGCCATGACCTGGTCTATCTGGAAGCCCGCCTGCTGCCGGAAACCGCCACCCTCGCCGCCGGGGCCCAGGCCGCCTGCCTTTTCGTCCACGACCATGCCGACGCGGCCGTGCTCGCCACCTTTGCCGGCCTCGGTGTGAAACACCTCGCGCTGCGCTGCGCCGGGTTCAACAACGTCGACCTCGCCGCCGCCGCCCGCCTGGGCATCACGGTCGCCCGTGTGCCGGCCTACTCGCCCCATGGAGTGGCCGAACACGCCGTCGCCTTGTTCCTGACGCTGAACCGCCGGATTCACCGGGCCTACAACCGGGTCCGGGACGGCAACTTTTCCCTCGACGGCCTGCTGGGGTTCGACGTGCACGGCAAAACCGTCGGCGTCATCGGCACCGGCAAGATCGGCCTCTGCTTCGCCCAGATCATGCGCGGCTTCGGCTGCCGGGTGCTGGCGTTCGACGTCACCCGCCAGCCCGCGGCCGAGGCGCTGGGGGTCGAATACACCACGCTGGAACGGCTCTACGCCGAGAGCGACCTCATCAGCCTCCATTGCCCGCTGACGCCGCAGACGCAGCACCTCATCGGGGCCGGGGCGCTCGCGCAGATGCGCGACGGGGTCTACATCGTGAACACCAGCCGCGGCCCGCTGATCGATACCGGCGCGGTGATCGACGCCCTGAAATCCGGCCGGCTCGGGGCCCTCGCCCTCGATGTGTACGAGGAGGAGGAGGGCGTGTTCTATGAGGACCTCTCCGGTGACATCCTTGCCGACGACCAGCTCGCGCGCCTGCTCTCCTTCCCCAACGTGCTTGTGACCAGCCATCAGGCGTTCTTCACTCGCGAGGCCGTCACCGCCATCGCCGCCACGACGCTGGGCAATCTCGACGACTTCGCCGCCGGCCGGCCCTGTCCCCATGCCCTCAAGGCCTGAATCGGCCCGGGGCGCCGCGACCTGGCGCGTGCGCTGGGCCCGGCTCGGCATTCCGGCCGACGTGGCGACGCGCGCTTTGTCACGACTTCACCCCGAGGCCAGACGCCTCGTCTGCATCGGCCGCGCGGCCGACGACGGACGGATCCTGCGGCTCACCCCGGCGGCGGCCCACGCCTGGCGCCGGATGCAGACGGCGGCCACCGACGACGGCGTCACCCTGATTCCCCTTTCCGCCTACCGCAGCGTGGCGCGACAGACCCTGATTATCCGCCACAAGCTCGCGGCCGGACAGTCGATCGACGCCATCCTGCGCGTGAGCGCGATCCCCGGGTGCAGCGAGCATCACACCGGTCGCGCCCTCGATCTCGGCGCGCCTGGCCACCTCGGACTGGTGGTCTCTTTCGCCCGCACCAAGGAATTTCGCTGGATGAGGCGAAATGGAGCAAATTTCGGTTTTCACCTCACCTACCCTCGCAACAACCGCCAGGGCATCAATTACGAACCCTGGCACTGGTGCTGGCGCCCGGTGCAAGCGCTGGCGCCAAAGTAAAACAGCTAAAGCGCCTAGAAGGCGGTGCCGTCATCAAGATTGCCAAATCTTATGACCGCAAAATTCACGCTTTTGCTGGCGGCGCTTGCGCTGTCGCTGCTTGGGCCGACCACCCCGGGCTACGCCGGTAGCGGGATCGATCTCACGCTGGAAGCTGCCGCGGGCATCCGCGGCGGGGCCCAGCGCGGCGAATCCCTCCAGGCCCTCGCCCTGGTTTATTCCGGGTGGGAGTCACCGAGGAACTCGCCCGAGGATATCCAGTGGGGCGGGTACGTCAGCGCCCTCGCCCTCAGCGGCAAAGGCCCGACCGAGCGCTTCCTCGGGGATTTTTTTGCCGCCAGCAACATGGAGGGCTACCGGAGCGTACGTCTCTACTCCTGGTGGCTGGAGGCCAAGGGCCAGAGCTGGTCGCTGCGCGGCGGCGCCCTGCTGGCCGATGAGGAGTTCGCCGGCACCGAGGGCGGCGGAAATTTCTTCAACAGCGCCTTCGGTTGGCCGCCGTTCCTTTCCGCCAACACGGTCAACACCGGTCCGGCCTTTTTTGTCGCCACCCCCGGCATCCGCTACGAGCACACCTGGGGCGAGACCGCCGCCTGGCGCGTCGGCCTCTACGACGGCGACTCCTTTGATTCCCCCACCGGCGACCCGGCCGTAACCCGCCACGGACTCCACTACCAAGTGGGTGGCGCTCAGGGCTGGTTCCTGATCACGGAGGGCACCTTCGCCCCGGCTGGCGGGTCCACCCGATACAAGGCCGGGGCCTGGTTCCACACCGCCACCTTTGCGGATGTCCGCGACGACGCCACGGGCCAGCCTTACGCCACCTCCGGCAATGACCCGCGGGAATACACTTCCAACCACGGCGCCTACGCCGCGATCGAGCACACCCTCGCCGGCGAGGCCGGCGCGGCAGGCAATGTGGAGATCTTTGCCCGCGGCGGCTTATCGCCCGCCAACCGCAACGCCCTCGGCTGGGCCGTTGACGCCGGCCTCGGCTGGACCGGGCCAATCCCCGGGCGGCCCGATGACGTCATCGCCCTGGGCCTCGCCCATGGCCGCTTCAGCGGGGCTTTCGCCGACCACGCCCGCCTGACCGATCCCGCCAGCCCGGCTCCCGACTTCGAGCAGGTCATCGAAGCCAGCTACACGTTCATCGTGAACGAGCACCTCAGCGTCCAACCCGACTTCCAGTTCATCCGGCATCCCGGCGGCAGCATCGCCCAGAAAGATGCCTGCGTCTTTCTCCTGCGCCTTAATGCCAGCTACTGATCAACCCCATCCCGCCCTCCCGTTTCCCCTCTGAATCCCCCATGAAATATTCATTCATCAAGCTCGTCGCGGTCCTCGCCGCTTTCGCCATCCCGGCTCTTGCCGTGGACAAGCCCCAGGTTGAATCCCACTACCGCAGCTACCATGCGGCCGGCAAGGCAGTCGTCGAGATGGCCATTTCCAAGAACGTCGATGCCGTCGCGGTGGAGCAGCAGGTCAACGTGATGCTCGCCGACGCCGTCTGGCTGGCCACCGAATACGCCAAGGCCCACCCCGAGGGCGCCAAGCTTCTGAAGACCGTGACCGACCATGTCGACGCCATGCGCAAACTCTCCTTCCATGACCTGGAGCACGAATGGCATGACCTCGGCTACTTCGAGTCCGGCGACCATGATATCGGCCTGAATATTAAGGAGGAGGACAACGAGCACTTCACCGATCCGATCCATACGATCGTCCATCCCCTTCTCGTCCTGAAGGCCGCTCAATCCTACAACACCGGACACAAGGAAGAGGACCTGAAGGCCATGAAGGCCGAGATGGAAGAAGGCCTGGAGCAGGCGGAGAAACAGCTGATCGCGCTCACGAAGGCCTGAGCGGTCGCGTGCCCCCTGCCGCCCGTCCCATCCCTGGCCTCCACTCCCATGCTGAAACGCATCCTTTCCACGGTCGGCGTGGTTATCCTCGGCTTCGTCATCGTCGTCGCCGTGGTGATCTGGCAGCTGATGTCCGTCGCCCGCACGGTGCAGGCCGCCAAGGATGTGAGCATCCCCCTTTTCCGGACGGCGGTGAATGTCAGCGAAAACACGCGGGCCTTGGAAAAGGCGGTCGCCGGCGCCTTCCTGGTCCAGCAGGTCGGCGACCTCGAGGAAATCCGGGGCCTCACCCAGCAGGCCATCGGGCGGCTGCAGGCCGACATCCAGAGCCTGACGGGCCCGCAGTTCAGCTCGCTGCACGAGAAACCCCTGCCGCCTCCGGCCGAAATTGATGAGGCCAGAAACACTCCGGCGGCCAAAGCCAAAGCATCGGAGGTCCTCACGATCCAAAACCTGCTCAAGGTTATGGCCGAGAACGTGGCCGGTCTGGGCAAGGCTGCCGACCAGACCATCGCGCTGGCCGAGCAGCAGATCAATCAGCGCAAGGAACTCGACCGCGACCGGGAGGAACTCTCGAAGGTTTTCCGCGCCGCCCTGCCCCTCGCGAAGGTGAATGAAAAGGCCTACGCCAACCTCAGTCGCGCCACCCTCTGCGTTCTTTATTCCAACTCGGGGCGCGACCTCAATTTTGTGGGCCGGGCCAAGTTCAACGAAGGCGTCACCGCCATGGGGAAAGCGAGCCTCGATGCCGACCAGCAGGCCCTCTTTGACCGGCTGAAGGCCCAGTTCGAGAAGACCTATCTGCATGCCTTCTCGGCCTCGGCCAACAAAGCGGATTTTGTGTTCTTTTCCCAGAAGGCCCTGGAGATCCAGGATGAGGTGCAGCAGCTGCGGCGCTTCGCCGAGCAGGAATTTGATTCCGGCCAGACGGGTCTCACCGCCGAAACCACCAAGACGATGCAGCTCAGCCTCTGGCTGTCGCTGGCCACCATCGGGCTCGGGCTGGTGTTGGCCTACTTCATGGCCACGAAGATCACCCGACGGATCACCGCCATCGTGCAGGAGCTGACGGGCAGTTCGGCCGCCGTGGCCAGCGCCTCGGGCCAGGTCTCGGCCTCCAGCCAGGGCCTGGCCGACAGCGCCAGCTCGCAGGCCGCCTCACTCGAGGAAACCAGTGCCTCACTCGAGGAGATCTCCAGCATGGCCAAGCGCAATTCCGAGGGCGCGCAGAAGGCCAAGGGCATCGCCAGCGCCACCCGGGCGGCGGCCGACGCCGGCGCCACCGAGGTCGCCGCGATGAATGACGCGATGGAGGCAATCAAGAGCTCCAGCAACGGCATCGCGAAGATCATCAAGACCATCGACGAGATCGCGTTCCAGACCAACATCCTCGCCCTCAATGCCGCCGTCGAGGCCGCCCGGGCGGGAGAGGCCGGCGCCGGGTTCGCCGTGGTGGCCGAGGAAGTGCGTGCCCTCGCCCAACGCAGCGCCACCGCCGCCCGCGAAACCGCCGAGAAAATCGAGGACTCTGTCACCAAGAGCCAGCACGGCGCGACGGTTTGCATCAATGTCGCCTCCCGCCTGCAGGACATCGCCACCAAGTCCCGCGAGGTGGACCAGTTGATCGGGGCGATTGCCCAAGCCACCGGCGAGCAGACCGCCGGCCTGCAACAAATCAACGCCGCCGTCGGCCAGATGGACCGCCTGGTCCAGGAAAGCGCCGCCAAGGCGGAGGAAGGGGCCGGCGTGGCCCAGGAACTGACCACCCAATCGGATGCCATGCGCAAGTGCGTCGAGGAACTGACCCAAGAGCTCGGGAACCACCCGCGGAGCCGCCCCCAACCGGCCCGGCCTACCCAGGCTCCCTTCGCCCGCTCCGCATCGGAGCAGGCGGTCACCCTTTCCGCCTGATCCCCGCGCGAACCCAACATCCGGACCGAGGTCAGCTTCCGGCGGACCCCGCTCGAGGGTCGCGGCGCCGATGGCACCGGTCCTGATGAATCTTCCCGGCCGGACTCTTTCCCGGTGTGCTGACCAACGGATCACCCGACCCGGGCCGTCACCCGTGCGCTTCGCCCGACTCAGGCGCAGCGCACCTCCGGGATGCCAGTCGCAGCGCCCAATTTTTCGGAGATTGTGTCGCCGACTGTCGGGTCAGCTCTACCGATGGGTTTCACCCAAGTGCCCATCTCCCTGACCCCAGGAACACACCCAGGCACCCAACGCCTGGAGCAGACCTGGAGGCACTTCCTTCTAAAATCTTACAGTATACATGCAGAGCTAAATATCGCTATATGCTGGTCTTCTGATTTTTATGTTTATTATTAGAATTATTCTAATTACTACTTGAAACTGGGTCGCGATTGCATTGGGTTGGACAACTCCACTCCCTATGTCCGCCCAATCCGACCAGCACGCCGTCCTCTCCGAGCAGCTTAAGGCCTGCGATGTCCGCCCCACCCCCCAGCGCGAAGTGGTGCTTAAAAGCATCCTGGAGAAGCGCGATCATCCCACGGCCGACGAGGTTTTCGCCCGGGTGAAATCCACGATGCCCAGCATCTCCCTCGCCACGGTCTACAACTGCCTCGAAACCCTGGTCTCCTGCGGGCTCGTCCGCTCCGTGAATTTCGAGCGCGGCCCGACGCGCTACTGCCCGAATCTCCACCCGCACGCCCATTTTTACGACGAGCAGAGCGGCACCACCCATGACATCGACCTGCCCGAGGGCCTGATCGGCAAGATCAAGTCCATCCTGCCCCCGGGCTATGCTGCCGACTCGGTCGAAATCGTCTTCCGCGGCAAGGCCACCCCCAGCACCCGCAACTGAGCTCCCCCTTTCACCCTCCTTTCCCCCTTTCGCCATGAGCAAACTCGAGATCAAAGACCTCCACATCAGCATCGGTGACAAACCGATCGTCAAGGGCTTCAGCCTGACGATCAACCAGGGCGAAGTGCACGCCATCATGGGGCCCAACGGCACCGGCAAGAGCACCCTCGCCAAGGCGATCGCCGGCCACCCGGACTACGCCATCACCGGCGGTGACGTGCTGCTCGACGGCGTGTCCGTCCTCGCCATGGAACCCGATGAGCGCGCCCGCGCCGGCCTCTTCCTCGCCTTCCAGTACCCGAGCGAAATCCCCGGCGTGTCGATCGCCAACTTCCTCCGCGCCGCCGTCCAGGCCCGCATGGCCGAGGGCGAGGAACTCGACGCCACCGGCTACTACAAGCGCCTCTACGCCAAGATGGACCTCCTCAAGATCGACCGGAAGTTCACCTCCCGCTCGGTCAACGAGGGTTTCTCCGGCGGCGAGAAGAAGCGCTGCGAGATCCTCCAGATGGCCATGCTCGAGCCCAAGGTCGCCCTGATGGACGAGACCGACTCCGGCCTCGACATCGACGCGCTGCGCATCGTCGCCGAGGGCGTCAACGCCCAGCGCGCCGGCGCCGCCGCGCCCGGCATCCTCCTCATCACCCACTACCAGCGCCTGCTCGACTACATCGTCCCCGACTTCGTCCACGTCATGTACGACGGCCGCATCGTGAAGAGCGGCGACAAGTCCCTCGCGCTCGAACTCGAGGCCAAGGGCTACGACTGGGTGAAGCAGGAATACGCCACCAGCCAAGCCTGACCCGCCCTCAACCAGGCTCATCCCGACCAGGAGCCCAGACCCCCATCCTTTCATGAAACCTCCCACCGAAATCGAGGCCGCCGCGACGGAGAATCCCGTCGTTGGCATCGACCAGACCAAAGGTGACTTCCAGTACAACGTCGACTACGCCTTCGACGCGGGCACGGGCCTGAACGAGGACACCGTCCGCTACATCAGCTCCGTCAAGAAGGAGGAGCCCTGGATCCTCGATTTCCGCCTGAAGGCGCTGCAGACCTTCCTCGCCAAACCCATGCCCACGCACTGGGCGACCAAGGACCTCGAGAACATCAATTTCGACAAGATCCGGTACTACCTCTCGCAGGGCCAGAAACCCAAGCGCACCTGGGACGAGGTTCCCGACGACATCAAGAAGACCTTCGAGCGCCTCGGCATCCCCGAGCAGGAGCGCAAATTCCTCGCCGGCGTCGAGGCCCAGTTCGACTCCGAGGCCGCCTACTCCAACATCAAGGACATCGTCGCCAAGCAGGGCGTCATCTTCTGCAACTCGACCGAGGGCCTCCGCGAGCATCCCGAGATCTTCCGCAAGTTCTTCGGCAAGGTCATCCCGACCGGCGACAACAAGTTCTCCGCGCTCAACAGCGCCGTGTTCTCCGGCGGCTCGTTCATCTACGTGCCCCCGGGCGTGAAGGTCGCCCAGCCGCTGCAGGCCTACTTCCGCATCAACGCCGAGAACTTCGGCCAGTTCGAGCGCACCCTCATCATCGCCGACGAGGGCTCCGAGGTCGTCTACATGGAGGGCTGCACCGCCCCGAAGTTCAGCACCTCGACGCTCCACAGCGCCGTGGTCGAGCTCGTCGCCCTCAAGGGCGCCAAGATCCAGTACATCACCGTCCAGAACTGGGCCAACAACGTGTTCAACCTCGTGACCAAGCGCGCCGTCGCCCACGAGGACGCCGAGGTCAAGTGGATCGACTGCAACATCGGCAGCCGCCTCACGATGAAATACCCCGGCGTCGTCCTGAAGGGCAAACGCGCCCGCGGCGAGGTCATCTCCATCGCCCTGGCCAATGACGGCCAGCACCAGGACACCGGCGCCAAGATGATCCATGCGGCCGACGACACCACCTCCGTCGTCGTCTCCAAGTCCATCTCCGTCGGCCAGGGCCGCTCCACTTACCGCGGCCAGGTCCACATCCCGAAGCACCTCAAGGGCTGCAAGAACAACACCGAGTGCGACGCGCTGCTGATCAACACCAACAGCCGCACCGACACCTACCCCGCCATCTCCGTGCGCGGCGACAAGAACGCCACCCAGCACGAGGCGAGCGTGTCCAAGGTTTCCGAGGACATGATCTTCTACATGCAGCAGCGCGGCCTCACCGAGGCCCAGGCCATGAGCCTCGCCGTCAACGGCTTCATCAACGACCTCGCTCGCCAGTTCCCGATGGAATACTCCGTGGAATTGAAACGACTCATCGACCTCGAAATGGAGGGGTCGGTGGGCTGACGCCCACCAATTATGAAGGAAGAAGGAGGAAGGCAGAAATCCGATCCTCCGCCCATTCATACTTCTTAATTCTTAATTCATATTTTCCTGATGTCCGCCGTTTCCGCCCCCCCTTCCGTCGTCGGTTCCTTCACCCGAGAAGCATTTCAGGCGCACCTCGCCCGCGTCGCCCACCTGCCCGCCTGGTGGCTCGCGCGCAAGCAGGCCGCCTACGCGCGCTTCGCCGCCGCACCGATGCCCAAGCGCACCGACGAGGGCTGGCGCTTCTCCAGCTTCGCCACGCTCACGCTCGACGGCTTTAGCTTCCCCGCCTCGTCGGTCAAGCCCGCCGCCCTCGCCCTGCCGGCCGCCGCCTCCCTCGCCTTCGTCAACAATCGCATCGTCCATCAGGACCCGCTGCCCGCCGCCCTGGCGCAGCGCGGCGTGATCTTCGACACCCTGCAGAACGCCCTGCTCAAGCACGGCGACCTGGTGAAGACCCACCTGCTCGCCCAGCCCTCGAAGCTCGGCTCCGACAAGTTCGCCGCGCTCCACGAGGCCTTCCTCGAGGACGGGGCCTTCGTCCACGTGCCCAAGGGCGTCGAACTCAGCGAGGTCCTCGCCGTCCATCACCAGGCCGACGGCGACGGCGCCGCGGTTTTCCCGCACACGCTGGTCGTGGCGGAGGACAACGCCAAGGTCACCGTCGCGGACTTCTTCAAGTCCGACGCGAAGACCCAGTTCGCCTGCGGCGGCAACGACCTCTACGCCGGCCACGGCGCCGCGGTCACCTACGTCGCCATGCAGGACTGGAGCCGCGACACGCTGTCCTTCCAGTTCAACGCCACCGTCGCCAAGCGCGACGCCAAGGTCCTTTCCCTCAATCTCCACGCCGGTGCGCGCCAGGCGCGACACGAGAGTTTCTCTCAGCTGTCCGCGCCCGGTGCGCATTCGGAGATGCTCGCCCTCACTGTCGCCCACGGCACCCAGGAATTCGACCAGCGCACGCTGCAGATCCACCAGGCGCCCAACACCGGGTCGAACCTCCTCTACAAGAATGCGCTCCTCGACCAGGCGAAGACCATCTTCTCCGGCCTGATCGTCGTCGATCCGGACGCCCAGAAGACCGACGCCTACCAGAGTAACCGCAACCTCATGCTCTCCGACGAGGCCGAGGCCCACTCACTCCCCGGCCTCGAGATCCAGGCCAACGACGTCCGCTGCACCCACGGGGCCACCAGCGCCCGCATCGACCGCGAGCAGGAATTCTACCTCGAGGCCCGCGGCATCAAGCCCGCCCAAGCCCAGGAACTCCTCGTCTTCGGCTTCTTCGAGGAGGTCCTCGGCAAGATCGAAAACGAAGCCCTCCACGACAGCCTCACCGCGATCATCCGCCAGAAATTCACCAGCTGATCCGCTGGCCGGGCCAGTCAACCGGACTGGTGGTAGAGACCGTACTGCTTTTCCTCGCAGGTCGGACAGTGCAGGCTGGCCTTGGCGGGCAGGGATCCAACCTCGACCCAGGCTCCATCCTCGCCGCGGATCACCCCGCACCCCTTGCAGACCGGCAGTTGGGCCTCCAATTCCTCGACGCGCTTGCGCAACCGGCGCACCAGCAAGGCGGTCCGGGCGGTCGCCCAGGCGACCAGGATCAGCACAAGTGCACGCATAACCGTGTTCAGCGTCGCGGGCATCACCTCGAGCGGGAAATTCCAGTACCAATGGTACAGGAAACGCACTCCGGCCATCGCCAGCGCAATCAACACCGCCCAAGCCACGTTGTAATGCCAGGCGGCGAGCATCACCGGCACCACGAAGAAGACCGGGAACTGGATGTACGGTCCTAGCACGAAGTCCACCGCCATCAGGACCAAGGCCAAGGTCATGAGCTTCCAAGGAGTGCGCTCCCGCTTTACCGGCGAGGGACTGGTTGGCTGTGTCATGGCCCGGGGATGCTTTCCGAAGCCACCATGGACTGACAACTCCAATAATGACCCGGAATCCCGCGCTCCACGGTTGCACCGGCGCCCCGGTCATGCACACTGAAAACGTATGAGCGACAACCGCGAACGCACCCTCTCCCGCGACGTCACCGCGTCCCAGATTCCCTCCGGCGACAAGCACACGCTCTTCGCCTCCTCCAAGGTGTTCATCCACCAGGTGCTGGGCGGCAGCTACACCGTGCAGACCGACACCGGGCTCTACCGCCTCGACGGCAAGGATGCCGACGCCATCGGCGAGACGGTCAAGGACCTGACCGTCCAGGCCGCTACGTTGGCCGACGGCGCCCCCGACCCTGACGCCGTGTGGGGCCAGCTCCGCCAGGTGTTCGACCCCGAGATCCCGGTCAACATCGTGGACCTCGGCCTCGTCTACTCGATGGATATCTCCAAGGCTGATGACGGCGGCCACAAGGTTGACGTCGCCATGACACTCACCGCCCCCGGCTGCGGCATGGGCCCGGTCATCGCCGAGGATGCCAAGTCCAAGATCCTCCTCGTCCCCGGCGTGGCGAACGCCGAGGTCCGCATCACCTGGGAACCGGCCTGGAACCAGTCCATGATCTCCGAGGAAGGAAAGATGAAGCTGGGTTTGATCTGAGCCGCACACGTGAAAGTCGAGGTTCTCACCCTGTGTGACTACGCGGTCGCGGTGCCCGGTGGCAAACTGACCATCGTGGGCACCTTCGACCGCCTTGCCCTGCCCAAGCTGCCGCACCAGCAGCCCTCGTTCTACCTCGTGGCCAAGGTCCGCTTCGACATCACCGAGGCCGGCGAAAAGCGCCTGCAGTTCACGTTCACCGATCCCGACGGCAAACAGATCGCCGCGCTGCCTGAGATGAAGGTCCCCGTGAAACTGCGTGAGGAAGACTACACCGCCGCCATGCAGGTCGTGCTCCGCATCAACGGCCTGCCCCTCAGCCAGGCCGGCGACCACTCCGTGAACCTGGTGATAGACGGCACGCGCGAGGCCAGCGTCTCGCTGACCATCCAGATTGCCAAACCGAAGGCCGGCTAAACCCGCCCCCGGCGCGCCGGATCATTCCCTCGGTTACGATGCCAGGACGGCGTTGAAATCCTCCGTCGCCCGCAGCAGCCGTCCCTGCCGTTGCAGCCCCGAGGTGTTGAGGGCCATCGTCGCGTTGAAATAACCGTGGATGAAACGGTAGAGCCGCTCATCCACGCGACCATACTGGCTGATAAAGGCCGCGCGCACGAGCGCATGCCAGTTCCGGTCGAGAAACGGCGCCAGCGCGGCGCTCTCAGTCCGGATGCGGCAGTGGTAGCCCGCCGGGCCGCCGCCAAAACCCGCCACCTCGATCTGTTCCGCCCGCAACGCCATCAGTTCGCCCGTCGCGTAGGATTCGTATTTTACCAGGTCCCACAGGGGCGGGCCGAAGGTCACGCCCGCCACCGAGACGACATCGATCAACACGAGGCGCGGCTCATCCCCCGTTTCCGCCAACGGCCGCCACAGGATGTTTTCCAGGTGCAGGTCCCCGTGCAGGCGCACCGCCGGGGTGCGATCCATCAAATCCAGCAGAGTCTTTTCCCCTGCGATCCGCTCAAACACCGCCCGCGGCCCGCGCATGATCCGGCCGTTCAACTCGATCTGGTCCGCCTCGATCAGAGCGGCGAAGAGCGGATCCCCGACCAGCCCGTCGAACGACTGCCGCACCGCCCCGGTCATGTGTTGCGACAAGGGCACCGCATCCCGGCCGCCCGTCGCATGCAGGCGCGCGAACACCGCATCGGCCAGTTCGCCCTGAAAGACGTCGATCTCCTCCTGCCCCAGACTGCGGCTCCGCGCCAGCGTCCCGGCATCGCGATGCCGGGCGTAGAAAGGCATCTCATAGCCAACTTCCAGCCCGGCCCCTTCTCCCCGGTCCCACCAGGCGAGCAGGGTCGGCAACGCCGCCGCAGCTTCGGGCGTGGCCGTAGACAGGTAGCGGATCTCCCGACGCAGCGACTCCGGGCCCCACGGCCGCTCCGCCGTCGCGCCCTTGCTCTGCTTGCGCACGCGCTGCGAACCGTCGGGCAATTCGATCACCTCGGTGCGGTCCCAGAAGCCATCCTGCAGCGTGCGCACGACGCGGCCGGGACTGGGGGCGGTGGCTGGGACGGGCATGTGGGCGACGGAACGTCGCCCGATCTCCGGCCGGAGGCAAGCCGGCTCAGTTGGCCAGGCCGGCAATCTTCCAGTCGGTGGCCTCGGTCTCGGGCGCGCCGCTGTAGCGCAGCAACGCCTTTTGGAAAAACGGACCCTTGAGCGCCTCGGGGAAGGACTGCGCCAGCAGCTTGGCCAGGCCGGGATCCTCGTTGCGGGTCACCAGACAGATCATGCGCTTCGGATCGCCCGACGCCGGCGTGGCCTTGGTGACCGTGAAGCCGGAGCTGATCATGGCCTTGGGCACCGTGCCGCCGATCACGACGGCCGCGTCATAGGTGCCGGTGCCGAGGCCCCAGCCAGCGCGCGCTGCGTCGAGCTTCACCGGTTTGATCGGCGTGGGCATCTGGCAGAGCTGGCTCATTTCATAGCTGAGGCTTTCCTTGAAGGCGTCGTGCAACGCATCGCTCGCCGGGTTCTTGCGGTCGAGGTCCACGACGGCGAGGGACAGCGCGCGACTCGCGGCCACCTTCAGGCTGGCGCTGTCGTCGGCGAAGCCGGAGCTGGCGATAAGCATCAAGGCGAGGGCAAGCACACCGGTGCGGCGGAGGGTATTCATGGCAGGACGGGGTCGGGGTTTTGGGCTACGACCATCATCGGCACAATTTCCACCTGGCTGAGCCCGATTCAGACCCCGGTCGACGGGCGGGCCGTCAATTATTATAACGCGAAATACCGGCGCACCCCCAGCCCCGGCTCGACAATGGCGGTGTGCTCGGTGTTCTAGGCTCACCCCATGATCCGACTCTACTCCGCTTCCACCGGCCTCGTTTTGGAACACGCCGGCCAGGCCCGCCTCGCGGCTTCGCTCACCCTCGACGCGGTCTTCGCCGCCGCCGACCCCGGCGCCCTGGTCCGCTCGGCCTGGGAATCCGGCCTGCCCTCCACCCTTCCCGCCCAACCCGGCGCGCCCATCGGCACCCAGGAAGTGTGGGCCGCCGGTGTCACCTATCTCCGCAGCCGCACCGCCCGCATGGAGGAATCGAAGGATGCCGGCGGCGGCACCTTCTACGACAAGGTCTATCACGCCGTGCGCCCCGAGCTGTTCTTCAAGGGCACGCCGCACCGCGTCGCCGGCCCCGGCACCGCCGTGCGCATCCGCGGCGATTCCCAGTGGAATGTCCCCGAGCCCGAGCTGACCCTCGCGATCAACAAAGACGGCCGCATCTTCGGCTACACCGTCGGCAACGACATGAGCTCGCGCGACATCGAGGGCGAGAACCCGCTCTACCTCCCGCAGGCCAAGGTCTATGACCGCTCCACCGGTCTCGGCCCCTGCCTGCTGGTGACCGACGCGCCGCTCCCGCCCACCACGACCATCGCCATCGAGATCCGCCGCGACGGTGCCGCGGCCTTCTCCGGCTCGACCCAGATCAGCCAGATCAAGCGCGCCTTTCCGGAACTCGCGGAGTTTCTCTTCCGCGACAATTCCTTCCCCCGCGGTGCCTACCTGATGACCGGCACCGGCATCGTCCCGCCCGACGCCTTCACCCTGCGCGCCGGCGACGAGATCCGCATCACCATCGAGCCGATCGGCACCCTGGTAAACACCGTGGCCTGAACCAAGGCATTGGTGGCCACAAAGAACACAAAAAGCCCGGCCGTTGGTCGCGTCTCACCTGCGCCGATAGGGGCTCGGGCCCATTGCCGCAGCAGGCCGAATGGTTTTTGTGTTTTTCGTGGCCAATGATTGGATCTCTTCAATGAGCCGCGACCCCATCCTCGATTCCGGCGACGACGCGATCTACGCGCTGCGCACCACCGCCCCCGGTCCGGCGGGCAGCCTGCCGCTCGACGCCGATCGCCTGCGCCGCATGTCGAGCGGGGATCTCTTCGGCTGGACGCAGAACGCCGGCATGGGCTGGTCCCCCGCCGCGATGCTCGGCAAACAGTTTCTCATCCTCAGCACCCAGGGCGGCATCCGCGCGCCCGACGGCACCCCGATCGCCCTCGGCTACCACACCGGCCACTGGGAAGTCGGCCTCCTCATGGAGGAAGCAGCCCGGGAGTTTACCGCGGCCAAGGCGATTCCCTTCGCCGGCTACGTCAGCGATCCCTGTGACGGCCGCACCAACGGCACGCCCGGCATGCTCGACAGCCTGGCCTATCGCAACGATGCCGCCATCGTCCTGCGCCGCCTGGTCCGCTCGTTGCCCACGCGCCGCGGCGTGCTCGGCGTCGCCACCTGCGACAAGGGCCTGCCCGCCATGCTCATGGCCCTCGCCGGTTGTCCCGACCTGCCGACGATTCTCGTCCCCGGCGGCGTGACGCTGCTGGCCGAGGAGGCCGAGGACACGGGCAAGGTGCAGACCCTCGCCACGCGCTTCGCCCGAGATGAGATCAGCCTCGAACACGCCGCGGAAATGGGTTGCCGCGCCTGCGGTTCGCCGGGCGGCGGCTGCCAGTTCATGGGCACCGCGGCCACCAGCCAAGTCGTCGCCGAGGCCCTCGGCCTCGCACTGCCCCACGCCGCGCTGGCCCCTTCCGGTTCCCCCATCTGGCGCGATGTCGCGCGCCGTTCCGCGCGCGCCCTGCTCGCACTCGATCTCGCCGGCACCACCACGCGGGACCTCCTGACCGACGATTCCCTCCACAACGCCATGGTTTGCCATGCCGCGTTCGGCGGCTCGACCAACCTCGTGCTCCACATTCCCGCCATTGCACACGCCGCCGGGCTGCGCCGGCCGACGGTGGACGACTGGGCGCGGATCAACCGGGTCGTGCCCCGGCTGGTGGACTCCCTGCCCAACGGGCCGCGCCATTTTGCCACCGTGCAGGTCTACCTCGCCGGCGGCGTGCCCGAGGCGATGCTGCACCTGCGGGACCTCGGCCTGCTCAAACTCGACGCCCGCACCGTCACCGGCCGCACGCTGGGCGACAATCTCACCTGGTGGGAAAAGAGCGAACGCCGCACGCGTCTCCGCGAAAAACTACGCACGCTCGACGGCATCGACCCCGGCGATGTCATCATGCCCGCCGCCCAGGCGCGCGCGCGCGGCCTCGCCAGCACCGTCACCTTCCTGCGTGGCAACCTCGCCCCCGAGGGCGCCTTGGTGAAGAGCACCGCCATCGCGCCGCAGCTCATCGACGCCGACGGCCTTTTCGAGCACGAGGGCCCGGCCCGCGTCTTCACCAGCGAGGCCCACGCCATCGCCGCGATCAAGGCCGGCAGCGTCAAACCCGGCGACGTCCTCGTTCTCGCCGGCATCGGCCCCGGCTGCGGCATGCCCGAGACTTACCAGGTCACGTCGGCCCTCAAGCACATCAAGGACGGCCAGCGCATCGCGCTCATCACCGACGGGCGTTTCTCCGGCGTCTCGACCGGCGCCTGCATCGGCCACATCAGCCCGGAGGCATGGGCGGGCGGACCGATCGGGAAACTCCGCGACGGCGACACGATTCGTTTGCACGTGAACACGCGCAGCCTCGAGGGCACGGTGGACGTGGTCTCGGTTTCTGCCGACGAACTCGCCATGCGCCCGCTCCATCCCGGACTGAAGCCCAATCCCCTCGTGCCGGCCGACACGCACCTGTGGTCGGCCTTGCAAAACGCGAGCGGCGGCAGCTGGGGCGGTTGCGTCTATGATGCCGCGAGGATCACCGAGCTCCTGAATCTGGGTTTGGCCACTGAGGCGGCACGCCTAGGGAATTCCCCTAAAGCCAGATGAGTTAGCGACATCAAACTGCAATAGCCTCCACGCTGTCGTAAGTCTTGTGTCAAAAGCGGTTAAAAAAAATCACAGAGTTCAATCAGGTTTACACCCTCCTGATTTTTAATCGTAGTTCGCCTCAGACATGCCAACCCCCAGCCAGCCTGAGTTTTGGAACAAACGTTACCTGAGTGATGACACCCCCTGGGACCTTGGCGCGATCCCGACTGACCTGCGGGCTTTCCTCAAAAAAAAGGGTAAAGGAGCCAAAGTCCTCATCCCGGGATGTGGCACGGGATACGAGATCAAGGCTTTCGCCGAGGCGGGTTATGAAGTCACGGCCATCGACTTTGCCCCTTTTGCCGTGGAACGGGCGCGGCGTCTGGTCGGCCCGGCCCTGGCGGACCGCGTGATCCTGGGGGATTTCTTCCAGCACGATTTGCCGGGGGATTCTTTCGACGTGATCTACGAGCGCTCCTTTGTCTGCTCGCTGCCCCCGGATCGCCGGCCGGCCTACCGCGACCGCATGGCCCAACTGCTCAAGTACCGCGGCCTGCTCATCGGCTATTACTACTACAACAAACCCTCGTTGCTCGAGGGGCCGCCCTACGGCTTTGCCTGGGGCACGGCGGATGAGCTTTTTTCCCGCTACTTCCTGCTCGTGAAGGACGAACCGGTGAACGACTCCCTCCCCCTCTTTGCCGGACGCGAACGCTGGCAGCACCGCCGGCGCACGTCGTTTCAGGACTGAGCAGACACCGGCCAAAGATGGGCGACGGCGGACAGTCCCCGCCGTGGCCTCGCTACTCCGCCACCGGCACGAAATTCCACTTCGTCGCCGAGAACAGGCCGCGGTCGCTGAGTTTTAGATCCGGGATCACCAGCAGCGCCATGAACGAGAGGGTCATGAACGGCGCATCCAGCCGCGAACCCAGCCGCTTCGCCGCCGCGTCGAGCGCCGTGTAGCGACGCGCGACCACCCGGCCGTCGCCCTCCGCCATCAGGCCCGCAATCGGCAGCGGTAAGACGGCGCGTCCGCGCGGACCCACGACACTCAGCCCGCCCCGCGCCCGAATCACGAGATTGACCGCCGCACAGAGCGAGGCGTCGTCCACGCCGACCGCCACGATGTTGTGCGAATCATGCGCCACCGACGAGGCCAGCGCCCCCGCCCGGAGGCCAAATCCGCAGATGAAGCCCACCGCGATCGGCGCGCGTGGCGCATAGCGGTTCACGACCGCAATCTTCAGCAGATCGCGCCGGGCATCGGCCGCCACGGCCCCGTCCATCACCCGCAACCGCTCCCGCCTCTGCCGCGTGACGAGCTGTCCGTTGAGGGCCTCGATGACATTGATGTGTAGGGCGGCGTCTCCGACGGAGGCTTGGCGGAGAGGGCGAAGCAACCCCGCCTTGGCGGCATTCGGCGATGGCGCCCTGCAAATAAACTCCCCCGCGGTCCGCACCTGCGCCTTGAACTTGTTCGGCTGCTGCGACGGTTGCCGCGGCAGCAGGCTGCGTCCGTCGCGCGCCACCAGTTCGCCCCGGAGGTAGGTGCGGCGCACCCGTAGATCGCGCCAACCCTCGAACACAATGAAATCCGCAGGATCCCCCACGCGGAGCAAACCGACGTCCAACCGGTAATGCTCTACCGGGTTGACCGAGGCGCAGCGCAGCACATCGAGGCGATCGGCCCCGCCCCGCAGCGCCCGCCGCACGTGCTCATCCAGGTGCCGCCGCATGAGCAGGTCGGGGTGCAGGTCGTCGCAGCAGAACATCACGGCCCCGGGATGCGTCTTCACCAGCGGCGCCAGCGCCGCGAAGTTGCGCGCGGCCGATCCTTCGCGGATGAGAATCTTCATGCCGCACGCCAGCTTGTCCAACGCCTCCGGTAGCGTGAAACACTCATGATCGGTCGTGATACCCGCGGCGGCGTATTGCGCCGCCACCTCGCCCCGCAACCCCGGTGCATGACCGTCCACGGCCTTGCCGTGCTTTTGCGCCGCGGCGATCATCGCCATGAGCGCCGGGTCGCGCGCCAGCACGCCGGGGAAATTCATCACCTCGCTGAGGTACTTGATCTCCGGCCGGGCCAGCAGCTTGGCCACCGCGGCGGCGTCGAGCGCGGCCCCGGCGGTCTCGAAGGTCGTCGCCGGCACGCATGAAGGCGCGCCGAAGTTGAACTTGAAGGGCGTGCGCCGCCCGTCGCGGATCATGTAATCCACGCCGGCCCCGCCGAGCACGTTGGCGATCTCGTGCGGATCCGACACCGTGGCGACCGTGCCATGCACCACCGCCCAGCGGGCAAACTCCGCCGGCGGGAGCAGCGAGCTCTCGATGTGGATATGCGCGTCCACAAAACCGGGCGCGATGTACCCGCCGGCCTTCACCCCCGGGTCCTCGGTGATCCGGGTGATGCGCCCACCAGCCCACTCCACCACGCCGGGGAAAATCCTCCGCCGATGCAGGTCCACGATTCGCCCGGCCAGTCTGTGCGCCTGTGCTTTCACTTAAGCCCAAGGTGGTTGGGACGATGGGTGATGGCAACCCCTGTGCACAAAAACTACTCGCAAAACCCGCCCGCCGGTATTCCCTCGTATCCCATGTCCGCCCACACTCTTTTCCGCGATTACCCGAGCCCGGTTGTGCCCCGCTGCGATGATGACGACGACGACCGCGAGGATGCCACCCCGAAGCCCTCCGCCGCGCCCGTCGGCGCCCTGATCCAGAAGAAGTTCCTGGAACAGCGGAAGATCTTCCTCTGGGGCGCCGTGACCGACGAGACCGCGAAGGATCTCACCGAGAAGCTGCTTTACCTCGAGAGCGACGCCCCGGGCAAACCGATCACCTTCTACATCAACAGCCCCGGCGGCTCCGTCACCGCCGGCATGGCCGTGTACGACACCATCAAGCTGATCTCCTCGCCCGTGACCGTCGTCGTCACCGGCATGGCCGCCTCGATGGGCTCGATCCTCCTCTCCGCCGCCAAGAAGGGCAACCGCTACATCTACCCGCACGCCCGGGTGCTCATCCACCAGCCGCTCATCACCGGGCGCATGGTCGGCCCGGCCTCGGACATCAACATCCAGGCGATCGAAATGGAAAAGCTTCGCAAGGAGCTCAACCAGATCCTCGCCACCGCCTCCGGCCAGTCCTACGAGAAGGTCGCCAAGGATTCCGACCGCGACTTCTACCTCAATGCCGAGGAGTCCATCGCCTACGGTCTCGCCGACCACATTGTGGACAAGCTCTGAGGACCAATCCCCCTGCCCGCTTCGGCGCCGGTTTCACCCGGCGCCTTTTTTATGGGCGGTGGGGTTTCGGGCCCGGCACGCGCGTCAGGCCGTCCGTGACTTTTATTTTTTGACCCCGGCCTTCGGAACCACGGTCGGCTTCTCCTCCCCGGGCACCGCCAAGTCAGCCAGCTGTCGGGAAAATTCGAGGGACACCGCCAGATTGCCGGCCGCATCAGCGGCCTGACGCGCCTCGAGCAGCAGGTCACGCCGGGCCTCGGGGGTGGGCGCCGGGACCCGGGCCAGGGTGGCATAGACCTTCAGGGCCGTCGGCGCGGCCCCACCGGACGCGAGCAGTCCGGCCGCCTCGCGCACCAGCGGCCAGTCGACGGGACGGATATCCTTGAGATGGCCGACAAACTCCAAGGCTGCGGCCGCCCCGCTGACATCGGCATCCGCAACCAGCCAACGGGCCAGGGTGAGCGCCAACGGCAGCGATGGGCTCTCCCGCAGGGTCGTGCGCAGCAAGGCCAGGGCCTCGGTTTTCTGGCCGCGGCGGGCGAGCAGATGGGCCTCGCGCATCACGGCATACGGAGCCAGCGCCGCGGCCTGACCGGCTGACGCACTCCGCGGGGCGGCGGGTACCACCTGGAATGGACGATACAGCGGATCCCCGATGGCCAGGGCCTGCCAGCTCAGGGCCGGGAGTGCATAGTAGGCGGCGTCGCCGAAGGTTTTTCCCTGGCCGAGCGCCCGCAACAGCAGGTTCGGCCGGTGGGTGAGTTGCAGATAGGGCTCGAACACGTTGCCCACCGTGGCGGTCACGCCGCGCGCCACCAGCGGACCGCACCAGGCGGCCTGCTCGGACTGCAGGGTCTGGGCGGAATAGCTGTGGATGTGCACCGCCACGGCCCCCGGAGGAAAGCGGAATCCCTCCCGCGTGAACGGTCCGTCGAGATTGCCCGCATACCAGCCGAAATAAAGTGCCGGCGCATCAAAGCGGGCGGCGGGGGAAAAGGTGGCCGGTTCGCGGTCGGTGTCGCCGTCGTAGCCCATCGCCTCCAGCTGGCTCCGCACCGATTCGAGCCAAACGTCGCCGTCGGTGTGCGGACCCTTCAGGTCGACATAATAACGTCCCAGCAATCCGGTGCGCTCGGCCGCCAGCGCGGAGGTCACCAGCGCGCGGGCACTCTCCCACGTGGGGCCATCGAGGCGGGAGACCTTCACGATCTGCGCGGCATCCAGCGTGGGCGGCCCGTCCTGCGCAAAGAGCGGGTTCGCCACCAGTGCCGCCGTCTCATGGTTGCCCAGGGCGATCAGGCTGAGCTCCGAGTCCACGGCCGCCTCGTTCTTGTTGAACTGCGGCGCAATTTTCCGCCCGGCCGACAGCTCGAGCAACGTGGGGTCGTTGAAGACCCGCAACGGCACGCCGCGGCACGCCACCAGGTACGACATCCGGTGCCCGGTCAGGGCAAAGCGCCGGCGCCCGAGGCGGTCCAGCAGGTCGCTCGCCGTGCCCTCGATCCAGCCGCGGCGGTAAAGCTCGTCCTGCAGCGGCTGCCAGACCTCGTCGATGAACTGCCGCCACGTGATGCTCTCCGTCTCGGGCAGGGGCAGCGCGATGATGTTGGCCGCCGGCACGCCGCGCTGCTCCGCATAAAATCTCGCCAGCGTCACCGACTCGGGCTGCCGGGCGTTGGCCAGGATGACGAGGTGGGCCGACCGGTCGTCGGCCCGGAGGGTAAGCGTGCAGATGAGAGTGAGGGCGAATAAAATACCCCTCAGCGCTGACCTCCTGTCCGTCGCGGGCGTTTTTTCGGAGTTCACCTTCATGCTCACCTTCACGTTTTCCTCAGAGCCGACCGAGCCGGAAACCCAGCCAGACCGCGGCGAGGCACAACGTGACCGAGAGCAGGACGTTGGCGAACGCGGCCAGCCACTGCCCCTTGAGCAACTGGTCCAGCGTCTGCCAGCTGAACGTGGAAAAGGTGGTGAAGCCGCCGCAGAAACCGACCGCCAGCAGGTTCAGCAGGCGCGCCGAGTGCGCCGGTTCCGTGGCCCCGAACCGGGACATGAGCCAGCCGATGAAGAGCGAGCCGGCGACGTTGACGAGGAGGGTGGCCCACGGAAAACGGGCCTGAAACGCGAGGCCGATCAGCGCGCGGCCCACCGAGCCGGCCGCACCCCCGAGGGCAATCCAAAGGAGGGCGCTCAGGGTGTTCACGGGGTGTCCGTGGTTTTGGCCCCCGACCGGCGCGCGAGCTGGCTGCGCAGGTAGGTGTCCACCGGCGCGGACTGCCACGCGGTGACCCAGACGGTGGCGAGCATGTCACCGCCGCTCAGCAGCCGGTCCTCGAAGAAGGCGCGGCCGGCCGGATCCACGGGCCCGGGAAACTGGCGCGTGCGGTCCGCCTTCTCCTGCGCGTTGCTGAGTTTCCCGGCCTTTTCCAGCTGATAGAGCGGCTCGACCTGCGCGTGCTGCCGGAGGAACCAGTCCATCACGGCCACAAAAAGCGGATCACGCCCGTCGGGGCGCGGCCCCAGCACCAGCGGCGTGGGCGCCTTCACCCGCGGCTTGAGCGTGTCCAGGGTGATGCCGGCCTTGGCCACCAGTCCGCCATCGGCCCAGCTGTGCATCCCGCGCCACGTCGTGTAACCCTCGGGGTTGGGCCCGGCCCAGCCGTTGTAATGATCGGTCGTGTGCAGCGGCTGCGCACAGTCGCCCACGTAGTGGCCGAGCAGGCCCATCGCCTGCACGGCGTCGGCCCGGGCGTTGGCGATTTCCTCCGGCGTGCCGCCCATCTCCATGAACGCCTTCAACGCGGCGAAGGCGGAGCGAAGCTTGTGCGTCCACTCCGTGATGGCCCAGGGCGCGAAGCCCGGCCACAGGGCCGTGCCGTCGGCGTTGCGCGCCGGGTCAATGGCGGGGAACCGGTCGGCATGCGCCGCGCGCCCCGCGGCAAAGGCGAGGATGAAGTCGTAACGTAGCGAGGGCACGGTGAGCGGGTCGAGCCCCGCGGCCGGCAGCTGCTCGACATCGAGGAAATGGTCGTTCCAGCTCGGGCCGGTCTGCCGCAGCCACGGGTCCACGTTGCGCCAGCGATCCGGGCCGCCGGAGAGATAGGCAATGCGCTCGGCGTGGGCCGGCTCCTGCACAAAGGCGGGGAAATCCGCCGGCAGGGCCGCCAGGGCGAGCTGGTTGATGGTCCGGTGACCGTGATAATCCCAACCCTGCAGGACCGCGGCCGGCAGCAGGGCGAATAACAGGCGGAGGTGGCGCATGCCCTTACTTGACGGCGTCCGGGGCCGGACGCAATGCCGCGAGTGTGGCGACATAATCCTGCACGCCCTCGGCGATGGACTCGGCGATCTGCTGCCGGAAGGCCGGGGTGCCGATGCGCGCGGCCTCGGTGTCGTTGGACAGGAACGCGGCCTCGATGTAGCCGGCCGGACACTCCACGAAGCGCAGCACGGCCCAGCGCGCACGCTTGTAGCCGCGATCGGAGGTCTTGAGGCCGGCGAGCAAACGGCGGTGCAGGTGGAAGCCGAGCAGCGCGTTGGCGGCATCGTACCGGTTGCCCGGCAGGGCAATGGTGGTCAGGGGGTCGGGGGCGCTGGCCGCGGTGGAAAGCTGGTATTGCGGCGTCAGCACATACGTCTCGGTGCCCATCACCCGCGCGGCGGCCGCGGGTTCCACCGCGTTGAAGTGGACGCAAAGGAACAGGTCGGCCTTCGCGGCGATGGCATAGGCGGCGCGCGCCTGCAGGTCCGCCGTCTGGCCCTCGGCGAGACGCTTGTCCTCGCTCCGCGTGAGCCGCACGGTGTAGCCGCGCAGCTCGAGGATCTTCTGCAGGCGCAGCACGACATCGAGCGCCATGTCCTTCTCGTTCAGCTTGAGCTTGAGGTTCTGCTTGCCCGGGTCGTTGCCACCATGACCCGCGTCGAGCACGATGATCTTCGGCGGCGCCGCGGGCAGGAGCGGCAGGTGGTCCTCCGGGCCGAGCAGGGGCGAGAGCGTCTTGATCACATCGAGCTTGGTGACCCAAAGCTCACCCTGATGCAGCAGCACGGGTGCACCGAGGAACACCCGGATGCCGTCGATGTAGCAGTCGCGCTGGCGGGCCTCGAACCGCAGGAGGCGCCCTCCCTTGGCGTCGGCGAGCGTGCGCTCAATCTCCGGTTTGACCCAGGAGGACTTCAGGCCGTGGCGCTTCGCGACCTCGGCCAGGCTCACATAATCGATACCTTGGAGCTTGGTGAAGGCCCAGACATGAACCGGCCGGGTCGGCGCCACGCGGGCCGGGGCCGGCGGGGCTTGACGGGGGCGGCGGCCGGCGCCTTGGCCGGCGCAGCCGGTTGCGCCGGCGCGGCGCAGGCCGCCAGAAAGGAGAGCGCGATCAGCAGCAACCCGCGTGCAGTAAGCCACGCCACGCGGTCGGTTCTCCGGTTCACTCCGCCGCGGACGCGGGGGTGGGATGATCGGGCACGTGGCCCTCGGCCCGGGTGTGGAACTTGGGCTTGCGCTTGTTGGCGGGCAGCGGGGAGACCATCACGTTGATCTGCTTGCCGCTCTGCTTGGGCGGGGAATCGGGGTGGCCCATGGTGGCGAGCTCGCCCAGCGCCTTGGTCATGAGGTTGAAACCCACTTCCGGATGGGCCATCTCGCGGCCGCGGAACTTCAGGCGGAGCTTCACCTTGTTGCCGTGGTCGAGGAATTCCTCGGCGTGGCGGAGCTTGGTCTCGAAATCGTGGCCCTCGATGCGGACGGTGAACTCGATTTCCTTGAGCTTCGTGCCGGCGGGCTTGCTGTGGGCGTGCTTCTTCTGCTCCTCGTAGACGTACTTGCCGAAATCCATGATGCGGCACACAGGCGGCGTGGCGGCGGCGGCGACCTCGACGAGGTCCAGGTTGAACTGGAGCGCGAGTGCGATGGCCTTCGGCGTGTCCATGATGCCGAGCTGGCGGCCCTCGGGGCTGATCACGCGCACCTGCGGCGACTTGATGCGATGGTTGCGGCGGATGGCCGCGTAGGGGTCGTTGTTGCGACGCGGATCGCGGTTATAAGGGGGGCGTCCGCCGGACGAAGAGGAAGGAAGTGCCATTCAGGTGGTTTGCTTTGCGAGGGAGGTCAGTAGAGGGGTTTTTGGCCCGAAGGGTGCCAATGACAACACTATTTCGGGGCGGGGGCCGGCTCAGACGCTGAAGCTCTCCCCGCAGGAGCAGGAGGCCTTGGCGTTGGGGTTGGTGAACTTGAAACCGCCGCCGATCATCTTGTCGGAATAGTCCAGCACGGTGCCCTTGAGGTAGAGGGCGGTCTTGGCATCGACCAGCACGGTGGTGCCGGCGCTGCGCACAAGGATGTCGCCGCGCTTGGGCGCGGGGGCGAAGCGGAGCTTGTAGCTCAGGCCGTTACACCCGCCGCCGGTGATGGCGATCCGCAGGTAGTCCCCCGCCCGGTCCCGGGCAATGAGGGCGCCGACCTTCTCCCCGGCCGGCGGGGTCAGGCGGACCAGGTTCTCATTGCCCTCGCGGACCCCTTCCACGCCGGCAACCCCCGGCGTGGGGCCGGGGGACGGGGCGGTCGGGGGGAGGACGGGCGGACTCATGCGGCGTACGGTGCGAGGGAAAGGCGGGGGCGCAAGCGCGGGCCGCTCATTTCTGCCGCAACGCCTGCAGGAGGGCGAAGCTGCGTTTGGGGTTGATGAGGTTGATGCGGCCGTCGGCGCTGCGCTCGGCCCCGAGCTGGATCAGGCCGGTCACCTGCTCGACCGTGAGGGCGGGATCGAGGGCAATGAGCTTGGCCGCGAGGTTGGCCACGTTCGGCGATGCCATGGAGGTGCCGGAGTATTTCATCCGCTCGCCGCCCGGCAGGTAGCTCTCCACCTCGAAGCCGTTGGCGTGCACGTCAACATTCTTGCCGAAGCTCGAGAACGAGGTCTCCTCGCCCGCCTGGTCCACCGCCCCGACGGTGAGAATGTTCGGCAGGTCGATGCCGGAGGGCGCAAACTCGTCGAAGGCCGCGTCGCTGTCGCTGTTGCCGGCCGCGGCCACGAAGAGGATCTCCGGCGCCGCGGCCATCGCCTCCGTCATCGCCGTCTTGAACAGGCCGAAATACTCGCGCGCCGTGGCCTTGCGCTCCTCGGGCGTGCCGCCGGCGCCGTTGGCCTCGAAGTCCGCCTCAATGGCGCGGGGGGACCCGCCCCAGCTCATGTTTACCACGCGCACCTGGTGGGCCTTGAGGTAGGCGACCACCGCCCGGATCGCCGCGGCGTCCTTCTCCGCCTGCTCGCGAGTCGGGACGTCGGGAATCATCCGGTGATCAAACGTGATCCGCGCGGCCATGAGGCGGATCGCCGGGTTACCGGCCGCCGCGATGCCGGCGACATGCGTGCCGTGCGTGTAGTTGCCGAAGAGATTCAGCCCCTCGATGAACGGCTTCACATCGGCCGGTTGGAGGGTGGAGAGATGACCCTTGAGGGCGCTGGCCTCGGGACTGTCCACGCTGGCCTGGAGATCGAGATAACCCTTGGTCCAGTTCCGGGCCTGGGGATAGATGGCCAGCTGCTCCGGGGTCAACGGCACGAGGATCTCCGGCACCGCGTCCGACTTGAGATTGTAGGCGATGCCGTGGAGGTCATCGACATAGCCGTTGCCGTCATCGTCCGCGCCGTTCGCGGTTTCCGCGGTGTTGGTCCAGACCTGCTGCGGGAGCACCGCCGTGTCCACGCCGCTGTCCCAGATCGCCACGACCACCGGCTGCAGGCCGGAGTCGGCCGTGAGGCTGATATCCCGGGCCGGCCAGATGTTCGCCTTCTCCTTCTTGTTGGCGTTCACGATGGTGGTCAGGGCCGCGACGCGCTCCGCCTTGAGCGGCAGGTAATGCGCCACGTTGGTGCGCTGGGCAATCAGGGTCGCGGCGACCTCGCCGCTCACCGTGCCGGTCTTGTCCACGCCTGGCTGCAGCTGGCTGCCGAGATTGCCGACGATCAGCGCCGCGGAGGCGATCTCCGCCGAGGCCTTCGCGGACTTGAGGTTGTCCGCGACCGTGTCCCAGGGGAGCTGGCCGAGCCGCTGCGCGTAAAGCTTGGCAAACGCGGCCCGGAACGCTTCCTCGCTGGCAAAGTCACCGCTCGCCCGCGCGTCCATGTAACTTTCCGCCAGCAGGCCGGTGGTCAGCTTCGCCGCGGGTTTTTCCTCCAGGGCCCGGACGGTCGCCAGCCGCTCGCGGGCGGCGGCGTATTTCCCCTCGTGCACGTCCATGGCCATGAGGGTCAGGAGCACGTCCTGCAGGGTCGCGCGATCCGCGATGTCATAGTCGGCGAGGAGCTTTTCCAGGTTGGCCCGCACGGCCGGGGCCAGGCGGTCATAGCCGGCGTCACCCGTGACGACGTCGGTCACCGGACCGGTCAGGGGATAACTGTACCGCGGCAGCTGGTCCTGGGAGGTGATGCGCGGCTTGTCCGCGCCGAACAGGGTGACGGTCACGAGGCTGGCAACTAACAGGGGGAGCAGGGTTTTCATGGTTAAAGGGAGGGCGACGGTCGCGTGGCGATGAGTCGGCGGGCGACGGTGACCGCGTTGGTGAAGCTGGTGGCCCGGGCCTGACCGCGTCCGGCAATCCCGAACGCCGTGCCGTGATCCGGGCTGGTGCGCACGAAGGGCAGGCCGAGGGTGACATTCACCGCCTCATCAAAATCCACCGTCTTCAGCGGCGCCAGCCCCTGGTCGTGATAGAGCGCGACGATGACGTCGAACTCCCCGCGCAACGCGCGCGCGAACAGCGTGTCCCCCGGCTGGCACAGCGAGAGCCCCGGAAACTCCGGACGCAGGTGCTCCAGCGCCGGATTGATGAAATCCTTCTCCTCGTAGCCGAGCAGCCCGCCCTCCCCCGCGTGGGGATTCAACCCGCAGACCCCGATGCGCGGGACGGCGATGCCCTCGGCCCGGGCCAGCTCCGCCGCGGCGGCCACCGTGCGGTGCAGCAGGTGCGGGCCGAGCGCGCGGCCCACCTGATGCAGGGGGATGTGCCAGGTGGCCAGGGCCACCCGTAGCCGTCCCCCGCAGAAACACATGACCGGGTCACCCTGCCAGTGCGCGGCGAAGAACTCCGTCTGGCCCGGAAAGGGATAACCGATGGCTGCGAGCCGCTCCTTGCTCACCGGCGCGGTGACAACGCCGGAAAACTCCCCGGCCAGCACGCCCTGCGCGGCGCGTTCCATGGCAGCCCAGGCGACCAGGGCACCGTCGCCGTCGGGTTGGCCGGGTGCCGCGATATAATCCTCGAGGCCGACCGCGACCTTCTGCGGGCCCGCCGGCAAGGTCTCGAGCCAACGGGCCGGACCGATCACCGCGATGCCCGCCGCCTCGGCCGGGTGGGCCAAAAGCCACGCCGCGATGATCTCGGGGCCGACGCCGGCCGGGTCCCCGCAGGTGAACGCCAGCGGTTTCATGCGGAATCGTCCGCCGGCCCCGCCAGGGCGGCATCCGGCCGGGCAAAGCCGCGTTTGCCGCCGGCGAAAAACTCCAGGAAACGCCGGGCCTCGGCGCTGCGCACGCCGGCGGCCAGCCGGGCGGCCGCGAGCTTGCGCGGATCCCCGCCGGCGAAGACCGCGCGGTAGCAATCCTTGAGTTCACCGATCGCCTCGCGCGCCACCCCGCGGCGCTTGAGGCCGACGAGGTTCAGGCCGGACACCTCGTTGCGCTCGGCGACGAGGAGGAAGGGCGCCAGATCCTGCGTGATGCGCGCGAGCCCGGCGATCATGACGCCCTCGCCGATGCGGCAGAACTGGTGGGCGCCGGCCCCGCCGCCGAAAAACGTGAAGCTCCCGACGTCGGTGTGGCCGCCGAGCATGATGTTGGTGGCGAGCACCACGTCATCCCCCACCGTGCAATCGTGGCCGACATGCGCGTTGGCCATCAGGTAGCAGCGGGCGCCGACGACGGTGTCCTTGCCCGCGTAGATCGAGCGGTTGATCGAGGCATGCTCGCGGATGACCGTACCCGCGCCGATGCGTACGCCACTCACGGTGGCGGCGTCGAACTTCAGGAAATTGGGATCGCCGCCGACGACCGCGAACGGATGCACCGCCACACCGTCGCCGAGCACCGTGCCGCGCTTGATGATGGCATGCGGATGGATCGTGCAGCCCGCGCCGAGCTGCACGCCCTCCTCGATGATCGCGGTCGGGTGGACGCTCATTCGTTCGCGCCGCGGCCGCGCCGGGTCACCGGGCGGTCCGGCAGGAAATCCATCTGCGTGTCCTTGAGCAGGTCGTAGTTCTTGAGAATGCGCATCACCTGCAGGGTGTCGCTCTTGGTGTAATTCTGGTTCACTTCCACCTTGTCGAGGAGGTCGAGCAACATGGCCCGGAAGGAGATGATCGCATCAACGCCGTGCTCCTTGAGGAGCTCGACGCTCTGCGTGCGGAACGGCTCGGCGGTCGGCAGGCTGGGGAGCACCAGGATCTTGGTAAAACCGCCGGCCGGGTCGTCATCCCCCGCCGGGGGAAACAGCCGGGTAACGTCCTTCAGCACCTTGTCCTCGAGAAAACCAAAGATCTCCGGACTGCTCTTGAGCATGGTCGGGGTGAAGACCCCGGTGTGCCAGCCCTTGACGGCCACGATGGCCTGGCGGACGAAAGGCAGCTCGTTGGAGAAAAGGAAGAAACCGGGTTTACGCGCGCTCCGCTGCCAGGCCGGGTTGAACACCACGAGATCCACCTCCTCGTCCCCGGTCTTCCGGCGCGCGGCCACCTGGTATTTGCGCGGCTGACGGACCAGGAATCCGTTCTGCTCGAAATACTCGCGGACAATGCCTTCGTCGATGGCTGACATGGGAGGATCAGGTTACGGGTTCGCCCGGGAAAGGCACCCAAAATCTAGACAGCCCCGACCTCGCGCCAGACGGCCTCGACCGTGGACGGGGCGACCCCTGAGCGGGTGGCGGCCTGACCCAGTGAATTCATGACCACGAAACGAACGCCCCCGGCGCGGTTTTTCTTGTCGCGGGTCGTGGCGTTCTGGAGTTCTGCGAGCGGTAGCGGGCCGCGCAGGCGGATGGGCAGGTTGTGGGCTGCCACGGTGCGCTCAACCCGCTCGATGTCGGCGGGGGCGAGCAGACCGAGTTTGTGTGAGAGCCGGGCCGCGGCCACGAGGCCGATCGCCACCCCCTCGCCGTGCAGGTAGGTGGTGTAGCCGGTGACCTGCTCGATGGCATGGCCGAAGGTGTGCCCGAGGTTCAGCAACGCCCTCCCCCCCTCGGCGGCGCGCTCAAATTCATCGGCCTTCACGATCTCCGCCTTGAGCTGGCAGCAGCGGCGGATCACCGCCGGGAGCTCCGCGCTGCGGACATCCACGGGGCGGGCTTCCAGCTGGCCGAACAGCTCCTGGTCGCCCAACAGTCCGTATTTGATGATCTCCGCCATCCCGGCGGCAAATTCCCGTGGCGGGAGCGTCTGCAGGAACTCGCGTCCGATGAACACCGCACCCGGGTGGTGAAACGCGCCGACGAGGTTCTTGCCTGCCGTCAGGTTGATCCCCGTCTTGCCGCCGACCGAGCTGTCCACCATGGCCAACAACGTGGTGGGGATCTGCACATACTGGATCCCGCGCAGGTAGCTGGCCGCGGAAAATCCACCCAGGTCGCCCATCACCCCGCCACCCACCACCCAGAGCACCCCCTGGCGGTTGACGCGGTTCGCGGCGAGGAAATCGAGCACCTTGCCCAGGGACTCGAGCGACTTGGTCCGCTCGCCCGCCGACAGGATCAACCGCGGCGTCGCGCCGAAGGCATCCGCCAGAAATTTCGACTGCGCCCGAGCCACGCCATCATCCGTGAGCAAAACGCTCGATCGCCCCCCGGCCACCGTGGCCGCCAATCGCTCGCGGATCGCAACTGTGGCGTCGGCCGGAAAAGTGATGGGGTAACTTTTTTCGCCCAATTCGACGGCGAGGTCGTTTGTCATAGATGTGTTTAGGACCAGCTACTTGCAAAAGTCAATGCCGAGCTATGGGTGGATCTTGAGACATATTCTCAGAAAAGCTATTGACTAGAGACTGCGTCTCAATCTTAACGAGAACGAATCTCACATCTTCCATGCCCTCGCTCTCTCAACCTGCCAAGTCATTCAAAATCACCGCTGCGACCGCGTGCACCCTGCTCGCCGGCGTCGCCGGTTTCGCCAAGGCGGAAATCACTCCCAGCTACCTCCCGCCCGCGAGCGAGGTCCTCCACCTCGACAAATTGCAGGTCACCGGCGGCCTGGACGAGGCCACCTATGCCATCCAGCGCAGCGTGACCGCGACCAAGACCGACACCGCCCTCGTGGACGTGCCCCAGGCCATCTCGGTCATCACGCGCGAACTCATCGACGACCAGGCCATGCGTAGCATCGGGGACGTCACCCGCTATGTGCCGGGCGTCGGCATCGCCCAGGGGGAGGGCAACCGCGACACGCCCGTGATGCGCGGCAACAGCACCACCGCCGACTTCTTCGTGGATGGCGTGCGCGACGACGTCCAATACTTCCGCGACCTCTACAACGTGGACCGCGTCGAGGTCCTGAAGGGACCGAATGCCATGATCTTCGGCCGCGGCGGTTCCGGCGGGCTCATCAACCGCGTTTCCAAGCAGGCCCTCGGCCGTGACCACCGCGAGCTCACGCTCCAAGCCGGCTCCGACGAGCAGTTCCGCGCCACGCTCGACTACGGCGCCGCCGCCTCCGGCACCTTCGCCTACCGCCTCACCGGGGTTTATGAGGACAGCGAGAGTTACCGGGATGGCGTCACCCTCCAGCGCCACGGCCTCAATCCGACCTTCGCTTGGGCCATCGCCCCCGCCACCTCGCTGCGTTTCGGCTACGAGTATTTCCATGACGAGCGCGTCGCCGACCGTGGCGTCTCGTCCTACCAGGGCCGTCCCGTCCGCGCCGACGCCGCCACCTTCTTCGGCGACCCCGCGCAGAGCCCGGTGGAAGCCACCGTCAACTCCGCCTTCGCCCTGCTCGAGCACCGCTTCGGCCACGGCGTCAGCCTGCGCAGCCACACCCGTTACAGCGTGTACGACAAGTTCTACCAGAACGTCTTCCCGGGTGCCGTGAACGCGGCCGGCACCTCCGTCGCCCTCTCCGCGTACAACCAGGGCACCGACCGCGAGAATCTCTTCAACCAGACCGACCTCGAATTCTTCGCCGAAACCGGCGCCGTGAAGCATCACTTCCTCACCGGCCTGGAAGTCGCCCGCCAGGAGACCGACAACGTCCGCCTCACGGGTTATTTCGCGACCATCACCCCGACCACCACCTCGGTCAGCGTCCCGCTCACCAACCCGCGCACCACCCTGCCCGTCACGTTCCGCCCGAGCGCCACCGACGCCAACAACCACGGCGTCGCCGAGACCTTCGCCGTCTACGCGCAGGACCAGGTCACCCTGCTCCCGCAGCTGCAGGCCATCGCCGGCCTCCGCTACGAGCGCTTCACGGTCGATTTCCTGAACAACCGCACCGGCGCAGCGCTCGACAGCACCGATGAGATGCTATCCCCCCGCGCCGGCCTCCTCTACAAGCCCGCCGCCAACGTTTCCCTCTACGCCAGCTACACGATGTCTTTCGTCCCCCGGGCCGGCGAACAACTCGCCTCGCTCACCGCCACCAACCGCGCCTTCGATCCCGAGGAATTCAACAACCAGGAGATCGGCGTGAAGTGGGACCTGCGTCCCGACCTGTTCCTCACCGCCGCCCTCTACCGCCTCGACCGCACCAACGTCGTCATCACCGACCCCGCCGACCCGACCAAGTCCCTGCTCGTGGACGGCCAGCGCGCCGAGGGCGCCGAACTCGGCCTCACCGGCCGCGTGACCCGCAACTGGAGCCTCGCCGGCGGCTACGCCTACCAGGACGGCCGCATCCTCAGCACGCAGTCGGCCACGGTCGTCGCCGGCCGCCGCCTCGCCCAGCTGCCCCGCCACACGCTCTCGCTGTGGAACCGCTACGACTTCAACCGCACCTGGGGTGTCGGCCTTGGCGCGATCTATCGTGATGAGATCTTTGCCTCGACCGACAACACCGTGACGCTGCCTTCCTTCGTGCGCCTCGACGCCGCGGTATTCTGCCGCCTCAGCGAAAACCTGCGCGCCCAGCTGAACGTGGAGAACATCCTCGACCGCGCCTACTACGCCTCGGCCCACAGCAACAACAACATCACGCCGGGTTCCCCGCGCGCGTTCCGCGTGAGCCTGACCACGACGTTCTGACGAAACCCCCGTCCGCGCTCCCCGTCATCCCCGCATGTCCGTGCTTCGCTCCACGCTCTTCTGGCTCCACCTCGCCGCCGGGGTCATCGGTGGTCTTGTGATCGCCATGCTCTGCTTCACGGGCACCGCCCTCGCCTTCGAGAAGGAGCTGGTCGCGTGGGCCGAACGCGATGCCCGGCGCATCGAGGCGCCCGGTGCCGGAGCCGCGCGCCTCGGCGTGGACGAACTCGCCGCCCGCGTGCGCCAGGCGTTCCCCGACGCCAAGCCCGGCAACATCGTCCTCGCGCGGGACCCGCACACCGCCGTCGCCTTCCCGGTCAGCCGCACCGAGGGCTACCACGCCAACCCCTACACCGGCGAGGTCCGCCAGCCGGCCTCTTACGCGATGGGGCGGTTCATGCAGACGATGCTCGCCTGGCACCGTTATCTGGGCTTCTCCGGGGAGAAATCCCGCCCGCATGGCAAGCTCGTCACCGGCATCGCCAATCTCGCGTTCTGCTTCCTCGCCCTCTCCGGCCTCGTCCTGTGGTGGCCGCGCTCGCTCTCGTGGCGCGCATTCCGGCCGGCGGTCTGGTTCACCCAAAACGCCTCCGCCCGCGGCCGCGACTGGAACTGGCACAACGTCCTCGGCTTCTGGTCCGCTCCCGTGCTGATCACGCTCACGCTCACGGCCATGCCGATCTCGTTCCGTTGGGCCGCCGATCTCACCTACACCCTCACGGGCACCCCCCTGCCCGCCAGCGGCCCACAGAGCAGCGGCGCCCCGCCGCCGGCGGCCACCGTGCCCGCCCCGGCCGCGGCGGCGCAGACCGTTTCCCGTGACGCCCTGCTCGCCACCGTGCAACGTGAACTGCCGGCGTGGCAGACCGTCACCTTCCGTTTCGCCCACCAACCCGACCCCGCGAAGCCGCAGGCCGTGACTTTCACCGTGCGTGAAGCCGGCACCTGGCCGCGTACCGCGACGACCACTCTCCAATTCGATCCCTTCACCGGCACGCTCCTGCAACGCGACGGCTACGCCGACCTCTCACCCGCCCGCCAACTCCGCGCCTGGACCCGCTTCCTGCACACCGGCGAAGCCCTCGGCCCCTGGGCCCAGTTCATCGCCGCCGTCGCCTCGTTCGCCGGCGTGATCCTCGTTTGGACCGGCCTCGCCCTCGCCTTCCGCCGGCTCCTCGGCCGCAAGGCGGGCGCAGCGGCGCGCAACGCAAATTGAACCGCCGCATGTCCCGACCATCCCTCGATTTCCTCAGCCTCTCGTCGAGCCTGAAACCGCTGTCGGCCTGCGGGCCCGAAACCGCGGCGCCCGGACGGGGCCCGCACTCCCTCCCCTTTTCCGAGCCACGGCCTGTGCAGACCGCTGCACGCCATGAATCAAACCATCCGCTTCGACGCCCTCCAAGACGTCCAAGCCATCCTGCCTTCACCTGAACTCCCGGCTCGCGCCCCCGGCGCAGCCGCCTCGCCCGCTTCGTCGCTCGGCCTCCTGGCTCGCGCGCCCGGGGCGTTCGCGCCCGCGATGTCCCCCGCGGCGTCATCCCTTGCCCGTCCGTGTCACGCCACCGCAACGCGCATGTCGTGGCTCGGAAAACTACGACAACGCCGGTGGCTGGCGCGGACGGGCCCGCGGCTGGGCAGCCTGGTACTCACCGCCGCATCCACCCTGGCCGCGCAGACCGCCACCCCGCCCACGGCTGACACGCTCATCCTCGACAAGGTGGTGGTCACCGCCCGGCGCGAACACCGCACGTCCAAGGGCGCGACCAATCTGCCGCTGAGCCTCAAGGACACGCCCCAATCGATCAGCCTCATCGACCAGGACGCCCTGCGCGACTTCGCCACCACCGGCACCAACGACGCGCTGCGCCTGGGCACCGGCCTCACCGTCGATGCGTGGGAAACCAACCGAACCTCCTACAGTTCACGCGGCTTCGACATCATGCTGACCCAGGTCGACGGCCTGGGCATGACCAACGACTGGGGCCTGGTCGTCGGCCAGGAAGACACCACCCTGTTCGACCGCATCGAGCTGATCCGCGGCGCCAACGGACTCCTCACCGGCGTGGGCAACGCCTCGGGCACGATCAACTATGTGCGCAAGCGCCCGAAAAACCACGACGGTGGCGAGCTCGTCGTCCGCACCGGCTCGCACGATCTGCGGCGTGCCGCCCTCGACTACAACCAGGTCCTCACCGCGTCCGGCTCCTGGGCCGCACGCGTGGTCGTCGCGCACGAGGACAAGGATTCCTACCTGCGGGCGCTACAGGACCGCCGCACCACCCTCTATGGCGTGGTCGAAGGCCAGATCGGCTCGGCCGGCGCGCTCACCGCCGGCTTCACCTTCACCGACTCGCTGCAGCGCTCGCCCATGTGGGGCTCGCTGACCCTCATGCGGGCCGACGGCACCCAGGCCGCGTTCGACGCCGCCGCCTCCCCCTCGCAGGACTGGACCCGGTGGGCTCTGCGCTCCGCCAACGCCTTCATCGAGTATGCGCACACCCTCTCCCCCGACTGGGAAGCCAAACTCACCTACAACCACCGCACCGGCGACGAAGCCGTCAAACTCTTCTACGCCTACTCGCTCACCGGCACGCTCAATGCCGACCACACCGGGCTGCTCGGCTGGCCCTACCGCAGCGACTCCGAATCCCGCAGCGACATCGTCGATGCCAGCCTCACCGGCCACTTCCACGCCTTCGGACGCCGCCACGAGGTGATCAGCGGCCTCAGCCTCTCCCAGCAAAAAACCTATTCCGAATTCTACTCCATCCTCAGCTCCCCCGGCGCCGTCCTGCCGGCCTTCCCCTATGCCGGCGACGTCTATGCCGAACCCGTTTGGGGTGCGACCAGCGTCGGCAACGACGGCGATCAAAAGCTGGTCCGCTTCTACGCCGCCACCCGCCTCGCCCTGACGGACCGGCTGAAGGCCATCGCCGGCCTCAACACCATCAACCTCAAGCGCGACGGCACCTCAATCTACGGCGGCGGCGTCAACCTCGACAACGAAACCACCGAAAAAGTCAGCCCGTACGCGGGCCTCACCTACGACCTGACCGACAACCTTCTCGCTTACGCCTCCACCTCCGACATCTTTCAGGCGCAGGACCAGCGCGACCTCAACGGCCGCTTCCTTGCCCCGATGAAAGGCGTCAACGCCGAGATCGGCCTCAAGGCCGAATGGCTGCAACGCCGCCTGTTGACGACCGTCGCCGTATTCGACGCCCGGCAAAAGGGCCTGGCCACCGAAGCCGGCTTCGATCCGGTTGCCCAGCAATCCTACTACGAGCCCAAGGACGTGAAGTCGCGCGGCTTCGAGTTCGAAGCCACCGGCCGCGTGGGCGCCCACACCACTCTGACCGCCGGTTTCACGCGCATGGAACTCACCGGTCCCGACGGCAACGACATCTACGAATGGATTCCCCGCACCATCGTCAACCTGCGGGCCGACACCCGCCTGCCGGGGCTGCCCAAGCTCAAACTTGGTACGGGCCTGCGCTGGCAATCCGACATCTTCAAGACCGGCGCCGTGCGGCAGGATTCCTACCTGCTCGTCAACAGCTTCGCCGCCTACGAGTTGACCAATGCCGCCACGGTGCGCCTCAACGTCGACAACCTCAGCGACGAGAAATACCTGCGCACCGTGCAATTCGGCGCCATTTACGGCGCGCCGCGCCAGTTCTCCCTCGCCCTCGATTACAAACTCTAACTCGCCGCCCCACCGTGCCGTCCCAGGCGACTACAAGTTTTGGGACGGCATCGCGCCGCCGGCCGCTTCCCTTCGCTCCTCCCCATGCGCAAACGTCTCTGGCAACTTCACTCCTGGCTCGGCCTCGCCGCCGGCCTCGGCTTGCTCGTCATCGGCCTGACGGGCAGCCTCCTGATCTTCCACGAAGAGCTTGAGCTGATCTTCAACCCCGGGATGGTCCGCGTCGAGCCGACGCCCGCGGGCCGGCCCGACGTAAGGCGGTCTGATCGCCTGCCCCTCGACACCCTGCTGCGCCACGCGCAGCGCCAGCTCCCCGGCCACGAAGTCACCGGTTGGCTTCCGCAATACGAGGCGCCGCACCTCGCCGATATGTTGTACGTGATCGAGCGCGGGAACAATGTGTGGCTCGTCGCGACGCTCGACCCTTACACGGGAAAACTGCTGGCTTCCCCGCGCCTCGGCACCACGACGATCACCGGCTGGCTGCTTGAGCTGCATTACATGTTTCTTGCCGACCACTTCGGCCTCGGGCTCGCCGGCTTGTTCGCCCTCATGCTCTGCCTGCTCGGCGTGAGCGGCGTGTGGCTGTACCGCGAATTCTGGAAGAACGTCTTCACCCTGCGCTGGCACCGCGGGGCGCGCATCCTCTTCTCTGATCTCCACAAGTTCACCGGCATCACCTTCGTCGTTTTCAACCTGATCGTCGGCTTCACCGGCGCCTACTGGAACCTCACCCATCTGGTCGGCCACTGGATCAACGGTGACCCGCCGCAGCCGCAGATCGGGCAGCGACTGTACCCCGACACGCTTTCGCTCGACGCCCTTACCCGCGACGCCGCGCAGCGTCTGCCCGGGTTCCGCGGCAATTTCATCTCGCTGCCCAGCGATCCCGCCGCGCCGAGCGTCATTTTCTGGGGCACGATCGAGCCGCGCGGCGCTTTCACGGGCCCCTACGGCAGCACCGTGAGCTACGATCCGCAGACCGGCGCCCACACCGCCACCAGCGACCTGCGTACCCAGGGACGGTGGGCGCGCATCGCGGACACCTTCACCCCGCTCCACTACGGCACCTTCGGCGGACTGCCCGTGAAAATTCTCTGGTGCCTGGGCGGACTCACGCCCGGCCTGCTCGGCATCACCGGCTTCCTGATCTGGTTTCGCCGCCAGCGCCCGTCCCCGGAACTCGCCCGGCATGAATTCGCGTCGCCACTGTGAGCTGGCCTTCGTGCTGCGCGCGTTGCTCGCGGTGGCCGTGCTGATCGCCTTCATCCTCAGTCTCCGCCTCCGGATCTGAACCCCTTTCGTCCGCCGCCGTCTCGTTCCCTGGAGCCCCTCGTGTGGTAAAAAGTGTACCGTCTCGGGAGGCAGGCCCCAGGCCGGCGGCGGATGAATCCACTTTCCGGGATGCCAACACCACCCGGTCCTTTTGACCTTAGCCTGCGCTGAGGAATGAACACTAGCAGCCCGCACTGGCCGTTGGCCCGGCTTGTGCATTTGCTCCGGTCATGCAGCGGCGTGTGTGGCAGTACCTCGGACTGGTCTCGGTGCTCCTCGTCAGCGCCGCCGCCCGCGACGAGGCAGACTCTTGGATCCGAGGCGTGTACACCGGCGAATCCCCCCGACCCGTGCTGGCCACCGAGCCCGAGGCCTGGCAGCAGGCGAGCCGGATCGCGGATCACACCCCCGGTGCCTTCGTGTTGGTGGGTACCGGCCGCTCCATGCAACCCCTCTACGCCTCCGGGACCATCATGGTTCTCCGGCAGCTCCCTTACGGCCAGCTCAAGCGCGGACAAACCGTCCTCTACCGCAACCAACAGAACAAGATCGTCGCCCACGTCCTCGTGGCAAAGGCCCGTGACGGCTGGCGCGCCCGCGGGCTAAACAATGGCATCCACGATATGGAGCCGGTGCAGTCCGACAATCTGGTCGGCGTGGTGATCGCGGCCTACAAGCCGGTCACCCGCGCCCCATCCGGAACTCTCGCCACGCTGCGGCGCCCGAAGCCGCGGACCGAAAACTAAACGACGCGGACCGGATACGCGTCTGGGTTGGAAAAAGGATGAGGGCTCGCGCGCGCACAACGGGCCAGTCAAGCGCACGCGAGCCCCTTTGGTCACCTCCCGCACCCTTTGCAGGATGCGGAACTAACACCGTCGAGATAATCATAAAATCCTGTGGATCAGGTCCTAGGAATAACACCTAAATTCAGGTGGTCGAAGAATAGCATCCCCGGTTGGCCAGCGCCCGGAGTCAGGCGAAGAGGAGCTTGGACCGTCAGTGGTCCCTCGGCGCGCGCTCGCGGGCTACTCCAAACCAAAGATCGCGCGGGCGTAATTCTCGGCCGAAAAAGGCTGCAGGTCCTCCGGCTGCTCCCCGAGGCCGATGAAGTAGATCGGGATCTTCAATTGCCGCCAGATGCCCACCACCGCCCCACCCCGGCTGGTGCCGTCGAGCTTGGTCACGATCAGGCCGGTGAGGCCGAAGCTCTGGTGAAAGACCTTTGCCTGCTCGATCGAGTTGGCGCCCAGGCTGCCGTCCACCACCAGCCACCGGTGTTGTGGGGCCGCGGGATCGTTCTTCTGCAACACGCGGCGGATCTTCGCCAGCTCCTCCATCAGGTTGGCCTTGGTGTGCAGGCGGCCGGCCGTATCGACGATCAGCCAGTCCTTGCCGCGCGATTTGGCCGCCTGCCAAGCATCGAAGGCCACCGCGGCGGAGTCCGCCCCCGTGTGGCTGGCCACGATGTCGAGCTCCAGCCGTGTCGCCCAGCTCTTCAACTGCTCGACCGCCGCCGCGCGAAAGGTGTCACAGGCCGCCACCAGCACGGACTGCCCGTCGATCTTGAATTTGTGCGCCAGCTTGGCGGTGGTGGTGGTCTTGCCCGAGCCGTTCACGCCGATCATGGCGATGACCTGGGGCTTGCCGGTGCCGGCGACAACGTCCAGCCGGCCCTCGCTCCCTTCCAGCACGCGCCGCAAGACCGCCACACCGATCTCCGCCGCCTGCCGCCCCTGCAGCGCCGGGTCCTTTTTGTAGGCCTGCTTGATCTCCGCCAGAATCTCGGTCGTGGTCTCCACGCCGAAGTCCGCCGTGTACAGCGCCTCCTCCAGCTCATCGAGCGAGGCCGCGTCGATCTTGCGCCCGCCAAACAGCCCCTGCGTCTTCGCGGCAATGGCCGAGACCGTCTTGGTCAGGCCTTCTTTGAATTTCTTGAAGAGCGAAAACACCGGAGAAAGTAGTGAGGAGTGACTAGCGAGTAGCGAGCATCCCGCTATCGCAGAGAAAAGACCGGCTAGGTTTGAACATACTCGCTACTCACTACCCGCTACTCGCTACTAGGTTTTCGCGCGTCGCGGCCGAGCTTGTCCTTCATGCGGTCGAGGATGCCGTTGATGAAGCGCTTCGAGTCCGCCGTGGAATACTGCTTGCTCAGGTCGATGGCCTCGTTGATCGAGACGACCGGCGGGATGTCCTTGCGGTAGAGCATCTCGAACATGGCGAGGCGGAGGATCGCGAGGTCGATCTTGGCCACGCGCTCGAACTCCCAGTTGTGGGCCAGGCCCTTGATGTGCTCGTCGATCTCGGTGGCGTGCTCGATGGCGCCGTGGATCAGCTCCTCGGCGAAGGCGTAATGGTCGCGCGGTTTCTCCAGGTGCTCGAAGAAGAGCTGGAGGTCGTTGGCCACGTTGTCCGGCTGGTTGACGCTCCACGCGTAGAGGTACTGGAACGCCGCGGCCCGGCACTCGCGTCGTTGGGTGAACTGGCTGCTCATGAGTGGGAGGAGGTCTGGCGTTGCAGGGCCGCCATCTCGAGGGCGGCGTGGGCGAACTCGGCCCCACGGTTGATCCGGCCCGTGCAGCGGGCGCGGGCCTGCGCGAGGGTGTCGGTCACCAGCACACCGTTGATCACCGGCACGCCGGTGGCCAGCGCCACGCGCTGCAGGGCGTGCGACACGCTCTGCCCCACCATCTCGTGGTGGTTGGTGTCACCACCGATCAGGACGCCGAGGGCGACCACACAATCAAAGCGACCCGAACCGGCCAGGCGGTCGGCCGCCCACGGCACCTCGTGCGAGCCGGGCACCCGCAGGCAGGTCAGATTTTTGTCCTTCACGCCGGCGGCGGCCAGCGTGGCTTCCACCCGCTCCAGCAGGGCCCCGACCAGCGCCTCATTGAAGCACGCCGCGACGATCCCGATGCGGAATTTCGCACCGTTAATGGTTTGGCGGGTGGGCGGGGACAGGCTCATGGAGGGACTATTGGCGGGCGGTTGCGGGCATTCCGCAACCAGAAATCAGGTCAAACCGGGATCTGCTCGACAATCTCCAGGCCATATCCCTCCAGGCCGACCACGCGGCGGGGGGCGTGCTGGAGGAGGCGGATCTTGCGGAGGCCGAGGGCGGTCAGGATCTGGGCGCCGGTGCCGTAATCCCGCAGGCTGGAGGGTTTGCCGGGGTTGAGCAGGGTTTCCTGCATCCGGCCCGTCTGCTCCATGTAGATGATCGCCCCGTGCCCGGCCGCGGCCACGATCTGCAGCGAGGCCACCAGCGAGCGGTGGCTGCCCAGCTCCTTGCCGAGGAAAACATCGCTCAGGAGGTTCTCCGTGTGGACCCGCACGAGCGTCGGCGAGCCGTCCAGCTGGCCCATGGTGAAGGCCAGGTGATGGCGCCCGTCCACCTTGCTGCGGAACACCTGCAGCATGAATTCCCCGTACTCCGAGGAAAAGGGCCGCTGCGACACCCGCTCCACGAGCTGCTCGCGGCGGTGGCGGTATTCGATCAGGGAGGAAATCGAGATGATCGGCAGGCCGTGCTGGCGCTTGAATTCCAACAGTTCCGGCAGACGGGCCATCGTGCCGTCCTCGTTTAGCACCTCGCAGATCACGCTGACCGGCCGGAGCCCGGCGAGCGCCGCCAGATCCACCCCGGCCTCGGTGTGGCCCGCGCGTTCCAACACGCCGCCCGGTCGGGCGCAAAGGGGGAAGATGTGTCCCGGCTGCACCAGCTCGTCGGGGGCGGTGGCGGGATTGGCCAGCAGCTGGATGGTGCGCGCCCGGTCAAAGGCGCTGATGCCGGTGGTGATACCCTCGGTGGCATCCACCGACACGGTGAAGGCGGTACGCATGGCCTCGCGGTTCTGCTGCACCATGGGGTTGATGCCGAGCCGCTTCAACTGGGGCTCCGTCATCGGCACGCAGATCAGGCCGCGGGCGTGGCGGATCATCATGTTGACCAGCTCGGGGGTGGCCTTCTCGGCGGCCATGACGAGGTCGCCCTCGTTCTCCCGACCCTCGTCGTCGGTGACAATCACAAGCCCGCCGGCGGCGATCGCCTGGATCGCGCGGTCGACAGAATCAAAGGGAGAGGTACTGGACATGCGGAGGAGCGCGCAGCATCCCCGGCGTACGGGGCACTGTCAAATCCGCGCTCAGCCCCGGAAATCTACCGTGTGGCTTTCCACGCTCTTCACCTCTTCACCCTCCCCCTGGAGGAGGGTGAGGAAGAGCTTGAAAGTATACGGGGCGCGCACGAACTGCGTCCCCATCAGGTAGGTGCCGTCGCCGGCTGGATTGAGGATGGTGCGATTGTCGCCGGGGCCGTGCATGTTCGGCCAGCGGGCGGTGGCGCGGGTCACATCCACCTTCTCGGGCTTTTTCTTTTCGTTGTAAAAGCTCAGCTTGAATTTCCCGTCCTGCAGGGTGAGGCCGAGAAAATGTCCGTTGGGCCGGGTCAGGACCAGCCCCTTGATCTCCTCCACTTTTTCTTCCGTCGCGGCCTTCTTCCCCGCGGGGGCGGCCTTGCCGGGCAGGCTGGGCTTGACGGCCTGGGCCTGTCCAAAGGAGGTGGCAACCAACAGGACGAGGCAGGCGGCGAGCATTTTCATGGCCGGAAGCTAGCCCCGCCGCCTCCCCCGCGCAAGCCCGCGCGATCCGAGGGGACCGGATTTCGCAGGCAATTCACGCCCGTGCCGCCGGGTCCCGGGGCCCCGGCCCGGCGGAGCGCAGCTGCGCCCAACGGGCCAGCCGGTCGGCTATCTTGGCCTCCCACCCGGCGGTCTTGGGCGTGTAGAGCGAAAGCGGCTGCGCGAGGTGGGCCTGGCCGGTGATGTTCTCCGGATAGTCGTGCGCGTAAAGATAACCCTGACCATGGCCGACTCGCTTGCTGGCCGCCCCGCCCTTGTCGCGCAACGGCAAGGGCACGGGCTGCACGGGCTGCTGCTTGAGCACCTGGTGGGCCGCGGCCAGCGCCAGCGTGGCCGAGTTGCTCTTGGGCGCGGTGGCGATGTAAAGCGTGGCGTGGGCCAGGGTCAGCTCCGCCTCGGGCAGCCCGATGAAATCGCAGGCGTGGTGGGCCGCCACCGTCAGCGGCAGGGCCTGCGGGTCCGCCAGGCCGACATCCTCGCTCGCCAGGATCACGAGCCGCCGCGCGATGAAGCGCGGGTCTTCACCGCCGGCCAGCATCTTCGCGAGCCAATACATCGCTGCGTCGGGATCACTGCCCCGGCAGCTCTTGATGAAGGCCGAGATCGTGTCGTAGTGCTCGTCCTCGTCGGCGTCGTAGCGGATGCGGCGCTCGCGGGCGAACAGCTCCAGCTCCGGCTCGCCGATCTCCGCGGCCTCGGGCAGGCTCAGCGCAATGACTTCCAGCGCGTTGAGGGCGCGGCGCAGGTCGCCGTCGCACAACACCGCGAGATCGTGCAGCACCTTGTCGGTCGCCGGATGCCCGCGGGCACCCAGGCCGCGCTCGGTGTCGCCCAGCGCCTGTCGCAGCACCGTGGCGACCTCGGCCGCCGCCAGCGGTTCCAGCCGAAAGAGATGGCTGCGGCTCAGCAGCGGCGGGTTCACGTAGAAACCCGGGTTGTGCGTCGTCGCGCCGATCAGCCGCACGTTGCCCTCCTCCACGTCGGGCAGCAGCAGGTCCTGCTGCGACTTGTTGAAGCGGTGGAGCTCGTCGATGAAGAGAATCGTGGCCGCCTCCGGCTGGCGGCGCGCGGCGGCCAGGATCTCGCGCAGCTCGGCCACGTTGGACAGGACGGCGTTGAGCCGCACGAAGCGGCTGCCGGTCTCCCGGGCGATGACCTCGGCGATGCTTGTCTTGCCGCACCCCGGCGGGCCGTAGAAGAGCAGGCTGCCAAAACGGTTGCTGGCGATCAGGCGCGGCAGGAGGTTGCCCGGCCCGACGATGTGGGTCTGCCCGACGATCTCGGCCAGGCGGCGGGGCCGCATCCGCGCGGCCAGGGGCTGGCCGGCGGCCGGGCGCGCGGATGTCGGACCGGCCGGCTGCGGCTGATCCTCGCCAAAGAGTGAACCGGTGTCTGCTGCCGGGCGGGCCATGTTGCGCGGAGTGTGCGCCCCGCCGGGGGAGAAACAAGTTTGAAGGCGGGCCCGGAATCGTTTGACTGCCCGCGGCTGTACCGATCCGGGCCAGGGCGCAGTCGCTGCCATGCCCTCGCCCGCCCAGCAAATCCGCGCACCGCTCCTGTGGCTGTTACTGCCAATGATGGCGGGCCTCGCCGCCGCCAAGGTCTGGCCACCGCCGGCCGCCGGCCTGACTCTGGTCCTGCTGGGGGCTTTGGGCCTGGCGGGAGTGGCGTTGGGTGCGGCCTGGTTTGACCGGCCGCGGGCGGCGATGCCGGCGCTTGTGGGCGCCGCCGCGCTGGCCGGATTCGCCCTGCTGCACCTGCGGGAACCGCGACTGCACACCGGGGAAACCCGGCCACCCCGCGAAATCACCGTCACCCTGCTGGTGACCGACATCTTCGGGTCCGCGGCCGGGGCCCGCAGCCTGGGCGGTCTCGGCGAAGTCGTGGTCGCGGGTGATCTGGACCGCGAGCTGGTCGGGCAACGGGTGTATTTTTCCGCCATCCGGCGCATCAGCGTCGGGCCCCGTCGGGAAGGCGGCTATGAGGTGCGGGGCGTGCTGGAGCCCCTGGCCCGCGACGGCGCCCAGGATGGATTCAACGACTACCTCGCCAACCGCGGCGTGCGGCTCCGGCTCACGCGGGCCCAGTTCATCCGCGAGACGTCGCCGCCGGGCCGGTGGGCGCAATTCACCGCGGCCGGCCGGGCCCGGCTCGATCGCATCCTCTCCCACGGTTTGGCCCGGCATCCGTCAACGGCTTCGCTCTACCTCGCCATGTTGCTGGGAGAAAAGGCCGAGCTCAGCCCCGCCCAGGAGAACGCCTTCATGCGCAGCGGTACCTTTCATGTATTTTCCGTAAGCGGTCTCCACGTGGGGGTCATCGCGGGCGCACTCGGCCTCTTGGGCCGCACCTTGCGGCTGCCGCGGCGGCTGGAGGTGGTCGTCACGCTGGTGGTGCTGTGGCTTTACGTGCAGGTCACCGGCACGGGCACGCCGGCGGTCCGCGCCTACATCATGATCGCGTTCCTGCTGTCCTCCCAGGTGTTCCGCCTGCCCGGCAACGCCCTGGCCGCGCTGGCGGCGTCGGCTTTGGTCACGCTGCTGCGCGAGCCGCTGGAACTCTTCAGCACGGGCTTCCAGATGTCCTATTCGGTCGTGGCCGGACTGATCCTGCTCGCCGGCCCCCTGGCGGATCACTGGCAGACCCGCTGGCAGCCGTTTGCCCTGAAACCGCGGCCGGAGTGGCGCTGGTGGCACGACACCATCGCCTCCGGGGGACGGAAGGTCATCGCCGGGGTCGCCGGGTGCTGGGCGGCCTTTCTCGCCAGCGCCGCCTCGGGCATCGGTTTCTTCGGGGTGTTCTCGCCGGGGTCGCTGCTGGCCAACCTCATCATCCTTCCGTTGTCTTCGCTAGCGATCGTGGCGGGGTTCCTCTCCTTGCTGACGGGCCTGATCGGGCTGGCCCCGCTCAGCGCGCTGTTCAACGCGGCGGCCGCGCTGATCATCATCGCTTCCGACTGGCTGCTGCGGCACGGGACCGAGTTGCCCGGGGTGTATTACCCCGCCAGCTTCCGGGCCGGGTGGCTGGCCCCGGCCGGCATGGCGGGCATGACGGCCGTGCTGCTGGCCGGCGCGGCCGGCCGCTGGCGGAAACGCTACGGTGGTTTCTGGCCGCCCGTGGTGCTGCTGTTTCTCCTGCTCGTGCTGGGTGTACGGTTCGGCTGAACCCATCCGGGCCCGCCGGCGGTTTTTCCGTGTCTTCCCGGTTTTCCGCGGCTATGCCCTGCCCCATGAAAAGCGCCTATGAGCTCGCCATGGAACGTCTCGCGAAGTCCGACCCCGCCGCCGCCCCAATCAGCGCGGAGAAAAAGGCGCGATTGGGCGAGATCGACCGGGTCTATCAAGGCAAGCTCGCCGAACGGGAAATTTTCCTGAAGCAACAGCTCGGGACCGCGCTCGGCGCCCAGAAGTTTGACGAGGCCGACCAGATCCGGAAGCAGATGGTGAGCGAGCGCGCCCGGCTGGAGGAGGAACGGGAGGAAGAGAAGGAGCGCGTACGGCGGGGGAAATAGCCCCGGTCTCTGACCGGTCCCGTCTCGTTGCGAGGAGGGACAAAGACCGGCCCTATCCGGCGAACTGAAACTCGGCCGTCAGGGTGTGATGGTCCGAAGCCGGCGTGGGCTTGACCGCCCAGGCCGTGGGCTGGAGCCAGCGGTTGTAGAAGATGTGGTCGAGCACGAAGGGCCGGCGGCGCCAGGTGATCTGGGTGGATTGCACCGTCAGGTAGCCGGCGTCGGCAAACTGCTGAATCAGCGACTGGTGCTTGCTGACGTTGAAGTCCCCGGTGAGCAGCGTCGGCATCTCCGCCGAGCTGCGCAGCTGGTCTTCCACCAGTTTCCGCTGTTCGAGGTGCACTTCGCTGCTCGAATTGAGCATGAAGAAGGCGAGCAGGTGCGTGTTGAACAAGCGCAGCGGCCGGCCGCCGATCACGGTGGTCGCGCCGATCAGGAGGCGGTCGGTCGGGGTTTTCTTCTCGCCGAAGAAATCAAACTCCACCGGCGGCGAGGGCAGGTTCAGGCAGACATGCTCGCGCAGGGGCGTCTTGGAGAAGATCGCCAGCCCGATGCCGAAGGGTAGCTCGCGGGAGTCAGGCCGCGGGTACGAAAAATAACTGTCGTAGCCGGGAAACTCGGCGCGCAACCGCGTGTAGTGCGGGGGCGGCTGCGCCTGGGAACCGCCGGGGAGCGTCTGCTCGACCTCCTGCAACATCACGATGTCCGCATCGTGCGCGCGGATTTCATCAATGGTGTTTTGCAGCCGGATCGGAGCCGTGTCGGGATAGATATCATCCCACGGCTGGCCATACTGCATGTTGAACTGCAGGATCTTGAAAGTCCCGGGATTCATGGCTGACGACCCCAGCGGGCCGGGCGAAGGGCTTGGGCGGCCGGTTGTAGGATCACGGGGCGCCAGCGGCCGGACGTGGCCGGGCGGATGACGTTGCCCTGGCCCGGGGAAAGCACCAGTGGCGAAACCGTGCGACGCGGCTGCAACTCCCGGTGCTTGGACAGGTGGCTCAAGGATGCGGCCGATGCCGGGAGCGCGCCGACCAGTGCGATCAGAAGGCTGAAAATGGCTCGACGGGGCATAGGCAGCAGCACCGTCCGATGGTCGTTTCGCCCAAAATGTGCGGCAAGCCTATTCTGGCTCCGCGGTGCCCTCTATGACCCAATCCCTGGCCTCGGGCACCTGGCGGTTGAACTCGCGGAGCGCCGCACTCAGGTGCTCGGCGTAGCGGTAGTGCGCACCCATACCGGTGCGCAGCTCGGCTTCGTAAATAAACTTGTCGGCCTGCGTGCTGTGCTCGAACGGCGTCTGGGCCCCGAGGAGCAGGGAATAGACGTAGGCCGGCGAGCCGCGCTGCATGAGCTCGCGCGTCAGCGCCGCCTGTTCGTCCAGCAGCGCCGCATGTCCCGCATGGGCGATTTCCGGCGGCAGGTAAAAACCGGCTTGGATCAAGGGCGTGCAACGGTGCCCGGTGCGGTGGCGGTTCAGATCGCGGAGCTCCGCGATCGCCATGTTGTTCCAGGCAAAGGTCACGCGCATGCGCCGGGTGGCCTTGCCCTGGTAGCCATAACGGTTGGCGCGATGCTTGAGCGCCTCGGCCAGCGACTGCTCCTCCCGCAACCACGGCGGGGTGTCACGATCCACCTTCACCCACACCTCGTCGGCGAGCGGCTGGGTGGAAAGGCGCGCGAGGCCCAGTTTCAGGCTCTCCGCCAGCTCCTGTTCCGCCTGCGCCTGATAGGATTTTTCGGCGCTGCTGTGTCGCATAAGGCGCGGTGAGATCTTGATCAGCTCTTCGCGGATGAGTTTCGCCGCCGCCTGCGCCTCGGGCATCGGAAGGGAATCCAGATGCTTCACGGTCGTGGCCCACATGCGCGAGCTCTGGACGAGGCCCACGTTGGTGCGGGTGGCCAGCGGGATGAAATAGCGCGCGCGGTCCAGCGCGTAGTTTTTGCGCAGCCGCGTGACCACCGCGGGTTTGGCGTTGGGCGGCAGGCGCACGAGGCCGGGCTCCGCCTGCGCCGCCTGGTCGAGGCGTGCATACTCGGCGTTGTAGGCGGCGAAAGACCGGGCCATCAGCGCGGTCCAGCGCGGGGCGAGGTCGGCGGGAATGCCGATCTCCTCCGGGGCCGGCAGGTTCGTCGCCGCCATCGTGATGTAGCGCGTGCTCGACTCCTGCCCGTCCGCCATCTGCGCGATTTCAAATACCTTGTAAGCGAGCCACATCGAGACGTCGTCCAGGGCGATCGCCAGACCGCCCGTCAGGCCGCCGATCGAGGCGTGGCCGTAATCCACAAACTTCAGGATGCGGTCGATGGACTCGTCGGGATTCGCCAGGTCCACCTTCTCGAGGATCTTGTGGATGCCTTCGTTGCTGCGCGAATAACGGGCCAGGACGGAAGCCAGCAACTCGGGTGTGACCTTAGGCAGGTCGGCGGCGGAGGGGGGCGGAACGAGGGCGAGACCGGTGACCTTCATGTACGCGAGACTCGAAACGGTTTCGCGCGGGCTGGCGAAGAAAATTTCGGGCGGGGCCCGACTTTACGGCATCAGCCAGCGGGTCAGCGGTTCCTGGTAGAAGCCGAGAAGGACGGTCGCGAGCGCCAAGGCGGTGAGCACCGCATGGCCGATGAAGGTGGGGGTCGTGACCGTCGCCTTGGGGGCATCGGCCGCCGCGGGATTGGGCGACCAGGTCTCGAAGTAGGCCGCCTTGATCCAACCGAAGTAGTAGAAGATCGAGAGCACCACGCCCACCACCGCCACAGCCAGCAGGCCGTACAGGTGCGCCTGGAAGGCGGCGACGAAGATCAGCAGCTTGCCCATGAAGCCGGCCAGCGGCGGGATGCCAGCCAGCGAGCCGACGCCCACGGCGAGCACGGCGCCAAGGAAGGGACGCTCCTTGGCCAGCTTCTCGTAGTGGTCAAGTTCCTGCACGGTGTCGTCCGCGCCAGCCAGATGCGCCATCACGCCAAACACCGCCATCGAGGCGAAGAGGTAGGTGAAGAGGTAGAACCAGACGGCCGAGGCCGCCCACGGCACGGTCAGCGCCGCCACCACGCCGATGAGCAGGTAGCCGGCGTGCGACACGCCCGACAGGCCCATCAGGCGCTTGGTGTTGCGCTGGGAAAGGGCCGAGAGGTTGCCGAACAGGATCGTGGCGGCGGCCAGCAGCGAGAGCACCGGCACGAGCACGTCGATCAGCGGATGAAACACGGTCAGCACCAGCGTCATCAGCACCGCGAAACCGGCGGCCTTGGACGAGACGGCCAGGAAAGCGGTCACAGGCGTCGGGGCACCCTGGTAGACGTCGGGGATCCAGATCTGGAAGGGGAATGCGCCAATCTTGAACGCCACGCCGCTCAGCACGAGCAGCGTGCCGGCGATGGCCAGGAAGTTGTCGGGATTGTTGCGCAGGAACTCCGCCACAATCGGAAATTCAAAGCCGGTGTGCACGATCCCATCGATCTCCACGCGGCCCACCGCGCCGTACAGCAGCACAATGCCGAAGAGCATGATCGCCGAGCTGAGGGCGCCGAGGACGAGGTACTTGAGGCCGGCCTCCAGGGTGAGGGCGTTGTCGCGGAAATAGCTGACGAGGATGTAGAACCCAATCGTGACCGTCTCCAGCGCGACAAAGAACATCGCGAAGTGGTTGCTCTGCGCGAGGAGCATGAGCGCGGCGGTGACCACCAGCACGATGTGGTAGAACTCGACGCGCGGCATCCGGGTGCGCGGCAGGCAGATCGTGCCAAGGAAACACACGAGCAGGGACGAGAGGAGGAAGAACACGCGGGCAATCTGGCCCGGCAGGCTGAGCTGGATCAAACCGCCGAAGAGCAGGTTCCCGCCCCAAGTGTGGTCAAAATTGAAGAGCACGGTCACCAGGACCATGGCCAGCGACAGGATGGCAAAGCGCGGGATGACCCCGTGGTGTTCTTTCGGGGTGATGAGTTCCAGCACCAGCAGGCCGAGGGCGGCGCAGGCCAGGATCATTTCCGGCCCGAGGGCCCACCATTGGTTCGAATCAGCGACTGCCTTGAGAAGTTCCGTGGACATGGCGGCGGGAAATCAGCGTTGGAAGGTGACCGGGGCGGTGGCCGCGAGCGGGGCCGGGGGATTCAGTGCCTGGTCCACGGGAAGCGAGAGGGCCTTGGGGTAGAAACCGAAGAACAACAGCGCGGCGAGGAGCACCAGCGCGGGTACGCGCTCACCCCAGCCGAGGTCGGCGGGCGGGTGCTGGGCGGTGACCCGCTGCAACGCCTCCGTCGGTGGGCCGAAGAACACCCGGGCGGCGGCGCGCAGGCCGTAGATGGCGGAGATAACCACGCCAGCGACAGCCACGGCGGTCAGGGCCGGGGAGAATTGCCACAGGGCGACGAAGACGGTGAGTTCACCCCAGAAGTTGGCGAAGCCCGGCAGGCCGATGCTGGCCATGGTGGCCGCGACGAAAAACGCCGCGAGCACCGGGGTCTTTTGCGCGAGGCCGCCCATCTCGGACATATCGAACGTGTGGGTCCGGTGATGGATGCAGGTCGCGAGGAGGAAGAGCAGCGCCACGGACAGGCCGTGCGCCACCATCAGGAGGACCACCCCGCCGATGCCGATGGTCGAGAGGGCCGCGATGCCGAGAAAACAGTAGCCCATGTGCATGACGGAGCTGTAACCGAGCATCTGCTTCAGGTCGCGCTGGGCCATCGTGACCAAGCCGATGATCAGGACGTTGCCGACGGCGGCCAGCAGGGCGAGCTTCCAGGCCCAGTGCGCGGCGCCCTCGGGCAGCAGCGGCAGGGCGATCTGGATCAGGCCGTAGAGGCCGAACTTCTTGAGCACGCCGGCGTGCAGCATGGCGGCGGAACTCGGCGCGGCGCCGTAGCCCAGCGGGGCCCACGTGTGCAGGGGCCAGAGCGAAACGAGGATGCCGAAGCCGAACATCAGCAGGCCGAAGATGTAGTTCTGCGTCGTGCCGCGGATGCCTTCCTCGGCGATGGCGCGCTTGAGCTCGATCAGGTCGAAGGTGTTGGCACCGCTCTTCACGTAGAGGGCGATCAGGCCGATCAGCGAGAGCATGGCGCCAACCGTGAGGTAGATCGTCATTTTCATCGCCGCGTAGTTGCGGTCGCGGCCGCCCCAGATGCCGACCATGATGAAGGTCGGGATGAGGGCCAGCTCGTGGAAGAAATAGAAGAAGAAGATGTCCACCGAGGCGAAGACCCCGAGCAGGCCGCCGTGCATGATCAGCAGCAGCGTGAGGTAGAGCTTGAGCCGCTCCGCCTGCGAGCGCAGCGCGTAGAGGCCGGCGGCAAACCCGACGATGGCGGCGAGCAGGAACATCGGCAGCGCGATGCCGTTGAGGCCGAGCTTCAGCGTGATGCCGAAGCGGGCGAGACCGGTGTCAAAGGAGCTGAGAAAGTGGTAGTGCTGCGCCCCCTCGGCGGGGAACTGCGCCCACAGCCACAGGGCGAGGGCCAGCGGCAGGGCGAAGGCGGCGGCGGCGAGCTTGATCGCGAACCGCTTGGGCAGCCCGAGCGCAATGATGAGCGCGGCCCCGAGCGGCGTGGCGATGGCGAGCTGCAGAAGTTGGGCGTTGGAGGGCATCACGACGAGAGGGAGAACCTGCGCTCCGCGCAGGTTAAGCCCGTGCGGAGCACAGGCTCCACCACGGCAGCGGAAATGAAGTTAAAGGGACGCATCTTAGAAAACCCCGGCGGCGAAGGCCCAGAGGACCACGGCGCCGAGCAGGAACCAGTAAACGTAGGCGTGGAGGCTGCCGGTGTAGAGCGACCGGGCGCCGAGCCCGACCAGGCCCGCCACCCCGGCGAGCCCGCGGATGATGAGGCCCGCGAGGAAGATTTGCTCGAGGAAGTTGAGCAGCATCGCGAAACGCTGCTGCACCTTGGCCACGTAGTAGTCGTAGACCCGGTCGAAGGATTCCTTCACGCCGGTGAGCAGGGCGAAGATCGGACGGGACTTCTCCTCCAGCGTGTCGTGGTCGGAGGGTTTGTAGAAGAACCACGCGGCGCCGCCACCGAGGGTCATCACGGCCAGCGAAACGAGCAGGATCGTGGTGTGAGCCGAGCCGTGGGCGTGCGGGATGAGGTCCGCGATGTCGCCGCCCAGCTTGCCGAACACCGCGCCGTAACCGCCGGCCAGGGAAAGCAGGGCGAGCACGATCAACGGCAGGGTCATGGTTAAACCGCTCTCATGAGCGTGGCCGGCATCCTTGGAGCGGGTCGCGCCGAAGAAGGTGAGCTTCCACAGACGGATCATGTAGAACGAGGTGAGCACGGCGGTGAGGGCCAGCACGGCGAAGACCGCGCTGTTCTTCTCCATGGCGAGATAGAGAATGGAATCCTTCGAAAAGAAGCCGGCCAAGCCGGGCATGCCGATGATGGCGAAGACACCGATCGTGAAGGTGATGAAGGTGACCGGCATCTTCTTCGCGAGCCCGCCCATCTTGAAGATGTCCTGCTCATGATGGCAGCCGTGGATCACGGAGCCCGAGCCGAGGAACATCAGGGCCTTGAAGAAGGCGTGGGTCGTGAGGTGGAACATCGCGGCGCCGACACCGGCGGCGAGGACCACCTCGTGCACCATGCCCCCCATCTCGTGGCGCGTGGTCAAAGAACCGAGACCGAAGGCCGCGACCATGTAACCGAGCTGCGAGAGCGTCGAGTAGGCCAGCACCTTCTTGATGTCGCTTTGCACAATCGCGCAGAGCGCGGCGTAGAGCGCCGTGACCGTGCCGATCCACATGATGACCGTCAGCGCATCGGGCACCATCAGGACATTGATGCGGCAAAGCATGAAGATACCGGCGGCCACCATGGTGGCGGCGTGGATGAGGGCGGAGACGGGCGTCGGGCCCTCCATCGCGTCGGGCAGCCACACCTGCAGGGGCATCTGGGCCGACTTGCCCATGGCGCCGCAGAACAGGAGCAAGGGGATGGCGGTGCTGAAGACCAGCTTCTGGGCCGCGCCCAGTGCACCCAGCTCGGTGAAGTTCACCGTGCCGTTCGCCCAGTAGCACATGATGATGCCGAGCAGGAAACCGAAGTCACCGACGCGATTCACGATAAAGGCCTTCTTCGAGGCGTCGGCCGCGGACTGCTTGTGGAGATAGTGGTTGATCAGCAGCCAGGAACTGAATCCGACCAGCTCCCAGAAGATAAAAATCATGAACAGGTTGTCGGCGAGGACGATGCCGATCATCGAGAACATGAAGATCGACAGACCGCCGAAGAAGCGGGCCCGGGCCGCATCGTCGTGCATGTAGCCGAGCGAGAAGACGTGGATAAGGAAGCCGACGAAACCGACCACAAACATCATCAGGGCCGCGAGGTCGTCGAACTTGATGCCGAGCGAGAGGGCGAAGCTGCCGAAGCGCAACCACTCGACGGAATCCTCGAAGCGTTCGCCGTGCTGGAGCAGGATGAGGGCGATGACCGCAATCGCGCCGGCCGTGACCGTCGAGAGGTAGGCCGCGATGGCGCCCCGCCGGCGCAGGAACAGCGCGATCACCACCGCCGAGGCGAGCGGCAGGAGCAGCATGAGAATGGCGTGTTGGAGCAGGCTCATCGGATCAGTGCTTCAAATGGTTCAGTTCCTCGACGGAAACCGTGTGGCGCCGGCGGAAGAGCGCGACGATGATGGCGAGGCCCACGGCGACCTCGGCCGCCGCAATGGTGAGGATGAAGAAGACGAAGACAGCCCCGTCCAGCGTGCCCTGGAACTTCGAGAAGGCCACGAGGGCGAGCGTCGAGGCGAGCAGCATGAGCTCGAGGCACATGTAGATCACCAGCGTGTTGCGGCGCAGCAGCACGCCGAGAAAGCCGAGGGCAAACAGCAGGGCGCTGACGGCCAGGTAGGTGTCGAGTCCGGCGGGGTTCACGAGGCGGCCTCCGTCGGTGAAGCGAGTTTTTTGCTGAGCACGATGACGCCGAGCATGGCGATGAGGAGCATGAAGCCCACGACCTGCACCGGCAGGAGGTAGGTGGTGAAGAGCAGCTCGGCGTAGTTCTTCATGGTCGGGACCGCCGGGGCGACCGCCTCGGCCTTGGGCGCATTTCTGCCCACCATGTGCGCCCCCACGAAGAGCAGCGCGCCGCCGAGGACCGCGCCGGCGATCGAGAACTTGCCGAAGGGCTTCTGCGTGCCCGGGGTGGTGTCGAGCAGCATGATGATGAAAAGAAACAGCGCGACGACCGCGCCCGCGTACACCAGCAACAGCACGAAGGCCAGCAGCGCGGCGTCCAGCAGCACGAAGAGCCCGGCCAGGCCCACCAGCGAGACGAGCAGGAACATGGCCGCGTTGACGGCGTTCTTGTTCAGCACGACGAGCAGGGCGCTGACGAGGGTCAGCAGCGAGAAAACGAGGAAGAGGAAGTTATCCATAGCTCAGTGTGCGTTGCCGTGCTCGGCGGCGTCCTTCTTCTTGTCCCACTTGAAATGCTGGTCGGGCAGCGTGCCCCCGAGCTCGTAGAGGCGGGCCTTGTCGTTGACCATCTCGGCGCGGGTGTAGCCGGTCATGGAAAACTGGTTCTGCAGGAAGATAGCCTCCTCGGGGCAGACTTCCTGGCACAGGCCGCAGTAGATGCAGCGCAGCATGTCGATGTCGAAGGCCTGCGGGGCCTTCTCGACGTGGGCGCGGTCCGGCTGGTCGGCGGGCACCTCGCCCGGCGTGATGCGGATGGCCTTCGGCGGGCAGACAAACTCGCAGAGCTGGCAGGAGACGCATTTCTCGCGGCCGTTCGGATCCTTGACCAGCGTCGGCACCCCGCGGTAGCCGGCCGGGATCGGCGGGCGCTGCTCCGGGTACTCCATCGTGACGTTCGGGGCGAAGAGGTGCTTCAACGTCACCCTCAGACCCGCGAGGATCTGCGGGATGTAGACGCGCTCGAGGAGCGTGAGGGGTTTGCGTTCGACGACGTAGGGCATGGACGAAATCAGTGGTCAGAGCTTGGGCTGCAGCAGCGCGATGAGGACCGCGTAGAAGATGAGGTTGCCGATGGCGAGGGGCAGGAGCTTCTGCCAGCCGAGCTTCATCACCTGGTCGTAGCGGAAGCGCGGAACCGTCCAGCGCACCCACATGAAGAGGAACATGAAGAACAGCACCTTCGCCAGGAAGATGCCGATCGAGAGCAGGCCGACGGCGAGCGGATGCTGGAAGAGCGGCGACAGGTGGGCGAGCCAGCCCACGACGCTGGCGAGCGGCACGAAGGGCAGCGGATTCCAGCCGCCGAGGAACAGGAGGGTGAACACGCCGGAGCCGATGAGCATGTGCGAGTACTCGGCCACGAAGAACAGGCCCCACTTCATCGCGCCATATTCCGTGTGGAAGCCGCCGACGAGGTCGGCCTCGCCCTCGGCCATGTCGAAGGGCAGGCGGTTCGTCTCGGCGAAGAGCGCCACGAGGAAGATGATCGCGGCCAAGGGCATCGTCATGATGAACCACGTGCCGTGCAGGCTCGCCATCGTCAGCCCCTGCCAGGTGCCGCTCTGGAACCCGACGACGTCGGTCAGGCTCAGCGTGCCGCTGCCGCCGGGGACATTGATCATCAGGAACACCGGGACGACGGCGAGCGTCATGGACAGCTCGTAGGAGATGAGCTGGGCCGAGGCGCGGATGCCGCCGAGGAAGGGGTACTTGGAATTCGAGGCCCAGCCGGCGAGGATAAGAGAGTAAACCCCCAGCGAACCGATGGCGAAGACGGCGAGTATGCCGACATCAAGGTTGGCGAGCACCAGCGGGATCATCCGGCCGGCCTCGTCGAAGTACGCGCCAAAGGGCACGACGGTGACGGTGGTGAGGGCGGGAATCATCGCCACGACCGGCGCGAGCAGGAAATAGAACTTGTTCACGTGGCCGGGCAGCGAGTCCTCCTTGAAGAACATCTTCGCGCCGTCGGCCATGAGGTGGAACACACCGAGGCGCTGCAGGAACGGGCCGATGACCGGGACCCACGCGAACCAGAACGGCATCGCGCGGTTCGGACCGGGGCGGCCCTGGATCGCGGCGGAGACCTTGCGCTCGACCAGCGAGCAGGCCCCGCCGATCGGGAACATGACGCCGATCACCGCGAGGCCCTTGATGACGCCTTGCAGGAGGGGGTGGAGATTATTCCAGAATTCGACGATGGCGGTCATGGGTGGTCAGGCCAAAAAGGCGTAGATCAGGTTGGCGCCGCCGAGCAGTACCAGCATCCGGCCGACGAGGTCCAGCTGGCGCCGGTTGGTGGAGTCCGTGGTCCGGCCAAGCGGATCCTGGGCCTGCAGGCGCCGTCTTTCCCGGGCAGCCAAGCCCAGGCAAAGCCCGCCGAGGAGCAGGAAAATCGTGGCGCTGACTGGAGCCATGGTGCGCATCAGGCGTTGGCGGCCGTGGGCACGGCGGCGGGTTTGAAGTGGAGGGTCTCGCCCTCGCAGAAGGGCAGGCCGGTCCAGGCGGTGGCGTCGAGTGGCTGGCCCAGAGCCGGCAACTTGGCGTAGGTGAGGCCGGCCAGCGGCTTCACCGTGGCGGCCAGGGCGTCCCACAGGAGCCCGAGTTCGAAGGGCAGGATACCGCCCCCGGCGGCGGCCACGAGCTCGGCCAGGGTGATGAGATCGTCGGAAACCCCGGCCGGACCGGGCACGGCGCGGGCGAACTTCTGCAGGCGGAACTGCTGGTTCACGAAGCTGCCGGACTTTTCAAACACCGTGAGAGTCGGAATGACCACCTGCGCGGCCGTGCTCGTCGGGTTCTGGTGCGTGCCGAGATAGATGACGGCAACCTTGGCGAGCTGCGCGGCGGTGAGGCCGGCGGCGGTCAGGTCCTCGCCGACGGAAACCACGGTCTTCACCTTGCCGGCATCGATGTCGGCGGCGAGGGCCGTGAGCTTTTGCGCCGGCAGGGCGGTGATGAGCCCGGTGACGAGCGCACCGCGGACATTCGGGTTGCGGTCGGAGGAGAGGAGGAGGCCATCCCCTGCCCCCACCCGGCTGACCAATGAGGCGGAAACCTGGAGCGCGTCGGCGAGCTTCTTCGTGAGAAACTGTTCCTCGACGCTGCTGCGGCCCGAGCCGACGACAGCGACGGCACCGGCCTTGAGGAGAGTGGCGGCGGCTTGCAGCGCCCGGTCGGCCGGGGCGGGCTGGCCGGCGATGGCCGGCGCGAGCAGGCGGTCGGCGGCCTTGACCTGCTTGTAGAGGGCGCGGCCGGAGTCGGTCATCCACGTGTCGTTCACCGCATCGTTGCGGCGTGGAGTGATGCGATAGATCACACCCTCACGGCTCCAGACCTCGGTGTTGGCGCCGACGGAGGACTCGGGGTCGATGGACGGCGTCTGCTTGAGGAACCAGACGCGCATCTTGAAGCGGAAATCCGTCGATGTGAGCGCGCCGACGGGGCAGATGTCCACCGTGTTGAGCGAGTAGTTGTTCGCGAGCTCCCGGCCCGGGTAGCAGGTGAGCGTGCTGTAGCTGCCGCGGTCGACGAAACCGAGGACGTCATCCTTCGCGATCTCCTTGGAGAAGCGGATGCAGCGGGAGCAGAGGATGCAGCGCTCGTCATCGAGCGTGACGCGCGGGCCGAGCACGGTGCGCTTGGGCTTCACGTTCTTCTGCTCGACAAAGCGGGAGTAGCCACGGCCGTAGGCGGTGGAGTGTTCCTGCAGCTTGCACTCGCCGGCCTGATCGCAGATCGGGCAGTCGAGCGGGTGGTTGATGAGCAGCATCTCCGTCACGCCCTCGCGGCAGTCCTTCACCAGCGGGGTGTTCGTGCGGATGTGCAGGCCGGGCGAAGCGTTCGTGCCGCAGCCGATCTGCGGGCGGGGGATCCAGTTCACCTTCTGCTTGCCGGTGGCCGGATCCATGATCGGGGCCTTGGTCGCGGGATCGACGGCCGGCATACCCATTTCGATGAGGCACATGCGGCAATTGCCGACGATGGAAAGCTTCGGATGGTAGCAGTAGTGCGGGATCTCGACCCCGACGAGCTTGGCGGCCTCGATCACGTTCGTGCCCTTCGGCACGGCGATGTCCTTGCCGTCAATGTTGACGGTCACGAGGTCGGCGGGTTTGGCGGGAGCGGTGGACATTGCGGAAATCAGATCAGGGGCGCGGCGGGCGCCGCCTTGGTTTTCTTGGCCTCGGGGTAGCCCTTGAACTCGTCGCCGAACTTGGCGAGGAAGCTCTGGGTCGGCCAGGAGCAGGCCTCGCCGAAGGCGCAGATGGTGCGGCCCGGGATCTGGTCGGCCACGGCCTTGAGCAGCGCGGCGTCCTCGGCGCGGGCGTCGCCGTGCACCATGCGCGACGTGATTTTCTTCATCCAGAGCGAGCCCTCGCGGCAGGGCGTGCACTGGCCGCAGCTCTCGTGTTGGTAGAAGGCGTTGATGTTGGCGAGCGCCTCGACCATGTTGACGGTGTCGTCCATCACGATGACGCCGCCGGAGCCGCCCATCGTGCCGATCATGCCGAGCGAATCGAAGTCCATCGGGACATCCTCGACGCCCCAGTCGTAGTCGACCATCTCCGCGCCGACCTTGCGCTTGCCCTTGTAACGTTCGCCGAAGCGCATGACCTTGGCGGACGAGCCGCCGGGGATCACGGCCTTGAAGGTCCGCCCGGGCAGTGGGCCGCCGCAGACATCGTTAAGGAGCTGGCCCATCGTGATCTTGCCGGCCTCGAACTCGTAATAACCGGGCCGCTGCACATGGCCGGAGACGCAGAAGATGCGCGTGCCGCTGTTGTTGGGCGTGCCGATCCGCGTATAGGCCTCGCCGCCCATGTCGGCGATGTGCTTCACATGGCAGAGCGTCTCGACGTTGTTCACGATCGTCGGGCACTGGTAGAGGCCGAGCACGGCCGGGAAATACGGGGGCTTGATGCGCGGGTTGGCGCGCTTGCCCTCGAGGGACTCGATCAGGCCGGTCTCCTCGCCGCAGATGTAGGCGCCGGCGCCGCGATGCACGAAGATGTCGCAGCTGTAGTTCGTCCCGAGGATGTTCTGGCCGACAAAATTCGCCGCGCGGGCCTCGGCGATGGCCTTCTCGAGGATGCGGGCGCCGTGCGGCATCTCGCCACGGATGTAGATGTAGGCCTGCTTCACGTTGTTCGCGAAACAGGAGATCATCGTGCCCTCGATCAGCTGGTGCGGATCCTGGTGCATGATGTACCGGTCCTTGAAGGTGCCGGGCTCGGACTCGTCGGCGTTGACGATGAGATAGATCGGTTTGCCGCTCTTGCGGTCCACGAGGGTCCATTTGACACCGCACGGAAAACCCGCGCCGCCGCGCCCACGCAGGCCGGACTTCTTGACCTCGTCGATCAGCTCCGCCGGGGGCCGGGCGAACGCCTTCTTCATGACCTCGTAGCCGCCATGCTTGAGGTAGCAGGCGAGATCGTTGGTGTAGCCGGGCTCGTCGATGTGAGCGAAGATCAGGCGGCGTTGTTGAGGGACGGACATGGGCGGAAAATCAGGATTTGTCGTCAATGACGAACTCGATGCCGCCGGTCCAGCGGGCGGCGAAGTTGTAGACCATGGCGAGAAGCACGCCGAACACGAAGCCGCCGACGGCGTGGATGAAGGGCATGAACAGGGCGCCCGCCCCGGCGAAGAGCCAGGGGATGCCGAGCAGCTTGGGGGCGTAGTTCAGGTCGGCCGCGGTGGCGGCGGCGCCGAGCGTGAGCAGCAGGACGGGCGCCACGATCATGCCGACAAACCCGTTGATCAGCCCCAGCACGAGGCCGAAGCGGACGGGGGGAACCTGCATGATGCGGAGCTTCTTCATCACTTCTTTTTCGCCTCCGTACGGATCTGCGCGCTGAGCGCCTTGACCTTGGCGGCGTCGACCTTCTCGTGCAGGTCGTCGTCGATCATCACGACCGGACCGGTGCCGCAACTGGCGAGGCACTCGACAAACTCGATGGTCACCTCGCCGTCGGCGGAAATCTCGCCACGGTGGCAGCCGAACTCCTGCTCGAACTGCTCGCATACCTTGTAGCCGCCGACGAGCGCGCAGGAGAGCGTACGACAGACCTTGATGTGCCGGCGGCCGATCGGCTTCTGCCGGAACATCGGGTAGAACGTCACGACCTCGTACACGTTGATCGGCTGCAGCTCGAGCTTGGCGGCGATCCACTCGATGGCCGCCGGCGAGATCCAGCCGGCGTCCTCCTGCACCAGGTGCAGGAGCGGGAGCGTGGCGCTGCGCTTCACCGGGTAATGGGTGATCACTTCGTCGATCTGCTTAAGCGTTTCAGGTTTGAGATTCATCGACGACAGGGATCAGCGGTCGCACTCGCCCATGACGAAGTCGAGCGAGCCGAGGATGGAGACGACGTCGGACACCATGTTGCCGACGCAGAGCTTGGGAAGGATGGAGAGGTTGCAGAACGAGGGGCTGCGGATCTTCATACGCCACGGCACGCCGCCGCCCTTGCTCACGATGTAGAAGCCGAGCACGCCCTTGGGATTCTCGGCCTCGAAGTAGACCTCGCCGGCCGGCATCTGCGGGCCCTCGGTCACGATCATGAAGTTGTTGATCAGCTCCTCCATCGACGTGAGAACCTTGTCCTTCGGCGGGGCGAAGATCCGGCGCGCATCCTTCGCGTACCAGTCGCCGGACGGGAACTTCGCGACAGCCTGCTTGATGATGCGGATGGACTGCTTCATCTCCTCGCCGCGGCAGAGGTAGCGGTCGTAACAGTCGCCCTTGGCGCCGACCGGCACCTCGAACTCATACTGCTCGTAGCCGGAATAGGGCCGGTCCTTGCGCAGGTCCGTGCCGACGCCGGAGCCGCGCAGGTTCGGGCCGGTGAGGCCGTAGCTGATGGCGTCCGCGCGGGAAATCACACCCACGCCCACCGTGCGGTCGATAAAGATCTTGTTGCGGGTCAGCAGGCCGAGGATCTCGTCGAGGATCGGCATGAACTGGTCGCAGAACTGGTCCACGCGGCCGGTCCAGCCCTCCGGGACGTCGCGGGAGAGGCCGCCGATACGGGTGTAGCTAGTGGTGAAGCGCGCGCCCGTCAGCTCCTCGAAGAGCCGGTAGAGTTTTTCGCGCTCCTCGAAGCAGTACATGAACACCGACCAGGCGCCGACATCGATGCCGTACGCGCCCAGGCCCATCAGGTGGGCGGAGACGCGGGCCATCTCGGCGGTGATCACGCGGATCGCCTGGCAGCGGGCCGGGACCTCGAGGCCGGCGAGGCGCTCGACCGCGATGGCGTAGGCCATGTTGTTGGCCAGGGGTGCGAGGTAGTCCAACCGGTCCGTGTAGGGCACGAACTGGTTATAAGTCATGTTTTCGGCGATCTTCTCGTCGCCGCGGTGCAGGTAGCCGACGACCGGGTCGGCCTTGGTCACCGTCTCGCCATCGAGCTCGAACTGGATCCGCAGCACGCCGTGGGTGGACGGGTGCGAGGGGCCCATCGAGAGGGACATCTTCTCGGGCTCGAACTCCTTCGGGAGGTTCGCTTGGGCGGCCTTGGCGGCCGCATCGGGAAAGGAAAAGTCGGTGGCCACGGTTATTCGGGTTTCTCTTTCTTTTCGTTCCACGCCTCATCCTTGGCGCGGGGTTCGGCCTCGCTCATGGGCTCGCCCGGGGTGGCGACGAAGGGGCCGCCGGCCATCGGGGCGGAGATCACGCCGACCTTGATCTCCTCGTTGATCTCGGCGTCGGACATCTCGGTGGGCAGGCCGGCGAGGGGGAACTCCTTGCGCAGTGGGAAATACGGGTAGCCGTCCCACATCAGGATGCGGCGCAGGTCGGGATGCCCGGTAAACTTGATGCCCAGCATGTCGTAGGTCTCACGCTCATGCCAGTCGGCCCCGGCCCACAGGCCCGTGGCGGTCGGCATTGCGGGGTCGGCGTCGGCCGGACAAGCGGCGGCGACGCGGACATAGCAGTGCTTGGTGCTCGAGTAGAGGTGCCAGACGACGGTGAAGCGGGGGGATTGCTCCGCGCTCCAGTCGACGGCGGTCAGGTCCATCAGGAAATCGTAGCCCTGGGCGTCGCGCAGGTACTGGAGCAGCGCGAGCGCCTCGGCGGCCGGGACATTGAATGCCGGGCAATCCAGGCTCGCCCGGGGCGTGGTCGAGGGAAACTGCTGGGCAACGGCGGTCGTGATGGCGACGTCGGTGGTCATGCACTCAGGAGCTTCGAGAAGGAACGCTCTTTCTTGACCTTGCCCTGGAGCTTCATGAGCGCGTCGAGCAGCGCCTCCGGGCGGGGCGGGCAGCCGCTGACGTAGACGTCCACCGGGATGATGCGGTCCACGCCCTGCAGGGTGGCGTAGCTGCGGTACATGCCGCCCGAGCTGGCGCAAGCGCCCATCGCGATCACCCACTTGGGGGAGGCCATCTGGTCGTAAATGCGACGCACCACCGGGGCCATCTTGTAGGTGACCGTCCCGGCCACGATCATGCAGTCGGCCTGGCGGGGGGAGAAACGCATGACCTCGGCCCCGAAGCGGGCGATGTCGAACCGGCTGGCGGCGACGGCCATCAGCTCGATGGCGCAGCAGGCCAGACCCATCGGCATGGGCCACATGGAGTTGGTGCGCACCCAATTGATCGCCGCATCGACCCGGGTGACCACAATGTCGCCCTCGATCTTGCTGTTATAAGTGAGTTCCGGATTGGCGGTGACCATGGAGGAAAAATTCAACCCACGCTACCGCCCCACCCCACCCCGGCAAGGAGGATTTGTTTACCGCCCCCCCATTATGAGGTGAAATTTTTCACTGAGTAATTTCCGTTGACCGGGGCGGAGGCTTTTCCCTTTATTCGACCCCTTCGACAGACAACGGAGAGGTGGCAGAGTGGTCGAATGCGCGCGCTTGGAAAGCGCGTGTACCGCAAGGTACCGGGGGTTCGAATCCCTCCCTCTCCGCCAGTCTGCGCCCGGCTGCCGCCGGGCCCGTGCCAGGCCCAGATCCGCCGCCAGACCGGGAACACATGGAATCATCAGCCCCACACGTGGAACTGCCTGAAAGGCATGCCCGGCACTGTACTGCACTCACGGGTTGCCAAAAGCTCACACCGCCGTAACCTCCGCCGTTCACGCCTCCGGCTGATGCAAGACCTCACCGACCTCTACCAGTCCGTCATTCTGGACCACAACCGCCGCCCGCGGAACCGCGGCAAACTGCCCACGGCCAATCGCGTCGCGCATGGCGAAAACCCTTCCTGCGGAGACCAATGCACCGTTTACCTGCGGCTCGACGGCGACCGGATCGGCGACATCTCCTTTGATGGCTCCGGCTGCGCCATCTCCCAGGCCAGCGCGTCGCTCATGACCCTCAACCTCAAGGGCAAGACCGCCCCGGAGGCCGAGGCCATTTACGCCGACGTGCATCACCTCGTCACCACCGGCAAGGTGGACGAAAACAACCTTTCCGACCTGGCGGCCCTCGCCGGCGTCCACCAGTTCCCCGCGCGGATCAAGTGCGCCACCCTCGGCTGGCACGCCGCCCTCAACGCCCTGAAGGGCGACCCGATCACCGCCACGACCGAGACGCACAAGGACTGACGAGCACGATGTCCGATCTCCCCCCTTCGAACTCCGATCTCCAGGCTGCGGCTTGGCGCAACGTCCGCGCCGACTTCCCCGTCCTCCACCAACAGGTCAACGGCAAGCCTCTCGTCTACCTCGACAACGGCGCCACCTCGCAGAAACCGCGCGCGGTGATCGACGCCCTGGTCCGCTATTACGAGCGCGACAACAGCAACGTCCACCGTGGCCTGCACACGCTTTCCATGCGGGCGACCGACGCCTACGAGGGCGCCCGCACCCGCCTCGCCCGGTTCATCAACGCCGCCGATCCCGCTGAAATTCTCTTCACCCGCGGCACCACCGAGAGCATCAACCTCGTCGCGCGTAGCTGGGGCCACGCGCACCTGAAACCCGGCGATGTCGTGCTCACCACCGAGTTCGAGCACCACTCCAACCTCGTGCCCTGGCAGCAGGCCGCCAAAGCCGCGGGTGCGACGCTCAAATACGTGCCCTTGCTCGGCGCCGATGGCGAGGGCGGACTGGACCTCGCCGCGCTCGACACCTTGCTCACGCCGCAAGTGAAGCTGTTCGCGTTCACCCATATCTCGAACACGCTCGGCACCATCAACCCGGTCGCCGAGCTCTGCCGCCGGGCCCGGGCCGTCGGTGCCGTGACCGTGATCGATGCGGCCCAGTCCATCGGCCACGTCCCTCTCGACGTACAGCAGATCGGCTGCGATTTCCTCGCCTTCTCCGGGCACAAAATGTGCGGCCCGACCGGCATCGGCGTCCTCTACGGCCGTCGCGCGCTGCTGGACAAGCTCGCCCCCGACGAGACCGGCGGCGGCATGGTCGTGCAGGTCACCTACGAGGGCGCCACCTGGAAACCCGCCCCCGAACGCTTCGAAGCCGGCACCCCCAACGTCGCCGACGCCATCGCCCTGGGCGCCGCCTGCGACTACCTCGACGCCCTCGGCCGCGAGCAGATCGCCGCGCACGACGACCGGCTGGTCCGCGTCGCGATGGAAAAACTCTCCGCCCTGCCCGGCATCCGCATCATCGGCCCCCGCGCCGGCGCCGAGCGCAGCGGGCTCGTCAGCTTCGCCTTCGAGGGGGTGCACGCGCATGACGTCGTGACCTTCGCCGACGAGGACGGCATCGCCCTGCGCGGCGGCCACCACTGCAACCAGCCCCTCATGCGCAAGCTTGGACTGACCAGCACGACCCGCGCGAGTTTCTATCTCTATAACACCGAGGCGGAGATCGACCGGCTCGTCGCCTCGCTCGCCCGCATCCAGAAGTTCTTCGCCGGCTGAGTGCTCGCCGGGCTTCAGCCGGGGTGTTGCGGCCGGTAGAAGCGCCGCTCGATCTCCCGGTGCACCAGGATCGCAACCAGGACGGGCAGGACCAGGTTGAGCGACAACTGCCAGGCGTAGCTGCGGCTGGCGAACGCGGTCAGCAGGCCCCAGTTGACCAGCAGGATCACGGGGGTGTGCATCGCATAAAGGGGATAGCTGATGTCGCCCGCCCCGCGCAGCAGACGCACGAGCGCGTGCCCGCGCTTGGCCTGATGCCGCTCCTCCCAGCTGATCAGCCAGACAATCCCGCCCATGCATAGGAGACCCCAGACGAGTTGCTTCAGCATGTTCAGGCCGAAAAAATGCGGCGTTTGCTGAAGGAGCAGAAAAAGCGCCCACCCCGCACCCAGCCACCAGCCGGGCACCCGCCAGTCTAGTTTTCGCCGCAGATGCGCCGCCAACGCCCCGAGATACCAGAACAGGGCCATGACCAGCACCCCGGAAAACAGCACGAAGGGATCCACGACATGCCGGAGGGCCAGCGCGAGGAATTGCAGCCCGACCGCGATCAGGGCCAGCAGCCACCAGCGGCCCGCGGCCGCCGCCAGGAAAAACAAGGGATACATCAGGTAGATCAGGATCTCGACCGCCACCGTCCCCAGCGTGTAGTTGCCGGCGAAGATCTCCTCCGGCCACAGGCCGGCCCAGCCGCCGAGACGCGCTGCCACCCCCGCCGGCGTCGCCGTCGCATGCAGTTGGAGCAGCGGATCCGCGGCCGGCCGCCACAGGTAGGCCAGCACGTAGACCAAACCGAGCAGCGCGCCGGCCCAATAAACGGGCATGATCCGCCGGGTGCGCCGGTGGAAATACCCCCGCCAGTCCACCGGTTGGCCCAGCCGCCGCTCGAAGGGACCATGGACACAAAAGCCGCTGAGCACGAAAAAACAGATCACCGCCGGGTGCTGCCCCCCGGTCGGCCACGCCAGCTGGATGAACGCCTGATAAACCAGCTCCAGCCCGCCATGGACCAAGGTACCCGCACTACCCACCGGCTGGAAGTCAGACCAGACAGCCCAGTGATTCAGGAAAACCGCCAGCGCACAGGCGCCCCGGAGCATATCCAGCGACCAGGCGCGGGGGGCGGAAGGGACGGGGGGCGGGCTCGACACGCGCCCAACACACACCGGAAGCACCCCGGGGGCAAGGCCCGCCGTGACGCTGAAACCGCCGATCCGGCAAGGGGTGGCCCGCGGTGAGCAAGATATGCGCAGCCGGACCGGGCCGGGTCGGGTACCCTTTGGACCTTATGGTGTCTCCACGCTACACCGTCCCGCCCACCGTCGAACCCGCCCTCGAGCTGGTTCGCAAATATAACGTACCCGGACCGCGCTACACGTCCTACCCGACGGCCCCGCAGTTTTCCGCCGACGTTGACCGTGCCGCCCTGCGCGCCGAGATCGCCCGCGACAACGCGGATCCCGCCCGGCCGCTGTCCCTTTATTTCCACCTGCCGTTCTGCGAGTCGCTCTGCTGGTATTGCGGTTGCAACACCGTGATCACGCGGCGCCGCTCGTCGGCCGGTGACTACGTCGACCTGCTCACCCGGGAGCTTGCGATCACGCAGCCGCTGCTGAATGCCCGGCGGCCCGTCACGCAACTCCACTTCGGGGGCGGCACGCCGACCTTCCTGCCTCCGGCCGAGATCGACCGGATGGGTCGCGCCATCCACTCGGTGTTCACCTTCGCGCCCGACGCCGAGATCTCCGTCGAGATCGACCCGCGCCGCCTGACCAAGGAACACGTCGAGGCCTACCGCCGCCTCGGCTGCAACCGGGCCTCACTCGGCGTGCAGGACACCAACCCGGAGGTCCAGCTCGCCATCCACCGCTGGCAGCCGCTCGACCAGACCGCGCAGGCCATCACCTGGCTGCGGGAAGCCGGTTACCAGTCCGTCAGCGTGGACCTCATCTACGGCCTGCCGCTGCAGACCCCCGAGACCTTCGCGCAAACCCTCACGGAGATCATCGCGCTGAATCCCGACCGCCTCGCCGTCTTCAGCTACGCCCACGTCCCGTGGATCAAGCCCGCCCAGAAGATCTTTGACGACCGCGGGCAGCTGCCGACCACCGAGGCCAAGCTCGCCATGCTCACCACCGCCACCCGCGCGCTCACCGCCGCCGGCTACGTGCACATCGGCATGGACCATTTTGCCCGCCCCGATGACGAGCTCGCCGTCGCCCACGAGGAGGGCTCCCTGTATCGCAACTTCCAGGGCTACACGACCCGCGCCGGCGCCTCGCTCTACGGCTTCGGCATGTCCTCAATCTCCCAGACCGACGGCTCCTTCCGCCAGAATCACAAGAACATCGAGGAATACGAGGCGGTGCTTAACCGCGGCGAACTCCCGGTGGAGCGCGGGTTCCTGCTCAGCGAGGACGATCGCAACCGCCGGGCCGTCGTCATGGACATCATGTGCCGCCGCCGCTTTGACTTCGTCGGTCTCGGCCAGCGCCTCGGGCTCGACGTCGCCCAGACCTACGCTGCGGAACTGGCCACGCTCACCGACCTGGAGGCCGACGGCCTGCTGCGGCGCGACGCCGGTGGATTTGACATCACCCCCCTGGGCGAACTCTTCCGGCGCGTCATCGCCATGCGGTTTGACGCCTACCTCGACCGCGGCCCGCGAAAATTCTCCAGCACCGTCTGACCTCGCGCCCTGTCATGCCCTATCGGATTGCCAAGACCCTGACCATTGAGAGCGGACACCTTTTGACCAAACATCGCGGCCGCTGCCGCTTTCCCCACGGGCACAGCCGCACGGTCGAGGTCGTGATCGCGGCCGACCAACTCGACGCGAACGACATGGTCTGCGACTTCAAGGCCCTGAAGCACGCGCTCAACGAATTCCTCGACCGCTGGGACCACGCCTTCTGCCTCAACACCGCCGACCCCCAGTTTGCCTTTTTCCAGCAGACCTACGCCGAACGTGTGATTCCCTTCGTCGCCACGGATCCTACCTCCGAGGTCATGGCCCGCACGATCTTCGACACGCTGCAGCGCACCCTGCAGGAACAGGCGCAGGATCCGACGCGCGAGTACCCGATTCCGACCGGCGTGCGCCTCGAGCGCGTCCGCGTCACGGAGACCGCCACGAGCTGGGCCGAGTATTCGGCCTGAGGCCGCCGACCCGGGTCAGGGGATTTTGAGCTGCATGCCCACCTTGAGGTCGCCCTCGTTGCGCATGACGTTGCGGTTGGCCGCGTAGATATCGCGCCACTTCGCGCGGTTGTTGTAATATTGCTGGGCCAGCTTGGAGAGCGTGTCGCCAGGTCGGACGACATGCTGGCGTGCCGCCGTCGCCGCGGGCGCGGGCGGGTTCGCAACGGACCGCGCGGGGGTCGCGGAGGTCGCGGCCGGCGGCGCCGGGGTCACCCGCGCAGGAGCCGGCGGCGCCGGGCGGGTCCGCACCGTGCGCAGCGTGTCCACCGAGAACGTGAAATCCTCGGCCGGCGCGACGACAGGCTCCGCCGGGCTGGGGACCTTGTCACCCTCTGGCAGCGTGACGCCCCGGCCGGCGCGGGCCTCGGCGAGTTGCAGCTTGAGCGCGTCGTTTTCCTCTTTCAGGCGGTCCAGCGTGGCGATGAGATCCACGCGCTGCACCTGGCGATCGAGCGGTTGCGCCGGAATGGTGCGGGCGAACTCGCGGATCGCGGCGTCGATGCGCTGGCGCACCAGCGGGGCCTGCGGGCTGTTGGGCCGCAGCGCGAGGTATTTGCGGAAATGGTAGATCGCGGAGAGCGGATCGTTGATGTGCTGGGCGTAGAGCAAACCGACTTCCAGGTGCGATTCCGGGGCGTCGTCGCGCCGCTTGTCGACCACCTTCAGGAAGGCGGTGAGCGCCTCCTGCCGCCGGCCGGCCTTCATCAGGGAAAGTCCCTCCCGGTAGTTCGGCTCATCCAGTTCGCTGGCGTAAGTCAGCCGGTCATTGTCCCCGCATCCCGCCAGCCCGAGCACCAGCAGGCCCGTCAGAACGGGCCACAGGTGACGAAAGGTCTTCAGGAGGCGTGGCACAAAGGGAAATGAATTGAACGCAGACAGCTGCGGGCTAGGTTTGTCACCGCCCCAACCCAACACAAGTTTTTGATGCCACTGGACGCCGCCACCCTCCTCGCCAAGGCCCGCACCTGTCTCGCCCTTGAACGGGCCGCGCTCACCGCCACCGCGCGGGGGCTCGATGAGGACTTTGTTAGCGTGGTTCGGGCCGTCGAGGCCACCGTGGACGCCGGCGGCAAGCTCATCCTGTCCGGCGTGGGCAAGAACGCCCCGATCGCCCAGAAGATCGCCGGCACGCTCAACAGCATCGGCGTGCCCTCGTGTTTTCTCGACGCGACCCAGGCGCTGCACGGCGACCTCGGCCTCTGCGCCGCGGGCGACCTGGCGATCCTGTTGAGCAACAGCGGGGCGACCCAGGAGATGCTCCGCCTGCTGCCCCTCTTCGAGCGGTTCGGCCTCAAGACCGTGGCGCTGACCGGCGCGCCCGCGAGCGAACTGGCCCGTAGCACCGACTATCGGCTGGTCTACCGGGCTCCGCGCGAGGCCTGCCCCCTCGCCCTCGCCCCGACCGCCAGCACGACCGCCGCCCTGGCCCTCGGCGACGCCCTCGCCATGGTCCTGCTGGAAAGCCGCGGACTCACCCGCGAGGATTTTGCCCGGTATCACCCGGCCGGCACCCTCGGCATGACCCTCCTGCTGCGCGTGAAGGACATCATGCGCACCGGCGCGGGCTGCCCCGTGCTGCCGGAAAAGAAGACCTCCGTACAGGGCGCCATCTTCGCCATGACCAAGGCCAAGGCCGGCGCCGTGGCCCTGGTGGATGCCAAGGGCCGGCTGACCGGTATTTTCACCGATGGGGACTTCCGCCGCAGCGCCCTGACCGGCGGCTCCGCTTTCCTCACCACGCCCGTCAGCGCGTTCATGACCAAGGGCGGCAAGACCGTGCCGGCGGGGGCGCTCGCGGTGGAGGCGCTGAAGATCTTCCAGCAGCTCAAGATTTCCGATCTGTTTGCCGTCGACGGCCAGGGCCGTCCGACCGGCTACATTGATGTGCAGGATCTGCCGAAGCTGAAGATCCTGTAGCGCGCTTTATAGGCGGCGACAGACCGCCAACTAAAGGCAAGGCGGTGTTGCGCCGGTCCGTCCCGGACCTACGATCAATGCATGCCTACGCCGCCGTTTGTCTATCAAGACCCCCTGCCCCTCGGCGCGGACGAAACCGAATACCGCCTGTTGTCCACGGACGGCATCTCGACCGCCACCTTCGAGGGCCGCGAAATCCTGAAGGTCGCCCCCGAGGCGCTGACCTACCTGGCCCGCGAGGCCTTTCACGACACGAGTTTCTACCTCCGCCCGAAGCACCTCGCGCAGGTGGCCGCCATCCTGCAGGACCCGGAGGCTTCGGCCAACGACAAGTACGTCGCCCTCACCCTGCTGAAGAACGCCGAGATCGCCGCCCGCGGCATCCTGCCCATGTGCCAGGACACCGGCACCGCCGCCATCACCGCCAAGAAGGGCCAGCAGGTCTGGACCGGTGGCAACGACGCCGCCGCGCTCTCCCAGGGCGTGTACGAGTGCTACACCAAGGAGAATCTCCGCTACTCGCAGGTCGCCCCGCTCGACATGTTCAAGGAGACCAACACCGCGACCAACCTCCCCGCGCAGATCGACCTGGCGGCCACCGAGGGCGCGAAATACGAGTTCCTGTTCGTCGCCAAGGGTGGCGGCTCGGCCAACAAGTTTTTCCTCTTCCAGGAGACCAAGGCGCTGCTCAACCCCAAGAGCCTCGCGAAATTCTTCGCCGACAAGATGCTCCTGCTCGGCACCTCGGCGTGCCCGCCCTACCACCTGGTCTTCGTGATCGGTGGCACCAGCGCCGAGATGTGCATGAAGACGGTGAAGCTGGCCACGACCAAGTACCTCGACGCCCTCCCAACCAGCGGCAACGAGCACGGCCGCGCCTTCCGCGACACCGCGCTCGAGGCCGAGGTGCTCAAGCTCACCCAGCAGGCCAAGGTCGGCGCCCAGTTCGGTGGCAAATATTTCGCCCTCGACGTCCGCATCATCCGCCTGCCCCGCCACGGCGCCAGTTGCCCGGTGGGCATGGGCGTCTCCTGCAGCGCCGACCGCAACATCAAGGGCAAGATCACCCGGGACGGCATCTTCCTCGAGAAGATGGAGACGGAACCCGGCCGCTTCATCCCGGCCGAGCTGCGGAAATTCAAGGACGACAATTTCGTCCGCATCGACCTCAACCGCCCGATGAAGGACATCCTGGCCGAGCTCTCCAAGCATCCGGTGACCACGCGGGTATCGTTGACCGGGCCGTTGATTGTGGCCCGCGATATCGCCCATGCGAAGCTCAAGGAACGCCTCGATGCCGGCCTGGGCCTGCCCGACTACTTCAAGAACCACCCGGTCTATTACGCCGGCCCGGCCAAGACCCCCACCGGTTATGCCTCGGGTTCGTTCGGCCCCACCACGGCCGGCCGCATGGACAGCTACGTCCCGCTCTTCCAAGCCGCAGGCGGCTCGATGGTCATGCTCGCCAAGGGCAACCGCAGCAAGGCCGTGACCGACTCCTGCAAGGCGAACGGCGGATTCTACCTGGGCAGCATCGGCGGCCCGGCGGCCATCCTCGCCCAGGAAAACATCAAGAAGGTCGAGGTGCTCGAGTACCCTGAACTCGGGATGGAGGCCGTCTGGCGCATCGAGGTGGAGGACTTCCCCGCATTCATCCTGGTGGATGACAAGGGGCACGACTTCTTCTTCGACAACTGCGGCATCTGCGTCGCGGAGAAGTAAGCATACCCGCGGGCGCAGCCCCCCACCCCCGGACCCAACAGGGAGCCACGGCGACCTCGCCGTGGTAGGTCCACGCCCGGAAACAAAAAAGCCCGCCGGGACGGCGGGCTTGGGTGGGTGAAAGGGAGCGATGGCTTAGAACTTCAGCGAGACCCGGTTGGCCCGCAGTCCGATGCGGCTGATGTCATCACCGAGGTCTTCGCCCAACCGACGGGCGATCCGCTCGCGGACCAAGGCGGGGGCGGAGGGCTCGGGGCTGAGGGCGCGTTCGGCGTAGCGGGCGATCAGCCGGTATTGGCCGGCGGATTCCCGGGAGCCGGTGTTCTCGAAATCACTCTGGGCCACCAGCACGGGCTCGCGCGCGGGGGTGCTCAGCCGGTTGCCGATGACGGCATTGATCATGTCCGGTTCAGACTGCTCCAAGCGGGCCAGATTGGCGGCGATCGAACGCGCGGAAGGGGAAATGTCACGGCGCTCGGACACCGGCGTCGGAGCAGGAACCTGTTCCGTTACCCGGGCGGAGGCGGTTAAAGCCGACGGGGCGACCTCGATCGGCTCCTCAAAACGACCGGAGGTTGAGGCTACCACCGTGGCGGGAAGCATCTCTACCGCCGGATCCGCCGCCTCGATGCGCGGGGCGGTGTTCTCAATCTCGACCACATGCAGGGGAGCGGTGTAACGAACCGTCACCAGGGAAAAAGCCACCACGGCGGCGGCGCCGGCGGGAACATAGACGCGGCGATTGAGCAGGACCGGGAGATCGTGCCACCAACGGCGCTTCTCCACCAAGGCCGTGAGCTGCTTCTGGCGCAGCTCGGTTTCAAAACGGTTCCAAAACTCGGCGGACGGGCGCTCGGCCCGCTTGAGGCGCAGCAACTCCTCAAGCGTAGGTTTTGAATTCTGGCGGGATTCGGACATGAGTGGGTTAGCTGCGGATGTATTTGCCCAGTTCTCCCTGGAGAAACTGCTTGGCGTAGTGGAGACGGGAACGGACGGTGCCTTCGGAACAACCCATGATTTCAGCTATGTCGGAATGACTGAGGCCATCGATTTCGTAGAGGGTAATCACAGTGCGATGGGGGATAGACAATTTTTGCATCCCTTCGTTCAATTTTTCCTGTAGCTCGTGCAGGTAGGTGTCGCGATCGGCACCTCGTTTATCCGTGAGTTGGTCAAGAACTTGGGCATTTCCACCCTCTTCATTGAGCTTTTCCAGGCTGAAAAAACTGCGCATCTTGTTCTTGCGCAAGTGACTTAAAGTGGTGTTGACCGCTATCTTGTAGAGCCACGTGAAGAACGAGCAATTACCCTGGAATCGATTGATCGCCTGAAAGGCCTTGATGAAAGAATCCTGGGTAAGATCAGCGGCATCCTCCCGGTTGGAGGTCATATTGTAAACGACCCCATAGACGCGCTCGCGGTATTTGACGATCAGCTTGTCGAAGGCCGAGACATCGCCCGCCTGCACTTGCCGGATCACAACCAGATCCGCATCCGCCTCGAGCTGGCGCTCGGGGGTGGTGATGGCCGTCTTGGTGAAGACGCGGGTCAGGTTCATCGCGCGGAGGGACAGGTTAGAGCCGGGAAAGAGCCAAGCAAACGCAATTTATCGTGAAATCGGGGCGGAGGGCAGCCCCGCGACCTGTTGTTGCAGGATCCCGGCCAGCTGGCTCATCAAAGGCACCGCCGGAAGGCTCGCATGGGGTGCCAGGGCAGCCAGAGCGGTGGCCAGCTCGTCATCAATCGTCTGCTTGACGGCGGCCGCGATTCCCAGCTCGTGCATGCGCTGCTTGCTGGCGGCCAAACCCGGGGTGCCGCCTTCGCGCAACGACTTGATGATGGCCGCGCGTTCGTCTGCCGGCACCCGCTCCAGCAACAGCATCAACGGCAAGGTAAGCTTGCCCGTGGCCAGGTCGGTCCCGAGCGTTTTCCCGATCTTCTTCTCCTCCCCGAGAAAATCCGCCAGATCATCATAGATCTGGTAGGCGATGCCGAGATGGTGCCCAAAACGGTCCGCGGCCTCCGCAAAGCCGGTCGCCTGCGCGGAGAGCGAGGCCCCGAGGTAGCAGGAGACCCGGAACAGTTCCGCGGTCTTCAAGTCGATCATCCGGCGGTACTCGGCCAGGCTGACATTGAGGTCGCGGCGGCGGAGGGTCTGCATGATCTCGCCCGAGCAGACGCGCCGCGTGGAGGCCGAGACCAGGCGGCAGACCTCGGTCGTGGGAAATTGCGAGGCGATGTGCAGGGCCTGGGAAAAAAGTGCGTCGCCCAGCAACACGGCGGCATCCGGCCCGAACTGGCGTGACGCGGTCGGGCGGCTGCGCCGCAGTTCCGCGCGGTCCATGATGTCGTCGTGGACCAGGGTGGCGAGATGGACCATTTCCACCACGCCGGCGGCACGCACCAGTGCTTCATCCACGACCCCCTCGCCGCTCCAGCCGCTGATGAAGACCAGCGTCGGGCGCAGGCGTTTGCCGGAGGTATCCAGACAGTAGGCGGCCATGTCGCGGATCTCCGGCTCAAATTGCTCAGCCTGCTGGTGCATGAACCGGTCAAGGGCGGCCAGATGGGGCGCAACCCGCCCAAAGGGGTCCCCGATGGCGCGGGAGGCATCAGACCGGATAGCGGGAACGGCGGGGTGACTCATCGTCAGGCACCCTAGGCAGGATGCGGTTCAAGGCTAACAAATAGTGCAGGCAGTCTTGCCATTGCTGGCGATGATCACATTCCGTAATTCCCATGGGACAGGACAATCCGCTGGTGTTGTTGGTGATGCTCGCCGGCGCCGGCTATCTCGGCAAGCTCTGGCGCGACGACCTGCGCGCCGCCGGGGCGGGCCGGCCCAATCCCCGCGCCTTTCCCGGGGCCGAGCCGGCGGGCCGGCCGGTGATGATTCTGGCGGTCGTCGGCACGCTGCTGCTGCTGGGGCTGGAAACCGGCGGGGAGCTGGCCCTGGGGCTCACCGGGCAACAATCCCAGATGACCGTGCTCTTCGGCCTCTACACCCTCGCGGCGGCCTTTCTCGAGGAGATCATTTTCCGTGGCTACCTGGTGGTCATGGACCGCGGGCGCGCATACCTGCTCGCCGGCATCGGTCTCGCCTCAATCCTGTTTGCGCTGTTGCACCCGTTCCTGTGGGCCTGGCGCGACGGCGCGCTGCATTTCGATTTCACGGCCAAGGCCTGGTTCAGCACCGGGGCGATCTTTGTCGGCTCGCTCTGGTTCTACGCCCTGCGCTTCCTGCCGCTCAATCCGCGGGCCTCGCTGGCTCCCTGCATCGCCGCCCATGTGACGAAAAACCTCGGGGTGTTCGCCATCAAGTATGCGCAGGGCTTTGTGAGCGGCTGGTGGTGAAGGCGGCGTCCGGCGCGCGGTCCGCTGGGGTGAGCCAGATCCAACTGCGGTCCATCGATCGTGGGCGGGGGCGGTGCGGCACCCCAGCCCGGGTCGGCTCGCGACCGGATAAAAAAAAGACCGGCCCCTGCGGGCCGGCCTTGGTGAAGTGGAAGCGAGGGTAACGACCTCGTTTATTTTTTGTCGGCCATGCCGACCGACTCCAGCGCCGACGCGGTGAACACTTCGCCCGGCTCCGCTCCATCGGCATTGACCGTCTTGGCCGTGATGAAGATGAGCAGGTTGGTGGTCGAGTCGTTCACGCTCTTGGAGGAGAAGAGACGACCGAGGCCGGGGATGTCGCCGAGGATCGGCACCTTGGTGCCGCCGTGGTTCTTGTTGGAGGTCACCAGGCCGCCGATGCCGGCGGTGTAACCGTCCTTGAGCGAGATCTGGGTCTTCACCTTGCGGGTGGCGATGATCGGGATCGTGGCGCCGCCGGCGCCGCCGAAGGTGGTTTCACCATTCTGCTGGCTGACCTCGGGCTCGAGGGCCAGGCGGATGGTGCCCTGGGCATTCACCTGCGGGGTGACCTTCATGATGATGCCGATCGGCTTGTACTGGAAGCCGGAGACCTCGAAGGTGCCGCGCTCGCTGTTGTAGGTGTAGCTCGGGATGGGGAACTCGGAGCCGATGTTCAGCACGGCCTCGGTGTTGTTCAGCGTGACGACGGTCGGGTTGGAGACGACCTTGGTGTTGTTCTGCGTCTTGAGCGCGGAGACGATGACGTTGAAATCCGAGGCGGAGAACACGGCCGAGGTCAGGCGGCTGGTGCCGCCGGTGTTCGTGAGGCCGAGCAGCTGATTGATCGCCGAGGAGGCGGTGGTCGACAGCGTGTTGGTCACGGAATCGGTCAGGTTGCCGGTCGAGCCGTTGGTCGTGTTGGTGGTGGGCGCAGTGGCGATGGTGGTCGAGTTCACCTGGGAGGTGGGCGCCGCCGTGCTCGTGGTGGTACCAATTGAGTCGACCAGGACGACCTGCGGCAGGCCGGTGACCGCGTTCGTGCCCAGCTGGCTGCCGGTGTTGGTCTGCGTGGTCGAGGTGTTGAGACCGCCGGTGTTGATCGTGGTCGTGGTGGTGACGGGTCCGTTGGCCAGTGTGTTCGAGGTATTCGTGGTCGAATTGGTGCTGCCGTTGGTGCTCGAATTGGTGTTGGTCCCGCCATTGGTGGTGCTGGTCGTGCCACCATTGGTATAGTCCTGGCCGCGAGTGCGCTCGAATTCCTGGGAGAGGCCGCGCGCGCCGAGGCTCACGCCCTGCAGGGAGGCCCAGTTCACACCGATGTTGCGGACGTCACGGTCCGTGACTTCGACAAACTGCGACTCGATCATCACCTGCGCGGTGGCCTTGTCGAGCTGGTCAATAATGGTGCGGATGCGCCCCATGCGGGAGGGACGCTCGGTGATCACCAGGGCGTTGCTCCGGCTATCGATCACGATCTTGCCACCCGCGGCGGCATCGATGAGGCCGTCAATGGTCGGCTTGATGGAGGCCGCGGCGGCGTTGTTGAGGATGAAGACCTCGGTCGCGGCCGGCTCCTGCTGGAGCGTATCGTTGCTCACGATCTTGATGATGTTGCCTTCCGGGATGTACGTGTAGCCGACGGGCGACAGCACGACCTGAAAGATCTGCTGCCAGGTGACGTCGCGCAGCTTGATCGAGGTCTTGCCCGTCAGGGTGTCGGGCACCACGAGGTTCAGCTCAAAGAGGTCGGCGACGTTGCGGAGGATGGTCTTGATGTCCTCGTCGGGGAAATCGACCGAAAGGGTGTCATGCTCGCGGCTGACCGTGCCGGCCGTCGGGGCGGCGCCCTCGACGGTGACGGCCGATTCAGCCGGAGCCGCCGGCTCGGGGGTCGGGGTGGCATCCTGAGCCAGGGCGGGCAGGGTCAGTGCCGTGGCGAGGAGCGTGATCAGCATGGTGCGTGTGCTCATAGAGTTCTTCCTTATTTGATGGGCCGGGTAAATTCCTCACGGTTCAGCCGGAGGGTAAAGTTGGTGCGGTCGAGTTTGGTGACCTCTAGGGTGTATTCAGTGCCTTCAAAGTTAATAGTCAGCAGGCCGCCGGCTTTGACCCGCTTTTGACCGAAGACCAGCGTGGGCGCGCCCCCGAAAACAAAGTAGCCGCTGGGCTTCAGGCTCAGGGCGATGGCCTGAAGCAGCGCCCCGCCGGTCTTGGGACCAGCCGGCGCCGGCACGTTGGTGTCAACCTGCGCCTGACCGGAGGTGCCGAAACGCACCTCATTGAAGGATTCGGAGAAGAACGGATTGGCCGCATTGCTCGGCACCGGCTTGGCCGCAAAGATCTGCTGCGCGCGGGCGAGGACCTCGGTCCGCTTCGCCGGCGCGACAATGGCCTCCACCTGCGCCGCCAGCGGCGTGACGGCGAGCCAGCACAGGCCGGCGAGGCCGATGAGGCGGAGCGCAGAACGGGAGAGGGGTGAGCTCATGATTGTCCGAGTAGTTCGACGCTCAGCGTGAGCGTCATTTCCTGGGCGGCGGACAGGTCGGCCGCACTGGCCCCGCCCGCCTTGTTGAAGACCGCGCTGTTGATCCGACAGAGGTGGCGGCCGTTTTGCAGTTCACCCAGAAATTTGACCAGCTGCGCATAGGTGCCCTGCACCGAGAGGCTGAAGGGCACGGTGGTGAAAAGGGTCTTGGCGCCCGCGCGCGGCCCGGTGTCCTGCCGGACATCAAGCAACTTGACGTCGTTGTCCGCCTCGAGCTTGTAGAAATACTGGAGGTTGACGGCTAGCTGGTTGGCGTTGACCAGGCGGTCGTTCAGTTCCTTACCCAGCTGCTGGATCTCGGTGACTTGTTCCGCCAGCCCGGGAGCGGCCTTGACGTTGCTGAGCATCTTGGCGGATTCGGCGGACTTGGCCTCATACAGGCTCTGGCTCACACTGACCGTGTCGGAGCGGAAATAGAGCAAGGCGCCGCAAACGAGGGTGACCAGCAGGCAAATGGTACCCGTGAGGTGCTTTTTGGCGAAGACGAGTAGATCAGCGGCGGTCATGTTATTTTTTGGCTTTGACCGTGAGGGAGATTTCGAAGGTGAGGAAACTGCCGCTGGCGTCGCGGTTGATCTTGTTCAGGTTGATCGCCCCGAAGATCTCGCTGAGCCGCGGCTGGGCCCGCAGGATATCCACGTATTCAGATGCCACGCCGCTCGCCTGATCCGGACTGCCGGCGACGCGGCCGCGGAGTTGGTAAACCGTGGGGGTGTTGGCGGCCGCGCTGCGGGCACGGGTTTCCAGGTAATCGATGACGACCCCGCGCGGCATCGTCTCGCCGAGGATGGTCGCATATTCCAACGGGGAAATCGGGATGGTCAGGAAATTCGCGGCCTCGTCGAATTTCTTGATCTGCTCGGCAAACTGCTTGGAAAGACGGGTCGCTTCCGCGTTTTGCTGCTGGTTCGCTTGGATCTCGGCCTCGGCCAGGGCAATCTGCTCGCGGATGTTCAGATTGGTGTATTCCTGATACCCCAAGGCCATGGCGGCACCCAAGGCGATGGCCACCGCCGCCGTGTTGATGAAAAAGGCGGTGCGCACGACTTTCGTGTCCGGCAACCGTTCAAAGTTGCGGAAGTTCGTGTGCCAGCGGGGCGCCGCGGCCGGCTGGGCGTCACTTTTTCTCTTCAGGGGCAGCATTTTGGTGGGAAGCTAGCAGGGAGACCAAGCCAAACCATTTTTCCTCGGGCTGGGACAGGGTCACATCCGGCGCCAGTTTGATGTCGAGCGATTCGATCCACGGGCCCATCTCAACCTTGATCAGCGGTACGCCCAAGGCGGCACCCATCGTCGTACCCAGCCAGGCGAGGCTGGAGGGCAGCTGGGTGCAGAACAGGCTGCCAATCGACTGGCCGGTCTGGACTTCGTAGAAACCGATGGACGACTGGAGCTCCTTCAGCAGCTTTTTCACCAGGGTCCCGCCCATGCTCGTGAAATCAAAGGTGTTGGAGTAAAAGAGCTTCTTGGCTGATTCTTCATCCTTCAACCCGAGCTCCTTCTGGACGACGGGGATCATGGCGGAGATGCCGCTGGGAATCGGCCGGGAGATATCCACCCCGTCCGCGCTCACGATGAAGCTGTGCGTGACCTCGGATCCGATCTCAAGCAGGAGCACGGGAGTCTTGATTTGCTTGAATTTGAGATAACTGACCACTCCACCGAGGGTCGCCAGGGTACCGAGCTCAAGCCGCTCCGGATAGATCCCCTGTTCCAGCAGCTGGTCTTGGACCGCGATGACTTCATCGGAAGGCAAACCGCAGAACAGCGCTTCCTTCTGCGTACCCTTGACCTGATCATATTCGCTGCCGTCATCCGGATTCAACACCCGCATGGTGTATTTGTCCGCTTCCACCCGAAACTGCTGGGTGTAAATTTCACCAAAGTAGGCCGGATCCTTCAGCCGTTTCAGATCCAAGGTGTGGCGTCGCACGATGCGCTTGACCGGAAATACACCGCAAGTGGCATGCACATAACCGCTACCGCCCTTGCCCTCCGCCGCCTTCGTCCACTCGGCGATACCCTCTTTGTCACCCGCCGCCAGCTCCTTCAGCTCCTCCACGACAAACGGTGCGTCAGGACTGGAGAGACGCGCCATCAACGTGAGGTGCTCGCCGATTTCGACGCAAAATCCTTTGGACTTTTTTGCGAACAACATGCAGGTGCCGTTTGGGTAAGCTGGTGAGAGTAATTTAGCGCAGGACGACTACCACTTGGTGAAGAAGCAGGCCCATTGCAGGAGATGCTGGATATGGGGCACTTACCCACCTGACAAGACGAAAACCATTATCAGCACGGGCGGCCCTAGCAGTTTGCCTAATGTTTTACCCCTGAACGGGTGCCGCTAGGGCCGGCCAAACAAAAACCCGTCCATCAAGGGACGGGTTTAGGTCAAAGGATGGGACGATGCCGGCTTACTTCTGCCACGTACGCTTCTTGTGGCGGTTCGCCTTGAGGCGCTTCCGGCGTTTGTGCTTCGACATTTTCAGACGACGTTTCTTCTTCAGGTTACCCATGGTGAGATTGATTAAACGGGCAACGTGCTAGCGCCCTTACCCGGTGTCCAGCCCGAATTTTACCCGGCTACCCCGATCGCCACGGTCCGCCGCACCCGCGTAAACACGAGCCGGGCACTGACCGCGGCCAGCGGTAGCCCACTCAGACGGGCGACCGCCTCACGATAGAGCCCCATTTGGGCCTCATGCGGCCGGGCCGCGGCCCCCAGCCGGGACTCATCCACCAGGTCGGTCTTGAAATCAAAGAGCGCGGCCTGGATCGGCCGGTTCTGGTCATCAAAAGCCACGATCACCCGGTCAAAGACGCCTGTGACCCACACCCCCTCCCACACCATCTCAAAGGCTCGCTCGCGCCACACCTCGGCTCGCGCCGCGACCGGGGGCCGCCAGACCTCGGCGAGAGCCGGCTCCTGCAGGCAGGCCAGCGCTTCGGCTCCGGCCGGCCCTGCGTCAGCCCACGATTGGGCCATCCGGGCCGTGACCTCACCCCCACCCCACTCCACCTGGGCCAGCAAATCGTGTACCCCCCGGCCGAAGGCCGCCGCGCCACCGGCCACCTCCAAAGCGAAGAGGCGCTCACCCGCGACGTCACCGGGCGTGGCTTCGGACGGCGCCAGCGCAGGGCGCCGCGTCACGCGCCCGCCCGCTCCCACCACCAGCCGGGCCTCGGAATCAGCCGCTGGCGTCGCCGGTCCCACCGCCTCGTACCACCGCTCGTCTCCCGCCGACCATTCCTCGCCCAAGGTCTCCTGCAGCCAGCGCGGGAAATTATGCGACTGCGAGGTGCCAACTGGTTCTGTGATGACATACATGGCCCGTTTCGCGCGCGTCATCGCCACATACAGTAAGGCAAAGGCCTCGTAACAGGCATCGGCCTCCGCCCCCGCCACATAGCCGGCCAGGACCTCGTCCTGGGCATAAAAGGTCTCCGGCGGCAGGTCATAGATCCAATCCACCGTCCGGTCGGTGGCCCGCTGCACTGCCAGCCCGCGCCGGCGCGCCGCCAGGCGCGTGCCCTCCAGATCGGGTAACACCACCAGGTCAAAACCAAGCCCCTTCGCCTTGTGCACCGTCATCACGCGCACCACCGCCGCCGTTTCCGCCTCCCGTACCGTGTGTCGTTCGACGAACTGCACGAACTCCGCCACATCCCGGCTTCCCGTCTCGTCATACAAGCGGGCCGCCTCGGCCAACTGCCGTCCCCGCTCCCGGCTGAACTGATCGTCCGGCGCTAGGACCGGCTCCAGCCGGTGCACCCACGCTTCCACCGTGCGCTCAAACCCTCCGGCGTAAATCTCACCGAGCAGCCGCAACGTCAGGGCATCCCCGGTCGCGCATTCCGCCTCCACCAGCAGGGCATGCAGGGGCGTCATCGCGACATGCCCCACGCCGCCCGGTCCCCCGGATGGGCCGCCACCCGGAACAAGGCCAGCAGCGCGCACGCCAGCGGATTGTCCGTGCCGACGTGCAGGTCCGACTCCGCCAGCGCCGGCAACCCACCCTCGCGCCGCAGGTAATCCGCCAGCTCCGCCGCCGTGCTGTTTTTCTGCACCAGCACCGCCACGCTCAGCCCGCGCTCCAACGCGCCGGTCTCCGCGATGATCCGCAGGGTCTCCGCAAACCGCCCCGCCTGCTCCTCGGCGTGCCGCAGCGTGGCGTAACCGGCGAGCTGCGGGCGGGCGCTTTCATGATCGCGCCACTCCCGCGTCCACCGGGCCGCCGCCTCCTCCGGAAACAGCCGCGCCAGGGCCGCGGCGTCGCCCATCACGCGGTTGACCATCGCGATCACCGCGGGACCGGACCGCCACGAACGGTCCAGCCGCTCCTCCCGGATCGTCCCTGGCTGCACCTCATTATAATGGTCGAAAATCTCCCGGAACAGCCGCGCGTCGCCCTCGCGCCACGCGAAAATCGCCTGCTTCACGTCCCCCACATAAAAGAAGCTGCGCGCCGCCGCGGGATCCTGCACCGCCTCGTCGATCAGATTTCGTAACACGCTCCATTGCCCGAAGCTCGTGTCCTGGAATTCGTCCAGCAGCCAGTGATCGATCTGCGCGTCCAGCCGCCAGTCGATGAACAGCCGCGCCTCGGCCGCCGCCTCCCGCGTGAGCCGGCGCGCCCCGTCCGGGGTATCCGGACGCAGCAGCCGCTGCACGTCCGCGAAGGTCAGCCGGCCCGCCCGCCGCACCACCCCGTCATAGACTTCTTCATAACCGCGCAGCACGGCGAACATGCCCTGCGTCGTCTCCAGCCGCCGCGCCAGTTCCGCCCCGACCAGCCCGCTGACCAGCGCCCGCAGGGCCTGGCTGGCCGCCGGGTTCAACGGCACTTTTTTCCGCTCCACCGTGATCTCCGTCAACTGGGGCCACCCCTTGAAGGCGTTCCCGGTCAGATACGCCACGGGCTTGGGCAGGGGCGCTCCGGGTGCCCAGTCGGGCAGCGTCGTGAAAAAATCCTCCCAGCGCCGCCGCTGCGCCTCGCTGAAGGTCGCCCAGGGCAGCGCGTCCCGCAGGGCCGCGGCCGCCGCGGCGCGTTTTTTCGCGTCCGCCGCCACCAGCCACGCGCTCCCCGCCGGCCAGATCCGGTCCGCCTGCCCCCACACCGCCCGGTCCGGCGCGGCCAGGTAAACCTCGGCGTGCTCGTCCAGGAAGGCATCCAGCCGCGCGCCCAGCTGCTTCTCCTCCGTCCCGAAGGTGGCGCGCTTGAACGCCTCGATGAAATCCTGCCGCGCAGTGCCGCCGTCCCCGGGGGCGAACATCCGCCGCAACACCTTCCGCCGCTCCAGCCGCGCCCCGTGGGCCTGCAGCACCTCGAAGTCGCCGCCGAGCCCGAGCTCCAGCGGGAAGGCCCGCACCACCCGGGCGAAAAAACTGTCGAGCGTCCCCAGGTTGAGCCGGTGCATCGCCTCCGTCACGGTCCGCAACAGCCCCAGAAACTCGGCCGGCCCCATCCCGGGCCGCCCGATCTCCGCCGCCAGGGCCGCAGCCGCCGCCTCGCTCCCGGCCGCGCCGGCAAGTTTCTTCAGGATCTCATCGAAAAATTCCCCCGCCGCTTTGCGCGTGAAGGTCAGCGCCGCGATCCGCTCCGGTTTCGCCCCGTGCGCGAGGAGCCGCACGTACCGGTTCGTGAGCGCGTAGGTCTTGCCCGAGCCCGCCGAGGCGAGGATCATCACATGGCCGATCGGGTTCATGGCGCCCCCCTCCAGTCCACGCTGTCCGCCGTGCCATGGTGAAACAGCCCGGCAAACCGGTCGTCCTCCTCCCGCGCCGGCAGCTCGGCCGGCGGCCAGAAGGTCCCCGCCGTCACCGCGGCGGCCACGCCTTCCGCACAACGCCGCGCCGCGGCGCGCCAGGTGTCGTCATACGCCTCCCACAGGACCAGCCCGGTCTCGCCGACCGCCTTCGGCAGGTTGAAATACCCCGCCGTCGCCGCCGGGCCGAATTCCCCTGCGAGCGCCTCCAGGTACAGCGGCAACTGCAGGTCCGTCCACACCAGGTCGCGGCCCTCCACCCGAAAACGCGCCCAGTCCGGAGCGGTCTCATCGCGCCGCGCGCTCCGCACGTGCGCGGCGGGCGGCGCCACCGCCTGGTCGGAGGTCTTGTAGTCGATCACCCGCACGGCGCCGCTGTCAGCGTGGTGCTCGATGCGGTCGATCTTCCCGCTCACCGTGATCGCGCCGAGCCGCAGCTCGAATTTCCGCTCCAGGTCATTGTCGCCGGCGACCCCCCAGCCCGCCGCCCGCTGCTCCGCCAGCACTTCCGCCGCACGCGCCAGCCGCTGCCGGGCGGACTCGAGCTGCACGATCAGCGGCAGCGTGAGTTCCGGGCCGTAGCGCTCCCGCGACCGCCGGTCCACGTGCGCCAGCAGGTACTCGCGCAGCACCGGCGCCTCCGTGCAATCGCGCAGCGCCGGCTCCCGGCCCAGCGCCTCGAGCGCGGCATGACAGAGCGTGCCGAAATCCAGCGCGTCGAGCTCGCTCTTGGCCGGGTCCACCGTCTCCAGCTTCAGCACCTGCTTCAGGTAGAAACGGAACGGACACCGCAGATAGTCGCGGAACGCCGTCACCGAGACCCGCGTCGGCCCCGGCTCCACGGCCGGCAGCAATCGCCAGGCCCGCCGCCACGGCAGGCCCGGGCGGCCGGCCGACAACGGCCGGAACAGCGCGGCCACGCGCGCGGGCAGCTCCGCCGCCTCGCACGCCAGCAGCAAGCGCGACGGCCGCAGCGGGTCGCCCGCCGCCGACACCTTGCCCACCAGCAGGTCGAGCCGCCCGGTGGCCCGGCGGCACTCCGCCAGCGCGGCCAACAGGTAAGCATCGCGGGCGAAGCGCGCCTCGTTCGTCTTGAGGCCCAGCCGCGCGCGCAGCGCCTCCGGCAAAAAGGGATCCCCCGCCACCGTCTCAGGCACGCGTCCGTCGTTCAAACCCGTCACCACCAGGTGCGGCGCGTCCTCCCACAGCAGTTCCAGCCAGCCCAGCAGGTCCACTGCTCCCGCCGGCCGTGGCTCGAACCCCAGGCTTTCCCCGAACCGGCTCAGCGCCAGTTCCCACCACTCCGCCGCCGTGAGTCCGGCAAAATTCTCCCGCGCCGCCGCCGCCTCGCGCAGCACCTCCATCCAGGCTTCCGCCGATTCCGCCAGCGCCGAACCGCCGGCCACGCGCCGCGCCCCGAACAGCTGCTGCAGGGTGGCCGCCGCATTGGCGGGAAACTCCCCGCTCAGCAGCCGGTCGCGCAGCCCCTGCGCGCCCTCGAGCACGGTGCGCGCCGCCGGCCGGCGGCCCGTGTGCCCGAGCGCGTGGAGGATCGTGGCGGGCAGGTGCCGCGCATGCAGCTCGTCGAGTTCGCCCAGCGCCGCCGCCGGCGAGAAATCACCGCCGGCCCGCGTCGCCAGCCAGCTAAGGAAATCCGGGCACCGGGCCAGCGCCTGCACCGCCTCAAAAGCCGGCTCGCGCACGAGCGCTACCAGCGCGGCCAGCAGCGCGTGCAAACCGTCCCGCTGCCGTGGCCGGCCGCCCGGGTTGAACACGGCCAGCCCCGCCCCCCGCAGGCCGCTCTCGAGAGCGGGCGCCACGTCGGCGTCCGCCACACCAACCGCCAGCGCCCCCTCCGGTCCGCCATACTCGCGCGCCAGTTGCACCACCCGCGCCGCCTGGTCCGCGACATCGGCACACAGATGCACCTGCGATCCGAAATCCGCCAGCGCCAGCGGCCGGTGCGACCAGGCGGACTCGCGCGGCCGGCCCCACTCGTCAAAATCTTCCTCCCGTCCAGGGGGTCCGAACACCACTACCTCCACGGGATGCTCCCGGGCCAGCACGGTAAGCACCCCCACCACCAGGGGAAGGGGATCGGGTGTGGCGAGCAGCACGAGGCGCGTGCACCCCTCCGGCCACACCGCGTTCCGCGCCGCCGCCAGGCGCGCCGCCTGCGGCTCGCAGCGACCCGCCGCCGCCAGCACCCGGTCGCATTGCTGTTCGAGTTCCGCCAACTGCGTCCAACGGGTCGTCTCCGGCAGGCCGTCGCCCGCCCGCCGCACCACGTCGCGCAACCTCAGGCCATTCTCCCCCAACGTCGCCTGCAGCCGCTGCAACTGCGCCGCCAGCCGCGCCGCCCACCCAAATGTCCGCGCCGGCGGATCGATCGGAAACACCGCCCGGTAATCCTCCAGGTCAGCCGACCGCAGGGTCTCCGCCCAAGCCAGTTGCGTTTCCAGCCGCGACGCCGCCGCGAGCCCGCCCGGCGCCACCAGCAAGTCCTCCGGCAGCACCACGCGTGGTGCCAGCACCGCCGAGCCGCGCGCGGCCGCATGCTCCGCCAGCGCTTCGCGCAGGCGCCGGCCGGATTGGCGCGTGGGTACGATCACGCCGACGCCGCTCAGATCCAGCGGACCCGCTCCCACCCAATCCCGCGCCAACCACGCCGCCGCCTGGACGGGCAACGGCCGATCCCAGGGGAGAAAATGACGGCGGACAGTGACAGGCAAGGGCACGAGCCCTTATGAACAGGGATCGGGCCCGTGAATTCAACCCCGCAGAACCGACCAACAAAAAGCCCCGCCGCCGGTGGGCGTGCGGGGCAGGAAAAAAGCGGAGCGCGAATTACTTCTTCGCGAAGACGTACTTCGAGATCTGGGACTTGTGATTCGAGGCCGCGTTGCGGTGGATCACGTTGCTCTTGACGGCCTTGTCGAGGGCCGAGCTGAAGGCGATGGCGGCGGCGCGGGTCTTTTCCGCATCGGTGCCGGCGGCGGCCTTGGCGACGGCCTTGCCAAGGGACTTCAGGCGGGTCTTGGTGGCCTGGTTGCGCGCGGCATTGCGCAGGGATTTACGGGCGGCTTTGATTGCAGACTTGGTGTTGGCCATGGGCTAAATAGGTTTGGAACGGTTTAGAACTCAGACGCAGGGCGGTGAGTCAAGGGAGATTTCCATCCCGGAGAAGCCGGGGGGGGGCGGAATGCATCCGGCCTGCGGCCACGCCAGAGGGGGGCCGGCCACCGGGTTGCCCGGGGCGAACCCAGGGTCCCCGGACCCGCGGTCGGTGCGGCGGGGCTAAAACGGGAGCGGGGCGCGCCGCTTTTCGCAACGCGCCCCGCATGTGGTCTAGTCTCGTAGCCGGTAAGCCGGATTATGTGCGACGCTTGCGCGCCACGATCTTCATTTCTCTCAACATCCGCCGAGGCGGACCTGCCCGGCCGTGGGCCGCTTGCGCGGGACCCGGCCGGATGCGACTAACCCGCGGCTATCGGACGGGCCGTCCAGCCGCCTATTTAGTCTTGCACCGGATTGGGTTTTTCGTGCCGCCGTCGTTGCCTTCGGCGCGGTGGGCTCTTACCCCACCTTTTCACCCTTACCACGCGGTTGCCCGCGCGGCGGTATATTCTCTGTGACACTGTCCATCGCGGCGCCTTGACGCGCCGCTTCCCCCCTTTCGCGGGGAATCCTGCCCTGTGGTGTCCGGACTTTCCTCTCCTTGTTCAATGAACCCGGAGCGAAGATCAGGCTCCGAAACTAGGGTTGCCAGTAAGCGATGCGACCACACTGGTCGCAAGTGGCAATTTCCAGCCCCGTCTTGGCCAGCACCTCGATGTGCGTGGGCACCTTCAGGTGGCACCCCCCGCATTTGCCGCCATAAACGTTTACGCAGACCGGATGCCCCGGCTTCACGGCCAGCCGGTCGTAAATCTTCAAATGCGGCTCCGGCACCCCGGGCCGGGCCGCCGCCACCGCCTCCTCCGCGACCTTCAACTCACCCTGCGCCTGGGTCTCCCGCTCCCGCAGGGTGCGGATCCGGGCCTCATGCCCCGAAATGTTGGCCTTCAACTCGGCCTCGGCCGCCGCAAAGCGCTTCTTCGCCTCATCGATCAGGTACATCACCTTGAGCTCTTCCTCCTCAAATCCGCCAATCAGGGCCTCCGTGGCCTCAATCTCGTGCGTGAGGGCCTTGTATTCGTCGTTTTTACGCACTTCCAGCTGTTGTGTGCGGTACTTGGCGGCCTTGCCCTGCGCTCCTTGGATTTCAATCTCCAGGAGCTTCTTCTTGGACTCCAGCCCGTGCCACTCGGCCTTGGCCGCCTCAATGGCCTGCTTCTCCGCCGCAATCCGGGCCTCCACCGCCGCCACCTCGCGGGGCACGCTTTTGAGCTGCTGCTCCAGCGCCAGACGGCGACTGTCGCGTTCCTGAAGCACAAGCAATGTCGCGATGCTGAAAGCAGCCATGGTCCGGCCACTGTGGGTGGCGCCACGAAGCGGTCAATTGAATCCCTCCGCTCGCCGATTTTTGTGGCGTGGCGCGCTTGTTTGCTCTGCCCCGCCGCCCCGCGCACCCACCGCTTTTGGGGCCGATTTTTCCACCCCGGTAAGTCGGCCCAGGCAAGCCACTAGCAAAGGTGTTTTTCGGGCCGAAAATACCTCGTTTTTCATCGAGAAAAACGTTGTCGAAACCCGCGTTATCCGAGAACTTTTTGACTCCCTTTTTTGACCTGAATGTCTGACCAAAACGAAGCCCCTTCCGCCGCTCAAAACAACCCCGGTGCCGAGTCCTACGACGCCAACAAACTCGGCCAGCTGAAAGGCCTCGAGGCCGTGCGCAAGAAGCCCGGCATGTATATCGGCGGCACCGACGAGCGCGCCCTCCACCACTGCGTCTCCGAGGTCCTCGACAACTCCGTCGACGAACATCTGGCCGGCCACTGCAACAAGATCGACGTCACCATCCACGTCGACGGCTCCATCTCCATCCGCGACGACGGCCGCGGCATCCCCGTCGACATCAACAAGGACTCCGGCCTGCCCGGCGTCGAGCTGGTGATGACCACCCTGCACTCCGGCGGCAAATACGGCCAGGGCGGCTACAAGTTCTCCGGCGGCACCCACGGCGTCGGCGCCAAGTGCGTCAACGCGGTCTCCGAGTGGTTCGAGGTCGAGGTCTCCCGCAACGGCGAGATCCACCACATGACCTTCGAGCGCGGCAAGACCACCAAGAAACTCGAGGTCATCGGCAAGGCCACCGGCACCGGCACGCTCATCAGCTTCAAGCCCGACGCCGAGATCTTCCGCGAGACCACCGTCTTCGTCGCCGACCGCATCTCCCAGCGCCTCCGCGAGCTCGCCTTCCTCAATTCCGGCCTGCGCATCAACTTCCTCGACGAGCGCCCCTCCGTGCCTAAACCCGAGACGTTCTTCTACAAGGACGGCGTCGTCGAGTTCGTGAAGCAGATCAACACCGGCAAGACCGCCCTGCACGCCGCCCCCATCCGCATCGCCAAGGAGCTCAAGACCACCCTCGACGACAAGCCGATGGAGATCCACGTCGAGATCGTCCTGCAGTACAACGACAGCTACAACGATCTCGTCCTCTGCTACACCAACACCATCCACAACCCGGATGGCGGCACCCACCTCTCCGGCTTCCGCAGCGCGCTCACCCGCGCCATCAACCAGTTCTCCAAGGCCAACAACCTTCTCAAGGAAAAGGACCCGCAGATCACCGGCGATGACGTCCGCGAGGGCCTCGCCGCCGTCATCTCGATCAAGCACAGCGATCCGAAGTTCGAGTCCCAGACCAAGGTCAAGCTCCTCTCCCCCGAGGTCGAGAGCATCGTCGGCTCCCTCTCCTACGAGGGCCTTATGTTCTATTTCGAGGCCAACACCGGCGTTGCCAAGCGCATCGTCGAGAAAGCCCTCACCGCCGCCCGCGCCCGCGAGGCCGCCCGCAAGGCCCGCGAGACCATCCGCAAGGGCGCCCTCTCCGCCGGCGGCCTCCCCGGCAAACTCGCCGACTGCTCCGAGAAGGACCCCGCCATCTGCGAACTCTACATTGTCGAGGGCGACTCCGCCGGCGGCTCCGCCAAGCAGGGCCGCGACCGCCGCTACCAGGCCATCCTCCCGCTGCGCGGCAAGCTGATCAACTCCGAGAAGGCCCAGCTCGACAAGGTCCTCAACAACGAGGAAATCCGCACCCTCATCACCGCCATCGGCACCGGCATCGGCACCGGCGAGGACGACTCCTCCTTCAAGATCGAGAAGACCCGCTATCACAAGATCATCATCATGACCGACGCCGATGTGGACGGCTCCCACATCCGCACCCTCCTGCTCACCTTCCTCTACCGCCAGATGAAGGGCATCATCGACCACGGCTACGTCTACATCGCCCAGCCGCCCCTCTACAAAATCAAGCGTAAGAAGCGCGAGCAGTACGTCGACAACGACGAGCAGCTCAACCGCATCCTCCTCGAGCTCGGCGCCGAGGACATCCTCGTCGCCCCCGCCGGGGCCGGCTCGCCGCCCCTCGCCCCCGCCGTCCTCGACCAGATCGTCGAGATGCTCGCCGCGATCGAGAAACTCGGCCACGGCATCACGCGCTACGGCGCGTCGCTCGCCGAGTATCTCGACCAGCAGAACAAGGAGACCCACGAGCTCCCCCGCTACATCGCCCGCCTTCGCGAGGGCAACAAGGAGTCCCACCAGTTCCTCGCCGACGACAAGGCCCGCGCCGCCTTCATGGAGGCCCACCCCGACCCCTTGCTCGCCGTCGCGGGATCCGAAACCTCCAATCCCAAATCCCAAACCCCCGGCGCCACGCGCCGGGTGACCATCCACGAGATTTTCGAGGCCAACGAGCTGACCAAGCTCCTCAAGGCCCTCGCGAAGGCCGGCCTCGACATCAGTTCCTTCGCCCCGTCCGCCACGCCGCGCTACACCTTCACCGAGAACCTCGCGACCAAGCACGAGACGAAGACGAACCTTTTCTCCCCGCTCGACATCATCGCCACGATCCGCGCCAACGGCCGCAAGGGCCTCTCCATCCAGCGCTACAAGGGTCTCGGCGAAATGAACCCGAAGCAGCTCTACGAGACCACGATGGACCCCGACCACCGCCGCCTCCTCAAGGTCAACATCAGCGACGCCGCCAAGGCCGACGCCCTCTTCACCCTCCTCATGGGCGACGAGGTCCCGCCCCGCCGCCAGTTCATCGAGGACAACGCGCTGAACGTCCAATACCTCGACGTCTGAGCCGTCCCGCCCGCCCCTCACTTTTACCGCCCTTCGCCCCCCACGTGTACACTGCGAACGAAAAACTCTCGTCGGCCAATATCACCGACATCATGCAGACGGCCTACATCGACTATTCGATGTCGGTCATCATCTCGCGCGCCCTGCCCGATGCCCGTGACGGCCTCAAGCCCGTCCAGCGCCGCATCCTCTACGCGATGCTCCGCGAGGGCCTGCTCCACAACCGCTCTTTCGACAAGTGCGCCGGTGTCGTCGGCGAGGTGCTGAAGAACTACCACCCCCACGGCGACTCCTCCGTCTACGACACCCTCGTCCGCCTCGCCCAGTCCTGGGTCATGCGCTACCCGCTTATCGACCCCCAAGGCAACTTCGGCTCCGTCGACGGCGATCCGCCGGCCGCCTACCGCTACACCGAAGCCCGCCTCAAGGACGTCGCCGAGGAACTCCTCAAGGACATCGAGGAGGACACCGTCGACTTCGCGCCCAATTACAAGGAGTCCACCACCGAGCCGACCGTCCTCCCGTCCGCCCTGCCGAACCTCCTGATGAACGGCTCGACCGGCATCGCCGTCGGCATGACCACCAACATCCCGCCGCACAACCTCGGCGAGATCATCACCGCCGCCTGCGCCATCATCGACCGCCCCTCCATCAGCGTCGATGAGCTCTGCACGTACATCCCCGGCCCGGACTTCCCCACCGGCGGCTACATCAACGGCCGCGCCGGCATCCGCTCCTACCTCACCACCGGCCGCGGCATCGTCCGCACCCGCGGCAAGGCCCACACCGAGGAACTCAAGGGCGGCGGAGAGCAGATCGTCATCACCGAGATCCCCTACAACGTGAACCGCGCGACGCTCGTGCTCCGCATCGCCGAGCTCGTCCGCGAGAAGGAGATCGACGGCATCCGCGACCTCCGCGACGAGTCCGACGAGAACACCCGCATCGTCATCGAGCTCAAGCGTGGTGAGCAGGCCCAGATCGTCATCAACCAGCTCTACCAAAAGACCGCCCTCGAGTCCTCCTTTGGCGTCATCCTGCTGGCCCTCGACAAGAAGCGGCCGAAGCAGATGAACATCAAGGAACTCCTGGAGTGCTACATCGACCACCGGCGCGATGTCATCACCCGGCGCACCCAGTTCCGCCTCGCCCAGGCCAAGGCCCGCGCCCACATCCTCGAGGGCTACATCATCGCCCTCGATAACCTGGATGACTTCGTGAAGATCATCCGCGCCTCCAAGGATAAGGAGGAGGCCAAGCAGAAGCTGATGGCGAAGTACCCGCTGTCCGAGATCCAGACCAACGCCATCCTCGAGCTGCGCCTCTACCAGCTCACCGGCCTCGAGCGCGGCAAGATCGAGGCCGAGTACCTCGAGCTCATGAAGCTCATCGAGGAACTTCAGGGCATCCTCGACTCCGAGGCCAAGCTCCTCGCGCTGATCAAGAAGGAGCTCCTCGAGCTGAAGGACAAATACGCCTCCCCCCGCCGCACCGAGATCATCGACGCCGAGGGCGAGCTCCGCATGGAGGACGTCATCCCCAACGAGGGCTGCGTCATCACCGTCTCCCACCTCGGCTTCATCAAGCGCACCCCCGTCGCCGCCTACCGCGCCCAGAAGCGCGGCGGCAAGGGCGTCATCGGCGCCGAGACCTACGACGAGGATTTCGCTGAGCACCTCTTCACCGCGAGCACCCACGACTACATCCTCTTCCTCACCAGCATTGGCCAGTGCCATGCGAAGAAGGTCTACGATGTCCCCGAGGGCACCCGCACCGCCAAGGGCAAGTCCGTCTCCTCCTTTCTCCGCCTCGCGGAGGGCGAGAAGATCGCCGCCATGATCTGCGTGAAGGACTTCGCCGCCGACCGCTACCTCGTGATGGCCACCAAGAGCGGCGTCATCAAGAAGAGTTCCCTCGCCGACTACGCCAACTGCACCCGCGACGGCGGCCTCATCGGCATCAACCTCGCCGAGGGCGACACCGTCATCGGCACCGTCCTCACCACCGGCGACAACGAGCTCATCCTCGTCTCCCACCAGGGCCTCGCCGTCCGCTTCCGCGAGCGCGACGCCGACACCGGCGAGGAGCTCTTCCGCGCCACCGGCCGCGCCACCGGCGGCGTCACCGGCATGCGATTCAAGCTCGCCAGCGACCACCTCGACGTCATCGAGGTCGTCGACCACTCCGCCAAGTTCCTCGTCGCCAGCGAGGCCGGCCTCGGCGTCCGCACCCGGTTTGAGGACTACCGCCTCATCAACCGCGGCGGCTCCGGCGTCTGGGCCATCGACCTCCCCGAGGACGGCTCGATCAAGCTCGCCGGCGCCCTCAGCATCAAGGACACCGATGAGATCATGCTCCTCACGGCCAAGGGCCAGAGCGTGCGCTGCCCGGTGAACACGATCCGCGAGGTCAACCGCGGCGGCAAGGGCGTGCGTCTGGTCACCCTCGCCGAGGGCGACAAGCTCCTCAGCGTCGCCCGTATCGTCGAGACCGACGAGGAGCAGGCCGCCCACAGCACCCCGCCCATCGAGCCCCCGGCCACTCCCTAAGGTGGAACCCGCGCACCGCGCGGGTTTCCCCCCGGCGCGTCCCTCCCCGGGACGCGCCTTTTTTGCCCCCATTTTGTCCCTGCAAACGGCCCGAAACCGGCGATAGTCCCGTCTAGCCCATGCCCGCGTCCCCCTCAACCATCGCGACCATCCGTCCCTGGCGTGAGGCCATTCTCGCCGGCCTGGCGGTGCTGCTGGTTTCCTGCATCGGCCTGGCCCTCGTGTATCATTTCTCCCGTCAGGCCCTGATCGACGCCGTGCGCGATGAGCTGGCCGCCCTCGCCCGCTCGGTCGCCGCCCAGATCGACGGCGATCTGCACCGCACGCTAACCTCCCCGGCCCAGCAGGGCTCTCCCGCCCATCGCCAGGTGCTCGCGCCCATGGTCGCCTTCCATCGCGCCAACCCGGACCTTTTTTATGTCTACACCGCCATCCTGCGGGATGACCGGATATTCGTGGTCACGGGCACCGACCAAGCCGCGCCCGACCCGCGCGCCCCGCACCCGCCGGACCCGATCATGACGCCTTACGCGGGGGATGACCCGGATTTCCTTCGGGCGCTCCGCGAACAACAGGTGCTGACGAACACCCAGCCCGTGACCGACGATCAAGGCACCTTCATGAGCGGCTTCGCCCCGTTCTACGACGCCCAGGGCGCCTGTGTTGGGGTGGCTGGCGTGGACCTGGAGCTGAGTGATTTCATCGCCCGGCTCGCCCGTGTCCGTCACGCCGCCTACGCCGCCCTGGCCTGCGTCACGGCCTTGTCCTTTGCTGCGGGCTTCGTCGTCTGGCGGCTCCGCCGCGCCGCCGCCGCCGCCGCTCACCGCGACGCCCGTCGCACCGAGGATCTCCGCCGCGCCAAGGAACTGGCCGAAGCCGCCGACCGCGCCAAAAGCGCCTTCCTCGCCGTCATGAGCCACGAGATCCGCACCCCGATGAACGGCGTCCTCGGGATGTCGGATCTCCTGCAATCCACCCCGCTGGACGACCAGCAGAAGGAGTTCCTGCAGATCATCCGGAGCAGTGGCGACACCCTGCTGCGGATCATCGACGACATCCTCGACTACTCGAAGATCGAGGCCGGACGCATTGACTTGGAGCGGCTGACCTTCCCGCTGCGGCCCCTGGTCGAGGAGACCCTCGCCCTGCTGCGGCCCCGCGCCGAGCAGAAGTCGCTGGCGTTGGTCTGCACATTCGAGCCCGGCACCCCGGAGCAATTCACCGCGGATCCCACCCGGCTGCGCCAGATCCTGATGAACCTCGTCGGCAATGCCCTCAAGTTCACCGCCAAGGGTCAGGTGACCCTCGTGCTCACCCCCGCGCCGGCCGGTCTCACCTTCGCGGTGCACGACACCGGCATCGGCATCCCCGCCGACCGCCTCGGCCAGCTCTTCCAGCCCTTCATGCAGGCGGATTCCTCGACCACCCGCCGGTTCGGCGGCACCGGCCTGGGTCTCGCCATCAGCCGCCGGCTGGTCGAACGCATGGGCGGCCAACTGGAGGTTGAGAGCACGGAGGGCCGCGGGTCCCGCTTCCACTTCACCCTGCCCTCCCGCCCTCCCGCCTGAGTTCCCGTCCCCGATCGTCTCACTCCGTCCTTGCGTTCGCCGGGGGCCGTGAATCTCTTTTTCGTCTGTCGACCATGGCCACCCGTCTTTCCAGTCTGCTTTCGCCCGAGCGCATCATTCTTTCGCTGCAAAGCACCAAGCGCACCGCGGCCCTCCAGGAAACCGCCAAGCTCCTCGAAGCCGATCCGAACGTCGCCAATTTCCAGGGTTTCTACAACGAACTCCTCGCCCGGGAGCGCCTCGACACCACCTGCCTGGGCAACGAGGTCGCCCTGCCCCATGCCCGCACCGAGCACGTGAAGAAGATCGTCCTGGCCGTCGGCCGGAGCACGCAGGGCGTCCTTTTCGAGAACTCGAACCAGAACGTGAAGCTCATGTTCGTCCTCGGCACGCCGAAGAACAATCCCACCGACTACCTCATCCTCGTCGGCGCGCTCTGCCGCCTGATCAAGGATGAGTCCAGCCGCACCGCCCTGCTCGCCGCCCCGACCCCCGAGGCCTTCATCGCCACCGTGCTCGACCTCGAGAGCAAAATTCTCGGCCCGGCCAAGTAACCGCTCCCGGCCCCGACTGGGTGGAACCCGCGCTCCGCGCGGGTTTTTTCTTTTGCCGGGCCCCGCTCCCCACCCGGACCCTCTGAAGAATGAAAAAGGCGGGGTCAATGACCCCGCCTTCATCAATCAGGAATCGTAAACCTTACTTCGTCCCGAGGATCTCGGCCACGAGTTCGTCCGCCCCGTAGACGGTGCGCATCGCCTCAAGGATGCCCCGCACGTCCACCGAGACCGAGCGCGCCACCGTGTCCGAATACGCGTAGTTCCACACGAGCGAGTGGATGTTGCCGTCGAACAGGATGCCCACGAACTCGCCGTTCCGGTTCAGCGTCGGGCTGCCCGAATTGCCGCCGATGGAGTAGCTCGTGTGGATGAAGTTGAACGGCGTGTCGCCCTTGAACCGGTCCTTCGCCGCCAGCCAGGTGGCCGGCAGGTTGAAGGGCGGCACGTTGTTCCGCTCCGTGGCCCGGACGAAGGTGCCGGCGATGTCCGTGTATGCGGGGATGTCCACGCCGTCCTGCTGCAGCCCCTTGACCGTGCCGTAGGCGAGGCGGAGCGTGAAGGTGGCGTCGGGTGAGACCTTGTCCCCATCCTTGGCGTACCGCACCCGGGCGATGCGGGCGTGGGCCTGTTGCTTCACCTCGGCCTGCGCCTCGATGACCTTGCGGCCCGCCCGGGCCTCCGCATCCACCGCGCGGGCCAGCGCCAGCATCGGATCATCGACCTGCGCCAGCTCCTCGGGCGACATGGCGTAAAGTTTCTTCCGGAAGGCGAGGTCATGGATCTTGGACCCCGTGACCAGCTCGGCCGCCCGCACCGCCGGCGCCTTGCCGCCCAGCGCGGCCTGCACCACCGGGTCCTTGGCCCCCAGCTCCATGGCGATGTATTCCAGGTAATTCTTGATCTTCAGGATTTCGAAATCCTCGTAGACCGGCTCTTCCGAGAAGAGCGCCAGCTCGAATTCGGTCCGGGCTGAGTCGCGGAATTCCCGCAGGCGCTCGCCGTTGGGCAGTGCGCGCTCGGTCGCGGCCCGCAGGAGCGAGCGCGCCTTGCCGAAAAGGTCGGAGTTGAAGGCATAGGCCTCCAGCAGGTTGTGGCGCAGTGCCTGCCGGGCGATGACCAGCTGCGCAGCGGTGATCTTGTCCCATGCATCCGTGGCCCCCAGCTCCGGGTGGTCGGCGGCGAAGGTCTTCAGCGCGGCCTCCTCGGCCTCCTTGGCCGCAATCAGGACGGGGTCCAGCAGTCCGGAGATCCGACCGTCATAGACCTTGCGCGAGTTCGCGATGGTGAAGACCTCGTCCTTCGCGCGGCGGGCGTTCTCCTCGCTGCGCGCGCTGTAACTGAGCAGCAGCACCTCGCGGTTCTTGAGGTAGCGCATGACGTTCGGCACCTGGATGTCGCGGGCATACTCCAGCTCGGCCATGGTGATGAGCCGCTGCGTCGAGCCGGGATGCCCGGTGATGAACACCAGCTCGCCGGCCGTGGTGCCGGCGGGGTTCCACTTCAGGTAATGCTCCACCTTCACCGGTGCGTCGTTCTCATAGACGCGAAAGAGCGTCACATCGAGGTTGTAGCGCGGGAACTCGAAATTGTCCGGGTCGCCGCCGAAAAACGCCGCCTGCTGCTCGGGCGCCCAGACCAGGCGGACGTCCGTGTAGCGCTTGTAACGGTAGAGGTGGTACTGGCCGCCCTGGTAGAGCGTCACGACGTCGCTGCGCAGGCCGCTCTGCTCGAGCGACTCCTTCTCGATCTCCGCCATGATCGACCGGCGCGCCACGTTGGCCTCGGCCGGCGCCAGGTCGGGCTTCACCGCCGCGTTGACGCGCGCGGTGACATCCTCGATCGACATCAGCACGTTCAGCTCCAGGTCCGTGCACTTCAGCTCCTCGGCCCGGGACTTCGCATGGTAGCCGTCCTCAAGGTAATTGTGACCGGTGCTGCTCAGCTTGTAGATCGCATCGGACGCCACGTGGTGGTTCGTGATTACCAGGCCGTCCGCCGAGGCGAACGAGCCGGAGCCGCCGTTGTTCATGCGGACCGAGGCCTTCTGGACATGCTCCAGCCAGGCCGGCGTCGGCTCGAAGCCGTACTTCGCCTTCAGGTCCTGCAAGGGCGGATTGGTGAGGAGCCACATGCCGTCATCCGCGCGGAGCACGGTGGCGAGCAGGAGGACGGCTATGAGGAGACGGGGTCGGGGGAAGGACAGGGTCATGGACGGATGATTGTTTGCCCCTACGCTTCACTTTTCGCCCCCGGCTGACAAACCCTTTCGCCATGCGTCCGCCCGCCGAAGCCGGGCTTGCCACCGCCCGGCGACGCCCCAGCATCACGCTTCCATGATCCACTCCTTCATCTTCAGCGAAGGCAAGCTGGTCGGTCGCGACCTGGAGCTCGAAGCCCTCCGCCTGGTGCAGGCCGACAAGGGTCTCATCGTCTGGGTTGATCTCGAGAACCCCACCGACGAGGAGATCAAGGCCGTGCTCGAGGGTCTCTTCCAGTTTCACCCGCTGGCCATCGAGGACTGCGTCACCCCCAGCCCGCTGCCCAAGATCGAGGATTACGAGGACTACCTCTTCATGGTCACGCACGCCGTGGACTACAACCGCACGGACAAGTTCGCGACCACCGAGCTCGACCTCTTCCTCGGCAAGGAATTCCTCGTCACCTTCCACCGCACCGCGCTCCGCTCCGTCAGCGCCCTCACCGAGCGCCTCGCCAAGAACGTCGGCCCCGGCCCGCGCGGCCCCGATCGCCTCGCCCACACCCTTCTCGACCTGCTCGTCGACAACTACACCCCCATGCTCGCCGAGCTGCACAACGAGCTGGAGGAGATCGAGGACATCGTGCTCACCCGCGACGCCGACAAGCAGTTTGTCAGCGAGTTGCTCCAGGTCCGCGGCGACTTCACCAAGCTGCGCCAGATCGTCCGCCCGCAGCGCGACATCATCGACCGGCTCGCCCGGGGCGACAGCAAGTTCATCCGCACGACCCTCCTGCCCTACTACCGCGACCTGCGCGACAACCTCACCCGCCTCGAGGAGACCGTGACCGGCTACCACGAGCGGCTGATGATGGGCTTCGACATCTACCTCAACAAGGCCGCGGGCGAGGCCAACGAGGGCATCAAGTTCCTCACCGCGCTCACCGCCATCACCCTCCCGGTCATGGTCATCGGCACCTGGTACGGCATGAACTTCGAGCACATGAAGGAGCTGCAAAGCCCCCATGGTTACCAGATCGCCACCGGCATCACCCTGTTCTCGACGGTGCTCACCGCCATCTACCTGAAGCGGAAGAAGTGGTTCTGATCCCGCGCCGCGGGATCATCGCGCCGTAGTCCCGCCTGGGGGATGTAGGCGGGTGCGCTGTCGGTTTCACCACCGCACTGTATCGCCCGCCCCGCACTGCCCGCTTGCCAGCCGTCGCCCTGCGGCAATCCTGCCCGCCGCCCTGCCATGAAAGAACTCCTCCGTGACCCGCGCATTCGGCGCCTGCTGCTGGCCAATATCACCGGCTCCATCGGCTCGGGCGTCACGCTGTTCGCCGTGCCATGGCTGCTCGTCCAGCAACCCGGGGGCAACGCCAGCTACGGCACGGTCACGCTCGTCACCACCGTGGTGCTGTTCCTCTTCATGCCCTACTACGGCGTGTGGGTGGACCACCATTCCCGCAAGACCATGCTGCTCGGCAGCGAACTCTTCGGCTTTGCCGCCATGGGCACGCTGGCGGCGGTCTGCGCCTTCTCGGGCGGTTACAACCTCGTCTCCCTCTGCGCCATCTACTTTTGCGGCATGCTCTACTACACGCTGCATTTCCCCGCCAAGTTCGCCTTTCTGCAACAGGTCTTCGACCGGTCCCAGTATCAGTCACTCATGGGCCTGATGGAAATCCAGGGCCAGACCGCGATGATGATCTCGGGTGGCCTCGGCGCCGTGCTGGTCGAGCACGTCAGCCTCTCCACCATCCTGCTGCTCGATGCTGGCACCTACCTGTTCAGCTTCGCGATCCAGTCGACGATCCCCTATCAAGCCACCCATCTCACGGCGGACGCCGCCCCGCGGACCTCGGCCTGGCGCGCGATAGGCGAGGGCTGGACCTGGCTCCGCGACCGGCCGCGCCTGACCGTCTTCTTCGCCGCCTCGCTCCTGCCCTTCATCGCCGTGATGGTCGGCAACTACCTTTTCCCGATCTACATCGCCCAGACCCTTGGCGCGGGTGCGTGGGTCTTCGGCGCGGGTGAGGTGGTTTTCGCCGCCGGCGCCATCCTCGCCGGCTTGAGCCTCCCGCGGCTCATCGCCACGCACTCGGCCCGGCAAACTGTCCCCTTCACCATCGCGGTGTTCGCCGCCGGCGCCGCCTTGCTCGTGCTGTTCCCGCAGGTCGGTGCCTACTTGGTCGCCGCCCTGCTGCTCGGCTACGGCAACGCCGGCAGCCGCGTCGCCCGCAGCGCGGCCATCCTGCATCTCGTGGACAACAAGGTCATGGGGCGCGTCGGTTCCTTCTTTCATGCCTATGACCGCGTCCTGCGCACCGTGCTGACCTCCGCCGTCATTGCGATCGTCGCCGCCGGCGGGCCCCGCCCCGCCTTCGCCCTGCTGCTCGCCCTCGTGCTGGTCGGCCTCGTCGCCGTGCTCCGGAGCCGCTCGGCCCTGCCACCCGCCGCTTGATCCGGTATTGCCGGGCCCCGGCCGGCCCCGCAGGCTCGGCTCAACCATGGGCTCCCCGCCGCGCTTCAACCTCCTCGGCACCGGCGTCTCCGCCCTGTCCTTGGCGGAGGCGTGCGACCTCGTGCTGACCGCCCGCGACCAGCGCGGCCTCGGCTACGTTTGCTGCGCCACCGCCTACAACGTCAACCTCGCCCGCACCCTGCCGGCATTGCGCGCCGCCTATCATCGCGCGTGGCTCACCACCCCCGACGGCATGCCGCTGGTCTGGCTGGGTCGCTGGCACGGCCATCGGTCCATCACCCGCGTGTACGGGCCGGACCTGCTCGCCGCCGTGTGCGACGCGGGCCGCGCCCGCGGCCTGAGGCATTTTTTTTATGGCGGTGATGAGGGCGTGGCCGCGCAGCTCCAGGAAAAACTGTGCGCCCGCTATCCGGGCCTGCAAGTGGTGGGCACCTGCACGCCGCCTTTCCGCGATCCAACCGCCGACGAGCTGGCCGCACTCCGCGCCCAGGCCGCCGCCACCCGGCCCGATGTGATCTGGGTGGGCCTCAGCTCGCCCAAGCAGGAATTGTTCATGGCCGCCCACGGCTCCACGCTTGATGCCGGCCTGCTCATCGGGGTCGGCGCGGCCTTCGATTTCCTCTCCGGCCGTGTGCCCCAGGCCCCCCGCTGGATGCAGCGCGCCGGCCTCGAGTGGCTCCACCGCCTCGCCACCGAGCCCCGCCGGCTCTGGCGCCGCTACCTGGTCCACAACCCGCTGTTTGTCCTCCGCACCTTGGCGCAGCTTACCGGGCTCAGGAAATATCCCCTGGAGATCGCGGAAACGCCGAAGAGCTGAAGCACGGATTGCGGTGTTCCGGATCTCCGCGCTTCCGCGGCTCCGCGATTTTCTGAACCTAGAACAGGTCGCCCTGCTGCAGCGCGTCGCGCTTCTCGCCGTCGAGCGTGCTCATCTGCAGCAACCACGGGATCGTCGCGGCCGACAGTTCCGGCCGGCGCAGCAAATGCAGCAGGAGCAACGCCCCGGCCAGGGCATCATAGAGCGCCGCATGGTAGCGCCGACGTTCCGGCGGGCAAAACCGCCGGGCCTCGGTCTCCAGTTCCACCTGCAAGCCGTTGCGGCGGACCAGATCCTCCAGCCGCACGGAGCCGAGCTGCGGGAAGCACTGCGGGTACAGCCGGCCGGTATCGATCCACGGGCCCCACTCGGTGGCCGTTTGCCCCGGGCGCGCGAAATCCGGCACCTCCCGCGGGTAGGGCCACACCTTGCGCAGCAGCGAATTCTCCACCGGCGCGAAATGCGCCGCGAGTGGCCCGGTCTCCCGCAGCCGGGCGAAGCGCTCCCACTCGGCCGCGAAATACGCCTCCGTCACCAGCCCGTCCGCGCTCAGCCCGTGCACCTGGGTTTCCTCCGCCGCGATGCGCCCGGTGGCCCGGCACAACCGCGTCTGCGTGTCGGCGATCGCCCCGCCCTGCAGCGTCACCACCCCGTATTCCAGGATACCCGAGGTCGCATTTCCCTCGAAATCGATGAAATGAATCGGTGTGGCGGCCCAGTGCATGGGTCTCCACGAAATACACGAAACCCACGAAATCACTTCTAAACGCGCCGGGATATTTTCGTGTGTTTGGGGTGTTTCATGGTTTCAAATCCTCCATGGACTTCGCCCCCTACCGCGCCTTCACCCTCGAGCTCGCCCGGGCCAGCGGCGACTTCATCCGGCCGCTTTTCGGACGGCGCGATCTGGCCGTCGACCTCAAGTCGGACGACTCTCCCGTCACGCTCGCTGACCGCGGCGCAGAGGAACTGATGCGCCGCCTGATCCGGACCAGGTTCCCCACCCACGGCATCCTCGGCGAGGAACTCGGACCGGAAAACACGGACGCTGAGTGGGTCTGGGTCCTCGACCCGATCGACGGCACCAAATCCTTCATCACCGGTGTACCGCTCTGGGGCACGCTCATCGGGTTGCTCCACCATGGCCAGCCCGTCCTCGGCTGCATCCATCAGCCCATCCTCGGCCAACTCGTGGTGGGCGATGGCGTGACCACGACCCTCAACGGCGCCCCCGTGCGCTGCCGTCCGACCACCCGCCTGGCCGAGGCCACCCTGCTGACCTGCGACTGGCTCACGCCCGCCCAGCATCAGGACGGCCCCGCCTTTGATCGACTGGCCCAATCCACCCGGCTTTGCCGCACTTGGGGCGACGCCTACGCCTACCTGCTGGTCGCCACCGGCTGGGCCGACCTGGCCGTCGATCCGATCATGAATCCCTGGGATCTGGCCGCCCTCGTGCCCGTCATCCGCGGCGCCGGCGGCGTCATCACCGACTGGTCCGGCGGCCCCGCCTATCCGGCGGCCTCCACCGTCGCGGCGGCCACGCCGGAACTGCACGCGGCCGCGCTGGCGCTGCTGAAAGCTTGATTGTAGGGCGGGGTCGCCGACGGAGGCTTGGCGGAGATGGCGCAGCAACACCGCCTCGTACGCGGCCTAGCCATCGAATAAAGGCGGGGTTCGCCGACCCCGCCCTAGAACCGGCCCGTTTTCCTCAACGCTTCTTCTTCCACTCGCAGGTCACGCGCGAGCTGAAGCCGCCGCGGGCCTTCCAGTTCGCGATGATCGTGAGGCTGCGCGGCTTCAGGGCAGCACCGATGTCGTCACAAATCTGGTTGGTCGCGCCCTCGAAGAAGATGCCCTTGTTGCGGTAGGCGTGGAAATAGAGCTTCAACGACTTCAGCTCGACGCAGGTCTTGTCCGCCACGTAGCGCACGGTGATGTCGGCGAAGTCCGGGTGCCCGGTCATCGGGCACAGCGAGGTGAACTCGTGGTGCGTGTGCTCGATGAGAAAGTCGCGCTTCGGCGCGGGATTGGGAAAGGTTTCGAGGATGCTTTTGTCGGCCATGGAAGAAAAAGGGATGAAGGATGAAGTAAGAATTAAGAAATGACCCGGAGGCAAGAATCAGAACCTTCTTAATTCTTCCTTCTTCCTTCTTAATTCCTCAGGTCGCCGTTTCGGTGTACCGCTGCTCCCGGATCACCGTGACCTTGATCGTGCTCGGGTAGTCCAGCTCCTGCTCGATCTTGAGCTTGAGGGTCTTGGCCAGGGCGTGGGCCTGGTCGTCGGTCACCACGCTGGGCTGCACCACGACGCGCACCTCGCGGCCGGCCTGGATGGCGAAGGCCTGCTGCACGCCCGGCAGCGTCATGGCCAGCCGCTCGAGCCGGCCGAGGCGCTCCAGGTAGTTGGTCATGGACTCCGCGCGCGCCCCGGGGCGCGAGGCCGAGATGGCGTCGGCGAGGATGACGAGGCCGGAGTAAACCGTCTCGGGCTTCACCTCCTCGTGGTGGGCGGCGACCGCGTTGATCACGATGGGCGTTTCGCCGTAGCGGCGGATGAAGTCGGCGCCGATCAGCGCATGGCTGCCCTCGTACTCGCCCTCGATCGACTTGCCGATGTCGTGCAGCAACCCGGCCCGCTTGGCCAGGTTGGGCTCGAGCCCCAGCTCGGAGGCCAGCATCGAGCAGAGCTGCGCGACCTCGATGGAGTGGTCGAGGACGTTCTGCGTGTAGGAAAAGCGGAAGCGGAGCTTGCCGAGCAGCTTGATGATCTCGGGGTGCAGCCCGGAGATCTTGAGCCGGTCCACGGCCTCCTCGCCGATCTGCGCGATGTGCAGGTCGAGCTCGGTGCGGGCGCGGGTCACGGACTCCTCGATGCTGGCCGGGTGGATGCGGCCGTCCTTCACCAGCGCCTCGAGCGCCAGCTTGGCCACTTCGCGCCGCACGGGATCAAAGGAGGAGATCAGCACCATCTGCGGCGACTCGTCGATGAGCAGCGTGGTGCCGGTGGAGGCCTCGAAGGATTTGATGTTGCGGCCCTCGCGGCCGATGATGCGGCCCTTCATTTCCTCCGTGGGCAGCTGCACGATCGTGGCGGTGATGTCGTTGTTCGGCTTGCTCGCCAGCCGCTGCATGGTCGCGACCAGGATGCGTTTGCCCTGCTGGACGAGGTCCTGCTCGGAACGCTCGAGCAGGTCCTTCCGCAGCGCCCTCAGCTCCTCCTGGCACTCAAAGGTGATTTCCTCGCGCAGCTGCTTGCGGATCTCCTCGCCGTCGAGCGAGGCGACGCCCTCGAGCCGCTTGCGCAGGCTCTTCGAGAGGTCGCGCATGGCGTCACGCGCCTGCTTGATGGCGCCGGCCTCGCGGGCCAGACGCTCCTGCCGCTGCTCCAGCTGGTAGTCGAGCAGGCCGAGCGACTCCTCGTGCGAGCGGATCTCGCGCAGCATCATCTCGATCTCGATCTTGCGGCGGTCGAGGTCCCGGTTGAGTTCGGCCTCGCGGTTGCGGATCTCCTCCTCGGCCTTGCTGATCATTTCCTGCGCGGAGACGGCCGCCTCACGTTTGGCCATGTCCTGGTGCGCCTGGGCCTTCTCACAGGCGAGCCGGCGGGTCTGCCGCAGGAGCAGCCAAACGGCGCCATACCCCGCGCCCAGGCCGGCCACCACCGCCAGGCCGAAAACCCACAGGGCGGTTTCGGCTTCGGCAGACTGGCTCAGTTGCTTGGCGGCGGCGATGACGGTCAGCATCACGTGAAGGACCACGGTAGGTCCGGGGACCGGCTTGGCAACACCGCAGACGGCGCAGGTTTTACAATCCCGCGGCCGGCACCGGGTCCTGGAACGCCGGCAAGGTGCCGTCGAGCACCGCCTGGATCCGTGCCAGCGCGGCGGGCTCGCCATCCGGAGCCAGGGTCTGGGCCACCACATAGGCCCAGCGATGTGCCTGGAGGTGCCGCAACCGGCCGAGCGAGGCATGCACCATCCGACCGCTGTTTGTGGCCACCACCTTGTCGGCCCCCACGAACCAGTAGGCAAAAAGCGCCGGCACCTTGACCTTTTCCCCGCGGGCCGTGGTGAACTCCCGCTCGATGCGCAACACCGTGGCCGGCACGGGGAGGTCCGGCGCATCCGGATGGCGGAACACATGCTCCAGCCGCCCGGTGATCGTCCACCCCTGCCCGACCAGGCACAGCTCCGGCCGGTGGATGGAGGAACGGTCACGCCCGCTCAGCACGATCGACAGGAACACCTGCACGCGGCGGTCGAGGAGGGAGATGTAATTCTTCCGCGAGTAACCGGTGTCCGGCGGCAGCAACTCGCGCTCGACGGCCGTGACTTCCGCCGTCTGTCCGGCCCAGTCGAGGCCGATGGCATCGGGCAGCGCCACCGGGTTGAGCCCGTCCGCCGCCAGCCGGATCCCCGTGCGCGGGCTCACCGGGATAGTGTTGAGCTTATGTGCCGCCAACCCAACGACCAATGCGGCGGCGATGACCACCCCGGCCACCAGCCCGGTTCCGCGAACAGTCGGTGGCGCATCGTCCCCTGTCACCGTCCGCCGGCCTTCGCCCGTCACGCCCACTGCCTGCCGTCTCCCGACTCCAGCCTCCGGCGATCCGATGCCGCGTCTTTCCAACAGCCACACCGTCCCCTGCACCAGACCGAGCACGATGACAAAAACCCCGAAGCCCATCACGTCGTGGGTCTTCACTCCCGCCGCCTGGCCCTGCCACTCGGCCATCACGATGATGGCCAGGATCCGGGCCACGTTGCCGACAAAGGCGAAGGGAAAACAGAGCAGGCCCACCAGCAACCGCACCGGCCAGGACCGGAAATTGAGATAGCCGAGCAGGAGTGACAGCGCCGCCAGCGCCATCAGGGAGCGCATGCCGCTGCACGCCGCGGCCACGTCGTACTGGTAGCCGCCCTCCGGCGACATGAGTTGCGTGCCGTTGCGGATCACATCGATGCCGATGAATTGCGCGAGCCGCCAGGCCACCTCGATGACCCCCAGCCGCATCTGAAACCCCACCGTGTCGAGCACGCTGAGCGGAATCGCGAAAACCATGAAGGCGACCGGAAAAACCGCCGCCCGCCCCCACCGCCGCCCGCCCGCCAGCGCGAGTACTCCCCAGAGAAACAGCAGGAGCCCAAAGATCGAGATTCGCGTCTGCTGCAGCGCATAACCCAGCAGGTGCACCGCCAGCCCACCGAGCATCGCCGCCGCCGGCAGCCAGCCGCGGCCCGGGTTGCTGGTCCCCTGTTCCTGGTCACATGCGCGCAGATTGCGCACCAACAACCACCCGCTCAGCGCCAGGATCAGCCACCCGTGCTCCGCTTCCGAGGCCTCGTTGGCCCACTGGTAGCCCCACCAATAAAACAGTGACGTCGTGTCGATGTAGCCGCGACTCGCATTGCCGAAAAACTGGAAAACCCCGAACCCGGCCAGCGCGCACGCCGCCGCGAAGATCCATCGGACCGGCGGGGATGCGGGGCTTTTTGCGGCTGGATTGCTCACCATCGGGCCGCATCATCCCGTGTCCCGCCGCGTTTCCAAGCCGAAGATGAAGCTCCTGGTCCTCGCCCAAATCCCCCCGCCCCTCCACGGGCAGAGCCTCATGGTGCAGACCCTGGTCACCGGCCTCCCCGCCCACGGCCTCGCCGTGCATCACATCAATCTCGGGCTGTCCCGCGACGCCGCCGACATCGGCCGCGCGCGACCGGGGAAGGTTTTCGCCCTGCTGACGGCCTGCCTCCGCACCGTCACTGCCCGCTTTCACGAGAACTGCGACACGCTCTATTATATACCGGCCCCGGGCAAACGCGGCGCCCTCTGGCGCGACTGGGTCGTCATGCTCCTCTGCCGTCCGTTCTTCAAGCGCCTCGTGCTGCACTGGCACGCGTCCGGCCTCGACCCCTGGCTCGCCACTGAAGCGACTGCCCTCGAACGCGGCCTCACCCGCCTGCTGCTCGGCCGCGCCGATCTCTCGATCGTGCTCGCGGACAGCCTGCGCGCCGATGCCGCCGCGCTGGCCCCGCGCCAGATCGCCGTCGTGCCTAACGGCATCACGGACCCCGGGGAAAATCCCGCGCCCCGCCCCGCCGGCCCGCCGTTTCAGGTCCTCTTCCTCGGCCTGTGCAGCGAGGAGAAAGGCCTGTTCGCCAGCGCCGCCGCCGTGCTCGCCGCCAACCGCGCCGCCCGCGCCCCGCGGCGCAACCGCGCTTCACGCTCGTTGCCGCCGGCTCGTTTCCGGACTTCGCCACCGGCCTCCGCTACGAGGAACTCTGCCAGCAACACCCCGCAGCCCTCCGCTACGTCGGCCCGGTGCAGGGCGCGGAAAAGACCGCCCTTTTCCACACCAGCCACGCCCTCTGCCTGCCCACGCGCTACCCGGCCGAGGGCCAGCCGCTCGTGCTGCTCGAGGCGCTGGCCCACGATCTGCCTGTCATCGCGTCCCGCTGGCGCGCCATCCCCGACACCCTCCCGCCGGAGTCCACGCTCATCGCGCCCGACGACCCGGACGCCTTGACGGCCGCGGTGCGCGCCCTCGCCCAAACTCCTCCGCCGGCCGGGACGTTGCGGCGTCATTTTCTCGCCCACTATACGACCGCGATCCATCTCCAGGCCCTGCACGCCGCCCTCACCTCCGTCGACCACCCACCGGCCTAGCGTCCCAAGGCGGCCGGCCAAACCCGCGTCAGCAAACCCAGCGGCAACCAGTCGGCCAACCGCCCCGGGCGGACACCGCCCGGCGGACGCGACAGCCGCGGTCCCGCCGTCACCGCTCGCACCAGGCGGGCGAACGCCTGCTCATACTCCTCCGGGCTGTGCGTGCGGGCCACGGCCTGCGCGCGCGACCGCATCGCCTCCAACTCCGCCGGCGGCGCGGCGCGTAGTTCCGCCAGCACCCGCGCGGCGGCCACTGCGTCGCCGGCGGGATAAAGACACCGGGGATCAACCAGCGGCGCACACTCGTCCCCGAGGCTGCCCCCGACCGCCGGATACAACGGGATCACTCCCGCCGCCATCGCCTCCAGCAGCACGATCGGGCCACCCTCGTGGTCGGTGAACGACACCGCCGCGTCCCAGTCCTGCATCCTTTTCCAATAATCGTCCCGGGTTTGCCAACCGAGAAACCGGATCGCCGGATCCGCCCCCAGTCTTTTTTCCAACCACGGCCGCAACGGCCCGTCGCTGATGATCTCCAGCCGGTGGCGTACCCCGAGCCGGCGCAGCTCCGCCACAAAAGGCACCAGCCGGTCCCACCGTTTCTGCGCCCGCACCAGCCGGCCGGCGCAACCGATCACCCATTCGTCCCGGGCAGGCCGGGTGGCACTCAACCCCGGCGGCGCCGCGATCGGTAGCGGCATCACCGCCACCCGCTCCGGCGGCAACTCCGGCAACCCCGCGCGGATCGACCGCGCGGCCGCTGCGCTCAGGCAGGTCACGCCGTCCACCCAGCCGGCCAGCCCGGGCAGCAGCGGCCCAAAATGAGTCACGCTGTCCTGCAGGCAGGCGATGCGTCGCGACGAACCATCCGCCGGGGCAAACCACGGCAGACCCCACGCATTGTGCCACGCGATCACGCTGCCCGCCCGGGCGGCGCAGGCCCGCGCCATGGCCGCCTGCATCCCGCGCGGTGTGCTGCGCCACGAAAAACCCTGCGTCGCATACGCGTCGTCCGTGGCCCCGCTCGTCCGGTCGAACAACGCGAGCTGCCGGGCGTCAAAACCCAGCGCGGCATCCGCCTGCGCGTGCCGCGCCAGCAGGGTCTCGACCCCGCCGGTGGTGCGGATCCACGGGGCCACATGCAGGAGCCGGACCGGCCCGCCACCGCTCATGCGCCGCTGACCTCGCGATAGATTTTTTCCCACTCCGCCGCCACCACCGGCGCGGTGAAACGGCGGAGATCCTCCGGCCGGGGGTGCACCTGCCGCAGGGCCGGGGTCTCCACCAGCGCCCTCAGGCAACCGGCCAGGGCCGCCGCATCCCCGCTCGCGAACAACCAGCCGTTTTCACCGGTCCGGATGAGGTCGCGGGCCCCGCCCGAATCAGCGGCGAGCACCGGCACCTCGGCCCCGAGCGCCTCCAGCATGGCCACCGAAAACGGCTCGTGGTCGGACGCCACCACCACCACATCCGCCTCGGCCAGGACCCCGGCGGACGACGGCTGCTCGCCACGCCACTCCACCAGCCCCTGCAGGTCCGCCGCCTCACTGCGCCGCCGCAGTTGCGCCGCGTAGGCCGCCGCATCCGCCGTGCCGTCCGCGGCGCCGATGTGCGTGAAGCGCAGGCGCGCTCGCACCGGCGCCGGCAACAACGCCAGCGCCGCCGTCACGAGATGCCAGTTTTTCCACCGCACCAACGCGCCGATCCCGACCAGGCGCACGGGCGCGGTCTCGTCCCGCGCGACCCGCGGCGCGGGGGTGGTCGGTCCCGCACAACCGGGCACGCAACCGGCCCAGGTTCCGTCGCCCACCCCGTAATAATCCTTCATGGCGGGGCTCAGCCAGCGCAGGCGCGCACCCAGCCGCCGGGCCGCCCAGCGGTAGAACCAGCGCTGCCGGCCGTAACAATGCACGCTCGCCACCACCCGCCGCTCTCCCATCTGGTCGAGCCACAACGCCACCAGCAGGCCCGCCCGCGAGTGCCCGTGAAAGACCCGCGCGGGATCCGCCCTCAGCCAGGCTTGCACCGCGCGGGCCGTGACCCGCGCCCGCCAGCCGTTGCCCGGCCCGATCAGCTCGCCAGCCAGCGCGGGAAAAAACTCGGCCCGCAGGGGCGGCATCCGCCGTTGCACCGCCCCGGGATTCATGCCGAGCACGCACCCGAACCTCCCGGCGGACGCCAACGCGTGCACCACGGAGACAATGCCGCCCCGGTCATCGTCGTAGCCGGTGTAATGCAGGATCTCCAACGGCGCAGGGGGCGTCACGCCGACACCAAAGCGCAACGCCCGTCCCCGGGGAAGCCCCAAAACCCGGCCCGGGGAAGCCCGGCTTGCAGCGCGCGCGTTATTCGCGAACATCCCGTCCACTACGCCCGATGCCCGGCCCGGCCCCCAGTTCCCGTCTCCGTCTCGTCCCCATCCTGCTGGCCCAGGGCATCGGCTTCGCCTGCGGCGTCGCCAGCATCGGGGTGAACTCCCATCTGCTGCCGCCCGCCACGCTCGGGCTCTACGGACTGTTTCTCAGCGTCGTGCCGATCGGGACCTGGGTCGTGCACGCGGGCCTCGCCAAGTTCGTCGGCCGGCACTGGGCCGCATCCCCCCGGCGCCCGCAACTCGCGCGCGAGGTCACCGCCGCCTGGGCCCGGCGCCTGCCGTGGCTGGCGGTACTCACCGCCGCGGCTTCCTGGTTCATGCCCGGCGGCTCGGTGGGCGAGACGCTCGTGATGGCCGGAGCGCTGTTCGCCGCCGCCTCGCTGCTCTCGCTGGGCCAGATGGCGCAGGCCGCGCTGCAGGCCATGCAGGCGCACTGGCGTGACTGTGCCGTGACGGTCGCGGGCTCCCTTACCCGCTCGTTCGGGCCGCCCCTGCTTTACGCCGCCCTCGGGGGCAGCCTCGCCCTGCTGTGGACGGGTTTCACCCTGCACGCGCTCGTGCTCGCCGCGGCGGGCGTCTGGATGCTCCGTCCCGAGTGGCAGCGGCCCGGCCCGGTCCCCGCCGGCCCGCCCGGGCTCACCGCCGTCTACGAGGGCCCGTTGTTCATCATCCTCGCCGCGGCCGGTTGGACCACGGGGGCGGTCAACCGCTGGCTGATCGCGTCGTTCTACGGCGAGACGGAAGCCGGTTATTTCACTCTCATGGGCGGCGCCGCCGGCGTGGTCACCTCCATGCTCGGCACCGTGATCATGCAGTACGCCCAGCCCGGTCTCTACGCCCGCGGCGACCGCGCGGCGGGCGAGGGCGCGCCGTTGGCGCGACAGGCGGATCGGCTGGCTCTCGGCTACGCGCTCGCGGCCGCCACGGCGCTCGCCGGCCTGCATGGCGCGGCCCCTTGGCTGGTCGGCTCGCTGATCAATCCGGCCTACGCCCCCGCCCTCTTTTGGATCGTGCCCGGCGGTGCCTTCACCATCGCGATCTTCACGGCCGTAATTTACCACGCCACGCTCCTCGCCGGTCTGCGGGAATCGGCCTGCGCCCGCGTCGACCTGACGACCTCCTTTGTCTTGGTCGGTGGCTGCGTACTGGGAGCGGTCCTCGGCCGGGGCGTCCTCGCCGGCTGGATGACCTTTGCGCCGGTCGTGACCTGGCTGCTCACCCGCACCCTCGCCCGTCAGGCGCTGTTCAGGCCGGCACCAGCCCCAGCGCCCGCACCGGACCGGTCAGGAACATCCGGCGGGTGAGCGACCGCTCCGCCGGCGGGGCCGCCCGCCAGGCCCGCACCGCGAGGCCCGCCGCGGCCACGGCGGCGGCCGGCGTGCGCTGCAAGGCGAGTGACCGGCGCGCCAGGTAGGCCGCCGGCACGGGGTAGCCCTCGACGAGGCAGCACGCGGCCACGCGCCGGCAGAATTCCGCCGGGGTCAACCCGTCCGCCATCGCGGCCAGCTCCGCCAGGTGCTCCGGCCGGCCCGCCCGGCGTCGCGCCGTGAGCAGGTTGATCATGGCGCGCGCCTGCTCGATGTTCGCGTGGTAGTGCTGCGTCGTCTGCGCCGGATACCAACGGTAGTCGAGCAGCACCTCGGGCAGCACTCCCAGACGCGCGCACTCGACGGCTCGCGCGTAGAAATCGAGCTCGCTGGTGAAGCGGAACGGGGGTCGGAACGGCAGCGCCTGAAACAAAGCCCGCCGGCCCATCGCCACCGGGTGGATCACCGGCGCCGCGTATTGCGCGTAGGCCCGGAAGCCTTCCGGCTGAGCCAGCGTGAAACAGCGGCCGGAAATCGGGCGGTCGTCCCCGTCGATCCGGTCGGCCAAGGCGGAGACGAGATCCAGCCCGGGATCCGCCCGCAGCGCCGCGAGCTGCCGTTCCAAGCGGTTGGGCCGGGAGAGATCGTCGTAGTCGGCGATGGCCACGAATTCGCCCCGGGCCGCGGCCACGCCGGCGTTCGCCGCCACGCCGATGCCGTCGTCCCGCGCCAGCCGCACCCAGCGCACGCGCGGATCCGCGGCGAGCGGGCCCAGCGACTCCGCCGGCAGACCGCACCCGTTGTCCACCAGCAGCAGTTCCAAGTCGCGCAGGGTCTGGTTCAGGATGCTCGCGATGGCCGGACGCAGGTGCCGGATGTCGCGGTGGAAAACCAGGATGACGGAAACGGCGGGCATGGCGTCAGAGCGGCCGGAGGCCGTGGGCCCGAACCGGGCCGGTGAAAAACATCCGGAGCAGTCGTGCGCGGTCGGCCGCCGGCCGGGCGAGGGCGCGGCACAGCATCCCGGTCGCCGCCCCGAGCACCGACCAACGGCGCTCCGCCGCCACCCGGCGCCGCGCGAGGAAGATCGCGAGTACGTCGAACCTCTCGGCGAGGGCCAGCCCGGCAAAGTGCCCGTAACAGATCGCCGCCGGCGGCGGCTCCGCGAGCCACGCGCGATGCGCGTCCAGCAATGCCCCGAAGTCCTCGGGCCGGCCCGCCCGCCGGCGCGCAGTGAGCAAGCGGATGAGGCAGGCGTTGAGGATCATCAGGTTTCTCCGGCTCAGGGTCACCTGCCCCGGATGCGTCCGGTAGTGCAGCAACGGCTCCGGCAGGCAGCGGCAGGGGTGTGACTCGATCACCCGGGCAAAGAAATCGTAGTCGGCGGACACCAGGAACTCCCCGCGCATCGGGAACCGCTCGAAGACGGCCCGCGGGCCCATCACCGTCGGGTTCGTGATGGGCAGGGAGTAGGCGGAGAAAATCCGCTCCTCGCGCTCCGAGGCCAGGGTGAACTGCGACCCGGTCACCGCGCCGGCTTCGTCGATGACCAGGGCATGGGTCGAGAGCAGGCCAAGGCCGGGCTCCGCCCGCAGCACCGCCACCTGCCGCTCCAGGCGGGTGGGCAGGGCGATGTCGTCGGAATCCATGTGGGCGAAGTACTCACCGCGGGCCTGCGCGCGGGCGGCATTGAGCGCCGCCGCCCCGCCCCGGTTCGTGTCGAAGGCGATGAGCCGGACCCGCGGATCCCGGCCGGCCTCACCCAACACGTCGCGTCCGCCCCCTGTGCCGTTGTCCACCAAGATCAATTCAAGGTCGCGCAGGGTCTGCCCCAGGATGCTCTCCACGGCCGGCCGCAGGAACGGCGTCACGCGATGGTAGGGCAGCAGGACCGATACGACGGGCATGGCGCGAGAATGTTGGGGCCGGGAAACTCGGCAAGCGCCACCTGCAGCGTTGCCAACCCGGAGGCGGCGGCCTTGGGTGTCGCGGTGGATCCCCGGTTACGCCAAACCCTCGTCATGCTGGCCGCCGCCGCGCTGGCGGCGTGGACCGGCATCGAACTGGCCGGGGGTAACTACCTCTGGCCGGGGTTGATCGCGGTGCTCGCGGTCGCCGCGATCCTGTCGCGGGTCCTGCAGCTGTCATTCGACATCATCCTGCTCGGGTTCGTGCTGTTCGGTTACCTCGTCGGCAACCGCGGCTTCGCGCAACTGATGCCCGTGCCGGGCCTGCCGCTCCTCCCGGCGGAAATCGCTCTCGGGGTCGCGACGGCGTGGCGGCTCATCGTGTGCGCCTTCACCCGCCGGCTGCCGTTCGAACGCGACACTCTGCACGGCCTGCTCTTCGCCTGGCTGGTGCTGGGCACCGCCCGCTTTGTGCTCGATTTCCCCGGCTACGGGATGCTCGCCGCCCGCGACTTCGCCCTGGTCTACTACGCGGTGTTCTTTTTCCTCACCGTGCACATCGCCCGCGACCCGCGGGCCCGCGCCTGGCTGCTCGGCTGCTTGGTGGCGGGGCTGCTCCTGCTGCCCGTCACCCTCTCGCTCTCCATCGCGTTGCCGGCGCTGTTCTACGATACGCTGACGTTGCACGGGTCGCCGGTCATCTTCTTCAAGGGCGACCTGGCCTACACCTTCATCGCGGTCACCGCCGTCACCCTGTTCCTGGGCACGCGCGGTCGCTGGCGGCAGCTGGCCTGGGTGGTCGCCACGCTGCTGGTGCTGACCGTCCTCAATAGCAACAACCGTTCCTCGCTGGCCGGCCTCCTCGTCGCAGCCGGCCTGTTGTTGGCCGCGGGACGCTGGTGGTTGCCCGCCTGGCTCACGGCCCTGGCCGTGGCCGCGTGCCTCGCCTTGTTCGCGCTGGCCACGCTGGGCAACAACCGCTGGGCCGAGGGCAAGCTGGCCGGCGCCAAGGACCGCATGCTCTCGCTCGTCGACCTGCAGGGCGCCAAGCGCTACGAGAGCGAGGAGAGCAGCTTCAAGGGGGCCAACAACCGCTTCCGCAAGGTCTGGTGGACGAATGTGCTCCAGGAAACCTGGAGCGAGGGACCCGTCTTCGGCCTCGGCTTCGGCCACGACCTGGCGGCCGGCTTCCTCCAGGAATATTACCCGGAAAGCGCGGCCGAGGAATTCACCGCCCGCAGCCCGCACAACGTCTTCCTCACGGTCTTCGGTCGCCTCGGCGTGGCCGGTCTGGTCGTCTGGCTGTCCATCTGCGCCCTCCTGCTCGTCCGCACCTGGCGGTCCCTGCGCCGCGACGGCGCCAGCCTCGACTGGGGCCTGTGGTGCGGCCTGTGGATCATTCTCGTCAGCGCCACGTTCGGCGTCGTGCTGGAGGGGCCGATGGGCGCGGTGCCCTTCTGGATCATGCTCGGCCTCGTCGCCGCGCCATCGCCCGCCGAACCCGCCCCCGCGTCCCTCGACACCACCCCCACGCAGGAACCCGTCGAGGCCCTCACGACTGCCTAAGCCTCTCCGCCATCTGTCCTCTGATCTCCCGCCCCTTGATCCTTGTTACTTGTTACCGGCGGCTTCCGCCCTTTTAGTGCCGTCCTCACCCGTGAAATTCCTGCGCAACCTCGACCTGGCCAGCTTCTTCAAGCTCACCACCCGCGAGCGTTTCGACCGGATCACCCCGGTTTGCATCGTCCTGCTCAGCCTGTTCGGGGTGTTCTTCATCTACAGCGCCCAGTTCGCCCGCGACGGCACCCAGTGGCGGCAACAACTCCTCTACCTCGCCCTGGGGTCCATCCTCTACCTCGCGACCTCCCTCCTGGATTACCGGATCTGGCTCCGCTACGCCCACTGGGTTTACCTCGCCGGCATCGTCCTGCTGGTCCTCGTCCTCATCCCCGGCATCGGCACCACCCACGGCATGGGCGCCCGGCGCTGGATCGATATCGGCGTGGCCTTCCAACCCTCTGAATTTGCGAAGGTTTCGGTGCTTTTCATCACCGCCGCCCTCCTCACCGGCTCCAAACTCGGCTCCGTCGCCGACTCCCTGCAGGTGCTGATCAAATTGGCCCTTGCCGTGGGTTTGCCCATGCTGTTGATCATTGCGGAACCCGACCTCGGCAGTGCTCTCGTGATTGCTCCGATGGTCTTTGCCATGTTGTTCGTCTCCAACCTCTCGCTGCGTTTCTTTGCCGGGGCCTTGGGCGTGTTTGCCCTGCTGGTCGGCATCGTCGCGCTCGATGTGTGGCGCTACGCCAATTACATGGACGAAAACAAGTTGCACTACTTCCGCGACCGCGGCGCCTACGAGTCCCACTCGTGGCTGCCCCTCCGGGACTACCAGCGCAACCGGGTCCTCGCCTTCGCCCTGCCCGACAAGATCGACCCGACCGGCATCGGCTGGAACAGCCGCCAGTCGCTCATCTCCGTCGGCTCCGGCGGCCTCATCGGCAAGGGCTGGACCGAGGGCACTCAGGCCAAGCTCGGCTACCTGCCGCCCGCCGTGGCGCACAACGACTTCATTTTCTCCGTCATCGCGGAGGAAAAAGGATTTTTGGGAAGCATCACCGTCGTCGGTCTGTTTGGCGTGGTGTTGTGGAACGGACTGCGGATCGCCGGCCTCGCCCGCGACCGCTTCGGCGCCTTACTGGCGCTGGGCGTCACGGCGCTCCTGGCCGTGCACGTGTTCGTGAACATCGCCATGACCATCGGGCTGGTGCCGGTGAAAGGTATACCGCTTCCATTTATCAGCTACGGCGGCACCTTCGTGCTCAGCTGCTGCTTGCTGCAAGGACTGGTCCAAAGCGTCTATCGTTTCCGGAGGGACACCTGACATGTGCTGCCCACCCCGCGATATTGACCGCTCTGCCGGAATCTCCTGCGCGCCGCATGCCCGCACCTGGTGCCCTGCCGACAACACCCAAAGGGACCACCCCCACCATGAACGATCAGTCAGCCCCCTCCGGCGCCCCCCAGGACGCCGCCTCACGTGAAGAGGAACTCACGCAACCGCCCCGCGCCCAGCAAGTCGACCCCCTCACGGCCGGCCAGCTGAAGGCCGAATCCAAGGAACGCGCCGCCCAGCGGCCCATCCTTCAGAAGATCCTCGGCATTTTCCGCAAGGAAAAGGCCATCTTCCGCGAGCTCGTCATCAACTCCGAGCCCCTCGAGAAGCGCGTCGCGCTCCTCGTTGACGGCCAGCTCGACCGCTTCGAGATCGAGCGCGAATCCGACGACCGCATGGTCGGCGGCATCTACAAGGGCCGCGTCAAGAACCTCGACCCCGGCCTCAAGGCCGCCTTCGTCGACATCGGCTACGCCAAGAACGCCTTCCTCCACTACTGGGACATGCTCCCCGCCGCCACCGACTCCTCCGTCGAGGTCGTGCGCGTGAACAAGAAGAAGGGCGCCGTCGAGCGCAAGGCCGAGCCCACCGTCAAGGACATCCCCGGCCTCTACCCCCCCGGCTCCGAGATCGTCATCCAGGTCACCAAGGGCCCCATCGGCACCAAGGGCCCGCGCACCACGACGAACCTCTCTCTCCCCGGCCGCTACCTCATCCTCACCCCGTTCTCCGACGGCTGCGGCATTTCCCGCAAGATCGAGGATCCCCAGGAGCGCAAGCGCCTCAAGACCCTCATCAACGAGCTCACCATCCCCGAGGGCATGGGCGTCATCGTCCGCACCGCGGGCGAGGGCAAGAAGTCCCGCTACTTCGTCCGCGACCTGCACCTCCTGCTCAAGAAGTGGGAGACCATCATGTACAAGATGGAGCACGACCGCGCCCCGTCCAACCTCTACCAGGAACCCGACATCGTCGAGCGCACCGTCCGCGACTTCCTTACTGAGGACATCGACCGCGTGCTGATCGACGACGAGAGCGACTTCAAGCGCACCCAGGAGTTCGTCTCCCAGATCTCCTCCCGCTCCCGCGGCAAGATCGCCTACTACAAGGACAGCATCCCGGTCTTCGAGCGCTACAACATCGAGCGCCAGATCGAGCAGACCTTCCAGCGCAAGGTCACCCTGCCCTCCGGCGGCCAGATCGTGATCGACGAGACCGAGGCCCTCATCTCCATTGACGTCAACACCGGCTCCCACAAGAGCCGCTCGGGCGACGAGAAGAACACCATCTTCCAGGTCAACATGGAGGCCGCGGTCGAGATCGCGCGCCAGATCCGGCTCCGCAACATCGGCGGCCTCGTGATCATGGATTACATCGACATGAAGGAGCGGCGCCACCGCAACGCCGTGTACGACAAGATGGTCGAGCTCATGGCCGAGGATAAGGCGAAGACGCACATCCTCCCCATCTCGCAGCTCGGCATCATGCAGATGACGCGCCAGCGCCAGCAGGAGAGCCTGAGCGCCAACTTGTACACGCCCTGCCCGTACTGCCACGGCCGCGGCACGGTGAAGAGCGCCACGACGATGTCCGTCGAGCTCCAGCGCCGCCTCAGCTCCGTCGCCCGCCGCCTCCAGGCGCGCAAGGACGGCAAGGAGTACAGCCTCCGCGTCCACGTCCACCCCGGCATCCTCGAGCGCCTCCGCTCCGAGGACTCCGACCTCCTGGTCCGCATGGAGAAGCTCTTCGGCGTGAAGTTGGCCTTCCGGGCCGACCCGAACTACCACGTGGAGAACTTCAAGATCATCAACGCGAACACGAATGAGGAGTATCGCTGAGCGATACTCGGTTCTTGGTTAAGCGTTGTTGGTTGTTGGGCTATTTTCAGCGCCGGTCACCCGACCGGCGCTTTTCTTTTGGAGGGCCCAGCTCCAGCTGGGCCGTGCCTTGCGGTCGCGCACAACCGCTGAGTGAGTCGCCTGGCGGGATGTGCCGAAGAAGGCAGTCGGACGCGGTCAGTCTTTGTAGTTTGTAGCCGAATCCTGTCGCACTACGTCCGCTCAGGTGTGCGCACGGGGGAAGATCACTTCGATGCAGGTGCCTCCCTGCTCTCGCGGCACCTTGGTCAGCCGCCAGCCATGGGTGCGGCAGAGGCGTTCCACGAGTGTCAAACCATGCCCATGCCCCGGCGCCGGTGTCACGGCGATATCCCTGAACTCGGGCAGTCCCGGACCGTCGTCCTCAACCCGCAAGCGCACCTCGCCATCAATCGAATCCACCCGCACGCCCAACTCGCCACCCGGGAGATGGGTGAAGGCGTTGCCGATCAGGTTGTGGCACAACACGGCCAGTACTTCGCGGTGGCACTCGATCGTCACCGCTTGGTCGGCACAGAATTGAATCCGCAGCGGGTGCGTGGGATAGAGCGCGCGAATTTCATCCACCACTTCCGCCACCACCCCGGCCGCGTCTACCGGCTGGGTCGGCGTCCGGTGGCGGCCTTCCCGGGCGACCATCAAAAAGATCTCGATCAAACGTTCCATGCGATGCACGGAACGTTCGATCCGCCCGAAATAGCGTTCCCGCGCCGTGTCATCCGTGCTGGTCTGCAGCAACGCGACCGCTCCTTTCAGGGTGGCCACCGGCGTGCGCAACTCGTGACTGCAATCCGCCAGGAAATCGTGCTCCCGGGCGAACGACTCGCGCAGGCGCACCTCGTAGGCTTCCAACGCTCCCTCGAGAAAACCCACTTCGTCGGGGTTGACGCGCGCCGCCCGTCCCGGGGCAAGCGCGGCGACCTTGATGTCGGGATTTCGTTGCTGCACCCGCTCGGCGAGAGCGACGATCGGCTTCAAGGCCCACTGGACGATCAGCGAAGCTCCGGTAAGCGACACCACCATGACGACGAGCGCCGCGATCAGGAGCGCGACTTGAAACGAGCCGACAATCGCGTCGGAGTACTCGTCGACCGGACTGACGAGCCAGGTCACCGCTGCTCCCGTCCCCGGCGAGTCGACCCAGATCACATATTCCTCATCCCAGTCCGACCAGTACATGTAATCGAGGAATCCGTGCATCACTTCGGTCCGATGCTGCGCGGGGTCGCGGAATGCAGGATACAGACCGCGTTCCGTGGGCGGAGCCGCGAGTCCCAGCGCCTCGCTGATTGCTTCGCGGGAAGTATAGCGGATCACCCCGGCCGGCAGCGGTGCCGTCGGCCCGGCCTGCGCCGCGTATTCGAGCAGGTGCGCATAGTACTGGTTCTTGAGGCGCTCTTCGGCGGTGAGCAACAGCATCCATCCCACCCACGCGGTCAAAGCGGCCTGCAAAACCGCCAGGCCCACGAGCAGCCAGCGAATCCGCGAGGCCAGGCGGCCCGGCGGCCGTTTTTTCGCGTCATTCATGTCGGCGCCCAGGCTCGATCACGGCCAGCTGATAACCGACTCCGCGTTGCGTATGCAGCAGCGCGGTGCGCTCCGCCCGATCCACGGCCGCACGCAGGGTCGCGATGTGCGTGCGCAACGCGTCGCTCCCGGGCGGGTGATCCGCCCACAGATGATGTTCCAATTCCTGGCGGAGGACGACGGCCGGGGATCGCGCCATCAGGAATTCTAGGATGGAGTAGCCCATGCGGGTGAGCACGAGCCGGCGGTCGCCCCGGCGGACCTCCCGCGTCGAAGAATTCAATTCCAGGTCGTGCAGACGGATCACCGGGGAAGGAGACAGCGCTGAACTGCGCCGCACCAGCGCCCGCAATCGCGCGAGCAATTCGGGTAACGCAAAGGGCTTGACCATGTAGTCGTCCGCCCCGGCCGCGAATCCCGTCAGTCGGTCGTCGAGCAAATCCGCGGCGGTCAACATCAGCACGGGAATCCGGGGCGCGATGCTGTGCCGCAACCGACGGCAGACCTCCAACCCGTCGATCACCGGAAGGCGAAGATCCAAAATCACCGCCGCGTGCGACTGCTCACTCACGCGGTGCAGGGCGAGGGCTCCGTTGGGCACATAGTCGACACTCCACCCCCGTTGCTCGAGGTAGTCCTGAATATTGCCGGCGAGGTCGAAATTGTCCTCCACGAGGAGAACGGGTTTGTTGGGGGCGTCGATCATCCTGGGAAGCGCACGTGGCCGAACCGGGCCGTCGTCCGCGCGATGCCCGAACTTGCTGGTCGGAACCCGCGACCATTTCAATCTGTTTGTTGAGCAATCGTCGATACCCGAGGCCCGCAGACTGGAATTCGGTCTCCCCGTTCACCGCTCTGTCGCTGGCGACGCTGACGACGGCGTGATTTGGCGTTTCTTTAACGTTCGCCTCACGGCCTATTCACGCGCGCTCGCGTAGTCTCTGGTCTCATGGACTTCCAAATTTGCGACAGGAGATTCAATAAATCATGGTTTACCCTGGTGGTGCTTCTCATGGGTTTGCCGATTCTGGCCCAATCAGCCGAGGCGCCCGGTGGGATGACCATTCTGGTAAAAGATGAGGTCACCGACCGGCCGCTCCCAAACGTGCAGATCACGATCACGGAACGGGAGACTAACACCACGCGATCCGTTGAAACCGACGCCCAAGGGCGCATCGTCGTTGAAGCGCTCGACCCCGGCCTCTACGCGGTGAACGTCGCCAAAAGCGGGTTCGCTTCTTCGTCTGAGCCAAGCGTCCGCGTGATCACGCGCAAAAACATCCAGATTGATTTCGAGCTGCTGCGCCAACCGGTGATTCTGGAGAAAGTCGTGGTGCGCGCCCGCCCCGCTGATGTCTATGCTTCCGCTTCCAGCACCTATCGCAATCGGGAGGAATTGACCGGCGCCGTGGGCGGTGGCGCCGATCCGCTGCTGTCGCTGGACGGTTTGCCCGGCCTGGCCTCCACCGGTGAATTTGCGAGCTTCAGCGTCCGCGGCCGCGGCCCGAGGGATAATTTGTTTTTCGTGGATGAATTTCCCTTTGATAAAGCGGTGCACTTCGACGCGACCCTGGGCGAAGACGAAGATATCGGTGGCGGCGGCCGTTTCTCGATTTTCGCCCCGAACGTGATCAGCGGAGCAGAGTTCTCACCCGGTGGCTGGGGTCCCGCATATGGCGGCCGGGCGGCCTCGCTCCTCAAGCTGGAAGTCGCCGGGGGCGATCCCAGCCCCTCCGCCAGCGTGCGCATTGACCTGGCGGGCTTTGAAGTGGGTTACGAAGGCCCGGCCGGGATCACGGATGGCTCCACCGTGCTCGTTTCTGCCCGACAACTGGATTTTGGCGCGTTTTTTGAAACGATCGAAGAACTGGACATTGGCGATCCGGTCTTAAGGGACGTCCTCGTCAAGTCGGTCATCCCCATCAACCAGCGCCACACGTTTGAAATCCTGCTGATTGATACCCACGAGGACTATGTTCGCGACGTGACGCACGTTTTTGCGTCGCCCAATTTTGAGGACGCGGCGCTGCTGGATTTCAAGCAAGACAGTGATCTGTACGGCCTGACCTTGCGCTCATTGGTCGGGGACGAAGCGGTTTGGACCAACAAGGTTTACTACCGCAAAAGCGACAAGCTCAGCTCGGAGGGTGAAGCTTTTCCCGATCTCGTGCCGCCGGGATCACCCGCGTCCAGTTTTCCCGTGCGGGAGAACATCATTACCATCGGCGAAGGCGAGACCGAGCTCGGCTGGCGCAGCGACTTCAAGACGGTGAATCACTGGGGCGTGTTCAGCGCCGGGATTCACGCCACGCAACTTGACCTGGACTACTCCACGGTCTTGGCGGGCGATTGGAATCGATTTATCTACGACGGCAACGACCTCCGCGCCAACCCCGGTCAGCGTTATATTGTGCTGACCCCCGCCAGGACCAACTCCGCCCTCAATCGGAAAGAGACCAGCTATGCCGGCTACGTGGACCAGGTTTTCGAGCGCGGCGATTGGGATGTTCGCACCGGGCTGCGGTTCGAACGGGACGGCTTTGCCAACGAAAGCCTCGCGTCGCCCCGGTTCGGCGTCAATTGGCGGCCGGGCGACACGATCAGGTACTTTGCCACCGCCGGGCTCTTTCATCAGTCGCCCCGGTTTTTGCAACTGGCCGCCAACGCCGCAAACTCACTTAAGAACGAGGAAATCACGCACGGTAGTATCGGCTTTCAGTATTATCCGAACAAACGCTGGTCGGTTTTGGCGGAAGCCTATTATCAAAACCTCGACAACCTGGTGGTAAACCTTGATCGCGTCCGCGGCACGTTTTCCAACATCGGTGACGGCACATCGTACGGCGTCGACCTCGTGGTCAACGGCACGATTCTCGAAGGCCTCTACGCCACCGCAACCTACTCGTACAACGATTCCGTGATCGACCGGAAGGACGGTCGCGGTGACGTCGTTGCCGACTTCAGCCGCGAGCATGTGGGTACTCTCGGCCTTACCTGGGAAATCAGCGACCGCTGGAAGGTCGGCGCGCGCTACAAATATCTTTCCGGCCGTCCCTACGACGACTTTGTGATTCACTCCGACGTGCTGGGACCGGGACAACCGCTGCGTTACTCGAAGGAGATCACGGCGCGCAATGTGGGTCGCAACAGCGGTTACGGCTTGTTGAACGTTCGCGTAGATTATCGGCGTTCCTTTGGCCCCATCGACGTCACAACCTTTATTGATGTCATCAACGTAACGGCCGCATCGTCGAGCGACGGCTCCGAGTTTGACTACCGCCGAGGCGTTCCCGTGGAGGACGAAAGCGAAGCCGAGCCGCTTATCGGCCTGCGGCTGGATTACGCTTGGTAGGAGGAACGGCCGGGGATCGACCGAGGGGGGCGGCCCCGTTGTTGGTCGATTCTCGGCGCGCGGGGCAGCTGGACGAGGTCTGGCTGGGTGGCTAGGGTAATTTTCCTCCTCCGGCCTGTATTTCACTAACCCAACGATAGACTGGCTAATCGCCGCGAGGCGTGAATGGTAGAGCTGGATACGTCGCGCCACAGTGACTGTAGGATCAACGGCTGAACCTGGTTCACCTGACGATTTGAGCCCCGACAGTCGGGGACGGACTGTTTTGGACACTGCGCAACCTCGTCCGCCCTACCATGAACCCTCGCATCTATATCGCCAACCTTCCCGTCACGATCACCGAAGCCCAACTGCAGGCGGCATTTGCACCTTTCGGGACCATCGCCAACTGCTTCATCGCCATGGACCACGCCACCGCGACGCCGAAGGGCTTTGCCTTTGTCACGTATGGCACAAGGCAGGAAGCCGACGCCGCCGTCGCCGCCATGAGCGGTGCCGACCTGAACGGGCGCGCCCTCACCGTCAGCATTGCCCGCGAGCCCGAGCCGGTGCCGGTCCGCCGCGTCGCCGCGCCGCCGCCGCGCCGCCCCAGCCCCGGCGGTCGCCCCGGCTTCGGCCCCCGCCCCACCGCCCCAAGCGGCCAGCTCCCACGCTGAACCAGCACCCACCCCTCCTCCCCCACGCCCGGCCCACCGCCGGGCGTTTTGCTTTACCTGCCCTCCGCGTCGACCGACGAGGCGAAATTTCAGGCCGAGGCTCAGGGAGAAAGTTCCTCGGCCTAGCTTCACCCTCTGCGTCTTTGCGTGAGACAACGTTTCCCGCCGCTCACGCCTTCCCGCTAACCGCCGCCTGCGCGCCGGGCGCGCTGCCAAACCGCGCGTGATTTCGCCCGCCGGGCTTCGTCTATGGCTGCTTCGTCAGGGTCCGCAGGCCGTCCAGATTCGCCCGCAGGACGCCTTCGACATCGACGTCCTCCACGTGGCCCAGTATGCCCAGCGGGCCGACATAGCCGGCGGCCTGCAGTTGGCGCAACATTTCCCCTTCCCGGGTGCCCTGGCCAAGCGGCAGGATCTTGGGGCCCTCCGGCCGCATGCCGTTCAGGTTTACCGCCCGCAGGTGCGGCACGAGCCGGTGCAGAATGTCGGCATAACGATCCAGCTGATCGTGCGCGTGATGAAAATTGTAGACCAGACCGACGGAGTCGTCGCCGACTGCCGCCAGAATCTTGAGCTGGTTCTCCGGTTCGCCAAACCAGCCGCCGTGGTTGTAGAGCGCCACCGTGCCTCCCGTCTCGGCCGCGCGGTCCCGCAGGTGAGCGACCATGGCCCGCGCCTTGAGCAGGCGGGCCTCGTCATCCAGACCGGCGAAATAATTGTCGTGGAATCCCACCCAGAATTCCACGGGCAGGTGCGCCTGCGCGACCGCGTCGAACACGGCGCGGTTACTCGCGCCCAGCGCGCCCACCTGGTCCTGCGTCCCGTCGATCCAGAGCCAGATGGCCCGCAGGTTCACGCCGGCCGCGCGCGACCGCTTGATCTCCTCCGGCAGATCCTTCAGGTGCTCCGGGCGCCAATCCCACACATACTGCGTGAAACCGAGGCGCTGGAGCATGGCGATGCGCTCGGCCGGGGTGCGTTTCTGGCTGTCGTATGGCACGATGCACCAGGCCAAGAGGTTGGTCGAAGCGAAGAGCGACTCCGGCCCTTCAATGCGCAGGACGTAGGCAAACCGACCGGGTGCTTCCGCCGGCAGCCGCACGGTCACGCCCTCCGTCGAGTTCTCCCACGTGAGCGCCGCGCTGGAGCCGAGGAGAGTGATGCGCCGGGCCGCGGTCAGCGACTTGAGCCGCACGCGCTGGTCGGCCGGCCAACCGAGCAGGATGGCATAGAGCGTGTCGCCCTTGGTCGTGAAGCGGATGTCGGCCGACGTGAACGGCTGGGTCTGTTGCTGGAAGTGCCCGCCGGCGACGATCGTGGGGCCCTCGCCGAAAAGCTTCCACGGACGCGTGCCGTAGATTGCCTCGCCGTTTTGCGCCAGCCAGGTGCCCACGCTGGTCAGGGCCGCACGTTGGTCATCCGGCAGGGTGCCGTCGGCCCGCAGCGCCACGTTGAGCAGCAGGTTGCCGTTCTTGCTCACGATATCGACCAGGTTGTGCACGACCACCTCGTCCGTGAGTTCCATCGGCTTTTCGTCGATGAACCAGTTGTTGTTCAGCGAGGTGTCGGTCTGCCACGCGAAGTACCGCAACCGGTCGCTCTGGCCTTTCTCGATGTCCAATACGACGGCGCCTTCATCCGGCACCGTCCCCGGCCCCCACGACTTGATGGTGAGCACGGGAGCCGCGGTACGGTTGTAGAGCGAGGCAGCCAAGCGCAGTCCGTGCTCCCCCAGCGGCATCGGTGAATCGAAGTAGAGGAGATCGGGCTGGTAGTCATCGATGAGCTGCTGCGTGCGGGCGAACCACTTGTCCTTGTAGGCTTGATCCGGTTTCGCGTCGTCGGGGTGAGGCGGGTTGGTAAAGCCGCCGGCGTGGGGCGGGCCGTACAGATCGGCGGGATCCAAGCCTTCCCACCACCGGCCCGTGCCATCGGCCTTGGTCAGGTTGCCATCATACGGCACCCCCTTGAGCGGTCCGTGGGTGTCGGCGCCATGCGCGACATGGAACCAATCCCACGAGCGGTCCGAGTGCGAGGACGCACCGAACCGCAGGCCATGGCGGTCCGCCGCGTCCTTCCAGCCGCGCAGGATGTCGCGCTTGGGCCCGAGGTTGACGGAATTCCACGGCTGGAACTTCGAGTCATAGAGGTCGAAGTTGTCGTGATGCACCGCCACCGGCACGATGTAGCGGGCCCCGATTTCCTTATAAAACTTCACCAGGGCATCCGGATCCCAACGTTCCGCTTTCCACAGGGGAATCATATCCTTGAAACCGAACTGGGACGGATGCCCGTAGGTCTTCAGATGGTGGGCGTAGGCGTTACCCCAGGGAGCACCCTCCTGCAGATACAGGTGGCGCGCGTACCAACCGTCATTGGCCGCCGCCGGCAGGCTCTGCACCCCCCAGTGCATGAAGATACCAAACTTGGCGTCACGAAACCATGCGGGCGCCTCGTACGCGTGCAACGAGGACCACGTGGGTTCAAAAGTCCTCTGCGGACCCGGGGCCCCGGGCAAGGAGACGGCGGTGGCCGGCAGCAGGGAAACGAGCGAGAGCAAACGAAACAAAGCGCGACAAGCAGGCATGGCAAAAACAGGGGAGAGAGGGCTGAACGCGGGGTTGCCGCCATGTTTTAGTCAACCCCGGCCCATAGCAAACAGGTTCGCCGCGGCGCCGGCACGAAGAAAGCCTCGTGCCGGCGGACATCTTCCCCCGCCCCCTCAGCGATGCTCCTCGTAGCTAACGTCCACCTTCGCGGCAAAGGCCAGCTTCTTGGCCGCGCCTTGGAAGCGGATGCTGTGCGTCAGCTCGTCGTAGACCCAACCGTCCACCGGATCGGCCTTCACCTCCACCCCATCCACCAGCACGCGAAGGCTCTTCTTGTAGAGCGTGGCCCCGGGACCAACGGGTTCGAGTGCCACGGCCACGGTGTCGGCGATGCGGTCGCCGAGCGCGGCCAGCGGGCCGGAGAAGTCGCTGTCAATGTTCAGAACCGTGCCACCCGTGAGTTCGGCGGCGCGGCGATGCGACACGTTGCCGGGTGACACGACGGCGTGCATCTCGATCTTTCCGCGCTTGTTGCCCTTCACGATGATGAAGGGACGCAGCACCCAGAAGTTGATATAGCTGTCGAGGGTCTGGCGCTTGCCGGAGTTGCGCTTGTTGAACTGCGTCAGCAGCTCCGGCAGCTTGCCGTTCTCGATCCACTCGGCCTCGCGCTCCCCGTTTTTCAGATCCTTCCACACCGCCATGCGCGTCTCCTCCTCGTCCATGAAGTAGACCACGATCGTGGTCGCGTCCGGCCGCAGCAACGCGTGCTGCTGGTGCTGGTAGTTCGAAACGAAGTTATAGACCGCCGTAAAAGCCGTGCGGTTGCTGGAGCCGTTGGTGCCCACCTTCACGAGCTCGGCAAATACGCCGTCGGGCGTCGTGGGCGTCACCCATGGCTGGGGCAGCACGGGCAGCGTCACGAGGCCGCCGTTGCTCGCCACCTGCTTGGTGAGCGCTTTCGGCCGCTGCTTGCGGTCGAGCACCGGGTTGCCCGCGGCGTCGAGCTCCACCGAACGGACTTTCTTGAAGGGACCCTTGTCGCCGGCCCGACGGCTGCCGCCCACGTTGACAAAGTCGGTCGTCAGCACCGCGATCCGGTAGTCGAGCTGGCGCTCGTCGAAGAGCTTGCGGAAACGACGCAGGTTGTCGGCGATGCGTCCCTGGTGCGACGCCATCGAGGGCGAGTTGTTGATCACGAACACCAGGTCCACCTCGCGGCTCTTGGTGCGGTCGGCGACGAGGTGCTTCGGGTCGCGGATCGGCTCGACGGTCACGATCACGATGTTCTCCACGCCCAGCCGGGGATGGTTCTCGTCAAAGGTGTAGTAGTGGAAGCGGTCCTCGCCGATGAACCCGGGGTCGGGCGCATAGGTAAGCTGGCCGCTGGCCCGGTCCAGCTTGGCCGTGCCGTGCTGCGGCCGGACCTCCTCATCCAAGGCATACGCCACCTGCGGGGCAACGAGGTTGGCCCGCTCCGCCGGCGGCATGAAATCCTCGTGGCTGGGAATCTTCTTGGACACGGCCTGGTTGGGCCGGGTCAGCAGGACCACGGCATGCTCGGCGTTGGCCCGCTCGCGCGGGGCGGTGATCACCAGCTTGTCCAGCACGAGCGGCGCCGCGGGCTTCACCTCGATCACCACCTTGTTTTGGAAAACCAGGCCGGTGCTCTCGTTGCGCACGGTGTAGGTGAAGGAATCCTCCCCCACGAAATCCTCGCGCGGCTGGTAGGCGAAATAGCCGGACCGCCCGCCCTTGTTCAGGAAAAAATCCTCCTGGTCGCCGCCGGCCAGACCGACCCGCCCAAACAGCGGCTCGACCGTGATCGCGTAGACCAGATCCCCGGTCGTCTCGGCGTTGTAGATTTCCGGGGCGACGGGCAGCTGCCCGCTCACGCCCTCGCCCTCGGCCGTCAGGTGCATCGGCGTCGGCGACACGATGAGCTCCGCGTCCCCCGGCAGGTTCTGGGCCCGAGCCACCCCGGCGATCAGCAGGAACAAAAGGCCGGACAAACCCAGCGTCGCGGCAAAATTGGTTTTGAGCTTCATAGGCGTAAGCACGATGCCGACCTTGGAGTCTGTCAACCGGGACTATGTTCCCCCGACCGGCGTCTGGAGCTGTAACCGAGGCCGCTGGCCGCCCCTCCCCTTACCCGACCTTCTCCTTCTGTCCCGAGGAGGCGGCGCGATAGATCGCCTCCACGACGATCGTGTCCTTCAACCCCTCCTCGCCGGGGGCGAGCAGCGGCGTGCCGTGCATGATGGCGGCGGCATCGTCGTCCATCTGCTTCGCCTGCTGGTTCGGCACCACGGCGTCGAGCGCGACGCCGTCGCTGGTCGTGCCCTTGATGCCGCTGTAATTCTGGAACGGCGACAGCTCATACCAACCCTGCGTGTTCCCCACCCGCAGCCGGTTCATGCGTTTGCCGAAGCTCGCCTCGCCGGCGGCCGTGGCTCCGCCCGGAAATTCCAGCTGAAATGCCATGGTCTCTTCCACCTCGGTGTAGATCTCCGGCCGGGTGGTCGAGGCCTGCGCCGTGACCGCGATGGGCTCGAGCCCAACCCCGTACCGGATCGCGTTGAGCGGATAGACGCCCATGTCGCCCATCACGCCGCCGCCCATCGCCTTCTTCTGCTTCCAGTGATCCTTCCGCGGGTCGACATAACCGGCCTCGGCCGTGGCGCGGACCGCCGGCCCATATTTCTGCTCGCGGCGAAATTGCATGATCCGCTGGGTGTTCGGCTCGTGGTGCAGCCGGTAGCCGATCGCGAGCGTCACCCCATGGTCCCGGCACGCCTTGATCATGGCCTCGCACTCCTTGACCGAAGGCGCCATCGGCTTCTCACACCACACGTGCTTCCCCGCCCGCGCGGCGCGGATCGTGTACTCCGCGTGCATCGACGGCGGCAACACGATGTAGACCACGTCGATGTCCGTGTTGTTGGCGATCGTGTCAAAGTTGTCGTAGTTGTAGAGATTCGCCTCCGGCAGCCCGTGCCGCTGCTGCCACATCGCCAGCTTCGCCGGCGTGCCGGACACGACGCCCGCGAGCCGGCACTGGGTCGTGAGCTGCAGGGCCGGTGCGAGGAGATCCGTGCTGTAGTAGCCGAGCCCCACGAGTGCCACGCCAAGCCGGTCCTTCTTTTTCGGCACGATGACCGACGCCCACGAGCGCGTCGCCATCGTCATCCCCGCCGCTCCCACCGCCAATTGGGTCAGAAACCTTCTGCGCGTGTTCATAAATGGATTCCTTTCCCAGAAGTTACCGCGGGTCCCCGCCCGGTCAAGGGATGATGCAATACTCGCCCGCTGGCGTCAGGGAGGGTCACGGTATCCGCCTCCACCTGCCTGTACCTTCGCATGCTCCACTAAAAAGCAAGATACGCGCATTCCTCGCCCGTCTTTCAGATAGCTGGTCCGGTCGTGCAGGTATACAATGCAAGCTCTCCCCTTATCTGCATGATCTTCCTGTCCCCCGCCCCATACCGCCTGTTCATCGCCACGTGCCTCCTGTTCGCCCTGGCCTTGGCCTCAATGCAGGCGGAGCCCGCCGCGCCCCCCCGCGAAAAGATCCGGCTCGACGCCGGCTGGCGTTTCGCCCTCGGCCACGCCAGTGACCCAGCACGCGATTTCGGCCATGGCACGGGCTACTTTTCCTATCTCGCCAAGACCGGTTTTGGCGACGGCCCGGCGAGCATAGCCTTTGACGACCGTGGCTGGCGCCAAATCGACCTCCCGCACGACTGGGCGGTCGAACTGCCCTTCGACCGCCGCGGCAAGGCCAGCCACGGCTACCGGCCGATCGGCGCCGCCTTCCCGGAAACTAGCGTGGGTTGGTATCGCCGCACGTTTCCCATCGCGGCCTCCGACCTGGGTCGCCGGATCTCGCTCGAGTTCGACGGCATCTACCGCAATGCCCGTGTGTTTGTGAACGGTTTCCTCGTCGGCGAGGAACCCAGCGGTTACCTCGGCACCAGCTACGATGTCAGCGAATACCTCAACTACGGTGGCGACAACGTCATCGCCGTGCGCGCGGACGCCACCATCGAGGAGGGCTGGTTCTACGAGGGCGCGGGCATCTACCGCCACGTCTGGCTGACCAAGACCGCGCCGTGGCACGTGGCCCGTGAAGGCACCTTCGTGCGCACTGACGTCGCAGGCCCGGAGGCGACCGTCACCGTCGACACCCAGGTCGTCAATGAGGGTCACGAGGCCGCCAGCGGCACGTTGGAACAGGAGGTCGTCGCGCCCGACGGCCGCGTGCTCGCAACCAACCGCCGCCCACTGCAACTCGCGGCGGGCGAAACCACGACCCTCACCGACGCGATCGCGGTCGCTTCGCCCCAACTCTGGTCGCTTGAAACTCCCGTGCGACACACCCTTGTCACGACCCTGCGCCGGGCAGACCAGATCGTGGACCGTTACGAGACGCCCTTCGGCATCCGCACACTTCGCTTCGATCCCAACGCCGGCTTCTTCCTCAACGGACGGCGGGTGGAGCTCAAGGGCACCAACAACCACCAGGACCACGCCGGCGTCGGTGCCGCGATCCCCGATGCTCTGCAGGAGTTCCGCCTCCGGAAGCTGAAGGAATTCGGCAGCAACGCCTATCGCTGCTCGCACAATCCACCCACCCCCGAGTTGCTCGACGCCTGCGACCGACTCGGCCTGCTCGTGATCGACGAGAACCGGCTCATGGGCATCAACGCCTGGCACCTCCACCCGCTTGAGCGCCTGATCCGCCGCGACCGGAACCATCCGAGCGTCATCATGTGGTCAATCGGCAACGAGGAATGGGCCATCGAGGGCAACATCAAGGGCGCGCGTATCACCTTGCCGATGCAGAACTTCGCGCACCGCCTCGATCCCACCCGCCCGGTCAGCGCCGCGATCAGCGGCGGCTGGGGCGGCATCTCCCGCACCGTCCAGGCCCTGGGCGTGAACTACATCCGGCAGGGCGACACCGACCGGCAGCATACCGGGTTTCCCGGGCAGATCATTCTCGGCACCGAGGAAACGACCAACCAGCAGACCCGCGGCATCTACGTCACCGACCAGGCCCGCGGCCATCTGGCGCCGCAGGAGGATGGTACCTCCGGCGGCAACGCGGAACTGGGCTGGAAGCACTACGCGGCGCGGCCGTGGGCCGCCGGTGTGTTTTTCTGGACGGGCTTCGACTACCGCGGCGAACCGACGCCTTTTGGCTTCCCCGCGGTCTCGTCGCAGTTCGGCATCCTCGACACCTGTGGCTTCCCCAAGGACGGCACCTCCTACCTGAAGGCGTGGTGGACGGACGAACCTGTCCTGCATATCTTCCCGCACTGGAACTGGTCCGGCCGCGAGGGTCAGGAGATCGAGGTGCGCGCCCACAGTAATTGCGAGGAGGTGGAACTCTTCCTCAACGGGGCAACCCTCGGCCGTAAGAAGATGGAGCCGAATGGCCACCTCGCCTGGCCGGTCCGCTACGCCCCGGGAATGCTTGTGGCCCAGGGGTATCGCCCCGGCCAGGAAACGCTCACAACCAAGGTCGAGACGACCGGCCCCGCCGCCGCCGTGGTCCTGGTTCCCGATCGCCCCGCGATCAAGGCCGACGGGCGGGACGTTGCCGTGGTCACGGTCGAAATCCGCGACGCGGCCGGCCGCCTCGTGCCGACCGCAGGAGACCTGGTCGGTTTCACCATCAGCGGACCGGGACGGATCATCGGGGTCGGCAATGGAGATCCCTCGTCGCTCGAGGCCGATCAATTCGTGGGCTCCAGTCGCAGCGTTACCCTCGGGGAATGGGCCGCCCCCAATCCCGCGGTGAATACCGGCGAGGTGACTTTCGAGACGACATTCGACCTGCCGCCACCCGCGGACGGCGAGACATATTCCCTGCTCCTGAACACGCTCGGACCGCGGCAAACGGCCGAGTTAAATGGCGAAATCCTCTACCGCGACGCGGATCCCGCGCACTCCCGGGTCGAGCTGGCCAACACCGGGGGCAAGCTCAAGCCCGCCGGAAACAAGCTCAGGCTGGTATCGCCTGTCTACCCGGAATGGCGCGACCGCGAGGGCCTGGCGCAGTTCCATCCCTTGTCCCTCCGCATCCAACAGGCCGCGCCACCGTGGCAGCGCGCCGCGTTCAACGGTCTCGCCCAAGTCATCGTCCAGTCAACCGGCGAACCGGGCGTGATCACGCTCCGAGCGGCCAGCGCCCACCTCCCGGCGGCCGTCACCGACGTGACGGCCAACTGAGCCGGAGCGATGCAGTCAAGCCCCGCGCCTGCGCTGAACCAACGAAACTGAATAATGCTTGGTTTACGCAGCCAGCTGGCGGGCGCTTCCCAGGGCGCGAGCAAGCTCGCTGGCCCATAGCGGACCGCATGGATCCGTATCGGCGACGCCGGCGACAGTGTTTAGAACCAGATGCTGCGCATCTCGCGGGCCAACATTCCCGCGTGAGGTCCGCCACATTTGACAAACGCCGTTTGTGGCCAATGGTGCCTCAAGCACCTGCTGCCGCGAAAAAATGAAACGTCATCTCCATCTCCGCGGTAACATGATGCCTGCCATCTTCCCTGGCGCGGCCGGCCTCGCAGGCTGAGCCGCCGGCACCGGCTGTTTCGTCCCGCCTGCGAGAGCCCCATCGGGCCCGTCCACCCGTCGCGAGTGCGTGCATTCGCTTTTTCCACCCGGGCGCAGCCGCGTCCGGATTTTGCCGTGTCCCAACCCTCCAGCCATTCATCACCATGAACTCCTCCCTCACCACCCTCGAACTCCCCTCCGACCTCCTCCAGATCAGCCCCGTGCTCAAGCAACGCGGTTTCACCTGCAGCCTCCTCACGCTCGCTCCCGACACCGAAACGAGACTGCCGGCCAGCCCGTCGCCCGACGACCAGCTGCTCTTTGTCATCACCGGTGACATCGCGATCCACGCCGAGGGCCTGACCACCATCGTGAACCAAGGCGGCGCCTGCCTCCTCAAGCCCGTGGCCTCGCCGGTGCTCTCCGCCCGCGCGGGCGCGCCGTCGCGCGTGCTGCGCGTGGAGATCCCGCCGCGTCAGGTCATCACCCCGCAGATCATCACGCCGCGCGCCTGACCAGCGCCAGACCGCCCGATCCCGCCCGCCGGATGCTCCCGCATCCCCCGGGCCCGCGCGCGTTCACCCGCCGAGCAACCAACAACCAGACCCGAATCACCTCCACCCTCCTCCCCCATGCCCACCACCCTCTCCCCCCTCTATATCACCCGCAATGATCATACCCAGCTACGCCTCCTCGTGAGTGCGCTCTCTCCGTCGGGTGGCTCCGCCACGATCGACCGGCTCCGCGGCGAACTCGACCGCGCCACGGTCATCGATCCCGCCGCCCTGCCCGCAGACATCGTTAGCCTGGGGGCCCACGTGAAAATCGAGGATCTCTACACGGGCGAGATCGAGGAATATCAGCTCACCCTGCCCGAGCAGGCCGACATCGGCGCGGGCCGGCTCTCCATCCTCACGCCCGTCGGCACCGCACTCATCGGCTATCGCACCGGCGACATTGTCGAATGGCCCACCCCCGGTGGCATCCGCCGCCTGAAAATCCATGCGGTCACGCCCCGCGCCGCCGCCGCCGCGGCTTCTCCCCACCCTAAGCCGGCCAGAGTGTGAGGGGATCCGGCCCAGCCAGATCCAGCCCGTGCGAGGCGCCCCATGGCAGCTCGCACGATTACAATCAGCCTTGATCACACGGATTGATCCGGAAACATCAGCCCGTGGACCTGGATCACGCCGCGCCCAAACCACCGGGATTTCTCTGGATCATCATCCTCGGCGTGACCGGCTTTGCCGCCGGCTTCTTCGGGCCGATGGTCTTCATCCCCGAGTCCAACCTTGGACCGGTGGTCGGCATCCTCTTCAGCGGCCCGGCCGGACTCGGGCTCGGCCTGCTGCTGTATGTCGTGTTCCGTTTTCTGCCCCTGCCCGCCCGCGGGCAATGGGTCCTGCTCGCCACCGTCGCCACGGCGGTCGCGCTCGCCACCCTGTTGTATGTGCAACCCGAGCCGGCGACCCGGGGCTATGTGCTCGAGCTGGAAATCCGCGGCACCCGGCCGGCCGCGGCCGTCACCGCCGAGGTCGTGGCCGACTGGCAGAAGCGCATCGCCACCGTCACCTGGGCGGCGCCCCGCGCGGGATGGGAACAACAGATGCGGGACGCCCTGGCCGCCGACCGCGGCCGGGTGCTCGACGCCGTCCTCATCCGGCAGCGCCCCATTTTGCAGCATCGCAAACCCTGGAATCGGGGCCGCCTTTTCGCGGGTGGCTGGGAAACGAAGGATGAGCCCCGCACCTACTATTTCCCCGCCGGCTCGCTGCCCGCCGAACCCGGCCCGGCCGGCACCCGGGTGACGTATTTTCTCGCCTACGACTCCACCGCCCGGATCCAGGCCCCGGAAATCTGGCCGCCTGTCGGGCTCGCCGACTTCATCGGCTTCTCCCCACTCCAGGCGGTGCCGGCAGAATACGAAGGGCTTTGACCGGTCGCTCGTCCTTGGCCCGCCCTTATGTCCGACCTCTCACCCCCAGATCCTCCGGCCACGTGCCATGAATGCGGTCAGCCGGACGCCGTGACGGTCGGCGATGAAATACTTTGCCCCGCCTGCTGCCACGCCCGCGGTTCCTGCGGCGCCACGCCCGATCAGCCCCGGGACATCCGGATCAGTTCGTCCCGCACGGATACGAGCCCTTTGTAGGCCGCCAACTCCGACGGCATCGTCACCAGCGCACGGTGCAGGCCCGCGCGCAGCGCCGGCTCGGCGAGCAACTGCGCCAGCTCCACCACCCGCACGCGGATGCCAAAGAGGATGCCTCCCGTCACCGGCAGCGCCGCGAGGATCTGGTCCTCGATGCGCACCCAAAGCTGCGCGGGCCCCAGGCCCGCGCTGAGCCGCGGCCGGCCGAGCGCCGGATGCAGGTTGAGTTCCGGCGTTGCCGCCAGCCCCCAATTGGCGCGCTCGTACGGCGCGCCGGGCCGCAACCGCTGGAGAAACTGGCCGATCGCGGGTGCGAGCGCCGGATTGAGCCCCGGCACCACGCCATGGATTTCATCGAGTGTCAGGCCGTGTTTCTCGGCCGGCACCCACGCCGAGGGAAAACACACTGCCCCGGCCCGCAGGCGGAAAACCCCGTCGGCTTCCCGGGCCATCAACACGAGATCAGGTTCCAACCGCCCGCCCAGCCGGGCCAGGCGCCGGGTCACGTCACCCGCCGGAGTCGCCGCCCCACCCACCCAGCCGGTCGCCAGCGCCTCGGCCTCCGCCACCAGCGGCTCCGCGTCGGCCTCACCCACGACATAGCGGCCCGGATCCTCCCCGAACCAGCGCTGACGTTCCGCGAGCACCACCGGATCCGGCTGGCGGAAAAACCCGGCCAGATCCCCCTTCCGCAACGTCAGGTGGAAGCGATAGTCTTGGTCGGGAAACAATTCCGGAAGCGACAAGGGCATGGCCTCCTTGCTGGCCATCCCGGCGCAGAAGACAATGCGGGAGCGCACCCGGGACACCGCCGCCCCCACCCGGGCTTGATAGGTTTTTCACCAGAAACCCATTGCCCCGGAGCAGCACAACGGCGTCAATGCGATGGGCCGACTCTCCATGGATTCCACTGCATGCAACCCGACGCCTCCACGGGCGACCCACGCCTCGGTTCGCCCTGTGCCGACGTCACGGGGACATGAGTGCCGGCGGCGACTGGTTCCGCTCGCCCTGGCCGCCCTCACCTTGCTGGCCGGCGGTTGCGGCAAATCGCCCGAGGCGGAACGCGCCGCCGCCGTCGCCGCCCAGGCCCAGGCCACCGGCCGGCTCCTCGTGCAATCCAACCGCCCCGACGCGTCCGTCGAGGCCACCCACCTCACCGCCACCGGCGATGCCGCCACCGCCGGGATCAGCGGTCCCGTCAACCGCGAGCTCACCGGCCTGCCCCCGGGCCATTACGCCGTCGTTGTCCGCTCCGAGGGCTGGCCTCAGCTGGCTGGGGCGGTGGACGTGGTCGCCGGCCGCACCACCGAGGTGGTCATGAATTTCAAGAGCGGGGCGCTGCACCTGGAATCCGAACCCAGCGGGGCCACCGTCAAACTCGGCCCGGCCGTGCTCGGCCAGACACCCCTGCTCCTGCTCGAGTTGCCGGTCGGTGAAAGCAAACTCACCCTCGAATACCCCGCCTGGCCCACGCTCATCTTCCCCATCACCATCACCGAGAACGTGGAAGCCACCGCGACCGCCCGCCTGCCCCACGGCAAACTGATCATCGAGACCATCCCCGCCGGCGCGGCGGTCCAACTCGACGGCAAGGCCATCGGACAAACGCCCCTTACCCTCGCGGAGGTCCCGGTGGGACCCAAGAAGATCAGGCTCTCGGCCCCGAATTTCCCCACGCTGGTGGCGGCGGTCACCGTGGAGGACCGCGGCGAAGCCAAGATCAACCTGGCCCTCGCCTCCGGCTTACCCCTGCTCGATCCCGCGGCCCTCCTGCGCGCCGTGTGGGTGCCCGACAATCCGGGACGGCTCACCTCCAGTTTCGATGCGACCGGCCGCTACGCCCCGAAAAACGGCGTCGTGAAGAACCTCAACCGCCAGAAGCTCCACGACAACTGGCTGGACCAGCGCTACCGCTACACCGGCACGGTCAAATCCTACGACGCGAAGACGGCCGAGATCGAGTTCACGGACGACAAGGGCGAACTGTCCCGGTACCGCGTCGTGGCGCAGCTCACCCCCGGAGCCCGCGCCGATAAAACGTCGAACGCCGTCCCGGCCAAGGGCGCAACCGTGACTGTGTATGGACAACTCCAACGGGTGGAGGAACCACGCTGGCCGTTAAGGGTGATCACCCTCGAGCTGACATTGGCGGAAATCCTGCCGGTCGCGGCGCCCTGAGCCGCCTCCAACGGGTCTGGTTTCGCGCCCGGCCCGGACCCGGACAAGCCCGCCCTTGTCCCCTCAACCCAGGAAACTGAGCACGATGTTCCGCGTGTGCGCGGCGCGCCGGTGCTCCCACAGGAAGATCCCCTGCCACGTGCCGAGCAGCAACTCGCCGTCGGCAAAGGGGATCGTCTCGCTGGTGCGGGTCAGCGCCATCTTGATGTGACTGGGCATGTCGTCCGGCCCCTCGAGGGTGTGCGTGAAATGCGGGTCCGTCGGCGGCACGAGCCGGTCGAGCCACGCCTCCAGGTCGCGCCGGGCCGAGGGATCGGCATTCTCCATCAGCACGAGGCTGCAGCTGGTGTGCGGGCAAAAGACGGTCGCCACCCCTTGCGCCAACCCGCTCGCCCGCAGGGCCCGCGCCACTTCGTCCGTGAACTCGTAAGTCCCCGCCCCCTTCGTGCGGATCGTCAGCGTGGTCTGGTGTACGGCCATGCTTGGAGGCTACTGCAAAAACCAAGACCTGAAAGATGAAACCTCAAACCTGAGGAATGAATCACCACCGCCCCGGAGGATGCGGCCACAAATAATTTTCCGGTTTCCGGTCTGAAGTTTCCGGTCCCTGCCTTGCCTCAGTCCGCCCGCAACGCCTCGAGCGGGTCGAGCATGGCCGCGCGGCGCGCGGGCAACCAGCAGGCCAGGAGCGCGGCCACGCCGACGGCGAGCATCGCAAGCGCCAGCGGCAGGACCGTCAGCCCGTCCATCCCGTAGACGAGCGATTGCAAGGCGGATGAAAGCGCCACGCTGCCGGCGAGTCCGAGCGCCAGGCCGACGACGACCCAGCGGCCGCCCTGCGTGAAAACCAGCCTCACGATGTCGCCCTTCAGCGCGCCGACGGCCACGCGGACGCCGATCTCCCGGGTGCGCTGCTGCACCGAGTAGGAGAGCGTGCCGTAGAGCCCGACCGCAACGAGGCCCAGCGCCGTCGCCATGAAAAAGTTCACCAGAACCGCCACCGCGCGCTCCCCCTGGGTGGCGCGCTCGACCACCTGGCGCATCGTGCGCACGTCCCGCAGCGCCAGTTCGCCGTCGAGCGCGGCCAGTTCGCGGCGCAGCAGGGGGGCCAGCTGCCCGGCCGGCAGCGGCGAGCGGAGCACGAGGTGGACGGAGCGGCCCCAATGGCCCTCCGGGGCCGTGTACATCTCGGGCCGCACCTCCCGCTGGGTGGCGCTCCACTGCTTCACGTTTTCCACCACGCCCACCACCCGCACCACAAACCACGGATTCTCGGGCTGGTTGGCGCGCATGATCTCACCCAATGGGTCCTTGCCCGGCCAGGCCTGATCCACGCAGGCCTGGTTGACGACCACGCCGCGGATCTCACCCGTGCGGTCCTCCGCCTGGAGGAGGCGGCCCCGCAACAGGCGCAGCCCCATGGCGGCGAAGTAGTCCTCGGTGACCGACGAGCGCTCGACCTGCATCCGCTGGATCGTCGGGTCGTAGGTCTGGTCGTTGACGAGGGCGTTGGTGTTGCTGCCCCCCTGGAGCGGCAGCTTCGAGGTGACGGCGGCATGCGTCACCCCCGGCAACGCGCGCACCCGCTCCACGAGGGCCTGCCAGAACCGCACGCGCTCGGCGTCCTCCGCATAGCGATCGCCATTCAGCGTCACGCGCGCCGTGACCACGGCGTCGGTGGCCAGCAGCCGGTTTTCCGCCACAATCTTCAGGTAGGCCTGGGAGAACAGCACGGCGCCGTTCGCCAGCACGAACGCCACCGCCACCTGGGCGATGACCAACCCGCGCAGCATGCGGTGCCGCGAGGCCGAGCCGACCGCGCCTCGCGCGTCGGCGCGCAGCACGCCGGCGACGGAGGTGCGCATGGCCGCCAGCGCCGGCGGCAGGCCGGCCAGCAGCGCGGTCAGGGCCGTGGCCAGCAGGCCGAAACCGAGCGCGGGGCCGTTCAGGGCCATCGCCGCCCGCCGCGCCTCGCTCACGGGCGCGATGGCCCGCAGCACCTCGACCCCGCCCGCGGCCAGGGCCACGCCGAGCGCGGCGCCGGCCAGCGCAAGCACGGCGCTCTCCGTCAGCGCCAGCTTCAGCAGGTCGCCGCGGGAGGCGCCCAGGGCCACGCGCACGCCGAACTCACCCTGCCGGCGGGCGCTGCGCGCGAGCAGCATCGAGGCCACATTGCCGCAGGCGACCAGCAGCACCAGCACGACCGCCCCGAAAAGCAGCCACACCTGCTTCGCCACCTCGCGGGTCATCTCGTCGTGTAGCGTCCGCACGAGGAATTCCTTATGGGTGTTGGAATTCGGGTAAAGCTGGGTCAGGCGCCGGCCGATCGTCTTGATCTCTGCGTCCGCCGCCTCGACCGTGACGCCCTCCTTGAGCCGGGCAACGCCGAGCAGGTAATGGCTGTCGCGCTGTTTCTTCTCGTCCTCGTCCATCCGCCGCGGCGCCCACAGCTGGCAGTCCTCGGTGCGCATCCACGGGCTGGCAAACTCGAAGCCGGCGGGCATCACGCCGATGATCTCGGCCTCGCCGCCGTTCACGCGCACCTTGCGGCCGATCACCGTGCGGTCGTCGCCGTGGAGCTGCCGCCAGAGGGCGTGGCTGAGGATCACGACATAGGGCGCCCCGGGGACCTCGTCGGCCGGCTCGAGCCCGCGCCCGAGCAGCGGGGCCACACCGAAGGCCTTCAGCACGTCGGCCGTGGCGACGGCGCCGGAGACCGACTGCGCGCTGCTCTCCTGGCCGATGTTGAAGTTTTGGGGCTGGTAGATGCCGAAGGCGGTGAAACTCGCCGATTCCGTCCGCAGGTCGTGCGAGTCTGCCGGCGACAGCGGCCAGCCGTCGCCCGACCAGACATGGACGAGCCGGTCGGAGGCGGGGTAGGAAAAGGGCGCGATCACCAGCGCCTGGAGCGTGCTGAAGATGGCGGTGGTGCTGCCGATGCCCACCGCGAGCGTGAACACGGCGATGAGGGCGAACCCCCGCGAGCGGGCGAGCGAGCGCAGGGCGAGGCGCAGGTGCGAGATCATGAGTCCCCTCAAGAACCCGGCCCGCCCCGCGAGGTTACAGGAAATCCATCCCCGCCCCCACCAGTCGCTTTTCCGCCCGGCCGCGCAATTAGGATTCACACCCGCGACTTCCCCGCGGATGCTCGCCTGCCCCCGTCTCCGCCCCACCCCGCTGTTCGCCGCATGGCCACCTGCCTTTCCTTCGATTCCGTCGCCAAAGACTTCCCCGGCGTCCGCGCGCTGGACGGCGTTTCCTTCACCGCGGAAGGCGGCCGCATCCACGCCCTCATGGGTGAAAACGGCGCGGGCAAATCCACCCTGCTCAAGATCCTCAGCGGCGCCTACACCCCCACCACCGGCGCGCTGGTGATTGACGGGGTGCGCCAGCGCTTCCCGGACACCGCCGCCGCCCTCGCGGCCGGCGTCGCCGTCATCTACCAGGAACTGCACCTCGTGGCCGGGATGAGCGTCGCCGAGAACCTATTCCTCGGCCACCTCCCCGCCCGCAGCGGCCTCATCGACCGCCGGCAGCTCCGGGCCGACGCCCGCCGCGCCCTCGCCTGGGTGGGCGAGGAGATCGACCCCGACACCCCGGTCGGCCACCTGCCCATCGCGCAGCGCCAGCTGGTGGAGATCGCCAAGGCCCTCACGCACGGCGCCCGCGTCATCGCCTTTGACGAACCCACGAGCAGCCTTTCCTCCCGCGAGGTCGATCGCCTCTTCGCCGTCATCCGCGACCTCAAGGCCCGCGGCCACGTGGTCCTTTACGTCACGCACCGCATGGATGAGGTCTTCGCCCTCTGCGATGCCGTCACCGTGCTGCGCGACGGCCGCCACATTCGCACCTGCGACACCCTGGCCGGGCTCGCCGTGGATGACATCATCCGCCTCATGGTCGGCCGCGACCTGGGCAACGTCTTCAACTACGCGCCGCGTCCGCTGGGCGCGCCGGCGCTGGAGATCCAGGACTTCACCGGCCCCGGCCTGAGCGCCCCCGTGAGCCTCAGCGTGACACAAGGGGAGATTGTCGGCCTCTTCGGGCTAGTCGGGGCCGGCCGCAGCGAGTTGCTTCGCCTGGTTTACGGCGCCACCACCCGCACCGGCGGCGTGCTCCGGCTCGCCGGCGAAACGGTAGCGCTGGCCCGCCCCGCGGACGCCATTGCCGCCGGCCTCGTCTACTGCCCCGAAGACCGCAAGCGGGACGGCATCCTGCCCGTGCGCCCGGTCCACGAGAACATCAACCTCAGCGCCCGCCGCCACCATGCGTTCGGCGGCTTCATTCTGAACCAGGCCTGGGAGCGGACCAACGCCGCCACGCACATCGCCACCCTGGGCGTGAAGACCGCCTCGGCGGAAACCGCCATCGTCCACCTTTCCGGCGGCAACCAGCAGAAGGTCATCCTCGCCCGCTGGCTCTCGGAGGACGTGAAGGTCATCCTCCTCGACGAACCCACGCGCGGCATCGACGTGGGGGCCAAGAGCGAGATCTATGCCCTCGTGCAGCAACTCGCGGCGCGCGGGGTCGGCGTGCTCTTCGTCTCGAGCGAGCTCCCCGAGGTCCTCGGCCTGGCCGACCGCATCCTCGTGATGCGCGGCGGCGCGCTGGCCGGCGAGTTCCCCCGCGCTGCCGCCACCGAGGAATCCGTCCTCAAGGCCGCCCTCCCCGCCGCTTCCTGACCGAGGTATGTCCTTCCTGCCTATTCGTGGCCAACCCCCTCCCCTTTCATGAGTCACCAAGTCTCCCCCTTTAAGATCTTCTGGGATCGCGCCGGTATGCTCGTCGTCTTCGCCGCGCTCTTCGCCACCTGCTCCGTCGCGGTGCCCGGCTTCCGCTCCGCCGCCAACATGGAGGGCCTGCTCCTCTCCGTCTCCACCATCGGCATCATCGCCTGCACGATGCTGTTCTGTCTCGCCGCGGGGGCCTTCGACCTCTCCGTCGGCTCCATTGTCGCCTGCGTGGGCGTCGTCACCGCCGTCATCACCAACCGCACCGACAGCGTGGCCCTCGGTCTCGCCGCCGGCCTCGGCACCGGCGCCCTCGTCGGCCTGGTCAACGGCGTGCTCATCGCCAAGGCCGGCATCAACGCCCTCATCGCCACGCTCGCGACCATGCAGATCGTCCGCGGCCTCGGCTACCTTGTCTCCGACGGCCGCGCCGTCGGCGTCGTGCGCGAGGAATTCTTCACCCTCGGCAACTCCGCCTTCGCCGGCCTGCCCACACCGGTCTGGATCTGCCTGGGGTGTTTCGCGCTGTTCGGCTTCCTGATCGAGCGCACCACCTTCGGCCGCAACACCCTCGCCCTCGGCGGCAACGCCGAGGCCGCCCGCCTCGCCGGCATCGGCATCGACCGCCTTCGCATCACGATCTTCACCCTGCAGGGCCTCCTCTCGGCCGTGGCCGGCATCGTCCTCGCCTCCCGCATGACCAGCGGCCAGCCCATGGTCGCCCAAGGACTGGAACTCGACGTCATCTCCGCCTGCGTGCTCGGCGGCGTGTCGCTGAATGGCGGCATCGGCAAGATGAGCTACGTCATCGCCGGCGTCCTGATCATGGGCACCGTGCGCAACGCCATGAACCTGCTCAACGTGCCCACGTTCTACCAATACATCGCCTCCGGCCTGATCCTCCTCGCCGCCGTCGGCTTCGACCGGCTGAAGCAGCGCGGCACCCGGGCCTGAGCCCCGTCCGGCCAGCCCGGCCTGAAATCTGACTGTAAACCCAACTTCCCGTCCGCGCCGGCGGTATTTCGGTGCATGTTCGGTCACCCCTGATCCGGGATAAGCGTCCCGGTCACCTTCCCATGCCTTCCCGCCTTCCCGGCGGCCGCCCCGCCCTTCACCCCGAAACCCCATGCGTCCCCGCTTCCTCCTCACTCTCGTCGTCACCCTGGTCTTCGCGCAAACCCTGGCCCTCCCGGCCGCGGCCCAGCTCGGCCGCCGCTTCCCGTCCGAGCGAAAAATTGTGACCGACCCCATCACCGGCACGCCGCTCACCTTCCTCACCAGCACGCCGGCCGGCGACTCCAAGATCTACCCGACCCACCCGCAATGGACCGCCGACGGCCAATGGGTGGTCTTCCGTTCCAACCGCGTGCGCGGCCAGGCCATGGCCGTGCACGAGACGACCGGCGACATCGTGCAGGTGACCGAGACCGGCTACCAGGGCGCCCTCTGCGTCGCGCAGAAATCGATGCGGCTCTTTTTCACCCGCCCCGAAAACCACACCAGCCCCGACGCCTATCCCCGCCCCCCGCAACCCGGCCAGCCGCGCGTCGAGCGCCCGCGCGTGCCGCTGCAGGTGGTGGCGATCGACCTGGCCCGCGTGTTCGCCGACAGCGCCGCCGGTACGATGCAGCCGGCCGCGGCCTATGAACAGGTCTTCGGCACCATCCCCCTGGACATTGGCGGCGGCGGCGAACTCGCCATCGATGCCAACGAGGACTTCGCCTACTTCCGTCTGCATAAGGACGGCGCCACGAAGCTCCTCCCGGCCGACACCAAGATCGAAGCCACCTTCGGCCCACGCAACATGGGCGCCGGCCCGTCCGGCGTCGCCAAGATGAATCTCGCCACCGGCGAGGTCACCCCCGTCGTCGCCGTCCCCTTCCAGGTCGGCCACATTCAGTCCAACCCCTGGAAAGCCGGCGAGATCGTCTTCTGCTGGGAAACCGGTGGCAAATCCCCGCAACGCACCTGGACCGTCCGGGCCGACGGCACCGGCCTGCGCAAACTCTACCCCGAGGCGCCCTATGATTGGGTCACACACGAGGCGGTGATCGGGCCCGACGAGGTCGCCATCGCCCTCATGGGCCATCGCGCACCCGGCACCGACGACGCCTGGGGCCCGAGCGGCACGCGTGTCCACCCGACCGGCCTGGGCATCATCAATCTCCGCACGGACCATTTCTATATCGCAGGCCAGACCAAGAGTGGCAGCGGCCTGTGGCACGTCCACGGCTCGCCCGACGGCCGCTGGGCCGTGGGCGACGACTTCGCCCGCAGCCTCTACCTCATCGACCGCCGCACGAATGAAATGATGCTCCTCACCACCGGCCACAAGGAAACCGCAGCCGACCACATCCACCCGACCTTCCACCCCGACGGCACCCGCATCCAGATCCAATCGGCCATGCTCTCCGAGGATAACCGTTCCCTGAACATCTGCATCGTCCCCGTCCCGCCGGCCTGGCTCGCGCGCACCTACGACGAGAAGGTCCATCCCTCCAAGTCCGACGGCGGGAGACCGTAAATTGTCGGGCGGGGTCTCCGCCCCCGACACAAAAGCGCGTCGACTCCGGCGCGCTTTTTTCATTTCTGATGCCGTGCCCGACGAACTCGATCCTCCCCGCAAGCACTACGGCTTCAAGGAGCGCGAGTTCAAGCGCGACAACGTGATCACGCCGGGCGCGGCGCCGCTGCCCACGACCAAGGATCTGGCGATCGCCGCCGGCACCCGGCCGAATCCCGCGGCCCGGCCAGCCGCCCCCAAGGCGGACCTGTCAGCCGTAGGCCCGGCGAAGGCTGATGACCCGAACGATGTCTACGCCGTCCTGCAGGCGAACCGCCGGGCCGCCCAGCAGCACGGCCTGGGCGAAATCGAGATCAAGGCGGTGAAATCCCGCCGGAAACGCGAATTCTGGCTGCTGATCGTCGGTGGCAATGTCGCCATTCTCGGCGGCGTGTTTCTCAGCGGCATCAACGTCATCACCGTGGTCTTCGGCCTCGCCGGCCTCATCATCTTCAGCCTCGGCCTGAGCTGGGTCATGTGGCAGGTGATGGACAAATACTAGATCTACGCGACATGAGCGCGGCGATAGTTTTGCGATCCCACCAACCCGCGGACGTGCCGCAGCTGGCCCGGCTCTTCCACGATGCGGTACATCAGACGGCTGGCGCGCACTACACGCTGGAGCAGCGAGCCGCCTGGTCCCCGCCCTCGCCCGATCTGACCCGCTGGCGGGAGCGGCTGGCCCGGCAGCAAGTGCTGCTGGCGGAATCCGCCGGCGTCCTCGCGGGATTCTGCTCGTGGACGGTCGAGGGCTACCTGGATCTGCTTTTTGTGGATCCGGCCCACGGGCGGCGTGGAGTGGCGACGACCCTTTACCAGGCCGCGGAAAAATCCCTCCGCGATCACGGCGCGACGCGCGTCCACACCCAGGCCAGCGTCACCGCCCAGCCCTTTTTCCTGCGCCAGGGATTCCGGGTGGTCCGGCACCAGATCGTTCCAACCCGGGGCGTCGACTTGCCCAATGCCGTGATGGAAAAATGGCTGACGTAACCCGGGGCCGGGGTTCCCCGGTCGCCGGGCGCCAACTGCAAGGCACCGTCTACCCGCCCACCCGCGCCGCCACCGCCCAGCGATACAGGTCCACGTAGTGCTTGGCGCTGGACCGCCACGAAAAATCCTGCGCCATGCCACGCAGCCGCAGTGCGGCCAGCTCGGCGGGGCGGTCGTAGTACGTCGCACAGGCCCAGCCGATCGTGTCGGTCAGCGCGGCCACCGTCGCATCGCCGAACACGAAGCCCGTGCCCACCGGCTGCCCCTCCACGAAATTTTGCACGGTGTCGACCAATCCGCCCGTGGCCCGCACGACGGGCGGCGTGCCGTAACGCATCGCGTACATCTGCGTGAGTCCGCACGGCTCGGAGCGGCTGGGCATCACGAAGAAATCGCTGCCCGCCTGGATCAGGCGTGCCAGCCCGCCGTCGAATCCGAGGTGCGCCCCAAACCGCCCGCGGTAGGCGTCGGCCGCCCACCGGAAATCGTTCTCGAGCTTCGCCTCGCCGTTGCCGAGCAGCACGAACTGCACGTCCATGCGGTCCAGGATGCGCGGCAGCGCCTCCGCCAGCAGGTCGAGCCCCTTCTGCGCGGCCAGGCGCGACACCACGCCGAAGAGCGGCACACCCGGCTTCACGTCCAGGCCCAGCTGCTGCTGCAGCCGCGCCTTGCACACGGCCTTGCCCGCCAGATCGGCGGCCGAGTAGTGGGCCGGCAGCGACCGGTCGCGCGCGGGGTCCCACGACTCGTCATCGATGCCGTTGAGGATGCCCAACAGATCCGCCGCCCGGAAGTTGAGCACGCCATCCAGCCCGAACCCGCCGTCCGGCGTGCGAATCTCCCCGGCGTAGGTCGGGCTGACCGTGGTGATCTTCGTCGCGTGCAGCAGGCCGACCTTCATCAGGTTCACCATGCCGTTCGACACAAGCCCGTCCCGGTGAAACTCGCCCCAGGGCAGCCGCGCGAAGTCCACCACGCGCGCCGGCGACCACCCCTGGTGCTCGAGATTGTGGATCGTGAACACCGTCGCCGTGCGCGCCAACGGCGTGTCGCGCAGCGTCGTGTTCAACATCAGCGGCAGCAGGCCGGTCGTCCAATCATGGCAGTGGATGACATCCGGCACCCAGTCGAGCTGCTGGCAGAGCGCGAGCGCGCCGCGGCAGAAAAAAGCGAACCGCAGGTCGTTGTCCGCATGCGCCCCCCAGGGGCCCGTGTAGACCTCCGGACGCGCGAAGTGATCGTGATTCTCGAGAAAATAAGCAGGCACCCGGGATCCCGGCAGCACCGTCTCCCACACCCGCGCCCATTGGCTGGCCCCGCCCACGTCCACGCCCAATGGCTCCGGCCTCGCCTGCCAGTCACCCACCCGTCGCACGGACCCATAGGCGGGGCAAACCACCCGGACGTCATGCCCTTGCCGCACCAGGTCCTTTGGCAGCGCCCCGGTCATATCGGCCAGCCCGCCGACTTTCACAAATGGTTCAACCTCAGGAGTGACGAAAAGTATTTTCATGGCGGCCACACCCAAATAAACCCCAACCATCGCCCGGTGCCGAGCCAAAATACGGGAGGTCAGCGCAAGAATTGCACTGGCGATAGCACAGTTAGTGCTTAGTCCTTTCGCGGAACACCGGGCCCATGTTCATCTCACGTCATCGTTTATATCCTATTCTTTGCCTGCTTGCCGGCTTGAGCGCCGGCGCCCTGCCCGCCCAGGTCGTGATCCAGTCCTACGTCCAGACGGGCAGCCTCTACGCCAACGATGACAACCACAGCGGGAACCTGGGGGCCACCGCCGGAAGCAATGGCAACCCCCTCGGCGAGGACCTGGGCTTTTCGATCAACTTCGGCGGCACGACCTACTCCAAGACTTTTGTCAGCAACAACGGCTACATCAGCTTCGGGGAGGGCAGCGGCGTTTACGTGCCGGTCCCCCTGGATGCGACCTACGCCACCAACGAGTCCCTCACCCTGCCCATCATCGCGGCGTTTTTCTCCGATGTGGACACCTCCGCCGTCGGCACCGTGACGTGGGGCACCGGCCTGGTGGACAGCCATGCGGCCTTCGCGGTCAAATGGAACGGGGTCGGCGAATTTTCCAACGGCACCAGCCCGAACACCTTCGAGCTCGTCCTGGTCAGCCGTGCCGACACGGGCGTCGGCAATTTCGACATTTTCCTGAACTACGAGACCATCACCTGGGATCACGGCAACGCGGTCGCCGGTTTCCACACCGGCGCGGCGGCCACGACCCCGCTGTACTACCAGGTGCCCGGATCGATGACCGAGGGCGCCTTCCTCAACAGCGGGCCCAACGCCCTGACCACGTTCACCAACACCGGCGGCGCCGGCGATTTCCTCCTGTCCGCCCGCGGCGGCACCTTTCTCTCCGTGGCCCCTGTCGTCGCCATCCCGGAGCCCTCGACCTACGCGCTGCTGGCCCTCGGCGGCGGCCTGCTCCTGCTGGCCGCGCGCCGCCGGCGCGCCTGAGGCGGCCGACGGTTCCGTCGCTATTGGCTTGGTCGGATCTGTTGTAGGGCGAGATCGCCCTACAGTCCCCACGCCCGCCCAATCGGGAATCAGCGCTTCGCCACCGGATAACTCCCCAGCCATTTCACCAGCGGGCATTTCCGGCTCAGCTCCTTCAGCGCGGCCTGCATGGCCGGATCGTCATAGTGGCCGGTGACATCGAGGAAGAAGATGTAGTCCCACGGCTTGAGCTTGCTCGGCCGCGACTCGATGCGCGTCAGGTTCAGCTTGCGGCGGTTGAAGGGCTGCAGCGCGCGCAGGAGCGCCCCGGACTCGTGGTGCAACGACACCAGCAGGCTGGTCTTGTCGTGCCCGCTGCCGGCCGAGCCCGAGGCCTCGCGGCCGAGGAAGACGAAGCGTGAGGTGTTGTTCTTCAGGTCCTGGATATGCGTGGCCGCGACCGGCACGCCGTAACGCTCACCGGCCAGCCGCGGCGCGATGGCGGCGGCGCCCTTCTCCTTCGCCGCGATCTGCACGCCGTAGGCCGTGCTGTCCACGTCCACCAGCTGCGCGTGCGGCAGGTGCCGCTGCAGCCAGCGGCGGCACTGCGCCAGCGCCTGGTCCTTCGAGTAGACCTTCTTGATCTTCGCGAGCGGCTCGCGGGAAAGCAGCGTGTGCTCGATCTCCTGGTGCAGCTCGGCGACGATCTTCAGCGGCGTCTCCACGAACAGGTCGAGCGAGTCGCGCACGGAGCCCTCGGTGGAATTCTCCACCGGGACGACCCCGTAGTCCGCCTCGCCCTTCTCCACCGCGGTGAAGATGTCGGCGATGGTCGCCATCGGGCGGTAGTCCACGCTGGAGCCGAACTTGCGCAACGCGGCGGCATGCGTGTTGGTGGCCTCGGGCCCGAGGTAGGCCACGCACAGCGGCTTCTCGAGGGAGATCGCCGCGGACATGATCTCGCGGTAGATGGCCTGCAGGGCGGCGGGCTTGAGCGGGCCGGTGTTGGCCGAGGCGACCCGGCGCAGGACGTCGGCTTCGCGCTCAGCCACGTAGATGCGGGTCTTCGCGCCGCGCTTGAGCTCGCCGATGCGCTGCGCGCACTTCAGGCGGGTGTTGAGGATCCGCACGACCTTCTGGTCGAGGGCGTCGATTTGGGCACGGACCTGGGCGAGTTGCTTTTTCATGACGTGGCGGCGGGGGAACGGGGGGAGCGACGCAGAGCATGGAGGGCCTTGGCCTCCCGGATCAACCCCGCAAGCGCGGCGGGGGTGACCGCCTGCTTCGGGTCGTCACCCAGCCCGTGGGCGGGGCTGACATGAGCCTCGATGCACAGGCCGTCCGCCCCGTAGGCCACGGCCGCGAGCGCGCAGGCCGGCACGTAGGTGGCCCGGCCGACGGAATGGGAGGGATCCACCACGACCGGGGCCCAGGTCCGCTCCTTGAGCAGGGGGGTGATGGACTCATCCGGCTGGTTGCGGTAGCCGTCGAGCCCCGGCTGCGTACCGCGCGGGCAGAGGATGACATTGGGGTTGCCGAAGTTCACGATGTACTCCGCGGCGGAGATGAACTCGTTGAGCGTGCCCGTGTGCATGCCGCGCTTGAGCAGCACGGCGACGGGTTTGCCCGCGATGGCGGCGCCCACCTGCCGGAGCAGCGAGTAATTGAGGGCGTTGCGCGCCCCGATCTGCAGCACGTGCACGCCGGCGGCGAGGGCGAGCTTTAGCTGCTCCTCATCCATCACCTCCGTGTCCACCGGCAGGCCGGTGCGGCGCGAGCCCTCCATCAGGATGTCGAGGGACTTGTTGTCGCCCTGGAAGGCGTAGGGATTCGTGCGCGGCTTCCACACGCCGCCGCGGATAGCGTGCGCGCCGGCCTCCTTCACCGCCTGGGCCGTCTCGTAGAAGAGATTCGGGTTCTTCGGGTCGATCGTGCAGTGGCCCGCCATGATGAGCAGTTCCTCCCCCAGCGTGACCCCGCCGACCTTCACCCGGTGGCGGGCGAGGTCCGACTTGATGTCCATCAGCTTGTGCGGCGACTGGATCGTGTCCACGCGGTCCACGAACGACAGGCCCTCAATGCGGTTGATCATCAGCTCGTGCCGCTCGTCGCCGACGATGGCGTAGATGGTCCGCAGGTCGCCGACGATCGGCTGGATGCGGCAGCCAAACTCACCGACGATCACGGTGAGCTGGGCGACTTCGGTCTCGGTCAGGCGGTTGTTTTTGGGGAGGATCATGGGGGAAGGGGTTGGGGAGGGAGTCGATCAACGCCGCGTGGATGAGGCACCTACGGCATCAGAATTGGGTTTCTTTATCCGCGTTTATCCGCGTCATCCGCGGGAAATATTCTTGGGTTTGGTGGTTAAAATAAAAAAGCCGCCCTGGGTTTGGGCGGCTCCTTGGCAATATTTTCCTGTGATCAGGGGTTGCTTGGGGAAACGCCGCCTCGGCTCTGCGGGGCAAAATAGCCCGCAAACGTAAAGCTGAAGAAGCCGGCGGTGAAGATCATCGCGCAGAGTGCTGACGGTCCGGCCGCCGGTTGTCAAATCTCTAGGGCGGAGCTGCCCCGTCCCGCCTACCGCCGGCCGGCATGCGCCCGTGCCCCCGCCAGCGCGGCCGCCCATTCCGAACCTTGCCCACAGACCAGCCGCGCCGCCGCGCGGGCGCCCAGCACCCCCGCGATGTTGCCCGTGCCGTTGTAGCCGCCCACGGCCCAGGTCTTCGGCCGTACCTCCTCCAGGATCGGCAGGCCGTCCGGTGTGTAACCCACGGACGCCGCCCAGCGGTGCGTGACCGGCGCACGCACCTTGAGGTGCTGGCGCAGGAATTTCTCAAGCAAGCCCTGGACCCGCTCTGTCGGGGCGTCGTCCCCTGTCCATTCCTCGTCCCCGGCCTGGTCGCGGAACCCGCCCAGCGCAATGCTTCGGTCTGGCAGCTGCTGCCAATATTCATAGCCCTGGCGATAATAGACCGGCCGGGAAAATTGTACCTCCGGCGCGGGGGCCGTCGCCAGCATCTGCAGCCGCGCGGTGCGCACCCGCCCGGCCAATTCAGGCAAGATCCGCTCCAGCCGGCCGTCGACGGCCACGATCACGCTGTCGCAATGCACCGTGCCTTGGTCCGTCACGACCGCCCCCGCCACCAGCTTGCGGGCGGGCGAATTTTCGTAGAGCCGGGTCTCCCGCTGGCGCAACCGCTGCGCCACCGCCCGCACGCGGTGCAGGGGCTGCGTCACCCCGTCCTCCGGCAGCAGCAGACCCTCGCCCTCGGGTCCGGTGTAAGCGGCGGCGGGAAAACCACAGTAGCGGAGCGCGGCCAGGTGCTGCGCACAGTCGGCCAGTTCCGCCGCATCCGCCGCGATGCGCAGCGCGCCCGACTGGCGCACGATCGCCGGCATGTCCTGGGCCTGCCGCGCGATCTCCCTCGCGGTCTGCCGGTAGATCGCCCCGGCGGCCGCCTCGCCGCATTGCACCACGGTCTCGTTGAAAAACTTCGCCAGACCCGCGAGCACAAAGCCGCCGTTGCGACCCGCCGCGCCCGCCCCGACGGCCTGCCCCTCCACCCCCACCACGGCGACGCCCTGGTCCACGAGCTCCTCGATCGCGGCCAGACCCGACGCACCCAACCCGACCACACACACATCCGCCCGTACCGGCCCGACGAGCGTCGGCAGGGGCCGCCAGTCGCGATCATCCCAGATCGGGGTGTTCATGGCCCCATCCTTGCCGGGCGCCGCGCGGATGCAAGGTTGCCCGCGATTGACGCCCGCCCGCCCGCCCGCCTTGATGCGCCGGTCCCCTCGCATGAAAACCCTCTACGATTTTTCCCGCCTGGCCGTCGACCGCGCCCTCGCCCCGCGCGACGGCATGCTGGCCAAGGAGGCGGACGCCACCCTGACCGAGCAATATTTCGACCTCGGCCGCCGCGCGCTCGAACTGATCCATTTTTCCTCCGAGCTCTGCGACAAGCCGCACTATCCCAATATCCTCGACCTGCCCTGCGGCCACGGCCGCGTCTTGCGCTGGCTGCGCGCCCATTACCCGTACGCCGATATCACGGCCTGTGACCTTGACCGCGATGGCGTGGATTTTTGCGCCAACCAGTTCGGGGCGAAGCCGGTTTATTCCCTGCCCGACCTGCACCAGCTGCCCTTCCAGTCCCAGTTTGACCTGATCTGGGTCGGCTCGCTGGTGACCCACCTGCGCCGCGACCGGTGGCTCGCCACCCTCGACTGCCTCGTGAAGTGGACCAAGGAGTGCGGCGTGATCGTCTTCACCACCCAGGGTCGCACCGTCTCCAGCCTGCTCGCCCGCGGCCGGCGCAACGTCGCCGAGAACATCGACAAGCCCGCCCTGCTGGAGGAGTACGCCCGCACCGGTTTCGCCTACCAGCGCTATTTCGAAAGCAACGCCGAGGAGGACTACGGCCTGGCCCTCACCTCGCCCGAGTGGGTGATGCGCACCCTCCAGCGGTATCCCGACATCATCATGCGCGCCTACCTCGAGGAAGCCTGGGGCATGCAGGATGTGGTCATCCTCTACAAGAAGGCCGGGCACTTTGAACCCATCCTCGGCGTGCCGGAGATCAACGTGCAGCCGGAAATCGTCAAACCCCGCTCGGCCGGGGTGCTGGATCGCTGGCGGAAATTGCTGGGCGGGACCGAGGGGAAGTAGTTGGTGGTCGGTGGCTGGTAATTTGGACTGAATCACCAGCACCTCGCTGGCTCCGCCGCGCCCGGCGTGACCGGATGCTTTGCGGCCCACGCCTAAATACCAACTAGAACTACTTGGTCGCCATGGCCCCGACAAACTCCCAGCACAGCACCGCCGCGGCCGCCGAGACATTGAGCGACTCGACCGTATCGGCTCCCGGAATCTTCACCAGGCGGTCGCACTGCGTCGCCACGTTGGGGGCGATGCCCTTCTCCTCGTTGCCGAGGATGATCGCGGGCGGACGCGGCAGCCCGCGCTCCTTGACCTGCGCGGGCGACAGCTGGTTGCCGGTCAGGCTCGTCCCGAGGAGGAAATGCGTCCGCTTCAGCTCCGCGCAGAATTCCGGCAGCGCCGGCACGCGGTAGAAATCGACAAACTCCATGCCGCCTTCCGCGACCCGGTGGGCGGCCTCGCCCGGCAGGGCCTGCGCCGGGTGGTCCGGCACGATCACCGCCCGCACGCCGAAGAACGCCGCTGTGCGCACGATGGCGCCGACGTTGTTCGCGTTGCTCACGCGGTCGAGCAGCAGTAGCGGGGCCTTCGTCCGGGCCCAGTCCGCCAGCACTTCGCGGGTGACCTTCTTGAGCGGGCGCTCGCCAATGACCGCAACGATGCCGCCGTGGTGCACGGTGCCGGCGACTTTCTCCAGCTCGGCTGGCTCCACCTGTCGGTAGACCTTCTTGTGCTGCGCCAGCAGGCGGCAGAGATCCCCCGCGCGCTTCCCCGTGGGGGCGTCAAAAAACAACCGTCGCACCTCCGCCGGGTGGCGGGCAAACAGCGTCGAGACCGCCTGCCAGCCGCAGATGTTGATTTCCTTTTGCTTGGGGACGAAGGGAGTTTTCATGAACCGGCCGGCAGCGTGGGGGGCCGCCGGGCGCGGTTCAAGGGAATCCCCGCCCCTCACACCAGCTCGCAGGCCCCGCCGGCGCAGGCGGCCACCTGCTTCAACTCGGTGATGTCCTCCGATTCCTCGAGGGTCGTGAAATCCACCGGCACATAGCCGAGCGAATTCCATTTCTCGATGTCGGCATGCGTCGCCAGCCCCTCGCGCGGGGCCTGCTGGTAGACCTTGTCGCCGCAGTCCTGCAGCAGCGCGACCCCGGTGAAACTGTGCCGGTGCGTCCAGATGTACTCCGCCACGGCGGCCCACTCGTCGGGTTTCACCGAGACCGTGCAGGACACGTTGTGATGCAGGCCCGGCGAATGTTCCTCGTGCCGGCGCCCCGCCTGCACCCAGTTTTCCTGCACGAGCCGGATGTAGTGCAGGTGCTTGGTGGCCGACAGCTCGTCGCGGTACACGCCAAAGACCGGGCCCTCGACGGGGAACGTAATCACCTCGGTGCGGCCGTTCACATCATACACGCTCGGCTCGACCATGTGCGGGTTCGCCCGGCGGAAATGCCGGTAGACCGGATCGTAGACATTGGCCTGCACGCGCCGGAAATACCGCCGGGCATGGTGCGGGTGCAGCCCGCTGCTGGTCCCGAGGAGGAGGCTCGCCGTGCCCTCCGGCTTCACGCAGGTCGTGCGCGCCGCGGGCCGGATGCCCAGCACGCGGGCGAAGAGCGCGTTGATCCCCTTCACCACCGCCGCCCCGTCCTGCAGCACCGCGGGATCCAGCAGCAACTCGGGCCGGTCCAGAATGCCGCAAAGCGAGACTCCCAGCAGCGCCTCCCGCTCCGTGATCACCTGCGAGACCGGGGACAGGTACCGGAAATCCGTGTAGCCCGCCTGCAGCGTGCCGATGAGCGCAGCCAGCGCACACAAGCGGTGAAACGCCGGCCGGCTGTCCGCCGCCGCGGCCGAGACTGTCGCCAGGTTGCAGAACTGCACGCCCGTGAGCACCTCGCCCTCCTGCAGCGGACCCGTGTGGCCGAGCTCGCGCAACCGCGCGATGGCGGCGGCATCGAGCTTCAGGCGCGGATGCAGGCCGATCTCCACACAGGGATTTGCGCCATAGTCGGGATCCTCCACAAAGTAGAAGCCCGGCTCCCCGAACTGCTTCTGCGCCTCGAAGAGCGACATGAACTGCTCGCGGGTCGCCGTCCGGCGGATGATCACGGCGGAATTGTTGCTCGCCACGCGTTGCGGGTGGTCGGCGAACCAGTTGCCAGTCTTGGCCGCGGCCATGTCGGCGTCATCCACCGAGAATAGGCAGATCGTCGCCGAGCGGCGCACGCCGCCCGAGAGCACGGCCTTGGCGGCCCAGCACAGGATGTCGTAGGCCTCGACGGTCTTGAGCCGCCGCCCCGCCGCGCGGCGCAGGATGCGCTCGATGCGCGTCAGCGTGTGAAAGAGCGGCTCGGGACCCGGCGCCTTGCCGCCGGTCGTGCGCAGCGGCGCGCCCTCCGGGCGGATGCGCGAGTAATCGAAATCCACGGCGTGCCCCGCCACGGCGTTGGTCATGAGGACATGCAGCGCGTCCGCCCAGCCCTCGATCGTATCCGCGACCACGTGCCGCACCGGGACGTTGCCCTCGCGCCGCGGCGCCAGCGCCGGCAGGCGGTCCACATGGCGCAACTGCACCGAAAAACCCACGCCACAGCCGCACAGCAAGAGGTAGAACGCCTCGCGGAAGGCCTCGATCCGGTCGAGGTAGGTGAAGGCGCAGTTGTAGATGCGCGCGTGCTTGCTGAGGATGGCCTCGCCGCCGAACTGCAGGGAGCGCATCGACGGCAGGACCTCGCGCGCCTGCACCGCGGCGAAGGCCGCACGGATCGCCTCATGCAGGGTGCCCAGCCCGCCGAGTGCGGCCACCTGCCCCGGCTCGACCTCGCCCGCCGCCACCGCGCCGGCGATGGCGGAGGCCAGCGGCCGGTCCGGATAATGCGCGAGGTGCATGTCACGCACGCGCCGCACGGCCTCGGACCAGGTTTCGCGGCGGCGTTTCTCGGGCAGGTAACGGGCGTAGCGGGAGATGGCGATGAAGTCTTGCAGGCCGTTGGCGGCATGCACTTTGGGATGCAGGGATGGGGACATGGCGGTGGGTGGCAGCGAGGCACGAAACGGCGCCGCCTTTTCCGGCGGCGCGGGTGCGCAGTGCCCCCACTACAAGTTCCTCGCGCCGCCACCGTCAAACGCACCGGCGGATCCCCGCCGACTTATGACCCCGACTCATGTCCGTGCCCGCGCCGTTCAATCGATGCGCAACAAAATATGCGGGGCTTCTGCCGACGGGCGCCGGCCCGGACCCACGGGTTGTGGGCCCCGGACGGCCCGGCCACCACCGGTGGGGTCCACCTCAGCCCCGCTCGCCGACCACGGTGAATTCCTCGCGGTCATGATAAAGGTGTCTGATGTGCAGGTTGACCCCGTGGCGCGCCAGCGCCGAGTCCGCCGCGCGGATCTCCCGCAGCAGCGCCAGGGCGTCCACATGGCCGAATTTCAGGTTGATCACGAACCGCCGGCACCACCCGTGCTGCAGCCAGGGCGCCACGATGTTTTGCATCACATGGTGCGGTTCTTCGACGAGATCGCAGAACAGCCAGTCATAGCCGCCGCCTTCCGGGGGCGTGAACTTGAACGCGTCCTCCAGCCGGTGCTCGATCAACGGATGGTTCAGCGCCCCGCCCTTCAACGGGCCGTTGTCCACCGCGATGACGCGCGCGCCCCGCTTCGCCGCGCTGTAGCTCCAGCCCCCCGGTGCCGCCCCCAGGTCCACCACCGTCTCGCCAGGCTGCGGCTCGCGCCCGAGCACGATATAGGCTTCCTCGACCTTCAGGTAGGACCGCGAGGGCGCCGCGTCGTCGTCCGCCATGCGCCGCTGCCCCCCGAGCCAGGCCTCGCGCGCCGCGAAGACCCGGCCAAAATCCGCGAAGAACACGAACAGCCCGCGCGTCTTCCCGGCCCCGCGCGGCAGGTCCGGCACCGCGAGCTTGGCGATCCGGTTGAGTTTCTTGCGCAGCAGCTCGCCAAACGCCTTCTCCACGCCACTCGCGCGCCGGCCCAGCCCGACGACCTCCGGCACGGTCGCGAACACACACGGCCACGCCGCGTCGATGCGCTCACCCCGCAGGCTCTCCAGGAAAAAATCCGCGAGCCGTTGGGCCAGCGCGTTGACCGACTCGCCCGTAAATTCCTGCGGCGCCATCAGGGTCACCTGCGGAAAGGCCAGGTCGGCGACGACGCCTTCCGCGGCCAGCGCCCAGCCCGGGCCCTTCTCGCTCACGGCCAGGCCCGCCGCCGCGAGCTCGCGCTCAAGGAGGGCTTCATAACCGTGCTGGCAGAGGGTCACCATGCGCCCGAACGTGCCCGGACCAAGCCCGGGGTCGACAACAATTCCCCCTCGGCCCAGGCTGCCGGGACACCTCGCGATGAAAATCCTGCTGCTCTTCCTCGTTGGCGCCCTGCTTCTCCGGGCCGCGCCGCCCACCCCGGCCGATCCCCGCGCCCGGGAACTCATCTCCACCTTGCAACTGGACTACCTGCCCGGCGAATCGGGCTACTTCGGCCTGCTTGGCCGCTCCGCCCAGACCGTGGAGCAGGCCGGCCGGCAGCTCGCCGCCCAGAGCCGCATCCATTACCTGCTCACGGCGGAAGCCCCGGTCAACTACCTGCACTGGCTGGCCTCGGACGACACCCACATCCTGCTCGAGGGTGGGCCGGTCGATTACTTCATCTTCCACCCCGGGGGCACGGTGGACCGGGTCACGCTCGGCCCGGATGTCGCCGCCGGCCAACAACGGGTGGTCGCCATTCCCGGCGGGTGCTGGAAGGCGCTGCGCCTGCATCCCGGCGCTGGCTACGTCCTGTTGGTCAACGTGCTCTCCCCCGAGTGGACCCCGGACCGCGTGAAGATCGGCGCGGGCGAGGAGTTCCTCCAGCAGTACACCGACCGTGCCCCTTGGGCCACCGCCGCCACCCTGCGCGAGCTGATCGGCCCGAACTTCCGTCCGTGACCGTCCTACCGGTGGAACCCGCGCGGAGCGCGGGCTTCACCTGAAATTCCCGCGTGCCTTTTCCCGGTCACTCCGCTTTCCTGCCCGACCGTCATGCGCCAGCCCATTTCCGATCTCCGCATCCGCACCACCCGGCCCCTCCTCTCGCCGGCCATCCTTGAGGAGGATCTGCCGCTCAGCGAGGCGGGTGCCGCCGCGGTGCATGACGCCCGCCGCGCCGTCAGCGCGATTCTGCAGGGTCGCGACGACCGGCTCGTGGCCATCGTGGGCCCGTGCTCCATCCACGACCCCGCCGCCGCCCTGGACTACGCGCGGAAACTGAAACCCGTGGCCGACCGGCTGAGCCGCGACCTGCTCGTCGTCATGCGGGTGTATTTCGAGAAACCCCGCACCACCGTCGGCTGGAAGGGCCTGATCAACGACCCGCACCTCGACGGCACCTTTCAGGTCAATGCCGGGCTGCGCCTCGCCCGGCAGCTGATGCTGGACGTGAATGCCGCCGGGCTTCCCATCGGCACCGAGTTCCTCGACACCACGCTCGGCCAGTACTACGCCGACCTCGTCGCCTGGGGCGCCATCGGCGCGCGCACCACCGAGAGCCAGATCCACCGCGAGCTCGCCTCCGGCCTCTCCATGCCCGTCGGTTTCAAGAATCGCACGGACGGCGACCTGCAGGTGGCGGTCGACGCCATCGTGTCCGCCCGGCACGCCCACTGTTTCCCATCCCTCACTCGCGAGGGAGCCCCCGCCATTCTGGCCACCACCGGCAACCCCGACTGCCACCTGGTGCTGCGCGGCGGCACCCACAGCGGGCCGAATTTCTCCGCGCCGCACATCCGTCAGGCCGTAGATCTCCTCGGCAAGGCCGAGGCCCGGCCCGTCGTCCTCGTGGACTGCAGCCACGGCAACAGCGGCAAGAAACACGACCACCAGCCCGCCGTCGCCGCCGATGTCGCCGCGCAGGTCGCCGGCGGCTCGCGCGCCATCATGGGCGTGATGCTCGAAAGTGCCCTCGTCGGCGGCGCCCAGAAGTACGTGCCCGGCCAGCCCCTCGTGCCCGGCCAGAGCATCACCGACGCCTGCCTGTCGTTCGACGCCACCGTGCCGGTGCTCGAGCAACTCGCCGCCGCCGTGGCCACCCGGCGCGCCAAGTAGGGCCGGTCTCCGCCCGGCCCAGGTCGCACAAAGACTGGCCGGACCCGCGCCGTCACGCGAATCTCCTCGCCAAGCCGCGCCGGCGTTTTCAGAAATTCGAGCAATGACCCGCCGGTCAATCGCGCTTTCGTCCCTTGTCTCCGCCCTGGCCGCCCTGGCCCTGCTGGCCGGCTGCGCGTCCGACGCCAAGAAACCCGAGCCGAAGAAACCCGCGGCCCCGGTCGCCCGCCCTGAACCGGCGCCCACCCCGGCCCCTCCCCCGGAAAAGCTGCCCCGCGTCATGCTCGGCATCGACGTCCTCGAGGCCGAGGGCTTCAAGGCCATCGCGGGGAAGCGCCTCGGCCTCCTCACCCACCGCGCCGGGGTCAACCGCCGCGGCGAGAGCACCATCAACGTCCTGCGCCGCGCGCCCCAATCGAAGCTCGTCTGCCTCTTCGCGCCGGAAAACGGGCTCGATGGCACGACGAAATCCGCCACGCGCTTTGACGACGCGATCCACGCGCCCACCGGCCTCCCCATCTACTCCCTCTACGGCAAAAACAAGCGCCCGACCAAGGAACAGCTCAAGGACCTCCATGCGGTGGTCATCGACCTGCAGGACATCGGGGTGCGCTCCTACACCTTCATCAGCTGGATGCGCTACACGATGGAGGCCTGCTTCGAGAACGGCGTGGAGGTCATCATCCTCGACCGGCCCAACCCGCTCGGCGGCCTCAAGGTCGACGGCCCGCCGCTCGACGCCGAGTGGATGAGCGATGTCGGCGCCTTCCGCGTACCCTACGTGCACGGCCTGACCATGGGCGAACTCGCCACCATGGCCCAGCAGGCGCCGCGCGTGCTGCACGTGAAGGACAGCGTTCGCGCCAAGGGCAAACTGACCGTGGTGCCCATGCGCGGCTGGCACCGGGCCATGCGCTGGCCCGAGACCGAGCTGACCTGGGTCCAGACTTCGCCGATGATCACCAGCTATGACGCCGTCATCGGTTATGCGATGATCGGCCTCGGCTGCGAGCAGACCGCGTGGCGCCAGGTCGCGCTCCCGGCGGGCTACCGCGCCGATTATCCGACCCGGGGAATCAGCCACCCCAAGAAGACCCCCGAGGAGATCATCGCGGCCCTCGAGGCGTTCCAAATTCCCGGCATCCGCCTCGTGAAGCGCGAAACCCGCAACGCCGAGGGCAAACCGCTCGCCGGGGTCTTCGTCGAGGTCGTCGACTGGACCGCCTGGCGGCCGACCGAGTTGTCCTTCTACATGCACAAGCAGGCCGAGAAATGGTCGCCGCTGAAGGTCTTCGCCTCCCTCACCGGCGCCCAGCAGCGCACCTTCCAGATCCACGTCGGTTCCACCGCGTGGTACGAGGCCCTGAGCAAGGAAGGCATGCGGGTCGACGTGGCGGCCTTCGTGAAAAACTGGTCCGAGCGCGCCGCCGTCTACCAGCTGCACAGCAAAAAATACTGGCTCTACGATTGAGCGGCGCGCGGTTGCCGGGCGGAATCCGCTCCCCCTGACAACGAGCCCTCAATTCGCCGCGCCACCCTGCGCGACCCACTTGTCATAGTCGGCCCGCAGTTTGAACTTCAGCGAGGCGGAATTGATGCAGTAGCGCAGGCCGGTCGGGCGCGGACCGTCTTCAAACACATGCCCGAGGTGGCTGCCGCACTTCACACAGTGGCTCTCGATCCGGATCATGCCGAAGCCCACGTCGCGCTCCTCGCCGAGGAACGCCTTTTCCAGGGGCTGCCAGAAGCTCGGCCAGCCCGTGCCGGAGTCGAACTTGTGGCGCGAGTCAAAGAGCGGCGTGTCGCAACCGACGCAGAAATAGACGCCGTCCGCCTTGGAATCCCAGTACTCGTTGCGAAAGGGCGGCTCGGTGCCCTGCTCGCGGGCCACGCGGTATTGCATCGCCGTCAGGCGGGCGCGCCATTGCGCCTCGGTGCGCTGCACCTTCGCCTTGCTCAGGTCGATGACGACATTCGACGGCAGGCCGCAGGCGGAAATTTCGCCGGGGGCGCACTCGAGGGCATCCTTGGCGGCGGGGGGAGTGGAGTTGGGTTTCATGGCGGCGGAAACAAACACCCCGGCCAGCAGGACGAGGAGAAAAAGGAGGGACCGGGTCTTCATACCGCGATGAGAGTAGCCAGAACCGGCCATTATTCCACCCGCACGCGCACTTTGCCGTCGAGGAACTCGTTCACGAGCGGCTGGCCGGGCGCCAGGCCCTGCGCCCGGGCCACCGGCCGGCCGGCCTCATCCCGCACGATGGCATAGCCGCGCTTGAGCACCGACTGCGGGCTGGCGGACTCGAGCCGCTTCCACAAGGCCAGCAGGCGGTGCGACTCGAGCTGCACGCGCTTCTCCGGCGAGGTCGCCGCCAGCCGCGACCGGGCCGCGGCCAGCGACTGCCGGCCCTCCTGCAACGAGGCCCGCAGCGCGGAACCCAGCCGGTTGCGCAGGTCGTCCAACCGGAGGTGGTTCTGCTCGATGGCCGCGGTCGGCGACAGCAGCCGCAGCCGGCTGTGTGCGTGGTCCAGCTGCTGCCGCGCCTGCGCGCAACGGGTGCGCGCCAACTCGTCCAGCCGCTCGCCCGCCCGGCTGAGTCGCTCCACGCAGTCGAGATACCGGCTGGAGATCAGCTCCGCCGCCCCGCTGGGTGTCTCCGCCCGCACGTCCGCGGCGAAATCGCTGAGCGTGTAATCGATCTCGTGGCCAACGGCCGAGATGACCGGCAGGCCGCAGGCCGCGATGGCCCGCACCAGCGGCTCTTCGTTGAAGGCCCAGAGATCCTCGATGCTGCCGCCGCCGCGCCCGATCACGAGGAGGTCAAAGATCCCCAGCGCCTCCGCCGTGCGCAGCATGGCGACCAGCTCGGCCGCCGCGCCCTCGCCCTGCACCTTCGCGGGCAGCACCACCAGCCGGCCGGTCCAGCCGCGGCGCTGCAGGATGCGGATGAAATCCTGCACGGCCGCGCCCGTCGGCGAGGTGATGAAGCCGACCGTGCGCGGGAGGAGCGGCAGCGGTTTTTTTCGCTCGGGGGCGAAAAGACCCTCGGCCGCGAGCCGCTGCTTGAGCTGTTCGAGTTCCTGCTGCAGCCGGCCGGCGCCATGCTCGATGAGCGCGCGGGTGATGAGCTGGTACTGCCCGCGCGCCTCATAGACATCCACCTGCCCGTAGGCCAGCACCTGCAGGCCGTCCCGCAACTTCACGCTCTGGCGCGTCGCGTCGCCGCGGAACAGCACGCACCCCAGCTGCGCGCCCGCATCCTTCAGGGAAAAATACACATGCCCGCTGGCCTGCACCCGCAGGTTCGACACCTCGCCCTGCACCCAGCAGGGCGGCAGGCCGCCCTTCAACAGCTCCTTCACCCGGCGGTTGAACTCCGTGACGGTCTGCACCCGCCCGCCTTCGTCCGGGGTGATGTCGTCCGGTCTCATGCGCCGCCGGCTTTCTTTTTCGCCCCGTAGTGCTTCCGCACGAGCTGCGTGGCGGCCATCAGCGCTAGGATCAAACTGAGCGAGATCAGGGCAACCTTGCCCTTGCCCGACAGCAATGCGTCACCAAACAGGATGAACGCCGTGTTCGCCGGCCATTGGATCAGGGAGGACACCAGGAGGTATTTGCCAAACGGCACCCGGGCGAGGCCGAGCAGATAATTCTGCACCGGAAACGGGACCCCGGGCGTCACGCGCAGCAGGATGATGAGGTCGGTGACATCCCCGGAGTCGACCTGCGGCAGCTTGTAGCCCAGCCGCACGAGCAGCGCCTCGAGCACCGGCCGGAGCAGCCGCGTGGCCAGGAAATAACTGAAGGCCATGCTGAAGGTGATGGCCGCGAGCGAGAGCGCGATCACCGCCGGCATGCCGATCTGCGGGGCAAAGACCGATCCCGCCGTGAGCGAGAAAAACGACATGGGCATGCCCGCCGCCGGCAGGAAGGCCATGGCCAGGAAAAACGGGACTGCGCCCGCCCCGCGGATCAGGGCCAGCACTTCCTGGATCCCGCCCTTGATATCATAACCGCGCGCCAGCAGGAGCAGGCCGGCTCCGCCCACGACTGCGACCACGGCCAGCTTGAGGAGCAGGGCCCGGTTGGGCTTGGGACGGGTTTCGACCATGCCTGCGACGATGCCGGTCCCGCTTCCCGGCCGTCAAGGGTGGACACCCAACCCAAGGTCAGCCCACGGGCAGATAAGCACTTGCACCGGGACCGGCCGAGCCGCGTTATGGTGACCGCAGCCTGCGCCTCCTGTGACCCAGCCCCTCACCTTGCCCCCTCGTACCTGGCCGGTATATTTGATGTCGCTGGCGGCGGTGGGCACGGTGGCGCTCACGCTGGTCCACCCCTCCTCGACGCGGCAGTTTAGCTGGCCTTGGATTCTGGTGCTGCAAGGCATCTGGCTGGCTCCGCTGGCGGCACTGGGCCTCGGTCTCGCCACGCAACCGAACTGGCGCCGGCCCGAGCGCGGGCTTTTGGCCGGGCTGATTCTGCTGGCGGTCACCGCCCTCGTCTCCGCCGGCCTTAGCCCCTACGCCGGTGCCAGCCTGCCCCGCGTCTGGCCCACTTTGGGTGGTGTGGCTGCCTATCTCTGGCTCCACCACTGGATCACCCAGGAAAACCAAACCAGCGGACGGACCGGCCTGATCACCCGTGCCCTCGCCGGCATCGGCGCGGTGCTCACCGGGGTCAGTCTCGTAGGTTGGATCGCGCGTCCCGGTGCCTTTTCCTGGTCGGTTCGGAATGATTTTCCTTTCGGCCACTCCATCCAGCTGGCGGGCGCGATGCTCCTGCTGCTGCCCTGGCTGCTGCACGCCGCGTGGGGCACGCGCGGCTGGCGGCGCGCGGGGTGGCTGGCCGCGGCCGCCACCGGCACCCTCGTGCTGCTCGTCACCAGCAGCCGCAGCGCGGCCCTGGCCGCCGGGATCGTGGCAGTGACGGGCACCGCTTGGGCGGTGCTGCGCGCCGGTTGGTCCCGCCGCCAGCAGGGACTGCTGGTGCTGGCCGCGCTCGCCGTGCTCCTCGTCACCGTGCTCGCCAACCCGCGTCTCCGCGAACTGGCGGTCCGCGGCACCTGGAGCGAAACCGCCCGCGAGAGCAACACCCAGCGATCCGCGATGCTGGAGGCCGGACGCCTGATGGGCGTCGATCGGCCGGTCACTGGCTGGGGACCCGGCACGGTGCCGCTGGTCTACCCCACTCTCCGTCACCGCCTGGCGGCAGGCGTGGACAATGTCCTCCAATTGCACAGCACTCCCGCCCAGCTCTGGGCGACACTCGGCCTGCCGGGGCTCACGGCCCTCGCCTTGCTCCTCTGGGCCGCCGCGCGTCGCGGGGCGCGCTTGTGGCGGCTGACCGTGCCGGACAGCCCGGCGCTCGCGGCCGCCGCCGCGCTCGCGGGTTACGGTCTCTTCGCCCTGACCGATCACCAATTGGATCTCCCCGCCTTGAACGCGCTGCTCGTGGTCAACGCCGCACTGCTGCTGGCGGGCGGTTCCGCCGGCTCATCGTCGCGCGGCGGGCCGACCTTCCGGTTGGTCGCCGCCGGGGCGGTCCTGCTGGCCGGAGTCATTCCGCTCTGGCCCACGCTGCGCGATCTGGCCGGGCGCTATCGCTACCACCAGACGCTGATCCTCCTCGCCAACGGCCGGCTGGCGCCCGCACTGGACCGCCTCGCTTCCGCAGCCCGGCTCGCCCCGCACGATCCTTACTACCGGCACCAAGCAGCCGGGCTCCTGCTGAGCCAACACGGGGCCACGCCCGGGGTGGCCGAGCGCGCCGTCCTGCTCGACCAGGCCGCCACCGAACTCACCGCCTCCCTCGCCGCCGGGATCTTCACCGAATACGCCCATTTCAATCTGGGTTGGATCGCCCTGGAACGCGCAGACGCGGCGGCCGCGAACCGCCATTTCCGCGCCACGCTGCAGGAATCCCCACATCGCCGCGGCGCCTACTTCGGCCTGGGCCTCGCCCTCCGCGCCGCCGGCCGCGAGGCGGACGCGATCCGGGCCTTCGCCCTGGAGTGGCTCAACGACCCGGCCGCCCTCACTGCCCCGCTCTGGGCCTGGCCTGCTTTCGCCCCGCTGCGCCCGCAGGTCGAGGCGGAGGCCAACCGGATGCTGGACGAGCTGGCGGCTGGGCAACCCGCCGCGCCCTACGTCCGCGACCTCTGGCGCTGGTGGCTGCACGGAGGACGGCCTCCGGCCGCGGGCTACAACCCGGAGACCGACCGCTTCGTCCGCACCCTCGCGGCCGTGCTCGACGGTTCTCCCTTGCCGGCCGCGGCCGCACCCGATCCATGGGATCGCCTGCTCCGGGCCTGGCACGCGCCCGAACCGGGCGCAGCCTTCCTGCCGTTCACGCCGCGCCAACCCGGTTTGGCCGCCGCTCTCGCCCGGCGGGCGGCCCGGCACCCACCGCCGGCCGTGCATGATTTCCTCACCTCCGGGATCGACGAGGAACCCGCCCTGCTGGCCACGGAGCGGGCGAACCGCCCCGGCTACGGCGTGCTCGCGCTGCATCCCGATGGCCCCATCCTCATCGACCTCTACGTGCGTCAGCAAAATCGCCTGGTTTCGGAATTTGCCTCCACCCTGTTTCCCCCCAAAGGCTGGATCCCGGCAGCGAACCTGCTCACCCGCCTGCCGCCCGCCCCATGACCACCTCCTCCACCCGGCTGCGCAAGGTGATCCTCCCCGTCGGCCTGCTCCTGGGCGACACCCTGGTGGCGTTCGCGAGCCTGGCCCTAGCCTACTGGCTGCGCTACGCCTCGCCCCTCGGCGCGCTCGGCCTCGACGTGCCCAATGCCTCCTTCGCCACCTACCTGCCTCTCCTGTTGCTCGGCGTGGGCTTCCTGATCGCGGCCTTTGCCTGGCTTAACCTCTACGAACCCCACCTGCTGCTCCGGAATTTCCAGGGCATCAGCCTCATTGTGAAGGGGGCGACTTTCTGGCTGCTCGCCTACCTCAGCGTCTCGCTGGTGTTGAAATTCGATCCCCCGATCTCCCGCCTCTTCGTCATCATCGGTTTCTTCTGCGTCATCCTGCTCATGGCGGCATGGCGCACGTTATTCTACCAGACCCTGGTCCGCTCGCCGTGGCGCGACCGCGTGCGCCAGCGCGTGGCCGTGCTGGGCTGGAACGACGAGGCTCGCGCCCTGGCCGATGAACTCGGCGGGCAGGACGCCCATCCCTACCGTTATTGCGGCGCCATCGCGCTGCCCGATGACCAGGCCACCCGGCCCATGCTGGGCGGCTTCGACGACCTCGAGGGCCATCTCCGCCGGCATGAGATCGATGTGCTGATCGCCGCCCGCAGCGATCTCCCGCGCGAGATCGTGGTCCGCGCCGTGGAGGCCTGCGAGCGGACCTACGTCGAGTGGAAGGTCATCCCCACCTCGTTCCAGATCCTGCTCAACGGCCTGCGGCTCCAGACCATCGGCCGGCTGCCCGTGCTGGGGGTCGGGACCCTCCCGATCAACCAGCTCTTCCACCGCGGGGCCAAGCGCGCCGCCGACCTGCTCGGCGCCACCGTGGGCCTGCTCGCCTCGGCGCCGGTGATCGCGCTGCTGGCGGTGTTGATCAAGCGCGAGTCGCCCGGCGGCCCGGTGTTCTTCGCCCAGCCGCGCGTCGGCGCCGGCCACCGTGTGTTCACGCTCTACAAGCTCCGCAGCATGTTACCCGATGCCGCGGCCTCCGACGGGGCGGCGGTCAGCACCCCGCGCCATGATCCCCGCCTGCTCCGCATCGGTGCGTGGATGCGCCGCTGGAACCTCGACGAGCTCCCGCAATACTGGAACGTCCTCTGCGGCGACATGAGCCTCGTCGGCCCGCGTCCCGAGCGCCCGCACCACGTCGCGCAGTTGTCCGCCGTGATTCCCCACTACCTGCCGCGCCACCTCGTGAAACCCGGCATGACCGGCTGGGCCCAGATCAACGGCCTGCGCGGCGAGAGCGACCTCGTCCGCCGCATCCAGTACGACATCTATTACATCGAGAACTGGTCCCCCTGGCTCGACCTGCAAATCCTCGCCCTGACTTTCGTTCGCTGGAAGAACCCCGAGTAGTCTTCTGTCTTTTGGAGGAGCGCGGGCCGAATCGTATGCCTACACCGGACGCACCGCCCGGTGGCCCCGCCGCCGTGCGCGCCAGAGTGCGAGCCGCTTCCAAAGGCCGAAGGCGGTGCGCCACTTCCCGCGCGCATAGGCCGAACGACCGAAATGCTTCAGGTAGACATCGCGGTTCGCATCGAAAATCGCCGCGGCCATGCGGTCGTAATCCTTCGCGACGCTCAGGCCCTTGAGGTGCGTGAGTGACACCCGCCCGTCGTACACGACTTGAAATCCGGCCCGGGCAACGCGGATGCACAGGTCCAGATCGTCGCCATACATGAAGAAACTCTCGTCAAAGACGGCACCGGACGGACCGGCCACGGCTGCCAGCACCTCGCGCCGGCCCAGCATGAACGCCCCGTTGATGGCGCCGACCGCATAGGTCCCGTCCACCGGCAGGTGCGTGAGGTTGTAGCCCGCGCACCAGGCCGTGCCTGGAAACGCCGCCGCCAGCCCGCTCGCCCGGCAAAATCCATCCCACAGCGTCGGGATGCTGCGCCGGCAGGCCGCATCCATCGTGCCGTCGGCCTGCACCAACCGCGGTGAGATCAACCCGAGCCGCGGCTCGCCTAGCACGCGACCGACACAGTGGACCAGCGCGGCCTCGTTGCTGATGGTGTCGGGATTGAGGAACAGCACGCACTCGCCGGTCGTGACGCGGAACCCGGCGTTGTTGGCGCGGCCAAATCCGAGGTTCGCGCCCGGTTCGAGGCAACGCACGCGCGGGAACGCGCCAGCGATCCACGCCGCGACCCCGTCGCCCGGCGAGTTGTTCACCACGCAAATCTCGACCGGCCGGCCGAGCAGCATCTGCGGCAGCGAGCCAAGGCAGGCCGGCAGTTCGTCGCGCGACTGATACGCGACGATGATGACCGAGAGGATCGGTGCGGACTCGGTGCTCATGCGATCGGTCCGCTTCTCCCCTGCAGGCCGTGCCACGTGCCCCGCAGGATCGCCTGCACCTTGGCGCCCCGCTGCGACTCGAAGCACAGCACGCGCGCGAGATTGTACCACGTGAAACAGAAATCAAAGACCGCCCAGTGCGGCACCGCGAGGGCATGCCGCCGCCACACGGCTACCCGGTTGCGCGCCATGTAATAGTGCCGGAACGCCGCATGGTTCATCGGGCGAAAATCACGCCCCAGCACCACCCGCGCCTGCCGCGCCCCCAGCCGGTGTTGCAGCACCGCGCCGCCCGCCACCGCCACCGTCCGCCCGGCCCGGATCACCCGCAGGCAGTAGTCGGTATCGATGTAGTCGATGAAAAATCCGTCGTCAAAGCGGCCCAGCTGGTCCCACGCCGCCAGGTCAAACAAGGATCCCGAGGTGACCGCCATGGTCACCTCCGGCAGGTCCGGCCCCGTGCACGCCACGCGCTGGAACAATCCCGGCAGCACCGGATGCCGCCTCACCCACCGGTAGTTCGCCGGCACCGAGCCTGCCTCGTGCACCCGCGGACAGATCACGGCCGCCGCGGGCTGCGCCTGCGCCGTTCGCCACAACGCCGCCACCATGCCCGGCTCGGGCCGGCTGTCCTGGTCAAACGTGAGCGCCCACGCCAGCCCCTGGGACCGCGCCCAAGCGAGTCCGCGGTTGAGGGCCGTCGCGACGCCGACATTGCCGTCCATCGGCAGCCACGTCACTCCCGGCAACGCCTCGAGCCGGTCGCGCAGATCGACCGGACAGCCGTTGTCCGCCACCACCACCCGCCCACACTCGCGGACGAGCGCGCGGAGGTTCTCCCCGACGTCGGGTTCGGGATGATAGAGCACGACCACCGCGCAAAGCTGATGATCGGGGTTCATGCGTTCGGACCCCACCTCGTAGTAAAGCGCCAGCGGGCCCAGCGGTGGCGCAACTCGCGACCGCGGTTGGCCACCCATCGCCAGCCCCGGTCCGGCGGCAGCAGGCCAGCGGCGCGCCATTCCTGCAGAAGCTGATCCCGGGCACGGTCGTGCTGCGTCTTGGCCGAATTGGCGGCCAACCCTCCGTCCTGACGGGGCCGCTGGTGATAATACGCCAGTGTCTCGGGCAAGACGGCCAAGGAAAAACGCTGCGCCGCCCGCACGTTGAATTCCCAATCCTCCAGCATGGTGAGATCCTCGCGGTATCCCCCCAGGGTCGTGAAAAAATCCCGCGGCCAGAGCACGGCGTTGTTTGTGAAAAGATTCGCCGCAGCCAGGCGGGACAGGGTGATCCCGTACAAACCGGGATTGAACGGCTCCTCCCCAAGGGGCTGGAACCGTCCCTCCACCTCGTGTTCATAACGGGCCTGGGTGCGGCAGCAAACCGCTGTCGTGGGTCCGGTGACAGCCGTGCGCATGCGGGCCAGAAATTCCGGATGCCAGGTATCGTCATCGTCCAAGAAAGCCAGCCAAGCGGTGCCGGCGTGCTGGATGCCGCGGTTCAGGGCTTTCGACCGGTTGGGCGATTCATCCGGCGGTCGCGTCACCCAGACGATGCCCGGGTCACCCACGTCCGGTGTCGGCCCGGCAGACGCATCATCCGAGATGATCACCTGCGCCGGCCGGCAGGTCTGGGCGCGGATCGACGCGAGCGCCCGGTCCAGGTAGCAGCGCGACCGACCCGAGGTCCGCACGATCACGGTGATGTCCGGCCGTTGCGCGCTCATGGCCATGCTCACAGGAAGCGATGGCGCAGCGCGCGCAGCCAGCCAACCATCAAGCCCCATCCGCCCCGCCCAATCGTGCGCCACACGGCGCCCTGATGCCGCCAGAGCACGTCACCGTTTTCCCGAAACACCAGGCCGGCATTTTCCGGCCGGCTGCTCAGCCCGCCGAGGTCGAAACGCGCCAGCGGCACCGCGATGACATCCGCCCGCGCGCCGGCTCCGAGCAACCGCTGCCAAAGATCAAAGTCCATGCACACCCGGTAACGCGGGGAAAACCCGCCGGCGCGCCGCAGCACCTCGCGCCGCACCAGGGTCGCCGGGTGCGGCGGCCAGGAATGCAACAGCGGCCATTGCTCGCGCAGCGGGGTCAGTTCCCGCGGAGCGGCATCGCCGTCACCCTGGATACTCCCGATCACCAGATCGGCGCGGGTTCGGGCCAGCAACGTCTCCAGCCACTCCGGCGCGAGATCCTCGTGGATCGCGTCGCCGCCATTGAGGAACCAAACCCACTCGCCCTGGGCTACCTGCAAGCCTTCGTTGAAAGCGGACGCGATCCCGTCGCCGGTCTGGCGGAGTGCGCACACGCCCTCCGGCCAGGCCGCCGGCTCCGCCCCGGCGAAGACCACGATCTGCTGGACGCCCGGCCGCTGCCGCCAACCGGCGGTGCTCGCCAGGGTCCGCGCGAGCGCCGCGGGGTCGTCCTTGGTGATCGTGACGAGACTGAGCGTGGGCAGACTCATGAACCGTCGCCGGTGTCCCCGCGCACAAAGTTTTCGAGCCTGCACCGGGGGAGCAGTTCCAGCGCCCCGCCTTCCGTGCAGTTCCACAGTTTGCGTCCCAACCGACCATACAGCGTGGCGGCCTGGGAATAATAATACTCGCTGGCCGCCAAGTCGGGCAGATTCCATTTCTGCCCGCCGGAGAAATAGCGGGGGTCAAAGTGGCTCCGGTCGGCCCCGTCGGCCCGTACCTCGGCATTGGCCGGTCCCTTGGTGGCGAAGTTGTGATCGCAGCCGATGAGCGCGACCGAGTCGAACCCGAGATGCAGCGCCAGTTGCATAGCCACGCAGGTGACGGTGTAGCCCTGATTCAGGCTGACCGACACATCCGCCACGACCCGCGCTTCCAAGGAACTGTGGACAAAGGTGACATTCGGTCGCGCCGGGATCAGGTACCGGGCCTGGCTGTCGAGAAAGAGCGGCAGCTCGGTGCCGGCATAAAACGCCGCGTTCTGCGTGATCACATGAGGATTGACCGACACCACGCAGGAAGGACGAAAGTCGCTTTGCTCGAAGAGGAGGTTGATCTTGTTCAGACCGAAGGTGTACACCCCGGCGAGGAGCGAGAGATCCGATTTCAACAGGCTGGGTCCGTTGCAAACGATCACGGCTTTCCTGCCGCTTTGGGTGTTTTTCAGGGCCCGCAGGCGGGAGCGCGACCGCCACGACTCCCGGCTCAGGTCCCAGCGCAACCGGTCCTTCGCCACCGCCCAGGCAAAACGGTAGGGATTCATGGTCGCAGGCGGGGTGACCATACCCTCTGGAGACTCGGGATTCATGCGTGCAGTGGCTGGCCCCAGCAGGCCAAAGCCCGTCGCCGCTGGCCAGTAGATTCCAAGGCTGCCGCGACGCCAGCCCCGGACAAAAACCTCGCCCGCCGCCGGCCGTGCGGCGATAAACCCGGCGTGGCTGCCTCCGCCCGTGCCCTCACCTTTCTCCGCCGGCTCCGGCATGCCGACGCCCGGACGCTCACTTCGGCCGTGTACAACCGCCTCTGGCCCGCCCGCGCCGCGCTGGCCTCCGCCATCCTCGCCGCCACCCGCGACCGCGTCGGGCTCGAGATCGGCGGTCCCAGCCGCGTGTTTATGGCTGGTAAAATTTTGCCGGTGTATCCGGTGGCCGCCCGCGTAGACAACGTGAACTTCGCCTCGCAGACCGCCTGGGAGGCCGGACTGCGCGATGACGGCGCCTTCGGTTTCGATCCCCGCAAGGCCCCCGGCCGCCAATTCCTGCGCGAGGCCACGGCCCTGCACGGGATCCCCGACGCCAGCTACGATTTTGTCCTCTCCTCCCACTGCCTCGAACACGTCGCCAATCCCCTCGCCGCCCTCCGCGAGTGGCGCCGCGTGGTCCGTCCCGGCGGGCACCTGGTCCTCCTGCTCCCCGACCGCGCCCACACCTTCGATCACCGCCGCCCCGTGACGTCGCTGGCGCACCTGCAAGACGACGACGCGCGCGGCACGGGTGAGGACGACCTCACCCATCTGGACGAGATCCTCGCCCAGCACGACCTGCGGCGCGATCCCTGGGCCGGCTCGCCGGCGGAATTCGCCGCCCGCTCCCGGCGCAACGCTGAGAACCGCTGCCTCCACCACCACGTCTTCGATCTCCCGCTGCAACGCGCGAGCCTGGAAGCCACGGGCTGGAACGTGACCGGGACCGAGGCGGTGCGACCGCTCCACCTGCTGGCCCTGGCCCGCTGCCCCGCTCCCGGGGAAAATCCTTCCCCCGCGGCCCCCGTCGCCTAGGCTGCTCCCGCCTCTCGCATGAAACTCTCCATCGTCATCCCCTGCTACAACGAGCGCACCACCATCCGCGCGATCGTGGACGCCGTGCGCGCCGCCCCCGTGGCCAATAAGGAGATCATCGTGGTGGACGACTGCTCGACCGACGGCACGCGTGACATCCTGAAATCCGAGATCGAGCCGCTGGTGACCAAGATCATCTACCACCCGATGAACTGCGGCAAGGGCGCGGCCCTGCGCACGGGTTTCGCCGCCGCCACCGGCGACGCCGTCATCGTGCAGGACGCCGACCTCGAATACGACCCGCAGGAATACCCCAAGCTGCTCAAGCCGATCCTCGACGGGAAGGCCGACGTCGTCTTCGGCTCGCGTTTCATGGGCGCCGACGCGCACCGCGTGGTCTATTTCTGGCACATGGTGGGCAACCGCTTCCTCACGCTGTTCTCCAACATGATGACGAACATCAACCTCACGGACATGGAAACCTGCTACAAGGTCTTCCGCCGCGACGTGCTGCAGAGGATCACCGTCGAGGAGAACCGCTTCGGCTTCGAGCCCGAGATCACGGCCAAGGTCGCGCGCCTCGAGGGCTGCCGCGTCTACGAGGTCGGCATCAGCTACTACGGCCGCACCTACGCCGAGGGAAAAAAGATCGGCTGGCGCGACGGCTTCCGTGCGCTCTACGCGATCGTGAAATACAATCTGTTTCGCTGAGTTCGCCCACGAGGCATGTCCGTCCGCCCGTCCCTCTCCCTTGCCTTGCTGGCCGCCGGGGCCGCCGCGCTGGTGGTCCTGCTTTTTGCCGCCGGCACCGGCCACGTCTGGGAGGATTTCTACATCACCTTCCGCAGCAGCCTGCACCTCGCGCAGGGCGACGGCCTGGTCTTCCAGCCCGGGGAACGGGTGCATAGTTTCACCTCACCCCTGGGCACGCTGCTGCCGGCCCTGTTCGCGCTCGGTGGCGGCGCCGATCCCGCCGCGCAGGCGCTCTGGCTTTTCCGGCTCGTCTCCGCTGCGGCGCTGGGCGGCGCGGTGGCGCGACTGGTGCAGGAAGGCCGGCGGGCCGACCTGAGCGTCCCGGCCCTGGCTGCCGCCGCCGGGTTTCTCGTGCTGGACCCGAAGATCGTGGACTTCTCCGGCAACGGCATGGAATCCGCCTGGATGGTGCTGTTCGCCGTGTTGACCTGGAGCGCCTTGCTGCAGCGCCGTTCGGTCCTCGCCCTCGCCGGGGGCTACGCCGGCCTGCAATGGACCCGGCCGGACGGCTTTATTGTCTGCCTGGCGCTGACCGTCGCGTGGTTTACCTTTGGCCGTGAACGCAAGGATGCCACCTGGCGTGAAGACCTGACCTATCTTGCCCGCGCGGTCTTGCTCGGGGCCCTGTTCTACCTGCCCTGGCTGATCGGATCATGGGCCTACTTCGGCTCACCGGTACCGCATACCATTCTGGCGAAGAGCGGATTGGAGGTTCAGTCCAGCCCGGTCGTCGCCCTGCTGTTCTATCCCTGGCGGTTGCTGTTCGGTGAGGTCGCGTTGCACGACCTGTTCATGCCCTCGTATTACTATCTGGGTGGGTGGCCGGCGTTCGTCCCCTGGCTGGCCCGCCTGCTGGCCGTGCCCGCCGCGCTCGCCTGGGTCCTGCCTGGCGTGCGTCCCGGCGGCCGTGTCGCCTCGGCGGCCCTGTTCCTCGGCGGTTTCTACCTCGAGCTGATTCCGCGCTCTCCCTGGTATTTCCCGGTCTGGCAGGCCCTCGCCTGCGTGAGCTGGGCCTGGCTCCTCGACCTGGCCTGGCGCCACACGGCGACCGCCGCCCCGGCGTGGCGCCTGCTCGGGCGCTGCACCCGGATCACCGCGGCCAGCCTCTTTGTGTTCCAGGCCGGGATGCTCGTCGCCGTCGGCTGGCAGATGCGCACCCAACAGCGGCTGATCGAGCACGATCACCGCCGCGAGTTGGGCCTTTGGTTGCGGGACCAGGCCGCCCCCGGTGACCGCGTCTTTCTCGAACCGCTCGGCTACATCGGCTATTTTTCGGGACTGAAGATGCTGGATTTTCCGGGGCTCGCCTCACCCGAGGTCGTCACCGCCTGGCGCGATGGCCACACCAGCTATGCCCGGCTCATCCGGCACCTCGAGCCCCAGTGGCTGGTGTTGCGACCCGACCAGGTTGGCACGGTGCAACTGAGCGACCCGGGTTTGCTGGGCCGAACCTACCGGCTCGTGCGCACGTTCGACGTCCGCCCCTCAGTTGACTCCGTGCCCGTTCTGCCGGGCCGGGGATACCTGCAGTTTGACGCCGTCTATCACGTGTTCTCCCGTCGGGAGGGCGCAATGGTGAGCGCCGGTATCCAGCCATGATCACCGACCTCGCCACTGGATTGCTGGCTCTGGCCCTCCTCGTGGGACCGGGCTGGTGGCTCGCCCGGCGCGCCGGTCTGCCGCTGCCACTGCTGGCCGGATTCGCGGGGGGCGGCGCGGTGATGCTGGGGCTGGTCCTGGCCGCTGATGCCTTGTCCCTCGGCTTGAACCGGCCCGTGCTTTTCACCAGCTGGAGTCTGGTCGTGACCATCGCCGTGCTCCTCGCCCGCCGGCTGCCCGCGGCCGGATCCGCGCCGGCCCAGCCGGGCGCGGCCCCCGGCCTCAACCGCGCGCTGGGCTGGCTGCCGCTGCTGCCCGTGCTTCTCGTGGTCGCCTACCGGGCCGTGGCGCAGCCGTTGCATGGCGCTGACACCCTCTTCCGCTGGGATCATCTGGCGCGCCAGATGTGGACCCAGGCCAGTCTTGCCTTTTATCCGCCCGTCACCGCGGCCGACTACGCGATCTATGGCTGGCCGGATGGCATCGCGCCCCTGGTCTCCACGCTTTATCACGGGGTGTATTTGCTCGCGGGGGCCATCCGGCCGGTGGCCACCGCTCCCCTCGTGATCTGCCAGGTGGTGCTGTTGTTCGCCGCCACGCGGGCGCTGGCGCGGCGGGAGTTTTCCGAGCGGGCGGCCACCTTCGCCGGGTTGCTGCTGGCCACCATGCCCCTCGCGCCCTGGGCCGCGGGCATGGGACAGGAAACCGGGCTGACGGCGCTTTCCGTCCTGGGTCTCCTGCTCTACCTGCCGCGCGACCGGACCCAGGAAACCCGTGCCGCCGTCTGCGCCGCCGCCGTCTGCGCCGCCCTGGGGGCGCTGGCCCGGGAATACGGATTGGTCTTCCCACTGCTGGGCTTCCTGCTGGTGGTGCACCGGAGACTCTCGCCCTCGGCGCGGCTGCTCTTCTTCGCGACGGCCGCCCTGCTGGTGTTGCCATGGTATGCGCGCAACTGGCTGCACACCGGCCACCCGCTCTTCAACCATGCGCTGGCCGGCTGGTTTCCCCAGAACGAGGCCCATGCCCGGCTCATGGCGCTTTATCAGGAATATTTTTCCTGGCGACAGCTGCCGCCCGAGGCACCCCGCGTGTTCCTCACCTACGGGTTCACCGCTCTGTTCGCCGGTTTCACGGGCGCGCTGGTCGCCTTCCGCCGGTTGCGGACCGCCCTGGTCATCTGTGTCGTGATGCTCGGCCTGTATCTCCTGTCCCTGGGCCACACCGCCGGCGGCTACTTCTATGGCTTGCGCCTGCTCAACCCCGCGTTCGCCCTCTGTGCCGTCGGCGGCGGCGCGGCGCTCGCCCGCTGGGTGCCCGGCCGCACCCACCTCGCGGGGGTCACCCTGGCCCTCTGCCTGTTGGCGGCGGACGCCGCGCTGAAGAACCTGACGTTGCCGGCAAATCCATATCGGGTGCCCCCGTCCCAGTGGCTGCGCGCCGGCAATGCCATCCACGAATTCCCCGACCCCGAGGTGCTGCGCACGATTGCCCGCACGGTCGGGACCGAGGGGGTCATCGTTTTCGGGCCACAGACCCAGTTGCAGAATCTCGGCGTCCGGTGCGCCCCTCCCTGGAGTCCGGCCGTTGGCGATTTATTTTCCCCTCAGATCGGGCCGCAAGATCAGGCCCGGCACCTTCTCGCCGCCGGCTTCGCCTACGTGCTGTCTTATCGCGGTGAACTCAACACCCGCTACCTGGCCGGAGCCGCGTTGTTCCGGGAACCCATGTCCCAGCTGAGGATTGTCCTGATCAGTGATGATCTGGTGCTCTACCGCATCCTGCCCGGGCCGATCAGCGCGGCGGGAGCGATCCCCCTTCAACCGCTCACTCACACCCACCCATCAAGGAGGACCCGGTGCTTGGACTCCTGATCCGCGACCACCTGCTCTTTCTCGCGGCGATCACCGGCCTCGGTGTGCCGTGGCTGACCTTGCTCCGCCGGTGGCCGGCCCCCGAGCGGCTCGCGCTGGCCGTGGGCGCCGCGCTGCTGACCGGCTGGCTGGTCGGCTTCGGTCTCTACACGGCCGGCGTCCCGCTGCGGTGGTTCTGGCTCGCGCCGGCCCTCGGCACCGCGCTGGCCCTCGCCGGGCCCCAGGCCATCCGCGCCTTGCTGGCCGATGCCGCCGTGCGCCGGCTCGCCGGCCAGTGGGCGCTGCTCGCGGTCTGGTGCCTGGGTTGGCAGATGCTGGTCGTCAACTACTCGGGCGCGGCCTGGCAACGCGACTGGTTCGAACACTATGACCGCGCGCATTTCTTCCTCGCCCGCTGGCCGCAGGATTTCCTTTTCCTCAACGTCTACCCGCTGCCCGCCCGTCCGCCCCTGGTGAACGTGTGGTCGGCGGTGCTCCTGGGCGGCAGCGGCGGGGCCTTTTATCACCACCAGGTTTTCCTGACGTTGCTGAGCAGTCTCGTCTTCCTGCCGCTCGCCGTGCTGGCCCAGGCCTGGCACGACGACCGGCGCACCTCATGGCGTTTGCTGCTCGTGCTGATGGCCAGTCCGCTGCTGGTGCAGAATGCGACCTTCCCGTGGACCAAACTCCCCGCGGCTTTTTTCGTGCTGCTGGCCTGGGGGCAACTCTGTCCGCGCCCCGGCGCCGCCGAACCCGGCCGGCTGGTGGCCGCCGCCCTCGCGCTGGCCGGCGGCATGCTCGCGCACTACTCGACCGGACCCTGGATTCTCGCGTTGCTCGCCGCGTGGCTGGCCACCCGGCGGGCCGAACTGCTCCGGCCCGGCGTGCGGCGGGAAGTTCTCGCCGCCGTGCTGTTGTCCGCGCTGGTGTTTCTGCCCTGGGTCGGATGGGCCCTCGCCCAGTATGGCCTGGGCACGACCTTCACCCAGAACACCGCCGTGGCCCTCGCCCCGCAGGAGGGCGCCGGGGCACGGCTCCTGAGCGCCGGCATCAACCTGCTGAACACCCTCAGCCCGGTCTCGTTCGTGGGGCTGGATCATCCCTTGCTGCAACAAAGCAGCCCGGCCGGCCGCTGGCGCGACGGCTGGTTCATCCTCTACCAGTTGCGGCTGTGGTGGGCCTTCGGCGTGACCGGAGGCCTAGCGCTGGTCTGGCTGCTCTGGCACACGCCCCGCGGGCCGGGCTTCCGCTTCAGCGTGATCGCCGTGCCGACGGTCGTCGTGCTGGGCATCGTCACCCACGCCCACCCCGACTGGCTCGGCCTCGTCCACATCAGCCTCCAGCCGCTGGTCCTCCTCGGCCTGGCCTGGCTGGCGGCGCAGGCGGGTGGTCTGCCCCGCGGGCTCCAGCTGCTCTATGGTACCGGACTCACGATCGACCTGACCTTCGGCATCGGCCTGCACTTTGCCCTCCAATCGGCCTGGTTGGGGCAGGCCGCGGACGTGGCGGCCTTGTGGACCACGCTGCCGCTTGCGGCCCAGGTCAACTGGCACGACAAGCTCGAGCTAGGGTTCGTTTTTCTGGCCGACCAGCCCCACGGGATCAGCTGGGGTCGAGCCCTGATCGGCCTCAGCGCCAGCCTGGCCCTCTGGCGCGGGCGCGCCGCGGCGCGCCCCTGACCGGGTGTTTCCCTCGCTTGCATATCCCCGGCGCCCTTGTCATTTTCCCGATCCTTTCATGTGCGCGGACGCCTCCAGCCCCACCGTTACCCTCATCATCCCGGTATTTAATGAAGAGGCCGTCCTGCCGGAACTGTTCGACCGGCTGACCGCCGTCTTCAACGGCCATGCCGGCTGCCGCTGGCACACCGTGCTCGTGAACGATGGCAGCCGCGACCGCACGGCCGAGCTCGTGCGGCAACAGGCGGGGAAGGACCCGCGTTTCGAATTGCTGGAATTGACCCGCAACTTCGGCTTCCAGGCGGCGCTCGCCGCCGGGCTGGCCCACGCCACCGGCGATGCGATCATCACGATGGATGCCGACCTGCAGGATCCGCCGGAACTGCTGCCGGCGCTCGTCGCCCGCTGGCGCGAAGGGGCCGAGGTCGTGCGGGCCGTCCGCCGCACCCGGCAGGAAACCGGCCTGCGCCGGATCGGCATGGATGTCTTTCACGGACTCTTCGGCCGGCTGAGTGATTTTCCCGTGGAGGCCAACACCGGCACCTTCGGGCTCATGAGCCGCGATGCGGTGGACGCCCTGAACCAGCTGCCGGAACGCCATCGCTTTTTCCCCGGCCTGCGCACCTGGGTCGGCTTCACCACGGGTGACGTCACCTACGACCGGCAGGAGCGCGCCGCGGGCGAGCCCGGCCAGACGTTTCCGAAACTCGTGCGCTACGCCCTCGACGGCGTCTTCAGCTTCTCCCGCCTGCCCCTGCGCCTGCTCACCTACACCGGCATGATCATCAGCGGGCTCGGTTTCTCCATCGGCGTGTTTTTCATCGTGCGCCGGCTGCTGGGGATCGAGATCGCCCAAACCGGTTTCACCACCCTGGTGACGCTGGTGCTTTTCCTCGGGGGCGTGCAGCTGATCGGCATCGGCATCCTCGGCGAATACCTTGGTCGGATCTACGACGAGGCGAAGCAACGCCCGCTCTTCATCGTGCGGCGGTCCGCCGGCCGGCCATGAGCCGGCCGGGGTGGTGGCGCCTGCTCTGGCCGGCCCTCGGGGCGGTGCTCCTCGTCGCCGCCTACCTGCTCCTCAACACCACGTTCATGCTCTACGATGATGAAGGCTATGTGCTCATCACCTACCAGCAGTTCATCGCCGGCGGCCGGCTGTACACCGAGATTTTTTCCCAATACGGCCCCTGGCCCTACCTGTACCATTGGCTGGCCGGGACGATCGGCGCGAGTACGCTGTCCCATGACTTCGGCCGCGGCCTGACGGCGTTGCACTGGGTGGGTTGCGCCCTCGCCGGCGGCTTAATCGCCGGCCGGCTCTGCGGTTCGCGGCTGGCCGCGCTCGCGACCGGCCTCATCACCTTCGGGCTGCTCTGGCAAATGAGTGCCGAGCCCTCCCATCCCGGCGGCCTGATCTCCGTCATGCTGGCGCTCGCCACCCTGGTCGCCGTGACCAGCCTGCACCAAGCCCGGTGGCATGTGCTCGGGGCGGTGCTCGGCCTGACCGGCGCCCTGCTGCTGCTCACCAAAATCAATATCGGCCTTTTATTCCTGGCCGGCGCCGGGGGCGGCCTGCTCTTCCTAACGGCGTGGCCGGCGCCGATCCGCCGGCTCGCGCGGCTGGCCGCCACCGCCGGCCTGCTCGCCGTCCCCTGGGGCCTGATGGGGTCCCGGCTCGGCGAGCCGTGGGTCCTGACGTTTGCGGTGCACATGACCCTCGCGCTCGCCGGGGTGCTGTGGTTGCAACGTCCCTCCGCCCTCGGCCTCCTGCCGGTCCGCCTCTGGTTCGCGACCATCACCGCCTTCCTGCTCACCGTGGCCGCGGTGACCGCCGTCATGGCGCTGCGTGGGACGCCGCCGGCCGCACTGTTTCACGCCGTGGTGCTCGCCCCGTTGCAACACCCGGCCAGTTTTCTCGTCGGTCTGACCTGGCCCGCCGCCGGCTGGCTGGCCGCGGCCCTGGGTGGTGGCCTGGTCTTCCGCGCGGGTTTGGAGCTGCGCAGCCAGGGCCGGGTGAGCGAGCTCACCCGCCGGTTGGCGCTGGCGGGCCGGCTGCTCGCGGTCGCCTGCTTTGTCTGGCATGCGGGCCAATGGTCCACCCTCACGGGGGTGAGCCGTTTCCTGATGTGGAGCCTGCCCCTGCTGCCGGTTTTTCTGATTCCGCTGCGCCGCGACGCCCCCGCGTCGGCGAACGCCTCCGCCGCGCTCTTCCTGGCGACCACCCTCGCCCTGCCCCAGGTGCTGCACGCCTTTCCGGTCGCCGGCAGCCAGATGGGATGGGGCTCGTTCCTGCTCCTGCCCCTCTTTGCCTGGGGTCTCAACGACTCGTGGCCAGTGCTCGCCGGATATGCCCCGCGCCGTCTGGCGCGCCTGCCGGTCTCCGCGTGGGTCCTGCTCCTCGCGGTCGGGTTGGGCCAGCTCGGTCTGCTGCTGCAAACCGGCTGGCAGCGTTACCATGACGCGAAGCCGATCGACCTGCCCGGGGCCGAGGATATCCGGCCGGGCGACAACGCCCGCCTCACCCTGCGGCTGATGACCCTGAACGCCGCGATCCACGCCGATGTGCTGTTCTCCTATCCCGGGATGTACAGCTACAACCTGTGGAGCGGGGTCGCCACCCCCACGGCGCAAAATGCCACGCACTGGTTCTGGTTGCTGGATGATGCCGCGCAGCAACGGATCATCGACCGCCTGCAGGCCACCCCGCGAAACGCGATCATCAGCAATGACGGTTTCGACGACTACCTGCTGAAACAACGCGTGCCGTCCCGCGGCCCGCTCCGGCCGCAGCTGGACAAAGCCTACCGGCCGCTCCTGCGCTACGGGCATTTCCAATTCCTCGTGCCGAAGGATTCGGACGCCGCCCCGTTTGGGCTGGCGGAGATGCTGGTGGCGGACGACCCCACCGCCCCCGTCGAATTCTCCACCCTGCTGCGCACCAACCTCGCGCTGCAAGGACGGCCGGCCTCCTTCCAGCTGCAGGAGGTCATCGCCCCGTGGCTGGTCCAGGCCACCTACACGCCCACCACCTCGCGGATCTTCCTCGAACCGATCGATCGCCAGGGCCGCTCACTGGGGCCGCTGATCGGGCTGCCGCTCACTCACGATCTCGCCGGTCTCTACCGCGTGCACCTCTACTGCTCCACGCGGCCGGATCTTTCCCACCCTTACTCCCTCGTGCTCGTCGGCCTGGACCAGGCCGGCACGGTTCTGAGCGAATCCGTGTTCTGACCGCGGCGCGCTTCAGCGCCGACGCGCCACCAGCAACAGGCTCACGCCAAACGGCAGCGGCCAGCGCCACGAGGCCAGCGTCACGAATTGCCAGCGCAACAACCGGTTGACCAGCGGCGACGGCAGTCGGTCCTCCGCGCGCGCGGCGCCGGCCGCGGCGGGAAACCACCGCCGCCATTTGCGCAGCAGCCAGACCACCGGATAGACGGTCACGTTCGTGTAATTCACGTGCAGGATCTCCCACTGCGCCGGCGGAAAGAGCGCCTGCAGCTGCGGCCGGGAATAACGCCGGAAGTGGTGCAACACCTCGTCCCAGTCGCTCCACAGCGCCATGCTGGCCGGGACCGTGACCACCGCCGACCCACCCGGCTTGAGCAGCCGGTGAAAACCGTCCACGACCGCCCGGTCGTCCGGGGTGTGCTCCAACACATCCAGGGCGGTGACGTAATCCAGCGAACCGTCCGGCAACGGCACCCGGTCCCCCGCGAGGCTGAGGATCTGCTCCGGCCGGAATTTTTCCCGCAACAGCCGCAGCGCCTCCTCGTGGTCATCCAGCACCAGGACGCGGCACGACGCCGCCATTTCCTCGGCGAAACGTCCCGTGCCCGCGCCGCAGTCGAGCAGCACCTGCTCCGCCCGGGGCGGGCCGGCCCGCCGGAGCCAGGCGCGGACGATCTCCCGCTTGCCGGCGTAATACCAGTGCGTCGCCTCCATCCGCTGCATGTTGGCATATTCCTCGGCATTCATGTGACGTGAGCGGGAGGTTGTGTGCCGGGTGGGAAAGTGTCCATACTGCACTCCATCCATCCGGTTTCACCCTTGCCGCCTTCCCGCCCACCGCTTCCACCCCGCTGGCTTATCTGCACGGCCCTGCTGTTCGCACTCGGGCATGCCGTCCTCGCCTCCTGGGCCATGCGGGACAAGTCCAACACCGCCGACGAGCTGGCGCACCTCACCGGCGGCTACACCTTCAACCGCTACAACGATTATCGGATGCACCCGGAGAACGGCAATCTGCCGCAGCGCTGGCAGGCGCTGCCCGCCGTGATCATGGGCGCCACCTACCCGGATCTGCAGGATCCCAACTGGAGGGAGTCCAATGTCTGGCAGACCGGCCACCGTTTTTTCTTCGGGGCCGGCAACAATCCCGCCCGGATGCTGACGGGCGCCCGCGCGATGAACGCGTTGTTCGGCGCGGCGGTGCTGCTGTTGGTCCCGTACTGGGCCTGGCACCTTTTCGGTCCGGCCGGGGCTTTGGTTGCCCTCGTCTTCGGCGCCACCTGCCCGACCCTGCTGGCCCACAGCGGACTCGCCACCTCGGACATGGCGATGGCCTTTTTCCTCCTCGCCGCGGTCTCCGCCTGGTGGTGGCACCTGCACGATCCGCGGCGCCGCGTGCTCGCGCTGAGTGCGGTCACCTTCGGCCTGGCCTGCGTGGCCAAGTTTTCCGCCGTGCTGCTGCCCCCGCTGTTCGGCCTGCTGACCGTCGCGGCACTGCTCGTTTCCCGCTCCGCCCCGCGCCTGCGGTGGCGGCCGTTCGGCTTTTCGCTCCTGACCCATGGCCTCGCGGCTTTCCTCATCATTTGGGCCGCCTTTGGTTTCCGGTACTCCGCCTTCAATCCCGCGCTGCCGGCCGGTGAGTTCAACCTGGCCTGGGACTATGTCCTCTCCTTCGGCGGCCTGAAGGCGGCGGTGGTGTCACTCTGCCGGGACTGGCGCCTGCTCCCGGAGGGATTCCTCTACGGGCTGATGTTCGTGCTGAAGCACGCCGAGGCCCGCGGGGCGTTCCTCGATGGCGACTACAGCATCTTCGGCTGGGTCTCGTTTTTCCCCAAGGCCTTTCTCTACAAGACCACCCCGGCGCTGCTCGTCGCGGTCACCGCCGCCGCGGCCGGGCTGGCCCTGTGGGCCCGGGAACGCGGGATCCGCGCGCTCGGGTTCCAGCTCCGGCGGGTCCTGCCCCTGCTGGTGTTGTTCGCCACGTACTGGGGCATCTCCCTCGCCAGCCACCTCAACATCGGCCACCGGCACATCCTGCCCACGTATCCGGTGCTGTATGTCGCCACGGGGGTGATCGGCTGGATGATCGTCCGCGCCTGGCGGAGCAACCGCGCGGGCGGTTGGCTGATGACCGGCCTCGCGGCGCTGCTGGCCGGCTGGCAGGTCGCGGACCTGCGCGCCGTGCATCCCCACTACCTCGCCTATTTCAGTCCGATCGTCGGCGGGCCGGCCCAGGGTTACCACCACCTCGTGGACAGCTCCCTCGACTGGGGCCAGGACCTGCCCGGCCTGAAGCGCTGGCTGGAGGAAAACCATCGGCCGCAGGAAAGACTGCATCTCTCCTATTTCGGCACCGCGGAACCGGACTACTACGGCATCCAGGCGGTGAGAATGCCGATGATCCACGGCTTTCGGATCCGGCGTCCGTGGCATCGGCTGGAACCCGGGCTCTACGCGATCAGCGCCACCATGCTGCAGCACGTCTACATGGGCATCCGCGGGCCCTGGACGCCCGCCCAGGAAGAACGCTACCAGAAATTCCGGGCCCTCGCCGGCGTGTTCGAGAGCCTGAACGGACCACTGGATCCGGCCGCGGCGCCGATCAACGATCTGACCGCCGCGGAATGGAACCAGGCGTGGGATCAGTATGAGCAACTGCGTTTCGCTCGTTTGTGTCACTACCTGCGCGTGCGCCGGCCCGAAGCTATGATCGGTTATTCGATCCTCATCTTCCGGCTGGACCAGGCCGAGCTCGACCGCGTTCTGCACGGGTCGGCCCGCGACCTGGGTCGGGCGATTGAAGCGGCGGCCGGCCCCCTCCCATGACGACGCGGTGGCAACAGCTGCCCTTGATCAGCCTCGTCGTGGCCGCGGGTCTCACCGCCACGTTGTGCCTGCTGCCCGCGGGTCCCCTCACCGGGTACGATGCGAACTTGATGCACGAGTGCTACCGGCACGATTTCCGCGCCATGGTCCTGCAGGGCGAATGGCCGTGGTGGAATCCCCACGTCGCCCTCGGGCGCCCCTTTTTCGCGGATGTCGAGACCGCGGTGCTTTATCCGGCCACCTGGCTGGTCCTGCCCCTGGGGGTGACGGGCGGAATTTTGGCTACCGTCTGGCTGCACCTGGTCCTCGCCCTCGAGGGCGGCCGGCGTTTGGCCGCGCAGTGCGGCCTCGGTCCTGGCCTGGCCTGGGCCGTCGGTCTCGGTTACGCCCTCTCGGGTGCGGTGCTCGCTCGGCTCCAAACCGGACAGCTGCAGGTTTTTTGTGTGCTCTGCCTGCTGCCCTGGATTTGGCGCGCCGCTCTGCGCCTGCAGGATGAACCCGGGCCCCGCAGCGTGGCCCACTTCGCCCTCTGGCTGGCCCTGGGTTACGTGGCCGGCAGTCCCCAGATTCTCTGGCACGGACTCATTCCGCTGGCGGCCGTGGTCGCCGGCCGCGTGACCTCGTGGCGCGAGGGGAGCCGCCTGCTGCTCGCAGGCATCGCGGGTGGCGTGCTCGCCGCGGCCCTCGTGGCCGTGCAATTGCTGCCTTTTCTCGAGCTGCTGCAGGAAGGCAACCGGCCCGCGCACGACGCCTTGTTCGCCACGTTGTACGGTGCCCGGGGGGAGGATTGGCTCGCGCTGCTGCTGCCGCCCGGCCTGCTCTCGTCCTCCAACGTGGAGGCCAATTTCCATGTCGGCCTCGTCGTGATTCTCGCCGCCGGCGCCGCCCTCGCCTACCTGCCGCGCGAGCGCAACGTCCGCGGCCTGGCAGCCGGGGCCGCGCTCGGGTTGTTACTCGCGGCGGGCAACCACACCCCGCTGCTGCCCTGGCTCACTGACGCGCTGCCCGGCTTCGGCGCGCTGCGCTACCCCAGCCGCTATTTCCTCGGCAGCGCCCTGCCGTTGATCCTGCTCGCGGCCTGGTGGCTGCAGCGGCAACGCGAGACGCACCAGCTGTCCCGCACGGCCTTGGGCGGCCTGCTCGCGCTCCAAGGCGTGATCCTCGTGGGCGGACTCGGCTGGCAGGGACGGCTCTACGCCGTGCCGCCACCCCCGGCCCATGAACAGCGGATCCGCGAGGATCTGGCCGCCGAAGGCATGCCGCGCGACGGCGCGTGGCCCCGCGCCGCGCTCCCCCGTTCCTTGCTGCGCGCCAACGCCGGCGCCCAGGCCGGAGTCTCCACCCTGACCGGTTTCAACAACCCGGCCCTGGCCCGCACCTGGCACGCGCTTTACCTGCTGGCCGGCCAGCCGCTCCCCACCTTTCACCGGGCGGAGATCCGCGACGAGCTGCTCCCGGCGCTGCACCCCTGGGCGGCCTGCTTCAGCCTCTCCCTCACCGTCGATCCCTCCACCGGACATGTGCGTTTCGCGGACCCCGCCGGACCCCGGGCCTACCTCACCCATCAGACCTTGACGGTCGCGGACTGGCGCGCGGCCCTGCGCCAGATCGCGGCGGGGCACGACTATCATCGCCAGGCCTTGATCGAGTCCGCGGCCCACGCGCTGACCCCGGCTTCAGGCACACCGGTCGGCTCCGCGCAAATCCATCAGTATCGCAACCAGCACCTCGCCCTCACGACCGAATCCTCCGCCCCCGCCCTGCTGGTGCTGGCCGAACCCTGGTATCCCGGTTGGGTGGCCCGGGTCGACGGCATGCCGGTGGCGGTCGTACCCGCCAATGGGTGGATGCGGGCCGTGCCGGTCCCCGCCGGGCGGCATGAGGTGGTGTTGGATTTTCACCCGCGCGGACTGTGGCCCGGTTTGTTGCTCTCGCTCCTCGGCCTCGGTGTGGTCGGCCTGCTGCTGCGCCGGAAGCCATCGCATCTCGTGGCCTGACCAGCCAGTCATTCGTGCGTCCGCGATCAGCCGCCTCTGTTGAGGGAGGTCGACGGAAATTCCCGCGACATTCGAAGCGCCTTCCGAACGCGAGCCCGCGCCGCGTTACGCGGACTTAGTCGGAGCACGCTCCAGCACCACGAGCATGCGGAGAGCGAGCAGACGCAGCATCGCCTGCGGCAAGGCCGACTCGAGCGTGAGCATCCCGCGCAGCACAGGAGCAGGCAGGAGCGCCGGCCGGGAAAAACCTCCGGTGGCCGGATAGGCCAGCAGATCACGGTAACGCACCGTCACCACCCGCAGGCCGAAGTCCTGCAGGATCCGCGCAAACCGGATCCGCTCCCGGCCGAAAAGCGCATGCGCCATGCCCATGTTCGCAAACAAGCCGTCCTCATCCGCGGCAAAGCTGTAGGGCGGGATGATCTCCGCCGGCAGACAGGGCTCGGGATGAAACAACCGGTAGAACAGGCAGCCGCCCGGCGTGCCGGCCGGTTCGGTCAGCACGATGCGGCCGCCGGGCCGCAACGCGTCGGCCGCACTGGCAAAGAACCGCAGCGGCTCGCGCAGGTGATGGAGCACGTCGAACGCCACGATGTTGCCCCAGGCCTCCGCCGGAATCTCGTAGGCCGACACCGCGCGGCTGACATGGGGCGTGGCCACGACGTCGCTCAGCACCCAGTCGGGACACACCTCGCGCGCCACCCCGATGCCAGAGCCGATTTCCAGCGTCGGGCCCGGCCCGCAGGCGGCCTGCATGCCCCGCAGGATGTCGCCATAGACGGCCCGCAAGGCGGCGGAATCACGCCACTTGACGGCGCTGCCCCCGAGATGGGCCAGATCGTAGGTTTGCTCCGCTTCGCTCATCCCTCGCCTCCTTTCGTCACGGCGACCAGCCGGCTGATGCGGGCGATCTTGGTGCCGAAGCGCTTCTCCGTGATGAACTCGAGGGCAAAGCCCGGCGGCAGCTCCTCCTCGGGCACGAGCTGGTGGCCGCCGCGGGCGTTCGTCGGTCGCAGCGACTGCATGACAAGGATCTCCCCGAAGGTCCGCCGGGCCAGGTGCAGCCGCAGGCGGTCCTCCAGGATTCGCGCACGCGGCAGCAGGATGGAAGGGGTCTGCTCCATCAGCCAGGGGAGCGAGGACTTGTTCGTGATGATGAGGCGGCTGACCGGGGCCCGGTCCGCCACAAAGCGACGCTCCCACTCGATCTCGTCATTGCCCAAGTTCGAATAGTGGTGGCGCGCCTGCCGCGGCAGCGCGAAGCCGAGAAACGCCACCGCCAGCAGCGCCAGCAGCCAGGGCGTGGCGGGCAGGCGCCGGTCAAGCCAACGCGCCAGAAACACGACCGCGAAGGCCAGCAGCACGCACAACGGCAGGCCGAAGCGGGCTGCCATGGGATCGGACAACGAACCCCAGAAATAGAACTGGATCAACGCGGTGTTGGCGCAGATCACGGCACCGAACAACAGCCAGGGCAGGTGCCGGGCGGCGACCGCCCGGGGACCCCGCAGCCCGCGCCAGACCAGCCAGGCGGCAACCCAGAGCAGGGCCGCGATTCCCAGCACGGAGAGCAGCGGGGAATTGGCCTGCTGCGTGTTCCACGAAAACAGATGTCCGATCACGCCCCGCAGGTTCCCCTCGAGGTACTCCAGGCCGAAGCGGCTCACCTGATCCGCCTTCATCTCCCACAGCACGGGACTGGCCGACAGCACCCGCTGGTGCCAGGCCACCGGCATCAGCAGCAGCGGGGCCACCACGACGGGCCAGGCGACCACGCAGCGCCGCGCCCGCCACCAGCCAGCCAGCACCACCGCCACCACGGCCACGACGTAGAGCGCGGACTCATATCGGCATTGCGTCAGCAGCACCCCGGCCAGCACGAAGGCCGTGAGCCGCGTCTCGTCCGGCCGCTCCAGCCACGCCCCGGCCAGCACGACGCAGGCGAGCAGCATGGTGAGGTTGGTGAGCTCCATCCCGGACCCGGTGGCATTCTGGGCCAGCAGCGGCAGCGTGCCGAGGAGACCCGCCGCAAGCAGGCCCCCGCGCCAGCCGGCCAGGCCGCGACCCAGCCAGTAGGCCAGCCCGAGGCAAACGGGCAGCAACAGCACGTTGACGGCAATCGCGTTGGCCGGACGATACCCCGACAGCCCGTGCACCAGGGAGATCAGGTAGGGATAAAAGTACGGCCGCTTGTCGAGGTAGTTGTCCAACGAGACAAAGGTCCCGAGGAGGTCGTAACCGCGCACCATCACGCCGACATCCCGGAAGTAGTGCATGTTGAAGGCGGTGGATTGCAGCACGTACTCGTCGTAGAGGATCTTGCTCCGGAAGTTCTCGTGCACGAGGGCGACGGTGCAGCACACGGCGATCAGGGCGAGGGCGGGAAGCCGTTCGCGCACCGGCCAGGCCAGGGCCTCCGGCCCGCGCTCACGCCAAAGCCGGGCCAGCGCGAACAACCAGAGCCCGAAGGTCAGCGTCATCACATGGTATCCGCCGCGCATGAGGAACTGCTCCGCCGGCCGCACGCCCACGCCGACAAACCCCCACCAGACCGCGGCGACCGCGCTCAAGCCCAGCGCGGCGAGGCGCGACTCCGGCCGGCTCAGCCAGGCCGCAAGGGCAGTTCGGCGGAATTCCATGGTCAGGGCAGCTGTTTGATGAACTCCTCGAGATACTGCTGCCGGACCTTCTCCCGTTCCTCGGCCGTGAGGACGGGCCCGGGGCCGGCCACGACCGGCGGGCTGGCCGGGCCGTCCGCGATCGCCACCACCCGGCTGATGCGACTCACGGTAAACGGAGTGAACCGTTGCTCGATCACCGGCTCAAGTTGGTAGTCCGGCCCGAGATCCTCGTCGGGCTCCAGACTCAGCCCGCCCGAGACAGGGTCGACCCTCAGCCGCTGGAAGACATAGATGGCCGAGAAGACCCGGTTGCGCTGGTTGAAGAGAATGACGTCTTTCCGGTGCAGGGCCTGCGTGAAGGGCGTGGCCGAGACGAGATGGGTGATCCACATGATGCTGTTGTTATCGATGAAGAGATAATCCTTCAGCGGATGGGCGGCGATGAAGTCTCGCCGCCACTCCATCTCCCGACCGACATAATAATCGAGCGAGTAATCATGCCGGGCCATCACCGGGATGGAAAAAACGAAGGTCCCCACCCCGGTCAGCAGGGCCAGTCCCCGCCAGATCCGCGGGCCCGCCCCAAAGCCGGCGGCGGCGCCCACCACGGCGAGCACGAGGCCGAGATTGAGCGGCAGGCTCAGCCGCCGGATCACGGGGTCGTCGAACTTGCCCCAGAAATAACAGAGGAGCAGGAGCGTGTGGGCGGCGAAGCCCAGGGAAAAGACGGCCAGGGCCGCGCGGGCGGGGACCGCGGTGCGCAGACTACGCAGGGTCTTGTACACCCACAGGGCGAAAAACGGCGCCGCCAGAAAGCCGAGGACGGCGATCACCAGGGAGTTGGATTGCTCGCCGCTGGCGTCGAAGAAAAAATTCAGCGCATGCGCCAGGTTGTCGGGCAGGTAGGCCGGGTCAAAGGGGCGCTCAAAACCCGGCTTGCTCGCCAGTTCCCACGCGGTGGTGCGGGCGCTGAAAACCCGGTTGTGCAGGGCATAAGGCACCAGCAGGAGCGGTCCCAGTACCAGCACGGGGGTCAGCACCGGACGCTGCTCGACCCACCATACCCGCAGGATCACCAGGCCGACTGGCAGCAGAAACAGCACGGATTCATAACGCGTGCTGGCCAGCAGGATGCCGGCCAGCAGGAGCGCCTCCAGCGACCGGCCGTCGCGCTGTTCCAACGCCCGCATGCCCAGCAGCAGGCTCGCCAGGATCATCACGAGATTCAAAATTTCAAAACCTCCGCCCGTCGCGTTTTGCGCGAGGAGCGGCAGGCTGGTGAGCAGGAGTACCGTCAGTGCGCCCGCGGCCCGGCCCGCGATCCGGCGCCCGGCGTCATAGGCCAGGGTCAGCAGGACAAAGGTCAGACCGGTATTGAGCACGAAGGCATTTTCCGGCCGGTAACCCGTCAGGTCGTGCAGGACCGACAGCAGAAAAGGATGAAGTAGCGGCCGCTTGTCCAACTCGCCGCCCATGATCTGGAACGCCCCCTGGATGTCGTGGCCCCGCATCGGGACGAGCGCCATCTTGTCAAAATGCATGCTCATCGAGGTGCCGAGGAGCATGGCCTCATCCATCAGGATCTTGAACCCATAGGCTTCATGCACGAGCAGGAGCGTCCCGCAGCCCAGAATCAGGGCGATCGGCCAGCGGGGCGCGGCCACCCAGGCCGCCGGATCCGGCGGACCGAGCCGCCAGAGGCTACGCGCGAAGAGCACCACCAACCCGAGCATCACCCAGTACCCGCCATAAATCACGACGCGCATCGCGAGCTCGTCGCTCAGCGTGAAAAAACCCAGGACGACGGCCGCCACGGCGCTGAGGAGGAACAGCTGCAGCCACCGGTCCGCGATCAACGCTCGAAGGGTTTTCATAGGGCGGGGTGAAAATGGACAGGGCCGGCGTAAAACAAAAGCTCGATTCTGCCTCCGGGGTGGCGGAGACCGCGTCATCCGGGCAAAAAAAAGCCGCCCCTTGCGGGACGGCTCTTGAAGTTTTGGACCCAGCCCGAATTACGGGGCGTAGGTGATCGTGCGAGCACCAGCGACCGACAGGATCGTGATGGTGATGCCCTGCGAGTAACCGGCCGGATAGGTCTCGCCGGCAACCGTGTTGATGGCCTTGACGTAGGCACCGGAGCCAACGAGGTTGCTCGAAGCGACCGTGGAGACACCGTTCTCCAGGTAGTACTGGTCGGCAGCGGCGGACAGCTGGCGCGCGTTGTTCAACACGGCCTTGTCCTGGGAGGACTGACGGACCTTCTGGAAGGCCGGAATGGCCATGGCGGCCAGGAGGCCGATGATGACCACGACGATCATGATTTCGACGAGGGTGAAGCCCTTGGTGGAACGAGTATTCATATTATGGATTTATTCTGGTTATGTACGAGACCCGCACAGTATGTGCGAGAGGTTTGCATCAGACGAAACCGGGACGGGAGTGACAAGGGTTAACTCTTTAAAGGGATAGTAAAATATGTAATCACCCTCGCGCGATGGCCTGATGTATCAGGTTACTTTGGCCCCACCCTCCCCGCAGGAAAAGCCGCGCCTAAAATTAGCTTATAAGCTGACTGACAGGAACTTCGGTGGCATCTCGCCAAAGGGTCTCCATCCGGTACTTATCGCGGTTTTCGGGGGTAAAAAGATGCACCATGACCTCGAAGGCGTCCACGACGATCCAGCCGCTGCCTTGGGTGGCATCCATGCCCAGTATCCTCGCTTTCTCGGCATCAAGCACCTTCTCCAACTCGACGCGCAGGGCGCGCAGGTGGGGCTCGGAGGTGCCGTTGGCCAACACCAGAAAATCGGTGATGCTCGATTGCTCGCTCACATCCAGCACGCGCAGGTGGTCCGCCTTCTTGCCGTCCAGGGCCGACACGATCAGTTTCAACAGGCCGAGCGTCGGGCTCGTCTTGCGGGCAACCTTGGCCTTGGCCGGTTTGGCGACCTTGACGGTCTTGACGGTTTTGGCCGGTTTGGCGGCCTTGACGACCTTGGCCGGCTTGGCGGTGGCGGGCTTGCGGGTGGATTTGGGTTTCATCGGGTCTCAGCGATAAAGCTGCCGGCTTTCGATATAGGCGATTACTTTCTGCGGGCAGAAATAGTGCAGGGAGCGCCCCTCTTTGACGCGCTGGCGCAGTTCGCTGGAGCTGATCTCGATCAGGTGGCCGTCGCAACGCTGCAGCCGGAGCCCGGGGATGTCGACGTGCGGCTTGTCCGGATGACGCGGCCGCTCGAGGAAGATGAACTTCACCTCCCGCGCCAGCTCCTCGATCTCCTTCCACTTGTGCAAAAGGGGCAGCTGGTCGCCGCCGATGACCCAATGCAGCTCGTCGTCGGGAAACTGGGCCCGGAAATGCCGCACGGAGTCGATGGTGTAGCTCACGCCGCCCTTGCGCAGCTCGTAGTCCGCGATCTCAAAGCGCCGGTCCCACTCGCAGGCGGCCTGCAGCATGGCCAGCCGGTCCTCCACGGAGGACTGCACGTCATTCGGCTTCAAGGGCGCCTGTGCCGCCGGCACCAGGAACAGCCGGTCGAATTTGAACTGTTCATAGACATCCTGCGCCGCGATCAGGTGGCCGAAATGGACCGGGTCAAAACTGCCGCCCAGGAAACCGATCTTCATGCGTGCAAACGGACCGCCGCGACCGGGCGCGACCGTGATGACGGCATGGGGAAGACTCTTGCCACGGGGCCCACTTCATTCCGCAATCCTGTTTCGGCAATCCCAAACCTCGCCCGGGTGGCGGAATTGGTATACGCATCGGACTTAAAATCCGTGGCCTGCAAAGGAGTGTGGGTTCGAGTCCCACCCCGGGCACACCTCGCCGCGCGGCAGGTCAGGCCGCCGGCGCGGCCGGCGCCGCCCGGCGGGCGGCCAGCTCGCTTTCAATCTCGTCCACGCGCCGCTGGTCCAGCGGGTAGACCCACAGCGCTACGGCCTTCAGGAGGGCGAAGACACCCGGCACGATGGAGAACGCCAGGGTGATGCCGAGGATCGCCGTGGCCGTCTGGGTCGCGTTGCGCACGAAGCCGAAGCGGTCGAGGAAGAGCGGCAGCAGGTAGCCGCCGAACATGATCCCGGTCTTGATCGAGAAGAGCGAGGCCGAGTAGACCAGTCCGGTCGAGCGCCGGCCGTACTTCCACTCCCCGTAGTCGGCCACGTCCCCGTACAGGGCCCAAGTCAGCGCGGAGGTCGGCCCCATGCACAGATAACCGAGCGCATTGAGGGCCAGCAGCAGGCCAAAACGGTCCGGCGGCAGAAAAAAGAAGGCCAGGAAGCAGAGCCCCGTGATCGCACTCAGGACGGTCGCCGCGTACTTCTTGTCCACGCGGCGGGCGAGGACGCCCAGCATCGCCGTGCCCGCCACCTGCGCCAGTGCGCCTGAGGCGAGAAATACCGTGCTGCGGTCGAACTGCCCGAACAGGATCGGGGCGCCGTCGTCGCCGGCGACATACTTGAAATAGAACAGCGTGCTGCCCGAGCGCAGGGCGACAAAGGTCGTGGAAAAGACCGAGGCGATGAGCAGCGTGACCCAGGGCCAGTTGCGGAACAGCTCGCGCAGCTCCTCGCGGACGTTCGTCTTCTGCGAGGGCGGCGGCGTCACCCGCTCCTTGGTCGTGGCGAACGTCGTCCAGAACATGAGCACCGACAGCACCGCGAAGATCGCCATCGTCAGCTGGAAGCCCTGCATCTCGTTGCCGGCGCCCAGGTGCTTCACGAGCGGCCGGACCAGCAGGGAGATCAGGAACGCACCGCCAAAGGCCCCGACGAAGCGGAAGCTCGACGCCACCGTGCGCGTGCGCGACGACGGGCTGATGACGCCCAGCAGCGATGAGTAGGGCACGTTGATCACCGAGTAGCTCAGCAGCATCAGCGCGTAGGTGACATAGGCGTAGACCACCTTGCCCTGCGACCCCAGGTCGGGCCCGGCGAACACGAGGTAGCCGCAGATGCCATAAGGGATCGCGCCGAAGAGCAGATAGGGCCGGAACTTCCCCCACCGCGACTGCGTGCGGTCAGCGATCAGCCCGATGATGGGGTCGTCCAACGCGCCCACGAGCCGCACGATCGGCATCATCCACAATAGCACCGCCGCCGGGATCCCCCACACGTCGACGTAGTAGTAGGTCAGGAAAATGTTGAAGGTCTGGAAAAAGAAATTCGAGGCCGTGTCGCCGAGGGCGTAGCCGATGTATTCGCGGGTCTTGAGGCCCTGGTCCCGGTCGGGGGTGGTTGGCGCGGTGCTCATGGTTGGGCGAGGGCTTGTTCGCGGGCGAGCTGATCGCGGAAGCTCCGTTCCGCCCCGGCGATGAGTTCGCGCCAGCCCGCGGGGTCCACGAGGGCAGCGACGCCCTCGCCCCGGTCGAGCCGGGCGAACTTGTCCGCCATGGCGAACTGGCCGCCGTGCGGCGCGAGGTAGAGGTCGCAAGGCAGCGCCTTCAGCGTGGCCAGCGTCTGCTCCAGGTCGGCTACGATCCCCGGGTAGGCGGCATTGCCGAGCAGACGCGTGCCGGCGTTGATCGACGCGCTGCTGAAGAAGACCACCTGGTAACTGCGGCCGCCGTCCGCCAGCTCCATCGTCCAGGTCGTCGCCCCCCGCGTGTGCCCGGGGGTGAGGTGGGCCGTGAGCGTCGTGCCGCCGAGCGTGACCGTGTCCCCGTCGGCGATGATCCGGTCCACTGGCACCGGGGCGTAGAGGAGCGTGTCCTTCGGCCAGACCAAAAAGTCATCCGCCCCGCCCGATTCGAGCACGCGCGCGTCGGCCGCGCTGGCCACAACCTCGGCCCCGGTGGTCCGCTTCATCAGCGCGTGCCCACCCGTGTGGTCGATGTGCGCATGGCTGCTCAGGATCAGCCGGATGTCCGTGACCTTGAATCCGAGTTGCTCCACCCCGCGCACGATGATCGGCACCGTGTCCTCAAATCCCGTGTCCAGCAGGATGTGCCCCGCGGGCGTGGTGATGAGCCAGGCACTCACCCCGCTGGCCCCGACATAGTAGAGGTTGCCGCCCAAGTGCCGCGGCGGCACGGGGGCCCGCCAGGAATCGAAGAGCGCCTGCACCCAGGCGCGGCTCGGGGTGGGCGGCAGCCCGCCGCCGGTTTCAGCCGCGCGGACGCAAGGCAACAAGGCCAGGATGGCCAGCAATGGCACGCTGCGTGGGGCTCGCATGGGGTACCCGACCGAATGCACAGTCCGCCGCCGGGTCAACGGCGGTTTCGGTCCGACTGTAGACCGGCGGCCGGCGGCGCGGCTCAGTCCGCGAAATCCGTGCCGCCCGCGCCGAGATCCAATTCCTGGATCCAGGCGTTGCGGTAGCGCACGTCATGGCCCTCCGCCTGGAGCTTCAGCGGGCCGGGCACGTCGGTGATGCCCTTGCCGCCGTCATTGCCCCCGTCGAGGCCGGAGTTGGGTCCGCCCCAGACCTGGTTGATCGCCTGTTCGTGGTGCACCTTCACCCCGTTGAAATACATCGTCACCCGCGCCGGCTCCACCCGCCGGCCGCCCTCGAAGCGCGCGGCCCGAAACACGAGATCGTAGCTGTTCCATTGGCCGAGCCCCTTGTACAGATGATAGGGCGACTCCGTCTCGTTGATCACCGCGCCCATGCCGTGCTTGGTTTTGTCCCCGTCACAGATCTGGATCTCATAACGGTTCTGCAGGTAGACGCCGCTGTTGCCGCCGGGGCCCATGACGAGGAACTCGATATGCAGCCGGAAATCGCGGTATTCGCGCCGGGTGATGATGTCCGCGGCGCCGTACTTGCCGCCGGCCGCGGCCGGATCGTGGGTCTGCACGGCCGTGCCGCCGTCCACCGGATCCTCCACGATGCGCCACTTGATCGGCAGCGCCGACCCGAAACGTGGTCCTTCCCAATAGGTCCATTTCTCATCGAGCGTGGCGCGGGTGCCGTCGAGGATGACGTCGGCGCCGGCCGGGGGCTTGGCCCCGAGGCCGATGGCGGCCTGGGTGGGGATGAAACAGACGGCCGCCAGGGCGGCGGCGAGGAGCACACGGGAAGAATTCATGGCAGAGAGAACGGGATAACGATGGGGTGAAACCGGTCCCGCGGGCGGGCCGGAAGGGGGTGCCGCCACCTTACCCGCCCCTTCGCCCCCTGCAAGCCGCCACCCGGAAAAAGCAAAGACGCTCAGCGGCGAAACAACCCCTCTCTCATTTCATCGCCAACGCGGCCGGCGTCGCCTCGGTCCGGATCCGCATGACGTAGTACGTCGCCGGCGTGGCCCCGGTATTTTTCCAGCCGTGCTCGTCCCCCGAGGAGACGAACACGATGGACCCGGGCGTGGCCCGGGTGGTCACCCCGTTGATCGTCACGTCGAGCTGGCCCTCCTTGAGCAGCAACACCTCCTCGTCGGGATGGCGGTGCGGCGCATGGGGTGCGAGGCCCGGGCCGATGGTCGTGACGTGACACTCGTAGTTGGCGAGCGTGGCGGTGGGCAGATCGATCACGTCGCGCCGCTCCCCGGCCTTGGTGGGCACGGCCACCAGTTCATCCCACTGAAAAATACGCGAGCCGAGGCGACCGGGATCCGCGGGCAGCGGGGCCTGGCCGCGCAGCCGGGTCGTGGTCGCGCTGGAGAAATTGAAGACGAAATACGTCGCGGGCTTATCCCCGCGATTCTGCACCGCGTGCGGGTCGTTCGCCGCAAAGAAGAACAGCGCGCCCGGCCCGACGCGCGTCTGGGTGCCGTTGATGTGCACGTCCAGCTCGCCGTCGCGCAGGATGATGATCTCTTCCTGCGGGTGCGTATGCGGGGGGTGCGACGCGAGGGCGGGGTTCAGAGTGCTGATGTGACACTCAAACTCCTGCATCGTCGCCGTCGGATTCCGGGCGACATCCCGGCGCTCGCCGACCCCGGTGGCGTGCACGGCCAGGCTCTCCCAGGTGAAGACGGTGGAGCCGAGCGGGGCAGGTTCGGCGGCAGCCAAGGGCAGGGACAACATAAGGAGGATCAGGCACCAACGCAGGGGGGTACGCATGGGAGGGGTAACCCCATCGTCGCCTGTCTGCGCCCCGATGCAAATGGCATCTGGGCAGGTCCCGACAAAATAGGTGCACTACTGCGGCCGCTGTCCGGTTGCCACCGGACCAGAGTCCTCCAAGCTGCCCGGATGTCTCCCTGCCGGCTCAACGCCCCTGCCCTCCTCCTCTGCCTCCTTCTGCCTCTCACCCGGGCCGAGGATCCGCAGGCTTTTCTGCCTCCCGTCCTCCCGTGGCAGGGCGCCAGCGAGGCGCTGATCGCTCCGCCGGACCATCCGTGGATCACGCCGTCCGAGCGCACCGGACTCACCGACTCGCCGGACTACGACGAGACCCTCGCGTGGCTGCAAAAACTCTGCGCCGCCACCCCGCTCCTGCACCTGCAGGAATTCGGGCGGACCGCCGCGGGCCGGCCGCTCTACGTCGTCCTCGCCAGCCAGGAGGGCGCGAGCACGGTGGCCACCCTCGCGGCCAACGGCCGGCCCACCCTGCTCGCCCAGGCCGGCATCCACTCCGGCGAGATCGATGGCAAGGACGCCGGCCTGATGCTGCTGCGGGACCTCGCGTTCGGCGGCAAAGCCACGCTGCTGGCCCACGCGAACTTCGTCCTCGTCCCCGTCTTCAACGCTGACGGCCACGAGCACCGCTCGGCGTGGAACCGGCCCAACCAGCGCGGCCCCGTCCACCAGGGTTGGCGCACCACGGCCCAGAACCTGAACCTCAACCGCGACTACATGAAGGCCGACGCGCCCGAGATGCAGGCGATGATCGGGCTGCTGCGCGCGGCCGACCCCGCGCTCTACCTCGACCTGCACGTCACCGACGGCCTCGATCACCAGTACGATATCACCTACGCCTTCGAGGGCTGGGGCGAAGGCGCTCCGGCCTACTCCCCGGGCATCGCCGCGTGGCTCAACCGCCGGTTCCGCCCGGCCACCGACACCGCCCTGGTGCAGGGCGGCCACATCCCCGGCCCCTACTACGAGCCGGTGAACGGTCGCGAACCGTCCGGGGGCATCAGCATTGGCAACGGCGCCCCGCGTTTCTCCACGGGGTATGGCGACCTGCGCCACCTGCCGGCGGTGCTGCTCGAGACCCACTCACTCAAGCCCTACCGCCAGCGCGTGCTCGGCACCTATGTGTTTCTCGAATCTGCGCTCCGCGCGCTCGGCGAGCACGGCCCCGAACTGCAAGCCGCGATCGCCGCCGACCGCGCAACCCGGCCGGAACAGGTTCCGGTCAACTGGACCGACGCCGACCCGACCACCGCGATGGATGTGCTCGGGGTCGCGTATGAAGAGTATGTCTCCCCGGCGTCGGGCGCGAAGGAGATCCGCTGGCTGGGCCGTCCGCAGCTCCTCCCGGGCGTGCCGGTGCGCGGCAGCAAGGCGGGCCTCTTCCTCGCGCGCCCCCGGGCCTACTGGGTTCCCGTGACCAAGCCGGAAGTCATCGCCCGCTTGAAACTCCACGGCATCGGGTTCGAGACCCTGACCGAGGCGCGCACCGTCAGCCTGGAAATGTGCCGGCTCACCGGGGCCAAGCCGCAGCCGTCCGGCGGCTTTCACGTGTTTGAGACGCGCTACACCCTCCGCACCGACGTCCGGCGAGAGACCCGCACGGAAACCTTTCCGGCCGGCTCCGTCCGCGTGCCCACCGACCAGCCGCTGGGGGATCTCGCCATCGTGCTGCTCGAACCCGCGGCGCATGACTCGCTGCTCGCGTGGGGCTTCTTCAACGAGATCCTGCAGCGCACCGAATACATCGAAGGCTACGTCATCGCCCCGCTGGCCGAACAGATGCTCGCCGACGATCCGGCGCTGAAAGCCGAGTTCGAAGCCAAGCTGGCGGCGGAACCGGCCTTTGCCCAAAATCCGGCGGCCCGCCTGCAGTGGTTCTACGAGCGGACGAAATTCCAAGACGACCGCTACCTGCTCTACCCCGTCGGCATCGAGCGGTGATTGCAGGCTAGACGCTGACCCAGCAGCTGGCGGAGGGCCCAGCTCCTGCTGGGCCGCGGCTCAGCCGCAGCCGACCGTCTTAGCGCCGGATTCTGCCTTTGCGTTTTTCGCGCTTTTTGTGGCCAATGGTCCCTTAAAATATTCGCCCCATGCAACGCACCCTCGTCAAAGACGCCCTCAACGCCGCCGGCCCGAGCGACGCGATCCTGCTGCAAGGCTGGGTCCGCACCCGCCGCGACGCCAAGGCCCTCTCCTTCATTGAGCTCAACGACGGCTCCTGCCTCAAGGGCATGCAAGTCATCGTCGACGCCACCCTCCCCGACTACCCCCACGTCGCGCAGGCCCACACCGGCGCCTCGATCGAGGTCGTCGGCCGCCTCGTCGAATCGAAGGGCCAGGGCCAGAAATGGGAGGTCGTCGCCACGACCTTCAAAGTGATTGGCGAGGCCGACGCCACCTACCCGCTCCAGAAGAAGGGCCACACGCTGGAGTTCCTCCGCGAGATCGCCCACCTCCGCCCGCGTTCAAACCTCTTCGGCGCCGTCTTCCGCGTGCGCAGCCGCCTCGCCTACGCCATCCACCAGTTCTTCCAGGAACGCGGCTTCCATTACGTCCACGCCCCCATCATCACCGCCAGCGACGCCGAGGGCGCGGGCGAGATGTTCCGCGTCACGACCCTCGACCTGGAAAACCCGCCGCGCGGCGAGGACAAGCGTGTCGACGCCACCCAGGATTTCTTCGCCAAGAAGACCTTCCTCACCGTCAGTGGCCAGCTCGAGGCCGAGATCTTCGCCTGCGCGCTGAGCAACGTCTACACCTTCGGCCCGACCTTCCGCGCGGAGAATTCCAACACCTCGCGCCATGCCGCCGAATTCTGGATGATCGAGCCGGAGGTCGCGTTCTGCGACTTGTTCGGTGACATGGACCTCGCCGAGGCCTTCGTGAAATACCTCATCCGCGACGTGCGCGAACACTGCGCCGCCGACCTCGAATTCTTCAGCAAGTTCGTGGACAAGGAACTGCTCACCCGCCTCGACTTCGTGCTCGAAAAACCCTTCGTGCGCTGCAGCTACACCGAGGCCGTCGAGATCCTGGAAAAATCCGGCAAGGTCTGGGAGCATCCCGTGTCGTGGGGCGCTAATCTCCAGGCCGAGCACGAGCGCTACCTTACCGAGGAACATTTTAAGTGCCCGGTCACCGTCTACAACTACCCGCGCGCGATCAAGGCGTTCTACATGCGCCAGACCGACGGCTGCGCCGAGGGCCGCGAGACCGTGGCCGCGATGGACCTCCTCGTGCCGGGCATCGGCGAGATCATCGGCGGCAGCCAGCGCGAGGAGCGCCTCGACAAGCTCCGCGCCGGCATGGCCCTGCACCATCTCGATGAGAAGGCCTACTGGTGGTATCTCGACCTGCGGCGTTACGGCACCGTGCCGCACGCCGGCTTCGGTCTCGGCTTCGAGCGCATGCTCATGTTCGTGACCGGCGTCGGCAACATCCGCGACGTGATCCCCTTCGCCCGCACTCCGGGAACGGCGGAATTCTGAGCGGGATCCGCGCCCGACGCGCCTAGGATATTCCCCTGCAGGATGACAGGGGTGGGCCTTGACCGGAAAACGCCGGTGGGCCTGACTGGTTGCGCTCCCAACCTACTCATGAAATTCCGCGCATCCCTCCTCCTGACCGCCGCCTTCGCGCTGCTGGCCTTTCCCGCCCTTCAGGCCCAGAGTATTGACGGCTACGGCTTCGCCTACACCAAAGATTACGAGCAAACGAGCTCGTCCGCCCCAAGCCTGATCTCGGATCCCTACACGTTCTCAGCCTTTGTCGAGGGCACCGGCTTGAGCGGCGCCTACACCCTCACGCACGCCGGTAGCGCGAGCAGCCCCCAGTCTCTCCCCTCCGTGGGTATCTTCCGGAATTTCGAGTCTATCGGCTATGCCGATACCACCGCGCTCAACGCCGCCTATACCGGCGCGTTCTCAATGAACATCGCCACTGCTGGTGGCCCGGTCACGGTGACGAGCCTCAGCCTCTCCGGCGATCTCTTCCCGAGCACGCCTTGGATCAGCGGCGGCACCTGGTCCGGCGGCAAACTGCAGGTCGACGCCTCCTCCCCGTACACCCTGAATTTTAATGCCTTTGGGGATGCGTTCCCCTACGACAACGTCGAGCTCTATGTGGATTTCACCCCCGGCATCGGCGGCACCTACGACCAACAGTCCAACCCCGGCGCCGACACCAACTCTTTCCTGATTCCCTCCAACGCCTTCGTCAACGGCCAGACTTACAATGCCGAGTTGATCTTCATCCACCGCGCCGACACCGATGATGAGATCACCATCCCCGGCGCCTTCGGCTTCGCCGCGTACGCCACCGCCGTCAGCTTCCAGATTCAGGCCATCCCCGAGCCGTCAACCTACGCCATGCTCGCCGGCCTCGGCGCCCTCGGCCTCGCGGCCTGGCGCCGCCGCCAGATCGTCGTCTGAGCGGAAGCCTTATGCCAATGTCCAAGGCCGGACGCCTCCATGCGTACGGTTTTTGGGATAGCAGTCCGAACCGGCGCCGAGCCCTGGGTAAATTTCAGGGATTTCCCTAGTGAAAAGCCGGGCTGATTCTTGACCGGAAAATCCACCGCGCCATTTTTTAACTATCTCCTCCCTAATGAAATTCCACGCATCCTTATTCCGGGCGGCCGCCTTCGCGCTGCTGACCGTTTGCTCCGCCTCGGCCCAGGCCATCGTTGGAGCATGGTCCTTTGGCAATACCGTGACCCCGTCCTCCGCCGGCACGGGCGTCCTCGTGTTTCTCGACAACGGCGTGTATTTTCATATTGAAAGCGAGAACGTCGCCGATGCCGCCAACGGCACAAACGGCATGGAGCGCGGCACGTATACTTGGAACTCCACCACGGACGCCTTCACCGCCACCACCCTGGTCAACAGCAATGGGCAATGGGGACTATCCCATGGTGTCCCGCCCAACGTGGCGGTTTCCGGCAACACCATGACCATCGATAGCTTCACGCTCACCCGCGTGCAGCCCACCTCATCGGCCATCGTGGGAGCCTGGGCGTTTGGCAATACCGCGACACCGACCGCTGCCGGCACGGGGGTCCTCGTGTTTCTCGACAACGGCATCTATTTTCATGCGGAGAGCGAGAATGTAGCCGATGCCGCCAACGGCACAAACGGCATGGAGCGCGGCACCTATACCTGGAATCCGACCACGGATGCCTTCTCCGCCGCCACCTTGGTCAACAGCAACGGCCAATGGGGCTTCTCCCATGGTGCCCCTCTCAATGTTGCGGTTTCCGGCAACACCATGAGCATCGAGAGCTTCACGCTCACCCGTGTCTCCGCTGTCCCCGAGCCCTCGACCTACGCGATGTTTGCCGGTCTTGGTGCCCTGGGGCTTGTGGTGTGGCGCCGGCGGCGTGCGGCCGCCTGAGCCGGAGCCCTGTCTCCTCGGCATCCAACCGGGCGGATTCCTCCGCCCGGTTTTTTATTGGCCGCTCCCCGGGTAGGACGGCTCAGAACTTAAGTTCCACGCGCTTCCCACCCGCGGCGGCCGAGGCGTAGATCGCCTCCACCATCACCATGTCGCGTCGGCCCATCTCGCCCGGGACCAAACTGGGCGTGCCGTCGAGTACGTCGCGCGCAAAGGCGTCCATCTGCAGGGCCTGCTGGCTGGCCGGCGGCGTCACCGTGACCGGGCCGCGGCTCGTCACGGCCTTCTGCCCCTTGTAACCGTAGGCGGAGCTGATCTCATACCAACCATCCTTCGCCTCGGCCCGGAAATCGTTCCGGTTGGCGTTGTAGCTGGTCCAGCCCGTGGCCCGGGCGCCGTTGGCAAACTCGAGCGTCCACTCGATCGTCTCCTCCACATCCACGAAGAACTCCGGCCGCAGTTTCGGCAGCTCGCGCGCCGTCAGCGCAACCGGCGGGACCTCGCCACTGGCCATCAGCGCCTCCTGGAGAACATAGACGCCGAGATCCATCAGCGGACCGCCGCCCGCCAATTTTTTCTGCGCCCGCCATTGCGAGCGGCCCATGGTGAAACCGAAGCCGCCGTCCATCTTCAGGAACGGCCCGAACTCCTGCGTGCGCGCGAGCCGGCGCAGTTCCGCGTGGGTGGGATCATAGTGCAGCCGGTAGCCAATGCCCAGCCGCACCCCCGCCTTCTGGCAGGCCGCGATGATCGCATCGCAGTCCGCCACGGTGTTGGCCATCGGCTTCTCGCAGATCACGTGCTTGCCCGCCTGCGCCGCCGCGATCGCGTGCTCGGCATGCAGGCCGTTGGGGGTGACCACATAGACGATGTCGATCGCCGGGTTGTCCGCCAGCCGCGCCATCGTGCTGTAATCATAGATGCTGGTTTCCGGAAAACCGTAGTCGGCGGCCCACTTCTTCCCTTTCTCGACCGAGCCCGTCACCACGCCGGTCAGCTGACAATGCGACGTGAGCCGGAGCGCCGGCCCGAGCTGGCCGGTGCTGTAGCCACCGAGGCCAACGAGCGCGACGCCGAGTTTCCGGCCGGCGGCGGCCTGGGCGAACAAGGAGCGCGGCGCCAAGGCGAGCGCGCTGGCGGCCGAGACGCGGCCGAGAAACTGACGACGGGTAACGGGACGGGGGGCAGGCGTGGAGTTCATGGGGTGCCGTCACCATGCCAAAAACCCGGGCTTCCGCAAGCCGCCGGACCGGCGCTCAGGCGGGCAGTGCGAAGGTCTCGAACTGCCGCTTCAACTCCATCATGAACGCGGCGGCCCCCGCGCCGTTGACCACGCGGTGGTCAAACGTGAGGGACAGCGTCACGACTTCCATCGGGTAGACGATGCCGCCGTCCTTCACCATCTTCTCGTGGGCGGAACCGATGAAGAGCGTGCTCATGGCCGGCGGCACCACGATCGGCGTGGCATTCTCGACGCCGAAGGCCCCGAGGCTGCTGATGTTCAGAGGCGCCTGGACCTCCACCAATTTGCCCCCGCGGGTCTCCTCGACCGCTCGGTTGTATGCGGTGACAAAATCGGCCCAAGCTAGTTTATTGGCGGCAGTGATGGCCGCGGTGCCGAGCCGGTCACCGTCCAACGCCACGGCGACGCCGAGGTCGAAATCGCCCAGCTCGTGGATCACCCCGTCCTTGTTCACCACGCGACGGAAACCGGCGTGCAGCTCCATCGTGCGCGTCACGCACCAGGCCATCATCGACGACGGCGAGGCCGCAGCCTTGCCGTGTTTGGCCTTGGCCGCCTCGCGCGCGAGGCGGATCGGCTCCCAGCGGCAGTCCATCAGCAGATTGGCGGGCACGACCGTGTCGAGCCGCTTGGTGATCGCGGGGGAAAGGGCGGGCGGACGGACTTGGCCTTGCATAAGGGGGGACGCCGGAGCCGGCGCGACCGGGGCCGCGGCGGCCGCGCCGCGGGTGGTGGGAGCGGAGGGGGCGGCCGCCGCCTTCGTCACGGGCGCCTCGATCGCCAGTCCGGCCACGCTCGCGGCGTCACCGGTGACCTGCGCGATCGCCTGCCCGATCAGCACGGTTTCCTCGAGCTTGATGGACCACGCCTTGAAGGTGCCGGCAAACGACGCCTCCACGGGGTAGACGGCTTTGTCCGTCTCGAGCTCGCACAGCACCTCGTCGTGTTTCACCGGGTCGCCGGGCTTCTTGTTGAGCGCGACGACGCGGGCGGAGCGCAGGCCCTCGCCCATGATCGGCACCCGTACGATGATGTCGTTCGTGCCGGCCACCACCGTGCTCTGCGGGGCATGGGCGTGGGGGTCGGCCGCCGGTGCCGCCGCGTGGCCCGTGGGTTCGACGGCCAGGGGCGCGGCAGCGGCCAGCCCGGCCAGTTCCTCGCCGCGGGCCACGTCGATCGCGAGCGTGCGGCGCAGGGCCTCGACGATGCGCGGCCCGTCGGGCAGCGCGGCGTACTCGTAGATGGGATTGTAGCCGATCATCACGTTACCCTTCGACACGAGTACGGGCGGGGCCTTCAGCGCCGCCCAGATCCCGGGCTGGGCCAGGAGGTGGCTGATGATCATCTGGCCGACGGAACAGTTTTCCGTGTCCTCCTGCACGATGACCAGGCGGCCGGTCTTGCGGACGGATTCCTCCACCGCGGCCTTGTCCCACGGCACGACAGAACGCAGGTCGAGGAGCTCGACGGCTCCCGGCTCCCCCAGCAGGGCGAGCGCCTCGTGCGCTTTCTCGACGGTGTTGCCCCAGGCCACGAGCGTGAGCGCGGAGCCCTCGGTGCAATGGCGGGCCACGCCGAAGGGGATCGCAGCGACGGGCACCGCCGTTTCCCGCTCGGCCCAGAGCATGTGCTTGGGCAGCAGGAACAGGGTGATGTCCTCGGCGTGCATCGCGGTCCAGAGCAGGCCGGCGGCGTCCTCGGGCGTGGACGGGATGATGATGTTGATGCCGGGGAAATGCGCAAAGACCGACTCGTTGGCCTGGGAGTGCCAGAGCGAGCCGCCCGGCAGGTAGGCGCCGTAGGGGGCGTAGAAGACCGCCGGCACCTTCCACTCGCCGTTCGTGCGCCAGCGCAGGTTGGCCAGGTTGGAGACCAGCTGGTTGAAGCCCGGGTAGATGAAATCAATGAACTGGATCTCGAAGACCGGGCGCCGGCCGTAGAGCGCGAGACCGCCGGCGAGGCCGATGATGGTGGACTCGGCCAGCGGGGAGTTGAACACCTGCGCCGGGAAATCCGTCGAGAGTTTCTGGGTGAGCCGGAAGACACCGCCCTTGGGATCCTCGACATCCTCGCCGAAGATCATCCGCGCGGGATCGGCGTCGAGCCCGGCGCGCAGCGTGCGGTTGATCAGGTCGCCCATGCGGTACTTGCCGGGCTTAAAGAGTTCCGCGGTCACCTCGGGCAGCGGCCCGACCGACTCGATCAGCAGCTCGTCGGCGCGGGGGTTCTCGGCCTTCTCGGCCGCGGCGTAGTCGAGCCGCACCTTCTCCTTCAGGTCGGCCTCAATCTTCTCAAATTCCTTCTCGGTCAGCTCGCCATCCTGCAGCATCCGCGCCTTGAGCGCGCGGATCGGATCACGCTGCTCCAGCGCGGCGATGGCCTCCTTGGAACGGTAGAGCGTGTGGTCGTCGGAGCTCGTGTGGCTCGAGAGCCGCTCCACCTTGACCCACAGGAAGACCGGTCCGCCGCCCCCGCGGATGCGCGCCAGCGCCTCCTGCGTCGCCGCGTGCACCGCGAGCGGGTCGGCGCCATCCACCACCTGCCACTGGGCCGGGTTCACCGCCTGCAGCACCAGCGGATTGGTGTGGTGCGTGGGGGTCGAGATGCCGTAGGCGTTGTCCTCCACGATGAGCAGCACCGGCAGCTTCCGCTCCAGGGCGATGCTGAGGGCCTCGTAGAAATCACCCTGCCGGGTCGCGGCATCGCCGATCGAGGTCACCACCACGCCGTCCTTCTGGTCCAGCTGCAGGCCCCAGGCGATACCGCACGCCGGCACCAGCTGGGAGCCGGTCGGGGTGGGCACGCTCACGATGTTGAGTTCGCGGGAGCAATAGTGCGACGGCATCATCCGGCCGCGGGAGGCGGAATCGCGCTTGGCAAAATACTCGAGGGCGAGGTGCCGGGTGGTCATCCCCCGCCCCATGCACATGCCGCGATCACGGTAGTACGGCACGACAAAGTCGCCCTGCCGCAACTGCACGCCCACGGCGGCCAGGCCTTCATGCCCGCGGCCGGAAACGTGGAAGTGCCCCTTGCCCTGACGGTTAAGGCTCTCCTCGCGCAGATCGCCGAGACGGCTCTCGAGCATCGTCACCAGCAGGTGGCGCTTCTGTTCTTTGTTGAGGGTCGCGACCTGGGCCATGGGCGGGTGTGGTCGAAATTAGCCGGGAATCGGTCCCGGACTGCAATGCATTTCTCGACGCCTCAAGCCGGGGGGCGCGGGGCGCCCTGGAGCATGGCCCGCTTGTCCAGCGCGGCGATGAAGCCGAGCACGCTTTCCGCCGTCGCCCGCGCGGTCCGCGAGCCGATGACCACCTGCACCTGCGTGCTTTCGTGGACCGGATCAAAAAACTGCAGGCCGATGAGCCGCTCGGGTGTGGCCGTCACCGCCACGAGCTCCTCCAGGCCGGCCACCGAGGCCCCCGCCGCCAGGATGCTCTCGGGGGGCATGACCCGCGCCAGCTCAGTGAACCGGGTGCGCTTGGTCTCCGCATCCTCCAGCAGGGTGTCGACCAGCATGTCGCAAAATTCCATGTCCTCCAGGCCGGTCGTGATGCCGATCCCGCCCATGGCCTTGTGCGCGGCCGCGTGTGTGATCTCGTTGCGCGCCTCCATCTCGCGGAACAGGCCGCGGATCACCTCAACCGCGCGCGTCAGGGCCGCCGGCTCGTTGTCCTGCAGAATCACCCCGAAGCCGCGGACGGCGCACCAGTGGGCGATCCCCGTGGCCGTGCGCCCCGTGCCGATCACGCCGATGGCCCGCAGCGGCCGGGGCGCGGGCGCATCGGTGGCGGCCGGAGGAAACCACGGGTTGAGCGAAGGGACGGGATAGGCATTCATCGCGGGCTGAAGGCGAATGTGATACCCCCTCGGACGGGGCCGGACAACTGTAATATGCCGTCAGCGCCGGGCAAACTTCTGGAGATATTTCAACGCCACGGCGAAATCCTGCGGCAACGGGGCGGCCAGGGTCATTTTCTCGCGCGTGACCGGGTGGGTGAAGGTCAACGCCGCAGCATGCAGGGCGAGCCGGGCGATGAGGGGACGCTCGTCGGCGCGTCCCTTGTACCCGCGCTTGAGATCGGAGAGCAGCAGCCGGGTCTCGTTGCCGTAGAAAGGATCGTTGAGGATCGGCGTGCCGGTCGCCGCCAGGTGCACGCGGATCTGGTGGGTGCGGCCGGTCTGCGGCCGGCACTCGAGATGGGCAAAGGCCGGCCGCCCCGCCGGCTGCGGAAACCGCGCGCGGACCGTGAACGCCGTGACACTCGCCTTGCCGTGCTTCTTCACCACGCACATCCGTCCGGGCTTCGCGTCATCCTCCTTCAACACGAGGTCCACCTCGAACTCATCCTGCGCCGGCAGCCCGGCGGTGAGCGCCTCATAGACCTTCGCCACGGTCTTCGATTGGAATTGCCCGCTGAGAAAATCCAGGGCCGGCTTGGTCTTGGCGCAAAGCACCAGGCCGCTCGTGTCGGCGTCGATCCGGTGCACGTTGGCCACCCCGTGGCCCAGCTGGTCGTGCACCAGCCCCATCAGGTTGACCCGCGTCTTGTCCCACCGGTCCGGGGCGATGAGCAACCCGCTCGGTTTGTCGAACGCGATGAGGCTCTCATCCTCGAAAATGACGGGGGGCAGCGATGGCACAGGCGGGTTTTCGACCCGAACCGCCCGCCCGGCAATCCAATACCACGGGCGCGGCCCCACCCGGGTCCGGCGGGAAAATTCACCCTGCCCCCAGAATCCCAGTGACCTCCCGCCCGCCGCCGTCCATGGTCACGCCACGCATGACGCTGGCGCCTCGCTTTCTCGTCACCCTTTGGGCTGGTCTGCGCGTGGCCGGGTTCGCCCGCCGGCTCAAGCGGCGCGACCACGACCTCCGTGCCCAGCACCAGGCCTTCGCGCGGCTCGTGGCCCAGTCCGCCCGCACGGAATTCGGCCGCGCCCACGGGCTGGCCGCCACCCTGACTTACGCGCAGTTTTGCGCCCAGGTCCCGCTCCGGACGCTTAGCGGGTTCCAGCCCTTCATCACGCGCATGGCCGCCGGCGAGACCGACGTGCTCCTGCCGGGACGCTGCCCCTTGTTTGTCGAGACCGCCGGGACGACCGGCCCGTCGCCCCTCCTTCTGCCCGCGCCCGAGGCGGTGCTCGACCATTTCTGCCTGGGCCTGCGCGATGCCCTGTTTCACTACGCCCGCCGCGCCGGGCACACCCGCGTGTTCCTCGGCCGGCACCTGCACCTCGGCGCCAGCATCGCCGTCGCCGAGAACCAAGGCCGGTACCGCACCAGCCTCGACGGTTTGTTAACGCTCTGTGTCTCCGCTTGGGCCGAAGCCAACTTGCGCTCCCCGCCCGGCGAGGTGGCCGTGCTGCCCGACGGGCCCGACAAGCTCGCCGCCACGGTCGCGGCGATGCGCGCCCTCAATGTCACCCTGGTCGCCGGCACCCCGGACCGACTCTGCGCCCTGGCCGACCAGGTGCGGGCGGACGCCGGCGGCACCGAACCCACCGCGCCGCTCGCCACCCTCTGGCCCAACCTTGAGTGCTGCCTGCATGCGGGCGCCCCCACCGGCCTGTTCACCGAGGCGCTGCGCGCCGCCCTGGGACCCAAGCCGCGGCTGCACGAGGTTTACCTTTCCGCCGAGGGCGTTTTCGCCGCGCAAGACGAGGCCAGTCCGGCCGCCTTGCGGCTGATCGCGGATGCCGGTGTGTTCTTCGAATTCTTGCCCCTGCCCGCCTCCGGCGAGGTCGGACCCGACCTGACGGGCACGCCTTGCGTCCCCCTCGAGGGGATCCGGACCGGAGTCGATTATGTACCGGTGATCACCACGCCGGCCGGGCTTTGCCGCTGCGTCACCCACGACATCGTGCGCTTCGTGTCCGTCAATCCGCCGCGGCTGCAGGTGGTCGGTCGCACCGGCTTCCGGCTCAATGCCCAGGGCGAACGCCTCACGGAGCGCGACCTGCTGGCGGCGTTGCAGGCCGTCTGCCAACGCAATGGCTGGGCGCCGATCTCGTTCCATGTCGCGCCCTATGCCCAGCGACTAGGCGCCGGCCAGAAGGCGCAGGTCCACGAGTGGTGGATCGAGCTGCGCACGCACTCGATGCGCACCCCGATGGCCAATGTGCTGGCCCCCGAACTCGACGCCGAGCTCTGCCACCACCATCCCGACTATGCGCAGCGGCGGGCGTCCGGTGCGCTCGGCCTCCCCTTGATCCGTCTCGTGATGCCCGGCCTGTTTGAGCGCTGGGCGCACGAGCAGGGCAAGGTCTCCAGCGCGAGCAAGCTGCCCCGTTGCCGCCCCGACCGGCTCATCGCCGACCAGCTCGCCGCGCTCGCGCCCTTCTATCAGGGCACGATCGCGCCGTTCTAGCCGGCCGGGCCGGCGTGAACGGCGCCCCTTATTCCGCGGATTTCTTCCCGCGGGCTTTCTTGGTGGCGGCCACCGGCTTGGCGTTGAGCCACAGCTCGCCCTTGGCGCTCACGTTGAGCCAGTAGAGCTCGCCGCCGTGCTCGGCGAAGGTCGGTTTGCCCTTCGGGGAGTCCGGCGGCGTCAGGCCCGCCGCGGCCAGCACCGTGGCCATGACCTCGGAAGTCTTCTCCAGCTTGGTCGCGAGTTCGCTCACGAGGGCGGTCACGCCCTCGCCGCGCTTCTTCGGCTCCATGAGGAGGCGGACCGCGGTGAGGGTGTTCTCGGGCGGGAGCGTCGCAACGGGCGCCGGGTTCGTCTCGCCCGGTGACGGTTGCGCCGGGGTCTCCGTGGACGAAGCCCCGGGGGCCGCGCCCTCGGCGCCAGGAGCCGGTGCTTCCACCGCCCCCGCCGGTTGCGGTTCGCCGCTCGCCGCATCAGGGCCGGGCGAAACCGGGTTTTCCGTCCTCGGGCCACGGTCCTTCCGCTTGAGCTCCGCGTTGATCCAGATTTCGCCGCGCTGGTTCTTGTTGAGCCAGTAGGTGAAGTCGCCGGCGACGGTCTCGACCGGCTGGCCGCCCTCGACGAGCGCCAAGCCGTGTTCGCCCAGCTGCGCCAGCAAACCGGCCTCGTCCGTCTTCAGGGCCTTGGTGAGGTATTGGAAACTGCCCGACATGCCGTGGCCCCGGCGGTTGCGCCGCATCATGCCGCGGATCTTGTCGAGGAAGGTCTTCGGGCCGCGCGGCTCCTGCGGGTGCTCGTGCCGCGGCTGGTTTTGCGGCCGCTGCTCGCGGGGGACGAAAGCCTGCTGGCCGGAGAAATTATCGGAGCCTGATCCGTCGGGAGGCAAATTCCCGCCCCCATTTTCAATCCCGGCCGCTTCTGGCGCGGCGGGCTCGTCCTGGCCTTCCAGGCGCTTGGCCTGAACGACGCGGAAGACGGGCTGCGGCTTGTCCCGCAGGTTGATCCAGATCTCGCCGCGGCGGTTGATGTTCACCCAGTAGAGTTCGCCCTCGTACTCGGCGTAGACGGGCTTGGCGTTCTCGTCGGCGGGGATCTGCAGGCCGCACTCCACGAGCGCGGTCTTGAGGTCGGACTCGTCGAGCGACCATTTCTTGGCGAGCATATCGAGGCCCACGCTCATGCCGGGGCCGCGCTGGTTGCGCCGCATGTGCGGGCGCAGGGCATCGAAGAAGGTCGGCAGCTCGTCTTCCTCGGCGAGCTTGTCCCACTCGTCCTTCGGCGCGGCGCCCTCCTCGGCCTCGGGGGCGTCGAGGTCGTCGTCGCGCGAGGTGTCGCGGAGGCGGCGGAGATCACCGCCGGCGACGGTTTTTTCATCGGCGAGGAAGGTCTCGCCCGGTTCCTCCGGCGCGGCCTGGCCGGCGCCGGCCTTGAACTTGGCTTCGAACTCCGCGCGGAGCTTGTCGGCCTCGGCGCGGGCGGCCGCCTTGGCGGCGTCCTCCAGCGTCCAGTCCTTTTGCGTGGAGCGGCGCGCGAGGCCGTGGAAGGCCAGTGCGTTGTCGGCGGGTTGGTGGAAGCTGATGATCTCCCAGTTTTCCTGCCCGAGGTCGTTCAGAAATTTCTCCATCAGCGCCGGGCTCGCGAAGCCACCCTTGCCGCTGCTGATGATCTTGTATTCCCAGTTGGACATAGGACGACAGCCATCCCGCAACGCCGGGGCCGAGGCGAGCCTATTTATTCATCCCGGTCCGGCCCGGCCCGCACTTGCCACGGCCGCGATACCGGGCAGGTTGCCGGCACGCATGCCTTCCGCCCCGCTCCGGCCCGTTCTCCTGTTGCTCGCCCTCGCCGGCGGGCTCCCGCTGGCCGCCCAGACGATCGTGCTGCCGACGGTGGTCATCAGCGCCGCCCGCACGGCCGAGGCCCCGGATCAGGTGCCGTTCTCCGTCGCGCTCCTTTCCGGCGACCAGCTGCGCGCCAGCCCGGCCGCCACCCCCGATGGGGCGCTGCGCGCCGTGCCGGGCTTCAGCCTGTTCCGCCGTAGCGACAGCCTCTCCGCCAATCCCACCGCGCAGGGCGTGTCGCTGCGCGGGCTGGGACCCAGCGGCGCCAGCCGCTCGCTCGTGTTGCTCGACGGCGTGCCCCTCAACGATCCCTTCGGTGGCTGGGTGGCGTGGAGCAAGGTGCCCCGCGAGGCCCTCGCCGGCGCCGAGGTCGTGCGCGGCGGCGGCGCCACCGCCTGGGGCAACGCCGCCTTGGGTGGCATCGTGCAGCTGCTCACCGAGACCGCGCCAACACGTGACTCATCAAGGGGAATTCCCGCCGGGCGGCTCGCGGTCGCGGGTGGTTCCTTCGCGACCCACCGCGCCGAGGTCGTCGTCAACCAGCCCGTGGGGGCCGGCACCTTCCAGTTTTCGGCCCGCGATTTCGCGACGGATGGATTCCATCTCGTCACCCCCGAGGATCGCGGGGCGATTGACCGGCCCGCCGCCAGCGAGCACCGCTGGTTCGCCGGCCGCTGGCGGCAGGAAATTTCGCCGGGCACCCAGCTCAGCGTGACCGCCCGCACCTACGACGAGGACCGGAACAACGGCACGCCCTACCAACAAAACTCATCCCGCGAGGATTTTGCCTCGGTGAGCCTCGCCCGGCAACCGGGCGCCGATTTCGCGTGGGAGGCCCTCGCCTACGCGCAGGACCAGTCGTTCGCCAGCACCTTCAGCTCGGTCAACCCCACCCGCACCGCCGAGACCCCCGCCAGCAACCAGTTTGCCGTGCCCGCCACCGCATACGGGGCGGCGTGGACGGGCGTCTGGAAGAGCACGCCCGACGCCCGCACCAGCGCCGGCCTCGACTGGCGCCGCGTGCGCGGTGAGACCCGCGAACATTATACCTACAGCGCCGGCGCTTTTACCCGCGAGCGTGTCGCGGGCGGCACGCAGGAAATCGCCGGACTCTTCGCCCTGCACGAACGTGCGCTTGCCCCCGGTCTTCGCGCAACCCTCGGCGGCCGGCTCGATGCCTGGCGCGAACTCGCCGGCCACCGCCGCGAGACCGAGCGCGCCACCGGCAACGTCCTGCGCCACGACACCTACGCCGACCGCGACGGCGTGGAATTCTCCCCCAGCGCCGGCCTGGTGTGGGCCGCCGCCCCCGGTTGGCGCGTGCGCGCTGCCGCGCAGCATGCCTTCCGCCGCCCCACGCTCAACGAACTCTACCGCCCGTTCCGCGTCGGCAATGTGATCACTGAGGCCAACGCCGCTCTGGCCACCGAGCGCGCCACCAGCGCCGAGCTCGGCGTCGACTACGCCAGCCCCACCCTCGCCCTCGGCGCGGCCGTATTCTGGAATGACCTGCGTGACGCCGTCGGCAACGTCACGCTCCACCGCGGCCCCGGCTCCTTCCCTATCGTTGGCTTCGTGCCGGCCGGCGGGCTCGGCCGCCAGCGGCTGAACCTCGACCGCACGCGCGTGCAGGGCCTCGAGCTTTGGGCCCGATGGACGCCGGCCGCCGCCCTCTCGCTCACCGCCGACTACCTGTACAACGATGCCACCGTACGCGTGGCCCGCGCCGCCCCGGCCCTCGCCGGCCGGCGCCTCGCCCAGGTACCGCAGCACGTCGCCGCCTTCGGGGCGTCCTGGTCCCCGGCCCGGGCTGTCACCCTCACCCCGCGCGTGCGTTTCCTGGGCCGGCAGTTCGAGGACGACGAAAACCTGCTGCGCCTCGGAGCCGCGCTGATCGTCGATCTCGGCGCGAGTTATCAGCTCACCGAAAAGGTGGAGTTATTCCTCAATGCCGAGAACCTCACCGACGAACGCATCGAGACCGGCCGCAGCGCCGACGGCCTGGTGAACACCGGCACCCCGCGCCTCGTGCTCGGCGGCGTGCGCTGCGCGTGGTGAGAGCCCGGCCGGCGGGGGACCGGCACGGCTTCACTCCGCCCGTAGCGCGAGCATGGGATCAATCCGGCCCGCTCGCCGCGCCGGCAGCCAGCAGGCGAGCAGCGCGACCGCCGTCAACAAGAGGGTGGCACCGACGAGCACCGGCAGGCTGTTCAGCTGCATACCCGGAAACCCGGTGGCGATGAGCCGCGCGACCCCGAAGGCGCCCAGCAGCCCGACGGCCGAGCCCAGCAGCGCCAGCTTGATGCCGTTGCCCAGCACGATGCGCGTGATGTCCCGCACGCTCGCGCCCAGGGCGAGCCGGATGGCGAACTCGCCCGTGCGCTGCGCCATGGTGCGCGCGATGACGCCGTAAACCCCGAGACAGGCCAGACCCAGGCCCAGCAGGGCGAAACCGGTGAGCATGTCGCGCAGGACCCCGAGCTGGTAATTGGCCCGATTGATCCGGGCGTCCGCGGTCTGGAGCTTGCGCAGCGGCAGGTCGGGATCGAGCCCGGTGACCGTGGTACGGATGGCATCGAGGAGCACCGCGGGCGCCCCCTCGGCCACGCGCACCGTGAGCTCGCAGGCCAGGCCCGGCTCCTGCGCCATGGGCTGGTACACCTGGTAGTCCACCGGGCCCGGGTCGGGGGAGATGGATTTCACGTCGGCCACGACACCGACGATCTCGCCCCACACCAGCGTGTCGCCCCCGGCTTGCGCGAGCCGGCGACCGATCGGATCCTCGGCTCCGAACAAGCCCGTCGCCATGGCCTGGTTGATGATGAAAACGATCGGGGCGGCGGCGGTGTCCTGCCCGCCAAAGGCCCGGCCCGCGAGCAGGCGGGTGCCGACGGTTTCAAAATAGCGGGGCGTAATGCAATTGACCACGGCGGCCGGTTCCTGGCCGCGGGGTGGCAGGTCGCGCCCGGCGACCACAAAGCGGCGCGAGTCCGACCAGCGGAAGAACGGCGCAACGGTCGAGAGGCTGGCCGAGGCGACCCCGGGCAACCCCTCGAGGCGTTCCACCGCGAGCCGGTGGAAGGCGGTGATTTTGGCCGCGTCGCCGTAACCAGCCGCCGGGAGCACGAAGTTCCCGGTGACGAGTTGCTCGGAACTCCAGCCGGCGCGCCGGTGGTTCAGGTCGTCGAGCCCGCGGATAAAAAGGGCGGCGCCCGCCAACAGCACCATCGCGAGGGCAAACTGGCCGACGATGAGAAAACTGCGGAAACGCTGATGCCCGCGACCGCCCGTCGCGCCGCGCGCCGCGCTTTTCAGCGTGCCGTTCAGATCGAGCCGCAGGGCGAACAGCGCGGGCGCCAGCCCGAAGGCGAGCACCGTGGCGAGGGAGGCCGCCAGCGCCCAGCCGAGCACGCGGCCGTCCAGGGCGAAGAAAACCTGCTCGCCGTTGTCGCCCGTGGAGCGGAGGGCGAGCCAGTCGCGCACCCACACGGCGACGAGCAGCGCGCCGCTGCCGCCTGCCGCCGCCAGTAGTAGCGACTCGGCAATCAGCGGGCGCAGCAGTTGGACCCGGGAAGCCCCCATGGCCGCGCGCACCGCGAACTCCCGCGCGCGGGCCATCGTGCGCGCGAGGAGGAGATTCGCCAGATTGGAACAGGCGATCAGCAGCACAAAGCCGGACAAACCGATCAGCATCGCCAGCGACGAGGGTCCGCTCCGGCCCACGGCCGTGGCGTGAAGAGAAGTGGAGCGCCACGAAGTCCCGGCGTGGATCGCCGGTAAATCCGCCGCGAGCCGAGCCCCGAAGGCGGCGATGAAGGCCGCGGCGTCCTCGGCGGACACCCCGGCCGCCCGCCGGCCGATGAGGGTCAGTTCCTCGCTCCGCCGGTCGGCCGGCTTGTCCCCGGCGAAAGCGAGCGGCCGGAACAGGTCAACCCAGCCGAGATGACGCCAGTCGTTGAACGTGGCCGGCAGCACGCCGACGATCTCGTGCGGTTCCCCGTCCACGCGGACGGTGCGGCCGATGATGTCGGCCCGGCCACCGAAGCGTTTTTGCCAGCACCGCTCGCTGATGATGAGAATGCGATCCTGTCCGGGCACGGCTTCATCCGTCCGGAAATCGCGGCCGGCCTGCGGGCGGAACCCGAGCAGCGAAAAGAAATTCGGCGTGATCCGGATGGCGTCGGCCAGCTCGGCCGGTTGGCCGGATTCCGCGAGGCTGACATCGCCCCCGGCAAAGGCGGCGACCTCGCCGTAGCCGCCCGCCGCGCGCTGCAAATCGAGGAAGTCGGCGACCGAGAACTCGCCCTCGGGATCATGGGCCGTGACGCGATGGATGCTCTCCAACCGCGCGTTCTCCGCATACGGCAGCGGCTTCAGCATGATGCCGTTCAGCACACTGAACATGGCGGTGTTGGCCCCGATGCCCAGCGCCAGCGTGAGGCCGGCGGCGAGGGTGAAGCCGGGGGATTTCAGCAGTGACCGCCCGCCCAGCCGCAGATCCATCAGGAAATTTTCCAGCCCACGCCACCCCCGCCCCTCCCGCGCCTGCTCCTGCAGGCTCGCCACGTTGCCGAAGCGGCGCTGCGCCGCGTAACGCGCCTCTTCGGGCGGCAGGCCGTCGGCCGCATGGTCCGCCGCGCGTTGTTCGAGGTGAAACCGCATCTCCTCGGCCATGTCGGCCTCGAGCTGGCTTTTGCGCAAGAGCGCGCGGAGTTTGCGGAAGAATTTCATGTTTGGATCTCCTTCCCTTAACCTCAGGCCCCCTGCATCACCTGGGCGATGATCGCCGTCATGCGGTCCCAGCCGGCCTGCTCCACCTCCAGCTGTTTGCGGCCGGCGCGGGTCAGCGTGTAGTATTTCGCCCGCCGGTTCTTCTCGGTCAGCTTCCACTCGGCCTCGATCCAGCCCTTCTCCTCCATCCGGTAAAGCGAAGGATAGAGCGAGCCCTCGTCCACCTGGAGCGCGCTCCGGGAGAGCTGCTCGAGCTTCTGGGTGATACCCCAACCGTGCAGTTCGCCGCGGCTGAGGACGCGGAGCACCAGCATGTCGAGGGTGCCCTGGAGGAGGTCGGATTTGGCGGCCATGCCCTATACCTAGACATTCTAAGGCAGGAAGCAAGCCTCTTCCTTAGAATGTCCAAGGCAAGCGGGCCGCGCGCGTGACGCGCCTCCCGCTTGCGCGGCCCGCCGAATGATGCATCATCGGCGCATCCCCACCCCATGAAACTACCCCCCGTTGTCCTGGCCTCGTTCACCACCGCCGCCGTCATGCTCACCGCCGCCCCCGCCCCGATCACCTCGTCCGCCGCACCTTACCCCAAGGATGCCAAGGCCACCATCGAGCGGCTGGACCCGGCCCTCGACGCGCTCCTTGCCGCCGATGTCGTCATCGAGCACCTCGCCTCCGGCTTCAACTGGTCGGAGGGCCCCATCTGGGTGCCGGCCCAGGGCGCCCTGCTTTTCAGCGACGTGCCCGAGAACCGCGTCTACCGCTGGAAGGACGGCGAAGGTATCTCCGTTTTCCTCGAACCGAGCGGCTTCACCGGCACCCAATACAATGGCCGCGAGCGCGGCTCCAACGGCCTCACGCTCGACCCAGCAGGCCGGCTGACGCTCTGCCAGCACGGCGACCGCCGCGTTGCCCGTCTCGCCGCCGACGGTAAGAGCTTTGAGACCGTGGTGGATCGCTTCGAGGGCAGCCGCTTCAGCAGCCCGAACGACCTCTGCTTCGACCGCGCGGGCAACCTGTTCTTCACCGACCCGCCCTACGGCCTGCCGGGTGACCTCAAGCAGGAGATTCCTTTCCAAGGTGTTTTCCGCCTCGGCACCGATGGCCAGCTCACCGTCATCGCCCGCGAGTTGCACCGCCCCAACGGGGTCGCGCTATCCGTCGATGAGAAAACCGTCTACGTCGCCAGCAGCGAGGGCCAGGAACCCTGGATCAAGGCCTACGCGCTCAACGCCGACGGCACCGTCGCCTCCAGCCGGATTTTCTTCGATGGCAGCGCCCTGATGAAGCAGGGTCGCCGCGGCGCCTTTGATGGGCTGAAGGTGGACGAGCACGGCAACGTGTGGACCACCGGACCCGGCGGCGTGCTCATCCTCAGCCCCGAGGGCAAACACCTCGGCTCGATCCTCACCGGTCGCGCCACGGCCAACTGCGCCTTCGGCGACGCCGACCACATGACGTTCTACATGACCGCCGACGAGGCCCTCCTGCGCGTGCGCACCAAGGTCAAGGGTGCGGGCCGGTAGCCTTTTTCTTTCTGGAGCCACGGCAGCCTGCCGTCCGTAGGCCTGGCGAAGGATGGACCCCGCCGTGGCACCGCGACCGCCGCGCCGTCATCCGTCTACCGGCCGACCCGATCGAGAAATTCCGTGATCGCCGCATCCGCCACCTGGCCACCCGGCCCATCGGGATTGTAGTCGAAGGCATGCGTCGCCCACGGCAGCTCGACGTGCGTGTGCGGCACCCCGAGTTCCTCCAGCCGTGCCGCCAGCCGCCGGCTGTGCCGATACCAGACGAGCCGGTCGGGGTAGCCGTGTACGAGCAACGTCGGCGGTGAATGCCTCCCCGCCAGCTGCTGTCCGCTGGCGGATTCATAAAGCGCAATCCGCTCGGGGGTATCGGGCGGGCCGCCCAAATACTGGCGCATCAATTTGACCGAATTCAAGGCATCGTCCTCCCGTGACACGCCCCAGGCGAAAGTCATGTCATGGGGAGCGTACAACGCGATCACCCCGCGCACCGCCGGGTCGGTTTCGCAGTAGGCGACCGCCGTCGCGATCTGTCCGCCGGCCGACCGGCCGAGAATCACCACTCGGTCCGGGTCGAGCCCGAGGCGGTCTGCGTTCGCTTTCAACCAGGCAATAGCCGCACGCACATCGTCACGGGCCGCCGGCCAAGGATGCACCGGTGCCAGCCGGTAATTCAGGGCCGCCACCGCCCAGCCGCGGGCCGCCCACCGGTGGTTCCAGGCCGTGAGCTGCGTATTGTCGCCACTATCCCACCCCCCGCCATGGATCACGACGAGGCACGGCGGACGGCGCGTGGTATCCTTGCGCAGCGTCGGCGCATAAAAATCCAGTTTCATCGCCTGTCCGCCCGGCCGCGCATAAACCTCCGGGCGCACCGATCCGCGCGGGTCCGCACCCAGCCGGTAGAGCCGCACCCAGTCAAAGCGGTCCGTAAGCCGGGCGGCACTGACCGCCGGCCGCACCAGGGCGGCAACGGCCAGCGCGCAAGCGCCCAGGATCGCCAGCCGCCAGGAACCGGTGGTGGTCCAACCGGCCACCCCGGCCAGGGCCAGGGGCACCAGCACCAACCAGTGTCCGAACTCACCGACGACCAGCGCCAGCTTCCACCCCAGGGTCGAGTCGGGGGCGCGCACGACGTTCAGGGTCGAGGCCAGGGTCACGACCGCCGTCAGGGAAAGGAGTATCCAGCGCATGGGTTCTAAAACTACGGATGAAAAACCACAAAGCGTCGCGGAAAGGCACAAAAATGGGGCGATATTCTTTGCATGGCTTTTCCCCGCGTTTCATGGCTAATGCACCCCCATGCGCCGTCTCGACCAGCTCCTTGCCAACCTCGGCTACTGCTCCCGCCGGGAAGCCCGCGAGTGGATCCGGGCGGGTCGGGTGACGGTCGCGGGCAAAATCGAAAAGGACTTTGGCGCCAAGGCGGACGCAACCGCGGTTCGCGTGGACGGGGAACCGCTTGACCACCCCGACGGTCTGCTGCTCCTGCTGCACAAACCCGTGGGCCTCGTCTGCTCGCACGACGAGCGGGAGGGCCCGAACGTCTACTCCCTGCTCCCGCCGCGCTGGCGTGCGCGCAACCCGCTGGTCACCTCGATCGGTCGGCTCGACAAGGACACCAGCGGCCTCCTGCTCCTCACCGACCAAAGCGACCTCGTCCACCGGTTGACCTCACCCAAGCACAAGGTCCCCAAGGTCTATCACGCCACCCTCGCCACCGACCTGCCGGCCGGCCTCAGGGAACTCTTTGCCGCGGGCACCCTCGTGTTGCCAGACGAGTCGACGCCCTGCGCCCCGGCGCAGCTGGACGTCCTCGGTCCCCGCGCCGCCGCGCTGACGCTCACCGAGGGCCGGTATCATCAGGTGCGCCGGATGTTCGGCAGCCAGGGGGCCGAGGTGCTCACGCTGCACCGCACGCGTTTCGGTCATCTGGACCTGGGCGACCTGCCCGCGGGTCACTGGCGCGAACTCCCGCTGGGAGAGTTCGCCCGCGAGTAAATCCCGCGCACGGCGGTTTTAACCGTGACCATCCGCGCAATCCGTGGCCAAGTTGCCCCCCATGACCCTTCCCTCCCTCACCGGTGCTGAAAAGACCAAGCTGCGCGGCCTCGGCCAGACTATGGCCGACGGCGCGTGGCTGGGCAAAGACGGCGTCAGCCCGGCGTTCCTGACCGAGTTGAACCGGCAGTTCGCCACGCATGAGCTCGTGAAACTGCGTTTCACCGGGGGGCAGGACCGCCATGAACGCGCGGCGCTCACCACCACCGTGGAGCAAGCGGCGCCGTGCCTGTGCGTCGGCGCCGTCGGGCACACCGCGTTGCTCTGGCGCCCCCTGCCGGTCGCCGCCCCGGCCTGAGCCGGCTGGCTGCCGCCAAGTGGTGCTCAGTCTTTCAGCACCCGGAACTTGATCGTGATCTGCGTGCGCGTGTTGACCGGCCTGCCGCCCTTGGCGCCGGGTTTGAACTTCCACTTCAGGAGGCCGGCGATGGCGGCCTCCTCAAAGCGCCGGTGCTGGCTGGCCACGGCGCGGGGCATGAGGACCTCACCCTTGGTGTTGATGATGAATTCCATCGTGACCGCCGATTCGGAGTAGGTGCTCTTCAGGTCCACCGGGAACACCGGGGCCGGCTGGAAGACAGCCTGCGGCTGGCGGTCGAGCTGCGAAATGTCGAAGATCTTGCCCAGCTTCTCGCCCGTGCCGCTGCCGCGTGCGATGTTGACCGGGATCGCGGACATGCGCACGGAATTGGGGTCCACCGTCACCACCGGGGTAAAGTCGAGCGGCTGCACGAAGGCGTCCACCGGGACGATTGTCGGGACGTCGACCAGCATGGGGACGGAAATCGCGGGGGCGTCGGCCTCCACCATGTCGTCGAGGGTCTCGACGGGCTTTTCCTCCTCCTCCTCGATGTCCGGCATGACCATCTGGATCAGCGGGCCGTCATCGACGATCACGGGGGGAGGCGGCGGCGCGCGGTGGTTGAAGCCCAGCAGCACGAGGGCATGCAGGCCGGCCGAGACCAGGACCGACATGAGGACGAGGCTGCCCGAGCGGGCAACACCGGGGTATTTCCACAAGCCGGGCTCATCCGGCGGACCGGACCGCGGGGAGGCGCGTGGGGGAAGCGGGGTGGGGCGAGGGGTGGACGAGGGGTGTGTCCGACCCTCAATGGCGTGGGACAATTGGGGCATACCCTATAGTGCGGCCGTTTGGGGCATTTGCCTTCGCATCCCTTGCGGTAAGCTCACCGCGCCTTGACCCCCACCCCCCCGTCGCGGCGCGGGCAAACGTAGCGTTGCCCCCGCCCGGCCGACGCTGGCAACCTCGCGCCGTGACCCTCGCCCAACTTGGCTGGAACGACGCCTGCGCCGCCGCCTTCGCCCCTCATGCCGCCGCCGGCGCCGTGCCCGCGCGCGTCACCCTGGAGCTGAAGGGCTTCTTTGAGGTCACCGGCGCGGAGGGCGCCCGGCTGGGCGAATGCACGGGCAAGTTCATCCACGACGCCCGCACCGCCGCCGACTACCCCGCCATCGGCGACTGGGTGGCGATCATCCCGCAGTCCGGCGACGACACCCGGGCCGGCATCCACGCCGTGCTGCCGCGCCGCACCTGCTTCTCGCGCAAGGCCGCCGGTGACCAGGACCACGAGCAGGTGGTCGCGGCCAACATCGACATCGTGTTCCTTGTGAGCGCGCTGGATGGAAATTACAACCTGCACCGCCTCGAGCGTTACCTGGCCGCCGCGTGGGCCAGCGGCGCCGAGCCGGTTGTGCTGCTCAACAAGGTCGACCTCAACGAGGACACGGCCGGCATCCTCGCCGAGTTGGCCGCGGTCTGCCGCGACGTGCCCATCCATGTCATCAGTGCGCAGACCCGCCGCGGCCTCAAGGCCCTGCAGCCCTACCTGCAGCCCGGCCGCACCGTCGCCCTGCTCGGCTCTTCCGGCGTCGGCAAATCCACCCTCATCAACCGGCTCGTCGGCGAATACCTGCAGGACACCCAGGAGGTGCGCGGGCCGGACAACAAGGGCCGGCACACGACCACCCAGCGCGAGCTGATCGTCGCCCCCTCCGGCGTGATCGTGATCGACACCCCCGGCATGCGCGAACTCTCGCCGTGGGACGCCGCCGCCGGGATCGACGCCGCCTTCGGCGACGTGGCCGCCGTCGCCGCCCGCTGCAAATTCCGCGACTGCGCGCACACCGTCGAGCCCGGCTGCGCCGTGCGCGCCGCGCTGGCCGACGGCTCGCTCGAGCCGGTGCGCTGGCAGACCTACCTGCGCATGCAGCGCACCACGGCCCACGAGATCCGTCGGGTAAACCCCGATGCGTCGCGCCGACAGAAGACCGACTTCAAAAAGCTCACCAAGGCGCTGCGGCAGCGGGTGCGGGAGAAGTCCGGCGACGAGTGAGAGTTTACCCACGGCGCACCGGAGCGCGGGTCGCCACGCCAACGTTGACCTTCCGCCCCGTCCCCGCAGACTGCGACCACTATGTTCACCATCCTCGGAGCAGACGGGAAGGAATACGGCCCGGTGGCGGAAGCCAAGGTCAAGGAATGGATCCTCGGCGGTCGCGCCAACCTCGCCACGAAGGCCCGCCGCGCTGACGGCACGGTCTGGCAGACCCTGGGCGACTTCCCCGAGTTCGGCGGCGCCCCCACCCCCACCCCGGCGGGGCCCGGCGAACCTCCCGTCACCGCCCCGGCCTTCGCGCCCGCGGCTGGCCCGGCCCCCCTGGCGGGCACGCCGGCGGAGATCTCCGCGCGGCTGGCCGGTCAGGCCGCGGCCTTCGACCTGTTCAGCTGCCTTTCCCGCAGCTTCGAACTGTGGAAAAGCAATTTCCTGCCGCTGGTCGGCATCACGCTGCTGGCGCTCATCGTCCAATTCGTGGCCAACATGATCCCGCTCGTGGGCTTCATCTGCAGCCTGCTGCTCACCGGCGTCTTCACCGGCGGCATCTATTATTTCTATATCGGCAAGATCCGCGGCGAGCCGCGCGATGTCGGCGATGTCTTCGCCGGCTTCTCCAAGGCCTTCGTGCCGCTGATGCTCACCGGGCTCATCCTGAACGTCGTTTCGTTTGTCGTGATGGCCGTCTTCTTCGGCCCGCTGTTTATCGCCCTGTTCCAGGCCGGGCTCAGCGCGACCCCCGAGAATTTTGAAATGCCGGTCATGAGCGGGCTCGCCCTGGGCTGGATGGCCGTCGGTGTCATCCCGATGGTGTACCTGAGCGTCTCGTGGATCCTGGCCTACGCGCTGGTGATCGATCAGGGACTCTCGCCGTGGACCGCCCTGGAGGTCAGCCGCCGCGTCATCACCCGGCGCTGGTTCAGCATGTTTTTCCTGCTCATCTGCGCGGGCATCCTGGGCATGCTGGGCCTTATCGGCCTCGGTATCGGCGTGGTGTTCACCATCCCGCTGTTCTTCGGCGCGCTGCTGTACGCCTACGAGGACCTCTTCCGGCCGCAGGCGTGACGCCGGACCACGGCGAGGTCGCCGTGGCTCCATTCCCGCAATCGCAGAGCGCGGGCGACCCCGCCCGCGATGCCTTGGTTTATTTCGAGGCCCCGCCGCCCTTGCCTAGCATCGCGTCGAGCGAGAGCTTGCCGGGCCCGAACGCCAGTACGATGAGCGAGGCCAGCAGGAACAGGAACGGGGCGGCGGTGACGAATTCGTCGGGATTGCTGACGATGGCGTTCAAGGCGTCACGATCGGCCGTCCCGTAAGCCACGAGCATGGTGAAGATCAACGGAACTGCGGCCGGGCGGGCGAAGAGCCCGAGCAAAAGCAAAACGCCGCCCAGGCACTCGGTGCCGCCGGCCATCACGGCGTTGAGCTTGGGCAGGGGGATGTCGAGCGAGGCAAAGAACCCCGCCGTGCGGTCGAGGTTCATGAGCTTGCCCCAACCGGTCTGCGCGAACTGCCAGCCCCAGTAGAGGCGGAGGGCGAGCAGCAGCGGCGATTGGAGATAAGCGGCGGCGGTATCAAACTTGGCGAGCAAGGGACGAAGGTGCATGGGTGTGATGAGTGTGAATGAGAGCGTTGATCCGCGCCATTATTCCCTCACCCGTGGGCGGCCAGCTCACTGGCGCCACGACCGTGGCGTGAGCCAGCCCGCCGCCTACTCCCTAGGTCCGCCGGCAGAACCACCCGAGCTGCATCCACGTGGTGAACCAGCCCTGCACCTGCGCGGCGAGCGCTTCGCCGGATTGCCGGGACCGGGCCGGCAGGCCCGCTGCCAGCGCGGCGGCGAGCGGCCGGCCGGCGCGGAGGGCGAGCAGCACCTGGCAGGCGGCGGGCTCGAGCCGCTTGAAATAAATCCGTCCATCCAGCCGGTGCACCGCCACGGCACAGCGCTGGCGCTTCGGCCGCGGAATCCGGACCTTCTTCGTCGTCCGCACCCCCGTCGGGGCATTGCTCGCGTCCCCGCGGAGGAGCGCCTCGCGTTTCTTGATGGCGATCAGGAAGTCATCCACCGGATAGTCGAGCAGCAGCAGCTGGAGATAGGGCTGGAGCGCCAGGCGGAGTCTCGCGGGGTTGGCCCCGCGGAGATCCTCCACCGTGAAGCGCGGCAACGTGGCCCCGTCGTACACCTCCACCTGCGCCCACTCGAAGCGGGCGAGATCGCGGCAGAGCGCGGTGTGCGGCTTGGTCCATTGCGGCTCCTCGCGGATGAACCGCTCCAGGCGGGCCGGCAGGTTCCGGAGCGTGTACGAACGCGAGGGATATCGCTGTAGGTAAGCCTCGGCCAGGCGCAGGAATTTCCGCTCGCCAAGCACGGCGCGCAGGCCCGGGCAGTCCTCAGCCAGGCTGTCGAGCACGCGGAACCAATACATGCGGTTGTAGATCTCGAGGCGCTCGAAGGCGGTCAGCCGGTCGTTGGGCTTCGCGATCTCCCCCGCCACCGCCGCGGTGGACCGGCCCCCGGGCGTGCGCGGCCGCATGCGGTTGCGCGCCGTGAGCGGCTGGGACACGAGCCCCCAGACGGCCCGCTGCAGGCCGGCCAGGTCGCGCGAGGAATCAACGCGGGCGGGTGCGGCGGGTTTTCGGCGGGAGGGGGATTTTTGCTTCACGGGCTTGGGCGATGAACTGATTGGCCTTGAGGGCCTCGTCGTGGACTTCTTGGAAAGAGGGGATCTTGTCGTCCCACTCGAGGAGCGTGGCGGTCACGCCGCACTTCCGGATGGCGTGGGCGTAGAGCTGCCACACGGGGTCGAGGACGGGATGGTCGTGCGTATCGAGGATGTACTTCTCGAATTTCGTGTGCCCGGCGATGTGCATCTGCGCGACGCGGTGGTGCGGCACGTGGTTCACGTACTCATAGGGATCGAAGCCGTGGTTCTTGGACGAGACGTAGATATTGTTCACGTCGAGCAGGATTCCGCAGTCGGCCCGCTCGACAACCTCGGTGAGGAATTCCCACTCGGTCATCTCGGAGACATGAAATTCGGTGTAGGAACTGACGTTTTCGACCGCAATCGGCAGCTCCAGGTAATCGCGCACCATGCGGATCTTCTCGGCCGTGTGCCGCGCGGCGGCCAGGGTGTACGGCATCGGCAGCAGGTCGTGCGAGTACGTGCCATCCACGCTGCCCCAGCAGAGGTGGTCGGAAAGCCAGGGCGTCTTCGTGCGCTGCGTGAGAGCCTTGAGCTTCTTCAGGTGCGCGCGGTCCGGCTTGTCCGCCGAGCCGAAGTACAGCGACACGCCGTGCTGGACGACCCGGTACTGGGCGAGGATGCGGTCGAGCACTTCCAGCGGCCGGCCGCCCTCCACCATGAAGGTCTCGGAGATGATCTCGAACCAGTCCACCGTCGGTTTTTCCGCGAGGATGTGGTCGTAGTGCGGCACGCGCAGCCCCAGGCCGATGCCGTAGTCGGTGAAGCCGTTGTAAGGATTGGCGGGCATGACAGGGGAAACGAAATTCGGGGAGGTGGAACCTGACCTCCGGGCAGGTTAAGCCCGCTCACGGAGCGGGCTCCATCTCAAACCAGCGGAGACCGGGCCGCGGGGCCCGGTCTCCGGAAAATCAACGGCGGCCCGCGGAAATCGCGGATCGCCGGACGGAAATCACTTCTTCTCTTCGGCGGCCTTGCAGCCGTCCTTGCTCTTGCAGCCTTCCTTCGCCTTGCAGCCTTCCTTGGCCTTGCAGGTGTCCTTGCCGTCGGCGCTCTTGCAGGTGTCCTTGCCCTTGCAGCCATCCTTGCTCTTGCAGGCGTCCTTGCCCTCTTTCGCCTTGCAACCGTCCTTACCCTTGCAGCCATCCTTGCCTTCCTTGGCCTTACAGCCGTCCTTGCCCTTGCAAGCGTCCTTGGCCTTTTCGCCGGACGGGGTGGTGGCGCCGGATTCGGCGGCGGTGGCCTTGACCGCGAGACCGCCAGCATAGAGACCGGCCAGGGCGGCCGCGGTGATGATGAGACGCTTCGATTTGTTCATGGGAGCAGGATTTTGGATTTTTGGATTTTGGGTTTCGAAACCGCCACGACGGCACCATGCCACGGGCAGCAGGAAAGGATTGGACCAATAGGAGGACAGGGGCCGTGAAAGTATTCCCGGAATTTGGCGTGGAGGGGAAAGCAGGGGTGGGCGCAGCCGACGGGTGACCCCGTGCGTGAAGGGAAACCAGACCGTTTTTACCCCGTCAAGGTTCCCGGCGCCGGGGTGGACCAGCCCGGTCGACCCGCCGGCGCCCGGCTCACATGATCCGGTCGGTCAGCGTCCCGCCACGCCCGAAGGCCGCCAGGTTGGCGAGGAAATGGGCCGCCAGGTTTTCATCCTGGTCCCGGGTGCCGCCGCCGATGTGACAGGTGATGAAGCAGTTTGGGGCGGACCATAACGGATGAGTCGGTGGCAGCGGCTCCGGATCCATCACATCGAGGTAGGCCGCCCCCACCTGGCCTGAAATTAACGCGGCGATCAGCGCCGGCTGGTCCACCGTCGTGCCCCGGCCAATGTTGTAGAAACGCGCGCCGGGCTTCATCTGCGCAAACCGCGCGGCCGACATCCAGCCGGTGGTCGCCGGGGAATCGGGCAGGATGTTCACGACATGGTCCGCCGCCGCCAGGGCCGCGGGCAGGCCGGCTGCGTCCACCATCGTCACCCCCGCCTCCGCCCCCGGCGTGCGCCGGTACGCGGAGACCTGGGTCCCGAAGGGCTGCAGCAGCGCGGCGAGCCGGCGCCCGATGGCACCGTAACCCAGCAGGAGCACGCGGCGGCGGGTGAGGGTGCCGTTCGTGAAGCGGTCCTCGAGGTACCGCCATTCGCGCGGGCCATCCTGGTTGCGCAGTTGCACCGGCAGGTTGCGCTCCAGCGCCAGCATCTGCGCCAACACGTGCTGGGCGCACGGGTCGGCGAAGACCTGCGAGGCGTTGGTGACGGCCACGCCGCGCCCCTGCATGTTGGTGCGAAAATCACCCCGGTCATAGCGGGTGTAGCCGGCCGAGCTCAGCTCGATGAACTTGAGCCGCGGGCAGGCCATCGCCTGTGCGATGTCGGGTTGGCCGAACGCCACCTCCGCCTCCTCAAGAGTCGGGTCAGCCCCGCCGGCCGCCAGCACCATCGGGCTGGCCTTGGGGAAACCACCAACCGGTGCCCGCCCGCCGCCAGCGCCTCGCGGAAAAGCACCAGGGCCTCGGGCCGGAAAACATGGTTCGTCCACACGATGAAACTCATGGCGCCATCCCGCCGGAACCGGCCACCTGCGGCAAGCCATCTCCACCCGGAAACACGCGTTCTTAGGACGGAAAAACCCGCGCGCCGCCCCTTGCTATTCGAGGCCGGAGCCCTAGCTTTCGCGACTGCATGCTGCCACGCCTACCCCGCCCCGCTGCCAGCCGGTTGATGCCCGTCATCCTGGTCCTGGCTCTCCTCAACCTTGCCCCCACGCTCGCCGCCGCTGAAACCAGCGGCGCCACCGCCGCCCGCGGTCAACTCGCCGCGGAGGACCGCCGCCCCGAGCCGGTGATCGAAGCCGCCTCCGACGAGGCCCGCCTCGCCCTCGGGCGCATGCAGCTGCCCCCCGGCCTCACCGCCCACCTTTGGGCCGCCGAGCCGATGTTCGGCAACCCCGTCGCTTTCAACCTCGACGCCCTGGGCCGGGTCTTCGTCTCCGAGACCCACCGCTACGGCTCCAGCACCCTCGATATCCGCGGCTACATGTGGACCCTCGAGGACGACCTCGCCAACCGCAACCAGGACGACTGGCTGGCCAGCGTCACCCGGCACTTCGGGCCGGAGGGCGTGAAGCAACTTTCGATCGAGTCCGAGCGCCTCGTCCTCCTCGAGGACAGCGACGGCGACGGCACCGCCGACAAATCTTCCGTCTACGCCGACAACTTCCGCAGCCCGCTCGACGGCGTCGCTTCCGGCGTCCTCGCCCACCGTGGCGACGTCTGGTTCACCAACATCCCCGCCCTCTGGAAATTCACGGGCAAGGATAAGGCCGAGACCCGCACCGAGGTCTTCCGCGGCTTCGGCGTGCGCTTTAATTTCACCGGCCATGACCTGCACGGCCTCACCCTCGGGCCCGACGGCCGGATCTATTTCTCCATTGGTGACCGCGGCGCCAGCGTGCCGACCAAGGAAGGCGGCCGCGTCGAAACCCCCGACACCGGCGCAGTCTTCCGCTGCTGGCCCGACGGCTCCGGCCTCGAGCTCTTCGCCAACGGCCTGCGCAACCCGCAGTCCCTCGCGTTCAACGAATTCGGCGACCTCTTCACCGGGGACAACGACTCCGACCAGGGCGACGAGGAACGCCTTGTGCACGTCGTCGAGGGCGGCGACAGCGGCTGGCGCGTCGGCTACCAGTTCGCCCCGCGCGGCAACGCCGGCCCATGGAACACCGAGAAGCTCTGGCACCCGCGCCACGCCGGCCAGCCTGCTTACCTGGTCCCGCCGATCTGCAACATCGAGGACGGCCCCTCCGGCATCGCGTACTACCCCGGCACCGGCCTGACCCCCGCGTACGCCGGCCACCTTTTCATCACGCACTTCAAGGGTGCGATCTCCAACTCCGGCATCTTCAGCTACAAACTGAAACCCGCCGGTGCCTCCTACGCGGTCGAGACCGCCGCGCCCTTCCTCACCGGCGCGCTGCCGACGGACGTCCGCTTCGGTCCCGACGGCAAACTCTACTACTCCGACTGGGCCGAGGGCTGGCCGAAATCCAAGAAAGGCCGCATCTACACGATCGCCGATCCGACCCGCGCCAACGATCCCGCGCTCAAGGCCATCCAGGCGCTCATCGGCTCGGACTTCACCAAGAAATCCGACGATGAGCTGGCCGCTCTCCTCGCCCACGCCGACTGGCGCGTGCGCCTCGAGGCCCAGTACACCCTCGCCGAGCGCGGCACCACGGGCGTGACCCGGTTCGCCACCGCCCTGAGCGGCGCCTCCGAACTCGCCCGTCGCCACGCCGTGTGGGGCCTCGGCCAGCTGGCCCGCCAGGATGCGGCCGTGTTGCCGGTCCTGCGTCCCCTGCTGCAGCACGCCGACCCCGAGATCCGTGCCCAGGCCGCCAAGACCCTCGGTGACCTCCGCGACGCCGCGGCCGCCAATGCGCTTGTCGCCGCGCTCGCGGACGAGTCGCTCCGCGTGCAATTCTTCGCCGCCGAAGCGCTCGGCAAAATCCAGGTGGCCGCCGCCACGCCCGCTCTGATCGCCGCCGTGCGCGCCAATGCCGACACCGACGCCACCCTGCGCCACGCGCTCACGCTCAGCCTCGCCCGCTGCGCGACGACCGAAGCGCTCGCGGCGCTCGCCTCAGACGATTCCGCCCCGGTTCGCCTGGCCGCCGTGCTGGCCCTGCGCCGCCTGCAAAGCGCGCATCTCGCCCTCTTCCTCGCCGACCGGGAACCGGCGGTCGTCCGCGAGGCGGCCCTCGCCATCAACGACGCCCCCGTCCCCGCCGCGTACGCGGCGCTCGCCGGTCTCACCGGCCAGCGGATCAACGACGAAGCCGTGCTGCTCCGCGCGCTCAACGCCCACTTCCGCCTCGGCACCGCCGAGAACGCCGCCGCCCTCGCGACCTTCGCCGCCCGCGGCGGCTCGCCGGCGATCCGCGAGGAGGCGCTCGTCCTGCTTTCCCTCTGGCCGGCCCCGCCCGCCCGCGACCGGCTCGTCGGCATCTACCGGCCGCTCGCCGAGAAGACCCGGCCGGCCGAAGTCGCCACCGCCGCCCTCCTCCCCGTCCTCGACGGCCTCTTCGGTGCCAGCGTACCGGACAGCGTGCAACTCGCCGCGCTCAAGGCGATCAGCTCGCTGGGCCTGAAGGACGCGGTCCCCGCCCTCACCGCCGTCGTGGCCGACCCCGCTCAGTCCGCCAGCGTGCGCAGTGCCGCCCTCAAGGCACTCGACGGATTTGACGCCCCCGGCCTGATGGCCAGCGCCCAGTTGGCCGCTGCCAGCGACCTGCCCGATCTCCGGCTCGCCGCCCTGCCCGTGATCAGCCGCCTGCAACCCGCCCAAGCCGTGGCCGTGCTCGCCGCCCTGGTCGAACGCGGCACCACGCGCGAACAACAGACCGCCTTCCGCGCCCTGGGCGACGCCAAGGATCCGGCCGCCGACGAACTCCTCCTCGCCCAGCTCACACTGCTGGCGGCCGGCCGGATTCCCGCCGCCGCCCAGCTGGACCTGCTCGACGCCGCCGCGCTCCGCGCCGACCCGCGCATCAAGCAGGTGCTCGCGACCCGCGAGGCCGCGTTGGCGGCGGATCCCGATCCGCTCGCCCCGTTCCGCGTCGCTCTCGAGGGCGGCGATGCCGTAAAAAGCCGCCCCATCTTCGCCAGCCACCCGGTCATGCAATGCATGCGCTGCCACCGGATCGGTGAATACGGTGGCGGCGACGCCGGCCCGGACCTGGCCGGGATCGGTGCCCGCGAGTCGCGCGAATACCTGCTCGAGTCGATCATCAAGCCCAGTGCCAAGATTGCCGCGGGCTTTGAAATCGTCTCGGTCACCCGCCAGAACGGCGAGAGCATCGTCGGCACCCTCCTCCAGCGCGACGCGCGCGGCGTGCGGCTCAAGACCGCGGAGCAGGATTCCCTGGAAATCCCCGCGGCCGAGGTGAAGTCGGTTGAATCCGCCCCGTCCGCGATGCCCGAGATCGCCGCCCTGGTCCTGACCAAGGCCGAAATCCGCGACCTCGTGGCGGGCCTCGCCTCCCTGACCGAGCCGGCCAAGCCCCGCGGCCAGGCCACGCTGCGCGCCTTGCGCGGCCGGTAAGCGCACCGACCCACGGAACAAGGCGGGGCCGCTGGTCCCGCCTTTTTTGCGTCCCGAGCCTGCGCTTGCCAGCCGGTGGGGCCGGCGGTTTGGTGTCCCCGTCACGGACCCACTCCCTCACCGCCCGTTCCGCGTGCCGCCCCGGTCCACCCTTCCGGTCGATGGGCCGCATCAGTTTATTCGATTAACGGTCCCCGCCCGGCTTCGGGTATGCTGAGCGCCGACCTCCCGCTCCCATGGAAACGCTGCTGATCCTCCTGCTGATCTATCTTGTCGCCACCCTGATCATCCTCCCGCTCTGGACGATCCTGAAGATCCGCGGCCATGACGCGGAGGTGGATTCGCTCCGGCAGCGCCTCGGGTACGCCGAAAACGAACTGCGGGATCTCCGCGCCCGCCCGCCGGCCCCGGCCGCGGTCCCGCCCCAACCCACCCCACCGGTTGCGCCCGCCCCCGCCGTGGCCGCGGTCGTCGTGCCCCCACCTCCGCTGGTCGTGGCGCCGGTGCCCGTCATGCCGGCGGCGGCGACCTCCACTCCCATCGTTACGCCCTCGGTCATCGAGCCGCCTCTCCTGCCACCGGTCATCCCCGCACCTACCCGGCCCACGGTGCCGGTGTATGTACCGCCCGCCACCCCCGACCGGCCGGCGATCAACTGGGAACAGTTCATGGGCGCAAAGCTCTTCGCCTGGCTCGGCGGTCTCGCTCTCTTCCTGGGCGTCGCGTTCTTCGTCAAATATTCCTTCGAGCATGACCTCATCCCGCCCGAGGTGCGCGTGGCCCTCGGCTTCCTCACCGGCGCGGGCCTGATCATCGGCGGCCTGAAGCTTGATCGCGAGCGCTACCGCATCACGGCGCAGACGCTCATCGCGGCGGGCGTGGTCTCGCTCTACGCGGTGACCTTCGCCTGCAACTCGGTCTACCACTTCGCATTCTTCGGGCCGGTGCCGACTTTCCTGCTCATGGTACTGATCACCGCGACGGCCTTCATCCTCGCTGTGCGGCTGCCGGCCCAGGTCGTCGCCATCCTCGGCATGCTCGGCGGGTTCCTGACCCCGGTGCTGCTTTCCACCGGCCGGGACAACCCGGTCGGCCTGTTTGGTTATCTCGCCCTGCTGGACGCCGGCCTGATTGCCGTGGCCCTGCGCACCGGCTGGCGCCACCTGGTGCCGATGGGCGCGGCGGGCACCGTGTTGATGCTGTTCGGCTGGACCGGGCGGTTCTTCAACGCGGAGAAGAGCCCCGTCGCCATGATCGTCTGCCTCGGCTCCACGGCGCTTTATCTCGCCGCCGCCGAGCTGGCGCGCCGCCGCGACCTGCGCTCCCGCGCGTTCTCACTCACCGCCGCCGCGCTGCCCCTCGTCGGCTTCGCCTACGCCCTGTACTTTCTCAGCTTCCCGTCCGTGGCCGGCCAGGTCCCGCTCTACCTCGGCTTCGTGCTGTTGCTGGACGCGGCGCTGCTCAGCCTGGCCTGGCGCGATGACTTTCTGCCCCGGATCCACGTCCTCGCCGGCCTGGCGGCCTTCGCCCTGCTCGGCCTCTGGACCGGTGGCCACCTGACCGATGCCCGGTTGCCCTGGGCGCTGGCGTTCTATCTCGGCTTTGCCGGCCTGCACACCGTGTTCCCGCTCTGGCTGGAGCGGGTGCGGCCCGAGGCAGGCGGCACGGGCTGGAGCCAGCTGTTCGCCCCGCTGACGCTGCTCCTGTTGCTGCTGCCCATCTGGCAGCTGGATGCCGTGCCCTTCGTGATCTGGCCGGCCATCCTGCTGATCGACGTGCTGGCCATCGGCCTCGCCGTGGCCACGGCCTCCCTCGCCTCCGTCGCCGCCGTGTTGGTGCTCACCCTGATCGCCACCGGCCTGTGCCTCTTCCGCGTCCCCGCCGGACTCGACCTGCCGTTCACGCTGCTGCTGGCCATCGGCGGTTTTGCCGTGTTCTTCTTCGCCGCCAGCTTCTGGCTCGCCCGCCGCCTCGGCGACCGCCTGCCGGCGGGCGCGGGTGCTGCCACGGACCAAGTCTTCGGCAACGTGCAGGCCCAGTTGCCAGCTTTCTCCTCCCTCCTGCCCTTCCTGCTCCTGATCATGGCCAGCGCCCGGCTGGCCGTGCCGGACCCGTCGATGATCTTCGGCCTGGCGCTGCTGCTCGTGGCGCTGACGCTCGGTCTCGCCCGGTTGCTGCGGATCGATTGGTTGCCGCTTTGCGCCTTGGCGGGCGTCGCGGCGCTCGAGTTCGCGTGGCATTCGCGCCACTTCAGCGCCGCCGCCCCGGCCCTGCCCCTCTTTTGGTATCTCGGCTTCTACGCGGTCTTCGCGGTTTATCCTTTCCTGTTCAAAAGCACCTTCGCCGACCGCACCGGCCCCTGGGCCGTGGCCGCGCTCGCCGGCATCGCGCACTTTCCGCTCGTGCACCGCGTGATCGCGACCGCCTCCCCCAATGAATTCATGGGCTTGCTGCCAGCCCTATTCGCCGTCCCGCCACTCCTGAGCCTCGGGGCCATCCTGAAGGGCGGTGCGGCTGACAACCCCAAGCGCCTCAACCAGCTCGCCTGGTTCGGCGGCGCGACGCTGTTCTTCATCACGCTCATCTTTCCGCTGCAGTTCGAGCGCCAGTGGATCACGATCGGCTGGGCGCTGGAAGGCGTGGCACTGCTCTGGCTATTTCACCGCCTCCCGCATCCGGGCCTGCGGGCCACCGGCGTTGTGCTGCTCGGCGTGGCCTTCGTGCGCCTCACCCTGAACGGCGCGGTCTTCTCCTACCACGTGCGCGGGGACACCCCGATCCTCAACTGGTACCTCTACGCCTATAGCCTGGTGATCGCCGCGCTCTTCCTCGGCGCCCGGCTGCTGGCGCCGCCGCGGGAGCGCGTGCTGGGGATCACCGCCCCGCCGTTGCTGAATACCCTGGCCGTGATCCTCGCCTTCCTGCTGCTCAACATCCAGATCGCCGACTTCTTCACGACCCCGGGGGCCGCCACCCTGACCTTCAAGTTCAGCGGCAGCTTCGCGCGCGACATGACCTATACCATCGCCTGGGCGCTGTTCGCCCTCGGTCTCCTCGGCGCCGGCATCTGGAAAGGCCAGCGGGCCCCGCGTTATGCCGCCATTGCCCTGCTCAGCGTCGCGCTCTTCAAGCTCTTCTTCCACGACCTCGCGCGCCTGCAGGCCCTGTACCGCGTCGGAGCGCTCATGGCCGTGGCCGTCATCGCGATCCTCGCCTCCTTCGCCTACCAGCGGTTCCTCCCCGTCCATGAAAAGACTCCTCCGCCCACTTCGTAACGCCGCCTTGCCGGCCGCGCTCGCCGTGGCCACCGCCACGGCAGCCCTCGTGCCTACCGAGTGGCGGTACCAGCAGTCCTTCACTGTCGAGGAGCCCGGCGTCGTGCGCCTGGCGCTGCCCGATGCGACCTTCGACGCCGCCCGGCCCGACCTCGCCGACCTCCGCGTGCTGGGGCCGGACGGACGCGAGACCGCCCTGTTGCTGGACCGTCCGACGGCGCCATCGGCGGTCCTTTACCCGGCCACCGCGTTCGAGACACGCCTGCTTGACGGGGACACGGTCATCACCCTGGCCACGGGCCTGGCGGGCCACCTCGCCGCCGTCACGCTCGCCACCCCGCATCCCTATTTTCTAAGGGCGGCCAAGGTGGAGATTTCCTCCGACCGGCAGGAGTGGACCGTCGTGGAGGACGGCGTGCCCCTCTTTCGTCAGTGGGGCGGGGAGAAACTGGACATCCCGCTCGGTCACCGCACCGCGCGCTGGATCCGGCTCACCGTCCGCGGCACCACCGTGCCCTTCACCGGCGCCTCGTTGCTGCAGTCGGCCGGCCCCGCCGTGGAAAACCTCCCCGTCGGCGCCCGCATCACCGCCCGCGAGGAATTCGCCGACACCACGCTCCTGACGGTCGATCTCGCCGGCCGCCATGCGCCGCTGGCCACACTTGAGTTCGACACGCCCGAACCCGTCTTCATGCGCCGCGTGACCGTGGCGGTCCGCGAGGTGCGCGACGGCGAGTCCGGCGAGCGCCTGGTCGGTGGGGGCATGATCTACCGCGTGGCCGTGGACGGGGCACCGCCCCGCGCCCGTCTCGACGTGCGGCTGAATCACACCCCGGAGACGCACGAGCTGCTGGTGCAAATCCATAATGGCGATTCGCCCCCGCTGTCCGTGACCGGACTGCGAGTGCGGCGCCATCCCGTGCGCGTGCTGTTCCCGGCGGCCAGCGCCGGTTCCCACCGCCTCCTCACCGGCAATCCGCAGGCCGAGGCCCCGCGCTACGATCTCGCTGCCTTCGCCGGGGACCTGCGTTCGGCCGGCGGTGCCCTCGTCTCGCCGGGACCGCTGGAGCCCATGCCGGGTTACCAACCGCGCGCCGAGACGCCGTTGCCCGACGTGCCGCTCACCGGTGCGCCCCTCGATCCGTCCGGCTGGACGCGCCGCAAGCCGGTGCAGTTCGCCAGCCCCGGGGTGCAGGAGCTCGAACTCGATGCGGCGGCCCTCGCGGGCACCCGCAGCGATCTCGCCGACCTGCGCCTGCTCCGCGCCGGCCAACAGATTCCCTACCTGCTCGAACGCCCCGCCCTCGCCCGCTCGCTGGCATTGACCGTCGCGCCGGCACCCGACCCGCAGCGCCCCACCGTCAGCATCTGGCGGCTGGAACTTCCGCACGCGGGCCTGCCCCTCCGGCGCCTCACGCTGGCGACCGAAACCACGCTCTTCCAGCGGGAGTTCCGCCTCTACGAAAAAGTCACCCGCGATGACGGCCGCACCCAAGAGATCACCCTCGCCTCCGGCCCGTGGCACCGCACGCCCGAACCGGGCTCGCGACCCACGCGTGTGTTCGAGCTCACGGGCCGGCCGCGCAACGCCACGCTGTGGTTGGAGACCGACAACGGCGACAACCCCGCCCTCGTCCTCGCGGGCGTGAAAGCCGATCATCCGGTCGTCCGGTTGGTTTTCCGGACAGACGCAACCGACGGTTTTTCCCTGGCCTACGGCAACCCGCGGAGCGCCGCGCCACGCTACGATCTCAGCCTCGTCGCGCGCGCGCTGCTCACCGCCACGCGCAGCCCGGCCCGCCTCGGCGCGGAGGAGGTCGCCGCGGAAGGCTTCGGGCGCGGCGTCCTGCGCCAGCTCCAGGGCGGCGTCGCATTTTGGGGCGCGCTCGCCCTTGTCGTGGTCGTGCTCCTGGTGACCGTCGCCCGGCTGTTGCCGAAACCGGCGGAGCCGAAGTGAAGGGGTTAGGTCGTCGCAAGTAACGACCCTACTCCAATACCAAGGAAATAAAAAAGCCCGCGCCGGTTGGCGCGGGCTCGGATCTAACGCCGAGGCCGACTTACCAGATCTTGGCGCGATCCTCGGGCTTCCGCCACATCGGGTCGCCTTCCTTGATGCCGAAGGCGTCGAAGAAGGTCTGCTGGTTCACCAGCGGGCCGAAGGCGCGGAAGTTGCCCGGCGCGTGCGGGCCGCGCGCGACCTGCAGGCGCATGGCGTCGTCGCGGAACTTCGTGCGCCACTGCTGCGTCCAGGAGAGATAGAACCGTTGCTCGGGGGTAAACCCGTCGATCAGCTTCTTCTCCTTGCCCAGGAGCGAGCGCTGCAGCGCCTCGTAGGCGATGGTGGTGCCGGCAAAGTCCCCGATGTTTTCACCGAGCGAGAGCTGGCCGTTGATGGCGAGGCCGGGGAGCGCCTGGTAGCTGTTGTACTGATCCACCAGCTTCTGCGCGCGCTCGCGGAAGCGGTTGGCGTCCTCCGGCGTCCACCAGTCGGTCATATTGCCGTCGGCATCGAACCGCCGGCCCTGGTCGTCGAAGCCGTGCGTGATCTCGTGGCCGATGACGCCGCCGATGGCGCCGTAGTTCACCGCGTCGTCCAGGGCGAAGTCGAAGAACGGCGGTTGGAGGATGCCCGCGGGGAAGACGATCTGGTTGGTGACCGGGGAGTAGTAGGCGTTCACCGTCTGCGGGGTCAGGCTCCATTCGGCGCGGTCCACCTTCTGGCCGATGCGGCCGATCACGCGGTCCGACTGGGCGAAGGCGGCGCGCTGCACGTTGCCGAGGTAGTCGTCGGCGCGCACCTCCACGGCGGAGTAGTCGCGCCACTTCTCCGGGTAGCCGATCATGGGTTCGAACCGGGCGAACTTGGCGAGTGCCTTCTGGCGCGTCTCGTCGGACATCCAGTCGAGGGTGGCGAGCCGGTCGCGGAAGACCGCCTTGATGTTGTCGATCATCTCCATCATCCGGGCCTTCGCGGCGGGCGGGAAATGTTTCTCCACATACAGCTGGCCGACCGCCTCGCCGATCGAGGTGTCCACCTGCCGGGCGGCCCGCTGCCAGCGCGGTTCCTGCGCGGGCGTGCCGTTGAGCACGGTGCTGAAGAAGCGGAAGTTTTCCTTTTCGAAATCCTCGGCCAGGTAGGGGGCGGACGCATTGAGGAGCTGCCAGCGGACGTAGAGCTTCCAGTCATCCAGCGGACGCTCGGTCAGGAGCCGGCCCAGGGCCTCGATAAACTTCGGCTGGCCGACGATGATATCGGTCACGGTGGCGGGCACCCCGAGTCCGGCGACGAGCGCCGGCAACGGGAAGCCCGGATAGGCGGCGACGGCCTCCGCGATGGGCATCTTGTTATAGTTGGCCACGCGGTCCCGCAGCTCGACGGGAAGCTTGGCGTTCTCGGCCATGGCCTTCTCGAGGGCAAACACGGTCTCAGCCTCCTTGTATGCGGTGGCCCGGGGGGTGCCGGCCACCTCGAGCATCTTGGCCACGTGGCCGATGAACTCCCAGCGCTCCCGCGCGAACTTGTCCGAGAAATAATACTCCTTGGACGGCAGGCTCAGGCCGCCCTGGTAGAGATAGAAGCCGTAGGTGTCGCTCTGCTTGAAATCGGCGTAATAGGCGAAGCCGCAAAAGGGCGCACCGAGGCCGCGGTGCATGCGGACCGCGACGGCCATGAGTTCGTCGAGCGAGGCGCTGGCGGCGATCGCGGCGAGATCGGCCTCGATCGGTTTCAGACCCCGGGCGTTGATCGTGGCGGTATCGGTGGCCGAGCGGTAAAAGTCCCCGACTTTTTGCCGGTTGGTGCCCGGCTCGGCCGGCGCGGCGGCCACCTCGTCGAGGATCGCGTGCACCTTGGCCCAGTTTTGCTCGGCCAGCTCGTTGAAGCCGCCCCACCGCGACTTGTCGGCGGGGATCTCGTTGCGCGCGTACCAACCACCGGCGGCATAGCGGGCAAAATCAACCCGGGGATCGGCCGTCAGGTCCATCTTGTCGACGCTGAAGCCCGGATCCGCCAGCGGCGGCGCGGGTTCGGCGGCGGTGGAGCAAAGACAGACGGCGGCGCTGAGGGCCGCCCCGGCGAAAAGGCTGCGCAGGAGGGGATTCATAAGTGAGCAACCAAGAAATTATGACACGCGAAGCAATCCCGTCAGGATGAGCGGTCCAAGCGGGGGTCGGGACCGCGATGCGATTTGACCGGCGGGAAACCCCCACCTACAAAACCGGCGCATGTCGCCACCCCGGGTACTTCTCCTGACCTGTTTAGCGGGACTGTCCCTCTTTCCGGCACGCGGGGTCGCCGACCTGGGCATCTTCCACCCGGAAGCTGGACGGCCCTCGATCCGCGATTTCCGACCGACGGAATACCGCGGCCACCCCCAGGTATACGACATCGTGCATGGCCCGAACGGCCTGATCTACTTCGGCAACCAGGAGGGCATCATCGAATTCGACGGCGCCCGCTGGACCCACCACCGCGCGCCCTCGGCGCATATCTTCCAACTGGAGGCTGATGCCAACGGCCGGCTGTGGTCCGGAGGTATGGATGAGATCGGGTATTTCACCCAGTCCGCTGACGGCCGCTGGCATTACGCGTCGTTGCTGCCGCAGTTGCCCGAGGCGGCCAAGCCTTGGGGGCGCACCACGTTTGTCCACCGGGCCCCGGATGGGGTCTATTTCACCAGCGCCCGTGGCCTGGTGCGGGTGCGCGAGGGCGAGGTCCGGTTTTTTGCCCACCCCCGCACCGGATCCCGGCTGGTCCCGGTGCCCACGGGCGGCACGCCCCTCTTCCAGGTGCTGCGCCAAGGCCTGTACCGGATCGACGGCGACCACCTGGTCAACCTGAGCGAGGACCCGGCCCTGCTGCACAACGTGCGCACGGAGGCGACGCGGCTCGCGGACGGCCGCAGCCTGCTTTGCTTCAGCACCATCGGGGCCTGGATCTACGACCCGGCCGACGGCGGGATCACGCCCGCCAACGAGCGCCTCAATAACTTCATCCGCCAGTGCGGCCGCCTGAATACGATCCGAACCCTGCGGGACGGCACCATCGCCCTGGGGTCCAGCAGCCTGGGCCTCGGCCTTTTCCGGCCGGACTTCTCCGCGCATCGGCTGCTCGACCGCTCCTCCGGCCTGGCCGACAACTCGATCATCAGCTTGGCGGAGGACGACGAAGGTGGCCTCTGGGTCGGCTACAATTCCGGCGCCGCGCGCTTCGCCCTCGCCGGCAATGTCTCGGTCTTCGACGCCGCCAACGGCCCCACCCCGGGCACCATCGACAGCTGGGGCCGCCACGCCGGCCGGCTTTACGCCGGCACCTACGACGGCCTCTACCGCCTGGAGCCACCCGACCAGCTCGGTCACGGGGGCAAGCTCCAGCGCCTGAATGCCGACATCACCAACATATTCGGCTTCGAGTCCTACCAGGGAAAGCTGCTCATTGCCTGCACGGATGGCCTGTATCTCACGGACGAGGACGGCCGGGGGGAACTGGTGGTCCGTACCCCCCGCAACAACTGCTACGGCCTCATCGCCTCCCGCCGGCATCCGGGCCGCTTCTACCTGCCCGGGGGATCGGGACTGATCGTGGTGCAGCATGACTCATCCGGCTGGCGCATGCTGACCGAGCGCTACGACCTGGGCGACGCGCACACGGCCGTGCTGGAGGAGGATGGCACGCTGTGGCTCGCCACCTACAGCCGCGGCTTCTGGCGCGTGCCCGGCGCCGAAGACATCACCGACTGGAGCACGGCCACCTACGAGCAATACCACCGGGGCCACGGCCTGCCGGAGAATATCGTCTGGACCACGGTGAGCCCCGGTCACGCCGGCACAGTGTTCTTCACCGACAAGGGCGCCCGACGTTTTGACGCGGCCCAGCGGACCTTCGTGCCTGAGGATCGTTATGTCGTCCCGGGCCGGCCCCCGGCCCTGCTTACGCCCACCGTCGTCAGCGGCGGCGACACCTGGGCCTCGGCCTTCACCGACAACACGCTGGTCGCCACGCCCCCGCTCGGCCGCTTCACCCGTGAACCCGATGGCCGCCTCGCGTGGCGGGATGCGTCCGCGGAGGCCCAACAGGAGGTTGGCTTCGGTGGCGCGGCGGTCATGTGGGTGGAACAACAGCCCGCGGGCGACGTGCTCTGGGCCCGAGGCTACCACAACACCGTGCGCGTCGATCTCGGCCTGCCCGCGACCCCGGTCCGGGCATGGCGAACCCTGGTGCGCTCCGTCACGGCCGAGGGCCGCAGCCAGCCGCTGGCCGCCGCGGGTCCGCCGGCCCGCTTCGCGTTTTCCCGCGAGCCCATCCACTTCGACCTCGCCGCCCCGCATTTCGGGGCGCTCGACGGCCTGCGGTACCAGACCCGCCTGATGGGCTACTCCGACCATTGGTCGGAGCCGACCGCCACCCCGAGCACGAACTTCACCAACCTCGAGGGCGGCCCGTTCACCTTCGAGGCGCGGGCCATCGACTCGACGGGGACCGTGAGCGAGGTCGCCCGCTATGCGTTCACCGTGGCGCCGCCGTGGCACCGCTCGCCGGCCGCATTGGCCGGGTACGTCGCGCTGGCCCTCGCCCTCGTGGTCGGGTACATCCGCTGGCGGCTGGGGGCGGTGCGCCGCGAGCAACGCCGGCTGGAGAAACTCGTCGAGGCCCGCACGGCCGAGCTCGCCGTCGCCCGCGATCAGGCGGAGACGGCCAACCGCGCCAAGAGCGTCTTCCTCGCCCACATGAGCCATGAGCTGCGCACGCCGCTCAACGGCATCATCGGCTACTCGCAGGTCCTCCTGCGCGATCCGGCGGTCACCGGCCCACAGCGCGAACGCGTCGGCATCGTGCAGACCAGCGGCCAGCACCTGCTGCGCCTGATCAATGAGGTGCTCGATTTCTCCAAGATCGAAGCGGGGAAGATCGAACGCCACGACACCCCGTTCCACCCCGGCCAGCTGCTACGCGAGCTCGCCACCGCGCACGAGGCCGCGGCTCACCTGAAGGGACTGGGGTTTTCCCTCGGCACCTCCGACCAGGCGTCAGGCTATGTGCGGGGTGATCCCCAGAAGCTCCGGCAGGTGCTGGACAACCTGCTCTCCAACGCCGTGAAATTCACCCGCACGGGCACGGTGAGCCTGCGGGTCGGGGTCACCGGCGACCGCTGGGACTTCGCCGTCGCCGACACCGGCGTGGGCCTCACCGCCGCGGAACTGGCCCGCCTTTTCCAACCCTTCGAGCAGGCCGCCAGCCGGCCGGCGGGCGAAGCCGGCACGGGCCTCGGCCTCGTCATCACCCAACGCCTGGTCGAACTGCTCGGCGGCCGGCTGCAGGTCGACAGCGAGCCCGGCCGCGGCAGCCGCTTTCACTTTTCCCTCCTGCTGCCCGCCACCACCGCACCCTCGACCCCCAGCCGTTCCCCCTTCGGTCCCACCGGCCGTTATGAGGGCCCGCGTCGGCGCGTGCTGATCGTGGACGACAACGAGATCAACCGCGCGGTCCTGACCGACCTGCTCACCCCGCTGGGGTTTGACTGCACGCGTTTTGTCAGCGCCGAGGATGCCCTGGCCGCGCTGGACGGACTCCCGCCGCCGGACCTCGCCTTCCTCGATGTGAAACTCCCCGGCCTGGACGGTCTCGAGCTCACCCGCCGTCTGCGGGCCCGCGCCGCCACCGCCGATCTGCCCATCGTGCTGACTTCCGCCTCGGTGCTGACCTATGACGCCGCGGCCGCCGCCGCGGCGGGCGCCAACGACTTTTTGCCCAAGCCCTTCGCCGAGTCCCAGCTGCTCGACCAACTCACCCGCCTGCTCGGCCTCACCTGGCAGCCCTCCGCCCCGGCGCCGGCCGGTGGGGAAAGCCCGCTCCCCCCCGAAATCCGGGCCCGGCTCCGCGCGGCCGCCGATGCCGGTGACGTGGCGACCCTGCGGACCGAACTGGCCGCGGCCCGCGCCGCCCTGCCCGGCGTGTCATCCGTACTCGTGCAGCTTGAAACCCTCGTCGGCGCCTATCAGCTTGAACGGGCGCGCGACCTGCTTCGCCACGATCAATCATGAGCCAGCCTTCCACGGTCCTTGTCGTCGACGACACCCCGGCCAATCTCGGCCTGGTGCTGGAATCGCTCGGCGCGGCCGGCCTGCGCGTGCTCGTCGCCGAGAGCGGCGCCCGGGCGCTGGAGCTGCTCGCGCAGCAGCCGGTGGACCTCGTGCTGCTCGACATGATCATGCCCGGCCTGGACGGCCTGGCCGTCTGCCAGCGCATGAAACAGCATCCGGTCTGGCGCGACCTGCCGCTCATTTTCCTGACCGCGGTGGATGACCCTGCCCAGAAAGTGCGGGCCCTCGAGGCCGGGGCGGTGGATTACCTCAACAAGCCGGTGCATCCCCCCGAGGTGCTGGCCCGGGTGCGCACCCACCTCGACCTGCAGGCCGCGCGGCTGGCGCTGCAACGCAAGAACACGCAGCTCGAGGCCGAGATCGCGCTGCGCCTCGATGCCGAATCCCAGCTCGCCCAGTCGCTCGACCGCGCGCTGCTGATCGCCGACCGCGAGGGGCGGCTGGTCTTCCAGACGCACCGGGCGACTCACCTCCTTTTCAAGCACCTGGCTCATCACCAGCCCGGCCGGCTGCCGCCCGAGCTGGTCCGGGTCGAGCGCTACCAAAGCCCAGCCGGCACGCTCCTACTCCACCGCTTCATGGAGCAGGGCAACGACGCGCTGACGGTGCTCTATCTGATCGAGGAACACGCCCCGCCGGGCCCGGCCGAGCTCACGAAGCTGGGCATCACCCCGCGCCAGGCCGAGGTCCTCTACTGGATCGCCCAGGGCAAGACCAACGCCGAGATCGCCATCATCCTCGGCACCAGCCCGCGCACCGTGGAGAAACACGTCGAACAGCTGCTCGAGCGCCTCGGCGTGGAGAACCGTGTCGGCGCGGCCGCCCAGGCCAGCGAGTTGCTCCGGCGGCTGCCGGGCTGAGGCCCCGCTCCGACCTACCGGCCACGCGTCACCGCGGACGAACCACCGTGAACAGCTCGCGAGTGCGGACATAGTTGTCCCCGCCCATGCGACCGATCGTGTCGAGCTTGGCCGGGTCGATCTGACCGTCGGCCCCGAGCACGGCGTCGTCCACGTGCGCACACAGGATCCGGCCGAAGACGACGTTCGAGCCCGAGGGACCGTCCCCAAAGTCGATGATGCGGTCGAGGCGGCACTCGAAGGCCACCGGGGCCGCCGCCACGCGGGGCGGCCGCACCTTGAGGGACGGCGCGCTGGCGATGCCGAATTTCTCGAACTCGCTCTCGCCATGCGGGAGGGGCGTGGCGGTGAGGTTCATCGGCTCGGCCAGGGCGAAGGGCACGATGTTGACCACGAACTCCGGCACCTGGCCGACGTTGATCACGCTGTCTTTCTTCACGCCGTGGCGGTTGACCGCACCGCTGAACATCAGCGTCGGCGGCTTGGAGCAGACCCCCTGGAAAAAGGAAAAGGGCGCCAGGTTGGTCTGGCCGGCCGCGGAGATCGTCGAGATCCAGGCAATGGGTCGCGGGGTGATCGTGTGGATCATCCAGGCGTAGGCATCGCGCTGCGAGAGGGCTTCAAAGTCGAGGGTCATGCGCCGATCAAAGGGATCGCCGTAAGGAATGCAAAGCCTCCGATGCGTCACCCCGGGTGGGCGGCGAGCAATCAGGCCATGAATTCAAAATAGCTTCCGACCCTTCGCGTCAGGCAGGTCCACGCCGAGCAGGCCGGCCAGCGTGGGCGCGATGTCCTCGACCCCGACGCGCTCGTCATGCACGCCGGCCTTCACGCCGGCGCCGAACCACACCTGCGGCACATGTGTGTCGTAGGCGTGGGGCATGCCGTGGTTCGTGCCCAGTTGCCGCGTGAGAAAGTAAGGGTGCAGCACAAACATCAGATCCGGGCTGCGGTCCGGGTGATAACTGCGCCGCATCATCTCGCCCCAGGCGTCGAGCGGGCCGGTGCCGGTCAGCTCCGCGCGCGTGTAGGCCGCGACAAACCGCCGGTCCCGGAGGAGTGCCGCCTTCAGCTCGGTGGCCACGCGCGCCGCCGTGACCTGGCGCGCCGCGAGGGCCGCCGGACTCACCCGCAGGCCATAGCCGTCACCCACGATCCAGTAGAGGTCCGCCGGCAGGGCCCCGAAGGCCGCATCGAGCGCGGCCGCCAGTTGCTGGCGCACCGGCCCCATCTCGATCCGCCCGGCGGCATCCGGCCCCTGCTCCGCCGCGATTTTTTCCGGCAGCGGGCAGACGCCATGGTCGGCGGTCAGCACGATCACGCAGTGCGCCAATCCCACCGTGGCCTCGAGTTGATCCAAGAAGGCGGCCAACGTGCGATCCAGCCGGAGGTAGGAATCCATGACCTCATGGCTGTCGGGGCCATAAGCGTGACCGGCCTTGTCCGGCTGGGAAAAACCCACGGCCAGCAGGTCGGGCACATCGTCCTGTCCGAGCTGTTGCGTGACCACGGTGTGCATGGCCATCTCCGCCACGAGCTCGTTATTCCAGGGCACGTGATCAAACGCGTTGAAAAAGGTGCTGGTGAGCGTCGCCTGGCCGCCGTCAATCCGCATGGGCAATGTGACCGGCAGACTGTCCTCCGCCTGTTCACCGGGGGCATCGTCCGGGCCCTGCACGGCATCGTAGACCGCCCGGGGCAACAACCGGTCCCACACCTGCCCGAAGTACTGCGTGGCGTTGCGCCGCTCGTTGAACTCCCGGACCCAGGCGGGCAGTTCCGCACGATAGTAGGTCGAGGTGATGAAGAGGCCTTCCTCCGTCCAGTACGCACCGTCGGCCTTCGAACCGGTGGGCAGGATCGCCGAGCGATCCTTGTCTGCCACCCCGTAGACCTTCGCCGTGGCGCCATAGCGGGCCTTCAACCGGTCGCCGACGGTGGTGCCGAGGAAATTTTTCGGCGAACGGCCGGCCTTGGCCGCCAGGATCGCGTTCGGGTGGCGGCCGGGACGCGGCGGCAGGCCGACCAGGGGGGACCCCGCATCCTCGACGGCATTGCCCTGGATGTAGGTCTGCGGATCGAGCCACTCGTTGCCGATGATGCCGTGGATGTTGGCGTTCACCCCGCTGAGGATGGTCGCATGCCCCGGAGCGGTGGTGGTGATGGCGTGCTGATAATGGCAGTCCCGGTAATCGGCTCCGCCCGCCAGCAGACGCTTGAAACCACCCTCGCCGAAATAAGGCCCGAAACGGGCGAGGTAGTCGGCCCGCATCTGGTCCACGGTGATCACGACCGCGAGCCGGGGCACCGGCTTATCCTGCGCCACCAGCGGCGCCACGCCCCAGGCGAGCAGCAGGAAAAAAAACGAGTTTCTCATCAGTCAGCGAAGTTAGGTCACCCGCTTACCCGCGCAAGGGATTTGCCGGCCGTCACGCCTTTGTGACCCAAGGTAAAAAGGCGGGTCGGCCCTGCGGTCGGGGAGGATCGTGGCTTGCGACGATCCTCCCGGACGCAGCGCGGAATCACTCCGCCGAGAAGGTGTTGCCCGTGGCGGCCCAGTAGATGCCGCCGTAGACGTGGTGCATGAAGGCGGCGTCGCTGTAGGTCCCCGGCAGGTGACCGAGCGCGGTATAGAAAGCGCGGCCGCCGTCGTAGTTCTGGTACCAGCTGACCGGGTGGAAATCGCCCATGCCCTTGCCTTCCTTCGGGCCCCACTTGGCCGCGGGCTGGTAGGTCTTCTCGTCCACCGCGAGGAGGAACTTCAGCGGGTTGGGCGTGGATTCGGGGGCGCCGAATTCATACCATTCCTCGGTGAAGAGGAAGCGCTTCGCAAAGCGGTCCATGCCGGGGAAGTTGGGATCGAGCTTCTTCAGCGTGGCGGTCTGGACGGCCGGATGGATGTGGAACATGTAACCGACCATCTTGCGGAACCACGGCCAGTCATACTCGGTGTCGGAGGCGCTGTGGATGCCGACGAAGCCGCCGCCGGCCTTGATGTAGCGCTCGAAGGCGGCCTGCTGCTCGTCGTTGAGCGCGTCGCCCGTGGTGCAGAGGAAGATGACGACCTTGTATTTCGCGAGCTCGCGGTCGTTCATCACGCGGTTGGCGTCGGCCGTCCAGAAGACCTCAAAGTCGTGGAGCTTGCCGAGGGCTTGGATGGCGTCCACGCCGGCGTTGATGGAGTCGTGGTGCCACCCCGCCGTCTTCGTGAAGAGCAGGGCTTTGAACTGCTCGGCGTGGGCGGCAAGGGCGCCGGCCAGGGTGACGGCGGCAAGGGCGAGGATCCGGAGGGATTTCATGGGCGGGGGTTGGGGGTTGAAAGCGAACACCCTTGCCCACCGTCCGCGCAAAAGCAACGGCACGAAATCTAATAATAGGCGCAAGGGTTGCGGATCTGTCCCGCGTCCAGAGCCGCGCGCCGGACCACCCCGGCGAAAATCGGTTAGCTCCGCAGGGGCATAAGCGCCCGAATGCGCGAATCACGCAGCCAGAGGCCGCCCCAGAGCAGGATGCCGAGGGTCAGCGGCAGCCACCACCCGGCGAAGCCCTGGCCCATTTCCACGGTCACCGCCACGGCGCCCCCCAGGTAACCGGTGAGCAAGATCGCCCCGAGGACGGCGGTGCGGGGGATCAGGTAGATGATCGTGCACGTGATCTGGAGGAGGCCGATGGCGACCGCGCTGCCGGCGGGCCATTTGGCGAACCCCTGGACCACCGCTTCAATCTGCATAATCTTCGTGGTGCCGCTCATCAGCAGCATCAAGACCGGCAGGGTGCTGAAGACGTAGCTGGTCCAGCGAACGGGTTTGGAGACGGGCGTGGAGGTCATGGTTTGATGGGATCAGGGGTTGATGGGGGCACGAATCGCCCGCCGGTTGGCAGCGGAAGACCCGGTTGGTTCAGCCATGGTAGGGAGGGACCTATGATGCAACGATCATGCGGCGCCCGAGCGGACACCGTTGGGCTGTTTTCCCCTCAAAAAGGAGCGGACTACTGCGCGTAAGCGACGTCCAGTTCCAGGCGGAAATAGTCGCGGGCGTTGGCGAAGCAGATGTTTTTCACCATGCCGCCGACGAGCGCGCGATCATTCGGAATCTCGCCGCGCTCCATGTCGGCGCCGAGCAGGTTGCACAGCGTGCGGCGGAAATACTCATGCCGCGGGTAACTCAGGAAGCTGCGCGAGTCCGTGAGCATGCCCACGAAGCGGCTGAGCAGGCCGAGGCTCGAGAGCGCGTTAATCTGCCACTCCATCGCTTCCTTCTGGTCGAGGAACCACCAGCCGGAGCCGAACTGCATCTTGCCGGGAACGGTGCCGTCCTGGAAATTGCCGATCATCGTGCCGAGGACGTAGTTGTCGGCCGGGTTGAGGTTGTAGAGCACGGTACGGGGCAGCTCGTCGGTCGCATCGAGCGTGTCGAGGTAGCGGCTGAGGGCGCGGGCCTGGGGAAAATCGCCGATGGAGTCGAAGCCGGTGTCGGGCCCGAGCTTGCCCAGCAGGCGGGTGTTATTGTTGCGCAGCGCACCGAGGTGCAGCTGCTTGGTCCAGCCGCGCTTGGCGTCCCAGCGGCCGAACTCCAGCATCAGGTGCGAGATGAACTTCGCCGCGTCGGCGCCCGTCGCGGCCGTGCCGACGCGCGCGGCGTCGAAGATCGCCTTCGCCTCCGCGGCGGTGCAGGGCTCGGCATAGCAGCTCTCCATGCCATGGTCGGAAAGGCGTCCGCCGATCGCGTGGAAGGCGGCGTGGCGTTTCTCCAGGGCGGTGAGGAAATCATCGAAGGTCTTCACGGGCATCCCCGCGGCCCCACCGAGTTTCTCCAGCCAGGCGTTGAAGGCCGCCGGCGTGTGCACGATCAGGGCCTTGTCGGGCCGGAAGGTGGGATAGACGCGAGTTTTGATACCGGAGCGGTTGATCTTCTCGTGCTGGTCGAGCGGATCAGCGGGATCGTCCGTCGTGCAGATGACCGCGACCTTGTTCGCGGCCAGGATGTCGTGCACGCGCCGGCCGGCCAGCTTCCCATTGGCCTCGCGCCAGATCCGGTCGGCCGTGTCCGGGTTGATGATGTCGGTGATGCCGAAAGTACGGGCCAGCTCGAGGTGGGACCAGTGGTAGAGCGGGTTGCGCAGGGTGTGCGGGACGGTCGCGCACCAGGCGTCGAATTTCTCGCGCGGGCTGGCGGTGCCGGTGCAGAAACGCTCGTTCACGCCGTTGGAGCGCATCGCCCGCCATTTGTAGTGGTCGCCGCCGAGCCAGAGCTCGGACAGGTCCGCGAAGGCGTGATTCTCCAGGATCAGCGCCTGCGGCAGGTGGCAGTGGTAGTCGTAGATCGGCTCGTTCTTCGCGAAGCTGTGGTAGAGGTCGCGGGCCGCGTCGGTTTGCAGCAGGAAGTCGTCGTGAATGAAGGGTTTCATGGGGGATGGGACCTATAGCGTATAAGGCCTATGGGTTAGCGGCTAATATCGCCGAGCATCGCTTCTAGGGTCGTGTAGCTCGCCAGCAGCTTGCTCGCGCCGGCGCAGCGCTCCTTGCTCGCCAGGCCGGTGTTCTCGGCGAGGAAGATCAGGTAGGCGGCGATGCGCTTGGAGAAGAGCAGGCGGGTTTCCGCACTCACCGCGTAGAAGCGGGCGCGTTGTTGGTAACCGGCGGGCGTGTGGTCCCCGAGGGCGGACTTGTCCGGCCGGCCGCCGGCGGCGAGCACGTAAAGGAAGTTGTACTCGAAGAAGATCATGTGCTCGGCCGAGGGCGGGAGCGCCTCGAGTGCGGACCGGCAGGCGGCGGGCGAAGCGAAGACGTCGACCGACCGGCCCACGGCGGCCAGGGAGGTCGTGACGAAAATCCGCGCCATTTTCTGCTCCGTGGCATCCGCGCTGAAGGCGCCGGCGACCGCCATGTCGACCGTGAAGTGGTACCAGTCGCGCCAGAGGGCGGCGTCGGCGGCGTTGGTCGACTGGGAAATCGCCACGCCCATCTCGTAGGTGTACCGGCCGCTGGTCTTGATCTCGAGCGCGCTGCCCGTGACCGAGCCCATGACCTGGTAGTTCTCGGCGGATTTGCCGGAGCCCGAATGGAAGCCGATGCTGACGCCGAATTTCGCGCAGACATCCCACTGCTTCTGGATGAGGGCGCGCAGGCCGGTGTTGTCCGGGTACGGGGTGTTCTTCTGGAAGCCGAAGGCCGGGGCCACGAAGTTGACCGGCATGCCCATCACCTCGCAGAGCGCGAGCATGATGGCGGTGGTCTCGGGGGTCGTGAGGCCGGGCAACTCGTCGATGGACAGCTCGCGCAGGTAACCGCGCCCGACGGGGGTGGAGAACGCCACGACGCGGGCGGCGGTGTATTTCACGTCGCGCCGCTTCATCTTGAGCATCGGGGTCCAAACCGTGGCGATCAGCTGGTTGAACGCGGCATCGTCGAGCGTGAGACCCGCGGCGGCAACCCGGGCGCGGGTCCGGGCCACGACGTCGGCCGGGATGGTCGCGAGGTCGGCGGGCTGGTTGAGCGCGAGTTCGGGTGACAGGTCGAAGGTGATGTAGCTCGCGAGCAGGCAGCCCGTGACCAGGGCGTCCTCGCGGACGTCGAACTTGCCGCCGATGGGCTGGTGGTCCGCGTTGAAGGACCAGGCGATCCGGCGGCGGTGGAAACCGGTCTTGAGCTTCGACAGCACGCAGCCGTGGCTCATGCCCTCGACGCTCTGGCCCTGGTGGCCCTCGGGCACATTGGTGCCGATGAAGGGGAACGGCACGGTGTCGAGCCGGTTGGCCAGCATGGCGTCGACGTCGTAGACCAGCTCGCGCGGGATGGAGTTCTGGTTCGCGGTCAGGCCGATCTCGAGGGCGCTCATGGCCCATTCCACCGCGGGCCAGTGCAGGGTCGTGAAGCGGGCGCCCACGCCGAGCGTGCTCCGTCCGAGTCGGGCGGTGCCGGTCGGGAAGATGGTCGACTCCGGGTCGTGCTCCTGGATGAGGTTCTTCAGCTTGAGCAGGTTGGCCCAGGAGGCCGGAAAGAAAGTCGCGCCGCCGTGTGTCAGCCCGTCCGGAAGCACGGTTCCGGCCGCATGCAGCTTCCAGGCGCAGTCCCCGAGTGCGTTCTCGACGAGGGTGAACTCGCCCGCCTTCGTGGCGAAGCGGCTCTTGGCGTACTCGCAAACCCGGCCGGTCCGGATGTCGGCCTGGAGGGCCGGCCAGTCGAGGCAGAAGTCGGGCGAGACGCACGGGTTCGACGCGATGCGGAGATTGTTCGAGAGGAGGAACTGGTTGATGGCGGACATGGGGACGGAGGTAGCGAGCAGTGAGTAGTGAGCAGCGGGTAGGTGGGGATCGAAAGTTTCGAGGGGATGCTCGCTACTCACTACCCGCTACTCGCTACAGGTTTAAATCGTCATCGCGTGATAGCCGCCGTCGACGATCAGCTCTTCGCCGGTGATGAAGGAGCCGGCGGCGTCGGAGGCCAGCAGGAGGGTGGCGCCGATGAGCTCGCGGGCCTCGCCGAAGCGCTTCATCGGCGTGTGCCCCATGATGCTGGCGACCCGGTCGGGGGTGAGGACCTTCTTGTTCTGCTCGGCGGGGAAGAAGCCCGGGACGATCACGTTCACGCGCACCTTGGCCGTGGCCCACTCGCGGGCGAGGTTCAGCGAGAGGTTGTGCACGGCGCCCTTCGAGGCCGAGTAGGTGAAGACGCGGGAGAGCGGGACGACGCCGGACATCGAGCCGAGATTGATGATGGACCCACCCTGCCCGCGCTCGACCAGGTACTGGCCGAAAATCTGGCAGCCGAGGAAGACGCTCTTCACGTTGACGCGCAGGATGCGGTCGAATTCCTCCTCCGTGATGGCGAAGAAGGGCGTCGCGGAGTTAATGCCCGCGCCGTTGATCACAATGTCGATGCGGCCGGACTTTTGCAGGACAGCATCACGCAGACCCTCAAGCTCGGCCTTGCTGGTGGCCTCGGCGCTGTGGAACCAGGCCCGGCCGCCGGCGGCGGCGATCTTGTCGAGGCGCGCCTGCGCCTTCTCGACGTTGCGGCCGACGATTACGACCTCGGCGCCGGCGCCGGCGAGACCTTCCGCCATCGCCCCGCAGAGTTCGCCGGTGCCGCCGATCACGACGGCCACTTTGCCTTCGAGGCCAAAATAGGATTTCAGGTAGTCTTCAGTTTTCATCAGGGTATGGGTTGCGGGATAGGTTAGGATTTTACTCCAGCCGGGCCGGTCGCAGCAAGTGCCGAGACCGGGACCCGGTGGTCATAAGGGGGGCTGGGCGGGACGGCGGGGCGAGCTCATCGCAGGGTGATGCGCAGGACGGTGGCATGCGGGTCGAGCGCGGCGGGACGGGGCACCAACACGGCGGCCCCTTGGGCTGGCGTGTGGGTGAGGGTCACCGGGCCGCCGGAGGCCAGGAGCTCGATCCGCGCGATCAGGGAGGTGTCGACCGAGAGCACCAGCTCCGCCGCGGGCCACTCAAAGACATGGGCATAAAGGGTGTCGCCGCGCTGGGTGAAGCGACCCCAGTCCGGGCGGTGCGCCGTGGACGCGCTGGTGCCGTGAATCGCCTCCGCGTTGGCCTGCATCCAGGCCGCCAGATCCGCGAGCCGGGCGGCGGCCGGGGCGGGGATAGCCCCCGCGGCATCGGGCCCGATGTTGAGCAGGTAATTGCCGCCCTTGCTGGCGATGTCGACGAGGTGGCGGATGAGCTGGGTGGAGGAGCGCCAGAAGGGAGGCGTGTCGAGGGTCGAGTAACCCCAGCTCTCCGCCATGGTGGCCGGTACCTCGAAGTCCCGGCCGGTAGCCTTCGCGGGGATCTCGTTGTCGCCCATCTCCTCATAATCGCCGACCTCGTTGCCGACGCGGGTGTTCACGACCGTCGCGGGGGACAGGCGGCGCACCAGCAGCTCGAGCTCGGCACTCTGTCGGACCGTGGTCTGTTCCGGCGTGTCGAACCAAAGGATGCCGACCGGGCCGTATTGGGTCAGCAGCTCCGTGACCTGCGGCTTCACCTTCTCGTCGAGGTAGCGTTGGTACGCCTTGGGATCGGGCTTCGCATCAGGGAAATCCCAGGTGTTGCTCTTGCTGGCGCCGGCCGTCTGCGGCGTGTCCCAATCCCGGCCCAGCGAATAATAGAAACCCAGCTGCAGGCCCGCCGCACGGGTGGCCTCGGCGAGTTCGCGCAGCGGATCGCGACCGAAGGGCGTGGCGTTGACAATGTTGTAGGGGCTCGCCTGCGAGTGGTACATCGCGAAGCCGTCGTGGTGTTTCGCCGTGATGACGATGTACTTCATGCCCGCGGCCTGGGCGGCGGCGACCACGGCCTTCGCGTCCCATTGGACGGGATTGAAACGGGTCGCGAGCTGCGCGTACTCGGCGCGCGGGATCCGAGCCAGCCACATGATCTGTTCGCAGTAGGGGTTGGCGTACTGCTCGTGCCGGATGGGCTGGTCCCGCCACACGCCGCCGGGGATCGCGTAAAGGCCCCAGTGGATGAACAGGCCGAAACGGGCCTCGCGCCACCAGGCCACGCGGTCGGGCACGGCCGACTCGGGCCGCAGCGGCACGACCTGGTTCCAGGTCTGGCGCTTGCCGTCGATGGTCTCGCCGGTGGCAAAGAAGAGGTGGGTGGCAACGCCGTCCTGCACGAGGATTTGCGGGCGCTCGGTGCTGTTCATCTTCCGGCGCGAGCCATCCGCCCAGAGGTAGTCCTTACTCAGGGCGACGGGGTTGGGGTCGACGCTCCATTTCAGACCGTCGGGCGAGGTGGCGTGGTAGATCTCCTTGTTCGAGTACTTGTAGTCGTGGTCGAGCATCAGGGCGTGGTAGCGGCCGTTCTCAAACCACATCGTCGGGTCCTCGGCGCCGACGCCCACCTCGAAGGGCTTCTCCGAGAGCCGCTCGTACGGACCGTCGACCGTGGCCGCCCGGGCGACGCCGATCGCATGGTGGCGGAGTTTCTCAACCCCCTTGTAATAGAGCAGGACGGAGGCGTCGGGCAGGACCAGGGGGGACGCGTTGCTGATGAGATACTGTTCCCAGGAATTCGGCCGCACCTCGAGGATGGGCTGGTCGCGCCGCTGCCACGGGCCGTAGGGCGAGTCGGCGGTGGCGAGGCCCACGCGCTCGCCGTCGTGCGCGTCGAGCTTGAGCGCCGAGGTCTCGGTGACCGGCTTGCCCGGTTCGGGGGTCGGACCGGCGTAAGTGGTGCCGGTGTAGTAGAGATAATATTTCGCCCCGATCTTCCGTACCACCGGGTTGTGGGTCATGCGCCCGTCCCAAAACTCCTCGCCGCGCGGCGGCAGGGCGAGGTCGGAAAAGACGTAGGGACCCTCGGCACGGTCGGCGACGGAGTGGACGACCTCGGAGTTCGTGAGCCAGTGCGGGCCGAAGGGCAGGCCGCGGGACCAGCGCGACGCGTAGTGGTGAAACTTGCCGTCGTCACCCTTCACCACCGTGCCGCACCACACCCAGTAGTCCGGCTGCCGGAACCCGCCGTCGAGCGGCGCGGGCAGCACGCGATCACGAAACGCCACCGGGCGACGCACCGGCGCCACGGCCTCGGGCCGGCGCGGGGCGGCCGGAAGGATGGCGGTGAGGGCGAGAAAACCGAGGAGCAGGGTCGAAGATTTCATGGCGTGACGGGTGGAGCTGATGCCGCCGGTTGCAGGTGGCCCGCGAGCCAGCCCAAGTAGCGATCGATGTAACCGGGATCCCCCTGCGCCCAAGGGGCCAGGCCATGAGCGGCGCCGGGCAGGACCATGAGGTCACATTCGACCCCGTGGGCCTGCAGCGCGGCTTGGAAATCGTGGGATTGCTGGATCGGGACGGTCTGGTCGGCGTCGCCGTGTATCAACAGGAACGGCGGCAGACCGGGACGCACGTGGTTGAGAGGTGAGATCGCCCGCAACAGCCCGAGGGACTCGGGCGTGATCTCCTTCGGACGATCCAGGAGCTTTTGCAGCGAGGGACTGAGTCCGCCCCGTCGGGGCAGCTCCTGCTCGTGATTGGTCACGGGCGCGAAGCCTACCACGGCCTCCACGCGCACGCTGTCATCCGGCACCGTCGCCGCAAGGCAGACCAGATGCCCGCCGGCCGAGTGGCCGAAGAGGGCGATGCGCGCGGGATCACCGTTGAATTTCGCGGCGTTGGCCTTCACCCAGCGGATGGCCGTCAACACGTCATCGAGACAGGCGGGCCAGCGGTGCTGCGGCGCGAGGCGGTAGTTGATCGAGAACCACGTGTACTTCGCGGCGGTGAGCGGGCCGAACCACGGCCCGATGCCGGCGCCACCGTCGGCCGTGGCCTTGTCCCCGCCGCTCCAGCCGCCGCCGTGCACAAGAATGGCGACCGGGAAAGGCCCCTCCCCCGCCGGCACGCTGACGTCGAGCAGGAGTTTTTCACCGGCGGCCGTGCCGTAGGTCAGGTCGGACAAGAGCGCCGCGTGCGGATCCTCGCGCAGGGCCGGAGCGAGTTCCGGCAACGCCTGGCGCAATTCCTCGGCGACCAGCCGGGCAAACACCGCGCTGCCCCGGGCATCGAGGTGGGTGGTGTCATTCTTGCCGGCGGCGTCCGGGAAATTGAACGTCGCGGTTCGCTCCGGCCCGAGGTCTTCACAGAACGCCAGGCTGCGCGCGTGGAGATCAACCAGCGGCACCTGCTTCGCGGCCGCGAGGCGTTTCACGGCTTCGACGTAGGGCCCATGAGCCGAGTCGAGCCGGGTCGGGTCGGTTTTCGAAAAGGTGCGGCGTACGAGCGACGTGACCAAGACCGGCTGCGCACCTTGGGCCCGCACTTCGTCCACGAAACGCGCCAGATTCTCGGTGTACGTGGTCGTCGGGTCGGTCTCACGGGCCGGGCCTTTGCCCGGCTGGTCGTTGTGCCCGAACTGGATCAGATAATAGTCACCCTTGAGCGCGAGGGCTTCCGTCCATCGTCCCTCATCCCGGTAGCTCTTCGAGCTGGTACCGTTGCGCGCGGCGTTGGAGACCTTCAGCCCCTCGCCGGCGAATTGCCGGAAACCCAGGCCCCAGCCCGAAAGATCGGTGACCGTCGAGTCGCCCACCAAAACGACATGCTTCGGCTGGTCGGCGGCCGGGGCCGACGCCACGTAGGCGCCGAGCAGCAGGGCCAGACCAAGGAAGCGGCGGGGATTCACGCTCACGGCAACCGGGGGACAAAGTGATACGTGCGGAACTGGCGGGAAATCGTGAAGGCCGGGTTCTGATACAGCTTCAGCATCTCGGCGCCGGCCAGGAGCACCGGGCCGTAGGCATGGCCGTGGTGGGCGGAGGTCGGTCGGTTGTAATAATAGACGTGATCGCTCGCGAGCGTTGTGCCGACGCAGGAGTTCTCCACCTGCCCCTGGTCATTGACCTGTGCGGCGAGCCCGAGCCAGCCGGCTTGGGCGACGGAGCCGTAGGTGACGGGGCTGAGCCAGCCGCGATTGATGCCGTGGGCGATGGCGTACACGAACATCGCGGTGCAGGACGACTCGAGGTAGGAATCCGGCTTGTCGAGCATCTGGTGCCAGAGACCGGCGCCGGATTGCAGCTCGGCCAGCGCCTGCACGTGGCGGCGGTAGGTCGCGAGGATCTCGGGCCGGGCCGGATGGTCGGCCGGAAGCACGTCGAGCAACTCAGCCTGGGCCATGATCACCCAACCATTGGCACGGCCCCAGCGAAACTCCGCGGTGAGGGGCTGGTTGAGATGCCGGCCGTGCATATAAAGCCCGACCTGCGGGTTGAACAGGTGGCGGGCGAGCTGCACGGCCTGTTTCGCGGCCTCGTCGTACCACGCGGGATCCCCCGTGAGCCGGCCCATTTGGGCGAGCGCCGGGATGCACATGTAGGCGTCATCCGCCCAGAGTGACTCGGGCTGCGGCCGGCGGCGGGCGAGCGTGCCGTCGGCGAGGCGGAATTCCTTGAACCGGATGTACTCAGCCCAATGCGTGATCGCCGGCTGCAGGTCCGGGCCGATGCCCGCCAGGCGCGCCTTGATCAGGGCCGCGCACATGGCGCCGCTGTCATCCAGCGCGTTCGTGTCGAAGAGCCGGCGGTAGCTGCTTTGTTTGGCCCCAATCTGCTTCGCCTGCGCCTGGAAATACGGAATCGTGCGACCGAGGAATTCAAGGTGCCGCCGGACGAAGGCTTGGTAGCGCGGGTCGCCCGTCGCTTCGCCCGCGGCGAGCATGCCGGCGTGCGTGACCCCGGTGGCGTAGGTCATCACATGGAATCCGTCGCGGTCGCCCTGCGAGGCCACCGCGTCGGGATTGAAAACCGTGAGGTCCGTGATCTCGGCGCGGGTCTTGGCGTTGATCACTCTCGTCTCCATCGCCCGGTCGAGGTTCGCATGGATGCGCTCGAGGACGGCGGTGATTTCGGCCGGCTGGGGCAGGTGGTAGGGGATCGGATAGGTGCCCTCCGCCTCGTCGCCGAGGTCGGGATTGTCGCGGTTGCGGTAGGGCCCCTCGGCCCCGAGCGGGGCGAAGGCGACGCAGGCGAGCATGAACATGGCCGTCCAGCGGGCGGGAGAAAGAAAGCGGGGGTTCGGCTGCATGGGGTGGCGGGGGAAAGTCAACGGGCCGGGTTCCAGCCATCGGTGCCGCCGAGCACGGCGGCCGGGGTGAGCGCGGCGGCATGCTCCGCGGTGAGCGGCCGGGCCCAGGCCACGCGGGTGTCGGGGCTGGCTCCTGGACCGGTGCTGCCGGACTCGGCGTAAAAGGTCGTCTGTTCGGCCGCGGGCTTGTTCCAGTTGTGCCAACCCTCGGGGCGCACGGCGGAGGACATCTCGGTGCGAAGGAAAAGGGTCTTGGCGAACTCGCGCCACGGGCGGCCGAGGTAGGTCCGGGCATCCGCCTCGCCGGTGATCCGGCAATCGGCGAACACGTAGCCGTGGTCCTGTTCCTTGGGGGTCGAGGCGGCAGTGATGTAACCGTCGGCCAGAACGTGGATGTGACAGCGGTCGAAATAGGCCGTGGCCGCGCCGAAGATGAAATCCACGTGCCCTTCGATGTAGCAGTCGGAGAAATAATGGCGGCCCCGGTTCACGAGAATGGTGTCCTGCCAGCCGAGAAACCGCACGCCGCGGAACTCCAGGCGGTCGCCGTCGGCGCGCAGCGCAAGGGCCTGGGCCACCGGCGGACCCTCGGGACGGGGGCCGGGCCGGCCGGCGTCGTTGGCCAGGGTGAGATTCTCCCAGATCATGCCGTCGCCGTCGATCTGCACCGTGGGGGTGCGGAAGGTGCCGATGGGTTTGCCGTCGGGGCCGGGGAGATTGGCGTGTTGGTTATACACGATCACACTCTTCTCGCGGTCCTCGCCGATGACGTGGATGTGGCCGCGCTCGCGCTGGACGTAGATGCGTTCGCGGTAGGTGCCGGCCTTCACGAAAATCACCCAGCGCGGCGTGGCGGGGTCGGTGCGCATCGGCGCGGCGCTGATGGCCTCCTGCAACGAGGTGTACTGCCCGGAGCCGTCGGCGGCGACGATGACATCCGCCACGGGGGCGGCGTGCAGGGCGCAGGCATGGGCGAGCAACGCCAGCACCAGGATCAGGGGTGGAACGCGGCCTCCGGACGCGTGAGGGACGTTCGAAGCGCGTCCGGAGGCCGCGCGCCACCAAGTGATCACCACATTCATGGCCGGGGGTGTTTGGCGCGCCAGCGGGGGTAGTCCTTCGTCAGCAGGCTGGCCGGCCAGGTGCCGAGGTAAACATAACCGGTGCGGCGCTCGCGCTCGATCTCGTTGTAGTCATAGCGGAACACCCGATCGCGACCCAAGAAGAGGGGCCGGTTGGTCCCCAGCTCGTAGAAGCGGGCCCAGAGCGGCGACGCGGCGGGATCGGCGACGGCGAGGCGCTCCTTCTTCCCGTCTGCGGCCATGGTATCCTCGACCCGCAGGCCATTGATCCGCACCGTCTCAAACCAGGCCACGGCGCCCTCGATCGCGGCGATGATCTCCGGCGACGGCGCTTCCACCTCCATCAGAAATTTGACGAGGCCGACGCTTTCCATGCCGGAGAGGGAGGGTGGCTCGAAGTTGCGGGCCCAGGCCGGGGCGAAGGTGGTCTCGTCGTGCTGGGCACACCAGGCGGTGAGCCGACCGTCCTGCCGGACCTGGGTGCGCAGGATACAGGTGATGCCCTTGGTCACGGCGGTGGCGGCGCGAGCGCGGCGCGCCTCATCGACAAACGCGAACGGTGCCTGAGCCTGCGCCGTTTCCCGCAGCAGCGTTAGCACGTTGACCATGGCGTTGTCGTTGTAGGTGATGTGGCTGTAGTAACCCTTGAGCACGGGGTAAAACTGCGGCCAGCCGCCATGATCGTACTGGGCGGCGAGCAGATAGTCGAAGCCGCGCTCGAAGGCCGCGCGCAGCGTCGGATCGCCGGTGGCTGTGATCACCCGCGCGAGGTACCGCAGCGGGGTGGTCGTGCCGCCGTTGTCGATCGTGGGGGCCCGAGCGGAGGGCTTCTGGGCCAGATACTCCGCGGTGGGCGGCACGGTCAGGTCGGTGTTCTTCGTCCAGCCGCCCTCGGGTGACTGGTACTGCAACACGGTGGACGCGATCGCGCGCGCCTCCTCGCCGGCATACCACTCCGCCGGCTGCCTCAGGCTGTCATTCCACCGCACGGCGCCGGGGAGGAGAACCGGCGCCAGCGCGGCGAGCAGCAGGAGGTGGCGGCGCATCGCGACTCCTGGTCAGAGCTGGATCTGCTTAAACTTCGGCACGAGCAGGTGCATGAGCACCCACGCCACGATGTAGGCGGAGCCGCAGATGACAAAAAGGATGCCGTAGCCGACCTCGACTTTGTCGAGGGCGATGTAGTGGGCCAACAGCAGGCCGGCCGCGCGGGCGATCAGGATGCCGCCAAGGCCGCCGGCCATGCCGCCGATGCCCGTCACGGAGGCCACGGTGCGCTTCGGGAACATATCCGAGACCGTGGTGAAGATGTTGGCCGACCACGCCTGGTGCGCGGCGCAGGCGATGGCGATGGTGCCGACCGCGAGCCAGGTGTTGATCTCGCCCAACCGGGAGGCGGCGAGCACCGTGAGCGGGAAGAGCGAAAAGATGAACATCGAGAGCTTGCGCGCCTTGTTCGGATCCATGCCGCCGTTGACGAAGTACTTCGGCAGCCAGCCGCCGAAGATCGAGCCGAAGGTGGCGATGGTGTAGACGACGGCGACGGCCAGCGTCCAGCTGATGATCCCGGGGATGGCGGACTTGTCGCCCGTGTAGTCCGGGTGGGCGGCGAGGTAGGCGGCGATTTTGCGGCCGTTCTCCTCGTTCAGGAACGCCGGCAGCCAGAACATGTAGAACCACCAGATCGGGTCGGTGAGGAACTTGCCCAGCACAAAGGCCCAGGTTTGACGGAAGGTCAGCAGGCGGCCCCAGCTCACCTTGGGCTGGTTGACGGCGGAGGCCTCCTCGGCCTGCTCGTCCTTGTCGCTGTGGATGAAATCATACTCGCCCTGCGAGAGCTGGCCCTTCGCCAGCTTGGCCGCGGGCGAATCATACATCGTGTACCAGAAATAGATCCAGATGAGGCCGACAACACCCGTCAGGATGAAGGCCCATTCCCAGCCCCACCACTCGGCGATGTAAGGCACGCTGAGCGGCGCCACGATGGCGCCGACGTTGGCGCCGGAATTGTAGAGGCCGGTGGCGAGGGCGCGTTCCTTCTTCGGGAACCACTCGGCGATCGTCTTGTTGGCGGCGGGGAAGTTGCCGGATTCCGTGAACCCCAGGGCCGCGCGCCAGAAGCCGAAGCTCCAGGTGTGGTGCCCGAAGGCGTGGCCGATCGCCGCGATGCTCCAGCCGATGAGCGAGTAGGCGTAACCGGCCTTGGTGCCGACCCAGTCGATCAGGCGGCCGGCCAGGACCATGCCGATGGCGTAGGCCAGCTGGAAGCAGATGACGACGGTGGAGTAGTTGAGCTCCTGGGTCGCCTTGTCCGGGCCAAAGACCCCGTCGGCCGACAGGACCGGCTTCAGCAGGCCGAGCACGTTGCGGTCGAGGTAATTGACGGTCGTCGCGAAGAAGACCAGGGAGCAGATCGTCCACCGGTATTTGCCAACCTGTTCGTTGATGTCGTTAAGTTTGCTCATCGGGTTGCAGGGGTCGGGGCTAAGGGGTTATTGCTTGGTTTCCGTGGCGCGCGCGCTGGCGGGCGAGCCGACGGAGTTGAGGCCGCGCACCGGCTTGGCCGGCAGGATGCTGACATTCTTGAAGCTGATGGATCCGGTGTGGGTGACAACCTCCGTCTCAGTCACGCCGCTGAAGGTCGAGTTGCTGATGCGGATGTTGTCGATGACCGCGCCCGGGAAGCCGCGGATGAACAGCACGCGCGGGCTGGCCGTGCTGGTGATGTTGTCGAGCTGGACGTTGCGAACGATGGGCGGGAACGTGCCATTGGCGCCTTCCTCGTACAGCAGGTCGATGGTCAGGACCGCCTCCCCCACCCGCCCGATCTTCACGTTGCGCATGAAGACGTTTTCCAGAATGCCGCCGCGAACGGCGTTGTTCTTGAACCGCAGCGCGCGGTCGAGCTCGGGACTGTCCATCTCGCAGTCCTCGATGAAGACGTTGCGGATGCCACCCGTGCACTCGGAACCGAGCACCACGCCGCCGTGGCCATCCTTCATGATGCAGCGGCGGACCACGATGTTCTCAGAGGGGACGTTGACCCGACGGCCGTCCCCGTTGCGGCCGGACTTAATCGCGATGCAGTCGTCGCCGGTGTCGAACAGGGTGTCCTCGACGAGGATGTCGCGCGAGGACTCGGGGTCGAAGCCGTCGTTGTTCGGGCCGTGCGAGTTGATCTTCACGCCGCGGACGGTGATGTTCGACGACAGGACCGGATGGATCTCCCACATGGGCGAACGCAGGATCGTCACCCCCTCGATCAGGATGTTCTTGCAGGCGTAGGGCTGGATGAAGTTCGGGCGGAGGTAATGGCCGGGACCGAAGACGCGCTGCTCGACTGGCACGTTGGTCTCGCCCATCTCGATCAGGGCGTTGCGGTCGGCCTGCTGTTGCGCGGCGGCCACGTCGGTGAACGCCGTCGGACCCCGGCTCGCCAAGTCGGCGGCAGAGGCCTTCGCGCGCGGTTTCTTGTTCCAGCCCCACCAGGTGTCCCAGGTGGCGCCGCCGTCCAGCGTGCCGGTCCCGGTGATGGCGATGTTCTCCTCGCCATGCGCGTAGATGAACGGGGAGTAATTCATGCACTCCACGCCCTCCCAGCGGGTAAAGACGACGGGGTAGCGGGCCAGGTCGAAGGTCCAGCGGAGCGTGGCCCCCGCGCTGACGTGCAGGTTGACGTTGCTCTTGAGGCGGATGGCGCCGGTGAGCCACTCCCCGGGGGGCACGACGACGCGGCCGCCGCCGGCGGTGGTGCAGGCGGCGATGGCGGCGTGGATGGCGTCGGTGCAGTCGGCGCCGGCCTGGGCGCCATAGGCGGTGATCGGGAAATCGCGGTCCGGGAAGGTCGGGGCCTGGATGCGGGCCAGCACGGTGGCGTAGTCACCCCAGCCGCGCGCGTGGAAGACCGTTTCCTTGGCGCCGAGCAATTGCTCCAGTTCGATGCCGGCGAGAATGAAGGCGGGGACGCCCTTCAGGTCGTTGTCGCGGATCGGCTCGCCGACGTAGTAGGCGAAGGAGCCGTCGCGGGGCTGGCCCTTGGAGTTCGTGTAGTCGAGCCCGGCCACCTCGCAGCAGCGGGTGAGGTCGACCGTGTTGTCGGGATTCTGCCGGATGAAGTCGCGGATGATGCCGGCATAACCCTTGAGCAGGGCGGGCAGATATTTTTCGCGCGGGAGGTAGCCGCGGTTGATGCCCTTCGCCAGCGTGTAGACGTACATGGTGGAGGCGGTGGCCTCGAGGTAGTTGCCCTCGCGCGGACCCTGGTCGAGCACCTGCCACCAGAGGCCGGTCGCCGGATCCTGCCAGCGAACGATGCCGTCGGCCACCTTGCGGAGGACCTCGTTGAGGTGTTCGACCTCGGGGTGGGTCGGGGAAAAGAAGTCGAGGGAATCGACGAGCGCCATGGCATACCAGCCGACGGCGCGGCCCCAGAAGTTGGGCGACTGCCCGGTTTCCTTGTTGGCCCAGGGGCGCGAGCGGGTCTCATCCCACGCGTGGTAGTAGAGGCCGGTCTTCGGGTCGTACCCGTGTTTGTCCATCAGGAGGATCTGCTTCGCGACCTCGTCGAAGGCGGCCGGATCCTCGAAGACCTTGCCGTAGTGCGCGAGGAAAGGCGAGGCCATGAACAGACCGTCGAGCCACATTTGATTCGGATAACGCAGCTTGTGCCAGTAGCCGCCATCGCTCGTGCGCGGGTGCTTTTGCATCTGCCCGTAGAGGGTGTCGAGGGCCGACTTGAGCGCGGGCGAGCGGTCGCCGCGTTCCCAGGCCAGCAGCAGCACCTTGCCCGGCGGGATCATGTCGATGTTGTAGTCCTCCCGCTTGTAGGTGTGGATGGTGCCGTCGGCGGCCACGAAGGAGGTGCCGAACTTCAGGCCGTAGTCGGCGTAGGCGTTCTTGCCGGTGCGGTCGGCGAGTTTGACGAGCGCGGTGCCGAAGAAGGCCGTCGTGTAATCAATGCGGGCCTTGGGGTTGGACCCGCCGAAGAAGTGTTTGTCGCCCAGACGGGCGATCTCGGAATCCGCCAATTTGACGGACCACTCGAGCGGCGTGGCGCCGGCGAACTGCCGCGGCAGATCCGCGGCGGGGAGCGCGGCGGCAAACGCGGCGACGGGCACCAGGAGGCGAAGCAGGATTTTCATGGCGGTGGGGGTTCAGGCGGACCGGCAGCCGTCAGGGGGTGAGCAGCCGGTGGATTTCGCTGCCGGCGAGCAGAAGGGCGCCCACGCCGTAGGGCTCGGTGTGGTTGGCGTCAAAGGTCACGGGGGTGAAACCCACGGGCTGCACGTGGGTCAGCATGCCGTCAGGCTGCACGAAGGTTTCGAGCGCCGCCCAGGTCTTGAGCGCGGCGGCCGCGTAGGGTTCGCGGGGCAGCAAACCCTCGTTCACGCCCCACGCGAGGGCGTAGCAGAAGAAGCCCGAGCCGCTGGTCTCTTGCATCGGGTAGGCGGAGGCGTCGAGCAGGCTGGCCCGCCAGAGGCCGTCGGGTTGCTGGCAGCGGAGCACGGCGGCGGCCATCTCCTGAAATTGGGCGACAAACTTCGGCCGCGAGGGATGGTCGGCGGGCAGCAGCTCCAACATGCGCACGAGTCCGGCCATCACCCAGCCGTTGCCGCGGCTCCAGAAGACCTTTTTGCCGTTGGGCTCGCGCTTCGCGAAGATGGTGCTGTCGCGGAAATAGAGCTGTTCGTCGCGGTCATAGAGAAAGTCCGAGGTGACCCACCACTTCGTGACGGCGAAGTCGAGATAACGGACGTCCCCCGTGGCCTTCCACAGCCGCACCCACGCGGGGGGCGCCATGAACAGCGCGTCACACCAGGACCAGCGGTCCAGACGCGTGGGGTTCTTTTCGCGGTCGAACTCGAGGTTGTCGTCCGGCTGGTGCGCGAGGATGTAATCGAAGCTGGCGCGCATTGGCGCGATCATGCGCGGCTCGCGATGCTTGAAAAAGAGTTCCGCGTAGGTCTGGCCCACCGCATGGTCGTCAGCGTGATAGGGCCGCGGGGCGAGCTGCCAGCCGTGCTTCTCGCCGAGGGCCATCATCGCGTCATGAAAGCGTGGGCTGGTCGAGACCTTGTTCAGGGCCATGACGCCGGTGTAGAAGGCGGCGTTGTGCCAGATCAACGGCGTCCACTTTTCGGAGGGGTTCGCCAGTTGCCAGTCGGCGGCGCGCTCCATCACCGTCAGGACACCCGCGCGGTCGGGCGCGGCCGGCAAGGCGACCGGCAGGAGCAAGGCAAGGAGCAGGGTCAGGCGGGAGCGCATCAGGAGGAGGGGTTGAGAGTCACGCGCACCGGGGCCCGCACGCGGGCGGCCATCGCGGTGAGGTAGTCGCGCCAGGCCTGCGGGCTGGTGATTTCGCCCGCGCGGGACCAGGCGGCCCCGGCGTAATAGACGAGGGGTTTGCCTGGTTCGGCCTGCGCGAGGGCGAGGAGGTTGCGCTCATCCTCAGCGAAGCCGGTGAAGCCCGCGGGCACGATGACCGCGGTGCCGAGCTGGTCGTTGGTTTTTTGCGCCACCCACTGCGCGAGCACGCCGTCGGCCTCGGTGCGGGTGACCTCGATCGCCGCGTCCTGGCCGCGGTCGGCGGGGTTCTTGTGCAGGCCGATGCCCACGGCGATATCCTTGCGATTGCCGGTGGCGGCGAAGGTGCTCTCGATGCGGTCAAGCTGGTGCCCGGCGTCCACGATGAAACGCTTCACCTCGGAAACATAAAAGCCGTTGGCCGACCACGTGTCATAGGTGAGCTCGAAAATCGCGCGAATCGGGCCGTTGGCGATCACGCGGGCGGACGAGAAATTGCGACCGACGTGCAGCGCCGCGCCATCCCAAATCCCGGTGCCCCCGCAACCGCGCGAGGGACCGACCTGGTACATGTCCATGCCCTCGCCCTCATCGGCGTGGTAGTGATCGTGACCCTTGTTGTACCAGCGATCAACGATGGGATAAGGCACGCGCTTGGACCAGATATCGAGGCCGCTGGTGACAAGCACCTCCTTCACCACTCCCGCCGGGGCCGGGGCGGCGAGCGCGGGCCCGTAGGTCCGGTGGGCGACCTTGTCGTTTTCCCAGGCGAAATCATCCAGCCGCTCCGGTACGAGGCGGGCGAACGCCTTCACGGGAAACGGCGGAGTCACGCCCTCGATTTTTTCCACGGTGAAGGTGGCGGATTTTTCGCCGGCGGCGAAATCATGCTGGAAGATAAGCTCGCCGTAGGCGACGCCCTCGTTCTTCGGGTCCTTGGCCTGCGGGGCGACGTTGGTGACCTGGTAAGCGAGGATCCGGCCGGCGGCATCCTTGACCGCCAGCTTTTGCAGGAGGGCGCCGGGCAGGGCGCGGTTCACCGCGGACCAGGGAATCGTGATGGTCTCGGACGGACGCGCGATGGCGAGGTCGTGCGCCACGGTGACTGTCAGCCGCTCGGCCGCGGCGAGGGATCCACCGACACACAGGGGCAACAGCAACGGAAGGAGGGAGCGAAGTTTCATGGGGCGGGGGCGGGAAACTGCGGGGAGGGACTACCGCGGGCCAGCGCAGGTTCCTGGCCGGGGTGGTGTGCGGGGGACCGCGGGGCGATTAGCGGGCGAGCCAGCCGCCGTCGACGGCAAGGGTGTAGCCGTTGACGTAGTCGGAGGCGGGGGAAGCCAAAAACACGACCGCACCCTTGAGATCCTCGGGCGTGCCCCAGCGGCCGGCGGGGATGCGCGCGAGGATGGAGCTGCTGCGGTCGGCGTCGGCGCGCAGCGGGGCGGTGTTGTCGGTCGCCATGTAGCCCGGGGCGATGGCGTTGCAATTGATGCCCCGGCCGCCGAGTTCGCTGGCGATGAGGCGGGTCAGGCCCTGCACCGCGCTCTTCGAGGCGGTGTAGGAGGGCACGCGAATGCCGCCCTGGAAAGAGAGCATCGAGGCGATGTTGATGATCTTCGCCGTGCCCGCGCGGGCGAGGGCCTCGCGGATGAACTGCTGGCTGAGGAAGAACACGGCGTCGATGTTGAGGCCCATGACATCGTCCCAGTCCTTCGCGGTGAAGTTCTCGAAGGCCTCGCGGCGGATGATGCCGGCGCAGTTCACGAGGATGTCGAGCTGGCCGTTGAGTTTCTTCCCGTCGGCAATCACCGTCGGGATGGAATCGCGGTCACCGAGATTGCCGGTGACCGTCAGGCAGCGGCGGCCGAGGGCCTCGACCTGCTGGCGGGTGTCGTCGGCCGGGAGGATGTCGACCGCGACGATGTCAGCGCCGGCCTCGGCCAGCGCGAGGGCCATGCCCTGGCCCAGGCCGCGGGCGGCGCCGGTGACGAGGGCGGTTTTGCCGGTGAGGCGGAATTGTTCGAGAATGTTGTTCATGGGGAAAGGGCGGCCCTTCAGCGGGCGCGGTAAATCAGCTTGGGATCCACCGGATCCATGTCGGCGTAGTCCTGGTTTTCACCGCCCATGCCCCAGACGAAGCTGTAGTGGGTGGAGCCCTCGCCGCTGTGGACGGACCACGGCGGGGAGAGCACGGCCTGGCCCTCCTTCAGGCGGAGGGTGCGGATGCGGGAGGGATGCCCGTGAAAGTGTTTCACGTCGCCGCCGCGCGGGAACCCATAGTAGCAGTACACCTCGGAGCGACGCAGGTGGGTGTGGGGCGGCATGGTGTTCCATTTGCTGCCGGGTTGGACGACGGTGAAGCCCATGACGAGCTGGCAGGTCGGGAAACGGCCGGCATGGATGACCTGGTGGAGGATGCGGTGGTTTTGCTGCTCGTCGGTGCCGAGGACCCGCGGCGCGAGTTCGGTGCGCTTGATCTGGCGGGTCGGGTAGGCCGTGTGGGCCGGGTAGCTGAGGAGGTAGAAACGCGCGGGCACCTTGGCGGAGCGGGAGGCGAAACTCACGCGCTTCGCGCCGCGACCGACGTACAGGGAATCGAGGTGCCCCATGGTGAAGCGCCGGCCGTCCACCGTGATGCGGCCGGGGCCGCCGAGGTTGATGATGCCGAGCTCGCGGCGGTCGTTGAAGTGCTGCGCCCGGAGCTCGTCCGGCACATGCAGCGGGAGGGCGCGGCCCGTGGGCACGGCGCTGCCGACCACGGTGCGGTCGGTCTCCCAGTAGTTGAGCACAACGCGGCCGGATTGGAACAGGTTCTCCAGCACGTAGCACCGCCGGAGCTCGGCGGGCGTCATGGTCGCGGTGAGGCGGACGAGGGGATTATGCTGGAGCTTCATGAAAGGGGCCTCACCGACATGCGGGGGAACCGCGGACCGGGAGGGAATGACGATTACTTGGCAACTTGGCGAAAAACTGCCCGGAGGGGGATGACCTCCGGGCAGGGGTTGGAATGAAGGCTGCGGTTGGCTTTAGAACGAGCCCTTGATGCCGATGCTCATGGCGACGCCGAATTCCTCATAGCGGAAGCCCTTGGCGTAGTCCGGCGTGACGGCGTTGTAGCGCTGCAGGACCTGTTGCTTGTTGAACAGGTTGCGGACACCGGCGAAGAGCGCGATGTTCTTGGTGATCTTCATCTCGCCGCTGACGTCCACGAAGGTGCGCGGGGCATAATATTCGTAGAAGCCGGCGGTGGCGCCGTACTGCGCGCCGGTCTGCGGGGCGTTCTTCTGGCGGCCGCGATAGTTGAAGGTCAGGTTCGCGGAGAAGGGCTTCTTGTTGAATCCGATGTTGAAGTTACCCGTCTCCTCGATGAAGCCGCGGAAGTCGGTGGCCCGGGGGCCCGACAAGCGCAGCTGGGTGCCGTTGGCCTTGATCGTGAAGAACTTACCCCAGCCGGGGAGGAAGGTCAGCGGGCGGATGAAGTTGACCTCCACGCCTTCGATCTTGGCATCACCGGTGTTGACCGTCGTTGACACGCCCCAGCCGATGTATTCCGAGCCGATGCCCAGCTCCTCGGCCAAGGCCGCATCGACGGTGCCGGTGCGTGAGCCCCAGAAGTCCTGCAGGTCCTTCACGAAGACGCCGGCAGAAACCAGACCGCCTTCTTTGAAGTAATACTCCAAGGAGAGGTCGTAGTTATCCGCGGTCCAGGGCTGGAGACCCGTGTTACGGATGGTCAGTGTGCCCGGGTTGTTGATCGGGTCGGTGTCATCCTCATTGACGGTGGTGGCTGGGATGATGTTTGCATAATCCGGCCGACCAAAGGTCTTCGCATAGGCGAAGCGCACCAGGAGGTCGTCCTTGATGTTGTAGGTGAGATGCAGGCTCGGGTTGATGCTGTCGTAGTCCCGATCGGCCTTGTACCCGCGTTCCACGCTGGTGAGGTCGAGTTCCTGCAGCGAGCCCGCGGTGCCGGCGTCGGCCCGGCGGACGCGCTGGATGCCAGCGGTCGTGGTGTTGCCGTCGACGTAGGTGCCATCCGGGTTGCGCTGCCAAACCGCGTCGGGGTTGTTGAGGAGGCCCAGGCCCTTGTCGTTCGTCTTCTCGTAGCGGGCGCCCGCCACGAAGCCGAGCTTGTTGTTGAGCAGGCGGCCGTCGAACTGGATGTAGCCAGAGGTCACGCGCTCGGTGATACGCTCGGAGTTTTGGCGGCGGAACAGCTCGGCCTGCACGCCCGTCTGGGCGGTGCCGGTGCCGAGGCGGAAGTAGTTCGGGTTGTTCTTGTAGGCGTCGGCCAGCGCCCAGGCATTGACCCAGTTGATCGGGCCATAGCCGAAGTGGGCGTCCTGATTGGCGTAGACGGTGTCGAGGTAGGGGGCCGCGCTGTCGTCGGCCGTGTTGGCGACGCCGTCCGCGCCGATGAACGTGTAGTCGTTCTGGTAACGGCGGTTGTCGCGGGTCTCCTCGCGGATGTCGTAGCCGACCTTCACGCTCAGCGGGAAGCTGAGATCGAGCTGGCGCTCGAGGTCGCCGCGAATCTGCTTCGTGATGGCCTCGCCGTCGATGGGATCGTCACGCAGCGTGCCGATGCGGTGGTTGGCGAGGTTGTTCACATCGATCTCGGCGCCGGCGGCATTGCGCGCGACCCAGACAAGTTCACCGGGCTCGGTGCTGCCGAAGGAGCTGACCGTGCCGACGCCCTGCACCGTGGTGCCGACGTTGGAGAAGTGGCCGCGGGTCACCGCGCGATACCAGGTGCGGGACTTGGCGAACATGGCGGTGGTGTCCGCCGTCCAGTCGCCGCTCTTCCACTGGTGGCCGACCTTGGCGGCGAAGGTGTTGCCGAGCTTGTCGCGGTGGGAGCTGCCGGTGGTCACGCTGCCGCGGCCGAAGGCGGAGGTCGCGAAGTCCGAGCCCCAAAGCAGCGGGTTGCGGCCCGCCGGCGTGGAGGTGGCCGTCGTGCCCATGTTGAAGTTCAGGTTACGGTTGCCGAAGTACGTCTTGTAGTAGTTGTTCTGCAGGGCGACCGAGAGCACCTGGGTGTCGGTCACCTTCCAGTCGGCCTTGATGCCGAGGGAGGCGCGGTTCGTGGTCTTGGGACCGTCCTGGATCTGCCACTGCTGCAGGTACGGGTTGGAAGCCGTGGCGCCCGCCTGGGCGTGGTTCCAGGTCGGCTGCCAGCGGTGCTGCTCGACGAACTGGTTCGAGGAGAGGCCGGTCACGACGATGCCGAAGGTGTCGCTGAGTGGGAGGGTGTAGTCGAAATCGAAGTTGGGCAGGATCTTGAAGTTCTTGTCGCTGTCCGGGCCCGGGGTCTTCTTGAGGTCGAGGTTCTCGCTGTTCGCGTTCATGTAGAAGCGGTAGTTCAGCTGGGCGCCCTTGCGCTCGAAGGCGTTCTTCGAGACGAAGTTGATCGTGCCGCCGAGGGAGTCGGAGGGCATGTCCGGCGTCGGGACCTTGGAAACCTCGGTGCGGGACGTGTTATTGATCGAGACCTGCTCGAACTCGAAGATGCGGTTGGAGGAACCGGACGCCGAACTGGTCAGGCGCATGCCGTCCCAGTAGACGTTGGTGAACTGCGCGGCGAAACCGCGGACCGAGACGGTGCGGACGTCGGCGGCGACGTAGTCGACCGTGATGCCGGGCAGGTACTTCAGGAACTCGCCGGGATTGCCCTCGTTGATGGTGCCGAAGGAATCCGAGGACATGACCACCTTGACGTTCGGCGCATGGCGCTGCTCGTTGGTGGCGAGGGCGTCGCCCTCGTATTCGCGCTGGCTCTCCACCACGAAGGTGTCGAGCACGAGCGTCTTGTCCTCACCGTAACGGGCGCGGCTGGTCAGCTCGAAGTTGTAGGTCGCGGCGCCACCGGCGGTGACGTTGACCGTGACGGTTTCCTCGTCGAGGCCGGTGTAGGCGGCCTTGAGCTTCACTTCGCCGGCGGGCACGTTAGCGAGGCGGTAGTCACCAAACTCGTTGGTGTAGGCCTCGAGGTTGGTGCCCTCGACGGTTACCTTGGCGTTGTTGAGGTAGCGGTTGTTGCCGACGTTCAGGACGCGGCCATTGATGGAGCCGGTGTCCTGGGCGAAGGCCGTGCCGGCCAGGAAAAGCGCCACCACGGCCGAAGCCAGGGTGCGCAGGGGAGTAAGGCGCGCAACGGGTGTTGCCGCGGAGGGTGACGTGCGCGCAAAGCGCTGCCACAAGGTCAGGGTAGCTTCCATGGGGTTATCAGGGGTTGGGGCGTTAGGATCAGTGAATTTCACCCCTAGGGTGAATTTGGGGCGATTTCACTAATGAACTTGATATTCAAGCATGAACTCCACAACTTCCCCGGCAACACAAAAATCATCGCCCGGTGATTTTCGCCCCCTTCCCTCTCCCTGCGCATGAAAACGCGTTCCAAGTTCCTCTCCGACGACGCCCTCGCCCTTGAGCGGTATGTCATTCCCAACCTGAGGAATGCCTGCTGGATCATGAAGCTGCTGGCCCAGCATCCCGACGGCCTCAAGGCGGCGGAAATCGCCCGCACCCTCAAGATTCCCGTCACCACCACCCTGCGGATCATGGCCACCCTGCAGCTCGAGGGATATGCCCGGAAGGTGGACGGTCGCTTCGAACTCGGCCCGGTGCTCATCCACTTGGGCAACGCCTCGCTCGCCGGCACCGAGATCCGCTCCGCCGCCCTCCCCATCCTGCAACAGCTGACTGCCCGCACCGACGAGACCTCGCACCTCGCCGTGCCCTGTGATGACCACTCCCTGATTGTCGCGGTCCAAGACAGCCCGCACCCGCTCCGTGCCGCCTCGCGCCCCGGCTCGCTCACCGAGCTGCATTGCTCGTCCACCGGCAAGTCCTTCATCGCCTTCCTGCACTACCACCGGCTCGAGGAACTCTTCGGCAAGGGCCGCCTGACCAAGCGCACCGCGCACACCCAGGACACCCTCGCCGAGGTCAAGCGCGAGGCCGCCGTCACCCGCAAGCGCGGCTACAGCCTCGATGACGAGGAATTCAATCTTGGCGTCCGTTGCCTCGCCGCCCCGGTCTACTCTTCCCAAGGTCAGGTCGTCGCCGCCATTGGCATCACCGCGGCCACCGTCCGTTTCACCCCCGAACGCATCCCTGAGATCGGCGCAATTGTGACCGAGCACGCCGCCGAGCTTTCGCGCCTGATGGGCTATCAGCGTTCGGTTTGAGCGAAGACCGCCACGTCGGTTCCTGTCGCCGGGGACCAGTGCCCGCTCCCGCCGCCTAAAACGGCACCGCCCGCTGACAAAGTTGCACCGGCACTCCCCAGGGATCACGCAGCATGATCAACCGGGAGCCATCCGCCGATTCCTCCGCCACCACAAGACGCGCCCCCGCCTGCTCCAACCGCCTCTGCTCTGCCTGCGCGTCCGTCACGGCAAACGCAAAATGCACCCGCAAAGGATGTTGCAGCGTATAGTCCGGCAACGGATCCGCCGGGTTGCTGTAGATTTCCAAAAACACCCGGCCGGAATCGTCCGCCAAAAAATGGGTGTACGGCGCCTCGGTCCGCGCTCGCACGACGACCAGGCCCAGATGCGCCCCATACCAAGCGGCGGCGGCGCGGACATCCGGAACGTTCAGGGCAAAATGTTCGAAACGCATGGGGGAGTGGGGTGAGGTCCGTATTAGGATCCTTACTGGCAGTTCATCTATGAACGACTCGTTCATGCCTGAATTATTCTAGGCTTGCCGCAAGCTCAATATCACCTGAGGTAAGCGGTTCCGCCCGCCCCCCCCCCCTGTCCGTGTTTTGCCGCGTCCTCTCCCCATGAACAAGTCCGACATCCTCTCCCGCCTCCGCGCCCAGAAGGTCATCGCCCTCATCCGTGCCGACAATGCCGACAACCTCGTCGGCTGCGCCCGCGCCCTCCAGGCCGGCGGCCTCGGCGCCATCGAGCTCACCATGACCACCCCCGGCGCCCTCGCGATGTGCGCGAAGGTCTCGGCGGAACTGCCCGACGTCCTGCTGGGCCTCGGCACGGTCCTCGATGCCGAAACCGCCCGCCAAGGCATCGCTGCCGGCGCCAAGTTCATCGTCACCCCCGCCCTGCGTCCGGAGGTCATCAAGGTCTGCAACGCCGCCGGCGTCCCCGTCCTCTCCGGTGCGCTCACGCCCACCGAGGCCTACAGCGCCCACGAGTGCGGCGCCGACGTCATCAAGATTTTCCCCGCCGAGTTCTTCGGCCCCGCCTACATCAAGTCGCTCAAGGCGCCGTTCCCGAAGTTGGAATTCCTCCCCACCGGCGGTGTCACCCCCGAGACCGTCGGGGACTTCCTCAAGGCCGGCGCCTTTGCCACCGCAGCCGGCTCCGCCCTCGTCGCCCCCGCCGCCCTGAAGACCGGCGACTGGGCCGCCATCACCAAGCGCGCTCAGGAATTCGTCGCCGCCGCCAACGCGTTAAAATGAAAAGCACCTGTTTTCATACTTCTTAATTCTTACTTCATCCTTCCGCCATTCTCCCCATGTCCCTCCCCATCAAACCCGCCTCCTCCTGCGCCTTCGACCAGATCTCGCTCGGCGAAGTCATGCTTCGCCTCGACCCCGGCGAGGGCCGCATCCGCACCGCGCGCTCCTTCCAAGTTTGGGAGGGCGGCGGCGAATACAACACCTCCCGCGGCCTCCGCAAATGCTTCGGTCTCAAAACCGCCGTCGTCACCGCCTTCGTCGACAACGAGGTCGGCCACCTCGTCGAGGATTTCATCATGCAGGGCGGCGTCGACACCCAGTTCATCAAGTGGCGCGAGGACGACGGCATCGGCCGCACCGTGCGCAACGGCCTCAACTTCACTGAGCGCGGCTTCGGCATCCGCGGCGCCGTCGGCAACCCCGACCGCGGCAACACCGCCGCTTCCCAGATCAAGCCCGGCGACATCGACTGGGACCACATCTTCGGGAAGCTCGGCGTCCGCTGGTTCCACACCGGCGGCATCTACGCCGCCCTCTCGGAGAGCACCGCCGCCGTCACCATCGAGGCCGTCAAGGCCGCCAACAAACACGGCACGATCGTCTCCTACGATTTGAACTACCGCCCCTCGCTTTGGAAGACCATCGGCGGCCTCAAGAAGGCCCAGGAGGTCAACCGCGAGATCGCCAAGTACGTCGATGTCATGATCGGCAACGAGGAGGATTTCACCGCCTCGCTCGGCTTCGCCGTCAAGGGCGCCGAGGATCTCAAGCACATCGAGACCGACGCCTTCAAGGCCATGATCGAGACCGCCGTGAAGGATTTCCCCAACTTCAAGGTCGCCGCCACCACGCTGCGCCACGTCCATACCGCCACGAGCAACGACTGGTCCGCCATCCTCTGGCACGCGGGGAAATTCCACGAGAGCAAGAAATACCCGAAGCTCGAGATCCTCGACCGCGTCGGCGGCGGCGACTCCTTCGCCTCCGGCCTCCAGTTCGGTTTCCTCGAGTTCAACGACGCGCAAAAGGCCGTCGAGTACGGCGCCGCCCACGGCGCGCTCGCCTCGACCACCCCCGGCGACACCTCGATGGCCACCCGCAAGGAGGTCGAGAAGACCATCGGTGGCGGCGGCGCGCGGGTTGTGCGCTGAACCAGCCGTGAGCCCAAGTGGAACCTGAACTCCGGGCAGGTTTCCGGGGCCGGCGCCCCGCACCCGCCACTCGGTCGAATGCCCCCTCCCAGCCCGGGCTCGCCAGCCCGGGCTTTTCTTGGCACGGTGGCACCATGTTGATCCGCCTCGCGGTGTTTCTCCTCGAGTCCTCCCCGCTCATGCGCCGCCTGCTCTGGCGCTGGTGGTATGGCCGCCTCGCCCAACGCCGCCAGGGCGCCGACTGGACGTTCATGAACTACGGCTTCGTGCCGCCTGCGGGCGCAGCCGCGCTCGCGCTCGACCCGTCGGACGAAACCGACCGGCTCTGCATCCAGCTCTACCATCGCGTCGCCTCAGCGACGAACCTCGCCGGGAAAACCCTCCTCGAGGTCGGCTCCGGCCGCGGCGGTGGCGCCAGCTTCGTCGCGCGCTATCACCGGCCCGCCCAAATCACCGGCGCCGACTTCTCCGCGCAGGCCGTCGCCCTCTGCCAAAAGCGCCACGCCGCCGTGGCCAAACTTTCCTTCGTCGTCGGCGACGCCGAGCACCTGCCCTTCCCCGACGCCTCCTTCGACGCCGTCCTCAACGTCGAGAGCAGCCACTGCTACGGTCACATCGAAAAATTCTTCGCCGAGGCCGCGCGCGTGCTGCGTCCCGGCGGCTGGTTCCTCTACACGGATTTTCGGGCCGCCACCGACGTCCCCGCCTGGCATGCCGCGCTCGCCGCCCAGAGCGACTGGGAGCAAGTGGCGCTCGAGGACATCACCGCCGCCGTCACCGCCGCCCTCGAGGCCGACGATGCCCGCAAACGGAAACTTATCGACGACTTCATCCCACCCGCCTTCCACCACCTCTTCGGTGAGTTCGCCGGCCTCGTCGGCGGCCAGATGCACACCGGCTTCCGCACGCGACAGATCCTGTATCACCGCTTTGCCTTCCGGAAAAAGTGATCCCGGGGCGAACCGGCGAGCGACCAACGGGTGACCCCCGAAAAACATCGGGCTGCTCGCGGGGCCGGGACTGTCTCACGTTAGTCTGAGCCGAATCTGGCTTTCGGGTCTTTCGTGTGTTTGGTGATGACCCGTTACCCCACCCCATGCGTACCCCTGCCCTACCCGTCCTGAGCCTGTCGAAAGGGCTCGTCCTCGCCTCGCTGTTGCTCACCGCCAGCGTGTCCGCCCAGTCGGTCCCGGCCGCCCCGGCGCCCGCCGATCCCCGGTTTGAACTCCCCGCCACCGACGTCGGCCTGCCCGGCGAGGGCACCATCCGCCGCTACGACTGGTTCAAGAATCTCTGGCGCGAGCGCCGCACGACCTTCGCCGCCCGCGTCCAACACGACCAGGGCGCCATCGTCTTCCTCGGCGACTCCATCACCCAGGGCTGGCACGACAACTTCGACGACGCCTTCCCCACGCTCCGCACCGCCAACCGGGGCATCGCCGGCGACACCACCCGCGGCGTCCTCCTCCGTCTGCCGGAGGACGTGATCGCCCTCAACCCCGCCGCCGTCGTCCTGCTGATCGGCACCAACGACCTCGACGAACCGGGCAACACCCCCTGGACCATCGCCGCCAATTTCCGCCTCATCCTCGCGGCCCTCAAAAAGCACAACCCCGCGATGCCGGTCGTCGTCTGCCACGTCATGCCCAGCTCGCCCCAGAAGAACCGGCCCGCCTACCTCATCCGCCGCGTCAACCGCCTCTACCAGGAAGCCGTCGCCGACCAGCCCCAGGTCACCATGCTCGACACGTGGAAACTTTTCGCCGGCCCCGGCAACGATGCCACCCTCGCGGAGTTCCCCGACCTCCTTCATCCCAACAACGACGGCTACGCCAAGTGGGCCGCCGCCCTCCGCCCGATCTTCGCCACCCTCGGCTTTCTCGAGCGCCAGAACGACAACTTCACCATCGAGAACGACTTCGTCAGCCTCTTCAACGGCCACGATCTCACCGGCTGGGGCTGCCGCGCGACCACGCCCGAGGATCTCAAGTCCGCCCAGGGCTGGCAGTCCTCCTCGGCCGATGCCGCCGCCTGGCCCGTCGTGAAGGAAGCCGTGACCTTCGACGGCCTAAAGGCCAGCCCCGACGGCCGCTTCGTGGCGAAGAACGGCCGCCTCATCGTCACCACGCCCACCGTGCCCCGCATGGTCCAGCAACTCTGGACGACACGCGAGTTCCCGCAGAATTTCGTGCTCCGGCTCCAGTTCCGCGCCACGCCCAACGCCGATAGCGGCGTCTACCTGCGCGGCCCCCAGCTCCAGTGCCGCGACTACCTGCTCGCCGGGCCCTACACCAAGCTGCGGCACTACCGCCCGCTCGATTGGAACGACCTCGAGGTCACGGTGAAGGATGGTATCGCCCGCGCCACCTGCAACGGCGAGGTCCTCGAGGAGGCGATGCCCCTCCCCGCCACCGGCCCGATCGGCCTCGAGGGCGACATGGGCCAGATGGAATACCGCCGCATCCGGATGATGGACCTGCCCTGAAGAAAGGATGAAGGAAGAATTATGAAATGCTGGCTCCGGGATTTCCGGCGCCCCGCTTTCTTAATTCTTCCTTCTTAATTCATCCTTCTTCCTTGCTCCCCACTTTGCCCACCACCCAGTCGGCCACCCGGTTCAGCCGCAGCGCGAACACGAGCCACATCAATCCCAGCGCCACCCAACACCACTTGCCGAGGACATAATAGTTCCGGCGGATCTCGGCCTTCTTCCAGCCGTAGCCGTCCATCAGCTTGTTCATGTCGCCGCCCTCGTCGTCCTCGCCGTTGATCATCGAGCCGAACGGAATCTCCTCGATCCCGCGGTACACATCGCCCCACCGCACCCAGATCGCGATCAACGTGGTCGCGCCGATGAAAAAGAAAACATAACGGCACCCGCCCCACCGGAATTTCTCCGGCAGCTGCACCCAGAAAAACAGCATGCAGAGCGTGCTCAGCACAAACTCCCCGCCCACCCCGCCAAACGCGCTCCACCAGAATTCCTGCCGGTGCTCCGGCATCCGCCAGGTCATGTAATACTGCAGCCCCGCCAGGCCCACCGCCGCGATCATCGCCCACACTTTCCGCTCCAGCAGCCCCGCGCCAAACAGCAGGCCGAACAGCAGCAGCAGGCCCCAGTAGACAAAATGCGAGTACTCCGGCTCTACCGGCGTCCACCCGAACGGCAGCGGCGTGGCGCGAAACCCGCACAGCCACGCCGGCACCGCATGCCCGAACTCGTGCATCCACACGTGGAAGCCCTTCAGGAAAAAACCCAGCGGGCTGATCGTGATCAACCACGTCACCGCCAGCAGCAGCGGCGGCACAAACGTGTTCACCTTCCAGTCATCAAAACGCAGCAGGAAAAATTCGTCGTCCGCCGGATCCCGCGCCGTGAGCACCGGCGGCGTAAGCAAGGTCCGCGGCGGTTTCTGTAGGGCGGGGTCGCCGAACCCCGCCGAGGACGCGGCAACACTTTCGTTCATAGGCGGGGTTCGGAGACCCCGCCCTACACCCGTGCCCGCTGTTCCGTCCCTGCTTGCCGCGGCTCCCGCCGCCTCCACCGCCCGCAGATGCGCCCCCAATTTCTCAAACGCCGCCCGCAACCGCGCGCGCTCGGCCTCCAGTTCCGGCTGCGGCACGTCGGCCGCCCCGCTCTTCCCCTTGATCAGGGCAAAGTTCCGTTTCATGAACGCCCGCTCCAGCTCCGCCGCCGTCACCCCCGGCGCCACGCCCAGCACGGCCTGACAATGGGCGATTTCCTCCGGATTCATCGGGCGGAAAGCTGCCGCAAGCTCCCGCGTCTGTCGAGAACGGGAACGGGAGGGCGGGCTCCCCACCCCCCGTTCGAGTGTTAGCACGGCGGCGCGGTTTGCCCTTAGCGCCAAACGCGACAGCACTTTACCTGTACCCCCATGATCACCCCACGCCCCCTCCGCCTGCCCGCCCTCCTGCTGACTGCCCTCCTCGCGCTCGGGCTCGCGCCGGCCCTGTCCGCCCAGCCCTCGGGCGGTCCCTACGGCCCGCTGCCGCAGACCTACGAGGTCCCCGCCACGGCCGCCCACGTCTACTACGTCGCCCCCGACGGCGCCGCCGACGCGCCCGGCACCCTGGAAAAACCCACCACCCTCGCCGCCGCCGTCACCCGCGTCGTGACCGGCGATGCCATCATCCTCCGCGGCGGCACCTACCGCACCGGCGGCCTCTTCCTCAACCAGGGCATCACGCTCCAGCCCTACCGCGACGAGAAACCCGTCCTCAAGGGCACCCTCGTCGCCGACCAGTGGGAAGCCCTGCGCGACGGCATCTGGCGCACCAAGTGGACCACCCTCTTCCCGCAGAAACCCGCCGACTGGTGGCGCCGCAACCGCGAGGGCATGCGCACCCCCCTCCACAAATTTAACAACGACATGGTCTTCGTCGACGGCAAGCCCCTCGCGTCCACGTTCTGGGAAGGCGAACTCACGGAAAACACCTACGCCATCGATTACGAGGCCGGCTACGTCTTCATCAAGGTCGACCCGGCCGGGAAACAGATCGAGATCACCGCCTTCGACGGCGCCCTCACCCGCACGACCCGCGACGTGCACGGCAAGAAATCCGACCGCAAGGGCTACCAGATGCGCGGCCTCACCCTCACCCAGTACGCCTATCGCGCCCTCGAGGTCGAGGGCACCGAGCCCGAGAAACTCGCCGATCCCTCCACCTTCGGCCAGGAGGTCGTCGGCACCCTCCTCGAGGATGTCACCATCACCCACTGCTCCCGCGTCGCCGGCTACTTCCGCGGCGACCGCACCACGTTCCGCCGCTGCCTCATCAGCGACACCTCCACCGAGGGCATCTACATCATCGATTCCGCCGACTGCCTCCTCGAGAAAAACATCTTCACGCGAAACAACATCGAGCAGATCACCGGCTACTACCCGTCGGCCGTGAAGATCTTCAACCAGTCCTACCGCGTCGTCTGCCGCGACAACCTCATCATCGACAACCCCCACTCCAACGGCCTCTGGTACGACGTTGGCAACGTGGATGGCGTCTTCATCAACAACTGGGTCGAGAACTGCCTCGACGGTTTCTTCTGGGAAATCTCCAAGGGCGTCACCGTCGCCGGCAACGTCTTCATCAATTGCGACAACGGGGTCCGCATCCTCAACAGCTCCGGCGCCAAGATCTACCACAACACCTTCCTCAACGCGCCCGCCGCCTTCCAGCGCGACACCCGCAGCGCCCAGGGCGACCACTTCGGCTGGCACCCGTCCACCGGCCCCGACGTCCACGAGCGCCACGGCCACGTGTTCAGCGGCAACCTGGTCCTCGCCGACGCCCGCTTCACCAAGCCCCTCCTCCGCGCCGACCAGCACCCCGCGCTCAAGGACCGGCTGAAGGACCCCGCCTTCGACACCGTCGACCACAACGTCTACGCCCGCCCCGCCGCCCCCGCCGCGGCCCGCGCGGTCGCCGGGGCCGAGGATACGAACACCGCCCTCGTGCAGAATGTCGGCCCCGCCCTCATCGCGTGGAGCCCCGCCGCCGGTGACACCAACCAGTTCATGCTCCAGTCCCCCGCTGAGCTCACGGCCAAGTTCCCGCAGTTCGACGCCCACAGTGTCCTGCTCCCGCTCGCGCCCACCGCAGTCCTGCAAAGCCCCGAGCTCCGCCGCTACGCCCCGGCCCGCCCCCTCTCCGTCCAGGCCCCGCTCCCCGCCGCCGTCGCCCAACTCCTCGGCTGGCCCGTGCAGAAAACCTACGTCCCCGGCGCCTACCAGACGGAATGATTCTCGCAGTCCGGGATCCAGGGTTAGGGGTGAATTAGGACACATAACTAATTCCCGGATCCCGGGCCGCGGGTCCTCCCTCGCGGAAGCTCAGGGAGACCGAGCTTCCACGACGAAGTCACCCAGGCACTAAGGGCCGGACTTGAGCGGTCCCTCCCTTCGCTTTCTCCGTGCCTCTGTGTCTCCGTGGTTAACCCCGCTCAGGTCCGAAATCCCCGATTCTCCCGCGGATGACGCGGATCAGCGCGAATGATCTCATCCCGTTTTGCTTCGCACCCTTTCGGCTTTTCGCGGCCACCCCTGCCTCGGCCCGTTCCTCCCTTCCGCCCGACGTCTTCCACTGGGTGCTTGCCACCTGCACGGCGCTCCGCCGGAATACGGCCGATGCCCGCCCTGCCCCGACCCTCCCGCCTGATCGGCCGCCAGCGCCTGCCGCGCTCGGTCGCGGGCGTGATCAGCCTGGTCGAGCTCATGGTGGTCGTGCTCATCATCAGCATCCTCTTCCTCGCCGCGGTCCCCACCTATCAGCAGATCCAGCGCAAGGCCCGGGCCGCCGCCATCGCCAACGACTTCCGCGTCTTCAGTTCCTTCTTCCAGGCCTACGCCCACGAACGCGGCAGCTGGCCCGCCGAAGCCGGCGCCGGCATCGTGCCGACCGGGATCGACGCCTCCGACCTCCAATTCGAAAACTGGACCCGCGGCACGCCCATCGGCGGCAAGTTCGATTGGGAATACAACCAAACCCACCCCGGCGGCACCAGCCCCGGGGGACGCTGGCGCTCCGCCATCGCCATCAATTCCACCGCGGATTCCGCCCTGCTCATCGATGCCGACCTCATGGAGACGATCGATGAGACCCTCGACGACGGCAATCTCACCACCGGTAACTTCCGCAGCGGCTTCGGGGACTGCCCGCTCTTCATTCTCGAACCCTGATGGCCGCGTCCACTTACAGCGTCACCCTGCATCACCTCGCCCCGGGCGCGACCGCCGCCGGCCTGGAGTACCCGGACACCGCGCTCGCCGAGGTCACCCCCACGCAGCTGGCGGGCTTGCTCCTCGAGCTGGAACTGCTCGCCGCCAAGCTCACCATCTACGAACCCTCGACCCCCGAGATCCGCATCAAGACCGATCGCGAGGTGTTCGTCGTGCGCACCCGCTACCGCCAGCTCTGCTTCGTCGGCCGCGAGGCCCTGCTCCGCGGTGAGCAGCACAGCATCCCCTTCATCCTGGGCACCATCACCGGCAATGCGCCCGAACCCGTCCGCCCGGCCGATACGCCCCGCGTCTTCGAGCGCCCGCCCACGGCCACTCCGACCACGGAGCACACCGCCCCCCAGGGCCCCTGGCTGAAGATCACCGTGCTCCTGGTGCTCATCGTCGCCTGCCTCGGCACCGGCGTCTGGCTGCTCGTGCGCCCCGCCCGCACCCTCGCGCCCAAGTTCACCTACATGAACGGCTCCGAGTCCTCCGCCCTCCTCACCCGCCTGGCCGGCGAGTACCAGACCGGCACCGGCGAGGGCGACCGCCGCCTGATCATCGCCGCCGACGGCACCCTGCGCCTCGCGAAATACGGCGCGACCCAATCTGTCGCCGAGGAAATCATCCGCACCGCCCGCGGCGCCCGCCAAGGAGGCCAGCCCGCGCTCGCCACCAGCGACCCCTACATCCTCCTCGTCCGCGATCCCGACGGCGTGTTCCTCTTCGGCCAGAACTACAAACGCGTCTCGCCGTAACGCGACGCGCTCGTGAGAAGAATCAAGTGACAAGTCCCACGAACCGCAGCTTCAGCTCACGGCCCGGTCGATCTGTTGTTACTTGATACCAGATCCTTGTTACTTCGGTTCCCATGCCTTCCCCCCTCGTCCTGATCATGGGTGTCGCCGGCTCCGGCAAGAGCACCATCGGCCGCTCCCTCGCCGCCGACCTCGGCTGGACCTACCACGAGGCCGATGATTTCCACTCGGCCGCCAACAAGGTCAAGATGGGGCGCGGCTTCCCCCTCGACGACACCGACCGCGCCCCCTGGCTCGCCGCCATCCGCGCCGCCATGGACGCGAGCCGCGCCGCCGGCCAGCCCGCCGTCTTCACCTGCTCCGCCCTCAAGGCGCGTTACCGCGAGGTGCTCCTCGCCGGCCTCCCCGGCGTGACCCTCGTCCACCTCACCGGCGACCGCACCCTCCTCCTCGCCCGCCTCAGCGGCCGCCAGGGCCACTACATGAAACCCGCGATGCTCGACAGCCAGCTTGCCGCCCTGGAAGCCCCGCCCGGCGCCCTGACCCTCGACATCAGCCAGCCTCCCGAGACCCTCGTCGCCGCGATCAAGGCGCGGCTGAAGCCCGAGACCTGAAGCCTCAAGGGAAGCCACGAACCAACATACGCTTTGGCGTGGTCCGTTATCCTGCGGATCCCAGGTCCCCCTCACCCTCCTCCCCCCTCACATCCTTGGCTTCGACCACCTTGACGCCGGGCCACCGGGCCCAATAGTCCATTCCCGACGTAAACACCTGTGCTCCTCTCCAACCGCAACTCCCGGCGCAGCCTCCTGATCGAGCACAACCCGTTTCAGATCCTCGCTGCCGGCATCACCCGCGCCGACAGTGACGGCACGGTGACCATCGATTGCGCCGCCGAATTCGACCGCGACGACGATGCCGGGCTGCGCCACTGGCTGGCCCAGAATTTCGAGAAACAGAACGCCTGGGTGCCCGCCGTCGCCAGCTTCAGCCCCCCCGAGGCCCTCTTCCAACGCGAGAGCCTCCAGCCCCGCAAGCTCGCCGACGCCGACTACCTGCCCGAACTCGTCAAGGACCAGTACAAGATCGAGCAGCCCGCCAACTGGAAGCTCCAGGTCCTCAGCCCGCTCGAGGGCGAACTCATCCCCGCCGAGGGCACCCAGCGCCCCGGCCTGATCTGCGGCGTCTCCCACACCGACGTCCACCTGATGCAGCAACAGCTGCTCGACCACCGGCTCCTGCCCTACCGGCTCGAGATGAGCATCCTCCCGCTCCTCGGCGCCGTCGCCGAGCACCAGGCCCGCGTCAACGACAAGCGCGCCATCGTCGTGGTCGTCATCGAGCAGGAACACACCGTCGCCTACATCCTCGGCAAAGAGGGCGTGCACACACCCGCCACCGTCCGCAACGGCTTCTCCTCCATCGTCCAGGCCGCCCGCCGCGAATTCGAGCTCACCACCGCGGCCGAGGTCCGTCAGCGCCTCCAGCAGCCCGACGACGAGCTTCTCCTCCGCGCCTCCAAGTTCGTCCGCGCCATCGGCCGCGACCTCAAGCCGCTCGTCGACTCCTACGAGATGACCACCGGCCAGCCCGTCGGCAGCATCTACTGCGCCTACCTCCCGCCCGCCCTCTCCTGGATCGCCGAGCCCCTCGCCCAGGTCGTCGGCCGCACCCCCTTCACCTTCGATTGCGCCGCGTGGCAGACCACCGTCGGCATCCAGACCGGTGGCGACGTCACGGCCCCCGGCCACCACTGGCTCGGCGCCCTCAGCCTCGTCGCCGACCTGCCCGGCAGCAAACCGGAGCAACCCACCAAGGGCGATGCGGCCTACCGCGGCCCCTGGCGCATCGACTGCCGCATCTCCGCCGCCCTCCCCAGCAGCGACCTCATCCGCCGACGCTTCATCGGCAACGCCGTCGCCGCCACCCTCGCCTCCGCCGTCCTGATCTTCACCCTCTGGCAGTTCTACACCAGCGGCCTCCTCAGCACCGAGATCAGCTACTGGCAGCAGCAGATCGCCGAGAACGACCGCGCCTTCAAGTCCCTCAACGCCGACGCCGCCAAGCTCGACGCCCTCGTCAAGAAACTCGACGCCGCCCACGCCCTCGTCCACGCCCCCTACGTCACCTCCGACCTCATCCTCGAGTTCGGCCGCACCCGCCTCGAGCGCATGAGCCTCGAGCGCATCGACGGCTTCCGCGAGGGCCTCGTCCTCCGCGGCATTCTCCGCGAGCCCTCCACCCGCGCCAGCCAGACCCTCCGCACCTACGTCGACACCCTGCGCCGTGACCCCAAGCTCGGGCCGCTCTTCAGCAGCGTCGTCCTCGTCTCCCTGGAACGCAACGAGGAGGCCAACCAGATCACTTTCGAGATCGCCTGCCGCCTCAAGGAGCCCGCGCCATGATGGCTTTGCTCCAACGCTTCCTCATCCTCGCCCGGCGCAACCCCGTGCTCGTGATCAGCGTGGCCGTGATCATCCTCTCCGGCACCGCCTCCTGGTTCCTGTGGCAGCGCCAGGAGTCCCTCACCGGCGTGCACGCGCAGGTCCAGCGCAACGGCGAGGCCATGCTCCAGTCCCTCACCGGCCACGCCCGCGTCACGGCCGAGATCACCAAGCTCACCGAGGCCCTCGACTACATCGACGCCCACCTCATCAACGAGGCCGACCTCGCCGAGAACCTCGGGTACTTCTACGAGATCGAGGCCGTCAGCCGCATCAAGTTCACCCAGGTCAGCCAGCTCAGCTCCCAACCCCAGGCCGCCGGCAAACCCTACAACGCCGTGCCCTTCAGCCTCCGCACCAGCGGTTCCTACCGCCAGCTTCTCCGCGTCATCCGCGAACTCGAGAACGGCCCGCGCCTGCTCCGCATCCGCAGCTTCAACCTCGAGGCCGGCGCCGATCCCGAGAAACTTACCCTCGACCTCAACGTCGAGCTTCTCGCGCGCCCCTGAAGCACAGCCCGCATCGCCCGCCCATGAAGCCGTCTCTTCCGACTTTCGCCCTCCTCCTCGCGCTCGCCGCCGGCCCCGCCTTCGCGCAGGCCCCGACCGCCGTCACCGAAACCCTCAAGAAGGTCGCCGCCCGCTACTCCCTCACCGAGCAGCGCATCGCCGAGACCGTTGGCCGCCGCCTTAACCCCCAGCCCCTGCCCGCCTCCCTGCCCAACCCGTTCTACAGCGGCGTCGAACTCACCGAACTCGCCGCCCCGCCACCCGAGACTGAACTCGTGCCCGACGCCCCCGACCTCAGCGACGCCGACACCCTCGCCAAAATCGGCCCCGCCCTGCGCATCTCCGGCCTCGTCGTCCGCGACGGCCTCCCGCACCTCATCGTCAACTCCATCGTCTGCAAGGCCGGCGACGTGATCCCCATCCCCACCCCCGGCCGCGACACCCCGATCTTCATCCAGGTGCGCAAAATCTCCCCGGACGCCTTCACCCTCGGCCTCAACGCCGCCGAGCTCACGCTGCCACTGAAACTGTGAAGGCCGAAACCTGAGTTCCGATCTGGCGCCCGATGATCTCCCTCTCTGTGCATCAGTCTTTCAGGTCTCAGGTTTCAGATTTCCGAGTGGCAGCGCCAGCTGCGCGACTCATCCCGGGCACCCAGCAGGGAGCAACAGGAAGGTTTCAAGCCCCGGATCTCAGGTCTCGCCTTTCGCGATGAGCGAATCTGAAAAAGATCCCGCCGCGGACCAACCCGCGCCCCTTCCCGACGCTTCGGTCACGCCCGCTGATAGTCAGCCTCAGGCGACCCCAGCAACCCCCGCCGCGCCCACCACCCCGGCCGATCCCGCGGCACCCGCGGCCCCGGCCGCCGACGCCCCCAAGCCCCCGGCGCCCGTCCTCACGCCGATCGACTACGCGATGCCGCAGTCGAAGTCGTTCATTCCCTCGCCCGCCCTCATCAAGAACCTCGGCTGCATCTTCAAGATGCTCTTCGGCTTCACGGTGCTGCTCATCCTCGGCTACGTCATGCTCATGGCCCTGAACCCCAAGGCCCGGCAATGGGCCTTGCAGGGCAGCCAGCCCGGCTCCGCCGGAGCCGGTGCCGACACCTTCGGCAGTGGCGCCGCCGGCAGTGGCCTCGGCGGTGGCCGCGGCCCCACCCCTTTCAAGGCCGTCAACCAGATCCTCGCCATCCCCGCCCAGGCGCTGGGCAAGACCGACGACGTCGTGAAAGCCAACAACGCCCGCGCCGGCCTCCTCGACGGCATGATCGCCCAAGAGGAAAACCAGGCCAAGGGCACCGCCCCCGGCAGCAGCTCGCGCCCCGCGTACAACCCCTTTGCCTCCGACGCCGCCAAGGCCGGCCCCGCCGCCCCCGGCAAGGCCGCCAAACCCGGCGAGCCGCTCTCCCCCGAGGACGAACGCGCCGCCAACGCCGCCCGCCTCCTCGCCCTCCAGGAAAGACAGGCCGCCGCGGCCGCCGCCGGCACCCTGCCCCCCGCCGCCCCCGTCAACGCCGTGCGCGCCACCGCCGTTGCCCAGACCGTCGAGGTCCTCGCCCCCGTCACCCTCCCCGGCGGCATCGTCATCCGCGGCGCCTCCCCCGACGGCACCCCGCCGCCCACGCGCACCTTCTTCTACTGGGTCGTCAACCTCACCATCGGCGCCGTCAACCCGCCGCGCGTCCTGATCAATGGCCGACTCGTCCACGAGAAACAGGAAATCTCCATTCCCCAGGGCATCACCTTGTCCCAACTCGACTCCGCCCACCGGCTCCTCGTCTTCCAGGACAAAACCGGCGCGATCGTAACCCGCTCCTATTGAGCAGGGCGCAGCTGTTGGTTGTTGGTTGCGGGTGTTTGGGATCGTAACGGAGCCAAGTCGCCCTCGTCCCGCTTGCCTCGCTGTAGGGCGGCGTCGCCGAACCCCGCCTTGGTTTCTTTTTGCGCTTCGTGTGCTTTTTGTGGCTACTCCTTCGCGTAATTCATGTATCCCGTGGTTAACAAAGTCTTGTGAGTTTTTGCCGCCCATCTCCCCCCTTCCTGCGAGCTCCATCGCGGTTGCCCGATTCCGTCGTCTGTCGTCCGCCGTCTGTCGTCTGCCAGCCGTCCTCAGCCCTGCCTGCCCTGAGCTTGTCGAAGGGCTACCCGCTACGCGCTACTTCTTCAGGGTTTACCATCGTCGAGGTGATGATGGCCTCCGTCATCCTCGTCGTCGGCTTCATGGGCATGATCCAGGCCGTCACCATCGGCTCCGAGATGCTCGCCACCGCCCGCCGCCAGACCCTCGCCGCCCAGATTCTCAACCACGAGATGGAGAAACTCCGGCTCATCTCCTGGACCAGCATGCCGGCGACGGCCACCGACGTCACGGTAGGCATCGATTGCACCTTCTGGCCGACCTGGGTGGGCGGCAGAAACTACGCCGTCAACGAAGTCGTCACCTACAACGGCGCCTGGTACCGCTGCACGGTCGCCTCCCCCGCCAACACCTTGCCGACCGACACTGGCTTCTGGACCGCCACCACCACCGCGCTTTCCACCGATATCGTAAACCGTGAGGGCGTCGTGCTTTCACTCGAGCGCACCACCGTCGACCTGATCGCGAGCGAGATGAAGGAAATCTCCTTCACGATCGAGTGGACCAAGGGCGGCACGACCACCGCCGCCGCCACGGCCACCGGCACCTGGCTTCAGCGTCTCTCCTTCCAGGGCAGCGCTCCCATCGCCCGCACCTACACCCGCCGCAGCACCACGTGGTTCACCAAATACGGCCTCAACCACGCCATCCAGCGTTCCTGAGTTCGATCCCCAAACTGTCATGGCCACAAAAAGCACAGAACACGCAAAAGGAGAATTTGCCCGCATCCGCCATGTTGGCTTCGGATCATATTTTTGCGCTTCTCGTGTTTTTCCAGCCACAGCGCAGGCTGGGCGACTGGTCCCGGGTGCCGAGCACGGCACATCAGGATGTGGCCAACCCCTGCCTTGGTTTGGATCAGTGACCCATCCATGTGGCTTCGCCTGTCGGCCGAAGTCTTGGCGCAGGCTGATGGTTAATCTCCCCCTGATTCCTTTTTGTGCATCCTTGTGACTTTTCGTGGCCATAAGTCTTCCGCCGGTACCGCCCTGCGCCTGTCGAAGGGGCCAGCCCTGCTCGCTACCCGCTACTCGCTACCCACTACTTCCCGCGCATTCACGCTGGTCGAACTGCTGATCGGCGCCTCGCTCTCCGCCGCCGTCCTCGCCGCCGTCCTCTCCAGCTACATCTACCTCGGCCGCAGCCTCGGCCGCCTCGCCAACCAGCAGGCGCTCGAAACCCAGGCGCGCCGCGCCCTCGGGACCTTCACCCAGGATGTCCAGCAGGCCACTGCTCTCGTCACGCAGTCGACCACCCCCATCTTCCCCGCCGCCCACCGCCTGGTCCTCACCATGCCAACCGGGACCGGCACGGCGAACACCGTCACGTATTACTACAACAGCGACCTCACCGACAGCGTCGTCGTCGCCGTCAACGGCATCAACGTCACCATGCCCGCCGCCTCGCTCACACGCTGCGTCTACAATCCCACGAGCAACACGCTGACCTCCACCCTCATCCTGCTGCGGAGCCTCACCGACGGCGATGCCGACGAGGCCGATAACGACCTGCGCTTTCGTTACTACGACGCCAGTGGCAATGAATACGAGACCGCCACGCTGACCGCCGGCAGTTACCTCCCCGGCATCAAGCTGGTGTCCCTCGAATTCGCCGCGCGCCTCGGCGTGGCCGCCAGCAACACCCAGACCCCGGTCCAGCGTGAGTCCTCCAGCCGCGTCGCCCTCCGCAACCGGGCCTTCCTGCAATGATCATCCGTGGTTCCAACCGGCATTTGTCCGCCCGCGGCGCGGTGCTACTTGTCACGCTCTGCTTTGTCGCCGTGCTGGCAATCATCCTCGGCAGCTACATCGCCGTCTGCAACCGCGCCATGCAGCTCAGCAATCGCTCCTTCCAATCCGACCTCAGCCGCCAGCTGGCCGAGTCAGGCATTGAGGAAGCCCTCCGTGCCTTCAACAAGAACGATTGGGGCGACTGGGCCAGCGGTGGCATGAACATCGACTGGACCCTCGACACCACCAACAAACGCGCCACGGCCACCATCACCTATCCCACGACCAAGTTCGGCCAAGGTGTTACGGCCACCGTCAAATTGCGTGTGGATAACTATGATGTGAATGTCCTGCCCTCGGCCTGGACCACGACGACAAACTATCTTCCGGGAAACATCGTTAGCTACACGGACGGTATCTGGTACCGCGCCACTACCACCCAGCTCAACAAGGTCCCCGGCTCTGCGAGCAGTTATTGGATTCAGGAATCCAGCCCGGCTTCGGCTGATATGACCTGGGTTGCCGGTTCAACCTATTACAACGGCAAGATGGTATTGCGAAGTGGCGCCTTATATCGGTGCAAGTTCGCTGGCTCACATGTGGCGAGTTTAAGCAACGCCCCGGGTAATACCACCTACTGGGCACTCGTGCCGTATTTCTCCTCGGCTTCCGACCTCCAGTATACGAACGAATCCGTCCTGCATTATCTAAATGCCAATTGGTATCGCTATAACAGTGGATGGGATGGAAACCTACCGTCTGGATCGGGATGGACCACCCGCTGGTTCTTCTCGAATGCCACGACTTACTATTTGGGCGACGTCGTCCGTAGCAGCACTACCTGGTATCGATACATCAATGCCAGCTCCTCCGCCGGCAACGCCGTCAGCAACACCAGTTACTGGCGCACTTCTCAGTCGTTGGCCGCAACTGCTGCAGCGGATTGGAACTGGAATTCCGCCTTCAACTATAACATAGGTGACGTGGTCTATAGCAGTAGCCGTTGGTATCGTTGCTTGGTGGCGAACATAAACAAGTCCCCTTCGACCAACCCTACCTACTGGTCAGTTTCCCCTCGGCTGACCACCGATTGGGAGCCGTACAGGCAGTATAGCAGCAACGATTTGGTTTTTCACAATGGCGTTTGGTATCTCAGCCTCCTGAACACCAATATCAACCAGAACCCGACCTCTGCCACCGCCTACTGGATAGGGGCCAATACCAGCAACACCAGCTACCTCTGGAACTCAACCACTGCCTACTCTGCCAATGCGTACCGGAGTTACGACGGCGTCTGGTATAAGTGCCTCGTTGGAAACACCGGCGAGTTGCCCGGCAACACGACCTACTGGACGGCCACCTGGGCCCAATCCTCCGGTATCTCGACTGGCGCGCCCATGCTCTATGCCGAGGCCACCGTCAACTTGGGCGACAGAACCACCAGTCGCATCCAGCTTCGCGCCCCGGTCACCCGGGCCAGCCTCTTTCCCAACGCAATCGGCGCGAGCTCGACGCTTACCATCACCGGCGGCACCGGCACGATTGACAGTTACAACAGTGCGCTTGGCACTAGCTATGCCTCCCAAATCGGGACCAGCACAAACTACTCCGCCGTGGTCGCGGCCGGTTCGGCTGAGGCCGCCGGCACCACCACTTTGCTGACCATCGGCAATGGCACGACCGTGAATGGCTACGTCTCCACCCCTTCCTCCTCCACCTCACCCTTCGCCCCGCGCACCTCGTTGGGCAGTAGTGCGACTGTCAAAAGCGCCACCAGTCCTGTGTCACCCACCGTTGATCTTACTCGCCTGAGCCGTAGTCCGTATGTGCCGCAATTTTCCACCTGGCCCGCCCCGGATATCGCCACGGCGTTCGCCAACTCGAACTTCCCAGCGGGCATCGTCTTGCCCACCAATCCCGCTGGCACCGTCACCATTGGTTCGGCCGGATCGGTCACCCCCTCTGTTTATTACTACAACGGCTCGTTGGATGTCGCTAGCTCAGGCTCCTACGAGATGGCCACTCTGGCCATCAATGGCCCGGTGATTTTGTATCTGAACGGCAACCTGCGCCTTCGCACCGGCGGCAGCGTGATCGTCCGTGAAACTGGGTCACTGGAGGTTCATGCCAGTGGCGGCATCCGGATCGATGAGGCGTCCAACGGAATCGATAATCAAACCCTCGATCCCCAAAAGGTTTTTCTCCTCAGTGATTCTTCCGGAACCACGACCCAGTACTATGCGGACACTACGAACCCCTTTTACGGGGTGATCTACGCACCGAACACCACCGCCACACTGGGTGTTGATATTCGCACCGGCGTCACCATCTACGGAGCGATTTCCGCGCGGAAAATCACATTCAGCAGCGAGGCCAATCTACACTATGATACCGCGCTGCGCTACGCGACCTTCGGCGGCGTCGACCAACCTTACACGGTCACCCAGTGGCGCGAGCTCCCCGTCACCGAGCGGGCCACGATGCCCTGAGACGCGAGGGCCCGGCCTCGGTTAGGGATTGTTTGTTGAGGGTTGTCGGTCCCGATCTCGGATCCTGATCCGCCGTCCGTAGTCTGTCCGCCGTCTGCCCTCTGTCGTCCGTCCTCCGTCTCCTGTTTCTTAATTCTTCCTTCCGCCTTCTTCCTTCCCTACACCTCGCGTCCCTGATGCCCCTGTCCGATCCATCACCCCCCGCCGCTGAGGAAGCCCCCTGGCGCGCCGGGCTGCACAGCCTCCGCGCTCTCCTCCTCCCCGGCCTCGTCCTCCAGGCCGTCGCGGTCGCCGTCGTCCTCGCCTACTATTTCATCCCGGCCACCGCGGGCTTCTTCGCCCAACTCGCCCGCTGGCAGGCCACGGGCGGCTTCGCCTTCTCCGCCGCCACCACCGCCGTCTGCGGCGGCCTCCTCCCCTTCCTCTTCCTCCGCCTCCACCCCGACACCCGCGCCGCCCACCCCGGGCCGCACCTCGTCTTCTTCCTCCTCTTCTGGGCTTGGAAGGGCGCCGAGGTCGACCTCGTCTACCGCACCCTCACCTGGCTCTACGGCGACGGCCACGACGTCGCCACCGTCGCGCGCAAGATCGCCACCGACCAGTTCGGCTACAACCCGCTCTACGCCACCCCCGTCGGCAACCTCTGCTTCGCCTGGAAGGACGCCGGTTTCCGCTGGGCCCCCGTCGCCGCCGACCTCCGCGCCGGCCGCTGGTACGCCCGCCGCGTCCTGCCCGTCCTCTTCGCCATTTGGTTTCTCTGGATCCCCGTCACCGCCTGCATCTACTCCCTCCCCGCCCCTCTCCAGATGCCCCTCTTCAACGTCGTCCTCTGCTTCTGGTCCATGCTCTTCGCCCACATCACGGGCCGGCAGAATACGAGACCTGAAACCTGAGCGGGACGGCACTTCACCCCAAAGGCACTAAGCCACAAAGGGGCGGATCCAATGATCCACCTCCCATGCCTTCCTTCTTAGCTCTGTGCCTCAGTGGTTAATCCCGCCTTGGGCCACCTTCTTATTCAGGTCTCAAGTTTCAGGTTTCGGCCCTCGAATACGGCATTTGAAATAAACCCCTGCCCACCTACTCTAACCCTCCAATGATCCTGCGCCGCCTGCTTTGCCTGCCTGCCCTGAGCCTGTCGATTGGGCTGCTGTTCCTGCCCGGCCTGATCATGGCTGCGCCCGGCGCGGTCAAGAAGGGCGCGGTCACCGCCGAACTCGTCGCCCGCGAGGCCTCCATCCAGCCCGGCCGGCCGTTCACCGTCGCCCTCAAGCTCACCCACGACCCGCACTGGCACACCTACTGGATCAATCCCGGCACCGGCTACCCCACCTCCCTCCACTGGAAACTTCCTCCCGGCTTCACCGCCGGCCCCATCGTCTGGCCCACCCCCCACGTCGTGAAGGATGCCAAGGGCATCGTCACCGGCCACGGCTACGAGAACGAGATCCTCCTCTTCGTCGAGATCTCGACGGACAAAACCCTCGTCGCGGGTTCAACCGTCACCCTCCGCGCCACCGCCGACTGGCTCATGTGCAAGGAGGTCTGCATGCCCGGTGACGCCGCCCTCGAACTTGCCCTGCCCGTCACCGCCGAGACGCCGCGCGACGACAGCGCTGCCGCCATGCTCTTCGACCGCGCCGCCCCCACGCTGCCCCAACCCCTCACCGGCTGGACCGCCACCGCCCGACGCACCGGCGACACCTTCACCGTGCGCCTCACGCCGGATGCCGGCACCACCCACCGCCCGGCCGGCCTGCACCTCTTCGACACCGCCGGCCTCATCGACTATGCCGCCCCGCAGGTGATCACCGAGGACCAGGGCAGCCTCGTCCTCACCCTCGCTGCCGCCAAGGAAGGCGACCCCGCCGCCCCCCGCCTCGCGGGCGTCCTCTCTTCCACCAACGGCTGGCCCGGTCGCCCCGACACCCCCGGCGCCGCCTTCGACCTCCCGCTCGGCGCCGCCACCACCCCCAACGACCAGGCCCTCACTCCCGGCTCCGAAGCAACGACCGACGCCGGACCCTCCACCCAACAACCAACAACTAACAACCAACAACTTCCCGCCTCCGCCGCTCCACCCGCCCCCGCGGGTCTCCTCGCCACCCTGGCGTTCGCCCTCCTCGGCGGCCTCGTCCTCAACCTCATGCCCTGCGTCTTCCCGGTCCTCGGCATCAAGGTCCTCGGCTTCGTCAACCAATCGGGCAGCGATCGCACCAAGGTCATCACCCACGGTCTCGTGTTCTCCCTCGGCGTGCTCGTCTCCTTCTGGGCGCTGGCCGGTCTGCTCCTCGCCCTCCGCGCCGGGGGCTCCCAGCTCGGCTGGGGTTTCCAGCTCCAGTCCCCCGCCTTCGTCTTCGGCATGGCCGCGTTCCTCCTCATCTTCGCGCTGAACCTCAGCGGCCTCTTCGAGGTCGGCCTCTCCGCCACCGCCGTCGGCGGCAAGCTGCAGATGCAGCAGGGCTACGGCGGCTCGTTCTTCACCGGTGTCCTCGCGACCCTCGTCGCCACGCCCTGCAGCGCGCCCTTCCTCGCCCCCGCCCTCGGCGCGGCCCTCGCCCTGCCCGCGTTCTCGTCCCTCCTCGTCTTCACCGCCATCGCCATCGGCCTGGCCGCACCCTACCTCCTGCTCTCGATCTTCCCCGCCGCCGTGAAACTCCTCCCGCGTCCCGGCGCCTGGATGGAAACCTTCAAGCAGCTCATGGCCTTCCCGCTCTACGCCACTGTCGGCTGGCTGCTCTGGGTGCTGGCCGCGCAGACCAAGGACAACGACAACGCCCTCCTCCTGATCGTCCTCGGCTTCGTCCTCATCGCCATGGCCGCGTGGGTCTACGGCCGCTTCGTGAAACCCGCCGGCCGCGTCGCCGCCGCCGCCTTGCTCGTCGGCGGCCTCTGGCTCGGCTGGCCCGTCGCCGCCGAGCCCGCCCCGGCCGGCGCCAGCGGCTACGTCGTGAAATGGGAACCCTGGAGCCCCGCGGCCCTGGAGGCCGCCCGCGCCGCCGGCCGCACCGTCTACGTGGATTTCACCGCCCGCTGGTGCGCCACCTGCCAGACCAACAAGGCCACCGTCTTCTCCTCCGGCGACGTTCTCGCCGACCTGGCCCAGCGCAACGTCCTCCTCCTCCGCGCCGATTGGACCAGCAAGGACCCCGCCATCACCGCCGAGCTGGCCCGCTGGAACCGCTCCGCCGTCCCCTTCAACCTGATCTACGCTCCCGGCCGTCCCGAGCCCCTCATCCTCCCGGAACTCCTGACCCCCGGCATCGTGCGGGACGCCCTCGCCTCCGTTTCGCGCCCTGGGAACTGAGGACCAACCCCGGGCCCGCCTCCGCGGGCCACGGCGCGAGCTCTCAGGCTTCCGTTCCTCTCTCGCCTCGGCCCCGGCGTGATGACCTGTGGCCACAAAGGTTCCGTCCATTCTGCGACAGAAACAGCGCATATCCTACGGTCGGGGCCAGCCCGGTGATGAGCAAGATGTGCGCAGTCGAGCCGCCGGCTTGTCGCTAGGATAGGTCCCGAAACGACGCAACGGTGCAGAGACCGGCTGGAGTCGTGCCACCGCCTCAACCCACGTCGCCATGCCCAGCTGGAATCCACGCCTAGAAACGGGTCATCCGCACATTGATGCGGAACACCAGGAATTTTTCCGCCGCCTCGACGCCCTGCGCGATGCCATCAACGCCAGCGGCGGCCGCGAGCAGATCATCGACCTGATCGTGATCCTCCAGAAGTACACCATCGGCCACTTCAGCCGGGAGGAGGCCTACATGCACCGCGTCAACTGCCCGGGCCTGACGGCCAACTGCGCCGCCCACCGCGATTTCGCCCGCCGCCTCGACAGCTGGCTCCACCTCCTCACCACGGGCACCGAGCCGGTCTCCCTGCTGCGGGACATTCACCACGAGGCCACCACCTGGATTGAAAGCCATATCCTCGGCATCGACTGCCAGCTCCGCGGCTGCCGGATGCCCGACTCGGCCCCACCCCTGCCCCTCCCCCCCCTCTGACCCCTTGTGCCCCCGGGCCCGCCGACCAGCGCCCGATACCGGATCCTGCCCATGAGCTCTTCCTCTCCCTCTCCTGAACTGGTGGTCGGACTCGGCGCATCGGCCGGCGGCCTCCGCGCGCTCGAAACCTTCTTCCAGGCCATGCCCTGCGACACGGGCTGCGCCTTCGTCGTCGTCCAGCATCTCTCGCCCGATTTCAAGAGCCTGATGAACGACCTGCTCGCGCGGCACACCCGCATGCGCATCCATCGGGTCGAGGATGGCATGCTGCTCGAGCCGGACTGCATCTACCTCATCCCGCCCCGCAAGCTGATGACCGTGAAGGGCGGCCGGCTGGCCCTGACCGAGCGCGAGGCCGCCCGGCAGCTCGAGTTCCCCATCAACGTCTTCCTCGAGTCGCTCGCCACCGACTACGGCCCGCAGGCCATCGCCATCATCCTCTCCGGCACGGGCACCGACGGCACCCAGGGCATCCGCGCCGTCCATGAGGCCGGCGGCCTGGTCATCGCCCAATCCCTCGAATCCGCCGACTTCAACGGCATGCCCCGCAGCGTCATCAGCAGCCAACTCGCGGACTACATCCTCCCCCCGGAGCGCATGCCCGAGGCCGTCATCACCTACGCCAAATACCCGCAGCTGCGCATGATGCAGACCACCCACGCCATGTCCGCCCACGAGGCGGCCGGCACTTTCGGGCCCGTCCTGGAACAGCTCCGGCACACCAGCGGCATCGACTTCGGCGAATACAAGATCCCCACCGTCCAGCGGCGCATCCACCGCCGCATGAGCTTCCTCCATCTCGCCGACGTCAACGCCTACGCCCGCCAGCTGGTCGAGCAACCCGCCGAGCTCGACGAGCTCTACAAGGACCTGCTCATCGGCGTCACCGAGTTCTTCCGCGACCCCGAGGCCTTCGAGTCCCTCGGCCGCGACGTGCTCCCCGCCCTGCTCGCGGAACCCGGTCGCGAGGAATTCCGTGTTTGGGTCGCCGGCTGCGCCTCGGGCGAGGAGGCCTACTCCATCGCTATCCTGGTCGACGAACAGGTCCGCGCCTCCGGCTACCGCGGCCGCGTGTCCATCTTCGCCACCGACATGCACCGCGAATCGCTCGCCCGCGCCTCGGCCGGCATCTACGACCGCGTGCGCCTGGAAAACCTCGGACCCGACCGCATCAGCCGCTACTTCAAGGAGGAACCCAGCGGCTACTGGCGGATCGTCCCAGAACTGCGCCAGCGCATCATCTTCTCCGCCCACAACGTCATCAGCGACCCGCCGTTCACCAAGCTCGATCTGATCACATGCCGGAACATGCTGATCTACTTCCAGCCCGCCACCCAGGAACGCGTCCTCGCCCTGTTCCACTTCGCCCTGCGCCGCGGCGGCGCCCTCTTCCTCGGCTCCAGCGAGGGCCTCGGCGGGGTCGAGGGCGGCTTCACCGCCATCGCGACCCGCTTCAAGCTCTACCGCAAGACCACCGACAGCCTCATCGCCCCGCCGGAAATCCGCAGCCTGCCCTCCGGCCGCACCCTCCGCCTGACCACGGGCCCCCTGCCCGGCAGCCTGCCCTCCACCATCACCGTCAACCGGAGCCTCCTGCAGGCCTATGACCACCTCCTCAAGGAGACCATGCCCGCCGGCTTCCTCGCCGCCGAGAACGGCGAGATCATCCAGTACTTTCAGGAATCCAGCCGCTACCTCCTGCCCCCCGAGGGCCGCTCCCACGAAAACCTCTACAACCGCACCGACGGCGACCTCCGCCTCGCCCTCTCCACCCTCATCCCCAAGGCCATCAAGTCCGGCGCCGAGGCCCAGGCCCTCGGCGTGCGCCAACGCCAGGGCACCGAGGAAAACCTCCTCGATGTCCTCGTCCGCCCGATCCCGGACGAACGCAACGGCGTCAGCCTCGTCCACGTCATCTTCCGCAACCCCCGCACCGCCCCGCCACCCCTCGCCGGCATCCAGGCCGACGACTTTGCCCCGCAGGACGCCCTCGGCAGCCGCGTGAAGGATCTCGAGATCGAGCTCCACTCCACCAAGGAGAACCTCCAGGCCACCGTCGAGGAACTCCAGACCAGCAACGAGGAACTCCAGGCCACCAACGAGGAACTCCTCGCCGCCAACGAGGAACTCCAGAGCACCAACGAGGAACTCCACTCCGTCAACGAGGAGCTCTACACCGTCAACGCCGAGTTCGAGCGCAAGAACCACGAGCTGAAAACCGTCGGCGAGGACCTCAACAACCTCCTCGCGAGCACCGAAATCGGCACCCTCTTCCTCGACCGCCACCTCCGCATCCGCCGCTTCACCCCGGCCATCGCCCGCATTTTCCATCTCCTCCCCCAGGACATCAGCCGCCCCATCGACCACCTCGCTTACCAGATCGAGGGCGAACCCAACCTCCAGCAGCACCTCCGCGAGGTCCTCACCACCGGCGTCCCCACCGCCCGCGAGATCCACACCCGCGAGGGCAACTGGCTCCTCCAGCGCGTCCTCCCCTTCCGCACCGCCGAGGACAAGGTCGACGGCGTCGTCATGACCTTCACCGACATCTCCGCCATCAAGTCGATGCAGGACAAGCTGAACCTCGCCATGGAATTCTCCCGCATGGTCTGGTGGGAATGGGATCTCAACGAAAACGTCCTCAGCACCCATACCGGCGGCCAGTCCATTTTGGGCTTCGCCGGCGCCATTACCACCACCAGCACCACCGAGTGGCACCAGCTCATCCACGCCGAAGACCTCGACCGCGTGAAACAAAGCCTGGAGAACTGCCTCCGCGGCGACGTCACCCGCTGGGAATGCCAGCACCGTTTCCTCACCCGCGACGGCCAGTGGCGCTGGGTCGTCAACAAGGGCAAGGTCGCCGCCCGCGACGCCACCGGCCGGCCCGTGCGCATGCTCGGCACCACCCAGGACGTCCACGAACGCTGCCTCGCCGAGCAGGAAATCAAGAAGCTCAACCTCGCGCTCGAACGCAGCCCCGTGATGGTCATGATCACCGACCTCGAGGGCCACATCGAGTACGTCAACCAGCACTTCACCGACATCACCGGCTACACCGCCAGCGAGGTCATCGGCCAGAACCCCCGCATCCTCAAGTCGCCCGACCAGGCCGAGGACGTCTTCCGCGACATGTGGTCCACCCTCAAGCGCGGCGAACCCTGGCAGGGCGAGATCCAGAACCGCCGCAAGGACGGCCGCCGCTACCGCGAGCGCGCCACCATGGCCCCGGTCAAGGACGGCGACGGCCGCGTCACCCACTACGTCGCCCTGAAGGAGGAAATCACCGCCGCCCAGACGCCCGATGCCGAGCAGAGCCGCATGGAGGAACATCTCTCGCAAATCCAGAAAATGGAGACCCTCGGCACCCTCGCCGGCGGCATCGCGCACGATTTCAACAACATCCTCACCGCCATCATCGGCCACACCGACCTCGCCGCCGACCTCGCCCCGGCCCCGCACCCCGCCGCGGAAAGCCTCGAGCAGATCCGCCAGGCCAGCCAGCGCGCCGCCGACCTCGTCCAGCGCATCCTCTCCTTCAGCCGCCGCGAACCTTCCCACCGCGAGAAGGTCGTCCTCTCCTTCCTCATTGCCGAGGTCACCTCCCTGCTGCGCGCCAGCATCCCCTCCACCATCAAGCTCGAGCTGTCGATCGACCGCAACGACCTGGCCGTCCTCGCCAACCCGACCGACCTGCAACAGATCGTGCTCAACCTCGGCGGCAACGCCGCGCACGCCATGCGCGAGAGCGGCGGCAGCCTCCACATCGCGCTCAAACCCGTCACCCTCGGGCAGGTCCTCCGCGCCACCGCCGGCACCCTGGAACCCGGCGACTACCTCAGCCTCCAGGTCAGCGATACCGGCACCGGCATCCCGCCGCATGTGCTGGCGCGCATGTTCGAACCCTTCTTCACGACCAAGCCCACCGGCGAGGGCACCGGCCTGGGGCTGTCCATCATCCTCGGCATCGTCCTCGCCCACGGCGGCGCCATCCAGGTCCATACCGAGGTCGGCCGCGGCACCACCTTCGAGGTCCTCCTGCCCGCCGTCGCCCCGGACCCCGACGAGAGCGAGGAGGAGCTTGGCCTGAGCGCCCGGGGCCGCGGCCAGTGCATCGCCTTCGTTGACGACGAGCCCTCGATCACCCTCATGGCCGAACGCGGCCTGACCCGCCAGGGTTACGCCCCGCAAACCTTCGACCGCGCCCAGGCCCTGCTCGACCACCTCGCCGACTCCACCCGGTCCTTCGATCTCATCATCACCGACCACACCATGCCCGGCATGACCGGCCTTGAGCTGATCCGCCGCCTGCGCGAATCCGGCAACCACACGCCCATCATCATCCTGTCTGGCAACGCCCGCTACGTCTCCGCCCGGGAACTGTCCGGCCTCGGCCACGTCCAGTTCATGCCCAAGCCCTTCGACCTCGGCGCCCTCGTCGAACGCATCACCGTCGCCTTCGCCCAAGCCGACGCCCCCTAGACCCCGGGGTGGAGCGCCTTGTCGCCAAGGCGCTGTCTCGACGCGTTTTCACCGCCAGCGGGGTTGATGATGCTGCCGTTTCCACGGCCAACCCCGCCTTGCGCCCGCCGCCCTCACCCGCCATGCATGGCGGCTTCATGCGCGACCCCGCCCACACCAAGTCCGTCGGCCTGCTCCTCGCCGGCGCCGTCTGCTGGAGCCTCGCAGGCGTCCTCTTCAAATACGTGGAGTGGCCCGGCCTCGCGGCCGCCGGCGGACGCGGACTCATCGCCGCCCTGTTCCTCCTGGCCGTGACCTTCCGCTCCCTGCGCTTCACCTGGTCTCCCCTCCAGCTCGCCGCCGCCGTCGCCTACGCCGCGTGCACCGTCCTGTTCACGCTCGCCAACAAGATGACCACGGCGGCCAACGCCATCCTCCTCCAGTACACCGCCCCCGTCTGGATCGCGCTGCTCGGCGCGTGGTTCCTCGGCGAACGCGCCACCCGCGCCGACTGGCTCACCATCGCCGCCGTCTTCGGCGGCCTCGCGCTCTTTTTCTACGAGGGCCTGCAGCTGAATAATGTCGCCGGCCTCCTCGTCGCCGTCGCCAGCGGCGTCGCCTTCGCCGTCATGACCCTCCTCATGCGCAAGCAGAAGGATACCTCAGCCCTGGAGTCCATCATCCTCGGCAACCTCCTCGGCTTCGTCATCGGCCTCCCCGCGCTCTGGACCGCCCCCGCGCTGCCCGCCACCGGCTGGATCGCACTCCTCCTTCTCGGCCTCGTGCAACTCGGCCTCGCCTACCTATTCTATGCGAAGGCCATCAAGCACGTGACCGCCCTCGAGGCCGTGCTGATCCCGGTGATGGAACCCCTCCTGAATCCGCTCTGGGTGCTGCTCGCCTTCCACGAGCGCCCCGGCCGGTTCGCCCTCCTCGGCGGCGCCATCGTGCTCGGCGCCGTGACCCTCCGCGCTGTCTCCGGCCTCCGCGCGCCCCGACCCGCCGCCTGATTCAGCTCAGACCTTTGAACCACAGAGACGCAGAGGACACCGAGCCAATCCCTCTGCCTTTCTCCCTGCCCTCTGTTTCTCCGTGGTTCAAATTTCTGGTCGCACTCTTCATGATTCCCCTCATGACCGCCGCACCCGCTCCCGAGCCCGCCTGCGTCGTCCTCCTGCACGGCATCGGCATGCGCGCCTACGTGATGAAGCGCCTCGAGACCGCCCTGCGCGCCGATGGCTACCGTGTGGTCAACCTCTCCTACCCGTCCCGTCGGATGCCCTTTGAGGAACTCGCCGGCGCCTACCTGCCCGCCCAGCTGGCCAAGCACGACACCGGCCGCGCCCCGCAGCTGCATTTCGTGACGCACTCCCTTGGCAGCCTCGTGCTCCGCAAGTTCCTCCAGGACGCCCGCCCGGCCAACCTCGGCCGCGTTGTCATGATCGGGCCGCCCAACCACGGCAGCACCGCCGCCGACGTGGCGAAGGAGAACACCCTGCTGCGCCACTTCCTCGGCGGCAACCTCCTGCGCCTCGGCACCGGGGACGACGCCATCGCGCGCACCCTCGGACCCGCCGATTTCGACCTCGGTATCATCGCCGGTACGGTGCCCGTGAACCCCGTGTTCGGCCGCGTGCTCGGCGGCCGGAACGACGGCGCCGTCACCGTCGAGTCCGCCCGCCTCGACGGCATGCATGACTTCCTCGTCGTCCCCTACTCCCACACCCTGATGCTCTGGCGCACCGAGGTCATCGACCAGACCAGGACCTACCTCCGCGACGGCCGGTTCACCCACCCAAAGCCAGCCACACCTCCTTAACCACGGATAAACCCGGCCTTGGTCGCTTCCCGTTTCTTAATTCTTGATTCCTGATTCTTCCTTTTCCGACCCCGTGGACCCCTTCAGCTGCAGCAGCCCGTTTGCCACGGTGATCAAGCCCCCGCCCACGAGCAGCTGCCAGGTCAGCGTCTCATTCGGATAGTCGAAGCCCACCCAGCGCGAGAACAGCCCCGGCAGGAAGAGCGCCATGACCGACGCGAAGAGGGGCTCAAAGCAATAGATCAGGCCCGCCTCGGTCGCCGTGATCACCGGCTGCCACCGGATCATCAGCATGAACGCCCCCAGCGTGCAGAACACCGTGAGCAGCCCGGTGAACACCAGCCACGGGCCCGAGGTCCAGGGCACGAGCACGTCCGCGGCCGCCGGCGCCGTCGCCAGCGCCAGTATCGTGAACAGCAGGCCGACGGTGGCGAACATGACCGCGCTCACCGGCAGCGCGCGGTTCCCCGCGTACCGCGGATCGGCGAGCACGAAGATCTGCCCCATGAAAAACACCGATCCGGCCAGCGTGGAGAGCTCGCCGCGCCCGAAACTGAGCGCGTGGAAATCAAACCGCCCGAGGATCGCCACTCCCGCCAGCACCAGCAGCACGCACGCCCCCACCACCGGCGCCGGCGCGCGGCGCACCTTCAGCGCCACCACCACCGGGATCAACACCGCGTAGAACTGCGTGAGGAATGACGACACCGAGGCCGAGGTGAACTGCAACCCGTCCACCTGCAGCAGCAACCCCAGCGCATTGGCGAGGCCGAGCCACGCGCCCTGGCGCAGTTCCCCGCGCGTGAGCCCGCGGAGCTTGGCGCCCGCCACGAGCGCGAGCACCACGGTGGCGAGCAGGAAGCGCGGCCCCACCGTCATCGCGGTGATGAACCAGTTGCCGCTGCCCGGCAGCAACTGCTCCTGCGTGTGCACCATCGCCTTCACCACGGGAAAGCTCAGCCCCCACAGGAGATTCGCCAGCAGCAGCCCGAGCAGGGCGCGGCGGTGGAGGGAGGAGTCGGGCTTCATGGGTCAGGGTGGGCCAGCGAACTCGCTCGCGCCGGAGTGGGATGGCCCGTCATGCCAGCGAACCGCCGGAGCGCGGGCAAGCTCGCGCCCCTCCGTGCGCAAAAAAAACCGCCGTGGATTGCTCCACGGCGGTTTCAAAGGGATTCGCTGAAGCGAAGCTTACTTGACGTGCTTGCTGACCAGCTTGGTCATGTCGAACATGCTGACCTGCGCCTTGCCACCGAACACAACCTTGAGGGCGGCGTCGGCGTTGATGTTGCGCTTGTTCTTCTTGTCCTGCAGGCCGTGCTTCTTGATGTAGGCCCAGAGCTTCTTGGTGAGCTCAGTGCGGGGCAGTGGGTTCGAGCCGACGATCGGAGCGAGGGCGGCATCGGGAGTGACCGGCTTCATGAAAGCGGCGTTGGGTTTACGGGTGGTTTTTTTAGCCATAGTGGCATTCGTCATAGATGCCGCTTACCCCAATGCAACGATTTTCTAGAGGGAGAATTCATTTTCTCAGAGGGAGAATCCGGCCGGCGGCGCCTCCGCCCACCCCGGCGGGCCGGTCAATAATCGCTTGCTAACAACCTCGGCGCGGCCAGCCTCGCGCCGTTGGGTTGGTTGTTTGTCAGTATCCTGCCGCCACGGAAAATTGTCAGGTGAGCGCCCTGTTCAGTGATGATTTGAAATCCGACAGCCGGGGACGGGCGGCCAGGCAGCAGCATCCGCTCGCATCATTACATGTCAGAAAACTCCAAGCTCTACGTGGGGAACCTCCCCTTCGCCAGCACCGCGCAGGACCTCGAGGCCCTGTTCGGCGAGGTCGGCACCGTCAGCGTCGTCGAGATCATCTTCGACAAGTTCACCGGCCGTTCGCGTGGTTTTGCCTTCGTCACCATGGGCAGCGGCGAAGAGGCCCAACAGGCCGTGGAGAAGTTCCACGGCCACCAGATCGAGGGCCGGGCCCTCGCGGTGAACATCGCCCGTCCGCGTGAGGAACGTCCTCCCGGCGGCGGCGGTGGTTATGGCGGCGGCGGCGGTCGCGGCGGCTTCGGCGGTGGCGGTCGCGGTGGTCGCGGCGGCTTCCGCGGTGGTCGCGGCGGCGGTGGCGGCTATCGCGGGGATCGCGGTGGCGGCGGCGGTTACCGTGGCGATCGCGGCGGCGACGGCGGCGGCGGCTACGGCCGCGAATAAGCCTTCGCCCCAGTTGTCATTTCCCAGGCCGGACGATTCGTCCGGCCTTTTTTATTTTATCCCCTAAGGCCAATAGGCCGTATCGGTCCTAGAGAAACCGCTCCGCCCACGCCGGTTTCGGCAACGGCGTCGGCCGGTACTCGCCGAACAGCGCATACCGCGAACGCGCCACCAGCTTGTAGCCGAAATCCCGCAGGCCCCGCGGCAACACCCGCAGCCACGTGACCGGTCGCCAGGCCCCACCGACCACCGCGGCCGCCGCCAGGGCCCCGTCGGTGCGCAACGCATACCCGCCCGGTACCGGATCCGTCCAATCCGCCACAAACACCAGCGAGTCGAAATCCGCCGTCGGCAGCCCCTGCGCCCGCAAATACGCCTGTGCCTCCGCTCCCTGCAACGGCGCATACCGCAACCGCCCGGCCCGATCCGCCCGCAGCATCAGCCGCACGATGTGGTTGCACAGCCCGCATTCGCCATCGAACAACAGGACCGGCATGGGTACGCGGGAGGACATCACGCCACCCTAGAACCCAACCCACCCTTGGCAATCCCGCCCGCCGCCAACCAAGGTGGAACCTGATCTCCGGGCCGGTTCGCTCTGGTCTTTCCCCTCGCCGCCCCCCCATGGAAACTTCCGGCTTGACGCTGGAAACTGCAGAAACCATTTGGGTTTCCTAAGCCTTCCATGTCTGCCGCCCCCGCCCCCTCCTCCGTCACCCGCGATCCCGCCGTCGAACGCATCCTGCGCCTCGCGCGCGAGCACTTCTTCGCCCACGGGTACTCCGCCTGCACCATGGACGACCTCGCCGCCGAGCTCGGCATGAGCAAGAAGACGCTCTATGTGCATTTCTCCGGCAAGGAGGAGATCATGCGCGCCGTCCTCGACCAGCTCGGCCGCGAGGTCCGCGCCGACGCCGAGGCCCTGCTGGCCAACCGCCACCTCGGCTTCGCCGAAAAGCTCCGCGGTTTCGCCGAGGGCATGGTGCAGCGCCTCGCCCTCCTCAATCCCCGCACGCTGCGCGACCTCCAGCGTTTCGCCCCCGAACTCTACCAGCTCACCGTCGAGATGCGGCAGAAAAACATCCCTTACATCTTCGGTCGTTTCATCGAGGAGGGCCAGCTGACGGGCAAGGTGCGCACCGACGTGAGCCCCGTCTTCGCCACGGAATTCTTCCTCCAAGCCATGCAGGGCCTCCTGCAACCCGCCACCCTCGACCGCCTGAACCTGACCCCGCCCGAACTCCTGCCCCGCGCCATCGAACTCTTCTTTGGCGGCCTCCTCACCCCCGCCGGACGCAAAGAACATGAAAAGCTTTTTCCCCGCTAACGCCCTCTCCCTCCTCCTCGCCGCCCTGGCCCTCGCCGGCTGTCAACCGCACCGGACCGCCGCGTACCAAGGCTACCTCGAGGGCGAGTTCGTCGCCATCGCCGCCCCCCTCGCCGGGCGCCTTGAGCAACTCGCCGCCCCGAAGGGCACCCGCGTCACCGCCGGCACGGAACTCTTCCGGCTGGAACAGGGCGCCGAGCTCGCCGCCCTCCGCGAGGCCGCCGAGCGCCTCCGCTCCGCCCAGGCCCGCCTCACCGACCTGCGCAAGGGCCAGCGCCCGTCCGAACTCGCAGCCCTCGAAGCCCGCCTGACCCAGGTCCGGACCGCCGCCGAGCTCTCCGGCCTCGAACTCGCCCGCGCCACCAAGCTCCGCGAGACCGCCGTGCTCTCCGACGACGACTACGACCGCGTGCGCCTGAACCACGTGACCAACACCACCCTGATCACGGAAATTGCCGCGCAACTCGTCACCGCGCAGCTCGGCGCCCGCCCGGATGTCGTCGCCGCCGCCGAGGCCGAGGCCGCCGCCGCCCAGGCCGCCCTCGACCGCGCCGGCTGGGCCGTGGCCCAGAAAAGCCAGTCGGCCCCGCGCGCCGGCCTCATCGCCGACACCCTCTACCGTGCCGGCGAATTCGTCGCCGCCGGCGCCCCGGTCGTGCTGCTCCTGCCCCCGGAGAACCTCAAGGTCCGCTTCTTCGTGCCCGAGGCGGAGTTCGTCGCCATCAAGGCCGGCGCCACCGTCCTTGTCACCCTCAGCGGCCGCCCCACCCCACTCGAGGCCCGCGTCAGCTACCTTTCACCGCAGCCGGAATACACGCCGCCCGTACTCTATAACCGCGAGAACCGCAGTAAACTCGTCTTCCTGGTCGAAGCCACCCTGGCCGACGAGGTCGCCCGCGACCTCCACCCCGGCCAGCCCGTGGATGTGACGCTGCCATGAAATCGGCCGCCTCCATCTCCGGCGTCGGCCGCCCCGTGGCGTGAGGTAGCTCACCGCCCACTCTCCCGCCATGTCCGCCCCGCCCGCCCCCCTCGCGATCGACGTCACCGGCGTCACCAAGCGCTTCGGCACGAAGACCGTCGTGAACGCCATCGACCTGCAGGTCGCCCGCGGGGAGATCTACGGCTTCCTCGGCCCCAATGGCTCCGGCAAAACCACCTTCATCCGCATGCTCTGCGGCCTGCTCACGCCGGACGCGGGGACCGGCACCTGCCTCGGCTACGACCTGCGCACGCAACAACCCGACATCAAGCGGCACGTCGGCTACATGACGCAGAAGTTCAGCTATTACGAGGACCTCACGCTCCGCGAAAACCTGGATTTCATCGCCCGCGTCTACGACGTGCCCGACCGCGCCGCCGCCGTCCAACGTAGCCTCGAGCGCCTCGGTCTGGCCAACCGCAGCCACCAGCTTGCCGGCCAGCTCTCCGGCGGCTGGAAGCAACGCCTCGCCCTCGCGGCGTCGCTCATCCACTCGCCGCAGTTGCTCCTCCTCGACGAACCCACCGCCGGCGTGGACCCGAAGGCCCGGCGTGAATTCTGGGACGAGATCCACCAACTCGCCGCCGACGGGCTGACCGTGCTCATCACCACCCACTACATGGACGAGGCCGAACGCTGCCACCGCCTCGCCTACCTCGCCTACGGTAACCTGCTCGCGCGCGGCACCGTGGCCGACGTGGTCGCCGCCGCGCAGCTCATCACCTGGAGCGTGCGCGGACCGGATCTGCGCGAACTGGCCGCCGCCCTGCGCGGCCGGCCCGGCATTGAGCAGGTCGTGCCCTTCGGCAGCCTGCTGCATGTCAGCGGCCATGACGCCACCGCCCTCGACGCCACGATCACCAGCCTGCACGACCCGCGGCACGAATGGCGCCGGATCAACGCCGGCCTCGAGGATGTCTTCATCAGCCTGATGGACCGCGCGGAGGACAATTTCAAATGACCGCCGCTCCCTCATCGCGGTGGAGCGCGTTGCCCCCAACGCGCTTTCCCGAGCCCCCGATCCGCCGGCCCTCCCTGCGCGGCACCCGCCCATGAGCCGCTTCACCTTCCACCGCCTCTGGGCCATCGTGCTCAAGGAGTTCATCCAGATGAAGCGCGACCGCGTGACCTTCGGCATGATGGTCGGCATCCCGCTGATGCAGCTCATCGTCTTCGGCTTCGCCATCAACTCCGACCCGAAGCACCTGCCCGCCGCCCTGCGCGCCGCCGACCAGGGACCCTACGCGCGCACCCTCGTCGCCGCCCTGAAAAACAGCGGCTACTTCACCCTCGTGCGCGAGGCCGCCACCGAGGCGGAAGCGCACCAGATGCTCCAGCTCGGCGAGGTGCAGTTCGTCATCAACATCCCCGAGGATTTCACCCGCACCCTGCTCCGCGGCGAGCGGCCGACCGTGCTGATCGAGGCCGACGCCACCGACCCCGCCGCCGTGGGTCCGGCCGTCTCGGCCACGCGCGCGCTGGCCGACAGCGTGTTCAACCGCGACCTGACCGGCCCGCTCGCGCGGCTACGCGGCACCCCCGGGCCCGTCGCCTTCCAGGTCCACGCGCACTACAACCCGGAGAACATCACGCAGTACAACATCGTCCCCGGCCTCATGGGCGTAGTACTGACCATGACGATGGTCGTCATCACCGCCCTCGCCATCACGCGCGAACGCGAGCGGGGCACGATGGAGAACCTCCTCGCCACGCCCGTGCGCCCCTTCGAGGTCATGCTCGGCAAGATCCTGCCCTACATCGTGGTCGGCTACATCCAGGTCACGCTGATCCTTCTGGCCGCCCGCTTCGTCTTCCACGTCCCGATGACCGGCAGCCTGCCGCTGCTCTACCTCGTGGCGTTCTTCTTCATCGCCGCCAACCTGGCGATGGGCATCACCTTCTCGACGCTGGCCAAAAACCAGCTCCAGGCCGTGCAGATGGCGTTCTTCTTCTTCCTGCCCTCGATCCTGCTCTCCGGCTTCATGTTTCCCTTCCGCGGCATGCCGGAATGGGCCCAATGGATCGGCTCCTGTTTGCCCAACACCCACTTCCTCCGCATCGCCCGCGGCATTCTGCTCAAGGGCAATGGCGTCGACGAAATCCTGCCCCACCTCTGGCCCCTGCTTCTCTTCCTCACCGTGGCCATGACCATCGGCGTGAAACGCTACCGGCAGACGCTGGACTGAGGATGCAGGGCGGGGTCTCCGCCCTGCAGAAGTCCGCCCTACCCTTTCTTCTCCGGCGCCGCGACCGAGTAAACCGTCTGCGTCGGGTACGCAAAGGCCAGCCCGCGGGCTTGGATGGCGCGCATGATCGCCAGATTGAGCCGCTGGCGCAGCGCCATGTGCTTCGCGAAATCCGGATCCTTCGTCACGTACACGACCCAGAGGTCGAGCGACGAGGCGCTGAAATCGCGGAAATAGACGTGAGTGTCGGGGGCGTTGACCTCCGGCTCCGCCTCGATCATCCGGCGGATCTCCGCGGTGATGGCCTCCAGCTGGGCGGGCGTCGCGTCATAGGTCAGGCCGAAGACCTGCTCGACCCGCCGCGCGGTGAAGCGCGAGAGATTGGTGATGGCCTCGGCCGCGACCGTCTTGTTCGGGATGATCATCAGCGACCGGTCCACCAGCCGCAGCTTGGTGGAGCGAAGGCCGATGTCCTCCACCGTGCCGATGCTGCCGGCGATCCGGATCGTCTCGCCGATCTTGAATGGCTGGTCGATCGCCACGACCACCGAGCCGAAGAGATTGGCGATCGTGTCCTGCGCCGCGAGGGCGAAGGCCAGGCCGCCGATGCCGAGGCCGGCGAGGAAGGCCTTCACGTCGGCGCCAAGGCTCTGCGCGATCATCAGCACGCCGAACACAAAGACGATCGTGAGCAGCGACTTCTTGATCCACGGCATGAACGGGGCCAGGCCGAGGTGCTTCTCGTGCGCGACCTCCTGCAGGTGGTCGAGCACCGTATCGAAGGCGCGCAGGAATCCCCAGAACAGCACCAGGGAGAACGCGGCGGTGTAGGTGTAACCCAGCGTCTGGTCCGCCGTGGGCGACAGCTTCAGCACCTTGAGCGAGAGCATCGTGCCCACCACGACGATACTCGCCTTCACCGGACCCTCGAGGGCGGGGAACAGCTTGTCGTCCAGTGTCGTCGTGGTGCGCGAGGCCAGGCGCTTGAAGAAGCCGAAGATGAAGGTCGTGACCACCTTCCGGAGCACGTAGGCGATCAGGGTGATCAGGAGCGCGATGGCGTAGTGCGTCACCGTGTTCTCGCTGCTGCGGATGTCGAAGGCCTGGAGGATCAGGTCGACGAGGTGCTCGAGAAAATCCGGGGTCTGCGGCGCCGGCGACTGGCCCGCGGCGACGGCCGCGGCGGCCTGCGTGGTCACGTCCGGCCCGGCGGCGGCTTCGGGCGCGCCCGCGGGGGCGGGGGCCTGGGCGGCGGCCGTGATGGCGAGACTGGCGAGGAAAAGCAGGTGAACGATCAGCTTCATGCGTCGGCCACTCAACCGCCCCACCCCGGCTTGTCAAAACCTTCACTTCCCCGGGCGATGGGGGTGAACCCGGCACCCACCAATCACTCCCTCCTTGCCCCCGCGAAGGGCCCGCCCACACTCCGCCGCTCATGCTTCTCCCGCTTGCCGCCATGTTCAGTGCCATGCCCTGGTGGGCCTGGGCCGGTTTCATCGCCTTTGTCGCCGCCATGCTGGCCCTCGACCTCGGCGTGTTCAACCGCAAGGCCCACGAGGTCTCCCTCAAGGAGGCCCTGGGTTGGTGCGCGGTCTGGTTCAGCCTGGCGATGGCCTTCAACCTCCTCATCGCGTTCCAGATGCCGGCCACCGCGACCAGCCGGCCGGCGCTCGAGTTCTTCACCGGCTACCTGATCGAGCTCTGCCTGAGCGTGGACAACGTCTTCGTCTTCATCGTCATCTTCCAGTACTTCCGGGTCGAGCCGCGCTACCAGCACCGCGTGCTCTTCTGGGGCATCATCGGTGCGGTGGTGATGCGCGCCCTCTTCATCTTTGCCGGCGTCTCACTGATCAACCGCTTCCACTGGATCATCTATATCTTCGGCGCCTTCCTCATCTACACGGGCATCAAGCTGGCCCAGCCGAAGAAGGAGGACGGCTTCCAGCCCGAGAAGAACCCCGCGGTCAAACTGGCCCGCCGCATCATGCCGGTCTCCCCGCACTTCCACGGCGGCGCTTTCTTCACCCGCATCCACGGCAAGATCCACGCCACCCCGATGTTCCTGGTCCTGCTGATCGTCGAGACCACCGACGTCATGTTCGCCCTCGACTCCATCCCCGCCGTCATCGCGATCACCCGCAACGAATTCATCATCTTCACCTCGAACATCTTTGCGATCCTCGGCCTGCGGTCGCTGTACTTCGCCGTGTCGGGCGTGATGAAGCTCTTCCGCTTCATCAACATCGGGCTGTCGGTCATCCTCATCTTTGTCGGCAGCAAGATGCTCGCCACCTACTTCCACTTCCACGTCCCGATCGGCTGGTCGCTCAGCATCATCGGCACCGTCCTCACCGCCTCCATCCTCGCCTCCATCCTCATCCCCGAGAAGGCGAAGAAGTAAGCCCGTTGTAGGGCGGGGTTGCCGACTGCCTCAGCCATAGCCTTGGCGACGGCTGAACCCCGCTGGTTTGGGTCGGGCCGGGGGAGCCCGGCAACCGCCCTCCCGACCCCAAAAAATAAAATCGCCGGGGCCCGTGAACGAGCTCCCGGCGATTTGCCGCACGAGGCGGTCATTAACCCGGTGACCTACCCCTAAGCCACCGGATTGATTGAGATCCCTAAAAGCTGGTTCCGTGCCGAAAACCTGACGGTTTTGTGCTTTGGCACGAAAAAGCTCAATTTACAGCGATCTTACGGGGCTTCAGGGCCTCCGCCTTGGGTAGGGAGACCCGCAAAACCCCGTCCTTGAGCTCGGCATGGATCTTGTCGGCATCCACGGTGTTGTCGTGCTCCAGGGTGAGTTCGTAAGGCGCGTCGACGGATTCGCGGTAGACCGCGGTCCACGCCTCCGGCTTCTGCCAGGCCCGGCGGCCGCGCACCGTGACGCGGCCCTCCTCGGCCGTCAGCTCGAGACCTTCCTTCGTCACGCCCGGCAACTGGGCGATCAGGCCCCAGGCTTCGGTGTTCTCGGTGATCTCATAGGCGGGCTTGAGGGTGAACTCGGGCTGGCTGGCCGCCGCCGATGCGGTGCTATCCGAACGGCCGGACAGCGTGCGGGACAGACGGGGAACGATCTGGTTGAGGATGCTCATGGTGATATTCTCCTGTGGTTGAAGGTAGGTGGGTGGGATGGAGTCCGGCCGGTTCAGTTGACCGAGACGTTGATCTTGCGCGGCTTCACCTGCTCCTGCTTGGGCAGGGTGACGGTGAGTACGCCGTTTTCGTAGGCGGCGGTGACCTTGTCGGCCTGCACCGCCTCGGGAATCGCCACGGAGCGGTTGAGGCTGAAGGTCTCCTCCCCCTGCTTGCGCGTGGCGGCGATGGTCAGGTAACCATCCACCATCTCGACGGCGATGGCCTCGCGACTCACGCCCGGGAGCTCGGCGCGGACATAGGTGTTGTCCTTGTCCTCGTAGAGATCGACCGGGAAGCGCGGGGCCCGGGCCGGGGCGGCTAGGTCCGCGAGGGCGGATTCGAACAGACGGTCGACCTCGGACTCGAGGCCGGCCCAGGGATTGCGGTTGGCGAACAGGTTCGCGCTGCGGGGATAGGTGTAACGGATAATGCGGTTCATGGTATTTCGATGGGTTGGTGGTTAAAATGAAACGTACGCGACCCCACTGCACAGCTCGTGCCCGGCCGGTTTTGGCGCGCAACCCGCGAAAAGTCCGCGACTTGCCGACGGCGTCGCACAAACCGGGTGGGAAATTTCGCCCCGCTGTGCGCCAAACCGGCCGGGAAAGTCCGACAGGTTGACACTTTTACCGTGGCCAGCCCTGACGGGGTGGTTTGAATCAGCCCCTGCCCATGACTTTTGACTTCGACACCGTGATCGACCGCGCCCCGAGCGACAGCCGCAAGTGGCGCAAATATGCCGGCCGTGACATCCTTCCCCTCTGGGTGGCCGACATGGACTTCGCCGCCCCGCCGGCCGTGCTCGCGGCCCTGCACCGTCGCGTGGACCACGGGGTCTTCGGCTACGCCGGCCCCCTGCCTTCCCTCACCGAGGCGACCGTCGCCTACTGTGCGGCCCGCTACGGCTGGAAGATCGAGCCGTCCTGGATCGTGTGGCTGCCGGGCCTCGTCACCGCCCTTAACCTGGCCGCCCGCTCCATGGGCGCCGCGGGTGATGCCGTGCTCACCGCTACGCCGATCTACCCGCCCTTCATGAGCGCGCCGCGGAATCAGGGCCTTGAGACGATCATGGTCCCCCTCGCCGTGCGTGCCGACGGCCGCCACGAGTTCGACTGGCCCGCCATGGAACGCGCCGTCACCCCGCGCACGAAAGTTTTCTTCCTCTGCAGCCCGCACAACCCCGTCGGCCGCGTCTTCACCCGTCCCGAATTGGAACAGGTCGCCGCCTTCTGCGCCAAGCACGACCTCGTGCTCGTCTCCGATGACATCCATTGCGACCTCATCCTCGACGATCTGCCGCACCTCCCCATCGCCACGCTCTCGGCGGAGACCGCCGCCCGCTCCATCACGCTCCTCGCCCCGAGCAAGACCTACAACATCGCCGGCCTCGCCTGCTCGCTGGCCATCATTCCCGACAGCCGCCGCCGCCAGCAGTTCGTGTCGGCCATGGCCGGGATCGTGCCGGAGATGAGCCCGCTCGGTTACGCCGCCTGCGAGGCCGCGTTCCGCGAAGGCGAACCCTGGCGCCAGGCCCTCCTGGCTTACCTGCGGGGCAACCGCGACTTCCTCGCGGCCTTCCTCCGCGAGCACCTGCCCATGATCACCATGACGCCGTGTCAGGCCACCTACCTCGCCTGGCTCGACGTCTCCGCGCTCAAGCTGACGGACGCCGGGGCATTCTTCGAGCAGCACGGCGTCGGCCTCGCCGACGGCGCGCAGTACGGTGCCCCCGCCGGCCACTTCGTCCGCCTCAACTTCGGCTGCACCCGCGCCACGCTCACCACCGCGCTCCAACGCATGCAACGCGCCGTGGCCGCCCGCTGACGAACGTCGGCGCCGGCCCGACCGCCCAGTCCGTCCCCGCCCCGGCCCCCCGCTGCTGAAACCGGTTGCCACACGCCCATCTGGCGGAACCATGGCGGGGTGCGCATCGGGCCCTACGAGCTGCAGTCCAATCTCTTCCTCTCCCCGCTGGCAGGCTACACCAACCTGCCCTTCCGGCTCGTCGTGCGCGAGATCGGCGGCCTCGACTGGACCACGACCGACCTCGTCAACGCCCGCTCGCTCCTCGAGAAGAACCCGCGCGGCCTCTCCCTGATCCGCACCTGCCCGGCGGAGAAACTCCTCGCGGTCCAGCTCTTTGGTTCCGTGCCGGAAGAAATGCGCGACGCCGCCCTCGTCGTCGAGTCCCTCGGCATCGCTTCCGTCGACATCAACATGGGCTGCCCCGTGAAGAAGGTGGTCAACGTCGGCGGCGGCTCGGCCATGATGACCGAGCTCGCCAAGACCGCCGCCCTCGTCCGCGGCATGGTCGCCGCCGTGAAGATTCCCGTCACCGCGAAGATGCGCCTCGGCTGGGACGAGAACAACCTCACCGCCCCCGACCTAGCCCGCGTGCTCGAGGACGCCGGCGTCGCGGCCATCTTCGTCCACGGCCGCACCCGCGCCCAGGGCTTCAGTGGCACCGTCAACCTCGCCGGGATCCGCGCCGTCGTGCAGGCGGTCAAGAATATCCCCGTCATCGGCAACGGCGACGTCACCACGTCCGCCGCCGCGAAGATGATGCTCGACGAGACCGGATGCGCCGGTGTGAGCATCGGCCGCGGCGCCTTCTACAACCCGTGGATCTTCCGCGACACCCGGCACTACCTCGCGACGGGCGAGCTGCGCCCCGAGGCCGGCTACCCCGAGCGCGCCCAGGTCATGCGCCGCCACCTCGACCTGATGATCGAGGTCTTCGGCGAGGACCACGGCTGCCGCCTTTTCCGCAAGCCCGCCTCGTGGTACGCGAAGCGCTTCGGCCCCGCCCGTGAGTTCAAACAGGGCGTCACCGCCTTCCGCACCCGCGCCGAGTTCGAGACGCTCCTCGCGCACTACGAAAAATGGCGCGCCCAGTTCCTCGATGAACACGGCGAGCTCCGCGCCCAATACCGGCCTGATCCCATGGTGGCGTCCTTCATGCTGGATCCCAACGATCCCGCCGCCCTGCGCCGCGACGCCATCCCCGTGCCCAAGGGCCCAGTGGACACGTGGTAGGACCGGTCACCGAACGGTCCCGTTGCGCCGCCGCCTCCGTGTCATAAGCGAGGCTCGCCAAACCCGGCTCGACCCCTAACGTACGCCCGATGTCAGACCTCCTCCATCTTTGGGGCATCTACCTCGGCACGTTGATCGGCCTCCTGCCGATCATCAATCCGCTGTCCGCTGGACCCACTTTTCTCGCGATCACGGAAGGTGACAGCGACGAGCGCCGCCGCGAGCAGGCCTTGAAGGGTTGTGTCTATATGGTGGCGATCCTCGTGAGCTTCCTCATCGGCGGCACGTTCATCATGACTTTCTTCGGCATCTCGATCCCCGGTCTGCGTATCGCCGGCGGCATCCTCGTCACCGGCATCGGCATGAACATGCTGCTCGCCCCCCGCGCCGACGCCGCCAGCGAGGCTGCTCAGCAGGAAGCGGCGCGCCGCAAGGTGGACATCTCCTTTTCCCCCCTCGCCATGCCGATGCTCAGCGGCCCTGGCTCGATCGCCGTGACGCTCGGCTTCACCTCCCTTGCCACCAGCTGGATCGACTACGCCGCAATCATCGCCGGCATCATCACGGTCGCGCTGCTGACCTACTCCGTGCTCCGGATGTCCGGCAGCCTGGTCCGGTTCATCGGTCCCGTCGGCGTCAATGCCATGACGAAGATCATGGGTTTCATGATCATGAGCATCGGCGTGCAGTTCGTCGTGAACGGCATCGTGGGCATCGCCACCGATCCCGTCCTGCTGCGCAGCATCAAGGACGGCCTGGCCGGACTCTAATCGGCGAACGGTCTCCTTGGATTCACGGCAATCACGCCGTGAATGTTCCCCGCACCCCGGCGCAGTCGCCGGGGCGCCAGGCATTACACCACCGACGCCTTACTGGCGGCGCTCGACCGTTGCCCCCGTCTTGTCCCGGAAAAGCAGGGTGCGCGTGGTGTCGTTGTAGCCCTCGAGCACGATGCCCAGCTGCGGGTTGACCAGGTCGCCCTTCTGGTAGGCCGTGCCGCCAACAAAGATGCGGGGGTTGGCCCCGCCGCGCAGGCCGCTGATCTTGAGATTCTCCACCCACGCCCGGAACGCCACGCTGGGCGGCGGGGGTGGCGGCGGGGCCTCGGGCACAACCGGGGCTGGGGCCGTCTCAACCACCGCAGCCTCCGCCGCGGGCGCCGCAGGCTCGGCCTCGGGCTTGACCTCGGCTGTCACCACCGGCGTCACCGGGACCACGGCGGCCGGCGCCGGCCGCTCGGGCGGCGGCGGCGGCGGTTCCTCGGACAGGGAAAGGTAGACGAACCCACCTCCGCCCAGCACCAACAAGGCCGCCAAACCGCCTCCCAGCAGCATCAGTTTCTGTTTTTTGGTGGCGGGTTTGGATTTGGATTTACCCTTCGCCGCTACTTCCTGGCTCGCCTCGGCCAGCGCCTGCTTCAGGCCGGGCGGCGGAGGGAAATTACCCCCGGGCGGAGGGAAGGGGGCGGCCGAGGCCTTGCGCATCGCCGTGATTTCCCCTGGTTCACCCTGCTCACCGCGGTCGGTCTCCGTGGGAACCGGCGGGGGTGCATCCAGCACCGGTGGCTCGGCTCCCGCCGGGGCCGGTTCGGCCACCACCGCCGGGGCCGCCGGCGCGGGCATCGCCGCTCCAGCCGCCTTGGGTTTCAAACTGAACTTCGCCGTCGGCTTGGCCGCGTCCGTCACGGCGGCGGGCGGCACCTCGGGCGCCAGGGCCGCCGGCATCGGCGGGGGCATGACCGGACCCGCTTCAACCGGAGCGGGGGCCGGGGCCGGTACTTCCATCGGCGGGGCGGACAAACGGGGCTTGGGCCGCGCCTCCACCACCGGCTCCGACGGCGGGACTGGCGCTTCGGGCATGCTCACCGCCGCGTCCGGTTGGGCCGCTTCGGCCGCAGCCGCAGGTGCGGGGGTCAGCTTCGGCTTGAGACGCACCAGCTTCGGCGCCTCCGCAGTGGCGGGGGCCGCGGCCTCCGGGGCGACGGCGGCCGGCTCGGCCGGGGCTTGGGGAGCGACGGCGGGATCCGTGTTCAGCTTGGGCTTCAGGCGGAGCTTGGGCGCGTTATCGTCGCTCATGCCCGAGACCGTACCAATTTCAGGGGCGAGCGGAATCAAAAAGCGTCGTCATCTCCGCCGGAAATCATCCCGGACCGAGGAAAACACCGTCCGGGCGCCCACCGGTGCGGGGCCCCGACGCGCCAGACTCCGCCGCATCACCCGGTTCAACCCGGATTCTGGTCCCGTGAGCGGGTCGAGGCGGGGTGCCGCGATCCGTCCCGGGGCGGGGCCGGGCTCTCGCTGAAGAAAACCCGCACGGTCGTGCCCTGGCCCGGCTCGCTCTCGATCGTGATCGACCCGCGATTCTGGGTGACCAAGCCGTAGGTGGCGGCCAGACCCATGCCCGTGCCCTTGCCCGGAGGCTTGGTGGTGAAGAACGGTTCAAAGAGGTGGCGCTTCACCTCGGGGCCCATGCCCGACCCGCGATCCGCCACCACAAACATGACCTGGCGCGCGGCTTCGAGTTGGGAGCCCAGACGCGTGGCCTCGGCCTGCCGCAAGCGCACGACCTCCAACACCACCGTGCCGCCCGCCGGGCTCGCATCGCGGGCATTCGCCAACAGGTTCAGCAGGATCTGTTCGATCTGCACCTTGTCCGCCTCGATCAGGCAACCGCCCTCGCCTTTCAACTCGAGCGTGCAATCCGTCCCCAGCATGCGGCGGAATATCTCCGACCAGTCCAGCATCTCCTGCGCAAGCAGGATCACCTCGGGCTGCCGGTAGTCGTGCCGGGCAAACGACAGCATCTGCCGCGTGAGGCGGGCGCCCCGCTGCTGGGCCGTGATGATGTGCCCGGAGAAATCCCGCACCTCCGGATCCGCGTGGTCGCGCAGCAGGCTGGCATGGCCCTGGATGGCCGTGAACACGTTGTTGAAATCATGGGCGATGCCCGCGGCCAGGCGGCCGACCGTTTCCAGGCGCTGGATGTCGGCCTGCCGTTCCGCCAGCAGCCGCTGGCTGGTCACGTCACGCACCACCAGCAAAGTCGATCCGGGTCCCGCGGCGCCCGCGCGCCCGGCCAGTTCCAGATGCCGCACCCCCGCGGGCCCCGCGGCGGCGGTCAACGCCAGCGGCTGTCCCGGCGTGGTCGCCCCGATCGTCTCCGGCACCACAAAGCCGCGCGCCTGCAGCAAGGCCGGAAAGGACCGCCCGATGAGCTCGGCCCGCGGGGCCCCGAGCAGCTGCTCGCCCGCGGCGTTGATCTCACGCAGGACCTGCTGCTCGTCGAGCTCCACCAAACAATCCGGTACCTGGTCAAAAAGCTGCGTGAACCGCTGCCGCTGTCGTTCCGTTTCCACGTGGCGTTGCCGGTAGTGGCCGATGAGGGTGCGCGCAAAAACCAGGGACGCCACCAGCGTGATCTCGACGACAATGGTTGCGACGACGGGGTTGGCCGGGGTCGGCGGAAGCGCCGGCGCCAGCTGGCGACCGGCGTACTGGGCGACCGGAATGGCCACGCCGGTCAGCACGGCCCAGGCAATCGACCAGTTCTTGTCCAGCAGCAGCCCGCCCACCACCACCAGCACGGGCAGCACCAGCAGCGAGGAGGGTTCCAGCGCCGCGGTACTGAAGAGAATGTACATCACCTCGCACCAGATCACCACCATCACCACCACGCCCACCCGCCGGGGCCAGGCCCGGACCCACCGCAGCGAAACCAGGCAGACCAGGGCGACCAAGACCTGTTCAACCACATCGCGGTAGGCGTAACCCATGAAAATCAGGAAGAGCGCCACCAGGCCATAGGCGGCGCCGGCGAGGATCACGCCCTGCCGGACCCAACTGAGGTTGGTGTCTGCCTCAAGGGCGGTCTGCCCCCGCGGGGTTTGGACGTGGATGGAGCTCATGCGACCCCTGAGCATCGACTCCCCGCGGACAAACCTGAGGTCCGGTCTTGCACCCAGACGCAGATCGGTTGAAGCCGTTGACCAGTTGCCAATTACGCAGCCGTAAAAACACCCCACCGGGGCATAACAGACCGCATCTCCCGTCCCGCAGACCGGCTTTACCCGGCGCAACCAGCCGCCGCCAGCTTCCGCTCGCGCGCCACAAACCAGAGGGGGTGGCCCCCCTCATCCAGTACCGGGGAAATCCGCACATCCGCGCGGTAGGGTGAGCCGTCCTTGTGATAATTGACCAGAGTCTCCCGGCAGCTGCGCCGACTGGCAACGGCCGCCCGGATCCGGGCCACGGCGGCCGCTTCGGTGTCTGGTCCCTGCAACAGCTCGCCTGGCTTGCGCCCGCGCAGCTCCTCGATCGAGTAGCCGCACATCGCCGTGAAAACCGGGTTCACCCATTCGATCCGGCCGGCGGGATCGGTCACCACCAAGGCTTCCGGTTCCGGCTCCGGCGGCAGGGCGTCGAGCGCCTGCAACAGCCGGGCCTTCAGCCCCGCCGGGGCCAGGGCGGCGGAGGGGATCGGGGCCAGAGCCACCGCGGCCACCGTCTCCTGCAACCCGGCCACGAGGGCCCGCAGTTCCTCATGAAATTCCAGTACCACCTCCAGGCTCTCGCGCTCCGCCGGGGTCAGCTCGCCAGCCACATACAGGGCGGCCCGGTCTTGGACGTTTTCAGGAAGCATGGGGGAAGGTCGATTCACCTAGACTGCTACGTCCGACAGTCAAAGCCGGATTCCCCGGACCAGCGGCGGCACCGGGCCGTCCCACCCGTGGCTCACCGCCGGCGAAGGATGAATGCGAGGGTGTCTTCGTAGGTCGCCCGCGGCTCCGCCCCGAGCGCCAGCGCCTGCCGGATCAACCGCTCCGCCTCGTCCAGGTCCCGATTTTCCTGCGCCAGCAACCAAGCCAGGTTGTTCAGGGCCATCGCATTGTCGGGCTTCGCCCCGAGGGCGGCGCGGTAACTTGCCTCCGCCTCCAGCGGGCGCCCCTGCGCGGCCTGCACGTTGCCCTGACAGGTCAACGCCACGCTCCGCTCCGGTCCGACTGCCGCCCGGCCGTACTCGCGCAAAGCCAGGTCGGGCTTGCCGTCCTGCTCATACGTCATCCCCAGCTGCAGGTGCTCCGCCGGGGTCAGCGCATCGGCCGCCGGCCGCCCACCCGGCAGCAGCGCGCAGCCGGTCAGCCCGCCGCCCGCCAGCAGCAGGATCAGGAACCCGGCGTGATAAGGAGAAATTGGTTTCCGGCGCGTTGCCATTGGCGGATGAATTTTTTGTGGGTGAGCAGAACACCGGCCGGTTTGCGGCCTTGATACCGCACCCCGCGCTCATCCCACCCCGTGACGGCGGTGAAATGCGGCTGTCGGATCGAGGCGAGGCCCAAATCCAGCAACACGATGGGCGGCTGCCCGGCGGCGACCGCTTGCTGCAGGTCCGCGGGCGTGCCGGTGCGCAGCTCGGTCTTGAATCCCCGGCTGCGAGCATACCAGGCGAGGTCCATCAACAACACGCCCCGGGCGGTGGGACTGTAGATCGCCGTGGAGATCGTCTCCTCCGGCACGACCGTCCCGTGAAACGCCAGCACGGCCGCCAGCGTGGTCGGCCCGCATTGGTACAACGCGGTGGATTGCGGCGCCACCCGCAGGTGGGCCGGCTGCTCCGCGGGCGCGGACCAACCGGCCGGCCCGAGGCCGCCGAGAAAAAACCCGACGGTGATGCAGAGGCGCGATCGCACGACTCAGGCCATCATCTGGTCCGCACGCAGACCGTGCGCAGCGGGCAGGGTCCCGTTCTCGCTGACCCGCAGGATCAAAAACACCAGCAGGATGATCACGAGCAGCGAGATCAACAGGCCGGTCACGCCACCCGCCATCACCTTTTCGGATTCGGTGGCGAGCTGGTGCAGCTCCGCGTCGCTGGCCTGGGCCAGGCGCAGCTGGATTTCCGCCGAGGTGAAGCCGAGCTCACCCAGGCGCTGGTTGACCACCTTGTGCTCCAGGGCCTGCTGTATTTTGGCGAGGTCGGCCGTGCGGGTGGATCCGGCCAGCATTTCGACAGAGGAGATCGGGCCGGCCAGCGCGGACGGAGCGATGGCGTGCAGACCAAAGGAGAGCGCGAGCAGTGCGGCCGTGGAGCGGATCCACGTCGGGAGGGAGGAGGACAGGAGGGATTTCATAAGGCAGGACCGGATGTCGGAGGGTTGAACTGGCAGGGGGTGAAGCGATGAGTGTGCCCGAACCCCGCCATCCGAACCATGGGGTCAAAGCCTACCGGCCCCTGCGCCTTTGTCCGGGTAGGGTTTCCCGGTATGTCCCGCGGCCGGTGCTTCAGGCATGCTGCGGCATTCCCTCAGCCGTCAACCAACCCACCCCCATCCCATGTCCAAAAAATCCCGAGGCGGTCGCATGACCGCCGCCAAGAATCGCGCCGCCAAAACCAAAGGCGGCAAAGGCCCGGTCAAAAACCGCCCCGCCGGCCGCAACATAATGAAGACCTGAGCCGGTTGCCTGCGCTCGGATCAACGAGGCCGTCCGATGGGACGGCCTTTTTTTCGCCCGCATCCGGCCCGCGCCCGTCGCCTGTGCCCTGAACACCCCATAGCCGCCACCCCGGCCCGCCGGTATGCTGCGGGCGTGGGACCTCTACGCCGCGGCAACTTCGCCAGCCGGCAACCAGGTCCGACTATTAATCCAACCTCCCCTCCCATGAAAAACCGCCACACCGCCGAATCCGCCACCCCCACCGACTTGCTCAACGATCTCCGCACCCTCGTCGTCGAGGCCGAGCAGATGCTCGAGTCCTCCGTCACCGAGCACTCCGGCGAGGCCCTGCAAGCCCTCCGTACCCGTTACGAGGCCGCCCAGGAACGACTCGGCGTCCTCTACGCCGGCGCCAAGAAGAACGTCGTCGCCGGGGCGAAATACACCGACGAGACGATCCGCGCCCATCCTTACCAATCCCTCGCGGTCGCAGCTGGCGTGGGCCTTCTGGTCGGCGTCCTCCTCGGCCGCCGCAGCCAGTAACCCCCGCGGGCGACGGCGCCTGCCGTTGCCCTTCCCCGTCCCCATGGACCCGACCCCTCCCCCCTCCCCGCCGGGCCTGCTCGACTCGCTCCGCCTGCTCGGCGACACCCTCGTCGCCGGTCTCCAGGATCGGCTCGAGCTGCTCTCGGTCGAGTTGCAGGAGGAAAAATTCCGCCTGATCCTGATCTTCCTCTGGATCAGCGCGGCCGTGTTCACCGCCATGATGACGCTGGCCTTCGCCAGCCTCACCGTGGTGTATCTTTTCTGGGAGAGCGCCCGGCTCGCCGCCCTCGGCGGCTTGACCCTGCTCTACGCCGGCGCACTCGCGGTCATCGTGATCGCATTCCGCCGCTTCCTGGCCCGCCAGCCGCAGCCCTTCGCCGCCACCCTGCAGGAGCTGAAGGAGGATCGCGCATGTATTCGCACCGGGAACTGAGCCGGCTGTCGGCCCACAAGGCCGCGCTGCGCGGGCGCATCGCTGGCCGGCGCACCCTCGCGGCCGCGCTCGCCACCCGCGCGCTCCGGCCCGTGGCCTGGCTGGATCGGCTGCGGGACCTGTGGCGCGGCGTGGCTCCCTTCGCCGGTCTCGCCGCGATCCCGCTCGGCTTGCTGCTCAAGCGCTCCCCCGCCCCGCGCCCGCGCCTGCTGGGCACGCTCCTGCGCTGGGCCCCCGTCGTTCTCGGCGCGGTCCGCGGCCTCACTGCCGCCCGGCGCGAGTAGCACTAGACCCCATTTTGCCCGCCGGACTTTGCCGGTAGTCTCCGCCCATGGTTGCCCTCTATTCCACTCTAGTCCCCTCCGCCCCCAGCCTGCAACGCGCCGCCGACGCCGCCCGGGCCCGCACGGAGGCGGAGCATGACGCCGGTCTCGTGCACCGCTTCAACTCCGGCGACGAGACCGCCTTTGTGGAGATCGTCGGGCGCTACCACGCCAAGATGCATCGGGTCGCCGTGCTCGTCCTGCGCAACCACGCCGACGCGGAGGAGATCGCGCAGGACACCTTCATCCGCGCCCACCGCGCCCTCGCGAAGTTCCGCGGCGACGCCTCCCTCGCCGCCTGGCTGCACCGCATCGCGCTGAATCTCTCCCGCAACCGCTACTGGTATTTCTCGCGCCGCCAGCGGCACGCCACCCTGCCGCTCGACGCCTCCTTCAGCGACACCAGTCGCGCCAGCTTCGCCGATCTCGTCGCCTGCGACGAGCCCGGCCCGGCCCACGCGGCCGCGACCAACGAGTTTGCCGTGATCGTGGCCGGCTGCATGGCCCGGCTGCAACCCGCCCAGCGGGAAATCCTCCAGCTGCGCAACGTGCGCCAGCTCTCCTACCGCGAAATCGCCGGCTTGCTCGGCATCACCATCGGCACCGTCAAAAGCCGCGTTGCCCGCGCCCGCGAAAATCTCCGCCTGCTCGTGGTCCCGTTTTACGCCAACCAGGCCGGAACCGGCAGCTCGCCGACCCCGTCCTGGTTTGAATCCACCCGCCCCGCCGGCTTGCTCCAGCGCGTTGGGGACTGAGCCCGCGCCCCCGCCTCGCCACACTCCACCCCCAACCGCCTGATTTCATGAAACCGACGCCTTCCGCCCTGCTCGTCTGCCTTCTCTCCCTCCTCACTCCGGTCCTGGTCCCCGGCGCGGATAAACCTCCCGCACCCGCCGCCGCTCCGGCCGACCTCTGGACCGCCCTCAAGGTTTGCACCTACGACAACCGCGCCGTGCTCTACGCCGGCCTGCCCGGCCTCGCGGACCACGTGGATGCCCAGATCGCCGCCCTGAATGCCAAACGCACAACCATGGGTGCCAAGAACATCAGCACCCAGGCCTGGGATTTCGCGATGCAGGAACTGGCCCGGTCGCGGATCCACCTCATGTCCAGCAGCGACGACCTCATCAACGCCGACCGCGAAAACTGGGACCAACTGAAGGACCAGGTCGGCCTCGCCTGGGTCCGGACGCAAGACGCCTGCGGCAAGGTCAAGGCCAGTACAACCAACTGACCCGCCCCGGCCCGCCGGCGGGCCGGCGAATCCCTTATCGCTATCCATCAGGCCCGCGCGTTTAATGTCACTGACGGAGGCCTCGCCACCCCGGCGATTCCCTGCCCGTGCCATCCTCAAGCCAACGGAGGGAATGTGAACACCCCACTCAGGAAGTTCGAACGGGATGCCCGGGCCATGAAGGCGGGCCGCGCGCGCCTGTCCGCACGCTACCTTACCGCCCTCCGTACCCACCTCGCCAATCCCGGCCCGGAACCGGCTGCCGCGGCCCGGAACCTCGGGCACGCCGCCCTCGGCAAGGGCATGGTCACCCTCGACCTGGCCATCATGCACCAGCAGGCGGTCGTCGCCCTCGCCCCATCCTTTGATTTCGCCCGCATCCGCAACGGCGCCCTTTTCCAGGCAGGCGCGTTTTTCACCGAGGCCCTCATCCCGCTCGAGGTGTCCCAACGCTCCCGCCGCGAGATCAACACCCAGCTACAGCAGCGTAACGCCACCCTCCACGCCCACACCACCGCCCTCGCCCAGGCCAACCGCCGTCTCGAGCGCGAGGTCGCGCGCCGCGAGACCAGCGAGACTGCCGTGCGCCAGGGTCGCGCCCACTACCAAACCCTCTTCCTCGGGTCCCAGATCATGCAGAAGCGCCTGCGTCAGCTCACCCGCCAGATTCTCACCGCCCAGGAGGAGGAGCGCAAAAAAATCAGCCGCGAGCTGCACGACGAGGTCGTGCAGATTCTCGTCGGCATCAATGTCGAGCTCTCCACCCTGACTTACGGCAACTCCCCGGACCTGCCCCACCTCAAGGACAAGATCACCCGCACCCAGCGGCTCGTGGAGCACTCGGTCGAGGCGGTACACCGCTTCGCCCGCGAGCTCCGCCCCGCCGTGCTGGACGACCTCGGTCTGATCCCGGCGCTGCGCACCTACTGCGAGAGCCTTGCGGAGCGGAAGAAATTCCGGATCCACCTGACCGCCTTCGGCGGCGTCGAGACCCTCGCCGGCGACAAACGCACCGTGCTCTTCCGCGTGGCCCAGGAGGCGCTCACCAACGTCGCCCGCCATGCCCGCGCCACCCACGTCCGGCTGACCATCAGCCGCCTGCCCGCCGCGATCCGGATGGAAATCGCGGACAACGGGAAATCCTTCCCGGTTCAGCAGGTCTTCGGCGCCAAGGGCCACAAGCGCCTCGGCCTGGTCGGCATGCGTGAGCGCGTCGAGATGGTCGGCGGCAGCCTCACGATCGAATCCGCCCTTGGCCAGGGCACCACTGTGCGCGCCGAGCTCCCTTTCCCCGCGGAAATCCCCTCCCCATGATCACCGATCAGAAAATTACCATCCTCCTGGCCGAGGACCACGCCATCGTCCGGCAGGGCCTCTGCGGCCTGCTCAAGATGGACGGCCACTTTCACATCGTCGGCGAGGCCCGCACCGGCCGCGAAGCGGTCGAGCTGGCGCGGACCCTCCGACCCGACGTCATCCTGATGGATATCGCCATGCCCGTGCTTAACGGCCTCGAGGCCACCCGCCAGATCCTCGCCGCCAACCCCACCGCTCGGGTCGTCATCCTCTCGGCCCACAGCGACGACGTCTACGTCGAGCGCATGACCGAAGCTGGTGTGGCCGGCTTCATCGAGAAGCAAACCTCCGCCGAGATCCTCACCAAGGGCATCCGCGAGGTCGCCCTCGGTCGCACTTTTTTCAGTCCTTCCATCGCGAAACGGCTCCGCGACAGCCAAGCCCGGCCCCGCGATCGTGAAGGCCGCCCCAAGGCGCACGGCAATCGTCTCACCTCCCGTGAAACCGAGGTCCTGCAACTCGTGGCCGAGGGCTCGGCCAACAAGCAGGTCGCCGCCGCGCTCGGCATCAGCATCAAGACCGTCGAAAAGCACCGCCAGCACCTCATGGACAAGCTCAACATCCACGAGACCGCCGGCCTCACCCGCTACGCCATCGCCAACGGCATCATCGAGAGCAGCGTGCAGCTCACCATCATCTGAGCCTCATGGCCCGACCCGCCCCGCCCGGGCCGGGGGTTTTTATGGCCGCTGGCGAGTAGGGCAACGCCCCATACCCGCCCCGTCGTGGAACGCGTATTGTCCCGGCTCGCTTATGAAACACAAACATCTGTCCGTTCTCCTCGCCCTCGTCACCGCTCCCGCCGTGATGTTCGCTTCCGCCGCCACCGACCGCAAGATCGAGGAGGCCGCCGAGGCTTCCTACAACTACCGCACCGTCCTTGAGGACCACGTCAAGGTGAAGGCCAAGGACGGCATCGTCACCCTCACCGGCACCGTCCAGGACAAGGACGACCGCGCCCTCGCCGTCGATACCGTGGAAAACCTCCCCGGCGTCACCAGCGTCCGCAACGAGATCACCGTCAAGTCCACCTACCCCGAGAAGTCCGACGGCTGGATGGCCCTCAAGATCCGCGGCCGTCTGCTCGTGAAGGGCAACGTCAGCGCCGCCACCACCACGGTCGACGTCAAGGACGGCGTCGCCACCCTCGGCGGCACGGCCGACAACCTGGCCCAGAAGGAACTCACCGGGATCTACGCCCAGGAGATCGACGGCGTGAAGTCCGTGAAGAACGAGATCACCATCAAGGATCCGTCCATCCCGTCCCCCGGCGCCAAGCAGACCATGGGCGAGAAGATGGATGACGCCTCGATCACCAGTCAGGTGAAGTTCGCCCTCCTCAGCCACAAGTCCACCAGTATGCTGAAGACCAAGGTCACCACCAACGATGGCGCCACCGTCATCTCCGGCGAAGCGGCCTCCGATGCCGAGAAGTCCCTCGTCACCAAGCTTGCCCAGGATGTCCGCGGCGTCCTCTCCGTGACCAACAACATGACGGTCGCGAAGGCCTGATCGATCCGCTTCGCCTCCTGCCTCCCTCTGCGGCCAACTTACCGGTTGGCCGCATTTCATGCCCGCCTCCTCCTGATGCCCCCTCCGGACCAATCGCCATCAAAGCCGCCTGTCACACCTGGCCGTCCCCTCGGCCGCAAGGCCCTGGTCGCTGCCGGAAAATCCGTGCTCCGCACGACGGCGCGCCCCGCCCGGCACCCGGTCGCTTCACTCCTGCCTCCCTTCCCCCCCTCCTCCTCCAACCGCAATTCCCATGAATAAGACCCTTTCCCTCGCCGTGCTCGTCATCGGCATCCTGCTCCTGATCTACGGCCTCAGCGCCTCCGAGTCCCTCGGCTCCGAGTTCTCCCGCCTCTTCACCGGCAAGCCCACCGACGAGAGCATCTGGCTGCTCCTCGGCGGCATCGTCGTCACCGCCATCGGCGCCGGCGGCCTGCTGCGCGGTTCGAAATCCGCCGACTGACGCCACCCGGCCGGCCCCTCAGACCGCCGTGGTGGCGGTCTTTTTTGTGCCCAAGCCCACCGCTTCCTTGATCCAACTCCAGGCCTTGCGCAACCCGACCTCGCAGGTGCCGGAGATATGGTAGGTGCGGGCGAAGAGTTCCTCGTGTCCCAGGTAACGCGGCGGCAGCAGCAGCAGCGTGCGGTTCTGGTCCCGCTTCGCGTCGTGCCCGAGCACCTCGGAAAAAAACACCCCGCGCCCAACCACGAGACCCGCCCGCGGCACCGGCACCTCGCGCGCCGGGAACACGAGCCACGGCCGGAACTTCAGCGTCAGGCCGCCATCCGCCGCCTGATGCAGCCGGCCGTAGGTGCGCGGGGGCACGCCTTCAAATTCCGCGCCGGTAAACAGTTTGTTGCCGTCCGCCAGCAGCTTGAACCGCTTGCGCCGCACCGTGAAGAAATCCCAGCAGAACACCGAGCCGAAGGTCATTAGCCGGAACGCCCAGCCCGCCGTGAAATAGGCGAATATGATGATCACCACCGACAGCGTCGCGCCGACCACCGGGTCGATCCAAGCCGTGGCGGTCACCAGCCCGAGCACGCCCGTGCGCACGCCTTTGAGCGCCGCATCGATCGCGCCCCAGGGGCTGAGCAGGATCAACACGTTGATCGCATGCGCGGTCAGCCACACTACGGCGAAAACCGCCACCGACAGCGGCACCATCAGCAGACTCAGCAGCCAGCCCGTGTCGATGGACGCCACCGGCAGCATCGCCAGACCAGTGTAATGCAGCTCCACCGTGCCACCGAACCCGGCGGAATCCATGAAGAGTTTCGACCCAAAGGTGATCAGCGAGGGAATAACCGCGCCGGCCGCGACCAGCCCGCTGGCCTTGTTCTCAATCGTCTCGAGGACATCCAACGGCTTCTTCCAGCCCGGGGGCAACGTGGCGCCGGCCGCGTCCTTGAAGGCCACCGCCGCCACCATCAGCACGCCCAGCGCCCAGAAGGACGGATTGGCAAACCAGGGCAGCGCCGCCTTCTCCTCCGGGGTCGCCGCCTTGAAGTACTGGTACGCACCCACGGCGCTCACGCCCAGCAGAGGCGAGATGGCGATACCCGTGACCTGCGTGGCCATCGCCGCCAGTTCCAGGCCGGGCGTCTTGGCCGTCTTGGTCTCGGCTTTCGCCGTGCCCTGCGCCAGCAACGGCAGGCTCAGCAGGGTCAGACAAAGCGCGAGGGCCACCAAGGGGGCATAACGTTTCATGCCGCGAACCTAGGAATCCGCAGCACTTTGGAAAGCCCGCAAATGCCGTGCCGGACCGGTCAAAGTCCGGCCCTAACTCCCCTCACTCCAACCCCGCGGCCTTGGCGATGTCATCCCACGCGTAGAAGTGGAACACCTTGCCCTCCGTCATCGCCACGAAAAGGCCGCCGGGAAATCCCGGCAGCACTGTCGAGGTGAGCTCGCTGCCGTCGCTCTCAATGGCAGCCACGTCGACGGCTTTGATCATCGGGTGCTCGTGTGGTCGCCCGGCGACACCTTCGCGGGGAAAAATCTGAAACCGATGCGCCTGCTGGTCGGACACCAGCAGATATCCGGTGCCGTCCGCACGCTTGTAGAAGGAGATGCCCTCGTGATCGGAGGCGAATCCGGTGGTGCCAAAGAGCGCAAGCTCCCGGTTCGCGTCGGGCGCATCGGGATCGGCGGCGTATTTGCGCACGCCAAAGGTCTCGTCGGAATAGTAGATAAAACCAAGCTCGGCATCGACGCCGATCGCCTCGATCTCGGCCCGGCCACTGTAGGCCCCAAACTCGCGCACCAGGGTCATCTTGACCTGGCCGGTGCCGTCATCCTCCAGCCGGTATTGCGCGAGATAACCTTCCGCCGGACCGGACTTGCCGCCGACGATGGCAAACACCGCGCCGTCGCGGGGCCGCTGGTACAGGGCGACGCCCATCGGGGCGCGCTCCGGGTCACCGCCAAACACCACCAGGTCGCCCCGGTCGGCGGCGGCGAGATCCGGTACGGTGAAGACCCGCAGGCGCTTCATTTCCCGCTCGGTGACAACCGCGATGGCCACCGTGCGGCCGCCGAGTTTGAAGCCGCTGACCAGATCCACGTTGTTGGGCCGCTTGAGTCCGGTTACGGAGCGGACGATCCGGCCCGCAAGGTCATAGGCCAGCAACGCGCCGTCGGAGTTCTTGTCCGTGCCGAGCACCAGGCTCTGCGCCGGATCCGCCGGGTTGATCCAGATGGCCGGGTCGTCGGTGTCATGCTTCGCCGGCTCCGTGATCACCCGGGGGTGGACCGCCGTCGTCCGATAGCCCGGCAGGGCCGCGGCGGCCGGGGCCTGGGCCAGCACGCAGGCGGCCTTCACCGCGTCATCGAAGGCATCGTCGTCCGCGTCATCCCACTGGATCCGCGTCCTGAAATAATCTGCCCAGCGGAACTCCTGGAAGTATATATCTTTCCGCTCGTGAAAGCCGTTCGCCTTCATCACGCCCCAGGCGAGCCCGCGCCAGGCATCGCGCTGCATGACAAGCAGGCTCGCCGGCAGGGCCGAGGGCGGCTGCACCTGACCGGCGGCATCTTGCAGGTAGGTGTAATTGTTCGCCTGCATGCGGGACCAAAATTCTTCCGGCGGCAGGGCCGACCAGTTGGCGAGGATGTGGCCATACGCGGTCTTGTCCGGCGCGCTCGACTCCAGCAGCGAGCGCAGCGTGTGATGGCCGTCGGTCATGTAGGGCACGCCGCCGGGGCCGATGACGACCGGCACGTCCTTGTCGATGAGGTAGGCCTTCACCTCCGCGGGTGTCATGGCGTTGATCTTGGCCGCTTTGTAAACGACCTCGCGCCAGCCATGGGAAAACTGCGTCGGGTGCAGCGCGCTCGCCTCGATTCGGTAGGCGGCGCCCGCGGCCAGATCCGGTCGGAACGGGAGATGGCCGTCCGGCTGGGCACGGGCCGCGATCAGAGACACCAACAGGAGAGCAAAAAGAGAAAGGGCTTTGTTCATTTGGTAGGGGATTGGTCATAGGAGCCTGCTCGCAGGCGACTCAGGATCATTCGCCGCCAGCAAAAGACTGCATCACCGAGAAGCATGCTCCTGCCTTTGAGCGAAAACGCCGCAGGCCGGCAGGTTTGCACCCACCGGCCCGGATGGCCAAACTTGTCTTAGAGTTTCCAGCGGACGCCGAAGTTGGCACTCCAGCCATATTCCTCCACCTGGCCGAGGCGCTTCCCCTGCGTCGTGCCGGGGCTGTTCAGGTAGACACGGAAGGGCTCGTCGGTGAGGTTCAGCATCTCGCCGTAAAGCTCCCAGTTCTTGGTCAACTTGTAACGGGCGGTGAGGTCGAGCTGCTTGAAGTCGTCGACGTAGATGTCTTGCCAGGCCGCGCCACCGATCGGCTCGTCCTCGCGCAGGCGCTCCGTGCGGAAATTCAGCGCGAGACGCAGGAACAGGCCGGCTTTCTCGTAAGTGAGCGCCAGGTTGCCCGTGCGGTCGCTCTGGCCGACAAAGGGCACGTTCTCGCCGGGGCGCGTCGGGTAGTCCGCCTTGCTGTCGAGGAAGGTGATGTTCGCCATCAGCCCGAGTCCGTCAAAGGGCGAGGGCAGCATCCGCAGCTGCTGCTGGTAGGCCAGCTCGAGGCCCGTGATCTTGCCGTCGGATCCGTTGGCGTACGTGGTCAGGTCGTAGCTGTCGCCGTTGATCACCAGCGGGGACGGGTCCTCGTACTCATAGGAGAAGTTCTCGATCTCCTTGTGGAACACGGCGGCCGAGAGCACGCCCAGCGAGGGCAGGTAGTACTCGACCGACGCATCCCAGTTCGTCGCCTCGAGCGCGTCGAGCGCCGGGTTGCCCCGGGTGATCTCGAAATCATCGCTGTTCACCAGCGAGCGGAAGGCGGTGTCGCTGAAGGACGGCCGGGCGAGCGAGTTCGACCAGGAAGCGCGCAGCACGACGCTCTTGGTGAGGTCGTAGCGGAAGTGGACGCCGGGCAGCACGTTCGTGTAACTCTGCTTCGCCGTGCGGGCCGTGGAAACCTCGTTGACCAGATCGAGCTCATTGCCCGTCGTCTCGAACTCCGTGCGCTCCACGCGCACGCCGCCGAGCACATTGAGCTGGCCGAACTGCGAGCCGCCCATCACGTAACCGGAAAGCACATCCTCGTTGAGGGAGAAATCCTCAAACTCGCTGTCCTCAAACACGCGGCCCCCGGTGAAGCCGGCGCGGTTGGCATAAAACGCCTCCTTGACGGCGGCGGTGCTGATGCGCGGGACCCGCAGGTAGGGATAATCGCTGGCCGGCTCGGCCAGGTTGGCGAAGGTGAAGGTGGCCGGGGCGGAGCCGAGCTCGTAAGCCTCGCCTTCGGACTCCTTCTCCTTGGCGCGGAACAGGGCGCCGAACTTCAGGTAGGCCGGACGGCCGGTGAAATCATAACGGGCATGGAAACCCAGATCCGTCTCGGTCTCGGACCCGCTTTCGTTAACCAGGTCGATGCGCTGGTAGGCGTAGGACGAGGGCTCGAAGAAACTCGCGCCGGCCAGTTGGGTGACGCTGACGTTGTAGGCGCCGTCCGTGTCGTAACGGACGGAGGTGTCGCGGGTGTTGCGGCGGAAGCGCGCGGTAAGCTCGTCGGGCCGGCGCTCGTCGCCCTTGGTGTACCCGGCCTGCACCTCAACCTTCCAGGCGCCGAGCTGCTTCGCGCCGCCGGCGCTGAACGTGGTCACATCCTGATCCTTCTCGCGGATGCGGAGCCGGCGGGCGTAGCGGCGCATGCCCGTGTAGGTGGCCGAGTTCGCCGTCACTGAGCTTCGATTAAGGGTGGCCTCGGTGAAGTCGAAAAGCGTGAGATGACGGCTCTCGGTGTCGGTGAAGCGGTTGAAGCCGCCGTGGACGTAGAAGGAGGTGGTGCTGTCCGGGCGGGCCTCGAAGGCGGCATTCACCCCGTAACGTTCGCGATTGATCACGTAATCGCGGAATGCGAGCTCGGACATGGTATAGAAGGCCGTGCCGTTGTCGGCGGGCGACAACCAGGCCCCCCCGTTCTCGAAATTGTACGAGCCGAACTTGCGCTCCTGCCAGGTCGGGGCGATGAGGAAGCCGTACTGCTTGTCCGCGCCAAACAACTGCGAGACGTAGCCATTGAATTTCTTGGAATACTCGCCGCTCTGGTCGGCATACTGGCCCTGCGCCGAGAAGCTGGCCGCCAGCCCATCGGACTCAAAGGGGCTCTTGGTGCGGATGTTCACCTGTCCGCCCAGCCCCTCGCCATCCATGTCGGGCGTCGGCACCTTGGTGACCTCGATGGCGGAGAGCGCATCGGCGGGGATCACGTCGAGCGCCGTGGCGCGCTCGCCGAGGTCGGCGCCAGCGAAGGAGCCGCCGTTCACCTTGACCGAGGTGAAGGTGTAGTTGAGCCCGCGCAGCACGATGTAGCGGCCCTCGCCCTGGTCGCGGTAGAGCGACACGCCGGGAATGCGCTGGATGGCCTCGGCCGCGTTCTGGTCGGCAAAGTTGCCGATCTCGTCGGAGGCGATGATGTTCGTGTAGGTGGCGGCGGCGCGCTGCTGGTTGATGGCGCGCGCGGTGCCGACCGCGGCGCCCTCGATCACCAGCTTGTCCAGCTCAACCGTCTCGCTGTTGAAAACGACGTTCAACCGTGTCACGCCGCCAATCTCCACGTTACGGGAAACGACCGGATAACCCACGTAGTTGACCTCCACGATGGCCGCACCTGCCGGCACGCTACCGAAGGAGTAGTCACCCGAGGGACCGGTAAAGGTCTCGAGTCCCGTATCCGCGATGGTCACGCGCGCGCCGGAGAGACTGAGGCCGGTCGAGGCATCGGTCACGCGGCCGGAGAGCGAGCCGGCGGTCTGGGCCGCCAGGGTGAGCCCGGTGCAGGCGAGCGCCGCAACCGCGGCGCGCATAAACAGGGAAAAAGCGCGGAATCCCGCGCGTGGAGTCGTGGTGTGCATAAGGTGTGGGGTGAACCTGCACGGACATTTTTTCCGCGGTCAACGCGCGACCCGTGGCGTCGCCAAAACGTTACCCCGGCGAAACACGGCCGTCACAAAACCCGTGCGCGCGGGCCCGCCTCGCAATGCCCGCCCCCCTTTTAATCACGCAGATCCCTCCCGCCGCCACAGTTGCCAAATCCCACCCGCCCTGTTTGCTCGCGGTCATGCCGCTCCCCAAAGCCGAGATCACGCGCCTGCGCTCCCTGCAGGAGAAGAAGTCCCGCGAGTCTCTCGGTCTCTTCGTGGTCGAGGGCGAGAAGGTCGTCGGCGAGCTCCTCGCCGCCGGATTTCCGTTCACGGAACTCTACGCCACGGACGCATGGACCGGTGGAGGCGGGGTGCCCCCACCCCGCAAGGCATCGGCTCCGGATGACGCATCCCGCGGGGTGAGGGCACCCCGCCTCCAAGCGACCAGCATCACCGAGGCCGAGATGGCGCGCCTCAGCCACTATCCCACCCCGTCGACGGTCCTCGCCGTCGGCACAATCAACCGCCCCCCGCTGGCCGCCGGCGTCCTCAACCGGGGCCTCACCCTCGCCCTCGACGGTATCCAGGACCCCGGCAACGTCGGCACGCTCCTCCGCCTCGCCGACTGGTTCGCCTTCGACCGCGTGCTACTCTCCCCCGACTCCGCCGACCTCTTTTCCCAAAAGGTCATCAACGCCAGCATGGGTTCCTTCGCCCGCGTCACCTGCCACACCGCGCCGCTGGCCGACGCCCTCGCCGGCGTGACCGCCCCGGTGCTCGGCTGCGACCTGTCGGGCGCGGACGTGCACTCCATGCAACCTCGGCGCGACGCGATCGTGGTCATCGGCAGCGAGGGCCGCGGGATCTCCGTCGCCGTCCGACCCTTGGTCACGGATTTCGTGACCATTCCCAAGTATGGCGGCGCCGAATCCCTTAACGCCGCCACGGCCGCCGCCATCGTCTGCGACAACCTTCGCCGGGTGTCGCCCGGTGGAACCTGACCTCCGGGCAGGTTTTTCGGCACCGGCCCGGAGTGGCCCCCTCCGCCCGTCGCACGTATCCCGCCCTTCATCGCGACGGGATTGTCTGCCCCGCGGTGTTACCCTAACCACCCGCCCATGAACCGCCCTTCGTCTTCCGCCCACCGCGCGTCGTTCTTTTCCCTCGGTCTCCTGCGCAGCCTCGCCGTGGCCATCTGCGTAGGCGGGTCCTCCGCCGTTGCCGCCGAACCCGACCCCGCTATCTTCGCCTACGACCGCACCGCCTCCTTCAACGTGCAGGAGGCCGGGCGCGAAACCCGCGGCGCCGCCCTGGTCCGTGACATCACGTTCACCCCGGCCGGCCAGCCGGTGAAGGCCTACGTCGTTTCCCCAGTCACTTCCGCCGGCCCGCACGCCGCCATCCTCTACGTCCACTGGCTCGGCGACCCGGCCACGACCAACCGCACGCAGTTCCTCGCCGAGGCCATTGCCCTCGCCGGCCGCGGCGTGGTGTCCCTACTGGTCGAGGGCATGTGGGCCCAGCCCGATTGGTACAAAAATCGAGTCCCCGAGCAGGACCATGCGCACGCGGTCCGCCAGGTCATCGAACTCCGCCGCGCCATGGACCTGCTCCTCGCCCAGCCCGGCATCGACCCTGCCCGCGTTGCCTTCGTCGCCCACGATTTCGGCGCCATGTACGGGATGATCGCCGAGGCCCAGGACCGCCGCGCCCGGACCTATGTCTTCCTGGCCCCCACGCCCCACTTCATCGACTGGTTCCTCTTCCGCCAGCAACCCAAGGATCTCGCGGCCTATTCCGCCCAGCTCGCCCCGCTGGACCCGGTGAACTTCGTCGGCCGCCTCGCGCCCGCGCCGGTGTTTTTCCAATTCGCAGCGAAGGATTTCTACGTCACCGCCGAGGAGGCCGCCGAGTTCTACGCCGCCGCCGGCCCGCGCAAGCACATGGCCACCTACGCCGCCGACCACGGCCTGCACCCACCCGAAGTCGCCGCCGACCGGATGGCCTGGCTGATCCGCGAACTGGGCCTGCCGTAGGGCCGGTCTCCGACCGGCCTGCTGGCGTTTGCCGGCCGCGCTTCACCGGATGGTCCAGCGGATCACAGCCGCCCTATTCCCACTCTGCCCGCCCTTCGCGGTATGCTGGTCCGGGCTTTGGGATCCTTTCGCGGCCTCACTTGCTCACCCGTGTCAGCGTCAACACATAGGACTGTTCCTTGCCATCCTCCCCGTTCCAGCGCTGGGTGACCGTGACCGTTTCCGGCGAGATCCGCTCCCAACAGAACGAGCTCGGGGCGTTCATCGGCTCGAAACAGGCCTTGGTATCGGTCAGCGACACCGCCTTCCAGGTATACCGACCCCAAGTCGAGAGGATCACGCCGTCCTGCAGCGTCACCGTGCTGCCGTCCTTGCGCTCGCTGAAGCTGGCGTCGCCATGCCGGTTCGCCTCGAACCGCGTCGGACCGGTCAGAACATACTCCTCGAAGAACTCCTTTCCGTCGGGACCGATGCCCTTCCAGCGACCTTCCAAGAACCGTATCCGCGCAAACTGGGCTTCATCAAACAGGCCCGTAGCCAACGGCGGCGCCTCGCCGGAGGCAAAGACCATCAGGCTGAGGTAGAGCGGGAGAAGTCGAAGGGAGAGGATCATGGGTATGGGGGGGGCGACCGGACGATGAGTTCTTCGGGGTGAAGCGCCGATCCGATCGCTCTGTGTTCGTTGGGTCTATCTGTGGTTAAAGCGGCCCTGGGTACCAGCCCGGAAAGGACCGACCAAGGTCGGCCCCGGCCACGGATCCGCACCCCGGCTCAGCCCTGCTTCCGCGCCGCGATCCACGCCCGTACATTCTCCTCGAGCAGGTTCAGCGGCAGCGCCCCGTTTTTCAGCACGAGGTCGTGGTACGCCCGCAGGTCGAACTTCGCGCCCAGCTCGGCCTTAGCCTGCTCCCGCAGTTCGAGGATCTTGAGCATGCCGACCTTGTAACCCGTGGCCTGGCCCGGCCACACGATGTACCGGTTGGTCTCGGCCAGCGTCTCCACCGCCGAGGCGGCCGTGTTGGCGCCGAAGTAATCCAGCACCTGCTGCCGCGTCCAGCCCTTGGCGTGCACGCCCGTGTCCACCACCAGGCGCACGGCGCGTAGCAGCTCGTCCGAGAGCCGGCCGAAATCCTGGTACGGATCCGCATAGAAACCGAACTCCTTCGGGAAATACTCCGCATACAGCGCCCAGCCCTCGGCGTAGGCGTTGTAGCCGCCGAAGCGCCGGAACTTCGGCATGTTCTCGAGCTCCTGCGCGATCGCGATCTGCATGTGGTGGCCGGGGATGGCCTCATGGTGCGCCAGCGTCTCCAGCTCCCAGATCGGCAGGCCGCGCATGTCGTGGGTGTTGACGTAATAGATGCCCGGCCGCGAGCCGTCCGCCGATGGCTGGTTGTAGAACGCCGCGGCCGAGCCTTTCTCGCGGAAGGGCTCGACCTTCTTCACCACCAGCGGGGCCTTGGGCTTCACGCCGAAGAACTCATCCAGCCGCGCCGTCATCGTGGCGATGGCCGCCTCCGCCCGCTGGATGTAGGCGGCACGGCCCTCCTCGGTGCTCGGGTAGCTGAACTGCGGGTCGTCGCGCATGAATTTCAGAAACGCCGCCAAATCCCCCGTGAAACCGGTCTGCCGCGCAATCGCCATCATCCCCGCATGGATGCGGGCAACTTCCCGCACGCCCAGCGTATGCACTTCGTCGGCGCTCAGCGCCGTGGTCGTGTGGCTGCGTAGCATGAAGTTGTAGTAGTCGCGCCCCTCGGGGTGCTTCCAGACACCGTCGTCGTCCGTCGCGACTTTCGCCTGCGCCTCGAACAGCGCGATGAGCTTCTCATAGGCGGGCCGGACCGACCCGAGCAGCGCCGTCCGCGCCTCGTCGACCAACTGCGGCTTGACGTCGGCCTCGGTCTCGGGGAGCGCCGCCACCTTGCCCTGGAAGTCCTCCAGCAGGACATTCCTCGTCTCCGAGGCGTCGAACGGCATGCCCGTCAGGATTTCCCGGCATGACTCGATCAGCAGCGGATAGACGAATTTCGGTGGCTGGATGCCCCGCGCGGCCTGAGCTTCGGCCCGGGCGATCAGTTGGTCGAACATCCGGGGCATTGCCCGCAGGCGGGCGATGTAGGCGCGGGCGTCGGCCACGGTCTCCACGGTGTGAAAGTTGATCAGGAAGGCCGGCGCGTCGGTGTGCTGGCCGCCCATCTGCGTGAACACGTAGTCGTGGTTGCGCCACTTCCAGCCCTCGATAGTCTGCTCGGCCTGCGTCACGAACAGCCGGTAGCTCATCTGCGTCTGCTCATCCAGCCGGTCGAAATCGATCGTGGCCTTCAGCGCCGCCAGCTCCCGCACCGTGATCGCCAGCTCGGCCAGCCGGTTGGCCTCCGAGAAATCATCCCACTTGTCCTGGTCCTTCTTCAGCCCGAGGTAGCCCTGCATGAGCGGGCTGCGGTCCACGCTCTCGTCAAACACCCGGTCGAAGAAGGCGTTGGCCTTCGCCGATTCGGCGGCGATCCGCTCGGCCGTGACCGCCTCCCGGGTGATCGCCGACGTCGCGGCCAGATTCAGGGTGATCGCGGCCGCCAGCGCCGCACCGGTGCACAGGGAACGAAATTTCATTGGCCGGGATTGTGGGGCACCTGCCACCCCCGCGGCAAGCCCGGTGCGATGAACGGCGGGCCTGCGGGAGGATCGGTCCTCCGGCCGACCCTCCGCGGAAACGGTCAGGCATACCTCACCCCGACCTCCCGCAGCCACCGGTCCAGCAGCCGCGCCGTGCCCAGCGTGTCGGCATGCGTCGCCAGCGGCACCTCACGCGCCCCGCGGGCGAGGGTCGCGGCGAAGGCATCGGCCTCGTAGGCGTACAAGCCCACTCCCGGGCTCCGGATGACGATCTCCTCCGTCGCCCCGTCGCGCCGGTGCAGGCTGATTCTCTCGTCCTGCCCGAGCAGGCCCGGGACGAAGGGCTGGGGTACATCTATCCACCCGGTGGTGCCGTGGATCTGCACCGAGTTGTCGTTGAGCACGGTCGCCCCGCACGAGAGCTCGGCCACGATGTTGCCCGGGAACTTCGCCACCGCCGTGGCAAAATCATCCGTCCCCACCTCCGGGCGCACGTGCCCGGTGCCGTGGAATTCCTCCGGCTCGACGAAATCCTGCCCGTGCACCGCCCCCGCGATGTGCCGCGAGTACGTGACCGGGTAGCAGCCGAGATCCAGGATCGTGCCGCCCCCGAGCTCCTTCTTGAACATCCGGTGCTCCGGGTTGAAGCCCATCATGATGTTGAACGAGGCCCGGATCAACCGCACCTCGCCAATCGCCCCGCTCCGCACCAGCTCGACCACCTTCCGCGTCTGCGGGTGAAAGCGATACATAAACGCTTCCATCAGCAGCACATCGTGCTGCTTCGCCGCCGCCAGCACGCGCTCGGTGTCGGCCAGGCTCAGCGTCAGCGGCTTTTCGCACAGGATGTGCTTGCCCGCCTGCGCCGCCTTGATCGCCCACTCCGCGTGCCACGGATGCGGCGTGCCGATGTAGACCGCCTCGACCTCCGGGTCGGCCAGCAATGCCTCATAGCTGCCGTGCGCCCGCACCCCGCCGAAATCCGCGGCGAATTTCTTGGCATCCGCCAGCTGCCGGGCCCCCACCGCCGCCAGCCGCCCGGTCTGCGACTGGAGCAGGTCGGTGACAAATTTCCGCGCGATCCACCCCGTGGTGAGGATGCCCCAGTTCAGCTTTTTGGCCATAAGGCGAGTGAAGCCCGCCGGGGGACGCCGTCAATGGTCGCCCCGCATAAATCCCCACACTCATGAGTCCCGTGCAAAACCCCGGCCCGACTTTCAAATCTTGCTGATCGGGTTGCTTCGGCCATGGGCCTTTGGCGCTTGGATTATTGCCCCCATCGGGGCGATTTCCCGGTTGCACGCGGCGCCCCGCCCGCTCCACTCGGCGGCTTCCCCTCATGGCTTTGCCCAATCCCGATCACGTCCTGCTCCTCGCCACGGAGCTCAAGCTCAAGGTCCACCAGGTCGCCGCGACCGCCCAGCTGCTCAACGAGGGCGCGACCGTGCCGTTCATCTCCCGCTACCGCAAGGAGGTCACCGGCGAGCTCGACGAAGTGCAGGTGACTGCCATCCGCGACCGCCTCGAGCAGATGGCCCAGGTCGACGAGCGCCGCGCCGCCATCCTCTCCTCGCTCAAGGAACGCAACCTCCTCACCCCCGCGCTTGAGGGCGCGATCGCCGCCGCCGACACCCTCACCAAACTCGAGGACCTCTACCTCCCCTACCGCCCGAAAAAGCGCACCCGCGCCACCATTGCCAAAGAGAAGGGCCTCGAGCCGCTCGCCGACCTCCTCTGGGCCCAGGATCCGGCCACCGACGCCCTCGCCGCCGCCCAGGCCCACGTCGGGCGCGAGTTCATCCTCGACGACGGCAAGGCCACCCCGGGCAAGATTGAGAACGCTGAGGAGGCCTTCGCCGGCGCCCGCGACATCCTCGCCGAGCGCATGAGCGACGACGCCCAGGCCCGCGAAAAACTGCGCCTCGTCTATCGCGCTTCGGCCACCGTCTCGTCCAAGGTCCTCTACGGCAAGGAAACCGATCCCGAAGCCGCCAAGTTCAAGGATTACTTCGACTGGTCCGAGCCCCTCGCCAAGGCCCCGTCCCACCGCGTGCTCGCCATGCGCCGCGGCGAGAAGGAAGGGTTTGTCATCATGCGCATCACCCTCGCCGACGAGCTCACCGCCGTCGCCGAGGTCGAGCCGCTCTTCGTGAAGAACCGCTCCTCCTGCGGCGAACAGGTCCGTCTCGCCGCCACCGACGCCTGCAAGCGCCTCCTCTGCCCCGCCCTCGAGACCGAGATGCGCATCGAGTCCAAGAAACGCGCCGACGAGGCCGCGATCAAGGTCTTCACCGACAACCTTCGCGAGCTCCTCCTCTCCGCCCCGCTCGGCCAGAAGGCCGTCATGGCGATCGACCCGGGCTTCCGCACCGGCTGCAAGACCGTGCTGCTCGACCGCCAGGGCAAGCTCCTGCACAACGATGTCATCTTCCCCGACCGCCACGCCGAGGAGGCCAAGGAGAAGCTGCTCGGCTTCGTGAAGTTTTTCTCCGTCGAGGCCGTCGCCATCGGCAACGGCACCGCCGGCCGCGAGACCGAGTCCTTCGTCCGCGCCCTCGGCCTGCCGCCGCACATCCCGGTCGTCATGGTCAATGAGTCCGGCGCGTCCATCTACTCCGCGAGCGACGTCGCACGCGAGGAATTCCCCGACCACGATCTCACCGTCCGCGGTGCCGTCTCCATCGGCCGGCGCCTCATGGATCCGCTCGCCGAACTCGTGAAGCTGGACCCCAAATCCATCGGCGTCGGCCAGTACCAGCACGACGTCGACCAGCCCGCCCTCAAGCGCTCGCTCGACGACACTGTCGTCAGCTCCGTCAACGGCGTCGGCGTCGAGCTCAACACCGCGTCGAAGCAGCTCCTCAGCTACGTCTCCGGCCTCAACGCCACCACCGCCGCCGCCATCGTCGCCCGACGCAACGAAAAGGGTGCGTTCAAGACCCGCGCGGAACTCCTCGACGTGCCCCGCCTCGGCCCCAAGGCCTTCGAGCAGGCCGCCGGCTTCCTCCGCATCCGCGACGCCGCCCACCCGCTCGACGGCTCCGCCGTCCACCCCGAACGCTACCCGCTCGTGGAGAAAATGGCCGCCGACCTCGGCGCCACGGTCGCCGATCTGGTCCGCGAGGATAAGCTGCGCAAGCGGATCAAACTCGAGGCCTACGTCACCGCCGAAGTCGGCCTGCCCACGCTCAAGGACATCATGGCCGAGTTGGCCAAGCCCGGCCGCGACCCGCGCGAGAAGTTCGAGGCCTTCAGTTTTCAGGAGGGCGTGAACAAGCCCGAGGATCTCAAGCCCGGCATGAAGCTCCCCGGCCTCGTGACCAACGTCACGGCCTTCGGCGCCTTTGTTGACATCGGCGTCCACCAGGACGGCCTCGTGCACGTCTCCCAGCTCGCGGACAGTTTCGTGAAGGATCCCGGCGAGGTCGTGAAGCCGCAGATGAAGGTGATGGTCACGGTCACCGAAATCGACCTCCCCCGCAAACGCATCGCCCTCTCGATGCGCAGCAACCCCGTGCTCGGCCCGAAGACGCCACACCAAGGTGGAACCCGTCCTCCGGGCGGGTTTGATCGGAACGCCCCGCGCAGCACCCCGCCCCCCCGTCCCCCCGCCGCTCCCCAGTCCCTCAACGGCGACTGGTTCACCGCCGCGCTCAACAAGAAGAAGTAGGTGGAACCCGCGCGAAGCACGGGTTCGCTCTCCGGCCGGGGCCGCGCTCACGCCACCCGCGCCCTTTTTCCCGCACAAGCCCGCCTGATCTGCCATATTCCAAATCCTGCAACTTGAATTCGCGGCGACGATTCCACGCCACCTTTCCCCGGTAGCCGGGTCAGGATCTGGGTATGACCCCCGATAAACCCCACGCCATCGACGAATCAAAGTTCATCATCCGCGGCGTCCATCTGGACCTGACCGACGCCCTTCGCCAGATCGCCATGGAGAAGGCCGGGCGCCTCCTCCGCCACAACGACCACATCATCCGCATCCGCCTCGACCTCGAGCACGACAAGACCCGCGGCAACGCCGACCAGTTCATCGCCAAGGGCCGGATCGAGATCGGTGGTCCCGACCTCATCGCCAGCGCCCACAGCGACGACGCCTACAAGTCGATCGACCTGCTGGTAACCAAGCTCGACGCCCTCCTCCGCGAGCGCCACGGCCTGCGCAAGGACAAGCGCAACCACCCGCACGCCGCCGAGCTCGACTCCGATCTCCCGAAGGTCTGAGCCGTCGCCGCAGAGAGCCAGCGAGCTTGCTCGCGCTCGGCCTGGGCCCGGGCGCTGCCGCCACCGGGGGGTCGCCGCTTGCGGCGACCCTTTCCCCATCACCGGTACGGCTGATGCAGCTCGACCGGCTTGGCCTTGGCGCGCAGCTTCAGGTTGAGCATCTCGACGCCGAAGGCGAAGGCCATGGAGAAGTAGATGTAACCCTTCGGGATGTGATGCCCGAGCGAATCGCCCACCAGCATCACGCCGATCAGGATCAGGAAGGACAGCGCCAGCATCTTCAGCGTCGGGTGCCGGTTCACAAAATCGCTGATCGCTCCCGCGAAGGCGAGCATCACGCCCAGCGCGATGACAACCGCGGTGATCATCACCCACAGCTGGTTGGCCATGCCCACCGCTGTGATGACCGAGTCGAGCGAGAATACGATGTCGAGCAGGAGGATCTGGATGATCGTGGACTGAAAGGAGGCCCCCTTGCTGCCACTCGTGGCGTGGCCGTCCTCCCCTTCGAGCTTTTCATGGATCTCCATCACGCTCTTGCCGATCAGGAACAGGCCGCCGATCAGCAGGATCAGGCTCTTGCCCGTCACATCCACCTGCATGACCGGCAGCACAAAGAGCACCTTGGTGAGGCTCATGACCCAGGTGATGCTGCACAGCAGCAGGATCCGGGTGACGAGCGCCAGCATGAGCCCCGTCTGGCGGGCCTTGGCCTGCTGGTCCTTGGGCAGCTTGCCGGCCAGGATCGAGATGAAGATGACGTTGTCGATGCCGAGTACGATCTCGAGCGCGGTCAGCGTCAGCAGCGATATCCAGATTTGGGGGTCAGCGAGAAATTCCATGGTGGTGTGGTGGTCGCGGAGTCAGCCCGAACCCCCCCGCCCCGTCAATCCGCCATCCCGTCCCCCGGTTCGTGACCAAACCGGCCGGTCCGGTTCCTCACGGCGCCAGCCCCGCGAAGGCCAGCCCGAACTTGATCCATGCGGGGATCGTGAACACCGCCAGGGCCGTCGTGCCGAGGATGATCTGCACGGCGATGAGCGGCCGCCCGCCATAAATGCGGGCCACGATCACCGAGATGACCGCCGCCGGCATCGCCGCCTGGACCACCAGCACCTGCTTCAACTCGGTAGTCACCGGCAGGTAGCGGGCCGCCAGCAGGAACACCCAGGGCAGTACCGCCAGCCGCACCAGCCACGCGGTCAGGATAATCCGCGGATTGGCCAGCTGCTTGGGATCATTCAGGTGCGGGGCGAAGCTGGCCCCGGTCATCAGCAGGCCCAGCGGCACCGCGCACACGGCCAGGGCATGCACGAAGGTCCACACCACCTCGGGTATATAAACGCCCGCCCCGGTGAGCTTCACCACCAGCGCCACCGCCAGCGCCAGCAACGGGGCGTTCAGCAACTTGCGCCAGGCCGCCCGCGGCGACTCGCCCGTCACGATCAGCACGCCCGTCGTCCAGATGGCCGCCTCGACGCCCGCGTTGTGCATGAACAGCCAGGCCCGGCTCTCCGGGCCGAACAGCGTGTCCATCAGCGGCAGCGGCAGGTAACCGTAGTTGGTCAGTCCGACCGCCAGCGCAAACGTCCGCAGCCCGTGCCCGATCGTCAGCCCGAGCGCCCGCGCCACATACCAGCCCACCCCGAGGGAAAAGGAAGTCAGCAGGAAGCCCATCAGCGGCGGCAGGAGAACATCACCCGCCCCGCTGACGCTGGCCCGGCGCACGACCGACTCGAAAATCAGGCAGGGCGTCAGCACGCGCACGATCAGGTTCAGCAGCGTCTCCTCCCCCGCCTCCGAGATCCAGTTCATCCGCCGCAACGGCAGGCCCAGCCCGATCAGCGCGATCACCGGCGCCACCGCGAGGAACAACTGGCCGTAGGACATCATGCAGGAGGACAGAGGACAGACGACGGCCGCCGGAAACAACTCCAATTTCCCCGTCTCCTCCGGTGGAACCTGACCTCGGGCAGGTTGGCTTGCTCAGCCACCCCGTCCTCTATCCTCAGACTTCCGTCGCCGCGCTCATCGCCACCCCCGCCAGATACCCCGTCGTCCACGCGTTCTGAAAATTAAACCCGCCCGTGACGCCATCCACGTCGAGGAACTCCCCGGCGAAATACAGCCCCGGCACGAGCCGGCTCTCCATCGTCTTGAAATCCACCTCACTCCGCCGCACGCCGCCACAGGTCACGAACTCCTCCTTGAACGTGCTCTTCCCGTCCACGGCGAACTCCGCCTCACACACCTGGGCCGCCAGTCCGCGCAACGCCGGGTTCCCGATCCCCGTCCAGATCGCCTCGGGCGCGAGCCCGGCCGCCGCCACCAGCTTTTCCCACAACCGCGACGGCAGACCCACCGGACACCAGGTGGTGATCTGCTTCTTCGGGTTCGCCGCCCGCGCCTGCTCCAGCGCGGCCCGCGCCGTCTCCGGGTTGTATTTCGGCGCCCAGTTTACCCGCAGCGTGAACTTGTAACCGCAGTCGTGCAACGACCGGGCCCCCCAGGCCGAAAGTTTCAGGATCCCCGGCCCGCTTAAACCCCAATGCGTCACCAGCACCGGGCCGCGCTCTTTCAGCCCCTCGGCTTTGCCCGGGGCCCTGAGCCTGTCGATGGGTTTCTGGCCCACCACCTCCGTGGCCGCCTCCTCCACCGACACCCCCGCCAAATCTGCCAGCCGCGGATCCTTGATGTTGAAGGTGAACAACGACGGCACCGGCAGCTCGATGGCATGCCCGAACTGCTCTGCGACGGTGAACCCCGCGTTGGACCGGTTCCCGCCCGCCGCCAAAAGCAGACGGTCGCATGCGACCGTCTCACCCGTGCTGAGCGTCAGTCGGAAGGTGGAGCGCGTTGCCCCCAACGCGTTTTCTTTGGTCGCCCCGTCGGCGACCACCCGCTCCACGCCCTTCACCCCGCAATTCGTCCGGATCACGACGCCGGCCTGCCGCGCGGCACCCAGCAGGCAGTCAACGATCGTCTGCGAGCTGTCGGTCACCGGAAACATCCGCCCGTCCGCCTCCGTTTTAAGTTTCACGCCCCGCGTCTCGAACCACTCGACCGTGTCCCGCGGCTGCCAGCGCGAGAACGCCCCGAGCAGCTCCCGCGCCCCGCGCGGGTAGCGCTTCACCAGCTCGCGCGGCTCGAAACACGCATGCGTCACGTTGCACCGCCCGCCGCCCGACACCTTCACTTTCGCCAGCAGATGCGCGGTGGCCTCGTAGATCGTCACGGTGCTTTCCGGGGCCGCCTCCGCCGCCGTGATGGCCGCGAAAAAGCCCGCCGCCCCGCCCCCGACGATCGCGATGTGCCGTTTGCCCATGTCCAGACAGCGTGCGGCGGCCCGGGCGGGTTGTCCATTGTCCAAATAAAAGCACCGCAGCTCCCGGCTGCGGTGCTCGTGTCGGTGGCTCCCAGGCTCGCCGGGGAAAATAACCGGCGCCCGCTTACTCGCGCCCTTCCTGGCGGTGCTCCCGCCGTTCCTTGCGTTTCTCCCACTTGCCGGCGCGTTCCTCCATCTGCGCGCGCATCTCGTCGGCCTTGACCTTTTGCTCGGGCGTGAGGATCGCATGGCGCTGGTCGCGATACTTCTCGTGAATCGCCTTGGCCTTGGCGCGGTGCTCTTCCTTTGCGCCCGCCGCACTGGCGCGCAGCGCGTCCAGCTCGGCTTTTTCCTGCTGGGTGATTTCCTTCATCTTCACCTTCTGGGTCTCATCGAGGCCGAGTTTCTCGGCCATTCTTTCGGCGCCCTGGTGCAGGCGCTCGCGGCGTTCCCCCATGGGGGCTTCGGGTTTGTCCGCGGCCCGCAGGGCGGGCAGGGCGGCTAGGGTGGCTCCCAGGAGGAGCAGGGCCATACGTTGATTTTTCATGGATTGAATTTGGTTCGGGCACCGAGACGCCGGCCCTCCCCGCTGGTTTCGCGGGCCGAAAGATTATCCCTCCCGCGCCCCCCCCTGGTCCGCCCAGACTCGTTTGCGCCTTGGCTCCGATTGGTTGATCCTTGTTACTGGCCCCCCTGCCTCACCTGTGAATTTTGACCGCCTCACCACCCTCGCCCGCGAGGTCGTCACCGCCGCCGAGCGCCGCCTGCCGGCCGAGGTGCGGGCCGCCGCCGCCCAGGTGCCCGTCTGCTACGAACCCTTCCCCAACGAGGCCATCGTCGCCGAGGGCTGGGAACCCGACATCCTTGGCCTGTTTGTCGGCCACACCCACGGGGCCGGCCTCCAGTCCGACGAAACACCCCTCCCGCCCCAGATCCTCCTCTTCCTCGAGAACCTCTGGGACTACGCCGAGGGCGACGAGACCCTCTACCGCGACGAGGTCCGCCTCACCTACCTCCACGAACTCGGCCATTACCTCGGCTGGGACGAGGATGAGGTCGCCAGCCGGGGTCTGGAATGACCCCACCCCGGGCGGCCAACTAGGGCTAGCATTCCCGGGACGAATGTGTTTAGTCCCAGCAAGTAACCCGGCACCCCGTGGCCGGCTTGCTGTCCTCTCAACCAATGAAGAAGTTTCTCCTCGCCCTCCTTTCCCTCGCCGCCCTCGCGGTCACCCTGCCCGCCGCCAGCGGTCTTTCGCGTGACAGCGTCATCACCCAGCTCGATTCCTGCGAAGCCATCCTCCAGGAAATCCAAGGCAACGTGAAGACCGCCATCCCGGCCGAGGTCCTCCGCCGCGCCAAGGGCATCATCATCGTCAACCAATTCCAGGGCGGCTTCATCTTCGGCATCAAGGACGGCTACGGCGTCGCCCTCGTCCGCCGCCCCAATGGCAAGTGGTCCGTTCCCGCCTTCCTCAAGGCCGGTGAATTCAGCTTCGGTCTCCAAGCCGGCGCCAAGGCGATCAATGCCGTCTACGTCCTCATGGACGACGACACCGCCCGTCTGCTCTTCCGCAACCGCATGAACCTCGGCGCCGACGCCCGCGCCGTCGCCGGCATCCGCGCCAGCGAGCGCGAAGCCGTCAGCAAGGCCCTCCCCGGCGACGCCAACGTCTACATCTACTCCACCCAGGAAGGCCTCTACCTCGGCGCCACGATCAAGACCGGCTACCTCTCGCCCAACCAGCAGGCCAACGAGCTGTTCTACAACGCCAAGCACCGCATGCCCGAGCTGCTCTACAGCGACTGGGTCACGCCCCCGCAGGACGCCCGCTTCCTGATGGACTACGTGACGCGTCTCACCAACTGAGCCGCCCCACCCCTCTCAAACCCGCCGCACCCCGGCGGGTTTTTTTGTGCCTGTAGGGCGGGGTCGCCGACCGTGTCAGCCATAGCCTCGGCGACGGCTGAACCCCGCCGCGAACGTGATATCGCGTTCGAACAAAGGCGGGGTTCGGCGACCCCGCCCTACACTCAGAGTCAATTCTCCGCCCGCACTTCCCGCAAATAATTCACCAGTTCCACCAGCACCGCCTCGGCCACCCGCTCCTGCACCGTCACCCGGTCCGCTCCCGGCACCTCGATGAACCCCGACAGCACCACCGCTGCCCCGCGCCGCTGGTGACAAATCGCCCACCACGCCTGCGGGATCCGGATCTTCTTCCCCGGCGCTGGCTCCGCGTAACCCGTCGTTGCCACCGCCAGGTCGGCCCCGAACAGCTTCGCCGCTCCCGCCGCCATCTCCACCGCGACGCGCTGCGACACGCAGTCCACCGCCCGCGCATGCGCCCGGTTCACCCCGAGCAGGCGGACCTTCTGCGCCAGCGAGTATGCCGTCACCCCGCCGAGGAAATACCCCGACGCGCCCGCCACCGCTGCAATGCGCGCCTGGACGTGCCCGGCGGTTAGGCTTTCGGCCACGGCCAGCGTGAGCGCCGGGCGGCGCAGGAGAAGGGGCTTCAGGTCGGCGGCGTTGCTCATGCCCGCAGGCTGGCGTCCGCCGCCCCGGGAGGCACGCCTGTTTTCGCCGTGTCTTTTCCCCGCCAATCGTGTTTGGCTCCCTTCATGAAGCTCCACGTCCTCCTTCTTGTCCTCCTTTCCGCCGTCACCCTCGGCGCCGCGCCCTACCGCGTGGGCGACACCTTCGAGCCTTTCACCACCAAGGACCAGCATGACCGCCCGTACACTTACGAGGGCGGGGCGCGCCTCATCGTCGTCTCCTTCGAAATGGGCGTCGGCAAGGCGGCCAACGGCTTCTTCGAGGAACAGCCCGCCGATTTCCTCGCGAAACAGCAGACCGTCTTCATCGCGAACATCTACGGCATGCCGGGCATCGGCCGCACCTTCGCCCTGCCCAAGATGCGCCGGTACCCCCACCGCATCCTGCTGGCCGACGCCGAAAACTTCCTCGCCCGCTACCCGGAGCAGGAGGACAAGCTGACCGTCCTCAGCCTCGATCCCGCCGGCCGGATCACGGCGATCCGCTTCCTGAATCCGAAGAAGGAACTCGCCGGGATCTTCGCCCCGGCGAAGTGAGGCGACCTTACTTGGAGTGGGACAGGAACCAGCGGTAGAGATCCTCGCCCGCGTAGGTCCGGATCCACGTGTCATGGCCCATGTCGGCCTCGATCGTGAATCGCACGTCCGGGTGCCCGAGTTTCTCCAGCTCGTTTAGCAGCGGATAAAAATGCCGCACCGGTACGCCGGCATCGCGCCCGCCCGCAAAGACCCACAGCGGCAGCTTCGCCTCCGCGATCGGCGCCGCCATCGCGGGCACGCCGTACCCGACGACCGGGGCGATGGCCGCGAATTTTTCCGGATGCTTTGACGCCAGGTACCAGGTGCCGAAGCCACCGAGGCTGATGCCGGTGAGGTACACGCGTTGCGGGTCTCCCTTGTACTCGGCCATGACCCGGTCCAGCTGGCTCATCACCTCGTCGGCGAGGACGTTCCAGCCCCGCGGGTTGCTCTCTATGTTGATCCGGTTCGCCGGGAGCTCCGCGGAGAGCTGGCCCTCCATCGGGTCGCGGCCGGTGTAGTGGGGCGGGTACGGGTGGATGCCTTCGGCCATGCGCTGCGGGATCTCGGCCCGCGTGCGGTTCTTGATGTAGCTCACCTCGCCCTGGTCGTGCATCGGCATCTGCGGCGAGATGATGACAAACGGCAGATCCCGTTTCTGCGCCCATGCCTCGAACAACGGGCCGTGCTTCAGCACGTAATCGAGCTCGCCTTTGCCATCCCCCCGTTCGCCGTTGCCGTGGAGAAAGAGCATCACCGGCCACTTGTCCTGTTGGTCGAAGCCCCGTGGCAGATAGACGAAATAATCCCGCTCGGCGTTGAGCGCCGCGCTGTGGTACGAGACGCGCAGCAGCTGGGGGGCGGTTTGGGCGGCGGCGGTCACGGCGAAAACCGCGACCCAGGCCGGCAGCAGGCCGGCGAGAATCTTGCGCAGGGGGTGGGGCATGACCCCACCCAACACCCTCACCCGCGTTGTTTCAACCCGCGACTGCCGCCCGCGAGCACCCGGCGTACCCGCCAGCGTTGCGCCGCGTTGACGATGAACCCCACGCACGTGGCCGCCCCGCACCGGCACGGATGCTCCCGCCAGTCGACGTAATCAAAGCCGTAGTCGTAGGTCAGCTCCTCGCCCTCCGCGATGTCCCGGATCGCCACGATCCAGATGCGTCCCCGCCCGATCTGCACCTCGCAGTTCGGCGCACAGGAATGGTTGATCCGCCGCGCAAGGTTCCACTTCACCCCGCCGTCGATGTCGTGCCGTTTGGTCACATCGAATATATAGACACACCCGTCGCCGCCAGCCGCCAGCCGCGCGAGCCGCTTTTGCTCGCGCCGCCAGGCCTCACCCTTCGTCACGCGCTCGCCGACGTACTCGATGATCCGCTCGCCCGTCGGGATGAAATCACGCGCGAACAACCCGTAGCCATGCACGCCCGAGCGCGCCAGGCGCACCTGACTGGTGTCCACCGCCGGCCTCCCCTTCTTCGGCGCGCGGCTCATTTCAGCTCCAGGCCCACCGGACAATGGTCGCTGCCCTGCACGCCGGCCTCGATCCAGGCGCGCTTGAACCGCGGCTGCAGCGCCGCCGACGCCATGCAGTAGTCGATGCGCCACCCCACGTTGTTGGCCCGGGCGTTGGCCCGGTACGTCCACCAGCTGTAATGGCCCGGCCCTTTCTCAAAGTGCCGGAAGGTGTCGACGAACCCGGCGGCCAGGTAGTCCCGGAAACCCGCGCGCTCCTCGTCGGAGAAACCCGGGTTGCCCACGTTCTCCTTCGGCCGCGCCAGGTCGATCTCCTCGTGCGCCACGTTGAGGTCGCCGCTGAACACGACCGGCTTCTTCTTCTCCAGCTTCCGCACGTGCGCCAGCAACGCCCGGTCCCAGGCCTGGCGGAAACCGAGCCGCGCCAGCTCGGGCTGCGCATTCGGCACGTACACGCCCACATAATAACAGTCGGCAAACTCCGCCGTGATGGCCCGGCCCTCGGCGTCGTGGTCCGGCGAACCGAGGCCGAGCGTTACGCTGAGCGGTTTTTCCCGGGAAAACAGCGCCGTGCCGCTGTAGCCTTTCTTCTGCGCGGCGTTCCACACGATCTCATACCCCTTCGGCCAGACCACGCCCTGGACGTCCCCGGGCTGCGCCTTGACTTCCTGCAGGCAGATCACGTCGGCCCGACTGGCGTTCATCCAGTCCAGCAGGCCCTTGCCCAGTGCTGCGCGCACCCCGTTCACGTTCCACGAAAGCATTTTCATTAGGCACAGTCCGGGCGAATCAGGCCAGACCCGCAAATCCTTTTCTCCCGAAGCCCTCCCCGGGCTGCCAGCGCCCCTGGCCCGTGACTTGGACTCAGGGTGGACGGCGAGCTTGCTCGCGCCACGGCCCCCCGCCCGGCGGCTGTATCGCCCTCATTGTCGTCCGATTGACCACCGTAACCTCCCGCCTTCCGGGTCATGTGACAAAACCCGCAGTTGTCATCCGCCCTCCCGCCCTGAATCCTCCCCACCCTGTGAGCTCCGCCTACTTTCCTCCGCTGCCCCTGGGGCAATCCATCCCGGCCAGTCCACACGCCGTCTCGTGCAGCCTGCCCACCATGCACGCCGTGCGGGGTTACGAGGAAAAGGATCCTGCGATCGTCCGTCAGCTCACCAACGGCTACCCGCGATTCGTCCTCCACCCTTTCACCCGCCGACTGGTCGCGCACCTCACGACCGTCACCCCGGCCCTGCGCCAACGCACGCTGTGGCTGACGTCCTCCGGCGCGATGGCGCAGGCCTTGCTCGCCCACCTCACTCCGGCCCGCGGGGCCGAGCTATACACCCTGCCTGGCCTGCATGGCGTGTCCCATCCGGAATCCCCCGAGACCGCCGCGCTGGCCAAGGTCTTTCTCCAGAACCTCGGCGGTTTCCTCTCCTCCCGCGAGGCCGAGGATCACCTCGTGGCCCTGCAACTCCTGCCCGCGCCCCATCCCGAGGAAGTGTTTGCGGGCGACGCCCCGGCCGAGATTCGCCGCCAGCTGCGCACCGTGCTCCCCGGCACGACCGACGCCGATCTCCTGCTCGCCAGCTGCGGCATGAGCGCGATGCACGCCGCCTTCCGCGCCGTCAACTCCCTCCAGGCCCCGCGCGGCCGCACCGTCTGGCTCCAGCTCGGCTGGCTCTACCTCGACACCATCGCGATCCTCAAGAAGTTCACCGCTCACCCGGCGGACTACGTCTACGTGCGCGAGGTGGCCGACCTCGACGCGCTGCGTCGCATCTTTGCCGCGCACGGCGCCCGCATCGCCGGCGTGGTCACGGAGGTACCGACCAACCCGCTGATCCAAACCCCCGACCTGCCCGCCATCGCCGCCCTCTGCCGCGAACACGGCGCCCGCCTCCTCGTGGATCCCTCGATGAGCTCGGTGTTCTCCCTCGACGTCCTGCCCCACGCCGACCTGGTCGTCAGCAGCCTCACCAAATACACCGCCAGCGAGGGCGATCTCACCGCCGGCCTCGTCGCGGTGAATCCCGCCGCTCCCGCCGCCGCGGCCCTCCGCTCCGCCCTCGCCGGCACGGCCGAGCCGCTCTACGCCCGGGATGCCGCCCGCCTCGCTTGGCAGATCGGCCAGACCCCCGCTGTGCTGGCCCGCATCCAGGCCGCCACCCCGTCGGTCGTCGCCTTCCTCGAAAAACACCCCGCCGTGAAGGCGGTCTTCTGGGCCCTGCAATCCGGCAGCCGCGAAAATTACCTGAAGCTGGCCCGCACCCCCGATGCTACCGGCGGTATGATCACCTTCACTCTGCGCAATCCGGGCGGGCTAGAGAAATTCTACGACCGCCTTCGCCTCCCCAAGGGCCCGAGCTTCGGCATGAAGACCACCCTCATCTGCCCCTTCATGTACCTTGCGCACTACGACCTCGTCACCACGCCCGCCGGCCTGGCCGAGCTCGCCGCCAGCCGGCTCGACCCCGACCTCCTGCGCCTCTGCGTCGGGACCGAGCCCGTTGACGAAATCATCCGCGCCCTGTCCGAGGCTCTGGCCTGACCCCAACACGTCACTTAATAAGTGACATGTTGGGGCCCCGCCCTTCCCCTTCGAATCGATGGTGAAATCTGTGGCCAAAGTCCCTGCTTCGCCCGACCACGCCTGCACCCTCGAGCTGAAGATCATCCCCAACGCCCCGCGCAACGAGGTCGTCGGGTGGCTCGGCGCCGCGTTGAAGGTCAAGATCCACGCCCCTGCCCTCGAGGGCCGCGCCAACGACGAACTGCTCGCCTTTCTGGCCGAGACGCTCGGCGTCCCGCGCCGCAGCGTCACGCTCCTCCGCGGCGACAAGTCCCGCCAGAAGGTCGTGCAGATCACCGCTCTCGATGCCGCGACGGTCCGGCAAAGACTGCAGGTCTGATCCTCTCCCCGTGGGCGGCCAGCTTGCTGGCGCCACGAGCACCTTGTAAGACCATGGCGCGAGCAAGCCCGCCGCCCACCCGTCCGATCCGTCTGACCCTCCGGCCCACGGGGGCCCCTCACGCCGGCAGAAACGGGTAGTCAATGTACCCCTGCGGCCCCGCCGAATACAGCCGGGCCTCATCCACCGCATTCAGCGGCGCGTTCAGCAGAAACCTCCGCGGCAGGTCGGGGTTGGCGAGGAACGGCAGGCCGTACGCGATGGCGTCCGCCCGACCGCTCTGCACCGCCGCCTCACCGGTCTCACGGTCGAAGCCGCCGTTCAGGATCAGCGCGCCGCGATAATGCTGCCGCACCACCCGGGCCAGCTCCGCCTCACCCGGCGCGTCGTGCCGCGCGTGCCGCAGATGCAGGTAGGCCGCGCCGCGCAACTGCAGCTCCTCCGCCACGTGCGCCACCAGCGCCGGCGCATTGCTGTCGACCATGTCATTGAAGGCCACGAGCGGCGAAATCCGCACACCCACCCGTCCGGGGCCGAACACGTCGATGGCGGCGTCGATGGCTTCGAAGAGCAGCCGCGCCCGGTTCGGGATGCTGCCGCCGTACTCATCCGTCCGGTCGTTCACCCCGTCGCGCAAAAACTGGTCGAGCAGGTAACCGTGCGCCCCGTGCAGCTCCACCGCGTCGAAGCCGGCCGCCCGCGCGTTCTCCGCGCCGCGGCGGAAAAGCGCGATGATCCCAGGCAACTCGTCCGCCCGCAGCGGCCGCGGCACCGGATAGGCCTGCTTGCCCTGCGGCGTGTGGATGGTGTCGCCTTGGATCGCTTTGTTCGACGAAGAGATCGGCTGCAGGCCGCCATTCAGGTCCGGATGCGTCGCCCGGCCTGGATGCCAGAGCTGCAGCGCGATGCGCCCGCCCGCGGCGTGCACCGCCGTCGTCACCTTCCGCCACCCTTCCACCTGCGCGGGGCCATAGATGCCGGGTTCCCAGCCGAAGGCCCGGGCGTCGCCTGCCACCATCGTGGCCTCGGCGATCAGCAGCCCCGCCGCGGCGCGCTGGCGGTAGTGCTCCACGATCAGGTCCGTCGGCACGTGCTGCGTGTCGGCGCGCACCCGGGTGAGCGGCGCCATCAGGACGCGGTTGGGCAGCAGCAGGTCCCCGGCGGAAAGCGGCGTGAGCAGTTTCATGGCCCCGAACCATGCCCAACCCGTCCCGTTTCGCCAGTCGCCGCCCGCACAAAAATCAATCCCCTCTCCTGCCCCCGGTCCAATGTCGCCGCGCCGGAGCTTCTTCCCAAGCAAGGCGGGCTCGCCGCGCCGTAACCCTTCCCCGAAAGCAGGCGGGCTCGCCGCGCCGAAGCTTTAGCGAAGGCGGGTGAGCCGGTGGAACCGCCACACCAGCAACACCGCCGCGCACGCCAGCCCGATTGCCAGGCCGCTCCAGATGCCGATCGGTCCGAGCGGGGTGTGGAACGCCAGCAGGTAGGCCACCGGCAGCGACAGCACCCAGTAGGCGATGAAGGTGATCACGGTCGGGATCTTCACGTCGGTCATGCCGCGCAACGCCCCGGCCGCCACCACCTGCCCGCCATCAAACAACTGGAATACCGCCGCCACCACCAGCAGCCGCGCCGCCAGTTCCACCACCGGGCCATCCGGCGTGAAGCCCCGGGCCAGCAGCGTCCCGGCCAGGGTGAAGACCGTGGCGAAACTCAGCATCACCAGGCTGGAAAGCCCCAGCGACCCGAAGCCAATCGCCCGCAGCACCTCGGGCCGGCCCTCGCCCCGCGCCTTGCTGATGCGGATGCTAGTGGCCATCGCCAGCCCCAGCGGCACCATGAAGGTGAAAGCCGCGCAGCTCAGCGCAATCTGGTGCGCCGCCAGCGCAGTCGCGCCCAGCCAGCCCATCATCAGCGCCGCCGCCGTAAAGGCCCCCGATTCAAACAGCAGACTGCCGGCCGCGGGCACGCCCATCTGCATCATCGCCCGGAATTTTGCCTGCTCCAGCCGGCCGGCCGGCGCCTGCTCCCGGCGCAGCCAGATCGCGATGGCCGCCACGGCCAGGATCCGCGCCAACAGCGTCGCCACCCCCGAGCCGGTGAACCCCAGCGCGGGCGCCCCCAGGTTGCCCCAGATGAACATCCAGTTGAGCAGCGCGTTGAGCGCCACATCGGCCAGCATGATGCTCGTGCCGACCCACGGCCGGCCCAGCGCATCCAGATACTGGCGCTGCACCTGGAAATAAAACACCGGGATCAGCGACAGGGAACAGAGCAGGAAAAACGGCCGCACCACCGCCACCACTTCCGGCGGCTGGCCGAACCGGTGCAGCTGCGTCGACAGCCCGGCCAGCAGCAGGAAGGCGGCGCCTCCTGCCATCAGCGCCAGAGCCCGCCCGTGCTTCAGCCAGCCACCGCAGGCCGCGGGATCACCGGCGCCATGGTCGCGCGCGGTGAACACTCCCACCGGCAGCAACAGCCCGATCCCCACGATGTAAAACAGCCCGAACACCCCGTGTGTGAAGGCCGCCGCCGCCAGCTCCACCGTGCCCACGCGACCAATTAACGCCGCATCCGTGATGCCGATCAGCATCTGGCTCACCTGCCCCACGATCATGGGCAGGGCCAGCGCCAGCGTCAGGCGAAGTTCGCGGGTGATGGCGGACAGTTTAACCACGGGGACACAGAGGTCACAGAGAATGGTTTTGGTTTGAAGCTAATTCATGCTCCGTGTCTCTGTGCCTCTGTGGTTAAACCGGCACTGTCATGACGCCCCTCGCCCTCGGCCTCGTTCTCATCGCCGCGTTCACCCACGCGACCTGGAACTACGCGGCCAAGCGCTCCGGCGGCGGCCTGCCCTTCGTGTGGGTCTCCAGCGTCTTCGCGCTCGCCCTCTACTCCGTCGCCGGCCTGGTCTACTGGCTCTGGCGGCAGCCGGTGCTGCCGGCCGGGCTCTGGTGGGTCGTCGTCGGGAGCGGCATCCTGAAGACCATCTACTCCCTCCTGCTCCAGCGCGCCTACCGGCACGGGGACTTTTCCTTGGTCTATCCGCTGACCCGCGGCACCGCTCCGCTGCTCGCCACGCTCGGCGCCATCGCGTTTTTCGGCGAACGCCCCTCCCCGCTCGCCCTCGCCGGCGGCGGCTTGATCGTGGCGGGCGTCTTCTTCCTCTCCGGCGGCCTCCGGATGTTCCAAGCCGACCGGGCCCACCTGCGCCAGGGGATCCTCTACGGGCTCGCCTGCGCGACCTGCGTCGGCATCTACACCGTGTGGGACCAGCGCGCCGTCTCCCACCTCCAGCTGCCGCCCATCCTCTATGACGGCGGCACGCAGCTCGTGCTCTTCTCCATCCTCACCCCCTTCGCCCTGCACCGGCGCGACGAGGTCGCGGCGACCTGGCGCGATCACCGCGGCAAGGCCGCACTCGTCGGCCTGCTCAGTCCGGTCGCCTACGTGCTCGTGCTCTACGCCATGAGCTTCACCCCGGTCAGCTACGTGGCGCCCGCCCGCGAGATCAGCATCCTCATCGGCGCCTTCTTCGGCGCGAAACTCCTCCGCGAAGCCGACGCCCCCCGTCGCCTCCTCGCCGCCGCCGCCATGGTCGCCGGCATCATCGCGCTGGCCTTGGGCTGATCCGCCTCGCATCCTGCCCCCCATGCGCCGTTCCAAGGAAATCATCGTCCTGCTCGCCCTGCTGCTCGGGGCCATGGCCTTCGTGCTCTGGTACGTGATCGACCGGCGCGCCCGGAACCGCGCGGCGCCACCCGCCGCCACCGTACTTTTGCCGGCGGTTGCTCCGCAGACCGCTGGAACGGGACAACCCGCCCCGCCGGTGGACCTGACCAAGCACGACGGCCAGACCATCGACTTCTCCAGCGGCCAGCCGGTCGTGAAAAACTCCCCCGAAGACCAGGCCGCGATCGACGCCGCGGCGAAGGATCTGGCCGAGGCCACCCAAGGCGTGACGTTCAAGACCGCTCCGCCCCCGCCGCCCCCGCCTGCGGAGCCCAAACCATGAGCGCTTCCGCCCAGCTCTCGCTTCAGGGCAGCTTCGCCCTGCCCGTGCTCTTCGACCTCGGCGCCACCTTTGCCTTCGCCCTCTCCGGCGCGCTCGCGGCCATCAAACGCCACTACGACATCGTGGGTGTGCTCGCCCTGGCCCTGGTGACCGGCCTCGGTGGCGGCCTCATACGTGACGGCCTCTTCCTTGCGCAGGGCCCCACCCCGCTCCTCACCAACCCCCACTACCTCGAGGCCGTGGTGCTCGCCGCCGTCGGCGGCGTGGTGTTTGGCGCCCGCATCCACCGCTTCGCGCGGCTCATCCCGGTCGTGGACGCGCTCGGTCTCGGCGCCTATGCGGCCTTCGGCGTGCAGAAATCCCTGCTCGCCGGCCTGGCCCCACCAGCCGCCATCCTCGTCGGCGTCGTCAACGCCGTCGGCGGCGGCATCCTGCGCGACCTCCTCTGCCGCGAGGAACCGCTCGTCTTCAAGCCCGGCCAGTTCTACTTCCTCATCGCCCTCGGCGGCGCCGTCGTGTTCCTGTTCTGCACCGCCACCCTCGGCTGGTCCGCGAACCGTGCCGCCATCGCCACCGTCGCCCTCACTTTCGTCCTCCGCAGCCTCACGATCACGTTCAACTGGCGCACCGCCCCCGTCTCCTCCGGCAGCCTCTTCGAGAACGACGACGTCCCGCCCGCCCTGCCGCCAAAGGCCTGACCCCGCTCGCCCTTCCTCCGGTCTCAGGTTTCAAGTCTCAGGTCTCTTCTTCCCCACCCCATGCCCCGCTGCGTCCTCGCCCTCGACCAAGGCACGACCTCGTCGCGCGCCATTGTCTTCGACCGCCGCGGTCGCGCGCGCGGCTCCGCACAGCAGGAATTTCCCCAGCACTTTCCGTCGCCCGGCTGGGTCGAGCATGACCCGCGCGATCTCTGGACCTCCACGCGCCGCACCGCCCTCGCCGCCCTCGCCGAGGCGAACCTCACCGCGCGCGACATCGCCGCGATCGGTCTCACCAACCAGCGCGAAACCACCCTCCTCTGGGACCGCCGCACCGGCCGGCCGCTCCACCGCGCGCTTGTCTGGCAGGACCGCCGCACCGCGGCCGCGTGCGCGAAACTGAAGCGCGCCGGCCTCGAGCCGCTCTTCCGCCGCAAAACCGGCCTGCTCCTCGATCCCTATTTCTCCGGCACCAAGCTCGCCTGGCTCCTCGACCACGTACCCGGTGCCCGCCGGCGCGCGGAACGCGGCGAACTCGCCTTCGGCACCGTCGACACCTGGCTACTTTGGCAACTCACGGGCGGCCGCGTTCACGCCACCGACGTCTCCAACGCCTCCCGCACTCTCCTGCTCAACCTCCGCACCGCCGCCTGGGACCCCGAACTCCTCCGCCTCCTCCGCATCCCGCCCGAGGTCCTCCCCGAGGTCCGCGACAGCAGCGGTTTCTTCGGCGAGGTCTCCACCGTGCCGGCCCTCCGCGGCGTGCCGATCACGGGGATCGCCGGCGACCAACAGGCCGCCCTCTTCGGCCAAGCCTGCTGGCAACCGGGCATGGCCAAGAACACCTACGGCACCGGCTGCTTCCTGCTCCTCCACACCGGGTCGAAACCCGTCGCCTCGAAAAACAACCTGCTCACCACGATCGCCTGGCGCATCGGCGGCCAAACCGAGTACGCCCTCGAGGGCTCCGTGTTCATCGGCGGCGCCGTCGTCCAGTGGCTCCGCGACGGCCTCGGCCTCATCGCGCAGTCCGCCGACATCGAGCGCCTGGCCGCCACCGTCCCCGACAACGGCGGCGTCTACCTCGTCCCCGCCTTCGCCGGGCTCGGCGCCCCGCACTGGGACGCCGGCGCCCGCGGCCTGATCACCGGCCTCACCCGCGGCAGCACCGCCGGCCACCTCGCCCGCGCCGCCGTGGAAAGCATCGCCTACCAAAGCGCCGACCTGCTCGGCGCCATGCAGGCCGACTGCGGCCACCCGCTGCGCGAGCTCCGCGTCGACGGCGGGGCGACCGTCAATCCCGCCCTCATGCAGTTCCAGTCCGATCTCCTCCGCGTGCCCGTCATCCGTCCGCGCACGATCGAGACCACCGCGCTCGGCGCCGCCTACCTCGCCGGCCTCGCCACCGGCTTCTGGAAAAACCGCGCCGAGATCGCCCGCCTCTGGACCGCCGGGCGCACCTTCCGCCCGCAGGCTCCGGCCCGACAAGTCCGCCGGCTCCAAGCCCAGTGGCAGGCCGCCATCGTCCGCGCGCGGGCCTGAAAAGACCCGCCCGGGTTTATCACGAATTTTTTTACAGGCCGCCCACCGCGGGGCTTGCAGCCCGGCCCCGGTCCGGCAATCCTGCCCGACCTCCCAATCCGTTGTGCGCCGTATGAAAACTTTCCGTCTGCCGGCCCTGCTGCTGGCTGTTGTGCTCGCCACCCCGTTTGCGTTCACCCAGGAGAGCGGCGAAGTCGCCTCCCTGCGCGCCAAGGCCCAGCGCGGCAACGGTATCGCCCAATATAACCTCGGCCTGGCCTACGCCGAGGGCCGCGGCATCGCCCGCGATCCCATCGAGGCCTACGTGTGGCTCTCCCTCGCCCGCGACAACGGCGCCCGCGGTCGCGCGCTCGACAACCTGTCCGCGGCCCTCGATCGCGACTCCCTCGCCGCCGCCCAGGCTCGCCTCGCCGAGCGCCGCACTGCTTTCGGGGTTCGTCCCGCTACCCCGGCCCGCCCGGCCGCGACCGTGCCCGCCGCGACCGCTGCGGAAGAACTCCCCGCGCGCGCGCCCGCGCCCACGCCGTCCGAGCCCGCCGCCCCCACCAGCCCCGCCGCGACCGACCGTGACGACCGCGAGCTGACCCGGCTCCAGGCCGAGCGCGATGCGCTCGCCTCCCGGCTCAACTCGATCGCCGGCGACATGGCGGATCTCCGCGCCGAGCGCGACCGCCTCCTCCGCCTTTCCACTGAGCAGGAAAACGCCGCCCGGGCCGCCACCGAGGCGAGCCGCACCCTGCAGACGCAGATCCGTACCACGGAAGCGCGCGTCGCCGAGCTCACCGCCGCCCTCGACACCGCCCGCCTGGCCGTGACCACCCTCGAGAACGCCCCCCGCCCCGCCGCCGATGCCGCCGCCCTCGACCAGAAAAACCGCGAATTGCAGGCAGTGCAGGCTGAACTCGAATCCGCCCGTACCTTCGGTCGCCAGGTCGAGGAAACGCTCAACCGCGTGAATGAGGAAAAAGCCCGCGCGACCCAGGCCGCCGCCGCCGAACTCACGGCCGCCCGCGCCTTCGGCGAACAGGTCGAGGCCACCCTCAACCGCGTCAACGACGAGAAAGCCACCCTCGAGGCGCAGCTGCGCTCCGCTCGTGAGGCCGTCGCCCGCCAGCCCGCCGGCCCCGCCTACCCCGACCTGCGCGACCGCGTCACCACCCTGGAACAGGAACTCGTCGCCGCCCAGGGCTTCGGCCGGCAGGTTGAATCCACCCTCAACCAGGTCACCGACCAACGCGCCACGCTGGAGTCCTCCCTGCGTGCCGCCGAGCAGGCCCGCGCCACCCACCTGCGCGATCTCACCGCCGCCCAGACCCGGCTCGCCGCACTCGAGGCCCAGCTGGTCGCCCGCTCCGCCGCCCCGGCTTATCCAGATCTGCGCGACCGCGTCGCCCAGCTCGAGTCCGATCTCACTGCCGCCCGCCAACCCAAGGCCCCCGCTTATCCCGATCTGTCCGGTCGCGTCACCGAGCTCGAGAGCCAGCTGACCGCCGCCCGCAACGCCGCCCCGGCCTACCCCGATCTCTCCGGCCGCGTCGCCACCCTGGAACAGGAACTCTCCCGCGCCCGCCAGCCCGTCGCCCCCGCCTACCCCGATCTCCGCGCCCGCGTGACGGAACTTGAGGCCCGCGTGGCCGCCAAACCCGCCTATCCCGACCTGCGCGACCGCGTCGCCGCCTTGGAAAAGGATCTCGCCGCCAAACCCACCTATGCGGATCTGCGCCCGCGCGTCGCCACGCTGGAACAGGAACTCACCGCCCGCACCTCCGACCTTGCCGCGGCTACCGCCGCCCAGACCCGCGCGGACGCCCGCATCGCGGCCCTGACCCAGGCCGCGGCCGCCGCCCCGGCCTACCCCGACCTCTCCGGCAAGGTTGCCGACCTCGAATCCGCCCTCTCCGCCGCGCGCAACGCCGCTCCGGCCTACCCCGACCTGTCCGGTCGGGTGCGCGACCTGGAATCCCAGCTCGCCGGCCAGTCGCAGAGCAGCGAGGCCGCCCAGCGCACCCTCGCCCGTGAACTCGACGCCACCAAGACGTCTCTCGCCCAAGCCAACGACAAGCTCAACGCGCGTCCCGATCTTTCCGGCAAGGTCGCCGAGCTGGAATCCGCCCTCGCCGCCGCCAACCAGCCCAAGGCCCCGGCGTATCCTGATCTCCGCAATCGCGTCGCCCAGCTCGAGTCCGATCTCACCGCCGCCCGCCAACCCAAGGCCCCCTCCTACCCCGACCTGTCCGGTCGCGTCACGGAGCTCGAAACCCAGCTGACTGCCGCCCGCAACGCCGCCCCGGCCTACCCCGACTTCACCGTCCGCGTGCGCGAACTGGAATCCCAGCTCGCGAGCCAGACACAGAGCAGCGAGGCCGCCCAACGCACTTTCGCCCGCGAACTCGACGCCACCAAGGCCGCCCTCGCCCAGGCCAACGACAAGCTCAGCGCGCGCCCCGATCTTTCCGGCAAGGTCGCCGAGCTCGAATCCGCCCTTGCCGCCGCCAACCAGCCCAAGGCTCCGGCCTATCCTGATCTCCGCGACCGCGTGGCCCAGCTCGAGTCCGATCTCACCGCCGCCCGCCAACCCGTCGCGCCCGCCTATCCCGATCTCTCCGGTCGCGTCACCGAGCTCGAGGGCCAGCTGACCGCCGCCCGCAACGCCACTCCGGCCTACCCCGACCTCTCCGGCCGCGTTGCCACCCTGGAACAGGAACTCACCGCCAGCCGCGAGAACGCCCGCGCCCAGACCCTCGCTCTCACGCGCGCCCAGGAAGCCGCGGAAAACGCCACCCCCCGCCTCCGCGAACTCGACGCCCGCGTCGCCGCCCTCACCGCCGAGGCCGCCCTCCGCCAGCGCGAGACCACCACGCTCACCGAGGCCCGCGCCGAGGCCGAGAAATCCCGCGACACGCTCGCCCGGCAGTTCGAGGACTACAAGGGCACGACCACCGCCGCCCTCCGCGAGCGCACCACCCTCCAGTCCAGCGTCAAACTGCTCGAATCCGACAAGGCTTCCCTCCGCCGGCAGGCCGAGACCGCCGGCAACGAGGCCGCCCAACTTCGCACCCAGGTCGCCACCCTCAAGGATCAGCTCGCGGCGAAACCCGCCCTCCCCGGTTTCCCCGACTTGCGCGACCGTGTCGCCCAGCTCGAAACCGATCTCACCGCCGCCCGCCAGCCCGTGGCCCCCGCCTATCCTGACTTGTCGGAACGCGTGGCCCAGCTGGAATCCCAATTGTCCGCCGCCCGGTCCGCCGCCCCGGCTTACCCCGACCTCTCCGGCCAGGTGTCCACCCTGGAAAAGCAACTCGCCGCCGCACAGTCCGGCCTGAGCGCCGAAAGCACGGCCAAGGCCGAGCTCGCAACCACGGTTGACAAGCTCGCGCAGGAAAAAGCCGGCCTCGTCGCCACGGCGTTGGACGCCAGCCGCGCCCGCGACGCCGCGCTCGCCGCCCAGCAACAGGCCGAGACCGCCTTGGCCGCGGCCCAATCGGCGGCCCCGGCCTACCCCGATCTCTCGGGCCGCGTCACCGAGCTCGAAACGCAGCTCGCCGCCGCCCGCCAGCCCGTCGCCCCCGCCTATCCTGATCTGTCGGGTCGCATCAGCGAACTGGAATCCCAGCTCGCGGCCGCCACCAGCGCCGCTGATCGTGCGCAGCAAGCATCGGCCACGCTGGCCCAGGCCCAGGCCGACGAAGCCGCGGCCAAGCTCGCGCTTACCAATCGCATCGCCGAGTTGGAATCCGCCCTGGCGGCCGCCCGCCAACCCGTCGCCCCCGCTTATCCCGATCTCTCGGGCCGCGTGACGGAGTTGGAGACACAACTCGCGCAGGCCGCCAACACGCCGTCGGCCCCGGCCTATCCCGACCTCTCCGCCCGTGTCACCGAGCTCGAATCCGCCCTGGCCGGTTCCGCCCGCCAGCTGGTCGCCGCCGAAAATGCGCAAGCAGCGCTCGAACGCCAGCTCGCCGAAGTCCCCGCCCCGGCCAAGTCCGACGACGCCCAGCTCCGCCGCGAACGCGACGAGCTCTCGACCCGCGTGAGCGATCTGGCCGGCGAAGTGGCCCAGCTCCGCGCCGATCGCGAGCGCATGCAGAAACTCCTCGCCGATGCGGGCCGCCAGATGCGCGACACCACCGCCGCCACCGCGCGCGTGAAGGAACTCGAGACCCAACTCGCGGAAACCACCACCGGCGCCGAGACCGCCCGCGCGGAAATCGCCCGGCTCACGCAGGTCGCGGACGAGGCCGCGACCAATCTGCAGGCGCTGCAGGCCACCCTGCTCGCCCGCACCAACACAGATTCCGAACGCACCCTCCGGATCGGCCAGCTCGAGGCCGATGTCGAGCGCCTGCAAGCCGCCCGGCCCGCCGCCCCGGCCTATCCCGATCTATCGGACCGCGTCGCCAGCTTGGAAGCCGAACTGGCCGCCGCCCGCAACGCGCGCCGCACCCCCGCGTACCCCGACCTCTCCGATCGTGTCGCCGAACTCGAAGCCCGTTTGGCCCGCCCCGTGGCCGCCTCGACCCCCGCTTATCCCGATCTCTCCGGCCGGGTCGCTGAGCTGGAATCCCAATTGATTGCCGCCCAGGCCCAGATTACCACCGCGCCGGCGCCGGCCGCCGCTCCGGACGAGGCCCTCGCGCAGCGCCTCGCGGATACCGAGGACAAGCTCGCCACCGCTCTCCGTGGCTACTCACTCCTCGAGAAGGAGCGCGACGCCCTGCAGAATCGCGCCAGCGAATCCGCGGCGGCGATCGCCGCCGAGAAGGACTCCCTCGCCCGTCAGGTGACGTCCCTCACCTCGGAAATCGAGCAGTTGCGCACCGCCGCCGCCAACCAGAACGAGGCCGCCAACAGCGCCACCACCCTCGCTGGCGAGCGCAATGCCCTCGCCGCCCGGCTCGCGCAGGTGGAAACCACCGCGGTCAACGCCCAGGCCGAGGTCGCCCGCCTCAGCGAGTCCCTCGCCGCCCTGCAGCGCTCCACCGGCCAATCCAGCACCGAGGCCGCCGGCCTCCGCACCCTCGCCCAGCAGCTCCAAGGCGCCAACGCCGTCCTGGCCCAGGAAAACTACCAACTGAAGACGATGTTGTCCCGCAACGCCGGTGGCCCGGCCCCGGCCTCCCCTGTCACTGCCCCCGCCGCCCCGGTCCAACCCCCGGGCGCGCGGATCCATGTGGTGGCCAGCGGCGATTCCCTCTCGCGCATCAGCCAGCGCTACTACGGCTCGGCCACCCGCTGGCAGGAAATCTACACCGCCAACGCCGACAAGCTCGGCCCCAACGGCGTCCTCCGCATCGGCACCGAGCTGCGCATCCCGTAACGCCCGCCTTGTTGTAGGGCGGGGTCGCCGAACCCCGCCTTGGTGCGGTTGAGTTAACAGGTTCAAGGCGGTACTCGGCGACCCCGCCCTACAACCGGCTGGACCCGGGGCGCCCTCGCCCCGTCGCCTCACATCCACCCCACGATCACCGCCAACGATACGAGCGATGCCAGCACGCTCAGCGCGATCGCCCCGCTGGCCAGCGCCTCGTCGCCTTTCAGTTCGAGCGCCATCGTGTAGGAAATGATAGCCGTCGGGCAGGCCATGAGGATCAGCACCATTTTCAACTCAACCGCCCCGAGGCCCAGCCCGCGGCCCACGGCCCACCCGAGCAGGGGAGATAGAACCGTCTTCACCAACGCCGAAGCCAGCGGCGTCCGCCACGCGGCGCCGAGCTTCACGGTCACGAGCGCGCCGCCCACCCCGAGAAGTCCGAGAGGCAGCGCCATCTCGCCGAGCGCAAAGAGCGCCTTGTCCACCGCCGGCGGCAGCGTCCACCCCATTACCGCCCACCCGATGCCCGCCAGCGTGGCCAGCAGCGGCGGCGTCGTGGCCAACTGCTTCAGGAAAGGTTTCACCATCGCCCAGCCCAGACGGTGCTGGCTCAGCAACAGCACGACCACCCCGCCGATGTTATAAAAGACCATCATCGGCGCCACGGTGATCACCGCGGCCGTCCGCGCTGACATTCCACCCGGCAGCGGTGCATCGGGCAGCGAGAACAGCACGGGCAACCCGACAAAGGCCAGGTTGCCCCGGAACCCGCCTTGCACAAAGGTCCCCGCTGCGGCCCCCGGCACCTTCATCAGCCCGGCCACGCCGTAGCCCGCGACAATCACCAGGGCCGTGGCGCCGAGCATGACCGTCAGCATGAGCGCCGCCCCGCCCACCGCCTGCTGGACGGATCCAGCCAGCTGAGAAAACAACAGCGCCGGCAACCCCAGCCAATAGGTGACGCGGTTCGCCTCCTTCAAAAATCCCGCCGACACGAGGCCGCCCCGCTGCAACCCCGCCCCGACCGCGATCAGCAGGAAGACCGGGGCCAGGGTGTTGAGAATCAACATGCCCCCGACGATGCGCCCCCCGCCTCCACCCGTCTAGACGGAAAACGGTGAACCGAAACAGGTGGAGCCCGCGCTCCGCGCGGTCTGGGCTACGGTTTTCGTCTCGCCCCCTGCACGCTCCCTCTCACTTTCACTCTCCATGGCATCGATCGCATTCATCGGCACGGGCGTCATGGGCCGCAGCATGGCGGGACACCTGCTCAAGGCCGGACACACCCTGCACGTCCACAACCGCACCCCGGCCAAGGCCCAGCCGCTCCTCGACGCCGGCGCCCACTGGCACGCCACCCCCGGCAGCGCCGCGGCCAAGGCCGACTTCGTCTTCACCATCGTGGGTTTCCCCCAGGATGTGGAGGAAACCTATTTCAATCCCACCGGCGTGCTCGCCGCGGCCAAACCTGGCACCGTGCTCGTCGACATGACCACCTCCAGCCCCGCCCTCGCCCGCCGCATCGCGGCGGCGGCCGCCACCAAGGGCCTGGCCGCACTCGATGCCCCGGTGACCGGCGGTGACGTCGGCGCCCGCGAGGCCCGTCTCTCGATCATGGTTGGCGGCGACGAGACGGCCTTCGCCCACGCCCGGCCGTTTTTCGACCTGATGGGCCGCATCATCGTCCACCACGGCGGCCCAGGCTGCGGCCAGCTCTGCAAACTCGCCAACCAGATCGGCATCGCCTCCGTGATGATGTCCTGGTGCGAGGCCCTCGCCTTCGGGCAATCCGCCGGCCTCGATCCCGCGCGTGTCCTCGAGAGCATCGGCGGAGGCGCCGCGGGCAGCGTCGGCATGACCGTGCTCGCCCCTCGCGCACTCAAGGGCGACTTCGCGCCCGGTTTCTACGTGAAACATTTCCTGAAGGATCTCCGCCTCGCCCTCGAGGCCGCCGAGGCGATGTCGCTCGATCTCCCCGGCACCAAGCAGGCCAAAAAACTCTACGACCAGGTCGCCGCCCGCGGCTGGGAAGATGCCGGCACCCAGGCCCTCTTCCGGCTTTACACGGAGCGCGCCTAGGCGCTGCCCGGAACGGATCAACCCTGCCCCGATCCATCGATCCCCGGTCCCTCGAGATCGAGGTGCATCGCCCGCACCGGCCGCTTCCCGTCGCGCGGCGCAAACAGCGCCCGCGCCACCTTCAACGGATCCTCCGTCAGCCGCAGGGAAAGCTCCCGTTCCACTGTGGGACGGGCGGGGTCGAACACATAACGCCGCCCCTCGCGCCAGTATTCCAGCACCATGTGACCCTGCCGATGACCCTCGGGATAAATAGCGAGCAGCCGGGCGCGCGCCGGCGGCTTCGCCTCCCGCTGCAACTGCTGCCAACGCGCCACCGCCGCCGGAAAACACGCGTAGGGCGGCGGCCGGCCTAGAATCGCGAACGGGGTCGGCGCCGTCACATCCTCGAACCGCGTCAAACCCGGCTCGACCGCCTGCAGCAACGGCCCGAGATCCGCCTGGTCCTGCTCCAGCCGGCCGGCATAGCGGGAGATCGACTGCGTGCCGTCGTACTCAGTGTAGAGCCAGAGGATCCCCTCGAACGCCACGACCAGGCCGTGGAATTCCGCCGGATACCGGCTGCCGCGTCCTGACGCCTCGTTTTCAATCCGCACCACCCGCGACCATACGTCGGCCCCGAGCATCGCCCGCGCCTGGTACGCCGACTCCAACGAGCCCGCCCGGAGCGAGACGGCCAACAGCAAACCGAGGAGGAATACCGGGAGGCGCATTCGTTTCATTGCGGGAAATAACGCAGCCGGCGCTCCGGAGTTTTGGTTTTGCGACCGCCCGGCAGACCCCTGCGACCAGCCGCGCTCCCGCGACGACGAATCGCAGGGGACCCTCGTTCCGCCGCCCCGCCGCCTTCCCGCCCGCGCTACACCCCCTTCCCAAGCGCGGGACGATCGACCCGCGCTCCCACCGTCGCCCGACCAAGATGCCCCGCCTTACACCTCCTATGCCACTCCTCGCCCCATCACTGGATTGACTCACCGTCCGGGCCCCCCTTCCTCTTCATTTAAACTTTCCCCTTAAAATATTTTATGTGCCTCCCCACCCAGTTCACCGGCGTCACCGTCCACACCAAGGCCAACGTGTATTTCGACGGCAAGGTCGTCAGCCACACCGTGCTGATGCCCGATGGCGCGAAAAAAACCCTCGGTCTCATCTATCCCGGCAGCTACCACTTCGGCACCGGCGCCCCCGAGCGCATGGAGATCGTCGCCGGAACCTGCCGCGTGACGCTCGACGGATCGACCGCGGCGCAGGATTACCCCGCCGGCACGTACTTCGACGTCCCCGGCCAGAGCGGCTTCACCATCGAGGTGCCCGCCGGCCTCTGCGAATACATCTGCTCGTTCCTCTAAGCTGGGAGGTTTCCCTCTCGTTCGTTCTCCTCATCGCTCTCTTTCTCTCCGGACCCGGGAGAACGAGAACGATCCAATCCGGACTGGCAGACCCGCCGTACCCGACTAGGGTACCGCCATGCGTTTCCTCACCGCCTTCGCCCTGCTCGCGCTCGTCACGGCCTCCACCCGACTGACCGCCCAAGCGCCGCGGCCGGCCAACGCCCTGCCTGAGCTGGCCGACGGCCTCTATGCCGAGTTCACCACGCCACACGGCGCGTTCGTGACGGAATTACACTACCAACAGGCGCCGCTCACCGTCGCCAACTTCGTCGGCTTGACCGAGGGCACGCTCGCCGCCCGCGACGGCCAACCCTACTACACCGGTTTGAAATGGTACCGCGTGGTCCCGGGCTTCGTCATCCAAAGCGGCAACCCCCGCGCCCCCGATGACAGCGATACCGGCTACAGTTTCCCCGACGAGCTCGTGCCCGGCCTGCGGCACGCCGAGGCCGGCATCCTCTCCATGGCCAATGGCGGGCCCGACACCAACAGCGGCGAATTCTTTCTCACCCTCGGCGACTGCACCCGCCTCAATTACCTGCACAGCGTCTTCGGCCGCGTCGTGCGCGGGCTCGAGGTACTCCCGTTGATCAAGCCCGACGATCCCTTCAGCGTGAAAATCCTCCGCCGTGGCGCCGCCGCCCAGGCGTTCCGGGCCGACGAGGCCACCTTCCGCGCCCTGGCCGCCGCGGCCAAAACCTACCCCGGCACCGCGGAACCAGGCCCGACCACGCACTTCGACGATCCCGACGGCATCCTCCCGACCGAGCCGCCCCGCGCCCGCTACTTCAACTACAAGCTGGCCAACTACGAGCGCGTCACCGGCCTGAAGATCGTCGGCCGCCTCTCCGCCCAGCCGCCCCCGCCCGCCGAGGACGAGATCCCCGGCCGCTACATGCGCACACTCGCCGAAAAACTAGGCGTCGCCCGCACCGGTGTGCTGGTCGCCTACCTCGGCGAGGATGACTGGCGCGTCTGGATTGGCGACGAGGTGGTCCCGCGTTTCCTCGGCCGGCCGGTCGCCCCCGGTGATCTCGGGGACGGTGGCGCCCTGCACGACGTGAAAGACGCCCTCATCACCGCCGCCCTCAAAGCCGGTGACGAGGCCTACGAGGCCCAGCGCCAACGCGCACCCGCCGACCGCCTGCCGCCCCCTGGCCAGCGCATCAAGCTCCAGACCGACGCCCTGCTCGACGCCCTCCTGCTGCACCTCGAACCCAAATGACGAACCGCTGCCTGCTCGCCGCCCTGTTGCTGCTCCCCTCTGCGCTTTCCGTCGCTGCGGAGGACGTGAAAGCCGTCGTAGCCCGGAAAATCTCCGCCGACTACCCGTCACTCGAGGCCATTTACCGGGACCTCCACGCTCACCCCGAGCTCTCCTTCATGGAGACCCGCACCGCCGCCCTGCTCGCCCAGGAACTGCGCACCGCCGGCTACGAGGTCACCGAGCAGGTCGGCAACACAGGCGTGGTCGCGGTCCTGCGGAACGGCCCCGGGCCCACCGTGATGATCCGCGGCGACATGGACGCCCTGCCGATGACCGAGAAGACCGGCCTGCCCTATGCCGCGACCGGCACGACCAAGACCCTCACCGGCACGGACTCGCCGGCCATGCATGCCTGCGCCCACGACATGCATGTCACCGGGCTCATCGGCACCGCCCGCATGCTCATGGCCCTCAAGGACCGCTGGTCGGGCACGCTCGTTCTCATCGGTCAGCCCGCCGAGGAAATCGGCGCCGGCGCCGTGGCCATGCTGCGCGATGGACTTTATACGCGCTTCCCCCACCCCGACTACGTGCTTGCGCTGCATGTCGGTGATGCCGAGGCCGGCACCGTGCGTTATGTCTCCGGCCCCACCTACGCCAATGTGGACTCCCTCGATATCACCGTGCGCGGCGTCGGCGGCCACGGCGCCCGCCCTCACTCTACCCGCGACCCGGTGGTGCTCGCCTCCCAGATCGTGCTGGCGCTGCAGACCATCGTGAGCCGCGAACTCGTGCCCGGCACGCCGGCCGTTGTCACGGTAGGTGCCATCAACGGCGGCACGAAGCACAACATCATTCCCGACGAGGTGAAGCTGCAGCTCACCCTCCGCTCCTACGACGACGCCGTGGCCGATCAGCTCGTCGGCTCGATCCGCCGCATCTGCGAGCACCTCGCCCGCGCCGCCGGCGTGCCCGAGGATCGCCTGCCGGTGGTCGCTGCCTTCGGCAGCCGCACCCCCGTCACCGTCAACGACCCCGTGCTCACGCAGCGCCTGACCGCGGTCTTCCGCGAGTGGCTGCCCCCGGAACGGGTGTTGGCGGGTGAAGCCGCCACCTACGGGGAGGATTTCTCCCACTACAGCCGCACCCCGCGCAAGGTGCCCGCCTGCATCTTCTGGATCGGCGGCAGCGATCCGGCCGTCATCACCGCGGCCCGCGCCAGCGGCCAGCTCCTGCCCTCCAACCATTCGCCCCACTTCGCTCCCCTCCCCGAGCCCACGATCAAGACCGGCGTTACCACCCTGACCGCCGCCGCCCTCGACCTGCTCGCCAAAAAATAATCTCCCATGCGCACCTACGGTATTCTCCTCGTTCTCGGCCTGTTCCTCATGTTCATCGCCTGGCAGGCCCGCACCGGCATCTTCCGCCGCCACAGCGACACCGACCTGCCGGCCAACAAGTACACGCGGCAGATGATGGAAAATCCCCAGCTCTCCGAGGCCGACGCCGCCGTCCTGCGCACGGACTACAACACCGCCCACACCAGTCCCTCCGGCCTGCGCTATCTCGTGCGCGCGCCGGGCGCGGGCTCGCCGCCGTCCCTCGGCGCCGAGGTCGTCGCCCACTACGAGGGCTACCTGCTCGACGGCCGGAAATTCGACAGCTCCGTGGACCGGGGCCAACCCTTCGTTTTCCGGGTCGGCACCGGCGCGGTCATCAAGGGTTGGGACGAGGCTTTTCTCACCATGAAGAAAGGCGAAAAACGCACCCTCCTCATCCCCTGGTGGCTGGGCTACGGTGAGCAGGGCCGCGGCATGATCCCGCCCCGCGGCACCCTCCGCTTCGAGGTCGAGCTGCTCGATATCCACTAGCCTTGAAGTAAGGCGCGGTTCGGAGACTCCGCCTGTAGGTCAAAAGCTTGGGACGACCGCCTCACAACCCCAGCAGCGACCCGTTCCGCTTGAGCCAGCGTTCGGCGTCGCGCCACCCCGGGCACAGCGTCTCCACGTGCGCCCAAAACCGGTCGGAATGGTTCATCTCCCGCAAGTGGGCGAGTTCGTGGTAGATGATGTAGTCGCGCACGAAATCGGGCGCCTGTACCAGCCGCCAGTTCAGCGAGAGTGTGCCGCCGGCTGAGCAGGATCCCCAGCGCGACCGCTGGTTACGCACCGTCACCCGCTTCACGTCCGCCCCCGTCTCCGCGGCGAGTTCCCAGGTGCGCGCCGGCAGCTCGATCTTGGCCCGGCGCGCAAAGCCCGCTTCCAGCGCCAACCGCAGGTCGCCGGCCAGCGCCGGCACCCGGAACACATCCGCGGCGAGGCAAACCTGGGGCCGCTCCCCCGCCCGCGCCTCGCGGATTTCCGTCAGCTCGCCACGCCACAATACCGCCGTGCCCACCGTCCAGACGGCGGCCGGACGCGGTCGCCGCGCCTGGCGCGCCCGCGCCCGCGTCAGCCAGGCTTGGTGCTCCTCGGCAAACGCACGCGCCCCGGACTCCGACCCCCGCGGCGGAATCGTGACCGCTGCCGTTCCGTCCTTGCGCAAGGTCAGCCGGTAGGACCGCGCCCGCCGGCTCGGCACCAACACCAGGCCCATCGCCGCAAAGTTCGCTGGTGAAATAGTTTCGCTCACAAAGACCCCGTGGTAGCTCCGCCCGGCACCCTTCGCCAGTTTTATTACACGCTTCGGCCCCGCGGCCCGGGCGTAGAAAAGTAGCCGGGAACCTTTCCCGGATGGTTCGCAGTTAATAGGATGACATTCTCAGGACCATTTTACCGCAGAAGGCTTGCGGCGGCTCCATTCTCCTATCTACTCTAGGTTCAATACCCTAAATGCCGCCTCGCGTGCCCAACTCCGCCATCGTCAGCCGCCGGCTGCATGCCTTCACCTTGGTGGAGATCATGGTCGTGGTCGTGATCATCGGGATGCTGGCCGCCGCGGCCCTGCCGACCTACCGGCATATCACCATGCGGTCCAAGACGACCGCGCTGGAAAACGACCTCCGCCAGTTTTCCACCACGCTGATCACCTACAATTTGCAGAATGCCGTCTGGCCGGCCAACAGCGATCCTCAGGTCATCCCACCCGAAGTGGCCACCGGCATGCCGTCCCGCTTCCGGTTTCCGAGTCCCATCGGCGGGGTCTATAAATGGAATTTCGACGTCCCCGCGGATGGCATCACCGCCAAGGCCGCGATTATCGTGCAAACCGCCTCGGGCCTCCAGCCCCTCAGCGATGATGAGGCGCTGTTCCGCATGATCGACAAGCAGATGGACAACGGTGATCTCGAAAGCGGCCTCATCCAGGTCGGCTCCACCAACTCGCTGGTCTACATCATCGAGAAATGAGTGTGACCTACCGCATTACTCTGGTCTACCTCACCGCCGACGCCTCGGCGCTCGCTCCGGCGTCGGAACGCCTGGAAGCCGGCCAGCATTCGATCGAGGACATCATCCGCTTCGCGGAAAAACTGCTCCTGCTCGCTCCGACCGCGGTCGGCGCCAAGGTCGAGCCCGGTTTCATCGTGCACCGCGGCGACCGCAGCTACCGGCTCGCCGCCCACCAGGGCCGCATCCGTGTCCACAAGAGCGTTTCCCTCTTCGACGACTACTGGACGGCCGACACCCCCGCGGAACTGATCGAACTCCCGCCGTTCCTCTCCGCCGGCGCAGTCGTCCCGACGAAAACTTCCTCCCGCCCCCGCAGCGCCCGCCAGACCAGCCCCCTTCGCTCGGTCCTGGAGGTCGCCGGTCTCTTTGCCATCGCCGTCGTCCTCATCGCCGTCGGCCTCCGCTTCGGCCTCCCGCAGAAACGCCTCAGCGATGTGCCGGACGATATCACCATCGTGCAGTCGTCCGACGAACGCGCCTCGGTCTTCGCCACCGTCGCGGGCAGCTACGCCACCGGCAAGACGCCGGGCAACAGCCTCGTCATCATCGAGCCCGACGGCCGCGTCCTGCTTTCGACCATCGGCAAGGACGGCAAACCCACGCCGCCCCGTATCCAGGAACAGGCCCGTGCCGGCCGCCGCGGCAGCATCGCCTGCGTCATCACTTCCTTCGGCATCATCGCCGGCACCGAGCCGCCCGAGGTCGTCAACGTCGGCCGCTTCCAATACCGTCGCGCTGAACTCGGCGCCCAGGTGGCCGCCCCGGTCCCGCCGGTCCAGTCCTGACGCCTCGCGTCAGAGCTCCACGCGCTCCCACCGGGGCGCGGCGCCCTCCTGCAGGATCAGCCACGCAAACCCGTGCGTCGTGCCGCCGCGCGGCCGCGTGATGCATCCCGGATTCAGCCAGCGCACGCCGGCGGCATCGGTCTCGTCGCGCGGCACATGGGTGTGACCATGCAGCACAAACCCCACCCCCGCGGGGGCGTGCCGCGGCGGGATGTGCACCAGGTGAAAACGATGCCCTGACCGCTCCAGCTCCAGCTCCAGCGGCCAAAGGTTGTGCCACTCGTTGTTCCCGAGCACCACCTGCAACGGCTTCCCCAGGGCCTCGAACTCCGCCAGCACCTCCGGCTCGCACACGTCGCCGAGATGCCAGATCTCATCGGCCCCGGCCAGACGCGCCAGCAGCCCGGGCGGCACCCGGTCGTGTGTGTCGGCGATGACCGCGATGCGCCTCATTTCCCGGCCGGCGCCGCGGCCAGCGGCACGTAGGTTTCTTCCCGGAGTTCAACCGGGCGGCGCCCGGAGAGCAGCAGCCACCACCCGCGGGCGTTCGCCGCGACCACCAGCAACACCAACACGAGGAAGGTCCCGGTCACGGCCGCATCAATGTGGTTGTTCAGGATCTGGGCGCGCCACACCGCCAGCTCGGCGGGGGTGCCCCCGGCGGCGACTTTCCCCTGCAGCCCACGGGCGATGGCCAGGAACCCGACGGGCGCGGGGCTGAATATCTTCATCCAGCCCGCCGTCATCGTCACCGCCAGCAGCCACGCCAGCGGCCCCAGCGTCACCCACAGGTAACGCACCCGGCCCATCTTGATCAGCACGGTCGTACCGAGCGCCAGCGCGATCACCGCCAGCAGCTGGTTCGCCACGCCGAAGATCGGCCACAGGGAATTGATCCCGCCCAACGGATCCACCACGCCCTGGTAAAGGAACCAGCCCCAAGCCCCGACAAAGAGCAGGGTCGCCACGGTGTTGCCCGCGAACGACCGCGTGTCGCCCAGCTTTTTGAAAAACAGCCCGAGCAAATCCTGCACCACAAACCGCCCCACCCGCGTGCCGGCGTCGATCGTCGTCAGGATGAAAAGCGCCTCGAACATGATCGCAAAGTGGTACCATAGCGCCATCGCGCCCGGGGAACCGAGCACGCCCGCAAACATCTGGGCCATGCCCACCGCGAAGGTCGGCGCCCCGCCGGTGCGCCCGATCATCGTCTTTTCGCCCACGCTCGCCGCCAGCGCGTCCATCTGCCCGGTCGTCACCGGAAACCCCAGCTCCGTCACCCGCGCCGTCACGACCGCCGCCTCGCCCTTCATGTTGATCGCAAAATACTCGCCCGGCTCCATCGCGCACGCCGCGATCAGCGCCATCAGGCCCACCACCATTTCCGTGACCATCGCGCCGTAGCCCACCGTGCGGATGTGGCTCTCGCGCATCAGCAGCTTCGGGGTCGTGCCCGAGGCGATCAGCGAGTGGAAACCCGACACCGCCGCACACGCGATGGTGATGAACACAAACGGGAACCACGGCCCCGCCACCACCGGGCCCGTGCCGTCGACGAACTTCGTGATCGCCGGCATCTTCAGCATCGGCGCCAGCGCCACGATCGCCAGGCCCATGGCCGCCACCGTGCCGATCTTCATGAACGTGCTCAGGTAGTCGCGCGGCGCCAGCAGCAGCCAGACCGGCAATATCGACGCCACCACGCCGTACCCCATGATCCACCACGCCAGCGTCGTGCCGTGCAGCGTGAGCCAGCCCTCCAGCGCCGTGCCGGGGAGAAACTGGCCGCCCCAGACCGCCGCCAGCAACGCGACCACGCCGAACGCGCTGATCGCCACCAACCACCGCCCGCTGTGCCCGCCGTATCGCAGGCCGCAGCCCATCACGACCGCAATGGGCATCGTCGCCGCGATCGTGAACAACCCCCACGGGCTCTCCGCCAGCGCGTTGACCACCACCAGCCCCAGCACCGCCAGCAAGATGACCATGATCGCCACGATGCTCACCAGGGCGACCACGCCGGCAAAGGGCCCGACTTCGTCCCGCACCATCTGGCCGAGCGACTTACCCCCGCGCCGCACCGAGCAGAACAAGATCACGCAGTCGTGCACCGCCCCGCCGAGCGTCGCCCCGACCAGCATCCACAGCATGCCCGGTAGAAAACCAAACTGCGCCGCCAGCACCGGCCCGACCAGCGGCCCCGGCCCGGCAATCGCCGCGAAGTGGTGCCCGAAGACGATCCACTTGTTCGTCTGCACAAAATCCTTCCCGTCCTCCTTCACCACCGCCGGCGGCGCCCGCAGCTCGTCCAGCGTCAGCACCTTCGCCATCAGCCAGGCCGAGTGAAACCGGTACGACACGGCGAACACGCACACCGCCGCCACCACGACCCACAACGTGCTCACCGGCTCCCCGCGCGACCACGCAAGCACGCCAATCGCGGTGACGCCGGCGGCGACGACGAGCGTCCAGAGGATGACCTTGAGCCAGACGTGGAATTTCATGAAGGCAACCGGCGCCCTGTCTACGCGGCCGGGCGATGCCCTCCAAGAGCGAAATGAACCTTCCCTATGGGACCGTCCAGCCCACCACACCGGTGAACACGGATGGACAGCCTCCGTCTCATCGCCCTACCCTACCCCCGCAAGCGTTCGTGCCTCGTCGGCCTAACCCCCATCGATCCCCGCCATGACCCCGCAATTCACCGTCGCCCATTTCGATGACATCCCGGCCGTGCCCTGCCCCTGCGGCCAGTCGCGCCGCGCCTTTGCCACCCCCGACAATCCCGTGGCCACCATCCACCTCGTGGACGCCAAGGTCGACACCCAGACGCACTACCACAAAAAACTCACCGAGATCTACCTGATCCTCGAAGGCGAGGGCCACATGGAGCTCGACGGGGAACTCCACCCGGTGCGTCCCATGTCCACCATCCTGATCAAGCCCGGCTGCCGCCACCGCCTCATCGGCCAGATCAAGTTCGTCAACATCCCTGTCCCCGCCTTCGACCCCCACGACGAGTGGTTCGACTGAAGGGCGATCAAACCCTGTAGGGCGTGGCTCGTCCACGCCCAAGGGCGCGCCCCAGGCGCCCCTACATCGGAATTCTCATCCCACCACCCGCGCCCCGTCGGCCGTCAACAGGTGGATGACCTCGGGGTGCGAACCGGATTGCGCCGCGATCACCTCGGCATCGGCCGGCGTGAACGAGTCGCGCGTCAACGCCATCACCGCCCCGCCGAAACCGCCGCCCGTGAGGCGCGCGCCCAGCACGGCCGGATGTTTCTCCAGCAGGTCCACCAGGCGGTCCAGCGCCGGCGTGCTGTTCTCAAAGAGGTGCTGAGAGCTGCGGTGCGAGGCCGTGAGCAGACGGCCCGCTGCGACGAGGTCGCCGGCCGCGAGGGCCTCCCCGGTGGCGTGCACCCGGGCGTGTTCCGCGACGATATGTTGCGCCCGCTTGGCCTGTTCGGCCGTCAGTTTCGGCAGCAACGGTAGCAGCCGGGCCGGCGTGAGATCGGCGAGGAGGGCCACCCCGAGCGTCTTGGCCGCCTCCATGCACTCGCGGTGACGGGTCGCGTACAACCCGTCCACCAGCGCGTGCTTCTCCTTGGTGTTGAAAATCCACAAATGCACGGCGCCGGGCAGCGGTACCCGGGAGAACACCGGTCCGCGGCAATCAATATGCACGAGCTGGCCCGCCGCCCCGAAGGCGCTCGTGCCTTGGTCGAGGATGCCGCAGGGCACGCCCACATACTTGTTCTCCGCGTGACGACCCAGCGTGGCGAGCCGGTCCGGCGTGATCGGGCCGGACCCCGCCAGCTGCAAGAGGGCCAGCGCCGTCGCGAGTTCCAAGGCCGCGCTGCTGCTGAGCCCGGCCCCGGGGGGCAGGTCGGAATCGACCAGCAGGTCAAAACCGGCCGGCTGCGGCAGGTTGAAGTCACCCAGCGACCGCCACACCCCCAGCGGGTAATTGGCCCAGGCCTCCGCCCCCGTCAGCCGGCCGGCGGGCACGGCCGCCAGGTCCAGCGACGGCGTTCCGCTCGTGCTGCGCAGGCGGAAACGACCGTCCGCATTCGGCCCCGCCGCCACCGTGACGGACCGGTTGATCGCCGCCCCCAGCACAGCCCCGCCGTTGTAGTCGGTGTGGTTCCCGATGAACTCCACGCGCCCGGGCGCCCGGGCGACGACGACCGGCGCGCGGCCAAAGGCCTGCTGGAACTGTTGCGCAAGGGAGGAGCCGGACACGTTGGTCATACGATTCCTTCCATGAGTGACGGGAAAACGGCGGCACTTCAAGCCACCACCCGGCCATGACGGAAGTCATGGTATCTCTATCGCCATTGACCCTCCGCCGCGTTGGCTGTTTATCTCGCAATCGCATGACCCCGTCGCGCCCCAGCTTGGATGACTTGCGCATCGAACGCGGCACACCGCCGGCCGCCCCCCGTCGGATCCTGCCGCTGGTGCTGGCCGCCATCCTCCTCCTGCTGGCTCTGGCCGCGGCTTGGTGGTTCGCCCGGCCCCAGCCGCCGGCCCTCCGCACCGCGGTGGCCCGTGCGGTGTCGGCCACTGGCGCCGAACGTACCGTGCTCAACGCCTCGGGCTACGTGACCGCCCGCCGCGAGGCGACCGTCTCTTCCAAGGTCACCGGCAAGGTGATGGAAATTCTCATCGAGGAGGGTGTCCGCGTCGACGCCGGCCAGATCCTCGCCCGGCTCGATGACACCAACGTCCGGGGCAACCTCGAGCTCGCGCAGGCGCAGCTGGCCGCGGCGCAATCCGCCTTGGAGGAGACCAAGGTCCGCGTCATCGAGGCCGAGCGCGACCTCCGGCGCCTCGCCACCCTGCTCCAGGGCACCGTCGCCAGCCAGGCCGACTTCGACCGCGCCGAGACCGCAGCCCTCGCCGCCCGCGCGCGCCTGGCCCAGCAGGCAACCACCGTGACCGTGGCCGAGCGCACCGTCGCCATCTGGCAACAGCAACTCGACGACACCATCATCCGCGCCCCCTTCGCCGGCATCGTCACCTCCAAGAACGCCCAGCCCGGCGAGATGATCTCCCCGATGTCCTCGGGCGGCTTCACCCGCACCGGCATCTGCACCGTCGTCGACATGGATTCGCGCGAGATCGAGATCGACGTCAACGAGAGCTACATCAACCGCGTCGCCCCCGGCCAGGGGGTTGAGGCCACGCTCGACGCCTATGCCGGCTGGAAAATTCCCTGCAAGGTCATCGCCATCATCCCCACCGCGGACCGGCAGAAGTCCACCGTCCGCGTCCGGGTCGGCTTCGACCAGCTCGACCCGCGCATCCTGCCGCAGATGGCGGTGAAGGTGGCCTTCCGCGACAGCGGCGCCGCGCCGGCCGCCAACCCGGCCCGCCTCGTGCTCGTCCCCAAGGCCGCCGTGCAAAACCGGGACGGCCGCGACGTCGTCTTCGTTGTGACGGGCGGCCGGGCCGAGCGCCGCGCCGTGACGGTTGTCGGCACACAGGACGCCGAGACCACCCTCAGTGCCGGCGTGGCCGACGGCGAGACCGTCGCCCTGGACGCCCCGACCGAGCTGACCGACGGCGCCTCCGTGCGCCCCACCCGCTTATGAGCGACCCAACCCCGCAGAAAGAACCGCTGGTCCGCGTGGACGCCGTGGAAAAGATTTTCCACCGCGGTTCGGAGGACATCCATGTGCTTTCGGACCTCACGTTGCACGTGCCCGCCGGCGAATTCGTCGCCCTCATGGGCCCCTCCGGCTCGGGCAAGAGCACGCTGCTGAACCTCATCGGCGGCCTCGACCGCCCGACCAAGGGCAGCGTGTCCGTGGCGGGCGACCGCCTCGACAACCTCTCCGACCGCCAGCTTGCCGCCTGGCGCGCGCGGCACATCGGCTTCGTCTTCCAGCTCTACAACCTCATGCCCGTGCTGACGGCGGAGCGCAACGTGGAGCTCCCGCTCCTGCTCACCCCCCTGACCAAGGTCCAGCGGCAAAAGCACGTCGCCACCGCCCTCGCCATGGTCGGGCTGTCCCACCGCGCCACGCATTATCCCCGGACGATGTCGGGCGGCGAACAGCAGCGCGTGGGCATCGCCCGCGGCATCGTCACGGACCCGACCCTCCTGCTCTGCGACGAGCCGACCGGCGACCTCGACCGCAAGGCGGGCGACGAGATCCTCGACCTGCTCACGGCCCTCAACCGCGAGCACGGCAAGACCATCGTCATGGTGACCCACGACCCGCACGCCTCCGCGCGCGCGGCCCGCACTGTCCACCTCACCAAGGGCCGGCTCACCAGCGAGGCGCAGTCATGAAGTTCTTCCACCTGGTCTGGGGCAATCTCCGGCGCCGCAAGCTGCGGACGGCGCTGACGCTCCTGTCGATCCTCGTGGCCTTCGTGCTTTTCGGCTTTCTCTGCGCCATCAAGCAGGCGCTGGTCGGCGGCGTCGAGCTGGCCGGGGCGGACCGGCTGATCGTGCGCCACAAGGTGTCGCTCATCCAGCTGCTGCCGGAAACCTACCAGGCGCGCATGGAGCGCCTCCCCGGCGTCGCCGCGGCGGCGCACCAGACCTGGTTCGGCGGGATCTACCAGGACCCGAAGAATTTCTTCATGCAATGCCCCGTGGTGCCGGAGCAGTTCATGGCCATGTTCCCCGAGTTCCGCCTGCCACCCGAGCAGATGCAGGCATGGCTCGCGACCCGCACGGGCGCCATCGTCGGGCGCAACACCGCCCAGCGCTTCGGCTGGAAGATCGGTGACAAGATCCCGATCATGTCCCCCATTTGGATGCGGCAGACCTGGGAGTTCGAGCTCGTCGGCATCTTCGACGGCGAGAAAAAGGGCACCGACACGACCGCCCTGTTCTTCCGCTACGACTACTTCGACGAGGCCCGCCGGGCCCAGAACTGGGGCACCGGCCAGGTCGGCTGGTACACGATCCGGGTCAAGGACCCCGCCCAGGCCGCCGCGGTCGCCCGCGCGGTCGACCAGGAATTCGAGAACTCCCCTGCCGAGACCAAGACCGAGCCCGAGGGCGCCTTCGCCCAGGGCTTCGCCAACCAGATCGGCAACATCGCGCTCATCGTCACCAGCATCCTCGGCGCCGTCTTCTTCACCATCCTGCTCGTGACGGGCAGCACCATGTCCCAGGCCGTGCGCGAGCGCATCGGCGAACTGGGGGTGCTCAAGGCCATCGGCTTCACCAATAGCCAGGTACTCGGCCTCGTGCTGGCGGAGTCCTGCCTGCTTACCGGCATCGGCGGCGGACTCGGCCTCGGGCTCGCCTGGGTGCTGACCTCCCAGGGCGACCCCACGGGCGGCATGCTCCCGCTGTTCTTCTTCCCCGTGCGCGACCTGCTGCTCGGCCTTGCCCTCAGCCTCGGGCTCGGGCTCATCACGGGCATCCTCCCTGCCCAGCAAGCCATGCGCCTCAAGGTCGCCGACGCCCTCCGGAGAATGTAGACCGAGCGAGCCTGTAAATCAGAGCGATCAAACCCCTGTCTCCCCGCCCTTGAATCCACCTTCACCCGGCCGCTCCCGCACCCGCACGCTCACGCCATGACCACCCTGCTCAACTGGTTCTCCCAGGTCGCCGCCATCCTCCGTTTCGGAGTCATGGGCATACCGCAGCGCCGCGGCTCGGTGGCGGCCACGGTCATCGGCATCGCGGGGGTCGTGCTCGTTTTCATTGGTGTCCTCTCAATCGGCACGGGCTTCCGCCGCGCCATGGCCAACTCGGGCTCGGCCGACGCCGCCATCGTCCTGCGCAGCGGCTCCGACAGCGAGATGGTCAGCGGCTTCGGTCGCGCCGAGACGCGCCTCATCGCCGACGCCCCCGGCGTCGCCCGCAACGCGGCGGGCCCCCTCGCCTCCGCCGAGCTCTTCGTCATCATAAACCTCCCCAAGCGCTCGACCGGCACCGACGCCAACGTCCCCCTGCGCGGAGTCGAGAGCGCCGCGCCCGCGGTGCGGGACAACCTGCAGATCACCGCCGGCCGGATGTTCGAGTGGGGCAAGAACGAGGTCATCGTCGGCGCCGGCGCCGCGCGCGAGTTCGCCGGCCTCGAGGTCGGCGGCACGGTACAGGTCGGTCGTGACGCCTGGCCGGTCGTCGGCGTGTTCACGGCCAGTGGCGGTGTGGCCGAGTCGGAGGTCTGGACTGACGCCCGCGTCCTGCAGGCCGCCTACCAGCGTGGCGACTCCTTCCAGTCGGTCTACGCCCGGCTGAACTCGGCCGGGGCCTTCCAGGAATTCAAGGACGCCCTCACCGCCAACCCCCAGCTCAGCGTCAAGGTCCTGCGCCAGTCCGAGCACTTCGCGGCGCAGTCCGAGGGCATGACCCGCCTGATCACGACCCTGGGCTACCTGATTGCCTTCCTCATGGCCATCGGCGCGGTCTTCGGTGCGCTGAACACGATGTACAGCGCGGTGGCGACCCGCACCCGCGAGATTGCGACGCTGCGCGCGCTTGGCTTTGGCGGCGGCGCCGTGGTCATCGCCCTCATGCTCGAATCGCTCCTGCTGGCACTGGGTGGCGGAGCCCTCGGGTCCGCTCTCGCCTACCTCGCCTTCAACAATTTCCATGCCGCCACGATGAACTGGCAGAGCTTCAGCCAAGTGGCCTTCTCCTTCGCCGTGACCCCCGCACTGGTGGTCCAGGGCGTGATCTGGGCGACCCTGATCGGCCTGATCGGTGGCCTCCTCCCCGCCCTCCGCGCCGCCCGCCAGCCCATCGCCGCCGCCCTCCGCGAGCTCTAGGCTCCGGCGCGTTGGCGCTCCACCGGCAGGCGAACCGCACGGTGCCGCCGCAAGACGCCGGCCTGGGGCGAGTCGCGGCGCCCGACTCCTTTCCGTTGCTTTGCGGTTTACCCACCTCCCCATGAAAAAACTCCTCACCCTGCTCGCTTTCATGCTGGTTGCCGCCTGCGCTTCGTCCCAGGAAAGCCCTCCACCCGTGCGGCTCGCCATCATCGGTTTGGTCCACGACCATGTGACGGGATTCCTGCCAGATCTGCTCAGCCGGCGTGATGTCCAGCTCGTGGGCATCGTGGAGCCCAACCAGGCCCTGGCCGCCAAGATCGCCCGGGACTTTAACCTGGAGGCAAATCTGTTTTACCCGAGCCTGGCGGCCCTTCGCGCCAAGCATGACGTGCAGGCGGTCGCGGCCTTCACCTCGACGTTTGATCACCTGTCGGTGGTGGAGATGTGTGCTCCCCTCGGGATCCATGTCATGATGGAAAAACCCCTGGCCGTGAGCCTGGCGGACGCCCAGAAGATGGCGGAGGCCGCGCGCCAAGGCGACATCCAGCTGGTCGTGAATTACGAGACCACCTGGTATCGGAGCACCCACGGCGCCTACGATGCCGTCCACCGGCAGCGGGCGATCGGCGATTTGCGCAAACTCGTGATCCGCGACGGTCATTCCGGCCCGGCTCCCATCTGCTCATCCTACTTTCTGGATTGGTTGACCGACCCGGTGCTGAACGGCGGCGGGGCGTTGATGGATTTCGGCTGCTATGGCGCCAACCTGGCCACCTGGCTGATGGATGGGCAACGGCCTGATTCGGTTTTCGCCGTCACGCAACAGCTGCAGCCTGACGTCTACCCCAAGGTGGATGACGAGGCGACGATCGTTCTCACCTACCCCCGCGCCCAGGCGATCATCCAAGCCTCCTGGAACTGGCCTTATGGCCGAAAAGATATGGATCTCTACGGCGAAACCGGGGCGCTGCGCTTGCCCGATGGCAAATCGATGTACCTGCGAAAAGGAAATGCCGCCGAGATCCCGTTGCCCGCGCCTGCGATGCCGCTACCTTATGCCGACACCCTTTCCTATTTCGGCGCCGTGGTTCGCGGTGAAATCCAAGTGACCGGCCTCTCGTCCATTGAGGTGAACCTGATCGTGGCTGAAATTCTGGACGCCGCCAAAGAGTCCGCGAGGACCGGCAAACGCATCACACTTGGTGCGGATTCCGGCGCGGACATCGCCACCCCTGAAGCGGCGCCCTAAACTGAGCCAATGGTCCATACATCCGTTCCGATTGAACGCGCGGTCCGGGTTCGGAACTATGAGGATGTGCTACAAGAGCACCAAAAGAGTGTTCCGATGGGTGCAAATATGATTTTTTTGAACCGTCCATTCGGTTGATCGGCCTTCTGGCGATCATGTAACGCTATCGGAGGCCCGCGATGGCGTGCAGCTTCGCGCGTAGTTTTGGTAACCTCAATTGACTGGCTTGGTCAGGCGGAATTTGGCCTGGCAATGCCTCGTCAAACGCGGGCACCGCTAGCAGCGCCCGCACGGCAGTGACCAGATACTTCCGCAACTCCGCGGGCGCTCTATCTATGTCCGCGACGATTCCTTCGCGGCCATCCACCACGGTGATGAAGTCCTCCAGATCGTGGCTGGCGTAATAGTCGCCATACCCGCGGTCCACAAAAGCCACATACTTGGTCGCGAGAAATGCAGCCGGTGAAACAAGCTTCAGCCGTGTATGCGAGAACTCCTGCTCAGTCGCTGTCGCCAAGGCTTCCTTAAACCATGTTGTATTGAGCCCAATTTCCGCGCCGTCCGTCGGCATGATGTCCACGGTCAAGTTGCCCAAGACCCATCGACAAAGTGGCGCTCCCTCTCGCATGTCATGGTTGAATCCGAGTGCGCGAATGCGCGCCTCCAATTCGGAGTAACGTTTGTCGGCGACGACCTCGACGATGACATCCACATCATCGGTCGGGCGCGCAGGCGCAAAAGCTGGGTCATCGAGCAGGAGATTTACCACGGACCCACCGACAAACGCATAGCTGAGCTCCAATCCATCCAGCCGGTCCGCCACCGCTCGCAATGCACCGAGATTAGGCGTGGGCATGGCGATTCAGATGCAGACCAAGTTCCTTTTCCGCTATTGCGCGTTCGCGCGCACGACCGATGCGCAAGGCGTCTGCCAGCGCAAGTAGTCGGTAAAGCTCCGGATCGCGTCGTGCGGCCCCTGGAACACTGGGATAGAGCGGCTGCACAGCGGCGCCTTGCACCTTCCCATCCGGGTCAGGCCAGACCGGTGGCATCTGGTCCGCAGCGCTTATCTTGTCTGACATTGCCGGTGCGGCCCAAGCGGTTGGCATTCCTCGCGTGACGGCCTTGGGGCTTACGGGGAAGGCGTAGGGAACACCATGCACCAAAAAGTTTCTTAGCGCTTCGAAGCGCACCTGTTTGGTTTCCGGGTCGAGCAGTCGCGCCTCTTGGAGGCGCCGCACGGCTGCATGGACCTCGGAAGCGCTCATGCCCAAGCTCTTCCCCAACTCTGCGTAGCTGGAGATTGAGTTGCTCAAGCTCAACTTTAGCGCCACGACGATGTCTTGTGGCTTGGTAAACATGAGTATACGCTATTCGCGAATAGCGTATATAGTCAAGTCGCTTTCAACTTATCGAGCTCTGCCGCAGTTCAGCATGCATAATGATTCTGAGCCCCTTCCCTCCCTGCCGTCCCGGCACCAGTCGCGATGGCAGGCGTCGCACTTGATCGGGATTATTACATAACCGCAGAGTGTGCTGGACGGGATACCATAGAGTTCAAACATATCAGCAGGCCGCAACGCGGCGTTCATCAGATCGCGGGTTCTGAGCATTTTCTTGGGAGATAAGTCTGCATCGATATTCGCTATACCTTCACAAGAATCTGAGGCTGAATCTTACTAAGCGGCTGCCTTAGCGCTCATCCCTCCAATCCGGCCACGAAATTTCTGAGAGGGGGTTCTTGTTCGCCACGCCGATGGGCAAAGACATACGTCACTGTTGCGCCTTTCGTGGTAATCGGGATTGCGAGCGAGGACTCACCGGCGATGCGCGACATGGATGCCGGCAGGATCGCGATACCCGTTCCAGCGGCAACCATAACGGCAACCGCTTGTCCGCGGCTCGCCTCCTGGACGACCTTGGGGCGAAATCCCGCCTCAAGGCACAGTTCGTGGATCTGCTGCGAGAAACAAGGAGCCGACTCCGCAGCCACCATCACGAACGATTCCGCAGCCAGATCGGCCATTCTTACCTTGGCGGTGTCTTGCAGCCTATGACCGCGAGGAAGGAAGACCATCAGGGGCTCCTTGCTCCATGGGATAAAGACCAAACCTGATGTGAGTGTGGCCGGCGAGGCGCCGACAAATCCGCCGTCCAGTCGCCCTTCCGCAATAGCCCGTAATTGCTCGGCCGGGGGACAGTCATGTAAGGTCAAGTCCACAGCCGGGTGAGACGTGCGATAGCGCTGAAAGATGCTGATCAAATCCGGGTTTAGCACCGCGCTGACGAATCCAAGATCCAGCCGGGCGGTTTCTCCCCGGGAGGCCCTCCGAGCCCGATCCCCCGCACGTTGGAGCTGCACCAATGCCCCCTTAGTATCGGTCAGCAGGGCGCGTCCCGCCGGCGTCAACGCGACCGAGCGGGGTGAGCGCGTAAACAGCTTGATACCTAGCCGGGCTTCCAGGGATTGAATGTGCCGGGACAATGGCGGCTGCGACAGATGCAGGCGCCGAGCCGCCCGGGTGAAGGACAGTTCCTCGGCTACCGCGACAAAGCACTCCAGTTCCCGGATCGAATAATCTATCATATCTATTCAGCATCACTAACGGCCAATCATGGTATTTCCAGCATGTTTGTCTTTCTGGTAGCATTGATCGGTGCAACCACGCGACCAAGCCGTCAGTCCCTCTGGACCACAGGTTCTGATTCTCCACGAAGTGCAGGCTTATGCGCCGTGGAAAAGAGTCTTCGATTCGGCTGCTACCATCCGGAAGGCCGCCGGGGAACTTTCCTACCAAGTGCTGCGCGACGAAGCCAATGTCCTCCTGATCGTACATCTCTCCACCTGGACATCCCACGCAGACGCCAGACGATTCTTCGAGTCACCCCGCCTTGAACAGATCCGCCAGGAGGCAGGCGTGGCGGCTCCGCGCTTTCTTTATCTGCACCCGCTTGAGGCTGGGGTACTTTGAACAGCGCCACGCATGACAAATGAAACGCAGGGCGGAGGAAACGTCCATACAGCCAAGCCCAAGGTCGCGGTCGTCGGAGCCGGCGCCGTCGGGGGATTTTTCGGCGGTTTACTGGCCCGAGCGGGTGTACCCACAGTAATGATAGGGAGGGAGAGCTTTGTCACTGCGGTGAAGCAAAGGGGACTCACCCTCGATACGCGAATGTTCAACGAAGTGGTTTCCGTAGACGCATCCACCGAACTAGCCGCGGCCCGGAATGCCGATCTCGTCTTGTTTTGCGTTAAGACCACAAACACGGAGGCGACGGCCCGTGCCTTGGTGCCGTTTCTCGCCCCAGGCTGCACTGTGCTCAGTCTCCAGAACGGGGTCGAAAATGCCGACCAGATCAGCGCGATCACCGGACGGCAGACTATATCAGCCGTAGTCTACCTTGCGGCGGCGGTGCCAGCCCCCGGAACCGTCAAACATACCGGCCGAGGTGATCTGATCATCGGCCCCGACGGAAGCCGGGTCGCTGAGATCGCCAATCTTTTCCGGGACGCTGGGGTTGGATGCGTCGTCTCCTCCCGCATTCAGGACCAACTTTGGGAGAAGCTGATCTGCAACAGCGCGCTCAACGCGATTTCGGCGCTCTGCCAGATAACCTACGGAGAAGCAGGTGATGACAAAGCCGTCTGGGAGGTGGTGGGAAAGGTCATCGCAGAGGCTCTCGCCGTGGCGCGTGCGGCAGGGGTCAGCCCGACAAACATGGATGATGTGGACACCGCCAATACTACGGTGAGAAAACTTACCCGTCAGATCGCGGCCGCCTACTCCTCAACCGCGCAGGACCTCCGGCGAAAAAAGCGCACCGAGATCGATGCCCTCAACGGTTTCATCGCCCGGCGAGGAAGGGAACTGGGGGTGCCGACTCCAGTCAATCAGACACTTTGGGCCTTGGTCCGGGCCGCGGAACCACGGACCGACACGGTAACTTAGCCAGACTCCCCAACCGCACGTGTCCCATGGCTGGGACACCTTTCCCTGAAAATCGCATCGCAGCCACGCTTTCCCACACATCACCATGCAAAAGTTACGGCGTCCCTCCGACAAACTGGCCGGCTGCGTTTGGCTGCCGCGATTCATCGACAAGACTCGCTACTATCTCGCGGGCACGCTGGAGCCTGATTTCGTCCTGCCCTATTGCCATCCGGTGGCCACGGATGGGGCATTCTTGAAGCACTTTGGAATTCAGAAGCAGGAGATCATCGAGGTGATCCGGCTTTCATCCGGTAGTGATGCGCCGGTTGGCGAATGGTTTCAGGGCCGTTCAGCTTGCTCTGCCAACCATGTAGAAGCTTGGAACGCCCTCGCCCCCAACCTGGGCCGGCCCGGCTTCCCGGTGCATCGTGGATTTCAGTTCCTGCTGAAAACCTACTACGGCGGGGATATCCCCGATCCCAGGGTAGACAGCGTGTTCACGGTGATCGCTTTTGACGAAGGATATTTGGAGGAACTGACTCCCCGGGATTCACTTAAATCCATGCAATGATCCTGTCGCACCAAGGTAAGTGCCCGCAGATTCATCCCAGCGCTTACATCGCGCCGACCGCCACTCTTTGCGGCGATGTCACGGTCGGAGCACATTGTCGTATAATGTTTGGGGCGTGCCTCATTGCCGAAGGTGGTTCCATTGTCATCGGCTCGCATGGTATCGTGCTGGAGAATGCAGTTATCAGAAGCACCGCCTTGCACTCGGTGACCATCGGTAATCATTGTCTTGTCGGTCCGAACGCCCACTTGGCTGGTTGCACCTTAGAGGACGAGGTTTTCATCGCTACCGGTGCGTGCGTCTTTCACGCGGGGATCCTGCGGGCCAGGAGCGAGGTGAGGGTCAATGGCGTGGTGCATTTGAAGACGGAACTTCCTGAGGATGCCACCGTTCCGATCGGCTGGGTGGCGGTTGGCTCACCCGTCACCATCTTACCGCCGGACCAACATGAGAGAATTTGGGAGATCCAGAAGCCGCTGAATTTCCCACTTGCTGTTTACGGCATCGAGCGAAGCGAAGCCTCCATGACCAGGATCACCGAGCGGATGGCTACGTTTTTGGGTTCTCATGCAGACGACCACACAAGTCTTACTCTGAGTGCTCAGAGACCGGAGTGTCCCTAGCGCATGCATTCTTCACCTCAACCAAGCCTCATGAAACCCATTCACGGATACCATCTCATCAAGCCAGAAGATCTTGTTTGGAGGCCGTCCAATTTGATGAAAATCCCGAACGCGGACTATCTTGAGCGCACCGCGAGTGAAATCATGGGAGCGAGGCTCTGGCGGTTGCCGCCTGGAAGCGCCAACACGCTGCATAAGCACATCCGTGCTGAGGAATTCTATTTTGTGCTGGAAGGCACCGGCCGCGTACGGATCGGCGATAAAACCCTAACGGTGCCGCGGTATGGCGGTTTGCTCGTCGGTCCCGAAGAGCTACGCCAGGTGTTCAACGACACCGAGACGGAGGTACTATGGTTAATCTTAGGCGCGCCGGAAGAGCTAGAGTTCCTCCAAGGCTCGAAATCGACGATGGACCTTTCGTTGATTTATCCGACCAATCCCACCCAACTGCCCAACGAACTTGCCGGCACAACCTGGCCGCCAAAAGAAGTCGCTCCGGTAGATCCAAGTGCACTGCCAAAGCAATAAAACTTCGGTTGGCGCCCATAAAGATGACAGCCTCGTTAAGGGCGTTTGCAGCCTGGGAAATTAGCACGAACTGGACCGGCCAGCACTCCGGTGTCCGCTCCGATTGCGGCTCCGGCCATTCATTGCGGGCAGAGACAGCTTGGCTCCGCGCTCACGGCCGCCTCTGCCGATTCGTCGTCCGAGCAGGCTGAGTTGTCTGCGCTGCGGCTGTTGCCAGTCCTGTTGCCAGTCCTGTTGCCAGTCCTGTTGCCAGTTGGCGTTTCTAGAAAAACGAAAAAGCCCACAACTCATTCAAGTTGCGGGCCTTTGAAAGATGGCGTCCCCACGGGGATTCGAACCCCGGTTCTCACCGTGAAAGGGTGGTGTCCTAACCGGGCTAGACGATGGGGACCCAGCACGGAATCGGGGAAGCTACGGCCTGCCCGGGGTCGCGCAAGGCCTATTTTTTGCACCCGCTAACCCGTCCGAGTCAGGAATTTACTTTGGCCGGCCGTTCTCGTTACCTCTTTCTGGATGAATTTTCACGAGCTCAGCGCCGCCCTGCCTCCGCAAGCCGTCGTCACGATCGACGGCCTACCCTTCCCCCGGATCGCCTCCGGCAAGGTCCGTGAAATCTTTGACCTCGGCGACGCCCTGCTGCTCTGCGCCACCGACCGGCTCTCCGCCTTCGACGTGATCCTCCCTGATGGCATCCCGGGCAAGGGCGCCATCCTCACCCAGATGAGCAACTGGTGGTTCAGCCAGACCAGCCACCTCATCCCCAACCACCTCCTCCCCGACCAGCCCCGCCAGTTCCTCATGCGCGGGCTCGGCAGCCGCGACCTCCAGCTCCGCAGCATGATCGTCCGCAAGCTCAAGCCCCTCACCATCGAGTGCGTGGCCCGCGGCTACCTCATCGGCAGCGGCTGGAAATCCTACCAGGAAACGGGCGAGGTCTGCGGGATCAAGCTCCCCGCCGGTCTCCGCCAGGCCGACAAACTCCCCACGCCGATCTTCACGCCCACCACCAAGGCCCCCAAGGGCCAGCACGACGAGCCGATCAACGACACTCAGGGTGCGGCCGCCATCGGCGCGGAGCTTTATGCGAAGGTCAAGGCCATGAGCCTCGCCCTCTACGCCTTCGGTCATGAGCGCGCGCAGCAGGCCGGCATGATTCTCGCCGACACCAAGTTCGAGTTCGGCACCGACGAGGCCGGCAACCTCTTCCTCATCGACGAGGTGCTCACGCCCGACTCTTCCCGCTACTGGCCCGCCGCCGACTACCGCCCCGACTGCTCGCCTCCGAGCTACGACAAGCAGTTCGTCCGCGACCACCTGCTCGCCATCAAGTGGAACCAGCAGCCGCCCGCCCCGCGCCTCCCCGCCGAGGTGATCACCCGCACCCGGGAGAAATACCTCGCGGCGTTGAAAAACCTGCTCGGTTGAATTCGCTCCCTCCCGTGACCCGCGTCCTGCTCACGTTTCTGCTCGCCGTCCTTGCCTCTGCCCCCGCCTGGGCCCGCGTGGGCGAACCCGTGTCCGAGATCCGCAAGCGCTATGGCAAGCCCCAGGGCCATCCGGATGGTCGGACCATGTTCTGGATGTTCGAGAACGACTTCGGGGCGATGCACTACACCGTCACCGCGAACGACAAGGGGCTCTCGATGGCGGAAGGCCTCAAGCCCTACCGCCGCACCCGCTTCACCGCCCAGGACGCCGAAACCTTCATCGGCATGCAGTTTGCCGGCTACCCCGAGGCCAACCGCCGCACCATCCCCCCCGGCCAGGCCTACCGTTTCGGCGGCCAGGACTTCGTGTGCGGCGCCCAGGAACACGTCGTCGTCGACGAGACCGCCGGCATCCTGCTGATCTGGATCAAGTCCGACCCGGGCTCCGTCCTGGCCGTCAGCCCGGAGATGGTGCAGCGTACGAAGTGAGCGGTTGTTGAAGGTGGAGCCCGACCTCCGGGCGGGCTGATCGGATAGGCAAACGCAAAACCTGCCCGGAGGTCAGGTTCCACCCACCTCCCTCACACCGCCAGTGCGTCGTACACGATGACCTTGGCCCAAAGATGCGAGCACTCGGCCACGAACTTCTGGTGCAGCGGGTGCACCTGGTAGGCGTTCTGCCCGGCGACGTCGTCGAAGTAGAGGATCTCGGAGGCGCTGAAGCTGTTGTCCACAACCTCGCGTTTCTCGGTGCTGGCCGGCACGCCGACATGGATGCCGCGCACGGTCTCGATCGCCGCGAGGCCGCGGATGCCGGCGAGGAGCTGCGCGAGATCCTCCTTCGAATCCGGGTTCTTCAGCCAGAAAAAGACGTGGTGCACCAACTTGGGCGGCGTGGCTCCCAGGGCAGGGGCGGCGGAGACCGCGGCCGCGGCTCCGAGGGTAGCGGCGGTGGCAAGGAAGGCGCGGCGGGTCGTGGGGGAATTCATGGCAATGGGCGCAATGAAACAACGCGACGAAGCGGGGTCCAACGCAAAACCGGATCACCCGAATCTGGTTCGCAGTTGGAGGTGCCAGCAGGCTCGCGGGCCCGCCACTGACGATTCCTGCCGCGCCAGCTCCCCGCTCACAGCCGGTTGGCCTTGAGATCGCGCAACGGGTAATGCGTGCCGCGCCACGTGATGCCGCCCGTCCAAAGCGTGACCGCCTGTGAACGGAGCAGGATCCACGCGAAGACCGCCATGCCCAGCGGCAAAAACAGGCCGTGCCACCACCGGCCGCCGGTGAAACGCGTCTGGTCGCAACCCAAGGCCAGGATCAGCGCCAGCGTGCCGGCATTCAGCCACATCGCCGGACCCTCATACAGAAACAGTGCAACCGCGGGCCAGACCCAGCCGACGCCAAACGCGAGCATCGCGGCCAGCGGCACCCACAGCCGGTAGTCGGCGCCGGCGTAGGCGTTCTTGGTCAGGCCGCGGATCATCGCGCCGACGGAATCATACCACGCGACGGCGAGCGCGCCCTCGCCCAGCACGAGTTCGCTGAATCCACCCGCCTTCATCAACTTGCCCAGCTTGATGTCGTCGTCGGGCCGCATCCGCACCGGCTCGTGGCCGCCCAGCTTCCGGTAGGTGGAGGAACGCACGAGGTTGAAGGCCCCCACCCCGCCATGCGCCCGGCTGCGCGGATCGGAGATGTGCGCCGGCCGCAGCCCCACGGTGAAGGCGAAGCTGAAGGCGTTGACGCAGATCCCGAGCGCATGCCCTTGCTCGACCAGCCGGGGCACGGCGGCGAGGTGGTCGAGGGTCTGCATCCGGGCATACGCCACCGCGCGCCGCAGGGTGTCCGGTTGAAAATGAATGTCGGCGTCGGTGAACAAAATCCATTCGCCGGCCGCCTCGATCGCCCCGGTATGCAGCGCGTGGTTCTTGCCGATCCAGCCCTCGGGCAAGGCGGTCACCGTCACGACCCGCAGCCGCGGGTCGGCCGCGGCCAGTTTTTCCAGGACCGCCCCGGTGTCGTCCTCCGACCGGTCGTTGACCGCGATGAGCTCGAGGTCGGGATAGTCGAGCGCCAGCATCGTGGGCACGGCGGCGCCGAGGGTCTTCCCTTCGTTGCGCGCGGCGATGACGAGACTCACGCGGGGCCACCCCGCCTGCTCCGGCAGCGGCAGCTTCGCCAGACGGCGCAACCGGCGGTTGCCGCGCCCCACGTCCCACGCGAGGCCCAGCCAGATCAGCAACGTCAACGCCGCGAGGAAGGTCGGGCCGTTCATGGTCACATCGGCGGCGTGGTGCCCTCGCCCACGTTGCGGGCCACGCGCACGCGGCGCGCGCGCTCGGCGTTGGCCTCCAGCACGGTCAGGCGGTATTCACCGGCGGCGAACTGGTCGCCGCGCTTCGGCACACCGGCCCCGGCCAGACGCTGGACCCAGATGGCCACCGTCTCACGGGGCTGCCCCTCCAGCGGCCAGCCCGTCTCCGCCTGCAGTTCCCGCAGGGTGAAGGCGCCCGTGACGACGATGGCGTGTTCGGTGCGCTCGTAGATCGGGCCGCTCTCGATGTCGAACTCATCGCGGATGTCGCCCACGATCTCCTCCAGCACGTCCTCAAACGTGATGATGCCGGCGAGCTTGCGCTCGGGATCGAGCACGACCGCGAGGTGGCTGCGGGAAAGGCGGAACCGCTCGATCATGGTGTGCAGCGGGGTCGTGAGCTCGAACTCCACCACCGGGCGCACCAGCGGCTCGAAGGGCGTGTCCGGCCCGAGCAGGCTGATCTGCCAGAGCCACTCGCGGATGAGGAGGAGACCCTTCACCTCGTCGAGCGAGCCCGTGCACACCGGAAAGCGGCTGTGGCCGCTGATCTGGGCCGTCCGCAGGTTCTCGGCGAGCGGCTTGTCCGACCAGAGGGCGATGACCTGATCCCGCGGCCGCATGATCTGCTGGGCCTGGGTGGAACGGGCGCGCAGGGACTGCACCATCAGCTTGTTGATGGCTGCATCGCCGGGGTGCGTGTGGCGGGCATGACTGAAGACGTATTCGAGTTCCTCGGCGCTGAAGGCGTGCTCGCCCTCCGTGGCCGGCCCGAGCCCAGCCCAGCGCAAGAAGCGGTTGGCCGTGCCGTTCAGCACCCAGATGAAGGGCAGGAACAGGTAATAGAAGAACATCAGCGGTCCCGCGGTCCACAGCGACACCCCCTTGGGCCGCTGGATGGCGAGGGACTTCGGAGCCAGCTCACCAAACACGATGTGCAGGAAGGTGATGATCGCGAAGGCGATGGCGAAGGCGATGGACGACACCGCCGCCGGGTCCGTCACGCCGAAGTTCGCCAGCATCGGCTCCAGGCGGTGGGCCAGAAAGGGTTCGCCCACCCAGCCCAGGCCGAGGCTGGAGAGGGTGATCCCGAGTTGGGTCGCGGACAGGGCTGAGTCGAGGTGTTGGGTGGCCTTCAACGCCATGCGCAGGCGCCAGCCGGCCCGGCCCTTCTTCGCCAGGGGCCGCAACTGGCTGGCCCGCACCTTCACCAAGGCAAACTCGGCCGCGACGAAAAACCCGTTGGCCACCACCAGACCGAGGATGATCAGGATTTCGAGGGTGAAGCCGAGGAGGGAGTTCATGGACGACAAGGGTGCAGCCTAGGCGGTCGAGCCCAGCAAACCAGCGGGAAATTTTTTATCCCCAAGTTCCTGTTGCGCAAGGCCCCGCCGCCACCCAAGGTCATGCGCATGGCCGGATCCACCTCCGACAAACTAGCCAACCGCATCCTGCGCGGATTGGTCGTCGGCATCATTCTGGGTGTGATCACCCTGGTGGCCGGCCCGCATGTGCCGCTGCCTGAGGGCTTGCAGGCCCTGCTGGAACACGTCGGCGTCAAATCCTCGGCCACGCTGCTCGAGGCCATGCGCGGGATCTCGACGGTGCTGCTGGATCCCTTTGGTCGGGTTTTCCTGCGTCTGCTGTTTTTCGTCATTATCCCCCTGGTCTTCGCCTCGCTTGCGACCGGTGTGGTCCAACTGGGTCGCCCGGATAAACTCGGCCCGCTGGCCGGCCGCACCTTCGCCCTGTTTTTCCTGAACATGGCCATCGGGGTGGCGCTCGGCTTGGTGATGATGAACACCCTGCAACCGGGCAGCTACATCGACGAGGCCACCAAGGCCCGGCTGATGACCGAGTTCGGGGGCGCGGCGCAAAAGCACGTCAGCGCCTCCGCCAGCCAAACTGGCCTTTCCCTCGCCGTCATCGTCGAGATGTTCATGCCGGCCAACCTGTTCGCCGCCGTCGTCGGTTCCTCCACGGCACGCATCGGCGACGTGCTGCCGCTCATCCTCTTCGCCATCCTGGTCGGCGTCGTCGGCATGTCTTTCCCGGACGACAAGCGCCACCGGTTAATGGATTCCCTCCAGATGGTCACGGACCTGATGACGGGCATCGTTCATTTCGCCCTGCGCCTGGCCCCCTATGCGGTCCCCTGCCTGATCTACAGTGTGCTGGTGAAGTCAGGCCTCGACATCATCAAGGCACTCGGGGTGTTCGTGCTTGGGTGTGCCGCCGTGATGGCCCTCCACCTCTTCGGCACCATGTCGGTGTGGCTCAAGGTGTGGACGCGCTGGAGCCCGCGGGCCTATTTCGCCGCGATCAAGGACGTGTTGGTCACCGCCTTCTCCACCAGCTCCAGCAACGCCACGCTTCCGGCGGCCTTGGAGAATGCCACCGACAAGCTCAATATCTCCCCGAGCACCGCGGGCTTTGTGCTGCCGCTTGGCACCACGATGAACATGAGCGGCACCGCGCTGTACGAAGGCTGTGTCGTGCTCTTCGTCGCCCAGGTCTTCGGCGTCGACCTCTCGATCGGCCAGCAGATCACACTGCTGCTGCTCTCGGTGCTGAGCGCCGTGGCCGTCGCCGGCATCCCCGGCGGCTCGCTGCCACTGATCGCCGGCCTGCTCATCACCTTCGGCATTCCGCCCGAGGGCATCGGCATCATTCTCGGCACCGACCGCATCCTCGACATGTGCCGCACCGCCACGAACGTGGGCTGCGATATCACCACCGCGGTCGTGGTGGACGAGCTGACCAAACGGGCCGAGTCCCGGACCGCCGGCTGAAGCCGCGGTCAGCGCGGCGTGTAGGTGACGCCTTCCGCCATGCCGAGGAGCTGCTGGTAGGGCTCGCCCTCCTCGCTGTCGGCCATGATCTGCACCTTGAGGTAGACCGCCGGCGCCAGGCGGATCATGCCCAGACTGAAAAACTTGAAATCACCCGGCACCGGCGGGCGGCCCACGAGCTTGCGATCCGTCATCACCGCATAAAATCCGAAACCCTGCGCGGGGTAGAACGGCTTCACCACCGGCTTGCGCTCCACGAAGGTGCCGCCGTCGAGGAGACGGGTGGCCACGCGGTGCATGTGCTCGAGCAGTTGTTGCTCGGTCGGAAAGTCATCCGAACCCTCGGACGCCACGCTGTAGATGGCCCGGGCGTTGATCTGCGGGTCCTCCGCGGCGAGGACGATTTTCAATTCACCCACGTCCTCGCTGCTGGCCTGCCACCGGCCGACGGGGAAAATCTCCAGCTGTCCCTTGGGCAGTTTGAAAACGTCAGCCCGTCCGGCGATCGCCGGCTGCACCAGGAGCAAGAGTATCACTGCCACCACTCTCATACCGGCATTGTAGCCATCGCTGTGCCAGAGGCCAGCCGGAGTTTTCCCCTCGGCGGAACCGGTCCGCACAGGGCGCAGGTCTCCCTTTAGGGCAGGGGTTTCAGCCCCTCGGCCCGGACCTGCCAGGTGCCGTCCTGGGGAATGCCGGGAAATTCGACCTCGTTTCCGTCCCAGCCCGCGATCATGAGCGCGGCCGCGGCGAGAAAGGAGCCGTTCGCGGGCAGGTAGACGGCGATCTCGCGCTTGCGGGCGCCCGACGGGGCGTTGGGATCCACCCGCTCGTCACTGCGCACGGGCGCGTGTCCGTTGGGCAGGTAGACGTTGTTGGGCCCGTCGCGCAGCAGGATCTCCACGGCCACCTCGGGCCGGCCGAGTCGGGCGGCGGTCATCGCAATCATCGGGTAGTCCCAGCCCCAGATCTTTGCCGCCCAGTCCCAGTGCGCGAGCACGGCATCGAGCGTGCGCTCCATCGTGGGACGGTCCGTGTACGGCGCCTGCGGCGGCAGCAGACCGAGGGGCGCGAGCATGGTCGGGTGGTCGTGACGGCTGTCGATGTTGTCCCAGGTGTCGGGGTGCGAGCCGAGGGCGACGTATTTGCCGTCCTTCTCCGGGATCGGCGCTAAGTGCGCGATCACATGGTCCCACTTCTCCACCCGCGGCAGACCGAGGCGCTCGCGCCACTGCTGGGCGAGGCCCAGCGTCCAACGCCAGTAAGCCAGCTCGAAGGACGGATTCCGGCTCGTGGCCTGATCGTAGATTTCCTGCGCGATCCAGAGCGGCGGGCCGAGGTCGTAACGCTGCGTCGCCTCGTTCCAATGCACCATGGTCGCGAGACAGTCGGCCGTCTCGAAGACGAGGTCGCGGTAGTGCGCGAGGGTCTCCGCGGTCGGCGTATTCCGGTAGAGCAGCTCGGCGAGGTAGATCGGGTGCGGCTGGTTCCAGATGATGAGCGGGTTGCCGCCCGGGCTCTCGCGCATCTCGGGACCCGTCATCTTGGCCCAGCGCGCTCCCTGGAGGCCGCGACTGGCCGCGAGGGCGCGGGCAGCGGGCAGCTGGCGAATGAACCACTCCAGGTTCCGCGCCAGCGCGGCGTCGTGACCCCAGAGCGCGAACTGCGCGGTGTGCCACCACACCATCTCGGTGTGGTGCTTGCCGTACCAGGTGTTGCAGGTGAGCCCGCTCTCCTGCGGCGGCACGTCGCCCGCGCATTGCACGGCGGTCAGGTAGCGCGAGAGGACGATGCGCTGCTCGAACTTCTGCGCCAGCGGGTTGGTGCTGCCGGAAAAATCCACCGCGGCCGTCTCGTGCCAGAATTTTTCCCAGTGGTCGGCGCTGGCCTTCAAGATCTCCCCCGCTGCCGGGGCATATTTTTTAGGTTCGGCGCCAAAATGCATCGTGAAGCTCAAGGTCTCTTGGCCGGCCTCGGGCTTGATCACGAACCGGTGCGCGCCGTTCGATTCAAGGTTGCGCTCGCACGTTACGAAATAGCGCAATCCGCCGACATTACGCTCCACCCAACCTTTGCCCTCTGCCTTCGATTGGTGGCTTTCGGCCTGGTCCCAATCGAGGGCCGGAGTGTTCTTGGTGTTAACGTCGTGACCACGTGGAAACGCCAAGCGAACCCGCACCTTTCCCTGCGCTACGAGCTCCGACTGAATGTTCACCGCCACCATGTCTTTCGTTGGATCGCACGCCGTCGTCACCATCACCGGCACACCACCCAGTTTGAATTTACTGGTGATAATTCCCGTCCAGAGGTCGAGCGTCTGCTCCGGCTCCTCGATGTCGGCGGGCGTGAGGGGCGAACCGTCTGGTTTGTCCCACACGAGCTGGAGCTGGCCGACGGGGTGGGCGCGCGGGTTCTTGCGCAACCAGTCGCCCGCGGGGACGGACGAGCGCGTGGGGAAGCCGAGCACGCGGCCGTCGGGGAGAGTGAAGTCCTTGTTGGCATCGGCGAGAGTATAGCCGGCCACATTCTCGTCGCTCACCCACGCCCAGCGGGCCTGCGTCTCGGTGGGCACGCCATTGCGGTGATAGTCGTAGGCGAAGGTCTGGAGGCCGGTGATATCGGCGGTGAAGGCGAAGCCGCCGTTGCCCACCGTGAGCGGGGAATCGTAATCCACGCTGCGCACGACGGGATTGTGGCGGCGCACCAGCGCCTCGCGGTCAATGGGGGCGGCAAAAGCGGTGGACACCAGGGCGAGGGCAACCAGCCAGAAAGGGGGCTTCATGGGGTGAGGGACGATGAACGCCGGTTTGCCGGACTCGCAAGTCTTCAGCATCCTCTCAGAGCGGCGCGAGATACTTGCCGTCGGCGCCGGTGTGCCGGCGCATGTGGTGGGTGACGCGGTTGAGGCCGAACAGCGCCAGCAGGTAGCAGGCGCCCATCATCAGGTACACGAGCCGATAGGGCCCGATCACGACATCACCCACGCCGGGCATCGCCAGTGTGTGCGACCAGCCCTTGAGGGCATCGAGGATCCAGCCGCACACCGGGCTGATGACCACGGCAATCATGAGCGATTGCACGACGGTGTTCGCGCCCGCGAGCTGGCTGTAGCGCTGAGGGTGAAAAACCTCCGCGGTGAGTTTGAGCTGCGCCATCATCACGATCCAGAACGCCACCCCGAAGATCAGGTTGCCCGTGAGGAAGGTTCGGGGGCCGTTCGCGAACAGGAACGTCAGGATATAGCCGGCGGTGATCATGATCAGACCCCACCGCAATACGTCGATGGCGCCCCGGCGGTCCACCAGCCAGCCCACGGGAAACGCGATGACGACCCAGATCAGGAGCGGATAAGTGCGGTAGGCACCGACCGTCATCAGGTTCAGACCAAGCTCGTGCTGCGGGAAGAAGATGGTGAAATGAGACAGACCGAGCAGCGCGCCGTAGAGACAGATCCGCACAAAGTAGAACCAGAGGTAGACCGGATGACGGTAGGACTCCCGGACGAAGGTCTGGGTCGCCGCCCAAAACCGCGCCGCACGGCCGGCGCCCGCGCCGGCGGTGCTGGGCGCAACAGGCGGATACTCCCCCTCCCGCACGAACCAGCAGAGCAACGAGAAGCCCACGAGGTTGAGGACACCGATACCTATGAAGATGTGTTTGCTGTGGGTCTCGGTGAGACCGAGCAGCCAGTAGCTGACGATGGCCGTGCCCGCGGCTCCGAACACCCGGAACAGCGCGAGGAAACGACCCATGTGGGTATCGGGCACCACATCGCGCAGCAGGCCGAAGAAACAGACATTGGTCGCGGTCTGCACGGCACGGTAGAGGATCACCAACGTCGCGAAGACCAGGATTACAGGGGCGATTGGCAGGAGGTGCAGCCAGCCGTTGATGACCGGGATTCCCGATAGCCAGACGGCGATCTCCGGGGAAAACGGGGTCAGAATGAGGAAGAACGTGACGAAGGGCGTGACCCAGAAAAGCACCGGGATGCGCCGTCCCCACCGGGTGCGGAGCCGGTCGCTCCAGTAGCCCAGCGGCGGCATGATCAGCAGCTGGAGCACAGCGTTGACCGAGCCGATGATGAAAGCGATCTGCGTGTCCGTGGCCCCGTGGAACTTGAGGAGGACGGGCAAAACCTGCGGCTCGATGATGTCGATGAGCACGAACACTACCTCGGCCCCGAGCAACCAGGCAAAGATGGCGACCAGATTGCCGCGGGTGTACTGGAGCGTACCCGCGCGGGCGACGATCGGGGCAGCCGCGGGGGCGGACGGAGGGGTGACCATGGGGTGGGGCTTAGGGTCCGGCGCAGAGGCGAACCGGGCAAGTCCGGCATGAGTCCGACAATTGCCAAGCTTGCGGGCGTTTTCCGCGTAAAGCTACCCGGTCCGACGGCCCCGCACCGGCGGGCCTAGGCCCGGCGTTTCGGCGCGGTGCGTCCCGGCACCCAGTAACCCTCGATCATGCTGTAGACCGGGCGATGGGGCAGGCCCAGTTCGTTGTGGTAGAGCTGGCTGGCGAGGATGTCGATCGCGGTGGCGCCGATCAGCGTGAGGTTCTGGTTGATACCGGTCACCTCCTCGACGTGGTCGAGCTTGGTCTGCTCCACGTCGAGTGCGGCAAACGCGAGGTCGCGCGGGATCCGCCGGCCGATCTGCTCCAGGGCGAGGAACTGCTTCGGCCCGAAGCCGATCACCGCGTCGGGACGGGCCTGGCGCATCCAAGCCTTCAGGGCGGGAATTTCCTCGCCGCGCGTGGTGAGCAGGGGCTCCAGCCGCGTCTCACCCAGCGTGTTCTGGCCGGCGAGATATCCCCCGAGCCAGCCGTAGTTCACCCGACGGTTCTGGTCGTCGCGATCCAGCATGAGGCCGATGCGCCGGTAGCCCAACTGCCAGAGCTTTTCATAAGCGAGGAAAGCCCCGCGGAAATGATTGTGCGTGGCGCGGTGCAGGGCGTGGTGGTTGAACACATAACCCAGGCCGACACAAATCAGGTGGGCCCAGTCGAGCTCGTGGTCGTAGACCGGGACGGCGAACGGCGTGATGAGATTCCCCCGGATGGCGCGGGCCTGCAGCATGCGACACGTAGCAGCGGAATGAACCCCGCCCGGACCCAGCCAAAAGGGCTCGAGGCGCATGCCCAGCTGCTGGGCGCGCCGCCGGGCGCCGTCATAGAAACCGACGCTGGCGGAATGGTGTTTCCACTCATCGGCCGTCGGCCCGCCGGTGAGAAAGCCCACGACCTCGGGACCGGACTTGTGCTGCTTGAGCCGCACCTGGCTCATGAGCGCGGAGACCAACACGTTCGACCGGTAGCCAAGCCCGTCGGCGAGCTGGCGCACGCGTTCGCGCGTGGCCTCGGGGATCGACGGGTGGTTGCGCAGGCTCAGCGAGACCGTCGTGTGGCTCACGCCGGCACGCCGCGCGATTTCCCGCAGCGTGGGCGGATTGTTTGATGGCGGGGGTACGGCCATGCGGGCACGCTGCCATCAGCCCCGGTTGCGGCAATTCATTTTACGTGGAAAGCACCGGGGGGCTTGGCCGGACCCGCCCGCCACGCCACATGTTCGCCCATCGGCCCCACCCCGGGCCGCTATCCCGGGCAGACCACGCGGCGCCGCCGTGCCGGTCCGTCAGGACAACCCCCAGACCCCACGAACCCCATGAACCAGTCGCTCCTCCCGCGAGCCCAGGCTCGCCGTATCCGTCCGTCCGCACCCTTGGTGTTTTCCTGCTTGTCCCTCCTGGCGGTCGCGCCCCTGGGCGCCCAGACCACCGCCCCCACCGCCCCGGAAAATGAGGTGGTGGTGCTCTCGCCGTTCACTGTGTCGGCGGAATCCGCCGACCGCTACCGCGCCGGCGAGGCCATCTCCGCCGTCCGCGTCCGCGCCCCGTTGCTCGACACCGCCAGCTCGATCTCCGTCATCACGCGCGACATGATCGACGACCTCGCGCCGGGCCGAGTGTTTGACGTCACCCGCTACGTCGCCGGCGTGCAGGAAGGCCGCGGCATCCAGTTTCAGGACCGCATGATCATCCGCGGCTTCGAGACCCAGAACGGTGCCCGCACCGTGGACAACTTCCTCCAATCAGCCGACGCCGACAACGTCGAGGAGTCCATCATCGACCGCATCGAGGTTTCCAAGGGCCCTAACGCCATCCTCTCGCCCGCCGGCGCCCCCGGCGGCTCGGTGAACATCATCACCAAGGCGCCCTCCTTCCGCCCCTCGCGCACCCTGACGTTGCAACTCGGCCAGTTCAACGCCCAGAAGGCCACCCTCGATGTCGGCGGCCCGATCGCCGACAGCAAAAGCCTCGCCTACCGCCTTGTCGGCTCGCACCAGGATACGCGCACCTACTGGTCCTCCTCGGCCAAGAACAAGAACTCGGCCGTCGCGCCGATGATCACCTGGCGCATCTCGGACCAGACGCAGTTCACGGCCAAGCTCGTCGCCGCCCAGCACGAGATCTTCCGCGAGCCCGCCCTGATCATCGATCCCGCCACCAAGTCCGGCACGGTGGACCCCAAGCTCGCCCCGGGCTTCGGCTACAACGGCCTCAACGGCACCCAAACTTGGAGCGCGGTGAAGACCGATAGCCTCGATCTGTTCGCCAACCTGACGACCACCATCAACGAGAATCTCAGCGTTCGCGTCGCCGCCAACGCCCGCCGTTACAACTCGGACTCCGACCAGGAGTTCGTCAACGGCCTGCCCGGTCTAAACAACCGTTACAACCCCTACACCGGCGAGCTGACCCTGAACCAGACCTGGGCGCTCACCAACACCTCGCTGGCGCACAACGCCACTACAAATCCCTACATCGCGACCCCCCGGGCATACTTCAACCCCGGCGCAATCGGGGTGCGCGGCCAAATCCAGTGGACCCAGGCTGAAACGGCCAATTTCCAAACTGACGCCGTGCTCACGCACCAGCTCGGCGTAGTCAGCTCCCAGACCGTCGTCGGCTTCGGTTACTCCCGGCAGCAGGGCTACAGTCGCGTCAAGGATCCCGGCACGCTGCCGGCCATCGACCTCAGCAAGCCGACGGCCTACGCCTATCCGGTCTACCCGGCCAACCTCACGGCGCACAACGGCAACGCCTACACCAACATGCAGGGGTTCATCAACCAGCGCCTCGGTTTCTTCGAAAACCGCCTCTACCTGACGGGCGGCCTGCTCCGCTACTCGACCAAGACCCAGTCCTGGAGCTGGAACGTCAACACCGGCATCGCTAACCCGCGCAGCGTGCTGGACGACGGCAAGAACCTCTGGAACCTCAGCGCCCTCTACAAGGTCCGCGACAACGTCTCGCTCTACGCCAGCCGCTCCATCAACGCCTCGCCGGTCATCGCCAACAACCAGCCCCTCTGGCGCTCCGGCGAGCAGGACGAGATCGGCTTCAAGACCGAATTCGCCGGCGGCAAGCTCTCGCTCAACGGCGCCTACTTCCAGATCGCCCAGACGAACGTCACCGTGCCGAATCCCGCCCGCCAGAATGATCCCACCGCACCGGAGCAGCTGGTCTCCGACCTTAAGAACAAGGGCTACGAGTTCGAGCTGATGGGCCGCGTGAGCGACAACCTGTCCGTCATCGCCACTTACTCGCACCTCAAGATGCGCGACGCCCTCGGCCGCATGGTGCGCGGCGTGGCTGACAACAACGCCTCGACGCTCCTAAGCTATCGCTTCACCGACGGCGAGGCCAAGGGCCTCACCCTGAACGCCGGCGTCAGCTACAGCGGCAAGCGCGCGGGCGATGCCCCGATCAACTACACCGTGCTCAATGTCACCGGCAAAACCTTCTTCTTCCTGAAGGCCCACGCCGTCGACACCTTCGGCGCCACCTACCGCCTCAACGATCGTTACACCTTCCGCCTGAACGTGGACAATATGTTCGACCGGAAAAACTACCTGGCCGTGGCGGGTGGCGTATTCTGGGGCACCGGGCTAACGACCGCCACTGGCCGCAACATCCGGTTCACCACAACCGTCAACTGGTAAGCCACCGGCTACGTGCATCACCCGGGAACAACGCCGGCGGAAAGCTCCTCAGCTCCCTCCGATTTCGATGTGCGCCGCTTCGGCGCCACCGGGAACGGGCGGACGCTGGATACCGTCGCCCTTAACGCCACCATCGCCGCCGCCCACGCCGCGGGCGGCGGCACGGTGGTCCTCCCCGCGGGTGATTACCTGTGCCACTCGATCCGCCTGCAAAGCTGGATCACGCTCGAGCTTCGGGCCGGCGCGACCCTGATCGCCGCCGACCCGCCCCCGGCCGGCCAGCCCGGAGGCTACGACGCCCCCGAGGACGGCCCGCCCAATCACTACCAGGATTTCGGCCACTCGCGCTTTCGCAACAGCCTCATCTGGGGCGAGCACCTGGAAGGCGTGACTATCCGCGGCCCGGGCCGCATCTACGGCCGCGGCCTGAGCCGCGGCAACGGTCGCATCGCTCTGCCCGCGGGGCAGGTCGCGCCCCAGCCGCCCGGGCACCTGCCCGACGTGCTCGAGGCCGACGGCGACTTCCCGCCCTTCCCCGACCCGCTCCACCCCGGTCCCTTCGGGTACCCGCACGCCAAGGACACCCTGCCAGCCGGCGTCGGCAACAAGGCGATCGCGCTGCGCGCGTGCCGCCAGGTCACGATCCGTGACCTGACCATCCTACACGGTGGCCACTTTGCCATCCTCGCCGCCGCCTGCGACCAAGTCGTGATCGACGGGGTCTTCATCGACACCAACCGCGACGGCATCGACATCGACGCCTGCGCGAATGTCCGTATCGCCCATTGCTCGGTCAACTCCCCCTGGGACGACGGCATCTGCATCAAGTCATCCTGCGGCTTCGGCGGGCTGCGTCCCGTCGAGAACGTCACGGTCTCCGACTGCTACGTGAGCGGCTTCACCGAGGGCACGCTTTACGACGGCACCCGCGAGCGCGTGATCCGCCACCGCGGCGGCCCGATCGGGCGCATCAAGCTCGGCACCGAGGCCAGCGGTGGATTCCGCAATATCGCCATCACCAACTGCATCTTTGAATTCTGCCGCGGGCTCGCCTTGGAGCAGGTCGACGGCGCCCCGATGGAGGACGTGGTCGTCTCGAACCTCACCCTCCGCGAGGTGATGAACGCGCCGATTTTCATCCGCGTGGGTGCCCGCCTGCGCGCCCCCGGGGCGCGGATGCCCGGCACCGCCGCGCGCATCGCTATCAGCAACGTCATTGCCTACGACGTCGCCCCGGAACACGGCATCTTCATCGCCGGACTGCCCGGCCACCCCGTCACCGACGTGCGCCTCGCCAGCATTCAGCTGCACGGCCGGGGCGGCGGCACCCGCGCGGATGCCGCCCGCACGGTGCCCGAACTGCCCGCGGGCTACCCCGAGCCGATGCTGTTCGGCACCCTGCCGGCCTGGGGCCTGTACGTGCGACATGCGGCCCGGATCCAGGTGCGCGACCTGTCACTGCACCTGCTGGGCCCCGATGAACGACCCGCGATTGCGCTCGACGACGTGTCCGCGGCCGACCTGGCCGGCATCCGTGGTCCCACCGCCGGCGACTGGACCGTCAGCCCCGGATCCACCGTGCGGGCCCACGACTGCGACGGCCGGCCCGACGCCATCACCTGACAGGGTGGTGGTTACCGCGCCTAAGTCGTCCCGACTCAGTCCAGCCGGTATACGCGCACGTAATCCACGCGGTATTCCTGGGGCAGCTGCGTCGTGGCGTCGGGGTAACCCGGCCAAGCGCCGCCGACGGCCAGGTTGAGCAGCAGGAAAAACCGCGCGTGATCAAAAACCCAGGGCGCGCCCGCGGGCAGGTCGGCCGGGGTCAGCGAACGATAGACCTGGCCGTCGAGCAACCAGTCGATGCGGCCCGGCCGCCAGTCGACCGCGAAGACGTGGTAGGCCTCGGCAAAGACGGCGCCATCCGGCAACACGAGCGACTGGGTCAGGCCGTGGGCCCCCGAGTAGCCGGGCCCGTGCAAGGTGCCATACAGCGTGCCCGGCAGGTGCCCGACGAGTTCCATGATATCGATCTCGCCGCACGCGGGCCAGGGGACCTCGTTGATGTTTTCCCCGAGCATCCAGAAGGCGGGCCAGATCCCCTGCCCCTGCGGCAGCTTCAACCGCGCCTCGATGCGGCCGTGCGTGGCGGCATAGGTGCCGTGGGTCTTCAGTCGGGCCGAGGTGTAGCCGCCCGCCGGCGTGCGCACGGCGCGCAGCACCAGCGCCCGGCCACCGCTGGCCGCGGGATCATCCACCACCTCGGAATTCTCCCGTGCGTTGGTGTAGGTCTGCAGCTCCTTGTTGCCCCAGCCGTTGTCCCCCAGGTCATGCACCCATTTGCGCGGGTCCGGACCGGTGCCGACGGGCTGGTCGAACTCGTCGTGCCAAAGGAGGGTGGTGAGCAAAGGGGTCATGCGGACGGGTAAAGGTCAGTCGAACGGATCAAGGCGCGGCCTTTTGGTAAACGCGGACGTAGTCCACCTCCATGCGCCGGGGCCAGATGGTCTCATCCACGCCTTTGGCCCCACCCCAGTCGCCGCCGACCGCCAGGTTGAGCACGAGGTGGAAAGGACGCATGAAAGGCCAGGAGGTCCAGTCGCCGCCCTCCTTGCGGGAGGTGAAATAATGGTGGTCGTCCAGGAAGATGCGGATCTCCTCGGCATCCCACTCAAGCGTGTAGGTGTGGAAAGCCTCGCCGGCGTCGGGGACGGGAATCGTGGCCGTGCGCTGGTTTTTATTCCGCCACTGGTTCTTTTGCGAGTGGGTGGAGGCGTGGACGACGCCCGGGTCGTAGCCGACATGCTCCATGATATCGATCTCACCGTTGTCGGGCCAGCCGCCGTTGCCGAGGTTCCAGACCGTGGGCAGCATCCAGATGGCGGGCCACGTGCCGCGACCAAGCGGCAGCTTGGCGCGGATCTCGAAACGCCCGTGGCTCCAGTCGCCGCGATTCTTCGTGACGAGACGGGCCGAGGTGTATTGCCGGCTTTCCCATTTCTCGCGGCGTGCCTCGATAATCAAGTGGCCAGCCTCGATGCGGGCATTTTCCGGCCGGGCCGAGGTGTAGAACTGCAGCTCGTTATTGCCCCAGCCCTGGCCGCCGACGTCGTAATCCCAGCGGGCCGGGTCGGGCTGCGTACCGGTGTCGAACTCGTCGGACCAGATGAGGTTCCAGCCCGCAGGGGTGGCCGGGGCGGCGGCGGTTGCGCAGGCGAACGCCGACAGGAAACAAGCGAGGGCAGGGAGAAATTTCATGGGGGCGGGAGCCGGGTGGACCGGAAGGGGACCACGCGGGGCTCGTTTTAGGCGGGGTTGGTGCCGCCCTTGCGGGAGGCGAGGTCACGCTCGATCTCCTTCACCTGGGGTTCGTCGAGCGGGTAGAAGAAGATCGCGACACCGGCCGCGAGGGCGAAGAGGCCGGGCAGGAGGCTGAAGAGCAGCGTGATGCCGTGGAGGACCGATGGGGTCTGCACGCCGTTGGCCACGAAACCCAGGTAACCGAGCAGCCAGCCGATGGTGGCGGCGCCAATGGCGAGGCCGACCTTCTGGACGAAGACCGTGGCGGAGAAGATGAGCCCGGTGGCGCGGCGGCCGAACTTCCACTCGCCGTAGTCGGCGGTGTCGGCGTAGAGCGACCACACGATGGCGGGGGTCGGGCCGGCGGCGAAGGAGGCGATGATGTTGAGCGCGTAAAGCAGCGGCAGGTTCTGCGGGTCCACGAAGTAGCACGCCATGATGCCGAGGGCGTTGATGATCGTGAGCCAGATCATGAGCGAGCGGCGCGACCAGCGGGCGGTGAACAGCTTCGTGGCCAGCGCACCGCCAATGAAGCAGAGAAACCCGACCAGGTTGAAGGTGCCGATGGCCGACTCCTGCCCGACGACGTACTTGAAGTAGTAGATGCCGGCGCCGTTGCGCATGCCGGTGTTGGTCAGGTTGAGAAAGGCGACGAAGAACAGGACCAGCCATGGACCGTTGGACTTCAGGTCGGTCAGGTCGCGGCCGAGGGAGCCCTTTTCCTGGGGCGGGGCGACGACGCGCTCCTTGGTGTTGGCGAAGGTGTAGATGAACATGCCCACGGACAGCACGGCGAAGATCACCATCGTGTTGCGGAAACCGTCGGCCGGCGAGCCGCCGGCCGGGGTGAGGAAATCCTTGAGCCCGGGCACGAGCCAGCCGATGAGCAACGCGCCGAGGAAGGCGCAGGCGAAGCGGTAGGAGGAAAGCGAGGTGCGGTCCTCGGACGAGGGCGACATCACGCCCATCAGCGCGCCGTAGGGCGTGTTGATGACCACGTAGGCGATGAGGACCGCGGTGTAGGTGAGGTAGGCGTAGATGAGCTTGCCGTGGACGCCGAGGTCGGGGTTGGCGAACATCACGCAGCCGAGCACGCCGTACGGCAGCGCGCCCCACAGGATCCACGGACGGAACTTGCCCCACCGGGTGTTCGTGCGGTCGGAGAGCGCCCCGACCACGGGATTGAGCGCGGCGACGGCGATCGGCACCACAAAGAGCAGCGTGCCGACGGCGGCCGACGGCAGGCCGAAGATGTCGGTGTAGTAATACGCCAGGAACAGGTTGAACGCCTGGAAATAGAAGTTCGAGGCGGTGTCGCCGAGACCGTAGGCGAACTTTTCCCGGAAGGTGAGGCGGGCGGTGGTGGGAGGGGTCACGAGGGGATGGGGTTGAAGATCGCGGCGGGGTGTCGCGACCCGGCCCGACGCTGCGCCCCCGGGGGGCGCAGCGGAAGCGGAAAAAGCCGGCGGGGCGGCGCGCCCCGGGCGGACCCGGGACGCGCGACTAAACCCCAGCAAACTTGGCTAACAGCGGAGATCGGCGGTGGGAGCGGCGCGGGGCCGCAGCCTTTACCAGGTCGGGACGCCAAGTCCCTCCCACCGGGTTGATCGAATGAGTTTCTGGATTTAAGCGGAGCTTAGTAACCGATCGTGTACGTCAGACGCGCGGAGAGGCCCGGGGCATAGATCGTGCCGTAGAGATCCTCGTCGTTGATGACGTTGTCGATGTTGAGCTGCACGGACTGGTTGTAACGGTCCTTCTTCCACTCGCGGCGGACGAAGGCATTCAGCACCCACTGCTTCGGAGTGTAGAGCACGATGACCTCGCCGGCAGCGTCGGTCTGCACCTGGCCGGAGCCGTGCGTGACGCCGGAGAAGTAGGCGCGCTTGGACTGCCAGTCGCCACCCGCGCCGACGATCCAGCCCTTGAGGTCGCCCTCGAACTTGTAGTTGGCGAAGATCGAGAAGCGGTCCTCGGGGGTGTCATCACCCGGGAAGGTGCCGGTGTTCGTGCGGGTCGAGGTGTCGGTCGGGTCCGTATAGGCCTCGTTGAGCTTCTGGCCCTTGAGGCCGAAACCGCCGTTCGGGAAGTACCAGGTGGCCCAACGGTCCTGCGGGTACGGGTACTTGATCCACTTGCCCTTGTCGATCAGCTGGACCTGCGTGCCGATGGAGGCGGTGAGCACGATCTGGAGCTGCTTGGTGGGCGTGAACAGGAAGGAACCGTCCCAGCCCTCGGACTGCGAGATCGCGGGGATCGCGGCCTGCTGCGGGCCGTTCTGGAAGGCGGCGTCATCGAGCGTGGCGTTGTTGATGCCGGGATCGTTCATGTCGTTGCCCTTGTAGGGCCAGCCGGCCCAGCCGGGGGCGGCGGCGGCGAAGAAGGCGTCCATCCACGCCGCGCCCTGGGGCGTGCTGGCGTTGAGGTAGATGCTGCCGGAGTCGGCGGCCCGGCCGTTGATCGGCGAGACGAGCGTGACGGCACCCGCCGCGACGGCGGCGCTCCAGGCGGCCTGCTGCGCCGCGTTCGGCGTGTAGGTCTGGCCGTTGGAGACAAAGCCCGGGAAGGGCTGGAAGCCCGTGCCGTTGGCATCACCGAGGTTGTAGATGATGGGCTTGGTCGGGTCGAAGCGCGGGGCGCCCAGCGGGGCCGGGGTGGAGAAGCCGCTGGAGATCCAGGCGTTCTTCGTGATCTTGTAGCGGCTGATGGTGCCGGAGATCTTGCCGTCCATGAAGTCGAACTTCAGGCCGAGCTCCTTGCTCTTCGCCGTGTCGGCGCCCACGGGCGCGCCGGTCATCGCCTCATGCAGGCCGCCGAAGTTCGGCTGGAAGCCGTCGGCCTTGAGGGCGTAGACGGAGAGGGAGTTCGTGAGCTTGAGCATCACGCCGTTCTGGCGGGACTTGACCTTGGACTCGAGGGCGCGGCTGGTGCTGGTGGTCGGCACCCCGGCGATCGTGACCTGGGTGTTGGTGGACCAGTTGTTGGCCTTGTCCTCGCGGATGCCGGTCATGAGGATGATGCGGTCCGAGAGGCCGCCCAGCTTGCCGAACTTCAGGTAGTTGTTCAGATAGAGCGCGCGGTCCCAGCCCTTGTTGATGTTGTCGCGGTTGTTCTGGAACAAGCCGGGGGCGGGGCTGCCGTCACCCTGCGTGGCGAAGCGGATCGGGGTGAGGTCGAGCGGCCCCTTGTAGCTGTAGAGGCCGGGGGCGGTCTCCCAGTTTTCGGAGCTGACCTTGTTCGCGATCTTGGTGTAACCGGCGAGGACCTGGTCCTCGAGTTGGAACCAGCGGCCCTCGAAGAGGGCTTTGCGGGCGGTCAGCTCGGCCCGGACCTGCGAGCGGGTCGTGCCGGTGTCGTTGCGGTTCCAGGAGAAGCGGGTGACCTCGTTGTCGAAGGTGCCGTACTGGAGGTTGCCGTTGGAGGGCGTGCTGCCGCCGAGACCGTTGTCGATCGAGGTCAGGGTGATCGTCTGCGACAGATTGAAGCCCGGGTTGCCGACCGAGACCTGCTGGATGCCGCCGTTGGCGTCGCGGGTCTGGGTGTTGAAGGTCGAGCGGTTGTAGCCGGCCAGAAAGTCAACCCGGGGCATCCAGGTGGACTCGTCCACGATCTGCTGGGTGAGGGTCACCTCGGTGTTGTCCTGCTGGTTGAGATTATAGATGTCGGGGCCGCCGAGGTTGTGCGTGCGCTTGTTGGCGCCCGGGGGCCAGTAGAAGCCGGTGGCCTCGAGCTGGTCGTTGTTGATCGGGGTGGCGCCGGTGCCCTGGGCGGCGCGGAGGGCGCGGAAACCAAAGCCGCGGTTCTCGGCGTCGTTGTACTCATACTGCGCCAGGATCTCAGTCTTGCGCGTCGGGCGCCACGAGAGCGAGGGCGAGATGTACCAGTGCTTCATCGACTGGTGGTCGATGTTGGTCTCGGTGTCTTCCCAGGCGCCGACCACGCGGTAGGCCACCGTCGAGGAGATCGGGCCGGTGCTGTCGATCGTCGCGCGCATGAAGCTGTTGGTGCCGTACGACACGCTGGCGGTGGCGCGCTCCTCGTTCAGCGGCTTCTTGGTGAGGTAGTTCACCACGCCGCCGAAGTTGCCCGTGCCGTAGAGCAGGGCGTTGGGTCCCTGCACCACCTCGATGCGCTCGATGTTGATCGAGTCGCTGGGGCTGCCGCGATAGTAGCCGTCGCGCAGGACGTTGTTGGTGATGAAACCGCGGATCTTCATCTGGACGCCGTTGATGTTCGACGTGACGCCTTCCGGGTTGTTGACGCCGCCGGGACCGTAGGCGCTGCCGAAGGTGCCGCCGCGGTTCTCGAGGTCGTTCTGGGTCTGCAGGCTGATGCCGGAGACATAGGAGAGGGAATCACGCAGCGTGGTGGCGCCGATGTCGTTGATGAACTGGTCGGTGATGACCAGGATCGGCACCGGGATGTCCTTGATCGGCGTGTTCACGCGCGACGCGGAGATCGAGTTGGTCGCACCATATCCGTCATCCTTGTCGGACGTGACGGTGAAGGGCGAGAGGACGACCGTCTCGTCCTCGGTGGTGCTGGGGGCCGTGGTCTGCTGCGCCAAGGCGGCAAGCGGCCAAAGCGAAAGCGCGGCCGCGCCGATCAAGAATCCCGCGAAGGACGCGGAACGTGGTCTGTGGTTCATGGGGGTGGTGTGCTGGCCTCGCGGCGGGCGGACGGCACCGGTTTCCGGACGGAAACGCGGGGAGACGTCTGCTGCCGAGGGGTAAGGGTTGGGGATAGTTGCGCCCGGACTGACCGGACACTGGCCATGAATGAGCAATTCAAGTGCACGAAAGTCAAATAGGATGTGCATGACTTGTTGCATGAATTAAAAGACCTTCAATTATCTCTTTTCATATTATTGTTTAGCTATTTGTGATATCTTAATGCACAGCGTGCACTGAATTCAGGCGGTCGTTTGTTTATTTTGTTGCATAATAGTTTCGCCGTTTGTTGCTTCCTCCGCCGGCCGCCATGGCCTAGATGTTGAAGCCATGGCCCGAGTTTCCCCCCCTGCGAAATCCCCCATGACGGCCGTCAACCAAGAGCTGATCGCCCAGCGCCTGAATCTCTCTCGCGCCACCGTGTCGCGCAGCCTGGCGAACCACCATGCGATCAGCGCGGAGACGCGCCGCCGCGTGCAGGAGATGGCGGAAAAACTCGGCTACCAAATGTCGCCGGGGCGCGTCGGCCGGCGCGGGAAGAACTCGCGCGCCCTCACCATCGGGGTGCTCATCGGCATCCCCGCGGAGAAGGTCGAGATGGCCACCTTCCCCTACATCCTGCGCGGCATCCAGGCGCGCGCCGAGATCGAGCATGTCACGATCGACGTCTGCTACCAGGCCCCCGCCGACTTCCACCCGGAGACCGGCCGGCAACCTGTGATCCGCAACATGCGCCAGGGCAACTGGCGCGGGACCATCCTCATCTATCCCTTCGCCGAAAAGGCCGTGGAAGCCATCTCGCAGCGCGTCTCGACCGTCGCCGTGCTCGAAAGCTACAACCAGCCGGGCATCGACATCATCGACACCGACGACGCCTCCGCGATGGTCGCCCTCGTCGAACGCCTCGCCGAGGCCGGGCACGAGCGCATCGGCTTTCTGTCCTGGCACTATCCCATCGGGGGGCACTGGGTCGCGCGGCGCTTCAGCGGCTACGTCGAGGCGCTGTTCCTGCGCGGCCTGCCCTTCCGGCCCGAGTGGGTGCTCAACGTGGACAAGAACTCCCCGCGCCTCTCCCCTACCCAGGTGGCCGACGCCGTGGCCAAACGCGTCCGCGACGATCATGTGACCGCGTGGGTCTGCGCCGCCGACCACCAGGCCTACCAGCTCGTCCACGACCTGCCCCTGCGCGGCCTGCGCGTGCCGGAGGATGTCTCGATCACCGGCTTCGACGGCCTCGACCCGGCCGCCGGCCAGAAACGCATCACCTCGATGCGCGTGCCCCACGAGCAGATCGGCTCCGCCGCCGTCACGCGCCTCGTGAACCGCATCCAGCACCCCACCGCTCCCCGGCGGAAGATCCTCGTCGAGGCTGAACTCGTCGCCGGCGAGACCATCGCCCCACCCGTCCGCGCCTGAACCAACGGCCCCTCGCCATGTCTGCCTCCGGCCCCCGGCCCTGCTTTCGGTATCCTCTCCTGCTCCTGCTGGTCGCGCTGACCGCATCCGCGGCTCAGGCGGCTCCGCGCCCGCCGGCCGATCCCGGGTTGACCTACCAGCCGGTGAAGCCCGTGCCGGGTGCGCGGGTAATCTCCCGCGCCGCCTACCGGGAGCAGCTCCAGGGTTTCTGGCTCGGCCAATGCATCGCCAACTGGACCGGCCTGGTCACCGAGATGGACAAGATCGGCAACCTCGGCGACATCCGCACCGGTCCCTTCTACACGCGGGCCGACTGGGGCGGGCCCGACCAACCCAACATCTGGACCCCCGGACAACCGAGCGCGCTGTCCCCCACCATCGACTTCGTTTTCGAATCGCCCGGCGGCGTCTGGGGCGCGGACGACGACACCGACATCGAATACATCTACCAGGCCCTGCTGCATGAAAACCGGACGACCCGGCTCACCGGGGAGCAGATCCGGACCGGCTGGCTGAAGCACATCCGCGTCGAGGAGGAGAACTTCCTCTGGGTCTCGAACCAAAAGGCCTTTGACCTCATGCGGGCGGGCCTGGTGCCACCGGCAACGGGCGACCCGGCCCACAACCCGGAATTCGAGATGATCGACGCCCAGCTCACCACGGAGATCTTCGGCCTGTACGCGCCCGGCCGGCCCGATGTGGCCGTGGGCATCGCCCGCCTACCGATCCAGACCACCGCCCGGGAAAACGCGCAGTGGATCGCCGAGTTCTATGTGCGCATGCACGCCCTGGCCTCGGCCGCCGACCCGCAACTGCCGCTCGGCGCCCGCCTGCGGTGGATGGCCGACACGGCCCGGCGCGAGATCCCGGCCGATTCCTACACCGCGCGGATGTATGATTTCGTCTCGGCGCGTCATGCCGCCGGCGTGCCTTGGGAGCAGGCTCGTGACGAGGTGTACCAACGCTACCAAGTCGAGCAGGCGGACGGCTACGCCATGACCGCACAAAACAAACCGGGCAACGGGTGCTTCGCCGCCGGCATCAATTTCGCCTCGAGCCTGATCAGCCTTTTCTACGGCAACGGCGACCTCGTGGAGACCATCAAGCTTGGGACCCTGATGGGCTGGGATTCCGACAACCCGACGGCTACCTGGGGCGGCCTGATCGGTTTCATGCTCGGCCAGGAGGGCGTAGAGCAGGCCTTCGGCCGGAAATTCGCGGACCGTTTCAACATCCACCGCACCCGCACGGGTTTCCTCCGCGACGGCCTCGATGACTTCCCGACGATGGCCCTCACCGGCGTATGGATCGTCGACCGCGCCGTGCAGGAGGAACTCGGCGGCTCCGTCGACCTGGCCAACGACGTTTGGCTGATCCCCGCACCCCCCGCACGCTAATTTCGGTCCGGGCAAGACTGGTGGGCCGGGTGGGAATCGAACCCACACTCAAGGGATTATGAGTTTGTGGTAAGGAGGAGTCTCAACATCCGCAAGTGCACCCTTAAAGGTAGCTAGTGCACCCTTAGAGCCGTTGAAGGCGTGTTACTTGCGGGGTTTTGCTATCCCCCCATGAATAACATCCTCAAATATCCCATCGTTCACCCACTCAAAAAAAGTGGCCAAAAAGTGGCCAAGAAAAAGCCGCGCCCGTCTGACCTGAAGAGTTGGGCCAAGCGCGTTAAGCAGAATACCAAATCCTACTACGGCAAAAATTCGCCGGGGGACTACATGCTCCGCGTCAAGATTGGGGGACGGCGGAAATTTGTGGGCCTCATGACCAATGATCTTTCGGAAGCCGCGAGGCGTGCCCAACAGTTCCACTGGGACGCCAAGAGCAGTGGCTGGGATGCCGCCATGAAACGCCTCCTCCCTGCGCCCCCCAAGAAGGATATAGAGAGCCTGACGCTGGAAGAATACTTCAACCACATCGAATCCTTAAGCCTAATCGATCCGCACACCCTGTTCGAGTATCGGGCAAAGTGCCGCACGCTTTTCGCCAGATGTCTGGGCATAACGGGCAAGGGCAGTGACAAGTGGCCGGGTGCGGAAGGGCGCACGCCCTGGCAGAAGCGGATCGAATCCATCCGGTTGTCACAACTTACCCCTGAACTCATTTCGACGACCATGTGTCGCTATTTAGAGTCACGCGGTAAATCAGATGATCCGTTAGCTAAGCTCCGCGCCAAGCACACCATCAATGCCCTCGTTCGTGGCGCTCGGTCCGTATTCTCTCGCCGGCGTATCATCCCCTACGTGAAAATTCAGCTTCCCGCGGTGCTCCCTTTCGATGGAGTTCGTCTCTTCAAGGAGGATGACGCGGAATTCCGGTTTGTGAAGGAGATCGAACCGCAGGTGCTCATCGACTTTGCCCTAGAGGAACTTGCCGGCCGTAAGCCAATCATGTTCGCAATTTTTCTCCTTTGCCTTGGTGCCGGGCTGCGGCGCAACGAAGCTGATAAGTTGCGCTGGATGGATGTGCGTGCCGTTGCTGACGGCGCTATCGTGGAGGTTGCTCGCACGGCGTATCAAAAGGGGAAATCCAAGGCCTCCCTGCGCAAGGTGCGCATTCCTCAATCGTTCTACAACTTGCTCCACAACTTGCGCGGCAACGCTGCCGACGGTGATTTTGTTCTCCCGTCCAATTCGGCGCCACGTGCCAACGTTACCTACCGACACTACCGCTGCGACTCCCAGTTCAAGGCGCTCTGTGGTTGGCTCAAGAGCAAGGGCCTCGTTCATGACACTAAGGCACTGCATACCCTCCGGAAACTGTTCGGTGATGCTATCTGCAACTCCCAGGGTATCTACTCCGCTTGTAAAGCGCTTGGGCACCAAAAGGTTTCCACAACAGAGCGTCACTACGCTGCGCTACCCAACGTAGATCCAGTTCCCTTTCACATAAATGCGCAATGATGTTGGCCGATAGGTGGTTGTTAGTGCTGAACTGTAGTATATCAATTCTGATTGATTATATAACAATTATGCATTTAAGTGATCATATGATATCTCTTAAAACCGAAGCTGACCTTCTCCGTGAGGCCGCAGATTCTCTGCGGACCCAGCGCATGGCTTTGGGGCTTAGGCAGGGTGATCTGGCGACTCGCAGTGGCGTTTCGATCGCGACGTTGCGCCGATTCGAGCGCACGGGACAAATCGGATTTCTTGGCTTCGCCAAACTCTTGGTGTCGCTTGGCCTGGCTGACCGGTTCCTCTCCACGCCCAAGCCTCAGGGGACTGCACCTTCAAGTATCGAGGCCTTTCTTGCATCGAGTAAAACTCGCCCGCCCCGCCAGCGTGTCCGCGTGGCTGGTGTCGCCTGAGTAATTCCCATGTCTGAGCCTGTTTCCCTTCACATTAAATTCTTGGGGGGACCCATGGGTATGCTGGCCCACCGGCCGGATGACGCGGTTTATTTGCTCGAACTCGACAGGGCGTTCTTAGCCAGTGGACACGACCTTTCGCCATTGAGCATGCCCGTGGAGACCTTCTCGGGGGGATCCAAGCTATTCCGCTTGGGCGATACGCCGTTTGTTGGCGGCCTGCCTGGATTGATCGCTGATTCCCTCCCCGACGCCTGGGGCAACCGTATGCTGCAACTGGAAATGCCGGCAATCCGGACACCCATCGGAAAGTTGGCCGTGATCGGCCAGCGTGGACCGGGGGCTCTGACCTTTGAACCCGTGCTGGGAGCCGGCACTGACGCAGAAACTGCCCCTGCTGTCTTGGCCGAACTCGCCAAGGCCGCCGACAAGCTGCGCGCCTCTCCCGTCCCACTCACAGAGGAGCACGTCAATGAGGCCTTAGCCAAGGGCGGTAGTTCTCTTGGGGGCGCGCAACCGAAGTCATCCGTCCACCTCCGTCTCGACGGCGAACAGATCGAGCGACACGAGATCTTGATCGGAGGGTTGCCGCCTCCCGGTTACTCTCCTTGCGTACTGAAGTTCGCCCAGGCAACCGACGAAGCAGAGGGCGCGGTTGAGTTTGCATTTTGGCTGATGGCTCGAAATGCCGGCATCCGCCTGCCAAGGGCTTGCCTCGTCCACGATGGTGAGCGCCACCATTTCGCCGTCGAGCGGTTTGATCGTTACCGCCGACCTGATGATACAATAGGCCGTCGGCATGTACACTCTCTGAGCGGTATGATGCACCGTAAGGCCGCCGATGGAGCCATAGACTACGAGGATTTCATGCGTCTCTCTCGGCGCCTTGGTGGTGCACCCGACGCGATTGAGTGCTTCCGGCGGGCCGTGTTTAATCTGCTAGCAACAAATCGAGATGATCACGGGCGCAATCACCTGTTCCGTTATGATGAAACTTCGCGGTCATGGTCACTCGCGCCAGCTTTTGATGTCACCCCGAGTGTTTACAACACACTGGCAGGTTTGTCGTGGCTCGGCAGCATGGTTATCCCCACTAAATACGAAACCCTGATGCAACTGGCGAAAATCGGCGGAATCCCGGCTAGAAATGCTCGGGAAATCTATGACCAAGTTGAATCCGCGACCCTAGGTGGCTGGCGACGGGCGGCGGGGGAATCCGGCGTTCCTGAGGCCATGATCACTTACTGGGAAAAGGAAATGTTCCAGCAGACAAGAGCACTGCGTGATGACGCACGTCTTCAAACCAAACCTGTCGCGAAAGGTCGGGGTTTGAACTAAACCAAAAGTTCCCCGGGAAGGGGGAAGGGGCGTTTAACCAGCGCTCAGGACAAGCCCACACTGATCAAACACCCCGATGACAATGGAGCCGAAGCTCCACGCGAATTCATCCCTTGCTGTCTGTGAGCACGAAGAAGTGCTTTAGATGGGCTCCGTCCGAAGCATGGGCGCATATCCACCCCCCGACGTAGAGAGCGTAGGCCTCGATGTCCTCAAGGCTCCTCAGCTTCTTTGAGAACCGACGGAGTTCACGAACACGATTCTCCATATCCTTAGACGTAGGTTGGGTCTTTTGAGCCCTGAGGACTTTCCCGATGCGGCTTGCCAGAAGTTCTGGGGTTTCTTCAACCGAATCGGGCATGGGAGTACCTTCATCCCAGACAACGTAGCAAATGATCTGGGCTTCATCAGCTGTCACAGGCGGTTGAAACTGAGACAGAAATCGGGCGGTCCTCAGGATGGCATGAACAGAGGTAGGCGTTTCCTCTAACTCTGCGGCAAGGCGACAGGCAGAACGAAACGTTCTGGACGACGTATTCATGTCACGCCGATTCGATAGGCCAGGTTGAGGGCCCATTCAGGTTCCCACCAAGGACAGGCCTCAACTTCGGCCTGGGTGAGCACGACCCGCTTTGCGAGCGACAGAACGGTCCAGACTGCACTGGAAGGGCCTTCCCCAAGGTGGCGCAACGAGATTTCTAGATCTGAAGCTAGGGACTCGATCGAAATCTCATGGCCCAGCCATTCCGGTGGTGGGACATGCAACGGATCGCTCAACGAGCACATTTCACGTAGTGCGCTCTCAGCTGAGAAACCGTACGCACTAAGTGATTCGAGTACGTAGAAGCCCCGGTAGTAGAGAAACCTCCAGGCAGCTGGTGGGATGGATGCGGCCGCGGCAGCAAAATCGGCCCTATTGGCTCGGATTAATCGCTCAGCTAGTCCGGCGGTATGACTGATACCATAGTGTCTGAGTATCCGATTGTAGGCCTCAGTTCCGAAGGTTACATGCGGTGGAGGCGTTAGATCTTCCTTTTTCAGACTGTCCCAGCTCACGCCGGGTGGAAAACGTAAGGGTTCTTCAGTTGTCATGGTGAATCCCTTGTCGAGTTTGGGTTATTGCTTCTTCCAAAGCTGCACGGAGTAGATTCGGATCTACCGCGTAGATGTTGGCTAGGTCGGGTTCCTGCGCTCTAGGAAGGCTTGCGACGACTGAGAGGCTCGGTTGCCCATCCCTGTGTACGAGGGCGACCGTCCGTGGAGTAATCAGAACCGTCACGCCACGTCTGGCTAAGGCTACAGGCCCTTCTGAACTTAACACTCGCGAATAGTACGCGATGTGGTCGCTCTGCTTGAGCTTTATGTCTAAGCTGAATTCTAGCGGATGATCCGGGTTGGGAGTTACCTCGATAAACTCGACCTTTCCAGTTGCGGTATAGCATGCGAGTCCGGCTGAGGCGAACGAGGGGATAACCAGCGGGGTAGCCGCTGCCGGCATAACTAAAAAGCGGTCTATTTCAGACCGCGTGAGGACCAGGGCCTGCGTTAAAGCATGACCCTGGAATATTACTGCTCCGCCGCGATTCGGCGAAACGATTGCAGATGGTGAGATCTGCGTGTGTTGATTTTCCATAATACGCCGGAACCTCAAAAGGTATGAAGACCCAGCGCACCCGCGCTCAAAGCCACGGGGTGGACGGACCGAAGGTTTGGCCGCCTCGTGTTTGCAGCCTTGCCCTATCAGGCAGTGCCTAAAATTCAGTCCAATAGCCTGACCAATTCGCCGCTACTGTGAAGGGCAGTACCGCGGCCCGTATCGATTTTCCAGTGCAAGGGCACTTCCGACAGCTCGTCGCATCCTGGAACCAGAATAGTTGTTGATGGATCGAGTGGTGGCCAGGTGCAGGCTCTCTTGCTGGGCAGGTGTACGTGGCCGCAAAGCATCAGGCGAGGCGGGTATTCCAGCGATTGCCATAGATCGCAGTCGCCCACGTCCCGGCCCTCGGCGCCGAAAGCGCATGGGCATCCCATCGGTGGAGCATGTGTGACTATTATGCTAACGTGGTCTAGCGACTCGGGGGGTACTTGCAGCCAACCGTTTACATGAATCGTTGCCCCGTTGAAGTACACCGTCTGTCCATCCACTCCGATGACAGAGCCCTTACCCTGCAAGTCTGTTAGCCATCTGCCCTCCGCTTGCTCGTCCTTCCTGCGGAAGCCAGTCAGAAAATAGTCATGATTCCCCGAACATACTACCGTCGGTGTTGATAGCCCGAGTAGCCATTGGGTGATACCCAGGGCCTGTTCGTTCTGAGGAGTACGCGAAAAGGCATTCTGGAGGTCACCCGCAATGACGAGTAGGTCATAGTCAGAACTGTTGGAGCCGACCCAACGAAACCAATCATGGTCGAGGTGAAGGTCAGCGACGTGGAGGATTTTCATGTCCTCGGCTCCTTGGTCCGCATGTGAGGCTCCCTCTCCTTTTTATCGATGGTTGGGTTTGCGCAGTATGCGACGGCTATGCGTAGGGAGTAGTTTTTCGTGTACAGGCAAAACGGTTTCCCTCTACTGCTAGTTGGACACGACGACCTTCACGTCGATGTCGGCACTGATCTGGGTGGCTATACCACGGAGATATGCCTGAATCAGGGCACGACGCTTTGCTGGTGAACACGCTGCGGCAATCTTGCCGATAACCACGGGATTGCCTTTGCGTTCTGCGCTCACCAATCGACTGACAAGCGAGGTGCTGATGCCTGCTGCTGAGGACAGAGCCTTATGGCTGGCGCCAAATTCGGCCGCTATAACTTCTTCGAGTACATCACGAAATTTATCCACGTAGTGGATCAATCTAAAGGATGACAACGTGTCAATCTTGATAATTGACAAGTTGGCAACCCGGACTTTTGCTGCGAATTCCTAAGACACGATACCATGACCATGACCAAATACATCACCCCTAGCATTACCCGCGAGTTCGAGACGCACCTAGCGACTACACCCATCGCGCATGACTTCGTTCGTACAATCAGGCTCCCACGGCTTCAGCATCTGAATGGTTCAACATACCAGCTCGGCTGCCAGTTTCATGCGTTGGCATCCAAAACGCCTGGCGCGCTGCTAAGCACCAGCCAGAAAATGATGCTTCCGTGGCTCAAAGCCTCAAGACGTATGCTTTGGGAGAGGGGCGTACGGCAAATGACAGCGGAAGTGAGCTTGGATGGTGTGGGCCTTCCGAGTGGTCGGGTCGACCTCCTCCTGTCGGGGGGCCTTGCGAACCGTGGTTGTGCAGAGTTCAAAGTGGTTTCGACGCTACCCGAAGAGCCTGCCGCTAGAGATCTACTTCAGGCATCTGGCTACGCAACCTTGGTGGCCGATGAACCCGAATTCCACGATCGCCGTGTCTGGATTGCGTTGATCTACGTGTCGTTTGGCGAGGGAGTCCGGGGCTTTTTCCACAAAGGCTCCCACCGCCTTCAGGCTGTCGCTCGGGAGATTCTTGCGGCCTAATCGACACTTCCTCCGGGCACATCTGTGCCCGGGGAAAGCACCTCACCCTTTAACGGACTCCGAGAGTATGGACGAATCGCTAGAGAGCCTTGAGAAAATGTTTGGCTCAGCCCGTTTGCGGGCAGGGGCCTACGTTGAGAAATATAACTCGCATCTCCCCGGCGCCTCATGCCCAAAATGCCACGACGTCGGCCACGTTCCAGGCCTCCGATGTCACATGTGCGGTTATCGCCATCCGACGTCGTGGGCCATCATCAGGGATACTGAGTGGGGTTATGAAGTGGTGGCCCTGACTAACCGGAAGAACGTCATCGCCAAGTTTGAGGTTGAGGCTTGATAGAAATACCAAGCCGCAACTCCGCAGTCATCTCAATGAGATGGATGCCGCTGAACATCAAATCCAGGTTCGCGGGGACCTTGTCCGGGAGTTAGTAGCGTCATGACATGGCAAGTCTTCCGCAAGTCGTAGCAACCCATTGGATCAATCACATCCAAACCCTTCAGGACACTGGCCTTCACCCCAAGCGGTTCAAAGGTAAGCCACCAACATTCCCTCTCTGAGATCGGTTCGCCGCGGTGAAAACTTAACAAAGCATTTTCCACTTCCGCTGCCGACCGGGGATTCATAGCCCGACGCCTAGCAATGTGTTGAGCTGCTTGATGGATGGAAGCGATGATTCCAGGAGTTTCATTCGGGTTTCGAGAGATAGTAGCCGGGCGTTCTCCGCCGCGGACCGCTTCGACAGCTCGACGAAGACTCTGTCCCAGCCCTCCAATTGCACGGCGAAGACGCTCAATTGGTCCCTCACCGCCGCCACCTCCTGTGACAATCGGCTCCGCGACTTCGAAGCTTTCTCCAAGTTCTGTATTAATTTGTCCAACGCGCCGCTCAAGGCCGTCACACGTTGCTCCAAGCCGGTGAAATTCTGTTGCAGCGAATCGATCAACGGCGACAGCGGTTGCCCAAGCTCGTCCTTCGTTGGTGTATAGGGGAATGACATGGTTGGAGTCCTTTTTGATTAACAGGTTATCGATTTCATTTCGGGTCCAGCGGACGGTGGGTTGGCCGAACCTTCGAAAATGCTCATCCGCTCTCAACTGAACGATGCGTTTGAATTCCTTCTCCACCTCCTCTTTGGTGCGCCGCTTTAAACGAGCGACCTTCTCCCTGACAGAGTCGGCGTTGAAACTCTCCGCGAACAGCATCGCAGTCAGGCTCACGGGCCGCTTGATGTCGGCGACCACCACGGTGAGGCCGTATTTACTGTGCGAGGCCTGCCTTACCCCAGGTTGGGCCAGCAGCAAGTCGATGACGTCCCGCCCGCAATCAAGTGCTCCCCTTCCCCAAGCGGCGTTAACCAACTCGCCGATTCCGCGCTTAAATTCAACCATCTCAGGCGTGTCAGAGGCATAGGCGCGAGGAGCGGTGACCCGGCGCCGCACAGGGTCAAAGGGTGAACTGAACCCGTAGGTGTAGTTCATCTTTTCCGCCCACAAGTCGTAACCAAACCGGGATCCCCGCCAGTAATAGGGCCGAAACACCCGACCGCACCCCAGCAGAACTGGCAGGTTAATAAAGTGGACGTCCGCTGATTCTAGGCCGGTGTATTTTAACAATTTCAGGTGCTTTACACCGACCACGCACCGCTTCTGACGGTCGATTCCTGCATAGCTGAAGTCGACGAAGTGATTGAATACCTCCACGAGAACCTGACGACTAGGATTCTCTTCGAAATTGAGGCTTCCGACAGTGGTCAGGTACCGGCCTTTAATTGCGCAATCATGTCCTAGGAGGTTCATCGTTCTACGGTCAACGCCAGCCAGGTGCTCTGGGTCCGCCAAACGAAGTTCCCCCGTGGAAGCCTTGTTCCCGTAAACATAGTTTTGGGCCTCCTTGATCGAGGTGGGGCCAGAACGCGCCCAGATTTTGTAAAAAACAGGATGCATAGCTCAGAATAGCCTCTCCAGCTGTCTGCGGTTCTGGACTACGCACTCTTTCAACAGTGCATGGCATGCCGCCGATTTTAAAGGGCTGTCCACCTCTTGCTGGGCGATGTTTAGAATGTCGGAAAGTATGTTGGTGATGATGACCTGTCCGTGACGCAGTTCGGCCGCCTGCATCTGTCTAGCACCATGGCCATAGCGTTGTCGCCTCACCCAAAGAGAACCTGCCACATAGTCTCGGAGCGCTCGGGTAAGGATCTTGGTCACTGTTGTCTTTTCTGCTTTCGCCTTGCCGCTGGCCTCGACCTTCAAGGTCGCCTCGACCCGTATTTCGATCGAGGCGTCCTTAGGAGGTTTTCGGCGACTTGTCCGGACGTTTGCTACTATTGACCGAACCTCTTTACCGGCGGCATGTGCAGTCGGCGGTAAAGAGGGTGTTTCGCGGCTCTTCATGGGGTCCATTGCGTGGAAGTGTAGTAGTGCACGTTCACATGAGCCGGCTCTCGAATGTCATTTGTTCATGGTATCGCGGTGAATCCTTGGTTGTGGCGGTCGACTTCTTCTTAGCGGCTTTCCCTGTGCGCTTAGCTTGTGATATTTCCAGGACCGGTTCGGGTGGGGCCACATGCCCGGTGCCGATCGTCATAGCTTTCCCCCGTTTACGGGCACCACCATGGCGGAAGATAAGGCTGCGTATGAGGGGGGTGATGCCGGAGCAAATCGGAGTAGAATTCAGGCGGAGGCGCTGCTTGATGTCGGCCTTTTCCACCCTGGTTAGGTCCTCCTTGATCCGCCCCAACGCGGTTGCGAAAATAAAGGCGAGGAGTTTGGCGTCCGCGGCCGCAGTCCGGTGGGTCAAATGCTTGTTCAAGGCCCGTAGGTCTGCGAATACGGCCTGCGGATCGATTGCTAGGCGATCATTATGGTCGTCCAAGGCGCGGGATACGGTGGAAATTGATACGCATACCACCTCGGCAAGTTCACCCATCGAGAGTTTGCCAGCCGCGAGGTCAGTTCGGGCTTGGGGATTGAGGTCGAGATGCTGGATCACGAGGGCCTGCAAATCGGAGTCCTTGATACGGCTACCGTGGCGCTCATTGGCGTAGATCGCTATAGCCCGGGCGTATCGGATGGGCAGGCGCACGCGGATCGCATCGATCTCGGTTTGGGTCGCTGAGAGCCGGCCGGCCGTGCGGTGATAGCCATCGACTATGTATTCCATCCCGTCTTCAGTGAGCGTCCAGATTGGGGACGTCGTCCCTCCCAACCGGAATTCATCTGCCAAATCCTCCACTTCAGTTGGATCAATGGGGCGGACTTGGGTGGCGGTATGCGGTCTGAGGCTGGTGATCTCGACGGGCTTGAGCGCCCAGCGATATTTCTCAGGCGCATCGTTGATCATGTAGTAGCAAATGGCGCCGGAGTGGACCCACAGTACGTGAGTGCCGCCTGTGTAGATGCGCGTCACCGCCAGCTTTCCTGTTGAGTGGGCCCAGACCAAGGTGTCGAAGGGCACGCCTGTATACTGACTCGCATCCTGAAGGGTGAGGTATTGTGAAACGGGCAGCGGGGCCCGGCATTGGATTTCGTTATTCTCTTTGTTCATAAGCTATTTACGCGGCAGTGGAGGAGGCGTGGGTTACCGCGGAAATGCCGGCCTGCTCCCACGCATGGATCATGAGCTTCCGCCCGGTGACGTCGCGCAGTCGGTCGCGGAGTTGGCGCTTTGCCTCCGACTGAAGTTCCTTGAGTTGGGCTGCCGTGATGTTGAAGGACGGAGGAATCACCTCTGAGCAGTCGCACAGGGAGGCCAGGATCAGAAGGTGCAGGCCCGGACCGCTGGACTCTTGGATACTCCCCTGATGCTCTTTCACCGCATTGTAGACCCAGTTCAGAAGATCCCCCACCCCAAGACGCTGCGCTTCTGTCCGATCGAAGTCTTGGTTCCGAAAATGCCGGAATGTACGTGCAGCAATAGCCGCGATCTGTACGGCATCGTACTGGAGCCCTCTCGCCCTCGATTTAGGACTCGGGGTTATCCACCCCCAGCGCCTCCACCGCTTCATGGTCTGGGGATTTCGATAGAGTACGCGTGATATCTCCTTCGGGCTCAAAAAGACATTGTTGCTATCGGGAGGCGGTGTTTCAGCTGAAAGCCCATGTGCACGCAGGACCTCGCCAAGCTCATGTTGGGCTTGAGGTACGTTTGCGTTGGTGATCTTCGGAGCTTTCACTCCCCCTTATTTGTAGACGAAAGGGTATTCTCCTAGACCCCAAACGAAATATTTTCACCACGAACCAGAGAGCTAAATGTATTCTAGTAAATTACTGTTTAGTGATTTAGGTAATTTCTATGGAGAATTGCGCCAAGTGCTATTGAAAATATTTGCCCGCCTTTTAATTCGACTGCCTAACTAGCTCGACTAATCTAGGCACAGTCTAACCATATATCATTTGGGTTTTATATGACCCGATTGGATGCTTTTTGAGCTATGACCCCAAAGAACCTCAGCAGAAGAATTGCTGAACAAGACCGCCCAACTTTAGGCATCCATATCATACCTAATACGATAGCTTGCTATATGCTTGTGAGCATCTCGAAACTGAAGAACCTCTAGGTATGGCAGAACCGATTCAGCGTGAGTTGCTGCCCCGTTTCCGACGGGCATTTTTCCAAGCCCTTGAAGCCCGTGGTATATCAATGCGATCGGCGGCCCGGCAACTCGGCGTCCACGAGCAGACTGTTCTGACCTGGTCTCGTAGAGGGATTGGGCCTTCGCCCGCGATGCAAGCCAGGGTCCTGAATGCCTTTCCAGAAGTGTCGGAATTGATGCATCTGGCGCAGACTTTGGAGATTCTGGAAGTCGCGGTGCGTCGGCGTGAGATAAACGGCGAGTCTCTACGTTTAGTGCGCGGTGCAGCTATCGTTGCGGCACGTGAAGTCGGCGCTTTGCGCCTTCCTACGGAATACTTGTCTCGGTTCTGGCGGGGAATGCCGATTCCAGCCGAACGAGATCCTGCTGATCACGCCCGCGACCTTCGCGCCACGTTAGACTTGGGGATCAGCCCGATCGCCAGGATAGAAGAGATTCTGGAGCAGTTGGGCATTCCCTGCGTTCGGGCTGCGGGGGTCGTTGGGAGCGGGGCGACCAAAGTGGTCGTCAGCTTGCTCGATCATTCCGGGGCAAGAATAGAACTGCCCGTGATCGTCTTCTGGGGGGAAGCTACCCTTCCAGATCACCACTATTTTCTCGCGGCTGAAGCCGGCTATTTGAGGACGCCTAGGCAATTCGAGGGCCGCTCCCGTGTTGCAGCGGTTGAGGCTTTCGCAGACGAACTTTTGGCACCCCTTGCCGGGCTTAATCAGTGTCTGCCGGTTAGCGGTGAGAAAAGGTCTAGGATGGGGGTCGCATCGTTGGCTCAGGCTTACCTAGTCCCTGTATCCGTGATCGAGCGGCAGTTGGCTCGCGCAGAACTAAGTGTTGTCGGGCCGGTTGATGGGACTCCGATGCCCGGATTTTTCAGACGAATCGCGCACGCCCAAGGAGCCCGGTGGACTTCATCTCAGTGAGATGCTGAGTCCGGCTTCGGAGGTTGCGCTTGCCGGCCTTGCTCAGGACGTTAGCCATCAGTTGTTCTTTTTATTCGGGCCTATAGCTCAACGGTTAGAGCAGGGGACTCAAAAATGGGTCGGTTCGCGGGAAACGGCGAACTAGTCAGGTGTAAATTCGGTGAACGGCCTGTGGGGTTGGCGAGCATTTCAATGAGATGCTTTTCAGCCCCGCGACCCAACGCCGAGCCAAGCCCAGGGCAGCCTGGTAAGGTGTAGAGACCATAATCACCCACCTTCGTCGCGATGGCGCGACATGGTGAAGGCATGGTCCAGACCACGCACGGCACCAAGCCGGCGGCGAAAGCCGAAGTGGTAAGCATAATCCCTTGGTTTCGGGTTCGAATCCCGGTGGGCCCACCATTCTCCGCAAATTAAAGGGGGCTTGTAGCGCGACACAAAGCATGCCCGGGTTTGGCCAATCTTTACGGTATGTCGTCCATGGCCAATTTTTACGGCATTCGTCTGCACCGGTAGCTTCAAGCCAAATGCTCTCTCGCTTGGTCTCGATGTCTTGCCTGTCACGTAGAAGGTCGCGTGTTCGCGTCTCGGTCATCCTTCCATTTTAAGCCCTGCAGCCCAGTAGGTTGAGTGTCACATTTTTGGGCGATATATGTTATTTGAGGAGTTACTACAAAGTGTCCACAGATCCCGGACCTCAGGGTCGTCAAGCCAGGGTCGTCGATTAAGAATTCTCCAATATCCGCAGTCGTATTGGGTAGTCAGGCAGTTCGATTTCTGTGCAGAAGTCCAAGAATAGGCTGCTCAGTTCCACATCGATGGGATCGACGTTGTAGTCGGGATAAAGAACGAACGCGGCCACTTTAACGGCCTGGGACGAGTCTGCTGGCGCAGAAAGCTGCGTAACCGCCTCCTCGTAGCTTTTGCGAATCTTGCCCTTGAGGGCATCCGGCAGCAGGGTGGTGTGCACTAGCTGCGCTCCGTTATACCAACTATTATGAAGATTCCTCGTACTCCTGGATTCTATTGGGTTCGCATTACAAGCCAAAGCGACTGGCGGCTGTGCGAAATTGCTTATGATGACGTAAACAATCTCTTCGGTCGCGCGTTAGAAACTTCTAGCTACGTCGCAAATGAGATCCGTTACCTTGGCCGTTGTGAATGGCGAGGTCCCGTCCGGCCCCCGTGTCACAATCCTTCTCGAAATACGAAGATCATTCGTTTTCCTGCCTCAATTGGTCGTAAATAGGTCTCACGATGCTTAAACGGGGCTTCGCGGTATAGGGCTTCAAATGTCTTCTCGGCGCCGAAATTGCGCCCAACACAGGGCTTAAGATCGAGTAACGCTTGATAGGAAAGCGTGCGTTCCTCCTGGTCCTCAGCCCGAAGGCTAACCATGCTAGGAGATAGGCGTGTAACCGTATAATCGACGCCGTCGAATTCAACCAACACACCCGGTTTTAAGCGAATACCGAGTTCAGACAAATCCGTTGGCCGCTTTCGGCTGCGGTCAAGGTATTGTCGAAATGCTTCCTCGTCCTGAGCGGACGGAAAAAGCCGTATAGCCTCCGGTTTATCGACGTTCGCTTCGCTCCAAGGGGTAAAGACTTCCCCTTTGGCGAGCATGAAGAGCATAATTTCGGTCCGCCGCTCAGGAACAGGGTGAGAAATCTCGCCTGACGTGATCCCGGGATTATTACGCACCCAGCTGCAAAACAGCTCCTTCTCATCACTGGTAATGGGCGTCGAGGGGTGGCCTCCGAAATAAGGATTCAGGGCTTTTGCGAAACGGACATGAGCAGGTAATCTACGCGCGGCTGCGTTCGATGCGACCGATCAAACGTTTAACTTCTCTTGCGCTCTTCTGGGTGCGCGCTCTTGGAGTAGCGCCGTAACGTCAAAGTATGTGCTCGTTGCCCGGAGCTATGAAGTGGCGCCATTATCGAATATGCGATCAGTCATGCGCATCATTTGCTGCCCAGCGAATGGAGTTATGCAGCAGTTGCCGGTAGGCGTGGTGATGCCAAACCGCTGCAGTGTGACCCGGGGTCAAAACACATACGCGACCTTGACCGTGCGAACGGGTCCAGCCGGCGGGTTGAGTGCCGCATGCTGATTTCGAACGCAGGAAGACCGAAACGTCCGGATCGTCCATCTCCATCTGATAGTGTTCGTCATCGATGGAGAAATCCTCGTGGATTCCATTCAGGATTTCATGACTACCCTCGGGCTGGAATTGCACTTCGCACGGGGGAGGATGTCCGGTGAAAACTCCGCCCAGGAAACTCCTGATGGACGAGACACCTTGGTATCCGGCAGTGCCCGAGTGGAGGGCGACAAGTCCACCTCCTGCCTGGATATATCGATCCAACTGCTCCTCAATGCCGCGACCAGTCCACGGAGCGTGGTCAGCGCTCGTGCAGTGATTTGATTTCGCGAGCACGACCACACCGTAGTTGGCTAAGCTGGCCGGATCCCGATTTCTAGGATCCTCGACCCAATCAAATCGGTAGATATCATTCAGAAAAGCGAGTCCTGCACGCACCAATGAAGCAGGGTGATACCGATCGTCGCAAAATACCAAGACGCGGGAAGGGTACATGGCCATCGCAGGTGGAATGTCCCAGTGGGGGCCTGGGGCAACAGTAATGCGCGCTGACGCAAGACAAGGGCCCCGTGCACGGCGCGGGCGAGGACAAGCTAATCGATATTAGTTTCGGAGAGGTTGCGAGGCAAGGGATGCTCGCTACTTCAGCTCATCACTTCACCTGATAGTCCGTCAGTGGGTGAAGAGCCTTACCCCTAACCCCACATGAAATCATCACGCAGGTTTATCACCGCGGGCTTACTGTCCGCTTTTACTTCAGGTGCACTGTTGGCGCAAACTGCGCCGGCGGCCAGCCCCGCCACCAGTGAAGAAATCCTCGAGCTTTCACCCTTTGTCGTGACGAGCACGGAGGGTTCTGATGTCACTGAATCCACCTCCGGTACCTTGGTATCCCGGCCGTTGGAAAAGACCCCCATGGGCATCTCGGTCTTCAGTGCCGAGATGATGAAGGATTTGATGGTCCTCAACGGCGATCAGCTGACCAAAATAGTCCCGGGATTGGCGGCGCAGAACAACCAGACCTCCGAGGGAGCGGGCGGCAACCAGCAGTATGCCAACCGCGGGTTTACCGTGCTGCCTCGCCGTAACGGCTTCGCCCCGGGTGGCCGGCTCTACGACATGACGGGAGTCGACCGCGTGGAGATCATCCGCGGGCCCAATTCGATTCTTTATGGGCAGAATGACCCGGGCGGTGTGATCAACTTCATCACCAAGCGTCCGCGCCTCCGGAGCGAGACCGGAGTCCGCGGTGTCGCGACGGCCTCCATGGGCGATTACTCGTTCTACCGGGCCCAGACCGATTTCGACATCACGCTGGTGCCCGGCAAGCTGGGCTTCCGCCTGCCGATGTCCTACACCTACAATGAGCGGGATTCCAAGTGGTTTTCGAACCAGGTGGTTTCGATCAACCCCTCGGCGCTCTGGCGCATATTCCCGAACACGGAACTCACGTTCGAGTATGAGTACCTGGAAATTGAGACCGGCTTCGGCGCGCTCCAACCCATCGTGTGGGTGCCACCCGGCCAGACGACGGAAGTCGTCGACAAGAACAAGCGCGGGCTCGGGCGGGAGACCAACTACACCTTTGGTCCCTTCTCCAGCGCCAACAACACGATGACGAACTGGACCGTCGATCTGACGTCGCGGCTGACGGACCACATCACCTTCCGCGGCATCTATTCCCGGAACAACCGCGATCGCGATCAGGTGACCCCGGGCGGCGGCGACCCTTTCCGCGTGACGCCGACGCCATTTTTCGGCGTGGAGCAACAGGATGGCAACGAGATCAGTGGTTATAAGGGCGACCTGCTCGCCGAGTATGATTTTGGCCCGATCAAGTCGCGCACCGTGATTGGTTATGAATGGAATACCAACGACTACTTCTTCAAGGAGTGGCGCACCTTCCAGAACGGCGCGACCCTGAACCTGTTCACGTTGAATGTCGGCTACGACCCGGTCACCCGTCTGGCGACCCGCGACACGGTGGCTTCGGACTATGTCCCGTTCCCGAAGAACAACTACATCACCAACTCCATCGATCCGACCAATACCTTGGGGGGAAACGCCAACTCGATCCCCACCCAGGTCGACCCCAACAATCCTTGGCGGTTATTCCGCGGACCCCAGCGTTTCACCAGCACCTGGAGCAATACGCGCATCAGCGAGGTTCTCTCGGCTTACGATGATCGCTTCCAGCTGTTACTGGGCTACGCTCGCGGCAAGTTGATTGAAAACTACAACCATCAGACCAAGGTCAAAATCGAACTCCCCTCCACCCCGATCTATCAAGTCGGCGTGGGCGCCTTGGTGGACAAGGCCAAGAAGCACATGCTCTTTGCCAACTACAGCACCAGCTACGCGCCGCAGTTCCTGCTCGATATCAACAATGAGTTTCTCCCTCCGCAGGAGGCTCAAGGCCTTGAAGGCGGCATCAAATCGGTCTGGAACCCCGCGCTGAGGACCACCCTGACTGTCTTCTCCCAGAAGCGGACCAACGTGGGTCGCCAGTTCAACGATCAGTCCTTGGTCCCCCCGCGCACTTATGGCGTGCTTTCGCCCGGTGAGGAGAGCAAGGGCTACGAATTTGAAGCGACCTACAAGCCGACCAAAGCGCTCGATTTGCGCGTGGGCTGGGCCTTCTACGATGGCAAGATCACCGGCGCGAGCGCCACCGAGCAGTTCAAGATCGGTCGCGAGTTGCCGCGGGCGCCCGAGAAATCCGGCACGTTCTCCGCGAGTTACACGGTCCAGGGTGGCATGGCTGCCGGCCTCCGGCTCGGTTATGGTTTCACCTACAAGAACGACACCATCCTCGACCTGAACAATGGCTTGAACTCGCTGACGCGGCGCAGTGACGAGTATCTGGTGCACTGGGTGACTGCGGCCAAGGAATTCAAGCTGGCCAACAAGCACGCCATCGTGGTGCGGCTCAACGTGGGCAATCTCTTTGACAAGAACTATGTCACCGAGGGCTTCACGTATGGTGAATACCGCACGATCCGTCTGAGCACTGATTACAAGTTCTAGGTCAGAACAGGTAGATAAAAATCGGGCGGAGCACGGTTGGGGCCGTGTTCCGCCTGTTTTTCTGCAATAGGCCCCTCAAAAAATACCATGGCACCGCTCGCTGACTTTCAACTCACCCGTCATCCGGCCAATCCGATCCTGTCACCCAATTCCGCCGCGGACTGGGAGTCACTGGTGACCACGAACCCCGCCGCCTGGCATGACACGTCCAGCAATGAGGTGCTGTTGTTGTATCGTGCCGCCGGCAATGACGCCGACCATGTCGTCCACCTGGGTCTGGCCCGTTCCAAGGACGGCGTTCACTTTACCCGAGACAGCGGCCACCCCGTGGCTTCACCCATTCCGTTCACCCCCGACGGGGGCTGCCTTGAGGACCCACGTATCATTAAGATCGGTGAGTGGTACTATGTGACGGTTGCCTCGCGGCCGTTTCCGCCCGGGAAATACTGGGACGAGCCCTCCCTCGCCACCCGCATCCACCGGACTTTTCCCACCCACTTCCCGGTTGCCCTCAGGCAGAATCTCACGTCGACCCATCTTTTTCTGACAAAGGATTTCAAGTCATGGATTCGTGCCGGCCGCCTCACAGATCCATCCCTCGACGAGCGCGATGTGATCATCTTTCCCGAGCAGGTGGGGGGCAAATGGGTCACGATCCATCGTCCTATGCAATGGCATGGTTCCGGATTTCCCAACGACCAGCCCGCGATTTGGATCGCGGCGACCGATGACGTGTTGGGGTGGAAGCAGCTCAAGCTGTTGGCCAAGGCCGAGCAGGATTGGGAGCTGAAGGTGGGCGCGAACAATCCGCCGCTCAAGACCCCACACGGCTGGTTGCAGATCTATCACGCGGTTGGCCCAGACAAGCATTACCGGCTCGGGGCAATGCTACTAGATCTCGAAAACCCTTTCCGGGTCACGCATCGCACGCGCCGTTCGATTTACGAACCAACGGCCGAATGGGAAACGAAGGGTCTCTACAATGGGGTCTGTTTCCCGTGTGGCCATGCTGTGTTGAATGGCGTCTACCACCTCTACTACGGTGGTGGCGACGTGGTCTGCGGTCTGGCTACCACGCCACTGGACGATTTGTTGCAGCACTTGCTCGCCCAACCGGTTTAAAGGCGATCGCGTCCCAGCTTGCGCCGCCCGCCTGGCTGGGTCCACACATGGTCATGGTCACCCAAAAAGACGTCGCCCGGGACACAGGGCTGTCCCAAACCGCCGTGTCGCTTGCCCTGCGCAACAGCCCCGAAGTGTCTACCTCCACGATTCGGCTGGTGCGTGCGGCCGCCAAACGGCTGCATTACCGCCCCGATCCAATGATTTCTGCGCTGATGGCGCAGCGGCACCGGCGGCACAAGAGTACCTTCCGCGCCAAGATTGCTTTTTTGACCGCCTTTCCACAGCGCAACGAATGGCGGGAAAGCGCATACTCTGCCGGTTGTTTTGCAGGTGCACGACAGGCTGCATTGGACCGCGGCTATGTCTGCGAGCCGGTGTGGCTGCGGGAACCCGGGGTCACGGCCCAACGCATGAGCGGAATCCTTTGGACCCAGAACGTGCAGGGGCTGCTTTTTGCTCCCCTGCCCGTGGACTATCCTTCGCTTGAGATCGAGTGGGGTAAGTTCAGTGCCCTGAGCTTGGATTATTCACTCGCCCGGCCCGTACTCAGCCGGGTGGTGGATGACCATGCCTTCGGTATCGAACGGGTTCTGGAGGAGATTGGTCGACGGAACTATCGCCGCCCCGGCCTCGTCCTCCGCGCCTCCCAGGACGTGAGGACCCATCACAGCCGGCTCGGCGTGTTCCTGGTCCAGCACCGCCTGAGGCCCGAATGGGAAGAGGTCGCCCCGTTGATTTTGCCGGAGGATCGTTGGGATGAGAGGCTCTTTGCAGAGTGGGTTCGGCGTGAGCGTCCCGACGTCGTTCTGACCGAGGAGGATCGCTTGCCGGCCTTTGCCCGCACGTTGGGATTACGTGTGCCCCGCGATCTGGGCATCGCCTTCTTCTACAAGGACCATCCCACGCGAACTTTGAGCGGCCTGCAGATCAATTCCGACGCTGTGGGGGCGACGGCCGCGAATATCTTGATCCGAATGATCGAGACGAACGAGCGCGGTGCACCGACCACGCCGACGACGACGCTGGTGCAATCCTTCACATGGAACGATGGCCGCACCTTGCGGCGTCCCACGCGATCATGACTTTACCACCCGTGAATCCTGGTCCGGTGGCTCGGCATCGGCGGCCCTTGGCCCGAGCGCACGCCGCCCTGGCCGCCGGGACGCTGCGGGTCGGTTTTCTGGGTGGTTCCATTACGGCTCCAAAGACCGGGACGCGCTGGCCCGAGGCGTGGCTCGCATGGCTTGGACAGTGGGCCCCGAGTGTGCGCGCCATCGTGGAGAACGCCGCCTTGGGCGCCACGGGCAGCGACCTGGCGGTTTTTCGCGCCGCGCCCGACATTCTCGCCCATGGGTGCGACCTCGTTTTTGTGGAGTACGCCGTCAATGACGTCGGCCAGCCCCCGGCCCGGCGAGGGCGGACCCGCGAGGGCCTGCTGCGTCAGCTCTTGGCCGCCGGCTGTGATGTCGTTCTGGTGCACACTTTCTGTCCGGAAATGCAGGCCGACATGGAGGCGGGTCGCGTTCCGGCTTCCATCGCCGAGTTTGAAGCCCTCGCGGAGCACTACGGCGTCGGCTCGGTCTGGGCGGGCCTCCATGGCTGGGAGGAAGTGACCCAAGGGCTCATGACTTGGGCCGAGTGGCTGCCCGATGGATTGCACCCGGAGAGTCGCGGCAGCCTCAGTTACGCGCAGAGCGTCATCGCCTTTTGCGAAAAGGAGTGGATTTGCACGCCGGAGACTGGGCCGCGTAGCGCATTGCTGCCGGCCCTTCATCCGGGTTGCTGGGACACCGTAAGCCAGCTGCCCCTGGAGAAACCGGCTTGCTCCGGTCCCTGGACCCTCCGCCGCTGGTCCACCTGTCTGGGCATGAACCGCGCGTTGCACAGCACCGTGCCGGGGGCGGGGTTAAAGTTCACCTTCACCGGGCGCGGGCTGGTGCTCGGGTTTGATTTTGGCCGGCTTTCGGGCGAGGTCCGTTATCGCGTGGATGGCGGAGCCTGGCAGACGACCCAGCGCGACCGACCGGCGTGGGCGGGTGACAGCGGCTGGTTCCGGCCGACCATGATTTCCGATGAGCTGGTTCCGGGGGAACACCTGTGCGAGCTGGAATCGGTGTCGGCGCCGTTCGCAGGGGGTTGCGGCACGGTCACGACGATCGGCTTGATCGGAGTAATCCACTGAGAACAACTCGAATGAAACACCCTGCCATCATGCTTTTTCTCAGCTCTGCCCTCGTTGCGGGAGCAGCGGTTGCGCCGGTTGCGTCCCGGTTCGTGCCGGAGGCCCGATGGCTGGAGGCGGTCACCGCGGCTTTGCCGGAAAAACCGACGGGTTGGGGTGCGCCGGCCACGGATCGCGCGTTGTGGGCCAAAGCGGCCGCCACGATCCCTGCCGCTGAGCTCGTCGCGGCCGCGCTGAAGGAACGGGAACAGCCGGTGCCGGAACTCTCCGACGACCTCTATCTGCGTTACACCCGAGACGGCAACCGCACCGACTTCCAACAGGCCAACCTGCGCCGGATGGCCCGGCTGAATCTTCTGGCATGGGCCGAGGGGGTGGAACACCAGGGCCGGTTCCTGCCGGCCTTGGTGCAACAGGTGGAGGCGATCCTCGCTGAAAAAACCTGGGTGCTCCCCGCGCACGATCCCAAGCTGAATAATTTTGAGGGCCGTTGGACCGAGGTGGACCTGATGGTGGCCATGAAGGGATGGTCCCTTGCCACCATCGCCTACTGGCACGCCGACCAATTGCCCCCAGAACTGCACAACCGGATCCGCGCCGAGCTGAAGCGCCGCGTGATTGCGCCTTTCCTCGCACGCGTCCACGGAGAGAAGAGTGCCGACACCGACGGCATGTGGTGGAATCAGGCCGACAACAACTGGAATGCCGTGTGCCACGCCGGCGTGGTCGGCGTCGCACTTGCCACGCTCGAATCCCGCGCCGAGCGGGCGGAGGTCATCGGTTTTGCCGCGCTTAACCTGGAGTATTATTTGCGGGGCTTTGCGGCCGACGGCTACTGCAGCGAGGGCATTGGCTATTGGAATTATGGGTTCGGTCATTTCGCCATGGTCTCGGAAACATTGGCGACGGCCACGGGTGGCCGCGTGCGCCCCTTGTCCGGCGACCACGCCTTCCGGGTGGCGGCCTATCCGGCGGGATTTCAAATTCTCCCCGGCATCTATCCGGCCTTTGCCGACATGGACGTGAAGGACCGGCCGTCGAGCTGGTTCGGGGCGCTCGCCGTCCGGCAGGGTTATCCCACCCCCCTGGGCATGAAGGTATGGAATCTGACGGTGAACGACCTGAAATCGCTGCAAACCTACGAAGCGGCGATGAAGGTCTTCCTGCCATTGGCGACGGCCGGCCTGCCGCCCGCCCCCGCCCCCCGCATCAATGCCAACCATTACTGGTTTGCCGACGCGCAGGTCTACACCGGCCGGGCCACGCCGAATTTCGGTGCGGCGATCAAGGGCGGCCATAACGCCGAGAACCACAACCACAACGACCTCGGTTCATTCGTCGTCGCCGCCGGCGATCGCGCGGTGTTGGTGGACCCGGGGCTGGAGGTCTACACTAAGCGCACCTTCGGGCCGGACCGGTATGTTTCAAAAGTGCTCAGCTCCTACGGCCACGCCGTCCCGGTGGTGGCGGGGCAGCTGCAGCAACCGGGACGGGAATTCGCGGCGAAAGTCATCTCGACTGCCTTCAGCGAAAAGGAGGATACCGTCGTGCTCGATCTCTCGGGAGGCTATGAGGTGCCGGCGCTCAAGTCGCTTGTCCGCACCTTCACCCTGCGCCGGGCGCCGAAGGCGGAGATCATCGTCAGGGACACGGTGGAATTCTCCGCGCCCGCGGCGTTTGAGACGGCGCTGATCACCTTCGAGAAATGGCGCGAGAAAAAGCCGGGCCGGCTTACTGTCGGTGAGGGAGACTCGGCCGTGCGGGTCGAGGTCAACGTCGAAGGTGGCTCTTGGAAGCTGCGATCCGAGTTGCTGCAGGAGGATCTGCCTGGCAAGCGCCAGCCGACCCGCCTGGGCCTGGCCTTGGACGCACCCGTGCTCCGCGCCACGATTACAGTCCGGATCCAGCCAGATTGACCATGACCGCTTTGTCCCACGCCCCGCGGCGCCGCGGGTTCAATCTCCCCGAAATGTTTCTCGGGCCGGATGACCTGCGCTGGGCCGACATGATCCGTGGTCCCCGCGGCTGCTTTCGGGAGATTGATTTCGAATGGATTGCCGGATGGGGATTCAACTTTGTGCGGCTGCCCTTAAGTTACCGCTGGTGGGCAAAAGTGGAAGCACCCTTCACCATCGAGGAGAGCGGCTTGGCGCCGCTGGATGCCGCCGTCGAGTGGACGCAGCGGCATGGCCTGCGGCTGGGGCTCTGCCTGCACCACGCCCCGGGCTTTGTCATCAATCCGCTGCCGCAGCCGGATCCGTTCGACCTCTGGCAGGACGACGAGGCCCTGGCTTGTTTCGTCCATCATTGGCGCACCCTGGCGCGACGCTACGCCGGCGTCAGCGCGGCGGTGCTTGAGTTCAATCTGGTCAACGAACCGGTACGCTGCACCGCGACGCAATACGAGCGCGTCGTGCGGGCTGCCGTCGCGGCTATCCGTGAAGTCAGTCCCAAACGGTGCATCATCGCTGATGGCATTGATGCGGGCACCACGCCCGTTCCGGGATTGACACCACTGGGGGTGACGCAGGGTTGCCGCGGATACTGGCCGCATGAGGTCACCCATCATCTCGCCTGGTGGGCGGGTGAGCCCACTGCCCGGCCCGACTGGCCGATGACTCTGACAGATGGCACCGAGGCGAACGTGGAGACGCTGCGGGCGCGGTTCGCCCCGTGGCGGGCCTTGGCCGTCTCAGGTGGATCGGTTTTCTGCGGTGAACTGGGTGCCTGGCACCGGACTTCCCATGCGGTTTTCTTGCGCTGGCTGGCTGACCTGTTCGCGGTGTTGCGGGAGTTTGAGTGTGGCTGGGCGCTGTGGAATTTTCGCGGCTCATTCGGCGTACTTGATTCCACGCGATCGGATGTGGTTTACGAGGACTGGCATGGCTGTCCGCTTGATCGTGCGTTGCTGAACCTTTTGCAGAAATCCTGAAACCCATGGCCCCGTTGCTTGATCTCTCCACCCTCGCCTGGACCCTCACCGGCTGGCGGCCTTTTGCCTGGAAGCTGCGGAAGTCGGCCGAGACCGGCGGGTTTCTTTTGCCTGATCACGGGCCGTTTCCAGCCCGGCTGCCCGGCAGTGTGCAGGAAAACCTGCGCCGGGCCGGGGAAATTCCCGACTGGCACGTCGGCCGCAATTCGCTCGCCATCGAGTGGGTCGAGCACCGGCACTGGAAGTTTTCCGCGCCGCTACCGACCCTGACGCTGGACGAAGGAATGTCGGTCGTGCTCTGCGCCGACGTGCTTGACCACCACGGCTGGGTGTTGCTCGACGGCGCGGTGGTCGGGGAGTTTAGCGGGGCCCATCAGCCGGTGCGGATTGATCTGGGAGCCAAGCTGGCCCAGCCGGGTTCGCATCAACTCGCGTTGGTCTTTGCCCTGCCGCCGGAGGGGCAGGGTCAGATGGGATACACCTCGCTGGCCCGCGACCTGAAACCGCGCTACAACTTCAGCTGGGATTGGTGCGTGCGGGTTGTTCCGATCGGCGCCAGTGGCCGACTGACGCTCGAACGGCAGGAGCGGTCCGCCTGCCCCTTGCTCCTTGGCACGGCGGCGACGGTTTCGGCTGACTTCCACCAAGGGATGGTGGCGTTCACCATCGATTCCGCCGGGAGGGAAGGAGAAACCAACATTGCGGCGGTCCTGCGCCGGGAGGGCCGGGCGGTTGCTTCCACCCAAGCCCAGCTGGCGGGGGGGGAGCAGCGCCTGTCGCTCGAGGTGGCGAACCCTGAGTTGTGGTGGCCGCAGGGCGAGGGCCCCCAGCCGCTTTACGCGCTGGAAATCACGGCCACCCGTGCCGACCGGATCGTCGCGCATTGGACCCGGGAGATCGGCTTCAAGCACATCGAGTGGCGGCCTTGCGAAGGAGCGCCCGCCGACGCGTTGCCCTGGCTTTGTGTCGTGAACGGCCGGCCGATCTTCCTGCAGGGCGTCAATTGGACGCCGGTGCGGATGTGTTATCTGGACACGACGCGCGAGGAAAGCGAACGGCTGGTGGCGATCTACCGCGAGCTGGGCTGCAATTTGCTCCGGGTGTGGGGCGGCGGACATCTGGAATCGCCGGAATTCTACGCGGCCTGCGACCGGGCCGGCCTGCTGGTCTGGCAGGAGTTTCCGCTTTCCTCCTCGGGCATTGACAGCAACCCACCCAGTGATGCCGCGTTCATCACCGAACTCAGCGCCGTGGCGCGGCACTTCATCCATTCGCGCCAGCACCACGCCTGCCTGCTCATGTGGTGCGGCGGCAACGAACTGCATGTCGATGAGATTTATCCCCGAGGCAAACGCCGGATCCCGCTGACGCTGGCGCACCCGGTGCTTGCCGCCCTCGCGGCTTTGGTGACCGCGGAGGACCCGGCGCGCCGCTTTCTCCCCACTTCGCCCTACGGCCCGCGGTTTCACTCGGAACGCGCGGAGTTTGGGCAGGGTTTGCATCACGAGGTCCACGGGCCCTGGGGCCTCGACGGCCACCCGCAACCCGGCGACTGGGAAAACTACTGGCGGGACGACGATGCGCTGTTTCGCGGGGAAACCGGTGTGGCCGGAGCGAGCAGCCTTGCCCTCATCCGCCGGCAGGCGGGCGGCGAACCCACCTGGCCGCTCGGCAATGCCCTCTGGCGGCACTCGTCCGGTTGGTGGACGCAAGCGGACCGCTTGGGCCCCCGGTTCGTGGGCATGAAGGACGATGAAGCCCTGGCCGCCTACGTTGCCTACACGCAGCAAGAACAGGCCGAAAAATTAGCCTTCGCCGTGCGCGCCAAGAAGGCGCAATTTCCGCGGTGCGGCGGATTTCTGATCTGGATGGGCCACGATGCGTTTCCCTGCCTCGCCAACACGTCGATCGTGGAGTTCGACCACACCCTAAAGCCCGCCGCGCACGCCGTGGCAGAGGTGTTTCACGCCCCATCCGGAAAATCAGCATGAAGAGATTCCTACCACTGTTGGTCTTGGCGGGGCTGTCGGTCGCGGCCAGCGCCGCCGAACGCCGCCCCAACATCATCGTGATCGTTACCGACGACCAGCGTTTCGACGCTTTGGGTGTCGTGCAGCGTGAGCAGGGAGACCGGGCCCGGTTTCCCTTCTTCCAGACCCCGAACCTCGACCGGCTCGCGGCAGAGGGGGCCCGTTTCCGCAACGCGTTCGTCACGCATTCGCTCTGCTCGCCGAGCCGCGCCTCGATGCTCACCGGCCGGCCCACCCATGCGCACGGCATCCGGGACAACAAGACGCCGTTCGTCTCGACCGACACCTGGGCCCACGCGCTGCGGACCGCTGGTTACCGCACCGGGTATTTCGGCAAATGGCACATGGGCAAGCAGGAGGACCGGCCGGGTTTCGACCACGTCTTCACTTTCATCGACCAAGGCATCTACCCGAACTGCCGCTTCCTGCAGAACGGCCGCTGGGTTGAGACGGAGGGGTGGGTCGACGACGTCACCACCACCCACGCGATCGACTACATCGCTGGCCACCGCACCGAGCCCTTCGCGCTTTTCATCGGCTACAAGTCGCCGCACGACAACCGCACGCCTGCCCCGCGCCACGCGGCACGCTACGCCGACACGCGCATCGCGGCGCCGGTCAGCTTCCGCGCCTACCCGCCGTTCGAGTGGGCTGATCGCACGAAGCCGTGGAACCCGCTTGTCGAGGATCGCCTGAACTACTTCCGCTGCCTGCAGGGCGTGGACGACAACATCGGCCGCCTCCTCGAGGCGTTGCAGCAGCAAGGCCTCGCTGATGACACGCTCATCATCTACGCCGGCGACAACGGTTACTACCTCGGCGAGCACGGCCTGGGCGACAAGCGTTCCGCCTACGAGGAAAGCATCAGAATCCCGCTGCTGGTCCGCTACCCCCGCGCGGTGGCGCCCGGCACGGTCGTCGACGCGCTCGCGCTGAACATCGACTTTCCGGCCACGATTCTGGAGGTTGCCGGGGTGCCGCTCACGTGGGCTCAGGAGGGTCGCAGCTTTGCCCCGCTCCTTCGCGGCGAACGTCCGGCCGGCTGGCGCACAGAGTTTTTCTACGAGAACTACCGCGACCCGGAGTATCCCGAGGTCACGCATGACATCCAGAGTGTCCGCACGGAGACCGCCAAGATCGTCGCGTACCCGGACCAGCCGGGTTGGACCCAAGTCTTCGACCTCCGCGCTGACCCGCACGAGATGAAAAACCTCGCCGATGAACCGACCGCCGCCGCGCTCGTCGCGGAGCTGCAGTCTCGCCTCGCGGCGGCCGTCGCCAGGAAAACCCCAGCGGCGCCGAATAGATGAGCCCCGACGACACAACTTCTCCAGGCCGTCGCCCCGGGGCCGCGCTGGCCTTCCGGGCCGAGTTGCAGCCTTGGCTCTTCCCACCCGCGGCGCGCAGCCGGTTGGAGCAACAGGTGGAAATTCTGGCCGGGCCCTTCACCGGCGCGGACTGGCCCACCGAGCGCGAGCGGTTGGCCGGGGTGGAGGTGCTCGTAGGCAGTTGGGGCATACCCCTGCTCGACGGCGAATTACTCGCCGCGATGCCCCGGCTGCGGGTCGTGCTTTACGGAGCCGGATCGGTGCGCGGCTTCGTGACGGATGAGTTCTGGCGGCGGGGCATTCTGCTTTCCAGTGCCGCCAGCGCGAACGCCGGGCCCACGGCGACCTTTGCCGAGGCGATGATCATCCTCGCGCTCAAGCAAACCTGGTTCTACCTGCGGCGGCGCGAGGCCGACTGGGCCTACCTGACCGATACTGCCTCCTCGGGGGTGCATGCGGCCACCGTCGGCATCATCGGTCTCAGCAGCGTCGGGCGGTTGGTGGTCCAGGGACTCCAGCGCCACGAGCTCACGATTCTGGCCTGCGATCCCACGGTCACGAGCGAAGAGGCCGCCCGGCTGGGGGTCGAGCTGGTGGATTTGCCGGCGCTATTCGCCCGGAGTGACGTCGTCTCACTGCACGCCCCGCTGCTGCCGCAGACGATCGGGCTGGTTGGGGCGGAACACCTGCGGCTGATGAAACCGCATGCGTCTTTCGTGAACACCGCGCGGGGCGCCATCGTGCGCGAGGCCGAGCTGGTGGCCGTCATGCGGGAGCGTGCCGACCTGACCGCACTGCTGGATGTGACCGACCCGGAGCCGGCGCCCGCGGATTCGCCGTTGCGCGCTTTGCCCAACGTGATTTTGACGCCGCATATCGCCGGGGCCCGCCACCGCGAGATCGCCCTCGTGGGCCGGGTCGTGCTGGAGGAACTTGACCGTTACCGGACCGGGCAGCCGCTGCGTTTTGCACTGGATAAGGCCCGGGTGGCGAGCATGGCCTAGCTCTTTTTGCTTACCCGTTTGATATGCTTACCCCTTCATCCCCCAACCCGCCCCCCGTCTCCCTTGCCGGCGGCAAAAAAATCTGGTCGGTTGGTACCCTGACCTACTCGGCCGGCGGCCTCGCGCTGCTCTTTGTCTGGCTCCTCTTCGGCGATTTCGCCTACATGATGCGAGAGCGGTCTGCGGCGCCGGTGACGCAGCTGATGCTCAAGAAATACGAGGCGTCGGACCTGGTCACCGGCATCTTCCTGCTCACCATTCCCTGGACGGTCATCCTGATCGCCGGCCCGACGGTGAGCTACTGGAGCGACCGCCACCGCAGCCGTCGGGGACGACGGATCCCCTTTTTGCTGCTGCCCACCCCGTTTGTCACCCTGGCCATGATCGGACTCGCGTTCAGTCCGCGGCTGGGCGCGGCGCTCCACCAGTGGTTCGGCGGCAATCCCGCCACGGTCAACCATACGATACTGCTAACCATGGGCCTGTTCTGGATGGTGTTCGAAATCGGCGTGGTCATCTCAAACGCGGTGTTCAATGGCCTGATCAACGATGTGGTGCCGCGGGAATGGCTGGGCCGCTTCTACGGCCTGTTTCGCGCCGTGGGCCTGGGGGCGGGAATTCTTTTCAACTACAAGATCATCGGCCACGCGGAGGAAAACTACTCGATCATTCTGGCCAGCATCGGCCTCATCTACGGGGTCGGATTCACCGTGATGTGCTTGCGGGTGAAGGAGGGCGATTATCCGCCGCCGGCCGCGGCTGCGCGGACCAATCCTGTCTTGGGCGCGATAGGGGACTACTTTCGCGATTGTTTCTCCAAGCCGTATTACCTCTGGGTCTTCATTTTCATCGGACTGGCGAACACGGTCTTCGTGCCGGTCAACCTGTTCGCCATCTACGCGGCGAAAAGCTACGGGCTGACGATGGAAACCTACGGCAAATACCTCGTGGTGACTTTCATTTGCTCCTTTTGCCTGGCCTTTCCGCTCGGCTGGCTGGCGGACCGGTTTCATCCGCTGCGCGTCGGGCTGGGGGCGCTGCTGCTCTACGCGATCGTCATGCTGGCCGGGTTCCAGTGGATGCATGATCCCAAGTCATTCGGCCTGGTCTTTCTCGCCCACGGCATCCTCTCGGGCACGTTTTTCACCGGCACGGCGGCGATTGCGCAGATGCTTTTCCCCAAGCTGAAGTTTGCGCAGTTTGCCGCGGCCGCGGGACTGATCGCAGCCTTTATGAACATGGTCCTCGGTCCCGTGCTGGGGGCGGCGCTCGACCGGCTGGGAAGCGATTATCGCTACACCTTCCTTGCCGGTAGCCTCCTCGCGGTCATCTCGATCGGGCTGGGGCTTTTCGTCCACCGCCGCTGGCAACAGCTCGGCGGACAGGCTGGTTATGTGGCCCCGGAATAGTCTAACCTGCCGCCTCCGATGAATATCACCGACTACCGTTCGTTTAACAACCTCCCCCCGGTGGCCGGTATTGCCTCGTTCGCCGAGGCCATGCAGCTCGGGCTGTCGATCGACGATTGCGTGGCCCGGCTCAAGCGCCACCACTGGGCCTTCCGGCGGCTGCACGGCATCTTCATCCAGCGGCTGGCGGCGGAGCCCGTCTACGAGCTCAAGATGGGTTTCAGCCTGCACGCCCATTACTGCGCCGAACATGCCGCGGCCTGGCGCCAGCGGGTGGGGGAGATGCGCGAGCCGCCGCTGGGGCTTGATGTCGTGCCGCACCCGGCCTTGGAGGCGTTCTTCGATGAGATTCTGGCGGCCCCGAATACCGGAGCGCTGCTGGTCGGCCTATATGAGCAGGCGTTACCCGCCTTGCGTGTCGCCCTGCAGCGCCACTTGGCAGAAACCAACCGCCTGGTCGACCATCCCTCATTCCGGCTGTGCCGCTTTGCTCTGATTGAGGTCGACGAGATGATTGCCTATGGTGCCCAGGCTGTGCCGGCCATGCTGCCGGCCGCCGGGCTCGCCGCCCTGAAGCCATGGGTCGCATTGCTCGAGGAACTGCTGGCGCAGGCCGGTGGGCTAGACGGCAGTCAGCCCGAGGTGCCGGGGGTGGTGCAGCGCCAGTTTTCCGCCCTCCCGCGCCTTCCTGACTATGTGCCGCAGCGCGACGAGCGTTTTTCCGATCCCTACAACATGGGCGTACATGCCGAGGTTTTCCTCTACGATCTGGCGATGCCGGTGGAGGCCAAGCCGCTCATGATGTATTACAAGCGGCTCCGGGAGATCGATGTGCCGGAGATGATGGCGTCGATCATCGGTGAGACCAAGGGCAAGCCGTGGGAGTATACCGTCGATCTGACCCGCCAGCTCTGGGATGAGGCCCGCCATGCCATGATGGGCGAGATCGGCTTCCTGCGGGCCGGGCTCGACTGGCGGAAACTGGTCCGGGTGAATTTCACCTGGTCGCTCGCCCTTAATACCCAGCTGCAGCCCTTGGAGCGTCACGCCGTGCTCTATTTTATCGAGCAGGGCCTGATGCCCAAGACCGGCAAGCGCTTCGAATGGGAGGTCGGCCAGGCGTCGGGCGATGCCTTTTCCGCCCTGATCCAGGATTACGACTGGGCCGACGAGGTGCTGCACGCCCGCATCGGACGCGACTGGTATGTCAAGGCGATCGGTGACGCCAAGCAGGCGGTGGAATACGGGGATGCCTGCTGGTCGCGCGTGCTGATCGACTGGCGCAGCTATCGCGATCGTGGCCTGACCTCACACGAGAACTGGTGGCCCGCCCTTTATGCCGAATGGTGTCGGTTGCAGGGTCGCACCCCCGATCCGGCGGCGCTAGCCTACGCCACCAGCTACGAATCCGCCCGCGCGGACCTGAAAGACATCAGTGCGTCGGCGTGAACGGCGCGAAGCCCCGGCCTTTCCCTTGATGAATTCTTCCGACCGTCGCGGCACGATCGTCCGCACCCTGGCCCTCTGTCGACCTTTTGCCGGCCGGCTGGGTCTCGGGGCCGCGTTGATGGTGCTGGCGACTGCCTTGGCACTGCCGACGCCCTGGTTGTTCAAGCTGCTGCTCGATGAAGCCCTGCCCCACCAAGACGTTAAGTTGCTGCTAGTGCTGGTGGGCGTATCGCTGCTCCTGCTCACCACACGTGGGCTGCTCACCCTGTTCCGGAACCGCCTGCTGCAAAAAGTCACGATGCGGCTCGTGTGCGATTTGCGTATCCGGCTCTTCGCCCACCTGCAAACCGTCTCGCTGCGCTATTACGATTCCGCCCAGACCGGCGAGACCGTCTCACGTATCTGCCAGGACACGGGCGAACTCTACAACCTGACCAATGGCATTCTGATCAACCTGATCGCGGACACGGTGATGGTGGTGGCAGTGCTGGGTTTTCTGTTTTTGATCGAGTGGCAGCTGGCGCTCGCGGCCTGTCTGGTGCTGCCCTTGTTTTTGTTCAACTACCTGCACCACCGGCAGAAGATGCAAGGGGAGAGTCGGACTCACCGCCAGCATTGGGACATCGTCGTGGGCTTCCTTCATGAGAAGGTGGCGAATCCGCGCGTGATCAAGGCGTTTGGCCGCGAGGCCGACGAAGTATCGGCCTTCGCGAGCGGCATTAATGAGGACTACTTCAACTATTCCCGCGTGGTCATGCGCAACACCCTGCTCTCCGTCGTCGCCGAAACCCTGGCCGCCGTGGGCGGAGCCATCGTGCTTGGTTACGGCGGCTGGCTGGTTTTGCAGGAGCGAATGGCGGTGGGGACGCTGGTCGCCTTCAACGCTTACCTGGCGCTCGTGTTTCCTCCCATCGTCCGCTTTGTGGACATGGCCGGGATTTTTCATCGCGCCTTCACGGGCATGGAAAATGTATTCAAACTGCTGGACCTGACCCCGGATGTCATGGATGCACCCGGGGCGCAGTCGCTGGACCAGATCAAGGGCGAGGTCCGGTTCGAGGGGGTTGACTTTAACTACGATCCCCGTTCGCGCAATGGCCGGCCCGCGACGCTCAGCGAGGTGACATTCACCGTCCCGCCCGGCCAAGCGGTAGCCATCGTGGGCCCCAGTGGATCGGGTAAATCCACGCTGGTGGGACTCCTCGCCCGGTTTTATGAGCCCACCGCCGGCCGCGTGCTGCTTGATGGCCACGATCTCCGGGACGTTTCTCTGGCCTCGCTGCGCCGGCACATCGCCCTCGTCCCGCAGGAGAGCATTCTGTTTTCCGGCACCATCGAGGACAACCTGCGCTATGGCCGCCCCGCCGCGACGCGCGAGGAGATCGTGGCGGCGGCCAAGATCGCGAACGCGCATGACTTCATTTTGCAACTGGGCGACGGCTATAGCACCGTCGTGGGCGAACGCGGTGCGCAGCTCTCGGGCGGTCAGCGCCAGCGCATCGCGATTGCCCGCGCGCTGCTGACCAATCCGCGTATTTTGATCTTCGACGAGGCCACCAGTGCCCTCGATGCGGCATCCGAACAGCTCATTCAGGCGTCCATGCGGGAGATCGCCCGGGGGCGCACCGTTTTCAGCATCGCCCACCGCCTGGCCACGGTGCGGCATGCGGATCAGATTCTCGTGCTCGACGCTGGCCGGCTGGTCGAGCAGGGGAGCCATGAGGAGTTGCAGCAACGCGGCGGCCTATATGCCCATCTTCACGCCCTCCAGTTCCGGGATCACGCCTGACCCATGATGCCACTCTTCCGGGTAATCGGTAACAGTGCGCGTGGCCTCGCGCAGGCCCGGAGCCGGCCGTTACCTTTCCGGGCGCCAGCCGGGCCACCCCAGTCTTCCCTCGGCTTTGGTTTGGGCGACAGAGCCGGAGCTTCACTTCGAAAACGATCTTCATGAACACCTCGTCCACGCGGCGCACGTTTCTCACGCAAGCCGCACTCCTGCCCCTGTTTGTTGCCGGCGGCGTATCGCCCGCCTTTGCGGCCTTCACCCGGCCCCGCCGGGTCGGCGGCTCGCACCTGCGCACCTCGCTCAATGCCTTTTCGTTCCTCGAACTGCTGAACGCCAACGCAAAGGACCCGACCCAGGGCATCGATCTTTTCGGCGTCTGTGATTTCTGTGCCAAAACCGGCTTCGATGCCGTAGACCTCACCGGCTATTTCTTTCCGGGCTATCCCCTGGCGCCGGAGGACAGCTACCTATATCGGCTCAAACGGCATGCCTTCAATCTGGGCCTGGGGATCAGTGGCACCGGCGTGCGCAATGATTTCGTCGCCGCCGATCCGGCCATCCGCGCCGAGGGGGTGGCCCGCCTCAAGACCTGGATCGAAGTTGCCGCGAAACTGGGCGCCCCCACAGTACGCGCCTTCGCCGATTCCCAGTCGCCCTTCAAAAACTGGCAACAGGCGGCTCAGAACGCCCCGCGGGAGACGGTCGAAAACTGGCTGGCCGATGCGTTGCGCGAATGCGCCGAGCACGCCAAAAAATATGGCGTAATCATCGCCGTGCAGAATCACGGGGATTTCATCAACACCGGCGCGCAGCACCTCAGCCTGCTGCAGCGCGTGGACCACGAAGCCTGCGCCGCGCTCGTCGACACCGGCAAATATCTGACCGCTGATCCCTATGCCGATATCGCCCTGGTTGCCCCCTACGCGGTCAACTGGCAGATCAAGGAGACGACCGGCAGCGCGACCCATACACCCAAGACCGACATGACCAAACTCGTCGGCATCATCCGCCGGTCCGGCTACCGCGGTTATGTGCCGATCGAGACGCTGGCCATGGGGCGTCCGGGCTACGACCCCTCCATCGAGACGACCAAAATGCTGGCAGAACTCCGCGCGGGGCTCGCTGCCACCGAATCCATCACACCATGAACCCGCTCAACCCAGCCGCGCTGCTTTGCCTCACGGGCCCGCGGGCTTCCGCCGCAACCCGGGCGCCACACCGTTTGTCCGCATCACGGGCACAAAGCCCGGCAACCTTGGGACGGAGTTAGCATGACGTCCCCTGCTTTTTCGCCCCAATCCCGCCGGGAATTCCTGCGCACCTTGCCGGCCCTGGCCCTGGCCGCCCGCCTGGCCGCGGCGGAACAGCCGGAAGCCGGGCGGGATACCAGCGCCAGCCCTTCGCGCCACCCCGAGCGGCGCGAGCAGTATCGCGATATGATCGGCACGACCTTGGTGCACGGGCAGTATTTCCTGACCACAAAACCCAACCTGATCGAAGGGGCGGAGAAGATGCTCGAACTGGGGACGCGGGTGGGGAAGTTCTGGTTCGAGCCCGGGCGCGCCGCGCGTGACAATGCCTGGAACAGCGACTGGCCGGCGATGAAGACGCTGCGGGACCTCGCGGCCAGTCCCTATTGGCAAACCGTGTTCCGGCTGCCGTTCACGACCTTGATGCTGAACGCCCACAGCCCCGGCGAACGCGGCTGGAATGCGGAGCAACCTCCGGAGTTCTATGCGCACATCACCGCCGAGTGGGAGGAACTGGTCCACTATCTCTATGCGACGCACGGCGACCGGCCCCTGACGATCATCCTGCAGAACTGGGAAGGAGACTGGCAGCTGCGTGGGACCGGCGTGCTCTGGGACACACCACCGCCCGATTGGCAGGTCCGCTGCACGCGTTACGCGCGCCGGCTCGCCGCCCGCCAAGAGGGCGTGAACCGGGCGCGCGCCGCGGCCCCGGCCGGCTCTGTGCTGCGGGTGGTGCATGCGGTCGAGGTCAACCGGGTCGCTGACGCCTGGAAAGGCATTCCGACCTTGACGGAGCACGTCCTGCCGCTCGTCGAGGTCGACCTGGTTTCCTACAGCTGCTACGATGCCATGCAGGATGGCCCCACGCTGGTCCGCGCGATCGAGACCATCCGGCGCTTTGCGCGCACGGGTGCGCTTTTCGGCCCCGGGGCGGTCTATCTCGGGGAAATCGGCATCCCGGAGAACGTTCACCCGGAGAGAATCACCGAGCGCTGGGACGAATTGCTCGGCGCGGCGCTGGCGGCGCGGGTGCTCTATATTTCGCAGTGGCAGCTCTACTGCAACGAACCTGACCCGCGCACCGCCCCGCACCCGGCGCCGCCCATCACCGACCCGCAGCACCTGCGCGGCTTCTGGCTGATCCGGCCCGATGGCTCCCTCAGTGAATCCGGCCGCTATTTCCAGTCCCTCTGGCAGCCCCAAAATAAGCCTTCTCTCCCGCCATGACCGTTGTCTCGGCTCCGAAACGACCCAGTCCAATGCCCCGCGGCGCCGTGCTGCTGTTCCAAGGCGATTCCATCACCGACTGCCTGCGCGACCGCACGCGTCCCGGCCCCAACGATCCGGCGGCCCTCGGGGCCGGCTATGTCGGGCGCCTGGCCGGGGATCTGCTGGCGGAAAATCCCGGCGCCGGCTGGCGGTTTCTCAATCGGGGCATCAGCGGCGACCGCAGCAGCGACCTGCAGGCGCGCTGGGCCCCGGACGCCCTGGCGCTCCAGCCGGACCTGGTCAGCATTTTGGTCGGGGTGAACGATACCTGGCATCAGCATCTGAATGGCAACGGCATCCCGGTGGTCCGGTATGCCGAACATTACCGCCGGATTCTAGTGGAGACCCGCCACGTCCGCCCCGGAGTTCGGTTGGTGCTCGGGGAACCGTTCGCGCTGCCCGGCGGTGAATTCAAGGACGCCTGGCTAGCTGAGCTGCACGAGCGGGCCGGAGTGGTGCGGCAACTGGCGCAGGAATTTGGCGCCGCCTTTGTGCCTTACCAGGCAATGTTTGAGGTGGCCCGGCAGCGCTATTCCGCGGCCGAGCTGGCCGCCGATGGTGTGCATCCCTCGCCCTTGGGCCACCAGCTCATGGCCCAAGCCTGGCGCGAAGCCGCCGCCCTCTGAAACTTGCTCGCTGAACCGACAACCTCTGCGTGCCCGCAGCCTAACCTCAACCAACATGAATCCTGATCATCGATCATTCCCGACCTGTCTCCTCGTCCTGGCCCTGGCCCTACCGGGTTTCGCCGCCGAACCGGTCACCCTTAAGGACGCGTTCCGGGCGGATTTTGCCGTCGGGGTCGCGCTGGGCAGCATGAGCAGTTTCAACGAGGCGGAACGGGCCCTCATTCACCGGGAGTTCAGCGTCATCACCTCGGAAAACAACCTCAAGCCTGCCCGGGTCCAGCCGCAGGAAGGGGTGTTCACGTTTGATGAGGGGGACGCGCTGGTCGCGTTCGCCCAGCAGCACAATCTGCCGGTCATCGGCCATACTTTGGCGTGGCACCAGAGCACTCCCGACTGGTTCTTTCTCGACGGCGACAAGCCGGCCGCACGCGAGTTGCTGCTCAAGCGCCTGCGCGCGCACATCCACGCAGTCGTCGGACATTTCAAGGGCCGGATCAAGGGCTGGGACGTGGTCAACGAGGGCCTTTCGGACAAGCCGGAGGAATATCTTCGCCCCAACAAGTGGCAGCAGCTGGTGGGCGACGACTACATCGCGAAAGCCTTTGAGTTTGCCCATGAGGCCGATCCCGACGCCGAGCTCTATTTCAACGACTACGGCAACGAGTATCCCCACAAGCGCGAGAAAACCCTCCGCCTGATCAGGGACCTCCAGGCCCGCGGCCTCCGGGTGGACGGCATCGGGATGCAGCTGCATCTGCAGCTCGATCGCATTCCCTACGACGACATTGACCGGTCGCTCACCGCGTTCCGTGCGCTCGGGGTCAAGGTCATGATCACCGAGTTGGATCTCGACCTGGTGGAGCGCAGTGTGTGGGGTGCCGACACCGCCCAAAAAGAGGAACCGACCACGACCAATCTCGGCTGGTCGGTGGCCCCGCCGGAGTTGCTTCAGCGGCAGGCCGAACAATATGCGCGGCTGTTCGCCCTGCTGCGCAAGCATCATGACCTCGTGGACCGGGTGACGTTTTGGAATCTGCACGACGGCAAATCCTGGCTGAACAACTGGCCGGTCAAGGGCCGGACCAATCATCCGCTGCTCTTTGATCGCAACCTGCAGCCCAAGCCGGCCTTTAACGCGGTCTTGTCCGTCGCATCCGAACCCCGGTCCTGATCCCATGCTCATCCGCGATTCGCGATTGATGGTTGCCGCCGCTCTTCTCCTGACCGCGGTCGCTCCGGGCGCGGAGCGGATAGCGGTGCCGCTGGCCGGCGACTTCTTGTCCACCCCCGCGAATCGCCCGGCGGTGGTGGCCGGGCCCTATCGGTTTGTGGATATCGCCGGCCGGCGCGGGTATCAGCCGCTGAGCCTGTCCACTTCACTGCAGATTCCGTGTGCGGTGCAGCAGGGCGAGCGCGGGTCGTTTACCTTATGGGTATCGCCCCTGGAGACCTTGACCGTCTCGCCGCCCTTGGAGCATGTCGCGCGCAAGGATCCGCACTGGCAGCGCTATGCCCTGTTGTCGGATGGCCTGCCCGGCAACGATCCGGCCAAGTCAGTCTTTGCCTGGTATTGGCAGAGTCAGTGGCACCCGCAGATGATCGCCAAGTTCAAGCAGGGCGCGGCGGGCAACACGGCCGCTGACTTCGGCGTGACGCCGTATGTGCCGGTCGAGCATCTGCCGCTGCGCCGGGGCACGTGGTATCAGCTGGTGTTTACCTGGGACAAGCCCGCCAGCCGGTTTCGCGTTTATGTGAATGGCATTCTCTGCGCCACGACAAGTTATCCGTTCCACTGCGATCCCGCGGGTGACACCCTCTATCTGGGCAACACCGCGATGGCCTTCGCCGGATTCGAGGCGGAGGCCGAGGAGATTTCCGCCGCTGAAATTGCCCGGCGGTATGACGCCGACCCCACGACAAAAAGTGTCGCGGTAAATGACGAACTCCGGCGCCTGTTCACCGTGCAACCCGCGCAGCCGGCGGATTGGCAGCCTGGCCCCGGATGGAACTTCGCCTACGATCGCGCCCTGACAGGCAGCGGCGACTTCACCGGCTGGCACCAGCAGGGCTGCATGCAGGAGCCGTTCGTGCTGAAGGAACGCAAAATCACACCGGAAGGACTGCTGCTGCAGACGCCGGATGCGGTCAACACCGAGTCGCGGGTGTATTTCTGGAGTCCCGACGTTTTCGAGGGCGACCTCGCGGTGGAATTCGAGTTCCGGCCGGAGCAGACGACGGGGCTGGCCCTGCTCGTCGTTCAAGCCAGCGGCATGCAGCGCGAGGATTTTCTGGCCGATCATCTCCCGCGCACCAGCGGCTCGATGGACACCATCATTGCCGACCGCGTGCGCAACTATCACTGGGAATATTTCCGCCACGCCGTGGATGTGCGCGGCGATCTGGCCACGCAGGTCCTGGTGAAAAACCCGTGGATGAGGCCGCTGGCGATGTCCTCCCAGGCGCCGCTGGCGCTCAACGAATGGCATCGCCTGCTTTTCGTGCAGGAAGGCAATCGTCTGCGCGGCGCGATCGACGGGGTTTGGGTGTTCGATATGATGGACGATCCGGACACCCACAGCGGCCCGGTGCTCGACCGGGGGCGGGTGGCCCTGCGCCTCATGTATGGAACCAAGATGCGTTTCCGGAACCTGAAGATCTGGAATCGGCCGGGCCGGTAAGAAGCCAGATATTGATCGCCGCTAATTGACCCGCTCGCCGAGGAACAGTGAAGGGGCAAGTCGTCAGTCGGGCAGCCTGCAGGCGGTCAGGTCACATCTACATGTTTACGCAGCGGGGCGGGCACGCCCAATTCCCGGGCACGGTCCACGGGTGCGGCGAAAGCGGCGATGATTTGCCAATCACCCGGGGTATGCCGCGGCCTTCCGTCTTCGCCATGCACGCTCCAGGTGGCTGCGGGCAGTCGGCCGGCCACGCGCGTGACGGTGCCCGGCGCCAGTTCCAGCGTGGCGAAATCAACCAGCTTCACGTCGGGTCCGCCGCCGCCGGGTGGAGGCGATACATAAAACTGGATCACGGTGCGGCCGAGGCGGGTGCCGGTGTTGCGGATGAGCACACTGGCTTCAATCGGCTCAGCGGATCCGACCGCCGCGGGCTGGCATAGGAGGTCGGCCAGTGCCCAGGTCGTGTAACCCAAGCCATAGCCGAAGGGGTAGAGCGGTGGCTTGGTGGCGAAACGGTAGGTGCGGCCGGCCATCGCGTAATCTTCGAACGGCGGTAAATCCACCGTGGCGCGCGGCACAGTCACGGGCAGGCGCCCGCCGGGCTCGGCATCCCCGAACAGCACCTCCGCCACGGCATGCCCGCCTTCACAGCCGGGATACCAGACGTGCAGGATCGCGTCGCACCACTCGTGGGCCTCGGGACAGGCGATGGCGCCGCCGCCCGTGAGGATGAGCACGACGGGCTTCTGGTTGGCCCGCAATTTCGCGAGGAAGAGCCGCTGGCTCTCGCTGAGCTCGATCGCCGGGCGATCACCGGCGGCGCGTGAGGCAAAAGCATCGCCTTCTTCGCCTTCGTAGACCGGCAAGGTGCCGAGCACGGCGATGGTTACATCCGCGCAGGAACACTCATAGATGGCTGCGGGTGACGGCGGGGTGCTGGCATCGTCGGGCAGGCAGCCCGGGCTGTAGCCGACCCGGCAGCCTTCGGGAGCCCGTGCGGTGAGACCCTCGACCAAGGTGACGAGTTGGGGGTTGAGGCCGAAATAATTGCCGAGCAGGGCATCCACGCTGGCCGCGCCCGGACCGACCACCATCAGGTTGCGGACCGAGGAAGCGAGGGGAAGCAGGCCGTTGTTCTTGAGCAGGACGATGGAGTTCACCGCCGCCCGACGGGCGACGGTGCGATGAGCCGCGGAATTCACCACCGCGAGGGGCGTGGTCGCGCCGGGAACGCGCTCCGGCGGATCAAACAAACCCAGGCGAAATTTCGTGCGCAGCAAGCGCCGGAGCGAGCGGTCGATCTCGGCTTCGGTCACGAGCTGACGACGCAGCGCCTCGGCGAGGTCATGGTAGGTGCAGCCGCAATTGAGATCGCACCCATGGTGCAGGGCGAGCGCGGCGGACTCCACCGGCCCGGGGGTGACTTGGTGGCCGCGATGGAAGTCATCCACGGCGCCACAGTCGGAGACAAAGTGGCCGGTAAAGCCCCACTCCTCGCGCAGGATGCGTTGCAGGTTCGCGCTGGCGCAGCAGGGCTCGCCGTTGGTCCGATTATAGGCGCCCATCACGGCCTCGACCCCCGCCCGGACCAGTCGCTCGAAATGGGGCAGGTAGGACTCTCGCAGATCACGGTCGCTGACCCGGGCGTTGAAACCGTGGCGCTGGGATTCCGGGCCGCTGTGGACGGCCAAATGCTTGGCGCAGGCCGCAGTTTTCAAGTAATGGGGGTGGTCGCCTTGGAGGCCTTGGACGAAAGCCGCGCCGAGTTCGCCGGTGAGCACCGGGTCCTCGCCAAACGTTTCCTGGCCGCGGCCCCAACGCGGGTCGCGGTAGAGGTTGATGTTCGGCGCCCAGAAGGTCAGGCCCTGATACTGTTGGGTCGCGCCGTCCTGCGCCCGAGCGGCCGCGTGGTGCTTGGCCCTCGCTTCCGTGGCGATGGTGTCAGCGATGCGGCGGACCAACTCGCGATCAAACGTGGCCCCGAGGGCAATGGCCTGGGGGAAGACGGTGGCGCGGCCGTTGCGCCCAACGCCGTGGCAGCCCTCGTTCCACCAGTTATAGGCGGGCAAGCCCAGGCGCGGCACCGCGGGATTGTCGTGCATCAACTGCCCGATTTTCTCCGCCAGCGAGAGCCGGGCGAGCAGGTCCTCGATCCGCTCGGCCAGCGGCAGGTCGGCGTTGCGAAAAGGAAGGGGCGCGGTCAAGGGGTCCGGGCATCCGTGAAGAGTTTGTCGCGTTGGAACCAGCGATAAACCGCCACAGCTCCCCCCAAGGCGACGGTGAACGCCAGGGCGGACAGACCGGGGCGCAGGAGCACCGCAAAGCCGATGCCGACCGTGGTGCCGAGGCACAGGGCCATGCCGCCGACAACATCGAGCGCCGTCCGCCGGGTTAGGACGGGCGGGGGCAACTGGCTCAGATTCTCGCCTTTTTCCACCGGGGCCCACCAGCCGCCGGGCCGGACCTTCCGGTTGAAGGTACGAAGCTTTTCCATGGCGACCGGGCGGGTCGCGTAGGTGGCGGCCGCGCTGGCCGTGAGAGCGACCACGGTGAACAACAAGAGCTTCAGTTCGAATCGCCAGTCTGCCCACGCGAGGCCGAACACGGGCAGGCGGGGGGCCATGAGCTGGAGCCCAATATTGAACAGGGCGCAGGCCAGCCCGGAGCCCATGGCCGTGAGTTCGGTCCAGGCGTTCATCCGCCACCAAAACCAGCGGAAGACGCCGATGATGCCACCGCCCGCCATGAGCAGCGCGAGAAATTCCCACGCCTCGGTCACGGAGGTGAGCAGCGGAGTGAGCCCGATGCCCGCGATGGCAAGCACCACGGTCATCACCCGGGAAACCAAAACGCGCTCGCGCTCCGGGGCCTGCGGGCGGAAAAACCGGCAATAACCATCCTGCATCAGGTAGGAGGCCCCCCAGTTGAGCTGGGTGGTGATGGTGGACATGAAGGCCCCGAGAAATGCGGTGATCAGCAGGCCGCGCAGGCCGATCCCGAGATAATGGTTCATGACCAGCGGATAGGCCGAGGTGTCATTGAGCGGCGGGGTCAGGACCGGGAACAGCGCAATCGAGACCAGCGCCACGACGGCCCACATCCACGGGCGGATCGCCTGCCAGAGGGCGAAAAACATCATGGCCTTCGCGGCGTCCCGCTCGTTGCGGCAGGCGCTCATGCGTTGCGTGACATAGGCCCCGGAGTCGGTCCACCACAGTCCGATCAGGATCAGGAAACAGGCGAGATCGAGATTGCCATGGGTGAAGTCCGGAAAGAGGGCCAAGGTTCGCTCGCCATGTGCGGGCGAGGCGCGGACGGCGTCCAGCACGGCCGCCATGCCGCCAAACTGCCACACGGCCATCACGGCCAGCAGCAGCATGGCGCCGACGGCGATCACGAATTGGAACACATCGGTCAGCACGGCGCTGAAAAAGCCGCCGAACATCGTGTAAATCAGGGTTACGCCCATCGCGAGACCGACGGCGGTCCATTTGTCCACGGGCATCATGACCGTGATGATGCTGGCCATGCCGAGGGTTACCCAGGCCATGGTGATGAGATTGCCCACCACGCCGCTCATGAAGGCGCGAACTCCGCGGAGAACCGCCGCGGGCCGGCCGTCGTAGCGCAACTCGCAAAACTCCGCATCGGTCATCGCTTCCAACCGGCGCCAAAGCCGGGAAAAAAGGTAAACCGCCACAGTCAGGGCCAGCACCCCGGCAAACAGCCACCACAGCCGTTGCAAGCCGCGGCCGCGCACCATTTCGGTAACCACCAAGGGCGTGTCCGAGGCAAAGCTCGTGGCGGCTAGCGAGATGCCGTTGACCCACCAGGGCATCGAGCGGCCGCCGAGAAAGTAGTTCTCAGTGCTGCGCCCGGCCCGCCGGGTCATGGCTATGCCGATGCCCAAGGAGAGGGCCAGGTATGAACCAATGATCGTATAATCGATCCAATGCAGGGTAGGCATCGTGGGAGGGGCGTGGGGATCCCTGAGGCACAACTATGATGTGCCGAGCCACAACCTTTATTTGCCAGAAGGCACCAGTAGCATGACTTGGCGATCCGACTACACATGTACGCTTCCGTGGGGAAATCAGGGATTAATTCTATCTCAGCCAGGTAAACGAACTGATTGATATCAGCTTTATCTCGGTAACGGCGCTTTCTGAGTAGGCATAAATCGCGATTCCACGGGCACCGGGCGGTTCCCAGAATAACTCACACCTTTAACCGCCTAAGCAGTTCCCTATATTCAATTCGGTTTCTGAGCTTTCCCTCGAGAAGAAGAATACCATGGCCAATCATATTGGCGCGCGTGTTAATGATGGCCAATCTTAAGGGTTCTACGGATGGGTGAAACCCCGATCAAGGATGTCGCATTGGCCAATCATTACGGTTTTTCGCAGCCAAACTTATTGTCCAAATACAGGCTACTAACGGCCTATCGCGGCCACCAGCGTGGAGATTTGGTTGCGTTTCGATTTCCCGGGAGCGGAAAAAATTGGCACGCCAGCCGTTCCGCCGACTTCTCAGCCATACTTGTTAAGATATTTGTCCTTGGTCGGACACCACTCTTGCTCCGCCAAGGATAGACAGCTGCAGACCACCCATCCACATCTATTCAGGGTGGCTGTATTTAGTCCGGCCCGTGGCCTTTACGGGCCATCGCTCTTCACCTGAGAAGTCTGAAGCGCGAATCTGAGGCCCCGACTTAATGCCGATAGCGCGACCGATTTGTGGTTTTCATCCGAAAAACTCGTGTAGGTCACCTTGAGTTTGGCGACATTCAGCCCGGCGAGCCGGTCGGCGAGCTCGGCGGCATTGTCCACGAAGCGCCAGTCATTCGCGAGCAGCACTGGATCCGTTCCCCGGTACTGCTCATCGACGGCCGTGGTGATAAGCACGCGCAAAGTGGTCTCCAGGGCCTGTAGCTTCGCCCCGAAATTCGCCTCGTCCGCCAGGATGACCCGATTGTGGTGAAAGATGGCGGGGCTGGCCGCAATATAGGTTTGAAAGGCCTGCGGGTGACGGAAAAGCATCCGCAAGACCGCAAGACCGCCATTGGACATCCCAAAGATGGCCTGCCGGCCTGAATCAACCGGATAGCGATCCTGCACGAATGGCCTGACCTCCTCGAGCAGCATGCGGATGAAATCATCCAGTCCGCCCGTGCCCGGTTCCACTCCAGCCATGGCACCGCCCGGGGGAGGAGGCGGCACCAAGTCAAAAGTCCGGCGGCGGAGCAGCTCGTCCATCTTGTCTGTCGGATAGCCGAGGCCCACGACAATCGCCGGCTGCAGGTGATCCCCCGGGTCTGCCGGCACACTGCGGGCCGCGGCGTGAAAATACCAATAACCATCGAGCACGTAGAGCACCGGGTAACGCTTGCCCGGCTGCAACCGGGGCGGAACGGACACGTACAGCCGGTAATCCTGCCCAGTCAGCCGCGAAGTGAAGTCGAACTGCACCGCTTGTGGCAGGACTACCGGCGTCCCGACCTGATCCGCACCGAGGCGAGGCAGGCCGGGACGATGCACGGGGTGGCCGGTCGCAATCTGGGCACACTGGGAGGCGCCGAGAATCGCCGTAAAAAGGAGCGCGCCAACGCGCCTTCCGAAGACAGGCGACCGATGACTATTCATTTTTTAGGCAGCTGAATCACGCGGACATCCAGCGGCGGCACGACCAGTGATTCCGCCACTTTACGGTTCTCCAGCAGTTCCCGTCCGTGCAAACCCTGCAGGGATATCCGGGCAGATTTGTCGCCATGATTGAGCAGAAACAAATATCGCGCCGCCGCACCTTCGCGCAGGGTGATCTCCACGTTCGGCGGAGCAGGCAACACCGCCTGCACGCCCGCGGCCCGTCCCACGAGGGTGAGCAACCGGTCCAAGCCCGATACATCGAGCCGTGTCCCCAGATAAAAGGCCTGGCCGCGGCCAAACTTGTTCTGTGTGACGGCCACGCGCCCGGCGAAGTAGTCACCGGCATAGGTCGCAAGCGCCTTGGCTCCCTCAAGGTGCAGGAGGTCGCACCAATGGTCGCACCGGTAGCGCTGACCCCCAAACCGCACCTGGTTGCCCCGTCCTTCCGGGTAGGGGACCCATTCCTCGACCCACAGTCCAAGGGTCTTGCTGAGCAGGGCCGGGTAGCCGCCGGTCACGACTTGCTCTCTCTCGTTAACGATGCCCGAGAAATAGGTGGCGAGCAAAGTGCCTCCGCCGGCCACATGCTTTTCCACATTGGCGGCGTCACTGGCCGACAGCAGGTAAAGCGCGGGCGCCAGCACCAGATTATAGCAACCCAGGTCGCTGCCGGGGTGGACGAAATCCACGCCAATGTTCCGCTGGTAGAACCACCGGTGCAGCTGGTTGGTCCAACCGGCATAGTCAATCCGGCCGGGTTTGGATTCCAGCTCCACCGCCCACCACGCATGCCAGTCAAAGGCGATCGCGACGCGGTTCCGGACCAACGATCCTGTGACGCCTTGTAGTTTCTTCAATTCGGCTCCGAGTGACCGCACCTCGGCGAAGACCCGGCTTTTGGCAATCGCCACATGCGGCACCATGCCGCTGTGGAATTTTTCCGCGCCGGCCTTGGATTGCCGCCACTGGAAAAACAGGACGCCATCGCCACCCCGCGCGACTGATTGCAGACTGTGCAGGCGCATCAGGCCCGGGCGCTTCGGCAGGTTGACCTGCCGCCAATTAACATAGGAGGTCGCCTGCTCCATCAGGTAAAACGGGCGATCCGGTTTGAGTGACCGCATCAGGTCATGCCCCGCCGCCGCTGCATGGCGCGCCGCAGCCTCGTCGCCGGGATCCGGATAACTGTCCCAGGAGATGTAATCGAGCTCCGGGGACCAGGCCCGATAGTCCAGCGGCTTGAAGAAGCCCATGAAGTTGGTCGTAACCGGAATGTCCGGCGTAGCTCTGCGCAGGATCCCCAATTCCATCCGATACAGCGCAAGAAATGCGTCGCTGGTGAATCGCTTGAAATCCAGGCATTGGGTGGGGTTGCTGTGATAAGGAGCTCGCCTGGGAGTGAGCACCTCTTCCCACCGGCCGTATTGCTGGCTCCAGAAGGCGGTACCCCAGGCCTCGTTCAACTCATCGAGCGTGGAGTATTTTGCCCGCAACCAATCCCGGAAGGCCAGGGTGCTATCCGGACCATGGCAGCCCTCCGGCACATGACAGCCATACTCATTGTTGATGTGCCAGGTGACCAGCGCAGGATGCTTGCGATACCGGCGCGCCATCCGTGTCACCAATCTTTGGGCAAACTTGCGATAGATCCTGCTGCTGGGGGAGTAATGCTGCCGGGCCCCCGCCTGCAGTTGCACGCCGTCAGCCAGGATCGGCAGGATTTCTGGATACTGGATCGAAAGCCAAGGCGGCGGCGACGCTGTGGCGGTCGCAAGGCAAACCCCGATCCCATTGCTATGCAGAAGGTCCAACACCCGGTCGAGCCAGCCGAAATCAAACCGCCGCTCGCTCGGTTGCAACTTGGCCCAGCTGAACACGCCCACGGTCACCAGATTCACTCCGGCCTCGCGCATGAGCTGGACATCCTCCTGCCAGACCGCCTCGGCCCACTGTTCCGGATTATAGTCCCCGCCATAGGCGATGTGCTTGGGCAAGGGCCGGGAATTCAAAGGATGATGTACCATCGGGAAGGACGTCATGCCGGTTTCGGCATAGGAACAAGGGTGATCGATTGGTGGGTGCTTTGGGAGAAAACAAACCCTCTCGGTCTTACCGAGAGGGTTGTTCGCCAGACCTCTGGTCCACACCCGTGGCGTCAGAATTTCAGCTTGGTAGTGAAGTAGAAGCTACGCGGCTGAATAATGCGGAATACCGCCCTCGTGCCATCAGAATTGGCTCCGATGGCGCGGAAGCCGCCGCTTTCCTGCAGGTCGTAGACGTAGAGGTTGAACGACACATCATATTTTTCCCGCCACTTGGTGGAATATCCGATCCACGCATCAACGCCCACATAGCTGTCCTCGGTGTAGGGATTGGCCGTGTCCAGTCCTGTAACGGCGCCGGATGCGTTCGTGAAGGCGGGATTCCCGATGACGGCCTTGTCCACGTAGCGCAGGCCACCGCCGATATCCCAGCCCTTCAGCTTGCCCTCAGTGAAGCTGTAGTTGGTGAGACCACTGGCGTGCCATTCCGCGATCTGCTGCGAGGGCTTGCCGTCGCTGGCTTGATAGGCGATGACGCCCGGCAGCACCCACTGGTTGTAGTGTTGCTCGCCAGTTTGGGCGGCACCCCAGATGCCGGCCCCGACGACGCCGGTCCAAAGCCCCTGAGCCTTATAGTATTCAATGCGCTTGTTGATGAACTCGGTCAGCGGAACCGCCACGCCGGATTGCTTGGCATCCTGCTTGGAGATGCTGCCCATGATGCGCCAGTTCTTGGTCACGTTGTAGGTTGCCTCCAATTCCAAGCCCTTGGAAATGCTGTTGGCCGTGTAGCCATTGGTTAGGCGGGGATCGCCATAGATCAATCCCGCCTGGATGCCCTGCTGGTACGGTTTGCCGGCTTGGGTGGCCAAGGCCTTCATGACATCGGTGTCAAACCACGGCATCGACCACCAACCCGCGAAGGAGGCGTCACTGCCAGCCGGGCCGTCCTTGGACTCCAGCTCATAAATGTTGAGTTTAAGGTTCAGCTTGTCGTCGAACAGGTTGAAGGAAGCACCGTAATCGGTACCTTCGCCGGTGGGCGAAGGCGTGGGATTACCCAACAGGTCGATCGAGCCGGCGTTGGGCACGAAATTATCCGACTTGTTGTAGTGGAAGCTCAGCCACTTGGTGGCATGGTAGACCACACCCAGGGAGCGGGTCGTGCCGCTGAGTTCCGTCAAGGCCGGGAAAGCAGCCGAAGCACTGACCGGTGTACCCTGACTGGTCAGGGTGGCCGAGCCATTCTTGTCCTTGCGGTAGCCAAAGAGACCCACGATGCGGTCGTCCCACAGCCAAGTTTGCAACACCACGGCTGAAGTATCCAGTTTGTCCAGGCGCTTGTTGTTGGCACCCTGAACATAGCTGCTGGTCAGCGTGTCGGATTTCCAGCTGCTGGTGGCCGAGTCGAAGTAGGCGTGCGGCACGCTCGAAACCAGACCATGATAGATGGGGACCGTAGTCGCCGGCTTGTCAAAGGAGCCACCGAGGTAGTGCCTGGCATTGAGCTGGGTCATCGCGGCACCCGAACTGAACGTGGCGTTGGTCGTGTAGCCAAAGGAATTGAAATTGGTTTCCCGGCTCTCGGCAAAGCCCGTCAGACGCCACCGCCCAAGCCACTTGCTGTGCTTGTTGAGATCCAGGTCATAGGTCAGCGTGCCGCGCATGACTTCGTTTTTGTTGTCCGAGGTGTTCTTGTTGTCCAAGCCGCGCTGATCCATGTAGAGCTGGCCGAAGAACGGATTCGGAGCACCCCACGGGGTCGTCGTATTGACGTCGATATTGAGAATCGTGTACTGCGGGCGGTAGAGCACGATACGCTCCTGCTCAATATCTTCCCGCGTGTATCCTACATTCGCATTCAGATTGGGGAGGATTTCCTGGTCGATGGAGAACGTGTAGGTCTTGTAGGTGATGTCCGCAAACTGGGCGTTGGTGTTGAGGTTCTCCAAGTCGAGGTAGCGGTTGTGGTTCAGGCGCAGCGGGGTCCAAATTTTGACCCCCGTGAGATTTTTCTGGGCATAGGTCCGGCTGTTCGGGGCGTTCATCGGTTGGGCCCCGACCAGCACGCCCGCCGTATTGTAGATCAGCGTCTGCCCAGCGCCATCAAAAGCGGGAAAACTGTACGCGGGCGTCGCCGGAGGAGAGGCCGTCGGCTTACCTTCGCTCACCCATTGCGTGACCCCATCCTCCGGAGTGAGTGTGTTTGGCAGATTGCGGTCGATGGCAACCTGTTCGTAGGAAGCCCGCACACTGGTCTTCTGCCAGGGCTTGAAAGTGGCGGCGAAATAGAGCCGCTGGTCTTTATTGAACGCCGGTTGCTGCTTGTAGCCTTTTTCACTCCAAGCACCAGCAACGCGCACAGCCAGTTTATCATCGGCCAAGACCAGATTGCTGTTCAAGGTGGCGCGCTGGTCACCCCAGCTGCCGAAGCGATAGCTCACTTCCGTGGAGTTCCGACCTAGGCCCGCCTGTTGCGGCGAATAGTTGATGATACCGGCCGGTGAACCCAGGCCCGCGAGGATTGAATTCGGTCCGCGGCTCAATGTGACCTGATCCAGATTGTAGGAATCAAACCCGACACCGTTGGAAAGGCTGTAGTAATAGTCGCGGGTGATGTCCGCGGATTGGAGGCCGCGGACGCGTTGCGCAGTCGTGGGATTCTGCACGATCTCGTCTGAGGGTGCTCCCAACACGGCATTGGTCTGGGTGTAGGAACCGGTGCCTTCACCGTTCGCCAGATAGCTCATTACATCGTTGATTCCAACCGCCCCCAAGTCATCAAGAAACTCTTTGGTCAACACGGTGACCGGGGCGGCGACATCCTTCATTTGCGTGTTGATGCGGCTGCCGGCCAAGGTGCTGGTCGCCCGATAGCCCTTATCCTGACTGGCATCGACAACGAACGGGGAGAGCACCAGCACTTCCTCATCGGGTTTGGCGGATTCCAGGACCACCGGTTTGGCCGGCGTGGGACCCGACTGTTCGGCAGGATTGCTCTGATTGACTTGCTGGGCCTGCAACGAAATCAGGCCAACGCTGAGCATCAGACTTCGGCCCAACCAGCGAACAGAACGACGAGACATGGTGTTAGGATTCATGGTTTTGCGGTGGAGATCCTGCGAGTAAGCAGAACCGGTAGGGTTATTTCTTGGGGTTTCCGATCCAGGCTCGACGGATCGAGCCTGAACAGTCAACCGGGGGGGTAATGGGGTGAACTGATCGATTTCTGGGGCGAGTTGGTGACACCCTGGGGCAATGCCGGCAACGGACCCTTTGCTTTAATTGTATATCTTTTCGTCCAATGGTTGCACTCAACCACCCTGTTGCACGCAGGGCTGTCTCTGTTTCACCCATCGCTGCCTGCTAGACCCAGAAAGCGATCACCGCGCATTCCTGCCCACCCTCAGAATCAAGGAGCGTCAATGCGCCAAGTGGTTTCCGGATTCTTCGGCACGGGCAAATTCGTGACATCGCCGGTGGGCCACACGACCGAAATTTCCTGAGGGACAATTCCCTCGGGCCAGCCAAAGAAAACCGAGGATGCTGACTGGCTGTAATAACCGGATCCGGCATAGATTTCGGCGGATTGCCAGCGGCCATTGGACAGCCGCAGTGAAATCCGCGCCCCGACTGCCGCAGGGTTTCCTTTGGAGCCACGGAGGGAAATGCACAGCGAATTTCTTCCAGGCAGGCCGTTGTTCCGATAGGCCAAAGTCGTGCCGTTATTGCGCGTGATCAGAAAGTCCGGCCAGCCGTCCTGATCAAAATCGAGGACCGCCAGCGCCTTGGCGTCACCCGCCACGAGCAAATGGCTTTCGCCGGGTGGCACGGCGGCAAATTGCCCGGCACCGTCTCCACGGAGCAGCAGGCTCAAGCCACCATCCATGCGCCCGACGGCCGGCACCGGGGCAAAGGAATTCTGCACCGCATAGATGTCCGCGCAGCCATCGCCATCGAAATCACCCGCGGACAAGCCATTGATGGGGGCGATCTGGGCCAGACGGGGCAGGGGGGTAAAGCGATAGGTCTCATCGGGCTGGCTCAGGAACACCCCGCTGCGGAGCTCGGTGGCGGCAAAGCGCTGCGCCGCGGCAAGATCCTTATCCCCTAGGATCTCCGGCAGCGTTGCGCGGGCAAAATAATCGTTGCGATTTAACCGCTTCAGAATGGCCGGGATCGACGCCCCCAGCGCCTTGCGGGAACGCCTCGGCAACATCCGGTTCTTTTCAAAATATCCTTCGACCAGTTGCATCGTGCCGTCCCCTTTGAAATCACCCGCAAACAGCAGGGCCGGATGGGTGGCATCGGCCCGGTATTGAGTGTTGAGACCAACATTTCCGACCACGAAATCGCTCCGCCCGTCTCTGTTGAAATCCGCGGCGGCAATCGAATTCCACCAACCCGTGCCGCCGGTGGCAAACCCGGCCCGGTCCGTCCAGTTTTCGAACGCCTGTCCACCGCGGTTGTGAAAGTATAACACCTGTCCCCACTCAATCGTTAACAGCAGGTCCGGCCAGCCATCGCGATCAACATCGCTCCACAACGCGGCAGTCACCATCCCGGCCTCACGCAAACCGGGCGCGATGATCTCCGTTATATCCTCAAAGCGCCCGCCCCGATTCACCAGTAACGCACTACGGGGCGTTAACGGGTAGAGTCCGGGCAAAACGCGTGCCCCGATGATCAAGTCCAACTGACCATCCCGGTTGAAATCCGCGGCCGCCAACGCGCCCACACTGAACGGCAACGGGGGCAGGCGGTCCGGGGGGGCCGGTTGGAATACGCCTGTGCCATCGTTGTAGAGCAAACGCGGTTGAAACTCTGCTGATCCTGCGGGCCGGGCGCTGCCGCCCTTCGTCACCAGCAAATCCGGATGCCCGTCGCCATTGGCCTCAAACAGCAGGAGCGGCCCGTCGCTAAGCGGGCCCACTGTCGCCAGGAACGGGATCTCGCTCGTCGTGAACCGTCCATCGCTCCCAGCATGGAGCAACTTGGCCGGATCGCGGGCTGTGCCCCCCACCACGATATCCGCCCGCCCGGTGACCCGGGTATCCCCCACGGCCAGACCGGGTCCACGCTGATTCTGCCTCGACGGGAGCAGCGGCTGCTGGACCAGTTCGTCGAACATAAATTCCCGCGAAAGCACCGACAAACCTGCCGCCTGGCTCATATCGGTGAATTGTCCGCGTGACGCAGGCTTCTGCACCAACAGAGTTTCGCCGGGGCCGGCGGGCTCGGTGAGGGTGTATTTGCGGTCGGCGGCCAGGTCGGTGAGTTCCTGCGTCTGGCCGCTGGGCCATTCCACCGTGACCCGATTGATCCGTTCCTCCTCGCCCAAACCGAAGTGAAGCACCGGCTCTGAGTTCGACAACACACCGCGAGCGAGCACGAGTTGGCGGACCTGGCCGCCGGCCTCGGTTTCAATCCGCACCCGGGCCCCCACCCCGAAACGATTTGATCGCGTGCCCCGCAAGGCGAATACTACCCGGTGACCGGTCTCCGCGTCGTTGCGCAGGACGGTCACGCCTTTTTGATAGTTGGCATAAACCAGGTCGAGGTCGCCATCGCCATCAAGATCTCCAAAAGCAGCCCCAAAACTCACCCCGCGCTCATTGAGGCCCCAGACCGATCCCACGCTTTCGAACCGCAGGTCGCCGAGATTGCGAAAGGCCAGGTTCTCCTCGACGAGCCGTGGACTGGCCTTGGTTATGCGCACTTTCTCGGCCGGATTCTGGGCCAGCATCAACCGCCCCAGTAGGTCTGAGTTGTGCGACTCATTGATCATGCCATTGGTGACGTGCAGGTCCAGTCGCCCGTCATTATCGAGGTCTTCAAAGCGGACCGACCAGGTCCAATCGGTCGCCTCCAGTCCGGTAAGATAAGCGGCTTCGAGGCATCGGTCGGTGCCGGTGGCAAGATACAGTGCATTCCGCGGGTATTGCGGCGCCAAGGAAGGATGGACGGGGTCGACCGCCATTCCGCGCGTGGCGGCCATGCCGCGATGATCCTTCTCGTGCGTGGTGGCGGCCATGTCCGCCACCAGCAAATCGATCAGACCGTCGTTGTTGATGTCGCCCTGATCCGATCCCATGGATGAGGCCGGCGTATGCGGGACCGCCTGGTCGATGACATTCGAGAAAGTGCCATCCCGATTGTTGCGGTAGAGTTTGTCCTCCGGCGCGAAATCATTGGCCACGTAAAGGTCGGGCCAACCATCGTGGTTGTAATCCCACCACGCGACCGAGTGTCCCTGCGCCTCGCCGGAGATCCCGGCTGGCTCGGACACGTCGACGAAGATGCCGTCACCCTTGTTCTTGAAAAGGTAATTTCTCTGCCCCTGGGGGTGCTTGATCTCGTCGAGCAGGTTGGTCTGGAGCAAAACGTCGAGCCAGCCATCCCGATCAAAATCACAGAAGGCGGCCATGACCGATGCGTCCATGACGGCCAGGCCGCGGCTCGCCGCCTCTTCCCGGAAAGTGCCGTCGCCTTGGTTCATATAGAGCAGATTGGGCGCGGCGAAGCGGCACACGTAGAGATCAAGCCAGCCGTCGTTGTTCACATCCGCAAAGGTGACGCCCTGCTTCCAGATACCCGCCGCTTCGCCAACATCGGCCACTCTGGCCGTCACCGTCACGTCCGCGAATTTCCATCCGCCAAGATTACGGAACATCCGGCTACCCTCGGTCTTGCTCACGACGAAAATGTCCGGCCGGCCATCGCCATCATAGTCGCCGATGGCCACGCCGGTTCCCAGGGCGCCGAGCTCCAGTTCCCGGTGCCGCTCAGCCCACATTGTCGGATCCGAATAGTTGTTCTCAGTCACGATTCCAGTTTCCGAAGCCGGCATGGCCCGGAACATCGTGGCCCCGCGCGGGCCCGACCGCGCCACCAAGGCCTGTTCGCTGATGCCGGCCGCCGGCGTCGCCGCGGGCAGCAGGACCGGGAAGACCATGGTGAGGATCAAACGAAAACTCGGCGTCAGTCTCACCAGAAGTTTCAGGGTCGTCGGCTGCGCGAAGCGAGATTTCATGGCTCGGGACGACGCTCGTTGGACAGAGATTGCGGAGGTGAGTCAAGTGCGCGCGACGGCGAGCATCGGTTTGAACTAAGCTTGATCCACCGAACTTCCTGAGTTTGCGTGCGGACCCGTTGGACGGCCCTGTCGTCAAGCTCGCCCCATGAACAAACCCCACCTGTTTCCCCTCCGCACTTGGCTGCTCACGATGTTGGGAGCCGGCGGGTTGCTGCTGTGGTGCACCGTCCAGCGGGTGCAACGAGTAGAAACCGTCACGCACACCGACCACGAGGCCGCGCTGGTAGACGATACTACTCCGACGGGCTATGCCGGAGGAAAACGTTGGTTGCTCGTGCCCGAGGGCCATGACCGCAGTTACCAGTGGATCGCAGAAACTCAGCAGATGCTTGCCACCAAGGAGTGGCGCATCCGGCACATCGACACGGAGAACGCGCCATTCGGCCGGGAGGTCCATGCCGCGTCCCCCTATCGCTGGTGGCTAGGCCTGCTTGCCTGGTGCGATCACGCACTCTCCAAACTTTCGCTCGGGCAGGCCACCGAGCGGGCGGCCCTTTGGGCGGATCCACTACTGCACCTGGTGCTGCTCATGGGGGCAACCTTGTTTGTCGCATTCCATTTTGGTGCGTGGCCATGCCTCCTGCTGGCCTTGGGGCTGGTGACGGTCTACCCGGTGGCGGGCGGATTCCTGCCCGGGGCCCCGGATGACCGCAACCTGACCAATCTGGTGGCGGTGGGCGCCATCCTGCCGCTGCTCGCCGCTTTCCATCGTGGGACAAGCTCCCGGTCGCTGTCTTGTCTGGCGGGGGTCACGAGTGGACTTGGGCTGTGGATCAGCCCGTCGCACGCGGCGCTCCTGCTCATCGGCCTGGCGTTAGGTGGTCTGCTGGCCGCTTGGCTCGCTCGCCGAGGCAATGCACCTGACCCCACCGCCGCAGTCACGCCACCGTGGCGGCTCTGGAGCCTCAGCGGATCCGCCACCTGCCTGGCTGCCTATCTGATTGAGTATTATCCCGCGCACCTCGACTTCCAGCTGCACGCCGTACACCCGCTCTATGGTCTCGCCTGGCTCGGACTGGGTGAAGTGCTGGAGTTCGCCTGGGCCCATCCTCAATCCCGGAAGACCCGCCGGTCCTGGACGCAGGCTGCGCGTCTGCTACTTGTCCTGGCATCGCTGGCCGCGCTCCCGTTGGCCATGCACTGGAGTAAATCGCCTTCCCTGCTTTTCGGCGATATCTCTGCCGCCCGACTGACTCTCCTGCCCAATGGTACCGTGGCGAAAAGCATGGCCACCTGGATTAGCCGCGACGGACTCAGCCCGGCACTGCTCGCCACCTGCCTTCCACTCATGCTGCTCGGCCCGGCGATCTGGTTGTGCACGAGTCACCGGACGCCACTCCCCGCCAGAATGAGCCTGGCGCTGGCCTTGGGTCCTGTCCTGGTGACGCTGCTCATCGCCCTGTCCCAACTCGCTTGGTGGGCTCTGGTTGACCTGATGTTGCTCTCACTGCTCGTGGCCATGGTCGTGGCTGTCCAGCTCCGCGGCACCACTTCCCGCCTGCCCTGGCATTGGCCCGCAGGTGTGGGCCTGTTGCTCCTGCCGGGCTTGGCGTTGCTCAAGCCCTCATCCACCCAGGATGGTGAGGTGGAATTTACCCGGTTGGAGGTGGAAGGGCTTCTTGAGCGATCGCTGGCGCATTGGCTGGCCGACCACACCGCGCCGGAAAACGTGTTTCTGGCCCCCCCGGGACTGTCTCCCAACCTGAGTTTTCACAGCGGGCGGCGCGGCCTTGGCACGGTCAACTGGGAAAACCGCGATGGCCTGGCCGCTGCGGTTCGCATCGTGAGCGCGACCACCGCCGATGAGGCGCAGGCACTCCTCAATCAACGCGGGGTCACCCACCTTATCCTTCCGTCTTGGGACAATGATTTAGAGGTGCTTGCCGGCTGGTCGGTCGCCAAACCAGAGGACACCTTCATCAGTGCGGTTCATCGGTGGGCCCTTCCGCCATGGTTGAGGCCACGGCCGTACCAGCTGCCCAGCATCCCCGGTTTCGAGGATTATCGGACCGTCATTCTTGAAGTGACGGACGAGGAAAATCCGGCCGCAGCCATAAGCCGGACCGCAGAATATTTCCTGGAGACGCAGCAGCTTGAACTCGCCGCGGCCGCGGGTCAGGCGCTCCAACGATTCCCCGCGGACCTTGGCGCGCTGGTGGCACTCGCCCAGGTGGAACGCGCCCGGGGCGGGCCGCCGGCCTTCACCAAGATCTTCGAGACACTGATGGAAAATCTGGCGGGTGGATCCAGCCGCAACCTGGCCTGGGATCGCCGCGTCAGCCTGGCCATTGTGCTGGCCCAGGGGGAACGCCCGGAACTTGCCCGGGAGGAGGTGGCCCGCTGCCTCGAGAAGCTGGACGAAGCGAAGTTGCGTTTCCTGACCCCTGCCACCCTTTTCCGACTCCTGGTCCTTTGCCGCGCCTTTGACTTGTCCATATCCGATCCGGGCTTGGCGCAACTGAGTCACCGCTTACTGCCCGCCGAACTGCGCAACCGCCTCTGAGGCTGGCTCCGACAGGCCCGCCTTATCCGCTGGCCGAGGGGCGCAGGGTTCGGCCTTCATACCAGTTGCCATCGATGCCGATGGTCTGGCGGACAGATGGAATGCCATAGGCGCTGCGGATCAGTTCCAGATGCACCAGGTCGACCGAAGCGATGCCGACGTTTTCAAAATGCTGACAAACACCCGTGATGCCCTCATCGGGCACGGCCTCCAGCCAGAGAAAACCAATATCGTCTGGAATCTTCCACCCGAGTTCCTGCAGCCAGCGATAGGCGGCGATATCGGGCGAGATCACGACATCCGGCCGGTATCGGGCTAGCCAGGCCGCGAAAACTTTCCGATTCCAAACCGGGGCCACCAGCGGAGGAATGCCCTTTTGCTGAGCTAGATCGCGCTGTTGCTCGATCAGCATGGTGCCGAGCCAGAGCCGGCCCGCGATTTCCTCTGAATACTCCTTGATGGCATAGCCCACACGACGATAGCCCCGCTGCCGCAGTTCCCTCCAGGCCAAGGTCATGCTCTGATAGTGATTGTGATCGACAACATTGATGTCAGGCGAGGCTAGGTTGCGACATAGCGAGACGGCACAAAATTTTTCCCAATCGAGTTCCAGCCGGGCGACTGCCGCCGGCACCGGGGCCACGAGCAGCCCCTTGATGCCCCGCGACTCCAGGATCTGTGTCGCCCGCTCCGGCGTCATGCGCGGCTGTCTCATCCAAAACGGCTCTACACGATAGCCCAGTTTTCCCGCCCGGTTGACCGCGCCCTCGAAATAGAGCCGGGTGTATATTTCTTCTTTCCAGCCATATTGGGTGGAGAAATTGCTCACAAAGGCGAGGGTCTGGTAGTCGCGCACAGTCTGACGTTCATGCCGGTAGGTCATCAGGGCGGAAAGGGCGGGATCGGGTCGATATCCCAGCTGGTCGGCCGTTTGCTTGACCTTCTGCCGCATCGCCTCGGATACCCGGCCTTGCTCGCGCAATACGAGCGAGACCGTCATCACACTGACCCTGGCGGCTGCCGCAATTTCCCGCATGGACACGCGTCGCATGGCTCAGGCAAAACACGGTCGGGGCCTTGGAGCAAGTCATCGCTATACAGTTAAACCTTTTCGCCACTGTCCTTACCCGGGGTTGGATGCCAGCATGGTCTGTTAGTCCTACCCCACGAATCTCATGAAATTTGGTCTGCTTCTGCTGCTGATGCTTGGCGTTTCCAGCCGCGCGGATGAACACCGCCCCACTGAAGCCATTCCCCTGTGGCCGGAGGGTGTCCCGAATCTACGGACGGACCTCGGTGCGGAACAGCTGGTGGAAGGTCGGTTAACACAGGTCACGGTTCCGACGCTAAGTCTCAGTCGGCCTGAGGCTGGGCAAGCTAATGGCACGGCCTTGATCATCTGTCCCGGCGGCGGCTACGGGAGTCTTTCCCTGGAGTTCGAGGGTCACACCTATGCCAGGTGGTTTAATCGCCTCGGCATCACCACCTTTGTCCTGAAATACCGCCTGAAGGAATACGGCCATCCCGCAGCCTTGCAGGATGCGTTGAGGGCGGTGCGCCTCGTCCGCTCCCGGGCCGCGGAGTTTGGCCTCGATCCACTGCGGATCGGGTTGCTAGGCAGCTCGGCAGGCGGTCACGTGGCGGCCACGGCCGGCACCCTTTACGACCACCCTGCCGGGCGCACCGGAGATCCGCTCGACGCATTGAGCGCCCGGCCGGATTTCCTGATTTTGCTGTACCCGGTGATCACCATGAGCGGCCGGGCCACTCACCTCGGATCCCGCACGGCCCTGCTGGGTGACTCTCCCGCGCCCGACCTGCTTCGCTTGCTGTCACCAGAGCTGCAAGTCACGCCCTCGACTCCTCCCACCTTGCTGGTTCATACTCAGTCTGACACCGAGGTTTCGATCGAGAACAGTCTCCTCTTGTACCAAGCCCTGACCCGATCCGGTGTGTCGGCGGAATTTCATGCCTTCGAATCCGGCCCGCATGGTATTGGCATGGAGCTCGGCCATGGCCCCGCCTCCGGCTGGCCGCACCGCGTCGGAGAATGGCTCCACCACCACAGGCTGATCTCCGAATTCCCAAGCAAGTAACCCGGTCTAAAAAATCCCTCCTGCGTCGCGACCCCTGGATTTCCCCGCCGGGTCCAACCCGTCTGATTACCGCACCAATTCGCAATGAAACCCACTCCGGCAAGTCGTGATCACCTCAGTTTTGGCTATCTTTCCCTTTTCGGATTGAGCGGCCTTGCCTCGTATTACTCCACCATCGGGGTGCAGGCGATGGCGACACCGGTTTACCAGATGACGCTCGGTGTGAATCCGGCTTGGCTCGGATTGGCTCTGGCCTTGCCCCGGGTGCTCGACGCCTTTGTGGATCCGATTGTCGGCAACATCTCCGACAACACCCGGTCGCGCTTTGGTCGGCGCCGGCCGTTTATCGTGATCGGCTCCATCGGCATGGCTTTGACGTTTGGTCTTATCTGGATGGTTCCGACCGGCTGGAGTCAGGTGGGGCAACTCAGCTGGTTTGTGGCGACCTCGATCCTGTTCTTCTTCTGTCACTCGGTCTTTTTTGTCCCGCTGCAAAGTCTTTCCTACGAGATCACGCCCGACTATGACGAGCGGACCCGGGTCCAGGGGTTCAGCTCCTTCTTCAATCGCCTCGGTGAACTGACTTACTCGTGGGTCTTTCCCCTGTCGCAACTTGCCATCTTCGCGACCCCCATGATTGGCGTGAGGTCCGTGGCTTGGGGGGTGGCGGTGTTTTTCCTGGCGGTGCCGGGAATCATTGCGGGACTGGCGGGGCGGGAACGGTTCGCCACCATGGCCGCCCAGCAGGAAAAAGTCCGCTTCTGGCCCACGATCAAGGCCGCGTTTGCCAACCGGCCCTTCCGCTACCTCATCGCCATGGTCGTCACCACGTACATGGTGGGCATGCTGGCCAGCAGCATGGATTACTACCTGCTGGTTTATTATGTCTGCCATGGCGACCTGGTGCAGGGCTCGTTCTGGAAAGGCGTGCTCTCCTCGTCGTACGGCATCGTCGGCCTGATCTCGATTCCCATCCTCGCGGCCATCTCCAAGCGCATCGGCAAGGAAACCACCATGATCGCGGTACTGAGCTTGCTGATCGTCGGCGCCTGTGCGCGCTGGTGGATTTTCCGGCCCGGCACGGGCTGGTGGGTGGTGCTGGACCCGGTGCTCGGCGGCGGCGCGCTCTGGGTGGCCATCTCCATGGTGGTTCAATCCATGTTTGCCGATATTTGTGACGAGGACGAACTTGCCAGCGGCCAGCGCCGCGAGGGTCTTTTCGGCGCAGTCTTTTCCTGGCTGACCAAGACCGGGACCTCGTTCGCCTTCATGATCACCGGCCTGGTCCTGAATTGGGTGGGCTTTGATGTGGCGCTCAAGGCGGATCAGTCTCCCAGCACCATCCTCGCCATGCGGCTGTTTCTGACCGTCGCTCCCGCCCTGGCGGCGGTCGCCTGCATCATCATGCTGAAAAAGTATCCGCTCTCGCGCGAGCGTGCGGCGGAGGTACGCCGACAATTGGAAGCCCGGCGCGGGGTCGTCTAACCGGGCAGCCATACCGCAGCGTCGCTTTCCAAGCCATGAAAATTCACCGCGGAATGTTACTGCTGTCCCTCGTGCTTGCCGGCCAATCTCTGGCGGCCCGGGAATACTATGTGAGTTCCACCCACGGTGATGACCGCAACACGGGGACCAAATCGACCACGCCCTGGCGGTCCCTGGCCAAAATCAACCAACTCAAGCTTCAGGGCGGCGACCGGATCTGGTTAATGTCCGGGGATAAATTCCTGGATGCAGGATTGGTTTTTCTGCCGGATGATCAAGGCACTGCGGCCAACCCCATCATCATCGACATTTTTGGCGGCACCGATCGTGCCATCATCATGCCCCCCCGCGGCCAGCATGGTATCAGCATCCAAAACACGGCCGGCATCACCATTCGAAATCTCCACCTGCTGGGCCGTGGCCCCGAAGTCTCCGACGCCACCGAGCGCGATGGCGTTTCGCTTTGGTGCGACCTCAAGGACGGCCGCAAGCTGTCTGGGCTCCGATTCGAAGGCTTGTTGGTCACCTGGTTCTACCTAGGCATCTCGATCGGGGCCGACGATCCTTCCTACAGTGGTTTTGCGGACGTGGTCATCAGTGATTGCACCGTGAAGTCCTGCCTGGCGGATGGCATTGTCAGCTTTGGCCGCATGCCGGGCAGCGCGGAAAATCAATCCCACCGCAATCTCCAGATCCTGCGCACCACCGTTTCGCAGTGCTACGGAGATCCCACGCTGAAGGGCCCGCATTCCGGTTCGGGCATCATCATGGCGGGTACCAAAGGCGGCTTGATCGAGCACTGCGTTGCCCACGACAACGGCGGTGGCACCAACGACAGGGACGGCGGCGGACCAGTAGGCATCTGGTGCTGGGGGGCCGATAGCGTGACCATCCAACATTGCCTGGTCTACAACCAGAAGAGCACACCGGGAGTGCAGGACGGCGGAGGCTTCGACATTGATGGTGGCTCCACCAACTGCGTGATCCAATCCTGTTTCTCCTACAACAACGAGGGTTACGGCTATCTAGTATGCGAGTTCGAGGGTGCTGCACCCATCGTCAACGCTACGGTGCGCTACAACATCAGCTGGAACGACGGCCGGGCCCGGGGCCAGTCGGGATTGGGAATTTGGAACGGGAATCCGACGGCCGCGAGTTGTCGCGATGTAGTCTTTCACAACAATCTGGTGGTTTGTGACGAGACTGCCGGCAGCGCGGTGAAAATGGGTTTTGAATCCAAGCCCCTCGAAGCCGCGTTCTACAATAATGTGTTTGTCCGGACCGGCGGCACCAAGCTGATCGATATCGACCGACACACAGACAAGGTGATCTTCAAGGGCAACCTTTACTGGACCAAGCAAGGTTTGGCTCAGTGGCGCTGGGGGACGGAATCATTCTCGTCCCTGACGGAATGGAGAGGGGCCCAAGGCAACCCGGAGACGCACAATGGGCAGGCTGTCGGTCACCAAGCTGATCCGAAACTGGACGCGCTCGAACAAGGCCATGCGGCAACCCGGACGACCGAGTTGTCCGCCATGACGGCATTCCTGCCCCAGCCCGGCTCCCCCTTGCTCAACGCTGCGCTGAAACTCGACCGGTCGCTCCTCGGTCACTCCAGTGCCAGTGCGCACGACTTCAGGGACTTAGTCCTGCCTCCTGAACCAAACGACATTGGACCCTACGAGCAGTAGCCAACGCCCCCTACGACCCGTGAAACCCGCATTCTTTCACCTCCTGTTGCTCATGAGTTCGATCACTTGTCTGCTGACAGCAGCGCCCGAAGACCCGAAATGGGAAATCGCAGGCATGTTTGGCGACAACATGGTGCTGCAGCAGAATCAGCCGAATCCTGTGTGGGGCCGCAGCTCCCCTGGCGCTTTAGTCCGCATCGAGATCGCCGGCACCACCAGCGAGACCCGGACCGACACGGATGGTCGCTGGAAAATCACCCTGCCCTCATTGCCAGCGGGTGGACCTCACCGCATGAAGATCCGAGGCCGGAATACCACAACATTCACCAATGTGATGGTTGGTGAGGTTTGGCTGGTATCCGGTCAGTCCAATATGGATTTCCGCCTGAGCATGGCTACTGGTGCTGCGGCCGACATCGCGGCGGCTGACTTGCCAAACATCCGCAACCTCCGGGTGCCCCAAGTCGTGAGCCGAACGCGGCTCGACCGGATGGAGCAAACTGCGTGGCAGATGTGCTCGCCGGGGACCGCCGGGGGATTCTCCGCCGTGGCGTTTCATTTTGCGCGCAGGCTGCACGCCGAGCGCGGCGTCGCGGTCGGTATCATCAACGCCACTTGGAGCGGCACGCCGGCGGAAGCCTGGACAAGCTATCAGAGCCTTGCGGTGCTGCCCGCCTTTTCCGAGCGGGTGCAAAGCATCCTGGCCTCGAACGAGGACTGGGCAGCCGGACAACAGGCCTCTCTGCGCATTGACGCCGAGCGCGACGCCGTTTTCGAGAAAGGCACGGCTGGCGTTCAGCACGGCGCCCACCGGGCTGACTTTGATGACCAGGCCTGGCCCGTTGCCAACTATCCCCTCAGCGCGGCCACGATGAAACTGCCCGACTATGCCATCGTCTGGCTGAGAAAGTCCGTCGAGGTGCCGCCCGCTGCGGCCGGCCGGGACCTAATCGTGAACCTCGGCCGCTGCTACGAATGGGACCAAACCTACTTCAACGGGATACTCGTGGGCTCGCATCGTTGGAGCGGCGTGCGCGAGTACCGCGTGCCCGGCCGCCTCGTCAGGGCCGGCGCCAACTCCATTTCGATCCGGCTCTACTCCGAATGGTCGGCCGGCCAGCTGGGCAAGGGTGAAGATCAACCTACGCTCACCGCCGCTGATGGCTCGGTGCAACTTTCCCTGCTGGGGCCGTGGCGATACGACGGCAGTTTCGAGCCGACGCTGATCGTGCCACGCTACTACCAGCGCGAACCCACGGCGCTCTTCAATGGCATGATCTCCCCCATCGTCGGTTACGGCCTCCGCGGAGCCTTGTGGTATCAAGGTGAGGGCAACGCAGGCCGCCCGGTGGAATATCAGACCCTTCTTCCCGCCCTCATTCAAGAATGGCGCTGGCAATGGGGTCAGGGCGATTTCCCCTTCCTCATCGTCCAACTACCAAGCACGACGGACTACGATTGGGCCGAACTGCGTGAGGCGCAGGCCATGGCAACGCAGCTGACCAATGTCGGCCTTGCGGTCACGCTCGACATCGGCGATCCAGCGGATCTTCACCCCGCCGATAAGCGCCCGTTCGGCGAACGCCTCTACCGGTTGGCCCGCCACGTGGCGTATGGCGAGGACACAATCTGGACGGGCCCGATGTTCGCCGGTCTAGCGTCCTCGGATTCCGGCTTGCGGATCACCTTCAAAGAAGTCGGGGGCGGCCTTTCGACCCGCGATGGGCAACCTATTCGCGGCTTCGAGCTGAAAACCCCGGCCGGCGATTATGTGTCCGCCGAAGCCTCCATTGAGGGCGCAAGCGTTGTCGTCAGATCGAGCGCCATCCCGCACCCGACGACTGTGCGCTACGCGTGGGCCCGCAATCCCGACGCTAACCTGATCAATCAGGAAGGACTGCCGGCTGCACCATTCCGGGCCGAACTACCGGCCCAACGCTAATACCTTCCGGTCATGAATTATTTCGTCCTCCGCCAGCGCTGGATATACATTATATTCCTTCTGCTCGGCGGGGCTAGCACGACCTGGGCCGAACCGCTCCCGCGCGACCCACAGCGCTTTGCGAGCGAGATCATGCGCTATGAAGAGGCTGATGCCGCGCAACGGCCGCTTCCTGGACAGATTCTGTTTCTCGGCAGCTCGACGATCCGGCTTTGGGTAACCCTCCAGGAGGACTTCGCCAGTTTTGAGGTGATCAATCGCGGCTTTGGCGGCGCGCGGCTGGCGGAGGTCACTCTGAATCTCCAGCGCATCGCCTTTCCCTATGCGCCGCGGCAGATCGTGTTGTTCGCCGGGGGCAATGACCTAGCCGACGGCCATTCCCCGGAGCAAGTGCTGGCCGACTTCCAACGCTTTGTGGAACACACGCGGCGCGCCTTGCCGGATGTCCCCATCAGCTACATCGGGATCTACCACAATCCCCAGCGCTGGCACCTGCGCCACAAGTTTCGCGAGACCAACTCGCTTATCGCCAACTTCTGCCGGCATACGCCTGCGCTGGAGTTCATCGAAACCTATCCCTCGTTTCTGGCCGCTGATGGTAAGCCTTCGCCCGCGCTCTTCGCCGAGGACAAACTGCACCTGAATGCGGCGGGCTACAAGGTGCTCGCCGCGCTGCTGTGCCCCCATTTGCTTTCAGCAGCACACGCCCGCAACCCAAAACCCACCCAGTGAGTTGAGCGTCGCTTGCCGAGAGGACAAGATTCCCAAGCCAAGCATTGCATTTCCGTGTCCCCACAAGCTCCCGCCTCCGCCCCGACACCTTGGTACCGGACCCTGTATTTGCAGGTGCTTGTCGCTGTAGCTGCCGGCATTATTGTTGGCTGGCTGGCACCAGAGCAGGGTAAATACCTGAAGCCCCTGGGCGACGGTTTCGTCAAGTTGGTGAAGATGCTCATCTCGCCGATCGTATTTTGCACAATCGTGCTCGGGCTCGGTTCTGTCGGCGACATGCGAAAACTCGGTCGTGTCGGCCTGCGCACTTTGGTCTACTTCGAAATTGTTTCGACCCTGGCGCTCATCGTAGGCCTGGTCGTCGTCAACAGCCTCCGTCCAGGTGAAGGGTTCAATGTGGATGTGGCCCAGTTGGCTCCCGATGCCACCCGGGAGTTTGCCCGAAACGCCCAGTCCCTCTCGGGCGTGGGCTTCGTCCTGAACATTATCCCCAAGACCATCTTCGAGGCCTTTGTGGGCGGAGACCTGCTGCAGGTTCTGCTGGTCGCACTCTTAACTAGCTTGGCGCTGGCAGGGATGGGGACTCCATCCGCTCCGCTCATCCGCGGCCTCGAACTCCTCTCGACGATGCTATTCCGAATCCTGGCCATCATAGTGCGGCTTGCCCCGGTCGGGGCCTTCGGGGCGATGGCTTTCACGGTGAGCAGCTACGGCCTGGGTTCTCTGCACCGTCTTTTGGCCCTGATGGCGGGGTTCTATGTGACATCGGGCTTCTTCGTTTTCGTGATTCTGGGCGGAATCGCGCGGGCGTGCGGCTTCTCCCTCTTCCGCTTTCTCGCGTTCATTAAGGAAGAGTTGCTGCTCGTGCTTGGCACCAGTTCCAGCGAAACCGCCATGCCCGGCATGATCGCCAAGCTACAGGCGCTCGGCTGCCAAAAGTCCACCGTGGGGTTGGTGATTCCGACGGGCTACAGCTTCAATCTCGACGGTACCAACATCTACATGGCTATGGCCGCTGTGTTTCTAGCCCAAGCCACCAATACCCCGCTTAGTGTTGGGCAGCAACTCACATTCCTCGGCGTGGCGATGCTAACATCCAAGGGAGCCAGCGGGGTAACAGGCGCTGGCTTCGTCACGCTCGCGGCCACCCTCGCGGCTATGCCTGGCATCCCGGTCGAAGCCATGGCGCTGCTGCTCGGCGTCGATCGCTTCATGAGTGAGTGCCGCGCGATCACCAACTTGATTGGCAACGGCGTAGCCACGTTGGTGATCAGCCTTTGGGAAAAGGATGTAACGTCGGCAGCCCTACGCGCCAGCCTAGGCCCGTTGCAGAAGAGCATCCAAAGCGAATTCAATAATGGTTGACCCCCGGTGTCTACCAAGTGCACCCAATGCACCCATTTTTGAGCCCTGCGGATCAAATATGGCCAAGAAGTGGCCAAAACTGTTTGAGAGGCTGCTGTCTCAACAAGCAAATCGATCTACGAAAATCACTGATGGGCAGAATCATCACTTCGATTCTTCATCACAAATTCCGATTCTTCTTCTACGGATTATGAGTCCCCTGCTTTAACCGTTAAGCTACCGGCCCCCAAGGCGTCGCGCGACTGTGTCGCGGGGAGGTGACGGGTGACAAGCCTCCTTCGCCCAGGCTTTATGGCCCAGGGAACCTGCCGCGGGAGCGTCTGGCCATGCCCCCTCTGGCATGATTCGTGCACCTTGCGTTTATGCCTTACCTTGCGGAGCAAGGCCTTGCGGAATTTCTCCTGCGCCTGCCCAAAACCGAGACCCACCTCCCTATCGAGGGGGCCTGTCCGTTTGGGCTGCTGCAGAAGATGGACCCCCAACGCTTCGCCGCACCCCCGCCCTTCTGGGACAACGCCTGCATCACGATGGCCGCCGTGTTTGTCGCGATGCCCTGGATAGCGAAGCCGCCCGAGGAGCCGATGGAGTTAATCGCATGACCCCGCCCCGGAACTGTACGTTTCCCGCCACCGACTGGACCGTGCTCGCACGCTGCTGGCATGCGGTCGCGCTATCGGCAGATGTGACCGCAACGGCGCCGTTCGCCGCCCGCCTGCTGGACCAGGATCTCGTACTCTACCGTACCGCCACCGGGCTCACGGTTGCGGCCGATCTCTGCGTGCATCGCGGTGCGCCCCTCAGCCTCGGGTGCATGCAGGAAGGTGCCATCGCCTGTGCCTACCACGGCTATCGCTATGACGGCACCGGCCGCTGCACGCTCATCCCGGCCCATCCGAACGCTCCGATCCCGGGCAAGCTGGCCCTCCGGGTCTTTCCCGCGCGCGAACGCCACGGCCTTGTCTGGGTCAGTCTCGATCCGGGGGCGCAACCGGACACGGTGCCGGACTTCCCCGAGCACGTCGACCCGGCGTTCCAGATCGTGACCGTGCCGCCCTTTGACTGGGATGCGTCAGCCGGCCGACAGGTCGAGAGCTTCTGCGACGTGGCGCATTTCACCTTTGTTCATCCCACCACCTTCGCCGCCAGCGATCCCGTGGTGCCCCGCTATGAGGTTGAGGCGACGCCCCGCGGGGTGCGCGCCGAGTTTGCCAGCCGCGTGGGCAACGTGAGCGATCCTGCGGCCGCGCAACAGACCTGGCGGCGCATCTACCAGCTGCATCTTCCCTTCACCGCCCATCTGTCCGTCGACTTTCCGGCCGGCGGCCGGCTTGTGGTGTTCAACGCCGCGTGTCCGGTCTCGGCCCGCCGCACCCGCGTGTTTGCGGTGGTCGCGCGCAACTTCGACCGCGACCAGCCCGTCGCGGACCTGATCGCCTTTCAACAAAAGGTCTACGCCGAGGACCAGCGGATCGTGGAGCGACAGAATCCCGAGGACCTGCCCATCGACCTCGGCGAGGAAGTCCACGTGAAGGCCGACCGAACCTCCGTGGAATACCGCCGCCAGCTGGCGCGGCTCGGGCTCGGCCGAGGCTTCACCGCCTGAGAGCCGGCCTTGTTTCCGTCGGGACCAAGCTTGGTCGGTCCTGAGGTTGCGACATGATACGCCATAGGATCGAGCAAGCTCGGCCCCACGTTTGAGAGGCGGGGCGAGAACCCCCGGGCTCCATTTCAATCCTTCGCGCTCACCGGTCCCGGCCAAGCGAGCGTCAGTACCAGCGCGGTGAGCCCGCCGGCAGAGATCCCGGACTCCAGCAAGCCGTGCAACCAGCCGGGGAGACTCGCCAGCAGAGCGGGTTGCGTCGGCAGACCGAGGCCCATGCCGAGCGACAGGGCCACGATCACCCCCTCGCGCTGGCCGAGGCCCGCTGAGAAAAGCAGGCGCACGCCGGCCACCGCCACGAGGCCGAACATCATCAGCGCCAACCCGCCCAGCACGGGCGGCGGCAGCACCGTGATCCAGCGGCCCACCGCCGGCACCAACCCGAGCAGGGCCAGGATCACGGCCATCACGTAACCGACGCGGCGGCTCGCCACGCCCGTGATCTGGATGACGCCGTTGTTCTGCGCATAGGTCGCGCTGGGAAAACCGCCAAACAGCGCCGACACCGTGCTCGTGATGCCGTCGGCCAGCACCCCGCCCGAAATCCGCTTCCAATGGTCGGGCCCCTTGCCCGGCAGGCCCGAGAGCTGCGAGGTGGCGGTGATGTCACCGATCGCCTCCAGCATCGATACCAGCGTGATGAACAGGAACGGCGGCACAAATTTCCAATCGAAGGCGAACCCATGCGGGAAAAACCGCGGCAGCGTGAACCACGCGCCGCTACCGGCCTCCGGCGCCCGCAGGCCGCCAAACCACCCGCACACGGCACAACCCGCGATGATACCGAGCGCCGCGCCGCCGATGCGCGCCCAGGCACGGCCCGAGGCCTGCGCGCCGACAATCACCGCCACCACCACCAGACCGACCACGAGGCCCAGCCACGGCGGCGCGTCGGGCGCCACTGGCGTCGCTAACCCATAGAAGGCGGTCGGGATCAGCGAGGCGCCGATCAGCAGCACCACCACCCCCGAGACCAGCGGCGTGAAGACGCGCCGCAGGCGCGCGATGAAGGGTGCCAGCAAAATCAACAGCGGCGCCGTCACGCACGAAACGCCCAGCATGAGTGCGAGCCCGCCGGCTTGGCCCGCCAGTGACAACGGTTGGAGAAACGCAAAGCTCGTGCCCGTGACGCTCAGCAGACCCGACCCGACCGGGCCGCGCCGGCGGCATTGCAGCCAGGTGCCAAAAGCCGAGGCCAGCAGCGCGATACTCACGAGATAGGCGGTGTCGGCCGGGGAAAACTTCAGGGCGCCCGCCAGGATCAGCGGCGGCGTGACCGTACCGACCACCATGGCGGACACATGCTGCACCCCGACCAGCACCGAGGGCCCGAGCGGGATCTTGTCCTCCAGGCCATAGAGGATCGTCGTGTTTTTCTCCGGCGCAGCCGGCGGGGGTAGGATGTCCATGGGGGCGGTTCAGCAGGCGGCGGGCCAGAGGGCGGGAAGTGTAGGGCGGGGTCTCCGAACCCCGCCTTCGTTCGACCGTGATATCACGTTCGAGGTGGGGTTCGGAGACCCCGCCCTACAAGAAACTCACTTCGCCCGCTCGACCCGCACGGTCCAGGCGCCGCCGGAGGAGAGGCCGTGGGTCTCGGAAAAGCTGCCCATGTTGAGGGCGAAGGCCACGTTGAGCAGGCTGTTCAGGTAAAGCAGCGGCGAACCCTCGGGCACTTCGCCAAAGGTCCGGGCGTAGGGCATGGGGCCGCGCCAGACCTCCTTGCCGTCATGAAAGATCGTGACGGTAAAGGTCTCGCCGAACTGGGGCGCGGGCGTCAGCGCCTCAAAGAGGGTGTCGGGGATGTTCGTCCACACATTGCCATAGTGGAAATCAATCATCGGGATGGTGCCGAGCAGGGCGGCACCCTCGCGGGTGGCCTTCTGGTAAGGCAGGCTCACGACCTTCGCCTCGAGGAGCGGCCCGACCTGCTCGTAGGGGATCAGGCCGGCGGCCAGTCGGGCGCCGACGAAGGCGTAGATGTCGCGGCCGTGGAACGTATAGCTCTTCTCGGAACCGGCCCGGCGGTTGGTCGTCTCGTCGATGCGGCGCACGGCGGCGACGCCCAGTTCCTCGGCCACCAGCGTCCAGGTGCCGTTGTCGGGGCCGACGAAGAAATGTCCGCTCTTGGTCTGGAGCACAATCGACGAGCGCTCGGTCCCGACGCCCGGGTCGACCACGGAGACGAACACCGTGCCGGCGGGCCAGAAGGTGGCGGTCTGCTTCAGGCGGTAAGCCGCCTCCCAGATGTTGTAGGGCGTATTATCCTGGCTGAGATCAAAGATCGGCAGCCCGGGCGAGACCCCGAAGGCGATGCCCTTCATGGCGGCGACGGCACCGTCCTTCGTGCCGAAGTCGGTCTGGATGACGATGGCGTTGGGGCCGGCCGCCAGGCGGGCGGTGACGAGCAGGAGCAACAGAAGCAGGGAGCGGGATTTCATGGGGAGGAAATAAAATAGCTCAGTGGCGTGGGATCAGGTTGTAGGGCGGGGTCGCCGAACCCCGCCTCGAACGTGATATCACCGTCGAACGAAGGCGGGGTTCGGCGACCCCGCCCTACAAAAGACAGTCGCGAGCTTGCTCGCGACACCCGGGGTGTCGAGTCGCGAGCGAGCTCGCTCCCACCCAAACGAAGCACCGGTCCAAAAAAAAGGCCGCCCGGTGAGGGGCGGCCTTGGGGATATGGCCAGAAATCAGAAGCTGTATTTGACCGAGAACTGGACCTGGGTGCCGGGGAGGGCCAGGATCGAGCCGTTGCCGTAAACGGCGTTCGGCGGCGACCAGTTCTCCTCGTCGGTGACGTTCAGGATCTGCATGCGGAAGTTCCAGTCCTTCCAGGCGTAGGAGGCCGAGGCGTCGATCGTGTACTGGAACGGGATGACGAGGCTGCCGGCGGTGTTGTTGTTCATTTCGCCCGTGAGGACGGCGTTCGCGCTGACCGAGAAGCCGTTGTCGAACGAGTACGAGGCGAGGGCGTTGAACAGGTGGGAGGGCAGGCCGGAGACCTTGGCGGTGTTGCCAAACATGATCGCCGCGTTGGTGGAGTTGCCCGGCGGCAGCTCACCCGGGTCGAACATCGCGTACTGGAAGCCGACGGAGGCCTCGGCATCGATGTAGGAGTACGACATCGTGGCGTAGATGTGCTTGTTCGGCTGGTAGTTCAGCTCGGCCTCGAAGCCCTTGTAGTGGTATTCCTGGACGACGGTGGAGCTGGTGCTCTTGGCCGTGCGCTTCTGGTCGTAGGCGGCGAAGTTCAGGAACACGGTGTTGCCGGCGAGGGCGTACTTGGTGCCGATTTCGTACAGCTCGCTGGGCTGCTGGAAGAGCTCCTTGTCGAGCTGGCCGAAGTTGTTGCCGTCCCAGCCGGTGATGCCGCCGCCGTTGCCGACCGCACCCGAGGTGTTCTTCGAGTTGTTGTAGGTGGCGTAGACGCTCGAGGTCGTCGTGGGCTTGTAGATCAGCGAGACGTTGTAGTTGGGCAGCGACACGCTCATCTCATCCCGCACGAACGGGGGCAGGAGCGGTTCGCGCACCTTGGCCTTGAAGTAGTCGACGCGCACGCCGGTCACGAGGCTCCACTTGTCGTTGATGTTCCAGGTGGACTGGGCGAAGGGCCCGATCGTCGTGCCCTTGGAGTCGTTGGTGTCACCGTTGAAGAGGCCGGGCTGGGCGAAGCGGCCGGGCCAGCCGGGGACCGCGAAGCCGCGGCCGCCGTTCACGAACGCGGCGGAGTTGTAGACGTTGATGAAGTTCACGTCCTTGGTGATGTCCCAGACGTTGGCCGGCTCGAAGAAGTAGTCGTCATAGGCCTTGGTGCGCTGGTAGCGGAGGTCCAGGCCGGTGTTCACCGTGAACTTCGGGCTGTCATAGATGAACTCCGTGCGGTTCTCCATGAAGTAGGAGGGATCGATGATCTCGGAGTAGTAGTAGGTGCTGATCGTGTCGCGCTCCGTGTGGCTGTAGAACGAGGTGTTCTTCAGCTTCATCTCGGCCGAGAGCTTGAGGGTCTGGATCGCCTGGATGTTGAACTCCTCGCCGTAGGAGTCGTTGGACGGACGGAGCAGGCGGGTGTGACGGTTGATCTTCACCTCGGGGCCCCAGGCGATGGTGTTGCCGCCGGCCTGGACGTGATACGAGTTCTGCGCGTCGGAGGGCGAGCCAGCCGAGCCGTTGTTGATATTGATGCCGGTGGTGTAGAGGCCGTGGTCGATCAGGTTCTGGGTCACGCGGTTGATGCCCCAGTTTTCGGTGTAGTTGGCGACGAAGAACTGGCTGTTCACGAACAGCTCGTAGTTCGGGTTCGGGCGGTAGCTCAGGGCGCCGTAGAAGGAGTGGGTCTTCTTGAAGCCGTTGACGTAGTAGCCGTCGCTGTCCTCGCCGGAATAGCTGGCGCGGTACGCCAGCTCCTTGGAGATCGGGCCGCCGACGTCGACGGTCCAGCGCTTGGTGTTGTAGGAGCCGATGGTCGCGCTGACCGAGCCCTTGGTCTTGTCAAAGTACGGGCGCTTGGAGACGAGATCGATGAAGCCGCCGACGTACATCGAGGCGCCCTGCACCGCGGTGGCGGGGCCCTTGACGATGTTCACGGACTCGACCGAGTTGAAATCGACCGGGAGACCGTTGCCGTTGGAGGTGATGCGCGAGCGCACGCCGTTCAGGAACACGTCGGCCGACTGGCCGCGGATGCTGGCGTTGGACGGCGCGCCGAAGTTGGTCGTCGTGAAGGCGCTGGAGGTCAGCTTGGAGAAGTCCAGCACGCTCTCGATGCTGATGTCGCTCAGCTGCTGGCGGGAGATGATCGTGACGTTGCGCGGCACGTCGACGATGTTGTCATCGGTGCCGAACACCGAGTTGAACGGGCGGGCGATGGGCAGGACGATCGCCTCGACGTCGACGCCGGAGGTCACCTTGAAGCGTTCGAGCTCCAGGACTTCGCCGTCGGTCGGCGGGGAATTGTCCACCGGCGGGGTGGTCTGGGCGAACGAGGGCCCGGTGAGGCTGGCGAGCGCAAGGCCGGACAGCAACGTGCGTAGCAAGTTGGTATTCATGGTAGGTGTTAGAGGTGATGGCGTGGACGCCAGCATTGTGTAATAAGCACGCCATATGCCACCGCCACTCCCGGTTTGTTGGCGACAAAAAACACCCTCCCCGGTATGCCCCCTGCTAAAGCCCGCCCCATGGTCACCCACCCCCCGTTCCGTCGCCTGGCGGCCAGCCTGGCGTTCACTCTCGTCGTTGCCTGCCCCGCCGCCGAGGTCCTGCGACCCAAGGTCGTCGTCGTTGCTATGTTTGAGCAGGGCAACGACATAGGTGACGCCCCGGGCGAATTCCAATTCTGGGTCGAGCGCGAAAAGCTCGACCGCGTCATCCCCCTGCCCGCCGGCTACCGCGACCTGCGGGCCAATGCCGATGGCTCCGTCCTGGGCATCGTCACGGGCATGGGCAACACCAACGCCGCCAGCAGCATCATGGCCCTCGGCCTCGACCCGCGTTTTGACCTCTCAAAAAGCTACTGGCTCGTGGCTGGCATTGCCGGCCTGGACCCCGCCGACGCCTCCGCCGGCTCCGCCGTCTGGACCGATTACGCGGTCGAGGGTGACCTCGGGCACGAAATCGACGCCCGCGAGATCCCTGCCGACTGGAAAACCGGCTACATCCCCATCCGCAAGAAGACCCCCTACGCCACCCCCATGCAACCGGCCGCGGAACGGGTCGACAACGCCTACGCCCTCAACCCGGGCCTACTGCAGTGGGCCTATGCGCTCACCAAGAACACCCCGCTGCAGGACACCGAGTCCGTGCAGGGTTTCCGGGCCCGCTATCAGGACCACCCCAAGGCCCTCCAGCCCCCCTCCGTCCTCATCGGTTCAAACCTCGCCTCCAGCACCTATTGGCACGGGAAACTCCTCAACCAGTGGGCCAACGACTGGGTCGCCTATTACACCGAGGGCCGCGGCAACTACGTCACGACCGCCATGGAGGACACCGGCACGCTCCGCGCCCTCACCAACCTGACCCGCGCCGGCCGCGCCGACGTCAACCGCGTGCTCGTTCTGCGCACCGCCAGCAACCACGACATGCAGCCCCCGGGCCTCACCGCCGCCCAGAGTCTCGCCGGCGAGGGCATCGGCCACTACTCCGCCTTTATTCCGTCCCTCGAAGCCGCCCACGCGGTCGGCTCCCAAGTCGTCCATGCCCTGGTGAAGGGCTGGGATCGCTACGAGACCGAGATCCCGTCCGCCGCCCCCCAACCATGAGGCGGTCATTCCTCCCTCTCTTTGTCCTGCTGGTGGTCACCCTGCGGGCCGCCGGGGCCGACATCCTGTTCACCGCCGCCACTGAGGCGGAACTGCAGCCCCTCCTGGCCAAAATGACCGACGTCCGCACCGAGTCCCGCGCCGGCTGGCAGTTCTGGCTCGGCACTCTCGGCCCGCGCCGCGTCGTCCTCACCCGCACCGAGGGCGATCCGCTCAACGCCGTCGCCGCCACCACCCTCGCGATTCGCCGCTATGCCCCGCGCCTCGTCGTGTCCTACGGCGCCGCCCGGCCCCACGACCCGGCCCTGCAGGCCGGCGATGTCGTGCTCAGCCGCGAATTCGCCGCTTTCGACGGCATGGTCTCGCCGCACCGCGACCTCGGCACCGGCACCGCCCCCCTCACCTGGCACCCCCTGCTCCACCCGCTGATGACCCCGGGCGAAGAGGAAACCCATCAGGCCCACTTCCCCGCCGACCCCGCCGTCCTGGCCGCCGCTCAAAAGCTCACCGCCCCCCGCGGCCGCCTCGTCCCCGGCGTGCTCGGCTCCGCCCACCAGGTCAACCGCGAGGCCGACCGCATCGCCTATCTTCGCACCCAGTGGCGCACCGACACCGAGGACGGCGAATCCGCCCACGTCGCCGGCTGCGCCCTGCTCCTTGGCGTGCCCGCCTTCGGCCTGCGCGTCATCGACGGTCAGCCCGGCGAAGCCGCCGCGCTGGTGCTGCAACTCCTGGAGGTCCTCCCATGAACCTGTCCTTCTTTGGCGGGCCCTCCCGCCTGATCCTGACCGGGCTCCTCCTGCTCTTCACGGCCGCCCTCCGCGCCGCCCCCGTCGATGTCCTCGTGCAGGGCGCCGAACGTCCCGAGGTCGCCGACATCCTCGAGGCCCTCGAGGACTCACAGAAAATCGAGCTCGGCCGCTTCACCTTCTGGACCGGCCGGATCGGCTCGCACTCCGTCGCCATCTCCCTCACCGGGCAGGGCCTCCTCAACTGCACGACCGCCACGATCCTCGGCATCGAGGAGTTCGCGCCGAAGCTCATCGTCAACCAGGGCACCAGCGGCGCCCAGGTGCCCTACCTCTCGCTCCACGACATCATCATCGGCCGGCGCACGCTCGACTACGGCAACTTCATCACGCCCGTCCGCGCGGCCGGCGCCGGCAGCGACGCCCTCACCTGGACGCCCTTGCCCCAGCGCCTCCGCGATCCCGCCACCGGTGAGCTCGTCGCCTATCCCACGGGCTTCGCGGGCGACGCCGCCGCGCTCGCCGTCGCCCAACGCACGCGCAATCCCATGGGCCGCGTCTACCCCGGCATCATCGGCTCGGCCCACGAGGTGAACCTCGAACTCGACCGCGTGCAGTGGTCCGCCAAGACCTTCGGCATGGACGTCGAGGAGATGGAATCCGGCCACATCGCCGCCCTCGCCCACGCCTACGGTATCCGCTACGTCGCCTTCCGGGTCGTCAGCGACGCCCCCTACGAGGGCGTGCCGTTCTACGCCATGGCCGCCCGCGCCACCGCGCTTTTCACTGTCAGCTTCCTGCAAAATCTGCCTCCCTTGCCCGCCACCCCATGACCTCGCTGCTCAACCGCCTTTACCGGCTCCCGGAGAACGGCACGACCGTCGCCCGCGAACTCTCCGCCGGCCTCACGACCTTCGCCGCGATGGCCTACATCCTCGCGGTCAACCCCGCGATCCTGGCCGCCGCCGGCATGCCCCAGGCCGCGCTCATTACGGTCACCGCGCTCACCGCGGCGGTCAGCACCCTGATCATGGGGTTCATGACCAACTACCCGCTGGCCCTCGCCCCGGGCATGGGCATCAACGCCTACTTCGCCTTCACCATCTGCCTCGGGCTCGGCGTCTCCTGGCAGTCCGCCCTCGGCCTGGTCTTCGTCAACGGCTGCATCTTCCTCGCCCTCTCCGTCACCGGCGTGCGCGAGAAGATCATCGCCGCCATCCCCCACCAGCTGAAGCTCGCCATCACCTGCGGCATCGGCCTCTTCATCGCCTTCATCGGCCTGAAGAACGGCGGCATCGTCGTGGCCAGCCCCGCCACCTTCGTCACCCACGGCGACTTCGGCACCCCGGCCGTCCTCCTCTGCTTCGGCGGCATCCTCCTCACCGCCGTCCTCGTCGCCCGCAAGGTCCCCGGCGCGATCATCCTCTCCATCCTCGCCGTCACCCTCGCCGGCCTCTTCGTCTCCAACGGACAGGGCGGCACCGTCACGACCATGCCGGGCTCGCTCTTCTCCCTGCCGTCCTCGCCGCTGCCGACGATGTTTCAGCTCAACTTCGACCTGCTGCTGCACGACTTCGGCAAGGCCCTGCCGATCATCCTCACGCTCCTGCTCGTGGACATGTTCGACAACATCGGCACCCTGATCGGTGTCACGCAGCGCGCGGGCCTGCTCGACAAGGACGGCAAGCTACCCAAGGCCGGCCGCGCCCTCGTGGCCGACTCCTTCGCCGCCATCCTCAGCTCGCTCTTCGGCACCTCCACGGTCGTCAGCTACATCGAGTCCGCCTCCGGCGTCGAGGCGGGCGGGCGCACCGGCCTCACCGGCGCCGCCACCGCGATCCTCTTCCTCCTCGCCCTGTTCCTCACCCCCGTGATCCTGGCGATCCCGGCCGCGGCCACCGCCCCGGCCCTGGTGATCGTCGGCATCTTCATGTTCCAGTCCGTCGCCGGCATGAAGCTCGACGACTTCGTCGAGACCGCCCCGGTCTTCCTCATCATCGCCGGCATCCCGCTGAGCTTCAGCATCGCCGAGGGCATCGGCCTCGGCCTCATCGCTTACAGCGTCATCCGGATCGCCACCGGCCGCATGAAGGAAACCTCCCTCCTTACGCACCTCCTCGCCCTCATCTTCAGCCTCCACCTCATCCGCGCCATCCTCGCCGGGTTGTTCTGATTGTAGGGCGGGATCTCCGAATCCCGCTTTGGTTCGAATGTGATATCGCGCTCGCGGCGGGGTTCGGAGACCCCGCCCTACAGCCCAGCAATTCGTTGCGGCCTCCCTCGCCACTCGCCTACCTTCGCCCCATGAGAATCCCCTGCCTGCTTCTCTGCCTCGTCGCCTCCGCCTCGGCCGCCTCCTTCTCCCCCCGCTTTGAGGAGATCAAGCGCACCGCCACGCCGGCGCAGCTCTACACCTTCCTCTACGCCCTGCCCAAGGGCGGCGACCTGCACAACCACCTCGGCGGCTCCGCCCTCCCCGAGTGGTGGTACGCCATCGCGACCGACCCGGCGCGCAACGGCGGTGACACGTTCTACACGCGCACCCGCTTCCACGCCGTGCCCGGCACCGGCGTGACGCTCATCCTCTACCACACCCTCCGCCAGCACGGCTACGACGCCCTCAGCCCTGAGCTCCAGGCCGACTACACCCGCCTCGACCGCCTCACGCCGGAGCAGAAACAGGGCTGGCTCGATTCCCTCCGCCTCGACCGCACCGGCGAGGGCCGCGACGAATTCTTCACCTGGATCTGGCCGCGCATGGGCCAGTTGCACCAGAATCTTACCGTGGTCGGCGAGATCCTGGTCGAGGTCATCAAGGCCTACGGCGCCGAGGGCATGCGCTACCTCGAGACCCAGCAAGGCGCGATGGGCTTCGCCGATAATGCGGGCAAGCCGATCCCGCCCGCCGACGCCGCCGCGTATTTCCGCACCCGCCTCGCCCAGCCCGACGCCATCGCCACCGGCGTGACCGTGCGCTTCCAATCCACCGTGTTGCGCTTCCTGCCCAACGCGGAATTCCAGCTGGAAAACCTGTACCAGTTCGTCGACGCCAACCGCGACCTCTGGGTCGGCATCAACATGGCCGGCATCGAGGAAAACAACAAGGGCCACCCCGCCCGCTTCCTCGCCAAGTACCGCGAGCTGCGCAGCCGGTACCCCACCCTCGCCCTGTCCATCCACGGCGGCGAGATGGACGGACCCGATTCGCACGTCCGCGACACCCTCCTCCTCGGCGCCTCCCGCATCGGCCATGGCCTGAATCTCATCCAGGACCCCGACACCCTGCTCCTCCTCCAGCAGACCCGCCGCGTGCTGGTCGAGATCAACCTCATCTCCAACCGCCTGCTCGAGTACATCCCCGACCCGGCGAAACACCCCTTCCCCGAGTATCTCCGCACCGGCATCCCCGTCTGCCTCAACACCGACGATCGCGGCATGTGGGATTCCAACCTCACCGACGAGTACTTCACCGCCGTGAAGCACTACAACCTGTCCTGGGACGAACTCGTCCAGCTCGGTCGCAACTCCCTGGTCTTCTCCTTCGCCCAGCCCGAGGTGAAGGCCAAGCTCCTCGCCGACTACGAGGCCGCCGTCGCCGCCTTCGAGGCGAAATTTCTTCCCGCCGATTCCCTCACCCGCCCCGCTGACGTGAAGCCCGTCACCTACGGCTACGCGCAGCGCACCTGGGGCCTGTCGTTCTGAGGCTCGACTGTAGGGCGGGATTTCCAAATCCCGCCTTCGGCCGAACGCGCTATCACGGTCGTGACAGGATCTGGAAATCCCGCCCTACAAACCAACCGTCGGCAGGCCGGGTTCCTCCGCTCACGGCTTCAACCGCAGCCGGTACACAAAGCTCCAGTCGATCGTCGCGTTCTGGATCTTGATCAGGATCCGGTTTTTCCCCGCCTTCAGCCGCAGCGGCACCACATCGTCATCCAGCCGGCTAGGCCGCCGGATCCACTTGTCGTGCACGAGCTCGCCGTTGAACCAGATCTTCACGCCGTCGTCGCTGCCGAGCCCCAGCAGCGCCTCCGCCTCCCGCGGTGACTCGAATTCCGCCCACGCATAACCCACCGTGTAGTCCTTGGGCAGGGCGGTCTGCATGTCCACAAACCCGTCCTTGCTGCGGATTTTCTCCCAGGTCAGCTCGGTCTCGGCGTCGATCCGCTGCCGGTCGCCCTCCCGGGGCCGCACGCTGTCCACGCCGGTCTCCGCGAAGAAATCGCTGTTGAACGCGGTCATCTGCGCCGCGCGCGAGATCTTGCCGCTGTTCACCTCGAAGGCGTTGAGGATGACCGTGCCGTCGCTCTTCTCCCCGATGATCGTCATCTCGAAATCTTGCTCCGAGACCTTGATCGGCCGGAGCACGAGCCAGTCGTTGATCGGCAGCACCGGGTATGCCGTGCTGCCCAGCCAGGCGCGCTCGGCCTCGTGGCTGGCCTCCGCCGGCGGCACCTCGAGGCGGTAGTCGAGCGTCCCGGCCACGGGCCGGCCCTGCTCGATCGCCGGGGCCACCACGGCCTGCGCCAGCGCGGCCTGCAGCGCCCCGGCCAGCTTGGCCGGATAATCCCCGGCGTCGGCCAACAGCGTGGGCGTGACCTTGCCGTCCGCCGCCACGGCCAGCCGCGCCACGACCCGTTTCACGCCATGGCGCCGCAGCCCGTCCGCCCTCAGCGGATTTCCCACCAGCAACGGCTCGGCGCGGCTGCTCGCAAATTCGGCGGGCCGCGTCGCCTTCAGGTAATGCAGCCGGTCCGGCCAGCCCGCGGGGTTGTCCGGGTCGATCTGCCAGAGCAGGTCCGACATCTGGTCCACCACCACCCGCATTTCGCCGACATCCCCCGCCGCGCCCGCCACCAACGGCACCCCGTGCCGCGTGAGCAGCACCGCATTGGCACCCTCCTTCGCCGCAATGTAGCGGCGGAATGAGCCCATCGACGGCTGCCGCCTCAGGTCCGCCACCAGCCAGGGCATCCCCGACGAGATCGCGATGTTCCGGTGCTGGTCGATGTCATGGCGCGCACCCAGGAACACGCCTTCCATCAGGCCCGGGTAGACCCGTTGGATGCGCCAATAAAACTGATTGAAGTTGGCGGACAGGTACCAGCCTTCCGCCGAATTGTGCGAGCCGCTGAGGGCCAGCATCAGCTCCGGCTCCGGCCGGTCCGCCAGGTCGGCGGACACAAACTCCCCGCGCTCCACCCGGAACACATAGCCGACCAGCTCCCGGGTGGCCTGCCCCCGGGCGGCGGCAAAGCGGTCCGCCCGCGGGGGCAGCGCCGCGATCTCGGCCTGGATCCGCCGGCAGTCCTCGGGCGTAAAGGCCCGCAACAACACGCGCCGCCCGTTGTCACCATTGGTGCGAAAGATCACGAAGGGCCCGAGGATCTCGGTCGGCTCGCCCTTGAAGGTCGCGCCCTGCACGTCCTTCCACGTGGAGGCTTTGGCCGCCGCGGTCGACGGGAGCGCCAGCAGGGCGCAAAACAGGGACAAGGCGGTGGCCAACCATCGGTAGGGGTATTCCATGGGTGAGGTGACGCCCATTCCCTAGGTCCCCCCGCGGCCTGAAACAAGCCCGGAGCGGCGGACAGGCCCGCCCCCCTACTCCATCTTCGCGCCCGCCTTCACCCACGCCGCGATCACGGCGCGTTCCTCGTCCGTCATGTGCGTCGTATTGCCCAGCGGCATGAGCCGCGTGACCACCACCTGCTGGTAGACGCGCGGTGCATTCTGCACGAGATCGGCGGGGGTGTGCAGCAGCACGCCCGCCTGCGGCACGGTGATGCCCGGGAAGGTCGGCGACGGCGAGTGACAGGCCACGCAGTGCTGGCCGACGATGGCCCGCACGCGGTTGAAGGTCACCTCGCCCTGTACGGGCGGCAGCGCCTGCACGCGCGGGCCGTCCACCAGGCGGTGATGCCCAGCAACACCGCGCCGACCGCCAGGTACTGCCACGCATAGACGCCCTTGTGCTTGCGGTTGAAAAAATGCCGGATGCTGACGCCCGCCGCCATGATCAGCGTGAGCACCGCCCAGTTGTGCGGGTGCGCGTAGGTCGCGGCGTAGTGGTTGCTCACCATGGTGAAGATCACCGGGAGCGTGAAATAGTTGTTGTGCACGCTGCGCTGCTTCGCGCGCTTGCCATCCAGCGGGTTCGGCGCCTGCCCCGCCTTCATCGCGTCCACCATCCGCCTCTGGCCGGGAATGATCACGAAGAACACGTTCGCCGCCATGATCGTGCCAATCGCCGTGCCGACGTGGATGAAGGCCGCGCGCCCGCCGAGGGTGTGCGCCAGCCCCCACGCCAGCGCCGTGATCAGCCCGAAGACCACCAGCCCTAGCCACCCGTCGCGCTTCCCCAGCGGGGACTTGCACAACAGGTCGTACACGATCCACGAGCCCACCATGCTGGCGGCCCCGATGCCGACGGCCTGCAGGGCGGTGAGGGCGCGGACGTTGCCGTCCACCATCATCGCGCCCGCCTTCAACCAGTAGACCAGGACCAGTAGTGCCGTGCCCGAGAGCCACGTGGTGTAGGCCTCCCACTTGAACCAGTGCAGCTTCTCCGGCAGCGCCGCCGGGGCGACGAGGTACTTCTGCGGGTTGTAGAACCCGCCACCGTGCACGGCCCAGAGCTCGCCGCCCACGCCCTTCTTCGCGTTGTCGGACCCGGGCGCAGGCGCCTCGATCGTGTTGTCGAGCCAGATGAAATAAAACGAGGATCCGACCCACGCGATGCCGGCGATGACGTGCAGCCAGCGCACCAAGAGGCCGAGAAAATCCAGCAGGTAGGCGATATCCATGGGAAGGTCAGTACCGGACCTTGTCGGCCTTGGCCGCCCAGGCCTGGAAGGTCGTCAGGGCCTTCTCGCGCTGCAGCGGGGTCATCCGGACCGTCCGCTTCTCCGGCGGCAACGGGACCTGCTGGTAGATGAAGTCGTCATCAAAGCCGATCGCCGCGGCATCGGCCCGCGTGTTGCCGTAATACACCGTCGGGATCCGCGCCCAGTAGACGGCCGCCAGGCACATCGGACAGGGCTCGCAGCTGGTGTAGAGTTCGCAGTCGGTCAGCTGGAAGGTGTTCAGGTTGGTGCAGGCGTCGCGGATGGCCGTGACCTCCGCGTGCGCCGTCGGGTCGTTGGTCGAGGTCACGCGGTTCTGCCCGCGCCCCACGATCTCACCCGCGCGCACCACCACGCACCCAAACGGGCCGCCGCGCCCGCCGTGCATGCCATCCTCGGCAAGCTTGATGGCCTCATGCATGAATTCGTCCTGGGTCATGGGCACGGACGAAAGCAAGAGCCGGGCCATGATGCGAGCTTCCGGTTGCAGGAGGGGGGGGGCTCCAGCCCCCCGCCCGCATGTCCCCTGTCGGGTCTCATCGACCCACCCACCATTCCCACCCCGGCCAATCTTGTGCTGACACCCGGCACGCATCCGGCTACCTCCCTGCCTTCCCCATGAGTTCTTACCCGATCATCGGCGGCCTCGAAATCCGCGGCCCCTTGCACCCAGGCTACACCGGCATCCTGACGCCCGAGGCCTGCGCCTTCGTCGCCGGCCTCTGCGAGCACTTCGGCCCGCGCCGTCTCGAGCTGCTCGCCCGCCGCGTCGAGCGCCAGCGCGCCATCGACGCCGGCCAACTGCCCGACTTTCTGCCCGAAACCGCCGCCATCCGCGGCGGCGACTGGCAGGTCGCCCCCATCCCGCCCGACCTCCTCGACCGCCGCACCGAAATCACCGGCCCCGTTGACCGCAAGATGGCCATCAACGCCCTCAACTCCGGCGCCCAGTGCTGGATGGCCGACTTTGAGGACGCTAACTCCCCGACCTGGGAAAACTGCCTCGACGGCCAGGTCAACATGCACGACGCGGCCCGGCTCACCCTCGCCTACACCTCGCCCGAGGGGAAAAAGTATGCGCTGAAGGACAAGATCGCCGTCATCATCGCCCGCCCGCGCGGCTGGCACATGGAGGAGAAACACGTCCACTTCCGCGGCGCCCGCATCTCCGCCTCGCTCTTCGACTGGGGCCTCTACTTCTTCCACAACGCCCGGGCGCTCCTGGCCCGCGGCAGCGGGCCCTACTTCTACCTGCCCAAGCTCGAGAGCCACCTCGAGGCCCGCCTCTGGAACGATGTCTTTCTCCACGCCCAAGCCGCCCTCGGCATCCCGCGCGGCAGCGTCCGCGCCACCATGCTCATCGAGACGATCACCGGCGCCTTCGAAGCCGAGGAAATCCTCTACGAGCTCCGCGAGCACGCCTCCGGCCTCAACTGCGGTCGCTGGGACTACATGTTCAGCATGGTGAAGAAGCTCCGCAACCGCCCCGGCTATATGTTCCCGGACCGCACGCTCATCACCATGGACGTGCCCTTCCTCCGCGCCTACGTCACCCACGTCATCAACGTCTGCCACCGCCACGGCGCCTACGCCATGGGCGGCATGGCCGCCCAGATCCCGATCAAGGGCGACCCCGCCGCCAACGCCGCCGCCCTCGCGAAGGTCCGCGCCGACAAGACCCGCGAGGTCAAAGCCGGCCACGACGGCACCTGGGTCGCCCACCCGGGCCTGGTCCAGACCGCCCTCGAGGCCTTCGGTGAGCACATGAAGGGGGCGCACCAGCTCCACGTCATCCATGCCACGAAGGTCACCGCGGCCGACCTCCTCGCGCCGCTCCAAGGCCCGATCACCGAGGCCGGTGTCCGCTGGAACCTCCACGTCGGCGTCCGTTACCTCGAGGCCTGGCTCGGCGGCTCCGGCGCCGAGCCCATCCATCACCTCATGGAGGATCTCGCCACCGCGGAGATCTCCCGCTCCCAGCTCTGGCAATGGCTGAAATTCGGCGCGAAGCTCGCCGACGGCCGCCCAGTCACGGCCGCGCTCTACGACGCCCTTCTCCCCGCCGAACTCGCCGCCATCCGCGCCGAGTACGGCGACGAACGCTACAACGCCGGCCGCTTCCCCGAGGCCGTCAGCCTCTTCATGCGCATGTCCCAGAGCCCCGACTTCGACGAGTTCCTCTCCCTCCCCGCCTACGAACTCCTGCCCTGAATTTTTGAACCACAGAGGCACTGAGATCACGGAGTATATATTTTCTCTGTGCCCTCTGTGTCTCTGTGGTTAATTCCTGTTTTCCCGCTCTGCTGATGCCGGTAACGCTTTCCAGTCTTAATCAATCTGACCAAGCCGACTTCACCGCGGCCTTGGGCCATTTGTTTGAGCACTCCCCCTGGGTCGCCGAGGAAACCTGGCCCCAGCGCCCCTTCGCCGACGCCGACGCCCTCCACGCCGCCCTCTGCCGGACGATGCGCGCCGCTCCGCGCGAGCAACAGCTCGCCCTCATCCGCGCCCACCCCGACCTCGCCGGCCGCCTCGCCCAGCAAAAGCAGCTCACCGCCGAATCAACCCGGGAACAGGCCAGCGCCGGCCTCGACCGCCTGACTGACGCCGAGCTCGCCGCCTTCACCCGCCAGAACGACACCTACAAGGCCCGGTTCGGTTTCCCTTTCATCATCTGCGCCCGCCTCAACGCCAAGGCTGCCATCCTGGAGGCCATGGCCACCCGGGTGAATCATTCCCCCGAGACCGAATTCACCACCGCCCTCGGTGAGATCGAAAAAATCGCCCGCCTCCGTCTGGGAGACGTCCTGAAGCAGGATTGACCGCGGATTACGCGGATGGACACGGATGATGCAATCACTACACTGCCTTGATCCGCGTTGATCAGCGTTATCCGCGGTACATTTTTTCACTTATGCCCGGCAAACTCTCCACACACGTCCTCGACCTCACCACCGGCCGCCCCGCCGCCGGCATGCGCATCGAACTCTGGAACCTCGACGGCAAACCGCACCAGCTCAAGGCCGTCGTCACCAACCTCGACGGGCGCACCGACGAGCCCCTCCTCGCCTCCGACACCATGGTCGTCGGCACCTACGAGCTCCTCTTCTTCGTGAAGGATTACTTCGTCACGCACCACAAGGACAGCCCCTTCCTCGACCGCGTGCCCGTCCGCTTCGCCCTCGCCGACGCGAAGGCCAGCTACCACGTCCCCCTGCTCGTCACCCCCTGGGCCTACCAGACCTACCGCGGAAGCTGACGCCATGCCCCACGCTGCGCAGCAACTCGCCCGCCGGCTCGACGAGCTCGGCCGGGTGACCGATGAACCCGGCCGCCTCACCCGCACCTTCCTCTCGCCCGCGATGGAGCGGGCCAACGCCCTCGTCGGAAAATGGATGCAGGAGGCCGGCCTCACCGTCCGCGAGGACGACACCGGCAATCTCATCGGCCGGCTGCCCGCCGGCCCGGCGCTGGTCGCAGGGGCGACCCGAACGCGCAAACCCAAGACCCTCCTCCTGGGTTCCCACTTGGATACCGTGCGCAACGCCGGCCGCTTCGACGGCGCGCTGGGGGTCGTCCTCCCCATTGTCGCGCTCGCCGAGCTCAAGCGCCGCGGCGTCACGCTGCCATTCGCGGTCGAGGTGCTCGGTTTCTCCGAGGAGGAAGCCGTGCGTTTCACCGGCGCCTACCTCGGCAGCAAGGCCTACACCGGCCGCCTCCGTGCGGCCGACCTCCTGCTCACCGATTCCCGCGCCAACACCCTGCGCGAGGTGATCGAGGCCCACGCCGGCCACCACTACACCCCGCCCAAGGCCGCCCACCGCCGCGGTGACCTGCTCGGCTACGTCGAGGTCCACATCGAGCAGGGCCCGGTGCTCGAGGACCGCAAGCTCGCCGTCGGCGTCGTCTCGGCCATCGCCAGCCAGACCCGCGGCCGCCTGACTTTCCGCGGCCGCGCCGGCCACGCCGGCACCACGCCGATGAACCTGCGCCGTGATGCCCTTGCCGGCGCCGCCGAGTTCATTCTCTTCGCCGAGAAATACGCCGGCGGCCGCCCGCCGCTGGTCGCCACCGTGGGCACCCTCGCCGTCCCCTCGGGCGCCGCCAACGTCATCCCGGGCGAGACCGTCCTCAGCCTTGACGTCCGCCACCCCGACGACACCGCCTGCCGCCGCGCCGTGGATCACCTCATCGCGGAGGCGCAGGACATCGCCCGCCGCCGCGGCCTCACCCTCGCGTGGCAGCAGACCATGAAGCACCGTGCCACCCCGTGCTCGCCCGAGCTCACCGCGGCCCTCGACCGCAGTGTCCGGGCCGTGCAGGGCAAATCCCTCGCCCTGGTCAGTGGCGCGGGCCACGACGGCGTCATCATGGCCGACCTCACCCCCATCGCCATGCTCTTCGTGCGCTGCCGCGACGGCCTTAGCCACCACCCCGACGAATACGCCGCCCCCGCCGACCTCGCCGTCGCCCTCCAAGTGATGGTGGACTTCCTGGAACGGCTGGCCGCGGATTTCGCGAAAGAACGCGGATGAAATCCTCGCCACCTGTCATCCTGAGCGCAGCGAAGGATCCAGTCTTGTGGGCGGCCAGCTCGCTGGCGCCACGATCACTTTAATGTATCCGTGGCGTGAGCAAGCTCACCGCCCACCCCTGAAACCCCATGCCCCGTAAACGCGAGACCCTCACCCCCGTCGAGCCCGAGACGCTCGACCTGATCGTGCGCGGCGGACGGGTCGTTACACCCGACGGCATCCATGCCGTGGAACTCGGCCTCCTCGAGGGCCGGATCGTGCGCGTGGCCGAGTCCATCACCGACCCCACCCACGCCGAGCTCGACGCCGCCGGCCGCTACGTCTTCCCGGGCATCGTCGACGCCCACGTCCACTTCAACGAGCCCGGCCGCGCCGAGTGGGAGGGCCTCGCCCACGGCTCGCTCGCCCTCGCCGCCGGCGGCGGCACCTGCTTCTTCGACATGCCGCTCAACTCCGAGCCGCCCGTGCTCGACGCCGCCGGCCTGCGCACCAAGCGCGCCCTCGCCGAGCAGCTCGCCTGCACCGACTTCGCCCTCTGGGGCGGCCTCGTGCCCGGCAACCTCGACAAGCTCGCCGGCCTCCGCGACGCCGGCGCCATCGGCCTCAAGGCCTTCATGTCCGACAGCGGCATCGCCAGCTTCCCCCGCGTCGACGCCAAATCCCTTTATGAGGGCATGAAACGCGCCGCCAAACTCGGCCTCCTCGTGGCCGTCCACGCCGAGGACGACGCCCTCGCGACCCAGTTCACCGCCGCCCAGCGCGCCAAAAAGAAAACTGACGCCAAGGCCTGGCTCGCCTCCCGCCCGGTCGAGGTCGAGCTCGCCGCCATCCGCCAGGCCACCGAGTTCGCCGGCGAGACCGGCTGCGCCCTCCACATCGTCCACGTCAGCAGCCCCGAGGGCGTCGCCCTCATCACCGAGGCCCGCGCCCAGCGCGTGGACGTGACCGCCGAGACCTGCTCCCACTACCTCCTCCTCAACGACAAGGACGTCGCGAAGCTCGGCGCGCCCGCCAAGTGTGCCCCGCCCATCCGCGATGAGAAACGCCGCCTCGCCCTCTGGGACGACCTCCGCGCCGGCCAGATCCACACCGTCGGCTCCGACCACTCGCCCGCGCCACCGGACCTGAAGACCTCGCCGAATTTCTTCGAGATCTGGGGCGGCATCGGCGGCGTGCAACACGGGTTCCAGCTCCTGCTCAACGCCTGCGCCACCACCGCCGACCGGGACTTCCCGCTCCTCGCCGCCGTCCTCGCCCGCAACGTCGCCCGCCGCTTCCGCTTGGACAGCCGCAAGGGCCTGCTCGCCGAGGGCATGGACGCCGACTTCTGCCTCATCGAGCTCGGCGCCGCCCGCAAGATCACCGCCGACGATCTCTGGACCCGCCACAAAATCAGCCCGTACCTCGGCCGCCCCTCCCGCGTCCGCGTCACGGACACCTACGTGCGCGGCCGCCCCGTCTGGGCCGACGGCAGGGTTGCATCCGGCGCCCCCAAGGGTCAGTTTCTGCGGCCAATCACCACCTGACCATGCCCGAACTCTTTGGCCACACCCGCGCGCACATCGGCCCCCGGCATGCGCTCCTCACGCCGCACAACCATGTGAACAGCGCCGTCCCCGGCATCACCGGCGCGACGTCCGTCATCCTGATCAACCCGGCCCTGGGCGCCAAGTTCGCCCAGCTGCAGGTCACGTTCACCCACGAGGGCCGCGCCGCCCAGCCCGCCAGCGACCTCCAGACTTTCGGCTACGTCATGAGCGGCGGCGGCGCGCTCACCGTCGGCAAGGACAAGGCGAAGGTCGGCCCCGGCGGCTACTTCTACGTCCCCGCCGGCCAGTCCTGGAGCCTCACCGCCCCCAAGGCCGGCACCCAGCTCACCCTCTTCCAGAAGAAATATGCCCCGCTCCCCGGCGTCGCCACCCCCGCCGCGATCATCGGCGACGTGGCCTCGGTCAAGGGCACGCCCTTCCTCGGCGACCCCGCGGCCAATCTGCAGGTCCTCCTGCCCGACCTCCCGGCCTTCGACATGGCCGTCAACGTCTTCGCCTACCAACCCGGCGGCCATCTCCCCTTTGTCGAGGTCCACGTCATGGAACACGGTCTCCTCATGCTCGGCGGCCAGGGCGTTTACCGCCTGGAGGACTCCTGGTACCCGGTCGAAAAGGGCGACGTGATCTGGATGGGCCCCTATTGCCCGCAATGGTTTGTCGCGATGGGCAAGACTCCTGCTAGCTACTTGTATTACAAGGACGTCAACCGGTCGGCCCTGTAAGGCGGGATCTCCGAATCTCGCCTGCTTCGGTCCTGGCGTCCCAGTCCGCGGGTTTCGGAGACCCCGCCCTCTCTCCCTTGGCCACCACCTCCACCTTCGCCTTCACCCTCAACGGCGCCCCCGTGCGCATCGAGGGCCTGTCCCCCACCACCACCCTGCTCGACTGGCTGCGCTCCACCGGCCGCACCGGCAGCAAGCAGGGCTGCGCCGAGGGTGACTGCGGCGCCTGCACCGTCGCCGTGGTGGACCGCGACGCGGACGGGAAACCCACCTACCGCGCGATCAACAGCTGCATCGCCCTTCTCCCGATGTTTGCCGGCCGCGAGGTCGTCACCGTCGAGGGTCTCGCCACCGGCGACCACCTTCACCCGGTCCAGCAAGCCATGGTCGGCAACTACGGCTCCCAGTGCGGCTATTGCACGCCGGGCTTCGTCGTCTCGCTCTTCGAGGGTTACTACCGCAAGGGCTGCACCGGCCCCGCCGCGATCAACGATCAGGTCTGCGGCAACCTCTGCCGCTGCACCGGCTACCGCTCCATCCGCGATGCCGCGCTCGAGGCATATGATAGTCGTGGCCCGGGTCGGGAGACGCGTGCCACCTCCGACTCCTTTGCCGCCCGCCTCAAAAAGCCCGTCCCCGCCCCCGCCGCCCTCGACTATGCGGCCGGCGCCGACCGCTTCTTCCGCCCCACCACCCTCGCCGAGCTCTTCCGCCTCCGGAAAAAATTCCCCGCCGCCCGCCTCGTCGCCGGCGCCACCGAGATCGGCGTGGAGCTGAACAAGAAATTTAAGTCCTTTCCGCTCCTCATCTCCACCGAGGCCGTCGCCGAGCTCACGCGCATTCGCCGCACCCCGGCCGGCTGGCGCATCGGTGGCGCCGTGACCCTCACGGCCGTCGAGGAGAAGGTTGCCCCCCACAACCCGCCGCTCGCCCGGATGCTCCGCCTCTTCGCCGCCCGCCAGATCCGGAACCGCGCCACCCTCGGCGGCAACATCGCCACCGCCTCCCCCATCGGCGACAGCGCCCCCGTCCTCCTCGCCCTCGACGCCTCCCTCGTGCTCGCCACCGCGCGGCGCACCCGCACCGTGCCGCTCGCCGACTTCTTCACCGGCTACCGCCAGACCCTCCTGCAACCGGGCGAGGTCATCAAGGAGATCGTCCTGCCCAAATACGCCGCCGCCCGCGGCCGCCAGCGCCGCGCCGACTTCGTGAAGGTGTCGCACCGCACGGAACTCGACATCAGCATCGTGGCCGCCGCGTTCTGCGTGGATGTCGACAAAAAGGGCATCGTCCGCCACGCCCGCCTCGCGTACGGCGGCGTCGCCGAACGCCCGCGTCGCGCCCTGAAAACCGAAGCCCTCCTTCTCGGCAAAACCTTCGCCGAATCCGCCGATCTCGCCGCCGAAGCCCTCCGCGGCGAGTTCACCCCGATCGACGACGTCCGCAGCGGCGCCGCCTACCGGCGCGGGCTGGTCGTCTCCCTCTGGCAAAAATTCGTCTCCGGCGAACAGAGCCTCGTGCACGACCTGCCGCCCGACTATGCCTACCAGGGCGCCTGGCCGGTCGACGAGGCCACCAAGGCCCTGCGCCACGAAAGCGCCGCCGGCCACGTCACCGGCCGCGCCCTCTACGTGGACGACACCGCGCAGCGCCGCCCCATGCTGGACGTCTGGCCCGTGATGGCTCCGCACGCCCGCGCCAAAATTCTCCGCCGCGACATCTCCGCCGCGCTGAAAGCCCCGGGCGTCGTCGCCATCCTCCTCGCCGAGGACATCCCCGGCGAAAACAACACCGGGCCCGCCCGCCACGACGAACCGCTCCTCGCCCAGGACGAGGTGCTCTTCCACGGCCAGACCGTTGCCATCGTCGTCGGTGAATCCCCGCAGGCCTGCCGCGCGGCCGCCGCGCTGGTCCGGGTGGACTACGCCCCGCTGCCCGCCGTGCTTGGGCTCAAGGCCGCCGTCGCGGCGGATAGCTTCCACACCGACTGGCACGCACTCTCCCGCGGCGACTGCGCCGCGGCGCTGACCGCCGCCCCGCGCTCGTTCGAGGGCGAGTTCGAGTTCGGCGGCCAAGAACACTTCTACCTCGAAACCCAGGCCGCGTGGGCCGAGCCGGGCGAGGACGGCGCCGTGCTCATCAACTCCTCCACCCAGCACCCGTCCGAGATCCAGGCCATCGTGTCCGAGGTCCTCCACCTGCCCCGCCACAAGATCGTGGTCCAGGCCCCGCGCATGGGCGGCGGTTTCGGCGGCAAGGAAACCCAGGGCAACGCCATCGCCGCGATCGTCGCGCTGGCCGCCCGCAAAACCGGCCGGCCCGTGCGCTGGCAGCTCGACCGTGACCTCGACATGACGCTCACCGGCAAGCGTCATCCCTTCCACGCCAAGTTCCGGATCGGCCACGACGTCGACGGCCGCGTGCTCGCCGCCGACGTGACGCTGGTCGCCGACGGCGGCTGGTCGCTCGATCTCTCCCTGCCCATCGCCGACCGCGCCCTCTTCCACCTCGACAACGCCTACTACCTCCCGGCCGTGGCCTTCCGCAGCCGCGTGGCCAAGACCAACGTGACTTCCCACACCGCCTTCCGCGGCTTCGGCGGTCCGCAGGGCATGCTTGTGATCGAGGAGATCATGGATCGTGTCGCCCGCCGCACCGGCCTCGCGCCCGAGGTCGTGCGTGAACGCAATCTCTACCACGGCACCGGCGAGACCAACCGCACGCATTACCACGAGGATATCGGCGACAACCGCCTCCAGTCGCTGTGGCACCAGGCCCGGGAGAACGCCGGGTTCCCGGCCCGCCGCGCCGCGATCGCCGCGTGGAACGCCGCCCACCCCCGCATCAAGCGCGGCCTGGCGGTCACGCCGGTGAAATTCGGCATCAGTTTCACCCTCACCCACTACAACCAGGCCGGCGCGCTCGTTCATATCTACCATGACGGTTCCGTTCAGGTGAACCACGGTGGCACCGAGATGGGCCAGGGCCTCCACACCAAGATCCTCGGCATCGCCGCCCGCGAGCTCGGCCTGCCCGCGTCGGCCATCCGGATGATGACGACCAGCACCGACAAGGTGCCCAACACTTCCGCCACCGCCGCCTCCAGCGGCGCCGACCTCAACGGCATGGCCGTCGCCGCCGCCTGCACCACCCTTCGCGAGCGCCTGGCCCCCGTGGCCGCGGCTCTGCTGGGCACTTCGCCCGACCAGATTGAATTCTTCCAAGGCGACGTCCGCGCGAAGCATTCAGGCCAGGCCCTCCCCTTCGCCCAGGTCTGTGCCAAGGCCTACACCGAGCGCGTCAGCCTCTCCGCCACCGGCTTCTACAAAACCCCCGGTATCCACTGGGACTGGAAAACCGCCACCGGCCGCCCCTTCCACTACTTCGCCTGCGGCATGGCCGTGGCCGAGGTCGAGGTCGATGGCTACACCGGTATGCAACGCGTGCGCCGCGTCGATATCGTGCACGACGTCGGCGACTCCCTGAACCCCGGCGTCGACCGCGGCCAGATCGAGGGCGGCTTCGTGCAGGGCATGGGCTGGCTCACGAGCGAGGAATTAAAGTGGGACACCAAGGGCCGCCTCCTCACGCACAGCGCCAGCACCTACCAGATCCCCGACATCAGCGACGCGCCCATGGAGTTCAACGTCACGCTGATGCCCAAGGCGTCCCAACCGAACACGATTCACGGCAGCAAGGCCGTCGGCGAACCGCCGCTCATGCTCGCCATCGCCGTCCGCGAGGCCATCCGCGACGCCGTGTCCGCCTTCGGTGGCACCGGCGAGGTCCCCCTTGCCTCCCCCGCCACCGGCGAGGCCATCTACGCCGCGATCCAGGCGCGACAGCAACTGTAGGGCGGGGTCGCCGAACCCCGCCTCGAACGGCGGCATTCGGTGATGCCACCCTACAACTTCAATCTATCCCGCTCCTTGAGCAACTGCCCCGCGATGCTGATCGCAATCTCCCGCGGGTCGTTGCTCCCGAAAGGCAATCCGACTGGACAATAAAACTGTTTCGCCCGCTCCGGCGGCAGGCCGTCGGCGATCATCTCGCGGCGCAGGACCTCCGCCTTGGCGTCGCTGCCGATCACGCCGACGAAGGGAAACGTCCGCTCCGCCAGCGCGCGCTGCAACACCGGTCGGTCGCTGGCGTGGCCCTTGGTCAGGCACAGCAGAAAAGCATGGTCGGGCATCGTCGGCACCAGCTCCCTCGGCTCGTCGGTCTGGATGAGGCGCAGGTTGTGCGCCCGCGGCAGCCGGTCGAGCCACTCGCGCCGCGGATCCACCACCGTGAGGGCACACGCCAGGGGCGCCAGCACCGGCACCAGCGCCTGCACGACGTGCCCGGCACCGAAGATCCAGATCGGCCACGCCGCGCCCGCGCCGCCGGCGAGGTGCGGCTCCAGGTAGAATTTCACCGAGCCGCCGCAGGTCATGCCGACATCGGTCCGGAGGGTCCAGGTTACGAAACGCGGTCCGCTTTCCCCCGCGGCCAGCATCTCCTGCGCGAGCGCGAGCGCCTTGGCCTCGACCTTGCCCCCGCCCACCGTGCCGGCATGCAGGCCGGTAGCGGTCACGAGCATCTTGGCCCCCGTGTCCTGCGGCGTGCTGCCCAGGGCCTCGACGAGGATCACCAGCACGCACCCCGTGCCGCCGCGCTCGAGCGCGAGCAGTTCCTCATAGAGCGTGCCCGGATTCATGTCCGGTGATAAACACGCCGAAGCGCCGCCGAGTCAAACCGGCACGCAAAAGGTGGAACCTGGCCTCCGGACAGGTTTGCTCCCGAACTCGTGAAGCCCTGTCCAGTGACCGGGCACCCCCTCACTTCAACGCCTGATAGATCGTCACCTTGAACCGCTGGTTCAAATTGCTGCCGCCCGTCGGGGTGAGCTGGCACATCAGCAGGCCCACCAGCTTCTCCTGCGGATCGACGACATACTGCGGGAAATACGCGCTGCCCCAGCCATAGGCGCCCACGCCCACCAGCTCGCCCTGCGCGCCCGGATCCTCGTTCACCCAGAAACCGAGGCCGAAGGCCTTCGTGTCCCAGCCGAAGAGATTGCCCGTGTGGTTCACGTGCATCAGCGCCACCGTCCGTGGGCTCAGCAGCCGCACGCCGTCCAGCTCGCCCCCGTTGAGCAACATCTGCAGGAAGCGCCCGTAGTCGGACGCCGTCGAATACAGGCCGGCGCCACCCGAGAACAGCTTGCGCGGGCCGTTGATGAAATCCGTGCGCGCCGAGTCCTCCTTCCGGACCAGCTTGTCGCCCTCCCGGCCATATACGACCGCCAGGCGGGCCGCCTTCTCCGGCGGGAGATAGAAGCCCGTGTCCGGCATCCGCAGCGGTTTCAGGATCCTCTCCTCGAAGAACCGGTCCAACGGCATGCCCGACACCACCTCGACGAGATGCCCGAGCAGGTCCGTGCCGTAGCCGTAATTGAAGGCCTCGCCGGGCTGGGCCGACAACGGCAGCGTGGCCAGGCGCTTCATCGCCTCGCCGATCGTCTCGTCGTGGTCCAGCAGGTACCAGCCGTGCAGCTTCGCCTTCTTGTAATCCTCGATCGCCGCAAAATCACCGTAGCTCAGCCCCGCAGTGTGCGTCATGAGATCCCGGATCGTGATCGCCCGTTTGGCCGGGACCGTCACGTATTTGACGTCCGCCGGCGAGCCTGCGGGCGGCGCCACGGCCACCACGGACTTCGCAAACTCCGGGATGAACTTGCCCACCGGGTCGTTGAGCATGAACCGGCCCTCCTCATAGAGCATCAGCGCCGCGACGGTTGTCACCGCCTTGCTCATCGAGGCGATGCGGAAGATCGAGTCGGTCCGCATCGGCACGGCATTTTCCACGTCGTGGGCGCCGTAGGCCTTGAGCACGACATCCTGCCCGTCGCGCTTCACGATCATGACCGCCCCGGCCAGGCGCTGTCCGTCGATCTCGGTTTGGATGACGGCATCCAGCCGCTTCAGCCGCTCGGGGTCGAAGCCGTGCGCCGCCGGATCGGCCGCCCGGGCCAGGCCCAGCAAGGCGATGAAAACAAAGGCAGGAGCAAGCAGTCGGGGGATTTTCATGGGGTAAAGGGGTATCGGAAAACAGCTGAAGATGAAACACCGAGACACAGAAAACACAGAGCCAAGCTGAATCCAATAGCGTCTTTCTCTGTGTCCTCTGTGCCTCCGTGGTTCATAAAGTTCGTATCAGTGCGGAAGCTCAACCATTCGCCGCCGCGTTCCGCCGCCGGAAGTAATCCAGCAGGACCGCCGCGATGATGATACCGCCAGTGACGATCTCCTGCACCCAGTTGGACAGGCCCAGCTTCGTGCAGCCATTGGCCACCACGCTCATGATCAGCGCCCCGACCAGGGTCCCGATGATCGTCCCCTGCCCGCCCGCCAGACTGGCGCCGCCGATGACCACGGCCGCGATGATGTTGAGCTCGAGACCGACCGCCGTCGTCGGATCGCCACCCGTGAGATAGGCAAACTGCAGCACCGCCCCCAGCCCGGCGAAGGCGCCGCCCAGGATATAAACCAAGAGTTTCACCCGCTCGACCGGCACGCCGCACAGGCGCGCGGTCAGCTCATTCGACCCGACCGCAAACACATGGCGGCCAAAGCGCGTATACCGCAGCAGCAGCGCCACCAGCACGGCGAACCCGAGCATCAGCCAAACGCCCGACGGCAGGCCGCCGCGGCTCCCCAGCTGCATCAGGTCGTTCAGCCAGGTCTCGTCGGGGTAGACGGGTTGCTCGTTCGCCAGTCCTTTGGCCGCGCCCCGCAAGGCGCCCATCATGCCGAGGGTAACGACAAATGGCAGCAACCGCAGCCGCGTGATCAGCAGGCCGGACAACGCCCCGCAGACCGCAGACGCCCCGACGCCGCCCAGGGCCGCCACGAGGGGGGAATACCCTTCCTGCAGGAGCAATGCGATGACCACTGTCCCCAGCGCGATGATCGAGCCGACCGAGAGATCGATGCCACCCGCGATGATGACCAGCGTCATGCCCAGCGCGGCGATGCCGATCACGGCCGTCTGCTGGAGGATGATGGCAAAGTTGTCCGGCGTGACAAAGGTGTCGAACCGCAGCGCGGCAAACAGCCCGCACACCGCGATCAACCCGACCAGCGGCGCAAAAGCCGTGAGCACGTGGCGCAACCAGGTGGTTTTGGCGGAAACTGGAAGGGTGTCAGACATTGAGGGGAAGAGTGGAAATCGTGAAATCGGGCATCGTGAAATCTAGAATCTTGAAAATGGATGAAAGGAGCGGGAACTGCCGCCGGATTGGAAATTTTTGATTTCAGATTCCTGATTTTCAGTTTTCTCGATTTCAGGCCTTCACGCTGCCGTCCCCGTCGCTGCCAGCATGATGCTGTGCTCCGTGCACTCCGCCACCGGCCGCGCCGGGCCGAGCACGCCGCGGCACATGACCGCGATGCGATCGCAGGTGCCGAGCAACTCGGGCAGGTAGCTGCTGACCATGAGCACGGCCTTGCCGGACCCGGCCAGCTCGTCGATCAGGCGGTAGATGTTCTGCTTCGCCCCGATATCCACGCCGCGCGTGGGCTCGTCGAGCAGGAGGACGTCGGCCCCGTTGCGCAGCAGGCGGCCGAGGGCGATCTTCTGCTGGTTGCCGCCCGAGAGATTGCCGATGGCCTGCGCCGGTCCGGCGCAGCGCACGCCCAGCTTCTCGATCCACCCGCGGGTCTCCGTCGCGAGGGCCGCGGGACGAATGAAGGGATCCAGCCGCGGCAGCGTGAGGTTGTGCTCCAGGCTGAGATTCAGTGCGAGACCTTCACGCTTGCGATCCTCGCTCAACAGCCCGAGCCCCTGTCGCCAGCGCCAGAGCGGCGAGGCCGGTCCGGCGTGGACCCCCACGCGCACCGTGCCCGCCCGCACCGCGTCGAGGGCGAAGATCGTCCGCAACAGCTCGCTGCGCCCCGCGCCGACCAGGCCGGCGAGACCCAGCACCTCACCTCGCCGCAGCTGCAGCGAGGCGGAGACCGGCTTGACCGGTCCGGCCAGACCAGTGACCTCCAGCGCCACCTCCCCCGTCGGCCGCACCGAACGGGTGTAAAGTTCGTTCACCTGCCGGCCCACCATGAGCTGGGCGACGCGGTCCATGGTGGTCTCCGCCGTGCGTCCCGTGGCCACACTCTGGCCGTCGCGCAAGACGGTGTAGCGGTCGGACAACGCCGCCACCTCCTCGAGGAAGTGCGAGATGTAGATGACCGACCGGCCCTGCGCCCGCAGGCGGCGGACGAGGCCGAAGAGTTTTTCGACATCGGCGTGCGTGAGGCTGCTCGTGGGTTCGTCCAGGACGAGAACCCGGCAGCCCAGCGCCAGCGCCCGGGCAATCTCGACCAGCTGTTGCTCGGCGATGCTGAGTGAGCCGGCGGGGACGTGCAGGGGGATGTCGGGCCGGCCTAACTCCGCCAGCGCCGCCCCCGCGAGGCGGCGGGACTCGGCGTGACGCACCAAACCGCCGCGACCCGGCTCGGCGCCAAGGACGATGTTCTCGGCCACGCTTAGGTGCGGGGCGATGGCGAGCTCCTGGTTCACCATCACCACCCCTGCGCGGCGGGCCTGCAGCGGACCGGCCGGCGCGAAGGCCGCGCCTGCCAGCTGCATCGTGCCGGCATCCGCCGCAATGGCGCCGGAAAGGATCTTCATCAGCGTGCTCTTGCCCGCCCCGTTCTCCCCCACCACCGCGTGCACCTCTCCCGGGAGAACTTCCAGGCTGACCCCATCCAACGCCACCGTCGCGCCAAAGCGCTTCCTGATCCCGGAGAGCTGGAGGATGGGAGACATCAGGGGGTGAACCACAGAGACACAGAGGGCACGGAGAAATACCCCTGGTCTGGGTTCGGCTCTGTGTCCTCAGTGCCTCCGTGGTTCATTGATAAAATTCCTTACTTCCCCACGACCGCCTCGACCTCGGGCGTGTTGCGGTTTTCCTTCGTCACGAGCACGCAGCCCGTGTCGACCGTGGCCTCCACCTTTTCCCCGCGCAGGTGCTTCACCGCCGTGGCCACGCCGAGGTAACCCATGCGAGTCGGGTTCTGGGCTACGAGCGCCTGGACCTGGCCGCGCTCGAGGGCGGTGAGCAGGAAGGGCGAGGTGTCGAAGCCCACGAAGGTCTTCTTCCCCGCCAGGCCGGTCTGGCGCAGCGCCAACAGCATGCCCTGGGTGGAGGACTCGTTGGGACAGAAGAGGCCGTCAGCCTCCCGGATCTTGTCGATGAGGTTCATGGCGGCATCCTGCGCGGAGCTGATGGTGGCGCCGGCATAGCGGTTCTCGACGATGAGGGTGATGCCGGGGTGCTGCTTGATCACGGACAGGAACCCGGCCTCGCGCTCGGCCGTACTGGCGGAGCCCTCGGCGTAGCGCAAGAGCACGACCTTGCCCTTGCCGCCGAGCAGGCGGACCAGCTCCGTGCCGCCGATCTCGCCGCCACGGAAATTGTTCGTGGCGACATAGCTCAGGAAATCCTTCCCCACCTCACCCTTGAGCGCCGAGTCGAAGATCACCACCGGGATCTTGCGGTCGGCGGCGCTCTTCACCGGGGTGCGCAGGGCGGTGTCGTCGAGCGGGGCGAGCACGATGGCATCCACGCCGGAGGACACGAACTGCTGGACGACGCCAATCTGCTGGGCCCGGTCGTCCTCCTTTAGCGGGCCCTTCCACAGGATTTCGACCCCGAACTCAGCCCCGGCCTGCCGGGCGCCGGCTTCGACGGATTTCCAAAAGCTGTGGGTCGTGCCCTTGGGGATGACGGCAATTTTCTCATTGGCGGAAAAGGCCGTCAGGGGAATCAGGGCAAGAAGGCAAAGGGCGTGGGGTAGTTTCATCATGGGGTTGGGGTAATTGATTATTATGTCATCCTGAGCCAAGCGAAGGATCCAGGGCTCTCTAGGTGGGCGGTGAGCTTGCTCACGCCACGATCACCTTGCGGCGTTCGTGGCGCCAGCAAGCTGGCCGCCCACCTCCCGGATCCTTGGCTGCCTTCAGGATAACAATGGGGGAAGTCATGCATCGCTCGCAACTTTCAGGTCTCAAGTCTCAGTTTTCAGGTTTCAGGTCTCAGGTCCGGCTTCAAACCGGCTCGAGGGCGACGGGGTTGGTCAGGGCGCCGATCTGCTCAATCTCGATCGTCACCGAGTCGCCCGGGCGCAGCCAGCGGGGCAGCGGTTTGGTCGCCATGCCGACGCCCTGCGGGGTGCCGGTGAGTATGACCGTGCCGGGGACGAGGGTCGTGCTGCCGCTGAGGTACTCGATGATGGCCGGCACGTCGAAGATCATGTCGGCGGTGTTCGAGCCCTGGACGCGCACGCCGCTGAGTGTCGTGGAAATCGCCAGGGCGTTGGGGTTCGGAATCTCGTCAGTCGTCACCAAGCGCGGCCCGAGCGGGGCGAAGGTGTCGAAAAACTTGCCGCGGCACCACTGGCCGCCGCCCAGCTTGATCTGGTGGTCGCGGGCCGAGACATCGTTGGCGCAGGTGTAACCCAGGACGTAATCCAGGGCCGTCGCGCGGGTGACGTTCTTGCAGGCCTTGCCGATGACCACCGCGAGCTCGCATTCGTAATCCACCTCGTCGCTGCGCAGGTGCTGCGGGATCAGGATCGGGTCGCCCGGGTGCTGGAGCGTGTTGATGCCCTTCACAAAGAGGATGGGCCGCTCGGGGATCTTGGCCTTGGTCTCCTCGGCGTGCTGCCGGTAGTTGAGGCCGATGCAGAGGATCTGTGCCGGCACCACGGGGGCGAGGAGCTTGCGCACATCGGCCCGATCGGTGGTAACACGGGGGCCGGCGTAGATGTCACCCTCGAGGCGCAGGGCGGAGCCGTCGGGTTGCTCGGAGCCGTAATGCGCCCGGCCGGCGGAATCGAGGTAGCGGATGATTTTCATGAAAGGGAGGGGGGTTGAGCCACGGATTCTTTGGTTAGCTGGTCTTGCGCAGCTTCTGCCACACCGCCCCGTGGGGATAGGTGTGCTCGGCGAGAGACGCGGGTTTCATCGTGATGCTGGTGCCGGCGGCGAGCGGCGCCTGATAACGCCCGCCCTTCACGACACACGGATCGAGGAAGTGTTCGTGCAGATGGTCCACATACTCCGTGGTGCGCTGCTCCAGCGAGCCGCTCACGCAGATGTAGTCGAAGATCGACTCGTGCTGCACGTATTCGCAAAGGCCGACCCCGCCGGCGTGCGGGCACACGGGAATGCCGAACTTCGCCGCGAGCAAGAGCACGGCCACGACCTCGTTCACGCCGCCGAGGCGGCAGGAGTCAATCTGGCAGAAGGCGATGGCGCGGGCTTGGAGGAGTTGCTTGAAGATGACACGGTTCTGGCAGTGCTCGCCGGTGGCGACGCCGATGCCGAGTGGCTCCAGCGCGCGGGCGATGGCGGCATGGCCGAGAACGTCGTCGGGCGAGGTCGGCTCCTCGATCCACAGCGGGCGGAACGGGGCGAGGGCCTTGGTCCACTCGATCGCGACGCCAACATCCCAGCGCTGGTTGGCGTCGATCATGAACCCGCGTTCCGGGCCGATGGCCTCGCGGAAGATGGCGGCGCGGCGCAGGTCGTCAGCCCGGTCGGCGCCGACCTTCATCTTGAAATGGGTGAAGCCCTCCGCGATGCCCTCGGCGCAGAGCCGGCGGATCTTCTCGTCGGGATAACCAAGCCAGCCGGCCGAGGTCGTGTAGGCGGGATAGCCGTCCCGGCGCATCTCGGCCTCGCGGGCGGCGCGCGTCGGTGCCAGCCGCTCCAGCATGGCGAGGGCCTCCTCCGGAGTGAGGGCGTCGGTCAGGTAACGCCAATCCACCAGTTCCACGATCTGAGCGGGGGAGAGATCGGAGAGCAGTTTCCAGAGCGGCTTGCCCTCGAGCTTGGCCCATAGGTCCCACAGCGCGTTGACCACCGCGGCGGTGGCGAGGTGGATCACGCCCTTCTCGGGCCCGATCCAGCGGAGCTGCGAGTCGCCGGTGAGGTGTTTCCAAAAGGCGCCCGGGGCCGAGGTGAAGGCCGCCACCGGCTGCCCCACGACCAACGGGCGCAGGGCCTCGATTGCCACGGCAACGATGTCGTTGCCGCGACCGATGGTGAAGGTGAGGCCATGGCCCTCCACGCCGTCGACCCGGTCAGTCGTGAGCACGACGTAGGCCGCGGAGTAATCCGGGTCGGGATTCATCGCGTCCGAACCGTCCAGCGAGAGCGAGGTGGGAAACCGCACGTCCAGGACGCGCAAGCCGGTGATGATGCCAGAATGAGTCAAAGGATGGATGGGTTGAACCGCAGAGGTCACAGAGCAAGGCCGGGGCTAAACCACGCTAGGCACTGAAGTGTCTTGATCATGGCTGGGGTCGTTTTATCGGGCTCGGATATTTTCCGTGTAAAATAGTGATCGGGTGATCCGTCTCTGTGTCCTCTGTGTCTCTGTGGTTAAGCCTTCCGGTTACTTTCCCGCCGACCAGCCGCCGTCGATGAGGAGGTTGGAGCCCGTGACCATCGCCGATACATCCGCAGCGAGGTAGAGGGCCGCGGCGGCAATCTCGTCGGGCTGCGCCATGCGGCCGTTGAGCTGCGTCGAGGCCATCTCGCGGTAGGCCTTCTCGGGGTCGGGATACTCAGCGAGGCGCGAGCGCACAAAGGGGGTCTCGACCCGGCCCGGACAAATGGCGTTGAACCGCACCCCCGTGTGCGAGTGGTCGAGGGCAAGCGCCTTGGTCAGGCCGACGACGGCGTGCTTGGTCACGGTGTACGCGAGGCGGTCGCGCACGGCCAGGACGCCGCCGATGGAGGCGAGGTTGATCACGCTGCCGCGGCGGCGCGTGAGCATGCCGGGGACGAAGGCTTTGCAGAGGTTGAACGGCCCGCGGACGTTGACCGCATGCAGCCGGTCGAGATCCGTGGCGGCGGTCTCGAGGAGGCTCCCCACGTGGCCGATGCCGGCGTTGTTCACCAGGATGTCGAGCGGGGGCAGGCGCAGGGCCAGGGCCGCGGCGGCCGCGGCGTCACTGACGTCCAGCTCGGCAAAATCGGCCTGGCCACCTTCCTCCCGGATCGCGTCGACCTCGCCGCGACCGGCCAGCGCGTCGCGATCCACGATCCAGACAAACGCGCCCTGTCGGGCAAAGAGACGGGCGATGGCGCGGCCGATCCCGGAACCACCGCCGGTCACGAGCGCGATCTTGTTGGTGAGGGTAAACATGGGGGGGTCAGTCCAGCCGGTAGACGCGGGTGGCGTTGCCGTGGAATAGGGCGGCCCGGTCGGCCGGGCACAAATGGGAAACCAAGCCGCGCGCCGTGTCGAGCCAGCGCACGTACGATCCGGCGAGTTTCACGACGGGCCAGTCGCCGCCGAAGAGCAGGCGGCCGGGGCCGAAGACCTCCAGCGCGTGCGCCACATAGGGGTGCAGGTCGGTCGCCTGCCATACCACCGGGTCGGCCTCGGTGATCAGGCCGGATAGCTTGCAGTCCACATTCGGCAACGCCGCCAGCTGGCGCAGGTGCGCCCGCCAGGGGTCGAGCCGGCCGGCCCGGATGCCGGGCTTGCCGAAATGGTCGAGGATGAAGTGGGTTTCCGGACAGGCCCGCACCAACCGGACGACCGCCGGCAACTGGTGATGGAAGCAGCACACGTCGAAGCTCAGGCCGGCCGCCCCGACCGCCTGCACGCCGGCGATGAATGCCGGCCGGGCGCAGAAATCCGGGTCGGGCTCGTGCTGGATGAGGTGGCGCACGCCGCGCACCCGTGGGTGGCGCTTGAGCTCCGCCAGGGCGGCGACGGTGGCGGGCCCCTCGTTGACCGCGCACTTGGCCACGATGGCCGCGATGCGCGGCTCGCTCGCGGCCAGGCGCTCAACCCAGTCCACCTCCTCGCGCCACGGCGCGCCACATTCGACAAATACGATCTTTTCGGGCGCATCCGCCCCCGCCTCGGCGACCATCTCCGCCGGCGTATGCCGGCCCGCAATCGACGGCACCTCCTCCAGCCACGGATACGGCAGGACGGCCCGGTCCCAAAAATGCATGTGTGCGTCGATAAAGGTCATGACGCGGCGCTGTCTGAACTGTAGGGCGGGGTCGCCGAACCCCGCCTTGACTTGTTCGGCCACCATTCGACCAAGGCGGGATTCGGCGATCCCGCCCTACAACCAGACCAAGTTTGGTGGAGACCTTTCATGCCTCAGTCTTGGTGAAACACTTCCTCCATGCGGGACCACCACTCGCCCGGCGCCCGGTCGGGATACGGATCCTGCATCGGCTCCATCAGGGCCCACCACTTTTGGGTTTCCGGATCGGCCGCCATCCGCTGCATGTCGGCGGCGAAATCATCGCCCCAATACTCAAAGTACGAGAAGAGCACCCCGTCCCGCAGATAGATCGAGTAGTTGCGGATGTGGCAGCGTGAGATGGTCGCCAGCACCCCCGGCCAGACTGCCGCATGGTGGTGCTTGTATTCCGCCAGCCGCTCCGGCCGCACGCGCAGCGTCATGCCATACCGGACCGGCTTCTGGGCGGAGGAGGAGATCGTGAAATCGGGCATGTTAAATCGAAAATCCAGCAAGTCAGATTGGCCGGAACGGACTGATCGGAGGGATTGAAATTTAAGATTCTGGATGCCCGATGGCTGATTTCACGATTTCTCCTTGGCTCACGTGCTCGCCTGGGTCGTGCACGCGCGGTCGAAGTGCACATATCCCCCGTCCACATAAAGGATCTGGCCGGTCGTGTGCGAGGCGCGGGGTGAGGCGGTGAAGACCACGGTGTGCGCGATCTCCTCGGCGGTGGTCATGCGGCGCTCGAGCGGGATGGTGGCCTTGATCGCGGCAAGCGAGGCGGCGGGATCGGGCCGCTTCTCCAACCAGCGGGCGTAGAGCGGGGTCATGACCTCCGCCGGCAGCACCGCGTTCACCCGGATGCCATGCTTCGCGAGATCGACGGCCCACTCGCGGGTAAGGCCGTTCATCGCGCCCTTGGCCGCAACATAGCCGCTCGTGCCGCCCTGCCCGGTGACGGCGCACTTCGAGCCGATGTTGATGATCGTGCCCCGGCTGGCGATGAGCGCGTCGAGCGCGGCCTGCACCAGCACGAAGCACTGGACAATGTTCTTCTCGAGGGAGGCGCGAAAGTCGGCGACCGGGCTCCGCAGGCCCACGCCATCATTGACGCCGGCGTTGTTCACCACGCAGTCGATGCGGCCATGCTGCTGCAGGACGGCCGCCACCGCGGTGCGCACCGCCGCCTCGTCGGTCATCTCGCAGGCATAGGCCTCGGCCCGGCCACCGCGGGCCCGGATCTCGGCCACGAGCGCGGCGGCCTCCGCCGGATTACGCCCCAGGATGCAGGGGATCGCCCCCTCGGCGGCGAAGCCGCGCGTGATGGCCTCGCCGATGCCCTTGGCACCGCCGGAGACCAGGACGACCTTGTGTTGAAGTTCCAGGTTCATGAGGAGGGGGATGTGGGGTAACGGGCCGGCACACCACCGGCCCATCCAGTCAGGATGACTAATCTGGGCAACACGGCTACTCTGGGCAAATGGAGATATCTGGCATTGGGATGGATATTCTTGCGGGAAACGCGCCGGGCCTTAGCACTGCCCCCATGGCCCTCCGCCCCGCCCCGCCCCGTCCCGGCGCCGTCCTGTCCACCCAGGTCTCGGGTTCGCGGTATTTCTTTCTGGAGCTGACGGACTCGGGCCGGGCCGGTGTGATCCCGGCCTACGGCGGCTTCGAGCAGTGCGACCCGGACTACCTGGTCCAGCGGAAGCAGTTTGAGTTCTGCGCGCTCGAGCTGGTCGTGGCCGGCGAGGGCACCACGCGGCTGAACGGCACCGAGCATGCCCTGCGCGCCGGCAGCCTCTTCCACTACGACGCCACCACGCGCCTGGAGATCCGCACCGACCCGGCCCGGCCGATGGCCAAGTATTTCCTCTGCCTCACCGGCAAGCGCGCTACGACGCGAGTGCGCGCCGCCGGCCTGCGCGCCGGAGGGACCGTCCACCTGGCGATGTTCCCCGAGGTACAGCGCGTGTGGGAGGATCTCATCCGCGAGGGCAGCCACCACCGGGCCACGGCCGGGCGGATCTGCGCGGCGCTGGTCGAGGTGCTGCTGCTCAAGGTCGAGGAACTGGCGGGCGTCGCCGGCCGGACCGGCGCCGCCGCCGAGGAGACCTTCCTCCGCTGCAAGGGAGCGATCGAGGGCCAGGCCGCCACCCTCGCCACCCTGGGCGACATCACCCGGGCCGTCGGCGTCGAGGCCTCGCACCTCTGCCGGCTCTTCCGCCGCTACCAGGGTCTCAGCCCCTACCAGTACCTGCTCCACCGCAAGATGGCCCTCGCCGCCGAGTACCTCATGGATCCCAACGCCCTGGTGAAGGAGGCCGCCGGTCACGTGGGCTTCGCCGACCCCTATCACTTCTCCCGCTGCTTCAAGAAGGTCCACCACGTCGCCCCCAAGGAATTCCAACGCTCCCTCAAGCACCTATGAAACATTCTCCGCGGATCACGCGGATGAACGCGGATAGTTCCAAACCCCGGTTTCCTCTGCCCTATTTCCACATCCGCGCCTATCCGCACTATCCGCGGTAAAAATCCTTCCCCCATGCTCACAATCACCCTCGACCAACCCGGCCAATTCAGCGCCGCCGACCGCCCCGAGCCGACCCCGTCACCCGGCACCGCCCTCGTGCGGGTGCACCGCCTCGGCGTCTGCGGCACCGACCTGCACGCCTTCGCGGGCAAACAGCCGTTCTTCACCTACCCGCGCGTGCTCGGCCACGAGCTGGGCGTCGAGGTGATCGACCCCGGTGACACCCCGCACGGCCTCCGCGCCGGGGACCGCTGCTCGGTCGAGCCGTATCTGAACTGCGGCACCTGCATCGCCTGCCGCCGCGGCAAGCCCAACTGCTGCGCCGCGCTCCAGGTCATGGGCGTGCACGTCGACGGCGGCATGCGTCCGCTCCTCCGTGTCCCTGCGCGCAAGCTCCACCCGTCCACCCGCCTCGACTACGAGCAGCTGGCCCTCGTCGAGACCCTCGGCATCGGCGCGCACGCCGTCGAGCGCGCTGCGCCTACCGCGGACGACTTCATCCTCGTCATCGGCGCAGGTCCGATCGGTCTCAGCGTGATCCAGTTCGCCAAGGTCACCGGTGCCACCCTCGCCGTGATGGATGTGAGCGACACCCGCCTCGACTTCTGCCGCCAACAACTCGGGGTGACCCACACGCTCAAGCCCGGCGCCACCGCCGTCGCGGACCTGAAAACCATCGGCGGCGGCGACCTACCGACCGTCGTGATCGACGCCACCGGCAATCCCGGCTCGATGATGGGCTGCTTCGACCTCCCGGCCCACGGCGGGCGCATCGTGTTCGTCGGCCTTTTTCAGGGCGACGTCACCTTCAACGACCCCAACTTTCACCGCCGCGAGCTCACGGTCATGGGCAGCCGCAACGCCCTGCCTGCCACCTTCCGCGAGGTCATCCGCCTCGTCGAGGAAGGGAAGGTAGACACCCGCCCGTGGATCACCCACCGCTTCAAGCTGGCCGAGACGCCGACCGTGTTCCCCCGCGACATCGCCGGCAACCCCGCCGTCCTCAAGGCGATGATCGAGGTCAGCTAGGCCGGACTTTATAGCGGTGTAGGAGCGTGGCTCGTCCGCGCCCTGATTGCGCCCCGGCCAAAATGACGGTTGCGAGTGGCGCGATTCTCCCGCACCTATTCATTTCCGCCGCACGTCTGGCGCTGCGCCCCGCCCATGAACCACCCCAAGCCCACCGTCCTGTTCATCGATGACGACCCGACGACCCGCAAGGTGTTCACCACCGGCTTGGCAATGGCTGGCATCCCCACCCATGTCGTCGGCTCGCCCGAGGAGGCGGCCAAGGTGCTCGAGGACAAGAAGGTCGATGTGATCGTCACCGACCTGATGATGCCCGGCTTCAACGGCGTGGACCTGATCCGCGCCGTGCGCGAGGCCGACTACACGAAACACATCCCCATCCTCGTTTTCACCTCCGGCGGCAACCTCGAGATGATCGAGCAGGCCGCCCTCGCCGGTGTCACAGAGATCGTGCAAAAGCACACCACCCCGCCCGCCAAGCTCATCGAGAAGATCCTAAAGGCCCACGCCGACACCTGGGAGAAGAAGTAAGGATCCCCGGCCAGATCAGGCCGTATCCTGGTGGGAGCGAGCTCGCTCGCGACTGCTTGGGATCGGGTGCAAGCACCCTCCCGCCACCTCCTCGCCCGTCTGTCCCCTCCCCCCGCAGCCCCCACTGCACCGGCTCCCCTAAGGCTTCGGCGTCGACCTCCGCTCCGTGCCGCGCTTGGCTCACCCCCATGACGTCTCCCACCCCCGCGATCCGCACCCTCCTTGCCGACCTGGACCGACCCGAGCATCAGGCCGCCGTGCTGGCCATGGTCGACGCCTACTCGCGCGACCCGATGGGCGACGGCGCCCCGCTCGCCCCCGATGTCAGCGCGCGCCTCATCCCCGGCCTGCGCGCCCACCCTACCACGCTCGTCTTCCTCGCCTACGAGGGCGACACCCCCGTTGGCGTGGCCGTTTGTTTCCTGGGTTTCTCGACCTTCGCCGCCAAGCCGCTGGTGAACCTGCATGACGTCTGCATCGTCCCGACCCACCGCTGCCGCGGCATCGGCCGCCGCCTGCTGGCCGCCGTCGAGGCCCACGCCCGTGAACTCGGCTGCTGCAAGCTGACCCTCGAGGTCCTGGACCAGAACCAGCACGCCCTGAAGACCTACACCGCCGCCGGTTTCAGGCGCTACTCCCTCCAACCCGGCGCCGGCGAAGCGATCTTCCTGACCAAGCCGCTCTGAGCCCGCGACTGACCGGAAATCTTGAAAACTGAGAATCGGGCATCGAAAAACTGAAAATTTCAGCATCCCGGGGTCTCCATTTCCACGATTTAGGATTTCAAGATTTTCAGTTTTCAAAATTCCTCTCCGAGCATGCCCGCCACTGATGCCTCCCTCCCACCTGCGCCCCGGCGCGAGATCGTCTGCGCGGATGCCATTGCCTGGATGAAGGCCCGCGGCCGGATCGACCGGGCCTGCGCCGTGACATCGGTGCCCGATGTGTCCGAGATCGGCCGCACCCTCCCCGTCTGGCGCGAGTGGTTCCTGGACGCCGTGCGCCTCGTGGTGGACGCCGTGCCCGACGACAGCGCGGCGCTGTTCTTCCAATCCGACATCAAGCGCGACGGTATCTGGATCGACAAGGGCGCGCTGGTCATCCGCGCCGCCGAGGACGCCGGCGCCCGCGTGCTCTTCCACAAGGTCGTCTGCCGCCGTCCGCCCGGCATGCTCACGCACGGCCGGCCCGGCTACACGCACCTCATCGCCGTCTCCCGGGCGATGGTGTGCCCCGACATCCTGCTGATCCCCGACGTCATTTCCGACGCCGGCCGCAGCCTCTGGATCCGCGCCATGGGCGTCCGCGCCGCCGCCCACGCCGTCCGTTTCGCCCGCGACCAGGTCGGCGCCCAACTCATTTTCGACCCCTTCTGTGGCGTCGGCACGGTCCCCGCCGTGGCCAACGCGCTCGGTCTCGACGCCCTCGGCGTCGAACTGTCCAAGAAACGCTGCGAACAATCCCGTGAGCAAACGGTGACAACCGCGGATCTCTGACGGATTCACCACGAAGTCACGAAGGGAACCGGAGAGGGTTAACCACGGATTGCACAGGTGGGCACGGATTAACCAAGGTAGGTTAGCCGCAAAGAGGCACAAAGATCGTTTTGCCTGGCAGCCGGACATAGCCCGCGCGCCTATAGGCGCCTTGAGAGCACCTTTCGCCGTCGGACCTTGCGCCTTTTTGCGGCAAAAAATCCGGGGCATTTCATCCGTGGAATCCGTGGCCAAAAGATCGGACACCTTCGTGTCCCGGTGTTCAACTGTACCGGTCCCCCAACTGAGGCGATGCCCATTCCCGCAGTTGCCCCGCCCGGGAAGACCTGAATAGTGCCCCCAATGCCACGCGTGCCTTCCGAACGCCTGATCCTGCTGGTCCTGGCGGCGATCCAGTTCACCCACATCATGGACTTCATGGTCATGATGCCGCTCGCGCCGCAGCTGATGCGCGAGCTCGACCTGGGCGCGGGACAGTTCAGCGCTTTGGTGGCCGCCTACTCCATCGCGGCGGGCGTTGTCGGCCTGTTGGGCGCCCCCTTCATCGACCGCTTTGACCGGCGCACGCTCCTGCTTTGGGTCTACGCCGGCTTCACCGTCGCAACTCTGCTCTGCGGCCTCGCGACCAACGCTCACACCCTCCTCCTCGCCCGGGCGATTGGCGGGGCCTTCGGCGGCATCTCCGGTTCCCTCTGTCTGGCGATCGTCAGCGACATCGTGCCCCCCGAGCGCCGGGCCGCCGGCATTGGCATCGTCATGACCGCGTTCGCCGTTGCCGCCGCGATCGGCGTGCCGGTCGGCCTGCAACTGGCCCAGCTCTGGGGCTGGCGGATGCCCTTCCTCGTCGTCGCCGCCGTCGGGGCGGCGGTGTGGGTTCTCGTCTACCGCGTGGTCCCGCCGGTGCACGGCCACGTGCAGGCCGGGGCCGACAAGGGCCGGGCCTTCCGCGAACTGATGCGCGACGCCAACGCCGGCCGCGCCCTCCTCTTCATGGGCGTGATGGTACTCGGCCACTTCAGCATCATCCCGCTCCTGTCCCCGCACCTCGTGGGCGACCTGGCCCTGCCGGAGCAATACCTCTTCCTGGTCTACATGATCGGCGGCGTCTTGAGTGTCTTCACGGCCCCGCGGGTCGGCCGGCTCGCGGACCGTCTCGGCCGCCAGCGCGTTTTCACCTTCATGGTGCTCATCGCCTCCCTCATCATCCTGGCCATCGCCAACGCCGGACCGCTGCCGGTCTGGGCCATCCTGATGCTGACGGGCCTGTTCTTCGTCTTCGCCAGCGGCCGCTTCGTGCCGGCGCAGGCCATCATGACGCTGGCCGTGCCGTCATCCCGGCGCGGCGCCTTCCTCAGTCTGAGCAGTTGCGCGCGCGACCTGGCGTCGGGCGTCAGCTCGTCGCTCGGCGGCTGGATCGTTGTGAAGCAGCCGAACGGCCACCTCCTGCACTTCAACTGGCTCGGCTGGATTGCCGTCGCCGCCGCCCTGCTCAGTATCCTCCTCGCCCGCCGCGTCCTCGTAAAAGACACCGGCGCCGTATCGCCCCTCACCCCGCCGCCGAAAGCCGCCTGAGCCATCGCGCCATCGGTGGTCAACCCTCCCCTGTCAAACCGGCCGGTCCTCGCCCCAGCGCGGCGCCATGCCCGGGCGACGGTTCCGCCACAGGAGCATGAGCAGGAAGCCGATCGCCGCGCCGCCGAGGTGGGCGTAGTGCGCCACGCCGGCGCCGAAGAGCGAAAAGCCCGTGACCCCCGACAGCAGGTCCAGGGCGAGCAGACCCGGCACAAAGAACTTCGCCGCCACCGGCACGGGCACAAAAATCTGGGCGAGCTTCGCGTTGGGGAAGAGACACCCGAACGCCACCAACAGGCCGTACACCGCCCCCGACGCGCCGACCATCCGGCCGTGGAACAGCAGGTAAAGCTCCTTGGCCACCGCCTGGCTGGCGGCATCCCCGGGCAGGATGCCCCGGCCCGTGGTCATCAGCGTGGCGACTTTCTCCGGCGACATCCCGGCCGCCACGAGCTGGGCGTACAGCCCGTTGTATTCATACCAATTAAAACCCGTCTGGATGAGCCCCGCACCCACGCCGCACAGGAAATAGAAGACCAGAAACCGGCCGGCGCCCCATTCCCGCTCCAGGACCGTGCCGAAGGAAACCAGCGCGAACATGTTGAAGAAAATGTGCCCCATGTCCGCATGCAGGAACATGTAGGTCACCGCCTGCCAGAGCTGGAAGTTCTCGTTGCCCGGAAACCAAAACGCGCCCGCGGCCACGATCTGCTCGCGCCACCCCGCGCCGAGCAGGCTCGCGCCAAACACCACGACATTGAGCACCAGCAGGACGGCGACCGCCCGGGACATGCGATTCATCGATCAAACCTTACAGCCGCCCGCCCGTTCGCAACCCTCCAAACCGACGGAAAATGCCGAGCCGTGTATCACGCAAAGTCGCCGAGGCGCAAAGTCGGACAAAGGCACCAAGAGCTTGAAATAGGATCCATTCCAAACGGCTTTGGGCACAACACCCAGAGACAATCGGAAGGATAGGGCCCCGGAAGCAAGGTCGCCCCCCTTGGCATATGCTTTGCTGATCGCCTGCCGGCTGCCGTCTGCCGTCTGCCGTCTGCCGTCTGCCGTCTGCCGTCTGCCGTCCGCCCTCCGCCCCTACTCACTACCCGCTACCCGCTCCTCGCTACTTTCCCAATCCCCCATGCGCCCCTCCCTCCTCGCCACGCTCCTCGCCGCCGCCTCCATCCTCCCCGCCCTCGCCGAACCCGTTGGGCCGGCCGCAGGGCTGATTTCGCACTACGGCATGGAGAAGATCCCGGGCGAGGGCGCCTGGTTCAAGGTCACGTACAACAGCACCGAACGCATCCCCGCCGCCGCCCTGCCGCCCCGTTACGGCGCGCCGCGCCTCGTGGGGACGTCGATCTACGCGCTCGTCACCCGCGAGGATTTCTCGGCCATGCACCGGCTGCTCACGGACGAAATCTGGCATTTCTACCAGGGCGACCCGATCGAGCTCCTCCTGCTCCACCCCGACGGCCGCAGCGAGGTGGTCACGCTCGGCTCCGACCCGCTCGCCGGGCAGCAGCCGCAATACACCGTCCTGGCCGGCACCTGGATGGGCGCGCGGCCCGTCAAGGCCACGCCCGCGGGCTACGCCTTCTTCGGCTGCACCATGGCGCCGGGCTTTGACTACGCCGACTACGAGCCGGGTTACCGGGACGACCTGCAGAAACAGTACCCCGCCGCGGCTACCCTCATCGACGAGCTGACGCGCGCGGAGTTCGTCACCAAGCCGGCTGCGCCCGCGCCCGCGGCGACGATGACGGCCAACCCCACTGTCTTCCTGCCCACGGCGGTGGCCCCGATCAGCGTCAGCCCCGGCGTCGAGCTGCGCGAGCTTGTCGGCCTCGTGGGCCACGCCAAGACTGGCCGCACCAGCGTCGCCCACTTCGCCCTCGCCCCCGGCAAGACGACGGGGATGAGCTACATGAAGACCGGCGAGGAATACTTTCTGGTGATCAAGGGCCGCGGCACGGTGGTCGTCGGCGACGTCACCTCCCCCGTCGAGCCCGGCTCGATCGTCTTCCTCGCCCCCGCGGTCCGCCACGCCATCACCGCCGCCCCCGACACCGCCCTGGAATTCTACGCCGTCAGCACCCTCGCCTTCTCCCCCGACGACTACGTCCCGGTCCCGTGAAGCTTGTAGGGCGGGGTCGCCTGCCCTGAGTCAAGTCGAACGGGCCGAACCCCGCCGGATCCCTGTAGGGGCGTTGCTTGTCGACGCCCGTTTGCCGAGCCCGGCCTCCGGACGCGTTGGCTCCCATCCCCCGAACCTTAGCCGCCAAAAACGCAAAAAGCGCAAAAGCCGGTCGCAGCCCTCCGCCCTCCGTCATCCGCCGTCCGCTCCCCACTCCTTCTTACATCTTACTTCATCCTTCTTCCTTCTTCCTTCTTCCTTCCCCGCCCCCCTCCCTTCCGCATGGACTCACCGGGCCGGTCGTATTCAATCACGGGATGCTGATCAACCACCGGCTCGTTCGCCTTGGCCTTTGTCTCTCCAGCCTGTTCGCCGCCAGCCGCCTGCCCGCGGCGGAGGACGCCAACCTCGCCTTCTTCCGCAACCTCGCCGAAACGCGCAGCTACACGCTGGGCCGCCCGGTGTCGTCCCGCCTCACCCCCGACGGCAGCGCCGTGCTCTTCCTGCGCAGCGGCGCGCGCGACCGCGTGCTCCACCTCTACGAGCTGGACCTCGCCACGGGCCAGGAGCGCGAGCTCATCACCCCGGCGCAGATCCTGGGTTCCGCCGAGGAAACGCTGAGCGCGGAGGAGAAGGCCCGGCGCGAACGCGCGCGCGTCACCGCCCGCGGCTTCACCCGCTTCGACCTGACCAAGGACGGCAGCCGCCTACTCGTGACCCTGTCCGGCAAACTCTACCTCGTGAACCGCGCCGACCTGCGCGTCACCGAACTGCCGGGCAAAAACTGGATCGACCCGCGCTTCTCGCCCGACGGCACCGCCGTGGCCGCCGTTCAGGACGGCGAGCTGCACGTGATCGACCTGGCCGGCCTGACGGAGCGCGCCCTGACCTCCGGCGCCACCGAGACCCTCACCCACGCCACCGCCGAATTCGTGGCCCAGGAGGAAATGGACCGCCGCGAGGGCTACTGGTGGTCGCCCGATTCCCAGTGGCTGGCCTATCAGCAGACCGACGAGTCCGGCGTCGAGACGCGCTACATCGCCGACCCGCTCCGCCCGGAGGTCGCCCCCACGAAATTCGCCTACCCCAAGGCCGGCTCCCCGAATGCCGTCGTCCGCCTGGGCGTCATCGCCCGCGCCGGCGGCGAAACCCGCTGGGTCCAGTGGGACGCGGCGAAGTACCCGTACCTCACCCGCATCGTCTGGAAGGAGGCGGGCGCCCCGCTGACCATCTTGGTGCAGGATCGCGCCCAGCAACACCAGGTGCTCCTCGCCGTCGATCCGGCCACCGGGCAGACCCGCGAACTCCTCCAGGAATCCGATCCCGCCTGGCTCAACCTCGACGACACCGCCCTGATGCCCCTCTGGCTGGAGGGCGGCCGGCAGTTCCTCTGGACCACGGAGTCCCGCGGCGACTGGCAGGTCGAGTTGCGCGACGCCGACGGCCGCCTGGTCCGCGAGTTGACGCCGCTTGGCTTTGGCTACCGCGGCGTCGTGAAGGTCGTCGAGGAAACCGGCGAGCTCTACGTGAAGGGCAGCGCCGACCCGCGCGAGACGCATGTCTGGAAAATCCCCCTCGCCGGCGGTCCGGGCACCGACCTGACACCGGCCCGCGGCAACCACAGCCTGCAACTCTCCGAGAACAACCGCGTCTTGCTGCATTTCTTCAACCTGCTCGACGGCAGTTCCGGCACCGCGGTGCTGGCAGCCGACGGCCGGAAACTGGGCGAACTCAAATCCGTCGCCGAGGATCCCCCGGTCTGGCCTCAGGTCGAGCTCACCCAGACAGTCGGCGGCCCCCGTTCCTATTACGCCGCGCTCGTCCGTCCCCGCAATTTCCAGCCGGGCCGGAAGTACCCGGTCCTCCTGTCCGTCTACGCGGGCCCGACGACCACGGTGGTGTCGTCCAGCCTGCGCTCCTACCTGAAGGACCAGTGGATGGCCGACCAGGGCTACATCGTCGTGAAGCTCGACGGTCGCGGCACCCCGCGGCGCGGACGCGACTGGGAGCGGGCCGTGCGGGGTAACCTGATCGACATCGCACTCAACGACCAGATCGAGGGCCTCCTCGCGCTCGGGGCCCAGTATCCCGAGCTGGATCTGCAGCGCGTCGGCGTCACCGGCTGGTCCTTCGGCGGTTACTTCAGCGCGATGGCCACCCTCCGCCGCCCCGATATCTTCAAGGCCGGCGTCGCCGGCGCGCCGGTCATCACGTGGGAGAACTACGACACCCACTACACCGAACGCTACCTCGGCCTGCCTCAGGAGAACCCCGGCGCCTATCAGGTGAGCAGCGCCCTGACCTATGTGGACCAGCTCGAGCGCCCGCTCCTGCTCGTCCACGGCCTGACCGACGACAACGTGTACTTCCAGCACACCCTGCAGCTGGCCGACGCCCTGTTCATGGCCGGCAAGCCCTTTGAGATTCTCCCCATGACAGGAACCCACATGGCCGGCGCCGAGAACCCGCTGATCAGCTACCGCGAAGAACTCCTCGTCATCAATTTCTTCAACCAACACCTGAAGTCCCCGGAGTGACCCCCTGCGGGCCCCGCCTCAAGGTGGAACCCGCGCTCCGCGCGGGTTTGCCTCGAACTGTAGGGCGGGGTCGCCGAACCCCGCCTGTTCCCCGCAAGGGCGTCGCAGCCCTCCGCTCGCCGCACCCTTCCCGCCCCTTCAGGTCTCAGGTTTCAGGTCTCAGGTCTCTCCCTTGCGCGACCTCAGTCGCGCAGTATCTTCCCCATCACCTTCCCCTTCGCCAGTTCGTCGACCATTTTGTCGAGATACCGGATTTCCCGCATGAGCGGTTCCTTGATCTCCTCGACGCGCACGCCGCAGATGAGGCCGGTGACGAGCTTCCGCTTTGGGTTCTTCTTCGGCGCTTGCGCGAAGAAGGTTTCGAAGTCGATCTGCGCCTTCAGCACTTTCTCCAGGCCCTTAGCCGTGTAGCCGGTCAGCCAGCGGATGATCTCGTCCACCTCCGCCTGGGTCCGCCCCTTCCGCTCGGCCTTGGCGACGAGGAACGGATAGACCTTGGCAAAAGGCATAGTGTAGATGCGGTGCTTGGTGGGCGTGGATTTCGGCATGGCCGAAGGATTAACCACGAAGACACGAAGGCACAGAGCAAAAAACCCGGAGGATTTAGCCACCGATGGCACGGATGAACACGGATGCGGCCCAAGGCCGGCCCCGGGCATTGATCCGTGGCCATCGGTGTTATCCGTGGCCAAAATTGCCTTGGTCTGATCCAGACCCCATCAGGGCTTCCTTCCTGTTTCAGCCTTCTGCTTTCTCTTCCACCTGTCACCATGCCCCCATGAGTATTCCACGCTCTGGCAGGATTTTCACGCCCCTTGTCCTTTTGCTGGCCTGCTTCGCGGGCCCGACGGCCGCGCAGGCCCACGAGAAGTGGTTTGTGTCGGGCGAGGTCCCCGCGCTGGCCGCCGGTGGCTTTTTCTCGACCTTCTGCCTGACGGCCGTCGCCGCGGCCCTCGCCCTCACGGCCGTCGCCGAGTTTTTCTGGCGGCGGCGCGGGGAGCGCGACCTGATCCCCGGACCCGAGCGCCTGGGGGCCACGGATGAGGGGATGGCCCGGTTCTACGGATGGGTGCCCGTGGTGATTGGCATCCATTTCGCGGTGCCGCTCCTCGTGCTCGGCGTGCAGGGCCGGCTGTTCTCGCCGAACAATGTGCCCGCCGCACCCTGGAACTACCTCCTGGGGACCTGGCAGATCGCCATCGCGCTGAGCTTCCTCTACGGCGGCATGACGCGGGTCTTCGCGGCCTCGCTGGCGGTGTTGTGGGTCGTCGCCGGCTTTGTCGTGGGCTGGGAAACCACCTTCGAGAATCTCCATTACCTCGGCGCCGCGGTCTTCTTTTTCTGCAAGGGTCGCGGACCGCACTCGATCGACCAGCTGTTGTTCCCCCGGCTGGCCCCGTCACCCGCGCTGGCGAAGCACGGGCTGAAGTTGCTGCGCATTTCCATGGGGGTGGGCTTTGTCTTCGTCGCATTCACCGAGAAACTGGCCAACCCCGCGCTGGCGCTCACCTTCCTGGAGCAATTCCCGCTGAACTTCACCGGGGCCGTCGGCTTCCCCCTGTCCAACGCGGCCTTCATCTGGTTTGCCGGGACCACCGAGCTGCTCATCGGCCTGTTCCTGGCCTTCGGCATCTTCCCGCGCGTGATCATCATCGCGGCCTGGGGCATCATCAACCTGACGCTCACGCTCTTCAGCTGGGTGGAGCTCGTCGGCCACCTGCCGATCTACGGCATCATGGCCGTCCTACTGGTCTGGGCCCCGTCCGAAAAAACCAGCCGCCTCATGCGCCGCGGCATCCTCGGCCGCGACGCGGAGACCTGAGGAATCTCCCGAAGGGATAGAAGGCAACGAGGGGGCAGGCGAAAGCACCAACCAAGGTGGCTTCGCCACCTTCGACTCCTCCGCGAGACGTAGTTGGGCCTGATGCTTCGCTACGGATAAAACAGTGGCCACGGATGACTGAGGACCGTGGCGAGTTTTCGCATAAGTGTATCAAAATCGAAAGCACCAACGCATTGGTCCAATCAACGAAGGCAAACATAGTGTCAGACTACTTGGAAGCACCTTCAACTCGAGCGAAGTGCTCATCGAGATGCTTGAGCAAACTCCCCATCATGCGATGCTGAAAGGTGAGCAGATACATGAGCGCAAAATCTGGGTCTTTTTGAAAGATTGGGAGGAGTCGGTCGACGTCTTGGAGAAACGCAAATTCTGCGAGTTCGCGCCAGCTGTGTTCATTGAACTGCTGGGAATGCTCGGTGGCGTTATCGGCAGACCATTGGAGAACGTCGAGTGGATCCTCTGTGCGAAGTATGGACATCCGCACGTGTGTGATGTCCACCCATATTGCATTGAGCTCCGCACGCATCTGTCGGCGGGCGCAGAGAATGATGAGCGCTAGCAAGCTATGGGACTCGACGGCTTTTTTTACCTCGCTGTCCGAGGTCTCTGAAAGCAACTCCGTGAGGCAGTCATCGGGTGAAGTATAGCCATCCGGCAACGGATCTGGGCTGCCCTCTTGATTTTTCCTGGCGACAAGCGTGATGATTCGCAACAAGAGCACTTTGGCAATGTCGTGTGCACCGTGCTTTTCGAGAAACCAAATCAGCATCAGGTGCTGTGAAAGCGCACCTTCGCCCCAAAAGAGCAGGCGATCTTCAGCAATAAACTGCGTAAGACGTGCTAGGTAGATATCTGGTGCTCGAGTTTCGGTTGATTGCGACATCAGTTCAACACAGACGGCAGCTGCCATGGCTGTGACGTTGCGAACGCGGGTGTAGTCGTCGAATTCCATGCCGTGAGACCGAAATTTGTTTTCGTTCTTCGCTTCATTGTGGAGGGCGACGAGGGCCGCCTTGGCGGCATCTCGAGCGAGCCTGTAAGGCTCATGCCAGGTTCCTTCTGAAGTATTGGACTTGGCGCCGGCCCAGGCGATTGAAGCGGCGGTGAGCGTCCAACCCCGAAAGACGCTCCAGTGATCCATGTTCTCTTGGAATGGACCAAGGAGGTAGCTTGTGAAGAGATTGGCGGCGGCGGCTTGGCGCCCCAGGTTTCTGCCAGTCTTCTCCGCGAAGAGGCGCATTAGGAGGTCCGAGAATGCGTCAGGGTCGAAATCACCTTTCCCTTCCACTAGGTAAAGCGAACGGAGAGTGCGGGCGGCAGGCAGCGCAACGGGCCAGAAGTCGGCCGAGAGTTTAAGGAGATCGGCAAGCAGGGCACGACCGTTGATGAGTTCAAGTGCCGGAAGGTTGCGGACGCGCCAGCTTTCGTTGAGCTCCTTGATAAGCGAGACAGCAGGTTCTTTAAATTCTCCAGTGGTAACCAAAACAGGCTGGTATTCGAAGTCGCGGGGCAGGCCTGGAAAGATTGGGCGGGTTTCGACGAGCATGTTTAGCTGCTCGCGGTGCTTGGTGACATCGGCCTGGGAAAAATTGCCGCTTTTGAGTTGGTAACCCCAAAGCTTTGAGCGGTCGGGCGTGCTGGCGATCACATCCTTTCCGTGCTCAGTGGGGCTGTGCCCAGCGCGTAGGACGTGCAGGCCCTGCGAGAGCAAGACCTGACAGAACGCGACGTCGTAACCGCGTTCGTGAATTCTAATCAACCAGTCTTCTACGAGCCTCTCTCTCATCGTATTCTTTGCGTTTCTTGTCTATAAGCGCCTGCCATTTGGCGCGGGACACAGGATCCTGTAGCGACTGCTCCATTATTTCTCGCAGACGTCCAAGCACTTCAGCGCTACTGGTGATTTGCGGCCACTGCGGCCGGCCTTCCTTAAAGCGGACGAACATTTTGTCCCAGACACCGAGGATGTCGTCAATTGTCACGTCCGGACCGAAGTTGAATGGCTGGAAGGTCGTGCTTGGCTGCTCCATCACCTTAAAAAGGTATTTCGCCTGCTCATCACCCATTTTTTTACCGAGCGCCTCAGCCGAATTATAGAACTCTTCGACGGTCTCTCCACGTCCAACATTTGCTTTGAGGGTGGTCGCTACGGACGCGGGAACATAGTTCATTTCAGAGCCATCAACGTAGGCGCGGCGTCCCTCCTTCTGAACCCGGATGGCGATTCCCGCCAAGAAAGGATCACTGCGCATTCCTGCCATCATGGCTGCCATCCAAAGTTCGTCGGCGCGCTTTTTTGCCCTGGGAAATTCGGGGAGCATGGATGAAGAGAGTTATATAGTCTGGCTACTTTTTTGCCCCGATTTTAGGCAATTTGCGAGCCGTGAACAAGGCAGTCTACTCACCCCTAAGTTTTCCGGCGCCTCCGAAGCGGCTGAAGAATGCACGGTCACGCGGCGGGTGGTGTATCCGCCGGCCAGGTAATTTCGAAAATCCCCGCCAGGGTGGTCCGCCAAGCTACAGGGATATCGCTCACTTGGTTCCATGCGCTCGTCTTCATGAATGCATGGTAAGGCTTGTCCGCGGAAGGCGGCGTGTAACCCAGTGTATTTTCAAGATTTGGGGTTAGGACGAACAAGCGACTTGGCTTGTTCAACGCAGCGGCGATGGGTGCGTTAAATACTTCCGCCCCGGGTGTGCCCTGGTCCCCGTCATGCATAACAGATACGTCTAGGTTCAAAGCGTGGAGATATTTCACTAGAGAGATAATCGAAGCCTTGCCGCGTGCCTTCACGATCTGGAAACGCGACTGGATGATTTTCCGCTGGCCTTCGGGAAGCAAGCGGAGCGTTTGTCGGATGGCAGCCACCTCCGAATCGCCCTCCACCACCAACACCCTCTCGGCAAAGAAAACGCGGGCCAGCTCATCATCGAAAGTCTGAATGAGTTTAACGCGGACCTTGTCTTCGGGCTGCAGCTTACCCAATTCCGAAGAGACGCCATAGTTCCATGCCTCCGCTCGATCATTTTCGCCGATACTCATGCGGGTAATACTCTGCGCGTCCTGCCTCAGATCGATCATCCATGGGGAATGCGTTGTGCAGACGATTTGATCCGAACGTCCCAATGCATAGATGGTGTCGCGCAACATATTGGCCGCCGAGGGATGGAGAAAAAGTTCGGGCTCCTCGAATGCGACAACCACCGGCCGAGTTTGAATTTCCTTTTGTAACTTTAGGGCAGCGTGGTGCCGGAGCATGGCAAACGCGCAGGTGCGCACCAAGCCCGTGCCTTGGCGCGAGACGGGCGTCCGGATATTGGAGAAAACCTTGACGTCATACTTGGGCTTGAGGATCTCCAGCACGCCTTGGAGTGATGGCGTGATAGCGATGCCACATTTCGGAAAAACGTCCTCGATAATTTTGTTCACCGCCTTAACCAAACCTCCGAGTAGCGAATGCTCCGCCCCTGGATCCATTTGTCCCTGAAGTAATGTCAGCTTCTCCTGGATTTCATGGGTCGTTGCATTGCCCGTCAGCAAATCCTCGAAGAGCAGACTAAGGCACTCACCCAGCACATATTGTTTCTCACCGGACTCGATTTCCTTAGAGTCGGTTAAGGCCGGGATGTGGATCAATCGCGGGAGGCGAGAAATAACATTCTGCGCGATACCACCTGGATTTTCGACCCAGACAGGTTCCGCCGCCGTATCGAAAGTCATCACTTCAGGCAGTGACTTGAACCAATCCTTACCGAGCTTATCAGCGGGCACCTCCAGATCGAGGACTTCCTTGATCACTTCGGCGGTGATACCGGCGGCAATGAGTTCACCCACGGTCTTTACCTTGAATTCAGGCTTCAGGCTCGACGGTTGCTCACGGCATTGGATCTGCGCCTTGCCCGATTCGATGGTAAGCTTTTTACGGTAAACAAATTGATTGTTAATCACCCGTCCGCGGAATCCGCGGGCGGCTGCAACTTCCGCGGTGATTGGTCCAAAATAGCCGGTGATCACGGTTTCCGGCGCGCGTGTGCCATCGGATTTTTCGCGGATATCCGCCTGCGTGAGTTTGTCGCGTTCGAGGGACAGTAAAGCCTCGAGCGCAGCGATCACAGTGCTTTTCGCGCAGTTATTGGGGCCTATAACAAACGTAGCCGGATTCAAATGAATCACGGCCTTTTCAATTCGTCGGAAATTTTCAATCTCTAGCTTTTCGATTCTCATGGGCCAACGTGCGGTAGAGGTAATTACAGTGTGCAGCCACTGCGAAGGCCCGGCCCGAGGCTTCTGGTGGCGGCCCCCAATATTTGAGTGCCACTACCACTCAAAGCTCGCGGACGGTTTGAGGCGACGCAAAATTAGGATCAATGGAGCGATTGGGCTAGAAACGGACGTTCCGAGGATGTCAGACCGACCCATGGACGCTTCGAAAGATCGTCAGTTCTTGACTCTTGACTGGTCTGGCTGGGTTTGAAGCCGATCGAGGGCGGCCTTGATCTCCTTGAGGTAGTTCGGATGCCACAGCTCGTGTTCGGCGCTGGCGACGTCGGTGTAGGTGTGCTGGCGGTAGAAGTCGCGGATGGCGGTGGCGCGGCGGTGCATTTGGGCGTCTTCGAGGGCGCCGACCAGGATGTCGGCAGGGGTGGCGGGGTTGCCGGCTTTGTAGGAGATCATCCAGCGCTCGGGTTCGTCGTCGTCCTCTAGGAAGAAGGGCGAGATCGAGCCGAGGATCAGGTGCCGGGCCCGCAACGCCCCCAGGTGGGCGTAGAGGGCGCCGAGGGAGAAGCCGAACACGACCTTGCCCACCGTCTGGGCGTCAACCCCGGGGAAGATCTCCGTCGAGCCAAAGGGCGGACGATGCCCGGGCAGGTTCAGCCGCACGAACTCCGTCTCCCACCCGCAGGATTTCTGCACGAAATCCACGAAGGGCTGGAACCGGCGCTCAGCGCCCGCCATCGGGGGAACGATCGTTAGGAGGGGCATGGGAATGGGAGGAGTAGCGAGGAGCGGGTAGCGGGTAGTGAGTAGGGGAAGAGCAGACCAAGGAGGTCGGAGCAGGAGGTTGGCGCGAAGGGCGCAGAGGTCAAACGGGGGTAAGGAAAGTAGCGGGTAGTGGGTAGCGGGTAGCGAGCAGAGGACAAGGCACACCGGGACTGCAAAGCGTCCCCTTTTGCGCCTTTTGCGTTCTTGGCGGCCAACCTCCGGTGATCGAGATCCGGCCCGCAGGGGGAATCCGCCCTTCGTGTCTATTCGTGTCCTTCGTGGTTAAACAATCCGGACTCAGGCCGGCCCGATCTCCGGCTTTCCTCGCGCGCCATGCCAGAACCGGGCGATCACCACCCGGTGCTGCGCGGCGTCCACCCGATACACGATCCGGATGGAGCGGACTATCCGTTCCCGGATTTCAGGGACCTTGAACTCGGGCACCATGCGTCCGGTCTCCGGCTTCAGACCGATGGCTTCGGCCTCCGTCAGGAGCAAAGCGCCAAACCGGGCGGCCGCCGGAGGATTGTCGGTCGCGATGTAACGGACGATCTCTTCCAGGTCACGCAGCGCGCGCGCCGAGATGACTACTTTGCGGTCCATTCATCGAGTTTGGCCCTGGCTTCTTCCACCGTGAACCCACCTTCCTTGTCGAAGGAGTCCAATCCCTCCCGCACGCCGGCCACAAACTCGATCTCCCGGACAATGTCCCGGAGCGAAACCTCGTCCGGTAACCGGCGGACAAGATCAATCACGAGTTCCTTGCTGCTCATGGGGGAAGGCTAGCCAGCTCCTGGGTCGTGGCAAGGCCCGGGTTGGATCCGGCAGACCAAGGCCCGGCCCGCCGGGACCAGCCGTCGCCAGGCCTCTGGCCCGCAGGGACGCGGGCCCTCCAAGGGAATTTCCCTTCGTGCCCCTTCGCGTCCTTCGTGGTTAAACCGTCTGGATCCTTTTGCGCCTTTTGCGTTTTTGGCGGCCAATCAGCCGGGATTCGGCGATCCCGCCCTAAAACCGGTCCGGGCTTGGGTCTTGAGGTCGTCGGAAATCCGGGCGGACTCTCCCCAACCGCCGCCCTCCCCCACCCACCCATGAGCAAACCGTCCCCCAAGACTACCAAGCCCGAGCTGCCGATCCTCGCCTTTGCCTCGCCGGCGGCCTTCCGGCGCTGGCTCAAGGCCAACCACGGCACCCACCCGGGGATCTGGCTCCAAATCGCCAAGAAGGACAGCGGGATCGCCAGCGTCACCTACGCCGAGGCCCTCGACGAGGCGCTCTGCTACGGCTGGATCGACGGCCAGAAGCAAAGCCACGACCAGCAGACCTTCCTCCAGAAATTCACCCGGCGCGGGCCGCGCAGCACCTGGTCCAAGATCAACGTCGGCCACGTGGCCCGCCTGACCCAGGCGGGCCGCATGCAGCCGGCCGGCCAGGCCATGGTCGACGCGGCCCAGGCCGACGGACGATGGACGCAGGCCTACGCGTCCTCCCGCGCCGCCGAGATGCCGGCGGACTTCCTCGCCCAACTCGCCCCCCACGCCCGGGCCAAGGCCTTCTTCGAATCCCTCAACGCCGCCAACCGCTACGCCATCTACTACCGCCAAGAAACCCGAGACCCGCGCCCGCCGCCTCGAACTGATCCTCGGCATGATGAAACGCGGGGAGAAGTTCCACTGAGCCGGGGCGTGTAGGAGCCACCGCACTGACTCTTTTGCGTCTTCTGCGTTTATTGCGGCCAAGCAGTCGGGATTCGGCGATCCCGCCCTACAGCCCGGCCCAGCGGGAGCAGGGCCCTCCAGGGGAATCTAACCTTCGTGTCCTTCGTGCCTTCGTGGTTAAACCGTCTTTTCAAAACCAACCCGTCCAGAGGCCGGGTTCCACCTTGGCGTCACTGCGCCTTCCAGCCACAGCGCAGGCTGGGCGACTGGTCCCGGGTTTGCAGCGGCAAACAACGGGATGCGTGAAACCGCCTTAGATCAGCTTGAGCTGCTTTCTCGCCGCTACGGCCAACTCGTTAAACCGCGCCGCATTCTCGGGCAGTCGGTAATCAATCCCGTACGTCGGGATCAGCTCCCGCAAGCGCTGGTGGCCGGCGTCGGTTTCGGTCAGGTGCGGGAAGCTCCGCCGGATGACATCCGCCACGATGTTCACGCACACCGAAGCCCCGGGCGACGCGCCGAGGAGGGCGGCCATGGACTTGTCGGCGCTGGTCAGGACCTCCGTGCCGAAATGCACGATGCCGGCCTCGCCGTCGGTCTTCTTGATCGCCTGCACGCGGATGCCGCCGTCGACGAGCTTCCAGTCCTCGGCCTTCGCGTTGGGGTAGAAGATGTGCATCACCCGCATCCGGTCCGCCATGCTCTGCGTGCCCTGCTGCAGCAGATATTTCACGAGCGGGAAATTGGTCGCGGCGATCTTGAGCAGGGTCGTCACGTTGTGCGGCTTCACCGTGGCCGGGAGGTCGGTCCAAGCGCCGGTGCGGTGCAGGAAACGCGTGGTCCACGCGGCGAAGGGGCCGAAGAGGAGCGTCTTCTTGCCGTCGAGGATGCGCTGGTCGAGGTGCGGCACGGCCATCGTGGGCGCCTCAGGCAGGTTCTGCCCGTAGACCTTGGCCTGATGTTTGGCGACGATCGCGGGGTTGTCGCACACCAGCCAGTGCCCGCCGATGGGAAAGCCGCCGAGGCCCTTCGCCTCGGGCAGGCCGGCCAGCTGCAGCAACCGCAGGCTGCCGCCCCCAGCGCCGACGAAGACGAACTTGGCCTGCGTCTGGTGGGTCTCCCCGGACTTGAGGTTTTCCACCGATATCCGCCATCGGCCGTCCGCCTGCTTCTCCAAGCCCACCACCTTGTGGCCGGCGGCAACCCCGCAGCCGTCCTGGTTCGCGAGCCAGGTGAGGAGCTTTCGGGAAAGGACGCCGAAGTTGATGTCGGTGCCGCCGTCCATCTTGGTGGCGGCGATCGGCGTGGCGGAGTCGCGCCCCTCGGTGAGAAGCGGGGCCCAGGCTCCGATCTTCGCGGGGTCCGTGGTGAATTCCATCTCCCGGAAGAAGTGGTGGGCCGACATGCCGGCGTAGCGCGACTTGAGGAAGGCCACCTGGTCGTCGCCGTGCACGAAGCTGATGTGCTGGACCGGGTTGATGAAGTCCTTGGGCGTCTCGATCATGCCGGTGCCGACGGCGTGCGCCCAGAACTGGAGCGTCTGCTCGAACTCCTGGAAGATATCGATGACCTTCTGCACCTTCACCGGGCTGCCGTCGGCGGGCTTCGGCGTGTAGCTGATCTCGCAGATGCCGGCGTGGCCCGTGCCGGCGTTGTTCCAGCCGTTGGACGCCTCGAAGGCCAGCTCCGGCGCCGCCTCATACACCTGAATCCTCAGCGAGGGGTCGAGCCGCCGGAGCAGCGCGCCCAGATTGGCGGACATGACGCCGCTGCCAATTAATACGACGTCGGGGTTGGGGGTGTGGGAATTCATGACTGAAAACAGAAATCAGGGATCCTGATTTTCACGCGAAGCCGCCAAGGCGCAAAGTAAGGCAGGGTGGATTGTTTAACTTAGCGACTTGGCGACTTTGCGTGAGAAAATGAATCTTAGCGTTTGGAGGTGACCGTACGTTCGTACCGCGCCACGTCCTTCAGCCAGTCGGCGCCGGCGGGGACGCCTTCGCGCTGACACAGTTCGTCCCACACCGCGCCCCAGGGGAGCGAGCGGGTGAGCTCCATCAGGGCCAAGCGCTCATGGCCGCGGCCGGCGAGCTCGGCGTCCTTCAGCGCAAGCGAGGGGTCGAGCAGGCCGCCGAGGATGGCCTGGCGCGTGGCGCGCGTGCCCACCACGTAGGCGGCGAGGCGGTTGATCGAGGCGTCGAAGAAATCGAGGGCCACGAACACGCGGTCCCAGGCGTCGCCGCGGGCGATCTCGAGGAAGAGGTTGCGGACGGCATCGTCGAGGATGACGACGTGGTCCGAGTCCCAGCGGATCGGGCGGCTGGTGTGCAAAAGCAGGCGCGGGTGAAACTGGAGGTGGGCCGAGACCTTGTCGGCGACGGATTCCGTCGGGTGATAATGCCCGAGGTCGAGGCAGAGCACGAGGTCGCGGCTGAGGGCGTAGTTGGAATAAAACTCCTGCGAGCCGACGACGTAGTCCTCGGAGCCGAGGCCGAAGAGTTTCCCCTCGACCGCGTCGACGCAAAGTTTCCGGTTCACGGTCTTATCGGCGAAAATGGCGTCGTAGGACGCAGCGAGGCGCTCGCGCGGGGCGAAGCGGTCGGCCGGGGCGTCCTTGGCGCCGTCTGGCACCCAGTGGTTGTGCACGCTGGGCGAACCCAGCGTCTTGGCGAAGCTCTCGGCGATGTGACGGCAGGCCCGGCCGTGGCGGATCCAGAACTTGCGGATGGCCGGGTCGGCGTGGGAGAGCGTGAAGCCGGAGTTGGCGTGCTCGTGGGCGAAGTAGGTCGGGTTGAAATCGAGGCCGACGCGGCGCGCCTTGGCCCAGCCGAGCCAGCGGGCGAAGTGCTGCGGCTCGAGCTCGTCGCGGTCCACGTGCTGGTCGCCGGTCTCGGCGTAGAAGGCGTGGAGGTTGAGGCGCTGCTTGCCGGGGAGGAGCTTCAGGACCTGGTCGAGGTCGGCGCGCATCTCGTCGCCGTTGCGGGCGCGGCCCGGGTAGCCGCCGGTGGTCATGATGCCGCCGCCGGCGAGGCCGGCCTTTGGCGTCTCGAGCCCGCGCACGTCATCAGCCTGCCAGCAGTGGAGGGACACGGGAACGCGAAGCGCGTGCCGGATGGCGACCTCGGTATCGACGCCCAGCTCGGCATAACGCGAACGAGCCAGGCGGTAAGCGGCGGAAATGTTCTTCGATGAAGGCATGGATTCAGGGGAGTTGTTTCACGCCAAGCCGCAGAGACGCAAAGTAAGAGAGATTCAAAGGGTTGGAAACTTTGCGGCTTTGCGGCTTTGCGTGAAAAATGAATTTCAGCGGGGTTGATAGATGGTTTGCTTCAGATCGGCAGCGAGCGATGCACGGAAGGCGGCCAGGTTCTTCACCGCTTTCAGCGCGATGAGCTGGTTGGCGAGGTTGCCGACGACGGAGCCCTCGATGGCGAAGGCGTGGACGGGCAGGCCGGCGGCGTTGGCCGTGGCCTGGCAGAGGAGGCGGTTCTTGGCGCCGCCCCCGACCATGAGGATGCGCTTGAACGTGCGGCCGGAGAGTTGCTCGAAATCGCGGATGGCCATCGCATGCCCGGCGCCGAGGGAGTCGCAGATCAAGCGGACATAGCCGGCGAGGGTCTTGGGCAGCGGGAGCTTCCGGCGCTTCAGCTGGGCGTCGATGGCGGCCTTCATCGACGGCGGGTTGGCGAACTCGGCGAAGATCATGTCCAAGGGCGAAGCGGTAAGCGGCAAGCGGTTAGCGGCTGAGATCAGCGCCGACCACTCGCGGTCGTTTTTCGGGCGGGTCGCGAAATCCTTCAGGGTCTGCTCGAGGAGCCAGAGGCCGAGGACGTTGACGAGGGGACGGTACTCCCCGCGGCCGGTGCGGTCGTTCGCCACGCGGGCGGTGAGGGCGGCGGGGCCGAGTAGGGGCTGGTCGCTCTCGAAACCGACCAGCGACCAGGTGCCGGAACTGAGGAAGATGTCGGCGCCATCGGCGGCCGCCGGCATGGCGTCGTAGGCGCAGGTGGTGTCGTGGCCGGGGACGGCGATGACCTGGGTCTGCTCGAGTCCGGCCCCGTTCGGCAGGCTCAGGGCCTCCGGGCGCAAACGACCGAGCCGGGCGCCCGTCGGGACGGGCTTCGTTAGCCACACGGGCGGGACGCGGAAGTAGTCGAGGGCGACGCGCGACCAGTCGTCGCCGTGCACGTCGAGGAGTTGGGTGGTGCTGGCGATGGAGAGGCCGTTGGCCATCTGGCCCGAGAGCAGGAAATTGAAGTAGTCGGGCAGGAAGAGGCAGCGCGTGGCGAGATCGGTGATGGCCGGGCACTTCTCGACCGTCTCGGCCAGCTGGAGCGAGCTGTTGTAGAAGACGGCCGGGATGCCGGTCGCCGCGTAGATGCGCTGGAGGGCGGCGCGGGTGTTCGTCAGGTGCGTGAGGCCCACCTGCGTGCGGGCGTCGCGGTAGGCGTGCGTCGGGAAGACGATCCGGCCCGCGTCGTTCGTGAGCACGTAGTCCACGCCCCAGGTGTCGACGCCGACGGACGCAAGCGTGGCGCCCTTCGGCAGGGCGGCGACGGCAGCGCGGAGGCCGGCCTGCACTTCCTGCCAGAGACCGGGAATGTCCCAGTAATCATGCCCGCCCGCCGAGCGCAGGGCATTGGGGAAGCGATGGACTTCCTGGAGGGAGAGCCGCCCCTTCGCCCACGTCCCAAGGATCACCCGGCCGCTCGTGGCGCCGAGATCGATGGCCGCACAATGTAAGGGCTTCGCCATACGGGGAGTTTAAGTCGGAAGTTGAAGTTTAAGAAAGGGAATCAGAAGGAAATCTTGAAAGCGGTCATCGTGAAATCGCTCATCTTGAAATTGAGCAGGCCAGTGTTCGGCAATTTTCAGTTTTTCAATGACCGATGACCGATTTCACGATGGGTTTGTTAACGCAGGAAGGCCTCATGCAGGCCGCCGTCGACCGTGATGATCTGGCCGGTGGTTTTGCTCAGGCGCTGGCTGACCAACAGGAAATACGCCTCGGCCTGGTCGGCCGGGGTAATCGGGGCCTTGGTCAGGGTGCGGTCGGCGTAGAACTGGGCCAGCTTCTTCACGAGGGAATCGGTCGCCTCATCATCCGTATAGGGGATATTGTATTTGGCGAGCGAGCCGATGACGCGGTCGCGGGGGAACATGGCCGAACCCTGCACGACGGTGGCGGGGGCCACGCCGTTGACGCGGACCAGCGGCGCGAGCTCGATGGCGAGCTCGCGGACAAGGTGGTTGCCGGCGGCCTTCGAGACGTCGTAGGCGACGGAGCCCTTCTTCGCCACGGCGGCGTTGGCGGAGGTGGTGAGGACGAGCTGGCCCTTGAGGCCCTGTTCCTTCCAAGTCTTCGAGGCCTCGTCGCCGACGAGGTAGCTGCCGGTAACGTTGATGGCGAAGGTGAGGGCCCACTTGTCGTCGGGGATGTGGCCGGAGGTGTCGGACGGCACGAAGATGCCGGCGGTCACGCAGATAGAATCGAAGCCGCCGTAGGCCAGCGCCACCTCGTCGAGCATCTTCCGGATGCTGGCCCGGTCGGTGATGTTGGCGGCTAGGCCGAGGGCCGGACCGCAGGCCGAGAGGCCGGTGCCGGCGACGCCGATGCCGACGCCGTACTTGGCCTCGATCTCCTTGGCGGTGGCAGCGGCGGCCTCGGCGTTGAGGTCGACGCAGACGATGTGCGCGCCTTCCTTGACGAGGCGGTGGGCGGTTTCCTTGCCGATGCCGGAGCCGGCGCCGATCACGACGATGACCTGGCGGGCGAGTTCCTTCTCGGCGGGCATGCGCTTGAGCTTCGCCTCCTCGAGCAGCCAGTACTCGATGTCGAACGCCTCCTGCTGCGGGAGGGCGATATACTGGTCGATGGCTTCGGCGCCGCGCATGACCTCGACGGCGCAGTTGTAGAACTCGGCGGTGACGCGGCTCTCGGACTTGTCCTTGCCCCAGGCGATCATGCCGAGACCGGGGATGAGCACGACGGTCGGGTTCGGGTCGCGCATCGCCGGGGAGTTGGCGTGTTTGCACTTCGCGTAATAGGCGGCGTAGTCCTGGCGGTAGGCAGCGAGGCCGGCGGCGAGCTTGGCCTTGAGGGCCGCGGTGTCCTCGGCCTGCGGGTTCCAGTCGACGTAGAGCGGCTTGATCTTGGTGCGCAGGAAGTGGTCGGGACAGGAGGTGCCGAGTTCGGCGAGGCGGGCGGCATCCTTCGAATTCACGAAGCGCAGGATCTTAGCGTCGTCCTGGACGGTGCCGATGAAACGCTTCTCCTTGGAGACCTGGCCGCGGAGCCAGGGGAGAATGGCCGAGAACGTCGCGCGGCGCTTGGCCTCGTCGAGGGTGGCGTATTTCTGCCCGCCGAAGGCCGTGGCGTCGCCGCCCTTTGCGGCGTATTTCGTCTCGATGTAGACGGAGGCCTTCTCGATGCAGTCGAGGGTCCAGGTGTAGCAGGCCTTGTCGTCGTCGGCCCACGAGATGAAGCCGTGCTGGCCCATCATGATGGCCTTGGTGGACGGGTTCTTTTGCGCGATCGCCTGCATGGCGAGGCCGAGCTCGAAGCCCGGGCGCATCCATTTCACATAGGCCATCTGTCCGCCGAAGATTTCCTGGGTTAGCTTTTCGCAGTTCTGCGAGGCCGCGATGGCGATCACCGCGTTGGGGTGCATATGGTCGACATGCTTGCCGGGCAGGAAGGAGTGCAGCGTGGTGTCGATCGAGGAGGCGCGCGGGTTCAGGTTGAACGTGGCGTGCGAGAACATGCCGACCATGTCGTCCTCGGCCTGCGACTTGAGGCCCTTGTCGGCGCGAGAGCCGTAGAGTTTCTGGAGATCGAGCAGCTTCTGCTGGTAGAGGGAGGAGAAGTTCTCGCGGGTGCTGGTGCGGAGGTCGCCGCCGGAGCCCTTGACCCAGAGGACCTCGGTGGGCTGGCCGCTGAGCGGGTCCTTCTCGGTGATCTTGGACGACGTGTTGCCGCCGCCGGTGTTGGTGATGCGCTGGTCGCCGCCGAGCAGGTTGGAGCGGTAGACGAGGCGGCCGACCGGATCGAGGGCCGCAGCCGCGGCATCATCCCAGGCAAAGTTGACGTATTTATAGGAGCTCATGGTGGAGAGGGGGAGATCGTGAAATCGGGCAACTGATAATCGAGAATCTTGAAATTGGGTAAGCCGGGGTCCGGAAATGCTCAGTTTTGCGATGACCGATTTTCAGTTTTCAAGATGGGCCTTGGTTCGAAGTCCGTCACTTGGCCAGGACCAGCCGCGTCGGCGGCAGCGGGATCTCCGCGGCGGCGAGCTGGGCGGGGCTGGCGTCGGTGACGAGGAAGCCGAGCGTGTCCCAGCCGCCGATGCGGTGAGGGGTGGTGCGACCGAGCTTGCCGGCGTCGAGGCAGAAGTAAGGCGCGGTGGTGCGGAGCAGCACGGCGGTCTGGAAGACGGCGATCTCGGCGTGTGAGTTGCTGATGCCGTCGGCGTCCATGCTCTCTCCGCCGAGGAAGGCGGCGTCGAATTTCCACGCGGCCAGCGAGCGCACGGCGTCGGCGCCGAGCAGGACGGCCTGGCGGTGCAGGAAGGTGCCGCCGAGCACATGCAGGTCGAGGCCGGGCGCGCCGCCAAGTAGGGTGGCGACGGGCAGGCTGTTGGTGACGATGCTGAGGCCGGTCAGGTCGCGGCGGGCCCGCAGGAGCTGGCGAGCGATGGCGCGCACCGTCGTGCCGGCGTCGAGGAAGACGGTGCCGCGGAGCGGGAACCGCGTGAGCGCGGCGGCGGCGATGCGGCCCTTGGCGGTGCGGGCGCGGCCGGCCCGCTCCCCCAGCGAGGCAAAGGAGGCGTTGTAGTCAGCCAGCGCCCCGCCGCGGGTGCGGGTGATGTGGCCGCTGGCCGCCACGCTGGCCAAGTCGCGCCGGGCGGTGGCCGCGGACACCCCGAGCTTCCGGCAGATCTCGGCCACCGGCAGGAAGCCGTCGGTCCGGATCAGGTCGCACAACCGCGCCTGGCGACGGTCGACGATGTGGCGGGGGACGCGCATGGGAGGAGCGCCAAGGGCCTCATTTTATATGAGCGGAGTCAATCATATACCCGGTCGCGCGGGATCGGAGCGTCCGAATGGCGGGCGAGGTCCCTCTGATGTAGGGCGGGGTCGCCGAACCCCGCCTGGCCAGGTGGAGGGCACATCTCCCGGCCCAGCGGGAGCTGGGCGCTCCGAAGGCGGGGTTCGGCGACCCCGCCCTACAAATATCCGATCCCCACCACCCGCCACCTGTAGCGCGGGACTTTCAACGGGCCGGCGGGGAGCTTTTTGCCGGTGAGGGCGTCGGTCGCGCCCTTGGGGACTCGGACCCGCCCACCCTTGCCGTCCAGGTTGACGACGACCCAGAGTTTTTTGCCGTCCTTGGTCACGCGCGGGCAGATGATCGTGCCGGGCGTGGTCTCGAAGCGGAGCGTGATGCCGGCCTGCTTCGCGTAGTGCGCGACGAGTTTCGCCAGCAGCTTCGCGCCGGCCTTTCCGTCGGGGAGCGCGCCGAGCACGACGACGGCGCCTTGGCCCAGCTTGCGCTCGGTGAGGAAGGCGAGGCCCGGGGCCTGTTCGCTTTGCAGCGTGCCGATGACCTTCGTGTCGCGGGACGCAGGCCGGAGCGCGGAGCACCAGCCGGCCACCGGGGCGGTGAGCCCGAAGGCCCTGCCCGTGGAGCCAGTGCCGGTGATGGGAAAGGAGAACACCGTCTCGACGCCCGCGAAGGCGTCGACCAGCCCGAGGCCGGCGTCGGTCGGCACGTCGTGCTCGGCTCCGCGCGTGCCGGTGGTCGGGGCACAGATCCACACCCCGCCGGCGCGGACGAACTTTTCCACCTTCGCCAAAAAGGCCGGCGACACATACGGCATCATCGGCGTGATGAGCAGCTTCAGGCCGTCGAGAGCCGCACCCTCAAAACGGACATCGCGGTGAATGCCGGCCTCGAGCAGCAGGCCGTGCCACGCCGCGACCGTTTGGTTGAAATCCACCTCATAGCCGGGACGCCCGCCGAGCGGCTCCGTCTGGAGCATAGCGCGGCCGAGGTCGGACCAGGTGACGGCGGCCTCAGCGATGGCCGGGCGGCTCGCGACCATCAGCGGCTCGATCTGCCGGCGTGCGGCCTCGACCTTCGCCACCTCGGCGTAACCGATCGAGGGTTTGAACCAAGTGCTCATGATGGCGCTGTGCGGCAGCTCGCAGCCGGTGCGCTGCTGGCGCCAGAGCCAGTAGTTGATCGCCTGCGCCCCGAGGCCGAACGAGGCGACCGCCTCGACGGCGAGGAACCCCGGCGGGTGCGCGATCTCGTGGTTTCCGAACCAGCCGTTGTGCGCGACGCTCGTCTCCATGAACCAGTGCGCGCGGCCGGGCTTGGCCGGGCGGCAGAGGTCGTTGTCGAACACGATCGCCGCCCAGTGGTCGCGGTCGGGGTAGTCGTCGAAGGAGGCGAAATCGAGGTTCGCGAACTGCCGCTCGTGGTTGACTGAGAAGAAGGTGACGGTGTTGTGCGTGATCGGCTTGTCCGAGTGGCGGCGGATGACGGCGCACTGCGCGTCCTGGAACTCGGCGATGCTCTCGCGGCAGAACATCCGGTAGGCCGTGCTGAGCGAGGCGTTGTGCAGGAAGGGCGTGCGCACGGGCGGGGGCACCTGGTCGAAGCGCTGGTAGCGCTCGCTCCAGATCTCCGTGCCCCAGGCGGCGTTCAGGCGGTCGATCCTGCCATAGCGCGCCTCGAGCCAGCGGTGCCAGTGGGCGATGGCGTGCGGGTTGAAGTCCTCGCCGACGTGGCACTTGAACTCGTTGTCGATCTGCCAGGCAAGGATCGCGGGGTGGCGGCCCACCGCCTGGGCCAGAGTCTCGACAATCCGCAGGCAGGCCGCGCGCACCTCGGGGTGCTCGTAGCTGGCGTGCTGGCGCGCACCGTGGCTCATGACCCGACCCTCGGCGTCCACGAAGCAGCGGTCGGGCCGGCCGTGCGTAAGCCACACCGGCGGCGTGGGTGTCGGCGTGCAGTAGACCACGCCGATCCGGGCCGCATGCAGCCGGTCGAGCACGCGCACAAAGAAATCCACGGAGACCTGCCCCTCGTCGGGCTCCATCTTTGACCAGGTGAACTCACCGATCCGCACCATGTTCAGGCCAAGCCGCTTCATTTCCGCGATGTCGCGGTCGATGTCCGCCTCGGGCCAGAGCTCGGGGTAATAGCAGGTGCCGTGCAGGAGTTGGTTCATGGGGCTTTGGAGGCGGACGACCGAAGACGTCCCGTCGCTGGGTCGGGTTTAAGCAGGCGTAGGGGCAAGGCGCCAGTCAATCGCGTCGCTGGCGATGCCGTCAAAGGGATCGCAGTCGGATTGTCCGGCCGGCGGGTGAAATATGACGGTCAAGCGGCGGGACAGTTTGCAGCGGGCCGGCAAAGCCGCCTTGCTCGGCGCACCCCACCCGCCCCATGAAACGCCCCCTCCCCCTCCTGGGCCTGCTGGCCTTGGCCGTTGCCGGCCTGCCGGCCGCCGAGACCGCCACCCTCACCCTCCGCGCCGGCTCGTCCGGTCCCGTCATCAGCCGCGAGATCTACGGCCACTTCGCCGAGCACCTCGGCCACTGCATCTACGGCGGCCTCTGGGTCGGCCCCGACTCCCCCATCCCGAACACCCGCGGCATCCGCAACGACGTGGTCGGAGCGCTGAAGAATCTCCACATCCCCGTCCTCCGCTGGCCGGGTGGCTGCTTCGCCGACGAGTATCACTGGAAGGACGGCATCGGCCCGCGCGAAAAGCGTCCCTCCATGTACAACTCCCACTGGGGTGGCGTGGTGGAGAACAACCATTTCGGCACGCACGAGTTCCTCGACCTCGTGGAACAGCTCGGCTGCGAGGCCTTCGTGTCCGTCAACGTCGGCAGCGGCACCGTGCAGGAGACCCAGGAGTGGGTCGAGTACATGACCAGCGACGCCCAGTCCCCCATGGCCAACCTCCGGCGCGCCCATGGCCGTGAGAAAGCTTGGCGTGTGAAGTACATCGGCGTCGGCAACGAGACCTGGGGTTGCGGCGGCAACATGCGCCCCGAGTACTACGCGGACGTCTACAAGCACTTCAACACGTTCATCAAGAACTACGACCGCGGCTTCCGCGTCCAGCGCATCGCCTGCGGCCCCAACGGCGACAACTACGCTTGGACCGAGGAGCTCATGGCCAGCGCCGCGCGCCAGATGGACGGCCTCTCCCTCCACCACTACACGCTCCCCACCGGCCAGTGGGGCAAGAAGGGCCCCGCCACCGGCTTCGTTGAGGACCAGTGGTTCACCACGATGCGCAACACTCTGCTCATGGAGACCCTCGTCACCAAGCACAGCGCGATCATGGACAAGTACGACCCGCAGAAGAAGGTCGGCCTCGTCGTCGACGAGTGGGGCACCTGGTATGATGTCGAGCCCGGCACCAACCCCGGCTTCCTCCGTCAAAACAACACGCTCCGCGACGCCGTCGTTGCCGGCCTGAACCTCCACATCTTCCAGAAACACGCCGACCGCGTCACGATGGCCAACATCGCGCAGATGGTGAACGTGCTCCAGGCCGTCATCCTCACCGACAACGAGAAAATGCTCCTCACGCCGACCTACCACGTCTTCGAGATGTTCAAGGTCCACCAGGGCGCCACGAGCCTGCCCCTGGAGCTGAAATCCCCCGACTACGTCTACGGCGCCGAGAAACTCCCGCGCGTCAGCGCCTCCGCCTCGCGCGACGCCGCCGGCAAGGTCCACGTCTCCCTCGTGAACCTGCACCCGACCGACGCCATCACCGTCACCACCACCCTCGAAGGCGTGCCGGTCGCCCCGGTCTCCGGCCGCATCCTCACCGCCGCCGCGATGGACGCACACAACACCTTCGCCGTGCCCGAGGTCGTCCGGCCTGTCGCCTTCATAGGTGCAACGCGGACCGGCGACACCCTCACCATCGAACTCCCCGCCAAATCCGTCGTGGTGCTGACGCTCTGAGCTGGCTAGTTGTAGGGCGGGGTCGCCGAACCCCGCCTGAATTTGCGGAGGGCGCATCACCTGATGTGCCGTGGCCCAGCGGGAGCTGGGCCCTCCATCCGACCAGGCGGGGTTCGGTGACCCCGCCCTACAACGCACCGCAACCGTCATGCTTCGCGATGCTCAGGATGACGGAATTACCCCCCATGAAATCGCTTCTCCTCCCCGTCCTGCTCGCGTTGCTTGCCGCCCCGGGCTTGTCCCCGGCCTTCGCCGCCGCATCCACCGACCCCATCGCGCCAAAACCCCTCTACCGCGACCCGGTTCACGACGGCGCGGCCGACCCCGTCATCGTCTGGAATCCCACCGCCCAACGCTGGTGGATGTTCTACACCAACCGCCGCGCCAACGTCGCCGGCCTGTCCGGCGTCGCCTGGGTCCACGGCTGCCACATCGGTATCGCCGAGTCGGTCGACGGCGCCGCGTGGTCCTACCTCGGCACGGCCGATATCGAACTCCCGCCGGAGATCGGCGGCACGGAGCCCACCCACTGGGCACCCGACGTCATCACTGGCCCCGACGGCGTACACCACATGTATCTCACGGTCGTGCCCGGGATCTTCGAAACCTGGCAACACCCGCGGCGCATCGTCCACCTCACGAGCGCCGACCTGCGGAAATGGACCTACGTCTCCGCGTTGACCCTCGCCTCCGACCGCGTGATCGACGCCGGCGTGCACGCCCTACCCGGCGGCGGCTGGCGGATGTGGTACAACAACGAACGCGACCGCAAATCCATCTACTACGCCGACAGCCCCGATCTCTCCACCTGGACCAACCGCGGTAAGGCCGCCGGCGTCGGCGAGCGCCCCGGCGAGGGTCCGTATGTCTTCCGCTGGAAGAACTCCTACTGGATGCTCGTCGATCTCTGGAAGGGCCTTGGCGTCTACCGCTCCGACGACCTGACCGCCTGGACCGCGCAGACCGGCGACCTCCTCGGCGTGCCCGGCACGGGCGCCGACGACGGCGTGAACGGCGGCCACCCGGGCGTCGTGGTCGCCGGTGATCGCGCCTACCTCTTTTATTTCACGCACCCCGGTCGGTCCGGCACGATCAGCCCCGACGACCAGGACAACCTCGAACTCCGCCGCAGCTCGATCCAGGTCGTGGAGCTAATGGAGCAGGACGGCGTCCTCACCGCCGACCGCAACGCCCCCACGCCCATCGCGCTCCCGCCACGCTGAGACGTGCCTCCGGTTTGGAGCGCGGGTGACCTTGCCCTAGGTTGGGCGTTCTCACCCGCCGCCCATTATATCCATCATTCGGCCGGCTATCTCCATGCGACGGGAGTGGCCGCGCCGCCCAGAGTGTACATCATGACCGCATCCCCCCGTCCGACCGGTCCCCGTCCGCGTACCCCGCTTTCCCGCCCCATGAAAACCGCCGTCCGCCTCCTCCGTGTCCTGCTGCCTGCCCTGATCCCCGCCGCCGCGCTCGCGTCGATCCCGAGCGACGCCGTGCCCACCGTCATCGTCAGCACCGCGCGCGAGCCCGTCGCCGCCGGCCCCTTCGCGCCGACCTGGGACTCCCTGCGCGGCTATGAGGCACCGGCTTGGTTTCGCGACGCGAAGTTCGGCATCTGGGCCCACTGGGGCCCGCAGTGCGAGCCCGGCATGGGCGACTGGTACGCCCGCCACCTCTATTTTGAAAATGGCCCCGCCTGGGGCCCCAACGTCACTGCCTTTCACCGCGAGACCTACGGCCACCCGTCGCAGGCCGGCTTCAAGGAGGTCATCCACCGCTGGCAGGCGGAGAACTGGGATCCCGACAAGCTCGTCGCCCTCTACAAGCGCGCCGGCGCCGAGTACTTCTTCGCCCTCGCCAACCACCACGACAACCTCGACCTCTGGGATTCCAAATACCAGCCTTGGAATTCCGTGCGCGTCGGCCCCAAGAAGGATCTCATCGCCGGCTGGGCCAAGGCCGCGCGCGCCCAGGGCCTAAAGTTCGGCGTCAGCATCCACGCCGCCCACGCCTGGAGCTGGTACGAGCCCGCCCAGGGCGCCGACACCCAGGGCCCGCTCGCCGGCGTCCCCTACGACGGCAAGCTCACTGCGGCCGACGGCAAGGGCACCTGGTGGGACGGCCTCGACCCGCAGGATCTATACGAGCAGCGCCACGCACCGGCCCCGGATTTCCTGAAACCCCTCGCAATCCACGAACGCTGGGACTGGGGCAACGGGATCACCGCGCCCGACCTGGCCTACTGCGAGAAATTCTACAACCGCACGATGGACCTCATCAACCGGGTCGAGCCGGACCTGGTCTACTTCGACGACACCGCCCTGCCCCTCTGGCCGGTCAGCGACGCCGGCCTCAAGATCGCCGCGCATTACTACAACCAGAGCGCCGCGCGCCACGGCGGGCGGGCCGAGGTAGTGATCTTCGGCAAGGTACTCACGCCCGACCAGAAACGCGCCCTCGTGTGGGACGTCGAGCGCGGCGCGCCCAATGCCATCCAGGCCCTGCCCTGGCAGACCTGCACCTGCATCGGCAGTTGGCACTACGAGAAGCGTCTCGCCGAGGAGAACCGCTACAAGAGCGCCTCCACCGTCATTCAGATGCTCGCCGACATCGTCAGCAAGAACGGCAACCTGCTCCTCAACATCCCGCTGCGCGGGGACGGCACGCCCGACGACCAGTCGCTCGCCGTCGTGGAGGGCATCGCCGCCTGGATGGAAGTGAACCGCTCGGCCATCTTCGGCACGCGCCCGTGGCAGCTCTTCGGCGAGGGCCCGGCCGCCGCCGGCGCCGAGCTCACCGGCCAGGGTTTCAACGAGGGCAAGGGCAAGCCCTACACCGCCGACGACGTCCGCTTCACCCAGAGCCCGGACGGCCGCACGCTCTATGTCATCGGCCTCGTGCGCCCCACCCAGCCCGTGGCCGTGCCGGCCCTCGGCACCGCGGCCGGCCGCCTCGACCGCGCCATCGCCGGCGTGGTACTCCTCGGCTCCGCCGTCCCGGTGAAATGGACGCAGACCGCCGCCGCGCTCGTCCTCGACGCCGGCGCGCCCGCCGGCCCCGCCACCCCCGTGGTGTTCAAGGTCTCGCTGCGCTAACCACGACGCCTGACTGTAAGAAGCATTCCCGGTTGCGGCAGCGTGTTTTCAAACCAATCCTAACGCGTCATGCCCCACCCCCGCCTGCCCCAGGGATTCATGCTGGCCAGCTTTGCCCTGGGGTGCCTGCTGTGTCTGCCGCTGTGCGCCCACGCCACTCCTGCCGTCGACCTCCCCAACCCGCTCATCTTCCAGCGGGCCGACCCCCATGTCCTGAAACACAGCGACGGTTTCTATTACTACATGGGCACGGCGCCGGAGTATGACCGCCTCGTGCTGCGCCGCGCGCCGACGCTTGCGGGCCTGCCGACCGCGGAGGAGAAGGTCATCTGGCGCAAACACCCCACGGGCATCATGGGCGCGCACATCTGGGCACCGGAGATCTATCACCTCGACGGCCGGTGGTTCATTTACTTCGCCGCGGGTGAAGCCGAAAAGATCTGGAACATCCGGATCTACGTCCTGGAAAACACCGCCGCCAACCCCCTCGAGGGCGAATGGATCGAGCGTGGCCAGCTCAAGACTGGCTGGGAGTCGTTCACGCTCGACGCCTCCACCTTCGAGCATCGCGGCCGGCGCTACCTGCTCTGGGCGCAGCAGCAACCCGGCATCCCGGGTAACACCAACCTCTATATCGCGCCGATGGCCTCGCCCACCACCCTGGCCGGCCCGGCCGTGCTGCTGTCGAAACCGGAGTTCGACTGGGAGAAGGTCCGCTACGCCGTCAACGAGGGCCCTGTCGTCCTCAAGAAGAACGGCCGCCTCTTCCTCACCTACTCCGCCGCCGGCACCGGGCCGGAATATTGCCTGGGGATGCTCACCGCGGATGAAAACGCCGACCTGCTCGACCCACAATCGTGGGTGAAGTCACCCGCGCCTGTCTTCGTTACGAGCGAGACCAACCGGATCTACGGTCCCGGCCACCACGGCTTCACCGTGGCGGAGGACGGCGTGACCGACCTCATCGTCTACCACGCCCGCAGCTATGAGGAGATCAAGGGCGACCCCCTCAAAGACCCCAACCGCCACACCCGCGTGCAAGCCGTCCGCTGGCGCGCCGACGGCACGCCGGATTTCGGCGTCCCCCGCCCCGACGACCCGATTCCCACACCTGGCCGCTGAGCCTGATCAAACCCACCCCATGAAACTCCCCGTCTTTTTCCTGATGAGCGCCCTCCTTGCTGCCCCCGCCTCCGCCGCCTTTTCCGATCACCCCGTGATTCCCCTCTGGCCCGAGGGCGTGCCCGCCGCCGTCCGGCCGGACGCTCCCGCCGCGCTGGGGCCGCTTGGGCCGGAACGACTCGAGGAGGGCGGACGGATCGCCAACGTCTCCGAGCCCACGCTCACCGTCTACTGGCCCGCCGTCGACCGGCCCAACGGCACGGCCGTGATCGTCTGCCCGGGCGGCGGCTACGGCATCCTATCGAACGACCGCGAGGGCATCCAGTTCGCCCACTGGCTCAGCCACCTCGGCGTCACCACCTTCATCCTCAAGAACCGCCTGAAGGAATACGGCCACCCGGCCCCGCTACAGGACGTGCTCCGCGCTGTCCGCCTCGTGCGGTCCCGCGCCGCCGAGTTCAAAATCAATCCCGCCCGCCTCGGCGTGATGGGCAGCTCGGCCGGCGGCCACCTCGCCGCCAGCGCCGGCACCCTCTTCGATCACTCCGACGGCCGGACCGGCGCGGCGCTCGACGCCGTCAACGCGCGGCCCGACTTCCTCATTTTGATGTACCCCGTCATCAGCATGGCCGACGGCGTCACCCACGAGGGCTCGCGCCAGAACCTACTCGGGGCGCAGCGCACCCCGGCCAGCCTGGCCCTCGCCTCCCTCGAGCTCCAGGTCACCGCCGCCACGCCCCCGACCCTGCTCATCCACACGCAGGAGGACAAATCCGTCCCGATCGAGAACAGCATTCGCTTTTTCCAGGCCCTGACCCGGGCAGGCGTGCCGGCGGAGTTCTACGCTTTCGAGCGCGGCTCCCACGGCATGGGCTTGAAACCGGATTTCGGCACCGCCTCCGACTGGCCCGACCGCGCCGAGGAATGGCTGCGCGCTCGCGGCCTGCTCACCCCGCGTTGATGACCGTCATGCCCCGTCGCTGGTCCCCCATCCTCGCGGCCATGCTCGCGACCACGGGCTTCTCCTTGGAGAAGCCCGCCATCACCTACCAGGTCTTCCAATTCCCGGCCGACCGCGCACCCGTGATCGACGGCGACGCCTCCGACTGGGCCCAAGTGCCCGAGAGCTACGTCGAGGACCGTTCGCACCTGCACAACACTGCCGCCGAGCCGCCGGCCGCCGGGGACGCAACCCTCGCGGTGCGCGTGAAGGTCGGCTGGGTCAAGGGAGAGGACCGGCTTTATTTCCTCTACGAGGCCGAGGATGACTACTGGGACTTCGCCCAACCCGGCCTGCGCAACGACACCTTCGAGGTCATGGTGGATGGCGACGCCTCCGGCGGCCCCTTCGTCGCCCGGGACCAAAAGAGCGTGTGGACGCCCGACCTCATCGCCCCGGCCGACCTGCGGGCCGAGCCGCGGATCGACGCCGAGGCCGCGCGCCGCGCCCTGCACGGGGTCCACGCGCAGAACTACCACGTGTTCACCCCCGCCGTGAACAAGGACTGGGCCTTCATCCTCGGCGCGGGCACCTGGATCAAGGACGCGCCTTGGGCGAAGTCGGCCCAGCGTTTCACCGTGAAGCCGGGCGAAGGCGGCAAGATCACGGTCGAGTTTTACCTCACGCCCTTCGACTACGCCGGCGCCGAGGGTCCGGAACGCTCCGTGACTTCCCTCCTGACGGAGAACAAGATCATCGGCCTGTCCTGGATCGTGATCGACTATGACGGCCCGACACCCCGCGGGTTCTGGTGCCTCTCGCCGCAGCGCGCCGCCTTCGGCCATGCATCGCTGCTTTGCGCCTTCCGGCTGATGCCGCCCGAGCCCACCCTGACACCTTGAATCGCCCGCTTCGCTAAATCCTTTCCTCCTTTATGAAACCCCGCCACCTCCCCCTCCTGCTGCTCAGCCTGGTCGCTCCCCTCGCCGCCGCGCCGGATCTTACGCTGCGCTACACCCGCCCCGCCGCCGAGTGGGTCGAGGCCCTGCCCGTCGGCAACGGTCGCCTCGGCGCCATGGTCTTCGGCGGCATCCACCAGGAACGCCTCCAGCTCAACGAGGACACGCTCTGGGCCGGCGGCCCCTACGACCCCGCCAACCCCGAGGCCCTCGCCGCCCTGCCTGAAATCCGCCGCCTCATCGCCGCCGGCGACCACGAGGCCGCGCAGAAGCTCACCCAGGCGAAGTTCATGTCGAAGCCGATGACCCAGATGCCGTACCAGACGGTCGGCGACCTGATGTTCACCTTCGCCGGCGGCGAGCCGGCCGCCACCTACGGTCGCGAACTGAACCTCGACACCGCCGTCGCCACCACCCGACTCACCATCGGCACCAGCGCCTGGGGCACCGTCCACGTGCGCGAGGTCTTCGCCAGCCCCGTGGACCAGGTGATCGTGATGCGGATCACCGCGACCGCCCCCAACCGCCCCGACCAGGGCCGCCTCACCTTCACGCTCGGGGCCCAGAGCCACCAGCAGGCCAACAGCCGCACCGAGGGCGACAACATCCTCCTCCTCGACGGCCGCAACGGCGCTTCCGCCGGCATCCCCGGCGCCCTGACCTTCCAAGCCCGCGTGCAGGTCATCCCCGAGGGCGGCACGCTCCGCGCCGACGGCCAGCAGATCCATGTCAGCGGCGCCCGCTCCGCGCTCGTGCTCATCGCCGCCGCCACCAGCTTCAAGAAGTACAACGACGTCAGCGGCGACCCCGCCGCCCTCAACCGCGCCACGCTCGCCGCCGCGGCCACCAAGAGCTTCGACCAACTCCTCGCCGCCCACACCGCCGAGCACCAGCGCCTGTTCCGCCGCGTCGCCCTCGACCTCGGCCGCACGCCGTCCGCCGACCTCCCCACCGACGAGCGCGTGCGCCGCTTCGCCACGGAGAACGATCCCGCCCTCGCCGCGCTCTTCTTCCAGTACGGTCGCTACCTGCTCATCAGCAGCTCCCGCCCCGGCACCCAGCCCGCCAACCTCCAAGGCATCTGGAACGACAGCCTCACGCCGCCCTGGGGCAGCAAGTACACCATCAACATCAACACCGAGATGAACTACTGGCCGGCTGAGATCACCAATCTCGCCGAGCTGACCCAACCGCTCTTCGGGCTGATCGAGGATCTCAGCCAGACCGGCGCCAAGATGGCCAAGGACCACTACAACGCCGGCGGCTGGGTCGCCCACCACAATACCGACCTCTGGCGCGCCACCGGCCCGATCGACGGCGCCCGCTGGGGCATGTGGCCCACCGGCGGTGCGTGGCTCTGTTACCACCTCTGGGAACACTACCTCTTCTCCGGCGACCGCGCCTTCCTCGCGCGCGCCTACCCGCTGATGAAGGGCTCCGCGCAGTTCTTCCTCGAGACCCTCGTCCCCGAGAAGAGCCACGGCGGCGACTGGCTCGTCACCAGCCCCTCGAATTCCCCGGAGAACGCCCACCGCGGCGACGTCTCCATCGCCGCCGGCCCGGCCATGGACAACCAGATCCTGCGCGACCTCTTCGCCGCCTGCATCCAGTCCTCCGAGATCCTCGGCGTGGATGCCGAATTCCGCGCGCAACTCATCGCCACCCGCGCCAAGCTCCCCCCGGACCGCATCGGCGCCCAGGGCCAGCTGCAGGAATGGATGGAAGACTGGGACGCTGGCGCGCCCGAGCAGCATCACCGCCACACCTCGCACCTCTACGCCCTCTATCCCAGCGAGCAGATCGACGTCCTCCGGACGCCCGCCCTCGCCGCCGCCGCCCGCAAGTCCCTCGAGCTGCGCGGCGACGACGCCACCGGCTGGGCCATCGGCTGGCGCCTCAACCTCTGGGCCCGCCTCCACGACGGCGAACACGCCATGGGCATCCTCAAGCTCCTGCTCCGCCCCGAGCGCACCTACCCCAATCTCTTCGACGCCCACCCGCCCTTCCAGATCGATGGCAACTTCGGCGGCACCGCCGGCATCGCCGAGATGCTGCTCCAAAGCCACCGCTCGGCCGGGACGGCCACCTCTCAAGTCTCAGATTTGAAATTTGAGATCCAACTCCTGCCCGCCCTGCCGAAAGTCTGGCCCACCGGCTCGGTCAAAGGCCTCCGCGCCCGCGGCGGCTACGAGGTCGATCTCGCCTGGGCCGACGGCAAGCTCACCTCCGCCACCGTGCGCAGCGTCACCGGCACCGGCGGCTCCCTCCGCTACGGCGACAAGATCGTCGCCGTGGATCTTAAGCCCGGCGAGTCCCGCACCTTCGGGCCGAGCCTGGACTGAACTTGGCCACGAAAAGTCACCAAGAGACACGAAAAATGACCCACTTCACCCCAGCCGGTCATCCGTGTAATCCGCGGGGATTTTTCCGGCTGCGGTCGTTGGCGCTTTCCGCGCTTATTGCGACCTTCCCGGTTCTGAGCTGGGCTGACGTCACGCGCTGGACGGCCTATGATCTCTCCGACCCCGCACCCTTCACGACCGAGCGCGGCTCCGGCTATGAATTCGGCACCGGACACAACACGGAGGGCCGGCCGTTCATCTACTCCGTCGCGGTGCCGGAAGGAAACTGGCTGGTCGAAGTCCTCTTCCGGGGCCCGGTAGCCGGCGACACCACCGTGAAGGCGGAATCGCGCCGCCTGATGCTCGAGTCGGTCAAGACCGCCCCGGGCGAAGACGTGCGCCGCTTCTTTGTGGTCAATGTGCGTGATCCCATCCTGCCCCCCCTGCCGGGCAACGCGCCCGGCGGGACCACCGTCCTGCTCAACGACCGCGAGTTGGGCTCCTTCACCTGGGACAAGAAGCTCACCCTCGAGTTCAACGGTCCCTCGCCCCAAGTGCAATCGGTCGCCGTGACCCGGGTGCACCACCCCACCGTCTTCCTCCTCGGCGACTCCACTGTCACCGACCAGCGGTGGGAAGACGGCGCCAGCTGGGGCCAGATGCTCCCGCGCTTCCTCCGGCCGGAGGTCGCCGTCGCCAACCACGCCGAGTCGGGCGAGACGCTGAAGTCGTTCCTCACCGGCCTGCGCTTCGCCAAGGTGCTCTCGCAGCTCCAGGCCGGCGACTGGGTCTTCCTTCAATTCGGGCACAACGACCAGAAAAAGAACTGGCCGCAGACCTACGTCGAGGCCGCCACCACCTACCCGGCCTACCTGCGCACCTATCTCGCCGAGATCCGCCTGCGCGGCGCCACGCCCGTGCTCGTGACCTCGCCCCAGCGCCGGAATTTCGGCCCCGACGGCAAGATCCGCAACACCCACGGCGACTACCCCGCCGCCGTGCGCGCCGTCGCCGCCGCGGAAAAGGTCCCGCTCATCGACCTAGAGGCCGCCAGCCGCGCGCTCTACGAGGCCCTCGGCCCCGACCGCGCCCCCCTCGCCTTCAGCAACGGCGGCCAGGACGCCACCCACCACAACAACTACGGCGCCTACCAACTCGCGAAAGCCGTGGCCCAGGGCATCCGCGACACGCGCCTGTCGCTCGAACCCTTCCTCACCGAGGATTTTACCGGCTACAACCCGACGCAGCCCGACGATCCGGCTGCCTTCACGCTGCCCGCCAGCCCGCAGCGCCGCACGGAAACGCCCCGGGGCAACTGAATCCATCCCCCACGTGACGGTAAAGCGGGCCCGGGGCTTCCGTTTCCCGGCGACCGCGTGCAGGTTTGCGCACCCCGCGCCGGAGTCCAGTATCCGGCCCAACCCCGATCGCCCCATGCGCCCCCGCCTGCCCCGCCTTGCCGCTTTGCTCCTGCTCGCCGCCACCCCGGTCCTCGCCGCCGCGCCGCGCGCGGTATCCTGGACCGCCGACAACGGCAACGGCACCTACACGAACCCGCTCTTCTATGACGAGTTCTCCGATCCCGATCTGATCCGTGTGGGCGAGGACTTCTACCTCGCCGGCACCACGATGCACGCGATGCCGGGCCTCGTGGTCCTGCACTCCAAGGACCTCGTGAACTGGAAATTCCTCAGCTACGCCTTCGACCGCCTCGAGCTCGGGCCGGATTTCAACCTCGAGAACGGCAAGGAAGCCTATGGCCAGGGCATCTGGGCGCCGTGCATCCGCTATCACAACGGCAAGTTCTACCTCTTCTCCAACGTCAACGGCCACAGCCTGCAGGTCTTCACCGCCGACAATCCCGCCGGCCCCTGGGCGCACCGCAGCATCCAGACGGGCATCCACGACCTGTCCGTGCTCTTCGACGACGACGGCCGCATCTACGCCGTCTACGGCTACGACGAGGTGAAGGTCATCGAGTTCAAGCCCGACCTCAGCGGTTTCATCGCCGGCAGCGAGCGCGTCGTCATCCCGCGCGGCAATGCCATGGGGGAGGGCCACCACTTCTACAAGATCAAGGGCCAGTATCACATCCTCAGCGCCAACTACGCGCCCACCGGCCGCATGCAGGCCGCCCGCGCCGACCACGTGCATGGGCCCTACGAGACCCGCGTCATCGCCGCCAAGGAAACCCTCGGCACCCAACGCGGCTGGTCGCTCAACCCCATCGGCCTCGGCATGAAGGTGCCGGAGCCCGGCGCGACCTTCCAACTCTCCGCCCCGGGCGGCAACCAGCACGCCGCCGTGCCCATGCACCAGGGCGGCATCGTCGACCTGCCCAACGGCGACTGGTGGGGTTTCTCCATGCTCGATTTCCGCTCCGTCGGCCGCACCACCGCGCTCTCGCCCGTCACCTGGGTGGACGGCTGGCCGTACTTCGGCCTGCCCGGCAACCTCGGCCGCTCACCGCGCACTTGGACCAAGCCCGCCGTCGCTGCCAAGGTCGAACCTCACGCCCCCTATGAGCGTAGCGACGATTTCGCCGGCCCGAAGCTCCTGCCCGTCTGGCAATGGAACCACAACCCGGTGAACGCGAAATGGTCGCTCACGGAAAACCCCGGCTCCCTCCGCCTGCACACCCTCCCCGCCACCCAGTTGCTCTGGGCCAAGAACACGCTCACGCAGCGCGCCATCGGCCCGGTCTCCGTCGTGACGGCCGAGCTCGATGCCTCCGGCCTGCAACCCGGCGACACCGCCGGCCTCGCGCTCGTGAACATGCCCTTCGCCACGCTCGGCGTCGCGTCGACCGACGCGGGCTTCGTGCTCCGCCACTACGACCAGTTCAAAAATCAGACCCTCGACCAACCGTTGCCCGCGCCGCGCGTCTGGCTCCGCGCCACCGCCGATCTCGACGAGGATGTCGCCCGCCTCAGCTACAGCACCGACGGCCGGACCTTCACCGACATCGGCGGCGAGATCCGCCTGCCCTACCAGTTGAAGACCTTCCAGGGCACGCGCCTCGGCCTCTTCGCCTTCAACACCGCCGGCCGCGAAGGCGGCCACGCCGACTTCGCCGGCTTCCGCGTCGAGGAACCGCTGGCCGATCGCACGCCAAACCTGCCTCTCGGAAAGGTCATCACCTTCACCAACCTCGCCAACGGCTCCGTCGTCTGGGCCAACCCGCACGGCATGCTCCATTCGGCCGCGCCCGGCTCGAAGCCGGCCAGCAGCCCGCAGGCGCGTTTCCGCGTCCACGACCGCGGCCAGGGTCGCGTCGCCCTCGAGGTCATGGACGGCAGCGGTTTCCTCACCGTCGTCGGCGCCGGTCTCTCCGCCGACGTCCGCCCGCTGAAGCAGGAATCCGCGGCGAGTCTTTTCATGTGGCAGGACCTGCTCCGCGACCGCCAGTGCATGCTGCTTTCGCTGCACACCAACCGGTTCGTCGGCCTCGCCCCCGACACCGGTGAGCCCTACGGCGCCGACTGGCCCGGCACCACCCCCAACCGCCGCGACGGCACCGTGCTCACCTGGGCCGAGGTCGCGGCCGAATGACAGCCTGATCCGGGTTCGATCGTCCGACGCCCACATTACGGTCAACCACGGCACCCCTCGAACCGACCGATCCCACCGTCACCGTGATCTCCGTGCGACGCGTTACCCCCGTCTGTCTGCTCCTGTGGCTGGCCTTGGGCTGGACGCTCGGCGTGGCCTCGCCCGCCGGTCCCGCCCCCCTCCGGGTGCTCATCGTCGACGGCTACAGCAACCATGACTGGCGCCTCACCACCGCGTTGATCCGCGGCATCCTCGAGCCCACCGGCCAGTTCACCGTCACGGTCTCGACCGCCCCGGCCACCGCAGACTCCCCGGGCTGGGATACCTGGCGTCCCAAATTCTCCGACCACGACGTCGTCATCCAGACCTGCAACGACCTCGGCGGCGGCCCCCGATGGCCGCGCGCGGTGGAGGAGGATTTCGAGGCCTACGTGCGGAACGGCGGCGGACTCTACGTCTGGCACGCCGGCAACAACGCCTTCGCCGGCTGGCCCGCCTACAATGAGATGATCGGTCTCGGCTGGCGCAAAAAGACCTTCGGCTGGGCCCTGGCCGTCGGCCCCGATGGCCGGACCATCCGCATCCCGGCCGGCGAGGGGCGCGACACCGGCCACGGCAACCGCCTCGACACCGTCGTCCACCGCCTCGGCGACCACCCGCTGCACGCCGGCCTTCCGCGCTCCTGGCTCACCCCCGACATCGAGGTCTACTATTTCGCCCGCGGTCCGGCGGAGAATCTCACGGTGCTTTCCCACGGTTTCGATCCGGACACGAAACAGGAATGGCCGCTGGAGTGGACTGTCGATTACGGCCGCGGCCGCGTCTACACCTCCACCTTCGGCCATGTCTGGAAAGGCGACACCCAGCCAGCCCGCATGCGCTGCGCCGGCCTGCAGACCGTCATGGTCCGCGCCCTCCAGTGGCTTGCCGGCCGCCCGGCTGATTATCCCGTGCCCGCTGATTTCCCGACCGCCGAAAAAGTCTCCGTACGCGGGGATATACCGCTGCCCGCCACGCCCTGAGCCGTCCCTTCCACGCCCATGAAATACCCCCACTCCTTCTTCGGCCTCGCTCTTGCCCTCGGCCTCGCCGCGCCCCTCGCCGCCGCGGACGGTCCGGTGGAGATCACCGTCCACGCCGACCGGCCGACCACGGCACTCCGCCCGATCTGGAACTATTTCGGCTACGACGAGGCCCTCACCACGCTCACGCCCGAGGGCCGGCACCTGCTCGGCGAGCTCAACCAGATGACGGACGCGGAACCCATCCGCATCCGCGTGCATCACCTCCACACCAGCGGCGACGGCACCCTCGCCCTCAAGTGGTCCAGCACCAACGTCTATACCGAGGACGCGCAGGGCAACCCGGTCCTGGACTGGACGCGGATCGACGCGATCCTCGACGAGCTCACCCGTCCGGGCCTCGAACCCTTCATCGAGGTCAGCTTCATGCCGCAGGCGCTCTCGGCCTCGCCCGAACCCTACACCCCGTCACTGACCAAACGCGGCCTGCCCTCGAACGACATCCTCTCCGGTGGCGCCTATTACCCACCCAAGGACCACGCCAAGTGGCAGGCGTTCATCGAGGCCTGGGTCCGCCACTGCGTCGAGCGCTACGGGCGCGCCGCCGTCGCTTCCTGGCTCTGGGAATTGTGGAACGAGCCCGAGTCGCCCTACTTCAAGGGCACGGTCGCGGATTACTGCCGCCTCTACGACCACTTCACCGCCGCGGTGAAAGCCGTCGTCCCCGAGGCCCGCGTCGGCGCGCCGCACACCACGGACCCGAAGTGGAAGCGTGGCGACCTGTTCATGGCGGCCTTCCTCGAGCATTGCCGCTCCGGGAAAAACGCGGCCACTGGCGGCACCGGCGCCCCGCTCGACTTCGTCGCCTACCACGCGAAGGGTCTCACGCGCCTCGACGAGTCGGGCCGCGTCGAGATGGATCTCCGCAATCACCTCGCGACGATCGATCTCTACAGCGGCATCATCGCGGGCTTTCCGGAATACGCCGCCCTGCCTGTCTACATCGGCGAGTCTGACCCCGAGGGCTGCGCGGGCTGTCCGTCGACGCTCGACCCGCAGCGCGACTACCGCCGCACCTCGCAGTTCGCCGCGTACACCGCCGCGTCCTTCATGCGCAAGCAGGACCTCGCCGCCGCCCACGGGGGCAACTTGCAGGGCGCCGTCTCCTGGGCCTTCACCTTCCACGACCAACCCTGGTTCAACGGCCTCCGCGCCCTCACGACCAACGAGATCGCCCTGCCCGTCTTCAACGCCTTCAAACTCTTCTCGCGTCTCGGGTCGATGCGCGTCGAGTCCGCGTCCACCGGTATGCGCCCCATCGCCGAGATCCTGACCAAGAGTGTGCGCGGCGCCCCCGACCTCGGCGTCGTCGCCACGCGGACAGACACGGGCGCGCTCCGCATCCTCGTGTGGAACTATCACGACGTCGCCGTCGGTTTCTACGAGTCAACGGCGGCCTCGCTCCGGGTCACCGGTATCACCGCCGATCACGACCTTGCCGCCGTCACGCTCACCCGGATCGACCAGACCCACGCCAACGCCTTCACCGCCTGGCTGGCCCTCGGTGAACCGCAGGACCCGACGCCCGCGCAAATCGCCGGCCTGCACGCCGCCGCCACCCTCCGTGCCGAACCCCTGCCCGCGTCCACCCCGGCCGCCGGCGCCGCCACCTTTGACTTGCAGTTGCTCGGTCAGTCCGTCGGGTTGATCGAGATCCCCCTCAAGCAACGCTGAGTTCCCCCCGCCCCCTCCTTATGAAAAAGTGCTTCCTCCCGCTGGCCGTCGCCACCCTGTTCCTGCTCTGCGCTCGCGCCCAGGCCCAAGACAAGGATTTCCACATCTACCTCTGCCTCGGACAATCCAACATGGAGGGTTATCCCGGCATCCCCGACGAGGAGAAGTCCTACGCCAACCCGCGCTTCCAGGTCCTGGCGGCGGTCGATTTCCCGACGCTGGGCCGTGAGCAGGGGAAATGGTATCCCGCCACGCCACCGCTCTGCCGGCCGAACTCCGGCATGAGCCCCGCTGACGGCTTCGGTCGCGCCCTCGCCGCCGCGCTGCCGGAAAACATCCGCATCGGCGTGGTGAACGTCGCCGTGGGCGGCTGCAAGATTGAGCTCTTCGACCCGGTGGCCTTCCCGGACTATGTGGCCACCGCCCCCGGCTGGATGAAGGGTGCCCTCAAGGCGTACAACGACAGTCCTTACCAGCGGCTCGTGGACATGGCGCGGATCGCGCAACAATCGGGTGTCATCAAGGGCATCCTCCTGCACCAGGGTGAATCCAACGTCGGCGATCCGGCCTGGCCGACCAAGGTCAAGGCCGTCTACGAGCGGCTGCTCGCCGACCTCGGCCTGACCGCCGATACCGTGCCGCTGCTCGCCGGGGGCGTCGTCCCCGCCGACCAGCAGGGCAAGTGTGCCGCCATGAACGCGGTCATCGCCGACTTGCCGAAAACCATCCCGACTGCGCACTTCGTGTCCTCCGACGGCTGCGAGGCCGTGGCCGACCACCTGCATTTCAGCCCCGCCGGCTACCGCGAACTCGGCCGCCGCTACGCCGAGACAATGCTGCCGCTGCTCGGCGCCAAATAATACCGGTGTCCCTCGGCGTCGGGGTTTTAGCTCGTCCGAAGTTGTAGGGCGGGGTCGCCGAACCCCGCCTCGCCCGCGGCATCCTGATCGAACGCAGGCGGGGTTGCTTCGCCATCTCCGCCAAGCCTCCGTCGGAGGCCCCGTCCGTACTGGACGGTAATGCTGCACCGCCCGTTGCCACCGCCGGCGCCCCGGCCTATGCCCGATGCACCCGCGACTTGGTTCGTCCTAATCCAGGATTCGATGGGCACCCCCAACCCCCAACTCCGCATTACCATGCCTGGACTGTTCGTCTCTCTGGCCAAAAAGGCCGCCTTCGTCTCCCTGTTCGCCTGCGCCGCGTCCGCCTTCGCGCAGGACGGCACCATCCTCCCGCTCGACGCTCCCGCCGAGCCCGGCGCCATCCCGCTCGGCACCGGCGGCGTCGCCGACCAACCCGCACCCGAAAGCTGGTTCCGCCAGTGGGGCGAGCCGATGGTGCGCAACGTCTCCACCGCCACCCTGACGCCCTATCTCCCCGATCCCGCCAAGGCCAACGGCACCGCCGTCATCGTGGCCCCCGGCGGCGGCTTCCGCTGGCTCTCCATCAACAACGAGGGCTGGAAAATCGCCAAGGCGCTCAACGAGCGCGGCATCGCCGCCTTCGTGCTCAAGTACCGCCTCATCCCGACCCCGCCGACGATCGAGGGCCTGCAGCAGTCGATGAACCGCACCTTCGCCGCCGTCACGCCGCCCGCCGGCGGTGCTGCCGCGCCCGCCCCGGCCACGCCCCCGCGCCCGCCGCGCCCGAATCTCGACAACCAGCTCGCCGACGCCGAGGCCGCCTACGCGATGATCGTGGCCCGCGCCCAGGAATGGAACGTCAACCCCGACCGCATCGGCATGATGGGCTTCTCCGCCGGCGCCGGCCTGACGATGCACTGCACGCTCAATTCCAAGACCATGAAGCTGCTCTTCATCGCCCCGATCTACGGCGGCATGGGCCCGGTCGAGGTGCCGAAGGACGCGCCCCCGCTGTTTGTGGCCATCGCCGCCAACGACTTCCTCTTCAACGGCGAATTCGGCCTGATCAAGTCGTGGTACGACGCCAAGCGCCCTGTCGAGTTCCACCTCTACCAGGACGGCGGCCACGGCTTCGGCATGGGCTACCCCGGCCACCCCACCTACTACTGGTTCGAACCCTTCACCCACTGGCTCGACCACAACGGCTTCCTCAAGCCGGTCGCCGCCAAGTAAGATCATTGTAGGGCGGGGTCGCCGACCGTGTCAGCCATAGCCATGGCGACGGCTGAACCCCGCCTTGATTCGCTGCCGATGCCGCGCTCGCGGCGGGGTTGCTTCGCCCTCTCCGCCCCGCCTCCGTCGGCGACCCCGCCCTATCGCTTCACCCCCATGAAATCTCCCGCACTCCTGTTCGGCGCCCTGTGCCTCGCCGCCGCGCTCCCCGGCTCCCTTTCGGCCGCTGAGCCCGCCCTGATCAAGGTCGACCTCGACCGCACCATCAGCGCGATCGATCCCAACATTTACAGCAGCTTCCTCGAGCCGCTGTCCAATGGCGAACGCCCGGACATCGTCTACGGGCCACTCTACGACCCGGCCTCACCGCACTCCGACGAAAACGGCTTCCGCCGGGAATACCTCCAGCAGGTCAAGGAGCTGAAGGTCGCGTCCGTCCGCTGGCCGGGCGGCAACTTCGTGTCCGGCCACAACTGGATGGACGCCATCGGCCCGAAGGCCGACCGTCCCGTCTCCCTCGACCTCTCGCGCACGCGCAAGGAGTCGAACCAGATGGGCACGGATGAATACGTGGCCTTCTGCAACCTGGTCGGCGCCGAGAACTTCATCTGCATCAATGCCGGCACCGGCACGATCGACGAGGCCGCCCGCTGGGTCGAATACTGCAACGCCCCCGTCGGCACGCGCTACGCCGACCTCCGCGCCAAATACGGCCACCCGGAACCCTTCAAGGTCAAGTACTGGGCCCTCGGCAACGAACCCGACGGCCCCTGGCAGCTCGGGTACAAGAGCAAGGAGGACTACACCAAGTTCGCCATCGAGGCCGCGAAGATGATGAGCGCCGTCGACAAGAACATCAAACTCGTCGCCGCCGGCGCGTCGAACTACCCCCTCGTCACGAAGCGGTATGACCCCAAGGACGGTTGGACCGACTGGAACGACTACGTGCTCGACCAGATGGCCGGCTACGTCGACTACATCTCCCTCCACCGTTACGTGTTCCAGGTCCTGCGGGCCTTCGAAAAGCCGGGCTTCGCCGACGAGATGTCGCTGGGCATGGAAATCGACCGGATCATCCAGGTGACCAAGGGCCAGATCCAGAAGGCCATGGTCAAATCCGAGACCGACCGGCCGATCTACATCTCGTTCGACGAATACGGCGCAAGGGGCAACACCCTGGCCGGCCCGCTCCTGCTGGCCCAGCACCTGAACGCCTTCATCCGCCAGGCCGACATCGTCAAGATGGCGAACCTGACCTTCCTCACCTCCCTCGTCGGCATCACCCCCGAGGGCAGCTTCAAGACCTCCCTCTACTACCCGTTCTCCCTTTATTCCAACAACTGCCGAGGCACCGCACTCGACGTCCACACCCGCTGCGCCACTTACAGCAACAAGGCCTTCAAGGACATCCCCTACCTGGACGTCACCGCCGTGCACAACGAGGCCAGCGGCACGTTGGTGATCAACGTCGTAAACCGCAGTGAAACCGAGGCCATCACGGCTGACGTGGATCTGCAGTCCGGCGCCTACACCGGCCAGGGCCGCGTGCATCTCATCACCGCCGATTCCATCACGGCCACTAACACCGCCACGGCGGAGCAGGTGCGTACCGTCACCACCGACCTGGCTTTCACCGGCCACCAGATCAACCACACCTTCCCCGCCCATTCGTTTACCCAGCTCGAAATCCCCCTGAAAAAGTGAGTGACTGTAGGGCGGGGTCGCCGCACCCCGCCTTCGTTCGACCGTGATATCACGTTCGTAACGCGGCTTAAAGACCCCGCCCCAGCGCCCCCGCCACCCGATGAAACTCCGCTTCCTCCCCGTCCTCCTCGCCGGCCTAGCGCTCGGCCTAGCCCTCGTCAGCCACGCCGCCGACCCGGCCCCGAAGTACACCTTCGTCCTCGTGCACGGCGCCACCGCCGGCGGCTACGAATGGAAGGAAACCGGCCACCACCTCCTCGCGGACGGCCACACCGTGTACCGCGTCACCCTCACGGCCCTCGGCGAGCGGTCCCATCTCAGCGCCGAGGGGGTCAATCTGACCACCCACATCAACGACGTCGTGAACACGATCCTGTTCGAGGACCTGCACGACGTGATCCTTACCGGCCATAGCTACGGCGGGCGGGTCATCACCGGCGTGATGAACCGCATTCCCGAGCGCATCAAACACGTGATGTTTTTCGACGCCGCCGTGCCCAACGACGGCGAGACCGGATTTTCCCGCCAAGGCGGCCCCCCCGCAGACATGGTGGTCAAAAACGGTCGGCGCATTCCCGCCTGGTTGAACGAGAATCCGACGACCTATCCGCACAATGTCGGTCAACCCATCGGCCCCTCGTACGAGGCGGTGGCCTACAACAACCCGGCCGCCTTCAAGCTGAACGTGACCTACGTGCCTTTCATCCCGGCCGGCCAGGATGTCGCCGAGCGCGCGGCGCGGGACCCCAGCTGGAAGAACGCCGTCGCCCGCGGCTGGACGGTCCGGACCTTTCCCGGTTCCCACACCGCCATGCTGGAAAACCCCCAAGGGCTGGCGGCCCTGATCCTCGAGGCGGTAAACGACAAAAACACGCCCGTCGCCCCGTAGTCCGCCCACCCGGATCCGCCGCACCGACCTGCGCCCATGATCATTCGCCTCGAGGGACGAACCCGCGAACCCCGACACGCCGCGACCTCCGCCGCGTCCGATGCCATCGTCGCCGCGGGCGGTCACGTGCTCGACTACAACCAGTTCTCGAACCTGGCCGTCTGCTTCACGCTGGAACTCCCGCCGGCCGGGTTCGCCCGTCTCCGGCAGTCCCTCGCAACGATCGGCGTCCACCTGCCGCCCCCCTCGCCCGAGGAATTGGCCGCGGCCGCCGCCCCCGCCGGCACCGAGGTGGCCGGCAGCCTGCGGATCAATTTTGAACACGACGAACCCGACCTGCGCATCCCGATCCCCGCAGTCCCGGGCTGAGCCCCGCGCCACTGGACGGTAACATGGCGGGCCCGTGGCCGCGCGGCTCCGCTTTCCCTAGACATTTCAACCCGCGATACCCACCGCCGGATTGTCCCCGATCCGGCGGCCCTAACCCCCACCCCCGCCGCTGCATGCGCCCCCGTTTCCTCCTGGCCGTTGGCTGTCTCCTGCTCCCCCTCCTCACCCGGGCGCAGCAGGCGAACGTCAACCTCGACTACAACCCGCAGCAGAACACGGAGAACCTTATCCCGTTCAGCGCGCCGCTCAATTCCCCCGAGGTCCACGCCGACCGCACCGTCACCTTCCGCGTGAAGGCGCCTGAGGCGGAAAAGGTCGAGCTCAACGGCGCGGTGCTCGCCGCCGTCGGGCGGAACTGGGGCGAGACGCTACCCTTCGCAAAGGGGGCGGACGGCATCTGGACGCTCACCATGGGCCCGCTCCGCCCCGACATCTACGCCTACCTCATCCGCATCGACGGCGTGCAGGTCGCCGATCCCAGCAACACCCAGGCCGCCTTCACCGGCATGCCGCCCTACAGCCAGCTCATCGTCCACGGCGACGGTCCGGCCTACTACGACGCACGCCCCGTCCCGCACGGCAGCATCACCCGCCACATCTACCACTCCGATGTCACCCAGGGTGAGCGCGACCTCTACGTCTACACCCCGCCGGGCTACGACCGCACGAAGACCTACCCCGTCCTCTACCTCGTCGGCGGCAGCGGCGAACTCCCGCACAACTGGATCCACGATGGCCGCGTTAACTTCATCATGGACAACCTCCTCGCCGAGGGAAAGGCGGTCCCGATGGTCATCGTCATCCCCAACAACCAGGTCGTTCACCGCAACCACCCGCAGCACGCCGAGCTCACTTTCAAGAAATTCGAAGCCGAACTCCGCCAGCACGTGCTCCCGCTCGTCGAGCGCGAGTACTCCGTCCGCCGCGATCCGCGGGGCCGCGCCCTCTCCGGCCTCTCCATGGGCGGCCGCCACACCATGTACGCCGGCTTCAACTCGCTCGACCTCTTTGCCAACTTCGGCGTGCTCAGCGCCGGCGACCCCGATAGCGAGCGCACGCTCGCCACCTTCCTCAACGACCCGGCGGTGAACACCAAGATCGACTATCTCTTCGTCGGCCTCGGCGCCCTGGAATCCACCGGCCGCCTGGGCGAACGCTCCGAGGCCCTGCGCCAGGCGCTGGTGAAACATGGCATCCAGCACGAGTACTATGTCGGCGGCCACGGCGGCCACGACTGGGCCACCTGGCGCCACCTCCTGCACGAACGCTTCCTGCCGAAGCTGTGGCGGAAAGAATAACCCCCGCCGGTCCCGCTCCTCTCCCATGAAATCCGCCCTCTGTCTCGCTTCCCTCCTCACCCTCGGTGCCACCGTCCCCGGCCTGGCCCAAGCCCCCGCACCGGTCATGACCGCCACCGGTCTCGTGCAAGGCGTCGCCGAAAAGGACCTCGCCGTCTACAAGGGCATCCCCTTTGCCGCCCCGCCGGTGGGCGACCTCCGCTGGCGCGCCCCGCAGCCCGCCGCGAAATGGGACGGCGTGCGCGCCGCCGACAAGTTCGGTCCCGATCCCTATCAGGGCGACGGCACGAACGGCGTGAGCGAGGACTGCCTCTACCTCAACGTCTGGACCCCGGCCAAATCCCCCGGCGACAAGATCCCCGTGCTCGTTTGGATCTACGGCGGCGGCTTCTCCTTCGGCGGGAACAACAATCCCACGCACAACGGCGAGCACCTCGCGCGCAAGGGTGTCGTCCTCGTCACGATCAACTACCGCGTCGGCCCGCTCGGCTTTCTCGCCCACCCCGAACTCACCGCCGAGTCCGGCCACGGCGCCTCCGGCAACTACGGCCTGATGGACCAAATCGCCGGCCTGCAGTGGGTGAAGGCCAACATCGCGGCCTTCGGCGGCGACCCGGACCAGGTCACGATCTTCGGTGAATCCGCCGGCGGCATCGCCGTCAGCATGCTCTGCGCCTCGCCGCAGGCGAAGGGGCTCTTTCAAGGCGCTATCTCCCAGAGCGGCGGTTCCTTCGGCCCCACGCGTCCCACCACCTACCCGGGTGAAAACATGCGCACCCTCGCCATGGCCGAGGCCTCCGGCGTCGCCTACGCCCAGAAAGCCGGCGCCGCCACCCTCGCCGAACTCCGTCAGGTCGCGCCCGGCAAACTCCCCGCCGGCTGGGGCAGCGGCGCCGCCTGGCCCATCGTCGACGGCCACATCATTCCCGACGACCAGCACAAGCTCTACCAGGCCGGCCGGTACAACGACGTGGCCATCCTCGTCGGCTATAACTCCGACGAGGGTCTGAGCTTCTCGCGCGAGAAGACGCCCGCCGAATACCGCGCCAACACCGAGAAGCGCTACGGCCCCTTCGCCGAAAAACTCCTCGCCGCCTACCCCGCCGGGGAAAGCACCGTCCCGAAGACCGCGCGCGACCTGATGCGCGACGCCGCCTTCGGCTGGCAGACCTGGTCCTGGGCGAACCTGCAGGTTAAGACCGGCAAGTCCAAGGTGTTCTTCTATTACTTCGACCAGCACGCGAAACGCCCGGCCGACTCGCCCGAGGCCGACCACGGCATGCCGCACGGCGTGGATGTGCCCTATGTCTTCCAAACCCTCGACCGCAACGACGCCCGGCTTACCCCCGCGGACTTCGCGATCTCCGAGACGGTGTCCACCTACTGGGCGAACTTCGCCAAGCACGGCAACCCCAACGGCCCCGGCGTCCCGGCCTGGCCGGAGTTCACCGCCACCGACCGCCAGGTGATGGTCTTCAAGGACACCGCCCAGCCCGGCCCCGTCCCCAGCGCCGACGCGCTGGCCGTACTCGACACCTACTTCGCCTGGCGCCGCACCCCCGAAGGCGCGGCCTGGGCGCAGTAGTCTTCCTGTAGGGCGGGGTCGCCGACCGTGTCAGCCATAGCCTTGGCGACGGCTGAACCCCGCCTCCCCAGCAGCACAGTCTCCACAGCAAGGCGGGGTTCGGCGACCCCGCCCTACAGCCCGCAAGAACGCACCCCATGAAACTCCTCTCCTGCCTCCTCCTCGCCGCCGCCGCCGCGACCACCACCTTCGCCCAGGCGCCGGCGGCTCCGACCCCACCCGCCACCCCGCGCCGGCCAGTCGGCACCGTCATCGTGCCGGCCCTCGAGAAACCCGCCACCGCCGGCCCGCGTTCCGAGCAAGACATGGGCGGTTACCTCATGGTGTATTTCAAGGACCCGACCCACTGCGCCTATTTCGCCATCAGCCGCGACGGCTACACCTTCACGGACGTCAACGGCGGCGATCCCGTCTTCGACGGCGCCGCGCTGGCCGAGCAGAAGGGCGTGCGCGACCCGCACATCGCCCGCGGCCCCGACGGCGCATTCTACCTCGCGATGACGGACCTGCACATCTTTGGCGACCGCGCCGGCCACCGCACAACCCGCTGGCAGCGCCCCGAGGAAAAATACGGCTGGGGCAACAACCGCGCCCTCGTGCTCATGAAGTCCTGGGACCTCATCCACTGGACGCACGCCAATTTCCGCGTCGACCTCGCCTTCCCCGAACTCGGCGACATCGACTGCTCCTGGGCGCCGCAGACGACCTGGGACCCGGTCGCCGGCAAAATGGTCGTGTATTTCACGATCCGCTACGCCAACAAGCACGCCAACATCTTCTGGGCCCACGCCGATGAGGCCTTCACCAAGCTCGAGACCGTGCCCAAGAAAATTCCCGAGATCGGCGGCATCGACGCCGACCTCACGCTCGTGGACGGCACCTGGCACATGTTCTACGTCGCGGATGCCAAGATCCGCTACGCCTCTTCCCCCCGGCTGGCCGACGGCTACACCGTGGTGCCGCAGCGCATCGACCCCGAGACCGTGAACACCGAGGCGCCCAACATCTTCCGGCGGACCGGCACCTCCACCTACGTGCTCATGTACGACGTCTACGGCGCGCGGCCCAACAACATGGGTTTCAGCGAGACCGAGGACTTCGTGACCTTCCACCACCTCGGCCGCTTCAACGAGGGCGTGATGAAAGGCACGAACTTCGAGCGCCCCAAGCACGGCGCCGTCATCCCTCTCACCCCCGACGAACTCCGCGCCGTCGCCGCCCACTGGCAGGTGAACCTGGATCAGAAATAGAACCCGCCCGCTCTCCGGCCCCATTCTCCCCGCCCCCGTTGCCCCTACCATGAAATCGTCCGCCGTCCTGCCCACCTGCACCCGCTCGTTGCGCCTGCTCCTCGCCGGCCTGTTTCTGGCCGCCACCGCGGCCTTCGCCGCCGACGAGGCCTGCACCACCTGCGGCGGCAAGGTCACTGTCACCGGTGACTTCACCCACCGCAAGGAACCCCCCGGGCCCCCGATGCCGGGTCCCGCAGCCTATCGGGAGGATATCAACGGTCCGCAGTTCACCGTGGCCATCGCCAACCTCCCCGCCGGCCGCTACACCGTCGAGATCGCCGCCTCCGAGACGCAGGCGAACGCGGCCGGCGAGCGCGTGTTCGACGTGACCGCCGGCGACCAGGTGCTGGCGAAGGATTTCGACCTCTTCGTGGCCGCCGGCGGCCGGCGCAAGGCGGCCACCGTCACCGGCACCGTCGAGAAATCCGACGATGCCCTGCGCGGGCCACTGCGGCTGGTGTTCACCGCCACCAAGGGCCACGCGAAGTTCAACACGGTGACGATCAAGGACGAGGCCGGCGCGGAGGTCGTGGCCTTCGCCGCCTCCGATCTCGCCGACGCCTTCTCGCGGGCCGCCATGGTCCCGCCCGAGGTCAAGGAACCCGCGATCTGGCGCGACCCCGCGCAGCCCCTGCGCGCCCGCGCCGACGATCTGATCCGGCGCATGGCGCTCGCGGAGAAGGTCTCGCAACTCAAGAACGCCGCCCCCGGCATCCCCCGCCTCGGCCTGCCCGCCTACGACTACTGGAACGAGGCCTTGCACGGCGTCGCCAACAACGGGGCCGCCACCGTGTTTCCCCAGGCGGTCGGGGCCGCCTCGTCGTGGAACCCGGAGCTGTTTCGCCAGGAGGGCCGGGTGATCGGCATCGAGGGCCGCGCCAAGTTCAACGACTACGCCAACCTGCACCAGGGCGATTCCCGGTGGTGGGCGGGCCTGACGTTTTGGACGCCCAACGTGAACATTTTCCGCGATCCCCGCTGGGGGCGCGGGCAGGAGACGTATGGCGAGGATCCGTTCCTCACCGCCGAAATCGGCATCCAGTTCGTCAAGGGCATCCAGGGCGACGATCCGAACTATATGCTCGCGATGGCCTGCGCGAAGCACTTCGCCGTCCACAGCGGCCCCGAGCCTTCCCGGCATCGTTTCAACGCGGTGGTCAACGAGCGCGACCTCTACGACACCTACCTGCCGCAGTTCGAGCGCCTCGTGCGCGAGGCCCAGGTCGGCGGCGTGATGAGCGCCTACAACGCCATCAACGGCGTGCCGGTCAGCGCCGACGCCGCCCTCCTCACCGGCGTGCTGCGCCAGCGCTGGGGCTTCACGGGCTACGTGGTGTCCGATTGCGATGCCATCCGCGACATCTACGGCGAGAAACAGCACGCCTACGTGAAGACCGCCGAGGAGGCCGCCGCGCTCGCGGTCAAGGCCGGCACCAACCTCTGCTGCGGCGGCGACTACAACGCCCTCGTGCGCGCCGTGCAGCAGGGCCTGATCACCGAAAAGGAAATCGACGTCGCGCTCTACCACACCCTGTGGACCCGCTTCCGCCTCGGCCTCTTCGATCCGCCGGAGCTCGTGCCGTTCTCGAAGTACACGCTCCTCGACAACGAACTCCCGGCGCACGACGAGGTGGCGCTGGAGCTGGCCCGGCAGTCGATCGTGCTGCTGAAGAACACCGGCGTGCTCCCGCTGGACCGCGCGAAGCTGAAGCAGCTCGCCGTCATCGGGCCCAACGCCGCCTCCAAGTCGATGCTCGAGGGCAACTACCACGGCACCCCCACGCGCGCGGTTTCCATCCTCGATGGCATCCGCGCCGTGGCCAGCAAGGACTTCAAGGTCACCCATGCCGTGGGCAGCCCGATCACATCCAAAACGGCCACCGCGCCGTGGAGCGGACAGGACAACACGCCGACGCGCTCGGTCGCCGAGCTCAAGGCCGAGGCCCTGGAGCAGGCGGCGCAGGCCGACGTGATCGTCTACGTGGGCGGCATCACGGCGGCGCAGGAAGGGGAAAGCTTCGACCGCGACGCCATCGAGCTGCCGCCCGAGCAGGAGGACCTCATCCGCGCCCTCCACGCCACGGGCAAGCCCGTCGTCCTGGTCAACTGCAGCGGCTCGGCCATGGCGCTCACCTGGCAGGACGAAAACCTGCCGGCGATTGTGCAGGCCTGGTATCCCGGGCAGAGCGGCGGCCGGGCCGTGGCGGAGGTCCTCTTCGGCCTCGTCAATCCCTCGGGTCACCTGCCCGTGACCTTCTACCGGTCCACGGCGGACCTGCCGGATTTCTCCGACTACTCGATGAAGAACCGGACTTACCGCTACTTTACCGGGAAGCCGCTCTACGCCTTCGGCCACGGCCTCAGCTACACGACCTTCTCCTACGCCAACCTCCGCGTGACGCCCGCCGCCGAGGGCGCGCTCACCGTCACGCTCGACGTCACCAACACCGGCACCCGCGACGGGGCCGACGTCGTGCAGCTCTACGCCACGCCGCCCGCCGCCTCCGCCCCGCAGGAAATCCGCGCCCTCTGCGGCTTCACCCGCGTCCAGCTCAAGGCCGGCGAGAAGCGCACCGTCACCGTCACGGTCCCCGCCATCGCCCTCCGGCGCTGGGATGTGGCCGCCAAGGACTACGCAGTCCCGGCCGGCGACTGGACCCTCGCAGCCGGCGCCTCCTCCGCCGACCTAACCCAGACCATCACCGTGAAGCTCTGAACCCGCCGGGCCGCGTTCGCCGGGCAGGAATTCCCGTCAACGCCGCCCGGTGGAGCCCGCGCTTCGCGCGGGCTGGTTTTTGGCAGCGCGGCATGCCTTACGGCTGCAGCACGCTCGCGAAGAACGCCTTCATTTCCGCGGCGTAATAGACGCCGTGTTCGGCGAAGGTGGCCTTTGTCTTCGCATCGGGTTTCCAGTCGAAGAAGGCGTGTTCCGCCCCGCCGACCTGCACGTACTGCACCCGCTGCCCGGCCTTCACCAGCGCGTCCATGAACTCCGTGACCATCGCGTCCGTGATCAGCGGATCGCGCGTGCCCCGGGTCAGGTATTGCGGCACGGCGCGCCCGGTCGCCGCGGGAATCGCATGGAGGGGCTGGACCGCCTGGTCCCAGCTCGCGTCCGCCGCCGGGTTCTCGGGGTCGGCCTTCAGCCACGCCCCGGCGAACACGCCGTAACTCGGCGCCGCCGCCCGGATCGCAACCAGCATCTCCGCCTTCAGCTCAGCCACGGACTTCCCGGCCGGCACATAGGTAGGCTTGAATTCAAAGACGCCGGGCTCGCGGCCGAAGCCGCGGGTGCCGATCCGTTCCACCATCAGGGAAACCGACGCCGACAAGTGGCCGCCGGCACTGTCGCCCGTCACGCCGATCCTCGTCGGGTCGCCGCCGTAGTCGGCCGCATGCTCCCTGATGTGGGCGATGGCGCCGTAACAATCCTCGATCAGGTTCACCATCGAGTTGGCGGTGGCATCGCCATCCGCCTTGCCCGCCCAGCGGTAGTCGATGCTAGCCACGACGAACTGCCCGCCGCGCGTGAGTTCGCGCGCCAGGCCGCGCATGACGTCCTCGTCGTTGGTCGTCCAGCCGCCGCCATGGATGATGACGATGATCGGCCGGTTCTTCGCCCCCACAGGCGAGAACACGTCATACTTGAGCGGTTTCTTGCCCGGTTGGGCGTAGACGATGTTGTCGCGCACCGTGACATGCGCCACCGCTGCCGCCTCGATGAACGAGGCGCCGAGGTGCTTGTCCTGGTCGATCACCACGCTGAAGACCGGCGTCGGGGACTCGTGATACATCGCCCCCCAGCGGCCGGGCACCGAGTAATAGCCGGCATCGAGCGTGTACCCGGTATCCGGCTGCGTGGTGATGGTGACCACGGTGCCCGCGGGATAGCGGCCGTCCGCCGGCAGGGCCGGGTCCACCGAGAATCGTCCGTGAACCGGCTGGTCGAGGGTGACGGCGTAGGTCTGGTCCGCGGCGGCCAGGTTGGCCGGCAGGAGCGTAACAACCAAAGTAAGCGGGAGGACGATCCCGCGGAGCGAATTTTTCATGGGTGGGGTGTGGGGGAGACGGACGACGCGACGATGATCGCGGGGATCGCGCGATACAACCTTTCGCTCCGGCCGGAGCCGACGACCAGGGTTTCCCGTGACGGTAAAGTGACATGCGTGATGCCATTCGAGCGAGGCCGCGAGAACATGGGCAGCCTTGGCCACCCCGGCCCCGGGCACCCCACCCCCTCGTTTCATGCGCATCCCCCGCCGCCGCCTTCCTGGCATCGCGGCCGCAGCCGACGCCGTCGTCCCTCCCCTTCGCCTTCCGTCCCCATGAAAACCCGTCTTCTCCTCGCCCCACTCGCCTTGCTCCTGGCCCAGGTCTTGCCCGCCCAGGCCATCAAGAGCCCCGATGGGGCCCTCGCCGTGCAGCTCACGCTCGACGGCGGCGCCCTGACTTACCAGGTCAGCCGCGACGGCCGCCTGATGCTCGAGCCTTCCCCTCTCGGCCTGGAGACGAGCCTCGGCAGCTTCGCCACCGGCTTGAAGGCCGCCGGCGTTACCACGGCGCAGATCGATGAACGCTACACCCTGCCGCACGGCAAGGTGCGCGACGTGCATTATGTGGCCAACGAGCTCACCGCCCGTTTCACCAACGCCACGGGCGACTCCCTCGAGGTCATCTTCCGCGTCAGCGACCGCGATGTCGCCTTCGCCTACCGCCTCTCCGGCAAAGACCGCCAGCGCGTCACCATCCAGCGCGAGGCCACCGGCTTCAACTTTCCCGCCGCCGCCACCGCCTTCGTCACCTGGCAGGCCAAACCCGGCGACGGCTGGATGAAGTCCAAGCCCAGTTACGAGGAAGGCTACCAGATCGACGAGCCCGTCGGCACGAAGTCCCCCACCGGCCTCGGCTTCACCTTCCCCGCCCTCTTTCGCGTCGGCGACAACGGCTGGGTGCTCGTGTCCGAGACCGGCACCACCAGCCACTACGCTGGCACGCGCCTCGGCGATCCCACGCCAGACGGGATTTATCCCATCGCCTTCCCCGAGCCGGGCGAGAACGGCGGCATCGGTGACGCCACCGTCTCGGCTGCGATGCCGCTGCTGACGCCCTGGCGCACCCTCACCGTCGGCGCGACGCTCGCGCCCATCGTCGAGAGCACCGTCGCCACCGACGTCGTGCAACCCCTCTACGCCCCGTCGCAGGTCTACGCCCCCGGCCGCGCCACCTGGAGCTGGCTCGTCTGGCAGGATGCCAGCATGAACGAGGCCGACCAGCGCACCTTCATCGACCTCGCCGCCACGATGGGCTGGGAATACATCCTGGTGGACGCGCTCTGGGAGGGAAACCTGGGCCGCGCCAAGCTCGCCGAACTCGTGACCTATGCCCGGTCGAAAAAGGTCGAGGTGTTGCTCTGGTACAATTCCAACGGCGCCTGGAACGATGCCCCGCAGGACCCGCGCAACCGCATGGACTCCGCCCCCGCCCGCCAGCAGGAAATGGCCTGGCTGAAGTCCATCGGCGTGAAGGGCCTCAAGGTCGACTTCTTCGGCGGCGACAAGCAGACGACGATGAAGCTCTACGAGGACATCCTCACGGACGGCAACGCCCACGGTCTCATGCTGGTCTTCCACGGCACCACGATCCCGCGCGGCTGGGAACGCATGTACCCGAACTTCCTGTCCAGCGAGGCCGCCACCGTCTCCGAGAACCTCATCTTCTCCCAGGGCTTCGCCGACGGCGAGGCCCGCCTCAGCACGATCCTGTCCCACCTGCGCAACCCCGTCGCCCCGCTCGATTTCGGCCCGATGGTCCTGAACCGCACCTTCCACAAGGAAGCGGGCAAAGGCAACCAGCGCCGCACCACCGACGCCTTCCAGCTCGCCACCACCGTGCTCTACCAGTCGCCGCTCCAGCACTTCGGCCTCACACCGAACAACCTCAAGGAACAACCGGCCTTCGTCCTCGATTTCCTCCGCTCGGTGCCCGTCGTGTGGGACGAGACCCGCTACCTCGCCGGTTATCCCGGCAAGCACGTCGCGCTGGCCCGCCGCCACGGCAACCGCTGGTTTGTCGCCGCCACCAACGGCGAGAAACAAGCCAAGGAACTGACGCTCAGCGTCCCCTTCCTCGCCGGCCGCACGCTCACTCTCATCCATGACGGCCCCGCCCAGACCGCCGCCACGCGCCCGGTCACCGTCGGCGCGGATGGCCAGCTCACCCTCACCCTCGAGGTCGGCGGCGGCGCCGTGCTGTTTGAGTAGGGCCAGTCTCTGACTGGCCCGGACCGGCCCCATACCCCCTCACGCGCCCCGCTTCTCCCCCATGACCCTCCGTCAGCTCGCTCTTCCCGTCCTCCTCCTCGCTGCCACCGCCCTGGCGCAGGAAACCCCCGCGCCGCGCCCGTCGCCCGCGAGCCATTATAACGTCCCGAAACCCGCCCACCCCGTCCCCATCCTGCCGGCCCTGCCCGCGCCCGAGGACATCTCCTTCTACGCCGAGCGCGAAGTACCGCATGGCCGCGTTGAGCTCGTGACTTACCGCACTTCCGCCGGCACGGAGAAGCGCATGCACGTGTACCTGCCGCCCGGCTACGATTCCGCGACGGATCACCGTTATCCGGTCCTCTACCTCAACCACGGCGGCGGCGAGAACGACAGCCACTGGACCGCAAGCGGCCACGCGCCCCATATCCTCGACAACCTCATCGCCGACGGGAAAGCCCGCCCGATGATCATTGTCATGCCCAACACCGGCCGGCTCGTATCAGGCACGCCGCCCAAGCTCGGCGAGGACGACGCGTGCACGCAGGAATACCTGAAGGACATCCTGCCCTTCGTGGACGCCCGTTACCGCACGCGTCCGGACCGCGCCAGCCGCGCCGTCGCCGGCCTCTCGATGGGCGGCTTCGTCGTGCTCAACACCGGCCTCACCCACCTTGAGACCTTCGGCGAACTCTACGTGTTCAGTTCCGGCTACTGGCCCGATCAGCTCGGGCTTTTCAAGGAGCGCATCCAGCCCCTGCTCAGCGACCTCAAGATCAACGAGCGCCTGCGCATGCCCATCTACGTCGCCGTCGGCGAAACTGACATCGCCTACCTCAACAGCATGAAAACCGTCGCCGTCCTCGCCGAGCACGGCGTCCGTCATTTCTCCGTCCTCAGCTCCCACGGCCACGAATGGCTCAACTGGCGCCGCTACCTCTGGCAGACCGCGCAGATCATGTTCCCCGAGGACCGATGAACCCAGTTGTAGGGCGGGGTCGCCGAACCCCGCCGTGCACGTGATATCGTGTTCGTAGAAAGGCGGGGTTCGGCGACCCCGCCCTACATTTTCTTCTCCACCCCCATCCCTCATGAAAAACCCCCTCGTTCGTGTCATTTCCCTGATCGCCCTCGGCGTGACGGCCCTCACCACCTCCCTCCCGGCCAAGGAGACTTTCGTCATGGTCCACGGCGCCACCGCCGGCGGCTGGGAATGGAAACGCTGCGGCAACTTCCTCGTCGAGGACGGCCACACCGTCTACCGCGCCACCCTCACCGGCCTCGGCGAGCGCATGCACCTCAGCAGCCCCGACAACGACCTGCAGACCCACATCAACGATGTCGTGAACCTGATCCTCTTCGAGGACCTGCATGACATCGTGCTCACCGGCCACAGCTACGGCGGCATGGTCATCACCGGCGTCATGGACCGCGTGCCCGAGCGCATCAAGCATGTCGTCTTCCTCGACGCTGCCGTGCCCCAGGACGGCCAGTCCATCTGGGATATCTTCGGCGGCCAGAACCCCACCGGCCCCCGGTTCGCCGACGGCTTCATGCAGGTGCCCTGGGTCAAGCCCGGCGACAAGCCGCCGCACAGCATGAAGCAGTCGATCAAGTGCTTCAACCAGCCCGTCTCCTACAAGAACCCCGCCGCCCTCGCGCTGCCCGTGACCTACGTCGCCTTCGTGCCGAAGGACAAGTCCGCCGAGGAACGCGCCAAGACGGACAAGAGCTGGCAGAACGCCGTCGCCCGCGGTTGGACGATCCGCACCTTCCCCGGCGGCCATGTCGCCCAGCAGGAGGACCCGCGCGGCGTCGCCACCCTCATCGCGGAATCCGTCAGCGACCAGAATAAGCCCGTCGCGCAGTAAGGTGGAACCCGCGCTCCGCGGGGGTTTGCCTTGTTGTAGGGCGGGGTCGCCGAACCCCGCCTTGGTTCGATGATGATATCGTGTTCGCCGGAAGGCGGGGTTCGGCGACCCCGCCCTACACATTACGATCCCCCGGAGCTTTGCTCGCCACCCGGCCTCCGCCCAACAACCTGATCCCCCATGAAGCGCGTCACCCCCGCCATTCTGCTGGTCTCCCTGTTCACCCTATCCGGCCTCGCGGCCGACGCCACCGGCCCCGGACCGGCCGCCACCGCCGGGCTGTTCCCGCTCAGCCGGGTCCAGCTCCTCGACGGGCCCTTCCGCCACGCGCAGGAGGTGAACCGCCGCTACCTGCTCGCCCACGATGTTGACCGGTTGCTCGCTCCGTTCCGGATCGAGGCCGGCCTGGCCACACCCCAGCCCAAATATCCCAACTGGGAAAGCATGGGCCTCTCCGGCCACACCGGCGGCCACTACCTCACGGCCCTCGCCCAGGAATGGGCCGCCAGCGGCGACGCCGAGTGGCGCCGCCGGATCGACCAAATGGTCGCCGGGCTCGCTGCCTGCCAGCAGGCCGGCGGCGACGGCTACGTCGGCGGCATCCCCCGCGGCCGCACGCTTTGGGACGATATCGCCGCGGGTCGGCACAATTTCCAAAGCTTCAGCCTCAACGGCGCCTGGGTCCCGTGGTACAACGAGCACAAGCTCTTCGCCGGCCTGCGCGACGCCTGGCTGCTCGCCGGCAATGCGCAGGCGAAGGACGTCCTCGTGCGCCTCGCCGACTGGTGTGACACCCTCCTCGCGCGGCTGACCGACGAGCAGATGCAGGCCATGCTCGGCACCGAGCACGGCGGCATGAACGAGGTCCTCGCCGATGTCGCCGCCATCACCGGCGACGCCAAATACCTGCGGCTCGCGCAACGCTTCTCGCACCGCGCCATCCTCAATCCGCTCCTGCGCCACGAGGACCAGCTCACCGGCCTGCACGCCAACACCCAGATCCCGAAGGTCATCGGCTTTGCCCGCATCGCCGAGCTCGGCGGCGATGCCTCATGGCGCGATGCCTCGCGCTACTTCTGGAACCGCGTCGCCGGCCCCCGCAGCGTCGTCTTCGGCGGCAACAGCGAGCGCGAGCATTTCAATCCGCCCGACGATTTCTCCTCCCTCCTTGAGTCCCGCGAGGGCCCGGAAACCTGCAACACCTACAACATGCTCCGGCTCACCGAGGTGCTCTTCCGCGCCGAGCCGGCCGCGCGTTACGCCGACTACTACGAGCGCGCTCTCTACAACCACATCCTCGCCTCTCAGCACCCGGACCACGGCGGCTACGTCTATTTCACCCCCCTCCGCCCGCGCCACTACCGCGTCTACTCTCAACCCGGGGTCTGCTTCTGGTGCTGCGTCGGCAGCGGCATGGAAAACCACGGCAAATACGGCGCCTTCCTCTACGCCCGGTCCGCGGCCCACGATGCCCTCTACGTGAACCTGTTTGTCGCCTCCGAGCTCGACTGGGCCGAACGCGGCGTCCGCCTGCGGCAGGAAACCACCTTCCCCGACACGGATCGCACCACCCTGACCGTCACCACCGCCCAGCCGCAGCGTTTCACCCTGCACCTGCGCCACCCGGCCTGGTGCGCCCGGCCCGTGATCCTCCTCAACGGCCAGCCGCTGGCCGTGACCTCATCCCCCTCCTCCTATTTCGCAATCGAGCGCGAATGGCGCGACGGCGACCGCCTCGAGCTCACCCTGCCGATGACCACGACCCTCGAGCGCCTGCCCGACGGTTCTGACTACGCCGCGGTGCTGCACGGCCCGATCGTCCTCGCCGCCCCGACCGGCACCGGCCCCCTCGAGGGCCTCGTCGCCAACGACAGCCGCATGGGCCATATCTCCCCCGGCCCCTACCTCCCGCTCGACGGGGCCCCGATGCTGGTGGGCGATCCGGCGCAGCTCGCCGCCGGCCTCCGCCCGGTCGCGGGCCGGCCGCTGACCTTCACCGCGGGGGACCTCATCCGGCCGCAGGCCTTCGGCGCCCTCGAGCTGGTGCCCTTCTTCCGGGTCCACGACTCCCGTTACATGCTCTACTGGCGGACGGTGACGGCGGATAAATATCCGGCCGTGGTCGCCGCCCTTGAGGCCTCGGAACGGGCGCTGCTGGCGCTGGAGGCGCGCACGCTCGACCGCGTCGCTCCCGGTGAGCAGCAGTCGGAGGTGGAGCACGGTTTCACGGGCGAGGCCACCCGGACGGGCTCCACGCACGGCCTCCGCTGGCGCGAGGCGGTGGGCGGCTGGTTCGCTTACTCCCTCAATCCTGCCGGCGCTACCGGGACCGCCCTCGAACTCGTCGTGACCTATGATGGCAGCGAGCGCGACCGCCGCTTCGACGTGCTCGTCAATGACCGCGTGCTTGCCACCGTGGAACTGAGCGGCGACCGCCGCGACCGGATGGTGGACGTCGTCTATCCGCTCCCGGCCGACCTCGCGGCCGCCGGCCCGCTCACCGTCAAGTTCGCCGCCCGCGAGAAATCCCGCACGGGCTCCGTCTACGGCGTGCGCCTGGTGAAGGCGGAAACCAAATAGCGCCGATGCCCGCGACCCTGCCCCGCCTCATCCGCCTCGTCACCCTCGCGGCCGCGCTCGCGGGCGTCTCCGGCGCCGCCGCGACCACCCGGGCGGAGGTCCGCATCCGCGACCCCTTCGTGCTGCCCGAACCGGCCACGCAGACCTATTACATCTACGGCACGACGACCGCGGGCATCTTCGACGGCGGCATCAAGCGCAAGGCCGTGATGGTTTTCCAGTCCAAGGATCTCGAACACTGGTCCGACCCGGTGCCGGTGTGGGAGGTGCCCGCCGACCACTGGGGCCGCGAGACGGTGTGGGCGCCGGAGGTGCATGCCTACCGCGGCAAGTACTACCTGTTCGTGACCATCACGTCGAAGGACACCCTGCCGACGCCTGCCGGCCGGCCGCAAAATGTGAAACGCGGCACCGAGATCCTCGTCGCCGACTCGCCGCTCGGACCGTTTCAGCCGCTCGGGACCGGACCGCAGACGCCCCCCGACTGGATGGCCCTCGACGGCAGCCTGTGGGTCGAAGACGGCGTGCCTTACATGGTGTTCTGTCACGAGTGGGCCCAGATCACCGACGGCAGCTTTGATATTGTGCAACTCAGCGACGACCTGGCCCTGGCGGTGGGTGATCCGAAGCTGCTTTTCTCCGCGTCCGAGGGCCCGTGGGTGCGTTGCCGCGGCGACATCGGCGAACTCTACCAGGGCAAACGTTACCACGCCTACGTGAGCGACGGCAACTGGTTGCACCGCACCAAGGACGGCACCCTGCTGATGCTCTGGTCGAGCTACGGCCCGACCAAATACGCGGTGGGCATCGCCCGGTCGTCAAGCGGCAGCGTCTTCGGCCCGTGGGAACAGCTGCCCGAGCCTCTCTGGTCCGACGACGGCGGCCACCCGACGGTGTTCAAGACGTTCGATGACCGCCTGGTGATGGTTATCCACCAGCCCAACCGGAAAGTGGAGCGCGCCCGCTTCTTCGAGCTCGAGGACCTCGGCCACACTCTCCGCCTCAAGGGCGAGCTGGGCGCACGCTGAGCTGACATCACGGCCGACCCGGGTTCCGCTGATACTACCTTTCCCCGCAACTATCTTCTCTCCCCATGAAGCGCATTACCCCTGCCTGTCTGCTGTCCGCGCTGTTGCTTTTCACTGGCACCGCCGCCGAGCCCCACCGCCTCACCGTCGCGCTGGACGCCCCGGCGAAGCCGATCAGCCCCGACCTCTTCGGCATCTTCTTCGAGGATCTGAACTATGCCGCCGACGGCGGGCTCTACGCCGAGCTACTGCAAAACCGCTCCTTCGAATACAGCCCCACCGAGCAGGCCAAGTGGGGCCCGCTCTCCTTCTGGGACCTCGTGAAGACCGGCGCCGGTGAGGGCCACCTCGGGCTCGGCAACTCCCGCCCCGTCCACGCCAACAATCCCCATTACCTGCTCCTCAATGTCACCCAGGCCGGCGATGGCGTCGGCGTCGCCAACCTCGGCTTCGACCAGATCCCGCTCGTGGCCGGCCAGGCCTACGAGGTCTCCTTCTTCGCCTACCAGGCCTACATGGGCATCATGTGGGGCCCCGGCGACCAGACGAAGCCCATGCCGGTGACCGTCCGCCTCGAAGGGGCGGACGGCCGCGTGCTGGCCGAGGCCAAATTTGAAATCTCCGGCCGCACGTGGACCAAACACACGGCGACGCTCACGCCCGCACACTCCGAGCCGGCGGCGCGGTTCGTCCTGCTCGCGCACGCGGCGGGCGGTGTCGCGCTGGATATGGTTTCGCTCTTCCCGCACGACACCTTCCAAGGCCGCGCCAACGGCCTGCGCCGCGACCTCGCACAGACGATCGCGGACCTCCGGCCGCGCTTCGTACGTTTCCCCGGCGGCTGCCTCGTGCACGGCACCGGCATCCACGCCTACTATGACTGGAAGGACACCGTGGGCCCGCTCGAGCAACGCCGGGCCGCGCGCAATTCCTGGGGCTACCACCAGACGATGGGGATCGGGTATTATGAATATTTCCAATTCTGTGCGGACATCGGGGCCGCGCCCCTGCCCGTCGTCACTGCCGGCGTGTGCTGCCAGCACGCGGGCCATTCGCCCGGCCGCGGCCAGGAAGGCCTGCCGCTGGCGGAGATGCCCGCCTACATCCAGGACATCCTCGACCTCATCGAGTGGGCCAACGGCCCCGCTGACTCGAAATGGGGCGCCGTCCGCGCCGCCGCCGGCCACCCCGCGCCCTTCGGCCTGAAATACCTCGGCGTCGGCAACGAGGACGCCATCACCCCGGAATTCAAGGAGCGCTTCACCCTTATCAACGACGTGCTCAAGGCAAAGCACCCCGAGATCACCGTCATCGGCACCTCCGGCCCCTTCGCCAGCGGCGAGGACTTCGACAAGGGCTGGGCCTTCGCCCGCGAGCTGAACCTCGCGCTGGTGGACGAGCACTACTACGTCCCGCCGCAATGGATGTGGGACAACCTCGCCCGCTACGACACCTACGACCGCGCCGGCCCCAAGGTCTACGTCGGCGAATACGCCGCCCACGAAAAGGACCGCCGCAACACCCTGCGCACCGCCCTCGCCGAGGCCGCCCACCTCACCTCACTCGAACGCAACGGCGACCAGGTCGTCTTCTCCTCCTTCGCCCCCCTGCTCGCCCGCCGCCAGCACACCCAGTGGACGCCCGACCTGATCTACTTCACCGGCACCGAGGTCTTCCCCAGCCTCAACTACACCGTGCAAAAGCTGTTCGGTCACAACGCCGGCGACGCCGCGCTTCCGACCACGCTCGCGCCCGCGCCCGCCGGCACCAAGCTCGCGGCCTCCACCGTGCGCGATAGCCGCAGCGGCGACATCATCCTCAAGCTCGTCAACGGTGAGCCCACCGCCCAGACCGTGGCCGTGAACCTGGCCGGCGCCGGGCCCCTACCCGCCACCGCGCAGCGCACCGTCTTCGGCGGCGCGGACGCCGACGTGGCCAACACCGACGGCCAGCCGCCCGCGGTGGTGCCGGTCACCACGACCGTGCCACTTGCCGCCGCCTTTACCTATGAGGCCCCGGCGAACTCCCTCACCCTCCTCCGCTTCCCGGGCCGCTGAGACCGCGACCCCACGGCACAGCCAACAACCGATCATTTACCCCATGAAAACCTCCCCCGCCCGCCTCACCTTCACCCTGCTGTTGCTTGCCAGCGCCGCGGCGATGCCCGCGCAGGACCAACCCGCGGCGGAAACTCCTCCCGCGCGTCCCCGCGGCGGTTTCGGCGGGCCCATCGTGCTCGGGCCCGATGACGTGCGCGCCTATCCTGACGCGCCCCTCGGCTTCAACGTGCGCCGCCCCGGAGTCCCCGCCGGCCGCCTCGAGCCCTTCCACTATGATTCCGCCGTCACCGGCACGCGCCGCCTGGCCAACGTCTACCTCCCGCCCGGCTACTCGGCCGACCGGAAATACCCCGTGCTCTACCTCCTCCACGGCATCGGCGGCGACGAGACCGAGTGGATCCGCTTTGCCCAGCCGGACGCCCTGCTCGACAACCTGATCGCTGAAGGCCAAGCCGAGCCGATGATCATCGTGATCCCCAACGGCCGCGCCCTGCCCGACGACCGCGCCATCGGCAATTCCTTCGCCCCCGAGCGGGCCATCGGCTTCGCGATGTTCGAGCGCGATCTCCTCGACCACCTCATCCCCGCCATCGAGGCCCACTATGCGACGTACACCGACCGCGAGCACCGCGCCCTCGCCGGCCTCTCGATGGGCGGCGGCCAAACCTTCAACTTCGGCCTCGGCCACCTCGACACCTTCGCCTGGATCGGCGCCTTCTCCGCCGCCCCCAACACCCGGCCCCCGGCGGAACTGCTGCCCGATCCCGCCGCCGCCCGCGCGCAGCTGAAACTCCTCTACATCTCCTGCGGCAACAAGGACAGCCTCATCAGCATCTCCCAAGGCGTCCACACCTACCTGAAGGAGCACAACGTCCCGCATATCTGGAACGTTGATGACTTCGGCCACGATCCCGCCCACTGGGGCAGCAACCTGTACCACTTCGCCCAGCGGCTCTTCCGCTGAGCTTCGGCCCGCACCTGCCTTTTTGTAGGGTCGGTGCTTCCGCGGACTTTTTGCCTCACCGCAGCAACGCGCTCGCCGTCCAAAGCACCGGCGCCTGACCGTGGAGATCCCCGCTCCGACGGGGACGGGCCTGGTAGAAGTCATACTGGACCTTGAGGTCGTCGCTCTTGGTCGTCTTCCGGGCCTTGTCGGTGCCCACGCACACTTCCGCAAGGTTGGCGTCGTCATCGAGGTGCGCCACGAGGGCGAGCCAGGCGCGGCGCGCGGCCGGGGCATAGTCCTTCGCGTTGAGCCAGCCGGATTTCACGCCGGTCACGAGCGCGAAGGTGAACATCCCCGTGGCGGAGGTCTCGCCCCAACTCTCGGGCTTGTCCACGAGTTGCTTCCACAGGCCGTCGGTCCCCTGCACCGGCAGCAACGCGGCCATCATCGCGCGGTAGCCGGCGAGGATGCGGGCGTGGTGCGGATGATCGGCGGGCAGGTCGCGCAGCAGTTCCGCCATGCCGGCGGCCACCCAGCCGTTGCCCCGGCCCCAATAGAACGGCGAATCCGGTGCATGGAGAAAAAGGCCGTTCGGCTGCTGCAGTTTATCCAGGTAGGCGGCCATCGTCAGCGCGGCGCGATCGAGGTACTTGGCCTGCCGCGAGGCGCGGTACGCCTGCACCTGCAGGATGGGCAGCATGTACATGTCGTCGATCCACCAGCGGGCCTCCGGCGAAACGCCATCCGCGATCACGGGGTTGCCCCATTGCGCGTCGGCGTAGGTCAGTCCGATGGCGCGCCAAGCGTCGCCGCGGCCCTGCACCTGGAACTCCAACGGCACGACGCCGAAGATCCGGTAATCCACGTGCGCATCAGGTGAGACGCGCGCCGCGCCCTCGGGCGTGAGCAGGACGTCGTACTTGGCGTAAAGCCGGTCGCGCAGGGCCGTGTCACCGCTGAGCCCGGCCACGGTGAGAGCGCCATACCAGGCGCAGATCTCCGGGTAGATCACATAGCGGCGCTTGGGATCGGTCTGCCACTGGAAGGAGCGGGCGGCAAAGTTCTCCGCCACCCGCCGGCCCACCTCGGCTGGCGCGGTGCCCGCGGGCCAGTCGGAGAATTCCGGCACCGACGCGGTCGGCACGGCCCCGGCGGTACCGGCGGCCAAGAGAAGTCCGGCGAGGGCGGACCGGAGGAAGCGGGAGGGGGTCATGGGGAAGAGTGGAGGCGGTGTGGATCAAGTAGGTGGAGCCCGTTGGCTTCGTCGGGATGCACGGAACTCACGTTCACCCCGCCGGCTGGTGTTCACCGATAAGGGCCAGGCACTGGATGGCGGCGAGGCCCCATTGCGCCGCGTCGTTGGTCGAGACGAAGACCGCCTCGTCCACCGGACGGAGCACGGCCGGGCCCTCGACGCGCGTCACCGGGAATCGGCCGGTCGCGCTCTCGCGGCCGCGCCAATCCCGCGCAAATTCCGCCCAGGCCCGCTGCGCCAGCGCCGGGTCGCCCTTGAGCTTGGCGGCGTAGGCGGTGAGCCGCGCGTGTCCCTGCCGCAGGCCGTTGGCGCGCAGGGCCGAGCCCAGGCGCTTCGTCTGCTCCTCGGCGGACGCGTTGTAGAGCTCACAGTAGTCGAGCCAGGCCGTTTTGAACGCGGGCACGTCGAGCAGCGCGATTAGCTCGGCGCAGACCTCGACGAGGCCGAAGACGGCGTTGAGGTGCGACACGGAGACCTTGTCGCTCTTCGTGATCTCAAAGGCGCCCGTCTCGACATTGAGGATGAGGCCGGTGCTGAAGAGTCCCTTCGGCTGCGCCCCGAGGGTCCGCATGCTCGCGATGAGACGGTCGCGCATCTTCGGGTCGCCGGTGCGCTCCCACTCGGTGAGCCACGCGCCCGCGAGCGAGCCCCAGTCGGTGCCCATACTGGCGCCCACGCTGTCAGGGCTGGTCGGCGTGCCCCGGGACTGGTCGCCCTGCTCGTTGGCAAAGGCCAGCTTGCGGCCTGGCGGGAACTTCAGGAGCGCGCGGCCGGCCTCCACCTGCTCGCGCATGAGGTCGCCCACCCGCTCGTCGCCAGTGAGGTAGAAATAATAGCGGCGGTTAGTGGCGGTGCTGATGCGCAGCTGCTTGGCGCTACAACCCCAGTGCTGCACGTTGTGTCGCGAACCGAGCGGGGCGAAGCGCCCGAGGTGGTGCACATCCACTTCCCCGGTGTGGCGGGTCATGTCCTCCGCGAAACGGAAGACGTCAGCCCGGCCGGTCTGCAGGTAGTAAAGCCAGAGCCACAGATCGGTCGAAAGCTCGGAGTTGTCCCACGCGAAGCCGCCGATGTCATAGCGCCACTCATGCCGGTCGGCATCGTAGGTGTGCATCACATCGCCGTAGTTCCAGTAGCCGTACCAGCGGCGCTGCTCCCGCTGGCCGACGTAGAAGTCGAAATACGCGGCCAGCCGATCCTCGACCGCGGCCCGGGCCGGAACCGAGCGGTCCGACGGATTCCAGATCGCCCCAAACACCTCGCACTGGTGCAGCCAAGCGGGCGAGTTCGCGAGCATCGGCGGGGCCTCGAGTGTGCGCTGCAGCGCAGCGAGGGTCTCGCGGGCGAGCGTGGCGGCGAGGCACCACAGGTGCAGCTCGCTCGTGCGGGCGACCCCCTCGGGCGAGTTGAAACCGGGTTCGTAATCCTCGTAGGTGATCTCGAGGCCGCCGTTATATTGCTTGTCGAAGGTGTCCATGCCGAGCCCGTCGTGATACGGGCGCAGGTCCATCGGGGCGGCGTCGGGCGCCCACAGCCAGGCGGTCACGGTCGCCGCATCGCCGGTGGCGCCACGGATGTCGAACTGCGCGGGGTGGCTCTGCCAGAAATTGCGCAGGCCGAAGGCGACGCCACCCGCTGGCGTACCGATGTAGCCGAGCCCACCCGCGCGCTGGCCCTGCGCGGCATCGAGCCAGGTGTGGCCCGCGTGGGTGCGTTTGCGGAGCTGGAAACCATCGGCATTGGCCTGTAGGAGGGTCCAGTCGGCGTAGGCCGGGACGTATTGCAGGCGTTCCACGACGCGCTGGTCCCACTCCGCCAGCGGCGGCGTGGCGCGGCCGGCGACCTGGGCTTCCTTGACCGCTTTGCCCGGATCACGGCGCAGGCCGGTGAGCCCGCGCACGGCCTCGCCAAACACGCCGCGGTCCGGTCCGCTGAAGCGCACGTGCCGATCGTACAGCTCACCGCGCAACGGCACGGTGAAACTCACGCCCAGGCCGGAAATGAAATCCTGCTCCGCGTTGCCGTCGAAGAGGATGGTGTGCATCACGCGCACCATCTCCCCGCCGGCGTGGAAATAAAGCCGGACGACAAACGGGAGCCAATCGGGCCGTGGGCCCGATTGCCCTGAGCCCGCCTGCGGTGAGCTTGTCGAACCCGTCGAAGGGCCTCCTGTTTGCCGATGTTTGCCCTCGATCTTCACCACAGCCCGCACCGGTCCGGCCTGCTCGACCGTGACCGCGGCGATCTCCCCGGTGAACGATTCCACCCGGATCGCGGCGGGGTCGCGACGGTTCTGGAGCTGACACACCAGCCGGCCGGCCCGGGCGATTTCTTTCCCGTCGCGGGTGATGGTGCGGATCAGGTCGCCGCCGCGGCGGCCGATGACGGCGCGGATCACGCCGGTGTCGATTTCCACGGCCTCCGCGCTCTCGGTGACCTTTACCGGACGCGCCGGCGCCGCCGGTGAACCGGCGGTTATCCGGTATTCCGCGCTGGCTGGGGCATCGGCGGGAATGGCGTGGGCCGTCCACTTGAGGGAGCCATCCGGCCAGAAGGCCAGCGGCCAGCTCTGCAGCGGCACCGCGGCCCCGTCGGTCGTCTGCAATTGAAAGGTGGTATCCCGCGGATGCTGCCCCCGCGGCCAGGGCCGGCCCCAGGTCGCTCCGGGCAGGGCCGCGGGCGTTCCTTCCAGCCAGTGCAGGGTATCAGGAGCACGGACCGGAGCGGCCGGTGCGGGAGCGGACCCGGTCGACGTGGCCCGCAGGCTGGTCGCCAGCTGGGCGGCCGCCGCCACAAGGGTGGTTTTACGGACAAACTCGCGACGGGTCAGGGAGGACATGGGCAGAATTGGGGTCAGGGGGTAGAGGATCTGGGGCCGGGATCTGAGAGGGGGCGAATTGTCAGAGCCTTGTGGGCGGCCAGCTCGCTGGCGCCACGATCACTTCAGCGTGGGCGTAGCGTGAGCAAGCTCATCGCCCACGGGGGGTGGGGATTCTCAATCGATATGAAATACCTCGCGCAGCGGCGTCGCGACCGGACTGTGGTCGGGGTTGGAAGGCATCACCTCGCCCATGTGCACCCACCAGCGCTGGCATTCGGGCGTGGCGGCGATGGCCTGCCAGCGGGCCTCGTCCTCGATCTCGGCGTAGGCGAAGAGCTGGCGGGTGCCGGGGTGCAGGAAGATCGAGTAGTTGTGGACGCCGTGGTCCTTGAGCACCTTCTCCAGCTCGGGCCAGATAGGGCGGTGCCGGCGCTCGTATTCCTGCTCGTGGCCGGGGTGGACCGACATGACAAAGGCTTGGCGGATCATACAGAGAGAAAGGTCAGCCGGAACGAATCCCGGCGTGGGGGATGGAGCCACTCTTCACCGGTTTGCGCGTAGAACCAAGCGCAAGCTGCAGGGACAGTCCGACCAGCCAACCATGGCGGAACCAGGATTCCCCGCGGATAGCGCGGATTCTCGCGGATAAGGGCCCGGATTGATCCGCGGCCATCCGCGTCATCCGCGGAAAGGGTTCGGGCCGCATCGTCGGACCGGGATCCCTCCCTAAATCGGACGCTCCGAATTTGGCGTTGAGCTTTGGTGGGATCCGCGGAGTTTAGGCGCACCCCATGTCCGCCCCGACGCTGCGCACCCTGGCCAAGACGCTTGGCCTATCCCGCACGACCATTTCCGACGCCCTCCGCGGTTCCCCGCGCGTGAAGGCCGACACGGTCCGGCGCGTCCGCGAGGCGGCGAAGGAGGCCGGCTACGAGCACAACCCGCTGACCGGCGCGGTCATGTCGCAACTACGACGCTCGCGGGGCCAGCAGTTCCGCGGCGTGCTGGCGGCGCTGGAGATCGTCGACGCCAAACGCCCGGCGCATGCCGTGCGGTACAACGAAGCGGTGCTGAAGGGCATCGCAGACCGCGCCGGCGAGCTCGGCTTCAAGATGGAGCGCTTCGAGCTCGGACCCGAGGGCATGCGGCTCAACCGCCTCGACACGATCCTGCACACCCGGAATATCCAAGGTCTGGTCCTGTTGCCCGCCTCCGGCCTGCCCGACCTCTCCGGCCTGAATTGGGAGCGTTACACGGCGGTCTATGCCGACCTCTTCATCAATCACCCGCCCCTGCACTGCGTGTGCCTGGACCATTACCGCTCGATGGTCATGCTGCTGCGCGAGCTGCACGAGCGCGGGTACCGCCGGCCCGGCCTGTTCATGGAGATCGCGATCGATGAGCGCCTGCAGTATCGCTGGGAAGGCGCCTTCCTCGCCCACCAGAAATACCTGACGGGCCTCGTCGAGGTACCCGCCCTGCGCACGACCAACCTCTCGCGGGAGGATTTCATTCCCTGGTTCCGCAAGCACAAGCCCGACGTCGTGATCGGCCACTTTCCGGAGGCCATCGAGTGGATGCGCAGCTGTGGTGCCCGGCTGCCGAAGACCCACGGCTTCGTTTGCCTGAACTCGCTGCGCACGACCGAGCCCTGCGCCGCCCTCGATTTCCAGCCCGCTCAGATCGGCGCGCGCGCCGCGGAACTGGTGATCGGCCAGCTGCTGCACAACGAGCTCGGCATCCCGGTGCAACCCTCGCTCACGACCATCCCCGCCCGCTTCCTCGAGGGCCCGACCCTGCGCGCGGCGGCGACGGGCGGGTAAGCGGTTTGCCCATAGGCTGGGATGCGGAGATCCCGCCCCACAAAAATCACTTCGCCCACGCGGCCAGCGGATCCCCCGGCAAAGCCCGCAGCGCGCCCGCCACCAAGCCGGCATTCAGCTCGGCCCCCGCGCGGCTGGTGTGGGTATGGGCATCGGCGAAGAGCGTATTCACCGCCTCGGCGCCCAGCGCCTCGTAGCGGGTGGCAACCAGGTCATTCAAGTCGACGAAGGCGGCGCCCTCCTGCTCCGCCACCTGCCGCGCCCAGGCCGCATAACCGTCGGTCGTCGAACGAACGATGCGATCGTCCTGCCAGGTCTTTCGCGGGACGGGCGAGCAGACGACCGGCGTGGCGCCCGCGGCCCGCGCCTCCCGGATGTACTGCCGCAGATACCAGCCGTAGGTGTGCACGACCTCGGGCTGCTTGGTCAGCAGGTTGTCGATCGCCTCGGTCTCCTCCCCCGTGCCCTTGATCGTGCCCCGGGCGCGTTGGTCGTCGTTCAAGGGCGCAGCATCATTGTGGCCGAACTGCATCAGGACGAAGTCACCCGGTTTGACCAGCGTGAGCGCCCGCTCCCAGTGTCCCTGCGTGCGGAAGGTGCGGCTGCTGAGCCCGCCGATGGCGCGGTTCACGAGATTGACCTTGGCGGGATCAAAATGCGCGCCGAGGAAATCGCCCCAGCCCCACTCCCCGTTGGCCCCGTCGCCCCCGCCGTTGCGCACGGTCGAGTCGCCGATGAGGACGAGCGAAGGCAGCTTGGGGTCCGCCGGCTCCGGCAGGTTCAACCAGCCGATGCGATCGGCTTCCACGGCTTCCCCTCTAGAGGAATACACCTCTTTAAACGGAACGGGCCGCAAACCTTTGAGCCCGGCGACCACCAGGGCCGCGTTCAGATCGGCCCCGGCCGCGCTGGTGTGCACGTAATCGCGGGGAAAAAGCTCCTTCACCGCCGCCTCGCCGCGGCGTTGGTACTCGTCGGCGATCAGGCGCGTGTGATCGATGAATCCAATCCCGGCGCTGCGGGCGAGTTCGCGGATCCACACCCGGTATTGGCCCGAACCGCGCTCGACCCTGCCGTCTGTCCAAAGGTGGCGGACTGTCAGCGAGAGCAGGATCGGCGTGGCGCCCTTCGCCTGCACGTCCGCGATCATCTTCCGAAGATACCAACCGAAGGTGCGGATGACCTCGTGCCGGCCTGTCACGATGTTGTCGATCTCGACCGTCTCCTCGCCCAGCCCGGGCAGGCTGCCGCGCGAACGCCGGCGCTCGGGTGGCACGGTGGCCTCCTCGTTGACCGGGCTGCCATCGTTGTGGCCGAACTGGATGAGCACGAAATCCCCGGCCTTCACCTGCGCGATCAGCCTGTCCCAGAGGCCCTCCGTGATGAACGTGCGGCTGCTGCGTCCGCCGCGGGCCAGGTTCACCACGTTGATCTTCGCGGGATCAAAGTAGTCGGGAAAGGGCACGCCCCACCCCAAGGACGCCTCGCTCCCCGGCGCGGCGGTCGAATCGCCCGCAATGAACAGCGTGGGCAGCGCCGGATCAAGGGGACGGTTCTCCGCCGCGGGGTTGACGGGCAGGTCGGTGGCGGCGGTCGAGGCAACCGTGAGGGACAGCAGCAGCGGCAGGAATCGGACGAGGGGAATTATCATGACAGCGAAAAGGGATTTTGCAGTGGCCTATCCACGCCCGGCGCGTGTGCTGGAGGCATGAGCAAGTGGCTGCTGGGGGTGATGCTGTTGCCGGGATTCCTGCGGGCGGAGGCCCCGCTGTTCCGGGACGTTTTCAAATCGGGCGACCTGTGGCGGGTGGAAGCGGCCGCTACCGCCCGGCTGGCCTTCGACGAGGGCACGGGCATGACAATCACCAACCGGACCGGGATCACGGTGTGGTTCCGGCACCGCCTGACGGCGCCCGTGACCATCAGCTACACCGCGACGGTGCGGTCCACCGGGCGGGTATCGGACTTGAATTGCTTCTGGATGGCGACGGATCCGGCGCAGCCGGACGGGGATCTTTTCGCCCCGGGGGCGGGGCGACGCGACGGGACCTTCGCCTCTTACGATGCATTGCGCACCTACTACGTCGGCTACGGCGGGAACACTAACACCACGACGCGCTTCCGCCGTTATGACGGCACCGGCGCGCGCCCGCTCCTGCCGGCGCACGATCTCTCGGCCCCGGAGTTCCTGCTGCAGCCCGACCAGGCCTACCGGATCACGATCACCGCGGACGAAAACGGTCGCGTGCAGTTCATCCGCGACGGCGAGGTGGTGTTCGACTGGACGGACCCCGCCCCGTTGCGCAGCGGCTGGTTCGGCTTCCGCTCGGTGGACAGCCAGATCGAGATCAGGGATTTTGCGGTGCATGCGGGGGTGTCGCCGACCGCAGCCGCTCGATGAGCGCGCGGGGCACCTCGATCACGGTGCCATGCCGCATGCGCTCGGGGGTGCCCTCGAAGGGAAAGTGGAGTTCGCCGGCGGGGATCTGCTCCCAATTGACCAGGTCGCGCGAGCGCATGGCGCTGTAGTGTTTCTGCGTGTAGGCGTCGAAATAGACCAGGTACTCGTCGCCGATCTTCACCGCGGTCGGGCCCTCGACCCAGAGTCCGGGAGGAGAGAAGGGCGCCGACAAAGGCCCAAAAGGTCCGCGCAGGCTCCCGGCCGGGCCGATCCGCAGGTTCTTCGCCGGCGTCGGGAACTTGGTCTCATCCTTGATCACGAGCCAGCGCTTACCGTCGGCCTGCAGGAAGGTCGCGTCGATGCAGTTGAAACCGGGGTCGTAGAACAAGGCCGTCGGCGTGAAGGTCACGAAGTCCTTCGTCGTGGTGCCATACATCCGGTGGTTGAGGTCATCCTCGGAGGCGCCGGAGGTGGCCGGAAACCGTCCGCGAATCGTCGTGGCCCAGAAGATCAGGAATTCCCCCTTGGCCTCGTCGTACACGATCTCGGGTGCCCAGCTGTTCCGCGCGGTGGGCTCGTGGGCCATCACCGGGATTTCCTTCTGGTCCGACCAGGTGATAAAATCCTTGGTCGAGGCGTAGCCGATGCCGCGCTCCCACCAGCCTGAGGTCCATACCAGGTGGTAGGTCCCGTCCGGCCCGCGCACCACGCAGGGATCGCGCATGAGTTTCTCCTTCGAGCCGATGAGCGGCGCGAGCAAGCTACGTCCCTCGTTCAGCGCCTGCCACTTGTAGCCATCCTCCGACCAAGCGAGGTGCAGGCCGTCCTCGCCGTTCTTGGTGAAATAGGTGAACAGGTACACGGGGTCGGCTGCGAGACGTGTGCTCGCGCCCAGGATCAGGGTGAGGAGGAGTCGGCGGAGCATGGTCAGGGCCGGTCCAGCCGGAATAGCAGCGAGCCGCGGTGGATGCCGGCGACCTCGCGGGTGCGCGACTGCGGTCCGAGCTGTTCCGGGCTGTGGAACTTGTTTCGCATGGCGGGGATGACCTCGAGGAAGCTGAGCCCGAGGTCCGGCATCGCATAGAGGCCATTCACCCCGTCGCGCGGCCGCCCGAGGCCAAAGAATGGCACGCCCGAGAGATTGGTCACCTGCAACCAGCCTTCGGGGGTGAGCAAACTGAGCCAGCGCCAGTCGCGGAAGCAGCCCTTGAATTCGGGATAGGCCCAACTCTCGCCCGGTGTGGCATCATTGAAGGCCATGGCATGAACGCCGAGCCAGCCGCCCTCCAGCCGGTTCTGCCAGACGCGATAGGGGCCGTGACCCAGCCAGCGCTTGGCCTGCAGGCGGGCCTCGGCCACGGGAAAACGGATGCCCAGCACGTCGGCGGGGCCGTCGTAGGTGAACTCATAGTCGAGCCGCAGCGCGCCATCCGGCTGCCGCGTCCACCGGAATACCGGGTTTGTCGCCGCCGGCACGGGCTCGAAGCGCCGGTCCTGCCGCCGAAGGGCCAGCACCGTGGGTTCACCGAGCCAGTCGGGCGCGCCCGCCGGCGCCGCGTTCGCCGCCGGGGGCGGGGCGGCAACCGGACCGGTCCAGGCGCTTGCCACCGTCACGACCTGGCCGGCAGCGAACGCCGTCAGTCGCAGAAACTCGGCTCCCGCCGGCACGACCAAGGGTGACGGCAAAATGCCCGATGCACCCGGCGCCAGCACCGGGCCTGCCTGGTCCGCCGCCTCGATGAGCGTCTCCCCTTCCGGGCCGGCCCGCAGCCATTCCCAGCGGAAGGAGGCGGAGGCCAGGTCGGTGAACTGGTACTCATTGCGGATGTCCGCCCCCGTCCAGCCCGGGGGCAACACCGCCGGCAGGCTGATCTGCACCGGTGACCAGATTTCCTTCACCGTGTAGAAGCTCCCCTCCTTCTCGCCGCGGGGGCCGACGATGCCGTCGGGGGCCAGGTTGCCGGCGTTGTCGATGCGGCCGGCTTGATCGGTCCGGGCGATGCCCTCGTCGGCGAAGACCCAGAAAAAGCCGCCCACCACCGTCGGACTCTTTTTCATCACGTCCCAATAGTCGCGGAATCCCACGCCGATGCCGCCGTCGTAGAGGCCGTGCAGGAACTCGGTGGGCATGTAGAGCATCGGCCCGGCACTCTTTTTCACGTGGGAGTCCCAGACTTCGTAATGGTCGGTGTCCACGCCGCTGAATTTCGCCCACGGATGCAGGACGGCCCGCTGTTGGATGTCCCACTTCGCGAATTCCCCGTCCACTTCGGTGTTCCAGCCGCCTTCGTTGCCGTTGTCCCAGAAAAGGATGCTCGGGTGATTGACGTCGCGCCGCACGAGCTGGCCGATCAGCCGGGTGCCGGTCGGCGTGTCGTAGGCACCCTGCCAACCGGCGAGCTCGTTCAACACGTAGAGACCGAGCTCATCGCAGGCCTCGAGGAAATGCTTGTCCGGCTGGTAGTGCGACATTCGCACGGCATTCAGGTTCATCTCCTTGATGAGGCGCGCGTCGGCATAACTCTGCGCGCGCGAGATGGTGCGGCCCGTGTCGGGGTTGAAGCAGTGGCGGTTGACACCCTTGAGGATGATCTTGGTGCCGTTGAGGTAGAGTCCGTCCTGGGGACGAACCTCGAAGGTGCGGAAGCCGAAGCGCTCGGTGACGGTGTGGGGTTCACCCCCCTCCGGCGAGTAGGTGAAACGCATGCGATGCAGGTTGGGCGTCTCGGCGGTCCAGAGGGCGAGGTTTTCGAAACGGCCGGAAAGAGTCGCCTTTGCGGCCCCAGCGGGAATGGCGGCGGAGAGCGGCGGACTCAGCTCGTGATCGTATTGGTCCACCAGCACGCCGGTCACGCGACCGGCGACAGCCGCCGCCGCCCCGAAATGGATGTCCGCGGTAAACGTGCCATCCGCCCGGGCGTCGATGCCGGTCCACTCGATGGCGGCGCGCGGGCGGGCTTCGAGCCAGACCGGGCGGAAAATGCCGCCGAAAAGCCAGTAATCGCCGAGGCGCTCGGCGCGGTTGACGCTCTCATTGGCGGATTTCTTGCGGACCACAACCTCCAGCCGGTTCTCGCCCTCGAAATCGAGCAGCGCGGTGATGTCATGATGAAAGCGGTAGAACGAGCCCTGGTGCACGGGCCCGGCGGAGCGCCCGTTGACCGTCACCTCGGCGTCGGTCATCACGCCGTCGAAGACGAGGCGCACGGCGCGATCGCGCCACTCCGCCGGCACGCGGAAGGTGTGGCGGTAGTGGCCTTCCTCGTCGGCCAGCGGCGGCGGGTTGGGTTTGTCCTTCGAAGGCCGGTGATGGACCCCGTAGTTATAAGTGCCGAAACCCTGCTGCTCCCAGCAGGACGGCACGGGAATGGTGGTCCAGATCCCGCTGTTGCGGCCACCGGTACAAAGGAATTCCCAAGGCACGGCGTTCTCGGGGCCGGTGCCGGAGAGGTAACGGACCTCAGTCTCACGGGCGCCAGCCGCGAGCCCGCTGATCAGGGCAAGAACCAGGGGGAAGTGACGGAGGGACATGGGGGAGGATTAGCCGCCGCTCGCGAGGTTCAGCAGGAAGACAAACAGCCCCACGATGCAGGCCGAGAGCGTGCAGCAGGCGAGGAAGCCGACGGTGTCCGCGCGGTCCCATTTGCAGAATTCCCAATTGGACCACGGCAGGAGCTTGGTGTGGTCGAAGCGCGCCGGGTTGCGGCGGGTTTCCGCCATGGCCGCCTCCTCCAACTCGGGGGTGTCGCCGACCGGGGTTTTCATTTTGCCGTAGAATTGCGCGACGCGCGCGGGATCCGTCGGTTTCGTCAACAGACTGACCCCGATCAGCACAGCGAACGGGAAAAGGGCGTCGAAGAAGAACTGCAGGGTGAAACGCTGGGTCGGGCTGAGGGCGACGACATCCACCCCGGCCCGGCCCAACAACCAGGCCTCGAGGTTGAAGCGGTTGGTACGCAGGGGCGCGGCAATGTACGGGCTGGTGAGGTCGGCGGCATCGCGGTGCACGACCTTGGAGAAGTAGACCCCGGTGCCGGGCTTCGTGCTCGGCTGGGCCAGTTCCGTGCTCTGCGCGATGGCGGGGACCTTCGAGGCGGTCCACGGGATGACCAGGATGGTGAGCGTGGAGAGGATGACGCAGGCCCAGACCGCCGGACCGGTGACCCGGCGCCACCAGTAGGTGAGCAGCACGGCCGCGCCGAAGGGGATGTTCACCGTGAGGACGATGTTCACGATGTCGTAGAAGCTGCCCATGAGCGTCGCCGCCACCGTGCCCATGACCAGCACGACGACGATGGTACAGCGGGCGTAGAAGACGCCCTGCGCCTGGGTGATATCGGGCCAGATCTGGCGGTAGACGTTGCGGACGAAGAGCGAGGAGATGGCGAGGGCCTTGGCCGCGAGGGTGGACATCGTGCCGGCCAGCACGCCGGCCAGCATGAGGCCGACGAGACCGGTGCCGAGGAGCTGGTTGGACATCGTGCCCCACACGGCGTCGGGATCCGACAGCCCGCCGGCGCCGAACATCGCCACGGCGATGAGGCCGGCGAAGGCCCACAGGATGATCATGAGGCGTTTCAGGTAGGTGCCGGAGACGCCGGAGCGCGCGGCCATCTCGTTCTTGGCTGAGCCGCAGATGCCCATGTTGTGACTCAGGCCGCCGTTCTGCACGATGCTCACGAGGAGGATGCCGACGAGGCTCCACACCGTGAACTGCGCACCGCCGGCCGCGCCGAAGAGGTTGAACATCTCCTGCGGGACTTTTTCCGCCAGCGCGCCCCAACCGCCGATGGCGCTCAGGCCGGTGGGGATGAGCAGCAGGGAAAACACAATGATGAGCACGCTCTGCAGCCCCTCGTTGACGGCCGCGGCGGCCATGCCGCCCAGCACGATGTAGCTGCCCACCACCAGGGTGAAGATGCCATAGAACAGGAGGTCGTTGAGCAGGGTGACGTAGCTGTGCAGTTCGCCGCGGGCGTTGCGGTCGCGCAGGATTTCCAGCCGCTGCTGCGCCGCCTCGGGCAGCGGGGCGACGGCGGCCTGCTTTTCCAGCGCCTTGAGCTCGCGGTAGCCCTCGACGGTGGCGCGGTCCTCGACCGTCCACTGGCTCTCCTGCTTCACCACGAGGGAGGAGGCGATCTTGTAGGCGGTGACGTTGCCGAAGCCAAGAAAGACGCAGGCCACGAGGATCTGGAAGGTGGCGTAGAAGAGGCTGAGGCCCTTGCTGGCGTAGCGGTCCTCGAAGAGGTCGGAGACGGTGGTGAGGCGCACGCGGCGGAACCAGACGTTCATGAACCAGAAGTACGGGTTCATGAAGACGGTCTGGAAGGACAGCCAGGCGCCGGGCGCGCCCTGCTGGTAGACGAAGCTGGCGGTGCTGACGGCGCCCTGGGGCTCGGTGGCGTTGCCGAAGTTGAGGAAGAACTGGTAGAGCTTGCCGAGTTTGCGGCCGGCGAGGAAGAAGCCGTCCTCGTTCTGCGTCGCCCCGGCGGCCCGGCGGCCGATCCACACCACCGCGGCGAGGTAGGCCAGCACCACGAGAATATCCACGATATGAAGACTGCCAAAGCGCATGGGGGGAGGGGTTGGGGGGGCGCCGACCTGCGGGACGGAGTTGACCAGCAAGGGGCGCCGCGGGGAAGAACCAAAGTTGGGGCTGCCGCCCCACCCGCAACCGGACCGCGGCTCGGACAGTTCGCGCGGGGGCAAATCCCACGGCGAGCCCGAGCCGCCCAAAGAAAAACCCCGCGGTGGGCACCGCGGGGTTTGAAACAAACCGGATCGAATCCGCTTAGAAGTCGAAGGTCGTCTGCAGGATGAACTGGCGGGGATCGATGATGCGGTAGGCGTTGGGCGAACCGTCGTAGTTCACGCCGACGACCTGCAGGCCGCCGCTCTCGAAGGCGTTCACGATGTTGAGCTGGACCTTCATGCGCACCTTGTCGGAAAACACCTTGCGGGTGTAGCTCATCCACAGGTCGGTGTAGGTGTTGGCGTCGTCGTAGATCGGGCGGGTGGTGTCAGACAGGGTCAGGTCGGTCGTGCCGGCGGCGGTGTTGGCCCGGCCGTAGTAACCGATGATGGCCTTGTCCTCCCAGCGGACGCTGCCGCCGACGGAGAAGCCCTTGAAGCGGCCCTCGTTGAACGTGTAGTTGGTCAGGTAGGACCAGCGGTACTTGCGCTGGCCGGGGGCGGCCTGGCCCTCGAGATCCGTGGCGATGGCCACCTGCGGGGTCACGACATTGTCGTAGTAGCGCTGCACGTTGAAGTTGCCGTTGGGCTCGTCGAGACGGACGGCCGAGTCGTAGCCGTAGCTGTTCAAGAACGTGGTGAGGTTGACCGCGCGACCGCCCGAGGTGCTGTAGGTGGCCAGGGACTGGTACTGCGGGAGCAGGTAGTCGCTGGCGCGGGCGGCGATCCAGACCGGGCTGCGCTCATCGTACCAGGCGTAGAACTCCCGCATGACGTTGGAATACTTCGTGACCTGCTCGCCGGCGGTGAACTTCATCGTCCAGTTGGTGGAGGGGTTGTAGGTCAGCTGGAACTCCTTGCCCTCGGCCACGGCCGAACGGGTCGCGAAGATCGTGCCGATGTCGTTGTAGTAGTTGTAGGGCAGCTTCCAGATCACGGCGGCGGCGTCCTGGATCGACTGCTCCTCGGCCGGGGTGAGGCCCTCGCCAAAGCCGATCAGGCGCGGATCCTCGCCGGAGTTAATCAGGGCGATCGTGCGGGCCCAGTTGCGGAACAGGGTCGTGTCCACGTTGCCGGTCAGGCGGCTGATGGAGGTGCCGGGGTTCGTGCGCTCGTTCTGGTTGCTCGACTCGAACCAGTTGATGCGGGCGAAGAGCTTGTTGTCGAACAGGGAGAACTGCACACCGTAGTCCGTGCCCTCGCCGGTGGGCTTGGGCAGCGGGGTGCCGAAGCCGTCCACCTGCGCGGCGGTCGGGGGATTGAAGTTGTCGGACTTGTTGTAGCTGAAGCCGACGCTGCGCACGAAGTCCCACCAGGCGGAACCGTCGTTCGCGCGGCGGTCGATGCCGCCCCAATTCTTGAACGGCTTGAGGACGCCACCCATGGTCTTGGTGTCACCCTTGAGCAGGTCCCAGCGGTTCCAGCGGTTGAGGACGACATCGGTCTGGTAGACGCCGTTGATCCACTTCTGCGGATTGGTCATGGCCGCGGCGATCGTGGTGCCATCCTGGGCGAGGACGACGCCGTTGGTGGTGGCGCGCGCCTTGTAGTCATCGGTGCGCATGCCGAGGGTCGCCACGAGGCGGTCGTTCCAGAGGGTGCTGGTGACGCCGAGGCTGTTGGAGTCGACCTGGCGGTAGGTGCGGCCGGTGGAGGCATCCATGTCGATGAACTCCTGGGTCAGGCCCATATTGCTCCAGCTGCTGGTGCCGTGGTTCCAGATCTGGACCTCACCCGACTGCCGGTTGGCGGCGGAGTTCATCCCGCTGCCGCGGGTGACCGAGCCGTCGGTCGGGCTGCCCGGGGTGGAGAGATAATACAGGCGGCGGCCGCTGCGGCCCTGACGGTTCCAGCCGGTCGGGCTGCCGTCGGTGTTGTTGTTCGGGTTGGCCGACCAGAAGATCGTGCCATCGGCGCCCTCGTCGCTGGCGGTGATGAACCAGCGCTGGCGGATGAAGGAGCGGGTGGACTCGTTGCGCGAGACCAGGCCGAGGAACTGGTGGCGGCCGAGCCACTTGGTCCAGCCGTCGTTGTTGGTGAAGTCAGGCGTCCAGGCGAGCATCGCGCGGCGGCTGTCGTTGACCTCGTTGTTGATGAAGCGGTCCGGATCGAAGTCCTCCACGAAGGGCAGGCCGAAATAGGGGTTCGCGCGGCCGTCGGGCAGCTTGACGTTGGTGTCGACGAAGAGGGTCGCGACGTTGAGCTGGGAAACCGTATAGTTGGTCGTGGACTTGAAATCCTGGCGGAACCAGCCGGCGCTGAAGTTCAGGTTGGGCAGGAGCTCCTGCTCCAGTTCGAGGTTCATCGTCGTGTTCTCATCATGGCCAAAGTTCATGGACAGGATGTTGATGTTCTCCCAATCGTAGATCGACCGGTCCGTGACGCCCGGGTAACGGTAGCTGCCGACGCCGTTGCCGACGGCGGTGAAGAAGGCCGAGTTGGAATAGCTGGTGTCGTAGGCGGCGGCGTTGAGCGGATTGGCGAAGATGGCCGCCTCGGCCGGGAAGAGCGCCGCATTGGCCGCCGGATTGGCGGTCGTGCCGAAGACCTGGCGGTATTGGGGCGCCTCGGCGGAGAACCAGTTGACGACCTCGCCGTCGGCAATCTGCTGGATCGGGCGGCTGGTGGTGCCGAGGCCGAGACCGGGCGTGAAGAGGGCGGAACCGACCGTGGTCAGCGCGCCGCCGCCGAAGATATTGATGCCGTTGTAGGCGGTGCGGGCGGTGTTCCACAGGGCCGGGTTGTAACCGGGGCGCGACTCGATGTACGCGCGGGTCTCGGCGATGCGCGGGGAGCCGGCGCGGAGGGCGAGCGTGCCGGCATACTGGCCGTTGCGGGTGATCCGGCCGGTGGACGGGTCGTAGGTCGGGCTGCCGCCGGCGCGCCACTGGGTGACGCCATCGCGCGGGGTGAGCGTGTTCGGGCGGTTGTTGTCGTTCTCGTATTTCTCGATGCTGCCGCGGAAGGTGGTCTTCTGGAACGGACGGGACGTGAAGGTGCCGTACATACGGCGGGTATCATCGTAGGAGGGCTTGCGGGCGAACTCCCGGTTGTCGACGAGGAAGGCGCCGTAGATCGCCAGGCGGTCGTCGATCAGGCTCTTGTTGAAGTTGAAGCTGGCGCGCTGGGAACCCTGGTCGTCGGTGCGCAGCGAGACCGAGGCGGCGTCGCGGCCGATGACCGCCTGCGCGGTGCTCGAGTTCACGATGCCGGCCGGGCTGCCCATGCCGAAGATCATGGAGTTGGGGCCGCGGCTGATCTCGATCGACTGGATGTTGTAGGCGTCGAAGGGCACCTGCGAGATCGACGGGTAGTAATTGCTCGAGGAGCTCGGCACGCCCAGGCCGCGGACGCGGTTGGCGCTGGCGTTGGTCTGGGGCTGGCCGTCACCGCCGTGGGTGTAGCCGGCGTTCACGTCGACCACGCCGTCATTGCGGAGCGACTGGACCGAAGGCGTGTAGGTGGAAGAACCCTCGGTGTTGGCCTCGTAGCGGAAGACGTCGTTGATATCGAGCGAGCCGGTGTCCTCCATCTGCTGCTTCGTCACGACGGTGATCGAGGAGCCGAGATCGGAGATGTTCATCCGCAGGCGGCTGCCCGCGAGCGTGTTTTCCGCAAAGTAGCCCTGATCCTTGGTGGTGGTGACAGTGAAGGGCGAGAGTTGCAGCACGTCCTTCTTCTCCTCCGTCGGGGACGGGGCGGGGGCGGGATTGGCCGTCTGCGCGATGGCAGGCAGGGCCACGGTCAGGGCCAGCAACGGCGTCAGGAAACGCCGGACTCGGGGGGAGTGCATCTTGTGCGGGGTCATGGTTGGTTTGGGGTCAGGTTGTCTTGGAAAATCATACGGCTGCGCGCGGAAGGCGGGGTGCAGCCCATGCCAAGGTAACAGGGGGTAAGGCGGGGTGAGGCGACTAGCCCCACAGAACGCGCCCTCCCGCCTGACACAACGGGGGCACGTTTCAGACAGTCCGAGCAAACCCCGGCCAGCCGGGGCTAAAAATCAAACCGGTCGATGTTCTCCTTCGTGAAGAAATAGGGCTTCCCGAGGAGAATGTTGTCCCCCGTGATCTCGAAGGACCCGAGGGCGCCGGCCTGGAACGACTTGGCTCCGGGCTTCAGTTCGCCATGCGCCAGCGCCGCCGCGGCATAGACCGTGAGGTAGCCGAGATCCTCGGTGTTCCAGAGCATGACGGCGTCGGTGACGCCCTCGTGGACGTAACGCCGGTTCTCGTTGGGCAGGCCGAGGCCGATGACATGCACTTTCCCGGTCTTGCCCGCCTGCTTCACCGCCTCCGCGGCGCCGGGCGTGCCGGGCGTGCAGATGGCGACAATGACCTCGAGGTTGGGATGGGCGCTCATCAGGGCGGTTGCCTCGGACTGCGCCTTGTCCTTTAGGTCGTCGCTCGGGCGGACGGCGATCAGCTTCAGCTTCGGGTATTTCACCGGCAGCGTTTCATGGATGATCCTCAGCCATTCCCGCTGGTTGCCGGCCGTGAGAGTGGCGGTGATGATCGCGATCTCGCCCTCCCCGCCGGCCAGCTCCGCCGCCTTGTCCAGCAGGCCCAGCGCGATGCCCGCCGGCGTGGCCTGGTTGACGAAGAACGAGCGCGCGTCCGGCATCGCGTCCGCGTCATAGGTGAGCACCGCGATGCCCTGGGCCCGCGCCTTGCGCAGCGCGGTGGAGAGGCTCTCCTTGTTCTCGGCCGCCACGGTGATGACATCCAGCCCCAGCGTGATCCAGTTTTCGACGATCTCATTCTGCTTGGCCGCGTTGCTGTCCGTGGGTCCGTCGAAGAGCAGTTCCACGCCGAGTTCCTTCGCGGCCTTGTCCGCGCCGTTCTTGCAGGAGATGAAATAGGCGTTGCCCTTGGCCTTGGGCAGCATGCCGATCATGAGCTTGGACTCGGCGGCGGAGACCGAACTGGCGGCTGCGATCAGCACGGCGAGGGCGGACAGGAGGAGGATGCGGGGTGATTTCATGGGGGTAAGGGGTCGTAAGGTTCAGCGGGGAGTCCGACCTCGGCCCAGCCAGGCTGGCAGGTTGCTCCCCAGCAGCGCAAGCAACAGGAGCAGACCCGTGAGCACCCCGGCCAGTTCCTCGGTTGCGTTCAGGCGGATCACCACCGGCAGGGTGGCCAGGCCGTTTTTCAAGACGGCGATGGCCGCGACGCCGAGCAGTGTGCCGGTGATGCTGCCGCGCCCACCGAAGATGCTGGTGCCACCGAGCACCACCGCGGTGATGGCGAACAGCTCGTAGCCCGTCCCCGCATCGGCCTTCGCCTGCCCGAGCCGCGCGGTGTAGATCAGCGCCGCCAGCGCGGCGATGACCCCGGCCAGCACATAGACCAGCGCCACGCGGCGGTCCACCGGCAGGCCGGCATAACGCGCGCCCTCGGGTGAAAACCCAATCGCGCGCAGGGAACGGCCGGTCGCGGTCGCGTGCACCATCAGCCAGACGCCCGCGGCCACCGGCAGCAGTACCCAGGCCTGGGCCGGCAATCCGAGCCAACGCTCCTGACCCAGGAACAGGAAAGCCGCCGGAAAATCCGTGTAGGTGACAGCCCCCTGCGTCATCGCCTCGGCCAGCCCGCGGAACAGCGAATACGTGCCCAGGGTCACGATCAACGGCGGCAGCCGCAGCCGCGTGATCAACCCGGCGTTGAGTCCGCCCGCCAATGCCCCGGCCAGCAGCGTCAGGGCTGCGGCCAGCGGCAGTCCCACCCCGGCATCGTGCCAGAGCTTGCCGAAGACGATCGCGCAGAGGCCCAGCAGCGAACCGACCGACAGATCAATGCCGGCCGTGAGGATCACGGGCGTCAGCGCCAGCGCGAGCAGCCCGATCTCACAGGAGTGGCGCAGGATGTCCATCTGCCGGTCCATCGTGCCGAAGCCGACCGTCACCCCCCGGCGGTTCACCGTCGTGCCGTAGTGATAAAAGAGCAGCCACTCGACCACGAGCACGAGCAGCAACAGTGTCTCATGGCGGAACAGCAGCCGCCGCCAGAGAGGGGTTTCCCCGGTTGGGCTCATGCGCGGCCCCCCTTCCGGCCCAGACCGTCCGACGCGGCGGCCAGCAGAATGATCGCACCCTGGATCGCCTTCTCCCAATAAGCCTCGATGTGCAGGTGGATGAGCGCCGGCGGAATCGTCGCGAGCAGCAGCAGGCCCGCGAGCACGCCCCAGAGGCTGCCCCGGCCGCCGGAGATCGCGACCCCGCCCACCACCGCGGCGGCGATGACCTTCAGCTCCAGGCCGCTGCCGACCAGCGGCTGGATCTGCGGCGACTGCACCAGGTTCAGCATCGCCGCGAAACCGGTGAGGACCCCCATGAAGCCAAAGACCCCGAGCGTGACGCGCGCGGGGTCGATGCCGGCCAGTCGGGCCGCGTCCGCCTCACTGCCCACGGCGTAGACAAAACGCCCGGCCGCCAGGTGCCGCGCCGCCCATGCCAGCACCGTCAGGACGCCCGCCGCCACGGCGAGCACCAGCCACTGACCGGCGGTCTGGCTCAGGCCGAACCACTGCACGCCATCGGGCAGGTTCACGAATTCACCCTGCCGCGCGAGGTTCAGGCCCTGCCGCAGGGTCACCATGGTCGCCAGCGTCACCACAATCGAGGGCAGCCGGGCCAGCGCGACGAGCGCCCCGTTGGCCAGGCCCATGAGGGCGCCCGTGCCCATCGCCGCCGCCAGCACCAGCGGCAGCGGCCAGCCGCGCACGGCCAGCAGCCCGGCGACGACGCTGCACACGGAAAACTGCGCGCCCACGGAAATGTCTATCTCCCGCGCGATGATCACGAACGCCATGCCGCACGCCACGACGAGCGCCGGCATCTCGCGCACCAGCAGCGACCGCAGCGGCTGCGGCGCGAAGAACGCCGGGGCCAGGACCGCCATGGCCACCAGCAGCAGCGCGAGCACGCCGGCCACCGAAAGTTCGCGGGTGGGCCGCCTCATGCGACCGCCCTCCCCGTCTGCCCGAGCGCCGCGGCCATCACGACCGGCGCGGGCGTGCCCCCCGGCAGCATCTCCACCAGGCGGCCGCCGCGCATCACGCCGAGGCGGTCGCTCATCGCCAACACCTCCGGCAGGTCGCTCGAGATCAGAAGCACGGCGAGCCCGTCGGCGGCGAGCCGGCGGATGATGCGGTGGATCTCGCTTTTTGCGCCCACGTCCACGCCCTGCGTCGGCTCATCCAGGATGAGCACGCGCGGCTGCGTCGCCAGCCAGCGCGCCAGCGCCACCTTCTGCTGGTTGCCGCCGCTCAGGCTCGCCCCGGGTGCGTCCGGCCCGGCGGCCTTGATGCCCAGGTCCCGGATATAGTCCGCCGCCAGCGCCAGCTCCGGCCCCGACCGCAGCCAGCCGCCCGGGAACAGCCGGCGGTGCACGGCCATCGTCATGTTCTGCGCGATCGGCATCTCGAGAATGACGCCGTGGCGCCGCCGGTCCTCCGGCACGTAGGCCAGGCCCGCCGCGATGGCGTCGCCGGGGGTGCGAATTCTTTTTTCCTGCCCGTCGATCCGGATGCAGCCCGTGTCCGCCGGCGTCAGGCCGAATAGCGTGCGCGCCAACTCTGTGCGCCCCGCGCCGACCAGACCGGCCAAGCCGAGGATCTCCCCCGCGCGGATCTCGAAGGAGATGTCGCCCACCCCGCCGGCAGCACAACCGAGTTTTTGCACCGCCAGGCGCACGGCCCCGGGCGCGGCGCCGGGCGCGCGCTCGGTCAGGCCAACCTCGCGGCCGACCATCAGCCGGATCAGCTCCGGCTCGGTCACGTCGGCCACGGCCCGCGTGCCGACGCTCTGTCCGTCCCGCAACACCGTGACACGGTCCGCCAGCGCCCGGATCTCCTCCAGGCGGTGGGAAATGTAGATGACCCCCACCCCGGCCGTGCGGAGGCCGCGCACGATCCCGTAAAGTTTTTCCTGCTCCCGCCGCGTGAGCGAGGCGGTCGGCTCGTCCATGATGACAATCCGCGCGCCCGCGCCGAGCGCGCCCGCGATCTCCACCAGCTGCTGCTCGGGCATGGACAGCTCGCGCACGGTGCGGGTGGCGGGAAACTCCGCCCCGACGCGCTGCAGCAGTTCCGCGGCCCGGGCCGCGCGGGCCCGCCAGTCCACGCGCCGCCACGCGCCGCCGGCCTCGAGGCGCAGGCCGATGTTCTCGGCCACGGTCAGCTCGGCGAACAGCGCGGGCTGCTGGTGGACGCACGCAATGCCGAGCAGGCGCGCTGCCGCGGGATCCAGCCCGGCGACCACCCGCCCGGCCAGCGTCATCGTGCCCGCATCCGGCGGCCGCGCCCCGGTGATGATGCCGATCAGGGTCGACTTGCCCGCCCCATTCTCACCGAGCAAGGCGTGCACCTCGCCGGCCCGGAGCTCGAAATCAACCCCCTGCAGTGCCCGCACCGCGCCATAGCGCTTCTCGATGCCGGCCAGGCTCAACAGGGGTGGGACCGTATCCGGGTGCATGCGGGGAAGCCGGAACCTTCCGGCCCATATGAGCGGAGTCAATCATATCCCTTTTCCGGGCGGCACTCAGGCGCCGAGGGAGAAACCACTCGCCGCCAGCGACTGCTCGGCCACGTAGGAACGGCGCAGGGCCTCGCCCAGCCCGAGGATCTCGGGCACCTGCGTGGTGTCGCCGTTGGTGCCCGCCCAGATGATCTTGTCGGCCGGCACCACCTCCACCCGGGCCTGCCCGTGGATCGCCTCGATCAGCGCCGTGTGCCGGCCGGCCAGCTCGCTGGTGCAAATCGGGACCGCGGGATCCTGCAAGCGCCGCAACGCGGCCTGGAACATCGCGCGACGGGCACCGGTGATGTCGAGCAGCGTGCGCCGCGTGGTGACCCCGTCGGTGGCGCGCCACCAGGCTTCGGCCTCGTAGCGCCAGCAGGCCTGGCCGTGACGGCCCGTGATCACGATCTCGGGCTCGACCGTCTCGCGGCACGCGTGGCTGGCGCCAAACCACAGCTTCACCCCGCGCGCGGTGAGCGAACGGACGACCGCGGTGTCAAAGCTCTCGATGGCGTGGGCCCGCAGCAGCTCGACGCCCTCCAGCCGCGGCGTGGTGACGGAATCCTCCGCCCCGACCAGAAACAGGCTGAGCATCACAAAGTGCGCGAAGGCGTTGTTCAGCGGCGAGTCCATCACCGCCACCCCGTCCACCTGCAGGCGACCCGCCCAGTTGTTGCGCGTGAAATAGGCCCGCGGCCGGGGCCAGACGCCGAGAAACCGCACCGACCAAATGTCGCCGATGACCCCGCGCTGCAGCTCCTGCTTCAGCCAGATGGTGCCCGGCTCGTAGAAATCCTGGAAGCCCACCGCCACGAACCGGCCGGTGCGCTGCTCCACCCGGCGGATCTCGGCCACCTCGGCCACCGAGCCGGCCAGCGGTTTCTCCACCAGCACGTTGGCCCCGGCCTCCAGCGCCGCGATGGTCATGCGCGCGTGCCAGTGGATGCCAGTCGGGATCAGGCAGAGGTCGATCCGGCCGGCGTGCTGGCGGAACATCTCGGCGTAGTCCGTGAACACCTCGGTGCCCTGAGCCCGCAGTTCCGCCACCGTCGCGGCCTCCTCCTCCCGGTTGATGATGGCGGCGGCGGTGATCCGGATCTCCCCGCGATCCCGGGATTCCCGCGCCAGCTGCAGGTGGATGCGGCCATAGCCGGACACACCGATGATGGCGATCCGGGCGGGTGAGGAGAGGGCGGACATGAAACGGAAAAAGAAGCGGAGGGGGTCGGCGGAAGCAACCGGATAGGCCCCGAGGGGCGGCGGCCACTCCCGCGCGGGGTAGGTGCGGGGCTGAGTCGGGCAAACTAGTCCAGCCACCCCGGGCGTCATTGCCTGCGCGGTCTTGACAGTCCGAGCAGATTGCATGCCCGGTCGCTTGATCTGTGGCCGGACCGGGCATAAAACCGCGTGACCCCATCGCATGAGACTCCACCCCGCGCTTGTCCTGTTCCTTGGCCTCGGCCTGCTCGCTCCCATCGGTCTCGTCGCCGGCCCGGTGGTCGACACCACCAAGCCCTGGACCCGGTGGTGGTGGCCCGGCAGCGCCGTGGACGAGGCCGGACTCACCCGCCAGCTGGAGCAATTCGCTGCCGCGGGCCTGGGCGGTGTCGAGATCACGCCCATCTATGGCGTGCGCGGCGCGGAGTCCCGCCAGGTGGCGTATCTCTCCCCCCGCTGGATGGAGCTGCTCGCCCACACCGGCCGCGAGGCCCAGCGCCTCGGTCTGGGCGTGGACATGGCCACCGGCACCGGCTGGCCCTTCGGCGGGCCCTGGGTCGCCCCGGCGGACGGCGCGCAAAAACTGATCCTGCAGGACGGCCGTCTCGCCGGCACGCCCACGAAGATGAAGGTCAAGCGCGCCGCACCCGGCGCCGAGGGCCTGGTCGTCGATCCCTACTCCCCCGCCGCGCTCGGGCGCTACCTCGCGCCGTTCACGGCGGCGTTCACCACTTTTCCCGCGGGCCTCGTGCGCGGACAGTTTCACGACTCGTTCGAATATTATGAGTCCGGCTGGACGCCGGAGCTGCCGGCGGCGTTCCAAGCCTTGCACGGCTACGACCTGCAGGACCACGCCGCGGGGCTGATGGATCCCCGCAAGCTGACCGCGGAGGAGTTGGCCGAACTCCGCCGCGACCTCGCTGCGCCCCTGCCCCGCCTCAAGGCCGACTACCGGGCGACGCTCGGCCAACTCCATCTCGAATACCTGCAGACCTGGATTCGTTGGTCACACGACCACGGCTTCCTCGTGCGCAACCAGTCCCACGGGGCCCCGGCCAACCTGCTCGACCTCTACGGCGCCGTGGACATCCCCGAGACCGAGACCTTCGGCTCAACGCCCTTCCCTATTCCCGGGCTCCGACAAACCTGGACCTCCACCCGCGACCTGCCCGACCCGCTCGTGCTGCGCATGGCCTCGTCCGCCGCGCATGTGATGGGCCGGCCGCTCGCCTCCAGCGAAACCTGCACTTGGTTGCGCGAGCACTGGCAGGTGGCCCTCGCTTTCGCCAAGCCGGAGATCGACCGGCTCTTCACCAGCGGCATCAACCATGTCTTCTACCATGGTACCGCCTACTCGCCGCCGGACGCCGTCTGGCCGGGCTGGCTGTTTTATGCCTCCACGCAGTTTAACCCCCAGAACACCTGGTGGCAGGACTTCGCCGCGCTCAACGCCTACGTCACCCGCGTGCAGACCGTTCTCCAGTCCGGGCGCCCCGACAACGACGTGCTGCTCTACTGGCCCTTCCACGACGTGCTGCACGCGCCCGACGGCCTGATGAAGCAATACGGGGTGCACGACCGCAGCTGGCTCAACAGCTCCGCCTTCGAACAACGCGCCACCGAGCTGATCCAGGCCGGCTACGCCGTCGACTATCTCTCCGACGCCCAGCTCCTGGCTTCCCGCGCCGAAGACGGCGCCATCGTAACCCCGGGCGGCGGCCGCTACCGGGCCTTGGTCGTGCCGCTGACCCACCATATGCCGGTCGAGACCCTCGCCCACCTCCGCGCTCTCCGGCTCGCGGGTGCGACGATCATCCTGCCCGACGGCGCCCCCGTCGACGTGCCCGGCCTCGGCCGGCTGGCGGAGCGTCGCGCGCAATTCCGCGAACTGCTGGCCGCGCCCGAATGGCAGCAACCCTCGGCCCTGTTCACCACGCTGGCGGCCCACCTGATCCCGCGGGAACCCGCCGTCGAAGCCGGGCTTGAATTCATCCGCCGGGCCCGCGCCGGAGGCCGGGACTATTTTTTCGTCAACCTCACCGCCCGGGCCTTCGACGGCTGGCTCCGCCTCGGCACGCCCGCGCGAGCCGCCACTCTCACCGACCCGCTCACCGGCCAGACCGGGGCGGCCCCGCTGCGCCCGGGCCTCAGCCCCGAAGTATACCTCCAACTCGCCCCGGGGGCATCCCTCCTGCTGCGCACTTTCGAGTCCGCCCCGGATTCGCCCGCACCCGCCTGGACCTGGACCGCTCCCACCGGTCCCGCCGTGCCGCTGCCGGGGGTATGGCAACTCACCTTCCTGACCGGGGGACCGACGCTGCCCCGATCCGCCCGCCTCCCGGAACTGAAACCCTGGACGGAACTCGGGGAAGCCGCGCAGGCTTTCGGCGGCACCGCGCGCTACCGGCTGGAATTCGACCTGCCGGCCACCCCCGCGGCCGACTGGCTGCTCGACCTCGGCGACGTGCGTGAGAGCGCCCGGGTGCGCCTTAACGGCACCGAGGTCGCCACCGCTTGGAGCCTGCCCTTCCGCTTGCGCGTCGGCCCGCACCTCCGGCCCGGGCGCAACGTGCTCGAGCTCGACGTCACCAACCTCGCCGCCAACCGCATCCGCGACCTGGACCGCCGCAAGGTGGACTGGAAAATCATGCACGAGATCAATTTCGTGGATATAGACTACAAGCCCTTCAACGCCTCCGCCTGGCCGGACACCCCCTCGGGCCTGCTCGGGCCTGTCACCCTCACGCCGCTTCAGCCCCTCTCCCTGCCATGACCAAGAAACGTTTCGCCTTCGTCGGCACCGGCGGCCGCGCCATCAGCTTCATCGAGCCCCTCGTCACGACTTACCGTGACACCAACGAGCTGGTTGCGATCTGCGACCTCAGCCCGGCGCGCATGGCCTACTACAACGGGCTGCTCGCCGGCGACTGGGCCTACCACGCCGTGCCCGCCTACCCGGCCGCGCAATTTGACGCCATGCTGCGCGAGACGAAGCCCGACACCGTCTTCGTCTGCTCCAAGGACGACACCCATCATGACTACATCATCCGCGCCCTGCGCGCCGGCTGCGATGTCATCACCGAGAAGCCCCTGACGATCGACGCGGCGAAGTGCCACGCCATCCTGGAGGCCCAGCGCGCCAGCGGCCGGCGCGTGCGGGTGGCCTTCAACTACCGCTGGGCCCCCTTCCGCACGAAGGTGAAGGAACTCATCGCCAGCGGCGTCATCGGAAAGGTCCGCTCCGTCAACCTCGAGTACCTCCTCGATACCAACCACGGCGCCGACTACTTCCGCCGCTGGCACTCGCACGCCGCCGAGTCCGGCACGCTCCTCGTGCACAAGAGCACGCACCACTTCGACCTCGTCAACTGGTGGCTCGACGCCATCCCGGCCCAGGTCTTCGCCTACGGGGACCTAGTCTTCTACGGGAAGAAAAACGCCGTGGCCCGCGGCGACGGCGCGCTCACGGCCTACCCGCGCTACACCGGCCACCCCGAGGCCAAGGACGATCCGTTCCGTCTCGACCTGGACGAGAGCGAGTCCTTCCGGCGGATCTACCGCGCCGGCGAGGCCGACTCCGGCTATATCCGCGACCAAAATGTGTTTCGCGAGGGTATCGACATCCCCGACCAGATGTCGCTCAACGTCCGCTACCGCACCGGCGAGCTGCTCACCTACTCGCTCGTGTGCTACTCGCCCCGTGAGGGCATGCGCGTGTGCTTTAACGGCGACCGCGGTCGCATCGAATACCACGAGTTCATCGGCTCGCACATGAACCGCGCCGTCCGCCCGAAGGATTTCAAGCTGGAGGACGACCGCCCCGGCCAGGAGGCGGAGGGCGAGTGGATCAAGGTCTATCCGCACTTCCAGACCGGCTACACCGTGCCGATGCCCGTCATCAAGGCGGCCCATGGCGGGGCCGACGAAATTCTCAACCGCTCCTTCTACGCCCCGGGTGCCACTGACGCCGACGCCTGGGGCCGCTTCGCCGGTCACGAACAGGGCGCCGCCTCCATCCTCGTCGGCATCGCCGGCCTCGAGTCGATCCGGCGCAACCAGCCGGTGAATCTCACTGACCTGGTCTCCCTCCGCCCCGAGGCGACCAAGCTCAGTCAGCTGGTTTGAGGGTGGAACCTGCGCTCCGCGCAGGTTTGCCTCGGAAATTCTGGAGCCGCGGCAACCTCGCTGCGGTCTTCGTCCAAACCATGGCGGGGTCGCCGTGGCTCCAGATTCCCGCGCCCTCCTGGCCAATAAGGCGTTGAACCTCCGGTCATACTTATCAAGAGCTGGAGCGTGCGGCCGAAGAAAAAAATCTCCCAAACCCTCCTCGCCAAGGAGCTCGGCGTCTCCCAGGCCCTCGTTTCCCTCGCCCTCAACGGACGCAGCGCGGGCATCAACCCCGACACCTACCAGCGCATCTGGGATCGCGCCATCAGCCAGGGCTACCTGCCCAAGGGCATGCGCGTCGACTCCACCCCGGAGGCCTCGCGCCTCGGGCAGATCGGCTACATCCTGCGCGCCCCGCTGCGCCTCTACATTCCCAGCACCTACTTTGGCCACGTCCAGCATGGCCTGCACCAGGAACTCGAGCGGCTCGGCCAGCGCCTGGTCTATCTCGGGGCCGAGGACGAACTCAGCCCGGCCAAGCTCGGCCAGTGTTTCCATCCCAGCAACCGCCTGGGCGGCGTCGTCGTGCTGGGTGAAGTAGCCCGGCCCTTTCTGGGTGAGTTGTGCCGGCACACCCGGCGCGTCGTCGCCGTGTCCGCCCGCTACCACGGGCTTTGCCACTCCGTGCTTGGCAACGAGCCCGGCGCCCTCACCGAGCTGGTCCGCCACCTCTTCAACCTGGGCCATCAGCGCTTCGGCTGGCTCGGCGGCAACGCGGGCCTCGGCCGGCACAACGCCCGCCTCGCCGCTTTCACCGCCGCCCTGCAACCGCTCGGCCTGGCCCTGGATCCGCGCTACACCGTCATTGTCAACCAGGCGGACCGCGCCGAGGGCGCCGAAGCCATCCACACCCTGCTGCGCCACGCCAAGCGCAAGGACTTCCCCACCGCCTTCGTCACCTACAACTCCCAGATGGCCTACGGCGCCGCCCTCACCCTGCAGCGCGCGGGCTGGCGCGTGCCCGGCGACATCAGCCTGGCCTCGGCCGACGTCTCCCGCCTGAGCGTGGAAGGGGCGCTGCGCATCACCGGCGCAGGCACGAGCCCCGACAAGCTCGGCGAGGCCGCCGCCCGCCTCGTCGCCGGCGAGGGCACCCCCGCCGAGGGTTTCAGCGACCTCGTCCTCCCCGCCCCCCTCGTGGTCGGCAACTCCACCGGCCCCGCCCGGTGATCCCATGACCCCGGCCCGCCGCGCCCGGCCCCGCGCCGCTGCCCGGCGGTTTTTTGGCTTGGCCTTTAATAATTATTATATTGTCTTGAACGACCCCACCCCATGACCCGCTTCGACTACGCCGTGCTCGTTTTCTACTTTGGCTACATGCTGGCGATCAGCTGGGTCTTCCGGAAGTTCGTGACGAACATCAGCGACTACTTCCGGGGCGGCGGCAAGGCGGTGTGGTGGATGGTGGGGGGCTCTGCCTTCATGGCGGCCTTCAGCGCGTGGACTTTCACCGGCGCCGCCAGCAAGGCCTACCTCGATGGCTGGCCGGTCATGGCCATCTTCGTCGCCAACGCCGTGGGCTTCGTGCTCAACGCAGTGTTCTTCGCCCCGCGGTTCCGGCAGACGCGCGTCATCACCTCCGTCGAGGCCATCCGCCAGCGCTTCGGCGCCGTGAGCGAGCAGGTCATGATGTGGCTCCAGATCCCCCTCAGCACCCTGCAGGCGGCCATCCACCTCAACGCCCTCGGCGTCTTCTTCGCCGCCATCTTCGGCCTCGACCTCACCTGGACGCTCCTCGTCACGGGTGTGGTGGTGCTCGTGATGACCCTTCTCGGCGGCAGCTGGGCCGTGCTGGCGGCCGACTTCATCCAGGTGCTGATCCTCATGCCGGTGTGTGCGGCGGTAACCGTCCTCGCCCTGCTGCGGCTCGGCGGCTGGGACGGGTTTGTCGCCGGCCTGCCCGTGGCCCACCTCAACCTCGGCGAGATTTTCACCAAGGAGTTCCTCGGCCTCTGGTGCACCGCGATGCTGCTCAAGCAGATCATCAGCACGAACAACCTCTTCGAGGCCGGCCGCTACCTCAGCGTGAAGGACAGCCGTCACGCCCGCTGGGCCGGCTACCTCGGCGCCGGGCTCTTCGTGGTCGGCATCTTCATCTGGTTTCTCCCGCCCATGGCCGCCCGGGCGCTGCAGATCGACCTCGCCGCTATTTTCCCCACCCTCAAGTCCCCCGACGAGGCCTCGTTCATCGCCATCTCCCAGGTGGTCATGCCGGTCGGCATGCTCGGGCTGCTCGTGAGCGGCATCTTCGCGGCCACCATGTCGGGCATGGACTCGGGCCTGAACAAGAACGCGGGCTTTTTCGTGAAGAACTTCTACCAGCCGCTCTTCCGGCCGCAGGCCACGGAACGGCAGTTGCTCCGGGTCGGCCGCCTCGCCACCTTCGTGCTGGGCGTGCTGGTGATCTCCATCGCCATCCGCATGGCGGAGATCAAGGAACTCGGCCTCTTCCTGATGATGCAGCGCGTGAGCATCCTGATCGGCGTGCCGGTCACCGTGCCGCTGCTGCTCGGCCTCGTGATCCGCCACACCCCGCCGTGGTCAGCGTGGAGCACCGTGCTGGTCGGGTTTTTCGGCTCGATGGTCGTCGGCCAGTTCTTCACGCCGGAGTGGGGTGCGGCCCTGTTCAACCACCCGCTGCCCCTGGACGCCGCCTCCCGCGAATACTGGATCCAGGGCTTCCAGTTCTTCGCCAATGTCATCCTCGCCTCCACCTGGTTCATCGGCACCAAGCTGTTCTGGTCGCGCTGTGCGCCGGAACATCGCGCGCAGGTTGACGCATTCTTCACCCAGATGACCACACCGGTTGATTTTGACCGCGAGGAGGGCGCCGCCAACGCCAATGACACCCAACAGTCCTCCGCGGTGGGCTGGCTCTCCTTCGCGTACGGGGTGTTCGTCTGCCTGCTCGCGTTCATCCCCAACCCGCTGGTCGGTCGCCTTGCCTTCCTCGGTTGCGGTGGCACGGTCGTGCTGATCGGCGTCCTGCTGATCCGCTCCGGCCGCCCCCTCAAAGCATGAACGCGCCCTCCTTCAGCCTCGCGGGCCGCCGCGCCCTCGTCACCGGCTCTTCCCAGGGCATCGGTCTCGCCCTCGCCCAGGCCCTGGCCGCCGCCGGCGCCCAGGTCGTCCTCAACGGCCGTGACCCCGCGCGGCTCGCCACCGCCGCCACCGGTCTGCGCGCCGCCGGCCACGCCGCGATCGAGGTCGCCGCCTTCGACGTCACCGATGAATCCGCCGTGCAGGCCGCGGCTGCCGGCCTCGGCGCCGTCGACATCCTCGTCAACAACACCGGCATCCAACGCCGCGGTCCGCTCGAGTCCATGCCCCTGGCCGACTGGCACGCCGTGCTCCAGACCAACCTCACCTCCGCCTTCCTCGTCACCCGCGCCGTCGCCCCGGGCATGATCGCCCGCCGCCGCGGCAAGATCATCAACATCTGCTCGCTGATGAGCGACCTCGCGCGGCCCACGACTGGCAACTACGCCGCCGCCAAGGGCGGCCTCAAGATGCTCACGCGCGCCATGTGCGCCGAGTGGGCGCAGCATAACATCCAGGTCAACGGCCTCGCCCCCGGCTATATCCTCACCGAGCTCACCGCCCCGCTCGCGGGTGATCCGAAATTCGACGCCTGGATCAAGGGCCGCACCCCCGCCGGCCGCTGGGGCTGCGCTGACGACCTCACCGGCGCCTGTGTCTTTCTCGCCTCGCCCGCCGCCGATTTCATCAACGGCCAGATCCTCACCGTCGACGGCGGCCTCAGCGCCGTCATCTGAACCTCCATGGACCCCCGCGGTAAACTCGTCCTCCTCCCCCCCAACCGCGTCTGGCGCACCTACCAGGGCGGGCAAAACCTCGACCGGCTCGCCGCGGCCGCCGCCCCCGCGGACAGCCACTTTCCCGAGGACTGGGTCGCCTCCACCACCCGCGCCGTCAATCCCGGTCGCGAAGCCATTCCTGAGGGCCGCTCGACGGTGCGCGTGGGCGGTGAGCTCCACGATTTCGCCCCCCTGCTCGCCACCGACCCCGCCTATTTCCTCGGGGCCGACCATGCGGCGGCCCACGGCGCCTCGCCCCACCTGCTGGTCAAGCTGCTGGACCCGTCGATCCGCTTGCACTTTCAGGTCCACCCGACCGCCGCCTTCGCCCGCCGCTTCCTGAATTCACCCTCGGGCAAGACCGAGGCCTATCACGTCCTCGCCACCCGTCCGGAGGTCGCGGCCCCCTATATTTATCTCGGCTTCCAGCGCCCCCCCGGCCGGGCGACACTCCGCCGCCTGATCGAGACCCAGGACCTCGCTGCCCTCGAGGCCTGCTTCGACCGGATTCCGGTTCAGCCCGGCGACACCTTTCTCGTGCCCGGCGGCGTGCCCCACGCCTTGGGCGAAGGCATCCTGCTCGTCGAAGTCCAGGAACCCAGCGACCTCGTCGTCCGTTTCGAGTTCGAGCGCGGCGGCTACGTGCTGCCGGAGTCCGCGCGCTTCATGGGCCGCGGACTCGACTTCTGCCTCGATGTCTTCGACCCCGCCCCCTGGCCGCTCCACCGCGTTCAGACCGAGGCCGTCTGTCCCCCGCGCCGGCGCCGCGCCCTCGGGCCGGACTCGCATCAGGATGACCTCATCGGGCCCGAACGCACGCCCTGCTTCCGGATGCGCCATTCGCACTACCGCGGCCCGGCCACCAAGATCGAACCCGCCGCACACATCGGCATTGTCACGGCCGGCGCCTGCACCGTCCAGGTCGGCGGCGAGACGCACCACCTCGGACTCTACGACAAGTTTTTCGCGCCCGCCGGCCTCGGCCCGCTGGCCATCACCCCCGGGCCCGTCGCCTCGATCCTGGAATGCTACCCGCCGGACGCCCCCGCCCCGGGCCAACCGGTCGCCTGACCCTCTCCCCCCGCCCCGACCCATTCTCCCATGCCGCGCCCCGTCGCCATCCTTGCCTCGCTGACCGCCGAGGAGCTCCGTGATTTCCTCCCCGAGCCGTTGCTCGGCCAGGCCCGGGCTGTCACGCCGCGCTTTACCGTCTGGGATCCGACCGGACAAAGCGCTGCGGATTTTGCCTCCGCCCTCGCCGCCGCGGATCCCGAGGTGTTGCTGGCCTGCTGGAAAACCCCGCCCCTGCCTCCCGTCCTCCCGCCCCGCCTCCGTTATGTCTGCTACCTCTGCGGTTCCGTCCGCCGGCTCGTCCGCCGCGACCAGCTGGAGGCCGGCCTAGTCGTCACCAACTGGGGCGGCTCCATCAGCCGCGTCGTCGCCGAATGGGCCCTGTTCCACATCCTGGCCTGCCTCCGCCGCGCGCCGCACTGGACCATCGCCATGCATACGGAAGGCGCCTGGAAAAACGGCGGCACCGAAACCGCCTCGCTCTTCGGTCGCCGCATCGGTTTACATGGCTACGGCCAGATCGCCCGCGAGCTCGTTCAGCTGCTGCGTCCGTTTCATGTCACGATTACCAGCTTCGCCCCTGACGTGACCCCGGAGGTCGAGGCCGCCCACGGCATCCGCCGCGCCGCCTCCCTCGAGTCCTTGTTCGCGGAGAACGACATCATCGTCGAGCTCGCCCCGCTCAATCCCTCCACCGCTGGCCTTGTGCAGGAAAAACACCTCCGACTCATCCGGCCCGGCGGCGTGTTCGTCAACGTCGGCCGCGGCGCCGTCGTCGACGAGGCCGCGCTGCTGCGGGTCGCGCAGGAAGGCCGGATCATGGTCGGCCTTGATGTCTACGGGGTCGAGCCGCTGCCCGCCGACTCGCCCTTCCGCGGCCTGCGCAACGTGTCGCTCACCCCGCACATCGCCGGCCCGACAACGGACCGCCGCTGCGACGCCGGTGCCTTCGCCGTCGAAAACCTCGTCGCCTACGCCGAGGACCGCCCGCTGCGCGCCGTCATCACCCCAACGGTCTACGACACCTCGACATGAGCGACCTGCCGCCCGCCTACCGCCACTGGCAGGACGCCGCCCGCCGCCTGCTCGAACCGCTGGCCGGCCTCATGCAGCCGGGCCGGGCCGACCTGCCGCTGGCCGGCGCACCCTCCGACCACGACGCCCAGGCCGACCGGCTCGAGAGCTTCGCCCGCCCGCTGACGCTGGCCGCATTCTGGCTGCAGTCGGCGCCGCACCCGGAGGATGCCGCGCTCCGCGCGCAGCTCGCCCGCTGGTTTCGCGCCGGCCTGGTCGCCGGCACTGACCCCGCCCACCCGCAATACTGGGGGCCCGACGCCTCCTACCACCAGCACCACGTCGAGATGGGCCTGCTCGCCATCGCGCTGCAGCTAGCCCCGCGCGACCTCTGGGCTCCGCTCGCTCCCACCGACCAGGCGCAGGTGCTCCGCTGGTTCGCCACCTGCCGCGGCGGCGGCATCGTCAATAACAACCACCTTTTCATGTCGGTCCACATCCTGGAGTTCCTCGGAACCCAGGGGGCCGCGCATCGCACCGACCGCGCCGTCATCACCGCCCACCTCAACCAGCTCGAGACCATGCACCGCGGCGGCGGCTGGTTCGAGGACGGCATCAACCAGGCCTACGACCACTACAACGCCTACGCCTTCCACTTCTACGGCCTCATGTGGACCCATCTGCATGGTCCCGCGGACCCGGCCCGGGCCACCCGCTGGCGCGACTGGGCGCGCCTGTTCGTTGCCGACTACCAGCACTTCTTTGCCGCCAGCGGGGAACACCCGGCGTTCGGCCGCTCCATCACCTACCGTTTCAACTGTCTGAACGTCTTCGGCCTGGCCCTCGCCGAAGCCTGCACCGACCTCGCCCCCGGCCTGCTGCGCCGCCTCTGCACGCGCAACCTCGACTTCTTTCTCTCCCGCCCGATCTACACCGCGCAGGGCGCGCTGGCCCCCGGGTTCACTGACGTCTTCCCGCGGATCATCGAGCCGTATTCTGCCCCCGCTTCACCCTACTGGGCCGCCAAGGGCTTCACCCCGCTGCTCTTGCCGCCGGATCACGCCTTCTGGCACGACCCCGAACAACCCCTGCCCGCCGAGCGTGGCTTCGTCCGGGTCATGCCCGCGCCGGGCCTGGTCACCCGCAGCCTCCCCGACGGTGAGGTCGAGATCCTCAACGCCGGCTCCATGGTCGGCAACACCCAGCTCCGCTATGGCGCGTGGAAGTGGAGCAAGCTCAGCTACCGCACCGGGGTCCACTTCTGCTACGCCTTTCCCGAAATCTCGGCCGTCTCTCCCGACAGCGCGCTCACGGCCCGGGTCGACGACGGCCGCGTCTTCGGCCGTCACTCGACCGTCGCCGTCGAGCTCGCCGACGACCACCTCGGCTACAGCTGGAACCTCGGCGCCAAGACCGGCCAGGTGAACACCTCCGTCGAAACCTTCGTCTTCTGGCGCGCCGGCTGGCTGCTGCACGTCCACCGCTACGAGGCCCGCCAACCGGTCGTCCTCAGCCTCGGGGGCTTCGCCCTGCCGCTGACGGCTCCGCCGGTGGAACGCGCTGCCCTCACCGCGTTTTCCCCCGACCACCGCGGCACCGCCCTCCAGCCCCTCCTGGGTTTCACCGCCACGGACTGGGACACACGCCTCGACGACACCACCGAGCGCCGCCACGTCGCCGCCCCCTATCACGTCACGCCCATCGCCACGACCCACCGCCACGACGGCCCAGGCCTCCTCGCCGCCCTGTCCTGGAGTGGTTCCGACCGCGCGGCCTCCGCCCCCTGGCAAATTCTCGCCGCGCCCGCCGGCACTTGGAAACTCCACCACCCCAAACTCGGCGACTGGGATCTGCGTCACTGGTCGTTGCCCGCCCTTTCCTGATATGCGCTCACTTCGCCGCACGGCGTTTCTTCTATGGGGCCTATCCGCCTTATGGGGCCCATGGGCCCAAGCCGCAACCGAGCCGGCCTCGATCGTCCCCGCCGCTGCCCCGCGCACCAACGTACTCGCCGGCCGGCACGACGCCTTCCGCGCCTACTGCACCACCGGCGAGGGCGCGAAGGCCTTCGCCAAGCTCAAGGCCGACCTCGACGCCAAGTACCTCGCCCTCCCCTTTCCCGCCGAACCCGTCACCTACGGCGACCCGGCCCCCTCGAAACGCACCTCCGCCATGGCCGACCAGTGGCGCGCGGTCCAGGACACCTGTGGCGTGATCTCCGCCGTCGCCGAGGCCGCCAGCCTCTGCTGGATCGTCACCGGCGAGGAAAAGTACCTCACCAAGGCCCGCGATTTCCTCCTCGGCGCGGCCGCCTGGCACTTCGCCCCCGACTGGAAATCCGGCGCCGTCGTCGGCGCCACCGACATCTACTACAACGATGAGGCCCACTTCCGTTTGTGGCGCAAATTGCCCCTGGTCTACGACCAGCTCCGCGACCAGCTGACCCCCGCCGAGAAGTCCGCCATCCTCGCCCACTTCCGCGAGCGCGGCCGCCGCTCTGTCGAGTGGATCGAACACGAGGGCAACATCTCGCAGATCACCCGCAACTCCATCGCGGCCGACCTCTCCTCGCATCCCGTGCGCTTCATGCCGATGACCGGCCTCACCGCCCTCGCGCTGTGGGACGACTTACCCGAGGCGCGCGACTGGTGGACCTACGCCTACCAATTCTACCGCGACCAGTTCAGTCCCTGGGGCGGCGACGACGGCGGCTGGGGCGAGGGCACCGCCTACTGGCGCGGCACCTTCGAGCACGCGGCTTTCCAGGACGCCCTCCTCGCCCTCGGCGATCCCGCCGCCTACGCGTCGCCGTTCTGGCGGAACTCCCCGCTCTTCGCGGTCTACCATGTCCAGCCCTACCTCCACACGACCTTCGGCGACACCTCCAACGCCGGCCGTTTCAACCTCGAGCCCGTCATCGCCGACTACATGGAACACCTCGCGCGCGTGCAGCAGAACGGATTCCTGCGCACCTACGCCGAGCTCTGCACCGACCGCCGCCCCCGCCCCATCGACAAGGGCCTCGACGATCTCAGCCGCACCTACCCCACCGCCGCTGAGTTTCTTGTCCGCAACTTCATCGCCTCCGCCTACCCTCTGCCCGCCGCCCGTCCGCTCAACGAACCGTCTCGACAAGCTCAAGGCCCCGAGCCTGTCGCGGGGCTCCCGCCGCAACGCCACTTCGCCGACGTCGGCTGGGTCTCGCTCCATAGCGCACTCGGCGATCCGGCGAATGACATCCACGTCACCTTCAAATCCTCGCCCTACGGCTCCTTCAGCCACAGCCACGCGGATCAAAATAGCTTCATCCTGAACGCGTACGGCGAAGGCCTCGCAATCAATTCCGCCTATCGCGAATTCCACAATTCCCCGCACCACCGCGACTGGACCCGCCAGACGATTTCCAAAAACACGCTGCTCATCGACGGCCTCGGCCAAAAGGCCCAGAGTAAGGACGCCACCGGCCGCATCACCCGCTTCGAGACCGGCGATCGTTACGTGCTCACCACCGGCGACGCCACCGCCGCCTACCAAACGCTTCAGCCGAAGGGTCGCGTGCAGCGTGTCACCCGCGACCTCGTCTTCATCGACCAACGCTACCTCGTTCTCCGCGACCGCGTCGAACTCGCCACGCCGGGCAAGCTGTCGTGGCTGCTGCACGGCGAAAAGGGCATCGAGTGGCTGGGGGACAACCGCCTCCACCTCGAGGGCAGCGGCGGTCAGACGGCCCTGCAGGTGAAGCTCGTCTCCCCCGGCGTCGCCTGGCAGGCCACGGTCACCGACCGGTTCCCCGTCCCAGTCGATCCCAAGTATGCCTCGGGCGAGATCAGCGGTTCCTACCTCACCGGCAAATGGCACAACCAGACGCACCTCACCCTCGAAAGCACCGCGCCCGCCCAAACCTACACCGTCTACGCCGTGCTCTTCCCTTATCGCTCAGTCAGCCCGGAGGGAGCGCCTCTGCGTCTGGCTTTCGTGGATGCGACGCTCACGCCCGATGGATCCCTCGCCATCACCCACGGCGGCACCGAAATCCTCCTCACCCTCACTGATGACTCGATCCAGCTCCGCTAAAAGCTGTTCGCAGCCCGCTCGCGGGCGCGGGCTTGGCGCGAGCAAGCTCGCGGGCCCACGAGGAGCCCTGCTGGCTTTCGCCTGCGTCCTCTGGTCCGTCCCCTCTTTCGCCCTCGACTCCTGGCAGCACACCCCTGCCGAACTGGCCACCCTCGCCAAGCACGCGCCAGCCGCCCTCACCGTCCCCATCACGACCGTCACCGACAAAACCGTCCTGCCGCCGAGCGGTGATCCGCACGACTACGTGAGCTACGCGCGCTACTGGTGGCCGGACCCGGCCAAGCCCGACGGTCTGCCCTTTGTCCGGCATGACGGCCGACACAACCGCGAACAGGTCGCCCGCGGTGACCGGCAGCGCATCGGGGAATTCTGTGACACGGTCGAGCAACTCGCCGCGGCCTGGCACGTGCACCGGGATGAAACCGCCGCGCGCCGCGCCGGCGCGTGGCTGCGCGCGTGGTTCGTCACGCCGGCCACGCGCATGAACCCGCACCTGGACTACGCCCAGGTCCGTCTCGGCCATGACCGGAACCGCGGCAACCCCACCGGCTTGCTTGACTCCCGCGGCTTCGCGCAGGTCGTCGACGCGCTCCGCCTGCTCGACGATTCCCCGGCCCTCGCCCACGACGAGAAAACCGTCATCCGCACGTGGTTCACGGCTTTCCTGCACTGGTTCACCACCGCCCCGGTCGCGCTCGAGGAGCGGGCGGCGAAGAACAACCATGGCTCGTGGTATTTCGCCCAGGCCATCCCCCTGGCCCGCTACACCGGTCAGGACACGTTGGCCCGCGCGCTGATGGAGGAAGCCCGGGCGCTCATCGTCCACCAGATCCAGCCCGACGGCAGCCAGCCGGAGGAAATCCGTCGCGCGGACGGCCTGGGCTACAGCGTCTTCAACCTGGAGGCCCTCGCCGTCGCCGCCCGGCATGCCGCCGGGCTCGGGACCGACTTCTGGGCCTACACCGCGCCCAACGGCGCGAGCCTGCGCCGCGCCGTCGAATTCCTCCGCCCCTACAACACGGCGCCCGAGACCTGGCCTCACCGGCAGAACGAAAAACTGGCACCGGGCTTTCTTGATCACCTGCTCGCCGAGGCCGCCGCCAACCCGAGGTAATCCGCCATGCTGATCCGCCTCCTCGCCACTCTGCTGGTCAGTGCCTGCCTGCCGCCGGCCTTGAGCTCAGCCGAAAGTCAGGCGTCCACCCGCGCGCTAGCGCCGCTCAAATCCGTGGAAACCCCTCTCACCCTCCCCGGCGCCGAAACCTTCATCTATCAGGAGTTGCCGCCGGAGCCCATGCGGCTCCACGTGTTCAAACCCGCCGGCTGGTCGGCCGCGGACCGGCGCCCGGCCTGGATCCATTTCTTCGGCGGCGGCTTCCTGAACGGCACCCCGCTCCAATCCGCCGGCTACGGCCGCAACGCCGCCAAGCTCGGCCTCGTCGGCATCGCCGTGGATTACCGCGTGAAAAACCGCCACGGCACCGATGCCACCCAATGCGTCGCCGACGCCCGTGCCGCCCTGCACTGGGTCCAGACCCACGCCACCGAGCTCGGGATCGACCCGCAGCGCGTGGTCGTCAGCGGCTCCTCCGCCGGCGGTCATCTCGCGCTCTGGACCGCCATCACCGCCACGCCCTGGGGCAGTGACCCGGCCACGGCCCCGCTCCACCCACCCGCCGCCTTGATCCTGCTCAGCGCCGCCGCCGACACCTCCGAATCCGGCGGCCAGCGCTCCGACCGCTTCGCCGGCCACGGCCTCGCCCTTTCCCCTCAGCACCAACTCGACGCCCGCATGCCGCCGGTGCTGATGTTTCACGGCGACGCCGACACCGTCGTACCCTACCAGTATGCCGTGGCCCTGGACGAAAAACTGCGTGCCACCGGCAACGCCTGCGAATTCGTCACCCTCCCCGGCGGCGCCCACAACCTCGGCACCCAGGAGGAACGCGCGATCATCGCCGCGAAATCCAATGCCTTCCTCGAACGGCTGAAGATTCTGCCGGTGCAGCCGGGATTGCCTTAGCTGTAGGGCGGGGTCTCCGACGGAGGCTTGGCGGAGATGGCGAAGCAACCCCGCCAAGACGCGTTCGCCGCGGGATTAGGAGATCCCGCCCTACAAACAATTCCTCACCACCACCGGCTCTTCTCCGCCGCGACAAGCGCCTCGTCGAGCGTGGGCAGATACGCGTGCCAGAGCTTTTCCCACTCCAGGCTCACCGGCCCGGCAAACTCGGCCGCCAGTACTTTCCGCAACGGCGCCATCGGAAATTCTCCCGCGCCCGGCAACACATAGGTCCAGGCGTGTTTAGCGGAAGGCCGGCTGATGCTGTCCTTAACATCGATCGCCGCCACCGCGTCCTTGATCGCGGCCCAGGTCACGCACGGATCCTCGCCGCCCTTCTTCCACGTGTGGTGCGAATCCCAGCGGATCGCCGTGCCCGGCGCCACCGCGAGCAACCGCCGTACCGCCGCGCCCGTGAGCAGCGTGTCGTGCGTCTCGATCATGATGTCCGTTTTCCAACCGTGCTGGGCGCGGAGCTCGCGCCACCACCGCACGGTGTCCGCCATGGCCGCCAGTTCCGCCGCGTCGCCCGTGGTGCCGCCGTCGAACACCCGCAGCCCGCACACCCCGAGCGCCTCCGCCCACGGGATGAGTTGGAGAAACTGCTCCCGCTCCACCGCGGTCGCACCGACCGCCTTGAGCGAGGTGCAGAAAGCCGTGACCGGTTCCGCGGGCCGCCGGGCCGCCAGCCCCGCCGGTGAGCCGTACTCCGCCGTGAAATGGGCGTGCAGGTCCAGCGAGCCGCCGAGGGCGCGTAACTCGCAGCCGTCAAGGCCATGGCCGCGGACCAGCGCCCCCACCCCGGTCAGCGCGAGGTCGGGACAGCCCAGGGTGGAAATAATGCGGGTGTAGCTCAACGCGTCATGGTGCGGAAAAGGTCCGGGACCTGACGAGGCCAAATCCAACCGTCGGGCACCGGCATAAAAAAGGGCGCCGGCCTGGCCGGCGCCCCTGGGACGATGACCCGCTTAGAAGCGGGTGGTGAAGGAGACCGTGGCGCGACCGGGCAGGCCGCGTTGCTGGTTGGCCGGATAGTATTCGATGTCCTCCATGTTCTGCCAGTTCACGACCACGCTCATGTCGCGGTCCCCCCGCTTCCAGTCGTAGCCGATGGCCGAGTTCCAGAGCGTGTCGGCGGGCAGAAAGAGCCGCGGGTTGTTGGTGCGTTGCGCCTTCCGGCCGGTGTGATTGAAGCCACCGCCCACCCACAGGCCCTTCACCGCGTCCTGCGTGAAGCTGTAGCGCGTCCACAGGTTGAAGAGCGCCTTGACCGTCGCCTCGGGGTGGCTGCCGATGAAGGCCTCCATGCCCGGGGGAACCTGGATGACGCGGATGTCGTTCATGGCCCCGCTGAGATAGACCTGCCAGTTGTCGACCGGCGACCAGGTCAGCTCGGCCTCGATGCCCTTGCTGCGATCGATGGTGTCTTGAAGGCTGTTCGTGACCGTCACGCCCGAGGAGTTGAAGGAGTTGAAGCGCAGGATGCGGTCCTTCTGGTCGATCTGGAAGATCGCGACGGTGGACGACACGCGCCCGCCGAGGAAATCGGTCTTCAGGCCGAGTTCGTAGCCCTCAGCCGTGGTGGGCTTGGCGGGCCCGATCGGCACGTTGGCCCGCTGGAGGGCGGCCGCATTGTTGACGTAGGACTGGCTGTACGAGGCATAGATCATCATGTCGCGGGTGATCTTCCAACCCATGCCAGCCTGGGGCGTGATCTTTTTGGCCGAGACCTTGGCCACGCTGGCGGCGGGGTTCAGGAGATTGTCGGTCGCCCCCGAGGACTTGTTGTACCGGGCGCCCGCCACGACGTTGAGGCGGTCCTCAAGGAAGCTCGCGTTCATGATGGCGTAGGCGGCCGAGTTGCGGCCGGGAGAACGGGAGTTCGTGGTGATGGGCTGTGCGCCCGGGTCGAAGTCGGTGTCGTAGTTCCACGTGGCCGGGTTCTTCATGTCCCAGACCGGGAAGAAGCTGGCGGTCGGGCTGGAGCGCAGCAGGCCCCGGCTGACGGACTCGTTGTAGAAGAAGCCGACGAGCGGCTTCAGCTTCACGCCATGGGTGACATAGCTGCCGGCGAACTCGAGTTGGGACGTGCGGCCGAAGCCCCAGTCCTCCTGGAGGCGCTTGCGGCGGCCCAGCTGGGCTTGGGGCGCGAGGAGCGCGAGATCAATGTTCGTGAGCAGGTCCTCGGCGTAGGCGATGGCGGCGAGCCGGTAGTTGGCCGCGGAGATCGGCAGGGTGGCGCCGGTCGGGTAGTAGCTGGTCGGCACGGTGATGCTGACGGCGCCGAGGCCCGTCAGCTTGTGGGCCACCCGGCGCGTGTTCCAATTGAAGTTGGCCCGCGCCGTCCAGTGGTCGTTCAGACGGGCCGTGAGCTCGGCGTTGACCGACTCGTAATCCGAGTCGCGATAGTCGCTTCGGGAGACGTAGTTGAAATCACGCGGGAGCGGATAGTAGGTCAGGAAGCCGGGATCGATGTTGTTGAGCGGATTGATCAGCAGCCCGCTCGCACTGAGGATGCCGCTGGCCGGCGGGAGACCGACGATCTCGACGTTGGGCTTGAGCTGCGCCTGCGGCGGGTTCTCCCGGCGGCGGAACCACTGGTAGTCGACGGTCAGCGCGACCCGGTCGCTGATGTTCCAGGTGAGGGTCGGCGCCAGCACGCGGGTCTTCTGCGCGCCGGGGTTGAGAAACTCGAGGCCGTTCTCATACACGCCGTTGAAACGGAACAGCAGCTTGTCGCCCACCAACGGCTGGTTCACGTCCAGGCCTGTGCGCCAGAAGTTGTGGGTGCCGAACTGGGCGTTGATCGACGTGCGGGCCTTGGCGTGCGCGCGTTTGGTGATGTAGTTGACCGTGCCGCCGGGGGCGACCTGGCCGTAGAGGAGCGACGACGGCCCCTTCACCACCTCGACGCGCTCGATCGTCGCGGTGTCCACGTAACCCTCGCCCACAAAACCGTTGTGCTGCGGCGCCTGGTCAAAGCCGCGGATCGCATAGACCGAGTTGCCGGAGTTGAACTCCTTGCCCGCACTGGTCACGCTGGGTGCGTACTGCACCACATCGAAGAGGTCGCGCGCCCCGACGTCGGTGATGAACTGCTCGGTGAAGGCGCTGATCGCGAACGGCAGGTCCTTGATCGCGGTGTCCACCCGGGTGGCCGACACGGAGTTGGCGGCCCGGTAGCCGCTGTCCTTGTTCGTCGACACCGAGAAGGTGGGGAGCACGACGGTCTCCCCGACTGGCGCCGGCGCGGCGGTGGGGGTGGTGGGGGTGGTCTGGGCCTGGGCCGAGAGGGCAAAAAGGGCCAGGCAGCAGCAACCTGCTGCCCGGGCCCGCGTGAATACGACGGGAATACGTGGGGTCATACGCTTGGGGTTGGGGTGGAAACTAATACTTAATAAATATAAGTAGCAAATGAGATCAAGCCCATTTGTCAGAGTTATGGACCCTGCCGATAGTTATGATCCCGCCCGGCAGGATTGGAGTTCCGCTCAGCGGCCCGCCCGGACCCGGGCCGGCCGCGCGGCCGGTGCGGCCTGCGGGCGCACGCTCTGCCCGTCCACCCACGTCGCGCCGATCAGCGTCGCGCGCGGGAACTCCTGCACGCCGGTCTCGTTGTTGTGGATCTGGCTCACCACCATGTCCACCGCGGCCTCGCCCGTGACGAGATTGTGCTGGTTCATCCCCGCGATCTCCGGACGGGTGGAACGCCACTCCAGCTGGATCACGCCGATGTCCTCCGGTACCCGCCGTCCGGCTTCCTTCAGCCAGGCGATGACATTGTTGTAGAGCGTGAAGATCACGTCCGGCTGGTGTTTGTCCAACCACGCCCGGAACCCCTTCGGCTCGGCCTGCGCGCCGGTCTCCTCGCTGAACACCGGCACATGCTGCGCCCGCGGCAACAGCGTCCGCTGGCCGGTCAGGTAGCCGGCGGAAAACCGCCGCTCCACCAGCGCGTCGATCACATCGTCGAGCACCAGGCCGGGCCGCTTGTAACCGAGCGCCAGCGCCCGCTCGAAGGCGGTCAGCGCCAGGTGGTGGTGATCCACGCAACAAAAGGACAGCGCCGGGTCGCGCGTGCGCACGCCGGTCACCACGGTCGGCAACTGCGCCCAGACCGGGGCGAGTTCGTCGGGCAGGTGCGTCGTGTCCATCAGGCCGACCAGCACGAGCCCCTTGATGCCCCGCGTGTGGAGGATGCGCAGCCAGCGCTGGGCGTTGAGCGTGGGGTCGTGCAGCCAGAACCGGTCGAAGCCGTAGCCCAGTTTCTCGGCCCGGCTCTCGCAGCCCTCCACATAGGTCGGGATGGTCGGGTGCGCCCGGAACGCCTGCGGGTCGCGGTTGGCGTTAACCAGCGCGAGCTTCGCCTGCAGCCGCGTCGTCCGGCTGGCCCGCAGCTGTGCCATCAGGTGGGAGACGACCGCGTTGGGCTGGTAACCCAGCTTCGCCGCCGCTTTCCGGATGCGCTCGCGCGTCTCCTCCGGGATCTGCCGGTCGCCCCGCAACGCCAGCGAGACGGTGTTCTTCGAGAAACCGACCTGGCGGGCGATGTCGTTCAGGGTGGGACGGGCCATGGGAATGACAGGCCTGCACTGTTTCCCCCAAATCATGTAACCGTCAAGTAAGTCATGCAGGCAGGTGGCGCCTGGCCTCTGGACAGGCTGTTCGGCGCGCGCCGCCGTCCCCCCGTCCCCCCCACATTACGGTCATGCCTACCCTCCTGTTGACCGGTCTCCCATCCGCCCCTACACCTCACCCTTCTTACCCCATGTTCACCCTCGGCATTGATTACGGCACCAACTCCGTCCGCGCCCTCGTGGTGCGCTGCAAGGACGGCAAGGAATTCGGCACCAGCGTGGTCAACTACCCCAGCGGCACCCAGGGCGTGTTGCTCGACCCGCGCGACCACAACGTCGCCCGCCAGTCGCCCGCCGACTACCTCTTCGGTCTCGAGAAATCCGTGAAGGGCGCCCTCGCCCAAGCCCGGAAGCAGAAGGGCTTCGATGCCTCGAAGGTGATCGGTCTCGGCGTGGACACCACCGGCTCCAGCCCGATCCCCGTCGACGCACAGAACCGCGCCCTCGCCACCGACAAGAAATGGGCGAAGAACCTCAACGCCCAGTGCTGGCTCTGGAAGGACCACACCGGCTGGCGCGAGGCTGCGAAGATTACCGCCCTCGCCGCGCAACACCGTCCCCATTTCATCGCCAAGTGCGGCAACACCTATTCCTCCGAGTGGTTCTGGGCCAAGCTCTGGCACTGCCTCGCGGTGGACCCGAAGGTCTTCTCCGCCGCCTACTCGTGGGTCGAACTCTGCGACTGGGTCCCGTCCGTGCTCGCCGGCGTCACCGACCCGCGGGCCGTGAAACGCGGCGTCTGCGCCGCCGGCCACAAGGCCCTCTACGCCGAAGACTGGGGCGGCCTGCCCGACAAGGAGTTCCTCGCCCTCCTCGACCCGCGCCTGGCCGACCTCCGCGACCGCCTGTACGAGAAGGCCCACGACGCCAGCGAATCCGCCGGCAATCTTTCCCCCGAATGGGCCAGGAAACTCGGCCTGCGCGCCGGCATCCCAATCGCCATCGGCGAGTTCGATGTCCACTACGGCGCCATCGGCTGCGGCGTGGCCGAGGGCACGCTGGTCAAGGTCATCGGCACCTCCACCTGCGATTGCGGCGTGGTCTCCGCCGCCCGGACCGTGCCCGACATCCCCGGCATCTGCGGCATCGTCAAAGGCGCCATCCTCCCCGGCTTCTATGGCATCGAGGCCGGCCAGAGCGCCGTGGGCGACATCTTCAAGTGGTTCGTCGAGGGCGTCCTGGGTGACGCCAAGCTCCACGCCACGCTGACCGCCGACGCCGCGAAGCTGAAGCCCGGCCAGAGTGGCCTGCTCGCCCTCGACTGGAACAACGGCAATCGTACCATCCTCGTCGACCAGCGCCTCACCGGCCTGCTCGTCGGCCAGACGCTCTACACCACCCAGGCCGAGATCTACCGCGCGCTCATCGAGGCCACGGCCTTCGGCGCCCGCGCCATCATCGAGCGGATCAAGGAATACGGCGTCCCCCTCGACCGCGTCGTCTGCGCCGGCGGCATTGCCGAGAAGAACCCGCTGCTCATGCAGATCTACGCCGACATCACCGGCTGCACCATGCTGGTCGCCGGTTCCTCCCAAGCCTGCGCCCTCGGCTCGGCCGTCAGCGCCGCCGTGTTGGCCGGCGCCCACCCGGACTTCCCCACCGCCCAACGGAAGATGACCTCCCTAAAAAAGGTCGCCTACCGGCCCAAGCCCCCCGCCCAGAAGACCTACGACCGGCTCTACGTTCTCTACCGCCAGCTCCACGACAGCCTCGGTGGTCGCACCAAAGCCGCCGATCTCGGCGGCGTCATGAAGGAACTCCTCACGATCAAGGAATCCGTCCGGTCCTGATCATTCTCGTTCTCGTAATCGTTCTCTCCTCGGCCGAGATTAGGATAACGATGAAGAGAACGATAACGATTCCCCTACTCGCTACCCACTACCCGCTACTAGCTACTTTCCCTTCTCATGAAACTCCTCGCCTCCCCTGAAATCTGGTTCGTCTGCGGCTCCCAGCACCTCTACGGCCCCGGCCCTCTCCAGCAGGTCGCCGCCAACGCCCAAAAGGTCGCCGCCGGCCTCGCCGCCTCGCAGCAGCTCCCGCTCAAGACCGTCTTCAAGGCCCTGCTCACCACGCCCGACGAGATCACCAACGTGATGCTCGCCGCCAACAACGACGCCAACTGTGCCGGCCTCGTCCTGTGGATGCACACGTTCTCCCCGTCGAAGATGTGGATCCGTGGCCTCAGCGTGCTGAAGAAACCCTTCCTGCACCTGCACACCCAGTTCAACCGCGACCTGCCCTGGGGCACGATCGACATGGACTTCATGAACCTCAACCAGGCCGCCCACGGCGACCGCGAGGCCGGGTTCATCCACACGCGCATGCGCCTCGCCCGCAAGGTCGTCGTCGGCCACTGGACCGACGCCGAGGTGCTTGAGCGCATCGGCGCCTGGCAGCGCGCCGCCCGCGCCTGGCACGACTGGCAGGGCGCGAAGTTCGTCCGCTTCGGCGACAACATGCGCAACGTCGCCGTCACCGAGGGCGACAAGGTCTCCGCCGAGATGAAACTCGGCTTCGCCGTCAACACCCACGGCGTCGGCGACCTCGTCTCCGTCGTGGATGCGGTCAGTGCCGCCGACATCACCGCCCTCTGCGCCGACTACGAGAAGACTTACGCCGTGGTTCCCGCCCTCAAGAAAGGCGGCAAACGCCACGAGGAACTCCGCTACAGCGCGCGCCTCGAACTCGGCATGGGCGCCTTCCTCGAGCAGGGAGGCTACAAGGGTTTCACCGACACCTTCGAGGACCTGCACGGCCTCAAGCAACTCCCCGGCATGGCCACGCAGCGCCTGATGGGCGCCGGCTACGGCTTCGGCGGCGAGGGCGACTGGAAGACCTCCGCCCTGGTCCGCGCCATGAAGGTCATGAACGCCGGCCTGCCCGGCGGCACCTCCTTCATGGAGGACTACACGTACCATATGTCACCCAAGGGCCACCAGGTCCTCGGCGCGCACATGCTCGAGATCTGCCCGTCCATCGCCGCCGGCAAACCCGCCGTCGAAATCCACCCGCTCGGCATCGGCGGCAAGGAGGACCCCGTGCGCCTCGTGTTCAACGCCCCCGCCGGCGACGCCCTCAACGCATCGCTCGTCGACCTCGGCAACCGCTTCCGCCTCATCGTCAACGAGGTCAAGGCCGTCAAGCCGCCCAAGTTGCCCAACCTCCCCGTCGCCCGCGCCGTCTGGGAATGCAAACCCGACTTCAAAACCGCCTGTGCGGCGTGGATCTACGCCGGCGGCGCCCACCACACCGGCTACAGCTACTCGGTCACCACCGAGATGCTCGAGGACTTCGCCACCATCGCCGGCCTCGAGACCGTCGTCATCAACGCCGGCACCACGCTCCCGCAGCTCAAGCAGGACCTCCGCAACAACGAGGTCTATTACCACCTGAACGACGGCTTCCGGGCTTGAGGGCCCGAAAACCAGTTGAAGGGGAAAGTTGAAGTTTAAGACTCCCGCTTTCCTCCTGTCTTTCTCTTCAACTTAAACTTAGGACTTAAACGTGCTCAAAGAGCTTAAACGCGAGGCCTATGAGGCCAACCTCGCCCTGCCGCGGCACGGGCTGATCAACCTCACCTTTGGCAACGCCAGCGCCATCGACCGCGCCAAAGGCATCTTCGCCATCAAACCCAGCGGCGTGGCCTACGCCGACCTGAAGCCCGCCGACATGGTCCTCATCGACCTCGAGGGGAAGAAAGTCGAGGGGAAGCTCAACCCCTCCTCCGACACGCCTACGCACCGCCGGCTCTTTCTCGCCTTCGCCGACATCGGCGGCGTGGTCCACACGCACAGCTCCCACGCCACCAGCTTCGCCCAGGCCGGCCGCGAGATCCCGATCTTCGGCACGACGCACGCCGACTACTTCAACGGCAACATCCCTGTCACCCGCAAGATGTCCGCCCAGGAAATCGGCGGCGGCGCCTACGAATGGGAAACGGGCAATGTCATCGTCGAGCGTTTCAAAAAACTCGATCCCGCCGACTTCCCCGCCGTTCTCGTCAACCGCCACGCCCCCTTCACGTGGGGCAAATCGGTCGCCAAGGCCGTCGAGGTCGCCGTCGCCGTCGAGTGCATCGCCCACATGGCGCTGATGTCGCTCTCGCTCGAACCCAAGCTCAAGACCATCGAGCCCGCGCTTCTGGCCAAGCACTTCAAGCGCAAGCACGGCCCCGGCGCCTACTACGGCCAGCCCGGCCACTGCTAAAACATTCCCGTAAGGTCGCCGCGCGCCGGCGGACCGCGGGTTTTTGACTTGGGGTGGAACCTGACCTCCGGGCAGGTTTTGTCCGCCGGTAATCAGCCCGGCCTGCCTGCAAGCCTTAGCCTTGGCTACGGCTGGAGGTCTGGCTCGACCCGCCTCGGCCCCCTCTCATTTTTACATCCCCAGAGGGAATCTATTTCGTTGACGACTATATTCAGCTTGTTTTTGTCTTCCGGCGAAACATGCCCCCCGCTGCCCCCAAGTTTGACTTCTCGGTGCTGCGCACCCTCCGCGACCAGCATGAGCTGACCCTCGCCGCCCTCTCCGAGGCCTCCGGCGTCTCCGTCGGCGTCATCTCCAAGCTCGAGCGCAACCAGCAGTCGGCCGAGCTCGACACCCTCTACCGCCTCGCCCGCGCCTTCGGCCTCAGTGCCACCGACCTCCTCGCCCTCTGCGAATCCGAGCTCGTCCATCGCACCGCCGAGAAAACCTACCGCTCCGGCGACTTCAAATTCCGCCAGGTCAAATACGCCAACGTCGTCGCCCACCTCGGCTCCGCCCCCGCCGGCGCCAAGGTCAACCGCCCCGAGATCCACCACGACGACACCGAGGTCTGCTGGGTCACCTCCGGCCGGCTCCGCGTCACCCTCCCCCACGAGACCGTCGAGCTCGGCGAGGGCGAGAGCATCCAGTTCGACGCCATCCAGCAGCACGCGTACGAGTCCCTCGCCGACTCCGAATTCGTGATCCTCCACCTCCGCAAAGACAAACGGTACTAACCACGGCGACACCGAGATCACAGAGCCAAAGCCCTTTGACTGTATCACCACCTCCGTGACCTCTGTGTCTCTGTGGTTCAAAACCTTCCTCTTCCCCTGCCCTCATGAAAATTGACGACCAGCTGCAAGCCACCGCCCTCACCCCCGCGCTCCGGAATTTCTGGCAGCTCTCCGGCACGAAGATCGACCTGATCTTCAAGCACTACGACCCGGTCAAGGGCTCGCCCGTCTTCACCGTCGCCGGCCAGTACACCGCCCGCGGCTGGACCGAGTGGACCGAGGGCTTCAACTACGGCTCCGGTTTCCTCCAGTTCGACGCCACCGGCGAACAGCGCTACGCCGACGCGGCCGCGAAGCTCACGGTCGACCGCATGGCCTCGCACGTTTCCCACACCGGCGTCCACGACCACGGGTTCAACAACCTCTCCACCTACGGCAACTGGCTCCGCCTCCAGCGCGAGGGCAAGCTCCCCGCCACCCAGGTCGACTTCTGCGAACTGGCGATCAAAGCCTCCGGCGCCGTCCAGGCCGCGCGCTGGTCCCCGATCCACGGCGGTGGTGGCTATATCTATTCTTTCAACGGCCCGCACTCCCTCTTCGTCGACACCATCCGCTCCGTCCGCATCCTCATGGTCGCGCACCAGCTCGGCCACCGCCTCATGGGCGAGAACGACGCCCCGCACTCCCTCCTCGAGCGCGGCCTGCAGCACATCGAGGCCACCGCCAAATATTCGATTTACTACGGCGAGGGCCGCGACAGCTACGACGTCCCCGCCGAGCGCGGCCGCACCACGCACGAGGCCATCTTCAACCGCAACGACGGCCGCTTCCGCTGCCCCAACTCCCAGCAGGGCTTCTCCGGCTTCACCACCTGGACCCGCGGCCTCGCCTGGGCCATGGTCGGCTTCGCCGAGGAGCTCGAGTTCCTGAAAACTCTCGCCGACGCCGACCTCGCCCCCCTCGGCGGCCGCGCCAAGTGGGAGGCCCTCCTCCTCAAGGGCGCCACCGCCACCTGCGACTGGTTCATCGCCAACACTGCCCTCGACGGCATCCCCTACTGGGACGGCGGCGCGCCGAATCTGCACAAGCTCGGCGACTGGCGCACCCGCAATGCCGAGATCTTCAACGACCACGAACCGGTCGACAGCTCCGCCGCCGCCATCGGCGTGCAGGGCCTGCTCCGCCTCGGCCGCTACCTCGGTGAGTCCACCCCCGCGGGCAAAAAATACTGGCAGGCCGGTCTCACCACGATGCGCACGCTTCTCAGCGACGCCTACCTGGGCATTGACCCGAAACACCAGGGCCTCCTCCTCCACAGCGTCTACCACCGCCCGAACGGCTGGGACTTCATTCCCCCCGGCCAGAAGGTCCCCTGCGGCGAAGCCTGCATGTGGGGCGACTACCACCTCCGCGAAGCCGCCCTCACCCTCCAGCGCCTCATCGAGGGCAAGCCCCACTACACCTTCTTCGGCTGCCTGAAGACCTGATTTTTTTACCCACGGAGACACAGAGAACACAGAGAACAATCCCCCCTGCTTCAAAATCTCTCTCCTCTGTGTCCTCTGTGCCTCTGTGGTTAGTCCCCTCCTTCCGATGACCCCCGCGTCCCTCGATAAACTCTGCATCCACACGATCACCACCAAGCCGTGGGCGATCGAGACCTCGGCCGCGAAGTTCGCCGCCGCCGGCGTGAAGGGCATCACCGTCTGGCGCGATACCCTCGCCGGCCGCGACATCGCCAAAACCGGCCAACTCCTCCGCGACCACGGCCTCTCCATCGTCTCGCTTTGCCGCGGCGGTTTCTTCCCCGCCACCACCGACGCCGACCGCACCAAGGCGCTCGACGACAACCGCAAGGCCATCGCCGAGGCCCACGCGCTCGGCGCGCCGCTCATCGTCCTCGTCTGCGGCGCCGTCCCCGGCCAGCCGCTCACCGAATCGCGGAAACAGATCACCGACGGCATCGCCGCCCTCCTCCCTGAGTGCCAGGCCGCCGGCGTAAAGCTCGCCATCGAGCCCCTCCACCCGATGTACGCCGACAGCCGCTCCGCCGTGAACACCCTCGGCCAGGCCAACGACATGGTCGAGCAGCTCAAGTCGCCCTACGTCGGCGTCGCCGCCGACGTCTATCACCTCTGGTGGGACCCCGCGCTCGAAGCCGAGATCGCCCGCTGCGGCCGACTCAACGCCCTCTTCGCCTACCACGTCTGCGACTGGCGCACCCCGACCACGGATCTCCTCCTCGACCGCGGTCTCATGGGCGAGGGCTGCATCCCCCTGAAACAGATCCGCTCCTGGGTCGAAGCCACCGGCTTCAACGGCTTCAACGAAGTCGAAGTCTTCAGCACCCGCCTCTGGGCCACCGACCAGGATGAGTACCTCGCAAAGATCGTCCAGGCCTACAAGGACCACGTTTAACTCACCTTTTAACCACAGCGACACAGAGAAACACCATTCCTGCCTCGGTGCTCTCTGTGCCTCTGCGGTTCATAACTTCATCCATCAACCCCTCCCTTTATGAAAACCCACAAAATCGGCATCATCATGAACGGCGTCACCGGACGCATGGGCACCAACCAGCACCTCATCCGCTCCATCAAGGCCATCATCGACCAGGGCGGCGTGAAGCTCTCCGATGACGAGGTCATCATGCCCGACCCGGTGCTCGTCGGCCGCAGCGAGGCCAAATTGAAGGCCCTCGCCGCCCGTGTCGGCGTCACCCGCGTCTCCACCAACCTCGACGCCGAACTGGCCAAGCCCGACAACCAGATCTACTTCGACTCCACCCTCACCGGCCAGCGCCCGATGGGCGTCCGCAAGGCCATCGCCGCCAAGAAACACATCTACTGCGAGAAGCCCACCGCCACCACGTCCAAGGAGGCCCTCGCCCTCGCCGACGAGGTCGTCGCCGCCGGCCTCAAGAACGGCGTCGTGCAGGACAAGCTTTGGCTCCCTGGCCTCGTTAAGCTCAAGTGGCTCATCGACCAGGGCTTCTTCGGCAAAATCCTCTCTGTCCGCGGCGAGTTCGGCTACTGGGTCTTCACCGGCGAGCACGAGAAACTCCAGCGCCCCTCGTGGAACTACCGCAAGGAGGACGACGGCGGCATCATCGTGGACATGGTCTGCCACTGGCAGTACGTGATCCAGAATCTCTTCGGTGACATCAAGAGCCTCACCTGCCTCGGCGCCACCCACATCCCGCAGCGCTGGGACGAGGCCGGGAAACCCTACAAGTGCACGGCCGACGACTCCGCCTACGCCACCTTCGAGCTGAAGAACGGCGTCATCTGCCACTTCAATTCCTCGTGGGACGTCCGCGTCGACCGTGACGACCTGCTCACGCTCCAGGTGGACGGTACGCACGGTTCCGCCGTCGCCGGCCTCCGCGACTGCAAGGCCCAGGCTCTCGCCGCCACCCCGCGTTGCGTCTGGAATCCTGACATCGACAGCTCGATCAAATACAAGGACGGCTGGGTCCGCGTTCCCGACCAGGGCTTCTACGACAACGCCTTCAAGATCCAGTGGGAGCTCTTCCTCAAGCATGTCGTCACCGGCTCCGCCTTCCCCTGGTCCCTTCACGAGGGCGCCAAGGGCGTGCAGTTGGCCGAAGTCGCCCTCGACAGCTGGGCCCAACGCCGCTGGCTCGACGTCCCCGCGCTCAAGTGAGCGCGCGGGAAGGAAGAAGTAAGAAGGAAGAATTATGAAATCAGCGCCCGAGGCCTCCTTTCTTCCTTCTTAATTCTTACTTCATCCTTCGCCGCCCCCCGCTCACTCGGCATCTTCAACGCCAGTTTAAACTTACGGATTCTTACCATGACTAAAGTAGCCTTAGTAACCGGCGGCAGTCGCGGCATCGGTTTCGGCATCGCCGAGAAACTTGCCGCCGAGAAATGGGACCTCGTCATCAACGGCGTCCGTCCCGCGGACGCGGTGACCGAGCCACTCGAGGCCCTGCGCAAGCACGGCGTCCGCGTCGGCTACGCCCGCGGCGACGTCGGCTCCGTCGAAGGACGGGCGTCAATCGTCGCGGCGACGAAGGCCTTTCTCGCTGCCGCGCCGGAGGCTTCCGGGCTCGACCCTGCTCGCTACCCGCTACTCGCTACTCGCTCCTTCCTCCTCGTGAACAATGCGGGGGTGGCGCCAAAGGTCCGCGCCGATCTCCTCGAAACCTCCGAGGAAAGCTACGACTACGTCATGAACACGAACCTCCGCGGCGTGTTCTTTCTCACCCAAGCCTTCGCCCGCGACATGGTCGCCGCCAAGCAGGCTGATCCCGCCTTCAGCGGCACGATTATCAACATCACCTCGATCTCAGCCACGGTGGTCTCGATCAACCGCGGCGAGTACTGCATCGCCAAGGCCGGCCTGAGCATGCTGAGCCAGCTCTTCGCCACCCGCCTCGGCCCCGCCGGCATCCCCGTTTACGAAGTCCGCCCCGGCGTCATCAAAACCGACATGACCGCAGGGGTGACCGAGAAATACGACAAACTGATTGCCGGCGGCCTCTGCGTGCAGCCACGTTGGGGTTTCCCCGACGATATCGGCAAGGCCGTCGCCGGGCTGGCCCGCGGTGATTTTCCGTTCTCAACTGGGCAAGTCGTCATGGTCGACGGTGGTTTGACCATTCCCCGCCTCTGAGGCGTGACGGCGGCAATTCACGTTCGCCTTTCCCATGGCACTCCCTCCTGACACAAGCTTGTCAGCTGTTCATGCTATGTTGCGTGCATGAAACCACCTCTCCCGCCCCTGCTGGCCGCGTTTGTCGCGGCGAAGAACGACCACGACAGCATCGCGTTCACCGCCTGCTTTGCAGCCGATGCAATCGTGCGCGACGAACAGCAGACCCACCGGGGCGCCTCCGCCATCCAGGCCTGGTTCGAGGAAGTATCCCGCAAATATCGCACCCGGATGAGCGTGACCGCCATCGAGAAACAGGGCGGAAAAACCGTGCTGACCGCCGAAGTCTCCGGCGACTTCCCCGGCAGCCCTTTCCCCTTCCAGTATCACTTGACGCTCAAGGACGATAAAATCGCAGCCTTGGAGATAACCTCCGACTGAATCCAGCTAGCGACTAACAGCGGTCGGAATAGTAACACCCGACCTCGGCTTTCCCTATCGCTACTTCGGGACTCCCTGCGTCTCTGTGGTTAATCTGCCTCAGCCCGTCTCGCCCAGCGCCTTCCGCAACCGCGCCAGTTCAGTCTTCAGGCCCGCGACCTCCGCCTCCAGCGCCGCCACTCTCGCCTCTATTTCCGGCGGCAACGTCAGCGCCACCGCCACCTTGAGCGGTTCGCGCGCCCCCTCGGCTCCGGCCGCACCCGCCACGTCTTCCGCCGACGGCTCGCCCGTCAGCAGCTGCACCCAGCGTGCCTCCTTCTGTCCGGCCTGACGCGGCAGTTTGCGGACCAGCGGTTCTGCCCGCTCACCCAGATGAGCCAGCAGCACCTCACACCCCGCCAGATCCGGCACGGCCGCCATGCGCTCGCAGTTCCCGCGCAACCCCGCCGTCGTCTGCGGTCCGCGCAACATCAACTCGGCCAGCATCGCCTGCGCCAGTGGCTCCACGGGAAACCTTTCCCCGAAGCGGTGCTTGAATTTGATCGCCCGCGCGTTTGCCCCGCTGAACGCGGTCACGAGCCGCTTCCCCCTCAGCCGGTCCAGCGCGCCCTCGACCTCCCGCTCGCCCAGCTCCGTCACCGGCGCCCGGTTGTTCTTCTGGTTGCACGCGTTCACCAGCGCATTGAGCGACAGCGGGTACGCATCCGGCGTCGTCGCCTCCTTTTCGATCAGGCAGCCCAGCACCCGGGCCTCCACAAAATCGAGCGCGACCGGCGGCGGCGTTCCTTCCGGCGGGGATTGATCCAGGGTGTCCATGCCTTCATTCCACCTCCGCCTCCGCCCGTTGCAACCACCGCTTCACTAGCCGTGGGCGGTGAGCTAGCTCACGCCGCGCCCTCCAGTCTATATAGAGCCTCAGGCCACATTTGCACCCGGACCAAGGCGGAAGTATCACCCGGGCCATGCTTACCCCGCCCCGTCTGCTCACCCTCTTCCTCTTGATTCTCATCCCCGTCGTTCCCGGCCGGGCCCAGTGGATCGATGGCTTCGATGGACCCAAGATCGAGGGCTGGTTCACCATGACCGGCGACGGCGCCGCCCAGGCCACCCTCGTCCCCCAGGACGGCTTCGCCCGCCTCACGATCGACGCCACCGCTGACCAACACGGCGTCTGGTACACCCTCATCAAGCGCGATGTCTCCGCCGGCCTCGACCTCGCGAAGCTCCGGGACCCCGTCTACGAGCTGCGCGTGGAGGCCCGCGTCCGCTCCAGCCACGCCCCCCGCCGCGTTAATTTCATGCTGAATACCCAGCGTACGACCGACTACCACGAGCACCTGCGTGAGTACGACCTCGCCGAGCCCAACACCTGGTACGTCATCAGCATGACCACCCGCAATTTCGACGCCGGTCCCGGCGACTCCGTCTTCGTCCAGCTCTGCGCCACCGACTTCGGCCCGGACCACTACGAGGTCGATATCGACTACTATCGCGCCGACGTCGTGCGCCGGGATGAGGCTGCCCCCGACCTGGGCGAACCGCTCGCCTATCACCCGCCGGTGCCACCCGTCGCCACCTTCTCCCATCACGCGCCCGTCACGCACGACAGCGTGATCAGCACCGATTTCCCCGACGTGAATTTCAACGACTGGCGCGTCCGCGAACCCGCCGGTCCGGCCCGCGTTCTCACCGTCAACGGCACGCAGTGGATCGTCCTCCGCTGGGATGTCGCGGCGTTCCGTGGCCTCCAGGCCGACGGCGGCGGCGTGCTGGAGCTGACCACCAGCTCGCTGGCCCTCGGCGGCCGATACCAGGCCGCCATGGGCAGGGACTTGGGCGAGGAATTCGGCAAGATCCACGTCATCGAGATCCTCGGCGGCGACCCGGCCTGGGACCAGGAAACCGTCACCTACCAGAGCCTCCTGCAGGGTCGGGCTTACGCCGACGTCTTCAACACCCAGATGATCATCGATCTCGAGCTCGCGGACCAGCCGGGTGCCCCGGCGTTTTTCACCCTTCCTCGCCCGGTGCTGCAGCGCTTGCTCGACGGCCAGAGCAAGGGCCTCCTCATCCGCCCGCTCGGCGCCCTTTCCGGCACGATCTACGCCTCGGAGAACCCGGCCGGCCACGGGCCCGTGCTGCACTTCAACGCCAGGAAGAAATAACGGGGATCAGCCTCAATTGATGGGGTTCATCCGCTGGCGCCCACCCGCCGCGCGACCTCACTGGGTTCGGTTCCGGCTCCCCGCGCCCTCAGTTCGCCGAGGCACCGCACCACCGCCTCGTGCCCAGCATCGGTTTCGGTCGGTTCGAGCTCGAGACAACGGCGGAGGGCGTACGCCCCCTCGGCGAGCCGCTCCCCGGAGGCGAGCGCCACTTGGCCCAGCAGATGATTCGCCGCATAATGCCCCGGCTGCCGCGCCAATACCTCCCGCAAGGAACTGAACGCCGCGGCGAAATCCTCCTCCTGTGCCTGCAACACGGCCCGCGCATAGGCGCCCTCCACCGGATCCCGGCGGTGAATTTCGGCCGCCTCCTCCCGCGCGCGACCCAGCCCGCCGCCCAACAGCCGCGGGACATGCCGATAAAAATTCATCAGGCTGAAACGCGCCCGGAGATTGTCCGGATCCAACTCGAGCGCGTGGCGATAAGCCGCCAGACACCGTCGGCCCAACGCCGCCTTCTCGCGGAACGGCGCCCCCGCCGCCGCCCACGCCAGGCTGTTGCCCAGCCAGTGGTGATACTCCGACTCCCGCGGCGCGAGCGCGACCGCCTGCTCCAGTAACTCCGTGGCGGCCGGATAGTCCCCGCGCCGGATGGCGAGCTTGCCGAGATAGCACCGCGTTTCGGCACACTCCGGTCGTTCGGCGAGCCGCTGCCGGAAAACGATCTCGGCCTCCGCCTGACGCCCTGCCCGATAGAGTACCACCGCCTGATCGGGTTCCACCGCGCCGACATTCCACCCCAGACCCGCAAAGAAAAGCGCGAGGAGACGGAATCTCATGACTGGCAAGGTGATGGACGGCCCATGGACGGCCCCTGCACTCCAAGCGCCGGGGCCCTTCCTGTCCAGTGGCGTCGCGTGACAATCAGGCGACGATTTTCACGCTGCCGGGATTTCACGCGGTCCTGGCCGGCGTCGCGCCCGCTCAAGCACTCGCCCCGGCCTCGACCCCGTGTCTTTCCTCGCCTAGCCTGGAACCCTGATGCTTATACGGGCCCTGCTCGTCTGTGGGTTGATTGCACTGGCCGAGACCGTGCATGGCATCCTGCGCGTCCGGCTGCTCAACCGCCGCGTGGGCGACCATCGGGCCCGTCAGCTCAGTGTCGGCACCGCCTCCCTTCTCATCCTGACCATCGCCTGGTTCACGCTGCCCTGGCTCGCGCCAGCCACCCCCTCCGACGCCTGGGCCATCGGTGGCCTGTGGCTCGCGGGCATGCTAACCTTTGAAATCTCCCTCGGGCGTTTCGTCTTTCATGCGAGCTGGGAACGCATCTTGTCGGACTTCGACCTGCGCCGGGGCGGCTTGCTGGGCTTCGGCATGCTCGTGCTGTTTTTTGCCCCGTGGCTGGTGGGTCGGTGGCGCGGCCTCTTCTGAATCGGGCCGGCGGCTAAAATTGCTCCTGACATCACGCTGTCAGACCCCTGTGCTAGGCTGACCGTCATGACCAAACCCCTTCTCGCCACCCTGGCCCTCGGCCTGGCCACTGCGGCCCTGTCGTCCGCCCAGCCCATCGCGGCCCCCGGCCCGACCCGCGCCGCCGGGGCTTTCGAAGTGAAGATGACCCCGGCCGGCGAGGCCCGCTTCACCCTCGACAAAAGCTACACCGGCGACCTCACCGCCACCGCCACGGGCGAGATGCTCGTCGCCATGACCACGACCAAGGGTTCGGCCGGCTATGTCGCCATCGAAAAGGTGACCGGTTCGATCGCCGGCCGCAGCGGCACATTTTATCTGCAGCACACGGGCACGATGAACCGCGGAACCCCCTCATTAAGCATCACCGTCGTGCCGGACTCCGGCACCGCCGGGCTCACCGGCCTCACCGGCACGATGGACATACAGATCGCCGCCGACGGCAGCCACACCTACACCTTCGACTACACGCTGCCGGAACCGGGCTGATCCCGTTCTGGCCCCAACGGGCTCCCCTCGCCTCAGCCCTTCGCCGTGTCCCCGCCGCCGTCTTTGATCGGGCGCGCGAAGCGGTACTCGATGTCCCAGGGAAAGAAGATCCACTTGTTCTGTTTGAATTCCTTCACGCAGGTGTCGACGATCGGCCGCCCGAGGGGCTTGGCGTAGAGGGTCGCGAAATGCGCCTTGGGCAGCATCTGCCGCACGATCTTCGCCGTGCGCCCCGTGTCCACCAGGTCGTCCACCAGCAGAAAACCGTCGCCGTCGCCCGTCACGCCCTTCAGCACCGTGGCCTCGCCCTGGTGCTGCTCGGCGCCGCCACCGGCCGCGCCGTAGCTCGTGACACACACCGTGTCGATCAGACGGATCTCCAGCTCGCGCGCCACCAGCGCCGCCGGCACCAGGCCGCCGCGCGTGATCGCGATGATCCCTCGCCAGCTGCCCAGCGCATGGAGCTGCTTGGACAGGTACCGGGCGTCCCGGTGCAACTCGGCCCAGGAAATGACAATTTCGTCGTCGTAGCGCGAGGTGGGGTCGGAGGACATGCCGGATCGCAAACCCGGCCCACGCCGGCGTCAACCCTCCTTCGGAATCAGGAGGCAAAATGCCAAAAAACAGTCAGGCTCCGGCCGCGTGGCCGGCCGGGCGTCACGGCGCCACCGGCTTCAGCACGAGGTCGTGGAAATCGAAGCTGAAGTCCGTCAGCGGCGAAATCGCCTCCATCTTCACTTGGTCGATCCCGCCGGCGGGCGTCAGGGCGAAGGTCACGAAGGCGTCCGCGTTGTGCGACCGGTCGTGCCAGCGCACGATGAAGGTGTCGTGCTGCCAGTGCTCCAAGTCGCCGGTGAGCTTCTCCGTCCGGCTGAAACGCATCGCGAGCTTCCCGTCCTTTTCCTCGATGAAGACATCCCCGCGCCACACGTCGCGGTAGGTGCCGGCGTACTTCGCCAGCGGCAGCGAGGGCGTCGAGTCCGCCGCGCGCCCGGCCACCAGCTTCGCCCACGACTCGTCCGCGTTGCCCTGCCCCTGCTTCATCAGCTCGGCGTAGGCCGCCACCCAGTCGGTCGCCGGCGCCCCGAGGTAGGCGTCGAGCACCCGCAGGCTCACCGCCTGGAACGCCGCGCCCGACTCAGCGTTGGTCAGCACCACCACGCCCAGCCCCAGCTCGGGGATGAGCGCAACCTTCGACACCTGCCCCGGCCAGCCGCCGGTATGCGAAACCACCTTGCGGCCGCGGTAGTCCGCGAGGTCCCACCCCAGGCCGTAACCGCGGAAGTTCGGCCGCGTGACCTTGAGCGCCTCGATCTTGGGTTCGCCGATCCCCATGGGCGTCACGAGCGACCACATCGCCTTCTGTCGGGCCGGCTGGAACAGCACCGCCTCCTTGCCGTCGGCGCCCGCCGGCAACCGGCCGCCGGCGAGCTGCACCCGCACCCACTTGGCCATGTCCTGCGCGCTCGAATAGATGCCGCCGGCGGCCGACGCGTTGTCCCACGCCAGCGGCGGCACGGGCTTGAGATCCTTGAAATCGTATTTGGCGTGCCCCATCGCGGCGTTGCCACCGGGAGGCAGGTCCAGCCAGTTCACCAGCGAGTCCGTCATGCCTACCGGCGCGAAGATCCGCTGCCGCATGAAATCCTTCCAGCTCATCCCCGACACTTCCTCGAGCACCAGCCCGGCCGCGGCGTACAGGATGTTGTCGTAGGCGTACTCGGCGCGGAAACTGTTCGCCAGCGGCACGAACCGCAGCCGCTCCACCACCTCGCGGGTCGTGAGATCCGTCGCCGGCCAGAACAGCAGGTCGCCCGCCCCGAGGGCCAGGCCGCTGCGGTGCGTGAGCAGGTCGCGCACGGTCATCTCGGCCGTCACGTACGGGTCGCTCATCCGGAACCACGGCAGGCGCTCCGTCACGCGGTCATCCCAAGCCACCTTCCCTTCGTCCATCAGGATCGCGAGCCCGGCCGCGGTGAAGGCCTTGGTGTTCGACGCGATCGCGAACAGCGTGCGCCCATCCACCGGCTCGGGCCGGCCCAGTTCGCGCACGCCGTAACCCTGCGCCAGCACCACCTCGCCGTCCTTGACGATCGCCACCGCCAGGCCCGGCACGTCGAACTCCTGCTGCACCCGCGCCACATAGGCGTCGAAATCATGGAGCCCCGCGGGGCGCTCCGCTGCCCGTAGGCCAGTCAACCCGACGACGCATACCAGAACCGCCCGCAGGATCATCTTCATGACCTCATGATTTCCCACCCCACCCGGGTATTGTCAAAGTCCGAGCGACCCCAGCACCCGGCGGGTCGGGCGCATTTTACAATCCGAAGCCGTTGGCCGGGCGCGCCCGGCCGGACTAGACCGGGTTTTTACCTCAAGCCCCGCCCGGCGGGAGACGATGGCTTCCCTGACGCACAAATGTCCGCCCTCGGCCCCGTCGCTGGCGGACGCCACTGCGTTACCCCGTCCCATGGCCCGCATTCTACTTGTCGACCCCAGCGAGACGGCGAGGCGAGCCATGCATGGCATCCTCGCCCGCGGGGAGCATCGTTTCGTCGCCGTCGACAGCCCCGGCGCCGCCTGGACCTTCCTCCGCCGGAATCCCGGGGTGGACCTGCTCTTCACCGGCTTGAAGCTCGAGGGCAGCGGCAACGGCCTGTCCCTCGTCCAGAAACTGCGCGCCGATCCCTGCCTGCAACACCTCCCGGTCGTCGTCTACACCGGTCATGGCGACCGCGATGCCGTGCGCCTCGCCGTCAATCTCCGCGTCCAGAACTTCCTCGTGAAACCGTATCACGACGAGGACATCTTCGCCGAGATCGACAAGGCCGCGATCGACCCGTGGCGCAACCGCTTCTTCGAGGAGGAAAAATCATTCTGCCGCCTCATGGGCCTCACGCCCGCCGCCCTGCATGACCAGCTCGCGGCGCTGCATCGCGACCTCGGCCTCGCGCGCCTGCCCCTCCAACAATGCGAGGCCATGGCCGACAGCCGCCTCGCCTCCAACCGGGTGACCCCCCTGCGCCAGCAGGCCGAGGCCGCCGGCGCCTGGGCCGTCGTGGAGGCCCTGACCCAGATGATCGAACACGCCGGGGAGAACCGCTGGTCCCTCTGGTCCAGTGACCTCGAGAATCTCGACTACGCCATCCTTCTCCTCGCCAGCCGGCTCGATCCCGACCACGCGGCGTCGCCCGATTTCTACGTCGAGACCACCGACATGACCGTCGAGGAGGCCCAGGACCGGGCCAACTGGCTCGCCGCCCCCGCGGAAGGACGCTGCCCGGTCCTGCCCTGGGCCCAGCTCCAGCGCGAGATCGAGGCCCTGCCCGGCTGCCCGGTGATCGACTCCGCCGCCGCCGCGTTCCAGATGATCGCCAACGGCCATCCCTCCTGCATCAACCCGCTCATGGACCTGGTCGCCCGCGACCCCGGCCTGACCGTCCAGATGCTGATCGCGGCCAACCAGGCCCATCCCCCGCAGGCCGGCGACAACTTCATCGAGGACGCCCGGCTCGCCGTCGGCCAGCTCGGCGAACTGCGGCTCGAGCAGCAGGCGCGCGGATTGGTCGTCGTGGAGGAACGCCGGCTCAACCTGCCTCCCACGTTCAACTGGCCGCATTACTGGACCTTCCAGCGCGGCGTCGCGCGCATCGCCCAGGCCATCTGCCACGACCTCGAGTTCTACAGCCTCGAGCCCGTGGCCCGCGTCGCCGGCCAGCTCCACGACATCGGCCGGCTGATCCTCGCCCACCTCCACCCCGCCGGCTTCCAGGCCATCCTCCAGCACGCCCACACCCAGCGCCTCCGCCTCCACGACGCGGAAAAACTCTTTCTCGGCTGCACCGGCAACCACCTGGGCGTGCACTTCGGCGAACGCTTCGGGCTCTCCCGCCGCTTCATCAATGTCCTCCGCGGCATCGACGATCCGGCCGCCATCACCGAGGACATACAGCTCGCCGCCATCGTGTCGCTCGCCCGCAAGCTCTGCCGTCAGAACGGCGTCGGCGCCAGCGGGGATCCGGTCCTCGACACCGCCAAGCCGATTGAGGCGACCGCGCAGTGGCGCGTTCTCAGCGAGGGACTCTACCCCAGCTTCAACCTGCCGAATTTCGAGGCGAAGATCCACGCCCAGTGCGGCCGCCTGCGCACGGAGCTCAGCGGCCACCAGGCCGGCACCGTCGGCGAACTCGTCGCCGAGGCCGCCCCGTAGCGCGGCCTGAACGACGTGTAGCCGCGGTCGCGGAAACGCCTGTCAGATCCTTACTGGATCCCGAGCAGCTCGACCTCGAAGATCAGAACGGAATTCGGCGGGATGTCGCCCTTCGGCTGCGAGCCGTAGGCCAGCCCCGCCGGGATCGTGAGCTTCCACTTGTCGCCGACCGACATCAGCTGGAGGGCCTCGGTCCAGCCCGAGATCACCCGGGTGAGCGGGAACTCGACCGGCTCACCGCGTTGCACCGAGCTGTCAAAGACGGTGCCGTTCGTCAGCATGCCGTGATAGTGGACCTTCACCGTGTCGGTTTCCTTCGGCTTGGCGCCGGTGCCGGTGGCCAGCAACTCATACTGGAGCCCCGAGGCCGTCACGGTCACGCCCGGCTTGGCCTTGTTTTGGGCAAGATAGGCCTGCCCCTCGGCGAGCTGCTTTTCCCCCTCGGCCGCGAGCGCCGCGGTCATCTTTTGCTGCATCGCCTGGAAAGCCGCCTCGAGGTCCGCTTCCTTCACCCGGGTCTCGGCCTTGGCCAGGCCGTCGCTGACGCCGGCGAAGAGCGCCGCCTGGTCCACCGCGAGTGCGCGGTCCCGGGCGAGGCCGGAACCGATGTTGAAACCGATGCCATAGCTCACCTTCTGGTCGACCGACTCAATGACCGCCGCCTTCGGGGCCGGGGCCTCCGCCGGCTTCTTGCCGCAGGCGGTGAGGGAGAGAACAAGGACGGCGAGCGTGGCGCGGATGACGGGGGAGTGGAGGGTCATGGGTGGGTGGACGGTGGCAGGAAAGGAAACAGGCCCGCGACAGAAAACGACCGCGCGCGGCAACACAAGACCGGGATTGCCGCCGCTCAGCCGACCGGCGCGCAATCCACCGCCACGAGGCAAACGTCGTCGGGCAAACCGCCGATGCCGGGAGGACGCCACGCCTGCACCTCGGCCAGCAGCCCGTCGAGGACTTCGCCGGAGCGCTGGGCCAGCCGGGCGGCCACGGCCTCGCGCAGCCGGTCCTGGCCGAACTGCTCACCATCCCCCCCTTCCACCTCATAGATCCCGTCCGTGAACAGCAACACGGCGTCGCCGGGCGCCAGCGGACGCCGCGCGGTGGCGTAGACAAATTCCGGCATGAGCCCGAGCGCCGGGCCGGGCCCGTCGGGCAGCGTGCACGGGGTCACCCGGCCGGCCCCGCGTTCCAGGTGCAACGGCGTGGGATGCCCCGCGTTGGCCAGGCGCACCTCGCCGGCCGCAGCGTCGGCCACCAGATACACCGCGGTCACAAAGACGAGGTCGCCGACACGCGCGAGCAACGCGTGGAGCTGGGCGTTCAGCGCGCCGAGGAAGGCGCCCGGGTCGCCCGCGAGCGCCTGCTGCTCGCGGATCAACCCGCGCAACAACGCCGTGATCAGCGCGGCGCGCACGCCGTGCCCCATCACATCGCACTGGAACACGCCGGCCGCGGTGGCCGACACCGGAAACACGGTGAAAAAATCCCCCGCCACCTGGTGGCTGGGAATCCAGTGGTGGCAGAACCGCAGCCGGCTGTCCGCGGGGGCCGCGTCAGCCGGGAACACCGGGTAACCCTGGGGCAGCAGCGCCTGCTGCACCTCGCGCGCCATGGTGAGATCCGCCTCCAACTGGGCGTGCTGGCGGCGCAGCAACGCGGTGGACTCGGCCAGCTGCTCCTCGAGCCGCCGGCGCTCGAGCGCCCCGAGAATAGCCCGGCGCAGCGTGGGCAGGTTGAGCGCCGTCTTCACCAGGTAATCCTTCGCGCCGAGCTTCATCGCCTCGACCGCCACCTGCTCGCTCCCCGCCCCGGTCAGCATGATCACGACCGGGCGCCGGTCCTCGGGCAGCGCGTGCACGGCCGCGAGCAGCGTGAGCCCGTCCTCATCCGGCAGCAGATAATCGAGCAGCACGAGCGCATGGCCGCCGCGCTTAAATTCCACGCGCGCCGCGGCCCCGGTGGCCACGCAGGTTGCCTCGCAGGTCAGGCCCCCGCCCAGGTTACGCACCAAACCCCGGAGCACCGCCGTGGTCGTCGGGTCGTCGTCCACAATCAGGACCGGGATGGGGCTGCTGTCCATGGCGGGTACGCCCATCATCGACGCCAGCGCGGGTCACGCGAGGGTTTTTTGGGGCAAGGGTCAACCCGACCGAGGGCGAGTTCGCCCGCGCTCCATCATTCCTGGGCGCGACGGCGACCCCGCCATGTGATTTTCGCGGCCCTGACAAAAAAAGAGCCGGCCCTCGCGGACCGGCTCTCGGAAATCAATCGGGTTGCGGCGCTCAGCCCTCGTAGCCCGGGAGCGTCTTGTCGACACTCTCGCGGGTGAGCTTGGCGTAGGCCGGCAGGCCGTTGTCGAACGGCACCGCGACCTCGCCCTGGATGAGCGGGGTGGCGTAGCGGAAGAACTGGAAGTTCAGGCTGACACCGTCCTCATTGACCCACTCCTTCGGGAGCTTCTTGAGGTTGCCGACCACATCGCTGAGGGCGCTCAGGCCGGTCTCGCAGGTGTAGACATCGCCGTCACCACGCACGAGCGTGACGAGCTTGCCGGTCTCGCCGTTGACCGCCGCCTTGACGGCGGCCTGGCCGGCGAGGAACGCCTCGTCGGCGTCGGTCTTGGACGCCAGGTGGGCGGCGGCGCGCTGGGCGACGCCGAAGCGGGCCACGCGGGCCTTCGCGCCGACCTGGGACTCCACGAGATCCTTGAGCGCCTCACCCACGCCGCCGAGCTGGGCATGGCCCGCCGGATCGGACGCGCTGGTCTCGACGGAAACGTAGTTGCCGTCCTTGTCCACGAGGCCCTCGCCCACGACGACCACGCAGTGTTTCTCGCGCTTGAGCACGCGGCGGACATCCTCGACGAACTTCTCGTTGCTGAAGGGGACTTCCGGGAGATAGACGAGGTGCGGGGGATCGTTCGGGTGGTCGCGGCGCTTGGCCAGCGAGGCGCCGGCGGCGAGCCAGCCGGTGTTGCGGCCCATGACCTCGACGAGCGTCACGAGGTCGCCCTGGCCGATCGCCTCGGCGTCGAGCGCGAGCTCCTTGACGCTGGCGGCGATGAACTTCACGGCGCTGCCGTAGCCGGGGCAGTGGTCCGTGGCGGAAATGTCGTTCTCGATCGTCTTCGGGATGCCGATGACGCGGAGCTCGTAGCCGGCGGCCGCGGCGGTCTCGCCGAGCTTGACCGCGGTCTCCTGGGAGTCGCCGTCGCCGATGTGGAAATAGTAACGGATGTTGTGGGCCTTGAAGACCTCGAGCACGCGGTCGAAATCGGCCGGCTTCTTGAGCTTGGTGCGGCAGGAGCCCAGGGCGGCGCCGGGCGTATAGCGGAGGCCGCGGATCGCCTGCTGCGACTCGGAGGCGAGGTCCACGAGGTCCTCGTTCAGGAGGCCGTGCACGCCGTTGAGCGCGCCGTAGACTTCCTCAATGCACGAATGATTGAGGGCTTCGGCGACAACGCCGGCGACGCTGGCGTTGATGACGGCGGTCGGGCCGCCGGTCTGGCCGATGAGACAGTTGCCTTGGAGTTCTTCTGCCATGGTGTGGGTGTGGTTAAAGCTGGTATCTAAATGAACGCGAAGGGTCAAAAAAGGCCCCGCCCCGGGGACTGGCAAACCAAATCTCCCGGCCGGGGGGATTTAGGGCGACCCGAGCGCAACGGCTCGACTGTAGGGCGGGGCGCCGACGGAGGCTTGGCGGAGAGGGCGGAGCAACCCCGCCTCTCCCGCTCTATCATGTTCGAACGCAAGGCGGGGTCCGCGACCCCGCCCTACAAAATGACGTCAGAGCAGCTTGCCCGGCCGGTACTCGGCGGCGCCCTTGTGCTTTTTCACCAGCGGGGCGACCGCGGCCACAAAGGCATCCACCTGGTGCGGGGCCGCGCCGACAAAACGCTCGTTCTGGCGCAGGACCTCCGTGAGCTTTTTCTTGCCCAGGCCGACGCGCTTGTCGCCGGCCAAGCGGGCCAGCAGATCGGCGTCTCCGCCCAAACGCAGGGCCTTGGCGGCCGCCAGCGCATGTTCCTTGATCGCCTCGTGGGCGGTCTCGCGACCGGCGCCGTTCTTTACGGCCTCCATCAGGATCGTGGTCGTGGCGAGGAAGGGCAGGTTGCGCTGGTTCTCGGCCGCGATGGCGGCGGGGAACGCCTCCAGCTGGCGCAGCACGGTGAGGAAGGTCTCGAACAGGCCGTCGATCGCGTAGAAGGCATCGGGCAGCGCCACGCGGCGCACCACCGAGCACGACACATCACCCTCGTTCCACTGGTGGCCGGCGAGGGCCGCCGTCATCGTGACATAACCGGAGAGGATGGTCGAAAAGCCGCAGACGCGCTCGCAGTTGCGGGCGTTGACCTTGTGCGGCATCGCGGACGAGCCCACCTGCCCTTCCTGGAAACCCTCAGTCAGCAGGCCCGCCCCGGCCATGAGGCGAAGCGTGGTCGCGCAGCTGGCGGCCGCGGCCCCCACCTGGTGCAGCGCGCTCACCGTGTCGAAATCGAGCGAGCGCGGGTAGACCTGGCCCACGGCGCCGAAGGCCGCCTTGAAACCGAGGTGCTTGATGATGCGGCCCTCGAGCTGGTCCACCTTGTCGGTGTCCCCCCCGAGCAGCGTGAGCTGGTCCAGCTGCGTGCCGACCGCGCCCTTGAGGCCGCGCACCGGGTAGCGGGCGATGAGGTTATCGAGCCGGTCGTGGGCCAGCTGCAGCTCCTGGCCAAACATGGCGAGGCGCTTGCCCAGCGTGGTCGGCTGCGCGGGCACGTTGTGCGTCCGGCCGGTGAGCATGACGTCGCGGTATTCGGCGGCGCGCTGGGCGAGGAGATGGAGCGCGGCCACGGCCTTGAACTGCACGAGCTTCAGTGCGCGGGCGACCTGCAGCTGCTCGACGTTCTCCGTGAGGTCGCGGCTGGTCAGCCCGAGGTGGATGAACTGGCGGCTGGCCAGGTCGGAAAACTCCTCCAGGCGGGCCTTCACGTCGTGGAGGGTGACCCGCTCGCGCTCCTTGATGCGTTCGAGGCTGACGTCATCGCGCACGCGCTCGTAATCCTTGATCGCCTCGGCCGGGATGGCGACCCCGAGGTCGCGCTGCGCCTTCATCACCGCGATCCAGAAGTCCCGTTCCAGCAGGATGCGTCCGTGCGCCGACCAGATCTCCTGCATCGCGCGCGAGGCATAACGCTCGGCGAGCACGTTGGGAATGGGATCGGTGGCGGGGGTGGACGTCGGGTGGTTCAAGACCGGAAAGCGTTAGCCCCCGCCCGCCCCCTTGCCAATGGCAAACCGTGTCAGGTAGGCCGCGGGATCCCCTGCCTTGTGGGAGGGCCCAGCTCCCGCTGGGCCGCGCCCGTGATACCCTGTGCGCCCATCAACCGCGACCCTTACGTCAAACACCGCACCGCCATCTCGCGCAGGACGGTTTCCTGATCATTGGGCCGGCGGATGATTTCCTCGAACGCCGCGATGAACTCCTGCTGGTTGTCGATCAGCCGGCGCAGCGGCGGCAACCGGCCCGTGCCGACCAGCTTGCCGACATACCACTGGTTCTGCGTGAAGAGGTTGTAGCCACTTTTCTCGGCGTCCCCGCCGAAGTGCTTCGCGTAGGCGCCCTGCGCGCGCGCCCAGGCCGCCTTGTCGAAACCGTAGGGACCGGGCGCGCGCAGGTCGCCGGCATCGATCAGCACGCGCGCCTGGATCAGGATGCGGTTGCGGTTCTGCAGCGACGAGAGCACGGGGCGGGCGTCGCCGCCGGTGAAGAAATGCTGCGTCAGCGCGCGCAGGGTGCCGTGCAGGTCGCCGGCAAAGAACCGCTCGGCCGACTCGAAGAAATCACCCTCCGCCATGTTGGGCGTGAGCTCGATCACCTGCGCCGCCTCGATCACCCCGCCCTCCTGCCCCACGTAGGTCGCCAGCTTGCGCACCTCTTCCGTGATGAGCCGCGTGTTGGCGCCGACCTTGGTGAGCAGCACCTCCACGGCCCCCTCGCCGAACGTGACGCCAAACGCGCGCGCCTCCGCCAGGGCCACGCCCGCCAGGGCCTCGACGGCATTGTCCCCGTCGCCGCCCGCCAGCGTGAAATCGCCGTTCGCCTCGCACCACTTCGGAAAACTGCGGCGGCGGTCCACCGGTGCCGCGGTCACCACCACGGAGACCTCATCCGGATTCACCTTGGCCAGGATCTCCTGCAGTGCCTCGACCTGCTTGAGCGTGCCCTCGGCCCGGCCGGTCACGTTGTCCGCGAGGAAACTCACGTCCTTGAGCCACACCACGCGCTTGCCGCCGAACATCGGCACGGTCTGCACGGCATCGCGAAAGCGGTTCACCGCGGTCTCCACCTCCTCCAGGTTGCCGGCAAACCCGTTGATGATCTCACGGGAAAAATCGTCGGCCTGCGCCTCGGCCACCAGGGCGTCGAACCGCTCCCGGCCCACGCGCCCGACGAGGAAGTCGTCGGGTCCGCAGACGAAGACGAAGGCTTTGGTGGCGGCGGGAGGCATCGGTCGGTGATTTGCCCACGAATCCTCCCAAAGCGCACGCCGAATTTTTATGGCATTTCAACTGAAGGGCGGGATGTAGAGCTCCCGCCCTGCAACCAGGCCCCCTCAGTTCACCTGCGGGGCGGCGATGCGGTGCGTTTCCTTCAGCACCTCCCGCCGCAACCAGTCGATCGCGTCGTTGATCGCGCGCTGCTTCACCGCGGCGCGCGGGCCGGGGTAGGTCAGCTGCTTGGCCCAGTCACCGTGGGGGCTGTGCAGGCCGATATAGATGCTGCCGAGGGGATTCTCGCCTCCGCCCGTGCAGGGGCCGGAGAAACCGGTGATCGCCAGGCCGTAGTCGGCGCCCAGCTTCTCCGCCACGCCGCTCGCCATCGCGACGGCACACTCGGGGCTGACCGCACCATGCTGCTTCAGGAGGCACTCCGGACACTCCAGCATGAGCATCTTGGCCTCATTGCTCGTGCTGACGATGCCGCCCTGGAAAAATTTGCAGGCGCCGCAGAGGTCGGCGAAGGCGTTGGCCAGCATGCCGCCCGTGCTGGCCTCGGCCACCGCGAGCGTGCGGCCCTGCTGCTTGAGCTGGTCCGCCACCACCTGCGCGATGCTGTCATGGCCGAAACACAGGAGATTGTCGCCGAGCAGCGCCGCGCACTCGCTGGCGATCGCGCGGAGCTTTTCCATCCCATACCGCCCGTCGGGGGAGCTGATGCGGCAGTCCACCTGCCCCTGGTGGGCGCAAAAGGCGATGCCCAGCCCCGGACTGCGGCTGAAGGTGCACTCGAACATCGTTTCCAGCGCCGACTCGCCGATGCCGATCGAGCGGATCTGGATGTAGGCTTCCTGGTCCGAGAGTTTGCCCCGCGCCGCCAGGCGCGGGATGACCTGCTCGGTGAACATCGGCTGCAATTCGTTCGGGGGGCCCGGCAGCATGATGAGCAGCTTGCCCTCTTGTTCGACCCAGAGGCCGGGGGCCGTGCCGTTGGCATTGGGCAGCACCTCGCCGCGCTCAAAACGATAGGCCTGCTTCAGGTTGTTCGCCGTCGGCACGCGCTGGAACTTCGCGAAGCGGGCCCGGATGGCCTCTTCCGTCCGCGGGTCGAATACCAGTTTCTGACCCAGCACCGCGGCGAGAACCTCGCGCGTGCGGTCGTCGCAGGTCGGGCCCAGGCCACCCGTCGTGATGACGACATCCGCCCGCGCCCAGCTCTCGCGAAACTGCGCGGCGATGGCGTCGGCCTCGTCCGTCACCGTCACGTTGCGCTGCAACTGCACGCCGCGCCGGCCCAACTGGGCGCCGATCCACGTGAGGTGGGCATTCGCCGTCAACCCAAGCAGCAGCTCGTCACCGAGGGTGAGGAGTTCGTAGCGTGAGGAAGTTGTCGGCGCGCCTTGGCGCGCGGGATCGGAGTGTGCCGGAATGTGTGCCATTTACTGAACTAACTGGGGCACCGTACCCCCTTTCCCGCAAAATGCCAGCCTGCGGGCGCCCCGGCCTGCATACCCCCGTCCAACAAGCGGAAGCTGACTTTTGCCCGCTTTCGTGCTCCCTCTCCGGCGATGTCCGTCGACCTCAAGGAGAAAGTCCGCGCCCTGCCCGAGTCCCCGGGCGTCTACCTGATGAAGGACCGCCTCGGTCGCATCATCTACGTGGGCAAGGCCAAGAGCCTGAAGAAGCGCGTCTCCTCCTACTTCCAGGCCGGGCGGACCCGCGCCCTGCGCCACCAGCCCAAGATCCGCACCCTGATCGAGATGATCGAGGACTTCGAGATCATCGAGGTGAAGTCCGAGCCCGAGGCCCTCCTGCTCGAGGGCAAGCTGATCAAGCAGTGGCGGCCGAAATACAACACCGACTTCACCGACGACAAGCGCTTCCTCCTCGTCCGCCTCAACCCCGCCGACGAGCTGCCGCGCTTCACCCTCACCCGCTTCCGCAAGGACGACCGCTCGCGCTACTTCGGGCCCTTCGCCCACTCCGGGCTCCTGCGCCGCACGCTCGCCTCCATGCGGAAACAGTTCGGCGTGCTCCTCGGCGACACCCACCCGGTCAAGCTCCCCGACGGCCGCTGGCGCCTTTACGACGACGTGCGCGCCGAGCTCACCACCTGGCCCAACGAGGTCAGCGCCGCGGATTACCAGGAACGCGTGGCGCAGGCCTGCGCCTTCCTCGACGGCAAGTCGCGCGAATGGCTCAAGGCCCTGCGCGACGAAATGCAGGCCCGGTCCGATAAACAGGAGTTCGAGAAGGCCGCCGAGTTGCGCGACGTGGTGCTCGCGCTCGAGCGCACGCTGGCCCGCACGCGCAAGTTCACCCGTGACCTGACGAAGCTGCAGCCCAACGCCGAGGCCCTGCGCGCCCTGCAGGAGGCCCTCGGCCTGGAGTCGCCGCCGGTGCACATGGAGTGCTTCGACATCTCGCACATCAGCGGCACCTTCGTCGTGGCGTCCATGGTGCACTTCACCGACGGCTCACCGGACAAGGACCACTACCGGCGCTTCCAGATCAAGAGCTTCATCGGTAACGACGACTTCCGCGCCATGGAGGAGGTCGTGGGCCGCCGCTACCGGCGCCTGCTCGCTGAGCAAAAACTTTTCCCCGACCTCATCGTGATCGACGGCGGCCGCGGCCAGATTGCCGCCGCGCTCAAGGCCTTCGTCGCGCTCGACTCGCCGCCGCCGGCCCTCATCGGCCTCGCGAAAAAGCACGAGACGATCATCTTCCCCGACGCGCGCGCCCCGCTCAACCTTCCGCTCGGCCACCCCGGCCTGAACCTGCTCCAGCGCTTGCGCGACGAGGCCCACCGTTTCGCCAACACCTACAACGCCGACCTCCGCTCGCGGAAGATCCGGGAGAGCATCCTGGACGACTTCCCCGGCCTCGGCGAAAAGCGGAAAACCGCGCTCCTCGCCCACTTCGGCTCCATCGACCGGCTCCGCAGCGCCAGTGCCGACCAGATCGCCGAACTCGATGGCTTCGGCGCTAAATTCGCCGCCGAGCTGCACGCTTTCCTCCACGAAGCCAAACCCACCACGGTGATCCCGGACTGATCCGCCCTCAGCCCCGAATCCCACGCCTGCCTCCAACGGGAGGGCCCGCGTCCCTGCGGGCCGTCAATTCAGCCGCACGATTGTCGCATTGAGCACCGTCGCGAAGCTCACCCACAGCACATAAGGTACCCAGAGCGCGCCGGCCAGACGGTCCGTCCGCCAGAAGCCGCGTTGCAGCCAGAGGAGGCACCCCAGCAGCGCAAGGATGTCGACCAGAGCCCACGCCGGTTGCTTGAGGCCGAAGAACAGCACCGACCAGAGCGCGTTGCACACCAGCTGCACGAAATAGAGCCTCACCAACGGCCGCGCCGCCGGGCCGGTGCGCCACGCCCGCCAGACCGCCACGCCCATCAGCCCATACAACGTCGTCCACACCGGGCCGAAGATCCAGCCGGGCGGGTTCCATGACGGCTTCGTGAGGGTCGGATACCACGTGCGGACGTTTTCGAACGTCGCCGCCGAGCCGATGGCTCCCGCCACGAAAGCGGCGGTGATAAAACCGGCCAGCACGAACCAGGAGCCACGGGCAGAGGAAACATTCATCGTTTTGGACTACGTCCGAGAGCTTCCGACAGATTCACGCAGGGTTTGGCCCAAAAAAACACGAGAATCATAAAATCGAACCCTGGGAGAACCGCCGGCCGCGGCAGCTTCATGCTCTTTTTGCCTTTCCCGTGTTTTTGGTGGCCAACCGCTCAAGTCTTCAGCCGCGTCATCCAGCCAATGACTCGCCTCGGCAGCAGCCAGCGGAGGAACAGGAAAACCTTCGCGTGGAAAGGTCCGTTGTAGCGCGGCGCGGGGTTGTCGCTCACCAGCGCCTTTTCCACCAGCCGCGCGATGTCGTCGGGCGTGCCGGCGAAGGCGCGGAGCTTGGTCGTGCCCTCGTGGTAGCCGCGGTAATACGGCGCGTACGGTCCGGCCTGCGCGATCACCTCGGCCGACACGGCGTTCGCCGCCTCGATGAACTCCGTGAGGATGAAGCCCGGCCGGATGAGGCTCACGCGCACGCCGAAGGGTTGCAGTTCGCCGCGCAGTCCGTCGGTGATCGCCTCGAGGGCGTGCTTGGTCGAGTCGTAGACGCTCGAGAGCGGCCGCGCGATCCGGCCGGCCACGGAGCCGATGTTCACGATGCAACCCGTGCCGCGCTCCCGCATGCCCGGCAGCACGAGCTGCGTGAGCGCGATCAGCGCAAAGAGGTTGGTCTCGTAGTTTTGTCGGATCAGGTCGACCGGGACAATCTCGACCGGGCCGCGCGTGCCGTAGCCGGCGTTGTTCACCAGCGCGTCCACCCGGCCGAACTTGGCCAGCGCGGCCGCCAGGATTTTTTGCCGATCGGCGTCGCTGGTGATGTCACCCGCCACGGCCAGCACCGAGATGCCCGTCTGGTCCACCTCGCGCGCCAGCGCCTCCAACCGGTCCTGCCGCCGCGCCGTGATAACCACCCGCGCGCCGCCGCGCACCAGCCGCCGCACCGTGGCCTCGCCGATGCCGGAAGAGGCGCCGGTGACGATCACGACCTGGGTGGTGAGGGCGGGCATGTGGGTTGGGTTTTCCTGCTATTCAATCCGAACCTCAGGGCCCGGGGCTGGGGGTCTGCTTTGTCTCTTCGGGACTTCGTGGTTCAACCGGAGGCCTTATTCCGAATCGTAGATCTGCACCCGCGTCCAATAGGTCTTGAAATTCGCCACGAAGGCGAGGTGCAGCGGATCCACCTGGTAGGCGGCCTCGGCGGCGACATCTGCGCACACCACGACGAGTGCCACGTCGTAGCTCGCGTCGATCACCGGCCGCGGCGTGGTCTTGGCGGGCACCCCGACCGCCACCTGAGCGGCGCTCTTGATCCCCTTGAGGGTCTCGACGCCGCGGCGGAATTCCGCGCGCTGCTCCGCGGTGAGCTCGGGTTTCAGCCAGAAGTAAACACAGTGGTAAAGCATGGTCCCCCGAGGAAACACCGGGCGCGCGCGGTGGCAAATGCCTATTGCGAGTCCCGCGACCTCCGGCTTGGCTGGTGCACCCCATGAAACCGTCCCGCCCGCTCCGGTTGCTCCCCCCGCTGTTTTCCGTCCTCGCCCTTCTGCCCGGCCTCGCCGCCGCCCTTGAAATTGCCCCGCCCTTCACCGACCACGCCGTGCTCCAGCGCGAGGTCGCCGTCCCGGTCTGGGGTTGGGACGACCAGCCCGGCGCCACCGTGACCATCACCTTTGCCGGCCAGACCGTGCGCACCCAGGTCAACGCCAGCGGTCTGTGGCGCGCCGACCTTGCCGCGATGCCGGCCAACGCCACCGGCGCCGACCTCGTGGTGACCCGCGGCCACACCCACATCACCCTGCGCGACGTGGTGGTGGGCGAGGTCTGGCTCGCTTCGGGCCAGTCCAACATGGAGTGGGGCATGCACAGCTCACCGAAGCTTTTTGCGGTCGAGCAGAACAAACCCGCCAACCCGCTGCTCCGCCACCTTCGCGTGGACCACGTCGGCGCCGATCTGCCCGTGTCCCGCGTGAACCATAGCGGTTGGCAGGTCGCCGGACCCGATACGCTCGGCGCCTTCACCGCGGTGGGGTACTACTTTGCGCAACAGCTGGCCGAAAAACTCCAGGTGCCCGTCGGCCTGATCAACGCCTCTTGGGGCGGCACGGCCATCGAGTCCTGGATCCCCGAGCCGGTCCTGCGTACCACGCGCGGCTGGCCGGCCCTGAACAAGCAATGGCAGGAGTCGCTGGCCGTGTGGCCCGAGCGTTACGCGGTTCAGCCCGCTCTCGACGCCGCGTGGCAGCAGGCGCAGGAGGATTACCGGATCAAAGGCACACCCGTCACGATGGCGTGGCCGCGCCCGCCCATGGGCCCCGGCTCCGGCTTCGCCCCCGCCCGGCTCTTCAACGGCATGATCGCCCCGTTCGCTCCCTACGCCCTCCGCGGCGCCCTCTGGTACCAGGGCGAGTCCAACGTCGGCCGCCACCGCGACTACGCGGACTTGCTGCCCGCGATGATCGGTGCGTGGCGCGCAGCCTGGCCGCAGGGCGATTTCCCGTTCCTCGTCGTGCAACTGCCCAACTTCGAGGGCTGGGACAAGGAAACCGGCACGGGCTGGGCCTACCTGCGCGAGGCGCAGGAACTCGCCGTGCACCGCACGCCTGCCGCCGGCCTGGCTGTGATCATCGACGGCACGGAGCCCCTCGATCTGCACCCGCAGGACAAGGTCCCGGTCGGCGACCGCCTCGCCCGCCTCGCCCTCGCGCGCATCCACGGCGTGCGCGACGTCGTCGACTCGGGCCCGGCCCCGCAGGCCGTCACCCGCGAGGGCGCCGCCCTCCGCGTACGCTTCACCGACGCCACCGGCCTGAACAGCCGGACCCCCGCGATCACCGGCTTCACGATCGCCGGCGCCGACCGCGTGTTCCACCCGGCCACCGTGACAATCGAGGGCACCTCCGTGCTCGTGAGCTCACCCGCGGTCCCCGAGCCGGTGGCCGTGCGCCACGCCTTCACCAACACCCCGACCGTGTCCCTGTACAACGCCGCCGGTCTGCCCGCCGTTCCCTTCCGCACGGACGATTGGGAGTAATTGTTTTTTCACGACCGATCCGCCTAAGGAAAGGTTCCACGACGCGTCTCCCCCTCACCGTCTTATCTCTCCCTTCATGAAAACCTCCCGTCTGCTTCTGTCTCTCTGTCTTCTTTCCTCCGGCCTCCGCTTGTCCGCCGCGCCGGCCAGCCCCGAGACCGGCCGCGCCGTCGACTCCCGCATCTCCGCCGTCACCGTCTACCAGGATCGCGCCGTCGTCACCCGCACCGCCACGGCCCAGCTCACCCCCGGCACCGTCGAGCTCGTCTTCTCCAACCTGCCCCAGGCCCTCAACGAGCAGTCGCTGCAGGTCAGCGGCACGGGTACCGCCCAGGCCACCATCCTCGATGTCAGCACGCGCCAGACCTACGTCGACTACACGCCCGACGCCCGCGTGAAGGAACTCGAGGACCAGCTCCGCAGCCTCGGCAAACAAATGCGCGGCCTCGACGACCGCCACAATCTCCTCAACGCCTCCGCCGCCTCGCTCGACCGCATGGAGACCGCCCTCTTCGCCCCACCGACCAAGGATGTGCCCCGGCCCGAACTCAACCAGTTCACCACCGCCCTCGCCTACCTCTCCGAACAGAAAGCCAAGATCACCACCGACCGCGCCACCCTCGATGAACAGCGCGAGGAGCTGCAGAACCGGACCAACACCGTGCAAAACCAGCTCAACGAGCTGCGCGGCGCCGGCGGCCGGGCCTTCAAGACGGTGACCGTCCGCGTCGCCGCCGCCCAGGCCGGCTCGCTTGATGTCTCGCTCGCCTACACCGTCCCCGGTGCCTCCTGGGTGCCGGGCTACGACGCGCGCGTCGCCAGCAGCGAACGCCTCGTGCAGCTCGACTACTTCGGCCTTGTCCGCCAAAGCACCGGCGAAGACTGGCAGGATGTCGCCCTCACCCTCTCCACCGCCCGCCCGTCTCTCGGCGGCGCCGCCCCCGTACTGAACGTATGGCAGCTGGATATCTACAATCCCATCGCCCTGCGCGAGCAGGCCGAGCGCTCCCGCCGTGACGAACAGCGGATGGCCAAAATGGCCAGCGCGCCATCGGCGGTGAACATGCAAACCCTCACCAGCAACGCCGGGGGCATGGCCGAGGAGATGCAGGATGCCGCCTTCGCCACCGCCACCCTCGAGGCCGGCGCCACCAGTGCCTCGTTCAAGATCGCCGTCAGCACCAGCATCCCCAGCGACAACTCGCCCCAGAAAGTCCCGGTCACGACGGCGAGCCTCAAGGCCGTGCCCGAGTACCTCACCGTGCCGAAGCGCCAGGCCGCGGCCTTCCTCACCTCGAAGGTAGTCAACAGCTCCGAGTTCCCGCTGCTCGCCGGCGCGATGAACGTCTTCCTCGACGGCACCTTCGTCGCCACCAGCGCCCTGCGCACCGTCATGAGCGGCGAGAAATTCGACCTCGCCCTCGGCGTGGACGACGGCATCGCCATCAAGCACAAGCGCGTGACCAAGTTCACCGAGGACACCGGCCTGACCAACTCGGGCAAGCGGATCACCTACGAATACCTGATCACCGTCCAGAACAACAAGAAGACCAGCGAGCGCGTGATCGTCGCCGATCAAGTGCCGCTCTCCCGCAACGAGAAGATCGTGGTGAAGCTCCTCTCCCCCGACGCCAAGGAAGTGAAGCCCACCGACGAGGGCACGCTCAAGTGGACCCTCGACCTCAAGCCCGGCGAGAAGCGCGAGCTCACGGTGAAGTTCACCATCGAGCACGACAACGACGTGAATGTCGCGGGTTTGGAGTGATTCTCCCTGTAGGGCGGGGTCTCCGCACCCCGCCTCGACCGTGTTGACGCCTACGCAGGCCGGCGGGGATCGGAGTCCCCGCCCTACAATTTGACATGTGACGCCACTGGTTAAGCGTCAGCCAGAACCCATGCCCGCCTCACTCACGATCCTCATGGACAACGGCTCGCTCGAGCCGGCCGCCACGCTCGGCCTGCGCCGGTTGGCAGCGGCCCTCGCCGCGTGCATCGGGCAGCCCGTCGAACCCATCTCACTGCTCCACTCCAGCGCGGTCCCCGCGGAGAAACTCGACGGCACCCCGGCGGAGATCTTCGAGCCCGCCCTCGAGCGCCGGCTCGCCGCCGGCCAGCATGAATTCGTGCTTGTCCCCCTGTTCTTCGGCCCGAGCGGCGCCCTGACCGACTACCTGCCCAAGCGCCTGGCCCACCTGCGCACGAAATACCCCGCCCTGAACGTGACGGTGGCCGCCCCTCTCTTCGCCGCCGAGGACGACCGCCTCGCCCGCATCCTCGCCGACCAGGTCCGCGCCCTCCCCTCCCGCCGCGTCGCCCTCGTCGACCACGGCAGCCCCGCCCGAGCCGTCACGGAGGTCCGCAACGAACTCGCCTGCCAGCTGGCGGGGCAACTCGGCCCCGCCTACACCGTCGCCCCCTGCAGCATGGAACGCCGGGAGGGCTCGGCCTATGATTTCTGTGAGCCCTTGCTGGCTCGCCTGCTGCGTCAACCCGGTTGGCACGCCGGCGATGTAACCATCGCGATGCAGTTCCTCCTGCCCGGCCGCCATGCCGGCCCGACCGGCGATGTCGCGGAGATCTGCCGCGAGGCCGAGACCGCCAGCGGTGGCGCCCTGCACACGACGATGACCGCCTTGGTCGCGGAACACCCGCTGCTGCTCGACATCCTCGCCGACCGCTGGCGGGCAGCGGCGCGATAATCCCCGCGGGCGGGGTCGCCCACGCTCCATTTCCTCTTTGGAGCGACGGCGACCTCGCCGTCGGTTGGATTCAGCCCGCGGCTTTTGCCACCATCCCCGGCACCCGGTCCGCAAAATCCGCCAGCCGTACCACCTCGCCGATCACGACGAGCGCGGGCTGCACGATTTCCTCCGGCGCCATCCGCTCCGCCTCCCCGAGCGTGGTGATCGTGATTTTTTGGGTCGACCGCGTGGCCTCGCTGATGAGCGCCAGCGGCATGGCCGCGGCCATTCCGTGGTGGAGCAGGTTGTGCGCGATCTCCGGCAGGCGTCGCACCCCCATGTAGAAACAAAGCGTCGCCCGCAGCCGGGCCAACGCGCCCCAATCGAGCGCATCCGTGTTGGCGGCGCACTGGTGTCCGGTCACGAAGACCACGGCCGAGGAAAAATCGCGATGCGTCAGCGGCAGCCCCAGCGCCGCCGCCGAAGCCGTCGCCGCCGTCACACCCGGCACGATCTCAAAGCTCAGACCGGCGGCCCGCAGCGCCTCGATCTCTTCGCCGGCCCGGCCAAACACCAGCGGATCGCCACCCTTGAGGCGCACCACTTTCTTCCCGGCGGACCCCAAGCTGACCAGCAGGGCGTTGATCTCGCCCTGCGTGGCGCTGTGCTTTCCCGCCCGCTTTCCGACCGCGTGCAGCTCGCAGCCGGCCGGGCAGTTCTGCAGCAAATCCCCGTTGGCCAACTCGTCATAGACCACGGCCTCGGCGCCTTGCAGCAGCTTCAAACCCCGCAAAGTGATCAAGTCAGCCGCCCCAGGACCGGCTCCAACGAGCCAGACAAATCCTTTTTTGGCAGCATCTTGTGTTGTTAACATGACTTCTTTAGTAAGTATGACCTCTTTTATTCTTTATCTTTTCGGTATAGTGGCAAGCGTTCTCTTAGTCATGTCCGAAACCACCACCGCCCCCCTCGCCAAGAACGAGCTCCTCAAGCAGCGCATTCCCACACTGGCCGGCAATATCGCCGCCACGATCAACGACCCGGCCCTCGAGAAGTTCTCCGAGGATGATGAGCAGTTCATCAAGTTTCACGGCATCTACCAACAGGACGACCGCGACCTCCGCAAGACCGGCAAGAAGTGGCTCGTCATGATCCGCGGCCGCATCCCCGGCGGCATCATGACCTCCGCCCAGTGGCAGGTCTTCGACGACCTCGCCACCCAGTACGGCAACAACACCCTCCGCCTCACCACCCGCCAAAGCATCCAGTTCCACGGCGTGGTGAAGAACGGCCTCGGTCCGCTCATCAAGCGGATCAACGACTCCCTCCTCTCCACCCTCGCGGCCTGCGGCGACGTCAACCGCAACATCACCGCCTCGCCCACGCCCGCCTACACCCAGGCCCGCGCCCAGGTCATCGAGGACGCCTACCTCGTCACCGAGGCCCTCGCCCCGAAAACCCCCGCCTACCACTCCATCTGGGTCGACAACGTCCAGCTCAACCTCGACGCCCCGGAGAACACCGCGTTCACCGATCCGCTCTACGGCCAGACCTACCTGCCCCGCAAGTTCAAGACCTCCTTCGTCATCCCGCCGGTCAACGACATGGACGTCTACACCAACGACCTCGGCTTCATCGCCGTCGTCGAGGGCGACCGGCTCCTCGGCTACAACCTCGCGGTCGGCGGAGGCCTCGGCCGCAGCCACGGCAACGACCAGACCTACACCCGCCTCGCCGACGTGATCGGCTTCATCCCGCGGGACAAGGTCGTGGAGGTCGCCCGCGCCGTCCTCACCATCCACCGCGACTTCGGTGACCGCACCAACCGCAAGCATGCCCGCCTCAAGTACGTCGTCGCCGAGCGCGGCGTCGCGTGGCTGACCGCCGAGCTCAACCGCCGCACCGGCAACGCCCTCGCCGGCGTGCGCCGCTTCGAGTTCACCTCCACCGGCGACCTCCTCGGCTGGCACCGCGCCGTCGACGGTTCGCAGTTCCTCACGCTTTTCGTCCAGACCGGCCGCATCAAGGACGTCCCCGGCCACGCGATGAAGTCCGCCCTGCGCGCCGTTGCGGAGAAATTCCCGCACATTGAGTTCCGGATCAGCGCCAACCAGAACGTCATCCTCGCCAACGTCCCGCCCGCCGACCAGGCCGGCATCACCGCCCTCCTCGCCACGCACGGCGTGAAGACGGAGAACCAGACGTCCATCCTCCACGCGGCCTCGATGGCCTGCCCGTCGCTGCCCACCTGCGGCCTCGGCCTCGCCGAGTCCGAACGCGCCCTGCCCGGCCTGATCAACCGCATCGAGAAAGTCGCCGCCGAGCTCGGGCTCGCCGGCGAGGAGATCATCATCCGCTCCACCGGCTGCCCCAACGGCTGCGCCCGCCCCTACATGGCCGAGCTCGGCTTCGTCGGCAAGGCCCCCGGCAAGTACCAGCTCTGGCTCGGCGGCAACGGCTCCGGCACCCGCCTCAACCAGGTCTACAAGGAAGTCATCAAGGAAGCCGAGCTCGAGGCCGAGCTGCGCCCGCTCCTCACCCGCTGGAAGAACGAACGCCTCACCGGCGAACGCTTCGGCGACTTCTCCACCCGCATCCTCCTGCCCGAGGCCGCCCGCGCCGCGGCCGCCGCCCAAACCGCCGCTCCGGCCGCAACGTGATCCCCGCGGCGGAGCTTCCCTGAAGGCGATCCCTCACCGGTCGCCGGCAAGCCGGCTCTTCCTCCCTCCCTTTTCCCCTCTTCCATGTCCTTCACGCCCGATCAACTCACGCAACTCAACGCCGAGCTCGCCACCAAGTCCCCGCTCGAGGTCGTCCGCTGGGCCATCGCCCAAGCCGCCGGTCGCGCGATCGTCTCGACCAACTTCCGCCCCTACGAGGCCGTCGTCCTCCACCTCGCCACGCAGGCGCAGGCCGACATCCCCGTGCTCTGGGTCGACCACGGCTACAACCGCCCGGCGACCTATAAACACGCCGAGCAGCTCCGCGCGCAGCTGAAGCTCAACCTCAAGCCCTTCCTCCCGCGGATGACGCCTGCGCACCGCGACGCCGTGCACGGCCCCATCCCTTCGCTCGACGATGAGGCCGGCCTGAAGCAGTTCAGCGGCATCATGAAGCTGGAGCCCTTCCAGCGCGGCATGAAGGAACTTGCCCCGACCGTCTGGATCACCGCCCTGCGCAAGGTGCAAAACCCGAACCGCGCCGGCCTCGACATCGTCTCCCTCGACGCGAACTTCGGCGCCCTGAAGGTCAGCCCGGTCTTCACCTTCACCGACGCCCAGATGGAAGCCTACCTCGCCGAATATAAATTGCCCAACGAGTGGGACTACTTCGACCCGGCCAAGGCCGACGAGAAACGCGAGTGCGGCCTCCACGCCGCCTGGGGCAAACACGCCGCTCAGACCGCCTCCGCCTCATGAGCAGCTACCATCTCGATCACCTCGCTCACCTTGAGACCGAGGCCATCCACATCATGCGCGAGGTCGCCTCGGAGTTCGAGCGCCCGGTGCTGCTCTTTTCCGGCGGCAAGGACTCCATCTGTCTCCTGCGCCTGGCGGAGAAGGCTTTCCGCCCGTCGGATCTCCCGATGCCGTTCCTCAACGTTGAAACCGGCCACGAATTCCCGGAGCTGATCGAGTTTCGCGACCGCCGCGCCCGGGAGCTCGGCGCCAAGCTCATCGTCCGCACCGTGGACCAGGCCATCGCCAACGGCACCGCCACCCCGGCGCCCGGCGAGGTCAGCCGCAACAAGCTCCAGATCCCCGTCCTCCTCGGCGCCATCGAGGAATTCCGCTTCGACTGCGCCATCGGCGGCGCCCGCCGGGACGAGGAAAAGGCCCGCGCCAAGGAACGCTTCTTCAGCTTCCGCGACAGCTTCGGCCAGTGGGACCCCAAGAACCAGCGCCCCGAAATCTGGAACCTCTACAACGCCCGCCTCAACGCCGGCGAAAACATGCGCGTCTTCCCGCTGAGCAACTGGACCGAGATGGACGTCTGGGAATACATCAAGAAGGAGAAGCTCGAGGTCCCCAACATCTACTTCAGCCACACCCGCGAGTGCTTCCGCCGCGGCGGCCAGTGGCTGCCCGTGCCCCCGCCGCACACCGACGCGACCAAGCCCGATCCCTACGCCGGCGCCCGGCCCAAGCCGACCGAGGCCCGCAAGACCATGGTCTGCCGCGTCCGCACCATCGCCGACATGATCAGCACCGGCATGGTCGAAAGCCCGGCGAGCACCGTCGACGACATCATCGGCGAGGTCGCCGCCGCCCGCGTCACCGAGCGCGGCTCCCGCGCCGACGACAAGGCCTCTGAGGCCGCCATGGAAGACCGCAAGAAAGCGGGCTACTTCTAGAACCCAGCCAACTCCCAACCTTTCATGTCCGTGGTCGCCTCCTCCTCCCTTTCCACCCCCCGCGCGCCCGTGCCCGTCGTCGACATCCTCCGCCTCAACACCTGCGGCTCCGTCGATGACGGCAAGTCCACGCTCATCGGCCGCCTCCTCTACGACTCGAAGTCGCTCATGGAGGACCAGATCGAGGCCCTCGAGCGCTCCGCCGACATCACCGGCGGCGGCCAGATCAACCTCGCCAACCTCACCGACGGCCTCCGCGCCGAACGCGAGCAGGGCATCACGATCGACGTCGCCTACCGATACTTCGCGACCCCGCGCCGCAAGTTCATCATCGCCGACACCCCGGGCCACGTCCAATACACCCGCAACATGGTCACGGGCGCCTCGACGGCCAACCTGTCCATCGTCCTCGTCGACGCCCGTCTCGGCGTGATCGAGCAAAGCCGCCGCCACACCGCCATCGCGTCACTTCTGCGCATCCCGCACCTCGTCGTCGCTGTCAACAAGATGGACCTCGTCGACTGGAGCGAAGCCCGCTTCAACGAGATCCGTGCACAGTTTGAGGAATTCCTCCCGCGCCTCGACATCAAGGACGTGAAGTTCATCCCGTTGAGCGCACTCAACGGCGACAACGTCGTCGAGCCGTCCCCCCATACGCCCTGGTACGTGGGCCCAACCCTCCTCGGCCACCTCGAGACCGTCCACATCGCCAGCGACTGGAACCTCGGCGCCTTCCGCCTCCCCGTCCAGTGGGTCAACCGCCCGAACAACCCCACCGACAAAACCCTCCACGACTTCCGGGGCTTCAGCGGCCAGATTGCCGGCGGCATCGTCAAGGTTGGTCAGAAGGTCATGGCCCTCCCCGGCGGCGTGGTCACGACGGTGAAGGAAATCCACACCTACGACGGCGCCGTCCCCGAGGCCTTCTGCCCGCAATCCGTCTCGGTCGTGCTTGAGCACGATGTGGACGTCAGCCGCGGCAGCATGCTGGTCGGCGTCGACGCCCTCCCCGGCGGCGCCACCGAGTTGCACGCCAAGGTCTGCTGGATGCACCCGCGTGCCCTGCAGCGCGGCAAGAAATTCTTCCTCAAGCACACCACGAGCACCGTCCAGGCGATTGTCACCGAAATCGAAAGCCGCCTCGACATGGCCACGCTCGAGGCCCAGCCCGCCCCCGCCGACCTCGCCGTCAATGACCTCGGCGAGATCCGCCTGCGCACCGCCAAACCGCTCTACTACGACGGCTACGCGACCAACCGCCTCACCGGCTCCTTCATCCTGATCGAGCAGGGTACCAACGCCACCGTCGCCGCCGGCATGCTGCTCGCCCCCACCGAGCTCGTGAAGCCCGAGATCACCGACTACGCGATCTGAAGCTGGATCACCCCTAACCCGCTCCAGCCCTCTCCATGAAGATCTCCGTCAAAGTCGACTACGCCTGCCGCGTGATGGCCGAACTCGCCCGGCTCGACGGCTCCGGCGAGCTGGCGCAGATCGAGCACCTGGCGCGCACCGAGGCTGTGCCCGCCAACTTCCTCGCCCAGATCCTGGGCAAGCTCCGCACGCACGGCCTCATCATCAGCCGCCGCGGCAACCTCGGCGGCTACAAGCTCTCCCGCCCCCCCGAGGAGATCTCGCTCTACGACATCATGGTGGCCACCGAGGGCGACTGCCTCGGCCTGAGCGGTAACTTCCAGGGCCAGAGCGGCCGCCGCCTCAAGCAGGTTTGGAGCGAGGTCCGCGCCGCCCTCGCCGACAAGGTGAAGAGCTACACCCTCGACCAGATCGCCGCCAAGAACCCCAGCGAGATGTACTACATCTGAGGGCCGGCCCCAGGTGGAACCCGTTTTGCCGCTGGCGGCACCTCCTCGCCCGCCTTACAAACCCGCCATGCCCGAGTCCACGCCGCCCGCTTCCCGCGGCATCCCTGTCATGATCGTCGTCGCCGTCTTGCTTTTCGGCACCGGCATCTTCTTCCCCTTCTTCCACGTCACTAAGTTCTGGGTTTTCAACAGCGGGGTCTCCGTCGTGGGCGGCATCCTCACCCTGTTCCAGGAGGGCGAGTATTTCCTCTTCGCGGTGCTCAGCCTGTTCACCCTCGTGTTCCCCTGCGCCAAGCTCGGCTTGCTGGCGATCGTCTGGCTGGAACGCGCGCACGACCTCGCCCGGGTCCGCCGGTTGCACGGCTGGGTGGCCACGCTCAGCAAGTGGTCCATGCTCGATGTGTTCGTCGTCGCCATTCTCATCGTCGCAATGAAGTCCGCCGCCGTCGCCGAGATCCATATCGGCTCCGGCCTCTACCTGTTCACGTTTTCCGTCGTCGCCACCCAGCTGGCCTCGGCGTGGCTCGACCGCCTGCTGCGGCCCTGACGGCCTCAGCCGGTCGCCGCCCGATCACGGATCGCCGCCAATGCCTCGGCGGCGAACTGGTTCTTCACCGGACTGAGGCTGCGGTGCTCGAGGGCGTGCAGCCCCTCCCGGGCTTTGGCCGCCGCCTCCGCCGCTTTGCCCTCGGCCGCCAACACCGCAGCCTCGGCCCGCAGCCGCGTCGCCGGGTCAAAATCGAGCCGGCCCGCCGTGTCCAACCACGCCCGCGCCCACCCCGCCGCCTCCACCCCGCCCACCGTCGCCAGCAGCCAGGCATACTCGCTCCGCACCGTGTCGCGCATGAAAGGCACCAGCTTCTCCTCCCCCGCGAGTACGCGGTCGAGGTGGCCCTGCGCCGCCGCCCAATCCCCGCGGTCGGCCGCATGATAATAAACCGTGAGATGCCCGTACAAATCGAAGAGTGATCCGTCGCCCAACGCCACCGTACGCGCCACCACCACCGGATCGTAATCCGCCGGCCGCACTCCGGCGAGACCGGCCGTCGACAGCGTGAGCAGCGCCGCCTCCTGGTCCGAGCGGTGGTCACCGCGCAGCAGGTCGATCACCCGCTTCCCATCCGTCTTGAAGCCGCCCGCAGTGCCGGGAAAGGCCGTCACCCCGAAGATCAGCAGCGACAAGCCGGCCGTGCTCATCGCCAGATGCTGCGCGAGCGCCCGGCCGAGTGGGACCGGTTCGGGCAACGACACGAGCCCCGCCGCGAGTCCGAGCGCCGCGACCACCAGGACCAGCGAAAACACGGGGCCGCCCAGGATCATCACCGCCGCCCGCCGCGGGGTCATCCGCCCCGGCTCCAACGGCAGGCACGCGGCCATGCCCCCGGCCAGGTTCACGTTCCGGTTCCAAGCCACCTTCAAGCCCGCCGGCGTGCGCCGGATCATGCCGGGCCCCACCACCCAGAGCAGAAACCGCCCGCCGGTCAGCCACCCGCCCACCAGATGGCCCAACTCATGGAATCCCACCACCACCAGCCAGACCAGCGGCAGCGCCGCCAGTGGGATGAGCTTGTGGAGCTTGTGCGGCAACGGCAGCAGCAACCCGGCCCCATCGCGGGCCGCGAAAAAGCCCAGGGCGGCTCCGACGAGGGCCAGCGCGCCGGTCACCGCCACCTGCCGCCACGTGAACTTCCGCACCGCCTCCGGTCGCACCGGGGCGGCCCCAGGCTGATACCCTGGATCCCTCCGCCCCCCGCCTCAACCGCCCCGGTGTGGTTCGCACTCATGCGCCGATTAGCAATCCACTTTGCCCCGCCGTTCAAGCGCCCCGGGACCGGCGGTTTGTCGGGCGGACGGCTGGCGCCGGCACGCGCCGGACCGGACGGCAAAAAACAAGGGCCGCCGCGCATCGCTGCGCCGCGGCCCGTGACCTATCGCGGTCTCCGCCCCATGGCGGCGTCCGGATTTTTAGAACCGGAAGTTCGTGCCGACCGTGAAGGCCGTGTTCTGCTCGTCGTCGCGCTCAAAGCCGGCCGTGACCGCCCACGAGGTGTCGATCCAGTAGCTGCCTTTCACGCCGTAGTTCCACACGCCGTCACCCGCGAGGTCGGGCGCGTCCACGTACTGGACGTAGGGCGTGACCGTCGCCCGCGGCAGCACCTGGAACTCCGCGCCCACGGCGACTTCCCAGAGGAACGAATTGTCCCGCGCGCCGGCAAAGCGGCTCCACGCGTGACCGACCCCGGCCTCGACGTAGGGCTTGCCCCAGGTGTAGCTCGTGCTGAACGCCCGCAGCGCCGCACTCACGGTGTGCTGGGAGACATGCGATCCCGCGAACGAGCCCGTCCGCGAGTAATCATACGCGAAGACCCCGTCGAGCCCGGCCGCCAGCGCCTGGTTCAGCTCAAAGGTGTAGCTGTCCGCGTGCACCGAGGTGTCATCGAGGTCAATGTAGCTGTAGGTAAGGGTGCCGTAGGTCTGGCCCAGCAGGCTGAGATTGCCGGCCACGGACGCCGACTCGGCCGGCACCTGGTTCGTCAGGATGCTGTCGTCGGCGCGGGCCAGGGTGAAGAGGCCGAGCGACAGGGTCGCGGCCATAAGGTAGTTTTTCAGGTTTAGGTTCTGTTTCATGGAGGTATTGGTTTGTGTTGCCCGCTGCACCCAAAGGGCGCGCAGCTGACAGGGAGAGAAACACCGTGACGGGCCTCCGGTTCCGCCCGGGGCGGATTCCCGGAAATTTATGCCGGTTTGACGGAACCGTCTCGCCCGGCCACCTGTCCGGCGCCGGTTTTTCCGTCGCTTGCGTATCCTTCGCTCGTGGGTAGCCTCCGTACGTCATGAAATCCCTCCGCTTCCTCCTCCCCCTCCTGGCCATGTTTTCCTTCACCACCCTTTTCGGCGAATCGCTCAAGGTCGGCGACGCCGCCCCGGTCGTCTCCGCCGTCACCGATGCCGGCGTCACCCTCAACCTCGGCGACGTCTACACCCAACACGCCTACACCGTGGTGTGGTTCTACCCGAAGGCCCTCACCGGCGGCTGCACCAAACAGGGTTGCTCGCTCCGCGATGCCAGCGCCGAACTCACCAAGCATGGCGCCGCCGTCGTCGGCGTGAGCACCGATGACGTCGCCGCCCAGAAGAAATTCAAGGAGACGAACAACTTCCCCTTCCCGCTCCTCGCCGACACCGACAAGAAGGTCCTGAAGGCCTTCGGCCAGTCCGCCATGATGTTCGCCTCGCGCGAGTGCTATGTGATCAAGGGTGGCAAGATCGTCTACAAGGACACCGGCGTGACCGACCAGCAGGCCGCCAACGTCCTCGCCTTCCTCGCCAGCGACAAGAAGAGCTGAGCGCAATCTCACCTTCTTAACTTTCGGGCGGGGTCGCTGACCCCGCCTTTTTCTTTGTGCGCGGTGAGCTTGCTCACGCCACGAAGCAGTTACCGTTCGCGTGGCGCCAGACTTTCGGCGGGCTCAAGGCCCTGAGCTGTCGAACGGGCAAGCTGGCCGCCCACCCTCCGGCACTCACAACTCGTCATCATTCCCCGCCGCCAGCGCCTCCGCCCGCGGGTCACGCCGCGCCCGTTCGATCCAGCCGGCGAACAGCGCGCTCTGCCCGAGCCACTCCGGCGGCAACGGCGCCGCCACCAGATCAATCACCCGCCAGGTCCCGTCTTCCGCCACAACCACGTTGCGGTCATGCGTGTCCCCCACCAGCCACGGCTCGCCATCAAGAAAATGCAGCCGCGGGTGATCACGATCGGAGCGCAAAAAACGCGAGGGAATCGGCATGAGTCGCGTGGGATCGAGCTGCGACATGTCGGTTTTCTCGGGCAACAGGCGGCCGTGGGTCTGTTTGACCACCAGGATGCCCTCGCGCGTGATCCCCGCGATCTCGGTCGGCATGCCCAAAAGGTGCGTCAGCCGCAGCTTCTCGAACAACCGCCGGTAACTCCCGGGCACCGCCCGCGCCTGCAGCAGTTCGCCCTCCCCCCGGGCGAACGCAAAGGTCGCCCCGACGGCCCCACCCTCGCGAAACAGGAAGAACTTGTAGACGGAGAGCCCCGGGTCCGCAAAGGCCAGCGCCTCCACGCCGCCGCCGATCCGCCGCAACTGCGTGGTGTTGGCCTCAAAGGGATCCTCCGCCTCCGAACTGAATCCGAAATCCTCCAACCGCACCAGCGGCAGGGTGGCCCGGAACGCCCGGATGGCCTCGCCCAAGTCCCGCCAACGCTCCTCCGCAAACTCCAACAGGCCTACTTCGTCGGCTTCGGCGATGACGAGAGCACGGTCCGGATCTGTTCGGATACCGCATTGGGCTGCCTTTTCGCCCAGCTGATCGAGCGCCCGAAGTCGTTGCCTGTGACCGTCCAGAACAGCGGACCATCCTTCCGCGCCGGGGAGGCGGGGGCCTTGGAGGTGGGAGGGGTGTCCGGTGAAGGGGTCGGTTGCGGGCATGGCTCGGCCATGCGCCCAAGGTCGCGGGACCGCGCCTGAACGCAAAAACTATTTGTGCGCAGGCTGTTCACAAAGGAAAGCCCGGACGATAAAGTAACCCCCCGGGGCTTGCGCCGGGCCCTTTTACGGACAAAACCTCTCGCTTGACACCCCCCCCGCCCCCGGGCGAACCTGACCCTCTTTTGCCATAAAACTATGAAGCCTACATTCCGCCCGCACCGTAAGAAACGCGCCCGCAAGATCGGTTATCGCGCCCGCAAGGCCACCCGCGGCGGCCGCAAGGTCCTCGTCGCCCGCCGCCGCAAGGGTCGCAAGCGGCTCACCGTCGTCTGATCATGCGTCTCCGCGCCGGGCAGCGCCTGCGGCGCAATGGTGACTTCCGCGCCGTCCGTGAACAGGGCCGCCGCCTCGACTGCGGGGTGTTCCAGTTCACGTGGCGCGTCCGTCCCCCCGGCGAATCCGCCACCCCTGCCCGCGTGGGCGTCGTCGCCTCCCGGGCCTCCGTCGGCAACGCGGTCATGCGCGCCCGCGCCAAACGCCGCCTCCGCGAGCTCTACCGCAAACACCAGCACCTGGTGCCGCCCACGGTCGACCTCGTCCTCACCGCCCGCGGATCCCTCCTGCGCATCGATTTCGCCGAAGCCGCCCAGCGCTTCATCCACGCCTGCGGCAAACTCCCGCCGCCGTCCCCGACCCATGCCTGAGTCCGCTCCCACCGTCCATGGCGCGGCGCCGACCCCGGCGCCGTCCGTGTTCGCATGGGTTGCCGCCGTCCCCGTCCGTCTCCTCGACGCCCTGCTCTGGGTCTACCAGCACACCGTCTCGCCCGCCCTCAGCGCGCTCAACCCCTCGATGGGTTGCCGCTTTGCCCCCACCTGCTCGCACTACGCCCGTGGGGCCCTGCGCGAACATGGCCTCTTCACCGGCCTCGGCCTGACCGTCGTGCGCCTCGCCAAGTGCGGCCCCTGGCACCCCGGCGGCGAAGACCCCGTGCCCCCCCGGTCCCGCCCCGTCTGCACCGCCGTCCGCCGCCAAGCCTAAGCCCCCCCCTTTCACCCTCCCCTTCACTTCCACTTCCTCATTCATGGATAAAAAGAATACGATCATCGGTGTGCTGCTCCTCGTCGCCGCCGTGGCCAGCATGATCTTCACCGCGCGCTACGGCCCGAAGCCGCCCGCGCCCCTGCCTTACACGGCCACCCCGGCCGAGACGTCCGCCACCCCGGCCTCGACCTTCACCGGCAGCGCCGGCTCCGCCGCCGCCCCCGCCACCCCCGGCGCCATCTCCGCGCCCGCCCGGGGCGAGGCCGAGAAGGTCACGCTCGCGAACGAGGTCATGATCGTGACGCTCACCAACCACGGCGGGGCCATCGACAGCGTCGCCCTCAAGAACCACCTCGCCGTTCAGGGCGAACCCGGCCTCTACACGCTCAACGCCGCCCAGGCTGCGCCCGCCCTCAGCCTGACCGACTTCCCCGGTGCCGACCGCCTCACCACCTACACCCTCGTTTCCAAGACCTCCACCGAGGCCGTCTACCGCGCCACCAGCGCGACCCTCGAGGTCACCCGCCGCTACCTCCTCGAGCCGGCTCCCGGCCGCGATGACTACCAGATCCGCCACGAGACCACCTTCCGCAACCTCACCGAGCAGCCGCAGGTGCTCCCGAAGGCGGTCTTCAACCTTGGCACCGCCGTCCCGCTCAACGCCAACGACTACGGCCTCTACCTCAACACCGCCTACAACGACGGCGAGGAGGCCCACTTCGTCGCCCGCAGCGACCTCGAGGGTGGCGGCTTCCTCAGCTGGATTGGCATGAAGGACGGCACCCCGCCCGCCTTCCTCGACCGCCCCGCCTCCATCGCCTGGGCCTCCGTGAAGAACCAGTTCTTTTGCATGATCCTCACGCCCGACCAACCCGGCACCGGCGTCCGCACCGAGCGCGTGAAGCTCGACCCCAACGCTCCGGCCGAGGACAAACGCCTCTACGGCGTCACCGGCTACGCGCAGTTCGATCTCAAGCCCCTGGCGGCGGGCGCGTCCTCCACCTTCGGCGCCAACTTCTACGCCGGCCCCAAGGAATACAAGCGCCTCAGCAACGTCGACGTCTTCAAGCTCGGCGAGGAGAAGGTCATGCAGTTCGACGCCTTCTTCTTCAACAAGATCTTCCTCTCCGGCTTCTTCGCCCCGCTGCTCTTCACCATCATGAGCTGGGTCCACTCGATCGTGCCGAACTGGGGCTGGGCCATCGTCATCACCACCCTCGCCCTCAAGATCGTTTTCCTTCCCCTCACCCTGGCCGCCTCCAAGTCCGCCAAGCGCATGGCCAAGCTCCAGCCGCACATGGCCGCCCTCCGCGAGAAATTCAAGGACAACCCCCAGAAGATGCAGGCCGAGACCCTCAAGATCTTCAAGGAGAACAAGGTCAACCCCGTCGGCGGCTGCATCCCGATCCTCATCACGATCCCGTTCTTTGTCGGCATCTTTGCCATGCTCCAAAGCACCTCGGAACTGCGCTTCGCCGAGTTCCTCTGGGTGCATGACCTCTCCTCGCCCGACACCGTCGCGCGGGTCCTCGGCCTCCCGATCAACATCATGCCGATCCTCATGGGCGCCACCATGATCTTCCAGATGAAGCTCACGCCCACGCCGAGCGTGGATCCCGCCCAGCAGATGATGTTCAAGATCATGCCCTGGATGTTCACGCTCTTCTGCTACACCTTCGCGGCCGGCATCGCCCTCTACTCGACCATCAACGGCCTCTTCACCATCGGCCAGCAGATGATCATCAACCGCATGCCCGAGCCCGACCTGCCGATCAACAACGGCGGCGTCACCAAGCCCGGGGCCAGCGGCCTGAAGAACGTCACGCCGAAGAAGAAAAAGTAAGGCAGGGGCGTTTGCCCTCTTCCGCTCTCCGCGACGCCCGCCCAATTCGGCGGGCGTTTTTATTTGTAGGGCGGGATACGGAGATCCCGCCCTACCGTATCTCTTTTCCCACCCGCCTCGCCACCACCGTGAACCACGCGGTGTATTCCGCCACCACCGCCGGCACCAGGAAACGCGCCGCCGCCGCGCGCGCCACCGCGCTGCGTTCTCGCCACCACACCTCGTCGTCCACCAATCGCGTCAGCGCCGACCACCACATCTCCACCGTTTCCGGCGGCACCGTCCACGGATCCTGCAGCGTCAGGCTCGCCGGCAACGGCAGCACCACCCCGGCCGCACCGACGAGTTCCGGCAAGCCGCCGCGTTCCGCCACCAGCGGCACCGCCCCGTTGGCCATCGCCTCCAGCGGCACCCGGCCTGCCGCTTCCTCCACGACCGAGGGCATCAAGACCCCCCGGCAGGCCCCCCACAAATCCGCCGGCCGGGCCACCGGTACGGCCTGCAGCAGGTTCGGAAAACCCGTCAGATCGAACCCCAACCGCCGGCCCGCATCCACCAACGCCGAGGCCGGCGCCCGGCCGCCGATGACCAGCAACGGCACCTCCGGTCGCTCGCGCCCCAACCGGTGGGCGAGATGGGCCACCAACGCCACCCCCTTGGCCGGCTCCGGATTGCAAAAACCGAGACACACCGGCTCCGTCTTGGCCGCAACCACATGGCCCGGATCAAGCGGCGGCGGCAAAACCGCGATGGGCTCGCCCCACGCCGCCTCATACCGCGCCGCTAGAAAGCGCGTCGGCGCGAGGAAGGCATCCACCGCCTCCGGCCGGCACTTCAGATAGGCCAGATTGTGCAAGGCGAACACCACCCGGGCCCCCGCCACGCGCAACCGGCGCCGCCGCGCCGCATCCGTCGGGTCGCCGCCAAAGGTCAGCACCACCTGCGGGCGAAACGCCTTCGTCAACTCCTCCAGCCGCGCCGCATACAGCCGGCCGACATCTTTCTCCCATTGCCGCGCCCGGCCCTGCGCCACGGGCACCAGATCAAATTCCACCCCGCCCAACCGCGCCCGCCAGCCCCCGGACCGCGCGATCACATCGGCCCCGGCGGCCCGCATCAGCTCCGCCGGCTCGATCCCGGGATCCCCTTCGCACGCCGTGGTCGAGAGTCCGCGTACCTGGGCTCCACCAACCGCCAACGCGAGGGCAATCTGGCGCATGGATTGCGCCGCCCCGCTCGTGGGATCGAACGGCGACTGCCCCAACAGGAGCAGCAGCCGCAACGGCTCGGTAACAGTCAGGGACGGCGCGGGGTTCAAGCCCGCGCAGTCCAGCGCCGGCGCGCCGCCAAGGCAAGAATCGCTGCGGCGCCCAGCCCGAGCGCCACATGGGCCGGCTCCGGAATCGCCGCCGCCTGCTGCAAGGTCACGTCCACCGTGCCAAAGGCACGGAACTCGTCGCCATTCAGCTTCGAATAGTTGTCATCCCAATACCAGCTGTGGGCATATTCGTGGTTCCAGTTCACGTTCAGCTGCGCGAACCAGTAGTTGGCCGTGCTCCCCTCGCTGAGATTCAAATCCAAGGTCGCGGTCAGGTACAGCGGCGAGACCGCCTCCTCGCCATAAAAACCGCCCGTGGTGTTGTTATAGCTGTCGCTCGTGTTGCGGGGCGACTGGATGTAGCCATAGTCGATGGCGTAGGGCGACGAACCGTAGCCGATGATCAACTCATAGCTGATTTGCGGGTCATCGTATTCGCCCGCCACCGTGTGCTCAAAGTCGATGCTGAAGGCGAGGGTTGCGCTCATCTTGTCGCCGCTCACCGCGGGCTGATTCGTCAGCGCACCTCCCCAGAAGAAACCCAGCCCGGTGGTGTCCGCCCGGGGCACAGTTTTATCGTAATAGCTATCATAGCGCCAGAACAGGCTGTCCGTGATCGTCCGATCGCCCGTGAGATTGGCCGTGTTGCCGGTGACCGTTCCACCGGCCGCGGCCTCGTCGATGAACAGGCCGGTGAACCAGCCGGAATTGGAGTAGGTCGTGACCCCCGAGTAATCAACCGTCACCTGGGCCTGCGCGGCGGGCGTCGCGGCCACCACTACCACCGCCGCCGCCAAGGGTGCGGCCGCCAGACACCCGCGCTGGATCAGCTGACGCGCGCGATCCAGCAGGCTGGCCGAAGCGGCGGATGACGTGGAGGGGCTTTCTTGGGCAGAAGTGGAAGCGTCGGGCATGTCACTCTATTCTACCGCAATAGGGCCGAATTACCCATACGTGTAGTTGCGTATGGGCGCCCCTCCTTGGATGGGCTGTAAGGTGGGATTTCCGACGGAGCCTTGGCGGAGAAAGCGAAACAACCCTCCTTCGTCCAAATAGGATATCACGTGCGAAGCGGGATTCGGAGATCCCGCCCTACCGTCATTCCTTCCCCTTCCGCCCGCCCGCCTTCACCTCCACCGGCAAACTGCGCTTGGCGTAGGCCTCGTAGTCCGGCACCAGCCGCTCGTACTCGCCGTGCATCAGCGGCGATGAGATGATGAAATCCGCCGTCGACCGGTCGCAGGCCACCGGCACGTTCCACACCACCGCCATGCGCAGCAGCGCCTTCACGTCCGGATCATGCGGCTGCGGCTGCAGCGGGTCCCAGAAGAACATCAGGAAATCCACCTTCCCCTCGACGATGAGCGCGCCGATCTGCTGGTCCCCGCCGAGCGGGCCGCTCTGCAGCTTGCGCACCGGCACGCCCAGCACCTTCTCCACCAGGCCGCCAGTCGTGCCCGTCGCCAGGATCTCGTGCTCCACGAGGATGCCCTTGTTGTACCGCGCCCAGTCCACGATGCTTTGCTTCTGGCCGTCGTGCGCGACGAGCGCGATCCGCTTGCGGTTCGCCATCTTGATTTTCTTGTAGGTCATGGAAAGGAATCAGCCCGCCGCCTCGAAGTGCCCGGCCTGCCGCGTGAGCGTCTTCTCCAGGCTCCCGCACACCAGCTCGCACAGCTTCGGGATCGTCGGATCGGCGATCCGGTAAAACACCTGGAGCCCCTCCTTCCGCCGCGCCAGTACGTGCGCGGCCGTGAGCGTCTGGAGATGCCGCGACACGTTCGCCTGCGTGCCTTCCGTCGCCGCCACCAGCTCCGTCACATTCTTCTCCCCGTCGAACAGCGCCTGGATCAGCCGCAGCCGCATGGGCTCCGCCAGCACGGCAAAACGCTGCGCCACGAGCAGCAGCGCATCCTCGGAAAGCGGGCGGTGTTTGGCCATGCGGCCGAAAGAACAAACCCTTGACATGATGGCAAGTATATGCGTATATGCTCATATAAAGTCAATCTGAATCGGTCATGACCACCCATAACCTCATCCGCCTCCTCGCGGGCGCCGCCACCCTCCTCGGCGTCGCCCTCACCCACTGGGTCAGCCCGGTGTGGCTGCTCCTCCCGGCTTTCGTCGGCCTCAACCTCATCCAGTCCGTCTTCACCGGCTTCTGCCCGCCCACCCTGCTTCTGCGTAAGCTCGGCTGGGTCGACGACCAGGATGTCATCCACTGGGGCGGCCGCCGCTCCTGATCCCCGCCCATGCGCCCCTCCCCCTTCCTTCTGTCTTTGGCGGCTGTTTTGGTCACCGCCTGCACTCGCCAAACCCAGGTTTCCGCCCCGCCGGAGGCCGGATCCCTGGCGGTCACCACCGCCGTCGTCGTCCGCGAGAACCGGCCGGCCCTCATCGAGATGCCCGCGACCATCCGCCCGGTGGAGCGCGCCGTGATCTCCGCCAAGCTCACCGGCACCATCGCCACCCTGCCCTGGGGCCTTGGCCAGGCCGTCCCGGCCGGCGACGTCCTCGTCACCCTTGCCGTGCCCGAGACCGAGGCCCGCGTCCGCCAGGCCCAGGCCTCCCTCGCCGAGGCCGCCCGCGCCACCGAGCGTGAACGCACCCTCGTGGCCAAGGGCGTCAATGCCCCCGACTCGCTCCGCGACGCCGAGGACCGCCTCCGCTTCGCCCAGGCCGGCCTCGCCGAGGCCGAGGCCATGCTCGCCCACGCCAGCATCCGCGCGCCTTTCGCCGGAGTTGTCACCGAGAAAACCGTCCTCCCGGGCGATCTCGCCACCCCGGGCCTACCCCTGCTCACCCTGGAATCCACCGCCCGTCTCCGCGCCGAGGGCGCCGTGCCCGAACAGGCCGCCGCCACTCTCCGCATTGGCGACTCCCTCCCCGTCGTGGTCCAGGATGGGGCCGCCCCCGTCGCGGGGCGCATCGAGGAACTCTCCACCGCTGCCGACGCCCTCAGCCGCTCTGTACTGGTAAAGGTCGCCCTGCCCGCTGGCTCCGCCCGCTCCGGGCAGTTCGCCCGCCTGCAGGTGACCGCCGGCGCCAGCGACTCCCTGTTCATCCCCGCGACCGCCCTCACCCGCTTCGGCCAGATGGAGCGGGTCTTCGTGGTCACCGAGGGCCGCGCCGTCCTGCGGCTCGTTAAGAGCGGCCGCACCATCGGCGACCGTCTCGAGATCCTCTCCGGCCTCAACGCCGGCGAGCAGATCGTACTGACCCCGCCCGCCGCCCTGCGCGACGGCCAACGCGTCACCCCGCAGTCATGAGCGCGCCCGTTTCCCCGCCACCCCACGGCTTCGCCGGCCGGCTGGCCGAGGCGTTCACCGATTCGCGCCTCACCCCGCTCGCCGTCATCGCCTCGCTGCTCCTCGGCGTGTTCGCCGTGTTCATGCTGCCGCGCGAGGAGGAACCGCAGATCAAGGTGCCGATGGTGGACGTCATCGTCGCCATGCCCGGTGCCACCGCTCACGAGGTCGAGAACCGCGTTACCCGCCCCATGGAAAAGCTCCTCTGGGAGATTCCCGGCGTCGAGTACCTCTACTCCACCTCCAGTCCCGGTCGCTCCCTCGTCATCGTTCGCTTCCAGGTCGGCTCCGACCTGGAGCAAAGCCTCGTCCGGCTGAACCAGAAACTGCAGGCCAACACCGACCGCATCCCGCCCGGGGTCAGCGCCCCGTTGATCAAGCCCCGCACGATCGATGACGTTCCCGTCGCCGCCGTCACGCTGCACAGCACCACCCACGACCACCTCACCCTGCGCCGGCTCGCCGCCCAGCTGGACGACGCCATCAAGGCCCTGCCCGAGGTCGCCGAGACCACCCTCATCGGCGGCGTGCGCCGCCAGCTCCGCGTGCAGGTCGACCCGGTGAAGCTCGCCTCGCGCCAGCTCACCCTCGACGACCTCGCCGCCGCCCTCCGCGCCGCGAACGCCCGCAGTCAGGACGGCGCCCTCCCCTCCGCCAATCGCGCCCTCCTCATTGAGACCGGCGCATACTTCCACGACGCCGCCGACGTGGCCAACCTCGTGCTTGGCACCTGGCAGTCCCGCCCGATCTTTCTCCGCGACGTCGCGACGATCGTCGACGGCCCCTCCGAGCCCGCCGATTACGTCCTCTTCGGCCGCGGCACGCATGCGTCGGCCATCGAAAATCAGGGATCCGCGATCGAAGCTTCCGAGGAAGCCGCCGTCACCCTCAGCATCGCCAAGCGCCCCGGCGCCAACGCCGTCACCGTCGTCCGCGCCGTCGAGGCCACGGTCGCCCGATTGCAGGGCGTGCTCCTGCCCGCCGACGTCGCCGTCACCTTCACGCGCAACTACGGCGAGACCGCCAGCGAGAAGTCCAACGAGCTCCTGCTCCACATGGGCATCGCCGTGTTCGGCGTCGCCCTGCTCATCCTCTTCTTCCTTGGCTGGCGCGAGTCGCTCGTCGTGCTGCTCGCCATCCCCGTGACCCTCGGGCTCACGCTCCTGGTCTTCTACCTCTACGGCTACACCCTGAACCGCATCACGCTCTTCGCGCTGATCTTCTCCATCGGCATCCTTGTGGACGACGCGATCGTCGTGGTCGAGAACATCGTCCGCCACCAGCGCCTGCCCTCCGCCTGCGGCAAGTCCCTCCACCAGATCGCCGTCGAGGCCGTCAGCGAGGTCGGCAACCCGACCGTGCTCGCCACCTGGGCCGTCATCGCCGCCGTTCTCCCCATGGCCTTCGTCGGCGGTCTCATGGGCCCCTACATGCGCCCGATCCCGATCGGCGCCAGCGCCGCCATGCTCTTTTCCCTCGTGGTGGCATTCACTGTCACCCCCTGGGCCGCCCTCCGGGTGCTCGGCCGGCACGCCCCGCCGGTCACGCCCGACCACGCCGCTGTCTTGCACGATCAGGCGCCGGACACGTTCTTCACCCGGCTGTACCACCGCATCATGGACCCGATGATCGCCCGCAGCCGGTGGCGCTGGTCCTTCCTCGGCTTCGTCGCGGTCCTGCTGCTCGGCGCCATGGCCTTCGTCCCCGCCGGCCTCGTGAAGATCAAGATGCTGCCCTTCGACAACAAGTCGGAGTTTCAGGTCATCCTCGACCTGCCCGAGGGCTCCACCCTCGAGGAAACCACCCGCGTCGCCCGCGAGCTGGCCGCCGCCCTCCGCACCGAGCCCGAGGTCCGGGACTACCAGATCTACGCCGGCACCGCCTCCCCGTTCAATTTCAACGGCCTGGTCCGCCACTACTTCATGCGCCGCGGCGCCAACGTCGCAGACATCCAGGTCAACCTCCTCCCCAAGCACGAGCGTTCCGCCCAGAGCCACGCCGTCGCCGAGCGCATCCGCCCGCGTCTCGCCGCCATCGCCGCCCAGCACGGCGCCACCCTTGCCGTGGCCGAAGTGCCCCCTGGACCGCCCGTGCTCCAGACCCTCGTCGCCGAGATCTACGGTCCTTCCGAGGCGTCCCGCCTCGCCCTCGCCGGCCGCGTGAAGGACATCTTCGCGCAGACCGAGGGCGTCGTGGACATCGACTGGTACGTCGAGGAGCAGCAGCCCACCATCCACCTCCGCGTGGACCGCACCAAGGCCGCCCTCCACGGCATCAGCGTCGCCACCATCTCCCGCACCATCCAGACCGCCGTGACCGGCGCCAAGGTCGACCTGCTCCACCAACCCCTCGACCGCGAGGATGTCGATCTCGTGCTCGAACTACCCCGCGCTCTACGCAGCCGGCCCGAAGACCTGCTCTCGCTCCAGCTCCGCTCGGACCACGACGAGATCATCCGTGCCGGCGAACGTCCGCTGATCCCCCTCGGCGAACTGGTCACCCTCGAGCGCACCCCCGGCGAACGAAACCTCTACCGCAAAAACCTGCGGCCCGTGGTCTACGTCACCGGCGATGTCGCCGGCGCCGTCGCCAGCCCCGCCTACGCGCTGTTCGCCATGAACCGCGCCATCGCGCAGCTTGACGGCCGCGAATTCGGCGGCACCCGCCCGGAGGTCGCGCTCCACCACCTCACCCAGCCCGACAGCGAACTCGAGCCCTCGATCAAGTGGGACGGCGAGTGGCACGTGACCCTCGAGGTCTTCCGCGACCTCGGCCTGGCCTTCGCCGCCGTCTGCATCCTGATCTACATGCTGCTCGTGAGCTGGTTCAAAAGCTACCTCACGCCCTTCCTCATCATGATCGTGATTCCGCTGTCGTTGATCGGCATCCTGCCGGCCCACGCCGCGATGGGCGCCTTCTTCACCGCCACCTCAATGATCGGCTTCATGGCCGGCGCGGGCATCGTGGTGCGCAACTCGATCATCCTCGTTGATTTCATCGAGCTCCGCCGCGCCCAGGGCCTGCCGCTGGCCGAGGCCGTGGTCGAGGCCGGCGCCGTGCGCTTCCGCCCGATGCTCCTCACCGCGCTGGCCGTCATCGTCGGCGCCTCGGTCATTCTCGCCGACCCGATCTTCCAGGGCCTGGCCCTCTCCCTCATGGCCGGCGAGGTCGCCTCCCTCCTCATCAGCCGCTTCGCCGTGCCGGTGCTCTACTACATGATGAACATCCGCCATGACCCGCCTGCCGGCGCCGCCCCGGCCGAGTGCCCCGTGCCTTCGCCATGAACCTGCCTGTCCTGTTCCTCATTCTCGCCGGCGCCTTCGTCGCCTGGACCTTCTGGCGCGCCCGCCCCGAGATCCTGCCCGAGGCCCTGCACGCCGCCCTCAAAGCCGGCACCGCCGTGCTCGTGGACGTGCGCGAACCCGCCGAGTGGACCGCCGGCACGGCCAAGCAGGCCGCCCTCCTGCCCCTGAGCGACCTGCGCGGTCCGCGCAGCCAATGGCGCACCTTCCTCGAAAAAAACCGCGACAAGGAGTTGCTCCTCTACTGCCAGTCCGGCGCCCGCTCCGCCGTGGCCTCCGCCCTCCTGCGGCGCGAGGGCTTCACCGCCCGCAACGCCGGCTCCCTCGCCTCCCTTGACCGTGCCGGCTGGCCCGTCTGCCGCCCGCGCACCTGACCCTGTCCCGTCCATCCAACCCCCATCCCCCCACCCATGAAACCCAACGTTGGCGGCATTGACCGCATCCTCCGTATCCTCGCCGGTATCGCCATTCTCGGCGCCGGCTTCTACTTCAAGAGCTGGCTCGGCCTGATCGGCATCGTGCCGATTCTGACGGGCATCTTCCGTTTCTGCCCGGCCTACCTGCCTTTCGGCCTCAGCTCCTGCAAGCTGAAGGACGAGTGAGGCCGGCCTCCGCCCGCCGGTTTCCCGCAAGATCCGCGTGGCCGCCCGTCCGGGATTGGCTAAACTCTGCTGATCATGTGGACCTGGGCTGAATGGACCGCCGACCGCGCCGTGGCGCTCACGGGGCTCGACGCCGCGCGCGGCGCCGGCGCGGCCCTGCACTTCTTCGTCTACGATCTCCAGAAGATCGTGGCCCTGATTCTGGTCGTGGCTTTCATCATGGCTCTCGTGCGCGGCGCCCTGCCCCTGGAGAGAATCCGTGCCTGGCTGGAGCGGCCCGGCGGGCGGTTCCTCGGGTATCCGGCCGCCGCGGCCTTTGGCGCCCTCACCCCGTTCTGCTCCTGCTCCTCGGTCCCGGTCTTTCTCGGCTTTATCCAGGCCCGCTTCCCGATCGGCGTGGCCTTCGCCTTCCTCATCACCTCGCCCATCGTCAACGAGATCGCGGTGGCCCTGCTCGGCGCCACCTTCGGCTGGAAATTCGCCTTCACCTACGCCGGGGTCGGCATCGCCCTCGGCATCTTCGGCGGCCTGGCCCTCACGTTCATGCGCGCCGAGCGCTGGCTCACGCCCGCGGCCCTGGCCCCGGTCGCGACGGACGAGGACGATCTTCCACCCTCCGGCTGGCGCGCCCGCCTGCGCGACGCCGCGGCCACCAGCCTCCGCATTCTCCGCCGGATCCTGCCTTGGCTCCTGGCTTCGCTCGCGCTCGGCGCCGGCCTGCACGGTTTCGTGCCCGCCGGATTCTTCGAACGCCTGTTCGCCGGCACCGGTGCGTGGACCGTGCCGCTCGCCTCCCTCGCCGGACTGCCCCTCTACCTCAGCGCCAACGCCACCGTGCCGCTGCTCGACGCCTTCGTGGCCAAGGGTGTGCCGCTCGGCACCGCGCTGGCCTTCCTGCTCTCGGCCGTCGGCGTCTCCCTGCCCGAGCTGATCATGCTCCGCAGCGTCATGAGCGTTCGCCTGCTGCTCGTCTTCTCCGCCATCGTGCTGGTCGGCACGACCCTCGTCGGCTGGATCTTCAACGCCCTGTCATGAAACCGAACTACGACGCCTCCTTCTGGGATCAGCGCTATGGCGCCGCCACCGGCTACCTCTACGGCACGTCCCCCAATGAGTTCCTCGCCGCCGTCGCCGACCGGATCCCGCCCGGGCCGGTCCTCTGCCTCGCCGAAGGCGAGGGCCGCAACGCCGTCCACCTCGCCCGCCGCGGCCACGCCGTCACCGCCGTGGACCAATCCGCCACCGGTCTCGCCAAGGCCGCCGCGCTGGCGGAGAAAAACGCCGTGCCCCTGACGACGATCGTAGCGGACCTCGCCGACTTCCCGCTCTCCCCTGGCACCTGGGCTGGCATCGTCGCGATCTTCATGCACCTCCCGCCCGCCCTTCGCGCCACGGTGCTCGCGCGGGCGGTCGTCGGCCTGCTCCCCGGCGGGATGTTCGTCCTCGAGTGCTACAGCCCCGCCCAACTCGCCTTCCACACCGGCGGCCCGCGCGAGGTAACGCTGCTGCCGACCCTCGCCACCCTGCGCGGGGAACTGCCTGGCCTGGAGTTCCTCCACGGGGACGAGCTTGAGCGCGATATCATCGAAGGCGACGGCCACACCGGCCGCGGTGCCGTGGTCCAGGTCCTCGCGCGCCGCCCGGCCTGACCCCTTCCCGCGCTCCGGGCCCGGACTTGCGCCGGCGCGCGGACCGGGCATCTTGCCTCCCATGAAGAAGCTCCTCCCGCTCATTGCCATGCTCAGCTTGTTTTCCTCCATCTTCGGCGCCGAAGTTTCCACCCTGACCCCGGCCGAGGCCGCCCGACTCGTGGCCGAGGGCAAGGCCGTCCTCATCGATGTCCGCGAACCGTCGGAATGGGCCGACACCGGGGTCGCCGCCCCGGCCGTGTTGCTTCCGAAAAGCGAATTTGACGAGGGCCAGATCGGCGACTGGAAGGCTTTCCTCGCCCAGGTGGGTGACAAACAGATCATCACCTACTGCCGCTCCGGCAAACGCTCCGGGGTGGTGGCGCAGGCCCTCGCCGCCCAAGGGCACAAGGTCGCCAACGCCGGCGGCTTCAAGGGCTGGCAGGAAGCCGGCCTCCCCGTGCGCAAGGTCACCGAACCGGCCAAGTAAGGGGCAGGACCGGGACGGCGGCGTCCCCCGGGATGCCGACGCTTTCGCAAGATCTGCGAAGCCCGCCGCGGGAATAAAGAGTACCATCGTGCCATGAAGGCACGATCCTACCCCGTCGTTCTTTCGCTGGCTTTGGTTTTGCTGGCTCCGATCTCGCTCCGGGCCGCTGATGCGGCGGATTCCACCCACACCTTCCTCAACCCCGACGATCCCGCCCTCGCGGAAATCCGCCTGCTCGGCGAACGGACCATCGACCACGCGGGTAGCACCCTCGTCCGAGAGGTGCAGCGGGTGCTGGCCACCCAAGCCCCCGCGATGGCGGTCGGCCTGCTCCACCTGAAGGATTACAAACTGCCCGTCGCCGCTCCCGGTCAGCCCGTCTTGATCGCCATCAAACGCACCAGCCTGCGGTTGCGCAGCCCCGCCAACTCGCCCGATTCCCCCGAACTCGCCGCCCTGGAACGCATCGAGCGCCAGCTCGAGAACGGCGACGGCGTGCCCAAGCTCCTGATCCAGCGCGTGGCCCTCCCCGGCTTGCCCCTGGAATGGCGTGTCTACCGTCCGCTCGGCGTGATGAAACAGTGCCTCGACTGCCATGGCCCGAAGGACGAACTCGCCCCCGGCGTCGCCGACGCCCTGCGCGTGATGTTCCCCGCCGACCAGGCCGTGAATTACAAGACGGGGCAATGGCGCGGCGTGCTGCGGGTCTCGATCCTCGAGCCCAAGAAGAAACCATGACGCCACCGGATGCCGCCCCCGCCGCCCCGCGGCCTCCGACCGTTCTCCTCCCCTGCGCCGAATCGTGCCTCTATTTTCGCCCGCTCCATCCAGATCGCTGGTCGGATTACGGGCTCTGCACCCACCCGCACTCCCCGCGCCGCGGTTACCCGGTGCGGCTCGGCCGGAACTGCCGGTACTTTCAACCCAGGCCCGACCCGGCTTAACCCGGCCAATTCAGCAACCGGCCGGCTTGGATCACGCACACGCAGTCCTCGCCGTCCTCCGTGTGCAGCCAGTGCAGGCCGAGTTCAGGAAAATTCTTGTCCATCGCCGCGCGCAACCCGCCGACCTCCAGCACGACCAGCCCGGATGGCTGCAACCGCTCCCGCGCCTGCCACAGCAGCTTGCGGATGATGTCCAATCCGTCGCGGCCGCCATCCAGCGCCAGACGCGGCTCCTTCGTGAATTCCTCGGGCAGACCGCGTAGCTCGCGCGTGGGCACATACGGCGGATTCGAGAGGATCAGGTCGTATTTCGCCGTCGGCACCGCATCAAATACGTCGGAGTGGTGCAGCCGCACCCGCTTCGCCAGGTGATGGGTGGCCACGTTGAACTTCGCCACAGCCAGCGCCTCGGGCGACAGGTCGATCGCATCCACCTTGGCCTCCGGAAACTGATGGGCCAGCAACACCGCCAGGCAGCCCGAGCCGGTGCAGACGTCGACGACGCGTTTGACCGGGTGCCCCACACCCGCCCGCGCGCCCTTTCGCGCCATGCCCCCTTCCACCATCTCCGCAATGGCCGGCAACAGCTCCAGAAAATACGACCGCGGGATGATCACGCGCTCGTCGACATAGAACCGATGCTCGCCGAGGAACGCCTCGCGCGTCAGGTAGGCGGCCGGCACGCGCTCCTCCAGCCGGCGACGGAAGACCTCGGTCACCCGCTCCGCCTGCTCCGCGGTGAGCTTGCGCTTCAACACGGTGGGCGGGCTCTCCAGCGGCAACTCCAGCGCGCGCAGCAGCAGGTACAGCGCCTCGTCGTGCGCGCTGACCGCGACCTGCCCGAGGGCGACCTCGTGCCTGGCGTAGGCGCGCTCCGCCCACTTGAGCCACTCACCGAGAGTCTGGGGTTTGGTCGCCATGGTTCAGGCCGGTTTGCCCGCCCCGGGCCGGTGTTCCGCGCAGTAGCATTTGTCGTCGTCACTGTAACGGAAATCCTCCTGCGGGTGCGTGCGGTCCGTCTTCCCGCAGACCACGCAGGTGTGGCGGGGCTCGTCGTTCTCCCGCGCCGCCGCCTGCTTCGCCTGGTACTCCATGCGCCGCCGGCCGGTCTTGCCCCGCTGCAGGATCTCCCCGCTGAAAAAGAGCAGGAAGTTGCTGATCGAGGCGAGCACCCCCAATCGCACCGGCCACGTGCCCGTCACCAGGGCGAAACCATAGCCGATCCACGCAATCAGGGCCAGCCACTTGATCTTCACCGGCAGGATGAAAAAGATCAGGATCTCAAAGTCGGGATTCAGAAAAGCGAAGGCCAGGAACACGCTGCCGGCCAGAAACACGTTGGTCGCGTAATTCCCGGGAAAAAGAAACGCCACGCCCAGCGTCATGATCCACCCGATGAACAGGAAGAGGTTGTAACGAAACACCCCCCAGTGTCCCTCCAGCGCCGAGCCCATCATGTAGAACATGTACCAGGCAAAGGCGATGAACACCGGGTGCGCGGCCGGGGGCAGCAGCAGGAACGAAAACACCCGCCACACCTCGCCCTGCGCCACCGCCCAGGGCAGGAGGGCGATGCGCTCCAGATCGAAAAAGCCGAGGAATGAAACCGACCAGAAAAACACCTGCCCGATCACCAGGTAGAGCGAGATATTCGGGATGGCGTAGCGGCCGAGGGCCCGTTCGAGCCGGTTGAGGAAACCCATGACGGGTTACTTTGCGTCGGCCGGGGCCAGTTCGTCCAGCAAAGTCTGCTTCTGTTTCTGGAGCGGCGGCTCGGTCACGGTGACCAGCAACGCGCGGGCGTGCTCGGCCCGGCCCAGCTTCCCCAGCACGTTCGCGGCGTGCAGGCGGATGGTCTGCTGCTCCAACCCGGGCTGCGCCTTTTCCTCCAGTTTTCCCCAGGCCTTCAGCGCCTCCTCCCACTGCGGGGTGGCCAGATCGTAGTACGCCTCGGCCGCCCGGTAGCCATAGGCCATGTTGTCCGGCGCGAGTTCGGCGCCGCGTCGGAAGGCGTCCAACATCGCCTGGTCCAGCGTGGCCCGCGTGAACTCGCCGGTGGCGATCAGCTCGTCCCTGCCCTCCGTCAGCATCTTGCCGAGGTGGTAGTGGTATAGCGGCTCGTCGGGCGCGAGTTTGATCGCGGCGGTCAGCCACGGCAAGGCCTCGGCCAACTTGCCATCCTCGGCGAGAAAACGGGCGATCTCATTTTTCACCACCGGAATCTCCCCGTCGAGCTGGTTGGCCTTGAGCAGCATCCCCACCGCCTCGCGGGTCATGCCCACCTGCCCCAGCAACATGCCATACGCCGCATGCGCGGCCGCAAAATCCGGGCTCTTCTGGATCAGCACATCGTAGCTGTTGATCACGCTCTGGATCTCCCCGCGCAACCAGGCTTCGTCCAGGTGCTCCCCCTCCGCCTCCGCCCGCTCAAAGATGTGCCGCTGCCTTGCCGCGATGTCCTTCAGGGTCTTTTCGGCCAAGGTTTCGGAGGCAAACGCCCCCCCGGAAGACAGCAGGGCAAGTAGGACCAACAGGGAGATACGGAGGCGCATCCGCCCTAGGACATGCCTGAATCCATCTCGTTCAAGGCTTTCCTGTTTTTCTAATCCTGGCCGTCAGCAACCATGATACCCCGTTTAATTGTAAAACTTCACCCAACTGGCACACGACGGGTGGCACCGAACGTGCTATAGTGGGTCCAGTCGCAAGCCGGTTGTCTTCACGGGTGGCCAGCCCACCGCGACGGAGTTCTTTGACTTGGCTGGTTCCGGCGTGAGGCCTCCGGAGTCAGTCGGATCCAGTGTTCATCATTCTGTCGGGTTGCGGGAAGGCTGTGAAATCGCGCCCTCGCACCCGGGTTGCCCCAAAGCACACTTTCGCCACCTGCGGCCGTTTAACGGGCCGGAGGGGGTGGAACGGGATACCCAGCCTGCGGCCATTCCGGCCGGTGGCCGTGTCCTGCCTAAACAGAAAAAAGCCTCCGCCTCGGCGGAGATATCAAGCCATGAACACGAAATCCAAACTAGCCCTCAGCCTCAGCCTGCTCGTTGCACCCCTCGCCCTCGTGGCGGCGGAATCCACCGAGAAGGCTTATGTCGAGTCCTACCGCAATCGCGCCGACGGTCCGGTGCCCACCACGGTTATCAAACCCGAGGTGAGCTCCCGTTTCGCCGGCAAGAAGGTGGTCCTCGAATTCGTCGTCGATGCGACGGGTAAGCCGACCGACATCAAGTCGGTCACGCCCGGCGCCAACGCCGAACTCGTATCCACGGTCTCCGAAGCCGTTTCGCAGTGGAAATTCTCCCCCGCGATCGTCGACGGCAAGCCCGTGGCCCGTAAGGTCGCGCTGCCGGTGAACATTGTCGCCAACTACGACACTGCCACCCGTTTCGCGCTCAACTAAAGCAGTCCTAAAGCAAACAACCAGGGCCGCTCTCCGCTCACGCGGGGGGCGGCCCTGTATTTTTTGCGGAATCGCACTGGCGCCCGCGCTATTCCACATAATGTGCCCCCCATGCCGCCGCCCGCCGTCCCCCGCCCCACCCCCGGCCGCGGCACCACCCTCAACCCGGCCAACCGCTTCGAACGCCTCACCGTCGAGCCGGATCCCGACTACGCCGAGTACGATGAACACGGTGTGCCCGTCGAGCGCCCGCACCCGCGCACCCAGTTCTACGTCGACGCCTCCGAGTCCATCCTCGTGCGCCACGACAGCCCCGACCTCGGCCCCGGCTGGGGCCTCAACCCCTACCGCGGCTGCGAACACGGCTGCGCCTACTGCTTCGCCCGCCCCTTCCACGACTACCTCGGGTGGAACAGCGGCGTGGACTTCGAAACCAAGATCCTCGTCAAACCCCGCGCCCCCGACCTGCTCCGCGCCGCGCTCAGCGCCCGCTCCTGGCACCCGGAGCCCATCTCCCTCAGCGGGATCACCGACTGCTACCAGCCCGCCGAACGGAAATTCCAGCTCACCCGCCGCTGCCTCGAGGTAATGACCGAATTTCGCCAACCCGTCGGCATCATCACCAAGAACTTCCTCGTCACGCGTGACATCGACCTGCTCGCCGGGTTGGCCGCCCACGACGGCGCCGCCGTCTATGTCACCCTGACCACCCTCGACGCCGACCTGTCCGGCCGGCTCGAGCCGCGCGCGGCCCGACCCGACCACCGCCTGCGCGCCATCCGGCTGCTGACCGACGCCGGCATTCCCGTCGGCGTCATGGTCGCCCCCGTCATCCCCGGCCTCACGGAACACGAGATCCCGGCCATCCTCGACGCCGTCGCCGCCGCCGGCGCTCGGCGCGCCGCCTACATCCTGCTGCGCCTGCCCCACACGGTGAAGGATGTCTTCCTCGCGTGGCTCGACACGCACGCCCCGGCCAAGAAAGACCGCGTCCTCGCCCGCCTCCGCGATCTGCACGGCGGCCAGCTCTACGACGCCACCTTCGGCACCCGCCTGCGCGGGACGGGAATCTTCGCCGAACAAACCGAACAGCTCTTCACCGTCTCCGCCCGCCGCGCCGGCCTCAACCGCGCCGATTTCAACCTCTCCACCGCCGCCTTCCGCCGCCCCGGCGGCACCCAGCTCGATCTGCTGTAAGGCGGGATTCCCAAGTCCCGCCTCGCGCGGCACCCTTCAGAATCCCTGACTGGTCCTGGCCTTCGCTGTTCGCTCTCGCAGCACCCAGCCCCAGAACCCCACCACCATCCACGCGAGCAGCATCGTCGTGACCGTGTGGCTGAGGTAATGCGCGCCTTTCAGTATCTGATATCCACCCATCCACCAACCGGCGGCCCAACTCAGCGCGATCCCGCCCCACCACCACGCCCGCGTGCGGCCCAGCACCGCCAGGCCGATCAGCGCAAACCCCCCGCTGGCGTGCCCGGCGGGAAAAGCCCGGCCCCGCTTCGCTGGCCGGTCGTCCGCCGGATAGGCCTCAAACACTTTCACGTAAGGTACGTCGCCCCCGTAGCGCCGGATCTCGGCGGGGGTGAAGGTATTCGTCGTGCCCTTGCCCACACTGGCCAGCACCGGGAGGGTGACCAGCGTCAGCACCGCGACGCCGAGTTCGCGCCGACCGAAGCCCCACCGGTCCCGCCAGCGGACTGGGCCCAGCAGCAGGCCCAGTAGGACGACCGCCGTCAGTATAATGATAACCTTCGGCCCATCATAGAAAAACAACCGGCCCAACGGCTCCGTTGCATCCACCATCCAGCGGCCCTGCGCAAAGTCATAGCACCGGTCCTGCACCCAGAGGTCGAGCGCGGTCGCCTCCGCCACCACCAGAAAAACCGCCAGGAGCAGCCCGGCCAACCAAGGCGAGGCGCGGCCCCCCGGAATTCAGGGCGGGCCCGGTTCATCGGCCGAACTTCCCCTTCCACCAGCGCTTGAAATCAAAATTCACCCGCACCTTCGCGCTGCCCCCCACGTCGGTGCCGTCCGGCCCGAAGCTCGTGCGCAGGCCCACGCCCACCACCCACTTCCCGCCCACCCGGCCGGTGAAACGCTCGGGCACTTCCCACAACACGCCCGGTCGCACCGCAAACACTTCCTCCGCCGGCCCGCCAAAGGGCCGCGTGCTGGTCAGCTCCGCCTCCAGCGTGTAATGCCACGGGCCGCGGTCAAACACCGCGCCCGCCGTCAGCGACAGCGAGTCCGCTCCGAGCTCATTTTTATCCAACTGGCCCGGGATGTCCGTCGTCGAGACGAGGTCGGCCCCCACGTTGCCAAAAATCCGCCAGCGCCGGTCCCCCTCGAGGCGCCGGGAAAACGCGACGTAGGGACTGTAGTGCCTCAAGCCGTCGGTGATCTCCATCGGAGGCGTCCCGATCGGCGTGCTGAAATCCAGGCCCACCGCCGTGTCCCAGGCACTGTTCCCGAGTTGGCCGAGGCGGTACTTGGTGCCCAGCCCCACCTTCGACAGGCCGCTCCGGTCGAACCAGGCCGCATCCCGCAACCCGTGGGAAAAATAACCCTCGATCGAGCCCGTGATCTCCCAGTCCTCGGCCAGGCCGTAACGCAGGCCCAGCGGCACGCGCACATGGTCGCGCTTCAACACGTCGCCCACCCGCGGATGAAAGGAAAGCCGGAGGCTGTTTTTCCGCTGCGTGCCGGGCAGGCTGGAATTGAACACGCCGCGGATCTTCATTTCGTCGTCCTCGATGCCCGACTGCGCGAAAGCGGGTGCGGCTTGCAGCCAGAGGGCCGCGCTGAGGATCACCAAACAGGTTAAGGGGCGTGGAGCCGACATAGGGGAGTGGCTCACTCGAGCCGGTAAAGGCGCTCACCGTAGAGGTGGCCGGGCAGGAGACTGTGCGCCAGCGCCTCCTCGACCAAAGCGGGATCGGCCGTCTCGGCCTTGAGTTGGAACCGGTCGCGCCCGGTCTGCTCCGTCGTCTCGACCCGGAACTGCGCCGGGGCCAGCCCCGGGCGGAGGATCACGATGTCCTCATCCTTCCAGTAGCCAAAGTGCGTCTCATACTGCAGCAGCGCCCGGCCGCGCCGCGGATCGGCCGGATCACCCGCCGCCGGATCGAGCAGGTCGCGGCCCATCATCGGGTGCGTCCACGCCCGCCCGGTCAGCCCGAGCACCGTCGGCATCAGGTCCACCTGCGAGGCCAGTGCGCGGACCTTTTGGCGCGGCACCAGGTCCGGCGGGCCGTAGATCAACGCCGGGATATGAAACTTGTACAACGGGATCAGCTGGTCGCCACTCACCCGCGTGCCGTGGTCCGCCACCACCACGAAAATAGTGTTCTGGAAGTACGGCGCCGTCCGGGCCTTTTCAAAAAAACGGCCGAGCGCATAATCCGTGAACTTGATCGCGTTTTCCGGCGACGCCGCCGGAAACGCCGGGTCCGGCGTGATCTTCCCGTCCGGATAGTCGTACGGCGAGTGGTTGGAGGTCGAAAGCATCACCGCGAAGAACGGCTTGTCGCCCTGCCGCCGAAACAGGGCGTCGGCCTCGAGGAAGAGTTCCTCATCGTGGATGCCCCACACGCCGACCGCCTGGCCGGGTTTCTGCAACACCGGCTGGTCCCACACCCGCTCCACGCCGTTGCCGACAAAGAAGGCTTTCATCTCATCGAAGTTGGCCTCGCCGCCATACACGAAATGCGTGCTGTAGCCCTCCCGGCGGAACAGGTCCGCCGCCGTGAAGAAATTGCGCTGGGCCTTGCCCAGCTTCAGCACCGCGCGCGCGGGCGTGGGGAAGAATCCGGCCACCACCGCCTCGATGCCGCGCGCCGTCCGCGTGCCGGTCGAGAAAAGGCGCTCAAAGGCCAGGCTCTCTCCGGCGAGCCGGTCGAAATTCGGCGTCAGGCGGGTGCCCCCCAGCCAGCCCGTGTATTCGGCCCCGAGGCTCTCGAGGAGGATGACGACGACGTTCGGCGGCGGGCCCGCGCGCACCGCGCGCGGTTCCTGACGGTGCAGGGTCGCCTCCTTGCCGTCCGGCAGGGGCCGGTACGCGGCCGCCGGGACCGTCGTGCCCCGCCGGGTAAGTTCCATGATCCGGGCCAGCGGCAGCTTTCCGTAGTCGTGCGCCGTGTCCGTCTCGTGCGTGCGCCGGTAGACCGCATACAGCAGCGTGTAGGTGGAATTGAGCGCGAGCTCGTTGTGAAAATGATTCTGCGAAAAAGCCGCCGTGCTGAGATTGGCCGGCCGGTGGCTGAAGCTGGAACGCGCGCCGAGCAGCAGCAGCGCCAGCCCCACCGGGAAGAGCACCAGTTTCGTCCGCCAGTGCGGCCAGGGCCGGGCCGTCGCCCGGCGGAGTTGCCGGTGGGCGAACCACAGCACGGCGAAGATCGCCACCGTGGCCACCAGTGTCTCGCGCCAAAAACCCGAGAAGATCAGCGCCGCCACCTGCCCGCCATGCTTGAGGTACTCGAGGAAAAGGGCCTCGGGCCGGCTGCCATACTCGGTCAGCGAGGGCCACGTCGCGCACTCGAGGAGGGTCATGACGCCGAGGAGCACCAGCAGGTACCCCCGTAACGCCGCTTTCAGTCCGGATTCCCAGCGGCCCGGCGCCAGGCAGGCCAGCAACCAGGCCGGTAGCAGCAGGTAGCTCAGGAGCAACACGTCGAAACGCAGCCCCATCGCGAAGAGCGTGGGCCACTCCGCGGGCGACCCCAGCCGGTCCCGGAACAACGCCAGCAACGCGAGGCGTCCGGCCGTGGTGAGCGCCAGCCCGAGCGCCAGCGTGGTCACAAACGGCGCGACCAGGCCGTAAGGTCCGGGACGTTCCGCCGGGGCTGCTGGTTCGGCTACAGGTTGGGTATGGCTCATGGGTTGGAAAGGGGGGACTGCACCGCGACCCGGGCCGCGGGCACCAGGCGCGCGGCCAGGCGCAATTGCTCATCCGGCTTCACCGACCGGTACTGGCCGCGACGGTAAAGGATGCTGGCGGATTGGTAATAACTGATCGCCTCGTCCTCCGCATACGCGCTCGGGGCGGTCGGCACCTGCGCGCCGCCGTGGCTGTCGTACCGGTAGGTTTTGGCATCATGCTGCGGGCCCAGCACGATCAGTTCGCCCCGCTCGAGGTGGCCCAGTTTCTGGTAATTGCCGATCAGCGCGTGCGCATCCGCCGGATCGATCTTCCGCACGTCATGGCCGAAGAAACGCGAGGGATAGCTCCAATTGAGCAAACCAAGCAACGTCGGCGCATAGTCCATCTGGCTCGTCAGCGTCTTGATCCGGCCGGGCGCGATCTGGCCGCCGGGCGCGAAGATGATGAGCGGAATGTGGTAGTTCTCCACCGGCAGCTCCGTCTTGCCCGCACTCGACGCACAATGGTCCGCCACAATCACGAACACCGTGTCCTTGTACCACGGTTTCGTCGCCGCCTCCCGCAGAAACTCCCCAATCGCCTGGTCCGTGTATTTCACCGCCCCCGCCCGGCCGGAGACCTTGGACGGCAGGTCGATTTTCCCCGCCGGATACGTGTACGGCCGGTGGTTCGACGTGGTCATGACAAAGTGATGGAAGGGCCGGCCGCTCGCGGCGCTGGTGTCCGCCTCCCGCAGCGTCCAACGGAAGAGATCCCCGTCGCAGGCGCCCCAGACATTGGCAAAGGTCACATCGGCTGGCGCCACGCTGTTCCGGTCGATCACCCGGTAGCCGTTCTGGCCGAAATAATGGTTCATGTTGTCGAAGTAGCCGAAGCCCCCGTAAATGAAGGCGGTGTCGTAACCCTGCGACCGAAAAACCGAGCCGAGGGTGAACATGTCCTCGTTGCGGGGCCGCTTCACCATCGAGCGCCCGGGCGTGGGCGGCAGCGAGAGCGTCAGCGCCTCCATGCCCCGGTCCGTGCGTGTGCCGGTGGCGTAGAAATTCTCGAACACCAGGCTGCGCGCGGCCAGGGCATCCAACTCGGGCGTGAGGGCGGACGCCGGGTTGAAGATCCCGAGAAAATCCGCACTGAGGCTCTCGACCGTGATCTGGATCACGTTGGGCCGCTGCGCGGGACCGGGGTTGCGCACATAACGCAGCGTGTCGGACTCGTCGGGCGACAGGAGGATCGAACCGTCCTCCACCAGCTCGCGGCGCAGGCGGTCGAAGGCGACCCGCTCCGGCCGCGTCCGGTAGAACTGCTCGTAATCCAGCACGTTGTTGCGAAACGCGGCGAAGAGCGACCACACGCCGTTCTTGGCCAACTCGCGGTTGTAGTTGTTGCGGAACGCCGGGAGCCGGTCCTCCTGCAGCGCGGCGCCCAGGGTGATCACGACGGCGAGGCCCGCGGCGGCGAGGCCCCAGCGGCGACCGGCGCCCACGGGTGCGGCCCCCAGCCAGGCCTGCGGCCCGCCCGACCGCGCCGCGAGCCCGAGCACCAGCACCGTGCCCGCCGCCACCGCGCCCAGTAGGACCGGCAGGTTGTAGGACTCGCGGATGTTGCCGATGACCTCCGTCGTGTAGACGAGATAATCGACCGCAATGAAATTGAACCGCACCCCGAATTCATCCCAGAAGGTCCACTCCGCCACGGCGGTAAACAGCAGCAGGTACACCGCGGCAAAACCGGCCACCCACGCCAGCCCGCGCGCCCAGCGCCGCTCGAACCAGCGCGCCGGCAACACCGCGAGCAACACCATCATCGGCGCAGCCACCAACCCCGCCGCCGCCACGTCAAACAGCGCACCCCAGGCAAAGGCCGCCAGAAGACTGGCATCCCACGTGACCTCCGGCGCGGCCTTGACCAGCAAGGCCACCCGGGTCGCGAGCGCGATCCCCGCGAAGACCAATCCAAAAAGCAGCACCCCGCCAAAACGATGCGCCAGCAGGCGCGTGCCGCGCGAATCCCGGGCGGAGCCTTGCTGAACCGGGGGAATCAAAACAGGGGCAAATATCATCCCCCATGCTCTCACGCCGACATGAACCGAAGGTTAACCGATGATTAAATTTCATTCATCCCCCCGCCAGCGATCTCTTCCGGTGGGCAGCTCGCTCGCGAGCGCGGATCGGCGGCGCGCTCCATTCGACTCCTGCCCAGTACGCTTCCCCTTCAGGCCGGCAAATCCACCGTCAGGCACAATCCCTTGCGGTCCAGACGGTTCGCGGCCGTCACTTCCCCGCCATGCAGCCGGGCGATGCTCCGGCAGATCGCCAGCCCCAGCCCGTGCCCGGTCGCCGGCGGGCCATCCACCCGCCGCACCTGCACGAAACGCTCAAAGATGTTCTCCAGCTGCTCCGCCGGCAGCCCCGGTCCTTCGTCCCGCAACTCGATCCGCCAGCGCCCGGCGCCAATCCGGGAGCTGAGGCAGATCCGTCCGCCCGTGGGCGTGGCCGCGACGGCGTTGCTGACCAGGTTGAGCAACAGCTGGCGCAGCAGATCCCGGTCAAAACCCGCGACCCCGGCATCGCTCGCCCCGATCTCAAAGTGCAGCCCGCGGTCCTCGGCCAGCACCGCCGCATCCTCCCCGACCGCCGCGATAAACGGCTGCGTGGGATGCTCGTGCCGGGTCAGCGCCAGCGCTCCGCTCTCTGCCTTGGCGAGGAAAAGCAGGCTCTCGATCACGCGTTGCATGTGCGCGATCTCCTCCAGCAACGAATCCACGTCGTTGGTGATGGCCGGGTCCGCCGCCAGCTTTTGGCGTAGGTGCTCGGCATTGAGCCGGATCAGGGTCAGCGGGGTCTTCAGCTCGTGCGAGGCATTGGCCGAAAACTGCCGGATCTGACGGAACGAGGCCTCGATCCGGTCGAACATCGCGTTCAACAGCTGCACCAGCTCGGCCACCTCGTCGCGCCCGGGCGGCACGGTAATGCGCTCGGCCAGGTTGTCGGCCCCGATGCGGCGGGCCGTGCGCTCGATGTCGCGGATCGGCCGCAGCGCCAGCCGGCTGATGGCGTAACCCAGCCCCAGGCTGCCCAGCGCCACCAACGCCGTCAGCGCCAGGCCGGTTTGCGTGTATTGCCGCAGGGTCTGCTCCATCGGCTCCAGCCGGCTGCCGATCATGAAACTCAGCTTCCCCTCGCTGAACTCGGACAAAAAAAGCCGACCCTTGCCCGGCAACTCCACCATCCGGTGCGGCTCCGTCGGCGCCAGGCCCGGCAACACCACCTCACCCAGGCTGGCCGAACGGAACATCACCCGGCCGTCCTCGTCCAGCACCTGAAACAGGAACAGGTGCTCGTCGGCCTCGGCATGCTCCCGCAATTGGCGCACCACCTCCGCCTCCGGCCGCACCCCCAGGACGCCATCGAGCTGTTGGATCACTTCCCGGAACTCGGCCTCGTGCAACTGGCCCAGGCTGCCGACCATCTCCTGTTGCAGCAACCAGCGCCCGGTCGCCAACGCGGCCACCACCGCGCCGGTCACTGCCAACGCATACCAGACCGTCATCCGCCAAGTGATCGATCTCATGAGAGCTGGTAACCGGTGCCGCGCAACGTGCGGATGAAAGGCTGTTCCTCGGTGGCCCCCAGTTTCTGCCGCAGCCGGCGCACGTAGACGTCAATGAGGTTGGTCTCCATGTCGTAATGGGCCTCCCAGATCCGCTCGGCGATCAGCGAGCGCGTCAGCACCCGGCCCTTGTTTTGCAAAAACAGCTCCAGCAGCGCGAACTCGCGGCTGGTCAGCGCCACCGGGCCCGCGGCCGTGCTGACGCTGCGCGTCAGCAGGTCCATCCGCACCCCCGCGTGCTCCAGCACGGTCGCCTTGGCGCCGGTCTGCCGGCGCAGCAGCGCGCGCACCCGCGCCAACAGTTCCTCCAAGCTGAAGGGCTTCGCCAGGTAGTCGTCCGCCCCCAGGTTGAGGCCGCGAATGCGATCTTCCACCGCCTCCCGCGCGCTGAGGATCAGCACCGGCTCGTTGAAGCCGGCCGACCGCCACTCCCTCAAAAGGTCGAAGCCGTCTCCGTCCGGGAGTCCCAGATCCAGGATCACCAGATCATGGCCCGATTCCGCCAGCGCGTCCCGCGCCGCTGCGCACGAGCCCACCAACTGGGCCGTGTGGCTCTGTTCGGTCAGGGCTTGCTCGATGAAGCGGCCGACTTTGCGCTCATCCTCGACAATCAGGACTTTCATGGGACGCGGGGGCTCATCTGCGGGCGAATCTCCGGGCGCCGGCGGACCGGCGCAAATCTATTTCCCCGCCTCCGCCATCCGCGGGCCGCCGGCGGGACCGGCGAGCCGCCCCTGCAGGTGAAACCGCACGTGCAGGACCGGATCCACCCGCAACACCCAGTATTTCCGGATCAGCGGCAGCCCATGGTCCCGGTAATCGATCTCCGCCTCGCCATCGATCGAGCACACGGTGTCCTGCATCAGGAAGGTCACGTTGAACGCCACCTCGTGCTCCACGCCATGCAGCGAAACCACGCCCCGCACCGATCGGGGCCCAGCCGCCGAGGCCACCTGCCCGACCATGCGGAAACCCACTTCCGGAAAACGCTCGTGCTCCTCCCACTCCAGCATGTGCTGGTCGCGCTGCGATCGCCCCGTCCGCAGGTCCGCCATCAGGAAATTGATCCCCACCTGCTCCACCACCCGCGTCCCCGGGTTGATCGCGATGTCCGCGCGAAACCGGTCCAGCCGGACGACAAAGGTCTCAAACGTCGCATGGACCTCCACTTCCAGCGCCGAGTGGGCGAGGTCGAGCTGCAACGGGGACGCCCCCGCCTCGCCCCGGACCCACAGGGGTACCAGGGCGGCCAGGACGAGAAGGAAGACCCGCAGACCCATGCGCATGTCCCGGCAGTATCTGCGCCCGACATGAACCCGGCATGAACCCCGGATGAATTTTTATTCAGACGGGCCGCCACCGGATACTTGGCGCGGACCAATTTACACGGCTCCGGGCTGGTCTCCCGCCGCCCCCGCCGAGAAAAAATCCTTGCCCCGCGACCCATTCCCGGACTTTTTCAATTCACGATCATCCCATGATCCTCAACCACCACCATCACCACGAAGCCTAGCCTTCCCTCGCGGGGAAGGCCTGGATGTGCCTTCCCTGGGTGATGAGACGATTTTCCTAACCCCGGCAGGCCTGTCCCGCCGGGGTTTTTATTTTCCCGGCATAAGGCCCTCCGCGTTCTTGGCACCCGCTTGTCCACCCGCTTCACTCTCCCTTTCCCTTTTTTACCTTTCCTCCCATGCCTCCCGCCAACCTCCCCAAAGACCGCCTCCGCCTGGCCATCCAGAAGAGCGGCCGCCTCTCCACTGACTCCCTCGACCTGCTCAAGGCCTGCGGCATCAAGGTCAAGTCCCCCAAGGAGAAACTCCTCCTCCACGCCGACAACTTCCCCCTCGATCTCCTCTTTGTCCGGGACGACGACATCCCGCAGCTCGTCATGGACGGCGTGTGCGACCTCGGCATCGTCGGTCAGAACGTCCTCGAGGAATCCGCCCTCGAGCGCGGCACGACCAGCGCCTACGTGGTCGAGCGCACCCTGGACTTCGGCGGCTGCCGCCTCGCCATCGCCCTCCCCGAGGAACGCCCCTACACCGGCCTCAAGGATCTCGCCGGCCTGCGCATCGCCACCTCCTACCCGCAGCTCACCAAGCGCTACTTCGCCCAGCAGGGCGTGCCCGCCGAAATCGTCACCCTCAGCGGCTCCGTCGAGATCGCCCCGCGCCTCGGCCTCGCCGACGTGATCTGCGACCTCGTTTCCAGCGGCTCCACTCTCGAGGCCAACAAGCTCCGCGCGGTCGAGACGATCTTCAAGAGCACCGCCGCCCTCATACGCAACGCCCGTCCGCTCAATCCCGAGAAGGCCCACGCCTTCGACATCGTCCTCCGCCGCCTCGACGGCGTGCAGAAGGCCGCCGGCACGAAATACATCATGCTCCACGCCCCCCGGGCCAACCTGACCGAGATCCGGAAACTCCTCCCCGGCTCGGAAAACCCGACCATCCTCCCGCTCGCCGGCGACGACTCCAAGGTCGCCCTCCACGCCGTCTGCGCCGAGGATGTCTTCTGGGAAACCATGGACGCCCTCAAGCAGGCCGGCGCCAGCAGCATCCTCGTCCTCCCGATTGAGAAGATGATGCTCTGATGCTTCAACTGTAGGGCGGGGTCGCCGAACCCCGCCTTCCTAACCGCATGAAACCCCTCGTCTGGAAATCCCTCTCCGCCCCCGCCCGCCGCGCCGCGCTCCAACGCCCGGCGCAAAAGGCAGGTCCGCAGACGGCCGCCATCGTGGCCGGGATCATCGCCCAGGTCCGGCGGGGGGGCGACGCCGCCCTGCGGCGGCTCACCGCGAAATTCGACGGCGCCAAACTCACCTCCCTCCGCGTCAGCGACGCCGAGTTCGCCGCCGCCGCGCAGGCCCTGCAACCCTCCGACCAGGCCGCCCTCCGCCGCGCCTACCGCAACCTGCGGAAATTTCACCTCGCCCAGCGCCCGGTTCCCCTCCGCGTCGAGACCATGACCGGCATCGTCTGCGAAAAGGTGTCGCGCCCGATCGAATGCGTCGGCCTCTACGTCCCCGGTGGCAGCGCGCCGCTCTTCTCCACCGCCCTCATGCTCGGCGTGCCGTCGCAGATTGCCGGCAATCCCGTGCGCGTCCTCTGCACCCCGCCGGGCCGCGACGGCCGTGTCAGCCCGTGGATCCTCTTCGCCGCCCGCCTCTGCGGCATCACCGAGGTCTTCAAGCTCGGCGGCGCCCAGGCCATCGCCGCGATGGCCTATGGCACCGCCAGCGTGCCCAAGTGCGACAAGCTCTTCGGCCCGGGTAACAGCTTCGTCACCGAGGCCAAACTTCAGGTCTCCCGCGATGCGGCCGCCATCGACCTGCCCGCCGGCCCCTCCGAGGTGATGGTCATCGCCGACCACGCCGCCGAGCCCGCCTTCGTCGCCGCCGACCTTCTCTCCCAAGCCGAGCACGGCCCGGACTCCCAGGTCATCCTCGTGGCGTTCGCCGCGAAATTCGCCGCCCGCGTCCAAGCCGAGCTCGACCGCCAGCTCGCCCTGCTCCCGCGCGGCGCCATCGCCACCGCGGCCCTGCAAAAGAGCCGCGTGATCCTCGCCGCCTCCGCTGCGGAGGCCGTCGCGATCGCCAACCGCTACGCCCCCGAGCACCTCATCCTCCAGGTCGCCGACCCGCGCGCCCTGCTGCCGCGCCTCACCACCGCCGGTTCCGTCTTCCTCGGCGCCTGGACCCCCGAGTCGCTCGGCGACTACGCCAGCGGAACCAACCACGTTCTCCCCACCTATGGCTGGGCCCGCGCCTGCTCCGGCCTGGGCCTGGGCGATTTCCTCCGCACCATGACCGTGCAGACCGCCACCCCGCGCGGCCTGAAAAAACTCGGCCCCGTCGTCGAGCGTCTCGCCCTCGCCGAAAACCTCGCCGCCCACCAGCGCGCCGTCCGCGTGCGGCTGGATAAACTGTCGTCATGACCGTTTCCCGCTCACTTCCCCTTTCTTCTGTCGCCGGGGTCAACGGCCCCGGCTCCATCAATTCCCCATGACCGCCGTCGAACAAGTCCTCGCCCTCGTGCGTCCCGAGATCATCGCGCTCGCGCCCTACAGCTCCGCGCGCAAGGAATCCAAGGGCGGCCGCGTCTGGCTCGACGCCAACGAGAATCCCGAGACCCCCGCGGTCCACCAGCCCCTGCTCAACCGCTACCCCGAGCCGCAGCCCGCCGACCTGATCGCCACCCTCGCCACCCTGTACGGCGTCACCCCCGCCCAGACGCTCGTCACCCGCGGCTCCGACGAGGGGATCGATCTCCTCCTGCGCACCTTCTGCCGCGCCGGGCAGGACGCCATCCTCATCACGCCGCCGACCTACGGCATGTACGTCGTCGCCGCCGATATCCAGGGCGCGCGGACCGTGCGCGTCCCTCTCCTCCGCGACCAAAACTTCGCCCTCGATGCCGACGCCGTGCTCCGCGCCGTCACGCCCGACGTGAAGCTCATCTTCCTCTGCTCGCCCAACAACCCCACCGGTGGCCTGCTCGACCGCACCGCCGTGATGAAGGTCGTTCGCTCCTTCGCCGGCCGCGCCATGGTTGTGGTCGACGAGGCCTACGTGGACTTCTCCGGCCAGCCCAGCCTCGCGGCGGAAATCCCCTCGCACCCCAATCTCGTCGTCCTCCGCACCCTCTCCAAGGCCTACGGTCTCGCCGGCGCCCGCGTCGGCACCACGATCGCTGACCCGGCGGTCATTGCCATCCTGCAAAAGGTCATCGCCCCCTACCCCGTGCCCGCCCCCGTGCTGCAGGCCGCGCTGGCCGCCCTCACGCCCGATGGCCTGGCCGCCGCCCGCGAATCCGTCCGCCAGCTCGTGGCCGAGCGCCAGCGCCTGATGGCCGCCTTGCCGCAGCTTGCCGTCGTCAAGCGCGTCTGGCCCTCCGACGCCAACTACATCCTCATCGAGGTCACCGATGGCGCGCGCCTGATGGCCGCCGGCCGCGCCGCCGGCATCATCTGGCGCGACCGCAGCAAGGACGTCCCGAACACCATCCGCCTCACCGTCGGCACCGCCGAGGAAAACAACCAGACCCTGGAGGTATTGTCCCGTGGTTAAAGCCTCTCTTCGCTTTTCTTCTCGGGTCGCCGCTTGCGGCGACCTCGCCCAGTAGGTCGGTGCAAGGACCGACCCTACAAACGATCCGCCCATGAAAAAAATCCTCTTCCTCGACCGCGACGGCACGCTCATCACCGAGCCCGCCGATTTCCAGATCGACCGCCTCGACAAGTTTGCCCTCGAGCCCGAGGTCGTGCCCGCCCTCCGCCGCCTGCGCGACGCCGGCTACACCTTCGTCATGGTGACCAACCAGGACGGCCTCGGCACCCCCAGCTTCCGCGAGGAGGAATTCCGCCCGCTGCAAAACCTGCTCATCGCCATCCTCGCCTCGCAAGGCATCACCTTCGAGGCCGTGCGCGTCTGCCCGCACACCCTGGCCGACCGCTGCGACTGCCGGAAACCCAAGCTCGGTCTCCTCCTCGATTATCTCAAGGACACGTCCTGGTCCCGTGAGGCCTCCTACGTCATCGGCGACCGCGAGACCGATCTCCAGCTCGCCACCGCCCTCGGCGTCTCGGGCCTGCGCTATCACCCGAAGACCCTCGGTTGGACGGAAATCACCCGCCAGATCGCCGACGCCCCGCGTCGCGCCGTCATCGCGCGCCAGACCAAGGAAACAAAAATTTCCGTGACGGTGGACCTCGATGCCGTCGCCCCGGCGAAGTTCGCCACCGGCCTTGGCTTCTTCGACCACATGCTCGACCAGATCGCACGCAACGCCGGCATCAGCCTCGTCATCGAGTGCACCGGCGACCTGCACATCGACGAGCACCACACCGTCGAGGACGTCGGCCTCGCCCTCGGTGCCGCCCTCAAGCAGGCCCTCGGCGACAAGCGCGGCATCGGCCGCTACGGTTTCACGATGCCCATGGATGAGGCGAAGGCTGAGGTCTCGATCGATCTCAGCGGCCGCCCCTACTTTGTCTTCGAGGGTGCGTTCCCCCGCGAGAACGTGGGCCAGCTGCCGAGCGAGCTCGTGCCACACTTCTTCCAGTCCCTCGCCACCACGCTGGGCGCCACCCTCCACATGGCCGTGAAGGGCGACAACACCCACCACATGATCGAAGCCCTGTTCAAGGGCTTCGGCCGCGCCCTCCGGCCCGCCGTCGCCCGCGGCGCCGGGAGCGACATCCCCAGCACGAAGGGAGTCCTCTGATGCTCGCCATCGTCGACAGTGGTGGCGCCAACATTGCCTCGGTGCGCTTCGCGCTCGAGCGCCTCGGCGTGCCCAGCGAGCTCACCGCCGACCCCGCGGTCATCCGCGCGGCCGACCGCGTCATCCTGCCCGGCGTCGGCTCGGCGCAGGAGGGCATGAAGCGCCTCCACGCCAAGGGCCTCGTCGAGGTCGTGCGCGGCCTCACCCAACCCGTCCTTGGCATCTGCCTCGGCATGCAGCTGATGTTTGAATCGTCCGCCGAGGGCGAGACGACTTCGCTCGGGCTCATCCCCGGCCGCGTCGCCCTGCTCCCCGAGTCCCCCGGCATCACGGTGCCGCACATGGGCTGGAACACCCTCACGATCCGCCCGGACACCCCGCTGCTGGCCGGCTTCTCCCCGGCCACGCGCTTCTATTTTGTCCACAGCTTCGCCGGCCCGGTGAACGCCTTCACCGTGGCCAGCTGCGACCACGGCACCCCCTTCGCCGCCGTCGTCCAGCGCGCCAACTTCTCCGGCGTCCAGTTCCACCCCGAGCGCTCCGGCGCCGCCGGCGCCCGCCTGCTCCAGAACTTCCTGGCGATGCCCGCATGAACCCGACCCTAAGTAGTCCATTAAACTGCTTGGGCCTTTTCCGCCCATGATCATCTATCCCGCCATCGACCTCCGCGGGGGCCGCGTCGTGCGCCTCACCGAGGGGAAATTTGACCAGGAGAAATCCTACGGCGACGACCCGCTCGCCGTGGCCCGCGGCTTCCGGGCCGCCGGCGCCACCTGGCTCCACGTCGTCGACCTCGATGGCGCCAAGGATCCCGCCAAGCGCCAGACCCCGCTCGTGGAAAAACTCGCCCGCGAGAGCGGCCTGCGCGTCCAGACGGGCGGCGGCATCCGCGACGAGGCCCAGGTCGCGGCGCTCCTCGCCGCCGGCGTCGAACGCGTGATCGTCGGCAGCCTCGCCGTGCGGCAACCCGACCTTGTCCTCAGCTGGCTCCTGTCCTTCGGCCCGGAGAGGATCATCCTGTCCCCCGACGTGCGCCTCGACGCGGCCGGCATCCCGCGCATCGCCGCCGCCGGCTGGCAGGAGACGACCGGGGTCGCCCTCGACGATTTCCTCACCGGCTACCTCGCGGTCGGGCTGAAACACATCCTCTGCACCGACATCAGCCGCGACGGCAAGCTGACCGGCCCGAACTCGGCCCTCTACGCCGAGCTCGTCAAAAAATTCCCCACGCTCCAGATCCAGGCTTCCGGCGGCGTCTCCTCGCTCGACGACCTGCGCGTCCTCCGGACCACCGGCTCCGCCGGCGCCATCGTCGGCCGCGCCCTCTACGAGAACAAATTCACCCTCACGGAGGCCCTCGCATGCTAGCCCGCCGCCTCATCCCCTGCCTCGACGTGCGCGACGGTCGCGTGGTCAAGGGCGTGCAGTTCCGCAACCATGTCGACATGGGCGACATCATCGAGCTCGCCCAGCGCTACCGCGATTCCGGCGCCGACGAGCTGGTGTTCTATGACATCACCGCCAGCAGCGACGGCCGCACCGTGTCCACCGACTGGGTGACGCGGGTCGCGAAGGTCATCGATATCCCCTTCTGCGTGGCCGGGGGCATCCGCTCGCTCGACGACGCCCGCCGCCTGCTCCACAGCGGCGCCGACAAGGTCTCGCTCAACTCCCCCGCGATCGAGAATCCCGCCCTGCTCGGCGAGCTCGCCGCAGAGTTCGGCTCGCAGTGCGTGGTCGTCGGCATCGACAGCCGCCATGAGAACGGCGACTACTTCGTCAAGCAGTTCACCGGCGACCCCACCAAGACCCGCGGCACCCGTTGGCGCACGGTGGACTGGGCCCGCGAGGCGCAGAAACTCGGCGCCGGCGAGATCGTGCTCAACTGCATGAACCAGGACGGCGAGCGCAAGGGCTACGACCTGCCGCAGCTCAAGCTCGTGCGCGCCGTGCTCACCATCCCGCTCGTCGCCTCCGGCGGCGCGGGCGCCCCCGAGCACTTCCGCGACGTCTTCCGCGACGCCGGCGTTGACGCCGCCCTGGCCGCCTCCGTCTTCCACAGCGGCGCCATCCCCATTCCGAAACTGAAACAATACCTCGCTGCCGAAGGCGTGATCGTCCGTCCGTGAAATTTTTACCACGGATCCCACGGATTCTCACTGATCAAACCTGCCTTCTATCCGTGCCATCCGTGGTCCAAACCATCCTCCCATGAAACTCCCGAAAATCGACTGGAAGAAAATCGACGGCCTCGTGCCCGCCATCGTGCAGGACGCCAGCACCCGCCAGGTGCTGATGCTCGGCTACATGAACGAGGCCGCGCTCAAGAAGACCCTCGCTTCCAAAAAGGTCACCTTCTTCAGCCGCTCCAAACAGCGCCTGTGGACCAAGGGCGAGTCCTCGAAAAACTTCCTGCGCGTGGTTTCCGTCGAGGTGGATTGCGACAACGATACGCTGCTCGTGCTCGCCCACCCCGCGGGCCCGACCTGCCACCGCGGCACCGTGAGCTGCTTCGGCGACGGCGCCCTGGCCGGCGGCGCGGGCTTCCTCGCGCACCTCGACCAGGTGGTTGCCGCCCGCATCAAGAGCGGCGACAAGTCCAGCTACACCGTCCGCCTCGTGCAGGAGGGCGTGGCCCGCTGCGCCCAGAAGGTCGGCGAGGAGGGCGTCGAGACCGCCCTCGCCGCGATGCAAAAGGACAACAAGGAATTCGCCGGCGAGGCCGCCGACCTGCTCTACCACCTGATCGTCCTCCTCCACGCCAAGAAGCGCACCCTGGGCGACGCCATCGCCGTCCTGGAAAAGCGCCACGCGCCGAAGAAGTAGCCGCCGCGCGCCACGGTGGAACCTGGCCTCCGGCCAGGTTTGCTTGCGCGATTTCAAACCAGCCCGCCCGCGCCGGCCAGCCGGCCGTAGCCATGGCGAAGGCCGGAGGTCGGACACCACCTTGGACACAAAACCCGGAGTTGCGCCCACGGCGGACTCGCACAGGTTCATGCCGCCTCCCCGCTCCATGACGCCGCCGCTCCGTCCCCTGCTGCTTCTCTGCCTCCTGGCCGGCCTTGCTCCGTTCGCCGCCGGGGCCGCCGGGGATCCTCGCGCCGGCCGCTGGGCCCACGAGGGCTCCGCCCACCCCACCGACCCCCGGGTCGTCTGGGGCCGGCTCGACAACGGCCTGCGCTACGCCCTCCTGCCCCACGCCGGCGCGCCCCAGCGCGTCAACATGAAGCTCATCGTGCTCGCCGGCTCGGTGGACGAGAGCGATGCAGAGCTCGGCCTTGCCCACTTCACTGAGCACATGGCTTTTCACGGCAGCGCGGAGATGGACGCGCTGCAGATGCTCGCCTTTTTCCGCCGCCTGGGCGCCGAGTACGGCAGCGACGTCAACGCCTACACCACCTTCGACTCCACCACCTACAGCCTGGATTTCCGCGAGAACGACCCGCGCTTCCTCGCCGACGGCCTGCGTTTCTTCCGGGGCGTGGCCGGGAGCATCAAGTTCGAATCCGCCGTCATCGACCGCGAGCGCCGCGTGATCTTCGCCGAGAAACGCAACCGCACCGGCATCTCCGATCTCGGGACCGAGGCCACGCTCCCCGTGATCTTCCGCGGGGCCAGCTTCGCCCACCATTCACCCATCGGCACCGACGAGACGCTGCGCACTTTCCGCCGCGAGCAATTCCTGGAATTCTACCGCCGGAACTACCGGCCCGACCTGATGGTGCTCGTCGCCGCCGGTGACTTTGATGCGGCGGCGCTGGAACAGGTGGTCCGGGAAAAGTTTTCCTCGTTGCCCAAGCCCACCACGCCGGTCCCGACCCGGACGGCGGGACGGCCCGAGATCCGCGGTATGCGCGCCGGCGTGTATCGCGTTTCCGGCATCGGCTCGGCCGAGACCCTGGCCGCCAGCGTCGTGCCGCTGGCCCCGCGGTCCGATCCCCGCGAGGTCCAGCTCCACCTCTGGCGCAGCAACCTGGCGATGGAACTCTTCTCCCACCGTCTCCGCTACCTCATCCCCGGGGCCGGCGCCCCCCAGGCTTCCTATGAGGTGATCATGAACCTCGCCTCCGTCGTCGCCTCGGTCAGCGTCCCCGGCTCGGCCTGGACGCAGGGCGTGCTCGGCCTCGACCAGGCGGTGCGCGAGGTGCTCAAACGCGGCTTCACCGCCGCGGAGGTCGGCGAGTTCCGCACGCGCTACCTGGAGTTCACCCGCCACCAGATCGAGCAGCTGCCCGTGATGGATCCCGCCGAGCTGTGCACGCAGCTCGCCGACTCGATCACGGAGCACACGGTCTTCAACGGCCCCGCCGCCGAGCTGGCCTGGACCGCCGACTGGCTGAACCGCCTCAAGCCCGACGAGCTTAACCGCGCCTTCCGCGACCTCTGGCAGCCCGACGCCATGGCCTTCCATGTCACCGGTGACGTCGATCTTGAGCTCAAGCCTGACGACCTCGTGAAGACCGTGCAGAAGAATCGGCGCGGCGAGATCTCCTACTTCCTGCCGCCGCCGCCCAAGGACGAGCCCTTCGTCCTCAAGAAGCCCGGCCCCACCGCCACCCTCGCCGAGACCCGCGCCGTGCCGGAGCTGGGCGCGGAGCTGCTGCGGCTCACGAACAACGTCCGCGTCAATTTCATCCCCACCAAGAACGAGCCCGGCCTTGTCCATGCCATCATCCGCATCGGCGACGGCCTGCTGACCATGCCGGGCCAGCGACCCGCCTTGAAGGAATTCGGCCTGAACACCCTCATGGGCAGCGGCACCATCTTCTACCAGCCCGACGAGCTGGCGCAGATCATCGACCGGCGCCTGCTGGCGTTCAGCTTCGACCTCGCGGACAACGACGCCTTCGCCTTCCGCGGCCAGATGGCCGCGCGCAACCTCGAGACCTTCCTCGGCATCGCGACGGAGATCGTGCGCAGCCCGAAGTTCAATCCCTACGCCCATCAGGAACAACGGATGCGCGCCGCCATGGGCCGCGCGGGCTCCACCATGGGCTTCGGCGAGGGTCAGCGCCAGATGATGGACCACCTGTTCCAGGGTGACGCCCGCTTCATGTCGGGCACGCCCAAGGATTACGCCTCGCTGGGCGTCGCCGACGTCCGGCAGTGGATGGAACCCGCCCTCACCGCGGGCTACCTCGAGGTGACCATCGTGGGCGACATCCCGCGCGAGGCCGCCCTGACGGCGGTCACCCGCACGCTCGGCACCCTGGCGCCCCGCGCCGCCACCAAGGACCGTGCGCTCCCGCCCCTGCCGGTGAAGGTGGCCGCCCCCGCCGGCTTCCGCCGCTTTGAATTCATCGGCGAGCTCAATCTCGGCATGGTGCGCGGCAACTGGCCCGTGACCGGCCGCATCGACGCCCGCGCCAACGCCGCCCTGCAGGTCCTCAGCAAGCTGGTGGAATTCCGCATCCGCTCCGAGGTGCGCGATGCCCGGGGATTCTCCTACGGGCCGAGCACGGCCTTCGATCCGTACGGCGGCTTCGACGATTTCGGCATGATGCAGGCCACCATCGACTGCACCCCCGCCGACGCCCAGCAGGTCGCGCAACTCGTCCAGGACACCGCCGCGACCTTCGCCGCGACCGGCGCCGACGCCGAGGAGTTCGAGGGCGGTCGCGGCATCGTGCGTAGCCAGCTGCGCCAGGGATTCAAGGACAACGGCTTTCTCGTAAACCTCTTCAAGCGCGCCCAGGAGCGCCCCGGGCGCATCGACGAGATCCTCGCGCTGCACACCGGCCTGGTGGACCAGCTGACGCTCGAGGAGGTCAACGCGTGGGCCGCCAAGATCTTCCCCGTCACCAACGCCCGCACGATCATGATCGTGCCGAAGCCCTTTGTCGGGATCTTCGACGGCACGAGGCAGTAAGGGGATCGTGGTTTGGTTGTAGGGCGGCATCGCCGAATGCCGCCGGCTTGCGCACACCCCGCCGACCTCGCGGCGGGATTCGGAGATCCCGCCCTACAATTTCCGGCCAGCGCGGGCCCGGGAGGTTACTTCGCCGCTTCCGGCACACCCGTGAACTTGAACCGGATCTTCACCTCCGGATCCACCTTCAGCACCCCGAGCTTGCGGAAAGTCTTCAGCCCCCACGTGTGGGTGTTGATCGTCGCCGTGCCCGTGACGACGTAGGCGTCGGCCGCGCGCTCGATGGTGACCGGGAATTCGACCAGCGCCGTCTGCCCGTGAAAGGTGAGGTTGCCGGACACCTGGCCCTGGCCGGACGGGGTCAGCGCCAGCAGGCCGAGTTCGAACCGGCCGGTGGGTTCGCCGCCGCCCAACCAGTCAATCATGGCGGTGTCCCGCTCCGCCTTGCCCGTCTTGAGGTCGGCGAACCGGAAGGCGAGCGCCGCCGTCTTGATGCGATCCTTTTCATCGACCGTGGCGCTCAGGTCATAGGCGTCGAGCCGCGCCGTGAACGAGTCCATCGTGGCCTTCACATCCACGTCCACATAGGAGCGGGTGCGGTCAATCTTGAGCGAGCGCTCGGCCGCGGCCAAGGCGAGGGGGAGGAGTAAAAGCAGGACCAGGGGACGGAGACTTCTCATGGCGGGCAACAATGTGCAGGTTCTCCGTTCAGACCGCAAATTCGCATTTTGGTGCCCGCAGCCTTTCCCTCACCGGTCCGGGCCGGCTGGCCGGCCCTACCCCCTCCCGCCGCGCAAGACGACCACATGCGCCAGGTCGTTCTTCTCGAACTCGGCCCAGTAGCGGTCCTCGATCTTCTTGAGTTGGTCGTCCCGCGAGGGCGGCGCCTCGACCCCGGGCGTGTCCATCGTGCGCTTGGCCGAGTCGCCGGCAAAATCCCGGTCGGCCAGCCGCGCCACCAGCTCGTGCCAGAAGACATCGTTCTGGAATTCGCTCTGCAGCTCGCGCACGCGCTCGTCCTCCGAAAGCTTCGGGGCGGGCTGTAGCGAGCCGTCTTCGATCTCCTCCACCAGGTCGGCGCAACCCAGGTCCGTGGCCATCGCCAACAGGCGCTGGTCCAGGGCATAGTAACGCTTCGCCGCGGCGGTCTCCTCGCCCTGGTAACCGGTGACGGTCCACATGCCGAGATGCACCAGCTCGAGGAGCTGGCGGTATTCCTTCGCGGTGAACGAGACTTTCATGACCCGCCACCCTTGCCCGGCGCCGCCCTCCCGCAAGCGCGAAGTGGGGCGGGCGGGGTCAGGGCGTCGCGGGTTTTTCGATTTTGGGCGGCGCAAAGTCGATGGGGACCTGCACCCGCGTGGCCACCGGCTTGCCGCCTTGGCGGGGCGGGGCGAACCGCCAGGTCGCCACCGCCTGCACCGCCGCATAGCCGAAGGCGGGTTCGGTACTGGCAACGATCCGGGGGAGCTGGGCGTCGCCCTCCTCGTCGATGATGAACTCGATTTGGGCCGATCCGGGCTGGCCGGCCTGGAGGAGCTTGGTCGGATAGACGGGCGGGCGGGTGGACAAGGCCCGGGGTCGCTCGTCCAGCTGGGCGGCGGACACGATCTTCTCCGGCGATTTCTGGATGCGCCGCAGGATCCGGTGGGCCCCTTCCGTGATCGGCACATCGCCCCGGATGCCAGCGTGGCGGAAGTCATGCTGGATGGAAAACGCGGAGAAACACGGGGTGCCGTCGGCCTTCTGCGCCGGCGTGAACTCCCACGTGTCGATCATGGCCAGCACGGCTTCGGCCATTTCCGGGGTGGTGGCCGAAACCACCTTGGCCGCGATCACGCGACCCTGGGGGCCGATGACAAAGCGCAGGTCGGTCCGGCCATCGCGCCGGGCCTCGAAATCCCCCCACGGGTAGACGGGAAACGCGGTGTTGATCGGCGTCGGGGGCTTGGTCCAACGGAGCTCGGGCGGCGCCTCGGGATCGGGATTGCGGGCCGGCACCCGCCACAGCTCATGCCCTCCCAGGGCCGCCCCCGAATCGAATTCCAGCAACTGATTGGCCCGGACTTTGACCGGCCGGCCTCCCTTGCGCCCGGGCTCGAACTTCCACTTCAGGACCGCATCCAGGGCGGGTCGCTCAAACCACGGGTTGTTCGACCGGACCACGTGCGGGTTGATCACGTCTCCGGCTTCATCGACGATAAACTCAATCTGCACCTTCCCGTTGAGCCCGGCCTTGGCGGCGTTGTAGGGATAGAGGGGCGGATCGCGCCGAACCGACTTGGGCAACACGTCGGCGCCAGAGGCGTTGTTTGGTCCGGGCTCGGCGCCGGACGAGGTCAGGCTGCAGATCATCAGCCCGGCGACTAGCGCCAGGCGCACGGATCGACCGTGGGACAGGGTGTATCGGATCATAGTTTTGACGGGGAATGGCATCGCGCCGAATCACACCCAGGGCGCCCATGGCCTCGGTTTCCGGATCGGAAACGCCGGTTCGTCAGCGGCCGGCCTGGTCCTGCGAGTGCTGGCGGGACAGACCGATTCCGGGCGTCCACGTCCGCACCGGACGGAACGGTCGGGGGAATTGGAAGGGAAAGCGGCCGGCTCATGCGTTCTACCCAGTCTCCCGGCGCATTGGCCCATGCGCCGGCAGGGTTCAGCTTACTTCGTCTCCGCCGGCGCCGCCGGGGCGGGGGCCTCCGCCGGCGCGGGCACCTTGGCCCGCACGGCCGTGAAGCTCCCGAGGCTCGGGCGCGGCGCCACGCGCCACAGCCAGTCGGCCTCCTTGTTATCCACCGAGAAATTGACCGCGATGCGCCAGCGGGACTCAACCGCCACGCCGTCCTTCTGCGCCGGAGCGAACTGCCACTGCACCACCGCCGCGTACGCCGCGTTGGCAAACTCGGGATGCGACGAACGCAGCACGGTCGCCTTGCTCACGCTGCCGTCGGCCGCGATGATCAGCTCCAGGATCGCACCGCCCACCTCGCTCGCGGCCGCCAGCGCCTCGGGGTAGACCGGCTGGACCGTCTGGCGCAGCGCCGGCTTGGGCGCGTTGTTGGCCTCGGGACCCTCGTCACCCTCGACGGGAAAATTGAAGGGCGCACGCGCCTTGAACTTCATCGGCTTGCCGTCCTTGTCCGTCCGGGCGGGCTGCTTGACCTCCTCCGCGAGGCGGAGCGCAATCTGGCTGAGGATCTGGGCGCCCGTCGGATCATCCGTTTCCACGACCTTTGCCTCCTCGGCCTCGCCCTTTTCATCAAAGGTGATTTCCACGAGGACCTTGTGGCCGGTGGCGGCCGGGGCGGCCACGCCGACCAGGCTGATCATCAGGAGGGACAGGGACAGAAAACGAAGCGGGTGTTTCATGGGGATGAAACAAGAGTGGTGACCGGCCGGCCCGCCACTGGCAAACGGATACTGCGGCTCCGGCTTTGCCTTTACAATCTGCCGCGGAACCCCGCTCCTGTCACCCGGTCCCAAAAAATCGGTATGTCGTTTCCGATGCGTCGCTTTTCCCCCGCGTTTCTCATCCCCGCGTTGATCGCGGCCCCGGCCTTGGGTCACGCCGGTTTGGTTGATCTGATCCTGGGCAAACGCGATCTCGAGGTCATCACGGTCACCGACCTCTCCTCCACCGGCAACTTCGTCCCCGCCGCAACGCCGGACCAGCCCCAATACTACGTCGCGGCCAGCCTCGGCTACCGTGATCTGGGCGGCTACATGGCCGGGATCGAGGCCCCGCCGTCCGAGGTCGTGCTCCACCTGATCTCGGCGGAACTGGCCAAACAGGGCTACGTGCCCAGCACCGCCCACTCGCCGGCCCCCACCCTGATGCTGGTCTACACCTGGGGCACCCTCAATGCCGAGAATCTCTACGGCGGTGATCCCAGTGCCCCGCCCACCCAGCTGAACCGGGGCCAGATCGTCCGTTTCCTGGGCGGACAGAAGGTCGGCATGGATGACAACTTCTTCAACCCGCTCACCGCCCCCGTTCGCGGGCTGACCGTCTATAATTTTGAAGCCGAGCGGATCCTCGATGTCGCCCGTGAAAGCTTCTACGTGATCGTCGTCTCCGCCTACGACCTCGAGTCCGCCTTGCAGAAAAAACGGCTCCCCCCTCTCTGGACCACCCGCATCGCCGCCCCGTCGCTCGGGTTTGCCATGGGCGACGTGTTCCCGGCCATGCTCGCCATCGGCGGGGCCCAGTTCGGCCGCGAAACCCCGCGCCCCGTCTGGATCAACGCCAACGACAAATTCACGCCGAGCGTGACGCTCGGCGAGCTGCGCCTGGTCGAATACCTCCAGGACAACCCGCTGCCCGTGGCGGATGTCTCCGACGCGGTCATCGAAAAGAAGTAACCCCGCATCGGCACGGTGGAGCGCCTTGCCCCCAAGGCGCTGGTCCGAAGGCTCCGCCGTCACCCCCCCGACCCGCTCCTTCCACCCGGCCGTGCCGCTGAACCAGCGGGGCAGAGCATCTGCCGGCCCCATCAACCCGTAGTCCAGACGTGCGTGTTTTCCTAGGTCTGACGGCCTTTTTCCTCCTCTGCCCCATTCTCATGGCCAATGTTTCCGCTTTTCCCCCCACCGCCCCCGGGATCTTCGAGCTCAAGACCCTGCCCGCCGGCACCCTGCTGAAATCCGCCGCCCAAGGAGACTACTTCGCTCAATCCGGCCCCCTGTTCGGTCCGCTGTTCCGCTACATCTCGAGCCATGACATCCGGATGACTGTCCCGGTGGAGGCGGTGGTGGACGGGGCCGCGATGTATTTCTGGGTGGCCCCGGATGAAGTGGCCAAGCTGCGGGGCTCGGCCAACGGCGTGGAGGTGGTGCCCATCCCCGAGCGGAAAGTGGCCTCCTTGGGCGGGCGGGGTGGATATAATCGAGCCAATTTTGAAGCGGCGCAGGCTCGCCTGCTCGCTTGGTTGGCCGGCCAGGGGGCGGTCGAGCCCGCTGGTCCCGCCTACGCGGTCTACTGGAACGGTCCGCTCACCCCCTGGTTTCTGCGCGAGTACGAGATCCATGTGCCGGTGCGCCCGAAGGCGGTCGCCCCGCGCTCTTGATCGGACCGGGCCCCTTCACGAGGGCGACCCATTCGGCGCGCGGGCTGGGGTTCTTCACTCGTCCAGCTGGCCCCCCGCGCGCCGGACAAACTCCGCCCGCGTCCACCAAGCCCGGCATTGACCGGGCCCCCGGGGCACCTTTGACTCTCCAACCCGCATTTTACATCCGGGTCCCTTCCTTTTCCATCGCACTCGTCCTTTTCCGCCATGCCCGACTCCGCCGAATCCCCCAACCTCATGGAAGCCCTCGTCTCGCTCGCGAAACGCCGCGGCTTCATCTACCAGTCATCCGAGATCTACGGCGGGCTTAACGGCTTCTTCGACTACGGCCCGCTCGGCGTCGAGTTGAAGCGCAACATCCGCGATTGCTGGTGGCGCGACATGGTGCACCGCCGTGACGACATCGTCGGCATCGAGACCTCCATCATCATGCACCCCAAGGTCTGGGAGGCCTCCGGCCACGTCGCCGGCTTCTCCGACCCGCTCGTCGACTGCAAGGTGAGCAAGCAGCGCTACCGCGCCGACCAGCTGTTCTGGTCGCCCGTCGTCGTCGACGGCAAGGTCGCCGGGTACGTCTCCGCCCTTGAGAGCGAGCGCACCGGCGCCGAGCTCCAGGAAGCCGCCGAGTCGTTCAAGCGCAAGAAGGCCCTCCAGGGCGCACTCGCGCCCGTGGTCGTGAAGGACTTCACCGAGGCCGCCGAGGCCGAGATCCCGCTCATCCCCTCGCCCGCCACCGGCGAGCCCGGCTCCCTGACCGCCCCGCGCGCGTTCAACATGATGTTCCAGACCAACGTCGGCGCCATGAGCGACGCCTCGTCCGTCGCCTACCTCCGTCCCGAGACGGCCCAGGGCATGTTCGTGGATTTCAAGAACGTCGTCGACACCACGCGCGTGAAGCTGCCCTTCGGCATCGCCCAGGTCGGCAAGTCCTTCCGCAACGAGATCACGCCGCGCAACTTCATCTTCCGCTCCCGCGAGTTCGAGCAGATGGAAATGGAATACTTCATCCACGAGGACGCCGACTGGGCCAAGGCCCACGAGGAGTGGATCGTCTGGTGCGAGTCCTGGCTCAAGAGCATCGGCCTGCCCGACAGCCACCTCTCCCGCTACACCCACCCGAAGGAGAAACTCGCGTTCTACTCCCGCGGCACGGTGGACATCATGTTCAAGTATCCCTTCGGCGTGCAGGAGCTCTGGGGCATTGCCGCCCGCGGCAACTACGACCTCACGCAGCACGCCAACGCCAGCGGCAAGCCGCAGGAGATCTTCGACGAGACCACGAAGAAGAAGTTCGTCCCTCACGTCATCGAGCCCGCCGTCGGCACCGACCGCATCTTCCTCGCCGTCCTCACCGCCGCCTACGCGGAGGAGGATGTCACCGACGAGAAGGGCAACACCGAGAAACGCACCGTCCTTCGCCTCTCGCCCCGCATCGCCCCGGTCAAGGTCGCCGTGCTCCCGCTGCTCAAGAACAAGGAGCAACTCACGAACCGCGCCAAGGCGCTCTACGCGAAACTCAAGCGCAACTACGCCGTGCAATACGACGACGGCGGCGCCATCGGCAAACGCTACCGCCGCCAGGACGAGGCCGGCACGCCCTGGTGCGTGACCATCGACTTCGACACCATTGAGAAGCCCGGCGATACCTTCACCCTCCGCGAGCGCGACTCGATGAAACAGACCCGTATTACCGAGGCCGAGCTGTTTGCTCTCCTCGCGGAGCACGTGTACTGAGTCCGGGTGGTGGAGCGCGTTGCCCGCAACGCGCTTCTCTCCCTCCGATGCCCCCCCATCCCCGCCAACCCAGCGTGCGCAGTGTCCGCACGCCCCCGGCACTCACCGCGCTGCGCGCGTGGCTGGGCACCTTCCCCGCGGAAAAACGCGAGGAAGGCGGCGAGTATTACCGCCGCAAGGCCGTGAAGGAGGTCTGGTCCGAGGCCGACCATCTCGTGAAGGCCGAGCTCGACCTCGGCGGCGAGGTCCTCGCCATCACCCTCTTCCTCACCCGCGGCGCCTGGACCTCGCGCTGCTCGTGCCCGGTGCTGCACCAGTGCGAACACGTCTACGCCGCCAGCCTCGCCTGGCTCGCCGCTGTCGAATCCGGCCAGCTCGACGGCCGCCGCCCTTCCATCCCGCTGCTGCCCGCTGAACGCTCCGCCGACGCGAAACCGGCCGTCCCCGCCGCGCCGCTCGGTGAAACCGTCCTGTCCCCCGGCCTCTCGGCTTGGCTGCGGGCGCTCCCCGCGCCCGGCGAGCAAGCCGCTGCCGCCTCCGCCGGTGCGCTGCACGCGGTCGCCGGCCTGCGCGTGCGCCTCGACGCCCACGGCAAGTGGCACCTTGAGATCCGCGTGAGCGACGAGCCCCGCTGGAAACCGCCGGCCAAACGCCTGCTCGCCGATCTCGCGGCCTCCCGTCCTGCTGATTTCGAACACCTACCCGCCGCCGAGGCCGCCCTCGGCGCCGCCTTTGCCGCCGAATGCCGCCTCGACGCGCGCACCCTCACGCCGCGGCTGTCGCTGTCCGAGGAAACCGTCATCGGCCTCCTCCGCACCACCGCCGCCCGCGCCGCGCTGGTACTGCCCGACGGCACGCCGTTCACCGTGCAAACCGACCCGCTGGCGTTCCAGGCCAGCGCGTCGCCCGGCCAGGCCGACCGGCTGGATCTGCACCTCGTCACCCCCGACGGTCGCGTGGCCACGGGCGCCCGCCTGATCACCCCGCGACCGGAGCCGCTCTACCTCTTCGACGGCCGCGTCTGGCGCGGCCCGCCCCCCGTGCCAGCCTCCCACCTGCCGACCGCGGCGCTCAACGATGTCCGCCTCCTCCCGCGCCTGCGCGCCGCGGGCATCCGTCTGCCCGCCGGACTGTCGGCCGAAATCCGCACCGTGGTGCTGCGCCCCCGCCTGCGGTGCTGGCTCACGCCGGCCTTCGAGGAGAATGAGCGCGACTTCCACGCCCAGCTCGTCGCGCGCGCCGAAAATCCGCCCTGCGAGCAACGCTGGACCGAGAACGCCGGCTGGCAATGGAGCCCCCAGGGCCTGCCACCGCCCCGCGGGCCGGAGGAACCGCTGCTCGAGTTTGACCTCACCGCCGCCTCGGCCGTGAGCGGAAGCTTCGCCTCGTTCCGGCTCGTTTGGGACGGCTGGGCCGAGGCCTGGACCCGCCCCGTCTCCGATTCCTTCCCCGACGAGTTCATCAGCTGGCATGACGCCTTGCCGGACCACGTGGAGCTCGATGTCTCCCCGGAACTTGCCGACCTGCTTGGGGCGCCGGTGCGGGGCCACCTCAGCGTGTCCGTCGCCACCGCCGGCGACAGCGAGCAGGACTGGTTCGATCTTTCGGTCGGTATCGGGGTGCAGGACACCACGCTCACGCCCGAGGAAATCGCCCTGTTGCTCAAGGCCCGCGGCAAATGGGTCACGCTGCCCAAACATGGCTGGCGCCGTCTCGATCCGGCTATCGCGCTGGATCCGGACTCGGCTTCGGCCCTCGAACGTCTCGGCCTCAGCGTGGACGACGTGATGGCCACCGGCCGCGCCACCTCGCACCGGTTGCACGCGCTGCAACTCGCCGCCGAAGCCGCGCCCTTGGTCGGGACCGACTCCCTGCTGGTGCACCATCTCCGCGACCGCGCAGCCCGCCTCGCCGCCCTGCCGGCCCCAACCCTGCCCGCCGGCCTCCGCGCCGAATTGCGGCCCTACCAGCGCGAGGGTTTTCTCTTTCTTGCCCACCTCTCCGCCCACGGCCTCGGCGGCGTCCTCGCCGACGACATGGGCCTGGGCAAAACCGTGCAGACCCTCGCGTGGCTCCTGCACCTCGCCGAGACCCGCCCCGCCGGCGCCCCGCCGTTCCGCTGCCTCGTGGTTTGTCCGAAGAGCGTGACGCATGGCTGGCTGACCGAGGCCGCGCGGTTTGCGCCCGGCCTCGCGATCGCCGCCTTCGACCCGGTCAGCCCGCGCGCCATCACCGATGCGATCAATGCGCCGCACCAGACCGCGCCCCGCATCCTCGTCGCCAACTACACCCAGCTCAGGCTCCACGCCACGGCCTTCCGCGCCGCCCCCTGGGATGCGGTCGTGCTCGACGAGGGCCAGTTCATCAAGAATCCCGGCAGCCAGGTCGCCGTCGTCGCCCGCGCCCTGCGCGCCCGCCACCGCGTCGTCCTCACCGGCACGCCGATCGAGAACCGGCTCACCGACCTCTGGAGCCTCTTCGCCTTCGCCCAGCCCGGCCTGCTCGGCGACCAGCCCGCTTTCCGCCGCCAATACCCGGAGGTCGAGCCCGAAGCCCTCGCCCGCCTCCATCGCCGCGTGCAGCATTTCCTCCTGCGCCGCACCAAGGCCCAGGCCGCGCCCGACCTGCCCACCCGCACCGAGGACGACATCATCGTGGACCTCGAGGGCGAGCAGCGCCGGCTCTACGACGCCGAACTCAAGCGCGCCCGCGCCCACCTCATGGGCGTGAAGACCCCCGGCGAATTGGGCGCCGTGCGCTTCCACGTGCTCGCCAGCCTGCTCCGCCTGCGCCAGATCTGCTGCCACCCCGCACTCGTCGACCCGGCCCACGCCATCCTGCCCAGCGCCAAGCTCGACGCCCTGCTCGAGCGCGTCGAGGAACTCGCCGACGAGGGGCACCAGGTCCTCGTTTTCAGCCAGTTCGTGGGGATGCTGGAGATCATCCGCACCCGCCTCACCGCCGCGAACATCGGCCACCTCATCCTCACCGGCGCCACGGAGAACCGCGCCGAGCTCGTCGACCAGTTCCAGACGGACCGCACCAAGACGGTTTTCCTGCTCTCGCTGAAAGCCGCCGGCTTCGGCCTCAATCTCACCGCCGCGAGCTACGCATTCCTCTACGACCCGTGGTGGAACCCCGCCGCCGAGGCCCAGGCCATCGACCGCATCCACCGCATCGGCCAGACCCGCCCCGTGATGGCCTACCGCCTGATCGCCGACAACACGGTCGAGCAGAAGATCCGCGCTCTCCAGCGCGAGAAATCCGCCCTCGCCTCCGCCGTCATCCAGGAAGAGTCCGTCGCCACCGTGATGGACCTCGACAGCCTGCGGGAGATCCTCAGCTAGCCCGGCCCCGGATCCTAGATTCCACCGTGGAAAATCCCTGCACCTTCTCCCCTGACCGCCGCCACCGCTACTCGCTCGTGCACCGTTGGAATCCGCTCTTCAGCGACCGGCTCATCCTCTGGATCGGGCTCAATCCCTCGACCGCCGACGAACAGCAGCTCGATCCGACGCTCACGCGCATCCGCTCGTTTTCCCAGCGCGAGGGCTTCGACGGTTTCTGGATGGCCAACCTCTTCGGCCTCCGTACGCCGTATCCCAAGGAGATGATGGCCGACCCGGATCCGGTCGGCCCCGGCAACGACGCGGCCCTCCTCGAGGCCGCCGCCCGCTGCACCAAGATCGTCGCCGCCTGGGGCGCCGGCGGAAATTTCCAAGAACGTGGCCTGGCGGTGGCGCGCTTGCTCAAGGGCCACAAACTCTGGTGCCTCGGCACCACCCAGGACGGCCAGCCGCGTCATCCGCTCTACGTGGCCGGCAAAGCACCCTTGGTGCGGTGGAAACCACCGGCCTGATTTCTTGGCCGTTGCGCCGGATCGCGGTGGTACCTGACCTTCATCCTTCGTTGTTCCAGCCACCGTGGTTTGCTCTTTCGCTTCGCGCCCGCGTGAACACGCTAGGTGCATGAACCCCACCCCTTGGCTTCGCCGTCTGGCGATCCTTCTCGTGTTGACCGTGTCCGCCTTTGCCGCCGCACCCCAAGCCCCCATCCCCGTCCTTTTCGACACCGACATCGGCACCGACATCGACGACGCCTATGCGCTCGCGCAGATCCTCCACAGCCCGGAACTGCAGCTGGTGGGCGTGACCACGGTCTCAGGCGACGCCGTGGCGCGCGCCCGACTGGCGGCCAAGCTGCTCGCGGTGGCCGGCCAGCCCGGGATTCCTGTTTATGCAGGCACCTCCACCGCCGCCCAAAACATGAAGCACGCCGAGTGGGCCGCCGGCTTCACCTCGCCCGCCCTGCACGAGTCCGGCGGCGTGGAATTCCTGCGCCAGCAGATCAACGCCCGCCCGGGCGAACTCACGCTCATCGCCGTGGGCGAGATGACCAACGTTGCCGCCCTGCTCGAATCGGAGCCCGGCATCGGCCGGAAGATCAAGGCCATCGCCCTGATGGGCGGCTCGGTCCGCCGCGGCTACGCCCCCGCCTCTGCGCCCGAACCGGAGTGGAATTTAAAATCCAACATCCGGGCCGCCCAGATCGTGTTCGCCTCCGGCGTCCCGCTGCTCGTCGCCCCGCTCGACTCCACCGCGGATCTCAAGCTGACGTCCGCGTGGAAGGTGCGTCTTTTCTCGCAGGGCACGCCGCTGAACGACGCCCTCGCGTCCCTCGACTATGTCTGGCGTCACACTAACCACTGGGGCGGCACGGACCCAACGCTGTTCGACAACCTCGCCGTGGCCCTCGTGGCAACGCCCGGCGTGGCCCCGCTCACCCCGCTGCACCTCACCGTCGAAGCCGACGGCCTGACCCGCGAGCACGCCGACCGGCCGGCCAACGCCCAGGTCGTCCTCACGACCGACATCCCGGCCTTCCTCGAGTACTTCACCGCCCGCCTGGAGCGGTGAGCCTGTCTGCTTCGCCGGTTTATAGCCCCTGCGGGGCGCGGAGCCACTCCAGCAGCTTCACGCCGGTGACGAACCGCACCTCGGGTTTCGTGAGCGCGTAGGCGATAAAATCCTCGATCGCCTTCCGGCGGTCGGGCTTGTCCGCCGGGTAGAGCGCGGTGTGCCCGCCGACCATGAAGGGCGCACGGTTGCCCGCCAGGCGCAGGTCGAGCGTGTGCTTCAGGATGGCCAGGAATTCCGGGCCGTCGCATTTCGCCGCCTCTAGCACGTTCCAATCGAGGCCGGAAATCTTGTCGGTCGGCTCACCCGAGCCGCTGCCATAGGACTCCTTCAGGGCGGCACCGATCCGGGCCCGCAGGCCGGGCTTGATGCCGTGCGCAGCACATTCGTCGTCGGCCGGGATCATGAAGACATGCAGCGGGATCTCCCACAGGCCGGGGTGTGAGCCGACATGTTTGGGCGAGTCGGCCGGGAAGGAGTGCGCGTTGCCCGGGCTGCCTGCGTCGAGGGTGTAGGGCCAGAAGAAGTTCGTGCCGTCCTGCCCGGGCTGGTCGCCCTCCTCGATCGAGCTGTCGTAGAGCTGCGCCTCAGCCGCCAGCGCCTCGAAGGTCGCGGCGTTGTAGGCGAGAAACGGTGTGCGGAAACCCACCACGCCGTGGGCGGGAATGCCCGTCTCCGCAAACGTCGCCTCGCAGGCGGCCATTTCGGCGCGCCATTTCGCCACCGTGAATTCGCCACCCTGCTCGTGGTTTTGCGTGTGGTTCGCGATCTCGTGACCCGCGGACAGGGCTTGGTGATGAATGGAGATGAGCGTGCGGTCGTTCCAGTATTTGCCGTTGCTGAAAAAGATCGCGCGCACCGGCGCGCCGTCGAAGGTGGCCGCCGTGCCCCGGCCGGCCGGGTTGCGCAGCGCCTGCACGTGATCCACGAACCACGTCATCGGCTCCGTCTGCGGGTTGTCGTCGAACCCCAGCAGCACGAACTGCGGCGCCGCGGCCGCGGCGAGTCCGCCGGGGGGCTGGGCGGAGGCGGGACGAAGGTCGGCGGCGGCAAGGGGAGAGAGCATGGGCAGAAGCAACAGGGGCAGGAGGCGGGGGTTCACCCAACCAGAGGTATCCGGCCGCGTCCCCAGCGCAAACCCGATGTGCATGCCGTTCTCAAGGCCGGGGCCAAGGTTCTCAACTGTTCCTGCCGCCGGGGCCTTGCGTTTCCACTGGCGTCTGGTCTGATCGCCGCGCCCCGTCCCTCCCCACCCCCTCCGCCTGACCTTCCCATGAGTTCCCCCGCTCCGGCCGTCCGCAATCCCTGGTATTGGGTTCCCTCCTCCTACCTGTCCGAGGGCATCCCCTTCGCGATGGTCATCTGGGTCGCCGGCACGATGTTCAAGGATCTCGGCCACAGCGACGGCCAGATCACGCTGGCCACCGCGAGCATCGGCATCGCGTGGTCCCTCAAGCCGCTCTGGGCCGCCTTCCTCGACATGTATCGGACGAAGAAATTCTTCGTCCTCCTGATGGAGCTGCTCATGGCCGGCCTGCTCTGCGCCATCGCCGTCTGCCTGCCGCTGCCCAACTATTTCCAGATCACCATCGCGGTGCTCTGGGTCCTCGCCTTCGCCTCGGCCACCCAGGACATCTGCGTCGACGGCATCTACATCACCTCGCTCGACGAGAAAAAACAGGCCGCGTTCATCGGCGTGCAGGGCGTGTTCTGGAACGTCGGCCGCCTCTTCGGCACCGCGGTCGTCGTCTGGCTGGCCGGCTCCCTCAAGGAAGACCACGGCATGTCCACCACCGCCGCCTGGGGTTGGGCGCTCGGCCTCGCCGCCGTCACCCTCGCCGGCCTCGCCGCCTACCACTGGTTCATCCTCCCGACCGGCTCGATCACCGAGCGGCCCAAGAGCGTCGGCGAGATCGGCCGCACGTTCTACGACTCCATCGCGGACTTCTTCCGCAAGGAACACATCTGGGGCATGCTGCTCTTCGTGTTCCTCTACCGCAGCTCCGAGGGCCTGCTGCTCATCGAGGGGCCGCTCTTCCTGCAGGCCTCGCCCGAGCTGGGCGGCGTCGGCCTGAGCCTGAAGGAAAAGGGCATCATCGACGGCACGATCAGCACCTTCGTCAGCCTCTTCGCCGGCCTGCTGGGCGGCGCGTTCATGGCCAAATACGGCCTGAAGCGGAACACGCTCATCTTCATGGCGCTGTGCCTGAACATTCCGCACATCACCTTCGTCATCCTCTCCCAGCTCGCCGGCCCCGGCCACACGCTGTCCCTCTGGACCATCGGCTCCCTCGTCACCATCGAGAAGTTCGGCTATAGCTTCGGCTTCGTGGCCAACATGCTCTATATGATGCAGCAGATCTCCCCGGGCCGGTACCACATGACGCATTACGCGTTCTGCACCGCCCTGATGAACCTCATGCTTGTGCCCACGCAGATGGTCAGCGGACCGCTGGCCGACCACTTCGGCTACAAGACCTACTTCATCATCGTCATGTTCGCCGCCGTCCCGTCGATCCTCGCCGCCTGCTATGCGCCGTTCCCGCGCAAGTTCGGCCACGACCGACCGGCCACCGGTGCCTGATCGCGGACAATCCGCGCGCAGCATCGGGCGGTGACAGGGCCGCCGGAGAAAGTACCTTAATCAGGTCCGGACGGTGCGTCCGGACCCAACCCCTCCCCGTCATGACCCTCCGCCGCTTCCTGCTGCTCGGCACCCTCGCGCTGGCCACCCTGGCTGGCGCGGCCCCGGGCGAACCCTCCGCCCCGCTCGCGCTCAATGACCGTGGGTATTTCGCCAAGCGCGGCCTGAACGTGATGCTCGCCAGCGACTACTACCCTGAAAGCCACCAAGGCGGGGTCGGCATCATCCAGAACGGCCTGCGCACCGCCACCAACGGCGACCTGCGCCTCAGCCCGACGCCCGGCCAGTGGCAACCCACGCCCGTCACCGGCGAACGCACCGTGGACGCCGCCACCCAGCAGATCAGCGTGCGCATGCATTTCCCCGACGAGAAAAAGAACCGCACCGGTTTCAATCCGATCGACTACCCCGATCTCAAGCTCGACTACACCGTTCGGGTCACGCCGGCGGGTGGTGATGCCTTCCGCATCATCGTGGATCTGGCCGCGCCGTTGCCCGCCGACTGGGTCGGCCAGGTCGGTTTCAACCTCGAGCTTTTCCCCGGCTACCTCTTCGGCAAATCCTTCCTCCTTGGCGGACAAGCCGGACTGTTTCCCCTCCAGGCCAACAGCCCGGCCGCCCCCGCCTTGGGTGACGACCACCAGGTCGTGCCGCTCGGTCGCGGTCCGGTGCTGACCATCGCGCCGGAATCCGAGGCCCAGCGCCTGAGCATCGAGGCCGTGCGCGGCGGCGAGCTCCTGCTGCTGGACGGACGCGCGCGTCATAACAACGGCTGGTTTGTGGTCCGCTCCCTCGTCGCGGCGGGCGCCACCACCGGAGCCATCGAGTGGCTCGTCACCCCGCACGCCATTCCCGGCTGGACCGCCGAGCCCGTCATCCAGGTCTCGCAGGTCGGTTACCACCCGCGCCAACCCAAGGTCGCCGTCATCGAACTTGACCCGAACGACGCGGCCCGTCCCTCCGTCGCCCTCTACCGGATCGGCGCGACTGGCGCGGAACTCGTCCGGGAACAACCCGCCCAGGACTGGGGCAATTTCCTCCGCTCCCGGTACGTGCAGTTTGATTTCACCGCCATCGAGCAACCCGGTCTCTACGAGGTCCGGTATGGCGAGCGCCGCTCCGCCGCCTTCCCCATCGACCCGCAGATCTTTGCCCGGCACGTCTGGCAGCCCACCGTCGACTACTTCCTGCCCGTGCAGATGTGCCACATGCGCGTGAACGACAACTACCGCGTCTGGCACGGGCTCTGTCACGATGACGACGCCCTCATGGCCCCGGCGCCGCACAACCACTTCGACGGCTACGCGCAGGGTCCCTCGACCCTCACCCGTTTCCAACCGGGCGACCACGTCCCGGGCCTCAACCACGGCGGCTGGCACGACGCCGGGGACTACGACCTGCGCGTTGAGTCGCAGGCCGACACCATCCACGGCCTCGCGCTCGCCTGGGAACTCTTCCGCCCCGAGCACGACAACACCACGATCGACCAGGCTCGCCGCCTCGTCGACATCCACCGCCCCGACGGCAAGCCCGACCTGCTCCAGCAGATCGAACATGGTGCGCTCAGCATCGTCGGCGGTTACCAGGCGCTCGGCCGGCTTTACCGCGGCATCATCGAACCTTCGCTCCGGCCGTATGCCCATCTCGGCGACGCCGCCACGATGAACGACCAGCAGGTCTTCGTGGATGACGCCGCGCGCACCGCCCAGCAGGCGCTGGCCGCCGCCGCCGTGCACGGTTCTCAGGCCGAGCCCGTCCCTGGCCTGCCGCCGCTCGGCACCGCCGGTTCTCCGGATGACCGCTGGGTGTTCACGGAGGACAATCCCGATCGCGAGCTCATCGTCGCCGCCGGTCTCGCCGCTGCGTCCCGCGCGCTCCGGGGTTACAACGATCCGCTGGCCGCCGACTGCCGGCGCATCGCGGAGGAACTGTGGACCCAGGCCGGCACCCCGCGTTCGCCGCTCGCCCGGCTCGCGCCCGCCATCGACCTGCTGCAGACGACGGGTGACCAGAAATACGCCGACGCCATCGTCGGACTCGCTGACCTCGCGACCCGGAACCTCGTGCCCGATGCCGGCACGGACGAGCGTCGCGTCCACGCCGGCTGGCTCGTCGCCCGCTCGCTGGCCCTCGTGCCGGATCCCGCCTATCAGGAAAAAATCCGCGGCGCCCTGCGGAGCTACCGCACCCGGCTCGCCGCGCTCGAGCAGGCCACACCCTACGGCGTGACCTACCAGCCCGACATCTGGGGCGCGGGCTGGGCGATCCAGCGCTTTGGCGTGGAGCAGTATTTCCTGCACACTGGCGCGCCCGACATCTTCCCCGCCACCGCCATGCACCAGGCCCTCGCCTTCATCCTGGGCTGCCACCCGGGATCCAACACCGCCTCCTATGTTTCGGGCGTGGGCGCCCGCTCGCTGACCACGGCCTATGGCGTCAACCGCGGTGACTGGTCCCACATTCCCGGCGGCGTGGCTTCCGGCACCGCCCTGATCCGGCCCGACTTTCCCGAGCTGCTCACCTGGCCCTTCCTCTGGCAGCAAACCGAATATTGCCTTGGCCGCCCGACCAGCGATTACGTCTTCCTCGTGCTCGCCGCCGATCATCTGCTCAAGCCATGAAATTCCTGGCCCCGCTTGCCGTGATGTGCGCCGGCTGGGTCTCCGCCGGCGCGACGGAGTGGCAGCCGGTCACCTGGCACGGTGAACCGGCGTTTGCGTCGGCCTCGGCGGGTTGGCGCGCCGTCGTCTCGGTCACCCGCGGCCGGCTCATGCACTTCGGACCCGACGGCCAGGACACCAACCTGTTGCTTGCCCCGGCCACACGCGCGAACCGCAACCGCCTCGGCGGCCACCGCCTCTGGCTCGGACCGCAGACTTCCTGGAAAGGCTTCTGGCCGCCGGCCTCGGCCTGGGAATACGAGGAGCCCGCCAAGGTCACGAGCGAGGGCGGCCTGCTCCGCTTCGTGATGCCGGAGAGCCCCGACGGCTGGCCGCGTCTGACCCGGACCTACCATTGGGCGGGCGCCGAACTCATCTGCGGCGCGGAAGCCTCCGGCGGCACGCGGCCGGCTCAGTTCATCCACATCCTGCAGGTGCCCGCATCCATGGAGGTGAAGACTGAGGTGCACCCGGAATCCGATTTTCCCGCCGGTTATGTGCGCCTGACCTCCACCGCGGGACCCTTTGCCACCCGCTTTGCTCCCCCGCCCCACGCCACGCTGGCCGGCTCCACGCTGACCCTGCGCCACACGGGCGCGGTCGGAAAATTCGGTTTTCGTCCGCAGCCCCTGATCGGTACCCTCGGTGGCTTCAGTCTGCGCGTGGCCCGCGGCACCCAGACGGGTGCCGTGGTCGGCGAGCCCGACGAAGGTTTTCACACCCAGGTTTACCTCAGCGAGGAACATGAAGCCTTCGTGGAGCTCGAGGAGCTGTCGCCCCTGTTCGCCCCGGGGAGTCCCGCTCGCTTCGAGCTGGTGCTGTCGGGCGCACGGCTCTGACGCCGCTACCAGCCTGCCCCGGCCCACGCCCTTGGCCCGGGCCCGCCGATTTGACTGTAACCTGCACCCCAAATCTGGGTTTACCCGGGCGGCGACGGCTCGATCCGTGGCTACCGCAAGGGCGAGGCGGCACCGCGCGACGCCGCCGGCCTGTTCGTCGGGGCCAAATCCTACCTGCAGTTCAACCTCGAGCTCGAGCAGGCCCTGAGTGGAAAATGGTCGGTCGTGTTGTTCGGTGACGCCCTGGGCACCGCGGCCAGTCTGCGCGACTATCCGTCGACGGACACGCTCTACGCCGCGGGCCTGGGCCTGCGTTACCAGACCATCATCGGCCCCGTGCGCCTCGAATATGGCCGCAACCTCAACCCGCGCCCGCTCGATCCCTCCGGCACGCTGCTGTTCTCCATCGGCTATCCGTTCTGAGTTGCGACGAGGGTATTGTGGGGCGGGGTTCAGGAGACCGCGCGCTGCGGCTTAAGCCAACCGCCGCCTCACCCGCCCGCCACCTGATAGAGCAGAAACACGATCAGCTGCGCGGTGAAGACGCGGAGCAGCATGACGAGCGGGTAGACCGTGGCGTAGGCGACCGCCGGGGCGTCGCTCGCCGTGGTCTGTTGCGCGAAGGCCAGCGCCGGCGGGTCGGTCATGCTGCCGGCCAGCAGGCCGCAGAGTTCGGCGTAGTTGAGTTTCTTCCAGGCGCGCGCCACCAGGCCCACGAGGAGCAGCGGCGCCGCCGTGATGAGCGCGCCAAAGAGCAGCCAGCGCACGCCGTCGCCGCCCATGAGCACCTCCATGAATTTCTCGCCGGACTTCAACCCGACCGCCGCCAGAAACAACGTGATGCCGACCTCGCGCAGCATGTGGTTGGCGTTCGTCGGCAGGTACCAGACGAGCGGTCCGGTGTTCGCCACGCGCGACAGCAGAATCGCCACGACCAGCGGGCCGCCCGCGAGCCCGAGCTTCACCGCCGCCGGCAGGCCGGGCACGGCGAAGGGGATCGAGCCCACGATGACGCCCAGCGCGATGCCGAGGAAAAAGGGAATCGGCTGCGGCGAATTGAGTGCGTGGTTGGAGTTGCCCACCACCGCGGCCACCGCGTCGATGTGCGGCTCCTCGCCGACGGCCATCAGCACGTCGCCGAACTGCAGCCGGAAACCCGGCGTGGCGGTGAACTCGATGCCGCCGCGCGTCACCCGCGTGACGACGACCCCGTGCTCGGTGAAGGCCTCGACCTCGCCCAATTCGCGACCGAACACATCGCTGCGCGTCACGATCAGCCGGCGGTTGGTGATTGAGCCGGGCACCGCCTTCAGGTCCACCCCGGCGTCCGCACCAACGACCACGCGCAATTCATCGAGCCCTTCCTCGGGGCCGACCGCATGCAGGATGTCACCCAGCCGCAGCAGGGTGTCGGGCCGCGCCACCTCGACGAGGCCGCCGCGGGAAAAGCGCGAGACGATCACCCCCGAGCCGGCGAGGCCCGGCACCTTGCCGAGCGCGCGGCCAACCAGGTTGGGGTTGCGCACCTCGAAATTGCGCGTGGCCGGCTTCGGCCGGCTCGGCGCGTGCGCCGCCTCGGCGGCGGCGACCTCAGCCTTCACGTCCACCCGGAAGACCCGGCGCACGATCACCATGGTCAGGATGATGCCGATGATGCCGAAGGGATAGGCCACGGCGTAGGCCAGCCCCTGTACCACGGCGACATTGTCGGCCGTGCCGATCTGCTTGAGCGCCTGCTGCGCGGCCGCCAGGCTCGGGGTGTTGGTGGTCGCGCCGGAGAGCAGGCCGACGCCGGCCGGCAACCCGACCCAGCCCCCGAGGATGATCGCGGTCGCGATCGCGGCTCCCAGCAGCACGATGGCGGTGGCAAAACCGTTGAGCATCAGGCCGCGGGAGCGCAACGAGCCGAAGAACCCGGGCCCGATCTGCAGACCGAGCGTGTACACAAAGATGATGAGGCCGAATTCGCGCACGAATTCCAGCACATGGGCGTCCACTGACAGCTTCAGGTAACCGAGGAAGAGGCCGGCAAAGAGCACCCCGGCCACCCCAAGGCCCACGCCGCCCACGCGGATTTTACCCAGGGCCGACCCGGCGGCCCCGGCCACGCCCAGCAGGATGACGGTGCGCGCCACGGATTCTTCAGTGAGGAGATGGGACAGCCAGTTCATGGTCAACAGGGGCCGAGCCTACCAGCCGCCCCCAGGTTGGGCAGCTCAATTTTTGTGCATTCCTGCGCAATCCATCGACCGATCTTATGTCACGGGTTCATCCTCGGCTGGCATCCGGCCGATTTTGTGTCATCTTTTCCCCCATGCACCCCCCACGCTCCCCCATCGTGCTGCTCGCCGGGTGGCTATTTCTGCTGGCCGCCTGCTCCTCGCCCACCTCGCCCAACGCCATCATGGATCGCGTGGACGCCAACCGTGACGTATATGAATCCTGGTCAATCGAGACCAAGGACGCCGTCCTCTCGGGTATCGTGCAAAAGGGCATGACCCCCGACATGGTCTACGTGGCCCGGGGCAAACCCACCGAGAAGGTGGACCGCGGCAACGGCGACGAGGTCTGGGTTTACCGCATCAGCGGCGGCAGTTCGGGCGGCAGCATCCTGCCGCGCGGCAGCACCGTGAGCGTCGGCACCGGCGGCTCGGGTTACCCCGGCGGTATTTATCCCGGCGGGGGTTATCCCGGGAGCGGCTACCCGGGCACCTACCCCACGGGCGGCAGCGGGGTTTATATTCCGCCCATCGTCCTCGGCGGCGGCAGCAGCGGCGGCTACGAAGAACCCGTCCTCGAGGACCAGATCATCTTCCGCAACGGCCGCGTAACCCACGGCGACGGCGTCAAGTAAGCCCGGCTCCCTAGTGGGAGCGACCTTGGTCGCGCCAGGCTCGGGCGCGGTCGCTGACCGCGCTCCCTTCTCCCCGCCTTTTTGTGTGTTTTGTGCTTTTTGTGGCCCATCCTTCTGAGACTCTGGGCCCGTGACCTCTCCTTCCCAGAGCCTGGCCCGCGCCCGTGAGCTGATCGACACCGCCCACGCCGGTGATCCGAAACGCACCGCCGACGGCCGTCCCGCCGAACTCGTCTACGCCGACCGGGTGGAAGCCTGGGCCGCGCGCGCCGCCGCGGAGCCCACACCGCTGCTGTTGCTCGCCGCGCGCTGCCAGCACCTCGAGCGCTGGACCGTGCCGCGCACCACGTTTCCCGAGGGCAAGGCCGGCTACCTGACCTGGCGGAGATCCCTCTACACCAAACAGGCCGACCGGGCCCGCACCCTCCTCCTGCAGGCGGGCGTGCCCGCACCCGAGGCCGATGAGGTGGCCACCTGGGTTTCCAAAACCGGCCTGAAAACCAATCCCGGCACCCAGGCCCTCGAGGACGCCGCCTGTCTCGTGTTCCTGGAAAACGAGATCGAGGCCTTCGCCGCGCAGCACGGCGACTACCCGCGCGAGAAATTCGTGGAGATCATCCGCAAGACTTGGAAAAAAATGAGCCCGCGCGCCCAGGCGCTCGCCGGCACGATCACGCTGTCCCCGGAGATCGGCGCCCTGGTCACCGAGGCGGTGACGGCCGGCTGACGCTTGACTGGATGTAGGGCGGGGTCTCCGAACCCCTCCTTCGTTCGATCGCACCATCACGTTCGCGGCGGGGTTCGGAGACCCCGCCCTACAACCGAATCCCCATGCACAAGATCAACCTCGCCGAAAAACTCGCCCTGTTCTCGACCCACTGGGACCCCAAGATCGTCGCGGAACTGAACGGCCAGCACGTCAAGCTGGTGAAGTTCCGCGGCGAGTTCGTCTGGCACCACCATGAGCACGAGGACGAGCTGTTCCTCGTCGTGCACGGGAGCTTCGACATGCATTTTCGCGACCGGGTCGTGCCGTTGCGCGAGGGAGAGATGCTCGTGGTGCCGCGCGGGGTCGAGCACCGGCCCGTGGCCGACGCGGAGGTAAGCGTGCTGCTGTTCGAGCCAGCCGCGACCCTGAACACCGGCAGCGCCGGGGGCGACAAGACCATCGCCCGCCCGGACTGGATCTGATTTCAGGCCCGAGGCTTGCCTCGCCCGCGCCGACCGGGTCGTATGCGGGCGGTTGAGCGACCCCGCACACACTGACGCTTCCCTCCGCTGGCGCTGGCTGCTGCCGGTCGCCGTGCTGGTCGCGGCGTTTCATCTCTCGCCGTTCGGGCCCGCGCTGGACCGGGCCTTTTTCGACGGCGCCGCCCGGCATCCGCTGCGCCCGCCACCGCTGCCGGACAACTCCGCGCTCGTGCTGGTGGACGAGGCCACGATGGCGGCCATGAGCGACCTCGGCGTGCGCTGGCCGTTCCCACGCCTGATCTTCGCGCAGCTGATCGCAACCCTGCAACTCGCCGGCGCGGAGAAGGTCGTCGTCGACTTCACCTTCTTTGAGGAGTCCGACGCCATGCAGGACCAGGTGCTGGCCGGCGTGGCCGCCGCCGCCCCCTCGGTCGTGCTGGCGCGCACCGCCGACCGACCACCCATCTTCTGGCCGGAGGAATTTGTGGCCGCCCAACCGGATCTGTTCCGCATCCCGCGCACGGGCTTGGTCGAGTTTCCCGCCGACCCCGACGGGGTGGCCCGGCGTTATCTGCCGCCCGGATCGCTGGCCGCCGCTGCGCTCGACCGGCCCGCGCTGCCGCCCGGCGGCCTGGTGCGCTGGCACGGGGGTCTGGCGGAAATCTCGGCCCGGGGCGTGCGGGTGTTGTCCGCCGCCCCGTTCATCGCCGCGGGCCGGCCCCTCCTTGAGCGTCTGCTCGCCGCCGCGCCCGATTTGGATGCGACCGGCCTCGCCGCGGCCCTGCGCGCGGAGCCGCACATGACTGGCGCCCTCGCCGCGTCCGTGCGGGGCAAGGTGGTGTTTGTCGGCGCCAACGCGAGCGGCACTTTCGACGTGAAACCGCTGCCGATCGGCCGCGTGGAGCCGGGCGTCCTCCTGCATTGGACGGCTTGGACCAACCTGGCCACCGGCGGCTTCATCACCGCCCTGGGCTGGCCGGCGATCCTGGGCGCCGCACTGCTGGCCGGCAGTGTGGTGCTGGTCGCGGGTCGCAAGCTCCACTCGCTCGTGGCCCCGGCCTCCGCAGCCGCCCTGGTCGCCGCCACGCTGCTCGGCGGCTCCTACGCGGCGTTGGCCGCGGGCTGGTTCCTGCCCCCCGCGACGCCGCTGGCCGCCATCGGGCTGGTGCTCCTCGGTGTCGTGGCGGAGAATTTCTGGCGCGAGCAGCGCCGCAAGCGCGCCATCCAGGCCATGTTCGGCGCCTACGTGGACCCCGGCGTCGTGGCCGAACTCGTGCGCAACCCCGCGTCGCTGCAGCTCGCCGGGGAGCGGCGCGAGGCTACGGTGTTCTTCTCCGACCTCGCCGGCTTCACCGATCTCTCCGAGAAACTGCCGCCCGAGCAGATGGTCACGGTGGTCAACGCCTACCTCGACGAAACGAGCGAATGCCTGCACCGGCACGGCGCCTACGTGGACAAATACATCGGCGACGCCGTGATGGCCGTGCTCGGCGCCCCGCAGACCCTGCCCGACCACCCGCTCGCGGCTTGTCGCGCGGCGCTCGAGGCCCGGCAGGCCCTCGTCGGCATCAACGCCCGCTACGCGGCCAAGGTGGGCGTCCACCTCGAGGTCCGCATCGGCCTCAACACCGGCGAGATGATCGTCGGCAACCTCGGCTCCTCCCGCAAAAAGCAATACACCGTGATGGGTGACACCGTGAACCTCGCCTCCCGCCTCGAGGGCGCCAACAAGGCCTTCGGCACCGGCATCCTCCTCGGCGAGGAAACCGCCCGGCGCGTCCAGGCGACCATGGAAACCCGGCCGCTGGCGCGCCTGCGCGTGAAGGGCAAGCTTCAGGCCGTCGAGGTGCACACCCTGCACGGGGCCCGCGGAACGCTCCCGCCCGACGAACAGGAATTTGTCGTTGCCTACCGCACGGGTTATGCCGCCTTGGTCGACCGGAACTTCGCCGCCGCCGTCGCCGCGCTCGCTCGTGCGCTCGCGTTGCGGCCGGACGACCTGAGCACCGCCCGCTGGCACGACACCGCGACGACCTTCCTCACTTCCCCGCCCCCACCCGATTGGGAACCCGTCATTTCCCTGGATTCAAAATGAAAACGCCCACCCCTTGGTCCGGCCTGATGCTGGCCGGCCTGCTCACCACCTCCGCCGTGGCCGCCTTCGAGGCTGGCGGCTTCGTCTACACCAAACGCCAGGAGACCGTGCTGCTCGCCGCACCGCAGCCGCTGGCCGAGGCCGCCGCCACCCTGCCCTACGGCCGCAAGCTCACCATCGCGGAGGTCTCCGGCGCGTGGCTCCGCGTCAGTGAGGGCGCCGCCGCCGGCTGGGTGTTCCGGGGCAACGTCACGGCCACCAAGCCCGCCGAGGTCAAGGGCCTGCTCGACGGCGTGCCGCAGCTCGCCAGCCAGACGACGGCCACCGCCGCCGCCCGCCCGCTGGCGCCCGCCGCCGCCACCTATGCCACCGGCAACAACCTGGAGTCCGCCCAGGCGGATCTGGAGTGGCTCCTCGCCGCCTGCGCCGAACTGACGCTGGACGAGGTCGAGACCTACCTGCAGGCGAACCGCAAGGGGGCCTACCAATGAACGCCCGCCTATCTCTCCTCGGCCTCGCCGCCACCCTGCTGCTGGCCGGCGTCCCCGCCTCCGCGCAGCTCGATTTCGGCAAACTTTCCAAGGGACTCGACAAACTCAAGCAGGGCCTCGACACCGGCAAGGACGCCGCGAAGGTGGCAAAGGGCGTCACCGGCATCGGCCCCGTGGAGGAGCGCAACATTGGCGACGCCGTGGCGCTCGAGATCATCGCGAAGTACGGCGGCCTCGACCGCGATCCCGACGTCCTGCGCCACGTCAACCTTGTGGGCCGCGCCCTCGCGCAGTTCTCCGACCGGCCCGACCTCGAGTGGCGCTTCGCCGTGCTCGCCTCCGACTCCGTCAACGCCTTCTCCGCCCCCGGCGGCTACGTCTTCATCACCCGCGGGCTCTATGAGCGCGCGGACAGCGACGATGTGCTCGCCGGCATCCTCGGCCATGAGATCGCCCACATCACCCAGCGGCACGCACTGAAGATCGTCGAGCGCAACGAGGCCGCCGCCGGCGGCAAGAGCCTCCTGCTCAAGCGCAGCAGCGACGCCCGCGAACTGAACAGTCAGGTCGAGGAAGCCAACCGCGAGCTCGGCGTGGACCTGGGCGCCCTGGCCAAGGCGATCATCGAGACCGGCTTCGACGCCCCGACGGAATACGAGGCCGACCGCGAGGGCCGACTCCTGGCCGTCAGCAACGGCTTCGCTCCCGGCGGCCTGCGCGCCGTGCTGGCCGGGCTCCGCCAGACCGGCGAGGATCGGCGGACGATGTTCGCCACGCACCCCCCGCTGGGCGAGCGCCTCCAGCGCCTGCCCGACGAGCCCGCCCCCCGGCCACGCCGCCGCCGCCGCGCGCCCTGCCGGCCACCTTCACCGCCGACGGGGAACCGGCGCAGCTGGCCAAGCTGAACGGCCAATCCCTCCACCTGCTGACCCCGGCCGGCGAAACGCCCTGGTGGCAACACGAGGAGGGCGACGTGCTCATCCAGGCGCAGACCGAGGGCGTACAGGTGGAATTCCGCGAGGGACCGGTCTCGCTCGCCCCCGGCGAAATGCTGGTGGTGCCACGGCGCCGCGCTTACCGCTTGGTGGCGCCTGAAACATCCCGCGTGCTCGTCCTGGCCCCGGCCGCTGTTACTTTTGAATGAAACCCGGCCTCGTTTTGTAGGTTTTTAACAGGCGCGAGGAAACTTTGGCTCCCGGTGGCGGCGTCTCTCCCGCACACTATCCACCATGAAGAAGTCCTCCCTCGTTGTTCTCTTCGCGGCCGGCCTGGCCGCCAGCCTCCTCTCCCAACCCGCCTTTGCCGCCGATAAGAAAGCCCGCACCAAGCAGCAAAACGGCATCTACTCCACCGGGAGCGGCAAGTCGGGCACCTTTGAGGGCACGACCACGCGCGAAAAGGGACGGCAAACGCGGGAGGGCTCCGTCACCAACCAGGACGGCAAAACCGCCACCCACCAGTCGGAACGCAAGTGGGACAAGGCGACGGGCACCGGATCCACGGCGCGCACCACCACGGGGCCCGAGGGCAAAACGGCCACGGTGAACAGCACCTCGGTCAAGAACGAGGACGGTACCCTCACCACCACGGGCAGCCGCACCGGTTTCAACGACCGGACCCAAACCTTCGAGAACACCGCCACCAAGACCGAGAACGGCCGGACAACCACGGGGAGTGTCACCAACGCCGCCGGCCAGACGGTGACGACGACCGGCACGGTGGCGCGCGAAAACGGCCAGCAGACCAAGACGCAGACCGCCACCGGCCCGGACGGCAAGAGCGCCGAGCGCGTCGTGCTGACGAAGAAAAATGCGGACGGATCGGTCACTCGCCTCATCGAAGTCACCGGCCCGGACGGCAAGACCACGACCCGCACCGAGACGATCGCCGTAACTCCGACCCCGTAACATACGCCGGCCCGCGGCCGGCTCCGCTCACATCGGCTTCGCCTGGGGGATGAACCGGCAGACCGCCGCCGACAGCGCGGCCACGTCGAACGGCTTGGGCACCACGGCTTGGAAGCCGTGGCCCTGGTAGTTCGCCATCACGGGATCACTGGAGTAACCGCTCGACACGATCGCCGGCACCGCTGGATCCAGCTGCCGCACGGCGGCGATGGTTTCCTTGCCGCCCATCCCGCCCGGAATCGTGAGGTCCATGATCAAAAGCGCAAAGGGCCGCCCGGCATTCCTGGCCTCCTTGAACTCGCGCAGGGCGCTTTGCCCATCCGGCACCGCGACCGGATCGAGACCCATGCGCCGCAACACCGCGCTGGCCAGCACGCGCAGGCTCTCCTCGTCGTCCATGAAGAGGACCCGCGGTTTGGTCGTCTCGGTCGCCGCGGCCGGGGCGCCGGGGCCCGGCGCCGGGGCCGCCTCAACCGACGGGTCCGACCGGGCGGGCACCGCCGGCAACCACAACGTCAGCACGGCGCCGCTCCCCGGGGGTGAGGCCGCCTCCACCCGGCCGCCATGGCGGGTGATGACCGAATAAACCGTGGCCAGACCGAGGCCGCGCGCGCCGGGGCGGGTGGTGAAATAGGGATCGAAAATCTTCGGGAGCACCGCCGCCGGAATCCCGGGGCCCTGATCACTCACGGTCAGCCGCACGTAACGGCCGGGGGCCAGGCCGCCGGACGCACCCGACGGGATGGTTTCATTAGCCAGCGCCAGGCGCACGGTGCCACCCCCCGGCATCGCCTCCCGCGCATTCTGCACGAGATTCTGCACGACCTGCATCAGCTGGTCGTGGTCCCCGTGGCCGGGCCACAGGTCCACCGCCCCCGCCTGCTCGGCGCCGACAAGGGAACCGCGCAACGCACTGGCCGCAGCGGTGCGCACAAGGGCCGCCATGTCCACCGGCACACACAACGGCTCGCCGCCGCTGGCAAACGTGAGAAGCTGCCGCGCCAGATCCCGCGCCCGCAGGAGGCCGCGCTCGATCTCCGCCACGCGCGGGGCCTCGGTCGCCATGACCGACGGGGACAACTTCATCAGGGACACGTTGCCCATGAAAACCGTGAGCAGGTTGTTGAAATCATGGGCGATGCCGCCCGCCAGCACCCCGAGTGATTCGAGCCGGGCGGCATTCTGCACCCCGGCCTCATGCCGGGCCCGCTGCTCCAGATGCTGCCGGATGACCTCCGTCTGCGCCCGGACCCGGCGGCGCAGCATCGTAATCCAGGCGGTCCCGAGCAGCACGCAGCCGCCGAGGAGGCCCGCCACGGCCAACGCCCGGCGCACCGTCCAAAGCCGGGCCGGCCGCGTGACGACGATGTCGGCTGGCGAACGCGCCAGCAGCTCAAAACCCCGGGCCATCCGCGCATCATCAAAGGTCACCTTGTAGATGCCGGTGACCGCCAGCTCGGCGGTGAGTTCCAGCGGCGGCGGCGGCGTGCCTTCCGGCCGTTCCAGCCGCACATCAAAGATCATCGGGCCCTGCTGCAGCGTCAGCCGGCTGCGGGTCGGCTCATGGAACACCGCCAGCAGCGTGCCCCGCACGCGGCCGAGCCGGAAATCCTTGTTCGGATCAAGGATGCCAACATCGGCCAGATCCTCCGGCACCGGCGCCGCCCCCGAGGCCGTCCGGCGAAACACGGCTTCACGCAGGACGGTGTGCCCGCCCTCGCGCCCGAGGATGCCCACGGCCTCGATCCGGTCCCCCGGCTGCACCTCCTGGTTGTCCGCGCTGAGCACCAGCAAGCCGGTGGATCCTTCCTGGAGGTAAAGCTGCCGGCCCGGCACCGCATGCACCACCGTGCCGGTGACCCGCACCCGCTGCATATCGCCCGCGGTCCCGATCTTTTCCAGATCCTCCAGCGCGCGGCGCGGCAGGTCATAATAATTCGCCGGCGCGTCCCGCTCGATGGTGATGTCATGCAGGAACGGGACGCGCAGGGTGACGCTGCTCGGCTGGCCGGGGGCGCCCGGGATCACGTCGCAGACCCCGCGCACGCGGATGAGGGAGCCGGGGTTGGCCACGAAGTTGACCGGGGACTGCAGGTGGCCGGTGAATTCCCCGGTCGGCGTGGTGACGCGGATCCAGCGCCAGTCGCCCTCGGAGTCCGTGCGGCGCAGGAAGCCGCGGAGCTCCACCCACTCGCCGTCGGCCGCGCCGGTCTGCGCCGTTTCCAGCGTGATGATCCGCGGCCGCGGGTGGCTCATGGAACCGAGATCCACGTAGGTCTGCAGCTCCACCTCCGGGGCGGTCGGGCCGGCGCGGGTGACACCCTTGATGTTGAAATATTTCCCGTAGTGGATGACCCCGGTCTTCGCCTTGTCGTAACGCACCCGGATGCCGCCGGTGGTGTCCTGCAGGAACAGGATGTCGAAATTCGGGTCGGGCAGCGACCAGGTGACCATGCCCGTCAGGTCGACCGCGAGGCCGGCGGCCAGCTCGGCCCGGCCGTGGGCCAGGATCTCGGCGATGCGGGTGAGGGCCGACCGGTCGGCCAGGCTCGGGCCGGCCACGGCTGGCTCCACCACGCGCCGGTAAAGCGCGCCGGTGAGGATCCAGCCCTCGGTCTGCGCCACCCGGCCCACCGCGTCGACCAGATCGCCCGGTTCCAGGCGGTCAAACTGCTGCGAAAGGATTTCCACCTGCCCGGTGGAATCCCGCAGCACGAGCCTCTCCCCCTGGCGCTGGGCCTCGAGCCGGCCCCGCACCCGCAGTTCGGTCCCGCTGGCGTGGCGGTTGATCTCCCCGATCGGCGTGAGCGTCTGGTTGAACCGCGGATCGTCCGGCAACGCGCCCAGCACCTCGATCCCCGCTTCCGCCGCCGCCCAGATCTCGATCGTCATGCGCGTGTTCGTCGGGTCGAAGCGGCCGGAGTACAGCCCCGTCACGCGGACCATTTTTCCCTGCAGGTCCGGCAGGCGCTGGGGGTTGTCGGGCGGGAACCAGCAGGTGACGAGGCGGTTTTCGTACAGCAGGTTCAGCAGGACATGCTGGTCGTCGATGAGTTGCTGGCTGTTGACGTAGCCCTGCAGCCGCACGATGCGCCCGCCGAGGTTCACGATGTCGTTGATGGGACCGCTCAGGTCGAGCGGGGTCACCGGACGGTGCTCCTCCCGCACGGTGACCTGGATGCGGTCGCGGTCCAGTCCGTCGTGCGGCACGATCGTGCCCTCGATCACGACCTGCTGGCCGGTGCGCAGGGGCGGGGTCCGCGCGGAGAGCTGGACATAGGTGCTCACCCCGTTGCTCTCGAGCCACATCATCTTGAAACTCGGATCGAAGTATTGGACCCGACCCTCGAGGCGGAGCGGATGCGGCCGGGCTTTTTGCTCGGTCGGCATCGCCCAGATCCAGGCCGGATCGGTGATGCGCGGCAGCTCCTCCGCCCGGAGCGGCACCGTCAGCCCCAACCCGCCGGCCAACAGGAGCAGGGGGAGTAAGCGGAGACAGGGCGCAGGCAGGATCAGGCGCACAGGGATGGGGTGGGAAAGCGACCGCCAGTATGACGGAAAATCCGGATTCACGGCAAGGGTGTTAGCTCCGCGTACCTTGTCCTAAAGTGGCGCGGTCTGCCGTTGCGCCGGGGCGGCGCGGCCACCACCGTGTTGCCAACCATGGAGTCCTCCTCCCCGCAGCCCTGGCGCTGGATCCCGTCGCTCTACTTCGCCCAAGGCATTCCCTACGTCGTCGTGATGACCCTGTCGGTTGTCATGTACAAAAATCTCGGGGTCTCCAACACGGCCATCGCCCTCTACACCAGCTGGCTTTACCTCCCCTGGGTCATCAAGCCGCTCTGGTCGCCGTTCGTGGATCTCTTTCGCACGAAACGGTGGTGGATCGTCACCCTGCAGTTCCTCGTCGGCGCCGCCCTGGCGCTGGTGGCCCTGACCGTGCCGGGGCCGGATTTCTTCCGCTACACGCTGGCGGTCTTCTGGCTGATGGCGTTCAGCTCCGCGACCCATGACATCGCGGCCGACGGCTTCTACCTGCTCGCGCTGCCGCCCCACCAGCAGGCAGCATTTGTGGGTGTCCGCAGCACCTTCTACCGGCTGGCGATGATCGCGGGTCAAGGCGGTCTGGTCTACCTCGCCGGCGCGCTGCAGGCGCGGACGGGCGACTTCGCCCGCGCCTGGGCCTGGGTGTTTGTCGTGCTGGCGGTGTTCTTCGTGCTGGCCGGGCTGTGGCATCTGGCCGCGTTGCCCCGGCCGACTGGCGACACCCCGGCGCGGCGCTCGCCGACGGCGGGGGCCGACTACCTCGCGGTCTTCGCGTCGTTCTTCCGCAAGCCGGGCATCGGTATCATCCTGACCTACCTGCTGGTGTACCGGCTTGCCGAGGCCCAGCTGCTGAAGCTCGTGACGCCCTTCCTGCTCGATGGCCGCGAGGCCGGCGGGCTGGGGCTGACGACGCAGCAAGTGGGCATCGTCTACGGCACGATCGGCATCATCGCGCTGACCTTGGGCGGCCTTGTGGGCGGCTACCTGATCTCGCGCTTCGGCCTCCGGCGCATGCTGTGGCCGATGATCCTCACGATGCACGCGCCGAACGCCGTGTTCATCCTCCTGGCGGTGGCCCGGCCGGAGTCCCTGGCCCTGATCGGCACGGCGCTGGCGGTGGAGCAATTCGGCTACGGCTTCGGCTTCACCGCCTACATGGTGTACATGATGATGGTGGCCGACGGGGAGCACAAGACGGCGCACTACGCGCTGTGCACCGGCTTCATGGCGCTCGGCATGATGCTTCCCGGCATGGCCGCCGGCTGGATTCAGGAACAGCTCGGCTACCGCTGGTTCTTCGTCTGGGTCTGCCTCGCCACCCTGCCCTCGCTCCTCGCCACCGCGCTGGTCAAGATCGACCCGGCCTACGGAAAAAAAGCGGCGTAAGGCCTCGGGCTGGCGCCGGTTTATTTCGCCACCGAGACGGGAAAGCCCTGTCGGCGCAGGGCGCGGTGGAGCTCGCGGACGTGGGCATGGTCGCGCGTCTCGACCGTGCACACGGCGTTGACCGCCGACACATCGGGACCGCTGAAGGCGCGGTCGTGGGCGATGTCCTTGATGCTGGCGCCGCTCGCGGCGATGACGCGCGTCAGTTCGGCCAAGCCGCCGGGGCGGTCACTGATGATCACCGTGAAACGCGCCAGCCGGCCGTCGTGCACGAGACCCTTCTCGATGACGCGGCTGAGCATCGCGGGGTCGATGTTGCCGCCGCAGACGGTGAGAATGGTTTTTTTACCGCGCAACTCGGGCAGCAGGCCGGCCATCAAGGCGGCCAGCGGGGCGGCCGCCGCGCCCTCGACCACAATCTTCTCGAGCTCGATCATGCGAAGGATCGCGAGCGCGATCCAGTCCTCGGTCACGCGGACCACGCGGTCCACCCGGGGGCGGGCCAGCCGGAAGGCGTTGTCGCCTACGCGCAGCACGGCCAGGCCGTCCGCCAGCGTGGCCCGGCGCGGGATGGTGACCGGCCGCCGGGCGCGGAGCGCGGCGGTGAAGCTGGCCGTCGCCCCGGATTCGACGCCAATGATTTTGATCCCGGGCCGCAGCGCCTTGGCCGCGACCGCGAGACCGGCGAGGAGGCCGGCGCCGCCGATCGGGCAGACGATGGCGTCGGCGTCGCGCACCTGCTCGAGCATCTCCAGCGCCATCGTGCCCTGGCCGGCGATGATCGCGGGGTCGTCAAAACCGTGGATGTAGGCGAGGCCTTCCGCCGCCGCCAGCTCGTCGGCCCGGGCGCGCGCCTCCGCGAAATCGCGGCCCGCCATGACCACGACCGCGCCCAGTTTCCGGCAGGTGCTCACCTTGATGAGCGGCGCGTAGTCCGGCATCACCACCGTGACCGGGATGCCGAGCAGCTGGCCGTGATACGCCAGGCCCAGCGCGTGGTTCCCGGCCGAGGCCGCGATCACGCCGCGCTTTTTCTGCCGGGGTTCCAGCTGCAGGAGCGCGTTGCGCGCCCCGCGTTCCTTGAACGAGCCGGTGCGCTGGAGGTTGTCGAGTTTGCAGAAGATCCGCGCCCCGGTGATGTCCGACAACGGGATGGATTCCGGACAGGGCGTCACGACCACCCCGCCGGCGAGGCGGCGGCGGGCGGCGCGGATGGAGGCAAGGGTGACGGGCTCGGGGTGGATGACACCCCGAGCCTGTCAGGCGGACCGTGCGGGGCAATCCTGTTACGTCCGCGCGACGTCCGGCACCCCGTCCCCTGCCCGGGGGCCGGATTAATTGCGTTGCTGTCGGTATCCGGTGGGTTACAGACCAGCCATTCACAACGTCCGGTTCCGGCCTGATGACTGCGGGTCAACGGCCTCCGGTTCCGCCCGTCCCACCGTCCACGCCCACCCATCATGTATCAGGTCACTTTTTCCGAGCAAAGCATGCGCGAGCTAAACCGGCTCGACAAGCTGGCGCAGCTCGAAGCCATCGAGCCGATCAGCCGCATCCGCCCCTCCGACCTGGCCAACCCGCGGGAACCGCTGGGCAAGTTCACGCGCGGGGAACTCGCCTACTACCGGCTGCGCGCGGGCGACTTCCGCTTCTACTTCACCGTCGAGGGCGAGACCCTCCACACCCAGTACATCCTGCACAAGGACTCCCTGGAGGACGTGCTTTTCCGCATGAAGCTGCCGGTGTCCGAGCAGCAGCTCTTCGAGCAACACTCCAAATTCTGGAAGTACCTCGACAGCCTGACCAAGTAACGCCGCCCATGTCTGATCTGGAACAACGGGAAAACCCCTACAACGTCACCCAGGCCAGCCGGATTTATTTCCTGCCGAACCTCATGACGGCCGGGAACCTCTTCTGCGGGTTCATCGCGGTCATCAAGTGCATCCAGGCGCGCCTGATCACGGACGGCGGCGAATACGCCGTTTCCCACCCGGCCCTGACCTCGATCGAGCTCTACACCCAGGCGGTCTGGTTCATCCTCGCGGCGGTGGTCTTCGACTCGCTCGACGGCCGCCTGGCCCGCATGGGCGGGCGCACCTCCCTCTTTGGCGCGGAGTTCGACTCGCTGGCCGATGTCGTCTCCTTCGGCATGGCCCCGGCCTTGATGGCGTTTTTCCTGATCCTGGCGCCGCGGGAGGACTACCAGTGGTTCCGCGAGCTCGGCTGGCTGATCGCCTTTGTCTACCTGCTGTGCGGGGCGGTGCGCCTCGCCCGCTTCAACGTCATCACCAACCCGCTCCTGCACCGCGCCGAGGCTGAATCCCACAAGGATTTCATTGGCCTGCCCATCCCGGCCGCCGCCGGCACGCTGGCCTCGCTCGTCCTCCTGCTGCTGAACCTGGAGCTGAACGCCCGCGAGCTGCGCCAATGGGCTCTCGCCCTGCCGTTCATCCTGATCCTGGTCTCGTTCCTGATGGTCAGCTCCATCCGCTACCCCAGCTTCAAACAGGTGAACTGGGAGACCAAGACCCGCTTCCGCACCTTCGTCCTCGTCTTCATCGGCGTGGCCCTGCTGTGGCGCCTGCGGGAGGTCGCGATCTTCTTCATTTTCCTCGGTTATATCGCGTACGGCCTCTTCGCCCATTACCGGCGCGTTGCCCGGCAAGCCCAGATGCGGGTCCTGCGCCGGAAGGTTGTGAAAATGAAGCAGGGCGATTCTGAATAACTTTTTCCTGTGAACAAACCCGGGGTTATTCGCGGTTACCGGGAAACGCCTCACCGCCCGCCCGGCCCCGTTTCCTCCTCTGAAAACGCCGGGTTGCTCTCATAATCGCGGACCATAATAATACGGATACTTCCTTGTTGAATAACTATTCAATCATTCCTTTGTTAATCAACGCCCCCCAACCAAGATTCGCCCGATGAAATTCAAGATCAACCGCGACCATTTCAGCAACGGCCTGGCCCAGGTCCTCAATGTCGTGGGATCCAAGGCGGCCATGCCCATCCTGAGCAACGTGCTCATCGAGGCGGAGAAGGACCACATTTCCCTGACGACCACCAACCTCGACCTCGGCATCCGCTGCCGCATCAAGGCCGAGGTCAAGGAAGGCGGCTCCATCACCCTGCCGGTCAAGCGCCTCGCCACCATCGTCCGCGAGCTGCCCAACGTGGATGTCTCGTTTGACTCCACCCCCAACCACCAGGCCAAGATCGCCTCCGGCGGTTCCAACTTCCGCATCATGGGCATCGGCGCCGAGGAGTTCCCGAAGCTCCCCGACTCCAACGACGACAAGAGCCACACCCTCGACCAGGGCGAACTCGCCACGATGCTCGGCAACGTCGCCTACGCCCAGTCGACCGACGAAACCCGCTACATCCTCAACGGGGTCTACTTCAGCTTCAAGGACGGCAAGCTCGCCCTCGTCGCGACCGACGGCCGCCGCCTCGCCCTCGTGAGCAAGGACCTCGCCGTGCCGGCCGCCGCCAGCGGCGCCATCATCCTCCCCGCTAAGACCGTGGCCGAGCTGCTGCGCCTCCTCGGCAAGGGCGAAAAGCTCACCATCGCCTTCAACGAACGCCGCGCGGCCTTCCAGATCGAGACCGGGAAGGAAGCTGGCGGCCTGACCGACAGCATCTTCCTCTTCTCCAAAGTGGTCGAGGGCAACTACCCGAACTACCAGCAGGTCATCCCGAAGGAGACCCACCAGCGCATCAAGCTCGAGCGCGAACTCTTCCTCCAGTGTGTCCACCGCGCCGCGCTGGTCACCTCTGAGAAGTCCAACTCGGTCAAGATCAAGGTCACTTCCAACCTCCTCGAGATCACGGCCTCCTCGCCCGATTTCGGTGAGGCCCACGAGTCGATGGCGATCTCCTACAGCGGCCCCGATCTTCAGGTCGCCTTCAATCCCCAGTTTGTGATGGATCCGCTCCGCGCCCTGACCAAGGACGAAGTCTTCTTCGAGCTGAAGGACGAGGTCAGCCCCGGCGTCTTCAAGACCCTGGAGAGCTTCGTCTGCGTCATCATGCCGGTCCGACTGAGCTGAGTGCCCTTGGGGGCGGGGTGACCCACCCCGCCGCGTTCCACCTCCGCCACCATGTCCGAGACGCTGTCCCTGGTTCTCGCCCCGGCGGTCGCGCTCCTGCTGCTGTTGTTCTACATCAACCTGCGGCTGGCCTCGCCCTTGCTCGCCATCCCGATCCGGTGGCTCCGCTGGATCCTCTTCGCCCTCTTCGCCGCCCAGGCCAACACCCAGCTCGCGTGGATCGACCGCCCCGCCTGGACCGTGGCGCTTGCGGCGTTCCTGCTCTGGTTCCTCATCGAGTCCGCCTTCAACTGGCTCAAGGTGAGCGCCATCAGCCTCAGCCCGCTGCCGCTCTTTCCCCGGTATGTGGTGAACACCACCGGCGACGAGTGGCCCACGCAGAAGCGCCTGCTCAAGGTGCGCGACTGGCTCCGGGACCAACGCTACACCTCCGTGCAGGCGCTGAAGGCCGAGCTCGGCGGCGGGATCTGGTTGCGGACCTCGGTCCACCAGAACCACGACAACACGGTGCGCCTGCACACGCTCTTCGTGCCGCAGGAAAGCGGGGCGATCACCGTCTGCTACAGCCTGGTCACCCGCACGGCCGCGGGCCGCCGCTACGTCACCGACAACCTCTACATCCCCTTCGGCGGTTTCTATCCGGAACACTGGCACGTCGAGCGCACCCCGTGGCGCCGCGATCTGGCCGCCCTCGTCGCCCGGCACAGCCACCGCGTGGCCGCGGCCGGGGAGACGCCGGTGGCCTGGGACACCAGCCCGATCGATGACATCAACCAGCAGCAACAGCAGATGGAGATGATCAACACGGAGCTGGGCTACCTCCTGCCCCACGCCGAGCGTGAGGAATACGGCAAGATCACCCCGGAGGGCCGTTTCCGGGTCTGGCGGGAAGCCTGGCTGCTGGATTATCTGGGTTTGGCCAGTCGCTATTCCTGAGGCGGTCAAAGCCGGGTGAATCCCCGACCCCCCGCAAAAATGACTCGTCTGCCCCGCCAATCGGGATAACTCCTGTCCCATGCTCCTGTTTGCCGTCACCGCCCTGGAAAAACTCCAAACCCTCAAGCCCGACGTCTGGCTGAAGATCGGCGCTGGCATCGGGGCGTTCATCCTCGCCATCCTGCTATACCGGCGCGTGATGAAGATGAACAAGGTCATCGCCGGCGTGGTCATCTTCGTGGTCTTCACGGTGGTTTTCTTTTCCTGGGTCTATAACCGGAACGAGCCGAAATTCCTGACCCCGGTGGTCGAGCGGATTGCCCCGTTTTTCCCCAGCGCGGGCTCTTATAGCTCGAAGCAGAAGAACTGAACCAGATCGCGGCCGCGATATTACACGCGGCCGCCCAAAAACAGGTTGGTCTTTGCTGGGGGTGGCGCTACACCAGACATTCCCTATGGCCAAAACCCACTCCGACATCGGACTCATCGGCCTCGCCGTGATGGGTCAGAATCTCGCCCTCAACATCGCCGACCACGGCTTCCAGATTTCGGTCTACAACCGCACCGTCGAGAAGACCGAGAAATTTGTCGCGGAAAACCCCTCCACCCCCGGCGGCGTGGTCGGCACCAAGACCCTCGAGGAGTTCGTCCAGTCGTTGGCTAAGCCCCGCAAGGCCGTCATCCTCGTCCAGGCCGGCAAGGCCACCGACGCCGTCATCGACGGCCTCGCCGCGCTCTTCGAGCCGGGTGACATCATCATCGACGGCGGCAACGCGCTCTGGACCGACACGATCCGCCGCGAGAAGGCGCTGAAGGAAAAGGGTCTCCGCTTCATCGGCTCCGGCGTGTCCGGCGGCGAGGAAGGCGCGCGCTTCGGCCCGGCCCTCATGCCCGGCGGCGACCGCGAGGCCTACAAGGAACTCGCCCCCGTGTGGAACGCGATCGCCGCGAAGGTCGACGCCAAGACCGGCAAGCCCCTCACCGGCGCCGCGCCCGGCAAGCCCATCAAGGGCGGCGTCCCCTGCGCCACCTACATCGGCGAGAACGGCGCGGGCCACTACGTCAAGATGGTCCACAACGGCATCGAGTACGGCGACATGCAGATGATCTGCGAAGCCTACGCGCTGATGCAGGGCCTCCTCGGCCTCAAGCCCGCCGAGATGGGCGCGATCTTCTCCGAGTGGAACCAGGGCATGCTCGGCTCCTTCCTCATCGAGATCACCGCCGACATCCTCAAGCAGAAGGACCCGGTCACGAAGAAACCCTTCGTCGACATCGTCCTCGACACCGCCGGCCAGAAGGGCACGGGCAAGTGGACCTCGGTCAACGCGCTCGACATGGGCGTGCCCGCCCCGACGATCGCCGAGTCCGTGTTCGCCCGCTGCATCTCCGCCGTGAAGGAGGAGCGTGTCGCCGCCTCGAAGATCCTCAAGGGCCCGAAGAAGAAATACCGCGGCTCCAAAAAGGCGCTCGTCCAGGCCATCCACGACGCCCTCTACTGCTCCAAGATCTGCTCGTACGCCCAGGGCTTCCAGCTCATGCGCACCGCCCAGCAGGAATACAATTGGAAGCTCAACTTCGGCGAGATCGCCCAGATATGGCGCGGCGGTTGCATCATCCGCGCGACCTTCCTCCAGAAGATCACCGAGGCCTACGCCCGCAACCCGAAGCTCGCGAACCTGCTCCTCGACGCCTACTTCAACAAGACGGTGAAGAAGGCGCAGGAGAACTGGCGCAAGGTCGTCGCCCTCGCCGCCGAGTGCGGCGTGCCGGCCCCGACCTTCAGCTCGGCGCTCGCCTACTACGACAGCTACCGCTCGGCCCGCCTGCCGGCCAACCTCCTCCAGGGCCAGCGCGACTACTTCGGCGCCCACACCTACGAGCGCACGGACAAGCCCCGCGGCAAGTTCTTCCACATTGATTGGCCGGAACCCACGCGGCCTCAATTGGAGGCCTGAGGTTTTTCCGGCCAATGTTTCCGGATAATTCAAAACGTCACTGGTGATAATCAAAACGTCACCAGTGACTATTGAATCGTCACCACGGAGAATTTAGTAAGCTAGGGCCTTGTTTTGCAACCACCACGGCCCATAATAGGCACGGCTTAAATGGTTTGCCCATTTAAGAAACGATAAAGACCGTCACTGCTCAGGCCTGAGCCGATCGCCCTCTGGCGTGGTCATCCCAAGGGATGTCACGGGTGCAGTGACCTCTTCATTGAGCGCTTCCGGCGAATGAGGCGATAGACGAACAGGGCAGTGTCGCAGATCGCGCCAGCTACGCCGCCGGCGAGTCCGCCCCCGCTCAACCACAATATATTCCCGTGCGAGTAAACCTCAGCGGCTAATCCGAGCAACAGGCCGATCCCGACGCCCCATGGGATGAAATCGGGCTCCCATTGAACCTTGCGCGAGGGCTTGGACGCTTTCCGCAGAAGTCGTTTCGCTCGCATGACTCGTCATTGGGTGGAAGGTTTAGGCGCAGCAAGCAGGCGCAGGGCGTTAGCGATGACGAGCAGGGTGGCCCCGGTGTCCGCCATGATCGCCAGCCATAGGCTCGCGTAGCCGATCAAGGTGAGCACGAGGAAGACGGCTTTAAGACTGAGCGCGAAAGCGATGTTGAAGTGGATGATGCCTAGGGTCCGTCGTCCCAATCGGATCGTTTCGGCGATCTTTCCGAGTTCGTCCTGCATCAGGGCAATGTCGGCCGTCTCGATGGCGGCATCCGTGCCCGCCGCGCCCATCGCGATTCCGATGTTCGCCGTGGCCATCGCGGGGGCGTCATTCACGCCATCGCCGACCATACCAACCACACCATGTTTCGCTCGCAGGGCCTTCACGGCCTCGACCTTGTCGTTGGGCAGCAAATCACCCCTAGCCTCGTCGATTCCGACCTGACGGGCAATGAATTCGGCGGTGCGTTGGTTGTCGCCGCTCAGCATCACGACTTGTTCGACCCCAGCTTCATGCAACGCAGCAATCGCGGCCTTGGCGTTGGGTCGCAGCGTATCGCCGATGGCGATGATTCCCAAGACTTCGCCTTTGCACCCATCATGCGGGCGATGGCCGACTACCACCACGGACTGCCCCCGGGCTTCGATCGCCGCCAACCGGGTTTCGACACTTTCCGAGCACACCCCTAGTTCGTGGGCGAAACGGTGGTTGCCGACAAAGTAGGCGTGGCCGTCGATCAAGCCCTCGGCTCCCCGGCCACTGCGGGCCTGGTATTTGGTCGCGCGGCCATAGGGGGTCTTCTGAAACTTTGCGTGCGCGACCACGGCCTTAGCCAATGGATGCGCCGAATGGTCGTCAATGGAAGCGGCAACAGCCAGGACTTGGGACATGGTCGCCGAGCCCAACAGCTCGACGCCAAGCACCTGGGGTTTTCCTTCCGTGATGGTTCCGGTCTTGTCCACGGCCAGCCCCTTGAGGCGGCCGATGGTTTCAAGGTGGGCACCGCCCTTGACCAGCACGCCTCGCCGAGCAAGCGCAGTCAGGCCGGCGACGATACTGACCGGAGTGGAAATCACCAAGGCGCATGGGCAGGCGATGATGAGCAACACACAAGCCCGATAGAGCCAGGTGTTCCAGTCGCCCTCCATCAGCAGCGGCGGCACGAGAAAAACCAACAAGGCCACCGCGGTGACGGCGGGGGTGTAGTAACGGGCGAACACATCCACGAAGCGCTGCGTGGGTGCCTTCTGCTCCTGCGCCTCAGCAACCAGCCGAATGATTCGAGCCAAGGTCGTGTCGCCGGTCGTCTTGGTTACTTTGATTTCCAGCGACCCTTCTCCGTTGATCGTGCCGGCAAACACGGTGTCGCCCGGCTTTTTGTCCACCGGCACCGACTCTCCGGTGATCGGAGCTTGGTTGACTGCGGACTCCCCGGATAACACGACCCCATCGAGGGGGATGCCCATGCCAGATTTGGTCGCGACGGTCTCGCCGAGCGCGACTTGATCCACCGACACTTCGACAAACCGTCCATCGCGTTTCACGACGGCGATCTTCGGTGCCAGTTCCAGCAACGCCTCCGTCGCCCGCCGCGCCCGCCGATCAGCCCAGCCTTCCAGCCATTCAGCGACACCAAAGAGAAACACCACAGCCGAGGCCTCTACCCACTCGCCAATCACCGAGGCCCCGATGGCCGCGAAGACAACCAACAGGTTGATGTCCGGCTGCAGCCGTCGGACCGACCGCCAAGCCTTCGGCAGGAGGAACCAACCTCCGGCCAGCATGCCTGTGCCGGCAAAGAGGGCGGTGAGCAATTGTCCGCCGGCCCCCGACTGGCCGGCAAGGAGAGCGGCCCCCACCAGCACACCTGATACAAGCAAACTCACGGTCTCGCGCCGGTTGTCGTGCGGGTGCTCGCAACCGGGTTCATGGCTGTGGTCGTCTTCGCTCATGGTGCTCGATTTATCCTGTAGCTGATGGGTGTGGGACTGGGCACGCCTGACCGACATCAATGCTTGTGTTCGCCGCCCTCTTCGCCGCCCTCTTCGCCGCCCTCTTCGCCGTGCTCCTCGCAGATGCAGGCGTATTCAGCACGTTTGCACTCACCGCAGGCTTCGTCGTGAAAATCCAGGCGATAGTTCTTGGGTTTGGCTTGGGCCGAGTCGCGGACTTGCACGACGATGCGATACCCATCGCCCTCAGGCAACGGAGCGGACGAGACGAGCGCGCCGTCCTTGGTCGCGAACGCGAGGTTCACTTTGCCGGTCTTGGCTTCGGCCACCACCGAAACCACCTGGCCGGATGGGGTCACCAGCTTGAGATCCTTGTCGTAGAAGGACACGGTGATTGTGCGGTCTTTCTCGACGAAGAACTCCACATGGGGAGCCTCCGTAGTGACGACCTTGCCGCCCTTTGGGCCGGGAATCGGCTTGGCTGCGAACGCCACGGCCGTGGCCATCAGCGCGAATGAGGTGAGGATGAGGTTGCGGATGGTTTTCATAGGAATAACGGAGGTTGAGAATCAGAAGTGGTGACCTTCATGAGCGCGGACTTCGATACGGACTGTGCCGACCGGCAAGGGGTCAAGCATCACCCGGTAGGAGGCACTGTGGGGGCGGCGAAAGCGCGGGGGTATTCGTCGGGGCTCAAAATGCTCCACGGTGCTGCGGAGCACCCGACCGTCGGCGTCAAACAACGTCACGTCGAGATGCGTCCCGCTTGTATCGTCGTTATTGAGGCGTTTGAGCACATAGCCGCGCACCGCTAAGTGTCCCTGTTTGCCCTCCAGCCAGACTTTCTCGACCCGAACTAGTCGCGAATCTGCCGTATCAAGTTTGATGTGAGACACGTCTTCGGGCGCCCGAAAGGGCGTGGCGCAGCCGGCCAGAGCGGCTGACGCGAGGAGTATTAGCCACAGGTTGGGTTTCATGCGTTTCCTTCGGTTCAGGTTGAGGCTTGTTCCGATGAGCCAGAATTCGTGTCCCGCTCGAACCAGTCATATAGTGCGGGCAGCAGCACGAGCGTGAGGAAGGTCGCGCTGACGATGCCGCCTATGACAACGGTCGCGAGCGGACGCTGGACCTCGGCACCCGCGCCGTGGGCGAGCGCCATGGGCAGGAAGCCGAGTGAGGCCACAAGGGCTGTCATTAGCACTGGCCGCAGGCGGGTGAGAGAACCTTCGATGGTAGCCTCGCGGACTGTTCGGCCAAGTTCGCGGAGTTGGTTGAAGTAGCTCACGAGCATGACGCCGTTGAGCACAGCCACGCCGGAAAGGGCGATGAAGCCGATGCCCGCGGAAATCGAGAACGGCAGGTCGCGCAGCCAGAGGGCAAAGACGCCGCCGGTGACAGCAAGAGGGATGCCCGAGAAGACGAGTGACGCCTGGCGCAGGCTGCCGAAGGCGAAGAAGATTAGGAGGAAGATGACGGCGAGCGCCACCGGAACGATGACCGCAAGGCGGGCGCGGGCTTCTTGGAGGTTTTTGAACTGCCCACCGAACTCGATGGAGTAGCCTGGGGGCAGCTTGATCGACTCATTGACCTTCGCGCGGGCTTCGAGGACGAAGCTCTCCACATCGCGACCGCGAAGGTTCACCATGATGGCGGCGCGGCGTTGGCCGAATTCGCGGGCGATGGTGTTGACCTTCTCGGTAATGACGAAATCGGCGACCTGCCCAAGGGTGATGACTCCTTCCTCGTGGGAGGAGCGCAGCGGCAGGTGCTTGAGTTCGTCGAAGGCGGCGCGGAGGTTTTCCGGAAGCCGGACGACGATCGGATACCGGCGATTGCCGTCCACAATCACACCGGTCTCCGTGCCAGCGAGCGCGGTTGCCACGGTGGCATTCACCTCGCTTGCATGGACGTTGTAACGGGTCATGGCGTCGCGCTTGAGCTTGATCTCCAGCATCGGGGCCTTGCCCAGGGCGTCGAACTCCACGTCGGCCGCACCGGGAACCCGTTCGAGAATCTCGCGGGCCTCGGAGGCGATGCGCTCGATTTCCGCGTAGTCGTCGCCAAACACCTTCACGGCAATGTCAGCCCGGGTGCCTTCCAGAATTTCGTTAAACCGCATCTCGATGGGCTGGGAGAAGAGGTGGGACTCGGCCGGTAGTTGGGCGGCGAGTTCCGCCGCCATGCGTGTGGCGACCTCGTCCTTGGTCGGCGTGTGGCCGTGTTCGTCCTTCGGCCACTGGTCGAAGGGCTTGTAGAAGATGTAGGTGTCAGCGACGTTGACGCCCATCGGGTCCGTCGCGACCTCCGAGGTGCCGATGCGGGAAAACGTGTAGGTCACCTCGGGGAATCGCTCCTTCAGGATTTTTTCCGACCGCTCCTGCATGGCGATGGCGGCGTCGAGCCCGATGCTGGTTGTGCGGATCATGTGAGCCGCGTAGGAGCCTTCGTCGAGCTGCGGCACGAACTCCGCTCCGAGCCGGGTGAAGAGGACGACGGCGCCGACGAAGAGTGCGACGGCTACGCCGACAAAGAGCCAGCGAAGGCGAAGCGCCACTTCGAGCGTCGGGCGATAGACCGCCTTCGCGGCACGGACGAGGAAGTTGTCCTCCTCTGTGATCTTACCGCGCAGGAAATACGAGCAGAGCACGGGCATGAGGGTCAGAGAGAGGATCAGCGCGCCGATCAAGGCAAAGATGACCGTGAGGGCCATCGGCTTGAACATCTTCCCCTCGATGCCGGTCAGCGAGAGGATGGGCACGTAGACGATGGTGATGATGAAGACGCCGAAGAAGGTCGGGCGGCCGACTTCCTTGGCAGCGGCGAGCACGGTATGCATCCGCTCCTCCAGCGTTAGCGTGCGGTGCAACTCGTGTTGGCGCACGCCGAGCCGGCGGACGATGTTTTCCACCATCACCACAGCACCGTCGATGATGAGACCGAAGTCCACCGCGCCGAGGCTCATCAGGTTGCCGGAGACGCCGAAACGCACCATGCCCGTGATGGCGAAGAGAAACGACAGCGGGATGGCCAGGGCGACGATCAGCGCGGCCCGCCAGTTGCCCAGAAGACCGAGCAGGACGACGACCACAAGGACAGCGCCCTCGAAGAGGTTCTTTTCGACGGTGGCGATGGTCCGGTCCACCAAGTCAGTGCGGTCATAAACGGTGGTGATGGTCACCCCGGGCGGCAGCTTGGGGGTGATTTCCACGAGTTTTTCCGCGACGCGCTTGGCAATGATGCGGGAATTCTCGCCCGCCAGCATGAGCGCGGCCCCGAGCACGGCCTCCTTGCCGTTGTAGGTTGCTGAGCCGGTGCGAAGGCTGCTCCCGATGCCCACGTCGGCAACATCACGGACGAGAAGCGGTTTCGCGGCGGCACCCCGGAATTTGATCGGGAGTTGGGAGATTTCCGCCGCGGACTGGACGCGGCTGTCAGCACGGATGGTGATCTGTTCACCGCCGATTTGAACGGCCCCGCCGCCCGCGTTCTCGACGTTTTCGCCGATGACGCTGGCGAGGTCGCTGAACGTGATGCCGGTGGCGAGCAATGCGTCCGGACGGGGCTGGACGACAATCTGCTTTTCGTAGCCACCCGAGGCATTGACCTCGGCGATGCCCGGAACGGTGCGCAGGCCCGGCTTCACGACAAAGTCGTGGATGAGTTTCAGCTCCATGAGCTGTGCGGTCCTGGTTTCGGGCTTGTTCGGAGCGTCGTCCTTGTAATCGACGACGTAGTAGAAGATTTCACCCAGGCCGGTGGAGATGGGCGCGAGCTTCGGGGTGATGCCGGGCGGCAGCTCCTCGGCAACATTTTGCATGCGCTCGCTGACAAGTTGCCGGGCGCGGTAGATGTCGGTGTCTTCGCCGAAGACGAGGGTGATCTGTGAAAGGCCCGTCTTGGAGAGCGAACGCAGCTCGGTCATGCCGGGCACGCCGCTCATTTCCATTTCGATTGGGAACGTGACGAGCTTTTCGATCTCTTCGGGGGCCAGACCGTTGACCTCAGTGTTGACCTGCACCTGCACGTTGGTGATGTCGGGGGTGGCGTCGATGGGCAGCCGCAGGGCGGCCCAGATGCCCGCGCCGAGCAGCGCGAGGGCGCCGAGCACGACGAAGGCGCGCTGGCGGAGGGAGAATTCCAGAATTTTATCGATCATGAGTGGATCGGAAGAGGATTAGTGGCTGTGGCCGCCGCCCTTGGTGAGGCGGAGTTCGGTAAGCCAGAGTTGTTCGACGCCGGCGGTCGCGACCACGTCGCCCGCATAGAGTCCGTCGAGAATTTCGATGTATTCGCCGTCGCTGGCGCCCGGTTTGACAGGCGTGCGAAGCAGATTGGCTCCGTTGACAACGTAAACGAAGGTGCCGGTGGCTGTGCGCAGCAGCGCAGATCGGGGCACGGCGGTGCCCGTGGTGGCGGGGCCACGGAGGGTCAGGCTGATCGTCGAACCGACGGGCGGGTTGCCCGCGACGGCAAAGACGATCTCGACCTGCGTCACTGCCGAGGAAAGCTCGCGTAGGATCGCAAGAATCCTGGCTTCGGTGGGCGGATGCTTTTCCAGATCGTCAGCGATTTCGACTGGAACGAGCGAGCTGGCGCGGGCCGGGGGACCGGCGTCGAAGACCGAGGCGGTTACCTCATAGGTATGGCGAACGGTCCGCTCTTCCACCTCCCCGGTCTTCAGGCCGAGGGCGGCGGATGTTTCGACAGAGAGCAACAATCCGGCACCCTCCTTGAACTGCACCGGGCTTTCACCTTCGGGGTGACTGTGGGCACTGTGATCGTGGCCTTCATGGCCGCCGGCTGGAGCGGACTTTCCGCAACCAGCGAGGGCCAATCCGCCCAGGAGGGGGATCGTCAGCCAGAGGAAATGCGGTCGGTTCATGGCTGGGTCTCCACGGCGTTGAGTTCGAGACCGGTCAGGAGTTGGAGTGTGCCGGCGGCTTCAAGGGCTTCCAACTGGGTCTCGTAAAGAGCTTCAATCGCTTCGAGGTAGGAATTTTGCAGCTCCACGTAGGTGGAGATAGGCACCGCACCGAGTCGGTAATGGCGGTCTGCCAGTTCGGCCGCTTCGCGGAACCTTCGGGCTGCGTCGGGCGTCCACTTGGCGGATTCCGCCAGCTTGGCGGCGAGGCGGTGGGTAACGGTGATGACCTCGCGCTCCATGTTGCGCTGGGCGACCAAGACCGAGGTTTCAGCCTGACGGCGGCGGGCCTCGGCAGCCGCGATGTTTGCGCCGGCGCGACCGGTCACTGGCAATGGCACGGACAGGCCGATGCCGAAGGTGCGCTCCTTGTCGCCGGCCTTTTCCTGGGACAGGTAGGGGCTGACAGTGAAACTTGGGCGGCCTTCATTGCGGGCCAGTGACACGACGAGCCCCTGTTGCTCCAATTCGAGCTTTGCCGCCCTGAATTCAAAACTGTTCTCGCGAGCAGCGGACAGAATGCGGTCGAGATCGGGCGCGGAGCCCAGGGCGAGTTTGACCGGCGCGACCGTGACTGGGGTATCTACCGGGAGGCCGCGAAGCTGATTCAATTCGACGAGGGCTGCATGGACGGCGAGTTGGGCCTCGGTGGCGCGCTTTTGAAGCGTCAGCTCCTGCGCCTCGATGACCCGCGTCTCCAGCAGCGGAGTGATGCCGCCGGGCTCTCGGGCGAGGAAGAGTTCGCGCAGCGCCTGATAGCGTGAGGCCACTTCAGCGGCAGCGGCGGCGCGTTCATGGGCGGCATAAAGCCCGTAGGTGAGCGTGCGTGCGCGACTGGCAAGTGCGGCCTTGAAGCGCGCCAGACCGAGTTCCGCGAGGACGATGTCCTGGTTGGCGATGGCCTTGCGGAGAGCGAGACGACCCGGCCAATCGAAGGTCTGGGATACCGACACGGACCAAGCGGTGCCTTCACCCGCAAGGGCACCTAACGGGTCGGTGACGCGCTTGCGGCCCACGCTCACGGAGAGTTCGGGGTTTTCTCGGGTGCCTGCGACCTTGCGGCCGGCCTTGGTGGCATCGAGCTCCGCCTCATAGAAGGCGAGTTCGGGATTCTTGGCCGTGATTTCGCTGACGAGCGTGGACAGGGAAACGGCGGGAGCGGCTTCGGCGGACGTGCTCTGGGCGCGCACGACGCCTGCGAGGGCGAGGAGCACCAACCCGAGAGCCGGGCGGATGATTGAGGAGGGCGTGGAAACAGTGGGCTTCATGAAAATTGATAGGATGGAATAAGGCGGTGAACGAAAACATCCCCGGAAATGCAGGCGCGCAGGCGTCCCGCAGCGGGATGGGATGGAGCAGGGTCGATCAGTCCGCGCAGGGACTAATCAACCAACAAGCGCAGGCGCACGCGACAGCGGCGCGGCGCGGCGGACAAACTGCCAGACCGGAACCCAATGCTCGGGCTTCTCGGAATCAGAAACTGCGAGGTTCGGCTCAACGGCCAAGACCGGCATCAAAAGCTGCAAACAAAGGAAGCATGTGCAGGTGGCCAACGAGGGAGTCGGCACCTTTATCACTTCGTTGGTGGACTTGATGAGGGCGCTCTCGACCACATTGCATCCATCATGGGTGCAGGGGCCGCTGCCCACCTGACAACACCCCGAGTCAGATCCATGGGGAACTTCCGCTCCGATCAACCCCGCCGCTTCCAATCCGCAATGCTGGGTCGTTGGCAACCAGAGGGCCAACAAGACAATCGCGATGATGTGGCGGAGCGGGGACACTATCACCAGTAATCGGCACTGCGCATTTTTTGTCAATCGCGGCTTGGCCACGCTGACTCATCGCGATCTTCCCTTCGACCGACAAGGCGTGCCTTCTGATTGTCGCTGTGTAACTTGTCGCGACCGAGAGAAACAACTAAATTCGAGCAATCCTTGGAGTCCACGCTTCAAATGCGAGGACTGCGGGCGGAACACTAGGCACTATTCAGACATGGCCGGGTGATCCATTGTCCGAACAGTCCGCCGAGCTAAAAATCGTAGAGCGCGTTCAGCGCGAATCTTCCGCGCGCGGTTCGGGGCGGCAGGTCTGACCAAGCCGAATTCTGATTGGAGGAACCGGCCAGGCCCGCCACTCCCTGCACGCTCCAGTGCGGACTGACTCTCCGACGAAGTCCAATGGATGCCCCGCAATAGGTGTAGCTATCGCGAAGAGGAGCGCCAATGGCGTCGGGCAAAACGTCCCGCGCGGACACCTGCCCTCCGTAGGCCCGAAGCGACCAGGCTCCCACTCTGGTCAGCCGTTCGCGCTCAACCGACAGCTCGACAGCGGTAGCGTGGTAGCGGATGTCGTAAGCAATCTCGATGGCGGGGTTCCATCGCTCGGGCGCTATCGAGGACAGGCGCACAACACCCTCGAAAGAGTGAGCCGGCGCACCAGAAACCGGCTGATTCACATACCAGAAATGGGTGCCCGTGACCTCAATCGCGGTCACCTTGCCCACTTGCCAGCCGTGGGCGAGGGACGAGCGCACCTCCTCTACGCCGCCTGCGTCAAGTGGCCTGCCATACCACACGCGCCCCTTCCAGTCGGACACCGAGCCGTAAAAAGAAGATTGCCAACTGGCGCCGGCCCGTTCGATCCCGCGATCAACATGGTCTGAAGCTAAACCGGAAGAGAGCGTGAGCGACAGGGCATCGTCTGATGCTCGCAAGAGAGGCCCCGATGGGAGCCAGGCCAGCACCGAAACAACAAGGGTCAGTCTTGCTGTGATGGCAGAGCGCAAGTAGTGCAGCGCTTGCGCGATCTGGAAAGAGGAGGCAACCATCAGGGGTGGGTGGTGGGACACGGAGAAGGCGTTGCTGAGCGGAACGCAGGGTCCTTTTCAAGCCGCTTGAGGAGAACTCGTCGCCCGCTCAGACATTCGGGCGACGAGCGAATTGTTGCAGCCGGTCGGTCAGGACTTCTCGCCGGCCTTCGCGATGAAGAAGCAGGGTTCGCCCTTCTCGTTGACGTAGGTCACCTCCCGTGCGAGCGACGGATTTTTGGGCGTGCCCTTGTTGACGACCTTGACCTTCACCTTGCAGGACGGGCACGTCACGGTGGCGCCTTCCTTGCAGTGCTCCATGGCCTCGTCGGGGCTCTTGATGGTCACTTCGGTCACGGTCTGGCACGTGCTGCACACGTAGAGGACTTTGTCGCCCGCCTTGAGCTTCTCGAACTGGGCCGGCTTGTTGAGCGTTTGCCAGGTTCCCGAGGGGGGACCCGCGAGGACTGTGGACGCGCCGACAAGGAGGCCAGCGAGGAGGAGCACTGTCAGTTTTGTTTTCATGTTTTATCCTATTTGGGGTTTGGGTTGTTCGCTCGTGGGTGCGGGAAATGGGACGGCAGCGGGAAAGAGATAACAGGGGCGCCGCGACGGTCGCGCCGACAGCCGGGCTAAAATCCAGCCGCGCGGCGGTGGCGGCGGCTGGATCGACGATGACCGGTGGCGTGGCGGTCAGGACTTCTTGGCGCAGCCCTGGCAATCGGCGCAGGCCATGCCCTTCTCGCCCGCGGGTTTGGCGGTGGCCTGGACCTTGGTCTCGGTCGATGATTTGGTCTGCCAGATGGACGGATACGAGGCCGGCTTCTGATTCTTGTTCATACGCGCCCAGTATTCAGGACCAGGGCCGGCGAAGCTGAGCGAGGCGAGGCTGGCAAAGGCAGCGGCGGCGAAGAGAAGTTTGGTAGCTTTCATGGAGTGAGTGATTTTGGGTTTCTTTGAACCGTGCGGGTTGCTCGGTTGTCTATCTATCATACACCGGGGAACCGCGAACCACTCAGGTTATCCGGCGAAATCGGGCGTGAGGGAGCAGGGGGTGATTTGACGGAATTACTGACCCGCAATCCTGTCTTCTAAAGGCAAAAGGCTGAGGGTAATAGACTTCATTGGCGGGTGGATTTGGCGCGGGCGTGGCAGGTAGCTAGGGCCTGATAGGCGATTATAGATGTCAGCCTGAAGGATGGCTATGGGGTGTTGCACCCTCAACTTGGACAGACCCCGAGAGTCCGTGCCTTGCTCCGTGCTATTTCGGAGGGCGCAGGCTCAGTCCGCGCTCGATCTCGCGAATAGCTTCGCCGGTCTTCAATCGGCGGAGAACCTTTTCCGGGTTCTCCTCGTAGACCTTCTTGCACATCGGGCAGCAAAGAACGACAGGCTGACCTGCGACGTGGAGGGTCATGAAGCCGCGTCCCCCCGAGGTGTCCTTGCCGCAGATTGCGCAGGTGTCTTCGGAGGGAGCGGATGCGTTCATAACGTGGAGAGGGATTCGGCCGGAAGGGTCGCGGGGGACTTGGCTTCGCGGGCGAGTCTGCCTTCCCAATACCAGGTGAAGAAGACCGGCACGGAGAACAGCGACACGATGTCGAAGATCATGCCACCGATCACGGGTAGCACCATCGGCACCATCAGTTCGGAACCGCGGCCGGTTGACCACAGGACTGGAATGAGCGAAAGCAGCGCTGTCATGTTGGTCATGATGGCCGGGCGACGGCGACGCAGACCGGCAATAAAGACGCGACGATGCACCTCGGCCACGGTGCCCGGATGCGTTTTGAACTGCTCTTGGATGTAGGTGCCGAGCAGGATGCCGTCGTTGAACATCACGCCGAGGAGCACGAGGAAGCCGACGACCACGGCGGTCGTCATCTCCGCCCCCCAAAGCCACACGAAAAAGAATCCGCCCGCCGTCGTTACGGAGGCGTTGGCGAGGATGATGATGCTGGTGATGAGCCAGGAGCGGGTGCCGAGGTAGATCAGCATCACCATGACGGCCATGGAGACACTGATGATCACGCGTAGGGTGCGGTCGGCCTTGATCTTCTGCTCATAGCGACCAACCCAGCGGTAGGTCGCGCCCGCGGGCAGCTGCAACCGTCCGTCGGCCAGCGCGGCCCGGAGGCGGGTGTCAGCATCATTCACGACCTCCACCTCGCCGCGTCCGCGCGCATTCAGCAGCACGTATTGTGTGCGCTTGCCTCCTTCCGAGCGGATGGCCATCGGCCCGATCGTGTAGGTGAGGCCGGCTTCGCTGGGGCGCGTCGAGACGATACGCAGCTGTTCCGCGGTGACGGCACCGGCGATATGCGAGGGCAGCGTGTCACCGGCTGGAATGGTCAGCTCGGCGCGACGGGGAGAGAGGATCGTGAAATTGCGCTGATGGGAGAGCGGCAATTGCGCGCTGAGCGCGGGCGCATCGGGGCCGTCCTCCGCCAGTTCGAGGACATACACGGTCGGGATGGCGAGCAGGTTGGTGAGCGGAATCGCGCCGTGATCTGCGGCGGCGGGGATCTGGAGTTGGACAAGTTCGTCCTGGTCGTCGCGGCGCTCCCGCAGGTAGCGGATACGAACCGGGTAGCGGAGGGCGCCCTCGACCGAATAGGTCAACGCCATGCCGCCAAGCGCGGATTCCACCGAGCGCATCACCTGCTCGTTGCTGAGGCCGAAGCGGGCGAGCTTCTCCGGATCGAGCCGGATCTCGGCGTAGGGTTTGCCGCCTTCGCGTTGCATCTGCACGTCGATAGCACCCGGCGTGGGCTGAATCACCTTCTCGGCGGCCTCGGCGAAGCGTTCGAGGGCGTCAGTGTCGTCGCCCAGGAGCTGGAGCGCGATCAGGCTGCGGATGCCGGTCGAGAGCATGACGACACGCGTTTCAATCGGCTGCAACCAGCTGGGGGCGACCCCCGGAATATCTGTGCTGGCCGCGAGGGTGGCCCGCACTTCCGCCAGCGTGCGCGGCCTGTGTTCCACCGTGCCGTCGGGCGCAGTGATCTCGTGCGTCGGCCATTCCGCGTAAGGTTTGAGCAGCACGACGGTCTCGATCATGCCGAGGGGTGCGGGGTCCAGCGCGGTCTCGGCGCGTCCCATCTTGCCCATAACGCTCGCGACCTCGGGGACGGATTCAATCAGGCGGTTTTGCGCGAGCATGATGCGCTGCGTCTCGCCAAGGCCGCCGGTGGCGGGAATTGACGGCATGAATAGCAGGCTGCCTTCGTCGAGAGGGGGCAAAAAACTCGAGCCCACGCCCGGGAAGAGCCGGGTCATCGTGTGATCCAGATTGGTGTGGGCGAGGTCGGCGCCGGCGACGGAGAACACCTTCCGCAAGGGCCAGCTCAACGTCTGCCAGCCGGCCCCGAGCAGGTAGCCGCCGAAAGCCATCGAGGCGATGGTGACGGTGAAAACGACCTTGTGCCGCTGGATGCGGGCATAAGCCCACTCGTAGGCGACGTGGATCGCGCGGCTCATCGGGTTCTCCTCGTAGTTTACGAGGCTCTCACGTCCGATGCGCCAGATCGCGGAGGCGACCAGGATGGCGAAGAGCGGGGCGAATAGCCAGCCGGGGACCGATAGCGTCCAGCGACCGTGTTCCATCGGCATCGACCAGCCCTCGCGAATGAACCAGCCGAAAGCCAATCCTGCGCCCACGCCGGCCAGGGCGAGGAGCACGGGCTTGCGCACGTGCCAGGGCGGGAGCAGCAGCCGGCACAGCACCGGAACAAGCAGAGTGCCGAACAGCACGGCCCCGCTGATCGCCAGCGATTTGGTCAAGGCGAGCGGCTCAAACAGGCGCCCGGCCTGATCGGTCAGGGCGAAGATGGGCAGGAATCCGATGACGGTAGTCGCGGCCGATGTGAGCAATGGCCGCGCCACCTCCTGGGCGGCGCGCACGACGGTGTCCGTGATCTCCTCATTGAAGGGCGAGGTGGGCATGGGTCGTCCCTCCTTTTTGCACTTCTCCTGAAGGTCCACCAGGTGCTGGGTGATGTTTTCGGTCATGATGATCCCGAAATCGACCATCACCCCGATCGCGATCGCGATGCCGGCGAGGCTCATGATGTTGGCCCCGACGCCGAACAGGTGCATGACCAGAAAGGTGAAGAGCATGCCCAGGGGCAGGCTCACGGCCACCGCCAGGCTCGCCCGCACATGGAGGAGAAAAGCCACGACCACGATGATCGTGGTGATGACCGCCTCTTGCAGCGTCGCGGTCACCGTCGCCGTGGTTTCCCGGATGAGCTGCGAGCGGTCATAAAAGGACACCACATCGAGCTGCTCGCGCTCCAGCGTGGGCTTGAGGTCCAGAATCCGCTGTTTGACGGCGGTGATCACCGTCTTCGGGTCTTCCTGCACGCGCATTCCGATGATGGCGCCGACATGCTCCTGATAGCCGTCGGCCAGCAAACCCTGACGAAACTGGCCGCCGAGCCGCACATCGGCGATGTCGCCCAGGCGCAGCCCTGCGCCCCTCATGCGGTCTCCGCGGATGATGATGTTCTCCACGTCCTCGGTCGAGCGGATGAAGCCGATGCCGCGAATCATCGTCTCGACGCCGGACTGCTCGACGCTCATCGCGCCCACGTCACGGCCGGCCTGTTGCACGGCCATCATGAGCATTTCAAGGGTCACACCCTGCTCCTCGATGCGCGTGGGATCCACGTCGATCTGGTATTCCCGCACCACTCCGCCGGCGGGGGCCACCTCCGAGACTCCGGGCACGGCCCGCAACGCGGGCACAACAATCTGATCGAGGATGTAGCGTTTCGTCTCTATGTCACGGGGACCCTGCAGGGTGAACGCAAAGACCTGGCCCATCGCCGTGGCGTCGGGGCCGAGACGGGGCGTTACGCCGGTGGGAAGAATGCCCTGAAGCTGGGAGAGCCGCTCCAGCACCCGCGTGCGGCATTCGTAGAGGTCGCGGCGTTCCTCGAAAATGACGTAGATGTAGCTGGCGCCATAGAGCGACATACCCCGCACCGTCTGCACGCCTGGCAGTCCTTGCAGTTCCCGTGCGAGCCGCGAGGTTACCTGCTGGTCCATGTCTTGCGGGCTTTTCCCGGGCCATTCCGCCCAGACGATAACCTGGTTGTCGCTCAGGTCGGGAATCGCATCGACGGGCACATGGCGCCAGGCCCAGAAACCGGCGACGGACAGCGCGACGGCGGCGGCAAGCGTGAGGAAGGTGTTGCGGATGACGAAGGAGAGCATTGCTCAGGGTGTGGGTTGCGCCGGCGCGGAAAAATGGGGGTAGATCAATGCTGATGGGCGGCCGCGGGGGCCAGGGCCCCTTGGGGAAAGAGCAAGCTAGGCGTCCCCGCGAGCTGCGCCTGGCTGTCGATGAGGAAGGCGCCTTGGGTGGCCACCTCGTCGCCGGGCTTCAGGCCGGCCCGGATGACATACACATCGTTTCCGGCTTCATCCTCGATTCGCGGCCCCAGGGCGAGAGGCGCGAGCTCGAAACGAATGCGTCCGTCCGGGGTGCGCCCCGCGACGCGCCAGGCGACGTGCCGCACGCCGGTCGAGATGACGGCGGTTTTTGGAATCAAAGGAAACTGGCCCCATGTATCAGGCGCTGCGGGATTGGCCGGATGCAGATCAGCCCCGAGCACGCCCTTCATGCGGGCGGAGACAAGCGAACCTGGTTGCAGCACTTTGCTGGCGCCCGTGAGGTATAGACGCACCTCGCGTGAACGGATCTCGGGGTCGATTTCGCGTCCGAGCCGGTCGATCTTCGCCTCGATTTGGGGCAGTGGCCCACGGTCGTCGCTCGCAAGTTCCACCTTCTGGCCTTCGCGGAGGAAGTTCGCCCGGAGTTCCGGCACATGAATCACCACGGTGAGCTTGTCCGGATCGACCAGCTTGAGCAGCGGGGTGTCGGCCATGATCTCTTTGCCGAGTTCAAACATCTCGTTTACCTTCTCGAATTCGCGCATCACGACCTGACCGGCCACGGGAGAGCGGATCGTCACGATGTCTTGAGGCGCTTCGCCGGCGATCACCGCCTCGGCAACCTCGGCGAGGTTCCAGCGTTGGAACCGGTCCTTGATGGCCTGAACGGTCGCCTGGTTGCCCAGCCTGATTGCGGCCGCCAATTCTCCCTGCGCGGCAAAAGCCTCGGGGCTGTAGAGGTCAATAATGGGCGCACCCTTTCCGACCGTTTCGCAACAACCCCAGGTGGCCATGTAGCGTTTCACAATGCGCCCGGCGACCCGCGCGATCACAACCGAGGTGAATCGGTTGTCATAGTCCGCCGTGCCGTAGCCGCGCACGACGATTTCCGCGGGACCTTCGGTAACGGTCGTGAGTTCCACCCCCATCCGGCGCTGCTGCTCTCGGGTCAATTCCCCGGCGGTGACCTTCGTCATCTTCATGCCGCAAACCGGACAATCACCCGGCTTGTTGCCGATGAAGTCCATCATCGGACAGGCCCAGCGTTCGCCGGTCACAGGCTCGGCGTGGTCATGCACCGTGGAAACCGTAAAGAGCGTATCCTGGGGCAGCAGAGCGATGAGGCCCGCGCCGAGCACCAAACCGGCTGCCGCAAAGATCAGTGTGTGAGAGCGCATGGGGGTTACTTCTTGATGACTTCGTTGCGCAGGTAGGCCGGTCCGTAGCGGTCCGGGTCAGCCTTGAACTTTGGGGGGCACATCTTGCAGCCAAAACCGATGGTCTTCCCTTGATACTGCAGGGTTGGAAGTTTGGGATCCACTTCCATGCCGCAGATGGCGCAGACCGTGTTCACGGGTTTGACGGATTCAGCGGTCGGGGCCGCCGCGGCGCCATGGCCGGCGTGTGGGTCGGCCGCCGCCGCCGCAGGCGGCGAGGCGGGTGTAAGCGGATTTGAAACCATCGGGGTATATTCACCGCCGGCAGCAGGATGACCTTCGTGGCCGGCGTGCGGTTGGAACATGGTAGCCCGGACGACGAGGGCGATCAGGGCGCTGGCCACGAAGGCGGCCAGGAAAACAAAGGTGTTGCGGATCATGGGAGTTCGGTGCGGTTGGGATTGGGAAAACGGTTGGTGGGCAGGTAACGCCACAGTTCGGCGCGGGCGGTGCGCACGGCGGTATCGGACCGGATGACCTGCAAATCCGTGTCGGTGGCCATCTCCAGGAGCTCGACAGTTTGCAGCACGGTCGATTCACCCATGACGGCGGTGCCCACACTGGCGGAGCTCAACATGGTGTCTAATTCGGCGTTCAGGCGGGCGAGCGTTTCACTGCTCAATCGGCGGGCCGTGGCGGCCAGGCGTTCGGCTCGGTCCACGCGGGTGAGGGCGGCAGTAATACGGTAGCGCGCGGCGGTGGCGTCGGTTTCAGCCGCAGACCTTTCGGCCTCGGCGGCGCGGACATCCGCCCGGGCATAGCGCCGACTGCGAAACGGGAGATCGGTCATGAGGGCGATGCCGACGGTATTGTCATTTCCCATGGCACGGCGCTCCTGCTCGAAGCGGACCCCCACGGAGGTCATCGGGTTGGCCGAGGCATGCGCCATCTTGATCATGGCGTTCGCTTCGGTGGTTCGGGCCGCGGCGAGCAGCACGATCGCGGCATTGTCCGGGTTGATCTCAGAAACATCGGGTGCGGCAAAGGCCGGCAACGGGGCGTCGGGACGCAGACCAAGCCGGCCGCGCGCCTCCGCAAGGGCGTCGGCGGCCATGCGCCGCTCTTCCTCGATCATCAGCTGCATGGCGGCGATGCGTGATTGCACGGTGAGGCGATCTGCAATCCGGCCGCCGGTGGTTGCCAGCCGGGACTCGATACTGCGCAAGACGGGGTCGAGCCGGGCGATTTGGGCCTCGAGCAAAAGTATCCGGGCCTCTGCGCCTTGGGCCTCGGCGAGGGCCATGGCGGTATCTGCGGCCATCTCCCCGGCCATCAGCGCGTAGTCCGCTTCGGACATCAACACGGCAGCACGTGCCCGGTCGCGGTCCGCCGCGCGCTCACCCCGCTTGGGCAACGGTTGGCGGACGTTCACTTCCCACATCGTCGCGCGCTCATTCATGGGGCCGACCATGCGCGACCCCATGCCTTCGAGTTCGGGGTCGGCCAGTCGACCGGAAGAGTCGATGCGCTCACGGGCCGCCGCCGTCCGTCGGGCGGCCGCATTGAGCGCTGGCGCTTCGGTCACAGCCCGCAGCAGGTCGGCCTGGCTGCCGGTCGGAATGTCCACCTGCGCCAAGCCCACCGCGGGCAGGGCCGCGAGGAGGGCCAGACAGATAATGGATCGAGTGGGTTGCATGGAGGGGAAGACGGAGGTGGGAGCAGGATCTGACAGCCGGCCCTCAGTGATGGCCCTTGTGGGCGTCCTCTTTCTTGGCGCCCGCCTTGGCTTTCGCATCTTTGGCGGCATCGAGCTTGGCCAGGTAGGGGGCCGGGTCCTTCAAAAAGTCCTCGTTGCAGCCGTCGCAGCAGAACACGACGAGTTGGTCAGGTTTGCCTTCGACGCGGTAGATGTATTCCGGGGAATCCCCCATGCTGCCGAGCGCCTCGTCGGAGGTGAGGCAGGTCTTGAGCGGATAAGCCTTGCGGGCGGCGGTGGCCCACTCGGCGTCCTTCTCGGACAAGGGTATCAATTTGCCGGGTTTATCGGCGGGGGTGACTTTGGCCGTATCGGCCGGCTTATGGCCATCGGCGGCGAGGCCCATGGGGACTACCAGCAAAGTGCCGGCGACAAACAGGAGGGAGCAGAGGAGGGAGCGATTTTTCATGGTGGTGGATTAAGGTATTCAGAGGGTCGAGCGGGGCCAACAGAACAATCCAGTCCCGTCAGTGCTGGCGGCGGCTGGATTGGATGATCCGGGGCGTGGTGGTTCAGACTTTCTTGGCGGAGCAGCCGCAAGAAGCGCAGGTGGCGGTGACCTCGGTGGCGGGTTTGGGGGTCGGTGAGGCCTTAACGGTGGCTTCAGACGGGGTCTTATTCCGCCAAATGCTCGGATAGGAGGCGTTCTTGTTGGCGGCATTCATCCGGGCCCAGTATTCGGGTCCTGGCCCAGCAAAGCTGAGCGAGGCAAGTCCGGCGAAGGCGGCGGCGGCGACGAGAAGTTTGGTGGCTTTCATGGCGATGATGGGTTTTGGTTTCGCTAAACCGTGCGGGTTGCCCGGTTGTCTTCCAGTCATACACCGGCGGGCCAGGAATCACTCAGGGTATTCGAGAAAAATTAGCGTGAGGGATTCGGTAGGGTGCGGTGTATTACCCCTAGCAATCCCTATGAATACTTCCCGTGATAAGCTATCTGAGACCCTGCAAGACTGGCGGGTTAAGCCGCCGTCCGACCCGGGGTTCCGCGCTGCCGTCTGGCGGCGCATCGGGCAGCAAGGCGAAGCCACATGGCCCGCCTATCTGCGTGCTCATACCGCCGCTTGGGCGGTGGCTGCGGTCCTAACCTTCAGTGTGGCCGGTGTGGCCGGTCGCGCCCTTGCCCAGGCTCGCGTAGAGGCCGACCGTGAAACCATGGTGGTCTCCTACCTGGTGGAATTGGATCCGCGCGCGCAGGCCATCCTCAAGCAATGAAACACCTGCTGCGCACCCTGTTGGGACTAGGAGCCGCCGCCGCGGCCATCGGCTTCATGTGCTATCACCTGAACAGCGCTCCGGAGCTGCACGCGGCCGTCCGCAAGGGCGATGCCATGGCGTGGCTCCGGACGGACTTCAACCTCGACGAGCGCCAATTTGCCGAGATCAAGCGGTTGCACGCAGCGTATGCCCCGTCCTGTGAGGAGCATTGCCGGATGATTCAGGAAGCGGTGAAGGCGCGCGACGTTGTGCGTAAGGCCCAGGAAGTCGATCCTGCTGCCGCAGCGGAAGCGGAACGCACGGTGCAGCAACTACGCGCCACCTGCGAGTCGGCGATCACCGTCCATGTGCAGCAGGTCGCAGCCGTGATGTCGCCTGCGGACGGCAAGCGCTACCTGGCGCTCGTGCTGCCCAAAATAGCAGATTTCGATCACCGGGTGGCCCCGGATCTGAAGCTGGAGAACCAGCACCAACACTAGGACATGGAAACCGAAGCGGGTGTCCCCAGCGACGAGGAACTGATGGCCCAGCTGCAGGCGGGGAACGAAGCCGCGCTCGCTCCACTGATGCAGCGCTGGGAAGTGCCACTCAAGCGCTTCATCTTCCGTCTGGTCGGCAACACGGCGGAGGCGGAGGATCTGGCGCAGGAGGTTTTTGTCCGGATCTACACCAAGCGCAGCAGCTACCGCTTGGGGGCGAAGTTTTCGACCTGGTGCTTTTCCATCGCCGCCAATTTGGCGAAGAACCGGCTGCGCTGGTGGAAACGACGGCCGGTGCTGTCACTCGACGCCTGGATGGACTCAGGTGGCGACGCCGCTGATCAATCGGCGACGGGAGCACAAGCATCGGACAAGGTCATGAAACGCGAACGAATCGCGACGGTGCAGGCCGCCGTTGCCGCCCTCCCCCTCGATCTGCGCACCGCGCTGGTGCTCTTCGAGTATGAGCAGCAGTCAATGGGTGAGATAGCCGCCGCCCTCGGCTGCACGGCCAAGGCGGTCGAGAATCGACTGTATCGGGCTAGGCAGAAGCTACAGCAACAGCTTTCCTCGGTCCAGACCTGAGCTCCGCCAGGCCACACGGTCGTCTGGGCATCCCCTATAGCCTCAATCTGTGGGTGGATGACTCTGGTCGAAAAAGCGTTGCTCAACCCGATAGATCGAGTTCGCGGTCTGTATCTCGCCTTCCCTGATCCGGGTCACTGCTGACGAGGTAAACACGCCGAGTCGATGGACCTCGTTTCGCCGGAATCTCAACACGACCATGCGCCTGCCAACACGGGGCCCCTCTAGGAACCACCCGTCGATGACGTAGCCCACGTTGAGTAGATGATATGGTGAGCCTTCAGTCGTAGGGCCGATGAAGGCTTCTCCTTGATCGTCCCCTGAAGATTCGCGCAAATCGCGGAGCTTCGTAAGTCGGATGAATGCAAGCTCAGGCGACATAGTCACCGCACTTGTGAGCATGACCCTCCCTCCATGTTTATCACGATCGGAGGATGCACTGGCCGATAAGCCTCATTGCAGGTCGCTGCGTTCACCAGCAGTGTCGGTCCGAGCACATCGACGCCGTAAGCACCGTGAATGTGTCCAAACACGTGCAGTTTGGGACGCACTTCCGTTAACCGCCGCAAGAGTGATTCACACCCGCAATGCCCAGACCAAGTGAGGTCCAAACGCCCATACGGGGGGCCGTGCGTGATCAGCACATCTGTATTTTCAGGAATTATTGCCCAGTGTCGCTCGATCGCTGCTCCGCGATCCCTGTTGAAGGCCCAGTCGAGAAATCGCGGTTGGACCGGGGAGCCCCAGATTCTGAGCCCCTCAACCACGCAACCGCTGTCGCAGAGATAATGCACATGCGGTGGGATCAGCTTGGCCGCTACCTCGGGCTCGCGCTCGAAAATCCAGTCATGGTTGCCCCCAATAACGATTCGATGGCGATGAGGGAGTTCAGCCATCCAGCTCATCGCTGCACTGATTTCTTCGACGCTGCCGGTATTCGTAAAATCACCCGCGTGAATGAGCACGTCGCCGTCCGGCACAGAGATAGCTCTGTGCCGATTATGGGTGTCGGAGAGACAGACAATACGCATCGGGTCAGACTCGTCGCTTCTTCCGATCCTCCAAGACCGGCTCCAGCATCCACGATCCTGCCCGCCAGCGGGCGGGTGCGCGGATGAGGATGGGCAGCTTTGGTGGACAGTCGCGGCATTTGAGATCAATCCGGCGCAGCGCCCGCCGGAGGTCGGACGGCATTTGGCCCGCCAGTATTTGTTCGATACGCCGGCTCCACTTCCGGTATCTGGGCATCCAGCCACAGATTGAGACAAGGGTTGCCGCGATCAGCAGAAGCTCGACGTGCCGACTGTATCTCGCGCATTCGCCGCGCTGGGCCGCAACGCGGAGGCTGGACCCAAGGCGCTGGAGGTATTCCCTCAGCGGCGCGACCCTGTTTCTGGAAGCATGGTCCAGTGCGCCGTAAAAATCCCGCAAGAGAACACGAGAGGCCATGGAGTCGGTGTGTGCGTCAACGTAACCCGGTTGATCGCGCAATGATCTGTCTGAGGGTGCCATGGAGGCGGCGGGTGTGGCCGACCGTGGTGACCTGCCCTCGCCACACGACGACCAAGGCGTTTTCTTTCAGCCAGCCGCGCGGTAGCGCCCCGAGGTCGTCCCGGACCTGTTCTCGCAGGACGAATAGTTGCCGATTCAGCCGACGGGAGGCGACGACAAGGTCGCGACGATCAGCCCTCATCGCGAGGTCGAGGTCCCCCCGCCACACGCACTCTCTGGTGCGGGTGAACACGCACGCATTGGCCACGAAAAACCGAACCGGGTGATTGCGCGCATACTCGCTCTTGCTCCCAAAGCAGCGTCCGTAGGGCAAACCGCACTCCAGAAAGACGGTGCGGTGGTAACCGGGAAGGGTGTTGGGCGACGGGGGTGCGTTCATGCACGATTGAGGAAAGGTGTCCGTGCTCGGCTATACTCTAGGAGAGTGTCTCTTAGCAGAACGCTGTTGGCTTTGGCTGGCCTCGGTCCGTCGCTTGCGATAGCTCTTCAGCCACCCTTCCCAGTCGGTTCTTGCTGATGGCAACAGACCGTGCCGCACCAGGATGGTGTATGTGGGTGCGAACCAGGGAAACAATATCCGATACCGTCGTTCGAGCCGGCGCACCAGACGTGGAGTCAGGTGTAACTCCACGATCATCTGTTCCGGTGTCATCACCGTGCTCCCGGCCTTGGCGCCACGGCCCAGCGATGCCTCCAGGGGGGCAAAGTCGCGGAAGAACACTTGCGAGGTGCCGTTCCTCGGCCTGGCTGCACGCCTCTTGTTTCTCACCCGCTTCAAGCCTTTCGCGCACATCACGAGAATGGGGTTTGATTTCCGCTTGGTGTGGAGCGGCGCTGGAGCATTGTGCTCATGGCCCCTCTTTGCGGATGAGTTGATGCTTGTGGCGTTCCCAAATCCGATCAGCGAGAGCGCCGGCCGCGTTTGCGTCTTCCACATCCATACCGAACACGCGATCGCCCATCGCGGGCACCTCAAGCGGTGAGCGAACACAGTCGATGAACGACACGTCGCCATTGGTGAGGCGAACGAAGAGCTCGTTCGTGGGAACCGCGCCCCACATGGAGCAAATGACGTAAGGGAACTCCTTGTCCGGGAAACCCCGCTCGAACTCAATTACCTGCCCTGCGGCGATGTAGGCCTCGAGCCGTTCCGCCGCCGGCGGGAGGGCGCCGGGCAACTTTTGCCCCGGGCGAGCACTGTTATCGGGATTCATTTCGTGTGAATCTCACACACTTGTTACCGCGAGGTCTGCTAATGTCAATGTGTGAAATTCACAAACACCCCCCGTGCCTAAGCGCACCGCCAAGAACGTCATCGGTCCGACGATCCGGAAGCTCCGTGCCGCGGCGCGTGTGCCGCTAAGTCAGGAGGCCTTGGCGGCGAAGCTACAGATTCGCGGCGTTTCGCTGGACCGCTCGGCCCTGGCGAGGATCGAGAACCGGGAGCGGCTGGTGCGGGACGTGGAGATCATTGCCTTGGCGGCGGCCCTCCGCGTGCCGATCGAGCGACTCTTCCGGCGCTAGGCCCCGCCAGTCTGGGTTTTGGAGAATTCAATGGCCTCGGTTTCCCCTCTAGGGGAAACCTCGTTGGGAGTGGTCTGGTCGTGAGACCCATTCAGCTGCTGATGGGTCTCCTTGGGAGGGGTATCCGTTTCGTGCTTGTCAGCCCTCCTTGGGAGGGGCATAGGCTTGCGTCCATGTCCGATCAAATGGAGGCTATCATCCGGGATATTGAAGCGAAACGAGACAGCTTTGTCCGTCGCTGCAATGCCGCGATCGAGGTGCTCCGAGGTGGCGGGGAGGCCACGGCAGGCCCCGGGAAGCATCGGTTCGAGGCGACGGTGACTCCCCGGCCGGCGCGCAGAGCGGCTCAAGTTGGCGGGGGCGCTCGCTCACGTTCTACAAAAGGTGTGAGTCGGGGGAAACCAAAGGTGGCAAACGGATCCGTGGGGCTTGGAGCCGCGAAGTCGGTAAAGGACATCATCCGGGAGGCCGTTCGCTCGCAGACGCAGCCGTTCACGCTTCAGAACGTCAGGGACTACATCAAAGAACGTTATCCCGCGGCGGCAGGCAAGATTGTCAGTGGCCGCTACAGCAAGGAGCTTTACCATCTCAGAGTAACCGAACGGCTGTTCGAGATTTCCTCTAAGGGCGAGAAGGGAGGCGCCCACGTCTATAAGCTGAAGGCAGCCTAACCGACCTCACAAAAGCAACAGGCCGACGGCTCAATCGAGAAGAGCGATCCGTCGGCCTGTTCAACCTGATTACCATCACGTCTTGCGACGTGGCGGCGTGACGGGCTGAAACCTATCTGTCGGAGTTACGAGCTTCGACGGGTGGAAGTTGGCCCGGCACTATTGCGCAGTCAAGAAAACTGCGCGGACGGGCGTGCTTACGGCCGGCAGAGATGTCGTGCCGGGTGAGCGCGCATCTTGAACAGAACCCTGTCCAGCCACGATAAGTGGCTATAGGCCAATGAAAAACCAATATCGGTGCGACGGCATTGCCGTTTTGCTCCGCCCGTCATCATGAGCGGGCGTTTCCATCCCTACTTTCTGGCGCGCGACTACACGAAGTGCGTCATCGCCAGGGGCAAGTGCCTCCTTGAGGCCCCGCCTGAGCAATACAAGCCGCTGTTTACTGTCGTGGACTTCCCGTCGTTCGGCTTCCGGACGATGTTTGGGTCGTGGATCGTGAACCGGGTTATGCACCCGGTATCCACCCCGGAATTCGACACGAACCTGATGTTTCACGCCCCGGGAATGGGGGTAGTGAACCTCGCGGAGCAGTTTGCCCTGGAACCGGCCTTGACGCGCGAAATCGCGTTCGAGCTGCAGGTGGATCACCCGGCCGTCGCACATGGCGGCAAGAAGCAGGACATCATCATGTCCACCGACTTGGTCGTCACCTTCGAGCGACCCGGTGGCATGCTCCAGCGACATGCTTATGCCGTGAAACAGGCCAAGGACCTCACGGAGCGGGTGATCGAGAAACTCGCCATCGAGCAGGCGTATTGGACGAAGCGACGCATCCCATGGTCGCTGATCCTCGATACCCGCCTGCCACGACAGCTCATCGCGAACATGGAGCTGGTCATGGAATTCGCGGAGGTGGGTCGCCTGCCCTGCGATGCCATCGTTGTCCGTGACGCCACGGCTTGGATCGTCCCTCACCTACGCACCGGCGCCCCCCTGCGCACGGTATGCTCGCGATGTGATGCCGCCCTGGGCCTGCCCCGGGGCACCGCCCTCTCTGTCGCTTACCACCTGACTCTCAAAGGAACCCTCCCACTGGATCTCCGTGGGGCCTACCTTCCCGATGCAACCATAGAGCCGCTTCGTGCGGTCGCTTGACCATGACTGACACCCTTCCCGCCATCCCCGCCGGTATCACCCACCCCTTTATTGAAGGACAGGTCTATCGAGAGAGACGGACTGAGACCGTCCTGATGCTCGAGAACAGAATCCGGCAGGCCTATCGCGGGGCGAATAAGCAGCGAGTCAGGATGCCCAAGCGATTCTACATGCGCGTCCTCGCTGTGATGAAGGAACATGTGGTCGTGATTTCGACCGAGGACCCGCGCGCACGCGAGTGCTTCTATCCGGTGGAGCAGGCAGCGCATTTCGTGGAAACGGGCGAGTGGTTGCCCACTGACGTGGAGCCGCTCGCAGTTATGCGCGTCCCCGACGGCAAGCTGTCGCCGGCACAGCTCGCCCGGATGGATAAGAACACGCAGCTAATCCAGCCGTTGATCGACATGGACACCGAGGCCCTGCTCGCCAAAACGCGCTGGCCTGTCATCCGCCGTATCTCGCAAGAGCGGGATGTGGAACCTGCACACCTATTCCGGATTTTCATCCGGTATCTGCAGGGCGGTATGTCGCCCCAGGCGCTGGCCGGTCGGTGGTTTCGTCGCCTCAAGGGTATTGGCCTGGGGGCCCGGGTGAACATGGCGACCGAAGCCGGTGTGCTGAGGAACCCCGCGGGGCGGCCGAGGCTGGACGGGAGGAAGGCCTACGTCGTGCTGGACATGGACGTGAAGAAGATCATCGCCGGGTCTCGGAAGTATTTCTTCGCAGGTTCAACGGCGGGGAAGCGGCGGCGGGCGTGGAAGCTCACTGTGGGCAATCTGTTCCTCGACCTCGATTGCAGTGATGGTGTGCCCTCAGACGGGGAATTAGCCAGGTTCCCTACGGGCAGCTACCCATCCTACAAGCAATTCTGCTATTGGTCGGAACTCGACGATGATTTTGAGATGCTCCTGCGGAAGCTCTATGGCGAACGGAGGTTCGAGCTTTGGTTGCGCCGCCGGCGGCAAAAGACCGCGTCGAAGGTAGGGGGACCGGGTGCGGTCTTCTTCGTCGATGCCACCCCGTTGGACTGGCATCTGGTCCACCAGGACACACGGCTACCCTTGGAGAAGAAGGCGGTCCTCTATCTGGTGACGGATGCGTTCAGCCACATGATAGTAGGATTCTACCTCCATCTCGGCAACGAGAGCTATGATGCCGTGAGCTTGGCCTTGCTATCCGCAGCTGAGGACAAGGTCCAGTTGTGTGCCCGCTACGGCCGGAAGATCGGCCCCAATGAGTGGGTATCGGCGTGCTTGCCCACCCGGTTGGCCGAAGACGGTGCGGGCGCGAACTACAAGAACGGTATGCTGGTTAAGAAGCGGGTAATTCGCGGCCTCACGATCGTGCCAGCCTTCCGGCCCGACCTGAAAGGCCTCGTCGAGGCCTATAACTCTGCGCTCGCCAAAAAGGCCGAGAGCGTTCCCGGCCACACCAACGGGCCCAAAGAACGCGGCGACGAGAGCCCGGTGGCACTCGCGTGTATGGACTACTTCGAGAGCAATCGGCTCATTATCTCGTGGATTCTGCAGACGCACTACCACGTCATTAAGGACTACCCGCGCACCCCGGAGATGATCGCGGCGGGTCTGGTCCCCTCGGCCCGCAATTTGTGGGACTTTGGGCTCACGGACCGCGCCGGGCGTCGCAAGACCTGGCCCATGGAATCGCTCATGCGGTGGTGCCTGCCGACCGCGAAGGCGGATCTAACACGCGACGGAGTGAAATACGGGGAAATGTTCTATGAGCCCGTCCCCGGGACGCTGCCGAAATTCAATGACTGGTGCGCGAATGCGGCAGAGAATGGCAGCTGGCGTGTCGATGTGACCTATCACCCGGCGAGCTACTCGTGGTTCTACCTCCACGACGGGGAGGATTTGGTGAAGATGCAACTGGCGCCGCGTTCCCAGCGATTTGCCTCGTGGAGTGTTGCGGACTACGAAGGGGAGAAGGCGACGAGCGCGGTGGCAAAGGCACTATATGAGGGCGAAAACGAGGTGCGCGACATTGCCCACGAGTGCGAGCAGCAACAAATCATCGAGGGCGCCATGGCGAAAACCAAGGCTGTGCGCGGCTCCGTGGCAGAACGTCGCCGCGATAAATCTGATCGCGCGGAGAACCTGGCCGACCAGAAGCACCAGATCGCAGCGCAGGGTGTGACGCCGCCGCCGTCGGGCGCCGGACAGCCTCCGGCCTCCCTCGCCGAACTTCAGGCCGAGGATGAGTCCGAAATCGCCGAGATGATGGAGGACGCCTCTTGAGCGCTAACCGGGGTAAAGTGCGGCCCATCGACACGCCCGACGAATACCTGAATCTGGACGATCCAGTTGCCGCCTATCGCGGCAATCCGCTCATCGGTGCCTTGGGACCGGTTCGTTCCAAGGAGCAGATTCGAGACCTGCTTACGGTGAAGCCCGCCTATGATCCGGCGGATCGCAGCCTTCCCGCCCACCTCCGCCCGCACGCCGCATTCGTTCTCCGCGAGTTCTTCCTGCCGGGGATTGCGCACATGGCAGCGGTCAAGGAGGTCGATCTGCTCATCCGACAGAGCTACAAGTATCGGAATCCGCTGGACCCGAAGTATCGCCGCCAAGTGGCCCGCGATCGGAAGGACCTCAAGGAGGGGCGGCAGCTTCCCCAACGTTATGCGTTTATGCCACCACTGGGCGCGGCCGCCATTGGCCCCCCGGGCACCGGGAAGACGCTCTCGTTGGGTTTCGCGGTCAGGGACTTTAGTCCGGTGATCGAGCAGGCCTATATCGTCAATGAAGAGCGTGTAGCGTTCACGCAGTTGCCTTGCCTCTGGCTCAACCTCTTCCAGGACGGTTCCCTGAAGTCATTCGGACTGGAGATATTCGACCAGGCGGAACAGACGCTGAGCATTCCCTTGGCGCGCGACTGGGGCGTAGACCGGGCCACCGGTAACCGCATCCAAAGCCTCTACTTCCAGCTCTGCCAGGAATACAACGTGGGCCTGTTCGTGGTGGATGAGTTTCAGTTGATTCAGGCTGCACACGACGGCACGCGCAGGGCGCTGAACTACTTCGTCCGGATGATGAACTGCATCGGTGTTGCCGTGGTGGTGATAGGAACCCCTGCCACGGCGGGTTTACTGAAGGAGAACCTGGCTGCGTCGCGTCGGTTCCTGAGTGAGATCCCTCCATACACGCCGTTTGTGGCCGGCAAGGTGTGGGACGCCTTCTTCGGCCAGATGGCGCGTTACCTATACGTTTCGGAGATGGATCCCTTGGCGGGGCTCTCCGCAGTGGTGCTGGAACTCTCCGGGGGCATTCCAGACCTAGCCGTGAAGCTGTTCTTGCTGTCCCAGATGCGGCTCTTCGGGCGCAAGAAGGAGCGCCTGACCGCCGACGTTCTGAGGGAAACTTCCAAGCTCCTTTTCTACACCGTGCAGGACCGCCTCGTTGAATTGAAGGGCAAGACCCCCGAGGCGAAGGACATTGCGAAGGTCGCGAAGACGATGAACGAAGCGTTCAACGAGATCGCGCGTGTTGAGACCGAGCGAGTCGGGGCCGAACCGGTGGCGGGCATGGAGTCATCGGCCCCGTCCCTGGTCACCATCACCTCAGGGAGCGAAGAAACAGTGGCGGGAAAAATGAAGAAGGCCGCCAAAGCAAGTGATCCACTGTCGGTCCTTGAAGCCCTCGGAGTAGTCGCCCATCCCTCATGATCTCGTATATTGAAGGTCCCCACGAGGACGAGCCGCTGTTCAGCCTCCTGGCGCGTATTTACGGGGGCCTAATTGGGCCCAGCCGAGCCCAATTCGCCCAGCACCTATTTGGGAATCCTCGGCTGGTCATCCCGTTCGAGTTCCCGTGCGGCATCGAAGCCCTCACGCGGACCATCGGCTCACGGGTGGGGTTGACCGCCGAAGACCTGATCCATCGCCACACCATGTTTCCGATCGCGGCCTTTCTCATGCCCGCCGAGCTGGCGGAGCGGGTCAAGGTGGCTATGCGGGGCGATCGGGCGGTGGCAATGAACCTCCTCAAGTGGCATCGCGATCCGGCGCAGGATGGACTTCGGCATCTGAACTTCTGCGCGAAGTGTCGCGCCGGGGACCTGCGCCGTGTCGGGCACACTTGGTGGCGACGTATCCATCAGGTGCCTGGCGTCGTGTGCTGCCCATATCACGGGGAGCCGCTCGAGGTATCGCAATTCGTGCCCGGCCAGTTCTGGAAGTTTGACTACCCTGTCGCCGATGACGCGGTCAGCGTTCGCAGGCCGCGGACTCCGGATGGTATAGATGTGATCTATGCGCGGGACGTGCAGTGGATGTTGCGCAATCATCCACGACCGATCGACCCAGATCGACTTCGGCTGCTCTACCACGAGCAACTCGACCGACGAGGGTTGCTACAGGGCGGCCAGCTGCGTCGGACCGAATTCCTTCACCAGTTCTTTGCCCAGCGCAGCGAGCACGAGTGGGCCCAGCGGCACCTGCTGTTCGACCCCAATGACGCCTCGGCCTGGCCCGCCCAAACGGTGAAGAACAAGGCCAATCATCGTTCGTTTCGCATGCACCTGCTCGTGATGCGATTCTTGGACCTGTCGATGGAGAGTATCCACGCCCGCCTCGAGACCGTCAGGCTTCGGGCCCCCGCCAACGCACAGCAAAGCGAAGACAGGCTTCGCGAACAGTTGCGCAAGCGGTGGTTCGATCCGGCCTGGACGATGAACGCACTGAAAGCCGATCTTGGAATTGGCATCGTGCGACTGCTCGGCCTAGCGAATATGGAGGGCTTGCCGATCCCTCGGCTTCCGAATGCGGAGCGGGCGAAAGCATACCGCATGAAACGAACGCGCCACCGCAAGACGGTGTGCAGCGGCAGGTCGAGGGTGACCCCGACCCAATGGCGAACCGCACTCAGATGGCTTGGTCGCAACGATCGCACCTGGGTTCGCAAACGGCTCAGTTCCCAGAAACGCCGCCGGGGCGACGTGGTTGACTGGCGGGCTCGCGAAGAGGAATACATCGGCAAGCTGCCCCACTTTGCCTCGCGCATCAGGGCGGCCCGCCCGTTCAGGAGGGTTTGCTCCGCGTCGTTCATCTCGTTCCTGCCCTTCGGGGCGTCGATGGGGGTCAGCATGTATAAGAAAATGCCCCGCCTTGCACAGGAGATGCGGCGGCAGACGGAAACGACGGAAGAGTTCACCCTCCGGCGTATCAGGGTGATCCGCCAACTCCACCCCGACTTCCCGCCCTATCGGGTGCGCGACCGGGCAACCGTTGACAGAAATTGCCGAGATCCAGTGCTCCTGCGGGCCATGGGCTATGTGCTGGTAGGCGCCCGCTGGAAGTGCCCGGGTGGCACGGACCACCCGTTGTATGGTTTGGCTGTGGCGACCGGCCCAGAAACCGATTCCGCGGTGATGGGGCGGGCCGCGGGTTAGGAGGTCGGGACCGAGAGCTTTCATTTTGACACTTTCTGGCGACCGCAGGATACACGAGAGACATCCGCGGGGCCACGCGGTAAAGCACAAACCCAAGCTGCTCCAGCAGCGCACATGCTCTACCACCATGCCCCTCGCCGAATGGTTCACCTCTTTTTGCGCTAATCAGACGGTCACCAAGGGAGATGACATTTCATACCGATACCACCGGATTACGCGCCGGCTGAACACTGACTTTTGGACTACAGATTCTGATGCGGCACACAGCCGTTACGTTGGCTCCTACGGGCGTAACACGGCCATCGACGGGTTCAGCGATGTGGACATGGTCTTCGAGCTGCCGAACGCGCTCTATCACCAATACAACGCACACACGGGCAATGGGCAGGCCGCCCTGTTGCAGGCCGTTCGATCATCCATCAAGGAGACCTATTCTGTCACCTCCATCCGCGCCGACGGGCAGGTAATCGTTGTCCCTTTTGACGACGGGGTAAACTTCGAGGTGGTGCCGGTGTTTGTGAACGACAACGACACTTACACCTTCCCCGACTCGAACAATGGTGGAAGCTGGCGCACAACGGATCCACGGAGGGAGATTGCGGCCATCAAGGAACGCAATGACGCGACCAACGGGAATCTCGTCCGCCTCGCCCGAATGTTGCGCGCCTGGAAGAAGACGTGGGATGTCCCGATCGGCGGCCTGTTGATCGACACCCTCGCCTATCAGTTCATCGAGAACTACCAGTATCGCGACAAGTCCTACCTCTACTACGACTTCTTCAGCCGGGACGTGTTCGACTGGATGGCCAATCAGGACAGCGAGCAGGAGTGGTGGCGCGCCCCGGGCAGCGGGGCCTACGTTTACGGGAAGGGTCTGTTCCAATACAAGGCACGCCGTGCCTGCAACCTTGCCAAGGAAGCCATAGCCTACGACAGTGCCAAGCAAGAGTGGTCAGCCAAGCAGAAGTGGCGCGAAATCTATGGAACCTCATTCCCAGACTGAAGACAGCCCCCATTCGCGGGCGGTGTTGGAGGCGCAGTTGCGGGAGTGTTTCGGACGCGTCGTCTATAGCCACAAAACGCACGAGAAATGTGCGGACATCCTCCTTGCCAGACTGAACCGTATTAAGGTCACGCAGATCGTCCTGGCCGCCCTCACCACCGGCGGGTTCCTAGCCACAGTTTTCGGCGCCGGCAAGGCGCCCACCGTTATTGGTGCGTGCCTATCAACGGCGCTCCTGGCCCTCAACGCCTACACCAAAAACTTCGACCACGGTGAGCTGGCCCAGAAGCACAAGCAGGCCGCGAGCGAGCTCTGGCTCATCCGGGAGAAGTATTTCTCGTTGCTGACCGATCTGGCTATGGGCGAGAAACCAATCGAAGCACTCCAAACCGAGCGGGATCAATTGCTCCAGGATTTACACACCGCGTATGCCTCATCGCCCCCGACCAATTCTGACGCCTACGCCGAGGCGCAGAAGGCCCTGAAATACCGGGAAGACCTCACGTTCACGGACGGCGAGATTGACGCGTTTCTTCCTAAACCGCTTAGGCGCGATAGTGTAAAGGGATAGGCGCCTTCCAGGGCATGTGCCTTGAATCCTGAGAGGCTGCCACGGAGGGGCTGACGGCGCTCATTGAATTATCCATAGGTGACGGTTTGATTATCCAGATTCCCGGCCTATTGAATTCTCTATGTTACAACCCGTCCCCGGGGAAGCGGTGACGTTCTCAATTATCCGAAAACATAGCCGGGGAAGCGGAGAACTAGACCTGCAGATTTGCTAGGTCCCCCCTGGAGATCAGATAAGTCGCCTGCATTCCGAAAACAACAGCTCGGAATGCAGCCGCCTCTATGCGTCGTTTCTTCCGCGGGAAAAATGAAATTTCCAAGCTACGGCGATTAATCCTCTGACCCTGATCTCATTTCTTCTTTAACCGTGTGCCCTGCCGCCCGCAGTGCGGTCATCGCGTCCTGGACCTTTTCATTTTTGACCAGCACGTAATCGGTATCATAGGTTGATATCGCAAAGATACTGACGCCGGCTTTCGCCAACGGCGTTGCAATCGATGCGAGGATGCCCGTCAGGGAAAAATCGAGAGGCCCTTCCACTTTAAAAACCCGCCAGCCGGCTTCAACTTTGACCCCCTGTGGAACGACGTCCTCCGCACAAACGATGGACAATTCCTGCGGGGTGCGCGAAATTGAACTGAAGCCATTCTTGCCTTGGGCCCAAGCAGGGATGTCGGCTTTTGCATCGAGCTGGACAACGGCCAGCTTATCCTGACTGAGGAATAAATTCAGTTGAGGTGAATTTCCCTGCGCCGGTAATTTTACGGAGGCGAGCATAAGCAGAAGTGCCACAAACAGAACGTGCGGGGTCTCTTTCATGGGTGATGGAGGTGAACTTCCTGGGCGAATAGTCTTCAAGTAGCGCACAATGGGGAAAGGCAAAAGGGTTTTCCCCCGTGGATCAGCCAGGCGGAAGCCCAGGGAATTGTGGTGGCGGCGGGCTATGATTGACGGGCCGAAAGAGCAAACCGGCCAGTTGTTCCGGGGAGGCTGGCCATTTATCCGGGTTTGGCGCTGCCGGAATTATCCGGGGATGTTTTGGTCTCCTCTGCTCAGGATTGCGGGCCTAGTTGTCTGAAACCAGTAGGGCGGGATCTCCGGATCGCCACCTTTCCTCCTCCAAGGCGCGGTCGCCCGACCGTGCTTTTTTACTGTGCCACCGGGTGTGGGCCGGACGGCTGGGGCGCGGCCCCTCGCGGGGACCCGCTCAGGCGGGCATGGTCATCTCCCGGACGAGGCGCCGCAGGGTCTGCTGCAGTTGAGCGACGGCTTCGTCCTTGATCGGTACCGCGCAGGCGATGGCCTCACCGATGGCCGGGGCCTTCTTCCGCAGTTCTTCCCCCGAACGCGTGAGCGAGATCGTCACACCCCGTTCATCCTCCTTGTTGCGGGTGCGGGCGATCAGACCGGCTGACTCGAGCCGTTTCAGCAGGGGCGACAGGGTGCCGGTGTCGAGCGAGAGGCGCTCGGCCAGGGTCTTCACCGCCAACGGCCCCGATTCCCAGAGGGCTACCATCACCAGGTATTGCGCATAGGTCAGCCCCAGCGGACTTAGCAGCGGGTGGTAGGCCTTGATGATGGCGCGCGAGGCCGCGTAGAGGTCCAGACAGAGCAATTTATCGAGGGCGATGACGGGAGTGGAGGACATGGCGAAAAAGAAAAACCGGAGGTAAGCCACTAATCTATAGGAACAAATAAGGTAGCAAACAATATTTCCTTGCCTGAATATATTGCATCAAATCTAATTGCAAGCGTTGAAGCTTACTTGCCTTCACGATAAACAACCCAACCACCTAAAATACAATGAATAGCAACTCCATCATCCCTGCCGCGGTCGTCGCCGCTTTCGGTCTCGTCGCTTCGGTCAACGCGAATCCCACGCCCTCCGGCAATCCGGTTTCCATGAACAACAACACCCTCATTACCGCAGATGGCACCCAGATCTACTACAAGGACTGGGGCTCCGGTCAGCCGATTGTCTTCAGCCACGGCTGGCCCCTCAACTCCGACAGCTGGGAGTCCCAGATGCTCTACCTCGCGTCGCGCGGCTACCGCGTGATCGCCCACGACCGGCGCGGCCACGGCCGCTCCAGCCAGCCCTGGCAGGGCAATGACATGGACACCTATGCCGACGACCTGGCCGCGCTGATCGAGAAGCTCGATCTGAAGGACGCCATCCTCGTCGGTTTCTCCACCGGCGGCGGCGAGGTCGCCCGCTACATCGGCCGCCACGGCACGAAGCGTGTAGCCAAGGCCGTGCTGGTCGCGGCGGTGCCCCCGCTGATGCTGAAGACCCCCGCCAATCCGGACGGCGTGCCGCTGGAGGTGTTTGACGGCCTGCGGGCGGCCTCGCTCGCCGATCGTTCCCAGCTTTACCAGGACATCGCGAGCGGCCCCTTCTTCGGCTTCAACCGGGCCGGTGCCAAGCGCTCCCAGGGGATGATCGATGCCTTCTGGCTGCAGGGAATGCAGGCGGGACACAAGGCCACCTATGACTGCATCAAGCAGTTTTCGGAGACCGACTTCACCGAGGATCTCAAAAAATTCGATGTGCCGACGCTCGTCGTCCACGGCGCCGACGACCAGATCGTGCCCCTGGCGGCCTCCGGCCAGGCCGCGGCCAAGCTGGTCCGGGGCGCCAAGCTCCTCGTCTACGAGGGCGCGCCGCACGGCCTCGCCGACACCCACAAGGACCGGCTCAACGCCGACCTGCTCGCCTTCATCGAAGGCCGGAACTGACCGGAAACCGTTCCGCGCCAACTCCCCTCGGGGTGCGCCTGCCCGCCGGCAAAAAACCGGCGGGCTTTGGGGTCTCAGGGTGTGGCCGGCACCACCACCTCGGCGCTCAGGGTGGTGCCCGCCGGATTGCGCACCAAGGCGCGATAGCGACCGGCGGTGGCGGGCGCCGGCGCGAGGGTGAGCGTGGCCGCCGTCGCGCCGGCCACCTCTACCCCGTCGCGGAGCCACTGGTATTCCAGCGGGCCAGTGCCTTCCGCCGTCACGCTTAACATCGTGGTCACTCCGCCGGAGGCCACGGGCTGCCGGGTGATGAATGGTACTTTCGCCCCGGTGATGCCCGACGGCGCCTCGGTGCCAACAAAGCTGACGTCCGCGACCGTCGCACTCGTCACCTGCCCGCGCAGGGTGTCGTGGGTCGCGGTGAAGGTGAGTTTCTCCCCGGGGGCGAGGTCGGGGGCCGGGCGCCAGAAGATCCGGTACGGGGCTGCATCATCCGTGCCCAGGTACTCGATCTGGCCCGGACGCGACGCGCGCTCGAGCGTGAAGGTGACTTCGCCCAGCCCGTCGCCGCCGGCAATTTCGGCGCGGACTTCAACGCGGAGGGGAAACACCAGGCCGTCGACCTCACGCTGGCCAAGCTTGAGCGCGCCGCCGCCAGTGGGATTGACGAGCGCGATCGCCGGCGCGGCCACCGGACCGAGCGGCGCCGCGGCCCGCCAGACGGCGAACTGGAGCGGGGGCAGGCTCACGCGCACGCGGCCCGCCGCATCAGCGGTAAGCGCGGCGCTCCGGCCGGCGTCGTCGGAGGCAAACAGCCCCGCGAGCGTCGCCCCCGCGGCCTGGCTGGTCGGCATCGCCACCGTAACGGACTTCGTCCGCGAGTTGTTGAACACGGCGAGGTACTCGACGTGTTCCGTCCGGTCGAAGCGCGAGAAGGCGAAGATCTCGTCCTGGTCCGTGGCCCGCAGCACCATCGCACCCGTGCGCAACGCGGCATGCTCATTCCGCAGGGCGGCCAGGCGGGCGAAGAAGCGGTAGAACGGATGCGTGGGATCGAATTTGTCGTCCGCGCCGGTGCGGGCGGTGGCGAGCAGCGGGGCGTCACGGAAGTCGGGCGCGCGCGAGGCGAACATGCTTTCGCGGGCCTGCATATCCCAGCCGCCGCGCCCCACCATGCCCTGCTCGTCGCCATAGTAGAGCACCGGCTGGCCGCGGGCGAGATAGAGCAGGCCATGGCCGAGTTTCACCAGGTCGGTGATCCGCGCCGGCGTCGCGCCCGGATTGTCCTGCTGCAGGAAGTACGCGAAACGCCCGGCGTCGTGGTTGCCGATAAAGGTCGTCGTCGAGTGGATGTTGCTGTCGTGGTCGGTGTAGAGGTCGTCGCGTTGGAACAGGTCCGTGTACGCCGCCGCGGTGCCGCCGCGCGACACGAAGTTCCGCGTCGCCACGAAGAACCCGAAGTCGAGCGTGGTATCGAGCGGCATGTGGGTGGAGAACTCGCTCAGCAGCGGCACGTCCATCAGGTCGTTGGCCACTTCGCCAAACTGGATGAAGCCCGGCCGGCCCGCCTCGCGGGCGGCGGCGCGGATCGCGGGCCCGAAGGCCTGCCAGAACTCGGCGTTCACGTGGCGGGCGGTGTCGATGCGGAAGGCATCCACCCCATAGTCGCGCACCCAGGAGCTGAAGAGCTCGATCATGCCCTGCACCACGCGCGGGTGCTCGGTGAAGATGTCATCCAGCCCGCTGAAATCCCCGTGGATCGAACTTTCATCGCGGAAGGCGGAGTTGCCGCGGTTGTGGTACAGGGTGACGTCGTTGAGCCACGCCGGGTTTTTCACCGTCTTCTCCGCCTCCGGCACGATCGGCTGGTAGGCGAAACTTGTGTCAGCCGACAGCGCGGGTCGGGCGGTGTCGCCCAGACCGTTGTAGGCCAGCCCGCGCTCTTTCAGAACGACGCCGGCAGCATCGCGCAACGGGTACGCCTTGCTGTCGCGATACTCCACCCGGTAGTCCGGGAAATGGATCACGTCTGCCGTGTGATTCACGATGATGTCCATGCACACCTTCAAGCCGCGGTCATGGCAGGCGCGCACGAAGGCCTGGAAGTCCTCGTTGGTCCCCAGGTGTGGGTCGATCTTCAGGAAGTCCGTGACCCAGTAGCCATGGTAGCCGGCGGAACCCGCCTGCACAGGCTTGTTCTGGAACGGCGGCGTGACCCATACCGCCGTGACCCCGAGGCCCTTCAGGTAGTCCAGCTTGGTCATCATCCCGGCAAAATCGCCGCCATGGAAATAGCCGATGCGGGTCGGATCGAAGCCGTGTTCCTCGGTCCCGCCCGGAAAAACACCGGTGTCATTGTCGGTCCGGCCGTTGGCGAAACGGTCGGTCAGCACGAAGTAATAGGTCTGGCCAGCACTGGGATGGGTGAAACGCGGCACTGTGATCGGGCCGGCGGACAACCCCAGCCCGGAGAGGCCCGTCGTCAAAAGGAAGAGGAAAACCAACCGGCTAATTTTCGGAGGAGTATGCATGGGACGAGGCGAAGGGGGTGTATATCGTACGGCCAGTCTCTGACTGGCCCGGCCCGAACGCAGCAAGTCCGGTCAAAGACCGGCCCTGCCTCGGACGGGGGGCGTCATGGCGGGGGGCAACCTGTACTGGAGAACCCTGACCGCCCGGTCCCGACCGTCAAACCGGTCGCCTAGGAGAAGTCTTGCGTGACCCGGACAAAACCTAGGCCCTTCGTCCCAATAGCGGCTCAGCCGGCAGGTCCACGGTGGGCCGCTCTGGTCTATTTCCCTCTGAGCGACCCGTGCAACCCGGTGGACTAGGTTCGACACGCCAGGCCGTTTTGCACCCGGTGACCTAAGACTTGTCCGGGTCATCGCGGTTTTTTTGGCGCAAACCGATTCGCGAAACCGCCGCCCCCCGGCTTTTTTTGGGTTAATACAAGGAGCGCCTTTCCGGCCGCCTTCGTTCCCCTGTTATCCACCCCAACCACACCATGCACACGACTGATCATACCCGCTATTCCGCGCGCCAGTTCCTCCAAAGGGGACTGTTTGCCGGCCTGCTGCTGGCGCAACCCGCCGCCAGCCTCCTGGCCCAGACCACCACCCCGACCACCGAGAAGAAAGAGGATGCCCCCTTGATCCTCGATACCTTCACCGTCACCGCTGGCTTCGCGGGCAGCCTCGCCGCCGCCGCTGAGAAGAAGCAAAACTCCAACATGATCATCGAGGTGATCACGGCGGAAGACCTCGGCAAGCTGCCGGATGTCTCCATCGCCGACACGCTCACGCGCCTGCCCGGCCTCGCGGCCCAGCGCACCAATGGCCGCGCGCAGCAGATCAGCCTGCGCGGCATGGGGCCCGACTTCTCCATCGCGACCCTCAACGGTCGTGAACAGGTCTCGACCAATCTGAATCGCGGCGTCGAATTCGACCAATACCCGGCCGACCTGCTCAACGAGGTTGAGGTCATCAAGAGCTCCCGCGCCGATCTCTCCGCGCAGGGCCTCTCCGGCACCATCAACATGAAGACCGTGCGCCCCCTCTCGAAGGGCCGGCGGCAGGGTGCCGTTTACGCCAACTACGAGTTCAACGAGCTCGGCCAGCTCACCCCCGGGGTGGATGAGACCGGTTACCGCTCGGGCCTCCACTACATCGATCAGTTCATGGACGGCAAACTGGGCATCGCCCTCGGCTACTCCGTCGTGAATTCCCCCTGGGCCGGCCAGCAGTTCCAGGCTTGGGGCTATCCGACCGACGGTTCGAACGCCTATGTCCTCGGCGGCACCAAGTCGTATGTCCGCAATTCCATCATCGATCGCACCGCGCTCATGTTCGTCGTCCAATACAAGCCGGACGACAACTTCGAGGTGAACTTCGACCTCTACCGCTCCGATTTCCAGGAGAAGCAGTTGCTCCGCGGCATGGAGATTCCCCTCTGGTGGAGCGGCGCCGCGGCCCAGCCCGGCTACAGCGTCACCAACGGCTACGTGCCCAGCATGACGTTCAACAACGTGCAGCCCGTGGTCCGCAACGACGCGTTTGTCCGCGATGCCACCCCGCTCGCCCTCGGCGCCAATATCAAGATCGCCCAGCGCTCCACCTGGCCGATCGAGGTCGATGTCAGCTACTCGAAGATCGAACGCACCGACCGGAACATCGAAACCTGGTCCGGCGTCGGCTTCCGCGGCACCCCGTTCACCACGGCGGACGCGGTCCGGGTTGACCTCCGTCCGGGCACCATTCCCCAGCTGACCACGACCAAGAACTACGCCGACGGCTCGGTTCTCCGCCTGTCCGACCCGCAGGGCTGGGGCCCGACCTCGCTCCCCGGCGGCGGCATGCATGGTTACCAAAAATACTTCACCGCTTACGATGAACTCGGCTCCGTGCGCGCGTCGACGATGCACGAATTGAACAAGTGGGGCTTCAAGTCCTTTGACGCCGGCATCGTTTACACCGACCGCTACAAGCGTGACGGCGAAAAGCCCTCCGGCTTCATCTCGCCCGCCAACGGCTCCAACACGCTCCCGCTGCCGCCGAAAATCGGCACCACCGACATGAGCTTCATGGGCCTCGGCCAGATCTATGCCTACGATCCGCTCGCCGCTTTTGCCAACGGCATCTGGGCCTACACGCCCAACAACGACAGCGGCATCGTGGCCAACCGTTACCAGATCCGCGAGAAGGTCACCCAATACTTCGGCAAGCTCAACATCGACTCCAAGATGGGTAACGTCCCCGTGGGCGGCGACCTCGGCATCCGGCTCATTCACACCGACCAGTCCTCCAAGGGCTATTCGGCGAACGGTGCCAACCTCACCCGGGTCAGCGACGGCGACAAATATTGGACCGTGGCCCCCAACCTGAACCTGAGCTTCCTGGCGGCCGAGCGCACCTACGTTCGCTTCGGTCTCTCGCGGCAGATTGCCCGCCCGCGCATGTTTGACCTCCGGGCCTCCCGCACCTGGGGCTACAACCCCGCCAACGCGGCGGCGCCGACCCTCCAGAACAGCCCGTGGTCCGGCGGCGGCGGCAACTCCAAGCTCCGGCCCTGGGAGTCCGACTCCCTCGACCTGTCGATCGAAAGATACTTCAAGGACAACCGCGGCTACTTCGCGGTCGCGGGCTTCGTCAAAAAGCTCCAGAACTACATCTACGAGCAGCGCTCGGTGGCCGACTTCACCGGCTATCCGGTGCTCAGCGGCCCGGAGCCGGTTCTCCGTCAGGGCATCGTTTCGCAGCCCGTCAACGGCCAGGGTGGCAGCATCAAGGGCTTGGAAGTCACGCTGAACCTCTCCTCGGAAATGTTCAGCGACATCAAGGGCTTTGGTGTGACCATGAACGGCGCCTACACCGACAGCTCCATCGCCCCGTGGGGCCCGGGCAACGGCACGGCTCCGATCCAGGGCCTGTCCCGCAAGGTCGCCAACATGACGGTGTATTATGAGACGGGCGGCTTCTCCGCGCGCGTGAGCGACCGCTATCGTTCCGAGAACCGCCAGTACATCACCACGTTCGGTGTCCCGAACCCGGGTGGTGACGTGAACCCCAACGGCGGCTTCTCCGTGGCGCAGCCGGAAAACATCATCGACGCCCAGGTCAGCTATTCCTTCAACAAGGGCGCGCTCAAGGGTCTCACGGTTCTCGCCACGGCCTACAACCTGAACAACGAACCGCTGATCACCTACGACAACGACGATCCGCGTCGCGTGATCAATTATCAGTATTACGGCGCCTCCTACTCCCTCGGCGCCTCGTACAAGTTCTGATCCGTCCGGTCTGGTTTGCTTGGTTTCACGTGCGGCCACCAGTGGGGTTACTGGTGGCCGCTCTTTCTCTCCCCCCGACGAACCCCGCCCATGCCCCCGCGTCCCCCGTCCCTCCCGGCTGAGCCGGTCGCCGTGCCCGCCCCCCGGGCCCCCGCGACCCTCGCGGCCCCGCCCGCCCCCTGGCTGACCACCCGCAGCGCCGGCGTGCTCGCCCACCTGTCCTCGCTGCCCGGCGAGTACGGCATCGGCAACCTGGGCCGCGGCGCCCGCGCCTTCGTCGATTTCCTCGCCGAGTCCGGGGTCCGTTACTGGCAGATCTGCCCGATCGGCCCCACCGGCTTCGGTGATTCGCCTTACCAACTGTTCTCCGCCTCGGCGGGGAACCCCTATTTCATCGACCTCGGCGAACTCGTCACCTGCGGCCTGCTGACTGAGGCCGAGACCGCGCCCCTGCGCCGCCTGCCCGCCGCGACCGTCGACTACGGCTGGCTCTACGCGGACTTCTGGCGCGTGCTCGCGCTCGCTGCCGATCGCTTCGCCGCCTCGGGTGCCGACACGTTTGACGGCTTTGGCTCCTACGGCGACTTCCGCCGCACCCACGCGACCTGGCTCCAGCCCTACGCCGACTTCATGGCGCTCAAGGGCCATTTCGGCGGCTGGGCCTGGCCCACCTGGCCAGCGGCCTACGCCCGCTGGACCCCGGCGCTGCACGCCAGCCTGCCCGCCTCCGTGCGCGCGGAGTCCGAGCGCCACGCCTTTTATCAATACCTGTTCTTCGGCCAGTGGGACCGCCTGCGCGCCCATGCCCGCGACCGCGGGGTCGGCCTGATCGGCGATGTGCCGATCTTTGTGGCCCTCGACAGTGCCGACACCTGGCGCAACCGCGCCGTCTTCCGCCTCGACGCCTCGGGCCGGCCCCTCGCCGTGGCCGGCGTGCCGCCGGATTATTTCTCCGCCCTCGGCCAGCTCTGGGGCAATCCGCTCTATGACTGGGCGTACCTCCGCGAGACCGGCTACGCCTGGTGGCTCGACCGCCTGCGCGCCGCCTTCGAGCTCTACGATGTGGTGCGGCTCGATCACTTCCGCGGCTTCGACACGTTCTGGGAAATTCCCGCCGACGCCCCCGATGCCCGCACCGGCGCCTGGCGCCGCGGCCCGGGCTTGGAGTTCTTCTCGGCCGTGCGCGCCGCCCTCCCCGGCGCGCGGATCATCGCCGAGGACCTCGGTTACATCGGGCCCGATGTGGTGAACCTCCGCCGCGCCGCCGGCCTGCCCGGCATGAAGATCCTCCAGTTCGCCTACGGCCACGACGCCAACAACGCGAACCTCCCGCACTTCTATCCGCCCGACAGCGTCGCCTACACCGGCACGCACGACAACATCACGGCCCGTGGCTGGCTTGAGTCGCTGCAGCCGCCCTACGCCGCGAAGATCACTGAGTATTTTGGTTTGGATGGAACCCACTCCGCCTGGCCGGTGATCCGCGCCACCCTCGCCACGGTTTCCCGGCTCGCCGTGATCCCGGTGCAGGACCTGCTCGACCTGCCCGCGTCCGCCACGCTCAACCGCCCCGGCACGACCGAGGGCAACTGGCAGTGGCGCTTCACCGCGGAACAACTGGGCTCGCTCCGCCGCGACAAGGCCGCCATCCTCCGCCATTGGATCAGCCTCTACGACCGCACCGGCGACCGCCCGGTGAAGGATTTCAGTGAACCCCCGGAAGCCACCTAAGCCCCGACCAGTCCCCCAGCTCAGGAGCAGGGCCGGTCTCTGACCGGCCCTCCCTTTCCCCCATGCAGCCCCAACGTCCCCTCTCCCTCCCCGCCATCTGGAACATGAGCTTCGGCTTCTTCGGCATCCAGTTTGGCTGGGGCCTGCAGATGGCCAACATGAGCGCCATCTACGAGTTCCTCGGCGCCTCCGAAAGCGCCATCCCGATGCTCTGGCTCGCGGCTCCGCTCACCGGCCTGATCGTGCAGCCCATCATCGGCTACTACAGCGACCGCACCTGGCACCGGCATCTCGGCCGCCGGCGTCCGTATTTCCTGGGCGGCGCCATCCTCGCCAGCCTAGCCCTCGTTGCCATGCCCAACTCCTCCGCGCTCTGGATGGCCGCGGGTCTGCTTTGGGTCCTCGACGCCTCCGTCAACGTGAGCATGGAACCGTTCCGCGCCTTTGTCGCCGACCTCCTGCCCCCGGCCCAGCGCCAGGTGGGTTTCGCCATGCAGAGCCTCCTGATCGGTCTCGGCGCCGTGCTGTCCTCCGCCCTGCCCTGGCTGCTCACGCATTTTGGCGTGGTGGGCGCCGGTTCGCCGGACGGCGGCATCCCCTGGTCCATCAAGCTCTCGTTCTACATTGGCGCGGTCGTCTTCATGGTCGCGGTGGTCTACACCGTGGTGACCACCAAGGAAGTTCCCCCTGAGCCGGCGGCGGCGGGCGAGGGCGCCAAGCCCCCGGGTTCCTTCTTCGTCGATGTCTGGCACGGGATCCAGCACATGCCGGTGGTCATGCGCCGGCTGGCCGTGGTACAGTTCTTCACCTGGCTCGGTCTCTTCTGCATGTGGATCTATTTCACGCCCGGCATCGCCCGCAGCATCTTCGGCGGCACGCCCGGGACGGAGGCCTACCAGCGCGGTCTCGAGTGGGGCGGCGTCTGCTTCGCGGTCTACAACGGCACGGCCTTCGGTGTCGCCTTTGTCCTCGTGGCGCTCGCGAATCGAGGCGTGCCGGCCAAGGTCCTGCACCGCGTCGGCCTGCTTTGCGCCGGTGTCGGCCTGGCCAGCGTGGGTTTTGTCCGCACCCCTGAGTTACTCCTGGTTTCCATGGTGGCCGTTGGCATCGGCTGGGCGACGATCCTCTCCATGCCCTACGCGCTGCTGTCCAACGCCATCCCGGCTCAGCAGATGGGTTTCTACATGGGCGTCTTCAATTTCTTCATCGTGCTCCCACAGATCCTCGCGGCCACCCTCCTCGGCCCCGTCGTCGAGCACCTGCTCGGCGGCCGCGCCCTCACCGCCGTGGTGGTTGGCGGCGCCTGCCTGATCGCCGCCGCCGCCGCCCTGTCCTGGGTGCCGGAAGACAAGCCGGTCGGCGCGACCTGATTCTTTGGTAGGGCCGGTCTCCGACCGGACCCGCTTAGAAAACCAGCAAACCGGGCCGGTCCGAGACCGGCCCTACTTTCTCATGAAAAAGCAGATTGCCCTCCTCCTCTCCCTCCTCCTCGCGCCGCTCGTTTCCGCGGCCCCGGCGCCCGAGCGGGAGAAAGCCCAACCCAGCGCCCACCACGTGGCCATCGGCCTGCCCGACTGGGCTCGCGGCAGCACCATCTACGAGATTAATGTCCGCCAGTTCTCCGCCACTGGTAAATTCTCCGCCGTTACCGCTGATCTGCCGCGGCTCAAGGCTCTCGGCGTTGATGTGCTCTGGCTGATGCCGATCCACCCGATCGGGGAGGTTAACCGCAAGGGACCGCTCGGCAGCTACTACGCCGCGCAGGACTACCTGGGGGTCAACCCGGAGTTCGGCACCGAGCAGGACTTGCGCGACCTCGTCAACGCCGCCCATGCCCAGGGTCAGCGCGTGATCCTCGACTGGGTCCCCAACCACGTCTCACCTGACAACCCCCTCACGAAAACCCACCCGGAATTTTTCTGGCGCGACGAGCAAGGCAACCTCACGCCCCCGCACGGCACCGACTGGACCGACGTCGTGCAGTTCGACTTCCGCGTGCCCGCCCTGCTCGACTACCAGGCCGACGTCCTCCTCCACTGGGTGAAGAACTTCGGCATCGACGGCTTCCGCTGCGACGTGGCCTGGGGTCTGCCCACCCCGTTCTGGAACGAGGTGGTGCGCCGCGTGCGCGCCGTGAAGCCCGACGCCCTCTTCCTCGCCGAGGCCGAGCTGCCGCAGCAGCAGGTCGCGGCCTTCAATCTCTCCTACGGCTTCGATCTCCACCACGCGATGAACCAGATCGCCCAGTGCAAGCGATCCGCCTCGGCGCTCGACGAGGCCTACGCGAAGATCCACGCCCACTTTCCGCGCGGCGCCGCCCTCATGGTCTTCACCAGCAGCCACGATGAGAACAGCTGGGCGGGCACGGAGTTCGAGCGCATGGGCGCCGGTTACGCCCCTTTCGCCGTGCTGACCTTCCTGCTCGATGGCGTGCCGATGATCTACAACGGCCAGGAAGCTGGCCTCGACCGCCGCCTCGAGTTCTTCCAGCGCGACCCGATCGTCTGGCCCGCCGAAACCCACCCGACCACGCGCCTCTACCAGGTCATGACCAAACTCCGGCGCGAGCACCCGGCCCTGCACACCGGTTCACCCATGCGCCGCCTAGACACCACGGACAACGCGACCTTCTACGCCCTCGAGCGCACCGCCGCCGACGGCCGTCGGGTGGTCGGGCTCTTCAACCTCACCGCCAAGGACGCCAAGGCTGACCTCTTCGACCCCGCGCTCGCCGGCGAATGGCGCGACGCCTTCACTGGCGAGACCGTGAAGCTCGACGCCCTCGTCCCGCTCGACCTCAAGGCCTGGCGCTACCGGGTGCTGGTCAAGTAGGGCCGGTCAAAGACCGGCCCCGCGGAGCGTTCGCCTTACCTGTGGGCAGTCCGCTCGCGGACGCTTTTCGGAGCGCGCTGACCCACAACAAGCCAGCGCCTGCATTTTGCCTCCCCTTACTTCCCCGCCGGCGCTTCCTGCTTCAGCGCCGGTGCCCCATGCGTGTAGTCGAGGTGGTCATGATAGACAGTCTTCGGCTTGTCCTCCTGCCGCTGCCGCGCGGCTTCGAGTTGCAGCCGGAATTCCTGCGGCGTCACGCCCTTGTGCTGCTTGAACACGCGGGCGAAGTAGGCCGGGTCGCTGAACCCGCTGGCGTAGGCGATCTGGGAGATGGTGAGCGAACCGGTGTCGAGCGCGAGGATCGCCCCCTCGATGCGGATGCGCTGGACGTAATGCGTGAGCCGCTCCCGGGTCTCGGTGTGGAAGAGGTGGGAGAGGTAATCGGCCGAGCAGCCCAGCTGGGCGGCGATGTGGATCACGCTGAGCTCGGGGTTCGCAAACTGCTCCCGCACGAGGCATTTCGCCTGGAAGACCTTGCCGATGTCACTGTTCAGGTGGCCGGTGCCCGTCTCGACCAGGTTGCGGAACAGGCCGAAGATCGAGAGGAGCAGTCCCTTGCGCACGGCCTCGCGGGCCGGCGCCTGCATCGCGTGCGCATGCACCAGCGAATTGGCCAGGGTGAGAAACACGTCGAGGTTGGGCGCGTCGAAGAACTCGATGACCTCGATGTCCGGTTTGCGCGGCCGCGCCTCATGGGCGAAATGGATGCTGATGGTGTTGTTATAAAAACCGATCACGAGGTTGCGAAACGGCCGGGCCGGCTCGGCGTGCACCGTCTCGCCGTGCGGCACCCCCGCCGGGATCAGGCAGACCTCCCCCGGGCTCACGCGGAAGCCCTCGTTGGGGAAGCTGAATTCCGTCCAGCCCTGCAGGCCGAAGAAAATCTCCGGCCGGTAATGGTAATGCATGCCCCGCCGGTTCTGCACCTGCTTGACCTCGTGCGGCACGCGCAGGGTCAGCCGGTCATGGTCGGCCAGGCGCACGATCTGGTCGAACGCCTCGCGCATTTCCGCGCGATGATGCGGGCTCATCGAGCGGGCGGTCAGCAGCGCATGGTCGGGCGCGCTCGTCACAGGTATGGGGTGGGCCGGGGGCACGGCGGGGTACGGGTGAGGCGGAATCAATCCCGTGTTCACCCCAAAGACAAACGGAAAGCCGCGGCACAAGACACGATGGGGCTTTGACGGGCCTGCTTCCGCGGGTAACCTCAGGCTTCCATGATTTCCGCCGGCACCCCCCTTTTCACGGTTTCCGAACTCGCGGCCGAGACCGACCGCCTGTTCAAGGCCTTGCTGCACGTGGATTGCACCCCCGGCAAATCCTGGGATTATGAGGCCTGCCGGCAATTCGCCCCCCTCACCCTGGAGATCAACCGCCTGAAAAAGGAAAAGGATGCCGTCATCCTCACCCACTCCTATGTCGAGCCCGAGATCGTCTACGGCGTGGGCGACTTCAAGGGCGACTCCTATTACCTGAGCCTCATGGCCCGGGACGCGAAGGCCAAGGTCATCCTTTTTGCCGGCGTGGTCTTCATGGCCGAGACCGCCAAGATCCTCTCCCCCGACGCCACCGTGATCGTGCCGGACCGGGGCTCGGGCTGCTCCCTGGCCGACTCCCTCACCGGCGACCAGCTGCGGCAACTGAAGGCCGCCTACCCCGACGCGGCGGTGGTCTGCTACATCAACTCCACGGCCGACGTGAAGGCGGAGTCCGACGTCTGTGTCACCTCGGGCAACGTCTACGATATCATCGCGAGTCTGCCGCAGGCTCGCATCCTCTTTGTGCCCGACCGCCTGATGGGCGAGAACGTCCGCACGGAATTGCAGCGCCGCGGCGTGGCCAAGGAGATCATCACCTCCGACGGCACCTGCATCGTGCACGACGTCTTTGATGCCGCCGCCGTCGCCGACGCCCGCCTCCGTTTTCCCGGCCTGAAGGTCGTGGCCCACCCCGAGTGCACCCCGGCGGTCGCCGCCGTGGCCGACTTTGTCGGCAGCACCGGGGCGATGATGAAATACGTCAAGACCACCCCCGCGCCCTATTACCTCATGCTCACCGAGTGCGGCCTCGTCGGCCGGCTGCAGGTCGAGACGCCGGAGAAACATTTCATCGGCGGCTGCCGCCTCTGCCCCTACATGAAGCTCAACACGCTGGAAAAGGTGCGCGATGCCCTGCGCGCCCCGCGCCCCGACCAGATTGTCATGTTGGACGAGGACATCCGCCGCCGCGCCGCCCGCTGCATCGACCGCATGTTCGAGCTCGCCCCGAAGGACTGATCTCCCCAACCCCAAGCCGGCCTTCAACCCACTTTCCCCATGCTCACGCCCCGCACCGAACTCCTGATCGACCTCGCCCTGGAAGAAGACGCCGGACTCGGTGACATCACCAGCCGCGCCATTTTTCCGGCCAAGCACCGCAGCCGGGCCGTGATCGATGCCAAGCAGGAGCTGGTGATCTGCGGACTGGACGTTGCAGCCCGGGTCTTTGCGAAGCAGGACCCCTCCCTGAAAATTCGCGCCCTGGCCCGCGATGGGGCGCGGATCAAGCGCGGCGCCCGGGTCCTCTCGATTGAAGGCTCCACCGCCTCGATCCTCACCGCCGAGCGCACGGCCCTGAATTTCCTCCAGCGCCTCAGCGGCATCGCCACCCAGGCCGCCCGCTACGCCGCGGCCGTCCAGGGCACGGGCGTGCGCATCGTCGACACCCGCAAGACCACGCCGGGTTGGCGCGCCCTGGAAAAATACGCGGTGCGCACCGGCGGCTGCCACAACCACCGCAGCTCGCTGGGCGAGCTGGTGCTCATCAAGGACAACCATATCGCGGCCGCCGGCTCGCTCACGCAGGCGGTCACACTCTGTCAGGCGGCTGCCGCCCACGGCGCCAAGATCGAAGTCGAGGCCAAGACGATCGACGAAGTCGAGGAAGCCTGCCGCGTCGGCGTCGACTTCATCCTTCTCGACAACATGACCCCCGCCGAGGTCGATGCCGCCGTCACCGCCATCGGCGGGCGGGCCCAGGTTGAGGTTTCCGGCGGCGTCACCTTCGCCACCCTCCGGGACTACGCCCTGCCCGGCGTGGACCTCATCAGCATCGGTGCGCTCACCCACACGGTGGCGTCGGCGGATCTCAGCCTGGATCTACTGAAAGGAAAAAAGTGAATTTACCAGGCCACTCGCATAGAGGGAAGGGTAACCGGTCAGCCCACGGTCGTGGTGCCCGCGTGATTCCATGCCGATGAAAACCATCCACACCGACTGCCTCGTGCTGGGTGCCGGTCTCGCCGGCTCGGCCTATGCGCTGCACGCCGCGCGCGCCGGACGCACGGTGGAGCTCCTTTCCCTCGCCGAACCCCTGCAGGCCAACAGTGACTGGGCCCAGGGCGGCATCATCTACGATACCGCCCCCGACCCACACAGCCTCCGCGAGGACATCATGGAGGCGAGTGACGGCACGGCCAATCCCGCCGCCATTAACCAGCTGGCGGAGGAGGGTCCTGCCGCCGTGAAGGAGCTCCTGCTGGATGACCTGAATATCGGATTCGATCGCGGCACCGCCGGCGAACTCGAGCTGGCCCGCGAGGGCGGCCACCACGAACGGCGGATCATCCACACCAAGGACACCACGGGACATTCCATCCTCAGCGCCATCGCCACCAAGGTCGACGCGACCCCGGGGATCACGCGCCGCAGCGGGTTTGTCGCGGTGGACCTGCTCACGCTTTCGCACAACTCGACCAACCCGCAGGACCGGTACGAGCCGCTCACCTGTTTCGGCTGCTATGCCCTGGACACCGCCACCGGCGAGGTCGTGGCCTTCGTGGCGCGCAAGACCGTGCTCGCCACCGGCGGCCTCGGCGGGATCTTCCAGCACACCACCAACCAGCCCGGCAGCGTCGGCCACGGGGTGGCGATGGCCTACCGCGTCGGTGCCCGCCTGATCGACCTCGAATACGTCCAGTTTCACCCCACGGTCTTTTTCAAGAAGGGCGCGCAGCCCTTCCTCATCACCGAGGCCCTGCGCGGCGAGGGGGCCGTGCTGGTGGATGGTCACGGCCGCCGCTTCATGGACGGCGTCCATCCGCTCGGTTCGCTGGCCCCGCGCGATGTCGTCTCACGCGCCGTCCAGCATCACCTCGCCGCGAGCGGCGAGCTCTGCGCGTACCTCGATCTCTCCGCCCTCAAGCCGGATTTCATCCGCAGCCGTTTTCCCGCCATCTATGAGCGCTGCCTCGCCCATGGCGTGGATATCACGCTGGAGCCCATCCCCGTCGTGCCGGCGGCGCACTTTTCCTGCGGCGGCGTGCACACCGATCTGGCCGGGCGCACCAATGTCCGCCACCTCAACGCCATCGGCGAGACCGCCTGCACCGGGCTGCACGGCGCCAATCGGCTCGCCAGCACCTCGCTGCTGGAATGCCTGGTTGCCGCCAAGGCCGCCGCTCGCGCCGACCTCGCCGAGCTGGCAAAGGACAGGTTTCCCGCCCCCACGGCCTGCGAGTGGCTCAGCCCCGCGAAGATCGCCGACCCACTGCTCATCCGGCAGGACCTCCAGCAGATCCGGCAGACGATGTGGAACTACGCCGGCATCATCCGCTCACCCCGCCGGCTGGCGCGGGCGCGCCGCATTCTCCTGGAACTGCGGGAGGACATCCAGGCTTTCTACCGCGACTGCCGCCCCACCCGCGATCTCATCGAGTTGCGCAACGCCATCCAGACGGCCCTGCTGGTGGTGCACGCCGCGGCGCTCAACCCGGTCAGCAAGGGCTGCCATTACATCGCGGGCGGTGATTAAAAAGCGGAGCCGGTGGCCCGGCTCCGCGGTGGCAAACCTCAGAAGCTGTAATTCAGGCTGAGCCGCAGGGGCATGTAGCTGAGGTCGCCCTCGTCGTTGAGGGCATTCAGGCCGAGCAGACCCAGGACACTGTCGTTGTCGTCGAGTGAGCTCTGCGCCAGGTAGCCCGTCTCGAGTCCGATGGTTGCGCGGTCGGTCAGTTGGTATTCGACCCCTAGCACGACGCCGTAGGACCAGACATTGCTGGCGTCGTAGAATTTGGCTTCGGTGAGGGCCGACCGATAGGGCTGGTTGAACGGTGTGTTGGGCACGGAGAACGAAGCCGTGATCGCATCCACCCGCTTGTAGCCCAGTTGAGCGCCCACATACGGGTTCCAGCGTTCGTTCAGGCGGAAGTTGTAGCGCACGCCGCCATAGATCAGGGCATCCTGATAGTCGCTGAACTCGGCATTGAGTGGCAGCGTGCCGGCGACCGTGCCGACCCGGAGGACTTGGTCCATGCCCGATAGCCAGCCGAGGCCAATGGTGTAGCTGAGGTTCTCGCTGGCGGCGTAGGCGGCCTCGAGACGCAGCTCGTTGAAGTTGCCATACACATCATCAAAACTTTTGGCGTCCACATCCACGGGCAGGCTGCCGGCCGGCAACCCAAGCAGGACGGAGCCGTCAAAGGCGGGACCTTGGTGGAAATCGCCGCCGGTGTACTGGGTGATACCCGCTTTCAGGGACAGGCTCCAGGCGGCGGGAAGGGTGACACAGGACACGGAGAGCAGAGAGGCGATGAACACGCCCCGCAGGAAGGAGGGAATGGATCCAGGTTTCATGTAGACTGTTTCTGGTGTGGTTGGAGGGAGGGGTGATCCGGGACACCGCACGGGTGACCGGGGCCGGCTGGCCCCGATGCCGCTTGGTGACGGTTATCGCGGGAATCTACGCCTGGCCCCGGGTGGCGGATGCAGGCCGACCCGCCGACGAAAGCTTGAATATTCGACCCGCGACTGGCGTCTTATGGCCATGAAAACCCGTTTGCTTGTTGTGCTGTTTGCGTTGCTCACCACGACCCAGGCGGACAGCGCCGGTGACAGACAGGGAGGCCGCGAGGATGGCAATCGCCGCTACGGCGGTCGGGTCATCGTCTATGAGAAGGTGGGTTTCCGGGGCGATGCCCTGGTGCTTTATCCCGGCGACGACATCGAGAACATGTCGGGCGTCACGTTCGAGAACGGCGCCCGGCTGAACGACGGGATCTCCTCCATCCGGATCGAAGGCGACGTCGAGCTCATCGCCTACGCGGACGGGCGTTTTCGCGGCGATGCCTTGCGCGTGGCCGAAAACACCCGCGACCTGACCGGCCGCCCGGTGGTCGGCAGCGTCTCTCTCACCTGGAACGACCGCATCTCCTCCCTGCGCGTGGAGCGGTCACGTGGGCGCGATCGCGATCGCGATCCGAGCCCCGGCCGTCCCCGCCCGGATCCCGAGAAAATTATCAAGGCCACGTTCAACGACTACCTTGGCCGCGAGCCCCGTCCCGATGAGCTGCGGGACTTCCGCAGCCGGTTCATTGACCAAGGCTGGACCGAGGCGATGCTCCGCGAGCACCTCCGCGGCGAGAAAGTGTACCGGACCGAGGCCGCCGAGATGATCGTGCGTCGCGCCTACCTGGACGTGCTGGGTCGCGAGGTCGATCCGAGCGGCCTGCGTCAATTCACCAGCGTCGTGCTCCGGCGCGGGTGGACCGAGAGCGACGTCCGCGACGAGCTCCGCCGCAGCGCCGAATACCGCAACAAGCCGAAGAAATAGCGATCGGGCCGCCCTAGCCCAGCGCCAGCACGCGCGTCTCCCCGACCTCGGGCAGGGCGAATTCACCCGGGCTCAGGCCGGAGGAGGCATAGGCGGACTGGAAATCGGTCACCGGCTGCTCGTAGCTGTCATCGGCCAGAGGGAAGCAGCCGAAGTGCATCGCGAGGCTGCGGCGGGCGCGGACGTCGCGGTGGATCTGGAGAGCCTCGGCGGGCGTGCAGTGCACCGGCTGCATGAACCAGCGCGGCTCGTAGGCCCCGATGGGAATGAAGGCCAGGTCGAAGGGCCCGAGCTTTTCGCCGATGGTCTTGAAGCCGTCAAAATAACCCGAGTCACCGGCGAACCACAGTTTGCCAGCCGGCGTCTCGAGCGCGAAGCCACCCCACAGGGTCTTGAACCGGTCGCCCAGCCCGCGGGCGGCGAAATGCTGGGCGGGGGTCGCAGTCACGCGCACGCCGGGTCGCGGTTCGTGCGCCTGCCACCAGTCGAGCTCGACGACGTGGTCGATGCCCTCATCCGCGAGAAAGGGTTTGTTGCCGAGCGTGGTCACGATCAGCGGCCGGTGCGCGGCGTGCAGGCGCTGCAGGGTGGGCAGGTCGAGGTGGTCGTAGTGATTGTGGCTGAGCAGCACGAGGTCGATGCGCGGCAGGGCCTCGAAGGCGATGCCGGGGGCGCGCACGCGTTTCGGCCCGGCCCAGGACACGGGACTGCAGCGGTCGGACCAGATCGGGTCGGTGAGAATGTTCAACCCGTCGAACTGGATCAGGAAGGAGGCATGGCCGACGAAGGTCACGGCACACTCGCGCGGACCGAGGGTGGCGGGGAGCGCGGGCTGGGCGGTGTTTTCCACCCAGGTGGGCCAGACGCCTTGGGCCCGGCTGAATTGCCACTTCATCAGGTCGCGAAACCCCAGCGGGTTTTTCCCGGAGGGATTGAAGAACCGTTCGCCGTCGAAGTGATCGCTGCGCGGATAGGGAGGATTCATGGGTTCGGCGGCCCGGGCGGTTTTTCCGGTCCCCAGCACGGCCAGGCCGGCGGGCAGCAGGCGGAGGAAGCGGCGGCGGGAAAAAGGCATGGCGGCACCATGTCCGAAAGGGTCGGCCGCGCAAGCGGGCTACGTCCCACCCAGCCGGGCCTGGGCCTGCGCCCAGTAGTCGAGCAGCGCGCGGAAGTCCTGCTCCTTCGTGGAGCTGTGGATGATGTAGTCGTAACTAAAGCGGTCGGCCAGCTCGAGCTCGGCGCTCTGCATGCGGCGGGCCAGCTCCTCGGCCGGCAGCGGCCCGCGGCCCTCGAGGCGTTCGCGGAGCACATCGAGGGAGTCGGGCGCGATGAAGATAGTGACGAGGCAGCGCTGGAGCAGCGGGATCTGCGCCGCCGCGGCGCGGATGCTACGCACGCCCTGCACGTCGATGTTCATCACCAGGTTGGTCTCCGGCAGGCGGCCGAGCACCGCGGACTTGAGCGTGCCGTAGCGGTACTTGCGGTGGACGCAGGCCCATTCGAGGAATTCGCCGGCCTGCTGGCGGAGGTCGAATTCCGCCTCGCTGAGAAAATGGTAGTCCCGGCCGTTGACCTCGTTGGGTCGCGGGGGGCGGGTGGTGGCCGTGACCACGCGCTCGAATTGCGGCGCCTCGGCGACCAGGCGGTCGCAGAGCGTGCTTTTGCCCACGCCGGCCGGGCCGGCGAGGATGATCAAGCCATGCGGGACGACGGCCATCGGTCAGTAGGTGAAGGCGGCGGCCGAGGTGGCGAGACCGTAACCGAGCACAATCGCGCCAATCAGGCGCGGCCGGCCCGGCGTGCGGAACAGCCACTCAAACAAATCGCGCAGGCGAAACGGATAGGCCGCGAGGTACAGCGCGGCGCTCAAGGCGATGTACACCGCGGTGACCATCAGCAGGCGCTGCGGGTGGCTCCATTCCATGTAGGCGGCGCGCAGCACCGGTTCGGCACCGAGCAAGGCCAACACGCTGAGGCCGCGCACGGCGAGAAAGTCAGGGGTGTAGATGAAGGCCAGCACCGCCAGGGCGCCAAAGCCGAGCATCACGGGCGTCGGGGTCTGGAAGAAGATCAGGTCAGCCTCGCCGATGTGCGACAGCCGCCAGATGAACCACAGGGTGGCTCCGCCGAAGAGCACCCACGCCGCCGGGCGGGAGCGCGGCAGGGCCCGGGCGCCGTTCGCGACCGGCGCGCCGTTCCAGCACAGCAGGCCGCCGAGGGCGGCGAGCAACAGGCCGGGAAGGAGGGTGGCGAGGAAAAGGCTCATGCGCTTAAGGGAACCACAGAGGCACGGAGAACACGGAGGAAGGAAAAGGGCATCGGGAAAACATCTCTGTGGCCTCTGTGTCTCCGTGGTTCAAACCTTAACTCCCGCCAGCTCCAGCTGGCCGTAGAGCACGGCCGTTGAGACGCGGTCGATCTTCACGGGGACCAGCTCGCCGATGAGGCGGTCGCTCGCGGCGAAGTGCACGATGCGGTTGCCCCGGGTGCGGCCCATGAAGCCCAGGCCCTTCTTGTCGGGGCCCTCGACGAGCACCTCCTGGGTGGTCCCGAGCAGGGTGGCGTTGCGGCGGTTGGAGTTGGCCTGGAGGATCGCCAGCAGCTCGGCGTTGCGCGCCTCCTTCACCTCGTCGGGGATCTGGTCGCCCATGTCCGCCGCGGGCGTGCCAGTCCGGATCGAGTACTTGAAGATGTAGGCCATGTCGTAGTTGCAGGCCGCGAAGAGCTCGCGGGTCTGGGCGAACTCCTCGTCGGTCTCGCCCGGGAAACCGACGATGATGTCGGTCGAGAAATACATGTCGGGTCGCACGCGGCGCAGGTCGTCCACGATCTGCCGGTAGCGGTCGCGCGAGTAGGGCCGGTTCATGGCCTTCAGGATGCGGTCGCTGCCGGACTGCATGGGCAGGTGGACGTATTCGCAAAGTTTCTCGAGCCGGCCGTAGGCCTGGATGAGGTCGTCCTTGAAGCCGCGCGGGTGCGGCGAGGTGAAGCGGATGCGCTTGATGCCGGGGATGGCATTCACGCGCTCAAGCAGCTGCACGAAGGGCGTGACCCCGTCGGTGTGGGCGTAGTCGCGGCGGCCGTAGCTGGTGACGATCTGCCCGAGCAGGGTGATCTCGCGCACGCCGCGCTCCGCGAGTTCCTCGCACTCGCGCACGATCTCTTCCATCGGCCGCGAGCGCTCGTCGCCGCGGGTCTTCGGGACGATGCAGAAGGCGCAGTCCATGTTGCAGCCCTGCTGGATGGAGACGAAGGCCGTGACCTGCCGGTCCTCGAGCACATGGTCGCGGATGGTGTTTTGGGAACCGGCCTCCTCGGCGATGTCGACGATGCTGGTCGGGAGCGGGGCGCCGGCGGCCTGGGCGGCGCGGAGGTTGTCGAGGTAGTCCGGGACCTGGTGAAATTTCTGGGTGCCGACGATGAGGTCGACGTCCGGCAGCGCATCCAAGAGGGAGGCGCCGCGGTTCTGGGCCATGCAGCCGAGGATGCCCAGGAGGAAGCGCGGGTTGCGCTTCTTCTTCTGGGCGGCGTAGCCGGCCTTGCCGATGGCCTTTTGCTCCGCCATGTCGCGCACGCTGCAGGTGTTGAGGAGCATGACATCGCAGGCGTTCTCGTCCTGCACGATGCGGTAGCCCCGGGCGCGCAGCAGGGCCGCGACGGCCTCGCTGTCGCGCTCGTTCATCTGGCAGCCGTAGGTTTTGATATAGACCCGGTTCATGCTCTGGTCGCGCCAAGGCCAGGGGGCGAAGGCGGATAGGACGGGTCTAACTACCGGGCCCACCCGCCCGGTCAACGAGGGAAACTGGGGCACAGCCTCTGCCCCCTTGGTGAATAGGCAAACCCTCAGCCGGCGGGAGGTTACACCTCAAAACAACCGGCCGCCAAGGCGAGGGTCGCCCGGAGTCACGGGGGGCCGTCCTTCGCCTTGGCGGCGGTGTGCGGGTACGGACAGGCCCCGGCGAAAAAAGTTTCCCTCTAACCGGGGTCAGTCGTTGTTCCGACGTCCGGGCGGGCCGGAACGCCGGTCGATGCCGTTTTTGCGCCACCGGCGGTCGGCCAGCCAGCCGGCGATCCCCATCCAGGCCCAGTAGCCGAGCAGGGAGAGGACGACGGACGAGAGGCCGATCAGGGCGATTTCAACGGGACCGAGGGTCATGAGGAGGACTTGGCTTGGCGGCGGCGCCAGAGGACGAGACCGAGGGCCCCGAGGCCGGCGAAGGCGGCGTAGGTGGAGGGCTCGGGGATGGCGGTGACGGCAAAGTTGTCGAAGGTGATCTGGCCCGCGGTGATGGCCGAGCCGGTGGCGCGGGAGGTGACCGCGAGCTCGATCGCCATGCCACCGCCGTAGGGGACAGCCGGGCCGGCCTCCGCGCCGTCGAGATCGAAGGTGGCGCCGGTTGTGAAGGTGGCGCCGGCATTGAAGCTGTAGTCCAGCAACAGGTTCTTGGTCGTGGCATCGAAGGTCATGCGCAGGAGCACGTCGCTGGTATCAACCGTGGACGCGAACGTGCTGGTGCGGACCCAGGCCGAGCCGTTCCAACTGCCCCACTCGAACTGCAGGTTGGTGGCGCCGGGCGCGGTCTGGAGGTAGATGCCATAGTAGGAGTTGGAACCGACCGCGTCGCCCGGGCGGGTGAAGGTTTCGATGCCGGCCATGGTGGAACCGGCGGTGATGGCGGTCATGGTGTTGGTGGCCGTGACCTGCGCCGTCCAATTTGAGTTGAAGGGATTGCCGGCGCTCAGGCCGGCCCCGCCGACCGCGGTGGTCGATTCGCGCGTATCCACCCGAGCGAGGAAAGCCGTGTTGTTGAAGTTAACATTGCTGTTCGTGTACTCCATGCGCTGGTTGGTCTCGGTCCACGCGCCGCTGCCGCGGGGAATCGAGAAGCTCCAGATGCCGGGCTGCTCGCCCTCCAGGGAGTCCAAGGTCAGCGTGTTGTCGTTAAAATCATCCGAGCCCAGAAAGACCTGGGCAGAGAGGGGAAGCACGGCGAGAAGAAAACCGGTCAGGAGGGTGAGCAGACGGAGTTTCATGAGTGGTTGGGCAGGGTGGAATTTTCGGCCGCGAGATTGCCCGCTCCCCGTTGGCGCTCAACGGAGAGTTCGTAGGGAAATTCCTGAAACTTACCCCCGACAAACCATCAGGCCCGCGCGCGGCGGCGCCACAGCGCAAGCCCGAGCGCACCGAGGCCCGCGAGGGCAGCGTAGGTCGAGGGCTCGGGGATGGCGGAGACGGCGAAGTTGTCGGCGTAGATTGAGCCGACGGAAATGGCGCCCGGGGTGTTGCTGTTGCCGAATACGCCAAAGTTGAAACCATTGGCCACGCCGTTTGTGCTGTTATCCCACTGGCTGACCGGCAGGAAGGTGGCCACCGAATTGTAGGAGCTGCCGTCCAGGCTGTAGTCGGCGGAGAGCGTTTGGGCCGCGGCATCCCAGGTCAGCCGGAGCCGCACATCGGTGTTGTCGACGACGGAGGTGTTAACCGCGGCAAAGCCATTGCCCTCGGCCCGCACATAGTAACCGGTGCTGGTCGAGCTAAGCATCAAGGCGGAATACTGATTGTTGTCGTTGAAGACCTGGATGCCGACGGTCGCGAATTCGGCGCCGCTAAGCCCGCCAAGGGTGTTGGTGGCCGAGAGGTTCATCACCCAGCCCGTGGAGAAACTGGTGGCGGTGACATTGGCTACGCCGGTGTCGTCGCTATCCCAGAGGCGGAACTGGTTGCCCACGCCCGTGGCCGCCTTCTCGAAATCCAGGCGGTTGTTGGTGAAGGAGAGGGTGCCTTGGGTGGCCGCGTTGAGGCGGTAGGTGAAATCCCACAGGCTGGCGTTGAAGCCGCTGTCGAAATTGTCGGAACCGACGAAGGTCTGGGCAGACAGCGGGAGCGACGCGAGGGCGGCCCCGGCGAGAACGGTGAGGAGATGACGTAGTTTCATGTGAGTTAGAGGTTGTACGACCCCCAACCAAACCCGCCACCGATCGCACTCAACGGAGAGTTCCTAGGGAAATTCCTGAAAATTTCCGGCGTTAAGGCCATCAGGCCCTAGCGCGGCGACGCCATCGCGCGAGGCCGCGCACTCAGCGCGCCAGACCCTGCTCGCGCGTCCACAGGGCGGCGCGGGCGACCAGCGCGTTCGCGTGCGGGAGGTCGAGCTTGGCCTTGATCGCCTCGCGATGGGACTCGATCGTCTTCACGCTGACGCCGAGAGCCGTGGAAATCTCCTGCGTCGAGCGGCCCAGCCCGAGCTGGAGAAACACCTGCAGTTCGCGCTCGCTCAGATCGCGGCGCGGATCCGTGGCTCCCGCCGGCGTGCTGGCGCGTTCGTTCGCCACGGCGCGGCGCAGCGCCGAGATGATGGCGGCCGGGCCTTCCTGCTTGGAGACAAAGAAACTGGCGCCGGCCTGCAGCGCCTTCGGGGCATAGACTCCCGGATCGAGCATGGACAGCACCACGATCTTCAGGCGCGGATCCATCTGCCGCAGCTCGCGCACAAGCTTCAGGCCGTCGTCATCCTGCAGCAGCAGGTCCACCACGGCGGCATCGGGTTGCAATCGCGTGGCCAGCTCCCGCGCCGCGATGGCGGTGTCGGCTTCGCCGCACACCTCCAGATTTTCCTCGGTTTTCAACGCGGCGACCACGCCGGCGCGGAACAAAGGATGATCATCCACCACAATGACTTTCAGGCCCATGCCCCAGTATTGGAGGAACGAAACCGGCGGCGCAAGGAGCCGCCGAAAAAAATGCGCGGCCGGACTATTTCCCTCAAGCTTCAGGAAGCAGGCCCGAGCAGGTCGGCGATGGCGGCGGCGCAGCGCGGCCACGCCTCGGTCGCCGCGCCGGCGGGGCCCCGCGCTGCGGCGTCCTCTAGGTGGGTGCAGGCGCCAAACAACTCCCGCGCCTCCACCACCAGGGCGCTGTTGCGCAGGTAGTGCGCGCGCCGGCGGACGCGTGCCAGATCACCCGTGGCCACGGCGCCGGCCAGTTCATCCCGCAGCCCCGGGAGCTCTTCCTGAAAGACATGCCGCAGGTGGGCGGGCACGCGGTAGCCCTCGGCGGGCGCCGGGGCCGGCCGGGGCCGCGCGAACACGGCCGCGCCCAGGGTGGCGAGCGGCACGGGCTTGGCGAAGAAGGCCTCCATGCCGGCGGCCAGCGCGCGGTCCCGGTTGGCGTCATCGGCATGGGCGCTGACGCCAATGATGCGCACGCCCGGGGCCGCCGCCCGCAGCGCGGGCATCAGCTCGATGCCGTCGGTGTCCGGCAGGGAGAGATCCAGCAGGATGACTGCGGGCGTGATGGCCTTGACCCGGGCCAGCGCCGCGGCGCCGCCCCCGGCGGCCGTGCACACGCAGCCCTCGCCGGCGAGGTAGGAGATGAACAATTCGCGCAGGAGCGTGTTGTCCTCGATCACCAGCACGACCAACGACGCCTTGGCCGCCCCCGTCACCCGCGGCTCCGGCGCGAAGAGGGGCGTGACCGCCGGCCCGGCCACCACGGGGACCTCGCACTCGGCGATGAAGTTGGAACCGTGCCGGCCATCGCTCTCGACGCGCAGCGATCCGCCCATCGCCCGGCAGAGCGCGGCGGAGAGCGCCAGGCCGAGGCCGGTGCCTTCCTTCGCGGCGGTGTGCTCGAGCCGCGAAAACGGTTCGAACAACCGGGCCTGCTCGACGGGGGCGATGCCGGGACCGGTGTCGCTCACCGTGAGTTGGAGGCGCACGCGGCCGGCGGCGGCCGGCGTGGCGGCCAGGCGGACACTCACGGATCCGGCATCGGTGAACTTGAGGGCGTTGCCGACGAGGTTCAGCACGACCTGGGACAGCCGGCCGCCGTCGACTTCCACCCAGGCCGGCACGGTGTCGGTCGCGATCACGGTCAGCCGCAGCCCCTTGGCCTCGGCGCGCGGCCCGAACCCTTCCACGGTCTGCCGCACCAGCGCCGCGGGGGCGAGGGTGGCCGGCGTGAGCCGGAAGGACCCGCTTTCCGCCGCGCTGAGGTCGAGCAGGTCATTGATGAGGCGCGTCATGATCGCGCCGTGCTGTTGCAACGCCCCGAGCCAGGCGCACGCCTGGGGGTCGTCGCCGAGGCGCCCGCGCAGGAGTTCGCCGTAACCCAGGAGACTTTGGATCGGCGTGCGCAGCTCGTGACTGACCTTGGCGAGGAACGCCGTCTTCAGCCGGTTGGCGTCCGCTTCCACGGCGGCGGCATGCACCGCCCGTTCCTGCTCCTGATTGGCGCGTTTCTGAAAATAAAGCGCGGCGGTGAGCAGCAGGCCGAGCGCGGTCACGAGGAGCGGACCGGTGCGCCACTTTCGCGCCATCGAGGAGTAGAATTCCTCGCGTGGGTATTCCAGCCAGCCCAGCAGGCTTCCGTCCGTGCCGGTCACCGGCGCCCGGCAGTAATACGGGGCGCCTTGCTCCGGAATCCGGGAGAAAATCATATGGGCCGCCGCGGCCTGCCACGCGGCCGTGTCCGCCGTTCCGGCCCGGCCGCGCAGGATCACTTCATCGGGCCGGGCCCGCGGCACCGTGCTGGCGACCTCGACGATCCAACCGTCGTGCAGCACGAGAAAATGGGCGGAGGCCTGAAACTGCGTCGCACTCATCCGCTCGGCCAGCGCGCGGGAGGCCCGCGTGATCGCGTCGCCCAGTCCCGGCACGCGGGCCGTTCCGCGGCTGTCGGGCTCCAGCCGGAGATCCGTCAGCTGAAACGAGCCGGAGCGGAAGGGGGCGAAATCCCCGGGAACCAGCACGCTGGCGTTGTAGACGGTGGTCCGCAGCCGGCCGTTGATCACTTCCCAACGATTGTCCTGTCCGGTCATCAGCGCGAAGCCCACGCCGACGACCAGGACCGCCACCGCCGCTTGCCAGAAGGGGCGCGCCATGGCCCGTGCCTCCCGCCGGTTGACCGCGGTCAGGCCTTGGGGGCGGATCCGCCACAGGTGGATCAACAGCAGGGTGCCCGCCAGCAACTGGAACAGCGCGGCGACGGCCCCCATCGGCGTGGCGGTGGCCGAGCGCTGCAGGGTGTCGGTGTGCAGGGCCAGCGGTCCGATCGTGGAAAAGGCCGGCACCAGGCCGGGCAACAGGAACGTGACGAGCGACGAGCCGCGCGCGGCTGGGTGTTGGATCAGGCGCCACGCCGGCAGCACCGGCACGATCGCGAGCACCCAGCAGCTGACGGACGGCCAGGCCCAGTGCAGCATGACGGCCCCGGCCAACAGCGCCCCGCCGGCCCACTGCCGGAACCGCCGGGCACCGGCGGTTTTCGCATCCTGCCACCCCCAGAGAAAGAACAGCCCATAGGTGAGGGTCGCGAGGGCCAGATCCGCGGTCAGCGCGGGGTTGAGCAGGGCGGGCAGGTAGGTGGCATGCGTGCCGGGGACGAGACGCTCGATGAAGAGATCGAACGGCGGGTTATAAACCAGGAACTGCACCAAGGCACCGAGCACGCGGGCCCCGGCGATCCACGGCAGCAGGAGCCAGAGCGATTCGCGCTGCGGGTGCCGCCACCACAGGACAAAGATCAGACCCCAAACGACCAGAACGCCGAACCACAACAGATCCTGGTGCACGGACAGGTGGCCGAGCAGGAAGGACAAAGAACTGGCATCGGCGGCGGGGGGCATGGTCGACCTTTCGAACCTCCCTGCCCCGCCCCGTGGCGTCAATCCGGGACGAAGCCCGGGTGGCGAGCAAAACAGCATCGCCTTGCTGGCTCCGCGGGTTTCGCATCACGGGATGCGAGGAGCACCCAGACTTTCCGGCCGCCCCCTGCTGGCCGCCCTCCTGGCGTTCCTGCCCTTATCCGGTCTCGCGACCGCCCCCGCCCACCCCGAGGCGCTGGCCCTCCTGCTTGGGGACCAACATTCCGCCTACGATCGCACGGCGCAGCTCGTCGCGCGGGTTGACCGCCTGCAGGCGGAGCATCCCGGCCTGCCGCTGGTCATTCTCCTCAACGGCGACACGCAGGAATTGGGCAACGTCATCGCGCGCCGAACCGGCGGGGCGATCGACTTCGCCATGTACGGCGCGCTGGCGCGCCGCGCCCCCACGATCGTCAACCTCGGCAACCACGAGCCGGAATTTCATGATCTGGCCGAGACCGTGCGGCGCATCGAGGCCACGGGCGCGCGCGTCGTCACCAACATCAAGGACCGCGGCACCGGGCGGGTCGCAGCGCCGCCGGCCCTCGCGTTGACCCTGGGCGCGACCCCGGCCGTCGTGGTCGGCGTGACGACCGACAACCTCGCCACCTACCGCGTCGCGCTCCGGCCCGAGCTCGACCTAGCCGACCCGGTGGTCTGGGCGCGGGAAAACTTCCCCACCCTGCTCGGCGGCACGCCGCTGCCGATCGTGTTGAGCCACGCGGGCATCAAGGCGGACCGGGCGATCCAGCCGCTGCTGCCCGACGGCACGCTCTTCGCCGGCGCCCACGACCACCAGCGGTTCGTGGAACCCTTCGGGCGGACGGTGTATGTTCATTCCGGCTCGTGGAATTCCCACGTGTCGCTGGCGTGGCTCGACCGCGACGACGCGGGCCAGCCGCGCTGGACGGTCGAGCAGGTGGCCTTGTCGGCGGAGGATCCGGCCGACCCGGAGATGAAGGACCTCATCGACCGGGTCCTGGCGGAGCATCTGCAACCCGAAGACCGGGCGAGCGTGGGCCGCACGCAGCAAGCCTATGCACCGGCGGAAGCGGGGCGGTTTGCGGCCGCCGCGCTGCGGACCGCCGCGGGGGTGGACGCCGCCTTCATCGGCAACACCACGTTTGGCGCCGGGTTGCCGGCGGGGACGGTCACCCGCCGGGAGTTTGATGCCTGCGTTCGCTTCGACGGTCCGGTCTTCGTCACCGAGGTGGACGGCGTGCGCCTCGCGGAGTTGCTGGCGGCGGCCAACCTGACCCCGGCCACGCCATTCGCGCAGCGGCGCGGGGAATTCAATTTTGCCGACGGCCCGGCCGCGCCCGATCCCACCCGCACCTACCGGATCGCCACCTCGGACTGGGGCGCGCGCAACACCGACCGCTATTTCGGCCTCCCGGCGCTGGTCTGGCGCGAGGTGGCCGGGCTCAAGGTGAAGGCGGCGGTGATTTCAGGCCTGAGCGCGCCCTGAGCGCGCGCCCATGCGCGCTTACCGGGGATCGGGCTCTTGTCGCGACTGATGCCGGCGCTGCGTGAGCCAGTGGCTCAGCTGCAGGCTGGTCCAATAGACCAGCAACGTGACCGCGGTGGCGGCGGCGGCGATCAGGAGAATTTGGAGTGAGTCAGGCATGGGCGGCCGGTGCAGGGGTCCACGGGGCGATCACGGTCACAACTGATCCACCGCCGGGGACACGGCCGGCGGCAACACCGCCGCCGGCCGATCACACCTGACACAACACACCGGTTGCATGCCTGCATGATGCCAGAATTCCGCGCACGGAGCACAGGAACCCGGGAAAATTATACAGGTGGAATTCCCGGCAGCAGTCACGGCGTGGCGGTCGTTGGTCTGAATGGCATCATTCCCAGGGAAACAGATGCAGCGCCCCGGGCCCGGAGTCGGTCCGGGTCAGCACCAGGCCTGCCCGGGCGCGGCTAAGGGGAAGCAGGTCGCGCCCGATCCACCACATGGAGGAGAACACAAGCAGCGCGCCACCCAGCAGCACGGCGATGGCGAGCACCAACCCGCCGGGCTTGACCGCGGGAAAATCATCATCCGGGGCCATATGGGGCTGGGCCCGGCTGCTCAGCAGGCAGACCAACACGAGCAGGCAGCCTGCGGCCACCACGATGAAACCAAAGACACCGCCGAGCAAAAGGGCGCGGTCGAGAAAGTCAGGCGTGGGCGCATTCATGGTTATGGAACCATGATACCAGAACCGCGCCGAACCCGCGTGGGAGCTGTGGAATAAACCCGGGCAGATGTCCCGCTCGGCTACAGCGATTGAAACCGCACTACGGCGCCTCGATGTAGCCGTGACGGATGGCGTAGTGCACGAGGGCGGCGGGCTCCTGCAGGCCGAGTTTGTCGCGCAGGATTGAAAGGTGGTTTTGCACCGTCTTGGCGCTCACGCCGAGCCGGTCGGCGAGGACCTTGGGGTTTTCCCCGCCGGCGAAGCCGCGGAGCACCTCGCGCTCGCGGGGCGTGAGGCTCACGCCCATGGCGTGGCCCTCGCCGACCATGCGGTCCACAAGGAGGCGGGCGCTGGCCGGGCAATAATAGGTCTCGCCGTTGAGCACGCGGCGCACGGCGTCGCGCATGGTGGCGAGGTCGGAGCGTTTCATCACGAAGCCCTGCACGCCGAGGCTGACGGCCTCGCGCACGAGGTGGCCCTGTTCATTAGAGGACATGAAGAGCCAGCGGGTGCGCGGCAGCTTCGGGCCGACCTGGCGCACGAGGTCGAAGCCGCGGCCGTCGGGCAGCATCCAGTCGACGATGGCGAGATCGGGTTTTTCCTTCAGCAGGGCGGCGGTGCCCTCGGCCACGGTGGTGCAGTCGGCGGCGAGGGTGTGGCCCAGGTCCTCCCGGATCAGGTGGGCAAAAAGCTGGCGGACCATGGTGTGGTCCTCAATGAGCACGATGCGGGCGGATTTTTTCTCAGGGGGCATGACGACAGCCTAGCGCAAACGACCGGCAGTGTGCGCGGGAGCCCGGGAAAGGGAACCGGGAAATTTGCCCGGTTCCCTCATGACATCCGCGGTAAAGCCACTCAAGCCGGGTTGCTGGAGGTGTTCAGCACGACCTTGGACAGACCTGAAACCACGGCGCCGGTATCGGAGCGAGTGACCGACACCTGCTGGGCGGAGGTGAATTCCAGCGTCGCGCAGCCGTCGTCATAGTTGGCGGGATCGACCTGGATGGTCACCAGCAACCCCGCGGGCGCGGCCGGGAGGTTGTCGAGGCCGGCGAATTCGTAGCGCTGGTTCAGCAAGCCGCCGCTGTCCTTGTCTTTCAGTTCCAGCACGGCGCGCTGGCGCGGATTGGCGGCCTGGGGATCGTAGTGGAAGGTGAAGCTGAGGCTCCGATTGGAGGAAATATTCGCGGGGCGTTGCACCGGCCCAAAGGCGGCGAAATCGATGTCGATGGCCCCCAGCGGGTCGTGGGCGCCCAGGGAAAAATACGTTAGGCCGGGATACAGCCTTGGCCAGATTCTCGGCGCCACCATCGCCAGGGCTTCCTTCGGCGTGCCCGTAATATTTTTATCTTTGAGCGAGAGAGTGAAATCAACCGTGCCCTTCCCCGACAAGGCCAAGGGAGCGGAGCGAAAAAGATCTTTCATCGCCGGGGCGGCGGCGCCGTCGGTCGGGGCGGCGGCCCGCTGGCGGGCGAACACCACAATTTTTCCGTCACTACTCAGGCTGACCCCGAGTAGGGCGGCGGACATGGAACCGAACTTGTAAGGAGCATAGACGGGCATGGGAGACGTGGATTATGGGTTGGATTGACCGACCGCGTCAGGCGGGCGGAGAAAAGGGACGGAAGCATCATTCCAGGAATCAAGGCGTGCCTGACAACGGGTCCACCAGTGCTGCACGGCCGGCGCATCGGCATCCAGCGCGGCTTGTTCCAGGCCGGTGCAGATATCGAAGAGGGCGTCATCCCGCACCACGGCCGCGCTGTTTTTCAAGTAATGCGCCTGCGCATGCACCTGCAGCCAGTTCTCGGCGGCGATCACCGCGGCCATCCGCGAACGCTGCCCCGGCAACTCGCGCCGGAATTCCTGCCGCAGTCGTTCGAGGAGCGGCGAGACCGAGGACAGGTCGAGGGCCTTGCCAGCATCCGGGCTGGAGGCCACGGCCTGGGCCAAGACGTCCAGTGGCACAGGCTTGGTTAGAAATGCGTCCATACCGGCGGCGAGCACCCGGGCCCGGTCGGCCGAGCTGGCATGCGCGCTGACGCCAATGATGCGGATTTGCGCGGGTTGTTGCGCCCGCAGTGGCGTGACGAGGGAGGTGCTGTCGCCATCGGGCAGGGCCAGATCGAGAATGATGGCATCGAAGCGATTGGCCGCGGCCTGCGTGAGGGCTTCCCGGCCAGTATCGGCCGCGGCACACAGCGCGCCTTGCTCGGTCAGGAAGGCGACAAAGAGCTCCCGCAGCAGCCGGTTGTCGTCCACCACGAGCACGCGCCGGCCGCGCAATCCGGCGGCTTGGCGGGAGCTTGGCCTGGTCTCGAAGAGTTCCGCGGAGGCCGCCCTAAACCGGGCCGTGAACACCGAGCCGGCCACCCCGTCGCTTTCCACCGCGAGACTGCCGTCCATGGCGCCACACAATGCGGCCGACAAGGCCAGGCCAAGCCCGGAGCCTTCCTTCGCGGCGGTGCCCTCGAGGCGGGAGAACGCCACAAACAACCGGTGTTGCTGGTCCGGAGGTATGCCGGGGCCAGTGTCACGGACGACGAGGATCAGTTCCGTTTTGTTTTCTGCGGCCGCCCGCGCCTGCAGGGCCACGGTCACCCCGCCGCGCTCCGTGAATTTCAGGGCATTGCCGATCAGATTGGTCAGCACCTGCCGGAAGCGCTCGCCATCCAGCGAGGCCGCGGCCGGCGCGGCTGGATCGATGAAGCAGGCCAGCGAGAGTCCCAGTTGTTCCGCCCGAGGCCGGAAACTCTCCACCGTTTGCCGCACCACCTCGCCCACGGGCACGACTTTTGGCGCTAGCCGGAAAGAGCCGGACTCCACGGCGCTGAGGTCGATGAGATCGTTGACCAGCCGGGTCATCAGTTCGCCGTGCTGCTGGAGGGAGGAGAGCCAGAGGGCCGCCTTGGCGTCGTCGGTCACATGCCGGCGCAGGAGTTCGCTGTAGCCCAACAGGCTTTGGATGGGCGTGCGCAGCTCATGGCTCACCTTGGCGAGGAAGGCGGTCTTGAGCTGGCTGGCGGCCCGGGCGTTCGCCGCCTCCAGGCGGGCGGCTTCGCGGGATTCCTCCCGGTTGCGCTGCCACCAGCCAAGCACGAGAATCGCGCCACCCAAAAAAATCACCACAAAGGCGAGCAAACGCGCCTGCAGCTGTGCGCCCAGCCAGTGGGAAACGCCAAAGTCCAGCACCAGCCAGCCCAGCATTTTCCTTTCGGACGAAATCAAGGGGGCGCGGGCCTGAATCGTGTCACCATAATAGAAGCGAACTGGGCCCAAGACAGTGGCGTCTTGTTGTACCCACGAATCCCAAGTGGCCTGATCAGGCAGGCCATAGATGCCAAAGCTGCCAGGAATGCCGGGCATCTCATTGGAGACACAGCAGGAGACCAACAATCCGCTGCGCAGGGTGAGGACCATGGCCCACTGGGCATCCGGATTGGCTTTTTCAATTTCGCTTAGCCCCTGTGAAACCCGGAGAGGGTTTTGCGCGGCAAGAAAAGCCGAATAGTAGAAGTCCTTGCGATCGGGTGTACCCGGCGAAGCATCCAATCTATCCAATCTGAATTGCGGACCAAGGACCGCAGCCAGCGCGTCGCGGTCAATCAAGGGGGCCGAAGCCTTAACGCGGGCCAGCAGATGCTGTTCAAAATTTCGTCGCGCCCACAGACTCATGATACCGGCCAACGCGATGCCAAGAACCAGCCACAGGATGAGACTGCGGCGCAGGGCCGACAGATTATTCAAACCGGGCGTAGTCCGAAACAAAGGCATAGTGGCCAGGAGGGCGGAAGAAAACAGACTCGCCGCCGCCAGCGGCCCCAACGGGCTGATCCCCTCCAGCCGATGAGGCACACCCAATAACTCGGCCAAAGGACCGGTGGTACCGGTCCACCCGGCGGCCGCCAGCGCCAGCAAGGAAGCCCGCTCCAAGGGGGATTTCTCCCGGCGGACCAGCAGCAACACCCCGAGACTGAGGGAGGCCACCGTAATCCAGCTTCCTAAAACCGGGTGGTCCCACCGCCAGGCACCGGCCGCCACCATGAGCCCCATGCCCGCCGCCACGAGCAGCCGGCGGAACTTGTCGCCTCCGCTGGTTGCGCACCACCAGATACCCGCGGCGAGCAGGGCGTGGATGCCCCCCACCCCGAGATCCCAGGCCCGCCAAGGATCGATGTTGGGACGAAGCTCCACCGGGGTCACCAGCTGGGTGAACATCGTGAGGGCGATGGCGATGCCTGCCCCCGCCGCCACGGGCAGCCAAGGCATGAGACCGTCCCGCCGCGCAAATCGCCACCACGCCACCAGCACCAGCGACCAGCCAGCCAACGCCAGGAACCACAGGTAATCCTGCTGGTAAACCAACCACTGGAGCGGCGTGGGCAGCGACATGGCTCAGGGCGTGGGGAGGTTTTCCAACCAGTGGATCGCCGGGGCGAAAAGATAGGCTCCGCCCAGCCGCCGCACCACCGGGGGCAAGGGCGGGATCTGGTCGGCACCGCAATGCGTCACCGGCTCGCTGTGCCCGAAGAGCACCGGATCCATGTTGGCGGTGTCGTACGTCGGGAAGGCGGTGTCCCGGGCCCACGTGTTGTGCCACTGGTCGAACTGGGTCCACGGGTCGGCCATGTAGGCGAGGAACAGCAGGCCGACGCCGTCGCCGAAGCCGGGCCAGGCGCCGGTGTTGGCCGCCTCCCGGGCCGCCAGTTTCCGGGCGGGATCAAAGATCATCCCGCGCCGGACCGGCTGGACGCGCCCCACCGCGTGTTTGTCCAGCCCGGTGGGGGACATCGCGCGGGGGTTGGACTTGCGGATATGGGCGTGAAACGGGCAGCCCGCGCTTTGCCGGGTTTCCTCGAAGTCGAATTCATTCAGCCACGCCGGCAGGTGGGGTGGCCGGGACGCGTTCTGATCCGTGCCCGCCGGGACCGGGAGGGAACGCAGGACTTGGGCCGGCGTGTGGCCGTGGCGGTTGCGCCCCATGATCAGGGCCGGTGCCAGGTCGGCGGCGACGTCGGCCGCAAATCCGCAGGCCCGCAGGCGCTCGACGATCTTCACCTCATGCTCCCGGAAGCCCTGCACATCCTGTTCGAGCTTGAGCAGGGCCACGTAGGAACCGCCGCGGAGCGGGCCGTCCCGAACAAACACGTTCTCCAGTTGCAGGTCAATGGAGTGCCAGGCCGGCGGCGTGCCCGGCGTCCGCACGGCGGGTTCCCGATCCTCGTGGAAAAATTGGGGCATGCTGATGCCGTCGACAAAGCCGAAGGGTTCGCGGGGAGGATGGTAGCCGTTGCCGTAGGGGTTGCCCTCATCCCGCCACGTGCAGCCTGGCTCGATGTGTTCTTCCCAGACGGAGATATCATGCTCCCCGCACCAGGCCTTGAGCGCCGGCACCAGCTGCTCGTCGAGAGCCTTCTCCTCTTTGCAGGCGAGCAGGAAAATCCCGTGGAAGTCCTCCGTGTAGGGTTTGGTCCAGTACGACAGGTCCACGCTGCCGCCCATCAGCGGACCCTGCATGCCGGCGGCCATGCCGGTCTCAAGGGAGCCGTGCAGGGCGGCTTTTTCCTCCGGCGATATACCGAGCGCCTCCAGGCCCGAGCGGCTCAGCAGGAGGCCGCTGAAATACTGGACGACCACTTGGTCTTCCAGCGCGGTGAGGCGCTGGAGCACATCCTGCTGGCTCTCCGCCATCGCCCACTTTTCCGCCTGCAGGGAGTATTGCCGCCGGAGCTCCACGGCCCGGTAGCGCAGCGAGCGTTGCCGGTATTGTTCCAAGGCGGAGCGAATCCAGGGCCGCATGTGCCGCTCGCGATCGTAGGTCGCGGCTGCCCGGGCCGCCGCCCGCGCCCGGTCCACCCCGGAGGGAAACCGAAAAAACACCAGCCGCTGGTGGTCGCGGCCGTGACCCTTGAGGATGTTGCCTTGGACTGCATCAAGGAAACTGGCCTCCGCTTGACGCTCGTCACGCGAGAGCCCCGGACGATTCAAGGGCAGACTGGGAGGAAAGGCGGGGAAGGGCATGGAGGATTCCCGGATCGCGGGGAGGTTGAGCGAGGTTCGTGCCAAGGCAATGCCGCCCAGCATAGCGGAAAGAATTTCTCCTCACCCGGGACCGTGGCCTCCGGGTGCGGGAAAAACTCCCGCGTTGTTGCAAAACACATTCGCCAGCGCGGCCGGATGTCCCTCTGCTCCTGCCATGGGATTTTTCGACAGTTTCTCCTCCAAGCAGAAGCCGCAGCCGGATCCGACGCCCGCCACCCCCGCGGCCGACAAGCCCGCGCTCGCGGGCGGGGTGATCCCGCGCATGGCCGAGGCCCGCGCTAAGCTCGAGGCCCGCGACCTCCCGGCCGCTGTCGCCATCTACACGGAGGTGCTCGCCTCCGCCGGCGCGCGCCCTGACGTGCTCGTGACCCTCTCCGGCGAGCTCGGCTCGCGCGGCCACGTGCGCGAGCTGATCGAGCTCGTCGCCCCGCACTACGACGCCCAGCGCCACGGCCCGGCCACCGGCATCAATCTCCTGCAGGCCTTCCTCTCCCTGCGCCAGATCGACTCCGCCCAGCACCTGCTCGACATCCTGTTCGCGCTCAACCGGCCGGAACTCGAGGAACGCCTCATCGGCTTTTCGAACGCCCTCGGCGAACTCATGGCCGGCCACGATGCGGCCGCGCCCACGGCGGAGCAGATCGCCGGCGACGCGCCGGTCCAGAACAAGATCAGCCTCGCGAGCATCAGCAAACCGGTCTGGTACTACGGCCTGGAGGCGGCCGCGCCGCAGCTGCTGCCGGCGAAGGATGGCAAGCTCCGCCGCGTGGCCTTCGCCCAGTGCAGCCTGCCGGGCTTGTCCGACTTCGCCGCGCGCTCGGCGCGCCCCGAGGACGAGACCGGCCGTTTCTGCCGCGGCCTGGCGCTGTGGTTCGCCGAGACCTTCACCGCCTCGGCCGGCTATGACGCCAGCGCGGCCGTCGGGCTGTCCAGCGCCCTGCACTACTTCCTTTTCCCGGTCGAGTGGACCGCCGAGAACATCCGCGAGCTGAACGACACCAGCACCGGCGGGCTCGACTACGTGGTCACCACGTCGCTGCGCAACCGCAACGACGACTTCGAGCTCACGCTGCGCATCTGGGAGGTGAAGAAATTCCGCGAGCTGAAGCAGTTCAGCACGCGCTGGACGCCGGCGACGGCCGATGCGGTGCTGGGCCAGTTCCTCGCACAGCTCCGACTCTACATGGAATGGACCGCGCTGCCCGAGGGCAGCGGCCCGGCCTACGTCCCGCCGGCCGTCCCCACCGCCCACGTGCAGGCGCTCGGCGCCACGCTCACGCAGTTTCTCGGCGGCAAGGGCGTGCTCGCGCCCGCCCAAGTCGAGGCCGGCCTGGCGGTCGCGCTGCGCAACGCCCGCGCCAATCCCGACGATGTCCGCGCGCAGCTCACGCTCATCACCGGCCTGCTCCGCCAGAAGGCCCAGGGCGCCGAGCTCGACGCCACCGCGCGCCAGCACGCGCTGGCTTGGCTGGCGACCGAGGCCGCGCAAAAGGCCGATGCCTCGGCGTTGATGATCAAGTTGGCGTGAAGCGCGGGGCGCGGAACGCGCTTCGCGCGGTAGTTAGTTGTTGGTTGAGGGTTGTTGGGATCAGGACGCCCTGGCCTGGACGGGAGGGAGGGAACTTCGCCCAGCCTCCGTCCTAGAACCCGCCCTGCATAAAGCGGGCACAAAAAAGGCCCGGCGTGAGCCGGGCCTGATTGAATTTGAAACCAACAACGAACAACCAACAACCGTCGCGCGCAGCGCGACGAGTTACGGGTTCGCGGCGTTGAAGGTGGCGATGAAGTCCTGGGTGACCTCGAGCTCGGGCTGGGCCGCGAGCACGCCGTCGCCGAGCTTGGCGACGTCGAAGATGAAGCTCAGCTGGCGATCCTTCGCGTAGGCGGCGAGGGCCTGGCCGATGGCGGCGAAGACGGGGCCCTGCTTGGTCTGCTGGGCCTGGCCGAAGGCGGCCTGCGCCTGCTGCTGCTTGGTCTGCAGCTCGCGCTGCAGCTGGAGGCCCTGGGACTGCTTGTCCTGGATCGCGACCGCGTTGGCGACGGCGTCGCCCTGCAGCTTCTGGAGCTCGCCGACGAGGGTGCGGAGCTTCTCATTGAGGAGGCTCAGCTCGCTCTCGGTGCCGCTGAACTCGAGCTCGAGTTCCTTCATATTGCGGACGAGCTGCTTGATGCCGCCCTCCTCGGCCATAAAGGCGTTGCTGTTGACCCAGGCCACGCGGGACAGGGGGAGCAAGGCGGGCGCCGCCGCCGGGGCGGTGGTGGTTTGGGCAGCCAGGGAGGTGAAGCCCAGGGTGAGGCTGAGGACGGAAACGAGCAGGCGGGAGAATTTCATGGGAGGCCAACAGCTACGGTCTGGCCCGGCGTTGGCAAAGATTAAATGAGGGGTTTTCCCCACCCGGTTTTTACGGTTGGGAGGGGGCTCAGGTTTCCGGCTCAGGGCTCGGGTGTAGGGTGGGGTCGCCGAACCCCGCCAGCGTTCGATTACCTTATCGCGTGCGAGGCGGGGTTCGGCGACCCCGCCCTACAACTTTGAAATCGCCAGCTGGCCGCAGCCGGCGGCGATGTCGATGCCCCGGCGCTGGCGGACGGTGCTCGGGAGCCCGTACTCGGCGAGAATGGATTGAAAACGCCGGGCCGCGTCGCGTCCGGTCGGGATGCCGTCGTAACCGGACGTGGGGTTGAGCGGGATCAGGTTCACCTGGGCGTCCTGGCCCTGGAGGAGGCGGCCGACGGCGTGGGCGGATTCCGCGGTGTCGTTTTTGCCCTCGATCAGGGTCCACTCGTAGAAGATCCGGCGCTGTTGTTTGGCGATGTAGTAGCGGCACGCGTCCATCAGCTCGTCGAGCGGCCATTTTTTGGCCACCGGCACGAGCGCGGCGCGCTCCTCCTGGGTGGCGCCATGCAGCGAGACGGCGAGGTGGATCGGGCGGCCCTCATCGGCCAGCCGGATGATGCCGGGCACGACGCCCACGGTGCTCAGGGTGATCTGCTTGGTGCCCAGCGAGAGGCCGGCAGTGTCGCAGAGGATCTCCGTGGCCGTCATCACCGCTTCGTAATTGTGCAGGGGTTCGCCCATGCCCATGAGCACGATGTTGCGGAGGCGCTCGTCGGGGTGTGTGGCCTGCAGCACGCGATTCACGTGCAAGGCCTGCGCCACGATCTCGCCCGGGGTGAGGTGCCGCGTGAAACCCATCTGCCCGGTGGCGCAGAACACGCAGCCCATGGCGCAACCGGCCTGGCTGCTGATGCAGGCCGTGACCCGGCCGGTGAAGCGCATCAGGACCGTCTCGATCCGCCGCCCGTCGGCGAGGTCGAGGAGGTATTTGCGGGTGTAGCCGTCGCTGCTGTGGGTCTCCACGGCGACGGTCGGCGGGGTGAGGGAAAGCTCGGCCGCCACGCGGTCGCGGTACTTCACCGGCAGTTCGGACATCAGGTCCCAGGCTTCCACCCGGTCGAGGTAGACATAGCGCCAGAGCCGCGCCGCATGCACGGGACTGAATCCCCAGCGCACCGTGAGGACGCGCAGGGCCTCGCGGGTCAGGTCGTGGAAGGGGGTGGGTGGCGTGGACACAGGCGGGAAGGAAGAGCGGGGTCTATCCCCGACACAAGCGAGGTCGGGCGTAAAGCCCGACCTACAGATTGCCAGCCGCGAATTTCGTGCTACCTATCGGGTCATGGCAAAAATAGTCCTCGCCGGCGGCAGCGGGTTTCTCGGGCAGGCCCTCGGCCGGCGCCTGGCGGCGGAGGGCTGGGAGGTCGTGGTGCTTTCGCGCCAGCCCCGGGACGACGCCCCGCTCCGCGAAGTGGCTTGGAACGCCGAGACCGGCGGGGCCTGGGCGGCGGAGCTCGAGGGGGCGGCCGCGGTGGTGAATTTTGCGGGCCGTTCGATCAATTGCGTGCACACCTTGGAAAACAGCCGCGAGATCCTCGAGTCACGCCGGCTCGCGGTGCAGGCGCTGGGCAAGGGCTGGGCCCGCGCCAAAAATCCGCCGCCCGTCTGGATCCAGTGCAGCGCGACGGGTTATTATGGGAACGCGGGCGACCGCTTTTGCGACGAGACGCTGGCGTCCGGCCCGGGCTTCCTGGCCGAGGTGTGTCGGCAATGGGAGGAAGCCTTCGCTGCGGTGGAACTGCCCGGCGTGCGCCGCGTGGTGCTGCGGCTCGGCGTGGTGCTGGATGCGGAGCACGGCGCGTTGCCCCCGCTCGCGCAGTTGGTGCGGCGTTTTCTTGGCGGCTCGGCCGGCAGCGGGCGGCAGTTCCTCAGCTGGGTGCACCGCGACGACGTCGTGGCCGCCTTCGTGGCGGTGCTGACGCGGCCGGAGTTGTCCGGCGTCTTCAACCTCTGCGCGCCCGGGCCGGTGTCGAACGCCGAATTCATGCGGACGCTGCGTCGGGTGCTGGGCCGGCCCTGGAGCCCGCCGGCGCCGGAATTTGCGATCCGCCTCGCGGCCGGGCCGCTGCTGGGCGTCGATCCGAACCTCGCGCTGCACGGCCAGCGTTGCGCCCCGCAGCGGTTGCTGGCGGCGGGATTTCAAGTCGCGCAGCCGAGGCTGGAGCCGGCGCTGCGGGAGTTGCTGGGGAAGTAAATCAGTCCAGCACGCAGCGCGATTTCAGCCGGCATAGGTTGTAGGGCGGGGTCGCCGAACCCCGCCTTGGTTCGAACACGTTGATGCACCCGAGGCTGGGTTCGGCGACCCCGCCCTACAGTTGGATGGGCGCGGGCGGCGCGGCGTGAAGTCCCTCTCACCCGCAGTACCGCAGGACTAGACCGAATACTTGCTCTTTTCCGGTTCGGCGGGGGACATGCCCTCGTAGTTGTGCACGGAGCCGGCGCTGTCGCTCCAGAGGGGCAGGTTGTCCTGCCGCCAGCGCAGGGTGAGCACGATGTCGTTTTGCACGGTGCGTTCCCGGGCGACGAGCATCAGGCGGTTGAGGGCGGCGAAGGCGACGTCCTCCGGTTTGACCCGGAGCAGGTCGGCGAGGCGGACAACGGCGTCGTTTTCCGCGTGTTCGAGATGAATCTTGATGACAGGCATGGGGAGGCTCTCCTTTTGGCCTGCAGGATAGCACCATTTGCGTCCCCGTGCTCCGCGCGGATTGTGGTTATAATGGCGCAGACCTTGCGCGGGATGGCCTCAAGCCCGGGCGCGGCGCGCCGTTGAAGGGGGTGTTCCCGTGAATCCAGCCCTGACGCTTCTTCCCTGGGTGCTGCCCCCCGCCGCACTGGCCGCCGGCTTTGTCCTGGGGCGCCGGCGGGCCGGGCGGTTGCAGCGCCGGCTGGACCACACCGCGGCGATGCTGCGTCGCATCAGCCAGGCGGTCGAGAGCACGAGCGACGCCATCGGCATCGGCGACATGCAGGGTCATTCCCTCTACCACAACCGCGCCCACCTGGAGCTGTTCGGCTACACGGTGGATGAGCTCAATGCCGTGCCGGGTGACGGCGTGCTTTTCGCCGACCCGGCCGTGGCGCAGGAGATCCTCACCGCGGTGAAGGGCGGGCGCTCGTGGAGCGGCGAGACCGACGTGCGCACGCGCGCCGGCCAAGCCATCCCCGCCTTCGTGCGCGCCGACATCATCCGTGACGAGGCAGGCGAGCCGGTGGGCATCTACGGGGTGTTTGCCGATATCACCGAACGCCGCCGCCGCGCGGAGGAGCAGGAGCGCACCAACCGGCTGGAGTCGCTCGGTCTCATGGCCGGCGGCATCGCGCACGACTTCGGCAACCTGATGACCGTGATGAGCTGCAACCTCTACCTGGCGCAGGACACCCCGGACCTGCCCCTCGAGGTCGGGCCGCGCCTGCTGGAGATCGACAAGGTCATCCACCGGGCGACCAAGCTCACGGAGCAGCTGAAGACCTTCGCCAAGGGCGGGACCCAGGAAAGGAAACTCACTCGCCTGCCCGCCCTCGTGCGCGAGGCCGCCCGGCTGGCGGTCACCGGCTCGCCCGTGCGGCTCGACGATGCGCTGCCGGCCGACCTCTGGCCGGTGGAGGTGGACGAGACGCAGATCGGGCAGGTCGTGCACAACATCGTGCTCAACGCCGTGCAGGCGATGACCGGCGCGTCCGGCTGCGTGAGCCTGCGGGCCGTCAACCTCGAACCCGGCGTTGAGACCGGCCTGCCGCCGACCGGCGCCTGGGTGAAGGTGTCGCTCGCCGACGACGGCCCGGGCATGCCGCCCGAGGTGTTGGCGCGCATCTTCGACCCGTTCTTCACGACCAAGAAAACGGGCACGGGACTCGGCCTGGCGACCTCGCACACCATCATCGAGAAACACCGGGGCCGGCTGCGCGTGGACTCCCAACCCGGCCGGGGCACGACCTTTCACCTCATCCTGCCCGCCGCACCCCGCGCCCTGGCGGAGTGAAGCCCGCCGGTGGGGCGTTGCCTTTTTCCGCGCGGGCCGCAGCCTGCGGCCATGCTTGAATGGTTTTCCAAGTTCCTCCTGGCGTTCATCCCGCTGTTCGTGGCCATCGACCCGGTCGGCCTCGCCGCGATCTTCCTCGGGCTGGGGCGCAACGTCGACGCCGCCCAGCGCCAGAAGATCGCCAACCAGGCGACGTGGACCGGCGGGCTGGTGGCGCTCGGGTTTCTCGTCCTCGGGCAGAGCATCTTCAAGGCGGTCGGGATCTCGGTGAGCGACTTCCAGATCGCGGGCGGGCTGATCCTCTTTGTCATCGCGGCCAAGGACCTACTCTCGTCGGCCGCGGAGCCGGAGAAGCTGCCGGAGGATTTCGGCGTCGTGCCCCTGGGCATGCCGCTGATCGCCGGGCCGGCCTCGATCACGACGCTGCTCGTGCTGGCGCAGAACCAGGCCGTCGGGCTGGCCGTGACGCTGGTGGCGCTGGCCGTGAATCTCGCCCTGGTCGTGCTGGCGCTCCACTACAGCGAGTGGCTCGGCCGCAAGATCGGCGGCACCGGCCTGCGCGCGATCTCGAAGATCGTCTCGATGTTGCTCGCCGCCATCGCCGTGGCGATGATCCGGCAGGGACTAAGGAACTAAGGAAGAAGGATGAATTAGGAAATCAATCCTGCAGATTTTTCGGTCCGATTTCTTAATTCTTCCTTCTTAATTCCTACTTAGCCCGCGAACGTAGTGAGCAGGTCCGTGTAGATCGTGGCGGCTTCGACGAGGTCCTGGACCTTGGCGCGCTCGTCGACGGCGTGGTAGTTCTGGCCGCCGGGGCCGTAACCGAGCGTGGGGAGGCGCAGGACGTTGGCGAAGAAATGCATGTCGTTGAAGCCGGTGGACACGCAGAAGTGGGCCGGCCGGCGACGGACGCGGGCCACGCTCGCGCGGAGCGCGTCGGCGAAGGGCGTGGCCGGGTCGCGGAAACAGGAGTGGTTGTCGGAAACCTTCTCGATCGTGATGCGGCAGTCCGGGATCCGGGCGGCGGCCTTCTTGAGGAAGGCGCGGAGGTCGCGCTCGGCGACGGCCACGGTCTCGACGGGCAGGATCCGGCGGTCGATGGAGAAGCTGGCGGCGGCGGGCACGGTGTTGATTTTGCCGCCCTCGCCCGGGGCGAAGACGCCGCCGATATTCAGCGTGGGGGTGCGGAGCTGGCCGTCGGGCGTGCGGAAGGTCTTTTTCGCGAGGATCCGCTTGTACTCGTCGAGGGCGAGCACGAGGGCGGACATCTTCTCGAGGGCGTTGACGCCCTGCTCCGGCGTGGAGCCGTGCGCGGCGCGGCCGTGCACGCGGACGTTGAGCCACACGACGCCGTTGTGGCCGCAGCACACGCCATCGCCCTCGCCGCCCTCGCCCACGATGGCGTAGTCGGCCTTGAGCCGGCCGTGGGCGGTGACCCACCCGGTGCCGAGGGTGCTATCGGTTTCCTCGTCGGCGGTGAATGAGACCTCGATGTTGAAGTTGGGCTTGGCGCCGGTAGCGCGGAGGGCCTTCAGGGCAAAGATGATGCTGGCGATGGCGCCCTTCATGTCGGAGGTGCCGCGGCCGTAGATCCAGCCGCGGTCGACCGTGCCGCTGAAGGGGCTGCCGTGCTTCCATTCGCCGGACACGGGCACGACATCGAAGTGGGCGTTGAAGTGGACGGTCTTTTTCGCGCCGGCGTCCCAGAAGGCGATGACGTTGTAGCGCGGGTGGTCGAGGAGGTCGGGCTGCGTGCGCTTTTGCAGCGCGCGGGGGACGGGCACGCGGCGCACCTGCAGGCCGAGGTCGCGCAGGGTGGTGGCCAGCAGCGTGGTGATCTCGCCGTAGTTCTCGCCCGGGGGGTTGACCGTGCGCAGGCGGACGAGCTGCTGCAGGAGGCGCACGAGGTCGGAGGAGTGACTGGCGAGATAATCGGCGGGCGTCATGCGAAGGGGTTATTTAGGGCGTTCCCCCCGGCCGAAGCCAGCCGCGACTCGCGGACCCGGGGTGAAAATCACCCGGCGGCGAGGATGCCTTTGACAGTTTCCGGAGCCGGGGCACCATCCCCGCATGGCACTGGCCGACATGCGCAAAGACTACGGGCTCGCGGGGTTGCTGGAGAAAGACCTCGCCAAGAACCCGTTCCAACAGTTCGACCGGTGGTTCGCCGAGGCGGTGGCGGCGAAGATCACCGAGCCGAACGCCCTCTCCCTGGCCACGGTCGGGCGCGACGGCCGGCCCTCGGTGCGCACGGTGTTGCTCAAGCAATGCGATGGCCGGGGCTTTGTATTCTATACCAATTATGAAAGCCGCAAGGGCCGCGAGCTGGCGGACCAGGCGCGGGCCTCGCTGCTGTTTCCGTGGGTGGCGCTGGAGCGGCAGGTGATCGCCGAAGGGGCGGTGGTGAAGGTGGCCCGGGAGGAGGCCGACGCCTATTTCCACAGCCGGCCGCGCGCCAGCCAGCTGGCGGCCTGGGCCTCGCCGCAGAGCACGGTCATCGCCGGCCGGGCCGTGATCGAGGAGAGTTTCCGCGTGGTGGAAAACAAATACGAGGGCCGCGAGGTGCCGTTGCCGCCGCAGTGGGGCGGATACCGGCTGGTGCCCGAGACGGTGGAGTTCTGGCAGGGCCGCCGCAGCCGCCTGCATGACCGGTTGCGTTACCGGCGCGAACCTGGCGCCGACTGGCTGGTCGAGCGCCTCGCCCCCTGAGCCCCGATGGCCGGCAAAGCCAAGGCGCCCAGGCCCGCGCGGGCCGTGATTGATGTCCTGCCCGAGCCCGCGCTCATCACCGCCGGCAGCTGGGAAGCCGGCGGGGTGGACATCCTGCACGTCAACGACCGCTTCTGCGCCCTCACCGGGTACACCGCGGCCGAGCTGGAGGGGCGCAACACCCGGCTGCTGCACGGCCCGCGCACGGATGCCGCCCTGCTCCGGCAGGCCCGCGCGGCCGGCGCCTCCGCCCGCGAGGGCAGCGGCGAGGGCTGGCTCTACCAGAAGGCCGGCACCGAGTTCTTCGCCCAATGGAATTACCGGCCGCTGACCCCGGCGGCCGCGGGTCCGCTGGTCGTGGTCTACCACGACCATTCCGAGTTCTGGCGGCAGCGCGAGGCGCTGCTCCAGTCGCAGAAGCTCGACACCATCGGCCTGCTGGCCAGCGGCGTGGCGCACGACTTCAACAACCTGCTGTCGATCATCAACGGCTACTGCGAGATCATGGAGCCCAAGATCGCCGGCACTCCGGCGGCGGCGAAGGACCTGCGCGAGATCCACCGCGCCGGGCTCAAGGCCGCGGCCATCGCGCGCCAGATCCTCGAGTTCAGCCGCCGGCCCGAGGCCGAGACCATCGTCATCAACTACAACACGCTCATCCGCGAGATCTCCGAGATCATCCGCCGGGTGGGCGGCGAGGAGATCACGCTGGAGCTGCGGCTGGCCTCGGATCTCGGCAACGCCCGCATCAACCCGACGCATTTCCAACAGGTGTTGCTCAATCTCTGTTTCAACGCCCGCGACGCCATGCCGCAGGGCGGCAAGCTCACCATCCGGACCCGCAACCACACCGTGCCCCCGCGGGCGGGCGGACGGGACTCCGTGCTGGAGCCCGGCGCCTACGTGGTCCTCGAGGTGGCCGACCAGGGGATCGGCATGGAGCCGCCGGTCCTCGCGCGGATCTTCGAGCCGTTCTACACCACCAAGCCGCATGGGACCGGCCTCGGTCTCCCGATCGCGCAACGCATCGTGCGCCAGGCGCAGGGCCAGCTGGCGGTGGAGAGCGCCCCCGGACGGGGCACGCGGTTCACCCTGTATCTGCCCGAGACCGCCGAGCCCGAGCAGGTCTCGACCACGGTGTTGAGCAGCCTCCCCGCCACCCAGGGCACCGAGGCCGTGCTGATCATCGAGCACGAGGAGGCGCTGCGGAAAATGATCGCCGGCATTCTCGGGTTGGATGGCTACACCGTCACCGAGGCGGCGAACGTGGACGAGGCGGAGCGCATCGCCATTTCCCCGCAGCTGGTCATCGCCGACACCGCCACCGGCCCCGGCCAGCAGTGGCTGCAGCGGCTCCGCGCCGCCAACCCCGCCCTGTTGCTCGTGAGCACCGCCGCTGAGCCGCCCGCCTGGCCGGACCGCACCGGGCGAACCCTGCTGCATCTGCCCAAGCCCTTTGCCCTGAGTTCGCTCCTGCAGGAGGTCCGCCGCCTCCTGGACGCCAAGGGGAAGTAATCCGCCGGCCATGACGCTTCCGCTCCACACCCTACCCGTCCGCACCGCCGGCGCCGCCGAGAACATGGCGTTGGATTTCCTGCTGCTCCAGCGGTATCCGGTGCCCACGGCGGCGCGCTTCCGCCACTACGAGTGGCGCACCCTGGCCTTCACCTTCGGCCTGAGCCAGACGATGGACTACATCCGCGCCAACCTGCCTCCGGGCGAGGGCTTCGACCTGTGCCGCCGGCCCACGGGTGGAGGCTTGGTGGACCACCGCCACGACTGGACCTACTGCGTGGTGATCCCGCGGGCGCACGCCTTGTTCGACGCCCCGGCCACGCAGGCCTACCGCGACGTCCACGCCGCCCTCGCTGGCGCGATGCAGGCGCTGGGCGAGCCGGTGGCCCTGCAGGACAAACGGCATCCCACCGAGGAGGGCCCGACGATCTGCTTCGAGCGGCCGGAGCTGCACGATGTGGTGAACACCGTCACCGGTGCGAAGATCGCGGGCGCGGCGATGAAGCGCAACAAGCACGGCCTGCTGCTCCAGGGCTCGATCGAGAAGAGCCGCGTCGGCGCCGTGGATTGGGAAAAATTCGAGGAGCACTTCACCGCCGGGATCGCGCGGACGCTGGGGGCGGAGGTTGTGCCGACTCCCTGGCCGGAGCTGAACGAGAGCGAGGTCGAGGGCCTGATCGAGCAATACTCGAGCCCGGAGTGGATGGAGAACCGGTGAACGCGAGTGCGGCCCGGGTGGCCTTCTGACCCTTTGACTCCGGGCCCGGGACTGTCTGTCATCGGCCCATGAAAATTGTCCGTCTGATCGCGATTATCCTCGGCGTGGCCGTGGCCACGACGGCCTTCGCCTCCACCCCGCGTCTCCTCACCCCACAGGATCTCTGGGCCCTGAAGCGGATCGGCTCCCCCGCCCTGTCCCCGGATGGCCAGCGGGTGGTGTTCACGATCGCGGAGTGGTCGGTGGAGAAGAACAAGAGCACGTCGAACCTCTGGCTCGCCGAGGTGGCGACCGGCAGCCTGCGCCGGCTCACGACGATGGCGGTCTCCGACTCGTCCCCGGCCTGGAGCCCGGACGGCACGCGGATCGCCTTCACCTCGAAGCGGGGCGAGGACGAGACGGCGGCCCTGTATGTGCTGCCGTTGACCGGCGGTGAGGCCGAAAAGATTCTCGAGCTGCCCTACGGCGTGGCCACGCCACGCTGGCTGCCGGACGGCAGCGCCCTTGTCGTGGCGACGCGGGTGCTCCCGGCGCTAGCGGGCCGGCTCGGCCGCGAGGATCTCGCGGCGATGAAAAAGGAAATGAAGCGCCGCAAGGATTCCAAGATGACCGCCCGGGTCACGGAGGCGCGGGCCTATCGTTACTGGGACACCTGGACCACGGAGGGGCTGGCCCACCGGCTGGTGCGGGTGGATCTTGCGACGAAGGGGCTGGTTGACCTGCTGCCCGGCACGGAATTCGGGCATCCCTTCACCAACGCCGGGGTGTTGGATTTCGAGATCGCGCCCGATGGGCGGAGCGTGGCGCTGACGATCAATTCCACGCCCCCGCCCTACTCGGGCTACCTGAACAATGACATCTATGTCGTCCCGACCGACGGTTCGGGAGTGACGCGCAATCTCACGCCGGAGAATCCGGGTGACGACAGCAGCGCGACCTTTTCCCCCGATGGGCGGAGCCTGTACTTCAAACGGTTGGAAACGCCCTACTACAACGGGGAGTTCGCCAAGCTGTGGCGGCACGACCTCGCGACCGGAACGAATGTGCCCGTCACGGATCAGCTGGACTACAGTGTCGGCGATGTGGCGTTTTCCGCTGACGGCCAGACGCTGTGGATCACGTCCGAGGACAAGGGCGCGACGGGGATTTTCCGGCTGAAGGCCGACGGCAGTGATTTCTCGCTGGTCCACCGCGCCGGCACCTCCAGCGGCCTCGTGGCGGAGGCCGGCACCCTGGTCTTTGCGAACAACACCACGAGCCGGCCGGACGAGCTGTTCGTCCTCGACCCCGTGGCCGGGACCGCGCGGCCGCTGACGCAGATCAATGCCGCGCTACTGGCCGAGCTCGATCTCGGGAAAGTGGAGGAATACTGGTTCGAGGGCGCGGCGGGCGCGCAGGTGCAGGGCTGGTTGATCTATCCCCCGGGCTTTGACGCCAAGAAATCCTACCCGTTGCTGCAACTGATGCATGGCGGCCCGCACACGATGGTGGGCGACTCCTGGAGCTACCGCTGGAACGCGCACGCCATGGCGGCGCCGGGTTATGTCGTCACCTGGGTGAACCGGCACGGCTCGACCGGCTTCGGGGAGAAGTTCAGCCAGAGCATCCTCGGCCAGTGGGGTGACAAGCCGCTGGACGACATCCTGCGCAGCACGGATTTCCTCCTGAAGAAACTGCCCAACCTCGATCCCAAGCGGATGGCCGCGGCCGGTGGCAGCTACGGCGGCTACATGGCGGCGTGGGTGGCCGGGCACACCGACCGCTTTGCCGCGCTGATCAACCATGCGGGCGTGAACGATTTCATCACCCAGTACGGCGCGGATGTCACCAGCTTCGGCTTCTCGCAGGTGCTGGGCGGCAAGCCGTGGGAGAACGTCGAGGGCATGCAGCGCAACAACCCGACCACGTACGCGAAGAACTTCAAGACCCCGATGCTGATCATCCATGGCGAGAAGGATTACCGCGTGCCCTACGTCAACGGCACTGCGCTCTACGGCATCTACCAGGCGATGGGCCTGCCCGCGCGGCTGGTGATCTTCCCGGATGAAAACCACTGGGTGCTCACGCCGCAGAACTCGATCTACTGGAACTGGGAGTTCCAAACCTGGCTCGCCCGGTGGATCGGCGGCACGCCGACGCTCACGGAGCCGCGCTTCGAGGCCAAGGCGGAGTGAGGTTCCCGGTAGCGGCGCGCCTTGTGCGCGCCCGCGGGCATCGGACCAAAAAAACAGGCACCCCGCCGGAGCAGGGTGCCTTTTCTTTAGGGTCGACGGCGCGGAGGCCGGGACTTTAGCGCATAGGTGCGTTGTTTTTTGTCCTGCGCCACCCCATGGCGGTTGGCAGGGCGGGTTGTGAAGGCATTACCAGGCACGGGGGTTTTCGCTGCTCTACACCACGGGGCCCAGGGTTCCTTTCACGCTGGAAGAATACACCCGCCCCGGCGCTCCTGCTACGGATAGTTGGCCGGTGAATAACTTTTTGCGGCGCTGGAACGGGTGATGCGGTCCGTAAAAATGGATCGCCTGGAGCGCGGTCGATCCGCCCCTACAATAAAGCCAGCCGGAGCGCCCGCGAGCGGGCTGCCCACAAGAAGCAATCAACTCCGCACCAGCGTGATCACGCACTCGAGGTGGCGCGTCTGCGGGAAGAGGTCGAAGGGTTGCACGGCAGTCAGTTTGTAGCCCGCGGCAAGGAAACCCTTCAGGTCGCGCATCTGGGTGGCCGGGTCGCAGGACACGTAAACGACGGCGCGCGGCCCGAAGGCGAAGAGTTGGCTGAGAAAGGACTCGTCGCAGCCCTTGCGCGGCGGGTCGATCACGACGGCGGTGTCGGCCGGCGGGAAGTCCAGCCCGGCGAAGATCTGCGCGGCGTCGCCGGCGCGGAAGACGGTGTTGGTGATGCCGTTGGCCGCGGCGTTCTCCGTGGCGAACTTGATGGAGGTCTCGCTCAGCTCGATGCCCGAGACGCGCTCGAAGGCCGGCGCGCAGCTGAGGGCGAAGAGGCCGCTGCCGCAGTAGGCGTCGACGAGGAACCGCGCGCCGCTGCCGGCGGCCTGCTCGCGCACGTAGCCGGTGAAGGCGGGCAGGATGAAGGGGTTGTTCTGGAAGAAATCGCGGGCGAGGAAATGGAGGCGGAGGTCGCCGATCTTTTCGTGAATCACCGCATCATAGTCCGTGATCACGCCTTCCTGCGCGTGGCGCAGGAGCAGGGTCGAGTCGCGCTTGTATTCCCCGGCGGCGAGACGCGCGTGGGTCTTGGCTCGGACCTCCGGCAGCTTCGCGTTGATCTCCGGCGTCGCGATGTCGCAATGCGGCACGTCGACGAGCTCGAACCGGGAGCTTTGCTTCAAAAAGCCGATGGGGTGGCTTTCGCTGGTGACAGGATCCTGGTCAGTGGCCCCTTCCCGCCGGCGTGCCTGCGCGGAAAAGTGCGGCGTGAGCTTCGAGCGGTAGCCGAACTCACGCGGCGAACCGATGACCGGGTTCACGGCGAACTCCACCCCGGCCATGTATTTCAGGAGTTCCTCGACCTGCTGGCGCTTCCACTTGAGCTGCTCGGCGTAGGTGAGGTGCTGGTACTGGCAGCCGCCGCAGCGGCCGAACAGCGGGCACCGGGGGTCGATCCGGTGGGGCGACGGGGTGAGCACGGCCAGCAGGTCGGCCTCGGAGAAGTTCTTGTGGTTGCGGTACACGCGGACCTTCACCTTTTCGCCCGGCAGGGTGAAAGGCACCATGACGACCCATTTACCCTCGCCGACCTGTACCCGGCCGAGGCCGACGCCGAGGTTGGTCAGGGTGGAGATCTCCAGTTCCAGCTCGGTGCGGTAGGGGAAGGGATGATCGTTGAACTTTTTCTTTTTAACCACGGAGGCACAGAGAACACAGAGTTTTAGGTAATTGCCTAGTCCCAATTCTCCGTGCTCTCTGTGCCCCTGTGGTAAATTTTACACCGTGAGTCCCGAAAAGATCACCAGTCTCCAGAATCCGCGCGTGAAGCAGCTCGTGAAGCTGCGCGAGCGGCGGGAGCGCGACGCCGCGGGTCTGTTCCTGGTGGAGGGCTACCGCGAGATCCGCCGGGCCTTGGAGAAGGGCGTCCGCCCGCAGGAATTTTATTTCTGTCCCGAGTGGTTCCTGGGTGAAAACGAGCCGGCGCTCATCGAGCAGGCCCGGCAGGCCGGGGCGCAGCTGTTTGAACTGTCGAAGGACGCCTTCGCCAAGGTGGCCTACCGGGAGCGGCCGGACGGTCTGCTGGCCGTGGCCCCGCAGTGGAAACGCCAGCTGGAGGATCTGGTCCTGAAACCCGCCCCCTTCCTCCTCGTGGTCGAATCCATCGAGAAACCGGGCAATCTGGGCACGATCCTGCGCAGCGCCGATGCGGCGGGGTGCGATGCCGTGATCGTGTGCGACCCGGTGACGGACCTGTTCAACCCGAATGTCGTCCGCGCCTCGACGGGGGTGCTGTTCTCGGTGCCGGTTTATGTGGCCGACAGCGTGACTGTGCATGCCTGGCTGAAGGCGAAAGGCATCCGCACCGCGGCGACGACGCCGCACACGGACAATATCTACACGAGCACCGATCTGCGCGGACCGTTGGCGATCGTCATGGGCAGCGAGCAGTACGGCCTGAGCGAATTCTGGATGAAGGGGGCCGACGTCCTCGTCCGCATCCCGATGGCCGGCCAGGCCGACTCGCTGAACGTGGCCATGGCGACGATCATCACGCTGTTCGAGGCGGTGCGGCAGCGGAACGGGTGAACGGCTCTGGTTTGGGCGGCGAGCTTGCCCGCGCGGAGAGCTCAAGGCCTTGAGCCGGTCGACGGGCTCGCGCCACTCCGTCCTCACGTGTGGCGCCATCGAGCTGGCCGCCGATCAGGCGTTTTAACTCACTCAGAAAGGGTTTCCGGCCTTGTAGTGCTCGATCAGCTCGGCGGTGGCCTGGGTGACACTGACGAGCGGGTGGTAGCCGAGGTCGCGGCGGGCGGCACTGATGTCGAACCAGTGGTCGGTGGCCATTTCCTTGGCGACGAAGCGCGTCATGGGCGGCTCGCCCGCGCGGCCGGTGAGCCGCCAGACGGTTTCGAGCGCGGCCCCGGCGGCGTAGGCGACGGGCAGCGGAACGTGGGATTTGATTTCCGGGATGCCCACCCCGCGCAGCACCTCGTTGATCCAGTCCCAGAGGACCACGGGTTCGCCGTTGGTGATGAAGTAAGCGCGGCCGCCGGGGTGGTGGGGCGGGCGGCTGGCTGAGGAGTTGCCCGCCTGCGGCGGGGTTGCCACGGCTCCAGCTGAGCCAAAGGGCGCCCTGCTGCCCGTGAGCAGCGCGCCTTCCGCCAGCAGGTGGGCGTCGACGACGTTGTTGATGGGGGTGATGTCCACGCGGTTTCGGCCGGGGCCGATGATCTTCAGCTTGCCGGCGCGGGCGAGGGTGAGGATCCGGGGGACGACATTCTTGTCGCCGGGCCCCCACACCAGGTGCGGGCGCAAAGCGATCGTGGCGAGTTCGGGCCCGTGGGCGGCGAGCACCTCGCGCTCGGCGGTGGCCTTGCTCGTCGGGTAGGCGCACGGCGCCTGCGTGCAGAGCGGGGCGGACTCGTTGACGTGGCGCAGGTCGCCGCCGTTATACACCACGCTGGGCGAGCTGGTGTAGACGAGGCGCGGGACCTTGGCCTCGCGACAGGCCACGAGCAGGTTGCGCGTGCCCTCGACATTGACGCGGAAAAAATCCTCCGGTGGGCCCCACACGCCGACGCGGCCGGCGACGTGGAAGACGGTCTCGGCCGAGCGGCAGCCGCGCTCGAGTGCGTGCCGGTCGTGCAGATCGCCCGGGATGACCTCGGCGCCGAGCGTTTCCAGTTCCGGCAGCGGCCGGCGGGACAACACGCGCACCCGTCGGCCGTCGGCCAGCAGACGACGGGCGAGCTGGCCCCCGATGAAGCCGCTGGCGCCGGTGACGAAGACGGGAAAGTTTTTGCGGACGATGAACACGACGGGAAAGAAAACCTTTTTTACCGCGGATGACACGGATGAAACGGATGGGATCGGATCCAACCCAAGCCGGCTCGGCCTCTATCCGCAGTGAATCAACTCAGCGTTTCAGGGCGGAGACGGGGACCTCGCGTTTATCCATTTCGTAGCCCTGCTGGTCGACGGCCCAGCGTGCGAGGGTGAGGCGGTGGATCTTGGCGTTGTGGCGGACGTCGACGGGCAGGTGCGGGTGAAGGTAGGCCAGGCGGATGCGGTCCGTGTGCGGATGTGGGGCGCCGAGGGCGCGGAGCTCGCGCACGAGCTTGCGGCGGAGGGAGGGCGTGGCGATGACGTCGCGCGAACGCGGCTCAACGACAATGGCCGGCCGGCGGCGGTCGTGGCCGGCGCCGATCAGGGCGACGCGGGCCACGTCCGGGTGGGCGCCGAAGATCGGTTCCACCTGTTCGGTGTAGAGCGGGCCGTCGGCCGTCAGCACCCGCTCAGCCTTGCGGCCGCAGAACCAGAGGCGGCCGGCGGTGTCGAGGTAGCCGAGGTCGCCCAGCCGATGCCACGCCGCGCCGGCCGGCGCGGACACAGCAAAGGAATCCGGCGTTCCGGCGGTTTTGCCATTTGTTTGGCTTTGGTTGTTTGGCGTTTGGATTTTGGCCAGCGTGGTCGCGGCGGGCAGCTGGTCGTAGGTTTGGGTCACCACGGGGCCCGAGGCGATGATCTCGCCGATCTCGCCGGGCGGGAGGACGCGGGTGTCGGTGAGTGACACGATCGGGCCGTCGGTGATCGGGATGATGCGGATCTGGATTTCCGCCACCGGCCGGCCGACGCAGGTGCCGGCGCCCGCCGCGGTTGCGGCGGACGTACCAAGTGAATCCGATCCCTGCCCTGCCCCCACAACTTCCGGACCGGAGATGGTGGCCAGCGGCAGAGCCTCGGTGGCTCCGTACGGGCTGTGGGCGGTGCCGTTCGGCAGCAAAACCTGCAGGTCGGCGAAGAGGGCCGGCGGGACGGGGGCGCCGGCCATGAGGACGCGGCGCAGCGTGGGGAGGGGTTCGTTTTTTTCGCGGCAGTGCCGGCTGATTTTCCGCCAGAGCGTGGGGGAGCCGAAGGAATTGGTGACGCCCTCCTGCTGGATCGCCTGCACGATCTTCGCCGGATCGACCGTGGCCGGGCGGGCGGGGTCGATTTCGGGCACGATGGTGGTCATGCCGAGCGCGGGATTGAAGAGGGCGAAGATGGGCAGCATCGGGAGGTCCACCTCGCCGGGCTGGATGCCGTAGGTGTCGCGCACCAGCCGCACCTGGGCGTCGAACATGCCGTGCTCGTAGCACACGCCCTTGGGTTCGCCGGTGGAACCGCTGGTGAACAGCACCGCGGCCAAATCGGCCGCGCGGCTGCTCACCATTTCAAATTTGAGCTTTGAGTTTTGAGCTCCCCGGCCGGCGCGGGCGGTGGGCGAGCCGCTCACCCACACGCGGATTTCCACGGATTTGAAGGCGGCGCGGAAAACGTGGCTCAGGAGTTGGGCGAGCGGGATGCCGAGGAGGACGCGCGGGCGGGAACGGGTGACGCAGGCGAGGAAGTTTTTCCGGCCCATGCCGGGGTCAATGATCACGGGCACGGCGCCGAGCTTGAAGAGGGCGAAGGCGGCGGCGATGAGCGGCAGGCCCTGCCGGACCATGACCAGCACGCGGTCGCCGGTTTGGACGCCGTGCCCCTGCAGGCGGGCCACCCAAGCGTCCACCTCGGTGTCGAGCTCGCGGAACGAGAGGGCGAGGTAGTCGATCCGGCCGTCACCGGTCCGGCCGCGGGGGACCTTGATCGCCGGGTGGTCCGGCTGGCGGGTCGCCATCAGCGGGAGGTGGCGGGCGATGTTGGCGGAGGCGGACAAGAAGGAAACGGCGGGCATAGACCGCCGCTACAGTCAGGAATTCCAGGCCGGGTCGGCGGTGAGGAGCTGGGCCTGCCAGGGGAGGAGGACGTTGCCGGCCCCGGCGGGGTCGCGGGCCAGCAGGGCGAGCTGCGTGCGGGTGGCGATGAGGGTCGGGTCGAGTGTGAGGCCGGCGGCGAGGCGGTCGCGGATGGCCTTGATGCGGTCCTGGCGGGAGAGTTCCTCCGGCGTCATGGGCACGAAGTCGCGGCGGCGCTCGCGGCGGGGCAGCGTGCGGGGGTCCGTCTCAAAACCGCGACGGATCGCGGTCTCGAGGGACGGGGCCAGGCGGTCGTGGCGGCGGCCGAGGTGCACCTGCAGCAGTTCGCCGGGCGACGCGCCCTCCTCAGCGGCGCGGGACAGGCGCATGAGCAGCTCGTTGCCGGTGACCTTGAAGGGGGGCGTGTTGAGTTTCTCGGCCCAGCTCTCGCGCCAGTGCCAGAGGGCGTGGAGAATGGCCAGGCCGCGGCCGCGGAGTTTCTCGGCGCCGCCGATGCGCCAGTCGTTCTCGTCGGGCGGGGCAAAGCCGTCGCGGGCGACCTCGATCTGCCAGCGGCATTTCTGCTCGAACCACTCGAGGCGGCCGAGGCGGACCAACTCGTCACGGAGGCGGTCGCGCAGGGGGAGCAGGTAGTGGACGTCGAGCGCGGCGTAATCGAGCATGTCGCGGTCAAGCGGGCGCTGGGACCAGTTGGCCTTCTGGTGGTCCTTGTCGAGTTTCACGCCGAAATTCTGCTCGAGCAGGGCGGCGAGGCCGAAGCGCGGGATGCTGAGCAGCTGGGCGGCGAACATGGTGTCGAAGAGGCTCAGCGGCCGGAAGGCACAGAGCCCGTGCAGCAGGCGCAGGTCGTAGTCGCTGCCGTGCATGATGAGGGGCTTGGTGGCGAGGCGGGCCCAGAGATCGTCGAGCGGCAGGTCGGCCAGCAGGTCCACGAGGAAGATCTCGCCGCCGGCGAGGATCTGGAGGAGGCAGACGCGCGTCTTGTAGCGGAAGAGGTTGTCGGCCTCGGTATCGATCGCGATCTCGACGGAGCGGTCGATCGCCGCGAGGAGCGGCGGGAGTTGCGCAGGCTGGTTGATGAACTGGTAGTGCGGTTGGGCGTTCAAAGGGGGATCAGGGTTCTAGGTTCCAAGCGGAAAGGAAGGCGTCAATCAATTGAGGCAGGTCGGCGCTATAACCGCCCTCGAGGATGGCGGCGGCGGGGCGGCCGCCCTGGCGGAGCCAGTGGCCGAGTTCGGCAAAATCCGCGGTCTCGAGGCTCATTTGCGTGATCGGGTCGCCGACGTAGGCGTCGAAGCCGGCGGAGACGAGCACCAGGTCGGGCTGGAAGGCCTGGACTGTTTCCCAGGACCGGGCGAGGACGGCGAGGTGTTGCTCGCGCGGGGTGTGGGGCGCGACGGGGAAGTTGGCGATGTTGCCGGCCGAGGCGGTGCCGGTGCCCGGGTAGCCGGGATATTGGTGCACCGAGGCGAAAAAGAGGCCGGGGCGGCCGCGGAGGATGTCCTCGGTGCCGTTGCCGTGGTGGGCATCGAAGTCCCAGACGGCGACCTTGGCGCCCGCGGCCGCGACGTGGAGGGCGGCGATGGCGATCGAATTGAGGTAACAAAACCCCATGGCCTGCGTGCGCGTGGCGTGGTGGCCCGGGGGGCGCATCAGCGAAAAGGCCTTTTCCCCGGATTGGGCGAGCTGTGCCGCCTTCAGGGCCGCGCCGGCGGCGCGACAGGCGTGTTCACGGATGCCGGGGAAATACGGGGTGTCCTCGTCGAGGTCGGGGCCGTGGCCGAGGCGTTGCAGCAGGGCCGGGGGATGGGCCAAGGCGAGGATCTCCTCGGGCGCGGGGGTCGGGAGGCGCCAGGTCCAGGTGGGATGGGCGGCCTGAAGGTGGGCGTGACTGCGGAGGATCCGGGCCGGCTGCTCGGGGCGCATCGAGGAGCCGTAATCAGCGCATTGGGGATCGTGAACAATGGTCATCAAAGGTGTCCGCCTACGGACGATGGGAACTGTCCCCAAAGAGTACTAAACCGCGCTTTTCAGCAAGGCCGGATCGTCGCCGAGCAGGGCGTCTACCCCCCACCCGGCCAGCCGGGCCGCCAGGGCGGGATCGTTCACGGTCCAGGACCAGACGGCGTAACCGCGGGCATGAAAATGGCCGACCCACGCGGCGGACCGGATGGCCCGGTGGCTGACGCTGAGCCCGCCCGCCCCACACGCGGCGAGGTGGCGGACGAGGGTGGCCGGGGCGGACCGGCCCTCGGAGATCAGCATGCGCGGGATGGCGGGGGCGAGGGTCCGTGCCTCGGCCACCAGCCGGGCGTGGAAGGAGGCCAGGATCACCCATTGCTCCGCACGGGCGGACCGGATGGCCCGGATAACCGGGGCGACCGGACCGGATTTTAGCTCGATTTGGACGACCACCAGCCCGCGGGTGAGGCGGAGCACGTCGGCCAGCCGTGGGATGGGCTCGCGGCCGTGGATCGTGAGGCGGCGCAGTTCCGCCCAAGTTTTGCGGGCGGGGTGGCCCGGGGTGCCGGTGAGGCGGCGCAACGAGGTGTCGTGGAAGACCACCGGCACCCCGTCCCGGGTGACCTGCACGTCGAGCTCGATGCCGTCGGCCTCCAAGGCGATCGCCCGGCGGAAGGCGGCGAGGGTGTTCTCCGGCAACTCGGCCGAGGCGCCGCGGTGGGCGAAGATGAGGGGCGGGGCCACAAGGGGTACAAAAGGCGCAAAAAGCGGCCAAGCCAACCCGGAATCCCGTGGGCGCAGGGGAAGGCGGTTTTTATTTCTGTGCCTTTTGCGCCTTTTGTGGCCAAAGTTTATCCATGAAAGTCGTCGTCTTGTGTTCCGGCGGGATGGATTCGGTGGCCGCGCTCCATTGGGCGCGGGCGCACCATGACGTCCGGGCGGCGCTGAGCTTCGACTACGGGTCCAAGCACAACCACCGGGAGATCCCGCTCGCCGCCGAGCAGGCCCGGATCCTCGGCGTGCCGCACCGGATCATCCGGCTGGACTTCATCGGGCAGCTGTTCGCGTCGGACCTGCTGCAGTCCGGCGGCGACATCCCGGAGGGGCACTATGCGGACGACAACATGAAGCGCACGGTGGTGCCGTTCCGGAACGGGATCATGCTGGCGGCGGCCGCGGGTTTTGCCGAGAGCGCCGAGGCGGAGGGTCTCGTGATCGCGGCGCACACGGGGGACCACACGATCTATCCGGATTGCCGCGAGAATTTCATGGCGGCGATGGGCGAGGCCCTGCGGTGCGGCACCTATGCCGGCATCCAGCTGCTCCGGCCCTTCATCGCGCTGACCAAGGGGCAGATCGCCGCCGAGGGCGCGCGGCTGGGCGTGGATTTCGGGCGCACCTGGTCGTGCTACAAGGGCGGCGAGATCCACTGCGGCAAGTGCGGCACGTGCGTCGAACGCCGCGAGGCCTTCCAGCAGGCGGGGCTGGTGGATCCCACGGAGTATGAGGCCACGCCGCCGTTGCCCGCGGGGCCGGGAAAAACATAGGCCCTCTGCGCCCTATCGGACCTAGATGAGAGAAACTTTACCCAGCACATGCTGATCTCCGAAATCTTCTATTCCCTGCAGGGTGAGGGCGAGCTGATGGGCGTGCCGTCGGTCTTTGTGCGCACCAGCGGGTGCAACCTGCGCTGCAACTGGTGTGACACGCCCTATGCGTCGTGGCAGCCGGAGGGCACGCCGATGGAAGTGGAAGCGATCCTCGCCGAGGTGACGCGGCATCCGGCGAAACACGTGGTGCTGACCGGCGGCGAGCCGATGGTGGCGCCGGGCATCCATGAGCTGGCCTTCCAGCTGCAGGAAAGGGGCTATCATATCACGATCGAGACCGCCGGCACGATCCTGCCGCGCGGCATCGCCTGCGACCTGGCGTCGATCAGTCCCAAGCTCAAGCACTCCGCCCCCGATGCCCGGCTCGATGACACCTGGCGGCGGAAACACGAGGAGCTGCGCTGGCAGCCCGCCGTGGTGACGGCGTGGATGGCGTGCCAGGACTACCAGTTGAAATTCGTGGTGAGCAGCGAGGCGGATGTGACGGAGCTCGAGGGGATGTTGCGCGAGACCGACACGGCCATCCCGCCCAGCAAGGTGTTGCTCATGCCGGAGGGAGTGACGATCGAGGCCCTGCGGTCGCGCGCCGGCTGGCTGGGCGAGGTCTGCAAGGCGCGCGGCTATCGTTACGCCCCGCGGCTGCACATCGAGCTCTACGGCAACAGGCGGGGCACATGAAAATCCGCCTCCGCCCGGTCAACCGCCTCGCGCCCCGCAAGCTCTCCGAGGAACTGGCGGAGTTGCGCCTCCGCGCCGGCGAACGGGCGGTCACGCTCCGCGAGGTCATCCAGACGCTGGGCGGGCGCGCCTACCTGCTGCTGGTGCTGGTGCTCTCGATCCCGTTCATCACCCCGATCCCGCTGCCGGGCCTCTCCACGCCGTTCGGCCTGGCGATCGCGCTGATCGCCCTGCGGCTTTCCCTCGGGCAGCGGCCGTTGCTGTCCAAGAAACTCCAGCGCAAGGAACTGCCGGCGGGGTTCATCGGCAAAGTGTTCGGCGTGTCCGAGAAGCTGCTGCGTTTCCTCGAGAAATTCCTCCGGCCGCGGCTCACGTTCCTGATCGACACGCCGCTGCTGGCCCAGTTGCACGCGCTGCTGATGCTGCTCGCGGCCCTGGCGCTCCTGCTCCCGCTGCCGATCCCGTTCAGCAACAGTTTTCCCGCCTGGACGATCCTGCTGCTCGCCGCCGGGCTGCTGGAGCGCGACGGCTTCTTCATCCTGGCCGGCTACGTGGTCTTTGTGGGCGGGGTGTTTTTCTTCATCTTCCTCGGTGAGGCCGCGACGGCGCTGGTGCAGTCGCTGATCCAGTGGGTGCGCGGCTAGAACTTGTCGCCGCGGAGCACCTGCACGTCGGCGGCGAAGGCGATCATGGCGTAGCGCGGGAAGAATTCCGCGCCGAGACGATCCAGCAGGACGTCGGCGACGTCGGCGCGCACGACGACCTGGATCTGCAGGTTGGTGAACTCGGGGATGTCGGCCGGCCGGCCGCCGCCGGCGCCTTCGCCCTCGACGGGAAACAGGGTCCAGCCGTGCGCCCCGGCCGAGCGCAGCAGATCGAGCACGGGCCCGCGGGCGTGGGCCTCGCAGACGATGGTGAGGAGCTTCATCGCGTGGGTTTGCATGGGTCAGGCGTACAGCCAGCGCGCCAGGGCATGACAGTAGGGTATGCCCAGGGTGAGGTTGAACGGGAAGGTGATGGCCAGTGAGGCCGTGAGGTAGAGCGTGGGATTCGCATCGGGGAGCGAGACGCGGATCGCCGCGGGCGCGGCGATGTAGGAGGCGCTGGCTGCCAGCACCCCGAGCAGCGTGGCGCCACCCAGCCCGAGCCCGGTCGCCTGCCCCACCCACACGCCGAGCGCACCGTTGACGAGGGGCACCAGCATGCCGAACGCCAGCAGGAAGGCCCCGACCTTGCGGAGATCACCCAAGCGCCGGCCGGCGACCAGGCCCATCTCCAGCAAAAACAACGCGAGCACCCCCTGGAAAGGGGTGACGAAAAACGGTTCGACCTTGGCCATGCCCGCCGGGCCGCAGAGCACGCCCACCACGAGTGAACCGACCAGCAGCAGCACGCTGCGGCCGCAGAGCGCCTCGTGCACGACGGCGCGGAGCGAGGCGTCCCCTCCGGGGCTGGGGGCCACCCCGGCGGCGCGTGGGCTGGCGAGCCGGCCCAGCACGACGCCGACGAGGATGGCGGGGGATTCCATCACCGCCAGGAAGGCGCTGGCGTAACTTTCGTAGGGTTGGCCGACGGCCTGCAGGTAGTTGGTGGCGGCAATGAACGTGACGGCGCTCACCGAGCCATAGTGCGCGGCGATGGCCGCGGCATCGACCGCGGCCAGCCGGCCGACCCGGCGCAGCACCGGGTACGTCCAGAAGGGAATCAGGGCGCCCAGGGCCATCGCCGCGAGCGCCGGCAGCCAGACGCGGGCGAGTCCGGCCTCGGCGAGGGCGACGCCGCCCTTGAAGCCGATGGCCACGAGCAGGTAGATCGTCAGACCCGCATAGAGCGGCTCGGGAAAACGCAGGTCGCTGCGCACGACGGCGGCGAAGACCCCCAGCGCGAAAAACAGCACCGCGGGCGAGAGCAGGTTGGCTTGGACGGCGTCGAGCAGGGTCATCGGGAGCGGGCGGGTGCAGGGGACTCAGTCGGTTGCGCCCGGCGTGGGTGGGACCAAACGCCCCGCGTCAACGCGGGCCGCCCGCACCTGACGCTGCAAGGCAGCCAGCTGGGTCTCCACCGCGTCCAGGGCCGCCGTCACGGTGGCGGCCGGTGCGGCCGGTGCCCGATTCTCCTCCAGCTCCCGATGCATCTCCGCCATGCTGTTCATGACGATGCCGATGAAGAGATTCAGGATGATCATCGTGCCGAGCACGATGAAGGTGACGAAGTACAACGTCACCACGAGGCCAGGCACGGCCGTCGCGACGCGCTCAAACGCATCCCCCCAGTTGTCGAGCGTGACCACGCGGAAAAGGGTGAACAAGGCCGCGGGCAGCGAACCGAAATCCGCCGGGTCGGCCTGGCCAAACAGGTGGACGCCGGCGACGGCGTACACATAAAACATCAGGGCCAGCAGGAGCGAAACGTAACCCATCGCCGACAGGCTCTTCAACAGGGCGCCGACGAGCAGCTGGAGCTTCGGCAGCGCACTCACCAGCCGGAGCAGACGGAGCACCCGGGACAGGCGCAGCACGGCGGCGAAGGGCCCGGCGGCGGGCAGGAAGCAGAGCGCGACGATCAGGCAGTCGAACACATTCCAGCCGTCGGCAAAATACCGCCGCGGCTCGCGCCCGCAGGCGGTGAGCTTGAGCAGGATTTCCAACGTGAAGACCGCGAGGATCGCCCGGTTGAGCCAGTGCAGCCACGGCGACCATGCGGTCACCAACGCGGGATCCGTCTCCACGCCGGCCAGCACGCCGGCGAGGAGGATGACGCCAATGATGAACCCTTGGAAAACCCGGTGGGCGACCAGACGGTGGGCGAGTGCGACCATGCCGGCTCAGCTTTTCGCGGGGGCGGACCGGACCGGGATGGCCAGGGAGGCCACGATGGAGGCGGTCAGGAGCGCGCCGATGATGCCCAGCGACCAGGTGATCGGGAACTTGCCGCCGAAGGCCTCGTTCAGCCACACCATCTTCAGGCCGACGAAGACCAGGATCAGGCCGAGGCCGTACTTGAGGAAGCGGAACTTGTGCATCACCCCCGCGAGCAGGAAGAACAGCGCCCGCAGGCCGAGGATCGCGAAGACATTCGACGTGAAAACGATCAGCGGCTCCTTCGTCAGGGCGAAGATCGCCGGCACCGAGTCGACCGCGAAGACGATGTCGGTCAGCTCCATGAAGACCAGACACACGAAGAGCGGGGTCGCGTGCCAGACCCCGTCAATCTTGGTCAGGAAGCTCTGCCCGTGCAGGTTCGGCGTCACCGGGACCAGTTTGCGGAGGAGCCGGATCACCGGGTTCTTCTCGGGATCCATGGGTTTTTCCGGGGCGAAGAGGATCTTCAGGCCGGTCAGGATGAGGAAACCGCCGAAGAGCCAGATGACCCAGTGGAACTGCATCAGCGCCGCGCCGAGGCTGATGAAGATGATCCGGAAGATCAGGGCGCCGAGGATGCCGTAGAAGAGGACCCGGTGCTGGTACTTCGCGGGCACGCCGAAGTAGGTGAAGATCACCACGAACACGAAGATGTTGTCCACCGACAGGGATTTCTCGACGACGAAGCCGGTCAGGTATTCGAGTCCGGTCTGGCGCGCGAGCGCGGCGTGGTCGAGGCCGGCCAGGCGGGGATCGAGCGGGAACTTATACAGTCCGTACTGGTAGAGCCCGTAGCCGAAGACCAGCGCGAGGCTGATCCAGAACACGCTCCAGCCGAGGGCCTCCTTGAAACCCACCACGTGGGCGTCGCGGTGGAAGACGCCGAGGTCGAGGGCCAGCATGCCCAGCACAAAGAGCGTGAACAGGCCGTAGAACCACCAGTAGTCGGCGAAGGGGAAGAGAGATATATAGGTCATGAAAGGTGTCTCAGATGTTTTCCGCCCAGACCCGGCCCCGGGCGGCCCAGTGGGCCCGCAGTTCGGGGGCATGGCGCCGGAAGACGGTCTCCACCAGCAGCGCGTCATCGAGCAGGCCGATCTCCGGCACGGTGTCGGGGATCAGGTCGTAGCCCTTGAGAAAGTAGAAGAGGGCGAAGGCGGCCTCACGCAGGACCGGCGAGTCCTCCGCGGGGGATGATTCGGCCACGAATTGCATCAGGATGGCCAGGCGCCGCGGCAGGACGGTGGAATCGGTGATCCGCGCGGTCTTGGAGCGGAGGGCCGGCAGCATGCGCCGGAGGCGCGCCAGATCGGCGGGCTGCACGCAGGCGGCGCCGCGCTCGAGGTGGACGCTGGGCGGGGCCTCACGCCCGGGTGCGCCCAGGGTGGAGAGGTAGTGATCGAGAGAGGGGGCGGGTTGGCTCATGGATGTTTTGGTTCCCGCGGAGAAAAGCGGAGGACGGGCCGCGAACAAGCCGGACTGGATTGCAAAGGCCGGCCACTTTTCCATGCGCCCGGCCGGGCGGGGCAAGCGTACCAGCGGGATGCCTGATCCCGCTGCCCTCCTCCCCGCCCACCTGGCCTTCACGGCGGCCATGGCGGGGGTGCTCTGGGTGGTGCAGCTGGCCGTGTACCCCTTGTTTGGGGCGGTGGCGCCGGCCGAATTCGTCGCCTATCACCGGCGTTATGCCACGCGCATCAGCCTCGTGGTCCTGCCGCTGATGCTGGCCGAGCTGGGGACGGCTGCGGCCCTCTGGCTGGGGGGCCTGCGCGGCCCGGTCTTCCTCGGCTCCCTCGTCCTGCTGGCCGTCGCCTGGATATCCACGGCGGCCCTGCAGGTGCCGCGGCATCGCCGGCTGGCGGCGGGTTATGAGGCCGCGACCCACCGCCGGCTCGTGCTCAGCAACTGGCTGCGGACGGGCGCATGGACGGCCCGGGTGGTCCTGCTGCTGCTCCTCATCCCGTAGCGAGCACGATCTTGCCGAACTGCGCCCCCGCGGCCATGTGGCGGAGGGCCTGGTCCGTCTCCGCCAGGGGAAACACGCGGTCGACGACGGGCACGATCCGGTGTCGCGCCACGAACGCCGTCATGCCCGCGAAGTCAGCCGGCGAGCCCATGGTGGTGCCGAGCAGGGTGAGCTGGCGGAAGAAACATTTGCGGAGGTCGAGCCCCGGGGGTTGGCCCGTGGTCGCGCCGAAGAAGACGAGGCGGCCGCCGGGCCGCACGAGCTCGATCAGCGGCCCGAAGCCCGCGCCGCCGGCGCTGTCGAGGACGACGTCGAACGGCCCTCCCGCCGCGCGGGTGAGAGTCGCGGGCCAGTCGGTGTCCCGGTAATTGACCCCGCCGGCCGCGCCCAGGGTTTGGGCCCGGGCGATTTTTTCGGGCGAGCTGGACGTGACCCACACCTGGGCGCCGGCCGCCACGGCGAACTGCAGCGCGAACAGGGCGGCGCCGCCACCGATGCCGGTGATGAGGATTTTTTCGCCGGACTGCAGGCCGGCGCGGGTGAACAGCGCGCGCCAGGCCGTGAGCCCGGCGAGCGGCAGGGCGGCCGCCTGCTCCCAGGTGAGGTGGGCGGGCTTGGAGGCGAGGTTGGCCACCGGGATGGCGATCTGTTCCGCGAAGGTGCCGGCGTCGGGCAGGCCGAGGATGCGGAAACCCGGGCCCTGCGTACGCGGGTCGTCGCCCCAGTCGAGGGAGGGATTGATGATGACCTCGCGGCCGGACCAGGCGTCGTCGCCGGGGGCGCCGACAGCCGTCACCACCCCCGCGCCATCGGAACCGGGAATCAGCGGCAGCTTGATGCCGGCATACTGGCCGAGCTGGATCCACAGGTCGCGGTGGTTGAGGGCGGCGGCGCGGAGCCGGACCACGGCCTGGCCGGCGGCGGGGACCGGATCGGGGGCCGGTTGCACGGTGACGGGTTCATTCGTGGCGCGAAGGAGGGCGGCTTGCATGGCGGGGACGCTACCGCCCGCGGGGCCAAAGACAACCGGGTCTTGGCCCCGGCCGTAATTTTCCCCTCAAGCGGGCGGGGTTTGGGTCGTTGACCACGGGCTGGACTCACGGCATCCACTGGTGCCAGCCCCGCATTTTCCCATGAAAGGCATCGTATTCCATCTCCTCCACCAGGTGGTCGCCCAGCAATACGGCGAAAAAACCTGGGACGCGCTGTTGACCGAGGCGGGGCTGCAGGGCGCGTACACCTCGCTCGGGAGCTATGAGGACGCGGAATTGTTCAAGATCGTCGGCGCCGCCTCGCGCCAGCTCGGCCTCCCACCGAACGACATCGTGCGGTGGTTCGGGCGCGGGGCGATCCCGCTGCTGGCCCAGCATTACGCCCGGGTGTTCACGCCGCACACCGACGCGCGAAGCTTTGTGCTGACGCTGAACAGCGTGATCCATCCCGAGGTGCGCAAGATGTATCCCGGCGCCGACGTCCCCAACTTTGACTTCGACACCTCCTCGCCGGAGGTGCTGGTGATGCATTACCGGTCGAAACGGAAGATGTGCAGCTTCGCCGAGGGCCTTTTGCTCGGCGCGGCGGACCACTTTGGCGAGAGCGCCACAATCGACCACACCCAGTGCATGCACCGCGGCGACCCGCAGTGCGAGCTCCGCATCCGGTTCGCGCCAGCGGGGGGCGCATGAGTGCCGAGGGGGAGTTGCTGCGGGAGGAGATCGCCCTGTTGCGCCGGCAGCTGGAGCGGGAACGGCTCAGCCGCGAGCAGGCCGAGCAACTGGCCGAGCAGGGCACGCGGGCCCTGTACGACCGGCAGGCGGAACTCGCGCTGCTGGCGGCGATCACCTCCGCCGCCAATTCCAGCGCCACGCTCACCTCGGCGGTGGCCTCCGTCCTGCAGCAGCTCGGGGAGTTCGGCGGCTGGGAGCTGGGCCACGTGTACGTGAACGAACCCGGCACGGATACGCTGGTGCCCCTGGGACTGTGGTACGAGGCCAACCCGGGCCGCTGCCGGACCTTCCAGGCGCGCACCGGGGAGCTGACCCTGCGGCGGGGCGCCGGTTTGCCGGGCCAGGTCATGGCGCGCGGTGAGCCGCTGCTGCTGACCTCGCTGGCGGATGAATGCAATTTTCCCCGCGCGGAGGCGGCGCAGGCCTGCGGGCTGGTGTGCGGTTACGCCTTCCCGGTCACGCCGAGCGTGGGCGGCATGGCGGTCATCGAGTTGTTTTCCATCCGGCGGCATGCGCCGGACGAGCCGATGCTGGGCCTGATCCCGCAGGTCACTTCGCAGATCAACCGGATCTTCGCGCGCCACTGGCTGGATCGGGAGCGCCAGCGGGTGCAGGTCGCGCTGGAGGAGAAGGTGCGCGAGCGGACCGAGACGCTCTCCAAGACGGTGCAGGCCCTGAACGAACGGGTGGAAGAGCAGCGCCGCATGCAGCAGGCGCTCCAGGTGCACAACCGCGCGCTCAACGCGGCGGCCAATGGCATCGTGATCGCGGACGCCCTGCAGCCGAACTGGCCCATCATCTACTGCAACCCGGCGTTCGAGCGCCTCACCGGCTATCAGGCCGACGAGGTGATGGGTCGGAACTGCAAGTTTCTCCAGGGCGACGACACCGACACGGAAACCGTCGGCGCCTTGCGCGATGCCATCCGCACGGGTCAGCCGGTCAACGTCACGATCAAGAACTACCGCAAGGACGGCACCAGCTTCTGGAACCAGCTGACGGTGGCGCCGGTGCGCGATCCCACCGGTTTGCTGACCCACTACATCGGCGTCCAGGAGGATGTCACCCGCCAGCAGGAGGCCGAGCACAGCCTACGCGCGGCGCGCGATGCCACCGAGCTGGCCAACGCGGACCTGTCGCGGGCCGCCCGGCTGAAGGACGAGTTCCTGGCCGCGATGAGCCACGAGCTGCGCACGCCGCTGAACGCGGTACTGGGCATGGCGGAGGTCATGCGGGACCAGTTGCACGGCCCGCTGAATGCGTCGCAGCTCGAGATGATGGGGATTGTCGAGGAAAGCGGCCGCCACCTGCTGGCGCTGATCAACGACATCCTCGACCTCTCCAAGATCGAGGCCGGGAAGCTGGACCTGCAGGTTGAGGAGGTGCCGATCGAGCCCGCGGCGCAGTCAAGCGTGCGCTTCGTGCGGGAGCAGGCGATGCGCAAGAAGCTGGAGCTGACCTGCACCGTCGATCCCACGCTGGAGACCGTCCAGGCGGACCACCGCCGGTTGAAGCAGGTCCTGGTGAATCTCCTGAGCAACGCGGTGAAGTTCACGCCGGAGGGCGGCCGCGTGGGCCTGGAGGTCGTCGCGGACCCGGTGGCCGGCGGGGTGCGGTTCACCGTGTGGGACACCGGCATCGGCATCGCCCGGGCGGATTTCGACCGCATCTTCCAGCCGTTTGAGCAGATCGACAGCCGGCTGGCCCGGCGCTACGAGGGGACCGGCCTCGGTCTCGCCTTGGTGCGCCGCATGGTGGCGATGCACGGCGGGACGCTCAGCCTCGACAGCGAGCCCGGGCAAGGCAGCCGGTTCAGCGTGTTTTTGCCCCAGGTCCGGTTCAGCCACCCGCCGATCGCGGTGACGCCGGGTCAGGTCCCGGCGCCGGCGGCCCGTCCCCGGGTGCCCAACGGGGCGATCCATGTGTTGGTGGCCGAAGACAACGAAGCGAACCAGAAGATGCTGCTGGGTTACCTGCAGGCCCAGGGTTACCGGACCTCGCTCGCCACCCAAGGCGAGGAGGCGGTGCAGATGGCCACGGCCCTGTGCCCGGATATCATCGTCATGGATGTGCAGATGCCGGGCGTCGACGGGTTGGAAGCCATTCGCCGGATCCGCGCCGACCCCCAAGTGGCGCATATCCCCATCATTGCGCTCACGGCCATGGCCATGAATGGCGACCGGGACCGCTGTATCGCCGCCGGCGCCAGCGCCTACCTGAGTAAACCCGTCATGCTCAGCGAGCTGGCGGCCTGCCTGGATCAGGTGGTCGCGGTCCGGTCCGGCCCGGCCCCGCTGCGCCAAGACGGCCCTGCGCAAAGGTTGGCATAAATCGCGCAAACTTGCTTGTGGCACGGTATGCGCTTGAACCGGTCCGGCCGTGCCGGGATTTTCTAGGCCGCCGCGCATGAACCACGATCAACGCCCCGAGCTCCTGCAACATATCCAGAACCGGTTGACCGAGCTGGCGCCCCGCCGCCTGCCCCGCTCCGCCCCGGTGGACGGCCGCATCCAAGCCTGGCTCGACCACACCTTTGGCGCCATCGAGGCGGTGCCGCGCCTGCCGGGCCAGACCTTCGCGCTCGACGAGGCCGGCATGGCCCGGGCCCTGTCCCTGCCGCGCGCCGGCGACCAACACGAGTCGTCGCTGCTGAAAAGCTACCGGCTGCGCAACGGCGTGTTGCACAACCCGGCCAGCGACCGCCGCACCACCCAGGGCGTGTTCCATGTGGTGGAGGGTGGCCTGCCCGTGCCGGACGACAAGCTGGGCGTCCCCCCGGTCGCCTTTGTGCGCCTGCTCGCCCAGGCCCTGCGGCCGCCGGCCGACCTCGCCCGCCTGCCCTACACGGCGACGGACGCCCAAGGCACCACCTGCTTCGTCTCGCTCCTGCTGCGGCCGCTTGTGGTCCCCGCCGTCCCCGGCTTCGGCGTCGAGAAGCGCATGGAGGTCCGGTTCTTCGTCCCCGGCGCGCTGGTCTCCAACCTCGATTTCGTCGAGAGCATCTTCGGCAACGCGGGCGACCCGACGCTGCCGGAAAACGACGCCGCCCTGCATCCCGCCGGCTGGACCGGCCACTCGGGTTGCGTGATCCTGGCCCCGCACCTCACCACGTGCCGGAAGAAGGATCTCGGCCTGCCCCATTATGACCAGGCCACGGCGCGCCAGCGGCGCGACGGCATGTGCTGGAAAAACGAGGACGAGCGCTACAACGGCGGCTCCGCCTTCAAGATCTGCGCGCGCGACGCCGCGGGCGTGGTCGTGACGCTCATCGCCGACAATTACTACGGTTACTGCAAGAAAGAGGTGAAGACCCAGATCAGCTACTCGGCGAACCTCTTCGGCCTGGCCGAGGAGGAGCACGCCGGCGGTGCGCTGGTCTACCCGGCCTACGACCTGGGCGAGGAATTTTCCGGCAACCTCCATGTGCAGCAACGCGGCCATTCCTTTGCCGAGGTGTGCACGCAGTACGCCCACCAGATGGAGGTGAAGCCCGAGGGTTACGCGGTGGACCGGGAGTTCGCCGACATCCTCTACGTGCCCGAGGACGTGGCCTTCGACCTGAACGCGCAGACGGTGAGCTGGACGCGCGACGGCCAGCCGCAGCGGATCCCGCTCATGGCCGGCCGCACCTACGTGCGGCCCTCCGGTTACAAGGTCCACATCGAGCAGCCGCCGGCGCACAGCGCCTGGCACCTCGTCGGCACCGTGGCCGAGGGCACGCTCTGCCACAAGCCGTGCACCGTGTCGGGCGGCGGCAAGTCCGAGATCTCGAAACCCATCTCCGACGCCATCCTCCCCGGCCCGATCTTCGTGGCCGACTTCGAGCAAGACATGGACCGCGTGGCCGCGCTGATCAACCGCGACTACTCCACGCGCTTCCGGGACGCCGCCAAGCGCGGGTCCGACGCCCGCCCCATCCTCAGCCCCGAGCGCTCGCTCGGTTCCGTCATCAAGCTGCTGACACCGGCCGAGCGCGAGTACACCGAGGAATACAACACCTGGCTGCGCTCCATCCCGCAGTATCTCAAGGAAATCGTCTTCGTGGTGAAACGGCACTATGCCTCCGCCTGGGGCGATGACTGGCGCGCCCACTTCACGGTGGACCTGATCAACGGCAACCCCGGCAACGAGCTGAAGTGCGACAACCGCAAGCTCAGCGCCAGCTACCTGCGCATCGGCTACGATGCGGATGGCGCGTGGCGCGTGTTCGGGCTGCGCGAGGACTACCACCCCGCCTACAAGATCCAGATGGAGGACGACATCACGGCATCCGTCGTCGTCCCGGGCGCCACCCTCGCCGAGCCCTCGCGGAAATACGTGGAGAACTGCGAGACGCGGCTCTTCCAGCGGCCCGACGAGGCCATCCACCGCGGTTACGACAAGCTCACCGAGCAGGAGCTGTCCCAGCCCGACAACTTCATCTCCAACTTCGAGCCGCTTGGCCAGGCCGACGCCCGGGCGCTGGTCGATGAGGCCATTGGCTTCTCGAAGTACACCGCGCCGATGAAGCAGTTGGTGCGCGCCGCCGCGGCTGGCGAGCCGGGCCCGGCCTGGTTCGTCTCCTCCGCGCACCCGCGCATCGTGGACGGCAAGCCCTCGAAGAACCCGCGTTATCTGCAGCTTCGTCCCGACCTGATTGACGCCCGTGGTGTGCATCTCTCGAAGATGGCCGCGCGCCTGCACCGCCGCCTCGCGGCCGACGCGCCGGTGCTCACGCCCGTGGACGCCGTCGTCCCCGGCCGGCGGAACAACCCGCCCGAGGCCGCGGCCCGCATCCGTTCGCTCGCCGTCTACGGCCCGATCCACCATATGGAGCTGCCGGAGCTGTTCATGGAGTACATCAGTTCCATGACCGGCAAGTCGCCCTCGACCACCGGCGCCGGTTCCGAAGGCGCGCTGACGAAGGGCCCGTTCAACTGCCTGCCCGCCATCTTCGACCTGAACGCCACGCTGGTCTCGCAGATCCTGACGGCGCAGCCCGCGTTCATCTCGGCCGCCGGTTACGTCGGCCCGAAGGCGCGCGTCGACCATGACGTGAGCCTGCTCGTGCCCGAGGTGTGGAGCCGCATGACGGCGGCGGAGCGCGACCCGAAGTTCCTCTACGATCACGGCTACCTCGAGCAATGCCAGGATTTCGAATGGGAGGGCCGCACGGTCCTCGCCAGCCGGCTCGGGTTCCGCATCACGGCGAAGTTCACCCGCGTGTTCTTCGGCCGGGTGTTCACCCACCCCCACTCCATCTTCACGACCGAGATGCTGCGGCCGGAGCTGCAGGACATGGCGACCTTTGCCGACGGCATGGACAACATCTGCGCCACGCACGAGCGCGTCGCGCAGAGCTACTTTGCCGACGGCACGATCGCGCTGGCCTGCCCGCCGCTGAAGGCCCTGCTGCACATCATGGCGCACGGGAATTTCGAGGGCAAGGGCGCCACCGCCCCCGAGGTGCGCGCGCTCTTCACCCGCGAGGCCCTGCTCGCCAGCGACTGGTATGCCGCCCGCCTCAAATCGAAACAGGAGGCCGACATCGCCCTCTGGACGCGGCATGTGGCGACGCTGGAAAAATTCAGCGCCGACCCGGTCAATGCTGCGGTCACGACCAACCTCGGTCTGGCGCAGCGCCTCACCGCCGCCCGCGCCGAGCTGGCGAAGGTCTCGGCCGCCGGCTACGTGGACTCGCTCAAGGGCACGCTGGGCCGGCAGCCGCTGGCTTGATCACAGATACTATTCCGCTTGGTGGGCCGCGAGCTTGCTCGCGCCACGGCGGCATGTGGTTCGTGGCGTGAGCCCCACGACAGGCTCGGGGCCCTGAGCTGGTCGAACGGGCGAACTCACCGACCACAACCGGGTGCTTACCGTTTCAGTTTCGCCTGCAGGGCCTTCACCTCGGGGCTGATGGCGCCGCAGTCGCCGGTGCTGCCGCAGCCGGGGGTCTTTTTCTTCCGCAGCCAGGAGCGCAGCAGGAACGCCGCGGCGAGCGCGACGAGGGCGAGGGCGATCAGGGATTGGAGGGAGGAAGACATTCTATTTGAACCACGGATGCACTGAGAGCACAGAGCAGAAGTATTTTCAGGTTATTTCTCTGGGACCTCTGTGCTTAATCAATAGCCCAAAGCGCGACCGGTTTGGTAGAGGATCAGGCAGAGGACCCAGGCGGTGCCGGTGAGGTAGAAGATCTGGAAAAGCGGCCAGCGCCAGGAGTTGGTCTCGCGCTTCACCACGGCAAGGGTGGCCATGCACTGCATCGCGAAGACGTAGAAGACCATCAGGGTCAGGCAGACGAGCGGCGTGAAGAGCGGGGCCCCGTCGGGCCAGCGCGCGCCGCGCAACGCGTCACGCAACGGCGTGGTGTCGTCCTCCGCGCCCTCGACGCCGAAGATCACGCCCATCGAGCTGACAAAGACCTCGCGGGCCGCGAAGGAGGTGATGAGGCCGATGCCGATGCGCCAGTCGAAGCCGAGCGGCTGGATGACCGGCTCGAGCAGGTGGCCGGCGCGGCCGGCGAAGCTGTGGGCGATCTGCTCGGTCGAGGTGGCGGCTGGGTTCGGGTGCTTCGGGTAGGTGGTCAGCGCCCAGAGCACGATGGAGATGGCGAGGATGATGGTGCCGGCGTTCTTGAGGAAGAGCCAGCCGCGCTCGACCATGTGGCGGAGGATGTCCTTGAAGCGGGGCGGCTGGTAGGCCGGCAGCTCCATGATCATGTGTTGCGGCGCGCCGCGGACGAGCGTGCGCTTGAAGAGCCAGGCGAAGAAGAACACCCCGGTGGTGCCGAGGGCATACATGAGGAGCATGATGCCGGTCTTGAGCCCGGCCGACATGGTGTCGTCCGGCAGGAGCATGGCGATCATGAGCAGGTAGACCGGCAGACGGGCCGAGCAACTCATGAGCGGGGCAACGAGGATGGTGACGAGGCGGTCCTTGGCGTTCTCGATCGTGCGCGTGGCCATGATGCCCGGGATGGCGCAGGCGTAGGAGCCGAGCAGCGGGATGAAGGAGCGGCCGTTGAGGCCGACCTTGCTCATCGGGCGGTCCATGATGAAGGCGGCGCGCGCCATGTAGCCCGTGCTCTCGAGCAGGCCCACGAAGAAAAACAAGATCAGGATCTGCGGCAGGAAGATGACCACGCCGCCCACCCCGCCGATGATGCCGTCGGTGAGCAGGTCGCGCAGGTCGCCCGCGGCCATCGCGCCCTTGACCCAGTCGCCGAGGGCGGCGACTTGGCCGTCGATGAAATCCATCGGCGCCTCGGCGAGGGAGAAGATGGAATAGAAGAGCGCCGCCATGATGACGGCGAAGACCGCCCAGCCGCCGACGGAGTGGCAGAGGACGGCATCGATACGGTCCGAGAGCGAGGGGCCCATCGTGCCGGGACGGACGATGACGTTGCGGCAGAGTTCGCGGATGGCGTCGTAGCGGGTGCGGATGAGGGCGGCGGACCAATCGGCGCCCTCCGCGGTCCAGCGGCGGCGCCATTGGTCGAGGATCTCGTGGGTGCGCGGGCTGAGCGGCGTGGAGCCAGCGACGCGCACGGTGTCGAAATCGGTCAGCAGGAGCAGGGCCTCGGCGCGGGCGACGAGGGGCGAGCGCTGGTCCGCGTCGGACAGCGACGCCTGCAGTTCCGCGACGGCGGGAGCGATCGGCGCGGGCACGTCCCAACGATGACGCGCGAGGGGCAGCTCGACGCGGCTCATGGCGACCTTCAATTCGACGAGACCACGACCGCGCACGGCTTCGCAGGCGATGACGGGGATGCCGAGCGCGCCCTCGAGCTCGGCGGGGTCGACTTTGAGGCCGGCGCTGGACGCCATGTCCATCATGTTGAGCGCGATGATGACCGGTCGGCCGAGATCAAGGATCTGGTGGACGAGGTAGAGGTTGCGTTCGAGATTCGCGGCGTCGACGACGCAGATGATGCGGTCGGGTTGCGGGGTGTCGGCGCGGCGGCCGAGGAGCACGTCGCGCAGGACGGCCTCATCCGGCGAGCGGGCGGCGAGCGAGTAGGCGCCGGGCAGGTCGATGATCTGGATCGGGCGGCCGTGTTGGGACCACGTCGTGCCCATCTTTTTTTCGACGGTGACGCCGGGGTAGTTGCCGACCTTCTGGCGCAAGCCGGTGAGGGCGTTGAAGAGGGTGGTCTTGCCGCAGTTCGGATTGCCGACGATGGCGTACACCGGGGTGCGGTCGTGGACCGTCGTCGGACGCCGGCGCGGCGGCGGCGTGATGTGCGACGGGAGTTTCACCGCGCGTTATCGGGAAGCGGCTCGACCAGGATGCTCATCGCGGCCCGGTGGTTCAGGGCGATGCGGGTGCCGTTGACGAGGCAAAGGGTGGTGCTGGTGCCGGAAATCTTGGTGACGAGGGCGGCCTCGCCGAAACCCATCTCGCGGACGCGCTGGCAGAAACTGTCGTCGCCCGTCAGCTGACAGACCCGGCCCGTGGTGCCGGGCAGAAGCTGGCAAAGGGGGGATAAGTTTCTGAGGGATGCGGACATTTGAAGCTGAGACTGAGTATCAGGACAGAAGCATAAAAAAGCCCCGGGTCAAACAAGGGTTGACCGGGGCCGAGAGACTTAGCGCTTTTTACGTTTCACCGCGAGCTGGACGCCGGAGTAGCGGACCATGCTCTGGAGCTGTTCGTACTGCTGGGGATCCATGTCCTTGGCCTCGCGGAGCTGTTCCTCGGCGCGCTTGAGGGCGGCCTCGACGGCATGCTCGTCGATCTTCTCCTCGTTGATGGCGTTCTCGGCGAGGATGCGGACGCGGTCGCCGTCGATCTGGGCGAAGCCGCCGCTGACGACGAGGAGCTGCGTGGCCGCACCCTTGGTGACGCGGAGCTCGCCATCCTCGACCTGGGTGAGCAGGGGGATGTGGCCCGGGAGGACGCCGATCTCGCCCTCGACCGTCGGGATGACGACGGAGTCGATGGTGTCGGAATACACCTTCGCCTCAGGCGTGACGATTTCGAGTGTGAGGGGCATGGCGGGTTATTTCTTGCCGGCCGCGGCGATGACCTCGTCGATGCCGCCCTTCATGTAGAAGTCGGTCTCGCCGATGTGGTCGAGTTCGCCGTCGAGCAGCATCTTGAAGCCGCGGACGGTCTCCTTGACGGGGACGTACTTGCCCGGCGTGCCGGTGAACACCTCGGCGACCGCGAACGGCTGCGAGAGGAGACGCTGGATCTTGCGGGCGCGGTAGACGGTGAGCTTGTCCTCGGGGGAGAGCTCATCGAGACCGAGAATGGCGATGATGTCCTGGAGATCCTTGTAGCGCTGGAGGACGCGCTGGACCTCGCGGGCGACCTTGTAGTGCTCCTCGCCGACGATGTCGGGCTGGAGGGCCTTGGACACGGAGGCGAGCGGATCGACGGCGGGATAGATGCCGAGTTCGGCGATGGAGCGCTCGAGCACGATGGTGGAGTCCAAGTGCGCGAAGGTGTTAGCGGGCGCCGGGTCGGTCAAATCGTCGGCGGGCACGTACACGGCCTGCACGGAGGTGATGGAACCCTTCTTCGTCGAGGTGATGCGCTCCTGCAGGAGGCCCATCTCGTTGGAGAGCGTCGGCTGGTAACCCACCGCGGACGGCGAGCGGCCGAGGAGGGCGGACACCTCGGAACCGGCCTGCGAGAAGCGGAAGATGTTGTCGATGAAGAGGAGCACGTCCTGGTTCTTCTCGTCGCGGAAGTACTCGGTCATCGCGAGGGCCGAGAGGGCGACGCGCATACGGGCACCCGGGGGCTCGTTCATCTGGCCGTACACCAGCGCGACCTTGGACTTGCTGAGGTCCTTCTGGTCGATGACGCCGGCCTCGGACATTTCGTGGTAGAGATCGTTACCTTCACGGGAACGCTCGCCGACGCCCGCGAACACGGAGTAGCCGCCGTGGGCCTTGGCGATGTTGTTGATGAGCTCGAGAATGACGACGGTCTTGCCGACGCCGGCGCCGCCGAACGCGCCCGCCTTGCCGCCCTTGATGAACGGGCAGATGAGGTCGATGACCTTGATGCCGGTCTCGAGGATCTCGGCCTTGGTGTCCTGCTCGGCGAGGGCCGGGGCGGGACGGTGAATCGGGTAGCGCTTGGTGTGCGGGACCGGGCCCTTGCCGTCGACGGGGGTGCCGGTGACGTCGAAGATGCGGCCGAGGATGCCCTCGCCGACCGGGACGGTGATGGGCGCGCCGGTGTCGGTCACGGGGTAGCCGCGCACGAGGCCCTCGGTGGAGGACATGGCGATGGCGCGCACGAGGCCCTCGCCGAGATGCTGCTGCACCTCGAGGGTCAGGGACTCCTTCTTGCCCGCGACGGTGTAGTCGACGACGAGCGCCTGGTAGATGGGCGGGATGGTGCTCTCGGCGAACTGGACGTCTACGACGGCGCCGATGACTTGGACGATTTTGCCTGAATTACTCATGACGGATGGGGCGGTGGTGGAGGAAGTCGCCTGCAAGCAGGCTCCTACAAGTGGGTTGGTAAAGGGGTGGGATCAGTTGGCGGAGAACGAGGCGGCGGCGATCTCGAGGATTTCCTGGGTGATGCCGGCCTGGCGGGCCTTGTTGTACTCGAGGGTGAGGTCGCCGATGAGCTTCGTGGCGTTGTCCTTGGCGGTCTTCATCGCGACCATGCGCGAGGAGTGCTCGGAGGCCTTGGCGTCGAGGACGTGCTGGTAGATCTCGCGGTTGACGTAGAGCGGGAGCAGGGACTCGAGGACGGTCTCGGCGTCGGGTTCGAAGAGGATCTCACGCTCGTCGGCCTTGGCGGTCTGGCCGGAATCGGAGTGCAGGTCGGCGACGACGGCCGCGAGGCTCTCGAGTGGGAGCAGCGGGAGGTTGGTCGGCGTCTGGACGAGGGTGTTGCGGAAGTGCGGGTAGATCAGCTCGACGGTGTCGACGACGCCCTCGAGGTACTGCTTGACCATGAACTCGGCGACGGTGCGGACCTCGGTGAAGCCCACGCGGTCGGTGACGGTGAAGTCGGCGAGGAGCGTGCGCTTGGTGCGGGCGATGAACTGGGCGCCCTTGCGGCCGATGACGGCGTACTTGGCGGGGCCCTTCACCTCGGTGACGAGCTTGAAGAGGTTGGCGTTGAGCGGGCCGCAGAGGCCCTTGTCGGAGGTGACGAGGATGATGCCGCGGACCTTGACCTCGCGGCGGGCGAGGAACGGGTGCTGGCTTTCCTCGACGCGGCCGGCGACGGCGGCGAGCATCTCGGCCATGAGGCCGGCGTAGGCGCGGCCCGCGAGGGCGGCCTGCTGCGCCTTCTTCATCTTCGACGCGGCCACGAGCTCCATCGCCTTGGTGATCTGGCGGGTGTTCTTGACCGACTTGATGCGTCGGCGGATGTCGCGGAGGGAAGCCATGGGCTAGGATTTCAGATTTGAGATTTCAGATCTGAGCAGAATCACTTCGCGCTGAAGGTGGACTTCCACTCGTCGGCGGCGGCCTTGAGGCCGGCCTCGATCTCGTCGGTGAGCTTGGCCTCGGTGCGGATCTTCGTGAGGAGGTCGACCTTGCGGCTGGTGAGGAAATCCTTGAGCGAGTTGGCGGCCGTCACGATGTGCTTCACCTCGATGGAATCGAAGTAGTTCTTCTGGAGGACCCAGAGGATGGAGGCCTGCACCTCGATGGCGAGCGGGTTGAGCTGCGGCTGCTTGAAGAGCTCGACGATGCGGGCGCCGCGGTCGAGGGTGGCCTTGGTCTTGGCGTCGAGGTCGGAGCCGAACTGGGCGAAGGCCGCGAGTTCGCGGAACTGGGCCAGCTCGCCCTTGAGTTTGCCGCCGACCTGCTTGGTGACCTTGATCTGGGCGGAGGAACCGACGCGCGAGACGGAGAGACCGACGGACACCGCGGGGCGGATGCCCTGGTTGAAGAGGTCGGTCTCGAGGAAGATCTGGCCGTCGGTGATCGAGATCACGTTGGTCGGGATGTAGGCGGACACGTCGCCGGCCTGAGTCTCGATGACGGGCAGCGCGGTGAGCGAGCCCTTGCCGTCGAGGCGGGCGGAGCGCTCGAGGAGGCGGGAGTGGAGGTAGAACACGTCGCCCGGGTACGCCTCGCGGCCGGAGGGGCGCTTCAGGATGAGCGAGATCTGGCGGTAGGCGACGGCGTGCTTGGAGAGATCGTCATAGACGATCAGGGCGTCCATGCCGTTTTCCATGAACCACTCGCCGAGGGCGGCGCCGGAGAACGGGGCGAGGTACTGGTTGGCCGGGTTGTCGGCGGCCGGGGCGGCGACGATGATGGTGTACTGCAGGGCGTCGGCGGCCTCGAGGGCGGCGATGGTGCGGACGACGTTGGACTGCTTCTGGCCGATGGCGACGTAGATGGAGTAGACGGGGCGGAAGCTCTTGTCGCCCGAGGCGAGGCCGACCTTGTTGATGCGGGCCTGGTTGATGATGGTGTCGACGCAGATGGTGGTCTTGCCCGTGCCGCGATCGCCGATGATCAGCTCGCGCTGGCCGCGGCCGATCGGGATCATGGAGTCGATGGCCATGATGCCGGTGAAGAGGGGCTGGGAGACGGACTTGCGGACGATGATGCCGGGGGCGATCTTCTCGACCGGGTAGGATTCCTTGGCGTCGATCGGGCCCTTGCCGTCGATGGGGCGGCCGAGGGCGTCGACCACGCGGCCGAGGAGGGCCTTGCCGACGGGGAGGGAGAGGAGCTTGCCGGTGGTGGCGACCTCGTCGCCCTGCTTGAGCTGGGAGACGTCGCCGAGAATGACGCAGCCGACCTCGTCCTCCTCAAGGTTGAGCGCGATGCCGATGACCCCGCCGGGGAACGACACCATCTCGTTGTACATGACGTCGGAGAGGCCCTCGATCTTGGCGACGCCGTCGGCGATGGTGCGGATGACACCGGTGTTCTTGCGGACCGCCTTGGTCGAGAGTTTGGCGATCTGTTGTTCGATTTGTTCGATGACGTTGCTCATGGCGCGGGGGAAAAGTTAGCGGGAAGCAGGGTTAGACGGAAAGTTTGGCGAGCTGGCTGGCGACGGAGGACTCGTAGACATCGGAACCGACGCGAACGCGGAGGCCGGCGAGCAGCGAGGGGTTCGGCTTGGCCGAGGCGGTGACGGTGCGCGCGTAGCGCTTGGTCATGGCGGCCTCGATTTGCTTGAGGGTGGCGTCGCTGACCGGGCCGGCGTGCTCGATCTCGGCGCGCGACTTGGCGAGCTCAATGGCGATGCGGTGGTGGTAGGCCTTGAGGAGGGCGACGGGGCGGCGGGGTGAGTGCTTCTCGACCCAGCCGAGGACGCCGGCGACCTGCTCGGGCGAGACGACGCCGTTGACGACACTCAGCTTGAAGAGCTGCTTGGCGAGGAGCTTGGTTTGTTTGTCGGCGGCCATGGAGGGGAGCTAAAAAAGCTAGGGCTAAGCGCAAAGGTGACTCAGAGGACGGAGAGTTCTTTCGTCGCGGCCTCGTTGTAGGCGGCGCGGTCGGCGTCGGAGAGTTTCTTGGCGAGGACCTGCTCGGTGGTCTTGACGACGAGGCGGGCGATCTCGGTGCGGGCCTGGTCGAGCATTTTCTTGTGCTCGAGCTCGATGGACTGCTGGGCCTTGGCGAGGAGGTCGGCGGCGCGCGCGATGGCGTCGGCCTGCTGCTTGTCGCCAAATTCCTTGGCGGCCTTGCGGGCCTCCTCGATGGCCTTGTTGGCCTCGACCTGGGCGGCGCGGATGAGGGCGGCGCTTTCCTGCTGGGCGGCGGCGAGGCGGGCCTGGGTTTCCTCGGCGTGCTTGAGGCCGGCGGCGATCTTGTTATTGCGCTCCTCCATCGTGGCGATGGTCGGCTTGATGCCGAACTTGTAGAGGACGCCGAAGAGGATCAGGAAGCTGATCACCTGCATCACGAGGTACTTCGGCTCGACGCCAAAGTGCACGAAGGTCTGGCGCAGGCCCTCGATGGGGCCGGCGGCTTCGGCGGAGTGGGCGGTGGTTTCGACCGTGGCGAGCAGGAGGGTCAGCATGGCGGAAAAGGGTTGGCGGCGCGGGCGGTGAGGCCGGCGCGCCGCCGGTTAAACGGGGGAATTACTTCGCGAGGAACAGGGCCAGGATGCCGAGACCTTCGGCGAGCGCCATGCCGATGATGGCCTGGACGAGGATCTTGCCGGAAGCGCCGGGGTTGCGGCCGACGGCTTCGGCGGCCTTCTGGCCGATGAGACCGACGCCGAGGGCGGCGCCGAGGAGACCGAACGCGCTGGCGATGTTGCCAGTGATTTCAGCGAGGATGGGATACATATGGTGGATGGAGTTGTGGTTGCGGTTGCCGCCGTGCGCACGCGAGGCACGCTCCCGGCGGTAAAGTCTAGTGGTGCGCCCCGGCGCCGTGCCCCTCCGCGTGGTCGTGGTCATCGCCATGGTTGCAGATGAGGCCGATGTAGACGGAGGAGAGGAGGGTGAAGACGATGGCCTGGATGAGGCCGACGAGGAGCTCCATGAAGTAGAAGATGAACAGGAAGCTGGTGCCGTGCAGGAGATTCTCGCCGCCGAACACGTTGCCGAAGAGACGCACGGAGAGGGTGAACGGACGGATGATGATGGAGAAGACCTCGATGAAGCCGACGATCAGGAAGACGAGCGAGAGGATCGGGTAGAGCCAGCCGGGCGTCTCGGATTTCTCGGCCTTGTTGCCGAAGAGGTCCCAGAGGATGAGCTTCGGGCCGGCGTACTTGAAGACAATGATGAGCCAGGCGCCGAAGGAGACGAGGGCGAGAGCGATGGTGCCGTTGAAGTCGGCGGTGAACGGACGAACCCAAGGCGTAAACGTATGACTGCCGTCGCTGAAGCCGCGCTCGGTGCCGATGGTGCCGACGCCGGGCATCAGGCCCATCCAGTTTTGAATCAGGATGAAGATGAAAAAGGTGACGAGCAGCGGGAAGGCGGCGGGGAAAGCCTTTTTGCCGACGATGGGTTCGAAGAGATCGCGCAGGGCCTCCAGCATGGACTCGAACACGGCCTGGCTCTTGGTGGGGAGGATCTGCGGCTTGCGGACGGCGAAGAGGATGAGACCGATGATGAAGGCGGAAACCGCCCAGCCGGTGGCCATGCTGTTGGTGATCGGCAGGCCCTCGATCAGGTTCGAGGCAGCCGGAGCGACTCCACTGTCGCTGGCGTGAGCCAGGGTCGCGGTCGCGAGCACGGCGAGGCAAAGGAGTTTAGTGGGGCGCAGCATGGTTCCGGCAGGAGGTGTGTCGGGGGATAAAGGGGTAATTAGGTAGGTTTTGGGCCGGCGATGCGTCAACCTTGGAAATGAGATATTCATCGGCAAAACGGTAAATTAGGGGTGACGGGAACGCGGCTGAGGGGTGCTTATGCGGGGAAGTAGAGGGCGTGCTTGCCACGCAGGCCCGAGGCGGCCACTTGTAAAACATGGAATCCCCCACCCCTACCCTATTATCCCGGACGGCCCAGCCCCGGTACGCCAATGGGGAGCGGAAACTGGCCCGGAACGGCTTCATGCAGACGACCTGGGCCCTGCTGGCCCTGACGGCGGTGGCGCAGCTGTTCCTGCTGGTGTGGTTGGACGTCCTCTAAGGGAGCCGGGCCTCAGGCGGGAGCGGTGGAGGCGACCGGGGTGGCGGGCTGGGCAGTCCGGACCGCGACGAGGGACTGGTAGCTCGGGGCCCGAGCTTGGAAGACGGTTTCGTGTTCCAGGGCCCAGGGGGCGGCCGGGTCGGGTTGCCAAGTTTTCAGGCCGGGGATGAAGGCCGCCACGGCCTCGAAATACCCGGCAAAGTCGGTGCGGAAATAGAGGCGGGCGCCCTCCCCGGCCCGGTTGGACAGGAACTCGAAGAACTCGGGCTGGAGCAGGCGGTGCTTGTGGTGGCGTTTCTTGGGCCAGGGATCGGGAAACAGGACCCAGATCTCGGCGAAGGTGACGCCCGGAGGCAGGGATTCGATGAATTCGCGGGCCTCGGCACGAACGAAATGGCAGTTGGGCAGCCGGGCACGCTGGGCCTTGCGCCGGGCGCGGGCGATGCGGTCGTTGATCATGTCCACGCCCACGCAGAGTTTGCCGGGGTGCTCGGCGGCGTAGCGGGCGAGGAAGTGGCCGTGGCCGCAGCCGAGCTCGAGCACGAGGGCGGCGGTGGGCGGGAGCAAGGCGGCCAGCTCCGTGCGCAGCGCGGTGCGGCGCTGGGTGACGTGCTCGACGAATTCCGGTTTAAAACCCATGCGGCCGCCTATTGGCCGGGAAAGTGGTCAAACGCCAAGAGCAAAGCACCGGACCGCATCGGGGGACGCGGCCAAACGCCAAAGAAATCCGACGCGCGAAAACCGAGGTTCAAGCCTGACGGAGCTGGGGAGCTTTCACGGCCTACTCCTTCCGCTGGCGCGGCAGGCGCACGAAAATCACCAGGCCGCCCTCGGCGCGATTTTCGGCCCACACGCGGCCGCCGTGGAGCTGCACGATGTGTTTCACGATGCTGAGGCCGAGGCCCGTGCCGCCGGTTTCGCGCGAGCGGCCCTTTTCCACGCGGTAGAAGCGCTCGAAGATGTGCGGCAGGTCGGCCGCGGGGATGCCGGGACCGTTGTCGCGCACGAAGAACTCCACCTCGTCGGCGCCGGCGGCCGTGGCGCCGAGCTCGATGCGCGAACCCTTCGGGGTGTATTTGAGGGCATTCTCCACGAGGTTGCCAAAGACGTGAACCAGCTTCTCGTCGTCACCCTCGAACGGGCCGAGTTTGCCCGGGAAGTTGACCACGATCTCATGGTCCGTGGCCTGCGGGCGGCGGCGGTATTCCTCGGCGAGGTCCTCGAGGTACTGGGCGATGTCGAGGGACGCGAACTTCACGCCGAGGGTGGCGGACTCAAGGCGCGAGAGCGTGAGCAGGTCGTCGATGATGGACTTGAGGCGGTCGCTGTGGCGCTGGATGGTGCGCAGGAACTTGTCGCGGTCGGCGACCTCCATCGTCTGGTGCCCGTCGACGAGGGTCTCGACGTAGCCCTTGATGATGCTCAGGGGTGTGCGCAGCTCGTGCGAGGCGTTGGCCACGAAGTCGCGGCGCATGCGCTCGAGCTTCCGCTGGTTGGTCATGTCGTGGATGACGAAGAGGGCCCACTGCGACTTGCCGTCCGGCGACGGGATCGGCGCGCCGGAGGCCTCGATCCAGAGGGTGTTGTCGCCCTCGATGATCTCGAATTCCTGGCGGGCGAGCGGGGCACCGTCGCGGGTGGCGCGGACGTACTCGAGGAAGGGTCCGCTGCGCACGATCAGCTCGAGACGCAGGTTGATGAGGTCGCGGGCGCCGGGGAAGATCTCGCGCAGCGCACGATTCGCGAGGTGGATGTAGTTGGCGCCGTCGACGATGAGGACGGCCTCGCGGAGATTGCCGAGCGTGGCCTCGAGCTGAGCGAGCTGGTCGGTGTGCTGCTGGCGGAGGGAGGCGTTCTCGGTGATGAGCCGGTTCACCTCCTCCGTGAGGGCGTGCCAGCCCGGGAGCTGGCTGGCGGGGCCGTCCTCGTGGAGGAGCGGCTGGCCGCGGCGCACGGCGTTTTCCAGTTCCGTGTGCGCGCGTTTCTGCTTCAGCAGCGCGCGCAGCGCGAAGCCGAGCGCGAGGGCCAGGACGACGAGCAGCAGGACCATCATGCGGGCAGTTTCTTGTCCGCGATCCGGTAGCCCACGCCGCGGATGGTTTCAATCCAGCCGGCCTCGGTGCCGAGCTTCTCGCGCAGGCGGCGGACGTGGGTATCGACGGTGCGGGTCTCGATCTCGGTCGAGTAATTCCACACGTTGAGCAGAAGGTGTTCGCGGGTCTGCACCCGGCCCTGGCGTTCCATCATGATGCGCAGGAGCTTGAACTCGGTGGCGGTAAGATCAAGGACGGCGCCCTTGACGGTCACGCGATGGGTGTCGCTGTCGAGCTGGATGTCCCCCACGCGGAGCTTGGTGCTAACGGGTTCGAGCGGGGCGGCGACGCGGCGGAGGATGGATTCGACGCGGAGGACGAGTTCCTTCGGACTGAAGGGCTTGCTCAGGTAGTCATCGGCCCCGGATTCCAGGCCTTCGATGCGGTCGTGGGCCTCGGCCTTGGCGGTCAGGAAGATGATCGGAACCTTGGCGAGCTTGGGGTCGGCGCGCAGGATGCGGCAGACTTGGATGCCGCTGAGATCCGGCATCATTATGTCCAATATAATCAGATCGGGCTGATAGCTCCGGGCCTTGGCGATGCTGGCCGTGGCGTCGTTGAGCGTTTCCACGTGGAACGCCTTTGCCTTCAAATGATATGCGACCAAGTCCGTGACATCCGGCTCGTCGTCGACCACGAGGATCTTTTTCTTATCCATGAGGAGTGAAGTAGCGGCCCGCAGGGCGCGTTCCAGTGAATTAGCCCGGCGTCACCTGAATGTCACACCGATATCACGCACCGGGCGGGTCCGGTGAGAAATTCCAAATGGCAGGGTCGAGGCGCAAGGCTTATGGCAGCCATGCGGGTGGAGTTGGGCCGGGTTCTGCTGGTCCGGAGTGGGCGTGGCGCGTCCTGGCCCGAATCGCCCGGATAAAAAGACCGGGCCCGGCCCGCTTTGAAACCGGGCTAGGTTTCCGCCGGGGGCGGGGGGGTGGTCTTGTCGGCGGCGAGCAGGACCATGAGAATGCTCAGGTCCGCAGGGTTCACGCCGCTGATGCGACCGGCTTGGCCGAGGTTCGTGGGGCGGAATTGCTGGAGCTTCAGGGCGCTCTCGCGACGGAGTCCGGGAATTTTCAGGTAGTCGATGGCATCGGGCAGGCGGATGCGCTCGACCCCCTTGAGCTTCTCGATCTGCCGATTTTCCCGTTCCAGGTAGCCACGGTAGGTAACCCGATAGAGGGTTTCGTCGCGGACTTCCTTGGGTTGGGCTAAAAATTCCGGGGGGAGTTCAGCGGCGGATAAGCGCCGAATGGTGTCGGCCCAGGTGCCGCCGTGGGTTTTGGTGTGTTCGAGGGTGTGCTGCCAGTGGAGCACGGCGCGAATCTTCGCCTCGATTCTGCCTAAACGACTGCTAGAAAGCAGATTACACTCTTTAGCGTGGTGGTTTAACCTCAATTCCGCACTCGCGTGATTGAAGAGCAGCCGATGCTCAGCCCGGCTGGTAAACATGCGGTAGGGCTCGCTCGTGCCCTTCGTCACCAGATCATCAATCAGGACGCCGATGTAGGCTTCATGGCGTTGAATGATGAGCGGGGCTTCTCCCCTCGCCTTCCGCGCCGCGTTGACGCCGGCGACCAGGCCTTGGGCCGCGGCCTCTTCATAACCGGACGTGCCGTTGATCTGGCCGGCCAGAAAGAGGTTTTCGACCTTCCGGGACTCGAGCGACGGAAACATCTGGGTGGGCGGGGCGAAGTCGTACTCGACCGCGTAGGCGGGACGCAGGATCTGGGCCTGTTCCAGACCCGGGATGCTGTGGACCAACGCCACCTGGACATCAAACGGCAAGCTCGTGGAGAGGCCGTTGATGTAATACTCATTGGTATTCCGGCCTTCGGGCTCCAGAAAAAGCAAATGCCGGGGCTTGTCGGCGAAGCGGACGAACTTGTCCTCGATACTCGGACAGTACCGGGGCCCCACCCCGGCAATCTCCCCGGAGTACATCGCGGACTTATGCAGGTTCTCCCGGACAATGCGCTCGGATTCCGGTGTGGTATGGGTCATCCAACAGGATACCTGCTCACTGCCTGGCTTCCAACCCAAGCGTTGCTCCCCGGTCCGTTCCACGTGGAACAAGTCCTCGGGGTCCCGGGTATCGTGGAAGGCAAACAGTGTGGGTTCGGCATCCCCCTTCTGTTCCTGGAGTCCGCCGAAGGCGATGCTCCGGCCCAGAATCCGGGGCGGCGTGCCGGTCTTGAGGCGTTGGAGCTCGATGCCGGCTTCCAGTAGGCTGCTTGAAAGCGTCTTGGCGCTGAAGTCGCCCAACCGGCCCCCTTCGTTCTTATTTTGGCCGACATGCATCAGGCCGCGCAAGAAGGTGCCGGTGGTAATCACGACAGTCCGGGCCAGGAATTCGATATCCAGGTTGGTCCGGCAGCCGACGACCTTACCATCCTTGAAGATCAGGCCGGTGACGGTGGCTTGGAAGACCTGCAGGTTCGCTTGCAGCTCCAGCGTGTGCTTCAGCCGGAATTGATAGGCCTTCTTATCGCATTGGGCCCGGGGGGACTGGACGGCGGGTCCCTTCGATTCATTGAGCAACCGGAACTGGATGCCGGTCACATCGGTGTTGATGGCCATCTCGCCGCCCAGCGCGTCGATTTCCCGGACGATCTGACCCTTGGCCTGGCCGCCGATGGCCGGGTTGCAACTCATCTGGGCGATCGTATCGATATTACCCGTCAACAACAGGGTGGAGGCCCCGGTTCGCGCCGCGGCCAGACACGCCTCGACGCCGGCGTGGCCGGCGCCACAGACGATCACGTCGAACGGGGTTTGGTTGAAAATCACGGGAAAGAGCTGGGGTGAAAAATGCTATATTTTGATATAGTACTATTTTCCGATGCAGAAGGTGGCGAAGAGCTGGTCCAACACGCGTTCGTGGTCGATTTTGCCGGAAATCTGGCCGTAGGCGTCCATCGTCCCGCGCAAGTCACTGGCCACGAGCGCTGTATCGACTCCGTCCGCCAGCTTGGTGGCGGCTGAATCCAGACAGGCCCGCGCCTGTTCGAGCGCATGAGCATGGCGGGCGTTGATCGCGATGATTTCCGAGCCGACCTGATTTTGAAAGGCGTCGGCCAGTTGGGCGATGGCGGGTGGCAGTTGGTCGAAACCGAGCCCGGTGAGTGCGGACACGCGGAGCGTGGGAAAGGGCAGGGTGGGAACGGACACTTGGCCGCCGCCGAGATCGGCCTTGTTGAAGACGGCGAGGGTGTTTTCCGGGGTGAGTCGTTGGGCGGTCGCCGGGGGCAGCACGGGCAAGGGGCGGGTGCCATCGATGACCCAGAGAAACAGATCCGCCTCCGCGGCCTGCTCGAGGGTTTTTTCAATCCCCCGCTGCTCGAGGGACGTGGGGCTGGGGTTGAGGCCCGCGGTGTCGATCAGGCGCAGGGCATGCGCACCCACCAGCACGCGTTCCTCGAGGTAATCACGCGTGGTGCCGGGCTCGGGGCTGACCAGGGCGCGTTCACGGCCCACGAGACGGTTGAGCAGGCTGCTTTTGCCGGCGTTGGGTTCGCCGAGGATCACCGTCTTGATGCCATCGCGCAACATCGCGCCGTAGTGGCTGGTGGCGAGCAGGCGATTGGTGTCCGTTTTCAGCTGGGCCAAGGAGCGCAGGACGGCGGCGCGGTCTTCCGCCGGCAGATCTTCTTCGGGGAAATCGATATAGGCCTCAACCATCGCCAATACATTGATCAGCTGCGAGATAAGGGAGTCCATCTGCCGGCCGAGGGAGCCGCGCAGCTGCTGGTTGGCCGCGGTCAGGGCGCGTTCGCTGCGGGCATGGATCAGGTCCATCACGGCTTCAGCCTGCGTGAGATCCAGGCGGCCGTGCAGGAAGGCACGCTTGCTGAATTCGCCCGGCTCAGCCGGCCGGCAACCGCGGGCGAAGAGGTCCTCGAGGATCCGTTGTGCGATGAACGGGTTGCCGTGACAGGAGATCTCGACGGTGTCTTCGCCGGTAAACGAGTTTGGCGCGGCGAAAAAGGTGAACAGTACGTCGTCCACGAGCCGGCCGGCGATATCCTTGTAGTCCGCATGCCGGGCCAGACGGGGCGGGGGAGTCTCGCCGAAAATCGCGGTCACGAGCGCCGGGACCTGCGCGCCGCTGGCCCGCACGACCGCGATCGCCGAGGTGCCCACGGGCGTGGCGAGAGCGGCGATGGCATCAGAGGGGAACGACATTCGCCCCACCCAAGCGAACGGCCGGGTGAACGCAAAAGGGAAAATCACCGCGGCGCCGGCGGGGGCGCCGAGGTGGGCACGTCGAGCTTGATGGGCCCGATCGGATCCATTTTGGGCCTGACCAAGGCGGGGAGCGGAGCCGCGGGAGAGGTGATCACGGGGGCCGCGGCTGACACCGGTGGCGGGGCGGCGAGCGGGGCGGGACCAAAGCGCACCGTGGCGTTGGGCAGGTCGGCGGCGATTTCCTGCGCGCGGGTTTCGGCCGCCCGGAGATCAGCGGGACGTTGGGCGAGGCGTTCCCGCACCTGTTGGGCGGCCGGGGAACCGGCGCCGGATTGCTCGGCCACCAGGAGCCAGGCGAGGCCCTCGACCAGATCGCGTTTCACGCCGCGGGCGCTGACGAACATGGCGCCGAGGTTGTGTTGGGCCTCGGGGATGCCGAGGCGCGCGGCGGCGATATAATGTTCCAGCGTCCGCGCGTAGTCACGCGGGACATCCTGGCCGTCGTGATAGATTTTCCCGAGCCGGAAGTGGGCGTCGGCCACGCCGCCCGCGGCGGCCGTTTCGAGCAGGGTGCGGGCCTGCGCGGGATCGCGCGCGAGTTCGTCATCCCCCTCGAGCAGGCGCGTGCCGAGGGCGAAGCACGCCGCCGGGTCGCCTTGCGCGGCGAGGGCCCGGAGTTGCTGGAGATTTTTCCACGCGGGGGCGGCGGCGCCCTTGGAAATCAATTCGGGCGGGGTGATCTTCGCCGCGGCGTCTGCCTTGGCGGCAAGGCCGGTGGTGGCGCCGAGCGCGAGCAGCAGCAGACCAAGGAAAGCGAATCGGCGCATGGGACGGGGAGGGGTGAACCAGACGGCAGCACCTTGGTCCGCCCGCTGGATTTGGCAAGGCGGGCCGCGGGGATTATCCCCGCGACCGCGCATCAGGCGCCGCCGAAGAGCGCGGCGACCCGCTGGCGGCGGTAGGCAAAGATGCGTTCCAGCTGGGCGCGGACCCAGAGTCGGTCGGCGAGCCAGCCGAAGGGGCCCCAGCCGACCTCGTAGTGGACGCGGTCGGTCATGGTCACGCCGCCGGGGGCGGGCGCGAAATGATGCTCGTGATACCAGAAGCGGTAGGGGCCGGCGCGTTGTTCATCGACGAAGTAGGCCCCCTCGCGCACGTGACGGATCTCGGTCAGCCAGTTGAGCCAGATCCCGGCGGCGGGGGAGATGCGGTAAGCGATCAGCTGGCCGGCGTACATCCGGGCGGGCAGTTCGCTCAGGATCTGGAACTTCACCTCGGGCGGGGTGAGTTCGTCGAGGTTGCGGGGCGTGGCGAAGAATTCCCAGACCGCGGCCGGATCGGCGGGGATGAACTGGGTGTAGAGCAGGCGAGGCATGGGCGGATGGTTATACTTACGGGTGGCGGGTCGCGCCGGGTGCCGCGATCGGGCGCGCAAGGCATGCGCATGGTCCGCCAAGCCGGGCGCAGAGCCCGCCGCCGGTCTCTGCGAAAATGGCGCCATGCAACTGCCCGACCCCCACCGGCTTTTTCAGGAATGGTTTGCCGAGGCCCGCGACCGGGAGAAAGGCGACCCGACCGCGATGGCGCTGGCCACGGCCGATGCGACGGGCCGGCCGGCGGTGCGCATGGTGTTGCTCAAGCACGCGGACGCGCGCGGCTTCGTGTTCTACACGAACCTCGACAGCCCCAAGGCCGACGACCTGCGGGCGAATCCGCGGGCCGAGCTGTGCCTGCACTGGCCCGCGCTGGAGCGGCAGGTGCGCGTGAGTGGCAAGGCGGAGGCGACGACCGAGGCCGAGGCGGATGCGTATTTCGCGACGCGGCCGCGGTTGAGCCAGCTCGGGGCCTGGGCCTCGCACCAGTCGCGCCCGATGAACGGGCGTTACGAGCTGGAGCAGGCGGTGACGAAGGAGGCGATGCGCTTCGGGGTCGGCACCGTGCCGCGGCCGCCCTTCTGGTCTGGTTTCCGCGTCGTGCCGACGCAGATCGAGTTCTGGCACCAGCGGCCCTTCCGGCACCACGACCGGCAGCGTTTCACGCTGATCGGGTCGGCGTGGCATCACGAGTGGCTGTTTCCGTAAGCTGATTTTTCCCTAAAATGAAAAACCCGCGCCGGTCGGGCGCGGGTTGAAAATCAAAACGAGCGGCGGCGCGGCGGACTCAGTCTTCCTTGTCGCCGGTGACGGAGTCGCCGCCCTTGACGCTGACCTTCTCGAGGATGCCGGCCTTCACCTTGGCGGCGAGGTCGGGGTTCGTCTTGAAGGCCTCCTTGGCGGCTTCGCGGCCCTGGCCGACGAGCTCGCCGTTGAAGGCGATCCACGCGCCCTTCTTTTCCAGGACCTTGTGGTCGAGGCCGAGGTCGAGGAGCGAGCCGGTGGCGGAGATGCCCTCGTCGTACATGATGTCGAACTCGCACTCGGTGAACGGCGGGGCGACCTTGTTCTTGACCGCCTTGATCTTGGTGCGGTTGCCGATGACCTTGCCGTCGGGGGTCTTGAGCTGGTCCTTGCGGCGGATGTCGAGGCGGATGGAGGAGAAGAATTTCAGCGCGCGGCCGCCGGAGGTGGTCTCGGGGTTGCCGAACATCACGCCGATCTTTTCGCGGATCTGGTTGGTGAAAATACACACGCAGTTCGTCTTGCTGACGACGGAGGTGAGGCGGCGCATGGCCTGCGACATCAGGCGGGCCTGGCTGCCCATGGTCATGTCGCCCATCTGGCCGTCGAGCTCGGCCTTGGTGATGAGGGCGGCGACGGAGTCGAGGATGATGACGTCGATGGAATTGGAGCGGATGAGGGTCTCCATGATGTTGAGCGCGTCCTCACCGGAGTCGGGCTGGGAGACGAGGAGGTCGTCGAGGCTGACGCCGACGACCTTGGCGTATTTCGGGTCGAGGGCGTGTTCGACGTCGATGAAGGCGGCGAGGCCGCCTTGGCGCTGGGCCTCGGCGATGACGCTGAGACAGAAGGTGGTTTTGCCGGAGGATTCCGGGCCGTAGATCTCGACGATGCGGCCCTTGGGCAGGCCGCCGACGCCGAGCATGAGGTCGATGGCCAGGGAGCCGGTCGAGAGGGTCTCGACCTTCATCTTGCTGTTGCTGCCCAGCCGCATGATCGAGCCGTCGCCGAATTGCTTCGTGATGGAGGAGACAGCGAGCTCGATGTTTTTCTCGCGGGCGGGGTTGGCGGATTTCTCGGCGGTGGCGACGCGCGAGTCGGACTTGGACTTATCAGCTTTGGACATGGGAAGCGGGTGAAGGGTTAAAGGGACAGCTTAGCAGAGAGGGATGACAGCCGTATGTCAGGAGACATTTGCCCCGGGTCCCGGCCGGGCAAGGACGGAGTGCAAAAAAACCGCCTAAACTCAGGCGGCGGGGGCAGGCGGGCGGTTCACGCCGAAGGCGAACCAGGCGGCCAGCGCGAGGCAGGCGAGGCTGACGGCGTAGTTCCACTTGAGTTTTTCCCCGAGCACGAGCCAGGCGAAGGCGACGAAGACGACGAGGGTGATGACCTCCTGCATGATCTTGAGTTCGTAGCCGGTGAACTTGCCGAAGCCGTAGCGGTTGGCCGGCACCATCAGGCAGTATTCGAAGAAGGCGATGCCCCAGGAGAGGAGGATCGTGGCCCAGAGCGGCTTGTCGTGGAAAAACTTCAGGTGACCGTACCACGCGAAGGTCATGAAGATATTGGACAGGGTCAGTAGCAGGATGGTGCTCATGGGATTGGGTTCGGGGTTAGTCGTTAGGGGTTCCTCGGCCAGGGCCAATCACGAATCCGGGGGCGCCATGGACGGAGACCAGGGGTGGGCGGCGAGCTTGCTCGCGCCACGGATTCGATGCCGACGGTGTGGCGCCAGCAAGCTGGCCGCCCACGGGGGTCAGGATTCGGTCAGGGCGTAGACCGCGAACGAGGCCAGCCAGTGGGCGCGGTTAAAGTCGCTGACGTCGATCATCGGCAGGGCGGCCTCGAGGTGGCGGACGGCGGCCTCGCGGGCCCGGGTCTGCCGCGGGTCGGACTCGGCGAGGGCGAGGCTGATGCGGCGCCAGCACCAGGCGCGGTTGAGGTTGAGGCCGATGAGGTGGGCGATCTTCGGGTCGGAGGGGTTGCTGACGCGCACGGGCGTGAAGAGCTTGACCGGCTCGCCCGTGTGCAGGTTGGGCAGGAAGCGGCTGAGCCAGCGGCTGAAGTTGTCGGGCGGCAGCACGGCGGCCATCACCTCGGCCTCGGTGAGGGCGGGGGAGAGGAAGTCCTCGCCGGAGGGTTCCCACCGGGCGCCGTAGTCGGTGTCATGGCCGAACCAGTAGGCCATGCGGCTGGTGCAGAAAAGCTTCAGCTCCTGGTCGTCGGCCGCGCGGGCGTAGTCGAGGGCGAGCTTGACGGCAAAGGCCGTGTTGTTGTGCACGCCGTGGCGGACGGGGTGGGTGAGGGCGGGCAGGTAGGCGAGCAGGCCGGCGCGCACCACCGCGACCAGCGGGGCCAGGTTCCGGGCGAGCGTGGCGTCGTGCCGCTGGAGTTCCTCGGCCAGCTTGAGCAGCCAGGCCCAGCCGTAAGGGCGCTCGAAGAAGCTGCGGCCGGGGGCGGTGAAGTAGGCGGTCTCGGCGGCGATGTTTTCGGCCGAAAGGTGGGCGGCCAGCACGCGGTCGATCTCGGCCCGCTCGGGCAGGTCGGGGAACAGCCGCGCCAGCCGGGCCAGCATGCAGTGCTGGTGGACGCAGGAGTGCCAGTCGTAGCTGCCGTAAAAGGCCGGGTGCAACTGGCGGGGCGTCCGGGCGTCCTCGGGCGCGTTGAGGGCGTGCTGCAGCAGGTGCGGGTATTCGCGGCTGACGTTGGCCAGACCCAGGCGGGCGAATTCGGAGGCCTGCTGGGGGGAGAGAACGGGAAAGGAGGAGGACACGGACGATCAGACTAGGCGGAGTGAAAGAATAAGTTGAAGTAGAAATAACACCGCATAAGTTGTGCCGTCTGTAAATTTCCACGAATTTTCATCCATGAACATCAAAGCCTATCTCAAGCCGTCCTGCGGCTGGTCCAACGGGGTGCGCGCCATCATGCGCAAGCACGGTCTCGCCTTCGAGGACATCGACATCATCAACAACCGCGCCAACTATGAGGAGATGGTGCGCAAGTCCGGGCAGCCGCTCTCCCCCTGCGTGGAGATCGACGGCGTGATGCTGGCCGACATTTCCGGCGAGGAAGTTGAGAACTACATGCTCGCCAACAACCTGATCAAGGCGAACGACGCGGCGGTGGATGTCGCCACCAACGCCGGCTGCTCCGACGCCGAGCATGCCGCGATGCAGGCGAAGCCGGTGCGGTTCTTCTGAGCCCCGGTCCGAAAAACACAGCGCCCCCGCTTTCCGGCCGGACTCCCGTGAGTCCGGCCTTTTTGCGGGCTTGGCTCCGGGCGCTTCGCCCCTAGCACTGAACCCGTCCCCATGCCCTCGAAACCCATCCCCGGATCCTCCGGCGAAGTCCTGCGCGATCTGCCCTCAGCCTACCTGCCGCATGCGGCCACCGGCCTGCTGCACCTGCCTCGGTTCATCGCCAAGTGCCAATACGTCAAGGCGCACGGGGCGCTGCCGGCCAGTTACGCCAAGAACTACAAGCGCGGCATGGACCGGTTCCTCTGCCTGCATCTGGGGGTGGATCCCGCCGCGGTGGAAAAAATCGTGCACGAGTCCGCCGGCGAGGCCGAGATCGACGCGAAGCTGCGGGCCCTCTTCCCGGCGGACGTCCGCGCGGCGAAATGGAACCGCGAGTATGTGCAGAAGGGCATGACGCCCGCCGGGCGGGATTTCCTCAAGGAGGCGCTCACGGCCATGGGCTGTCCCGACCGCACCGCCGACATCATCAGCATCGTGGACCTGATGGACTTTGACGAGGGGCGGATCGAGTAGGGCAGATCCGCGGCGCCTTAACCGCGCGGGCCGAACGGGGGCACGGTCTGGAGCACGGGCCGGGGCTTGCGCGGCAGCCAGCGGGGCACCTCGCGCTTGTAATCCTCGTAGACGGCCCCGTGGCGGAAACGCAGTTCGCGTTCCTCGTGCAGCACGACCAGCAGGTGCAGGACGCAGACGAGGCACACCCAATACACGGCGATGTGCCACGAGCGGAAAAAGAGCGCCTCGCCCGCGACGAGGGCGAACAACGCACAATACATCGGGTTGCGGACCCACCGGTAAGGCCCGCGCTTCGTGAATTTCCGCGGCGGATCGAAAAACGCCGGCGTGCCCTGGCCGCGCCGCGCGAGCACCCAGACACTGTGTAGAAACACCGCGGCCCCGGCCAGCGCGAGGCCGATGCCGGTCCACTCCGCCCAGCCCCACGTGGCGGGCCAGCGGGGGCGCCGCTCAAACACCCGCAGGGGCAGCCAGCCGGCGATTACGCCGGGCACGACGAGCAGGTACAGGAGGTTCTTGAGCAGCAGCCAGAAGGGTTTCATGCGTGGCCCGGCGGGAAATTGACGGCGCGTCCCGACGGGATCAACCCCGTAACGCGATATGTCTCGCGCCGGGCGCCGGGCGGATTTCCCGCGGGATCAGGGAGCCGCCGGCGGCTGCATCATCAGGTCGGCGCCGAGCGAGCCCAGGCCCATGCCGTGGTAGCGGCGGAGCATCTCGAGGTTCTCGCGCACCAGCGCCCCCATGCTGGTGCAACGGTGGTAGCGGTCGGACTTGAAGTGCTCCGCCAGCCCCGTGCGCAGTGTCTGCACGTTTTCATCGGGCGCGATGGGGTCGCGCTCCATGACATCGAGCAGCGAGTGGAGCCGGACCGACGCGACCTCGGCGCGGGCCAGCATGAGCGACTGTTCCTCGCGCTGGTATTGCAGCGCGGTCTGGGGGTGGAGGTGCTTGACGCAGAACTGGGCGAGGGCGGAGTTTTCCTTGAAGAACTGCGGCAGGTAGAAGTTTTTGCGGCCGTGGTAGGACTGCTGGTCGAAGTCCATGGCGCGGATGCGCACCTGCCAGCCCTCGAAGTCGGGCGTGAGCACGACGACGTAGTTGTAGCTGCGCATGTCGCCGAGCAGGCGCACGAAGCAGCGCTCGTTGAACTTCACCAGCTCCTTGGCGATGCGGATGGGTTTGATCTCCGGACTGTTGAGCCAGCGGACGCTGAAAATGTCGCCCGGCACGCCCGCGATGTGCTCCTCGATCAGGGTGTTGCCGTGGGTGAGGAAGTTGAGGCGGTTGGGCGAGAGCAGGTGCTCGAGCTCGAGGCCGTAGATGCGCGAGGCGTCGGCCTTCTTGATGTAGAAGTAGTCGGGATTGTCGTTGAACGCGTTAACGATCCGGATGCGGAACGGCATCGAGTTGCCGAAGGTGCAGAAGTCCACCCGGTCGATGTAGAGGTGCTGCATGACCGAGAAATCGCCGTCGACGCGCAGCAACGCGTAGATGCGCTTGAGATCCTCGTTGAGCGCGGGGATGTCCTCGGCGCGGTAGGCGACCGAGTCCCACAGCGTGGGCCGGCCGGTGCCGTCCATGATGGGGACGGCCTCGTGGAAGTGGCGGAGCCGCTCGTAGGTGACCGGCAGGTCGCGCTCGCGCCGGAATTTTTTCAGGTAGGCGCGCAGGCCCTCGCCGATGGGGTAGCTCGGTTTTTTGCGCGTGCGCAACGCGGGGGTCTGGGCGGGCGTGTCTTCCATCGGCCCGCCACCTTGGACCGGTGCCGAGCCCGTGGCAACACCCGCGGGGCCGGCTGCTCCGGGGTTGCGTCGGGGCCGGTCCCGCCTTGTGGTGCGCGGGATGTTCGATCGTTTGCGCGCACACCTGCCCTCCGCGGCGACCGGGAACCGCGTGGCGCGCGGGGCCCTGCTGGTGGCGTTTGCGCTGCTCATCGCGCGCTTCTGGTCGCCGTATTACGGGTTCACCTCGTTGCTCCAGGCCGACCCGGTCACGGAGGCGCTGCTGCCCGCGAGCCTGCGCGATGCGCCGGTCTTCATCCATCGCGAGGCGGGACGCTACGACGGCGCCTATTATGCGCAGATCGCGACCAGTCCCGCCCTGCGGGACCCGGAGCTCGCCACGGCGGTGGACGATCTCGGGTACCGCGCGCGCCGGATTTTGCTCAGCGCGGTGGCGTGGGTGGCGGGCGGCGGGGCGCCGGTGGCCGCCGTCCACGCGTATGCCTGGCTCAATGTCATCGTCTGGTTTGGGCTGGCCGGAATCCTCTGGCGCGTGTTGCCGGCGGCCGGGGGCTGGCGGAACACCGCGGCCTGGGCGGCGGTGCTGCTCGCCAGCGGCACGCTGGCCAGCGTGCGACTGGCGTTGACGGACCTGGCCGCGACCACATTGCTGGCCGGCGGCCTGCTTTTGATCGAGCGGGGGCGGGAGAAGACCGCCGCGCTCTGTCTGGGACTGGCCGGACTGGCGCGCGAGACGGCCTTGCTGGGCGCCGGCGCGTGGTGGCCCGAGGGGAAAACGCCCCGCGGCCTCTGGGTGCGACGCGGCCTGCTGGCGTTGCTGGCCGGACTGCCCTTGGTGGTGTGGTGGAGTTATGTGCAGCGGTCGGTGGGTCCCTCCAGCGCGGGGAGTGAAAACGTCACGCTGCCGCTGGTCGGCTGGCTGGGAGAGTGGCGCGAGCTGTGGCGGTCGACCGGGGTGGAGGCGAACCGCGGCTTGTTGCTGTGTGGCTGGCTTGATCTGGTGGCGCTCACCGGGCAGGCCGCCTACCTGCTGTGTTTTCGCGAAACCCGCAGCCCGTGGTGGCGGGTGGGCCTGCTCTTCGTGCTGCTTGGCGCCGTGCTCGGCCCGGCGGTCTGGGAGGGGTTGCCCGGGGCGTATTCGCGCGTGCTGCTGCCGGTGGCCCTGGTTTTCAATGTGCTCGCGGCGCGGCGGCGGGCGGCGCTGGGGTGGCTGCTGCTGGGCAACCTTTCAGTGGTGAGCGGACTCTGGTCGTTTCACGCCGCACCGGGCGCGCCGCACCTGCTGACCAGCGCGGCGGCGGGACGGACGAGCTATGTGCTGGAGACCGATGCCCGCTGGTCGGTGGCCGAATGGAACAACCGGTGGCGCTGGTCGTGGTGTGAAGGCGAGGGCGGCCTGTCGTTCCGCGTTTGGCCGCATCAGTCGCACGTGCAGGTCGAGCTGCAGGTGCGCGGGGTGACGCCTCGTGCGCTGGAGGTTTGGCATGCCGGCGTCCGCGTCTGGCAGGGGCGCATCGGAGACCGGCCGGAGTGGATCACGTTGCCGTCCTTGCCGGCGGCAAGGGGCGGCCTGGCGCTGGAACTCCGCAGCCCGGCGCCGCCGGCGCAGGAGGGCGCGGCCAACACGGCCCGGGGCATCAGCTTCGCCTGCTTCGGCGCGCGGCTGGTGCCGGGGCGCGCGACCTCGCCTTGAAGGCGGGTCCACCCGGAGCTCAGCTGGGATTCTGGCGCACGCGCAGGCCGGCCGCGACCGCGGCACGGGCGAGGATCTCGATGTCCTTCACCCCGCGGAAGCCGGAGAAGGCGGCGGCGTACAGACGACCCGAGGCATCCTCGAGCGGCACGCCGCCCTCCCAGCCGATGAAGTCGGGGCGGTTCACGCCGAATTTCCCCTCGTCGAGTTTTCCCGCAAAGACCAGGGTCTCGAAATGGCCGGTCGCGTAGCCGGTGCGCCAGACCTGCGCGAGCTTCCGGTGCGCGATGCCGAGGCACCACTGGCCGCGGGCGGCCTCGGTCCCGAAGATGCGTCCGTGGATCCGTCCATCCGGCTCGATTACGGCGACGGCGGCATTGCCGCGCGACATGTCGCGATCGACCGGATCCTCCAAGTAGGAAGGAAAGAGGCGTTCGACCTCGTCAATGAGCAGGGAACCGGGGGCGGGGGTGGACATGGGGAGGATGGATGGGGTGGGAGCGTCGGAATTCAAGTGGGGCAAAACAAGGGAAGGGGATAGCGCGCAGAAGGGGGTAGGTTTCAACGCATCAGGGGTTCAGGGGGCGAGGAGGCGCGCGCAGAGCGCGATCAGGCGGGCGCGGAGGGGCTGGCTGCGGTCGGCGAAGGCGCGCTGGTGGGTTTCGTAGGTGGCGCGCCCCTCAGGGGTTTCGATCCCAATGGGCGGATAGCCGAGCCGGGCGAGGTCGTAGGGGCTCGCGCGCATGTCGACCTCGCGGATGTCGCGCGCGAGGGCGAAGCAGTCGGCGGTGAGTTCCGCGGGGGTGAAGGGGGCGAGTTTGAACGCCCACTTGTAGAGGTCCATGTTGGCGTGGAGGCAGCCGCGCTGTTCAAGCTGCGTGACGGTGGATCGCTCGGGCTGGAGACGGTTGAGCGGCCGGGCCGGCGGAGTGAAGAATCGGAATGCGTCGAAGTGGGAGCAGCGGACCGGCTGGGCCTCGACGATGCGGGCGAGCTCGTCGGGCGGGAAGCGCAGCGGCCAGGCGTTGTGCCGCACCTCGTCGGGCGTCTGGCGGTAAACCATCGCCCACTCGTGCAGGCCGAAGCAGGCGAACATCGGCGGACGCTCCGCGGTGGCGCGGAGCAGACCGAGCAGCCAGACGAGGGAGTCGCGCCGCTTCGCCTCGAAGGCGGCCACGTTGAGGGCGATGCCGCCATCGGACTCGTGATACTCCGGCCAGCGCAGGAACTCGCGGGCGCTCTCGCCCAGCAGCACGACATCCGGTCCGGGATGCCAGCGGCGCAGCCAGCTCGGGCGGAAGCGGTAGTATTCGAACAGGAAGTCCTCCACCGGGTGCTTCTCGCCGCGCGCTTGGCGGGCCTGGTGCGGATCGGTCCACGCGCGTACGCGCGCCTCGTGCGCGGACTGGCGGGCACGCCAGTCGGGCTCGGCCAGCAGGGTGAGCGCGGCACTGTGGGGGCTTGCTTGCAAGCGAGGTTGGGGAGCCGGACGGGGGTAAACAGACTCCTACAGCTTGCCGAGCAGGCGCCGCACGCCCTCGGACGGGGCGGCGGTGATAAAGGTGAGGGTCACCGGCCAGCGCAGCTTGGCGACCAGCGAGCGGAGGGCGAAGCCGGCGGGGACGGAATTGAGGATGCGGCCGCTCACGCCGCAGGGCAGCGGGGGAGGATAAGAGATGCCCGCTCGACTTGGTTGAGGATCCGCCGGGAACAGGCGGTGGATGACCTGGTCGGCGAGGCGGGCGAGATCGGTCACCGAGTCGGCGACGACCTGCTGGGCGGGGCCGCAGTCGTGTTCGGCGAGTTCGAGCACGCGGGGGGCAAACGCGGAGATCGTGGCGTTGGCCGCCGGGTCGTTGTAGAAGAAGCGGGAGTGCGTGGCGTAGTCGGGCAGGCCGGTGTGAGCCTGGAGCGCCGCGGTGAGCGGCGAGAGGGGCCTGGTCTCGGTGGCGGAGCGGGCCTGCAGTTCCAGCAGGGCGTACGCGATTGCGCGGCGGCCGAGGTCGAAGCCGCTGCCGGCGTCGCCCAGTTTCCAGCCGAGGCCACCGGCGTAGTGGACGGAGCCGCCGGGCGCGCGCGCGGCCACGAACGAACCAGTGCCGGCGTGGAGCACCAGGCCGGGGGCGCCGGCGGTGGCGAGTTCGAGCACGGGCAGCGAATCGGGACCGGTCACCACGGGGCCATAGCCGGTGAGGGAGTCCGCCACCTCGCGCCAGAACAGGGGGGAGCCGGCCATATAGAGATGCAGGGCGGAGACCGAAGGGGGGAGGCCGGAGACGGGATAGGCGGCGAGCAGGGCTTGGAGGCCGGCGCGGAGAATCTCCCGGGCTTGGTCCGGGCCGGTCTGGCTGGGGTTGCAACCGGGCGCGAGGTGTCGCGCGACGACGGTGCTGGTGGCATCGACGAGGATGAGCTCCGTCTTGGTGCCGCCGCCGTCGACGCCGATCTTGAAAGCAGAGTGAGACACAGAGAGCGCAGAGTTAGGAGCAGGGCACGGAGAACTGGCTCGGTGGTCTCAGGTTTGGATTCGGTGATCTCTGTGACCCAAGCCTACGCCAGCTGGCGGCTGAGGCGGCCCTTGTATTTCGCGCCGAGGGTGCGGTTGTAGGCGATGGCGTCGGGCATGTTCTGGCTGCGGAGGATCGGGAGGGCATGGCCGCCGGCCTTGAGCCAGTCGATGGTCTCGAGCATGAGCAGGTTCAGGAGCGTGGCGCCGATGAGGGTGGACGTCGGTCCGGCCATCACGCCGTCGGTCACGGGGGCGATGGCGTCGCCGGGGAGGCCGAGGTTGTCCAACACATGGTCGCAGACCTCGTGAAGTTTTTTGCCGCCGGGGTGGACGGTGGCGGCGGTCGAGGACATCGCGACAGAAGTCAGGCCGATGACGGTCATCCCCTTTTGCTTCGCGTAGAGGGCGACCTCGATGGGGGAAGAATTCTTGCCGGAGTTGGAGATGACGATGATGGTCTCGCCGGCGAGGAGGCCGTACTGGCGGTCGTAGCGCTCGGCGAGCTTGGTGCCGTAGCCGACCATGTTCTCGATGAAGCCGCCGGTGGGGTCGAAGAGGCCGCTGACGCAGACGAGGCCGCCGGCGCGGCCGATGATCTCGCGGCCGATGACCTCGCTGTGGCCGCTGCCGAAGGTGTGGATCACGCCGCCGCCGGCGACGGAGGCCCCGAGGATCGCGCCGAGTTGCTTGAGGCGCGGGGCGTTCTGTTCACGGGCGCGGGCCAGCAGGGCGGTGGCGGTGGCGTAGTAGGTGTCGGCGATCGAGGCCATGGGTTTCAGCGGGAGTAGGAGAGGCCCACGGACCCAAACACATCGCGGCGGCGTTGGCCGTAAAAATCTTTGGTGCGGTAGTTCTGGGTGTAAGCGATCTGGAATTCGGGCCAGTGGAGAACGAAACCGAGGCTGAGGTCGGCGACGACCGGGCGCTTGCGGACCGAGGGGCTGTCGCGCCACGTGTTGCCGTCGAGGAAGAGGTCGCGGGCCACGGCGCGCACCTCGCCGCTGGCGTAGGTGTACGCGGAGAAACGGTCGGGCGAGCCGTCGTTCGCCATGTTGCCGCCGCCGGGGCGGATCAGGTCGGCGCCGAAATCCGCCGGCAGGCGCCAGCCCACGCGCACAACTGCGCCGCCGGCGAGGTGGGTGGCGACATTGCCCAGGGTGACGCGATGGCGGAACATCAGATCGATGCCGAGCCGCGAGCCGGTCGACTCGTTCCACTGCTTGGTGCGGTAGCGGCGCTCCCAGGACAGCTGAAGGCCGGGTTCGTCGTGCAACTGGTGGGCCCAGCCTTCGGCGTGGGGGACGTTGATCACGTCGTGCCAGGTGTTTTGAATCTGTTCACCGAGGGCGGAGGGACCGATGATGCCCACGGAGAGCTCGACCAGGCGGAGCTGATTCTCCACCTGCGCGTGCAGGAGGATCGAGCCGTAGAGCCAGCCGGCGTAGGGCCGGTCGTCGGGTTGGAGGGCCGGCGTGTCGGTGTAGGTCGGGGTGTAGGTGTTGTGGCCGAGGGCGGAGCCGACCTTGTAGTGCCAGTCCTGGTGCAGGGGATCCATCCACGGGATGAGGCGCGCGGCCGTCTGCACGAATTCCTTGGACTGGTTGAGGTCGGTCTCGCCCAGCCAGGTCAGCTTGAAGCCATTGGTGTAGTGGCGGTCGGTGCCGGCGAAGTATTTGTCGTTCTCGCTGACCACGCTGACGGTGCTGTGCCGGAAGCGGAAGGCCGGGAGGAAGTCGGCGGCGGCGCCCGTCACGAGGAGGGGCAGCAAAAGGAGAAGGCGTTTCATGGTCAGGCGGACTCCCAGCGGCCGTAGATCCCGCAAGGGAGGATCTTGCCATCCTTCTGGATGGGCAGGCCCACCTCGCCGCCGTGGATGTGGCCGCCGGCGTCGTGCATCAGGCCGTCGAGGAGGTTGATCACCACGGAAGGGGAGAGGCGGGCGGTGTAGGCGTTGATCAGGAAGAACAGCGGGCGGTCGCTCAGTACCTGTTTGCACTCGCTGAGCAGGCCCCACAGGTGGTCCTCGAGCTTCCACATCTCCCCGGTGCTGCCGCGGCCGTAGGTCGGCGGATCCATGATGATGGCGTCGTACTTGCGGCCGCGCTTGATCTCGCGGCGGACGAATTTCATGCAGTCGTCGGTGATGTAGCGGACCGGCGCGTCGGCGAGGCCGGAGAGGGTCGCGTTTTCGCGGCACCATTTCACCATGCCCTCGGCGGCGTCCACGTGGCAGACGCTGGCGCCGGCGGCGGCGGCGGCGACCGAGGCGGCGCCGGTGTAGCCGAAGAGGTTGAGCACGCTGATCTCGCGGCCGGCGGCGCGGGCGTCACGGATCTTCTGGGAGAACCAGTCCCAGTTGACCGCCTGTTCCGGAAAGAGGCCGGTGTGCTTGAAGCTGGTGGGATGGATCTTGAAGGTGAGGGCGCCGTAGCGGACGGTCCAGTGCTCGGGCAATTGCTGGCGGTATTCCCACTTGCCGCCGCCGGTCTCGCTGCGGTGGTAGAAGCCGTCCCAGTTGGTCCAGGACTTGCCGCCGGTCTTGGGCCAGATGATCTGGGGATCGGGGCGCACGAGGTTGTAGCGGCCCCACTGCTCCTGCTTCATGCCGTCGCCGCAGTCGAGCAGGCGGTAATCCTGCCAGCGGTCGGCGACAATCAGGCCTGGGCGTGCAATGGTCATGCGGCGTAGTAGAGGGGGAAAAAGCCAAACGCCAAATGCCAAATCACGGGCGGGGCCGGGGGGAATCCGGTCGGGCCGTAGACCCGGCGGCGGTCAGCTGAGCCGGCCGCCCACAGGTCTTGGAGGCTGCGCCGCATTGAAGATGATGGGGGGCCGTCCTTCAGGGTTTCGCCGGCGGGGGAGCCTGAAGTTTGGCCTCGATCTCAGCCATCGTGCCCAGGAATTCCCGCTCGAGGTCCACGTTATAGAGCTGGGCCAGCACGAGCACGCTCCACAGGCAGTCGCTGAGTTCATGGGCGAGCTTGCGGTCGACCTCGGCGATCGGGCGGGCGCCGGCCTTGGCCATGACGAGTTTCATGAGGTCGCCGACATCGCCGACGAAGCCCTGCATGATTTCCTCGCGGGTCCAGCTGCGGCCGGCGCGGGCTTGTTCGTGGGCGGCGAAGCGTTCCCGGATCTGGAGCGCGCGGGTGGAGAGCTGGGACAATTCCATGGACCCGGTCTGTCACGGATCGGAAAAAAGACACGGCAAGAATTCCGTTTGCGGGGCGGGCGGTCCGGTTGTACGTAGACTGAACCCCAACCCCCTTGGTCCGCATGAAATCCCCGACCCGTCGTGACTTCCTGAAAACCGCCACGCTGGCCGCCGCCACGACCGTCTGGAGCGCGCGCTCCTGGGCGCAGGTGGCGGGAGCCAACGCAGACGTGCGCGTGGCGGTCGTCGGCCTCAACGGCCGGGGTCGGCACCACCTGACCAGCCTCCGGGCGGTGGCGGGCGTGCGGATCGTGGCGATCTGTGACCTGGATCCGGCGGTGCTCGAACGCACGGCGGCGGGACTCGCGCAAGACGGGCTGACGCCGGTGAAATATACCGATGTGCGCGCGTTGTTGGACTCGCCGGACATCGACGCCATCACCATTGCCACCCCGAATCACTGGCATGCGCTGATGGGCATCTGGGCCTGTCAGGCGGGCAAGGACGTCTTCGTGGAGAAACCCGTTTCGCACACCCTCTGGGAGGGGCGCCAATTGGTGGCGGCGGCGACGAAATACAACCGCGTGGTGCAGGCGGGCACGCAGATGCGTTCCGGCGCCGGTCTGCACGAGGCGGTGGCGTGGGTGCGGGCGGGGCATCTCGGCCCGATCACCGCGTCGCGGGGTTTTTGTTACAAGCGCCGCAAGAGCATCGGGCGCACCACGGGACCGCAGGCGGTGCCGGCCGGCCTCAATTACGATCTCTGGCTCGGGCCGGCGCCCGTTGAGGCGCCGCGGCGCGGACGCTTCCATTACGACTGGCACTGGTTCAACGCCTACGGCAACGGCGACATCGGCAACCAGGGGATCCACCAGATGGACGTGGCGCGCCTGTTCCTGGGCGAGCCGGGACTGCCGCGGCACACGCTGAGCATCGGCGGCCGGCTGGGTTACGTCGATGATGGCGAGACGCCCAACACGCAGGTTGTGGTGCATGATTTTCCCACCGCCCCGCTGATTTTCGAGGTGCGCGGCCTGCCGGCGAAGCAGGATCCCGACGAAGGTAAACCGGGCGCAGTCGGCGCCGAGGCGGCCGGGGCGCTGGCGGCCTCGATGGACGAATACCGCGGGGTCCGGATCGGCAACGTGATCGACTGTGAGGGCGGCTCCATTGTGGTGCCGGAGTATTTTGCGGCCGCCGCCTACGACCGGGAGGGCAAGCGGCTGCGCGAGTTCCGCGGCGAAGATCGACTGATGCAGAATTTCATCGATGTCGTGCGCAGCCGGAAGACGGCCGAGCTCTACGGCCAGATCGAGGAAGCGCACCTCTCGAGCGCGCTCGGTCATCTGGGCGGCATCTCGCACGCCCTCGGTCGCGCGGCCCCGGAAGGGGAGATCCGCGAGAGCCTCGAGGGCGACGCCGCGCTGGCCGAAGCCTACGGCCGGATGACCGAGCACGTCGCCGCCAACGCGGTGGATCTCGGGCGGACGCCGGTGGTGCTGGGCGCCCTGCTCACGGTGGATGCCGCGACCGAGCGGTGCATCGGTGAAGGGGCGGCCGTGGCGAACGCGCTGCTCAAGCGCACGGACCGGGCGCCATACATCGTGCCAGCGCTGGCGTGACGGGTGGAGGCAAGACCTCGGACCCGAAAACGGCCGCTCGGGGCGACCGCACAAAAGCGCACGCGCAACCGCGGCGGGCGGCGGTCAGGTGCCGTAGAGCCGGTCGCCGAAGTCCCCGAGGCCGGGCATGATGTACTTCTTCGCGTTGAGTTGGCGGTCGAGGACGCCGGCGTGGATGGGAACCTCGGGATGGGCCTGGGACAGGGTGGCGACGCCCTCGGGCGCGGCGACGATGCAGACGAAGACGATTTCGCGGGCGCCGGCGGCCTTGACGACGTCAATCGCCTGCGCCGCCGAGCCGCCGGTGGCGAGCATCGGGTCGACCACGATGGTGCGCCGCCCGTCGAGCGGGGGGAGCTTGCAGTAATAGCTGCGGGCGATGGCGGTGGTGTGGTCGCGCTCGAGGCCGACGTAGCCGATGGAGACATCGGGGTAGATATCCTGGAAGGGCTGCACCATGCCGAGGCCCGCGCGCAGGATGGGCACGATCACGAGCGGGCGCGCGAGGACGCGGCCGGTCATCGGCTCCATCGGGGTCTCGATCTTCTTTTCCTCCGTGGCGAGATCGCGGGTGGCCTCGAGGGAGAGGAGCAGGGCGATCTGGTAGCTGAGGGTGCGGAACAGCGCGGGCTTGGTGGTCTTGTCGCGCAGGTGGGTCAGCACATGGGTGCCGAGCGGGTGGTTCAGGACGTGGAGAGGCATGGGCGGCGGAGGCCACTGGAACGTTCAACAATCAACATCCAACATTCAACGCTCAATAAGTGGTCTGATCCCGTGCGGGGAAGCGTCTTTGGATTACTGCTGATCAGGCACCGGGAACCACTGTTGGAAGGGCGCGTAGAGCACGAGATGCGACGCGGGAAGCAACGAGCCGACAGACATCGGGATCACGTTCCAGCCGCCGAAATCATGCCGGATGGAATAGACGGCGAGCGGACTGCCATCGATCTGTTCCGTCCGCGTGGTGACGGTAAGCACCTGCCGGGGAGTGCCAAAATCCATGAAAAAGTTCCGGATCCGCCGCTGCTGCTCCGCGTCATCGCGAGAACTGCATTCGTGCATCACCTGGCGTTCGAGTTTCCTTCCGGCCCAGCGATAGGGGTCAACCTCGATGCGCACGGCCTGGCCCGCGCGGGATTGCACGCGCGCAATACTTGCTTCGTAAACGGCTTGGGAAAGGCGGGCGCGGGATAGTTGCTGGACTACTTGCAGACGCTCCGCACTCACATCCTCGAGCGACCGGTTGGGAAGCCCCGTCAGCGTGAACAGGGCTCGGCGATCAAGATGCACGAGCACGTCCGCATACACGGGATCATTGCGGTCGATCAGGGGGATGGTGGCCCCGCGGTCAAACTGGCGGTAGCCCCAGGCGAGAAACCCGGCGACGACGGCGATCAGGATCAACGCAAGAGCCGGACGCAAAGACTTCATGATGTTAATGGCCCGCACGTCCTGTACCTCCGGCAGCCTAAGCCAACAAGCCTGATGTTCAGATACGAATCACGGATTGAGTATCAGCGTGTGCTGTACCGGGCCGGGGAGGAGTGGCGTGGGCTCGCCCTTCACCCAGGCGTCGTGGCCGGCGCGGTAGAAGGGGGAGAAGGGGTGGGCGCTCTGGCCGCCGGGCATGTGGAAGAGGCCCTCGGTTTCGCGGCCGGGGGCGACGACCATCCGCTGGCTGGCACCGAACGAGGCCTGTTGCATGCGGGGCAGGTCGCTGCCGCCGGGGAGCGGCTGGGCCGGCATGTCGAGGAAGCCGGCCAGAAAATCAGGAAGCAGACGGCTGAAAGGATGGCGCATGCGCAGGGTGTTGGCCGCTCCCTGCGTGAAACGGGTGGGGGAGATGCCGGCGCGTTCGGTCTCGGCCAGGACGTCGTCGGCCGCCGCCAGAAGCAAGGCCTCCCAGGAATCGTGCGCGGGATTGAGCAGGCGGTCGGGCCGTTCCTGCACGAGCTGCCAGAGGGCGTCCTCATACTGGAAGTTGCCCGAGGAAAAACGGGGTTCGGTGGCGCCGGCCCGATCGAAGAACGGGGCGAAGGCCCGGGCGGCGAGTTTGAGCCGCCACAGGCGCACCAGGCGGTAGGCGGCGGAGTCGACGCTTGCGCGCCCGTCCCACGCGCGCACCGCCTCGCGCAGGTCCCCGCGGGCTGAGCGGGCGGCGACGGCTTCGTCGGTCAGCACGGTGAGCAAGGCTTTCTGCCAGCGTGCGAGAAACAGGGCGCGGTCGTCGAGTTGGATGGCGAGCAGGTCGGCCGGTTGCGCGGGCTGGCCGGATGCGACGAGTTGGCGGAGGCCGTCGCGGACCTGGGCGCCGCGGGCGCCGGTGAAGTAGCCACCGTCGCCGAGCTTGGCGTAGGCCTCGCCGCCCACCAGGCGTTGGTTGGCGGTCCAGAGAAAGCCGTCGGGCGGATTGACGATGGCGGGGATCTCATCGGGCGCGAGCCAGCCGGCCCAGGCGCGGTCGCCGAAGGACCAGGAGACCGGGAGGCGTCCGTCGTAGCCGACGCGCCGCGGGATCCGTCCAGTCAGGGTCCAGCCGATCGAACCGGCGGAGTCAGCGGCGAGCAGGTTAAGGTTGGGCAGGCCGGCGCGCCGGCCGATGGCGAGGGCCGTTTCCACGGTGGGGGCGGTTTCGAGCTCGAGGACCGTCAGGTCGGTCGCCTCGGGGTCGTGGGCGTTCCAGCGCAGGGCGTGGAATTGCCCGCTGCCCGCCGCGGCAAAGAGGGGCCCCCACTCGGTCCAGCGCGCCGTGAAGGTGACGGGTTCGCCGCCTTTGACGGCGATCGTCTCGCGGCGGTGCTCGATTTCCTTGTAGCCGGTGGGCGTGCGGTAAAAGGCCTCGGCCGTGGTCTCCGTCTCGACGATCACCACATCGGAGGTGTCGGCATAGGAAACCGTGTAACCCCAGGCGACGTGACCGTTGCTGCCGACGACGACGGCCGGGGTGCCAGGCAGGGTGACGCCGACCACGCGGCGAGGCGTACCGGCCGGATCCGTCCAGGCGAGCACGGCGCGATACCAGATGTTGGGGGTATGCAGGCCAAGATGCATGTCGTTCCCGAGCAGGGCGGCACCGCCGGCGGTGTGGGTGCCGGCCACGGCCATGCTGTTGGAGCCGACGGGCAGGCGCTCCGAGACGGTGTGGGCCGTGGGCGGGGCGTCCGGGGTGGCGGATGGGAGACGGAGGGGCGGCAGCGGGGCGGCGGGGAACGTGCTGCCGTCGAGGGCGGAGTCCCACGAGGTGCCGCGCGGGGCGAAGAAATTGGCGCCGAGGCCGCCGAGGCTTTCGCGCAGGGTGCCCAGGCTCAGTTCGAAGCTGCCGGTCGCATCCTGCAGGTCGAACCACATGGCGTAGATGACTAGCAGGCTGTCCTCGGCGCGCCACGGCTCGGGCGCCGTGCGGAGCACCGCATATTCCCACGGGGATTGCGGGAGGACGGCGAGCCCGGCATTGACCCCGACGGTGTAGGCCTCGAGGACGGCGCGCGGACCGGGCTCAAGCCGGGCGAGGGCCTTTTCCGCGGTGCGGCGAAAGCCGTGGAGCCGGTGGGCCTGGTCGAGGGGTACGGCGGCGGGGCCGACCAGGGCCGCGAGTTCGCCCGCTCCGCTGCGGCGCAGCAGATCCATCTGGAAGAAGCGGTCCTGCGCGTGGACGAAACCCGTCGCGCGGGCGACATCAGTGCGGGAGGCGCCGGTCAGGGTGGGGATGCCCAGCGCGTCGCGTTCGATCTTAACCGGGGCCGTGAGACCGGGAATGGAGAGCTGGCCGTCGAGCACGGCCAGGCTGCCGCGCATGCGCCAGGCGAACACCCCGGCGACCAGCAAGGCGAGGACGAGCACGACACTCAGGACGGAGACGAGCAGCTGCAGGCGTTTCCAGAGCGGGTCGGTCACGGGCGGATCAGCTCTTTTCCCAGGGCCGGTCGGCGGCGGAGGCCCGGCCCTCGTCGTAGTCGAGGTAGTCAAACATGGTGAAGACCGGGGCGGCGCCGAGGCCGCTTTCCTCGATGCGCTTGGCCAGCACCTCGGCCGCGGCGTCGCGCCAGCCGCGCTTGATCATGAAACCGTTCCAGACCTCGCATTCCTCATCGGTGCGCGGGCCGCCCCGTTCGTGGCACCAGGCGAGCAGCGCGGCGTCGTCGAGATCGCCGGCGAGCATACGGGCCTTCAGGTCGTCGTAGGCGACGCGGAGAAAACTGCAGGCCCGGCCGTCGAAGCCCTTGCCGAGGTTGGCGCCGTAGTCGCCGAGGGGGAGCTGGCCGGCGGCCTGGAGGCGGATCTTGTCGAGCATGCGGCCGAAGTAGACGAGACGGCCGACCTTGACGTAGGGGCTGCGGAGACCAGGGACGTGAGGCATAAGGTGTGGGGTGAGCGGGCTTAATCGCCGGCGTAATAAGCCCAGGTGGCGACGAGCCCGAGGAGGAAGGTGGGGAAGTTGACCCAGAGCTGGTGAAAAGGCACGGCGTAGTGAGTCACGGCCCAGATCACCGCCACATGTTTTACGGCGATCAGACCCCAGCAGAGGAGGATGAACCGCTCGGCGCGCGGGTCGCGGGGCAGGGGCCGCTTGACCTGCACTGAGGTGACGAAGGCCCGGTCGAAGTCAGCGGGGTCGCGGGGGGAGAGGAACTGGAGCAAATTGGCGAACATCCGGCGCCCACCTTAGCGCGGGGCGGAGCAAATGCAAAGCCGGACCCAGCGCGGAGAATCTGGCTTGGTCGTTGGACCGGGCCCTGCTTAGGTGGGGCATGCACCACCGTCCTGGCTTGTCCGGAGTGACCCGTCGGCAATTTATTTCCCGGATGGCCCGCTACGGCGGCGGTGCCGTGCTCGGGTCGATGTTCGGGCTGAACCTCCTGGCCCGGGAGGAACGATTTCACCTGCGGCTGGCGGGACCGGCGGGGCGCCGCCGGCGCGTGATCATCCTCGGCGGTGGCATGGCCGGGCTCAGCGCGGCCTATGAACTTGGGCGCCTGGGCTATGACTGCACGGTGCTGGAGGCCCGGACCCGGCCGGGCGGGCGGAACTGGACGGTGCGGCGCGGGACCGAGGAGACCGAGCTCGGGAATCCGCGACAGGTCTGCGCCTTTGCCGACGGGCATTTTCTCAACGCCGGGCCGATGCGGATCTCGCACCACCACACGACGACGCTGGGCTATTGCCGGGAATTCGGCATCCCGCTCACCATGTTCAGCAATTTCAACGAGGCCGCCTACATCGTCCGGCGCGGGCACCCGAAGCTGCGCATCCGCGAGGTCCTCGCCGACCTGAGCGGCCATACCTCCGAGTTGCTGGCCAAGGTGGTCCGGCGCGGTGAACTGGACCAGGAGCTGACGGCCGAGGATCGCGAGCGCTTCATCGAGTACCTGCGGGGCGAGGGCCGGCTCAACGCCGACCTGGTCTACGCCCGGTCCGGGGACAATTCGGACACGCCCACCCACCTCGAGCACAGCCGCGGGTACACCAATTCACCCGGGGCGCTGGGCGGGCCGGGCGAGCCGACCACGCCGCTGGAGCTCGAGGCGTTGGTGAAGGCGGGTTACGGGCAGAGCCTGGACTTTCTCAAGGACTACCACCAGCAGCCCACGATGCTGACGCCGGTGGGCGGCATGGACCGGATCGCCTACGGGTTTGCCGAGCGGCTCGATGGCGTCGTGCGCTACCAGTGCGAGGTGAAGGACATCCGGCGCACGGCCGACGGCGGGGTGCGCATCGGCTACACGGACGCGGCCCGCGACGGCGCCCGGCAGGAAATCGAGGGTGATTTCTGCATCTGCACGCTGCCGCCGACGCTGTTGCGCCGGCTGCCCGCGGATTTTTCCGCCCCGACCGTCGCGGCGTTGAACGCGCCGCAGGCCGCCCTCTCCGGCAAGATTGGCCTGCAGTTCAAGCGCCGGTTCTGGGAGGAAGACGACGACATCTACAGCGGCAGTTCCAAAACCGACGACCCCATCGGTCAGGTGTATTATCCCTTTGATCGCTTTGGGGCGGCGGGCCCCGGGGTGCTGGTCGGTTATTATCACTTTGGCGGCGCCCGGGAGCTGCTGGACGACCGGACCCCGGCGGAGCGCGAACGGGTGGCCCTCGAGCAAGGCGCGCGCATCCACCCGCAGTATCCGGCGGAATTCGAGAATTCCTTTTCCGTGGCCTGGCACCGCGTGGCCTACAACGAGGCGCCGTGGATGCGCTGGGAGAGCGCCGCGAGCTTCGAGGCGGCGCAACAGGTGCTGCGCGTCGCGGACGGACCGTTTTATTTTGCGGGGGACTGGACCTCGAACCTCAATGGCTGGCAGGCGGGCGCCTTCGTCGCCGCCCACCGCGCCTGCGCCCTCCTCCACGCTCGCTCCCAAACCACCTGACCCCATGAAAAAACTGATCCTCCTGCTTGCCACCGCCGCCCTGTTGCGCGCCGCCGCGCCGACCGAGGTGATCCTCACCGGCCGACCGGACTGGTCCATCGCCTCGGGGGTCGCCCTGCCCGCCGGCCGCGCGGTGTTCTGGACCAGCGGCACGGTGCCGACCCAGATCAACAAGGACGGCAAGACGGTGTATGAGCGCTACGGCGACACCTACACGCAGGGCGTCAGCTGCCTGAAGAACATCGAGGCGGTGCTCGCGGAGCAGGGGCTCACGCTGAAGGACGTGGTGTACCTCCGCGTCTACCTCACGCCGGATGCGGCGAAGGACGGCAAGCCGGACTTCCCGGGCTGGTTCAAGGCCTACGGGGAATATTTCAACAACGCGGAGAATCCGCGGAAGACCGCGCGCTCGACGCTGGCGGTGTCCGCGCTGGTGAGCCCGGACTGGTTGATCGAGATCGAGGCCTTTGCGGCCTACCCGGCGCAACCCTGACGCGGACCGGTCACCCGAGCACGGTGAGCACGATGCCGGCGACGATTCCGAGCACGGCGGGAAGCTTGGCGGCGCCGCGGGCCTCGTGGAACAGCCAGATCCCGCCGGCGAAGGCCACGAGCGTGCTGCCGCGGCGCAGGCTGGAGACGACCGAGACGAGTGCCTCCGGGTCGCGCAAGGCCTCGAAATACACGTAGTCGGCGACGAGCAGGGTGAGCGCGATCAGCGGGATGCTCCAGCGCCAGTGGAACTCGTTGCGCGGCCACCAGCGGCGCCACCAGCCGATGATGAGCGGCAGTAGCACCACCGGCAGGTAGAGGGTGAACCAGGCCTGCACGGCGGCGGCGCTCAGGCCGACGGTGCCGAGCAGGTATTTGTCGTAGAGCCCGCTCACCGCGCCGCAGAGGGTGCCGGCAATCATGCAGCCGACCCATTTGTTGCGGTGAAAATGGACGCCCTCATTCCGGCCGGCGACGGACAGGCCGTAGAAGGAGGTGAGGGTGATCAGGATGCCGGCGGTCTCCAGCCAGGCCGGGCGCTCACCCAGCACAAGGAGCGCGCCGGTCAGCGTCCAGAGCGGCCCGGTGGCGCGGATGGGCGCGGCGAGCGAAAGCGGCAGATGCTTGATGCCGAAATAGGTGAACGCCCAGGAGGAGGCGACGATGAAGGATTTGAGGAACACGAGCCCGTGTTGGGCGGGTGTCAGCGGCTCTGGGATGAAGGCCGCGGGCACGGCGCCGGGGGCGGCCAGACCGGCGAGGAGCAGCACCAGCCACACGGCCGCGCCGCAGAGGGTGCCGGCAAAGAGCACGGGCAGGACGGCATTGTCGCGCAGCGCGTGTTTCTTGCTCAGGTCATAGAACCCGAGAAAGAGGGCGGAGATGAGGCTGGCGAGGACCCAGGGCAAGGATCGCGAGATGTGACGGCGGGCGCATGGGGATGCAACACCTGTAGGGCGGGATTTCCAGATCCCACCCAGGTTCCAGACTTAAGCCGCGCACGAGCGGAGACCTCGCCCACTAATTCAAGTTAGATGCGCGCAGGCGGCGTGGCGCGGGCAGGACACGAGGTGATCGTTCACCAGGCCGGTGGCTTGCAGATAGGCGTAACAGATCGTGGTGCCGACGAATTTGAAGCCGCGGGTTTTCAGGTCCCGGCTCAGGGTGTCGGACAGCGGGGTGCGGGTTGGTACCTCCGCCGAGGTCTGGCGGTGGTTCAGGACGGGTCGCCCGTCGACAAAAGCCCAGAGGTAGCGGTCGAAGGAGCCGAACTCGGCCTGGATGGCGAGGAAGGCGCGGGCGTTGATGACCGTGGACTGCACCTTGAGCCGGTTGCGGATGATGCGCGGGTCGGCCAGCAGGCGGGCCAGTTTCCGTTCGTCGTAGCGGGCGATGGTGGCCGCATCGAAGCCATCCAAGGCTTCGCGGTAGCCCTCGCGGCGGTGCAGAATCGCGGCCCAGCTCAGGCCGGCCTGCGCGCCCTCAAGGAGGATCAGCTCGAAGAGATGGCGGTCGTCATGCGACGGCACGCCCCACTCGGTGTCGTGGTAGTGGTGGTGCAGCTCGGCCTCGGCCCAGGGACAGCGTTTCATAGTGGGGAGAGGTATAACAGGCGGTCCTGACAGCGGTCTGTCAGCAGACTTGCGGCCGGCCGGGCAGGTGTCGTAGTCTGCACCCCTTATGGGACGTCAATGGCTTCACGCGAAACGCGCAATCGTCAACCTCAAGAAGGGCCAGGTGGTCGGCAAGCTGGTGAAGGAAATCACCGTGGCCGCGAAACTCGGCGGCGGTGATCCCGCGGGCAACGCGCGGCTGTTCGCCGCGCTCGAGAAGGCGCGCAAGGCCAGCGTCACCCGGGATGTCATCGAGCGGGCCATCGCCAAGGGCGCGGGCACGGGCGGGGACAAGAGCAGCCTCGACCACGTGGTGTACGAGGGCTACGCGCCGCACAAGGTGCCCGTGATCGTGGAAGTCTACACCGACAACCAGCAGCGCACGGCGCCCGAGATCCGGGTGTTGTTCAAGAAGGGCGTGCTGGGGGCCGCGCACAGCAACAAGTTTCTCTTCGACCATGTGGGCATGGTCGAGGCGCACACGGCGGCGCCCGGCACCGACCTGGAGGGCGCGGCGATCGAGGCCGGCGCCAATGATTTTTCGCCGCTCAGCCACGCGGAGAACGACGACATCCCCGAGGGGGCGACCGGCGCGCGCTTCATTTCCGACCGCACCGGCGTGCACGCCGTCGCCACCTGGCTCAAGGAGCACGGCTGGTCGGTGGTCACCGCCGAACTGGGTTACCTGCCGAAGCAGTTCCCCGAGCTGGACGACGCCGGCCGCGCGGAGGTGGGCGAATTCCTGCACGAGTTGTCGGAGCACGACGACGTGCAGCGCGTGTGGGCGGCGGTGAAGTAGGCGCGGATGGAAACCCGCGGGCGAGGTCGCCCGCGTTCCATCGCGGCTGATTTTCGCTGGATTTCAGAGGGGAAAAATAAAAACCCCGCGCCAATGACGGCAGCGGGGTTTTTAAAAAAAACGCTAGTTGGGGTGACCAGCGTCGAGAGAAGAACGAAGGGTAACCGAAGTTACTTCTTCTTTTTGCCGGCTTTTTTAGCCTTCTTCTTGGCAGGTTTTTTCTTGGCCATGAAAACTTTTTAGAAGAACCGCGTGCGCGATGCACGCACAATTTTACAGTCGGGTGATTTTTTTTCGCGCGCGAAAAAATGAAATCAGCGGCCGTACAACGCGGCGAGCTCGCGCAGATAAACCGCGGCGCCGCCGAAAAGTTTTTCGATCGCATCGGCGCGCACGCGCCAGCGCCAGTTGCCACTCGCGACGCCGGGCGTGTTGAAACGCGCCTCGCTGCCGAGGGAAAACAGATCCGGCAGCGGCACGACCGCGAGGCGCGCGGGACTGGCGTAGCACGCGCGGATGAAGTCCCACGCGATGTCGTCGCCCGACACGCGCAGGTAACGGCGCACGTGATCGCGCTCGTGTTCGGACGCGGCGCGATACCAGCCGACGGTGGTGTCGTTGTCGTGCGTGCCGGAATAAACGACGGCGTTGCGCGGGGCCTGGTGCGGCAGGTAGGAGTTCCGCGCGTCGCCGCCGAACGCAAACTGGAGGACCAGCATGCCGGGCAGGCCGGTGGCGTCACGCAGCGTGTTGACGGAGTCGGTGAGGATGCCGAGATCCTCCGCGATGATGCGCGCGCCGGGCAGCGCCCGCTGGAAGGCGCGGAAGAGCTCGAGGCCCGGGCCGGGCCGCCATTCGCCCGCGCGGGCGTTCGCGGCGGGCAGCGGGATGCGCCAGTAGGCGTCAAAGCCGCGGAAATGGTCGATGCGGACGATGTCGCATTGGGCGAGCGACGCGCGGAGGCGGGCGCACCACCACGCGTAGCCGTCGGCGCGGTGCGCGGCCCAAGCATAGAGCGGGTTGCCCCACATCTGGCCGTCGGCCGAGAAATAATCCGGCGGGACCCCGGCCACCGCGACCGGCTGCAGCGTGGCGGGGTCGAGCTCGAAGAGATGCGGACCGGCCCAGGCATCGGCCGAGTCGCCGGCAACGAAGATCGGCAGGTCGCCGATGATGCTGATGCCGCGGTCGCGGGCGGCGGCGCGCAGCTGGGTCCACTGGCCGAAGAAGAGGTACTGGCCGAAGCGCCAGGCATCCGTCTCGACGGCGAGCTTCGTGCGGAGCGGGGATTTCAGGGCGCGGGGGTGATCGCGTTCCGCGGCGGGCCATTCCCACCAGGGGCGGCCGCCGAAGTGATCCTTCAGGGCGCGGAAGAAGGCGTAGTTGTCGAGCCAGTGGGCCTCGCGCCGGCAGAAGGCCGCGTAGTCGCCGTAGGGCAGGGCCGGCTGTTTCTGCCGGAAGAGGGCGTGGGCGGTCTGCAGCAGGCGCGGCTTGAGGCGCGCGATCGCCTCGAAGTCCACGTGATCGACCGGCAGCGCGGCGAAGGCGGTGAGTTCGCTGGCGGGGAGGAGGCCGAAGCGCACGAGCGGCGCCAGGTCCACGAGGTTCGGGTTGCCGGCGAAGGCGGAGTAGCACTGGTAGGGTGAGTCGCCGTAGCCGGTGGGGCCGAGGGGGCAGACCTGCCAGGAGCGGCAGCCGGCGGCCTGGAGGAAATCGAGGAAGCGGACCGCGTGCTGGTCGAGCACCCCGCAACCCTGGTTACCGGGGAGTGCGGTGGGGTGCAGCAGCACGCCGGCGCTGCGCTCCTGCAGCCAGTTGAACAGCGGGGCCGCGGGCGCGGCGGACAGGATCGGGAGGGCGGAGGGAGCGGATTTGCGCGGTGCGGGCACGGCACGGAAACAAGCACGCGCGCCGCCCGGGGCGCGAGCCTGATTTCCCCGGCGCCGGCCGGCCCGGGGGTTCAGAGCAGCGCGAAGATGATGAAACCGCTGACCATCGCGGCCAGCATCAGCGTGCACGCGTACAGTCCGGCCAGCAGGCCGGTCTTGATGATCGTCTTCACCCACGAGCCGGCGAAGAGGTGGCGAAACATCAGGAAGGGGTACAGAAAAAGCCAGAGGTTGAACACGCCCCGCAGCAGGCCCGCCAGGGAGGGACTGGCCAGATCGGCGAGAAAGCCCCAGCCATCCCGCAGCATGGCCCAAAGGAAGATGAGCGTGTGGAAATGCAGGGCGAGGACGAGATGCTGGAGATAGACGAGGCCGGCCCGGCGAAACAGCACGCGCGTGAAGAGGGCGAAAATGGGCAGGCAGATGAGCAGCATCTTGGGCAGCGCGTGCAGGAATTTGTCGACCATCAGGCGCTGCTGGGCCGGGTCGGACGCGCGCTGGCCCTGGGCCTGCAGCCAGTGGAGAAAAGGGGAGTCCGGGTCCTCGATGGGGACGGTCCGGATCTTCAGGCCGTTGGGCTCGCCGGGCGCCCCGGTCGAATCGGCGGCGGGCGCGGGTTCGACTTGGGCGGCCACGCGGGTCTTCTCCGCGGCCTCGCGTACCCGATCGACGGTGCGTTTGCCCCCGGACTCGCCGGTCAAGGCGGTGCCCACGTCGCGCCAGGCCTGCTTGATCTCGGCCGCATCCGCGGGCCGCGTGGGGGTGGCGGCGTCGCCGGTCCCGCCTACGAGCTGATCCGGGGTGTGGTTATCGAGGAAAAAGAGGAAGAAGAAGACGAGGCTGACGAAGATGTAGAGCCGCAGCGGCGGCATCTGGGAGGCGCGTTTGCCGGCGTTGAACGCGGCGGTCAGGCGCCCCGGGCGAAAGCACAGCGTGGCGACGGTGTGGAAGAGCTTGGAGTCGAAGTGCAGGAAGCTTTCCAGGCCCTCGAGGAAGACATGCCAGAAGGAGCGGTGGAACTCGAAGTCGTGCTGGCCGCAGTGGTGGCAGTAAGGGCCGGCGAGCGGCGTGGCGCAGTTCTCGCAATGGGTGTGAAACGGCCCGTGGTGGCCGGCCGCCCCGGTGGCATGCGCCGCGGCCTGGTCCGCGGCGAAAGCGGCGTCGACCGGGGGGACGGCGAGCTCGGGCGGATCCGGCGGCTCGGGATCAAGGGACATGCGGATCAGGGGTTAACCAGCGCGTCGGGGTGGAGCAACTTGTGGACCGCCGCGAGCAGCACGGCGGGCTTGAAGGGCTTGAGCAGGAAGGGATCCTCGGTGCCGGCGGCCTGGGGTGGCCGGCCGGATTCCTCGGCGCTCAGACCGCTGATGTAGAGGACGCGGATGTCGGGCCGGATGAGGCGGAGCAGGCCGGCGAAGGAATCGCCCCGGCCGTGGGGCATCTGCATGTCGGTGATGACGAGGGCGACCTGGGCCTGCTGGGCGGAAAAGATGTTGATGCCCTCGATGCCGTCGCGCGCGGTGAGGACCTGGTAGCCGTGGTTGACCAGGACGGCGTTGAGCAGCTCGCGGACGCCGGGTTCGTCGTCGACCACGAGGATGAGCTCGCCGTGGGCACGGGGAAGGAAGGGGTGGGCGCTCCGGGGTGTGTGGTCATCGGCGGCGGTGGCGGCCGGCAGGTAGACGCGGAAGACGGTGCCTTCGCCGGGCGCGGTCTGCACCTCGCAGAAGCCGAGGTGGCTGCTGACGATGCCACGCACGGTGGAAAGGCCCAGCCCGGTGCCCTTGCCGGGTTCCTTGGTGGTGAAGAAGGGTTCCCAGATGCGCGGGAGCACCTCGGGTGGGATGCCGGGTCCGGTGTCACCGATCTCGAAGCACACGTAGGCCCCGGGGCGGGCGCCCGCGATCCGGTCGGCCGCGGCGTCGTCCAGCGAGCGGTTGGTCAGGCGCAGGGTGAGCACGCCGTGGCCGTTGAGCGCGTCGCGGGCGTTGACCAGGAGATTGAGCAGCACCTGGTGCAGCTGCGTGGGGTTGGCGTTCACCGGCCAGAGGTCGGCGGCGATGTGCTCCTCGAAGGTGAGGGAACGGGGGAAGGTCTCACGGACGAGGCTGACCAGCTCGCGGGCGAGGCTGCCGGGCTTCACCGGGATGTGGCCCTCGCCGCGGCCCTGGGCGAAAAGCATGATCTGCTTGACGAGCGCGGCACCGCGTTCGGCGCTGCGCTCGACGCTGTCGAGGAAGGCATGTTCGGAGGGTTTGGTGACGAGCGGGCGCATGAAAGGGGCGACGAGGAGGGAGGGGGAGAGAATGTTGTTCAGGTCGTGGGCGATGCCCGCGACGAGCAACCCGAGATGCTCCATCCGTTGCGAGCGGAGCAGCTGCTCGGCGATCTGTTTCTTCTCGGTGACGTCCACCCCGATGCTGAGACGGGCGATGACGCGGTCGCGGTCGTCGCGGATGAGGCTCATGTAGTATTCCACGATGCGGGCCGAGCCGTCGGGGGTGGTGAGCGGCACCTCGCCCTGCCAGCGGCCGGTGGCCAGCGTGATCTCGCGGCCCGCGACGATCTTGGCCATCGCGGTGGGGGAGAAGGCCTGTTCGGCGGTCCGGCCGAGCAGCTGGTCGCGGGTCAGGCCCTGGAGCCGGGCCGCGCCCTCGTTGGCGTAGGTGATGCGGTGCGCCAGGTCGGTGATGACGATGGCGAACGGGGCGTGGTCGATGATGAAGGCCTGTTCGCGGAGCCGGGCTTCGGCCCGTTTGCGCGCGGTGATATCCTGCATGGTGCCGGTCAGGCGCAGCAGGCGGCCCCCGGGCCCGGTGACGGGATCGTGGCGGCACTCGACCCAGGTTGCGGGGGTTTCGGGCTGGAGCAGGCGGTGTTCACCCGCGGTGGGCCGCAGCTCGGTGCGCGCGAGGTCGGCGAGCCGGGTGAATTCCGCGCGGTCGTCGGGATGCAGGCTGGCGGTCAGGCCGGACCAGTCCAGCGGGCCGGCGGCGGGATCGCGGCCGAGTAGGCGGAAGAGGGCGACGGACCAGGCGGCCTGGCCGCCGGCGACATCGTAGTCCCAGCTGCCGAGGCGGGCGCTGGCCTGGGCGGAGGCCAGCCGGTGTTCGCTGTGGCGCAGGGCGGCCATCTGCTGGCTGAGCACAAGCATCACGAGACCGAGGGAAAAACCGAGCACGCGGGCGAACCAGAAGAACGAGATCCAGGCCGGGTAATACTCGAAGTACATCTGGAGCGGGACCGCCAAGGCGAACACCGCGTAGGGCACGCCGAACACGATGGCGATCCCGGCGCCCGGGAGCCGCTCCTCGCGCCAGAGGCGGTAGAACCAGACCAGCACGGTGACGCGGGCGGCTGTGACCGGGACAAAGAGCAGCACCAGTTCGGTGATATTGCAGTACCGGAAGGCAGTCAGGTAGGGCAGACCCATCCGGTCCGCGACGAGGTCGGGCAGCACGTAGCGGAACAGCAGGATGACCGGCACGCCGGCGCCCAGCGCCACGCGTCCGAGCCAGGCGGGCAGCCGCACCCGGGCGAGATCGGCGCAGCCCGCCAGCAGCCACCAGGTCGCGAGCAGGTTGGTGGCGTCGGAAAGGGTGTACCAGTGGTGCGACCAGCCGCCGAGACCGTTGATTTCCGGGAGGAGAAGGGCGGTGCGGAAGGCCTCGAGGAGCCAGGCCTGGCCGAGGAGGCGGGAAAACCGAGCGGGGTGCTGCCAGTGCAGGAAAAGAAAAACGCCGCCAAACGCGGCATGCAGCAGGAGGATAATCTGAAGGTGATTGACCGGCATTAGGTGACCGAAACCGGGTCGGGTCGGGCGGACGCCGGTGAGCGCGGACCTTGGGTCGCGTGCGCGGGCCGCGCAACTGAAAATAAAACGGCCGGCCCGCAGGCCGGCCGGAATAAGCCGTGATTGGGCGACCGATTATTTGGCGGCGCGCAGCGTGATCGTGCCGTTCATCGAGGTCAGCTTGATGTCGACGCCGCCGCCGTTGAGCGTGCCGACGATGGATTTGCCGCCGAAGTTGGGCATGGGCGGCACCGGGGGGACCGGCGGCACGGGGGCGCCGGCGCGGACCTCGGTCTCGACCCGGGTCTCGACCGCCACCTCCATCGCCAGCCGGGCCTCCTCGACGGCGGCGCGGGCGGCCTCCTTGGCGAGCTGGGCCTGTTCCCGCCCGAGTTTGGCGAGCTCGCGCTGGAGCTCGCGCTGGCCCTCGCGGCTGTCGGCCGCAATCGAGGTACGGGCAGAGACGTTCTCGGTCTTGGTTGCGAGCACCCCGGCGGGGAAGTTCGTGCGGATGGAGCCGTTGTGGGTGCGCATGCGGAGGTTGGCCTTCGTGTCGCCGGGGAGATGGACGTCGATCTCGCCGTTCATCGAGGAGAGGGACACGGCCTTGACGGGGGCGTGCTTGAAGCTGGCGCGGATCTCGCCGTTCATGCTGTTGACCACGGCGGAGCTGGCGATGTCGGTGAGGTTGACCTCACCGTTCATGCAGCTGATGTCGAGGTCGCCCTCGACGCCCTCGACATCGAGGTCGCCGCCGATCTCGGTGCGGATGACGAGATTGGTGTTGCGCGGGACCTGGATCTCGAACTCGGCGCCGTGGGTGGCCCACAGGTTGTCGCCGGCGATCGAGATGGAGGCGATGTTGTCCTTTTCGATGAGTTCGAAGGTCACGTCCTCGTCGAGGCGGCGGAAGCCGTCACTGTCCACCTCGGCGCGGCCCTTCTGGTCGAGCGAGGAGGTGACGACGACCTCGGAGCCATCGGTGCCGGTGATGCGGGCCTCGGCCCAGGGGAGGATGAGGCGGAGGGTGCCGGGCTTGGCGGGATCGGAGAACTTCACGCGGGCGGTGGCGCCGGCAGGTTCGTCGTCCTGGGCGCGGACGGCGGGCGCGAGCAGCAGGGTCGCGGCGGCGAGCAGGCTGGTCAGGCGGAGGGTGGAGCGGGACAAGATTTTCATGAGACGGCGGGAGCGGGGTTGGACGGATTGTTATTTTTGAGAGGGTCAGTGGGTGAGGGGGTGCGCAGGACGGCGAGGCCGCGGCGGGCGGAGTCGCGGACGTTCTGGTCGGTGGCCTCGTCGCGACTGAGGCGCTCGAAGAGGGGGGCGGCGTCGAATTCCCGCACGTCAGCGAGCAGTTCGATGATGGCGACCTGGACCAGCGGGGCGGTCTCGCGGGTGAGGGCGGCGAGCAGGCCCTGGCGCACGACGGCCTGGTCGGCGTGGTCGGTGAGGGCCTCGACCGCGGCGAGGCGAACGTTGACCGACGGGTCGAGGGCGAGGGCGCTGACCACATCGGTAAGCACGCGGCGGTCGGGGCTCTTGAGGTCCATGGTGGCGAGCATGGTGGTGATGCGCTCGCTGGTGGATTTCTGCTGGAGGAGGGAGGCGGCGACGAGGCTGCCCATGTCCTTCACCTGGGCCTCGAGGTCGGCGATCTTCTGCTGGGCGGCCTGGTCCACGACGGCGACCGGGGCGGCAGCCGAGGGCGGCGGGGTGAGGTAGCGCGCGCCGGTGAACACCCCGACCGCGAGCGCGGCGAGGGCGCCGGCGAATTGGAGGGCGGGTGTGGACGGAAGGAGGGCGGCGAAAAAGCGGTCGAGCCGGCTTCGGGCGAGGGCGAAGGGGCTGACGCTGTCGGCTTCCCGCTGGTGCGTCTCCAGCATGGCGTAGAACTGCTCGCGGAGGCGCGGCGAGGGTTCCTCGGCGGCGGGGAGGGCTTCGAGCTTGCGGGTGATTTCCTGGAGGGCGGACCACTCGCGCTGGCAGGTGGGGCAGGAGGCGAGGTGGGCGCGGAGGGCGGCGGAGTCTTCGGCCGCGAGGGTGCCGTCCTGGTAGTCGATGAAGTGGTCCTGGACGCGTTGGCAGTTCATGGGAGGATCGAGGTTCGGGAAGCGGAGAGCGGAGTTGGGGGGCGGGCCGAGGCGGGTGGTTTCGCCGGTCAGGCGGCCTGTTCCTTGCGGATCTTGAAATAGACCTCGCGGAGTTCCTTGAGGGCGCGGTGGGCGCGGACCTTGACGGCGCCGACAGAGCAGTCGAGGAGGCGGGCGATTTCCTGGTGGTTGAGGTGTTGGAGGCGCGCGAGGACGAGGACCTCGCGGTGTTCGTGGCTGACGCGGGCGAGGGCGCGGCGCATGAGCGCGAGGTCGTCGGCGGTGCCGGCCTGGGTGTCGGGGGCGGGATCCTGGTCAGGCTGGTCGTGGAAGTCGGTCGGATCAGCCGGGGTCGGGGTGCGTGCGTGCTTGCGGAAGTGGTCGGCGGCGACCTTGCGGGCGAGGTGGTAGATCCAGGCGGAGAATTTGCCCTCGTCGCGGTAGGTGTGGCGGTATTTCAGGATGCGGTAGAAGACGATCTGGACGAGATCCTCACTGGCGGAAGGCTGATTGGTCAGGCGCACGAAGAAGCCGTAGAGCGGCTTGTGGTAGCGCTCGAAGAGTTCGCCCAGGCGGCGGATCTCGCCCGCGCGCACGGCAATCATGAGTTCATGGTCGGAGTCGGCGTCCACGGTGACGGGCAGGCTAACCGGTGAGGCGACGGAGGAAACTCGGAATTCGGTGACGGAGGCGAGAAACATGGCGAGGGATCATGGGATGGACGGAGGGTATAACCGGGGGTGAGGCCCGGGGTTACAGGAAATATCACTGGCGGGTCGGGCGGGGCTGGCTAGGCTACGGGCATGAACCGCCGGGAATTCTTAATTCGTTCCGGGGCAGCGGCCTCGCTCAGCCTGTTGGGGCCGGGGACGATCCTGGGCCAGACCCCTCCGACCGTCCCGACCGCCCCGCCGCCACCGGCCACGGCGTTCAAGACCTTGCGGCGCAATGTTGGAATTTTCACGGGGCAGGGCGGCACTATCGGCTGGTTGGTGAATGCGGACGCGCTGGCGGTGGTGGACACGCAGTTTCCCGCGACGGCAGAGATTTTCCTGCGGGACCTGCCCGGGAGGGACGGCCGGATGATCGACACGGTGATCAATACCCACCACCACGGTGACCATGTGGGGGGCAATCCCACGTTGCGGCCCGTGACGAAATCCATCGTCGCCCATGCCCACGTCCCCGAGTTGATGCGGGCGCGGGCCGCCGCTGACCAGCGGGTGCTGGATCCGGCGCTGTTGCCGAACCTGCGTTTCACCGATGGATTCATGCAGGGGTTCGGCGACGAGACGATCAGCGCCCGGTATCTCGGACCCGCGCATACGCGGGGTGACATCGTGGTGCAGTTCGTGGAAGCGAACGTGGTGCACCTCGGCGACCTCCTGTTCAACCGCATGTACCCGGTGATCGACCGGCCCGGTGGCGCCAGCATCCGCGCGTGGGTCAATGTGCTGGAGAAGATCGCGGCGGAGTATCCCCGGGATGCGATCTATGTGTTCGGTCACGGTCAGGAGAAGTTCGGCGTGACCGGCACGACGGCGGACCTGTTGGTTTTCCGCGATTACCTCTCGGCCTTGCTGATCCATGTGGAGCGGGGGATCGCCGCCGGCCAGGCGAAGGCCGAGATCATGCAGTTGGAGAATCTCCCGGGTTTTCCCGACTTCCATGTGCCGCCCGGCCGGGGGAATCGCTTGCCGGGGAATCTGGCCGTGGCCTACGACGAGCTGACTAACGCATGACCGGGTGGTTGCTCATCTTTCTAGCGATGGCGGTCCCGATGGCGGCGGAGCTGACGCCGGAGGAATTCGTCCGGCGGCCCGAGGTGCAGGCCCGGATCGACTTTGCCGCGTTCGACCCGGTCCTCCTGAACGCGGCCATTTTCCACGAGACCAACCGGGTCCGGCTGCAGCTGGGTCTGCCGGCCTTCACGCATGTCCCGGAGTTGGACAATGCCGCCGAACTGAAGGCGGCAATCGGGGTGGTGCAGGGGGAGCTGATCCACGAGAATCCGCTGCCACTGACCGCGACCCCGGCCGACCGGGTGCGGGCCGTGGGTCTGCATTACCGGCAGGTGGCGGAAAACCTGGCGCGGCTGAACGGGTTCGATCTGCCGCCGGGCCGCACGCAGGTCGGGGTCAGGACGCGCGAGGGTCGCCAGGAATATTACCACCTCGACACGAAGTTGCCGGTGGTGACGCGCACCTATGCCGGTTTTGCCGAGGAGGTGGTGCGGTCCTGGATGAACTCACCACCGCATCGGGCGAACATCGTGAATCCCGAGCTGCAGTCCCTGGGCTGCGCCACCCGGCCCTGCCGCAGTGTGGGTTCCCGGCATGAGCAGATCTACGCCGTGCAGGTGTTTTTCACGCCGCGATAAGCACGGCTCGGCCGCCTCGGGCCGGGGACGCTGTCCGGGTATATATATAGGGTATAAGTAAGCGCCCGCCGACGCATCCAAGGGGTCGTCCGGGTTGCCGGGCTTGTACGCACATTAGACTGGAGGGAGTGACGTGGTGGGGATGCTGAAATAGACCTGCGTAAAACGTTATAATATATAAACTAGCGCAACATCTCACTGAATGCCGAAAGCGGGCTCTGGTCGGACGCACCGGCCCGGATTCAGAAGTATGAATGCCCCCCCCATTGCGGTGCCGTTGACGGATCGCTTCTGGTTGGAGACCCCCAAGATACGGCGTTTTGCGTCCCTTGTTACCCAGTGGCTTCGCGGCCTCGCATCTTGTGGGCACCCAGCATCACCCCAACCCATGAAGACTACCAGAACCGTCGTGTTCACCCTTGTCGCAGCGCTGGCCTCCGGACCGAGCCTGCTTGCCCAGACTACCACGCCTGCCCCGACCAACACCGCCCCGGAAAGCGAGGAGGTGCTCCAACTCTCCCCGTTTGAAGTGACGGCGGACGAGGACTCGGGCTACGTCGCCACCTCCACCCTCGCGGGCACCCGCATCCGCACGGACCTGCGGGATGTCGGCTCGGCCATTTCCGTCATCACGAAGGAATTCATGAAGGACATCGGCGCGACCGACAACTCGACGCTCCTGCAATACACGACCAACGCCGAGGTGGCCGGCACCCGCGGCACCTATGCCGGCTTGGGCAACGGCACCAGCGTGGACGAGACCGGTACGCTGCGCGCCCCCGGTGGCGCCCAGCGCGTGCGCGGCCTCGCCGCGGCGGACAACACCCGTGACTTCTTCACGACCGACATCCCGTGGGATGGCTACAACGTTGATCGCATCGACATCCAGCGCGGACCCAACTCGATCCTCTTCGGCCTGGGCAGCCCGGCCGGCATCGTCAACGCCTCGCTCAACGGCGCCGCGTTCCGCGATCGCGGCAACGTCGAGTTCCGCTTCGGCTCCTACGGCTCCAAGCGCGTCAGCCTCGACGTGAACCAGGTCCTGATCAAGGACGTGCTCGCCGTGCGCCTCGACGGCCTCTGGAACCACGAGAAGTACCAGCAGAACCCGGCCTTTCAGGAAGACGAGCGCATCTACGGCGCCCTGCGTTTCGACCCGAAGCTCTTCGGGCCGTCATTTCACACCAGCATCAAGCTGAAGTATGAACACGGTGACATCGACGCCAACCGCCCGCGCAACATCCCGCCGCAGGACAGCATCACGCCCTGGTTCCGCCCGATTAATCTCGATCCGAACAACATGGAAGGCGGCATGGGCAAGCTCTCGGTCCCCAATGGCTACACCATTGGTTCGGCCGCGGCGAATTACAGCGCCTGGCTGGGTGGTCTCGTCAACCAGCAGCAACCGCTGTGGTTGATCGATGGCTCGAGCAGCCAGCTCTATCGCATCTACGGCGGGTACGTGAACACCGGGGCGCTCAACGCCGCCGGCAATCCGCAGGGTGCCTCCACCTCGGTCACGGGCCAGCGCTATGCGGACGTGTTCTCCAATCTCACCAGCTTCAACTCGTACGCGAACAACGCGCGTCTGACCAACTACCAGTACGGCCAGTACCGCAACATGTCGTTGCAGGACCCGTCGGTCTTCGACTTCTACAACCAGCTGATCGACGGCCCGAACAAGAAGGAGTGGGAAGGCTGGGATGCGTACAACATCGACCTGAGCCAGACCGCCTTCAACGACCGCCTGGGCGTGCAACTGACCTACGACCGCCAGAAGTACGACCGCGGCGGCGAGGCGCTGCTCGGCAACCCGACGCTCAACATCGACGTGCTCCAGAACTTCCAGGATTACGTCACGGGCCCGAACAACACCAGCAACCCCGGCGTGGCCAACAGCAACTTCGGCCGGCCCTTCGTCGCCGGCGGCCCGGGCCGTGGCAATTCCTATGAAAGCGACCGCGAGTACGTCCGCGCCTCCCTCTTCGGCGAACTACGCGCCGGCGATTTCCTGGATCGCGACGGTCTCCTGACCAAGATCCTGGGCAAGCACCGCTTCAACGGCGTCTATAGTGGCGAGAAGTACAACACCGAGAACCGCTCGTGGCAGATGTACGCCAACTCCGCGGCCTATGCAGCCTACAAGCTGCAGGGCAATCCGGACGGCATCACCAACCTGCCCCCGGTGGCGGTCATTTACCTCGGGCCCTCGCTCGCCAGCGCGAGCACCGCCGCCGGCGCCTATATCCCCGGCATCGGCTCCAACGTGACGCTGGAGGACGGCAACATCTACCAGTTCGCCTCGACCTGGCTGAACCCGAACGGCGTCAACCCCAGCACGCCGTGGAATGTCCCGGCCAACCTGCAGAGCATCTTCAACGGCGCCCCGGTGATCAACCCGACCACCGGCGCGGTCTATCCCCAGCTCACGGAGGCGTCCAATCCGGCCAACTATGTCGGCTGGAACAGCACCTTCCGGAATAATCTGCTGCGCTACGACAACGGCGCGGACCCGACGCTGGTCACCGCGGCGACGAAGAGCCTGCGGCAGACCAAGTCCTATGCCGGTTCGTGGCAGGGCTTCCTGTGGAACGACGCCATCGTCGCCACCGCGGGCTGGCGCTACGACGAGGTGAAGAGCAAGAGCGTCACCGCCAAGCCGCTGAGCGGGGCCGCCAATCGCGGTGCCCTCAACCTGGATCCTACGATCTACATGCTGCCGGCCGATTTCCCCGCGACCCAGATCTTCAAGGATCACTCGACCGCCGGTGGCGTGGTGGTGCACCTGAACAAGCTCTTCGAGCGCGATGCGCTGCCGCTCAACGTCAGTCTGTCGTACAACAAGTCGAACAACTTCCAGGTGACCGACCTGCGCCGCGACATCTACGGCAACTCGATCTCCAACCCGACCGGCGAGACGAAGGAATACGGCGTGCTGCTCGGCACGAAGGACGGCAAGTACTCGCTCAGCGTGAGAAAGTACGAGACGGCCCTCGCCGGCGCCAGCACCCCGCTGGATAACAGCGGCATCTACGGCACCATCCGCGACGCCCTGAACTGGCGCAACATCAAGACCTATTACATGTCGGCCTATGCCTGGTCCACCGCCGGCCAGACGAATCTCAATCCGTACACCGGCCAGCGCTACCTGTGGGATCCCGTCTACGTGAACACGACCACCGGCCGCCCGGTGGCCTCGGGCGCGCTCGCCTCCGGTCCCGCCGGCTCCCGGCTGGAAACCGTCACGGAAGCCAACACCCGTCGTGATGCCTCCATCAAGGCGATCAACGACATGCAGGTCTGGCTCGCGGACAAGGGCTTCTTCCAAGCGTGGAACTACGGCGCCGGTCCGACCACCCAGGCGGCGCTGCAGACCCGCGGCCAGTATGAGGCCAGCCCCATCCTGCCGAATCCGGCCAGCGTGTACGACTATCGCACGGCCCCCTTGCTTTCGGGTTTCGCGGTCACCGCGGACACCCAGTCGAAGGGCTATGAGATGGAGTTCACCGCGAACCCGGTGCCGAACTGGCGCATCGCGATCAACGCGTCGAAGACCACCGCCGTCCGCACCAACGTGGGCGGCCCGGTCCTCGACGAGTTGGTGGCCTACATGGACACCCTGATGGCCGGCCCCGGCGGCGACCTGGTCCGCTTCAACTCGGACTACTCCGCGGGCAACGAGCTGCGCCAGGCGTGGCTCCCGTGGCGCGGCCAGTACACGCTCCTCAAGCTGCAGGAAAGCACCGCCGCCTCCGAACTCCGCAAGTGGCGCTACAATGTCGTGACGAACTACACGTTCCGCGAGGGCTTCCTCAAGAACGTGAGCGTCGGCGGCAGCTACCGCTGGCAGGACAAGGTCGTGATCGGCTACCCGGTGATCCCGGGCACGGGCGGTCTCGCCAGCTTTGACCTGAGCCAGCCCTACTACGGTCCCTCCGAAGGGTCCGTGGATCTCTGGACCGGCTACGAGCGCAAGATCAACGAGAAGATCAATTGGCGGATCCAGCTGAACATCCGCAACGTGGGCCAGGGCAACGGGCTCATTCCGATCTCGGTCCAACCCGACGGCCGCACCTGGGCCTCGGTCCGCATCGCTCCCGCCCAGGAGTGGTTCGTGACGAATTCGTTCTCCTTCTGATGCTTGGTGTATTAATGAGGTAGTCTGGTCCCCGGATCCGTCAGTCGGATCCGGGGATCTTTTTTTATTCCGCCGCGTGACGACCCAACCAACGCTGCATTCTCTGAAACCGCGAAGGCTCGGACTGCCGCGGAATTCAGCCAGTCTCGTCCCGCTCTCTCCCATGATTACTTTTACCCGTATCCTCAGCTGGAGACTCCGCCTGTTTCCGATCGTGTGCCTGCTCCCGGCCGTGATCGCCGCCGCATCACCACGCGAACGTCTCCCGCTCAACGAGGGCTGGCGTTATCAGCACGATGATCCGCCCGGCACCACCGTGGATCTGCGTTATGATGTGCGGCCCGAAGTCTCGGCGCGGCGCGATGACGGCCCGGCCGATGCGCGGCCGGAAGAAGCCGCGCGGATCGCGGCGGCGGCCCGGACCGTCTTGAAGCCGTGGATTCTGCCCACGGCCAACCCCTTCATCAAGGATCCCGCCCGGCATCATGTCCGGCCAGCCGGCGATCCGGGTGCAGATGTGGCTTATGTGCAGGCCGGCTTCGACGATCAGGCCTGGCAAGCGGTCACGCTCCCGCACGATTGGGCGATTGCCGGCCCCTTCATCCGCGACGGTGATGTCGGCGGCATGGGCCGGTTGCCGAGTTGGGGCATTGGTTGGTATCGCAGGAAACTCGACATCCCCGCGAGTGACGCGGGCAAGAGCATCTATCTGGAGGTCGACGGGGCGATGGCCTATGCGACCGTCTGGCTCAACGGCCGGCTCGTGGGCGGCTGGCCCTTCGGTTATGCCTCGTGGCGCGTGGATCTCACGTCGCACGTCGTGCCCGGCGGCGTCAACCAGCTCGCCATCCGCCTCGACAATCCGCCGGCCTCGTCCCGCTGGTATCCCGGCGGCGGTCTCTACCGCCAGGTCTGGCTGACGAAGACGCATCCCTTGCAGGTGGACCAGTGGGGCGTGTTTGTGACGACCCCCGAGGTCAGCGCGGACCGCGCCACGATTAACCTTGCCGTGACCCTGGCGAACGCGTCCGCCGGGACGGCCACCGTCCGGGTGGCCAGCGAACTGTTCGAGCTCGACGCCATGGATCGGCGCACGGGCGGGCCGGTCGCGCGGATCGCGCCGGTCGAACTCACGTTCGCCGCCGGCGAGCGAGCCACCACGCAGGGCTCCGTGGTGCTCGCGAATCCGAAACGCTGGGGCCCGCCGCCCACGCAGACGCCACACCGCTATCTCGCGGTCACCACCGTGTCGCACGCCGGCCAGGTCGTGGACACCCAGGAAACGCGGTTTGGCATCCGCGACCTGCGCTTCGATCCGGTGCGCGGGGTGATGTTGAACGGCGAACCCATCCGTTTGCAGGGCGTGAACCAGCACCACGACCTGGGTGCGCTGGGTGCGGCGTTCAACGTCCGAGCCGCCGAGCGCCAGCTGGAAATCCTGGCCGAGATGGGCTGCAACGCGGTCCGGCTGAGCCACAACCCACCCGCGCCTGAGTTGCTGGAACTAACCGATCGCCTGGGTTTCCTGGTCGTGAACGAGTCCTTCGATGTGTGGGAGCGGAAGAAGACCCCACTCGATTTCCATCTGATCTTCCCGGATTGGTCGGAGCCCGACATGCGCGCCCTCGTGCGGCGCGACCGCAACCACCCGTCGGTGATCCTGTGGAGCATCGGCAACGAGGTCGGCGAGCAATACACCGACGCGGCCGGCGCGGCGGTCGCGCGGCGGCTGCACCAGATCACGCGCGAGGAGGATCCCACGCGGCCCACGACCACCGCCATGAACTGGGCCAAACCCGACATGCCGCTGCCGGCCGAGGTCGACGTGATCAGCCTGAACTATCAGGGCGAGGGTATCCGGCAGGAACCCGAGTTCGAGGGGACGGACCGTATCCGGACGCCGCCGCAATATCCGTTCTTTCATGCGAAGTTTCCTGACAAGGTCGTGCTGAGCAGCGAGTCGGCGTCGGCGTTCAGCAGCCGGGGCGTTTACTTCTTCCCCGTGTCGCCGTTGGTCAGCGCGCCGGTGCGCGACGGCCGCGGCGGCGATTCGAAGCTCGCGCACGTGAGCGCCTATGAGCTGCACGCGGTGGATTTCGGGTCCACGGCGGACAAGGTGTTCGGCTCGCTGGACCGCCATCCCTACGTGGCCGGTGAGTTTGTCTGGACCGGATGGGACTACCTGGGCGAACCGACGCCCTACTATTCGGCGCGCAGCTCTTATTGCGGCATGATCGACCTCGCGGGGTTCAAGAAGGACCGGTTCTTTCTCTACCAGTCACGCTGGCGGCCGGATCATCCGATGGTTCATCTCCTGCCGCATTGGACCTGGCCGGAGCGGGTGGGTGAGGTTACGCCCGTGCACGTGTTCACCTCGGGTGACGAGGCCGAGCTGTTCCTTAACGGCCGTTCGCTCGGCCGCAAAAAGAAAGGCGCCTACGAATACCGCCTGCGCTGGGACGACGTGGTCTATGAGCCCGGGCAGCTGGAAGTCGTCGCCTACCAGGCCGGCCGCGAGTGGGCCCGGGAAACGGTGCGCACCGCCGGGGCGGCGTCCGCTTTGGCACTGCAGCCCGACCGCACGTCCATCCGGGCCGACGGACGGGATCTGGCCTTCGTCACCGTGCGGGTGGTCGATGCGGATGGCGTGACCACCCCGCGCGCCACCCACCGCCTCCATTTCACGATCGAGGGACCGGGGGAGATCGTGGCGACGGACAACGGCGACCCGACCAACCTCGAGCCCTTTCCCTCACCGACACGCGAGGCCTTCAGCGGCCTCTGTCTGGTGATCGTGCGCGCCAAGCCCGGCGAAGCCGGCGAGATCCGGCTCCATGCCGCCGGTGAGGGCCTGCGGGCCGCGACCACGATCATCACCACCCGCCGGGTCGGACCCTGATCGACCCTTGCCCCCCGCCCCAAAAAACATGAATGCTCCCGTTCGTATCCCCTCCCGCGGTCTGAACGTCCGCTTCCTCGTGGCGTTGTGCCCGCTGATCAGCGTCACCCTGCTCGCTTCCGATCCGGTGGGCGCACCCGCCTCGGGCGAAACTGCCAAGACCCAGGTCCTGTTCATGGGGGCCGATATCTCCGTTGAACTGGACCGGAGTCTGCATCCTTTGCGGGAGGCCACGGATCACGCCCTCATCGTCGATCGGGAGGGAAGGTCCGTCGAGATCCCGCACCGCCGGGTGACGGACATCCGGATCAAGGACGTGTTGAAGTTAAGCGCCGCGAGGGTGGCCATCGACGGCTTGAAGGCGGAACGGGCGTACGCGGAAGGCAGCGATCCCTTTGCCGGCATGGCCCGGAATGTCACGCTGGCGGCCGGCGAGTCGGCGGTGGCGGACATCGCGCAGGGTGAGCGCATGCGGGCCGACCAGTCGGTGGCCGGGGCGGGAGCCGCCGTGGCCGCCGCCGGCAATCCCGAGGATCGGGCCGCCGCCGGTCAGATGCTCGCGCAGGCCCAGGGCCGGCTGGCCGCGGCCGAACAGGCCGTGACGCAGGCCGTGCAAGGGGCGGGATACAGTTCCAGTCTGCTCGAGCGCAGCCAGGGGGCGGTGGGGGAGGAAAGGTTTGACGCGATTCGCCTTGGGTTTGAGATCCGCGCGGAGCGCGACCTGGAGCGGCCCTATTACGCGCTCATCGCGCTGATCCGCGACCCGGGCAGCCGGACGGGCGACACCCGCAAGTGGACCTACGTCAAGCCGCTGGGTCCGATGGCGGCCGGGAGCACCCGCAAGGTGCGTGCCCTGCAGGGCGGACTGCCGCCGGGCTACGTGCTCGAAAGCTGGGATGTCCACGTGTACGACCGCGGCGAGGAGGTGGCGACCAATCTGTCCCGCAAGCGGGTCGAGGTGACCGAGGCGGAGGCGCAGGAATTTCGGATTTTCGAGTACATCGCGAACCACCGGGGCCACACGTTGCCGGCCAGCCCGATGGATCCGGTGCTCGTGGAAGCGGCGTGGGCCACGCTACCCGCGGAACAAGGGCGTCGCACCTGGCATGTCCGGGTGGATCGGAACGGCTGGGTGACGGCGGTGTTCGCCGATGCCGCGGGGAAGCAACCGGCGTCCGATGCCGGGCTGGTCGCCGTGCTGAAGACCTTGCGGTTCGCGCCCGCGCTGGCGGCGGGCAAGCCGGTGGAATCGCTGCTGCCGCTGCAGCTGGAACCGCCGCGCTGACGCATCTCATCCAATCGCCCAAACCGGGGTGCGATCAGCTGGACGAAATCAGGGTCGGCGCGATTGCCGGAACGGAGGCGGGGGTGGGCAGGGAAGCACCCTCGCACCAGGTGCCGCCAACCGACGTGACGGTCGCGATCGCCGGCACGCCGAGGGCATTTTGCTGCAGCTGGCCGGCGAGCATCTCCACCGCGAGTTCGCCCACCCGGGCGTGGTTCACCCGGACGCCCGCATGGCCGGGGGTCGCGGCCGGCATCAGCAGATTGGCATAGGCAAAATCATGGGGAACCTGAAAGCCGCTCTGCCGGATGTGCTGGAGCATGGTCGGCGTGGTGCCCAGGACCACCTCCGGCCGGTATTGGCGGTACCAGAACAACAACGAAGCCGCGTCATTGGCCGCGTCGTGCGAGGACAGGCCGGCCGCCTCGGCCTCCTCGGGGGGACCCTGCAACTGGAGCACCGGCAGGCGGTCCTTCAGGTGGCAGCGGAATTGCTCGGCTTGGAACGCGGCGGACCAGACCTGATCGGTGAGCTTGTCCCAGGTCTGGGGGAGCACGAGGCCGATGCGGCGGTAGCCGGCGAACAGGACGTGCTGCATCGCGAGCCGGATGACGGCGACCGGATCGAGGGTGATGTGGTGCAGGGGCGGTGTCAGGGGCAGACCGCTGATTCGGACCGCGCAGAGCCGGGACCAGCTCAGTTCGGTGAGATCCTCGCACGCGGCATGGGCGGCGCCGAAAATGACGCCGCGGATGCCGCGGTGCAGCAGCACCTGGTCGAGCCGGCGGGGATTCATGCCGGGTTCACCGAGCCAGAAATGTTCGAGATGGTACCCGAGTTCCTCCGCCTTTTGTTTGGCGGCCAGGTAATGGGTGCCCTCGGCGGGCAGGCGGCTCCAACCCCATTGGGTGTGCCAGCGGGTGACATAGGCGAGGGTCTCGCCGGTGGCGTGCGGACGGCAGCCCTTGCGGTAGGCCACCAAGGCCTGCAAGGCCGGGTCAGGACAGTAGCCGAGCTGGCGGGCCAGCGCCTGGATCCGGTCGCGCGTGGCGGCGGGGATCAAGGGAGAGTTGCGCAGGGCGAGTGAAACCGTCGTGTTGTGCACGCGGGCGACGCGGGCAATATCGGTCTGGGTGACGCGGGCTTTTCTCGGTGCCCCGTCCGATGCCAGGGTGCTGCTGTCGGGGGCGCAGGCCGGGCCCGGCTGCTGGGCAACATCAAGGGGGGGGCGTGCTGTAGACGCGGGCGAACGTCGGGGTAAACGCATGGTCGCTTGGTCCGGGGTGGGGTGGACCGCTAACCTCCAAGGGGAAAGGACGGCATGCAACCGGCCGATGGTTATGCCCCCGCTATCCCCTTGGTTATATCAACCGTTGACTGAGCGGGCCGCCCCTTCGCGCTATTCGAGCTGGATGATGCCTTGTTTGACGCCGGCGAGAATCGCCTGGGTGCGGTCCGAGACATGCAGCTTGGCGAGGATGTTGGTCACGTGGACCTTCACGGTCCCTTCCACGAGGTTCAAGCGGGCGGCGATTTCCTTGTTGCTGAGGCCTTGGGCAATCAGGGTGAGCACCTCGACCTCGCGCGAGGAGAGTTGCGAAAGAACGCGGCCGCTCAGGCGGGCCGAGATCTCCGCGGGAATGTAATGTTCGCCTTGGTGCACCTTGCGGATGGCCTCCAGCAGGCGTTCCAAAGGCATCTCCTTGACGACAAAACCGCAGGCGCCGGCGCGGAAGGTCTGGAAGACCTCCTCGCCGCCCGCGTAATTGCTGAACACCAGCACGCGGGCGTCACGAAATTCCTCGCGCAGCAGGCGGATGGTCTCGACGCCGTTGAGGCCGGGCATGCGCAGGTCGAGGACGACCACGTCGGGCCAGTGCAGGCGGTAGGCCTGGATGGCCTCGGTGCCGTTGTCCGCCTCTGCCACCACCTCCATGTCGGGTTCGCCGCCGGTGGCGGTAACAAGACCCATGCGCATGACGATGTGATCATCGACGAGGAGGATCCGGATTTTTTTGACGGCGGTGATCATACGACAGGTTGAAGGCTCGGCACCCAGACCCGGACCGTGGTGCCCTGCCCCGGGGCGCTTTGGATCTGGAGTTCTCCGCCGATCTTGCCGGCGCGGCCGCGCAGCCCGCGCAGGCCGAAATGGCCGAGGCCCTTGGTGAGGACCTCGCTGGGCACGAAACCGTTGCCATCGTCGGTCACTTCCAGCCGGACGCCGGCGGGTTCATAGGCGAGCAGGATGGTGATGGCGTGGGCGGCGGCATGGCGCACGGCGTTGGTGATGGCCTCCTGGGCGATGCGCAGGAGGTGGTGCTTCGTGGCCGACGGCAGGGCCTGGACCGCGCCGGTGACGCGGATCTGGACGTTCACGGCACCCGGACCAATCAGGCCTGTTATCTTCTTGAGGGCGTCGCCGAGCTCGGTGCCCTCGAGCAGCGGGGTCTCCATGTCCCAGACGGCGTGCTGCACCTCGTGCCGGGTGAAGGAAACCATGTTGCGGGCGACGAGCAGGCGGGAGCGCACGTCGTCGGTCAGGTCCGCGAGTTTCAGGGTGGCATCGAGCTGCAGCATGAGCCCGCTGAGGCCCTGCTGCAGGCTGTCGTGGATCTCGCCGGCGAGGCGGTCGCGCTCGGCGAGGGTGGCGGTGTTGCGGGTTTCCTCGTTGAGCTGCTGCATGGCCGCGCGGAGCTCGTTGGTGCGGTCGGCGACCAGTTTTTCGAGCACGACGTTGCGCGAGCGGGAGCGGTGGGCCGACCACCACATGAGACCGGCGATGAGACCGGCCAAGGCGGCGGCATAAAGCGCATAGGCGTAGGCGGTGCGGTACCAGGGCGGGGCGATCTCGAAGGCGAAGGCCAGCGGCGGACCGGCCGGCACCCGGGTGCCGGTGAGTGTGGCTTCGAGGCGATACTGGCCCTCGCGGAGGTTGGTGAGCGTCAGCAGGGAGCGGTTGCCCAGCACGATCCGGCTGTCGTTTCCGTGGTACAACCGGAACGTATAGGCCGGGGGCTGGCGCGAGGCGTAGCTGCCGGAGAAAAAACGCAGCACGAGGCTGTTGTCCTGATACGGGAGGACCGGCAGGCCGGTCGGGCGGCCGGGTTGGGAGAGCAGCTCGCGGTCGGTCCGTCCGTTGGTCAGCGACACGAGCGTCGGCTGGAAGGCGGGTTTCGGCCGCGCCGGGAAAGTCTGGTTCACGTGATACAGCGACTGGCCAGTGACCAGCCAGATGTCGCCGTCGGCCAGCAACTGGGCGAGGGGGAAGCGATCCGGGACCTTGCCGAAGGTTTCGGCATCGAACACGGGTTGGTCACCGGCGAGCCGGATGGTGAGCAGACCCTCGTCGTGCGTGCCCCAGAGGGTGCCGTCGGCATCCTGCCGGAAGCGGGTGACCGGAAACGGCGCCTGGTCGAGGATCCGGCCCAAGGGGGGCGCGGGGATCAGCGACTCTGTCTCCTCGTCGAAGAAGAGTCGTCCGTCGGGCAGTCCGCTCAGCGCGACCGTCGAGCCCGCCCAGCCGATGTTGATCCAGCGGGCGGAGCTCCAGGGAAATTCCTCGAACACCCGGACCTGGAGCGTGCCGTCGCGGTGGTGCACCCGGGCGGCGCGGTTGGGTCCGAGCTCGATCCAGGCGGCGTGGTTGGTGCCGTGGACGATCATCGGGTAGCCCACGCCCCGGACGCGGGGGGCGCACTCCGTCCACCGGCCGTCCACCTGGCGCAGCGCGGCGATTTCCGTGGTGCCCAGGACATAGACGGTGCCGTTCACGTGGACGAGACGGGCGACGTCCATGCCCGCGATGACGGGCGTAAAGCCGCCGTCGGGACCGCGGCGTTGGACGCCCTGGTTGGTGCCGATCAGCAATTCCGGTCCGGCGGCGGCCAGGCCCCATACGCCGCTGGCGGCCGGCTGTTCCGCCATCAGGCGGAAGCGGGTGGTTTCCCCCGGGGGGCCGGCGATGGTTTCATACAGCCGGCCACCGGAGGCGACGACGATGCGGCCGTTCCAGCGCACCAACTGGGGCCAGCTGAGGGGGAGGCCCTGGCGCTGGCCGAAGACGGTCAACGGGCTCTTATAGAGGATTTTTTCGATGCCGGTTTCGTTGACCGCCCAGAGCACACCGTTTTCGCGCGCGGCCAGGTCGGTCACGCGGTGGTAGTCCGGTGTCGTCAGGGCGATGAGGATCTGCCCGGTCGGCGACACCAGGTAAAGGCCCAGGCCGTTGATCGCGAGGGCGACATTGCCGTCGGGCAGGCGCGTCAGGGCGGTGGCCCGGCCCAGCGGTCGTTCGCCGAGGGGGCCGGGGAAGGGCGTGAAATCCCGTCCGTCAAAGAAACGGAGGCGTCCGTCGATGTCGGTGGTGAGCACCCGGGTCTCGTCGAACGCCGTGGCCTGGTCGATCTCGACGCCCTCGGCCAGGGGGGTGCGGATTTTTTCCACGGTTTCCTGCGCGGGATCCAGCGCGCCGATGCCGGCGGCGTAGGACGAGAAATAAAGGCGGTCGCCGAGGAGGAAAACGCGCGAGATGCCGGGGATCTCGAAGTACGCGTGCCGCCCGGTGGTGCGGTCCCAATGGACGACCCCGTTGAGCCCGGCGAACCAGACCTTGCCCGGGGCGGCGACCACCTCATTGAAATTGGTGATGCGCGTCCACTTGGGTGCGGTGGGTGGGACCAGCGCCAGCGGCTCGAGCCGGCCGCCGTTCATGCGGGCGACACCCCACAGGCCGAAGGCGCCGAAATAGGCCTCGCCATCGGGGGCAAAGACGAGGCGCTGCATGACGGTGCCGTTGCCGGTGCGGTTGGCGATGTCGATCCAGTCCGTGTCGTTGAGCACGATGCAGGAGCCGCCGCGGGTCATGGCGATCCGGCCGAGCGGGTCGAAGCCCAGGCGCATGCCGCGCGAGGCGTGGCCGATTTCCTCGAAGGAATAGAAGCGGGTGAACGGCAGCCCGAGTTCGCCGCCGGCCTCGGCTTGGGCGTGCAGGCGGGTCAGGGAGGACGCCGCGAGCAGGCCGCCCCAGCACCAGGTGCGGACGATCCGGCTCAGCCGGCGGCACGCGGGGGTCCGTTCGGTTGGGCCGCCCGGCACGGACGGGCTGACACCAGGAAGGGGCATGGATAAATACAGGCCGCAGCGCGCAGCCGGGCGCAAGATGTTTTGCGACGGGCAGGAGAGGGGAATCTTCCCGCCCCAGCATGGTTTTCGCGGGCGCAGGCCCGCCTCCGCCGGGCAGCGGCGCGGCACCAATCAAAAACCCCGCGCTTGCGGCGCGGGGTTTTTGATTGGTGGAGGTGAGGGGAGTTGAACCCCTGTGCCCCAGGCCTTCGCACGCAGCATCTACCTATATAGCGTCGGTTTGGATCTCGCCTCGAGGGACGCGTGGACGCGCGCTTCCCCTTTGGCCAGCCATGGTTGAAGATACGGCGGCGAGGTCATGACGGCCCTCAACCGCTATTCCTGCTGTCGACGTTTTCATCCCCTAGCAGGAGTCGGAGTGAAAACGTGACCGCACTTAGGCGGCCATTAGCATTTCTTCGTTATTGCCGTTTGTTTTGTTCGAAGGGGGATTTACGAGAGGCCTTCGGCTCTCGACAGGCAGCTGCGCACTCTAACCAAGGGTCGAATCCGGAACACCCCCAAAGGAAGAAAGTAACAAGTTCCAAGTGAGAAGGACCATGACGACCGATGCAGTGGTGCACCGTCAAAGAACAGCCCATTCGACAGGCTCAGGGCCAGCGGTGGGATCGGTCAACTTGCCACAGGCGACCACGAATGCAAGCTCCCCGCCCGCGATGAGGCTTATCCCTTTGCGGCGCAGAGGCCGCGGTAATACTGTTCGTAGCGGCCGACAATGCGGTCGGCGGAGAAAAGGGCGATGGCGCGCTCGCGGCCGGCCTTGCCCAAGGCGGCGCGGCGGACGGGATCCGCAATGAGAATCTCGATCGCGCGGGCGAGGGCGGCGGTGTCACCGAACGGGACGAGCAGGCCGTGCAGGCCGGACTCGACGACTTCGGGAATGCCGCCGACGGCGAAGGCGGCGCTGGGGCAATCGAAGGTCATGGCCTCGAGGATGCTCAGGCAGAAGCTCTCGAGCTCGGAGGTGAAGAGGGCCGCATCCGCGGCATTGAGGTAGTCCTCGATGGCGGTGACGTTCTCGCGCACCACAATGCGGTCGGTGAGGCCGAGCTTGGCGGCCTCGGCTGCGAAGGGGGTGAAGTCCCCGCCCGCGAGCACGACGAGCTTGAAGGATTCGCGGGGGCGGATCTGCGCGATCGTCTGCAGCAGGAGATCGATGCGTTTCACCGGGCGGAGGTTTGAGGCGTGCAGGAGCATGGCCTCGCCGGGCTCAAGGCCGAGGTCGGCCCGCACGGCATCGCGGGTGCGGGTGGGTGGCTGCGGGGCGAAGAAATTAGGGATGACCTCGACGGATCCGGTGAAACCGAGGTGGGTCCGGACCTGCCCTTGCAGAAATTGCGAGACGGTGGTGACGCCGTCGGCGGCCTCCAGGGCATGCTTGATCGCCGGGCCGTAGCCGGCGTCGCTGCCGAGCAGCATGACATCGGTCCCGTGCAGCGTCACAATCACGCGCGGGCGTCGGTCCGGCGGCAACATCGACATCGCCAGCATCGCGGCGGTGGCGTGTGGCACAGCGTAGTGGACGTGGAGGATGTCGAGGGCGTGCGCGGCGGCGACCTCGGCCATCTTCACGGACAGCGGCAGGGTGTAGTCGGGATACTTGAAGAGATCGTAATCGTTGACGCGGACCGGGTGGAAGTGGACCCGCTCGCGGTTGCGCGGCATGCGGAAGGGCGGGGCGTGGCTGATGAAGTGGACCTCGTGGCCGCGCTGGGCCAGCTCCTCGCCGAGCTCGGAGGCGAGGATGCCGCTGCCGCCCACGGAAGGGTGGCAGGTGATGCCGATGCGCAGGGCACGGTCAGTCATGGGTAATCGGTCCAGGCTTCATCGAAGCGGTCAATGGGGTCGCGGGTTAGGAAAGAGATCTCGGGGGCGTCGGCCTGGTTCAGGTAGGCCTGCTCACCGGCGCCGGCGATGTAGTGAGTGCAGTGAAGCACGGATTGCATCCAGCGCAATCGTGTGTCCCGCGTGGGGCTGACTTGTTCCTTGGTGAAGGCGCTGGAGGGAAGCTGCACGTAGGAGTCGCCGCCTTCGTGCAGGCAGAGCGAGCCGTCGGGCATCCGGCGGGCCCGGACGGTTTCACCCTCGTACGGGACGTCGACAAAGCAGTCGGTGATGTCGCAGGCCGCGCGGCGCACGGCGGGATCGGCGGAGCGGACCACGCGGATCCCGTCGAGCAGGCCGAGGCCGCGATACATCTCGAGGCAGAAATCCGCGACGGTGGCGGCCTGCACGCCCTTGAAGACGGTGGCGGCGGCGGGGCTGACGTAGGCGCCGAGCTGCCGGGCGGTGTGTGCGGGCCAGTCGGCGGGGATGCGCTTGGCGGCGAGCGGGGACCACTTGCGCTGGACCTTGTTGGCGAAGGTGAAGTTCAGGGTCGTGGGGGCGTCGGTCTTGCGGTGCCGCAGGGTGGTCTGGGTCTCGCGCGGGTCATGGTCGCTGTCGTGGTAGAAAAAAACGATCTCGCCGCCGATCTCGGCCTGGAGGCGCCGGGCGGTCACGAACTTGGCGTAGAGGAAGCGCCGCGGAAAGAAACCGCAGGGTTGCTGGCCAAAGCAGATGATGGGGGAGGCGGGCAAAGGAAGAAGGAAGAATTAAGCAGGAAGAAGTGAGGCGCTCAGCCGGTCTGCCGCTTGGGGAGTACAGCTTGGAAGAGGAGGCTGAAGAGCACGCAGGCGGCGCAGCCGATGGGATTGAGCCAGAGGTAGCCGATTTCGTGGGCGGGCCAGGCCTTGCCGGCGAAGAAGATGGCGAGGACCACGGCCTGGGCGGTGAGCGCGGCCCAGAAGACGGCGGTGCCGCCGACCCGCTTCACGAAGAAGGCCACGATGAAGATGCCGAGCAGGGTGGGATAAAAGATGGAGGCCACGATGTTCAGCGCCTCGATGAGGCTTTCGGCGAAACTGACGAAGAGCGCGAAGCTGATGGCAAACAGTCCCCACAAGGCGGTGAACGCTTTGGCGATGCGGACGTTGCGCTGCTCATCATGTGCCGCGAGCGGGCGGAGGTGGCGCCAGAGGTCGATGGTGGTAGTGGTGCCGAGGGCGTTGAGTTCGGAGGCCTTGGAGCCGAGGGCGGAGGCGAACATCACGGCGATGAGCAGGCCGACCAGGCCGGAGGGCAGCTGGGTGGTGATGAAGGTGATGAAGACGAAGTCGGAGTCGCGGGTGCGTTTCGTCTCGGGCGCGGCGGCGGCGAGGGCGGTGCGGGCCTGCACGCGAACGGATTCGGAGGCTTGCTGGGCTTGGGCCACCGCGGCCCGCGCCTGGGTCTCGGCAGCGGGGTCGCCGCGATCGCGCGCGGCCACCCAGGACTGGATCTTGGCCAGCTTGTCGGCGTGCAGGGTGGCGTGCTGGGCCTCGAGGGCACGGAACTCCGCGCCGCGGGCGCCGTTGACCTGCTGTTCCCAGGCGGCGCGGTTGAAGACGAGCGGGGTGTCGGGCTGGAACTGGTAGAAGACGAAGAGCAGCGCGCCGAGCATCACGATGAAGAACTGCATCGGGATCTTGAGCACGGCGTTGAACATCAGGCCGAGCCGGCCCTCGCGCAGGGCGGATCCGCCGATGTAGCGCTGGACCTGGGTCTGGTCGGTGCCGAAGTAGGAAAGGGAAAGGAAAAAGCCGCCGAGCAGACCGCTCCAGAGGGTGTAGCGCACCTGCGGGTCAACCGAGTAGTCCACGGCCTGCAGTTTGCCCATGGCGCCGGCGATGGCGGTGGCGTGGTCGGGGAGCTTGGTGAGCAGGATGATGAAGGCCGTGAGCATGCCGCCGAAGATGACGGCCATCTGCCACTGTTGGGTGAGGCTGACGGCCACGCTGCCGCCGGTGACGGTGTAGATGATGGCGACCAGGCCGATGCCAATGATGATGAAGTCGAGGCGCCAGCCGAACACGGTGGCGAGGATGATGGACGGCGCGTAGATCGTGATGCCGCTCTGCAGGCCGCGCTGCAGGAGGAACACGCCGGCGCCGAGCAGGCGGGTTTTCTGGTCGAAGCGCTGGCCGAGGTATTCGTAGGCGGTGTAGACGCCGAGCTTCCGGTAGATCGGCAGGAAGACGGCGCAGACGAGGATGAGCGCGAGCGGCAGGCCAAAATAATTCTGGATGAAAGCGATGCCGTTTTCGTAGGCCTGGCCGGGCAGCGAGAGGTAGGTGATCGTGCTGGCCTGGGTGGCGGCGACGGAGAGGCCGATGGTGAACCAGCCGGTGGTGCGGCTGCCCTTCATGTAGGTGTCGAGCTGCGCGGTGTGGCGCGTGCGCCAGGCGCCGTAGCCCGCGATGCCGAGCATGGTTCCCAAGAGGACGATCCAGTCGAGGGTCGTCATGCGAATAAGCGCGAGAAGAGCGTCAGCGCGAGGACGACAAGGACGAAGCAGCCGAGGACGAACCAGTAGACCCCCCGCCACGTGCGGAAGCCGGGGACACCGGGGGCGTCATCGGGGGGTTCGGGCGTCATCGGCCGAGGGACACGAGGTTGGCGAAGAGGCGGTGGGCGCCGGGGTGGCCGGCGGGGAGCTGCCGGAAGAAGGAAAGGCCAGTGTAGACGAACCAACCCTTGCCGTGTTGGGCGACGAGCAGGCTGCTTTTCAGCGGGGCCTCGCCGGGATCGTTCATCGCCAGGATCGCCGTGTATTTTGCCTCATCCCAGCTGCTGGGGAAATAGGCGCCGCGTTCCTGGACCCAGCCGGTGAAATCGGCATCCGTGATCTTGTTCGGCGTATTGAGCACCGGGTGATCGGGGGCGAGGAAGGTGACGGGGGCGTCTTCATCGGTCACGCGGAGCTGCGGGGCCGGTCCCTCGATCGAGAGCGGATAGGGTCCCAGAGCGGTGGCTTTGAGATTGTTGGGGCGGTTGTACTGGGCGATCACGGTTCCGCCGGCCTCGACCCAGGCGAAGAGCCCCGGCAGATTGGCGGCGAGGTCGTCGCGGTCGTTGAAGGCGCGCACGCCGATGACCACGGCATCGAACCCGGCGAGTTTCTCCGGCGAAAGGTCGGGGCCGCTGAGGGTGACGACTTCGTAGCCGAGCTGGACCAGGCTTTCGGCTGTGCTGTCGCCGGCCCCCGGGAGATAACCGACGCGCCGGCCGCGGGTTTGCACCTCCAAGGCGACGACCTGGCTGCGAGCCGGGCGCTGGAGCAGTTGAACGGGCAGATGGGGGTAACTGAGCACGAACCGTTCGGTGCCGTAGGTGACGGTCCCGATCTTCGCGGAGGCGGAAAGCTGGGCGGTGCCGGGTTGGGCGGGGGCGGTGACCTCGAAAGTCAGCGCGACCTTGTCGCCGCTGGCGGCGAGGGTGAACGACTGGGCGGATGGCCGGATAGTCCAGCCGGCGGCCTCGAGTTGTAGGGATCCGGCGGTCTGCGCGCGGGCGGCGGTGACCTCGACGGTGACCTGCTTCGTGGCCCCGGTGGCAAAGAGCTCCATCGGATGGGCGAAGCCGAGAGAGACCGGAGGGATGGCCGCGAGGGGGCGGCGTTGCTGCGCCTCGGGTGCACCGGCAACGATCTGGACGGGTTGGTCGGGGATGACGAGGACCTTGCCGTCGATCTCGAAGATGAACTCGACGGGAAAGACCGGCGGATTTTCCGGCGCGCCGATCAGGGAGGGCGTGGCGACCTGGAACATGCCGGCCGTGCCTTCGTCGCGCAGCCAGTAGGGGTGGCTGGGCAAGGTGGTGGCCGGCAGGAATTGGGTGCTGGCGTGGGCGGTAACGGACCCCGGGGTCAGCGTGGTGCGAACCTTCGACTCTGACTGGTTGAGCGGGTAGCGGAGCGCGATCCAGCGGACGGGTGTGGTTGCGGTGATGAAGACCTCATGGCGGAGCGCCAGTTTTTCCCCGGGGACGACCTCGGCGCGGGGGAGGAAGGATTCGACGGTGAGACCGAGGCAGGCCTGGATGATGCGGTCGAGATCGCCGCGCTTTTCCCGCACCAAGGGGTCGGCGGGCAGGGTGTCGAGCCGGCTGCGCAGGGCGAGGAGGGAGGGCACGCTGGCGGCGGGATCGGCCGGGCGAAACTGGGCGATGATCTCGTCGATGACCGGGATGAGGGCGGCCCCGCTCGGAAAACGGGCCCAGGTGGTGTCAACGCCGTCCATGATGTCCGTGGTCGGCGGATCGCCGGCGAGCAACAGGAACGTCTGCAGATTGGGGCCGGGACCGCCCGTGCGCGCGGCGAAGATACCGAGTCCCTGGGTCTTGTGCATGCCGCGGCTCTGGTTGGCGATGGTGCCGAAGGGCTCGCCGGTCACCGGATCCGCGCCACCGATATCAAATTCGATGGTCGGCCCGGTCAGGCCCCCGGTACTCCGGCCGGCCCAGCTGTTCCAGCCGAGGCGTTTGGGCGACCAAGGGAGCAGGCCTTCGGCGATTTGCTCGGGATAGGCGGTGGGATCGCCGGCGAGGTTAAAGGCCTCGACCGCCAGCATGGCGGAGGCGGTATGCTGGCCATGGCCGCCGCTGCCCGGCGGGATGGGGAAGCGGGTGATGATGACGTCGGGCCGAAATTGGCGGATGACGCGCACCACGTCGCCCAGGGCGGCGGCGTGGTCCCAGATGCGCAGGGCCTCCTCGGGAGATTTGGAATAGCCGTAATCGATCGCGCGCGTGAAGAACTGGCGGCCGCCGTCGTGGCGACGGGCGGCGAGCAGTTCTTGGGTGCGGGCCAGGCCGAGTTTCTCGCCGAACTCTGGGCCGGACTCATTCTGGCCGCCATCGCCCCGGGTGATGGAGAGGTAGGCCGCACGGTAACCGCGGCCGCGCGCCATGGCGGTGATCAGCTGGGTGTTCTCGTCGTCCGGGTGAGCGGCGAGGTGCAGCACGGTGCCGGTGCTGGCGAAAGTACGGAGCTGCTGCACGATCGCCGGGGTACGGCCGGGTTCTTCGGCGGGGGCCGGAGAGGCCAAGGCGAGGAGGCCAACGGTGAGAGCGGCCAGGTGCGCGGCGGGCCGCGTAGGGGCACCGGCGCTCATCACTGCAGGCGGGCCATGAGGGCTTGGTTCAGGCCGAGGTATTCTTCCTTGAGCGCGGGGCTGGGCGCGAGGTTGGCGCCCTCGATGGATTTCTGCGCGGTGGCGATGGCGCCGGCCTTGTCGCCCATTTTTTCGAGGATGAGGGCCTTGCGGTAGACGAGGTAGAAGGCGTCGGGCTGGGCGGCGATGGCGGCGTCCATCCACGCGGCGGCCTTGGCGAGGTCGAGACCGTTCTCGAGGTAATACATGGAAGCGGAGGCGTAGGGGAGCTTGTCGCCGCCGGCGGCCATGACGGCCTCGATCTGGGGGACGAGCGTGGACTTCACGTCCACGGTGATGGTCACGTCGACGCGGACCTTTTCCCAGGCGATGATGAGGGTGGCGGACTCGTCACGCAGGTCGTTGACGCCGATGGCGAGGGTCTCGAGGTGGGACTGGAGGGTGGTGGGCTTGGCCTTGATGCGGGCGACGTCGTTCTTCGCGTCGTAGGCGTAGGCGCCCCACTGCGACATGTTCTGGTGGATGATGACGGTCCACTCATCGACGCCGGGGATGGTGAAGAGCTCGTAGGTGCCGGCGGGAACCTCGGTGCCGTTGAGCTTCACGGGGGTGCTGAAGGAGATCTTGGTGGCGGTGTTGGCACCCGTGCGCCAGATGTGGTCGTAGGGCACCAGGCCACCGAAGACCTTGCGGCCCTTGGCGCCGGGGCGGTTGTAGTTGATCTGGATGTCGGTGAGGCCGACGCGCTGGGTGACCGTCGCGGCCGGGCTGGCGGCCGGGAAATTGATCTTGGGGGCTTGGGCGTAGAGGCCGGCGGCGAGACAGAGGCCGCCGAGAAGGGCGACGCTGGTGCGGAACAGGTGGTTGTTCATGGGGGTGGAAAGAAGGTGCGCAGGATATAACCAGAAGCGGGTAAAGGACAAGCACCGGCCTGCGGCATACGGCGCACTATCAATCGAGCAGCGGCCGCTTGGGCGGACGGGGGCAGGAATTACGTCAGTGCGGCCACCACGGGCCAATCGGCGGCGGCGAGGTCATAGGCCCGCAGTTCCACGGGTGGCAGCCAGGCGATCGCGACATGTTCGTGGGGGTGGGGCGGGTGCGAACCGGGCGCCAGGGTGCAGACAAACGGGATCATCTGAATGACCACCGTCTTGTAGTCGTGGATGAAGGGCGTGAGGGCCCGGGAGATGACGACCGTGCAGCCGAGTTCCTCGCGGATTTCGCGGATGATGGCGGCGGCGGGGTCCTCGCCGGGTTCAACCTTGCCGCCGGGGAACTCCCATTTGAGAGGCAGGAGCTTGGTGAGCGGCCGTTGCGCGATGAGCACGCGGCCCGCCTGCTCGATGACGGCACAGACGACGGGGACGGGTTGGGCGGTGGCCACGGGCTGAGCACACACGGAAGAATCCGGGCGACAAGGCATTATCAGCCGGGTGCAACTTTTCGCGGGCGGGGAGTGTTATTCCATCACTTATGAAAACTTTCCTCAAAGTCCTGCTGATCGCGGCGCTGCTTATCGTGGCGATCAAGCTCAGCCCGGTGATTTTCATCGGGGCTATTGTCGGCCTGATCGCGGCGGCGGTGCTGGGTTCCATCGGGCTCTCGCTCGTGGCCCTGCTGGTGGCGGTGCTGCTGGCGCTGACCGTCGCCTTGTCGCCCATCTGGATTCCGGTCCTGTGCGTGATCGGGTTGGTTAAACTTTTCCGCAGCAAGGAGCCGAACGTCGTCACGGCCTGAGCGGTGGAAGAAGAAACGGCGGCCTTCGGGCCGCCGTTTTTTGTTTTTGGGGTGGAGGAAAGGCCGGGCGGAGACCGGCCCTGAACGAGATGGAGGAGATGCGGCTGGGCGGACGGCATATTTTCTGGCGGCGCTCCCGGTCGCCTGCCTCACTCGCGGGGCATGGGCAAAACGCCGGATCGTGAAAAGAAGTTCGTCTCCCAGGTCAGCCTGCTGGGGCACGGCACGGGTGCGGTCAGGAATCTGGCGGGATTCCGGAAGCCGCATCACACGGTGCCGGATGCGGTCAACGCGGTGACGACGGCTTTCCTGGGCAAGCTATGCGCCACGGAACTGGCGAGCGAGGGCGAGGATTTCTACCAGCGGGCGAAGGAAGCGCTCGGCTACAAGCGGGCGGACCTGGCGCTGGACATCACGAGCCCGACGGCGGTGCTGACGGCGAAGGATTTCACGCTGGAAATCGCCTACGCCTTGGAGCGCGAGGATCCGTCGGGTTATCGGGTGTCGCGGACGCTGCACAGCCTGCGCAGCGGCGAGCTGGTGGAGCTGGAGGAATTCGACCGGTTGTTTGCCGGGACCTTTTCGACGATCGTGTTCGCGCTGGCGAAGGGCGTGAAGGTCGAGGCGGTGATAGACGCGGTGGAGGCCCGGCCGGCGGGGGATGCGATGACGGTGAGTTATCCGTCGGATTGCCGGCAGTGCACGCTGGCGGTCGAGGGCGTGGCGGCGGAGGTCGTGTGCGACGGGGCGACGCTGGAGATGCGATTTCCGCGGGCGGGTTCGCCACGCGAGATGGTGACGGCGTTTCTGGCGGTGCGGGCGGCGTTTGCGCTGACGAAGGACCGGGTGCTGGCGGGGCTGTTGTAATTTTTGTTGGGACGGACCTTGCGTCTGCCCGCGAAGGGCGTGGTCAAGCCACGCCCCTACAAAAAAAGGCGGCCCGAAGTGGGCCGCCTTGAGAGAGATGAATCCTTCGACAGGCTCAGGATGACGCTACGCGTCACTTGATCATGTCGGCCACGAAGGCGCGCTCGTCGACGAGCTCCTTGTTGGTCGTGGCGATCTTGGCCTTGGCGAAATCATCCATGGCGTAGCCGGTGATGACCTCGTAGCTGCCGGGGGTGGTGGTCTTCACGGGCATGCCGGCCCAGACGTTGGCGTCGAAGCCGTAGAGGCCGTTGGACTTCACGGCGATCGAGTGGATGGCGCCGGGGGTCACCAGGGAGCGGACATGGTCGACGAGGGCATTGGCGGCCGAGGCGGCCGAGGACAGGCCGCGGGCGGCGATGATGGCGGCGCCGCGTTTGCCGACGGTCTCGCAGAACGGTCCCTGGAGCCAGGCCTGGTCGTTGATGACCGAGGCGGCGGGCTGGCCGTTGATCGTCGCGTGGGCGAAGGCCGGGAACATGGTGGGGCTGTGGTTGCCGTAGATGAAGATGTCCTTCACGGCGGTGAGGTCGACGCCGGCCTTCTGGGCGAGCTGGGTCTGGGCGCGGTTCTGGTCGAGGCGCACCATGGCGGTGAAGCGGTCGGCCGGGAGGCGCTTGGCCTGGGAGGCGGCGATCATGCAGTTCGTGTTGGCGGGGTTGCCGACGACGGCAACGCGGGCATCGGCCGCGGCGACGGCGTCGATGATCTTGCCCTGCTCAATGAAGATCTTGCCGTTATCCTTGAGGAGGTCGGCGCGCTCCATGCCGGGGCCGCGGGGTTTGGCGCCGATGAGCAGGCACCAGTTGGCGTCCTTGAAGCCGACGCTGGCGTCGGAGGTCTGGACGATGCCCTTGAGCAGCGGGAAGGCGCAGTCGTCGAGCTCCATGGCGACGCCCTTGAGGGCGAGGAGCGCCTTCTCGATCGGGGCCTCGATGAGCTGGAGGATGACCGGTTGGTCAGGGCCGAACATCGCGCCGGAGGCGATGCGGAAGAGGAGAGCGTAACCGATCTGGCCGGCGGCGCCGGTGACTGCGACACGAATGGGTGCTTTCATAGGGTTGAGGGGAAAGAGTTAACCAGAAAACCGGGTGCGGTGAAACGCACGAATTGCGGAAGGCTGGGCGGTTTTGGAGGGAACGTGGCGACCGCGGTACCCGGCTCAGCGAAAGAGCGGAGCGAGGGTGGCGTGGATCTCGCGGACCATGACCTCCGTGGCGGTCCAGTCAATGCAGCCGTCGGTGATGCTCACGCCATAGCGGAGTTTTTCCTTGGGCTGCGGGAAAGGCTGGCTGCCGGCGCCGAGGTTGCTCTCGACCATGGCGCCCATGATGGAGTGGTTGCCGGCGGTGATCTGGGCGAGGAGGGCACGCATCACGTCGGGCTGGAGCTCGGGCTTCTTGGCGGAGTTGTCGTGCGAGCAGTCGACGAGGATGGATTTCGGCAGCCCGGCCTTGGCGAGGATCTCCTCGGTGCGGACGATGTGTTCAGGAGAATAGTTGGGGCCACCGGCGCCGCCGCGGAGGACGATGTGACAGTTGGGATTGCCGCGGGTGACAATGGCGGATGAGGCGCCGTCGAGGTTGATGCCGAGGAAAGTCTGCGGCTGGCCGGCGGCCTTGATGGCGTTGATGGCGGTCTGGATCGAGCCGTCGGTGCCATTCTTGAAACCGAGGGGCATGGACAGGCCGGAGGCCATTTGGCGGTGCGTCTGTGACTCGGTGGTTCGGGCGCCGATGGCGCCCCAGCAGACGAGGTCGGCCACATATTGCGGTGTGATCGGGTCGAGAAACTCGGTGGCGGTGGGGAGGCCGAGATCGAGCACGTCGCGCAGGAACATCCGCCCGAGGCGCAGGCCGGCGGCGATGTCGTGGGAGCCGTCGAGGTGCGGGTCCATGACGAGGCCCTTCCAGCCGACGGTCGTGCGGGGTTTCTCGAAGTAGACCCGCATGACGATCATGATCCGGTCGGAGACCTCGCGGGAGAGGGCGGCGAGGCGGCGGGCATAGTCGCGACCGGCCTCGGGGTCGTGGATCGAGCACGGGCCGATGATAAGCAGGAAGCGCTTGTCGTCGGTGAAGATGAGCCGGTGGATCTCGCTGCGGGCCTTGGCGATGAACTCGGCCTGGGATTCGGTCTTGGGGATCTCGCTCAGGAGGGCGGCCGGCGAAGGCAGGGCCCGGGTTTCGACGACATTGATGTCCGATGTTTTCTGCACAGGGGGCCAACCCTGCAAAGGGTCCCGGGCGGGGCAAGCCTCGGCTTGGTTCGTGACGCACTCTGGAACTTGGGCAAAGAAAAGGCCGGTCGTGTACCCCTACACGACCGGCCATTGCTTTCTTAGTTACCCCAAAACTCCCGCTAGGCGGGAGAAGTGTTTAAATTGGATATGGAGACTGATACTTTGTTCCTGCCTTCCGTCAAATGGTTCGCAGGACTTTTCAGAGAACACACTTGATAAAGCTGGTCCCGTGCCAACTATAGGCCCAGAAATGCAGTGAACTATCTACTGACAGACAACGACTTAAAGTTTACATCAGCTGTGCTCCGCGTCCGAGGGCCTGATGCTAATAGCTATTTGCAGGGACAGTTCACGCAGGACCTGAAACAGGCGAAAATGGGTCCGTGCTACGGGCTTTGGCTGGATCAAAAAGGCAAAGTATTGGCCGACAGTCATATCCAACAGATAGCCGAGAATGAATACCTAGTGATTTCCCTTACTGCACCAGCGGCGGTGCTCCAAGCGCGCCTCGAAGCATACTTGATCGCGGATGAAGTGGAGCTGCACGACGAGACGGGCGAGTGGGTCAGCGTGCTGTTGTGGGGCGACAATAAACCCGTGTTCCCTTTGCCGGTGGGTGCGGTGGGGTTTCCGAGTCGTCGCGCCGGGGTGGGCGCCGGGGAAATCCTCGTGCCGGCCGCGCAGGCGGAAGCGCTGCTCGCGCAGGTCAGACACTTTGCCGTCGTGGGTGACCGCGCGGCCGCGGAACTGGCGCGGTTGCGCGCGGGGATGCCAAGTGTACCCGCCGATCTCGGTCCGCGCGATCTGCCGGCCGAGGGCGCCCTCGACGAGGTCGCGATTTCCTACACGAAGGGCTGTTACCTGGGACAGGAAGTAATGGCGCGTTTGAAGAATCTCGGCCAGGTGCGCCGCGCGCTGCATGTGGTGGGTGGCGTGGGTGCGCCGCCGGCGCCGGGCACAGTTTTGTACCAGGGCGAACGCAAGGCCGGCGAGGTGCGGTCTGGCGCGGCGGACGGGGGCAATTTTCTTGCGATGGCGATGCTCTCGCTCGTGCAGCTTGATCCGGCCGCGCCGCTGGGCCTCGCGCCCGGGGGCGAGGGTAGTCTCACGATTCTCCGCCGTGTCTGAGCTCGAGAAAATCACGACCCTGTGTGTCCGGCTCGGCGCCCCGCCGGAGCAGGCCGCGACCATGGCGAGTCAGCTGTTGAAGCGCGCGGACCAGCGGGCCGCGGAGCGGGGGATCAGCCGCGAGGCCGCGCTGGCCCAGTTGCTCCAGATCCTGGTGGACGGCCGCCAGGGCAAGGTGCCGCCGGCGCCGGGGTCACAGTAGCAGCGCCAGTTCCGCGAAGTAGGCGTCGACCATCCGGTGGGCCCAGAAGAAGTAGATCAGCGCGGCCAGGCCGAGCATGGGGCCGAAGGGGACGTGGACGCCGAAGCCGAGTTCGGCGGGCTGGCCTTCCGGGGTTTCGGCAGGCAGGGCGACCGGGGAGGCCCGACCGGTGAGCTTCTGCCAGCCGTAGGCCCCGATAAACCAGATGCAGCCCAGGATGGCGCCGCCGAACAGGCCAAAGACCGCACCCTGCCAGCCGACAAAGGCGCCGAGGGCGCCGAGGTATTTCACGTCGCCGAAGCCCATGGCTTCCTTCTTGAGGAGGACCTCGGCGAAGAGGGCGACCCAGAGAATGAGGGCGGAGCCGATGAAGACGCCGAGGACGGCATCGACCCCGGAGCGCAGGCCGGCGACCAGCCAGATTTCGTGCGTGTGGCCGTGGAGGGAGGGCAGGAGGAGGGAGAGGAGCACACCCACCGCGGCCCCGCCGAGCGTGAACACGTCGGGGATGATCATGTGATCGTGATCGATGAAGTGGGCGCAGATCACGATGCAGCAGAGTACGGCCCCGGCGAACGCCTGGCCGGGTGGGAAGAGTCGCCAGCAGGCGACGAAGAGCGCCGCGGTCAGCAGCTCGATGGCGGGGTAACGGAAACTGAAAGGCCGGCCACAGCAGCGCGCCCGGCCGCGCAGCAGAAACCAGCTGAGGACCGGAATATTGTCGTACCAGGCGATCATCGTGCCACAGCCACAGTGCGAGCGGGGTGTCACCACCGACCGGCCCTGCGGGATGCGGTAGATGCAGACATTGAGAAAGCTGCCGATGCACGCGCCGGTCAGCCCGACCCAGAGCGGGAAGAACCAGGGGGCGATGAGGTTGATTTCCTGCAGGTGGTCGATCATGCGAGGGCGGCGGTGGCGGCCGCGTGCATCACGGACACCGGCGCGGTGACGCCGGTCCAGATTTCGAGGGAGCGCGCGCCCTGATGCACGAGCATGGAGAGGCCGTTCGCGTGGGACAGGCCGCGCGCCGCGGCGTCGCGCAGCAGGGCGGTTTGCGGCGGGTTATAGACCATGTCGTAGACCCTGAGGCCGGCGGGGAGGCGGGGCAATGCGATTGGCGCGGGCTCGCCGGGCTTGAGGCCGGCGGAGGTGGCGTTGATCACCACGGCGCCGGCGGGGAGCGCGGCGGGGGGATGCACCGGATCGAAACCATACACCGGGATCGTGCCGGCGAGCGGGCGCAGGGCCGCCAGGAGGGCATCGAGATTGGCGCGGGTGCGATTGGCGATCCAGAGCGAGGCGCATTTTTTCCGCAGGCATTCGACCGCGGCGCCGCGGGCCGCGCCGCCGGCGCCAAGGAGCACGACGTCTGCGCCGGCGAGGTCCACGCCGAGATCGGCGTGGAGGGCGGCGGCCAGGCCGTGGCCGTCGGTGTTGTAGCCGCGCCAGCCGGTGGCGGTACGGAGCAGGGTGTTGACGGCACCGATGGCGGTGGCGGACGGATCGATCTCCGCGACCAGATCAAAGGCGAGGATCTTGTGCGGCACGGTGAGGTTGAGGCCGTGGAAGCCGGCGGCATGGAACCGGGGGAGGGCGGCGGCCAGTTCGGCGGGGGGCACCTCGAAGCGGAAATATTTCCAGGCGGCGTAGGCAGGGTCGCGGGCGGCGAGGGCGGCGAGGGCGGCGTTGTGCATGGCCGGGCTCACCGAGTGCCGGATCGGGTGGCCGAGCACGGCGAGGGAGGGACCGGCATGCGTCCAGGCGGACAGATGGTCGAGGGTGTGGGTGGACTCGGCGGCGCTCATGCGGCCTCGGGAGGGAAATCCGTTTCGCCACGGAGAACGAGCCTGATCTTTAGCCGGCGGGGTGTCTGCACCCGGTGAGGCGTGGCGTGACTGGCGTTCCGCGGGGTGGGGGCACCCCGCCGCCAGGCGCTCTACGGCTGGGCGTGGCGCTCGTAGGTGGACTCGAACTCGGCGACGAACTCGGCGAAGAGGCGGGCGCGGTCGGGGTCCTGGGCCGCGGAGTAATGATGCACGAGATTGCGGCAGCAGCGGCAGAGCACCTCGCGGATGGGTGTGGGAGCCAGGTCGGCGAGGGTGGGGTGGTCGGTCTGCTGGCGCACGAGGGCGACGGCCTCGCTGGCGGCGAGGAAGCGGCCGCCGTTGAAGGCATCGATGTAGAACGGCAGGTCCTCGGCGTAGCAACCGACCAGGAAATGGCCGGGCAGGCCGACGGGCTCGAGCGTGAGGCCGAGGCGCTCGGCCACCAGGAGATAAACGATGGACAGGGAGATCGGCAGGCCTTGGCGCCGGATCAGGACCTGGTCGAGGAAGCTGTTGAGCGGGTCGGCGTAGTGCTCGGTGTTGCCGCGGAGGGCGTACTCGTGGAAGAGGACGCGGTTGATCACGCGGCACTTGTCGCGGACGGTGGCGGGCTCGGCGATGAGTTCGCGGCAGCGGGCGGCCAGGGTGTCGAGGCGGGTGCAGTTCGCCCCAATGTCGAGGTCGGGGTTGATCGTGCGGCTGAGGAGGAGGGCGCCGGTCTCGAGCTCGTAGTTGAGCGAGCGGATGAAACCGCGGAACTCGGCGACCGGATCGGCGAAGTTGAGCTCCCGCAGGAAATTTTGGGCATGCAGGGCCAGGGCGGGGTCGGGCTGGCTGGCGACGTGGCGGAGAAAATCGACGCTGGCGCGGCCGTGCCGGGCGAAATGCACGAGCAGGGACTGGCGCACCACCGGCGACGGGTCATCGAGCAGGCCGGTGAGGGCCGCCCGTTGCTCGGCCGTGAAGGGTGACGCATCCACGTATGTGAGCGAAATCGGATCACCCGGCGGGGCAACGGGGAAAGTGGGGGCCGGGATGAATATTTTTCTAGCGTCGGTCGGGGCCGTCCCCCGTTACCGCGGCCCGTAGAGGGCGGTGCCGATGCGCACGAGCGTGCTGCCCTCCAGGACCGCGGCCTCGAGGTCGCCGGTCATGCCCATGGAGAGTTCCCGCAGGGTGGCCCCGGTGTGGGTGACGAGTTGGTCGCGGATCGTGCGTAAATTCGCAAAGGTCCGCCGGGCTACGGTCGGGTCGTCGGAGAGCGGGGCGATGGTCATCAGACCGTCCACTTGCAGGTGGGGGAGGGCGAGGGCGGATTCCAGCAGGCGGGGGGCGTCGGCGGGGTCGACGCCGAATTTGGCGGGATCGTTGCCGGCGTTGATCTGGAGGAGCACAGGCAGTTTTTTGCCGAGTTCGCCGGCGGCGCGGTCGAGGACGAGGAGGAGTTTCTCGCTGTCCACGCTCTGGATGCGGGCGAAGTGGGTGACGGCGAGCCGGGCCTTGTTGGACTGGAGGTGGCCGATGAGCTCCCAGCGGAGAGTGGCGGGGGCGAGGGGGCGTTTTTCGGCCGCTTCCTGCACGCGGTTCTCGCCCACGGCGGCAAAACCGTAGCGGGCAGCGTAGTCGGCCGCGGCGGCGGGGTGGGTCTTGGTCACGGGTAAGAGCGTGACCTCCGCGGGGTTGCGACCGGCCGTGGCGCAGGCGGAGGCTATTCGCGCGCGCAATGCATCAGCCCGTTGGGAAAAGATATCGTATTCGATAAACATCTATGAGCAGAGCTTTTAGGATGGATTGGCGATAAGTAAGGTTTATGCTGCGTCGGAATAATACACGCGGCATGCAAATCGAGAACTTCAAAATCTTCGCCGACCTGGTCGAAACCAAAAGCTTTTCCAAGGCGGCCAAACTCAATGGCATCACGCAATCCGCCGTCAGCCAGCAGGCGCGGGCCATGGAACGCAACTTCAAGACGCTGATGATTGATCGCAGTCAGAAGCAGTTCAACCTGACGCGCGAGGGGCAGCGGATCTACGAGTCGGCGAAGGAAATCCTGCACGTGTATGAGAAGCTCGAGAGCGAGCTGCAGGAGATGAAGAAGGTCATCAGCGGCACGATCCGGATCTCGACCATCTACTCGATCGGCCTGCACGAGCTGCCGCCCTACGTGAAAAACTTCCTGCACGCTTTTCCCTCGGTGAACGTGCGCATCGAGTACCGCCGTTCCAACCTGGTGTACGAGGACATCCTGCACAACGCGGTGGACTTCGGCCTGGTCGCCTTCCCGCAGAAGCACCGCCAGATCGAGATGCTGCCGTTCCGCAACGACCGGCTCGTGCTCATCACGCACCCCAACCACGCGCTCGCCAAGGGCACGGAGGTCGACCTCAAGACGCTCGCCGGCCAGAAATTCATCGGCTTCGACCCCGACATCCCGACCCGCAAGGCGGTGGACACGATTTTCCGGGACAACAAGCTGGAGATCACCCCGGTGATGGAATTCGACAACATTGAGACGGTGAAGCGCGCGGTGGAGATCGACCACGGCATCGCCATCGTCCCGCAGGCCACGGTGCAGCAGGAGCTGCGGCAGGGCACGCTCGCGATCGTGCCGTTCAAGGGCAAGGAGTTCACCCGCCCGCTCGCGATCCTCCACCGCAAGGGCCGCGTGCTCACGCCCGCGATGCGGAAGTTCGTCGAGATGCTCGCCACCGAGGGCGCGGCCGCCGAGGCCGCCACCAAGGCCTGAGCGCCCGCGGGCGACCAGGTCACGCCAGGCGGGAACAAACGTCCGCTTCGTGCCTCCTATTTTGATCCCATGAAAACACTCCTCCGCTCCCTCTGCGTGATCCTTTGCCTCGGGCTGCTGCCCGCCGCCGCCCTGGCCCAGGGCACCCTGACCGGCCAGGCCGCCCCGGCGCTCGTGTTCAAGGATCTCGCCGGCGCCGAGGTCAGCCTCGCGGCCCTCAAGGGCAAGGTGGTCGTCGTGGACTTCTGGGCCACGTGGTGCGGCCCCTGCATCCAGGAGATCCCGGGCTACATCGCGTTGCAGAAGAAATACGGCAAGGACGGCCTCGTGATCGTCGGGGTGTCGCTCGACCAGAAGGGCCCGGCCCACGTGAAGAAATTCGTCGAGGCGCGCGGCATGGATTACACCATCGTCATGGGTGACAACGAAGCCGTGGACGCGTTCGGGGGTTTCAATTCCATTCCCACCACGTTCCTGATCGGTCGTGACGGCCGGATCATCCACCAGAAGAGCGGCGCCTGGGCGCACGACAAGTACGAGGAGCTGGTGCAGAAGGCGCTCTGACCGCCGAGGCGGCCGGATTAGATTTGAGCCGCGTGGCCAGGTGCGGCTCCCTGCTGGGCGATGTCCTTCTCCTGGCACCTGCTGATCCCGCTGGCGTGCGCCTTCACCTACGTGCTGGCGGCACTCGCCTTCAAGCGGGCGGCCGAGCTCGGTGTGGGGGTCTGGCGCACGACTTTCGTGGCGAACTGGACGGCGGGCCTGGCTTTCCTGCCTTTTTGGCTGGCGGCCGGGCGTCCGGTGGTCGCGCTGGAGCTCTATTGGCAGCCGGCGCTGGCGGCCGCGTTTTTCCTGCTCGGTCAGGCGAGCATCTTTCTGGCCCTCAAGCATGGGGATGTGACGGTCACGACGCCAGTCATGGGGACCAAGGTGCTCATGGTGGCGCTCTTCACGGTCCTGTTCAACGCCGGGGACATGCCCTGGCGCTGGTGGGTCGGGGCCGGGCTGAGCACGGCCGCCGTGCTGTTGCTGCATCTGGGCAAGGGGACGGTCGTCCCGCGGATGATCGGACGGACGGTGCTGCTCGCCTGGCTGAGCGCGTCGTTTTACGGCCTGGGCGACGTGTTCATCCAGAAGTGGGCGCCCGCGTGGGGGGCAGCCGCGTTTGCCCCGGCGATGTTTGGCTGGGTAGGTGTCTACTCGCTGGCTCTGATTCCCTTTTTCAGCGCGCCCTTGCGCGCGATGAACGGTTCGTCGTGGCGGTGGGTCGGGGTGGGTTCAGTCCTGATGGCCTTGAACAACGCCGGCATCGTGCTGGCCATCGGCATTTGGGGCGGCGCCACCGCCGTGAACATTGTTTATAGCGCGCGCGGACTGGTCAGCGTGCTCGTCGTCTGGGCCATCGGTCACTGGTTTCACAGCCAGGAGCAGCACCTGGACCCGCGGGTGTTGCGCCTCCGGCTGGTCGGGGGTGGCCTGATGCTGGCGGCCATCGTGCTCGTGTTGGTGTGAGCCGGCGCCGGCGGACCGGGAGTCTAGCCCCGGGCCAGGGCCTCGCGCGCGCGGCGCTTCGCGACCCCGTCGTGCTTGCTGCGGTCAGGCAGGGCGAGGCCGCGTTCCCAGGCGGCCCGAGACTCGGCCGTCCGATCGGCGGCGGCGTAGGCAAAGCCCAGGTAGATCCAATGGTTGAGTTCGGTGGGCTCGAGGGCGGTGGCCCGACGGAGATGGATGATGCCCTCGTCCACCGAGGCGGTCGGGATGCCGCCGTAGAACAGCCGGGCGAAGAACCGGGCGGTCGGACCGAGCGAGGCGATCTCGTAGTGCCAGCGGCCGAGCACGTGATGGGCCCAGGCGTAGTCCGGGTCGAGGCGGAGGGCGCGCTCGGCATCCTCCTTGATCAGGCGCGACATTTCCACCCGCGTGCGCACGTCGCTGCTGGCGGCGAGGTGGCCGTGACAGATCGCGAGCGAGAGGGCGTAGACGGCGTTGGTCGGCTCCAAGGCAAAGGCGCGCTGCGCATAGCCGAGGGCGCGGCGGGCGTAGTCGATTTTTGCCTCGTCCGTCGTCTGGTCTGGCACCTGGTCCGAGTACTGCTTGGCGATCTTGTAGAGGAGGAAGGCGTCGTCCGGCTGCCCGGCGGCGGCCTGCTGGAACAGAGTCAGGGCGCGCGCTGAATCCAGCCGCGCCTCGGCGGCCAAGGCCTCATCAAGCGGAGTGCCGGCGGAGGCGGCGCCCAGGGTCACGCCGAGGGCCAACAGTAGGAGCAGGGTGGTGAGCCGGTTCACGGTTTGCGGAACAGGTAGTGGCTGACGAGCCATTCGTCGCCCGAGCGGAACCACCAGAGCTCGGCGCAGGCGAGGTAGAAGACGCGCCAGTAGGCCCACCACTGGCGGGCGTGCGCGGCGCCGTAGGTCTCGGCGAAGAGCGGCATGATCTCGGCGCGGTGGGCGTCCATGTTCTGCAGCCAGTGCTCGGCGGTCTGGGCGTAGTGCTGGCCGTTGACCTTCCAGTCGGAGACGAGCTTGAGGTCGTCCTGAAAGCAGGGAAAGAGCCCGTGGGCCGGCATCATGCCGCCGGTGAAAAAGTAGCGGCTCATCCAGTCCGACTCGTCGCGCACCTCGAAGTGGTAGGCGAAGCGGGCGTGGGTGAAGACGTGGGCGAAGAACAACCCCTCGGCGCGGAGCGCGTGGGCGACGGTCGCCATCAGGCGCGGCCAGTTCTTCATGTGCTCGAACATCTCGACCGAAACCACGCGGTCGTAGGCGGCGGCGGCCGGGGCGAAGTCGTTCATGTCACAGGTCAGGATCTGGACGTTGGCCAGGCCGCGGCGCCGGGCCTCGCCGAGGATGTGCTCGCGCTGCGTGCGGGAGTGCGAGACGCCGGTGATGCGGGCGCGGGGATAACGCTCCGCCATCCAGAGGGTGAGCGAACCCCAGCCGCAGCCGAGTTCGAGGATGTCGAGGCCGTCGGCGAGCCGCGCGCGCTCGCAGGTCAAGGCGAGCATGCGTTCCTCGGCGATGGCGAGGGTCTCGTCGCCCCGCTCGTAGTAGCAGGAGGAGTACTTCAGGCGCGGGCCCAGGCAAAGTTGGTAGAATCGCGTCGGGACCTCGTAATGCTGTTCCTTGGACTCGGCCGTATTGATCGCGATCGGCAGGGAGCGTAGCGATTCAGCAAATTGGGCCACCTGCAGGTCGGGCGACGGGTGGTCGATTTCCTGCAGGCGCTGGCGCAACAGCCGGCGGATGCCGACGCGGATGAGCCAGTCGGGCAGGAGGTTTTTTTTGAGCAGCAGATCGATCATGGGAAATTTGACTGCGAGGGTGGGGCCGCGCCGCGAGGGACGGGGCTGGCGCGCAACTACACGTCCTTCGCGGTGGATGATTTGGGAAACCAGGGGATGAAGGCGCTCGTCGTCTGCTGGTAGCGGCGGTAGGCGTCGCCCTTGGAGCGGACGGCCTGCTCCTCGGTGAGCGGGATACCGGTCACGCGCAGCAGGAGGTAGAGGATGCTGGCCGGGCCGATCACGGCCAGCCAGCCCCAGGGGGAAGCGAGGGCAAAGATGAAGAACGCGACCCAGATCAGCCACTCGAAGAAATAGTTCGGGTGGCGGCTGAAGCGCCAGAGACCGACGGCGCACACCTGGCCCTTGTTGGCCGCGTTGCGCTTGAATCCCGCGAGCTGGGCGTCGGCCATGGCTTCACCGTAGAGCGCGGCGAACCACAGGCAGACGCCGATGATTTCCAGCAGGTGGAAGCGCGGGGCGGGATTGAACACCGGCAGGAGAAACGCCGCGCCGAGCAGCACGACGGACGCGGCTTGGAGCTGGAAAAATCCAAACATCTTCGGCCCGAAGTTGCCGGCCCAATCCTTGCGCAACTGCAGGTAGCGGCCGTCCTCGACGGGATGGTGGGCTGCCACGCGTTTCAGCAGGTGGGTGCCCAACCGCAGGCTCCAGAGCAAGGCCATGGCGGCCAGGGTGAAGCGGCGCAGGTACCAGCCGGGGCCGAACCAGGCGTAGAAGACCGCCAAGACCGCGAACGCATACGACCAGGCCACGTCCACAAACCCGTAGTTGTCCAGGCGGCGGCAAACCAACCAGAGCAACGCGAAGAGCGCGCAGAGTCCGGCCAAGGCAAGGAAAAGGAGGGGGAGCGGGGCCATCGGGGAAAGTTACGCTTGGGCCCGGGTGCTGGACGCCAGCCGGCGCAGAGGGGGCCGGAGGGCGTAGTAGAGTACCGCCACGAGCAGCGGGGCCGTCAAGGCCCAGGCGCTGAAGGCATGGACGCCGGTCCAGCCGAAACGCTGGAGGAACGAGACGAAGGTTTCCTCCCGGAAGACCCGGAGCATTTCGGTGAGGGTGAAGCGCTCGTCCTGGGCGTGCCAGAGCCATTCGCCGAGGCGGACGTAGACGACGATCATGACCAGGTGCAGGGGACCGAGGAGCTGGTTTAACACCTGCATGATGGGTTGGTTCATGCGCAGCCGGAGTCCGACCGCGAGGTTGAGGGCGGCGGTGAAGCCGAGAAAGGGAAACAAGGAGCAGGCGGTGCCGACGGCGAGGGTGGCGGCGACCTTGTCGGGGGTGATGCCCTGGGTGAACAGCGCCAGCAGGGGATCCCGCACTCGGCGTTGCCAGAAAGAGCGGGCGGGAGCGGCGGTGGTCACGCCAGCAGGTAGACGCCCACGGCGGCGGCGGTCAACAGGCCGGGCAGCAGGAGGGTGCCGGGATTGCGGCGGGTGAAGATGTCCGTGAGCCGGCCATCGGCCGGGCCGGGGCAAAGTTCGCGGAGCATGTAGGCGGCCATCGCCAAGTTGCCGAGCAGGATGACGGCGACGAACCACAGGACGCGGGCGGCGAGGGACTGTTCCTTCCAGGCGATCCACACGTAGAACGTGATGAAGGCCCAGTAGGCATCAAAGAGGGTGGCGATCACCCAGGGGTCGCGGAACGTGGCGCTGCGGGCAAAGTCCCCGAGGGGCTGGTGCAGGCTGGCCCAGCTCGTGACCCAGAGCATCGAGCCGATGACGACGACGAAGAGGAGGCGCAGGAACCAGATCATGCGCGGGAGGACAGCGCGAGGTTGTTGGCGCGCGAGTGCAGGGTGTGGACGACGGAGATGTGGCGCAGGGCGAAGGCGGCCTCGCAGTAGCACAGGTAGTAGTGCCACTTGCGGATGAACCGCTCGTCAAAGCCGAGGGCGCGGACCTGGTCGAGCTTGGCGGCGAAGCTGGCCCGCCAGGCCCGGAGGGTTTGCGCGTAGTCGCTGCCAAAATCGTCGAAGGCGTGCAGGACGAAGCCGCCCTTTTCGCTGAGCAGCGAGTTCAGCCGGTTGACCGACAACAGCAGCGAGCCGGGGAAGATGTGCTTTTGGATGAAGTCCACGCCCGAGCGCAGCGCCGCGTAACGGTGGTCGGGCACGGTGATGAACTGGAGGGCGAGCAGGCCGTCGGGCTTGAGCAGGCGGTGGCAGGCGGCGGCGTAGTCCGGGAGATATTGGTGTCCGACGGCCTCAAGCATCTCAATCGAGACGATCTTGTCGAAGGCGCCGGTGATGTCGCGGTAGTCCTGCATCCGCACCTCGATGCGGTCGGCGAGACCTGCGGCGGCGATGCGTTTCACCGCAAGGTCGTGTTGCTGGCGGGAGATGGTGACGGTGGTGACCCGGCAGCCGTACCGGGACGCGGCGTGGATGCTCCAGCCGCCCCAGCCGGTGCCGATCTCGAGGACGTGGTCGGTGGGCTGGAGGCGCAAGTGGCGGCAGAGGGCGTCATTCTTGGCGTCCTGGGCCTCGCGCAGGGTGGCGTCGGCGCGTTCCCAGCGGGCGGCCGAGTACATCATGGATTCGTCGAGCCACAGGGCGAAGAAGTCGTTGGAGAGGTCGTAGTGCTCGGCGATGTTGCGGCGCGCGGTGGCGCGGTCGTTGGGCCGGAGCAGGTGGCCGAGGCGGTCCGCGAAGCGCAGGAAATTCAGGACGAGCGAGCGGGCGTGATGGGAGCCGGACAGGGTAGGAGCCTGGCGGTGGTTCAGCACGAACCACGCGACCACGGCGGTGAGGTCGGGGGTTTCCCAGTCTCCGTCGATAAACGATTCGGCAAAACCGATGTCGCCGTGGAGCAGGCACTTTTTGAAGAAAGCCGGTCGGCGCACGCGGAGGGAGGCGTGGTTGGTGACGTGGGGGGCCAGGTCGGCGGTGGCCAGGGCGGGGTCGCCGAAGATGCGGACGGAGCCGTCGGGGAGGTCCAGCTGCAGGCGGCCGAGCGGCAGGGCGGCGAAAGAGGCGAGAACGGCGCGCTCGGCGAAGCTGACGGGGCGGGCGGAAAGGGAGGCGGAAGCGGTGGAGGCGGTGGAACTCATGCTTTGGGCGAAGGGGCGAGGGACGGGGAGGAAAGGATGGCGCCGGACGGGACCGGCACCGCCAGCGAGGCATGCGGTCGATAAAGATCGCGCTGGTCGGCGGCACGGGCGGCCTTGGCGAACCAAGGCAGTTTTTTCAGCCAGAGGCGGAAAGCATGCCAGTGGATAAGGCTGATCACGCGCAGGGTGATGAGCGGGTATTTGAGCGTGAACCAGGCGAGGCGTCCGTCGGTGAGCGGCTGACGCGGGCCCGCGAGCGTGCTGGTCAGCGTGCGCTGGGCGCCGACGTAGTCGTCGATCTGGACGGCGAGACGCTCGCCGGGGGCGCGGAGCGTGAAGTCGAAGGCGACATCGACGTCACTGAACGGGGAGACGTAGAAATGCTTGGGGACGCGCAAGGTGAAGGCGCCGTCACGGCGGGTATCCGGACCGAGGACGTAGGGCTTCATTTCCTTGAACGTGTTGGTGACCTCGGCGAGGGCGGCGACGGGGCTGCCGGCGCGGTCGTAGCAGAAATAGAACGAGACGGGGTTGAAGAGGTAGCCCATCACGCGAGGCAGGGTGACGAGCAGCACGCGGCCACCCGTCAGATCGACCCCTTGGGTGGCGAGGTGGGCGATCACCCGTTGCTTCAGGGTGCGGGCCACGCTGGCGGCGGGGGTGGGCGGGTTGATCGCGGCCGCGGGTTGTTCGCCACCGGGGTTATGCAGTTTTTCACCGGTAGGGAGGAAATCGGTGTCGCGGAAGGAATAGAGGTTGCGGTGGTTCCAGGAGAACAGGCGCAGCTTGCGGTGGAGGGTGTCGAGCTCGTCGAGGTCGAAGGCGAAGAGGAAAATGCGATACACGAACCGGTGCGCCTTGGGCGCAAAACGGGCGTGCATGACATGGCACTCGTAGAGACAGGAATTCACCGAGGAAGGATTACGGGCGGTTCCGGCAAACAGATGCAGGAGATTCTGACTACGATACACTTAACCGGCTCGGGGACAAGCGTCTCACCCGGTCCAGGGATCCCGCGCCAACAGGAGCCCGGACAGGTTCACGGCCGAGAGGAAACCGTCCTCGTGGAAGCCATAGCGGGTCCAGGCGCCGCAAAAATAGGTCTCCGTGGTGCCGCGGGCGGCCGCGTTGAGGGCGGGGATCTCGGTTTGGGCCCGGACCGCCCCGAGGGTGAAGAGCGGATGCTCGTAGGAGATGGTCTTGAGGATGCGATCGGGCGCGATGCGATCGGGCCGGTTGATGGAGACGAAGTAGTTTTCCCGTTCGGAGACTCCCTGCAGGCGGTTCATCCAGTAGATGGTCATGGGCTCGAGGCGGCCGGTGGCGTCGCGGGCGAGCGAATAGTTCCAAGCTGACCAGGCGAGCTTGGTCCGGGGCATGACCGAGGCATCGGTGTGCAGCGTGGCGGTGTTGGCCTGGTACTGAAATTCGCGGAGGAGGCGGGCCTCGTCGGGGGTGGGGTCGGCGAGCAGGGCGAGGGATTCGTGGCCGTGGGCGGCGAGAATGACCTTGTCGAAGCGCTGGGTGATGCCGTCGGCGGTGGTGACGAAGGTGCCGACCGGGCCGCGGGTGACGCGGGTGACGCGGGCCGTGCGGCGGATGCGGTCGGCCCAGGGCGCGGTGAGTCGCTTGACGTATTCCTGCGCGCCGCCGTCGACCGTCCACCACTGGTGCTGGGTGTTGAGCCCAAGGAAGCCGTGGTTGTGGAAAAAACGCAGCAGCGCCCGGGCGGGGAAGAGGAGCATCTTGTCGGGCGGAGTGGACCAGACCGCGCTGCTCATCGGCACGAGGTAGAGATCGAGGAAGTCCGCGCCGTAGCCGCGGGCACGCACGTAGTCGGCGAGGGTTTGCGTATCGAGGGCCGGGTCGTCCAGGGCGGCGATCGCATCGCGGTTGAAGCGGTCGATCTGGAAGAGCATCCGGTAGAAGGACGGGCGGAGGAGGTTGCGGCGCTGGGCGAAGAGGTGGTTGAGGGAGGAGCCGCAGAATTCGAGACCGGTGTCCTCGTGGCGCACACTGAACGACATGTCGGTCTTCTTCACCGGGACGTTCAGCGCGGCGAAGAGGCGGGTCAGCTGCGGGTAAGTCGCGTAGTTGAACACCATGAAGCCGGTGTCAATGGGCAGCGGACGGCCGGTGCCGGCCTCGGGCACGGTCACGGTGTTGGTGTGGCCGCCGACGTAACCGTTCTGCTCAAAGAGGGTGACGTCGAAGTGGCGGTGCAGGAAATGGGCGCAGCCCAGGCCGGAGATACCGGTGCCGATGATGGCGAGTTTGGTCATCGCAGGGCGGGGCGGGTTTTGATGGCAGGAGGTGTAATTCCGGACGGGCGCACGTGGCAAGCTACGCCCGGCACGGGGCGGCGGATTCAAAGAAAAGCCCCGCGGCGGGAGGCGCGCGGGGCGGGGGCGGTGGCCAGCCTGGGATTGGCCTTACTGCTGGTCCGTGCCGGGGTGTTCGGTCTGCTCGGCGACGTCCTTGTGGATCGCCGGGCCGTCCTTCTTCAGCTGACTGGCGACCTCGGGGGAATTCACCGTGGCTATGGCGATGGCGGCGGCGGTCGGCACGACCTTGCGCAGGGTGTTGATCTCGTGCTGCACGGAGGAGGTGCTGAAGCGTCGGATGGTGTCGTGGTGGGCGATTTGCGCGGCTTCCTCGTAGATGGAGGCGGGCACGGGCTTGAGGCCCCAGATGAAACCGGTCCAGGAGAGCAGCTTCAGGCCGTAGTAGGTGGGATCGATTTCCCACCAGTAGAAACCGTTGCGGGTCGAGGACTGGTAGCGGTGGTGGTTGTTGTGCCAACCCTCACCGAGGCACACGAGCGCAAGGATGAAGCTGTTGCGGGAGTCGTCGGTGGTGTTGAAGCGGCGCTTGCCCCACAGGTGGGTGAACGAGTTGATCGAGGCCGTGCCGTGGAACAGGAAGGTGGTGCTGATGAAGAAACCCCAGACGAGAAGCTGGGCGCCGGAGGTGCCGAGGCCGGGGGCGGCGTGTTCCAGGTAGCGGCCGAGGCCGAAGAGGCCGGTGGCGAAGAGGACGGGCACCACGATGTCGAACCGGTTCAGCCAGACGAGCTCGGGGAATTTGGCGAGATCCTTGACCTTGGAGTAGTCGGTCGGGAAGTTGCGCTTGCTGGTGATCCAGCCGATGTGCGACCAGAGGAAGCCGTGCACGTGCGGCGAGTGGGCGTCTTCCGGTTCGTCCGAATGCTGGTGGTGGTGCCGGTGGTGGTAGGCCCACCAGAGCGGGCCGCGCTGGACGGTGGTGCCGGTCCAGAGGGCGAGCAGGAACTGGCCGAAACGGGAAGTGCTGTAGGTCTTGTGCGAGAAATAGCGGTGGAAGATACCCGTGACCGCGAACATCCGGAGGAAGTAGAGGGCGACCGCGGTCCAGACGGCGAACCAGCTCCAGCCGACCCAGATGACCCCGAGGCAGCCGAGATGCAGGATGATGAAGGGAATGCAGCGGACGAGATTCACGCCATCGGGCTGGGCGCGGATGGCATCAGGTGATTCGACGGAGTAGTCGGAATCAATCCACTGGACAAGGGAGGCGAAGAAACGGCGCATGGAAGGTTGTGAGCCGGTAGGGAATGAAAGCCTTCCGGAAGCGCAAGCCAGGTTTCCCTAAGTTATCTTACCGCCATGGGAGCCGCTGGGCGGCGGGGCGACAGCCTAAGCGGCGAGGCGGCAGCGCTTGTCGGCCTTGCCCTCAGCCCCGTTCTGACCGGCCGGGCGCACCGGCTTTTCCGCGTTGGTCTCGACAGTCGGGTTCGCGGGATCCCCCTCGGTGGCAACGAGGAGGGAAAGCAAGGCAAGGATGATGATGGCGGTGAGCATGGCTTGGTGTCGGGCGCGCTGGTTCAGAGCGCGGGTGGCGGGTCTTTGTTCCTGTCGTCCTCTAACCCGGGTCAGGGGTGCGAAGTTTCAGGGAAACCGCCGCAGCGTGGTCAGCGCTGCTGGGGGCTAAGTGAGGCAGATATTTCGCGGTGACAAGGACGGAGACGAAATATCTGCATACCGCCCCGTTTCGTCAGTCCGGGTGATCGGATTTACAGCCCGACCCTCTGCGGGTGGCTGCTAGCGCATCGCCGCGATGGCGAATTTTGTAAAACTGCCGAGAGCGGCATTGGCATCGTTGTCCCGGCAGATCCCTTGGGTCAGGGCATGCATATTGGGCAGGGTGGCGAGTGAGTGGTGCAGAGCGCCGACGATGAAACTGAAGCGCCAGAGGAAATCCGCCGGGGGCAGGCCGGGTTGGTGACGACGCAAGGCCTGGCCGATACGGGTCATCATGGGTTGAAATTCCTGCTGCAACAGACCCTCGGTCAAGGTAGCCTGCTCAAGCAGAACGCGGCCAAGGAGGCGGGCACTGGCAGGGGTGAAGGCCCCCTCGGGCAGAAAGGCGGGCCGGGCGAGGGCATCCATGATTTCATCCAGCGGCGCCAGACCGTCCGGTGCCCGGGCCTCGGCGGCCTCCAGCAAGACCGCGCGTTGATGATTGATCTGCCGCAGGCGCTGCGTGAGCAGTTCCCGGTACAGCGTTTCCTTATCGAAGAAGTGGTAGTTGACCGCGGCCAGGTTTACCCCGGCGTGAGCCGTGATCTGCCGCAAGGTGATGTTGGCGTATCCATTGTCTGCAAATAGCGCTTCAGCAGCAGCTAATATCCTCGCAGGGGTGGCGGAAGAGCTTGAGGCCATGAGGCAAACACTTGTATGAAACAAATAATACATTCAAGCTAGGATTCCCTTGGTGGCGCACCGATTTGCCTTGGAGCGGCCGCTTCGGGATCGCAGTTTGCGGAGGTGGACGAAGCAAAATCAGGCATGGATGCGGCAGAGGCGGTGGAGCCGGGCTTGGTGTACGCCAAATTCGAGAGCGAACTGGCGGTGCGGCCGGACGACATCGACATGTACCAGCATGTGCATAGCAGCCGGTACATGGATTACGTGCTCGCCGCCCGGTTTGACCAGATGGAGCGCTGCTATGGCATGCCGATGGCGGAATTTCAGCAGCTCGGATTTGGTTGGGTTATCGCGGCGACCCAGATGAATTTCCGGCGATCGCTCACCCTGGGTGACAAGATGACCGTGCGCTGCTGGATCGAGAAATTCACGCTCATTGGCCTGCGGTTGCAGTTCGAGATTGAACGTCGACCCGACGGCAAACGTGTGTGCGACGGCTGGTTTGACTACGTGATGATCTCGCTGGAGACGACCCGCCCGGTGCGGATCCCGGATGCGATCCGGCGGAAATACTCGATTTAATCGGGAGCCACGTCTAAATTCAACTCCCTGTCGGGCAGTGGGTTGACGACCCTGCTAAAAAAATTCCCTTGCAAGCGCGCCCTGCATCGGCGTTCTTACGCCCCTCGTTAGAGATAGCGTTTGATGACAGGAACTGGTGAGTCGTTGGCTGAGCGTTTGGCTTAAGTGATGATTTCGAAACCCACGTTGGGAACAGACTGGCAGATGGCGAAGGATCTACGATTTATCACATGAGCAATTCCAAACTCTACGTTGGAAACCTATCGTTCAAGACCACCGATGACGAACTCCGCGCCCATTTCGGCCAGTTCGGCACCGTGACCGACACCTATGTCGCCATGGACAAGATGACCGGCCGCCCCCGCGGTTTCGCGTTCGTCACCATGGGCACCCCGGAAGAGGCCAAGATGGCCATTGAGAAGACCAACGGCGTCGATTTCGGCGGCCGCGCTCTCCAGGTCAATGAGGCCCGTCCGAAGGAAGATCGTCCGGCCGGCGGCGGCTACGGCGGCGGCGGCGGCGGTCGTGGCGGCTTCGGCGGCGAGCGCCGTGGCGGCTTCGGCGGCGGCGGCCGTGGCGGTTTCGGCGGCGGCGGCGGTGGCGGCGGTCGCGACCGTTACTAATTCCGACTTTCGCCTTCGGCGAAAATCCACTTTCAAGGCGGAGCCTCCGGGCTCCGCCTTTTTTTATGCCCGGTGGGCCCCCAGGCATGGCCGTGAGCAGGATGGCTTGAATTGATATTGCGTTGCCGGTTTCCGGTCACTGCCTTGCGCGGATGAATTTCCTGCAGCGCGTGGTGGTGGTGGGACTGGTCGCCGGGACGGCGGTCGCCTCATTCGCCATCGAGAAGGTTTCCCGCAATCCCTACCTCAGTGCCATCGTCACCGATGCCGCGACGGGGGCCGTGTTGATCGAGGAGAATGCCGATGCGCGCGGGTTTCCGGCGAGCATCACCAAGCTGATGACCTTCTTCGTGGTGATCGACCAGGTAGAATCCGGCCGGATCGCCCTGACCGACCCGGTGACGGTGTCGGCCGAGGCGGCGCGCACCGGCGGCTCGCAGGTCTACCTCAAGCAGGGCGAGGTCTTCACGGTGGATGACCTGCTGCACGCGCTGATGATCCAGTCGGCCAATGATGCCGCCGTGGCCCTGGCCACCCATGCGGCCGGTTCGCGCGAGGCGTTTGTCGAGCTCATGAACGCGAAGGCCCGCGCGCTCGGCATGACCAGCACGACCTTCCATTCCCCACACGGTCTGCCGCCCAGCAAGGGCCAGTCTCCGGATGTCACGACCGCGCGTGATCTCGCCCGGCTCTCGCGCGAACTGATCCGGCACGGCCAGGTGCTGCGTTACAGCTCGATCAAGGAGCGCGCCTTCCGGGAGGTCGCGGCGGAACCCTTCATCATGCGCAACCACAACGGCCTACTCACCGCCTTCCCGGGATGTGACGGACTCAAGACCGGGTATTTCAGCGCGGGTGGTTTCTCGCTCGCGGCCACGGCCGAACGCAACGGCCGTCGGCTCATCGCCGTCGTGCTCGGCAGCGAGCAGCGGGTCGTGCGCGACGTGAAGGCCCGCGAGTTGCTCGAGCGCGGCTTCGCCACAGTGCCGCCGGCGATGCCCGTGGTGTCGGTTGCCGCGCCGGCCCCGGCGCCGGCGGCGCCGCCCGCCAAGGCCGCGCCCATGCCCACGGTCAAGACCGTGCCGGCCGATCCCGCGCCGGCCGCCCGGGCCGAACAAGCCTCGACGCCGAAGGAACCGGTGGTCATTTTCCGCGTCATTCCTCCCGAAAAGAAACCGTGATTACCCCCACCATGCGTCCGCTCCTCTGCCTCTGCCTCGCCCTCTTCGCCGCCAGTCCGCTCCTGGCCCAGCGGGAAAAACTGCCGCCCGAGGACCTGGAGATCGTCGAACAGCGCTGGCCCGAGGCCAAGAAGACCTTCACCGGCCTGCGCTACATCGTGTTGAAAGCCGGGGATCCCGCCGCCGGCATGCCGAAGACGGGCATGAAGGTCAGCGTGGTCTACAAGGGCATGCTGCTCGACGGAAAAATCTTCGACCAGAACACCGCGGAGAATCCGCTCAAGGTGCGCATCGACCGGGGCGACCTGATCGAGGGCTGGGAGGAGGCACTGCAAAAGATGACGAAGGGGGAGAAGTGGCTCCTGATCGTCCCGCCCGAGCTGGCCTACGGGGCCAAGGGCCGGCCGCCCGGCATCAAGCGCTACGCCACGCTCGTGTTCGAGATGGAGCTGCTCGATTTCGGCAAGGACCTGAAGTAAGTCCGGCGAAGGGCATGAATGCCTGGCTGGAGCCGCGGCGACCATGTCGGGGTTCGGTGGACGCGGAGCCATAAGCACCTGCGCGGAGCGCAGGTGTCACCTCAATTCTCACTTCATCATCTCGGCGAGCGGCTTGGCAATCGCCTCGGCCCAGAGCTGGTAGCCTGCGGCGGTGAGATGCAACTGGTCGGGCATGAGGGTCCACGGAATCCGGCCATCGCGTCCGAGGAAGAGGGCGTTGGTGTTGAGGAACCGCACGTTCACGCCGTCGTCGAGCGGGGCGAGGAGGGCGTTGGCGCGGTCATTGGCGGCCACACGCTTGGTGGCGTCCGCGATGGCGGCCTCGGTGATCAACCCGTCGGCATTGCGGCGGGCGTCGCGCGGCAGGATGGCGAGCAGCAGGACCTTCACGCCGGGGATCTTCGCGCGGGTCAGTTCGACGATCTTTTTGACCCCGTCGGCGATCTGCTCGCCGGAGTGCCGGGCGGAGTTGTTGGTGCCGATCATGAGGACGACGACCTTCGGGCTGATGCCGTCGAGCTCGCCGTTCTCGATGCGCCAGATCACGTGCTGGGTCTGGTCGCCGCCGATGCCGAAGTTGGCGGGCTGGTATTGGCCGAAATAGTGCTCCCAAATGTGCGGGGCCCCGCGCCAACCCTCGGTAATGGAGTCGCCGAGGAACAGCACGCCGATCGGGCCGCTCTTGCCCCGGGCGAGGAAAGACTCGTGCATTTCGAAGAAGCGGGCGTTGCCGGTCTTGGGGATCGGCGCGGAGGCATCCGGCAGGGGCGGGGGTGCGTCGGCGACGACCGGCGCAGCGGGAGCCGGGGCGGGCGGGGTTGCGGGTTGGGCGAGCGCGAGGGAGCAAAGCGCGGCCAGCGCCAGCGGGAGCAGGGGGAGGCGGTTTTTCATGGGGTGACGTCAGTGAAGCGCCGGGTCGCCACCCACGCAAGCGCCGGGCGGCACCATGCCAGCGCCTTGGCGTTCCGGCTCAGGTCATGCCGGCGGCGCGGAGGAGCTGGCGGCGCTGGGCCCAGAAGGTGTCGGCGGAGTAGACGACCAAACCCGCCCAGATGAGCCCGAAGGCCTGGAAGCGCGCCGCATCGAACGGTTCGCGGTAGACGAAGAGCCCGATCAGGAACTGCACGGACGGGGCGAGGTATTGGAGCAGGCCAAGCGAGGTCAGCCGCATCCGTTGGGCGCCGTAGGCAAAGAGCAGCAGGGGCACGGCGGTGATCACGCCGGCGCTGAGCACAAAGGCCTGGGTGCGCGCGGGGGCATGCCCGAGTGCGCCGCCGCCGTGCGCCGCCAGCCACAGGAGCAAGCCGGCGGCGACGGGAAAGAGGACGATGGTTTCGGCCGTGAGACCGGCGATCGGGCCCTGGGCCGACTGCTTTTTCAAGAGCCCGTAGGCGGCCCAGGTGCTGGCGATGACCAGCGCGATCCACGGGAAGTGACCGACCCGCAGCAGCAACAGGACGACACCGAGCGCGGCCAGACCGATCGCGCCCCACTGCAAGGGGCGAAGCTTCTCATGGAGCAGGAACGACCCGATCGCGACGTTCATGAGCGGTACGAGGAAATAACCGAGGCTGGTTTCCAGGATGTGACCGGCATTCACCGCCCACACGTAGACGGTCCAGTTGACGGTGATGAGGAGGGCGCTGGCGAAGGTCAGCCCGGCGGCGCGGACCCCGGCGAAGGCGGGGCGCAGCGAGGCGAACTTGCGCTGCCACGCGAGGATGCCGCAGAGAAAAAGCAGCGACCAGACAATGCGGTGGGCGATCAGCTCGGGCGCCGACACGCCCTGCATCTGCTTCCAATAGATCGGCACGATGCCCCACAGCAGGAAACCGGCGGCGGCGGCAGCCACGCCGTTGCCGGATCGTGCGGAATTAGGGGGGAGGGTGGACAAGCCGGCACCTTGCGGGGCCGGGGTGCCGGCGTCAAATCAGGTGCGCGCCAACGCCCGTGAATTCGGGCCGATACAGCGTCACGGCTTGGCCGGGGCCGGATTGCGACTGGATTGCCAGGCGAGGAAACGCCAGCGACCGCCTTCCTCCCGCCACACGGCGAGGTAGTTCAGGTCGATCAGGTTTCGCTGGGTGGCGCTGCCGACCCGCACGAGCATCCGACCGCGCATGAGCACGAGGCCGGGACCGGCGGCCACGAAGTCGCGGGCGACATGCTCCACCGACTCATAGACCACGCGGCGGCTGGTGAGCGACTCGAGGAGGGAAGCCTTGGAATCGATCACCCCGCTGGAGTGGGCGTAATGCAGCTCGTCGGACAGGATCGCGTCGAGCCGGGTCGCATCGACGGCGAGCGTGGCGGCGATGCGCGCGTCATCGGCGGCGCGGACAGCGGCCAGCACCTCCGCCTCGCTGGCGCGGGCGAACAGTCCGGCGGCCAGCGCGAGGCCAAACAGGAAGAGTTTTGGGAGGGTGATGGAGCGCATGCGGCGCGGAGGGAAACTAGCGATGGACCGGTTGGGGCCGGCCGTGGTCGTCGATCGCGACGTAGGTGAAGATGCCGGTGGTCACGCGCACGTGTTCGCCGCCCTTGTGGCGCTGGGCCCAGGCCTCGACCTCGATGCGCATCGAGGTACGGCCGGTTTTGCCGAGCAAGGCATGACAGCTGACGATATCCCCGACGTAGACCGGATCGTGAAACGACATGGCATCGATCGCGACGGTCGTGATGCGGCTCCGGGCGGTGTTACGGGCCAGGATGGCGCCGCCGAGGTCCATCTGGGAGACCAGCCAGCCGCCGAACATGTCACCGTTGGAATTGGTGTTGGCCGGCATCGCGATCGTACGGATGACAAGTTCGCCGCGGGGGGGATAGGTCGGGGCATCGGACATGGTGGGGATCCTGGACCGCAGGCAATCAGGCCCGGGCCGGGGGCGCAAGTTTGGCGAGCTGCCGTTGCAGCTTGCGGGCCCGGGCGCGCAAGGCCGGGGTCCCGCCGTGCTGGACGCACTCGTTCACCAGCCTGGTGGCCGCGGCCCGCTCCGGGGCGAATCCGGGGGCGAGGCTCAGCTGCACGGCGCAGTCGAGGGCGACCGCCTTGACGATGCTGCTCCGGTCATGGAGCCAGCCGCCGACGGTGGTGATCGCGCGACGCCGTTCGACGGGGGTGTAGTTGTCCAGCCGCGCCAGAACCTGGCAGAGGTGGGAACGCACGGACCAATGCCCGATCCGGACCACACGGGTGAGCAACTCGCGTTTGTAGGGCCGCAGCAGCTCGGGTCGCCGGGAGGAAATCCGCTCGAGGGCGTCCATGGATCGGTTGCGGATGGCTTCATCGTCATCGGCAACTCCGTCAAACAACGCGTCGATCAGTTCGGGCTGCGCCAGCACGGACGCGGCCACCGCGGCGGTCCGTCCTAAGGTGAGCGGGTCACCCCCGGCAAGCTGGTCAAGCAGGTCAGGCATGGGGCGAGTCTGGCGCGGGTCGCCGCAATGTCCATCGCGGGCGCGGTGGGCCGGACCGACTTTGACATTGTTTTCGGGCGCTTATGACCGGATATTCCCGCCCACAATGGCAGTCCAAGCACAGGCCGGGTTCCGGCGTTTGTTCAACGAGATCGGCCCGGTCGATCAGGTGGGCATCGAGGAACGGGTCGCGAAATATGGCACCCGCAGCATCAAGAAGCACGCCAAGCTCTGGGGCCTGAAGACCGCGGTCACGATGGTCGACCTGACGACCCTCGAGGGCAAAGACACGCCGGGCAAGGTGGCCGCGCTCTGCCAGAAGGCGCGGCGCCCGCACGACGATCCCGCGATCCCTCCGGTCGCCGCAGTGTGCGTCTATCCCGCAATGGTGAAACACGCGCGCCGCGCACTGGGCGGCGACAGCGCCGTGCGCATCGCGTCGGTCGCCACCGCCTTTCCGTCCGGCCAGGCGCCGCTGCGCACGCGGCTGGCGGAGGTGAAGGCGGCCGTGGCCGACGGGGCGGACGAGATCGACATGGTGATCAACCGCGGGGCGTTCCTCGCGGGTGAATTCGCGCGCGTCCAGGATGAGATTGTCGCGGTGCGTGATGCCTGCGGCGCGGCGACCCTCAAGGTCATCCTCGAGGTCAGCGAACTTGAGACCTACGACAACATCCGGGGCGCGTCCTTCCTGGCGATGCGCGTCCTGCGACCCGGCGATTTCATCAAGACGAGCACCGGCAAGACCACGTTGAACGCGACCCTTGGCAACAACCAGGTGATGCTCGAGGCCATCCGCGACTTTTACCTCGAGACGGGTCTCGCGATCGCGATGAAGCCCGCCGGCGGCATCCGCACGGCCAAGCAGGCGCTTACCTTTCTCGTCGCCGTCAAGGAGACGCTGGGCGACACGTGGCTCAATAACACCCACTACCGCTTTGGCGCCTCGGCGCTGCTCAACGACCTCGTCCGCCAGCTGGAGAAGGAACGCACCGGCGCCTACCAGGCCCCGTATTACTTCAGCGAAGCCGCCGAATCCTACTAATCCTTTTCAATTAACCACGGAGACACAGAGGGCACAGAGAAACCCGAGGTTACACCTTGGCGGGCTTTGGACCTCGGTGATTCAAAAAATGGCAACACTCACTTCCCCCAAGAAACGTTCCGCCGCCCGGCCCGCGCCCGCGCTCATCTTCGGCGATCTCTGGGAATTTGATCCCGCGCCCGAGACCGCCGACCCGCGGTTGAAGCCGCGCTATGACCTGTTCATCGGCGGCCGGTTCGTCGCGCCCACGGCGGGCAAGTATTTCGACTCCATCAACCCGGCCAACGAGACGAAGCTCGCCGAGATCGCCCAGGCCAATGCCGCCGACGTGGATGCCGCCTACGTGGCGGCCAAGAAAGCGTTCGACACGACCTGGGGAAAAATGCCGGGCAAGGAGCGTGCGAAGTACATCTTCCGCCTCGCCCGCCTGCTGCAGGACCGCGCCCGGGAGTTTGCCGTGGCCGAGACCATGGACGGCGGCAAACCCATCAAGGAATCGCGCGACTTTGATGTGCCGATGGCGGCCGCGCATTTCTTCTATCACGCCGGCTGGGCCGACAAGCTCGACTACGTGGCGCCCGGCCGGAAGGTGGCGCCGCTGGGCGTGGTCGGTCAGGTCATTCCCTGGAATTTCCCCCTGTTGATGCTCGCGTGGAAGATCGCCCCCGCACTGGCCATGGGCAACACGGTGGTCATCAAGCCGGCCGAGACCACCAGTGTCACCGCGCTGAAATTCGCCGAGATCATCCAGGACGCCGGGCTCCCGCCCGGCACGGTCAACATCGTCACCGGATTCGGCGACACGGGCGCGGCGGTGATGAACCACCCCACAGCCGCGAAGGTCGCCTTCACCGGCTCGACCGAGGTGGGCAAGATCATCATGCGCTCGCTGGCCGGCACGGACAAGAAGATGACCATGGAGCTCGGCGGCAAGGCGGCCAACATCGTGTTCGACGACGCGCCGCTCGACCAGGCCGTGGAGGGCATCGTCAACGGCATCTTCTTCAACCAAGGTCACGTCTGCTGCGCCGGTTCGCGCCTGCTGGTCCACGAACCCGTGGCCGCCGCCGTGCTCGCCAAGCTGAAGACCCGCATCCGCACGCTGCGCGTCGGCGACCCGCTCGACAAGAACACCGACATCGGCGCCATCAACTCGAAGGAGCAGCTCACACGCATCACGAAGCTCGTCGCCGCCGGCGTGAAGGAGGGGGCCGCGATGTACCAGCCCCCCGGCCAGCTGCCCGCGAAGGGGTACTACTTCCGCCCGACGGTGTTTTCGGGCGTCAGCATGAGCCATCGCATCGCCCGGGAGGAGATCTTCGGGCCGGTGCTCAGCATCCTGACCTTCCGCACGCCCGAGGAGGCGGTCGAGAAGGCGAACAACACCGCTTACGGCCTGAGCGCCGGGGTGTGGACCGACAAGGGTTCGCGCATCCTCAAGCTGAGCACGGAGCTCAAGGCGGGCGTCGTCTGGGCCAACACCTACAACAAGTTCGATCCCGCGTCGCCCTTCGGCGGCTACAAGGAAAGCGGCTTCGGCCGCGAGGGCGGCCGCCAGGGGTTGCTCGATTATTGCCAGCTCATCTGACGCGATGCCCCATGCCTTCGTTCCTCCCACCGAATGCCCCGTCTGCGGCGAAGCCGTGCCGCGCGGCGCGCGCGCGTGCCCGGGTTGCGGGGCGGACGAGCGCTCGGGGTGGAACGAGGAGGCCACGCGTTATGACGGGCTCGACCTGCCGGACGCCGCCTTCGACGACGAGCCGCCCGCATCGCCGCGGCGCGCGCCGCGCTGGCTTTGGCCGGTCGTGGCTTTTCTCACCCTCGGGGCGCTGATCATCACCTTCCTTTTCCGCTGATCTACATGGACGACAAAAAACTCATCACGGCGCCGCTCAAGACGGACCAGATGCCCCCGGGCATCCCCTACATCATCGCCACGGAGGCGGCCGAGCGGTTCAGCTTCTACGGGATGCGCGCCATCCTGGTCGTGTTCATGACGCAGTACCTCCGCGACGCCACCGGGGCGCTGGCGGTGATGTCGGAAAACGAGGCCAACCAGCAATACCACCTGTTCCTGTCGCTCGGTTATTTCCTGCCCGTGGCCGGCGCCATCCTCGCCGACGTGTTCTTCGGCAAGTACCGCACGATCTTCTGGCTTTCGTTGATCTACTGCGGCGGACACCTGGCGCTGGCACTGGATGAGACCCGGCTGGGGCTGACCTCCGGTCTGATCCTGGTCGCCATCGGCATGGGGGGCATCAAGCCCTGCGTGTCCGCGATCGTCGGCGACCAGTTCGGCGCGCGCAACCAGCACCTCCTGTCGAAGGCCTTTGGGTGGTTTTATTTTGCGATCAACGCGGGTTCCATGATCTCGATCCCGCTCACGCCGCTGCTGCTCAAGTATGCGGGCCCCGGTTGGGCTTTTGGCGTCCCGGGCATCCTGATGGGCATCGCGGCAGTCATATTCTGGGCGGGGCGCTACAAGTTCGTGCACATCCCGCCGGCCGGCCGCTCGTTTTTCCGCGAGAACTTCAACCGCGAGGGTTTTTCCGCCATCGGCCGGATTGCCGCGATCTATGTCTTCGTCGCCATCTTCTGGTCCTTGTGGGACCAGAGCGGGAGCGAATGGGTGCTGCAGGCGGAGAAGATGGACCGGCAGGTCTCGGTCCTGGGCTACAATTTCGAGATCCTCTCCGCCCAGATCCAGACGCTGAACAGCGTGTTCATCCTCGCGATGATCGTGGTGTGCAATTACGTGCTTTTTCCGCTCATCAGCCGCGTCTTTCCGCTCACCGAGCTGCGCAAGATCGGCCTCGGGCTGGTGGTGACGGCGGTGTCGTTTATCATCGCCGCCTGGATCGAATCGCAGATCACGGCCGGGTTGCGGCCCCACATCATCTGGCAGGTGCCGGCCTTCCTGCTGCTGTCCACGGGCGAGGTCATGGTGTCGGTGACGGCGCTGGAGTTCGCCTACACCCAGGCGCCGAAGCGCATGAAATCGATCGTGATGGTGCTCTACATGTGGGCGATCTCCGCCGGCAACCTCTTCACCGCGCTGGTCCACAAGTTCATCGCCAATGCGGACGGATCCTCCAAGCTGCCGGGCGCCTGGTTCTACCTCTTTTTTGTCGGCCTCTGCCTGCTGACCGCGGTCGTCTACGTGTTTGTCGCGCGCCTCTACACGCCCAAGACCTACCTGCAGGACGAGGCGCCGGCCGCCACCTGACCCCATCCTCCCATGACCCGCCTCCCCATCACCAAAACGCCAAAGGTTTACGTCGGCGGCGCCTTTATCCGCTCCGAGAGCGCGCGCACATTCCCGCTCGCGGATGCCACGGGAAAATTCTTCGCCAACATCCCCCAGTGCACGCGCAAGGACCTGCGCAACGCCGTCGAGGCCGCCGCCAAGGCCGGTCCCGGCTGGGCGAAGCGCACGCCCTACAACCGGGGCCAGATCCTCTACCGCCTCGCCGAGATGCTCGAGGCCCGCCAGGCCGACATGGCGGATGCCCTGGCCGTGGGCGGCGCCCGCCCGGCGGCCGCGACGAAGGAAATCACCGCCACCATCGACCGCCTCATCCACTACGCCGGCTGGGCCGACAAGTACGAGCAGGTGCTCGGCAGCGTGAACCCGGTGGCGTCGCCGCACTTCAACTTCACCGTCACCGAGCCGATGGGCATCGTGGGCGTCCTCGCCCCCGACGAGGCTCCCCTGCTCGCGCTGGTCTCGCTGCTGACCCCCGCCATCACCAGCGGCAACACGGTCGTCGCGCTGGCCTCCTCCACCCAGCCCTATCCGGCCATCGTGCTCGGCGAGATGCTCGCCACCAGCGACCTGCCCGGCGGCGTGGTCAACCTCCTCACGGGCTTCCGCAAGGAAATCGTGCCGACCCTCGCGACGCACACCCATCTGCGCGCCATCACGGGGGTGGCGAACGCCGACGAACGCAAGACCCTCAAGCTCGGTGCCGCCGACAGCGTGAAACGCGTGAAGCTCCTCAAGGCCGAGGACGCCGTGGACTGGTACGCCGACCGGGCCCAGGGCCTCTACGAACTGCGCGACACGCTGGAGTTCAAGACCACGTGGCATCCGATCGGCGCCTGACATGCAAAACACGCCGCATCTCCCCGCCAACAAGACCCAGCTGCTCGTGTGGTGGATCATCTGGGGTGCGATCCTCAACGGGCTGGTCGTGATCTACTTTTTCCTCGGACGCGGTCCGGTCCAACCGGCGGCCGACGCGGTCGCGTGGCAAAACCTGGTCGGTCTGGTCCCGCTGTTCGTGAGCATCATCCTCCGCTGGCTCGTGCTGCCGCGCTACACCGAGGTGAACCGCGCCCTGCCGGTGTACATCGTCGGCCTGGCCCTGGCCGAGGGCTGCGGTCTCCTGGGTATTTTTCTCGGCGGACCCTACCGCGACGACCTGTTTGTCCTGGGCGTCCTCGGGGTGATGCAGTTCATGCCGTTGTTCGCCGGCAAGCTGGCGGCGCGGCCGGATTGACCGGGCCACCACGCCGCCGGCGCGCTGATGTGACGGCTCAGGATTTTTTCGCCAGCGACTGCAGGTAGGCGACGACAGCCCGGGCGTCCGCCTGATTGAGGCGGTAGGCCGGCATGGGCGGCAGCGGCGGTACACCGCTGGGCCGGGTGCCGGTCATGAGGAACGTCACCGCCTGCTCGGTGGTGTAGCCTTCGAGTCCCGCGATCGACGGGGCGGCGGGGGCCCAGGGCATCGGCACCGTGGGCGCGAAGCCCAGGACCGCGCCGGTCAGGTGCCGGTCGGCGAGGAACTGGCCTTTTTCGTCGCGGGGCGAGTGACAGTCGACACAACCGGCGACGTCATGGACCAGGTAACGGCCGCGCTCGATGAGCGCATCGGCCGTTTCGGCGCCGGTCAGGGGCAGGGCCGCGGCGGCCAGCAGGAGGAGGAATGAACGAGGGGAGGGCGTGGATTTCATGGGTGAGAGTCGGTAATACCCCGCAAAAAACCCGGGGTTACAGAATTTTTTCAGCCCGACAGTTTGCCGGTTTCGGCCAGGCGCTCGATGAAGATCCAGCAGCGCTTGGCCTGGGTCTCCGCCGTCCGGGCATCCGTGATGTAGCGCACCACTTGGCGGCGGATCGCCACGCTGTGGGCCAGCCAGCGGACCCGGAGTTCAGGCCGGTTTTGGAAGGCGCGGGCCAGCTCGCCGGGCAGATCGGGCTCACGCGAGGCGGTGTCGGGGGCGAGGGTGAAGTCGATCGTGTCCCCGGCGTGGACCTCCGCCGCGCGCAGGAGCTCGGCCTTGAACGCGAGTTTGTAGCGCCCGCGCTTGCAGGGGAGCAAGGTGACGCGGTCGAGATCGTCGTTGAAGCGGAGCAGCGCGTTCAGGCCCAGGCCCCCGCCCTTGATGTCGGCGCGGGGTAGGGCCAGCGCGTCGATGTCGCGTTTCGGCAGGTCGACCCAGTGGATCAGGGCGACCTTGTAGAGTTTGGCGCGGAAAGGGGCAGGACTCATGAACGGGGATTATAGCTGCAGGCCGAGACGCTGGCAGCGTTGCGCGCCGCGGGGAGGCGGCCAGCATGGCGGGCATGGAAAAACCCAAGACAGGCACGATCTCCTGGGCGGATCTGACGGTTCCGGACGCTGTCGGCGTCAAGGACTTCTATGCGGCGGTGGCGGGCTGGGGCGTGATGCCCGTGGCGATGGATGGTTATGAGGACTTCTGCATGATGCCGCCCGGGGCGGAAATGCCCGCGGCGGGTATCTGTCATGCGCGCGGACCGAACGCCGACCTGCCCGCACAGTGGCTGGTTTACATCACGGTGCCCGACCTCGCGGCGGCGCTGGCCGCCTGCCAGGCCAAAGGCGGCCAGATCATCCGCGACGCGAAGGAAATGGGCGGCGCGAAGATGGCGGTGATCCGCGATCCCGCCGGCGCGGTTGCCGCCCTTTACCAGCCGGGTGACGGTCCGGGTTGCTGACGCGGCGCCGGCGCCGCCGGGGCACTCATGCATGGTCGCGGCGGCGCAGGAAGCGGGCGATTTCACGGGCCGTAGGCATGGCCGGGGCGGTGCCGTGCTGCGTGACGGCCAGGGCGGCCACGGCGTTGGCAAAGTGGACGGCCTCGATGATGTTCTTGTTGAATTTTACCAGGCCCGCCGCAAAGCCGCCCACGAAGGCGTCACCCGCGCCGGCGGTATCCACGGGGTCGACCTCATGCGCCTGCACGCGGGCATACACGTCGGGTTGGGAGACAAAGCAGCCGCGGGCGCCCAGGGTCACGATGACGATCGGCACATTGAACGAGCGGCAGAGGGTGTGCAGGCGGTCGGGGGCGAGGCGGTGCAGGGCCTCGACGGTGAAATTCTTCACGCCACTGCGGGGGGAGCGGTTCACCAGGCTGACAAACTCGGCCTCGTTGGGGATCAGCACCTCGACGTGGCGGAGGATGGCCAGGTCGACCCCGGGGTGCATGGGCGCGGGGTTGAAGACCGTCACCGCCCCGTGGCGCCGGGCCACCCGCAGGACGTGGGCGGCGGTCTTCATGTCGCTCTCGGCCTGGCAGAGGACGACGTCGGCGGCGGCGAGCGGGCGCACCGGCAGGTCGCGGACGTGCAGGGCGAGGTTGGCGCCGAGCGCGACCATGATCTGGTTTTGCCCGGCGTGGTTGACGGCGATGGAGGCGGCCCCGGTGGGCTCCTTCTTTTTCAGGATGAATTCCGTCTGGACGCCGTTTCGGCGGGCAAACTCGCGGGCGTGGGCGCCGGCGCTGTCCTGACCGATGGCGCCGACGAAGAGGGTGGGGGCTCCGGCGCGGGTCGCGGCCACGGCCTGGTTGAAGCCCTTGCCCCCGGCACCGGGCCGCAGTTCGGCAAGCACGCAGTCACCGGGACCCGGAAAAGCCTCCACATAAAACGCGAGGTCCTGGACGTAGCTGCCGACAATGACGACACGGGCTTTCATGGGCTGGGCGGGAGGGACGGCCGGCAGCGTGCGCGGCGGGCTGGGGCGGGTAAAGGGGTTTTTCCCGACCCGGCGTTTTTTCCCGGGCACGTGGCTTGGGTCCGCCGTTTATCGCCCGGGGGTGACCGTTCGTCCAATCCACCGTGGCCGCGCGGGCCACCGACCCCAGCTTGCGGCGATGTCCGTCACCCGCACCATCAGCGCCCGCTATGCCCGGCCGGTCGGTCTTGCCGCCGGCCCGGTTCCCGTGGTTCGCTCGCGGGCGATGACCGCCGACCCTGAAGCCAAGCTGGAGCGCGCCAAACACCGGCTCTATGTCCTGTGCCAGGCGGCGGGCTGGGGTGGTTTGTTGGCCATGCAGCTTTTTTACCAGGATGCGGTGGACAAGCAGTCCGACACCCCGCTGCACGACCGGGCGATCCTCGTGATGATCATCCTGCAGGGTCTGCTGCTCACGCATTATGTGCGGGCCCTGATCCGGCGCTGGGGCTGGCTGCAACTCGGCTGGGCGCCCCTCGTGCCGCGGCTGCTGGGGCTGGCGGCGCTGATGTCGCTGGCCTGGTCGGTGGTCGGCTACGGCTACATCTACGGCGTGCTGGACGAACCCTGGACCTCGAGCCAGATCACGCTGCGGCTCGGCTTCGTGGCTTCGACGATCAACGGCGTATTGCTGTTCTGCGGCTGGTTCAGCCTCTACTTCATCTACCACGTCTTCGAGCGCTTGCGCCGCATGCAGCTGGAGCAACTCCGGCTGGCCACCAGCGCCAAGGAAGCGGAGCTCCGCGCCCTCAAGTCGCAGGTCAACCCGCACTTCCTGTTCAACTCCCTCAACAGCCTGCGCGCCCTGATTGACGAAGATGCCCCGCGGGCCCGTGAATCGGTGACCCGCCTGGCCAACATGTTGCGTTACTCCCTTCAATCCGGCCAGCAGGAGACGGTCCCGCTGGAGGAGGAGGTCCGCATCGTGGAGGATTACCTGGCGCTCGAGATGATCCGCCATGAGGCCCGCCTCCGGGTGCGTTGGGCGGTGTCCGAGACGGTGCGCCATCTCCCGGTGCCGCCGATGCTGCTGCAGACCCTGGTCGAGAATGCCGTCAAGTACGGCATCTCGGTGCGCCGGGAAGGTGGCGAGATCACGATCACGGCGGCGTTGGAGGGTGACGACCTGCACATCCGGGTCAGCAATCCCGGCGACCTGGCGGGTCCGGTGAGCGCTCCGGCGGCGATGGCCGGCTCCTCCACCGGCGTCGGCCTGCGCAACGCCTCGGAGCGCCTGCAGCTTCTTTTCGGCGATCGCGCCCGGCTCAGCCTGTCTGCCGGCCCGGCGGGTTGTGTAACCGCCCACGTGCTCATTCCCGGCCGGCCGGCGACCGCCAAAGGCAACCGATGAAAGCCCTCCTGATCGACGACGAGCGCCTGGCGCGCAACGAACTCCGCCGCCTGCTGGCGGCGCATCCCGACATCGAGATCGTCGGCGAGGCCGTGGATGTGGAGGATGCGCTCGAGAAAGTCGCCGCGCTCAAGCCCGGCCTGCTCTTCCTCGACGTGCAAATGCCCGGGGCCGACGGTTTCAGCCTGCTGGAGCGGCTCGAGCCGCCGCTGCCGGCCGTGATCTTCACCACCGCCTACGATGAGTTTGCGGTGAAAGCCTTTGAGTTCAACGCGCTCGACTACCTGCTGAAGCCGGTGGACCCCAACCGGCTCATCGCGGCGCTGGAGCGGCTGCGGGCGCGCGAGACGCCCACCACGCCCGGCGGCGCGCCCGTCCCGACCACGCGGCTCGCGCTGGAGGACAAGGTGTTCGTGCGCGAGGGCGACCGCTGCTGGTTTGTCCCGGTGAAGAGCATCCGGTTGCTCGAGTCCGAGGGGAACTACACGCGCCTCTATTTTGATGACCAGAAGCCGCAGCTCTTCCGCTCGCTCACCGCGATGGAGGAGCGGCTGGATTCGCGGCACTTCTTCCGGGCCAACCGCAAGCAGGTCATCAACCTGACCTGGGTCGAGGGCATCGAGCCCTGGTTCAGCGGCGGCCTGCTGGTGAAGCTGAAGGGCGGCCTGAAGGTGGAGCTCTCCCGCCGCCAGGCGCAGGACTTCCGCGAGCGCATGAGCCTGTGATTTTCCCATGAACCAAACGAAAAAACCTCCCTTCAACCTCCGCGGCGTCGCCGTCGGCGTGGGCGTGGGCGTCGCGCTCAGCGTTTCCAACGGGCCGGCGACCGGCATCGCGGTCGGCGCGGCGCTCGCCCTCGTGTTTGGCCTGGTCCTCAACCACCGCCGTTTCGGCTGCTGACCATGATCGAAGCCCGTCAACTCACCAAGACCTTCAAGGACAAGAAGCGCGGCCTCATCACGGCCGCGGCGGAGGTGTCCTTCACCTGCCAGCCGGGCAGGATCTACGGTCTCCTCGGGGCCAACGGCGCGGGCAAGACCACCACCCTGCGGATGCTGGCCACGCTGCTCAAACCGACCAGCGGATCCTGCACAGTCGCCGGGCACGACGCCGGCACGGCCCCGGAGCTCGTCCGCGCCAATGTCGGGTTCCTGGCGGCCAGCACGGCCCTCTACGGGCGGCTTACGGCCCGGGAGATGATCACGTATTTCGGCCGTCTCAACGGCATGACCGAGGCGGCGATCGCCGCGCGGATCAAGCATCTGGCCGATGAGCTCGACATGCATGAATTCCTCGACCGGCGCTGCGACAAGTTTTCCACCGGCATGAAGCAGAAGACCTCGATTGCCCGCACGCTCATCCATGATCCGGCGGTGATGATTTTCGACGAGCCGACGCTTGGTCTCGATGTCATGACGGCCCGCTCGATCGTGAAGTTTGTCCGCGACTGCCGCGACCGCGGCAAGACGGTGATCTATTCGACCCACGTGATGAGCGAGGTCGAGAAGCTGTGCGACACCATCGGCATCATCCACGGCGGCCGGCTGGTGGCGGAAGGCACGCTCCCGGAGTTGCAGGCCCGGTTCGGCGAGCGCGACATGGAAGAGATCTTTGTGAAGGCCGTCGGCGGCGAGGCCGCGCTGGCCGCCGCCCTGAAAACCTGAGCAATCCCCCATGAACTGGCACACCATCGTCACGATCTACCTCAAGGAGCTGAAGGATTCGCTACGCGACCGGCGCACGCTGATCTCGATGATCGTCGTCCCGACGCTCCTCATGCCCGTCATCATGTTCGGGGCGGGTTACGTCATGTCCAAGGTCATGCGGCAGGCCAAGGCGGAGGCGACTTCGCTGGTGGTTCTCGGCGGGGCGGACTCGCCGGCCGTGGTGGCCGCCCTCAAGGCCGACCCGAAGTTCAAGCTCGTCGAGCCGTACATGGATTTCAAAAAGATGATCTCGGAGAAGCACATCCGCCTCGCGGTGGAGATCCCGGAGGGTTTCGAGGCCGCTCTGCAGAACGGGGAGGCCCGCACGGTCACGCTCTATCATTATCAGGGGGAGATGAAATCCTCCATGGGCGTGGGCGAGGTGGAGCGCTTTTTCCGCAACCTGCGGGAAAAGACGGTGGAGACGCGGCTCACGGCCCGCGGGCTTCCGGCGGACCTGGTGCATCCGTTTGAGATCAAGCAGCAGAATGTCGCCCCGCCGGCGAAGGTCGGGGGCAACATCATCGGCGGTCTCGTGCCCTACATCATCATCATCCTGTGCTTCACCGGCGCAATGTACCCGGCGATCGACCTGACCGCCGGTGAGAAGGAGCGCGGCACCATGGAGACGCTGCTCTGCAGCCCGGTCCACCGGGTGAACATCGTGCTCGGGAAGTTCCTCATGGTGATGACGGCCTCCATTGCCACCATCGCGCTGACCCTGGTCTCGACCGCGGCCAGCATCATCCTGGGCGGCAGCATGCTGGCCGGCAAGGGCGGCGGCGCGGCGGCAGCCGGGGGCGGCGGGTTTGTGCCGGTCATCGATCCGGCGGGCATCTTGGGGGTCTTCGCCATGATCGCGCCGGTGGCCACGTTCTTTGCCGCGATCCTGCTCACGATCTCGCTCTTCGCCAAGAGCTACAAGGAGGCGCAGAGCTACGTCTCGCCGCTGATCATCGTCGTGTTGCTCCCCGCGATGATGGGCATGCTGCCCGGCATCGAGCTCAGTGCGAAGACGGCGCTGATCCCCATCCTCAACGTCTGTCTCGCCTGCAAGGAGATGCTCTCCGGCGTCTGGCACTGGGGTTACCTCGCACTCATCTTTGGTTCGACCGCGGCTTTTGCTGCCGGGGCCCTGGCCTTGTGTGTCTGGATGTTCAACCGCGAGGATGTGATGTTCCGGGCTTAATCTTGTTAGTGAGTGTGTGTCGAAAGCCGCGCGGCCTCCGCGCGGCTTTCTTTTTTGGTCGTGGCTCCCGCGGGCGGCGTGGGCTGGCCGGCGATTCCGGCGATGGCGACGCGAGATATCTTGCCGCCAAGCCGGTTTCGCCCCCGCGCCGCAGGGGCGGGCGTTTCTTTACAATTACGTAAAACACGGGTCATCAGCGGTAAAGGCCGGGTAAATGCCCCCCCGGCCTCTAGGCGACAGGCAACATCCCTGCTAAGGTCGCGTCCCACACCGCCATGAACCCGACACACACCCAGGGCAGCACCGAGGTCTCCCACCTCGAGAAACTTCGCACCCAACTCTCCACCGACATGGAGGCCATGCATGAGAAGGAAGCCAGTCTCAAGGAATACGAGCAGCGCCTCCGCCTGCTGATCGAGCATAGCCAACAGACCCGTCCCCCGGAGAGCACCAACCAGCATTATCGCTTCAGCAACAGCGCCGACCGGGGCAATATCGATGCGGCCTGGGAGAAATATGACCGGGCGCATGCGTTGCTCGAGGCCGCCCGCCGGGGCCTGAGCGACGATCGCATGGCGCTCAAGGAGCGCGAGGACCAGCTGATGATCCGCGAGCAGGAGGTTTCCCGGCGCGAGGCCTGGGTGAAGGTCCGCGAACAGGAACTGGCCGCCAAGGCCATGCCCGCGCCGGTCCCGGCCCGGGCCCGCGCCACCGGCCCTTTTGCCGCCGCGCGCAACCTCCTGTCCGGGGGCAAGTCCGCCTGACGGTCCGACAAATTCTGACCGGCGCATGCGCCAGGGAACGAGGAACGCCGGAAGGAATCCTTCGTCACGGGCTGCATCGATGCGGGGCGGCCATAAAAATTTCCGCTTGCCCGCGGCCCGCCGGCTCCCCATCAACGCGTCCGTGAGTTCCTGCTCCAACCTTCGCCGTTCGTCTTCCGTGGCCGTCATGGCCATGGCTAAACGCGCCTGGTGGATTACCAAGGCTCGGCGTAGCAGGGATCACGCGCACTCCGCGTAAACAAAGCAAAAAGCAAAAACTCCCCCACTACCCGAGCCCGACTCTTCCGAGTCGGGTTTTTTATTTTCCCGTCCCGAACACCAACGCAACCAGACCTGATCATGCCATGCCCACGCTCGCACCCACCCTATCCCCAGTGACCACCCCACCCCGGCCCACCCCGCGGGTCCGGCCGGCCGCGGCCGCGTCGACCCTCGACCTGCCCGCCGTCTCCTTCTTCGGGCGCACGCTCGACGAATACGGCCGCTTCTTCGCCCTCGACCCGAGCGCCCTGCGCGGCCGGGCCGTGCTCGATGTTGCGGCCGGCCCGTCGTCCTTCACCGCCGAGGCGCGGCGTCGCGGCGTGGACGCCGTGGCGGTGGACCCGCTCTACGACCGGCCGCACGCCGAGCTCGCCGCGCGGGTCCGCGACGACTACGCGCGCATGTTCGAGCAAATCCGCGAGAAACGGCGGCTGTTCCGGTTCAAGACCTTCCCGACCTTCGACGCGGCGGAGACGGACCGGCGGGCGGCCGCGGCGCGGTTCCTTGCCGACTACGAGGGCAACGGGCGGCACGGCCGCTACGTGCGGGCGTCGCTCCCGCTGCTGCCGTTCCTCGACGGGGCCTTCGACCTGGTGCTCTGCGCCCACCTGCTCTTCATCTATGCCACGCGTTTCGACTTCGCCTGGCACGTCACCGCCTGCGCCGAGCTGGCGCGCGTGAGCCACGGCGAGGTGCGCATCCACCCGCTCGTCGGCCCGGGCGGCAAGCCTTACGCCGAGCTCGACCGCCTGCGGGGGGAACTCGGTGCGCTCGGGATCACCACCGAGGTGCGCAAGGTGAACTACGAGTTCTTCGTCGGCAGCAGCTCCATGCTGGTGCTCAACCCGCAGACCACCTGAAGCATGGCCACAAAAAGCGCAAAAAGCACAAAAACGGACTGGGGTCATGCTCCGAGGGCTGCGCGTCCTCCGCGTTTAACTTCATTCCTGCCTTTCCGATGAACCAACCTGTCCAAGGGTCCGCCACCCCCGAGCCGCCTTATTACGCCGTCATCTTTACCTCGCGCCGCACGGACGGCGACCGGGGCTACGACGCCATGGCCGCGCGCATGGTCGCGCTGGCCGCCACGCAGCCGGGATTTCTCGGCGTCGAGAGCGCGCGGGGCGCCGACGGCCTCGGGATCACCGTCTCCTACTGGCGTGACGAAGAGTCGATCCGCGCCTGGAAACGCGACCCCGACCACCAGCAGGCGCAGCGGGCGGGACAACAGGCGTGGTATGACGACTACCAGGTGCGCATCGCCAAGGTGGAACGCGCCTATGGCAAACCCTGATCAGGGCAGCGATCGTCTGGCCGGACCGCCCGGCAGGACCTTGAGCGGAAGCGCCAGCAATGCGGTGACGAGGCCGCCGCCGGCGAGCAGCAAGTAGATTGGCTGAAAGTCGGCGAGTTGGACGCGGCTGTGGCCGGCCAGCGTCACCGCACCGGCGATCCCGAGGGCCATGCCGAGCTGGCGGATGGCTTGGTTCACGGCGTTGCCCGAGGCGAGCAAAGACGCGGGCAGATTTGCCACGGCCACACCCGCCAAACCGGGCAGCACAAAGCCGATCGCCGCGCCCGTGGCCAGCTGGCCCGGCAGCCACGCCGCCAGGTAGGCGGGGTGCGCGCCCACCCGCAAAAAATACCAGAGCTGTCCCGCGGCATACAGCAATCCGCCCGCCACCAACACCGGCCGATAGCCGCGACGGCTCGCGATATTCCCCCCGAGCAGGGCAAACGGCACCACCACGAGCGGTCCGACCACCGCGGCGAGCCCGGCGCGGCTGGGGGAATAGTGCCAGACCCCGGTCATGAAGAGGTAGAACGCCAGGAACATCATCCCGAAGCAGGCGCCGAACAGCAGCGTCCCGAGATTCGCCAGACGGAAGTTCCCATCCGCGAACAGCCGCAGATCGACGGCGGCGTGCGGCCGGCCGCGGGCCCAAGCCACGAAAGCCAGGGTGAGCAGCAGGCCGGCGCCGAGGCTGGCCCCGGTGGGGACGGACAGCCAGCCAACCGCGTTGGCCCGCACGATGCCCAGCACGAGCAGGCTGCCGGCCGCGCTGAGGAGGATCGCGCCGGGCCAGTCCGTCCGGACCGGTGAGCGGCCGACGGTGGATTCAGGCAGCTGCCGGCGGCCAAGATGGAGCAGCAGGAGTCCGAGTGGCACGTTAACCCAGAAGATCGCCCGCCAAGACACGGTGTCGACCAGCCAGGAACCCAGGGCCGGGCCGACGGCGGCGGCCAGCGCCCCGGAGGCGCCCCAGAGGCTGACAGCCTGCGCGCGTTTTTCCCGCGGACCGGCGTCGAGGGCCAAGGCCAGGGTGGCGGGGGTGAGCCAGGCTGCGCCGACCGCCTGCAGTACCCGACCCGCGATCAAAGTGGCCGGCGAGGTGGCAAGGCCGCTCAGGACCGAGGCTGCGGTAAATACGGTGAGGCCGAGCAGGACGGCGGATTTGCGGCCGCGGCGATCGGCCCAGCCACCCAGGGGTGCGAGCAGGGCGGCGTAGACGAGGGTGTAGGCGTTCAGGATCCACGACAGCGCCTCCGGCGTGGTGGCGGCGAAGTGCGCCCGCAACGCCGTGAACGCCGCGACCAGGGCGGTGGCGTCGAAGGAGACCAGAAACACCGTCGCGCACGCCAGGGCCAGGGTGCGGGAAGGCCCGGCGGCGCCCGGCGGGTTCATGCGGCCGCCGTCGGTTTGAGGGCGAGATGGCGGAGGATAGTCTCCACCTGCCGCCGGTGCAGGCGGAGGTGGAACGCCGCGAGGAAATACCAGCCCGCCGCATCGAGCGGACCGAACCACGGGTGGGGGAAGCGGTGGGCGGTGCGTAGCTCCGGCACGGCGGCGGCCGCCAGGGTGAGTTCGTTACAGCCGCGGCCAAAGGCCTTGATCACCCGCGCGTCGATCCCCGGGGCGGGCTTGACCGCGGCGGTGCTGGCCGGTTGCGCCGGGATCTGGCCGGCGGCCAGGAGACCGATGGTCTCGGTGACCGCCGCGTTCACGATCCGCAGGTGCTCGAGCGTCATGAAGACCGACCAGTGCCGGCTGCTGTCCTCCAGGCCGGGCAGCCGCGGGATCAGCACCGGTCGCGCGCCCGCGGCCGGGTCGCAGTCGCCGGCGAGCGCGATGAGGGCGTCGCACTCGGCGTGGATCATCGCCTCGGCCTGGCCGCGGCCGGTGAACATACGGCCGCCGTGGAACATCAGGTTGGCCACGAGCAGCTCGGGCTTGGGCAGGCCCGCGCCGGGCGGCGCGAGGCGGGGAGAGGTAGGGGGCAGGGAAGTCATGCTTGCAAAACGCAAGTAAGATAAGTTGCGAGTTGCAAGTAAATTCTCGGGTCCTAGATTTCGGGCATGGCTGCCGCGACCTCCCCCGACCGACGTTCCCCCTGTCCCGTGGCCTGCGGCCTGGACATCTTCGGCGATCGCTGGACCCTGCTGGTCGTGCGGGACCTCGTGCTGGGGTCGGAGCGGTTCAAGGATTTTGCCGCCTCACCGGAGGGGATACCGACCAACATTCTCACCGACCGGCTCGGCCGGTTGCAGGCGAGCGGCATCGTGGAGCTCACGGCCGCGGCCGATGGGTCGCGTCACCCCGCGTACCGGCTGACCGAAAAAGGCAAGGCCATGAAGCCCATCCTGGCCGCCATGCGCGACTGGGGCCTGGCGTGGGAAAAGGGAACGAAGGTTAAGCTCGGCCGTTGACTCAGGCCGGGCCGGGGAAGGCGGAGACCGCTCAGGCTTTCTCGGCTGCCGCCAGACGGGTGGCGGCTTTCTCCCACTCCGCGGTGGCGGTGGAGAGCTGGTCGACGACCACGCTGAGTTCCTTGTTCAGGTGGTGGAACTTGCCCTTGTCGGCGTAGGTGTCGGGCGACTCCAGCGCGGCGGTGATCTCGCCCTGCTTGGTCTCGAGCTCGCTCACGCGCTGCTCGAGCTTGCCGACCTCGATGCGGAGCTTCTTCACATCCACCGGCGCAGCTTTGGGCTCGGAGCTCGGGGCCTTGGCGGCCGCGGCGGCCTGCTTCGGGCGGGCGTCGGTGAAGCCGGCGGTGAGGGCGGCGCGGGCGTTCGAGGCCTTGGATTTCTCGAGGTAGTAGTCGTAGTTGCCGGCGTAGGGCGTGAGGCGACCCGAGTGGACGTGCAGCACCGTCTGCGCGAGGGCGCGGATGAAATACACGTCGTGGCTGATGAAGATGAAGGTGCCCTCGTACTGCTTGAGCGCGCCCACAAGCGCGTCGATCGACGGGATGTCGAGGTGGGTCGTCGGCTCGTCCATCAGGAGCAGGTTGGGCGGGTTGACGAGCAGGCGGGCGAGGGCGAGGCGGGACTTTTCGCCGCCGGAGAGCACGCTGACCTTCTTGTGGACGTCGTCCTTGCGAAAGAGGAAGCCGCCGAGCACGGCGCGGGCCTGCTGTTCGGTGAGCTGGTTCTCGTTGGTCCGCAGCTCCATCACGTTCTCGAACACGGTGAGGTCGAGCTTGAGGTTGTCGGCGCGGTTTTGCGCGAAGTAGCCGGGGATGACGTTGCTGCCGAGCTCGCGGGATCCGCCCTGGATCGGGATCACGTCGGCGAGGATCTTGAGCAGCGTGGACTTGCCCGCGCCGTTGGGGCCGACGAGCACGATCTTCTGGCCGCGCTCGGCGTCGAAGTTCAGGTCCTGGTAGACGACATGGTCGCCATAGGCCTGGTGCACGTTCTTGAGGTTGACCACGCGGAGCCCGGAGCGCGGGGGCTGGGGGAAACGGAAATTGATGCGCTGGAGGTCCTCCCAGGGTTCCTCGACGGCGACATCCTTGAGGCGTTCGATCTGCTTCTCCTTGGACTTGGCGCGGGAGGCCATGGAGGCCTTGGCGCCGAAGCGGTCGACGAACTTCTGGAGGTGGGCGATCTCGCGCTGCTGGTTCTTGAAGACGGCGGCCTGCTGCTCCTTGCGGGCGTCCTTCTCGTTCAGGTAGTCGTCGTAGTTGCCGGTGTACTTGTTGAGCGTGCCGCCGCGCAGCTCGAGGATGCCGGTGCAGAGGACGTTCAGGAATTCGCGATCGTGGGAGATGATGACCAGGCCGCCGGGATAGCGGGTGAGGTAGTCCTGGAACCAGAGCAGGGCCTCGAGATCGAGGTGGTTGGTCGGCTCGTCGAGCATGAGCAACGCGGGCTCGCTGACGAGGAGGCGGGCGAGGTGGGCGCGCATGACCCAGCCGCCGGAGAAGGACTTGGCCTGCTTGTCGTGGTCGGTCTCGCGGAAGCCGAGGCCGGCGAGGATCTTCTTGGCGCGGGGCTCGAGGGTCCAGTCGATGTCGTAATCGTCGTCGGTCTCGGGCACGAGTTTCTTGCCGCTGGTGGCGATCTGGATGACGGTCTCCTCGCCGATGGGCGCGCTTTCCTGGGGGAGGTAGCCGAAGTCGGCGCCGCGCTCCCACTCGATGGTGCCCTCGTCGGCCTGTTCCTCGCCGAGGATGAGGTTGAAGAGGGTGGACTTGCCCGCGCCGTTGGGGCCGACGAGACCGAAGCGATCCGTGCGCGCGACGAAGAGCGATACCTCGGAGAAGAGCTCGCGGGTACCGTAGGACTTGGAAACGTCGGCCAGGGTCAGCATGGAATCGGTCAGTGAGCCCGGCCGCTGGGTCGCCGTCAATGGCGGGTTTTCGCGGCGAATTTGCAGGGTCGGGGCTTGCCCCCAACTCGTGGCCGAGGTCGCCGCAAGCGACGACCCCACAGGAATTAGCGACAGCCGGTCGCGGCCGGAAGGAGACTCATCACCAAGTTAAAGCGGGAAGAAATGCTCCTGTTTCCAGCCGAGGAGCTGCTTGAGCCGGGCGTTGGAGATCAGGGCGGTGCGGCCGGGGAGGGGGGACTTGAAAGCCTGCTGGCCAGGCAGGAAGCGGGCGATGAGTTCGGCGGTGGGCAGGTTCGAGGAGGTGTCATCGGCCGCGATGATGACCGGCTCGCAGCCGAGGCCGTCCTTTTCGATGGCGAGACGGCAGCCGGCCGCGAGATCGCGCGAGTCGATGTAGGACCAGAGGATGCGGAGGCGGTCCTCCGGGTGGGCGAAACGCGCCCGGAGGCCCGCATAGTCCTCGGGGCACACGACGTTGCCGATGCGGAACGAGATGATCTGCGTGCCGTCGCGACGGTGGAACATGGCGGCGGTGGCCTCGTTCACGACCTTGGTGAGGCCGTACGTGTCCTCAGGCAGCTGCGGGTGCGCCTCATCGACCGGCAGGTACTGCGGGGCGAAAAATTTATCGGCGAAGCAGATCCCGTAGGACGACTCGCTGGAGGCAACGACGGCCTTCTTGATGCCGAGCAGGCCGCAGGCCTCGAGGACGTTGTAGGTGGTGAGGCTGTTGACGCGGAAGATCTCGTCGTTCGGATTTTCGTGGGCGCGCGGGATGGCGGCCATGTGGACGACGCCGGCGAAGGGGGCGCGGTTGCCCGTGCTGTGGGGCGAGAAGGCCGACACGACCTGTCCGAGCTGCGTGAGGTCGGCGACGAGGGTGCGGCAGAGCGGCTGCGCCGGGCGGCGGGTGTCCACGTTGGTGACGTCGTAGCCCTGCTCGAGGAAGTGGCGGATGATCCAGTGGCCGGCCTTGCCGCTGCCGCCGGTGACGATGATGCGCTTGGAGGACATGGGTGGGGTGATGCAAGGCAACCTGTCCGGGGTCACCTGATCCGCAATGACATTGTCCGCCGGGCGCGGGCTAACATTCGCTTTGCCACCGGGGGAAATTGCGCGACTTTGCCGCATGCCCAATCTCCTGGCCGCCGAAAAATCCCCCTACCTCCGTCAACACGCCGACAATCCCGTGGACTGGCGGCCCTGGGGTGAGGCCGCGCTGGCGCAGGCCCGGAACGAGGGGAAACCGGTTTTCCTCAGCATCGGCTATTCAACCTGCCACTGGTGCCATGTCATGGCGCACGAGTCATTTGAGGATCCGGCCGTGGCCGCGGTCCTCAACCGCGACTTTGTGCCGGTGAAGCTGGACCGCGAGGAGCGGCCCGATCTCGACCGCGTGTACATGACCTATGTCCAGCAGACGACCGGTTCCGGCGGCTGGCCGATGAGCGTGTGGCTGACGCCGGAGGGCAAACCGTTTTTTGGCGGCACCTATTTTCCGAAGGAGGACCGGCACGGCCGGCCGGGTTTCCTCACCCTGCTCACCACCATCGCCGTCCACTGGGGCACGTCGCGGGAGAAGATCGAGACCGGCGCGGAGGAAGTCGTGCAGGCCCTGCGGCGCTATGCGGTCGACGGGGCGGGCCGCGAAGAGAAACCCGCGGGCGAGCCGGTGCCCCTGCACGAGGCGGCGGGCGAGGCCTTCGAAAAATGCTTCCAGTATTTCTACGAGGCGCACGATGCGCGCTGGGGCGGCTTCGGCGGCGCGCCGAAGTTCCCGCGGGCCTCGATCCTGGATTTTCTCTTCCGGTCGGCGGCGCTGCAGGGCGCGGCCACCGACCTCGGGCAGACCGCGATTGGCATGGCGGCCACGACCCTGCAGCGGATGATCGAGGGCGGGCTGCATGATCACCTGGGCGGCGGCTTTCACCGGTACTCGGTCGATGCGGAGTGGCACGTGCCGCACTTCGAGAAGATGCTCTACGATCAGGCGCTCATCGCACTGAACTGCCTCGAGGCGCAGCAGGCGACGGGGCTGCCGGTGTTCGGCTGGGCGGCGCGGGACATCTTTGACTACGTGGCGCGCGACCTCACCAGCCCGCAGGGTGGATTCTATTCGGCGGAGGACGCGGACAGCGCGCCACTCGAGACGGCGCGAAGTGACAAGGATCAAGGATCAAGTGACAAGAAAGCAGCCCACGCGGAGGGTGCGTTCTATGTTTGGACCAAGGCCGAGATTGAAACCGTGTTGGGCACGGACGCGGAATTTTTCTGTGGGCACTACGATGTGAAACCGGACGGCAATGTCGCATCCGATCCGCATGGCGAATTTGGCGGCAAGAACGTGCTGCGGCAGCTGCGTCCGCTGGCGCGCACGGCGGAGTTGTTCAAGCTGCCCGTGGCTGCGGCGGAGGAGAAGCTGCTGGGTTGCCTGGAGAAACTGCGCCTGGAGCGGGCCAAGCGCCCGCGTCCGCACCGCGATGACAAGATCCTCACGGCGTGGAACGGGCTGATGATCTCGGCGCTGGCGCGGGGCCAACAAATCCTTGGGGGTGCCCCGGCCCCGGGGCCCGAATCCCGCGGCGGGGTCGCCGCGGCTCCCGGCTATCTGGGCGCGGCCACGCGGGCGGCGGAATTCATCGCGCGCGAGCTTTACGACCCGGCGACGGGCCTGCTTTACCGCAGCTGGCGCGAGGGGCGGAGCGACATTCCGGGCTTTGCCGAGGATTACGCGTATCTGATTCAAGGCCTGCTCGATCTCTATGAGGCGGGGTTTCAGATCCGCTGGCTACAGTGGGCCGAGGTGTTGCAGGCCAAGATGAACGAGCACTTCTGGGACGACGCCCGGGGCGGGTATTTTAATTCCCGGGCCGATGACCCGACGGTGATCGTGCGGCTGAAGGAGGATTACGACGGGGCGGAGCCGGCGCCCAACTCGGTGGCGGCAATGAATCTGCTCCGATTGGATTGGATGCTCGGCGAGGCAGCCGGGGTTGCTGACCCCGGGGCCGGCGACAGTTATCGGGACCGGGCGCTGAAAGCCATCGGGGCGCTGCGGTCGCAGTGGTCCCGTCTGCCCCAGGCGTTGCCGCAGATGCTCGGCGCGATTGAGCTGGCGCTGGCGGATCCGCGCACCGTGGTCCTGGCGGGCGATCCGCACTCACCGGAATTCCAGGCCATGACCGCCGTGCTGCATGAGGCCCTCGGCCCGCGCCGGGCCATTCTGGCGCTCGACGGGGCCGCCGGCCAGGCCTGGCTGGCCGCCCGCCGGCCCTACCTGGCGGGGATGAACCGGCAAGCCGGCCGTGTCACCGCCTATGTCTGTGAGCGTTTCGCCTGTCAGGCACCCGTGGGGGATCCGGTGGCGCTGCGGGCCGCGCTGCTCCCCGGCTGAGGGCGCCGGGCGGTGGGTGGTGGGGCGCAAGACGACTTTACAGGCGCCGCAATGTGTCGATTCTAGGACACACCCTTGCCAGCTCCCTTTCCCCTGTCCACGGCACCGACCCGCTGGCTGCGCATTTGCGGCAGCCTCGTGCTGGCTTTGGCCGGGTTGATCATCGCCGGCCATGTGCTGGACTGGCCCGTCGCGCGCAGCTTTGTGCCGCACGGGGCGGAGGCGAACATGAACGCCGGTGTCTGCCTGCTTCTCTGCGGTTGCGGCCTGCTGGGCTGGTCGTGGCGGGTCACCGCGGTGGCGCGGGTGGTCGGGTGGCTTTTGGTCGGGATCACCAGCCTGATTTTTCTGGAAACCCTGACCGGCTGGCCGGCCGGCATCAACCAGCTGTTCTGGCCGCAACAGACTAGTCTTTTCCTCTGGATCCCCGGCCGCATCGCGCCGCATGCGACGCTCGCCTTCCTGCTGGCCGGGCTGACGTTCGCGCTCACGGGTACGCGCTGGGCCACCCGCCGGATGTGGCGGACCCATGCCGGCTTCCTGATCGGCATGAGCCTACTGCCGCTGCTGCATTATGCCGTCATCGTCCTGTTGGAGGGGACCATGGATGTGCGCAACATGGCGATCCCGACCGCGCTCGGTCTGCTCGTGCTCGGCCTGGGCCTATACCTGCAACTGGGGGGAAAGCTGGCGGACAATGGCCCGCGGGTCCTCGCGGGGGCCTCGCTCGCCCTGATGATCTCCCTAGCGATTTTCATGATCGTGGGCGCCACGCAGCTGATCGAGGCCAACCGGATGGTCACCCGGGCCCAGGAGTCACGCGCGGCGATCAACAACCTGGTCTCACGGGTCGCCCGCATGGAATCCACCGCGCGCGCCTTCGTGCTCACGGGCGAGGAAGGCTTTGGGGCCCGCGTCCGGGTGCACGCCGCGGAGATGCAGGTGCAACTGGCGGCCCTGCCCGGTCTCGTGCGCGGCCAGTCTCGGCAGGAGGAACGGCTGGCCGAGGTGCAGCGGCTGGCGGGTTTCAAGATTGCGGAAGCCGAGTCCCTCGCGGAAAATTACCGGCAACACGGCCTGACCGCGGCCGCGCGCTTTCTCCAGGGCCTGCCCGTGGCGCGCACGGGCCGGCTCGTCGTCGTGGCGGAGGAGATGCTGGCGGAGGAGGACCTGCTCCACCGCCGCAGCCTGCGCCTGCAGCAGACCATGGAGATGAATGTCCGCGTGATCCTGGTCATCGGCGGCATCCTCGTGGCGGGGGTCATGGCTGGCAGCTCGGTGCTCACCATCCGTTCGATGCGCGCGCGGCAGCGGGCGGAGCAGGAGCTGACCGATGCGAACCGCGTGCAACGCGCCGTGCTGGATGGCACGGTGCTGGCGATCATCGCGACCGGGCCGGACGGCCTCATCCATGAATTCAACGCGGGAGCGACGCAGATGCTCGGTTACCGGCGCGAGGAGATGGTTGGCCGGCAGACACCTGCATTGATCCATCTCAGCGAGGAAATTTCCGCCCGGGCCGCCGAGCTTTCGGTCCAGCTCAACCGGCGGATCGAACCGGGTTTCGAGGCCTTTGTGGCCCGGGCCCGGGAAGGCTCGGCCGACGAAAGGGAGTGGACCTATGTGCGCAAGGATGGCTCGCGCTTTCCGGTGCGGCTGAGTGTGACCGCGTTACGGGACCACGACGGCAAGATATCCGGTTTCCTGGGGGTGGCCCAGGATCTGACCGAATACAAGCGGGCTGAGGTGGCCGTGAAGCGGAGTGAAGAGCGGCTGGGGCAGGTGCTCGGGCACGCCGAGTGCCTCGTTTGGGAGGCCCAGGTGACCCTCCAGCCCACCGATTGGGCCTGGCGGATGTCCGTGTATCCTTCCGGCCTCTATCGACGGCTGACCGCGGGGCAGGTCGCCGAGCCGCGCGCGGGCCTGTGGTATAATTTCAAAATCCCGGAACAGGAGGAGATGAACCGCCGGAGCCGCGACGCGATGGAGCAGGGCCTGAACGGCTACGTCCAGGAATTCCAGCTGGTGCAGGACAACCGCGTCACCTGGCTGCGCGAGACGGTGGCGGTCCGGCGGCAGGAGGCGGGACATTTCTGGCTGGTGGGTGTGGTCATTGATGTGACGGATCGCAAGCAGCTCGAGCAAACGCTGGGTGCCACCGAGGAACGCTTCCGCAACGCCTTCGATTTTGCCGGCATCGGCATGGCGTTGGTGGGGCTCGACGGCCGCTGGCTGCAAGTCAACCGGGTGCTGGGTGACATGCTGGGCTACACCGAGGAGCAGCTGAGCACGCGGACCTTTCAGGAAGTGACGCATCCGGAGGACCTGCAAACGGACCTCACAAAGGTGGATGATCTGCTGCAGGGGCGCCACCGGCACTATCAGATAGAGAAACGCTACATCCACCAGGACGGCCGCATCGTGCATGCCCGCCTCACGGTGACGCTGGTGCGCGACCTGACCGGCGCGCCGCTGCATTTCATCGCGCAGATTGAGGACATCACGGCCCGGCAGCAGGCGGAGCAGGCGCTGGTGACCAGCCAGCGGCAGCTGAGTGAAATTTTCCGCTCCATGACGGAGGGCCTGGTGCTGCAGGACGGGCAAGGTCGGATCATCGAGTGCAATGCCGCCGCCGAGAGCATCCTGGGCCTGTCCCGCTTGCAGTTGCTGGGTTTGGAAACCGCGGATCGCCGGTGGCAGGCGTTGAAGGAGGACGGCAGCCCCTACCAAGGCGAGGATTTGCCCGCGATGGTGACGCTGCGGACGGGGATACCCCAGCGGGGCGTGATTCTGGGGATCAGGAGGCCCGACGGCCCGATCCGTTGGCTCTCCGTCAATACGGAGGTGATCCGGGATGAAAACGGCACGCTCCACGCGGTGGTGGCCAGCTTTGCCGATGTCACCGAAAGCAAACGGGCGGTGGAGGCGCTCGCCGAGAGCGAAGAGCGGCTGCGTCTGGCGGCCTCCGTCGCCGGACTGGGGGTGTGGGACTGGGACTTGGCCAACCATCAAGTCAACTGGGATCGGCAGATGCAGGTGATTTATGGACGGCCGGACGACGGCGGCGTCGTGGATTACCAGGTTTGGACGGGGGCTATGTCGCCCGCCGAGGTTGCCCGGCAGGAAGGGATTTTGCAGAACACCATCCAGCAACGGGGTCGCTCCCAGCGGGAGTTCGTCATCCGGCGGTATTCCGACGGGGCCAGTCGTGTCATTCAGGCGGCCGAAATGGTGGTTTGCAACCTGGAGGGCCGGCCGGTGCGCATGGTCGGGGTGAACCGGGATATCACCGAGGTGCGCGAGAGCGAAGTGCGGCAGGCGGCCAGCGAGCAACGATTGAAGGATGTATTCCGCTCCATGGCCGAGGGCCTGGTGTTGCACGATGCCAGTGGCCGGATCATCGAATGCAACGACGCCGCCGAAACGATCCTCGGCCTGTCCCGGGCCCAGATGATGGGCCTGACGTCCTTTGACTCGCGCTGGCAGGCCTTGAACGCGGACGGCACCCCCTGCCATCCGGACCATCATCCGGCGACTCTCACCCGCATGACCGGGAAATCCTTGCGCGGCGTGATCATGGGGGTCCGCAAGACCGACGGCGCCATCAGCTGGCTGTCGGTGAACACGGAGGGGATCCTGGATGAGAAGGGTCACCTGAAGGCCGTGGTGGCCAGCTTTTCGGACGTGACTCAGAAACGGCAGCAGGAAATGGCCCTGCGCGAAAGCGAGGAGCGGCTGCAACGCGTCCTGGGGCAGGCGGACTGCCTGGTTTGGGAAGCCAAGGTCACCATCGTGGGGACCGAGTGGAAGTGGCGCTTCACCTATCAGCCTTCGGGCCTGCTCCAACGGATCGCCGGGGAATGTATGCCCGAAGAGCACTGGGGGCTTTGGAACAACCGCAATGTGCCCGAAATGGCCGAGATGGACCGCCGGGCGCGGGATGCGCTGCTCGGCGGCAAGCGGGGATACACGCAGGAGTTTCAGCTCCGGAACGAGGGGGCCGTCACGTGGATCAATGAAACGGTCTCCATTTCGCCTCTCAGTTCCGGAGATTTCTGGCTGGTGGGGGTGGCCATCGATATCACCCGCCGGAAGGAGCTGGAACAAAGTCTGTCGGCCGCCCGTGACCAGGCGCTGGCGGCGTCGAAGCTGAAGTCGGAATTTCTCGCCAACGTGAGCCATGAGATCCGCACCCCGATGAACGGGGTGTTGGGCATGGCCGACCTGCTCATGGACACGACCCTGGCGGAGGAACAGCAGCAGATGGGCCGCGTGATCCAGTCGAGCGCCCGGAACTTGCTCACGATCATCGACGACCTGCTGGATTTCGCGAAAATCGAGGCGGGCAAACTGAGCCTGACGGAAGGGGAGTTTAACCTGACGGAGCAGGTGGATCAGACGCTGGCGCTCATGGCCCCGCGGGCCGTGGCCGGTGTGCTGGCCTTGGAGAGCGACCTGCCGGCCGGGCTGCCGGCGCGATTGCACGGTGATGCCGGGCGGTTGCAGCAGGTGCTGGTCAACCTGGTGGGCAATGCGATGAAGTTCACCGAGCGGGGCACCGTCACGGTGGTCGTGCGGCCGAGTCCGCCCACGGGCCCGGGGCGCTACGCATTCCGCCTCGAGGTGCGTGACACCGGCATCGGCATCACGGCGGCGCAGCGGGCGCGGCTGTTCCAGCCCTTCACCCAGGCCGACGGCTCGACCACGCGGCGCTACGGCGGCACGGGGCTGGGCTTGGCCATCTCGCGGCAGCTGGTCGAGTTGATGGGGGGCCGCATCGGTGTCGAGAGCGAGCCGGGCCGGGGTTCGGTGTTCTGGGTCGAGTTGGAACTGGCCATGCCGCCGCCGGGCCCGGCCCTGCCGGCCCCCGCCGCGCCGGTGGCCGACCTACCGGCGACCCTGCGCATTCTGGTGGCCGAGGACAACGAGGCCAACCAGCTGGTGATGCGCCTGCTGCTGGGCAAGATGGGGGTGGCCCATACCATTGTGGGTGACGGGCAGGCGGCCATCGGCCAACTGGCCCGGGAGCATTATGCACTGGTGTTGATGGACTGCCAGATGCCCCGGCTGGACGGTTATGAGGCGACGCGCCAGATCCGGGCCGGGGCCGCCGGGTCGGCCCGCGAGCGCGTGCCGATCATCGCGCTCACGGCGCATGCGCAGGCCCGGGACCGGCAGAAGTGCCTGGATGCCGGCATGGATGATTATCTGTCCAAACCCCTGCGGCTCGAGGCACTGCAGGTGGTGCTCCAGCGCTACGGCGTGGCGGTCACGCTGGCCACCCCGGAGAATGCGCCACCGGTGGCGGCACCGGCGATCCTGGATGCGGGCCAGCTGGCGGAGCTGCGGGCGCTGCCCGGGACCCGGCCGGGCGAGACCTTGCTGGAGCTGCTGGCGGACAAGTTTCTCCAGGAGATGCCGCCCAGCCTGGGGCGGTTGCGGAGCGAGCTCGAGGCCCGCCACGCCGCTGAGGTGGCCTCGCTGGCCCACCGACTCGCCGGCAGCGCGGCCAGCCTGGGTGCCGGGCCGCTGCGGGCGCTGCTGCTCGGGCTTGAGCAGGCGGCGCACGCAGGCGACTGGGCGGCCGCCGACGGGCATGGCTCGGGACTTGACCGGCAATGGCAGTTGGTACAGGACGCTTTGCGCGCCCTGCGCCCGCCTTCCGTCCCATGAGAATCCAAATTGTCGAGGACGACCCCATTGCCGCCACGTTGTTGTCGGCCTCGCTCAAGGTGCTGGGCCATGAGCCGACCCTCGCGATGAGCGGGCTCGAGGGCTGGACGCAGTTCCAGCAGGCGCCGACCCGCGTCGTGATCAGCGACTGGATGATGCCCGGACTCGATGGCCTCGAACTCTGCCGGCGCATCCGCGGGACGGGGGGCGAGTACACCTATTTCATCCTGCTCTCGAACCTGTCGGCCAGTGGGGAGAACCTGGATCAGGCCATGAGCGCGGGGGTCGACGATTTTCTCGCGAAGCCGGCCAAGGTGGCCGAGCTCAAGGCGCGACTGCACGTGGCCGAGCGCATCCTGAACTACGCCACGCAGGTGCGCCAGCTGGAGGAGATCATCCCCATCTGCGGGTACTGCCGGAAGCTGCGGGACGACCAGAATTACTGGAGTCAGGTCGAGGAGTACATCGGCCGGCAGACCGGCGCCAGTTTCAGCCATGGCGTGTGCCCGGATTGCTACGACCGGGTCATCGTGCCTCAGATGCGGGATCTCGGGGTGGAGCCGCCGCCCTATCCGCAGGTCCGCCGGGTAAACCCGTAACCGTTCAGGGCCGCAGGGCGGCGCGGGTGAGTTTGGTGGTACCGTCGTTCGGGGCCGGCGTGATGCCGAGCACCGCGCAAAGCAGGTCGTACACGTCCACGTTGTCCACGTCCGCGAGTTGCGTGCCCCGCCGGAAGGCCGGGCCCGTCGCGATGAACAGCGCGCCCATGCTGGGCAGGGCGGGGTCCCAGCCGTGGTTGCCCTTGGAATAGCGGGCCCGCAAGGCCGGCCACCCGGGCTTTTGCTCGATGCTCCACCCATCGTCCATCAGCAGCAGGATCGGCGGCACGCGGTCGCCGTGGTTGTAGTGCAGGCGCGCGGGCATGTCCTCGCGCCGATAGACCTGCACCTGCGGCGGCGCGTGGGCGCGGATCGAGGCGACGAGGGCGGCGGGGTCCACGCCGGCTTTGGGCCGCACCCCGCCGTACGGGCCGGCGGCCTCGACCGAGACGAGGGACAGGTCCATCAAATCCTCGAAGAACACCACGCGGTCCGGGCTGGCCGCGGACATACCGTGGTCGGAGACGATGACAAGGTTGGCGGAATCGCGCAGGCCGAGTTTTTCCAGACCCGCGAGCAGCCGGGCGATGGCATCGTCGGCTTCCTTCACCGCGGCGGCGGTCTCCGGCGCGTCGGGCCCGTGGGCGTGGCCGGCGATGTCGAGGTGCTCAAGGTACAGGGCGAGGAAGCGCGGGCGCTCGGCGGCGGGCCGGTCCAGCCAGGCGAGGGCCCCGTCCACGCGCTCGGTGGTCAGCCGGTTCTTTTGAAAGGGCTGGAATTGCGTCGGGCGCCGGCCCTGCAGGGAGGATTCCGAACCGGGCCAGAAATAGATGGCGGTGCGCACGTCCTGCTTTTCCGCGGTGATCCAGAGGGGCTCGCCGCCCGACCACCAGACCTCCTCCTTGCGCGGCATGCCGAAGGTGTCGTTGAGCGCGGGATCGTAGAAGCTATTGGCCACGATGCCATGGCGCTGCGGCCGCAGCCCCGTGACGATCGTGTAGTGGTTGGGGAAGGTCTTGGAGGGGAAGCTCGGCGTCATCCGGCGCGCGTGCACGCCGGCGGCGGCCAGCCGACGGAGCACGGGCGCGTCGTATTTCTCCAGGTAGTCCCACCGGAAACCGTCGATGGAGACCAGGATCAGCGGACCTGCGGCGGGACCGGTCCCGGGCGTCGTGCAGGAAATGAGCCCAAGGCTGGCGAGGAGCAGCAGAAGGAGGGGGACGCGGCGCATGCGGGGGAAACTAGGGTTTGAGTGCGGTCCGGCAATGCACATTGTCCGGTCCATGGCCGATCTCGACCGCATCACCCGACTGGAAGAACGTTACGCGCACCTGCACCGGCACCAGGCGGAACAGGACAAGGTGATGCTGGAGCTGGCGGATGAGCTGGCGAAGCTGCGGCAGGAAGTGGTCGTGCTGCGCACCCGCGCCGCGGGCGGAACCGAAACCGGCGAGGCGCCGGACGAGCGCCCGCCGCATTATTGAGGGGGTGCTCCTGGCTGTAGCGGCGGTCTATGGCCGTCGTTGCGAGCGAGGACCGTGCCTCACGGCGGTCATAGACCGCCGCTACAGCCGGAACTCAGAACAGCGCCGTGACCTCGACGTGCTGGCCGGGCTCGAGGGTGACCTCACCGGAGAGGGCGGCGGTGTCGTCGTTCTTGTAGAGTTTGCACTTCACCGGACCGGTGGCGTCGTGCGAGGCCCAGCCCCATTTGCCGATGGAGACGAATTGCATGGGCACGCCCTTGTCCCAGCTGAGCCCCGGGCCCTCGCCGCGGAGGTAGAGCTTGTTGCCAATGCCGATGTAGGCGGTGACGAGCAGGCGGGTGGCGCCATCGGAGGAGGCGGAGGATTCGGGCTTGGCGGGGGCTTCCTCCGCGATGGAGGCCGGCTCCTCGTCCGCCGCGGCGGCGGGCCCGGATTCAGTCGGAGCGGGGTCGGCGGACAGGGCGGCGAGAGTGTCCTCGGGCTTCGGCTTGCGCGGGGCGCGGGGCTTCTTCGGCTTGGTTTCCTCGCTGGCCGGTTTGCCGGTGGTTTCGCTGAAAGTGACGGATTCGATGACCCCTTCGATGGGCTCAGGGCGGGCCCCTTCGACGGGCTCAGGGCGGGCGGCCGGAGCTTCCGGCGAGGATACCACGACCACGGGGGTGGGTGTCTCGGCGACGGGCTCCGGCGGAAGCGGCGGTGCCTCGCGGCGTTCAGAGACCGCCTTTACCGGCACCGCGGCGGCGGCCTTGTTCAGGTCGGCGACGCGGGCATCGAGCTGGCCCAGGGCGGCGTGGAGGCGGTCGGTGAGCTTGGTGGAAGTATCGTGGGCGGCGTCGAGTGACTTGCGGCTGGCGGCCTCGAGGGCGGTCCACTCGGCGGTGGCCTTGGCAATCTTGTCGGCGGCGGCCTTGAGGGCGGTGGAGTTGGCGGCGCGCAATTCCTCGAGCTCGCGCTCGAGCGCCTCGCGATCGTCATTGTCCTTGGCGGCGAGGGCCTCGTTGAACTCGGCGAGTTTTTCCTGCATGCGGTAGGGCAGGTTCTCGGCGGCATGGGCGGTCTTGTGCACGGCCTCCTCGACGGCCTTGATCTGGGCGGCGGCGCGGGCGAGGCTCTCGCCGGCGGCGTGGAGGCGCTGCACCTGCTCGGCCACGCGGCCGCGCTCGGCCTGCACGTATTCCGCGGAGTCGGCGGCGTATTCGATCAGGAAGGGAACGAGGCCGATGATCGCGGCGAGCACGACGCAGAGCACGGCGCTGACGAAGGGCAGGGGGGCGTAGGGATCCTTCGCGAAATAAACGATGATCAGGGCGGTGACCAACAAGCCGGCATCAATCGAAAGGTAAACCAGCTTGGACGGACGGGGGGCGGGGTCGAGATTCATAGGGCGAGTCGCGCGCAGGCAGGTTTTCGCCGGAGGAGGCCGTTGGCTCAAGGCTAAACCGGTCCAGTTGGGCCTTGAGCGGCGGGCCGGCCGCGGCAAGCTGCGGCTCAGCGATGAACTTCCCCCACTTCGTGCGGATTGACCGGGAACGCCAGGGGCGCGCACGGCACTATGTGGTGCACACCCACGATCCGAAGTTCACGCTGGAGTTGACGCCCGACGGCGAGGCGCCCGACCGCGTGGGCCGCGGGGTGATCAAGCGGATCTGCGTGCCGAACTCGTGGGCGGGTGACTACGGCCAGTACGGCAAGCTGCTCGCGGCGGCGCAGGATTTTTTCGCCCAGTCGCAGCCGGAGCCGGGACCGCGGGGGTAGGGCGTCCACGGCGAGGCCGCCGTGGCCCCAAGATCAGTCGGGAAGCTGGCGGGCGAAGCGGCCCTCCTGCTCACATCATCAGGCGGCGCCAGGTGCTGCCGAACAGCGAGATCAGCATGCCGATGCGGACGGAGCCTTCGAACGTCAGGACGACCAGCACCCATTTCAGGCTGCAGGTCGTGCGGACCGCGTAGCCCAGGGCGGTGACGACGAGCAGGACCACGCCCTGCGCGCGGCCGACCGGGTGGAGCAGGAGGGTGAACATCCAGACATAATAGGCGAGCAGCCCGCCCGCCCAGCCGGCCGCCATCCAACCCGCCATGGGCAGGGCGCGGGGATCGGCGTTCACGCGGATCTGCTTCACGCCCAGGTAACGCTCGCTGAGCACGAGCTGCCAGACCTCGAGGGCGAGAAAGAGGGGGGCGAGCAGGGCGAAGGGATTCATGGGCTGCGGGTGCGGGCCGGCGGTTTATTTGCCCCCGTACCAGACGCCGCGCCGCCAGTTGTGGCGGCGGAGTTTTTCCACCAGGGCGGCGGGCATCGCGGGCAGGTCGCTCACGCCGCAGTTGGCCTCAGCCTGGGCGACACTGCGGATGCCGGGAATCACGGTCGAGACCGCCGGATGGGCGAGCACCCACTTGAGCGCGGCCTGCGGCAGGGTGTAGCCGGTGCCCGCCAGGTCGGGCTTGATCGCGTCGGCGCGGGCCACGGCCCGGCCGATGCGGTCGCCGGCGAAGTAGCTCGCGCGGAAATCGTCGGGCCCGAAAGTCGTGGCGGCGGTGAACTTGCCGGTGAGCGCGCCCTCGTCGAAGGCCACGCGCACGATGACCGCCACGCCGTGCTCGGCGGCGACGTCGAGCAGCTCGGCGGCGGGTTCCTGCTCGAAAAGGTTGTAGATCACCTGGACGGAATCGATCCAGCCCCCGCGCATCAGGTCGATCACGCTGTTCTGATCCTGCTCGGGCGTGGAGACGCCGATGAGGCCGACGAGACCCTCCTGCTGGAGCTGGCGGAGGATCTTGAAGGGGACGGGGTCGCGGTTCCAGGCCCGGGTCCAGGTATGCAGCTGGAGCAGGTCGAGCTTGGTCGTGCCTAGATTCGCGAGCCGCGCCGCGATGTTCTCGCGCAGGTATTTCTCCGGGTAGCGGTCCTCGGCCCGGCAATAGGGTGAGGGTGGCCAGGGGCCGGCGGCGGGTGGCGTCTTGGTGGCGACGAAGACCCGGGCCGTCTTGCCCGCCGCGCGGCGGTCGTGGAGCACCTGCGCGATGAGTTTTTCGCTGTGGCCGTCACCGTAGCCGGCGGCGGTGTCGATGAACGTGCAACCGAGATCCAGCGCCCGGTGCAGGGCGGCGAGGGAATCGGTGTCGGCCTGGGCCCCCCAGTGGGAGCCGATGGCCCAGGCGCCGAAACCAATCTCCGAGCAGGGGATGCCATGGCGGCCGAAGGGGCGGTATTGCATGGAAGACTCGATGCACGAAAGTCCGCGAAAGGAAAACCGATTGTCGGGTTGCGCGCCCATCACCCTTCATTCGGTCTAACGTGTGACGGATGGACGGGGGCGTTCCAAATTGACTCCCCCGGCGCATGGGAGTGCTCTGTTGGCGCTTTCCCAACCCCCCAAGCGCCTGCGCTTTGTCGTGTGGGTGCCTCGTCGAGGACCCCATGCCCATCCCAGCCTCACTCCACCGTCTGGTCCGAGGACCGTTGTTTTTTTGTGCCGGCCTGCTCGCCGCCGGCCTGGCTCGCGCCGCCGATCCGATTCAGGAGGTCGGGAAAACCGCCTCGGAGTGGGTCAAGACCCGCGCCGAGACCGTGCGCCTCGAGACCGCGTGGACGCAGGACCGGGCGATGCTCGGCTCCACCCTCAACGCCCTGAAGGAGCGGGCGGAGCGCCTGCAGGACCGCCGGGATCACCTGCTCGCCGTCACCGCCGAGGAGCGCGCCGAACAAGCCGCGCTGAACGCCAAGCTCACCACTTCACGCGAAAGCCTGCAGGCCACCGAAACCCGCCTGATCGCGCTGACCGAGAAGATCGTCCGGCTCCGCCCGTTGCTCCCCCCCCGCCTGGCCGACGCACTGGAGATGTCGTACCGGAGTCTCGCCAACCCGGCGGCCAGTCCCGCTGAGCGCATGCAGCTGGTGATGACGGTGCTCAACCGCTGCGCCCAGTTCAACCACACCCTCACGCACGGCGAGGAGGTGCTCACGCTCGAGGGGGAGGCCGGCCCCAAGGCGGTGGACGTGATCTACTGGGGCCTGGGCCAGGGCTACGCCCTCGACCGGGCCGCCGGCAAGGCCTGGCTGGGCACGCCCGGCACCGAACGCTGGCAGTGGGAACCGCTGCCCGGTGCCGCGCCGGCCGTCGCCACCCTGATGGCCATCCGCCTCGACGAGGCCGACCCCCAGTTTGTTTCCATCCCCGCCCGGCTCAAACCCGCCCGTTGAACCCGGCCATGAAGAAACACTTTTTCTCCGCCCTGCTCGCGTGCACCTTGCTGACCGGTCTCGCGGGCGCCGACAATTTCGATGATGCGCTCAAACGCGCCGCGACCGACTACGCAAACCGGCTCCGCCAGGCCAACGAGGAGCTGAACCGTACGCGGGAACGCATCGCGGGCGAGAAGGCCCCGCTGCTCCAGGAGCTGCGGGCGACCGAGGACCGCATCATCACGCTGGAGCGGGAGGCCATCCGCCTGACCACGGGGCAGGAGGAGTCCGTCGCCACCAAGCGTCGTATCCTGCGCGACATCGAGGACGTGCGGAAGACCGGGGCCTACGTGACGACCCTCGCCGGCGACGCCCTGAAGGCCCTGACCGAGGGCCTGCCGCCGGGAGGTGAGGGCCTGGTGACGGAACGCCTGCAGGAACTGCAACAGGCCCTCGAGACCGCGGCCGCCGCGGGCACGGGTGGACCGGCCGCGCTGGACATCGCGGGCTTCCTGCTGGAGCGCACCGAGCGCGCGCTGGGCGGCCAGCTCGTGGCCGGCCGCGCGATGAACGCCGCCGACAATCTGGTTCAGGACGGCACCCTGGCCTTCGTCGGCCCCGAAGTGTTCTTTCAACCGGCGGCCGGCGGTCCGGCGGGCGCCGTGCGCCTGCGCGAAGGCTCCCGCCAGCCGGTCTATTATCCTCAGGCCGCATGGTCGGCCGCCGAAAGCGCGGCGCTGTTTGCGGGCCGCCTCGGCTCGCTGCCGGTCGATTCATCCGGCGGCAAGGCCCTCCGGCTCCAGCAGACCGGGGGTACCGTGCTCGAGCACATCGCGAAGGGCGGCAAGGTGGCCTTTGCCATCGTGCTGGTCGGCCTCGTGGCGCTGCTGCTGATGATCCACAAGTTCATCGACGTCGCCGCCATGCGGGTGGACGGCTCGGCGCGCGTGCCGGCGTGTCTGCGGGCGGTCGCCAGCGGGGCCCGCGCCGAGGCGCAGGCGGCGGTGGGCGGCCTGAGCCGCACCACGCGCGAGATCTTTGCCGAGGGCCTCAAGCACCTCGACGCCCCCGTCAACATCCTTGAGGAACGCCTCGAGGCCGTGCTGCTCGGCCAACGGCTGCACTTTGAGCGCCGGCTGCCCCTGCTGGCGGTCATCGCCACCGCCGCCCCGCTCATGGGTCTGCTGGGTACGGTCGTGGGCATGGTCAAGACCTTCACCCTCATCACCGTCTTCGGCACGGGCAACGCGGCCAAACTCTCCAGCGGCATCTCCGAGGTGCTGGTGGCGACCGAGTTGGGTCTGGCCGTGGCCATCCCTGCCCTCGTCGTCCACGGCTTCCTCGCCCACCGCATCAACAAGAACATGGCGCGGCTCGAGCGCCAGGCACTGGAGTTTGTCACGGCGGCCAGCTCGGCCCAGAGCGGCCTCACCCCGGCGGAGGTGGCCCGGTGAACGCCCTGCTCCAGTTGATCGACCGGGGCGGATGGGTGATGCCGGTCATCATCACGCTGTCGGTCGTGCTCTATTCGCGGTGCTTCCGGCTGCTGTTTTCCCTGTGGCGGCTGCGCCGGCAACTGCGCCAGCCCCTGTCCCGGGCCGCCCGCCATAGCCTGCAGACCGAGGCGCGGGAATCCTTCCGCCGCCAGCGGGCGGCCATCGGGCCGATGATCGCCGCCGCGCCGCTGCTCGGCCTGCTGGGCACGGTCAGCGGCATGGAGAAGACCTTCGAGAGCCTCTCGGCCGCGGCCGGCGAAAAATCCATGGAGGGCCTCGCGAGCGGCATCTCCGAGGTGCTGGCCGCGACGGAATCGGGCCTGACGGTCGCGATCCCGGCCATGCTGCTGGTCTACCTCGCCCACCGCGAGGTCAACAGCCAGGTGCAGACGGTCAACCGGCTCGAACGGCACGCGGTCCCGACAGGAGGCCGCCCATGATCCGCCGCGCCCAGGGTCAGCACCGGTTCGAGACCACGCACATCGACATGGTGCCGATGGTGGATTGCATCATGGTGCTGGTGATTTTCCTGATGGTCAGCAGCTCGTTCGTGAACGACCCCGGCGTCGAGGTGCAGAAGCCCGACGTGATCGGCGCCCTCAGCAGCGACCAGAATGCCCTGCTCATCGCCATCACCGCGGACAACCGCATCTGGTTCGACGGGCAGGAGATCCGGACCGACCAGGTCGCCGCCGTGCTCAAGCAGGCCGCGGTGGGCCGCTCGCCCTCGCTCATCGTGCGCGGCGACGCCGCCTCGGACCTGGGGGTGTTCGCACAGGTCTACACCGAGGCGAAACGTTCCGGCATCCAGCAGGTGCAGTTCGCCACCGCCAAGGCGGAAGGGCCCTGAGCCATGGCGGAGACCGTCACCCTGCCGCCTCCGGAGAGCGCCGTCGCCAACGCGGCGGCGGAGGCGCTGAGCGTGGTCCTGGGCCTGGCGGTCACCTTGGCCCTCTTCCTCGGCGTCGCCCACTTTGAGGCCACCGAGGCGCCCGCGGAGGAGGCGGATCTCGCCGAGATGCGCGCCATGTCGGTGCCGTTGGAGACCCCGCCGCCGCGGCCGGTCGAGACCCCACCGGTGGCGGTGTCAGGCTCCCCGTTTGCGGGGTTGGAGGTCAGCGCCACGGACAGCCCGGTGCGCATCGCGGTGGTCCCGCCGGATCTCGCCACGCTCCTCCCGACCAACAGCACGGCCCCCGCGGCGAAGATCGAGCCCGCGCAGCTTTACACCGAGTTCAAGCCGCGCACCGAGCTCACCGGCGATTTCTCCCGCGTCTTCCAGCAGCATGAGGTCGACCAGCGCCCGTTGGTGGTATCCCGGCCCAAGCCGTACATCCCGCCGGTGGTGCGGGGCAACGCCGACACCCTCCGCATCTCCGTACTCATCCTCATCGATACCCGCGGCGCCGTCAGCAACGTGCGCGTGCTGCAGGGTTCGGGCAACGAGCACTTCGACAAGATCATCCTCTACGACATCAGCCACTCCTGGGTCTTCAGCCCCGCCATGAAGAAGGGACGCAAGGTCCGCTGCCTCGTGCAGCAGAACGTGCGCGTCGTCTGGTCCGGCGGTTCCCCCTTCGACTCCTACTGAGCCATGAGATCACGCCACCTGCTTCCCTTTCTCCTGCTGCCCGTCCTGCTGGCCGCGCAGACCGACACCGAACTGCTCGATGCCTCCAACATCCAGAACGCCTTCGCCCGCCGCGCGGCCAAGGCCCCGGCGCTGGATCCGAAGCGGATCATCAACGAGTCCTCCTCGTTCCTGAAGGAGCGCGAACCGGAGATGACCGCCGAGGAGTACGCGTTGTATGAGAAGGTGGTCAACATGCTCGGCACCAACCCGACCTTCGCCCTGCGCCTGCTCGAGGGCATGATCAGCGGCGGCGAGGAAGCCAGCCCGGCCTTCGAGTTCATCCTCGGCAATGTCTATTACGCCGCCGGGGAAAACGAGAAGACGGAGGCCAGCTACAAGAAGGCGGTGGAACGCTACCCGACCTTCCTCCGCGCCTGGAACAACCTCGGCGTGCTCTACTACTCGACCGACCGCTTTGCCGACGCCGTGCAGGCGTTTTCGAAGTCCGTCTCGCTCGGCGACCGCGATCCCACCACGTACGGCTTGCTCGGCTATAGTCTGGAGAAGGAGAACAACCTGGTCGCCGCCGAGGTGGCCTACATGCAGGCGCTCAGCGGCGACCCCGGCAACGCCGACTGGCAGGAGGGCCTGCTGCGGCTCTGCGTGCAAGGGCGGCAGCTCGCCCGGGCGGAGGCCATCGCCCGGACGCTGATCAAGACCCGGCCCGGCGAGTCCCGCTTCTGGCTGATCCTCGCCAACGTCCTGCTCACCGACAACCGCCGGATCGAGGCCCTGACCGTGCTCGAACTGGCGGCCGGCGTCGGCGCCGCCAGCCCCGACGAACTCATCCTGCTCGGCGACCTGTATGCGGAGCAAAACCTGCACGCCGAGGCCCTGGCCATCTACACGAAGCTGGTCCCCCTCGCGCCCGCCACCGGGGAGGACAAGCTCATCCGCCTCGCCCGGTCCCTCGCCGCCGCGGGCCGGCCGGCCGAGGCGCTCGCCGCGCTGCAGGCCCTGCCCGCCACCCTCACCCCGGCCGGCCGCGTCACGCGGCTGCTCGTCCAGGCCCAGATCGCCCGCGCGGCCCAGCGCTGGGCCAAGGCGCGGCGGGACCTGGAAACGGTGCTCGCTGACGAACCCATGAATGGTGCGGCGCTGCTGGCGCTTGGCGCGGTGCATGTGGGCGAGGGGGACGACATCCGCGCGGCCTTCGTCTTTGAGGCCGCCAGCCGGGTGCCCGAGGCCACCTATCGGGCCAGCCTCGAGCTGGCGAACCTCGAGCTTCGGAACCGAAACTATCCCCGCAGTGTCGAACACCTCCGCAAAGCTCTGAGCCTCGAGCACACCGACGAAGTCGCCGATTACCTCGCCCGCGTCCGCGCCCTCATTCCGGACGAAACCCCCGCCACCCCATGAACCCCGCCGTTGCCCGCCTTGGTCTGGCCGCCCTCCTGTTGGGCGGAGCGGCCAACGTGTGTGCGACGGCCGAGGTCGAGCCGGCGGCCGCCCCGCCGGCGGACAAGTCCCACGTGCTCTACATGGGCGCCAACCTCTCGGTGCAGCAGGGCAAGCGGTACTATGACGTCGAGGACGTCGATGGCAGCGAGTTCATCATCCGGCAGAAAGGGGAGAAGACGTTTGTGCGGACCCGGATGGCGCGGAATAACGTGAAGGTGCAGCGCGCGTTGAAGCTCGCCCCCCTGTCGGTGAAGCTCGACGCCATGCAAGGCGCCGCCGGCTACACGCCCGCGGCCGATCCCCGGCACAAATACAACGCCCGGTCCGGCGCCCAGGGCGGCGCCGAGATGGCCCGCAATTGGAGTGCGGCGCGGCAAGCCGAAGCCGAGGACTCACTCTCCAAGGTCCGATTTCCTGAGTTTCGCAAGCAGTACGAGGACATCATCGATCTGGAAAAAACCGCGCAGGTGCCCCTCAACCAGCTGCTGGGCTCGAACGATTACGTGTCGATCCCGGGCATGCAGAACGAACTGGCCCTGGAGCTGGCCGAGGGGAACTACGACCTGATGGAGGTTTCTTTCCTGGTTTCGTCGCCCGAGCCGCTGGACGATCCGTACATGGTGATCGTGGTGGATTTCCAGCCGCGCGGCGCCAAGCCCGGCGAGACGGCGACCTTGATCCACGCCAAGGCGCTGGATCCCATCGGCCCCGAGCCCCAATTCATCCACATGCGCGAGGGCGGCATGCCGGTCGGTTTCAAATACCTGCGCCATGAAGTGCACATTTACAACCGCGGCCAGGAGGTTGCCACCAGCGAGTCGTCGAAACGGGTGGAGCTCAGTCGAGACGAGGCCCGCGAGTACCTGGTGATCGAACATCTCGCGGCCCACAAGAAAGACACGGTGCCGGCCGCCGCGGTGCCGGGCAGCTTGCCCCCCGGCCTGCGCAGCCGGCTGGAGCCGGACCAGTTGAACCGGGTGTGCTACGTGCGGGTTTCACGTGAAGGGAAGTTGCTGGGCGTTTTTGTCGACGAGGCCGCCAGCCTGCCGCAGCCCGACGCCGCGGTAAACGCGGCGCTGGCCGGGGCCTTTTTCATACCGGCCGTCGCGGCGGGCAAGCCGATGGAAGGAGTCGTCCGGGTGCGCGTCGCCGAACTGGCCCTCTGAGTTTTTCCCACCATGAATGCCTCCACCCCTTTTCGCCTCCTCCGGCCCGCCCTGCTCAGCCTTTGTCTGCTGCCCGCGCTGCCCGCGGCGGTGAAAAAAAAGCCGGTGCCGGCCGATACCGGGGAGCCCAAGCCGTACGTCCTCTTCATGGGTGCCGACCTGGATGTCGAGCGGTCCAGCAAGTACTATCGGGTGCGGGATGTGATCGGCAGCGAGCTCAAGATCCGCATCGGTCAGAAGGAATTCCTGGTGCCGACGCACCGGCGTCAGACCGGCATCAAGGTGGATTACGGCCTTAAGCTCACGGCCGCCGCCGCGCAGCTCGACGGCCTGGAGGCCGGTCCGGGCTACACGCCCGCGAACGATCCGCGGCACAAATTCGACCGGGAGTCAGGGGCGGCGGGCGGGGCGGCCGCCGTGCAGGATCTGGCCTATGGGGCCATGATCAGCGCCTCGCTGGGGGCCTCGCTGTCCGCCGGGGCGGCGGCCAGCGCCGCCGGCGGTGCCGGGGCCGCCGCCGCCCAAGGCGCCGCGGATGCCGCGCAGGGCCGGCTGGACGATGCGATGCGCCAGTTCGACATGGCCAACGCGTCGATGGGCCAGGACCGGTACAACACCGGCCAGCAGGCGCACCGCATGATGCAGGAGCTCGACGAGGCCAACTACGACGCCATGGAGGTGGCCTTCAAGATCTCCTCACCGGTCGAGCTGGAGGAACCCTATGTGGTCATCCTCTTCAAGTTCCTGGAGCGCGGGGCCAAGCCCGGCCAGGATAGCCTGCTCATCCACGCCAAGGCCCTCGAGCCGATCGGACCGAAGCCGAAATACATCCGCATTCGCGAGGGGGGCCTGCCGGTCGGTTTCAAATACCTCGATTCCGAGGTGCACGTCTACAATCGCGGCCGGGAGGTTGCCACGAATGTGTCGCCCAAGCGGGTCGAGCTGAGCCGGACGGAGGCGCACCAATACCTTCTCATCGATCACCTGGGCATGCACAAGGGGGCAACGGTGCCCGCGGCCCCCGTGCCGGGCACGCTGCCCCGGGCACTCCGCCAGCAATTCAGCCTCGACCAGCTCAACCGCACGCTCCACGTCCGGATTTCCCCGGAGGGCGCGCTGCTCGGCGCCTACATCGACGAGGCCTGCAGCCTGCAACTCGACGATCCAGCCGCGCTGGCGGCCTTGGGCGAGGTCTTCTACCTGCCCGCCCTGGCGCAGGGCAAGGCGATGGAAGGCACGGCCAAGGTGCGGTTGGCAGACCTCTGACCGGCCGCAAAAATAGCGTCGCGCCCTCCCGGCCGGCTGGTTTCGTACCGTCCATGCCCCGCGTTGCCGGTCTCCGCTCCCCCTACGACAAGTCGGTCGGCGGCCTGCATCATCTGGGGCGCATGCTCGACAAGATCCGGCTGATGCAGTCGGGCGCGCTGCCGGAGCACTACCATCGCAACTACGGCCTCTCCATCGGCCTGGATGGCCAGCTCTGCGGTTTTCTCGGCGTGGCTTTTGCCGACGTCGCGGCGCAGGTGGCGGCCGGGCGGGCCGACGGCGACGTCGCGGAGTGGATTTTTACCACCGGGCTCCGGCCGAACCGCATGCAGACCTTGGTCTGGAACGAGCATTCCCGGAAAATCGGCTGGAACGACCGGGTGGCGGCCTTCAACGCCAAGGTGAAGACCGAGCCGGGTTGGGAGCATCTCACGGCCATCACTTCCTTCGACCTCATTGAACAGAGCGAGGAGCGCGAGCCCCCCGCGATGAAGGCCTGATCCGGATCAGGCCTTGAGGCGGCGTTCACCGGGGCGGGCGCTGAATTCGCGCACGGGCACGATCCCGGCGGGGAGCGGGCGGGTGAAGCGGTCGATGAGCCGGCGGCGCCAGGTCGAGGGGGTGAAGCGGTGTACCGCCTTGTAATCGCGGCAGAAATGACTGGCCGTGGTGTAGCCGCAACGGCGGGCAATCTCATCCAGGGTGAGGTTGGTGCGGCCGAGGAGATCCTGCGCCTTCTCGAGCCGGACACGGCGGAAAAGTTCCTTCGGGCTGGCCTGCCGCACCTCGGCGAACAGCCGGCGCAGGTGGCTGGGCGAGACGTGCACGACTTCCGCCACCTCCTTGACCGAGGGATTGCGGCCGAGATGTTCGGTATACCAGGTCAGGGCCCGCTCGACGCGGAAGGAGGCCACGTCGGTCAGCGCCATCGGCTCCGCGGCGCGGCGGTGGCCCTCGAGCAGGAGCAGGGCGAGCTCCATGAGCCCGCGCTGGAAATGCAGTGGGCTGGCGATCACCGGGGCGCAGAAGTGTTGCTCGAGGTCGCCGGCGATGGCCAGGAGACGGGTGATGTCGGCCGCCGCCAGCGGGCGGGCGAGCCAGCCGCCGTTCTGCTGGACGAGCTCGTCGAGCGGGAAGGGCACGCTGCTGAAGTGCAGGGACAGGCGGTGGTAGGTGTGGTGCCCGTCGTCGACCCAGGCATGGGCGCACCCCGGGGCGAATACCCAGAACATGTGTTCCTGCAGGACCGGGCGTTGGCCGTCGCGCAACATGACGCCGCAGCGGCCATCGATCACGGCATAGAACTCCCAATTGGTGCGCGTGTTGCAGCGCATGCCATTTTTCCAACGAATGCGGCCATTGGCCAGGTAACGCAGCATGGAGTGCGGGGGGGTGGAAGCGCCCCCATGGTGCGGGCGGGGCCGCGGTAAACGAGCCCCGGTCGATTCGGCCAGTCCGAGACGGGGCACAAAAAGGCCGGCACCTGGGCTGGTGCCGGCCGGATCGACCCCCGCGAAGCGGGGGCCTGGGCCGCCAGATCAGAAGTTGTAGGTGACCGAGGCCTTCAGGTTGCGCGGCTCGGCGACCATCATGGCGTTGCGGTTGATGCCGCCCATGATGTAGTCCTTGTCGAGGGCGTTGCTGACCTGCAGCCGGGCGGTCCAGTCCTTGGCCCGGTAGGTGAAGCCGAGGTTCATGACCGTGCGGGGGGCGATCTTGAAGCTGGGCTGCTGGGGCACGAGCACGCCGCCGGCGAGCGGCTTGGTGGTGGTGAACGCGTTGACGTTCTCGCCCACGAGGTCACTGCGATAGTCGAGGCCGAGATTCACGCCGAAGCCGCTCAGCGCGCCGCCGTTGAAGCGGTAGTCGGCATACAGGCCGTAGCTCTTGTCCGACACGCCGCGGAGGCGCACGCCGGTGGGCTGGCGCATCTTGTAGGACGTGTAGTTGCCGATGACGGTGAGGTTGGCCGTGGCGGTGTAGCTGCCCTCGAATTCCCAGCCCTTGGAGGTGAGGTCGAGGTAGAGCGGGTTTTGCAGCGCGTTGGCCGCGGCGAGATTGCCCTGGGCGACGAGGACGTAGTACTCGCTGTTCGGCACGGCATAGTTCGACGAGGTGATGTCGAAGTAGGCAAACGAGGCGGTGAGCTTGCCCTCGAGGAACGAGGTCTTCACCCCAAACTCGTCCTGGTCACCGACGGAGGCGCGGAAAGTGGGCGCCACGTTGCCGGCGCTGAGCGAGCCGGGCATCGTGCCGCCCGAGGTGTTGTGGCTGTAGAAGAGGGATACTTCCTTGATGGGCTTGTAGACCGCGCCGTAGCTGGTGGCGGTGTCGGCGAGGTCATAGCTCGGGAACGGCGTCGGTTGGATACCGCTGGTGTCCACGCGGGTGAGGGTACCGTAGAAGCGGGAGACGCCGCCGGAGAGCAGCAGCTTGTCGTCGAACAGGCCGAGGTTCTCAAAGACGAAGAACTGGGCGTCCGTCTGCTTGGCCTTGCGGTTCTGTCCATTGGCCGGGGCGGAGGGGGCGGCGTGGTTCCAGTCGGGGAAGGTGATGGCGGCGAGGTTGTTGTTGGCCACGTTGCCGCGGTTGTAGGCGGGGAAGCTCTTCCAGTGGGTCTTCACGCCGTTGGCCGCCAGGCCGGCGATCGTCGTGGATTTCCAGCCGGTGCCCTCGAACTTGATGGCGTAGTCGTTGCGTAGGTGGAGCTCGTTGTAGTAGAGGTGGTCGCTGCCGTTGGTGCGGCCGAAGACGTAGGTGCTGGGATCGGCCAGCGGCACGTTGGTCGAGGAGGGGAGGGCGATGGGGCCGGTTTGGTTCACGGTCCAGACGACGCCGGGCTCGTATTTGCCGGTGGTCGGGTTGCGGGTGATCGAGAAGCCATTGATCGAGCCGCTGGTGCCGCCCTGGTCCTCGCGGACGACGTGGTTGGCGGTGAACATCAGGCGGGAGCTGACGTGCTGCCCGAGTTCGGAGAGCAGTTCGAAGGTGAGGCGCTCGGTCTCGCGGTGGCGGACATCATCGCTGTTGCCGAAGGACCAGTCGCGCGGGAGACCGCGGGCGATCACGGCGTAGTCGTCGCTGCCGACACTCGGGTCGATGGGCAGGAAGGTGCCGTTGGTCTCGTCGTTCTGCATGATCTCGGCCTTGACGGTGAACTTGTGGGCCGGCGAAAGCTGCCACGAGAGCGAGGGGGCGATCATCCAGCCGTCGCGGAAGTGGCTGTTCGAGTAGCCGTCGTTTTTCCACAGGGCGGCGACGAGCCGGGCGGCGATGCCCTTGTCCTGCGAGACGATGCGGTTGACGTCGAAGCTGAGGGAGTTGCCGACATACTGGGCCAGCTCCAGGGTGGCGGAGGCCTGGTCCTTCATGATGGGGGACTTGGTGATCGGGTTCATCTGGCCGCCGGCCGCGCCGCCGGGGACGAGGATCGCGTTGGGTCCCTTGATGATCTCGATGCGGTCGATGTTGTAGCTCATCAGCGCGGCGCTGTAGCCGTCGGCGCCGGAGATCTCCATGCCGTCGACAAATTCATGCGACACCTGGAAGCCGCGGATGGTGTAGCGGTCGCCGCCGGTGGGCAGGGTCGATTCGGTGACCGGGGTCACATATTTGGCGGCGTCGAGCATGCGCATGCTCATGGAGTCGCGGATGAAGTCGCTGGTGACCACGGAGACGGTCTGCGGGATATCCTGCAGGTCCATGGCGACGCGGGAGGAGGAGAGCGCCTGCTTGGAGATGTAGGGGTTCACCGGCTCCTCGGTGATGGTGAAGGTCGGGAGGTTGACGACCTCCTCCTTGGGGGCGGCCGGGGTGGTTTGGGCGGCGGCAACGGCGGCCGCGCCCAGAAGGAGGGCGGCCGCGGTGAAGCGTAGCAACGGACGGGGGGATTGGGTATTCATGGGGTTGGTTTGGGCGTGCCGAAGGTCCGTCCCGGCGGGCGGCGGGGAACGAGGGTGAGTCGTGCCCGCCGACAAGGGTGCCGAGGGGTTAGGGCTGGAACAGCACGAGGGTGGCGACAGTAACTGTCGCGGGCGGCGGCCGCGTAAAGTATCCACCGCGCTCCGAAAATTGCACAAAACGCGCATGCCAGCCGGCACGGTCGTGCCGGCCGCGGCAGGTCGCCCCGCCGGGATGATGGATTACGGGCGCTGGCCGTCAGTTACGCCCCGGAGTGCCGGGGCGACCGATCGGGGTGAGGGTGGCCGCGAGATCGAAGGCGGTCTCGCTCGGCTCTGGTCTTAGTTTGCGGGCACCAGCCGGATGATGGCGCCGGGATCGTTCACCGCCACGTAGATGCTGCCGTCAGGGGCGCACTGCACGTCGCGGAGACGGCCGATGCCCTTGAGGATGACCTCCTGGCTGACGACCTTGTCGCCGTCGATGACGAGGCGGCGGAGCTCCTGCTGCGCGAGGGAGCTTACGAAGAGGTTGCCCGTCCATTTCGGGAAAAGCGTGCCTTCGTAGAAATCGATGCCGCAGACGGCGATCGAGGGCACCCAGTAGGTTACGGGCTGCTCCATGCCTTCGCGCGCGGTCTCGGCGGTGATGGGGGAACCGTCGTAGTTCATGCCGAAGGTGATCGTGTTCCAGCCGTAGTTGGCGCCGCGGCGCACGATGTTGAGCTCGTCGCCGCCGCGCGGCCCGTGCTCGGTTTCCCACAGGATGCCGGTGCGCGGGTCGAAATCGAGGCCCTGCGGGTTGCGGTTGCCGTAGGTCCAGATCGTGGGGAAGGCGCCGGGGGTGTTGACGAAGGGGTTGTCCGCCGGGATGCGGCCGTCGTCATGGATGCGGTGGATCTTGCCGTTGGGCCGGCGGATTTCCTGGGCCTCGGGGCCGCGGCCACGCTCGCCGTGCGAGAAATAGAGGTAGCCCTGGCCGTCGAAGGCGATCCGGCAGCCATAATGCACGCCGCCGCCGGGATGATAAAACTCGATCGGGGCCTGCCAGATTTTCTCCTCGTCGACCCAGGCGCCGGCCTTGATCCGGCCGCGCACCAGCATGGTGAGGCTGACCTCCTTGCCGGCGGCGTTCTTGGCCGGGTCGGAGTATGCGAGGTAGATCCAGCCGTTCGTGGCGTAGTCGGGGTGCACCGCGACCTCGAGCAGGCCGCCCTGGCCGTCATCACGCACGGCGGGGGTGCCCTTGATGGCCTGCGGGAGCAGGCGGCCGCCCTCGATGACCCGGAGGCGGCCGGTCTTTTCCGTCACCAGCACCCGGTCACCGGGCAGGAAGGCGATGCTCCACGGCGTGGACAGGCCGGTGGCGACGGTCTCGATGCGGTAGGGGTGTTCGGTGGTGGTGATGGTCCCGGTGGGCACGGTCTTGGCCTGGCGGCTGCGCTGGTGGTTGGCGCGTTGCTCGCGGATGAAGATGACCATCGCGCGGACATCGCCCTCGGACATGAGCGAGTGGAACGCGGGCATGCCCTTCTCGAGAGAGCCGTCATAGATGATGCGGGCGATGCTCGCGTCGTCGCCGTTGCCGCTGGACCACTGGTCATCGAGCATGGAGGGGGCGGAACCGCCTTCCAGCTGTGCGCCGTGGCAGTTTGCGCAGATCTCGGCATAGATCTTGGCCACATCCTTGTTCAAGGCGGGCTGGGCGGGGAGGGTGGCGGTGAGGCCGAGGACGGCCAGGGCACAGAGGGTACGTTTCATGCGGGTAGGCAGGCACCGTGTGTGCGATGACCGTTTTCGCAACGGGAAAGACACGCCCCCTCCGGGGCGCCTCCGGGGGGCTCAGGCGGGGCGGGCGGCCGGGGCGAGGGTGGTGGCGATCCAGTCGTCCACGATGGTCTCAAGGACGGACAGCGGCACGACCCCGGCGCGGAGCACGGTGTTGTGGAATTGCTTGAGATCGAACCGGTCGCCGAGCGCGGCCCGGGCCTTGGCGCGCAGCTCCAGGAACTTCAGCTGGCCGATCTTGTAGGAACAGGCCTGACCGGGGATGACTGTGTACCGGTCCACCTCGTGCGGCGGGATCCCGTAGTCGATGGCCTGCTGACGGGTCCAGCGCATGGCGTGGAGGCCGGTGTCGGCCACGAGGCGCTGGGCGCGAAACAGCTCGGCATCCAGTTGGCCGAGCAAACCGGGGATGTCGCCCTCGTACCAGCCGTGCTCGGTGGCCAGTTGCTCGGCGTAGAGGGCCCAGCCCTCGGCGTTGGCGGAATTGGCGCCGAAGATGCGATCGCGGCGGAACCGGGGCAGGTCCTGCATCTCCTGGATCAGGGCGAGCTGGTAATGATGGCCGGGGATGGCCTCGTGGTAGGTGAGCGTCCGCATGTTCAGGATCTTGAATACCGGTCCGGGCAGCGGGGCCCAAAAGGTTCCCGGGCGCGAACCATCCGGCGCCGGGGTGGAGTAGTGGGCCGCCGCGGTTTTCTCGGTGAAGGCGGGCTCGCGTTGCACGACACAGGGGGCCTGGGGTTGCAGGTCGAACAGGGCTTGGGCGCGGCGGACGGAATCATCGAGGATCGCCTGGTAGCGGGCGATGAGGGCCGGGCGCGGGTCGGGCGCGGCGGGGGTTGGAGGTCCTGGTTGAGACGGGCGAAACGCTCGCGCACCGAACCTTCCTTGTAACCGAGTTCCCGCAACAGGCCGTCCATCCGGGCTTCGATGCGGGCGACCTCGCGCCGGCCCGTCTCATGGATCTCGCGCGCCGTCAGGCTGGTCGTCGTGAAATAGCCGAGGCGGACCGCGTAGGCGGCCTCGCCGCCCGGCAGGCGCCAGAGGCCGGCGTCGGCGGTGGTGAGCGGCAATTGCTCCTGCAACAGCGCCCGGGCGCGGCTGAAGGCGGGGATGATCTGTTCGCGCACGGTTTGCGTGGCCGCGGCGACCAGGGCGGTGCGGTCGTCGGCCGGCAGGTCGGCGAGCTTCGCGGCGCGCTCGGCGAGCGATGTGACGAGCACGTTCTGGGCGGGTTCGGCGTCGAGGAAACGGTCGAACTGGCCGAGCGCGGACCGGGTGATGAAGTCGGGCATCAGGAAGCCGCGGGTCGCTGCCTCCCGCGCCTGGGCCACGCCCTCGTCGATCTGCCCGGCCACGAGCGTGAGGCGCGCGAGGTAGTTCTCGATGTCGCGCCGGTGGCGGACGGGGTGGGTCTGGCTGAGGAAATTGACCAGCGTCACGTGCAGGCCCCAGAACTGGTTGAACACAAAGCGGTGGTCCTCGAACGGTGCGGCCTTCACGCGTTCCTGCAGGTCCCACTCGATCACGCGTGCGGAGGCGACCTGCTGGGGATCGAGCTTGGCGCGGTCGAATCGCGCCAGCTCCGCCAGCGCGTCACGGGCAAAGGCCAGCTGCTCCGCCCGGTAGGCGGGGGTGATCGGGGTGAGCTGCCGGTCGAGGGCATCCTGCTCCGCGCCCGTGAAGAACTGCGTGCGGGTGGCCCCACTCGGGTCGGCTCGCATAGACGCGGTGGTGAGCTGGTCCACCCAGGAGTCGAAGGCGGGGTCCGAGGCGAAGACGAGCACCGGGAACAGGGCGGCCAGCAGGAGCCGCGGGCGGGGGATCAGCATGGGCGGAGGCTAGCGGTCACCGGGATGAAGTCCAGCGGGAGAGCTTGATCTCGGCCTCCACCCACCGCCAGCGCCCGCTTGCGCCGTCGCAGGTCGTGCCCACACTGCGCCCATGCCCCGTCACCCCGTGTTTGTCCTGCCGGCGCTCCTGCTTTTTTCCGCCATGCCGTTGGTCGCCACCGAAACCGTCCCCGCCGACTTGAAGCTCTTTTTGCTCATCGGGCAGTCCAACATGGCCGGCCGCGGCCGGGTCGAGGCGGAGGACCGGGCGCCGCATCCGCGGGTGTGGGTATTGAATCGGGACCTGGCGTGGGTGCCGGCGGTGGACCCGCTGCATTTCGACAAACCCGAGCGCATCGGGACCGGACTGGGGAAGACCTTCGGCGCGGTCATCGCGGAGGCCAACCCGGGCCAGGCCATCGGGCTCATCCCGGCGGCCTTCGGGGGCAGCGCCCTGGACGAGTGGGCGCCGGGTTCGCCCCATTACGTGAATGCCCTGGCGCGCGCCCGGGAGGCGCGCAAGCACGGGCAACTCGCCGGCATCCTCTGGCACCAGGGGGAGTCGGACCGCGCGCCGGACAAGGTGGCGACCTACGCGGCCCGATTCCAGAGTTTCATCGCCCAGCTGCGGACCGACCTCGACGCGCCGGAGGTGCCGGTGATCGTCGGCGAGATCGGGCGCTTTTGTCCGAATGAAGGACCGGTGAATGCGGCGATCCGCGAGTTGCCCGGCTTGGTCCCGCAATGCGCCTTGGTTTCGTCGGAAGGGTTACCCGGCCGGCCGGAGGAACCGGAGGTCCTCCACTTCGAGTCGCCCGGCTTCCGCGAACTCGGCCGCCGCTATGCCGCGGCGTGGCTGACCCTAAAGGCCCGGGCTCACTAAGCGAGTGTCTGAACCTCACTATCACCCACGGAAATCCTGAATTATCATGAACGAAAAAATCGCCTTTGTCGGGGTCGGTCGCATGGGGGCCAACATGGCCCGCCGCCTCAAGGACTGTGGTTACCCCGTCACGGCGGTGTACGATGTGAACTCGGCCGGCGCGGCGGTGCTCGCGGCGGAGCTGGGAGCGACGGCCGTGACCCGGCTGGCGGAGGTGACAGCCGCCGCCGAGATTATCTTCACGGTCGTGACCGACGATGCCGCGCAACTCGCGGTGTTTCCGGAGGCGGGTGATTCCTTGTTGTCCGGGGCGCGGGGCAAAGTGTTCGTCAACTGCGCCACGATTTCGCCCGCCACCCATGTCGAGGTGGAGCGGCGGGCCCGGGCCGCGGGGGCGGTGTCGCTGGAAGGCTGCATGGCGTCCTCGATCCCGCAGGCGCGCAATGGGACGCTTTATCTCATGTGCGGGGGCGACCGGGCCGGGTATGAGCGGGTGCGGCCCGTGCTGGAAAAACTCAGCGCGACGCCCCGTTACATCGGGCCCGCGGGGCAGGCCGCCCAGGTGAAGGCGCTGGTGAACATGGTGATGAACATCAACACCGCGGGTCTGGCCGAGGGCCTGGGGCTGGGGGCGGCGCTCGGGCTCGACCTGGACCTGCTGCGCGAGGTTTTTGCGCAGACCGGAGCCAACTCGCAGGTGCTGAAGACGGACGGCGAGGACATGCAGCATCGGGCGCACGACTGTTATTTCTCCGGGGCGCATGCCGCCAAGGACTCGGGCATAGCCGCGCAGCTGGGGCGTGAGGCCGGGCTGAAATTGCCGCTTGCGGAGGCGACCAAGGCGCAGTTCGACCGGATGGTGGCGCTGGGTCTGGGCGGCCTCGACAAGAGCGGCGTGGCCGAGCTGACCTTCAAGGGCCGGCACGGGTGAGGCGGGCGAGGTTTCCGCGTTCATCCGCGGGTAATTTTCCGGGCTCTGTTACATTTTTGCGCGGAAAATGAAAAAAGTCGCGGCCCGCGTCGGCGCGTGCCGATTAAGGGGGTGTTAGTAGGTTTGTGTGTCCCTCTGGCTGTTAGGGGTAATAGCCGGAATCTTGCCGCCGGGAGCCCGTCACGGGTCCCGGCGGTGTCATTTTCGAACGACGGAGGCAGCCCAGGCCCTCGTGCAGGAGGGCGCTGAGCGCCCCGGCGAAGTGGGCGGTGGTCGAGAGGCGCACCCCGGGTAGCGCAAAGGCGACCAGCGAGGTCTCCGCGCGGATGGCATCACCCGTCGTTTTGACCGCCACAAGGGCAAGCAATCCTGTCCAGAGCCAGCGTGAGGCCCCTCCGGAGCGAAGCTGGTGCAGGCCGAGCAGCACGACGACGCTGGTGGCCAGGCCGGACAATCCGCCATAGGCCTGCAGTGCCGGTTCGCCGATGAGGACAGCCAGACCGATGAGCGGGGCGGCGATCACGGTGTGACGCAGCAGAAGGCCGGGGCGTTGGCGCTCCAGCCAGGTCCCGGCAGCGAGGAGCACGGCGAGGTTCCAGCCCAGGTGCGAGGCGGAGAAATGAACCCAGTGCCCGGTCCACAGCCGCCAGACCTCGCCGGCGGCCACCGCGGAACGATCAAGGAGGACCAGCCCGTGTCGCGCGGGAGCAAACGCCAGCAGCACCGCGGGCAGGACAAACAGCAGCAGCGGAACGCGCAGGGTCTTCATCAATGGCAGAGCGGGGTTCGGAGACACAGCCCAGCAGTCTGGTTCATTTGCGGGCATGGGGATGCTTGCCCTGCACCGCGCGCACCCCCGCCGTGCCAAGCAGGACGAGCAGCACCAGGCTGAAACCGGCATCCAGGGAGCCGCCGCCGGTGTAGCCCGGCTTGTGCTCGATCTTGACCGTGGCCGGTTCCTCCCGGGCCCGGACCTTAAAGAGTTCAAGTTCCTGGGCGAGGGCCGCCGTCATCTGGGCCGAGGCTTGCTCGATGCCGGCGGCGGAGGATTTTTTCAGCTCGTGGGCGTTGCGGACAAGAGTGGCGTGATTCTGGATCGTGCTCGTGCCGGGGGCACGGAAGAGGAGGCTGCGGCTGGGGATGTCGTAGACCGCGGCCTCCATGAGCGTGTGGGTGGAGTTGCGCTGCCCCGGGACAACATAGCTGCCGACGATGGTCCAGTAAGCCAGGCTTGCCTCGGTGTCGTCCGAACTCTGGGCCTGATCGTAGGCGATCAGCGCGATCACATCGATGCCGAGCATCGTGCGCAGCTGGTCGAGATTGGTGAAGCCGCCGCCCGGTCGCAGGTAGGTGGCCGGGATGATCTCGATGGATTGAACAAAGGGCAGGGTCTTGAACTGGGCGGACACCTTGCGCATGAGCTCGGTCTTCTGCAGTTCGGTGAAATTGGCCTGAATGTGACTGAAGCCGCGACCGCCGGACAAGCCCGCCGGCACAAAGGCCACGCCGATCCGCAGCGGCAGACGCAGCGTGGGAATGGCCGGTTGCACGAAGGGTAGGTCCTGGTCGGGGTAGAGGAACTGGACGACGCTGCTGGACTCGTGGTGGCGGCGCTGGCCCCACATGCCGACGCAGCCGGCGAGGCTGAAGGCGAGCGCGACAGCGAGAGCGGGCAGGAGCAGGCGGCGGAGGCCGGGGCGGGGGAGGAGAGGGGAGTGCATGCCCGCGACTTTAGCCGGGTTCACGGCGCGGGTGTTAGTTGATAAACCTGATGCGCGACATCGGTAATTTTGATGGGCCGGGCCCGGTTCGCCCGCCGCACGCGCGAAAGCGCGGCGGGGTTTTGGCCACATGGCGGCCCGCGCAATTCGCGCACGGCACATCGCAAACCGTGCGCGGCACCCGTTTGCATTTTCTGGCAGGATGATGGCCGATGCCGACATCGGTCGGCGCTCCCAGCCCCACCCCCGCCATGAGCCACCCCAATCATCTCTATATCTCGCTGATGCCCGAATCCCTGGTGGCATCGCACCTGACCCCCGAGGAGTTCGGCTCCTACATCGCCACCGGCACCAAGAAACGCGCGCGCGGCCAGGCCATCTTCTTCAAGCTTAACGACGCCTACGCCGCCACGCAGATCACTGGTGATGTCGCCCGCCGCATGGCCGAGCGCAACCCGCGGCGCTCGCTCTATCTGTCCATCTACCGCGTGTTGGAGCACACTCCCCTCGAGGCCATCGAGTCCGTCCACCTCACCGCCGATGACGGCCGCGTCCTCTCGCTCAAGCCGGCGCCGTACCAGACCAACCCGGGCCCGCGTTTCCACCTTTATCAGGAGTTCTGCCCGGTGACCCCGCGTGTCGTCAGCGCCTTCGAACCCCGCGAGTTCGCCGCGCACATCACCGATCCGGCCGCGCCCGTCTCCCTGCCCGCCCTGGTTTTCGCCGAGCTGAAGCTCGACCGTCTGGGGGATGACCCCGAGGCCACGGACGTGGACAACCTGCCCTATCCGAATCTCGAGCATCTGCGCGACTGTCTCCGCGAGCTCCGGCTCAAACACGGCAAGCCCACCAAGACGGTCATCCGCTACCTCCAGCAGGATGTGCTGTTCCGGACCCTGACCGGCGGCATCTACCTGGCCGGCGTCGGCGGCAAGTTCGTCTATTTCCCCATGCCCACCCAGCATCAACTCGAGACCGAGTTTTTCCCGTGGTGGCGCTCCGCGCTCAGTTCCTTCGGCGCCTGAGGCCCGGCTTTTTCCCCTAACCCCCCCGTTCAATGCAATCGTCCTTGTTCTGGCTCACCCCTGCCTCCTCGCTCCTCGCCCTGGGCGTCGCGGCCCTTTTCTACCGCAGCATGAAGGCCGCCCCGGAAGGCACTCCCCGCATGGTGGAGATCGCCTCCCATGTGCGCGCCGGCGCCATGGCCTACCTGCGCCAGCAATACAAGGTAGTCGGCATCTTCTTCCTGGTGCTGACCCTCCTGTTCGCCTGGCTCGCGTACGGGCTCAACCTGCAGAATCACTGGGTGCCCTTCGCCTTCCTCACCGGCGGCTTTTTCTCCGGCCTGGCTGGGTTCTTCGGCATGAAGACCGCGACCTACGCCGCGGCGCGCGTCGCCCATGCCGCCAGCCACTCGCTGGATGCCGGCCTCCGCCTCGCCTTCCGGAGTGGCGCGGTCATGGGGCTGGTTGTCGTCGGCCTCGCCCTCCTCGACATCTCTGTCTGGTTCCTCGTACTGAGCCACTACGTCGAGGACGCCGATCCGGCCCACAAGCTCCTTTTGATCACCACCACCATGCTGACCTTCGGCATGGGCGCCTCGCTGCAGGCGCTGTTCGCCCGCGTGGGCGGCGGCATCTTCACCAAGGCCGCCGACGTCGGCGCCGACCTGGTCGGCAAGGTCGAGGCCGGCATCCCCGAGGACGACCCGCGCAACCCCGCCACGATCGCCGACAACGTCGGCGACAACGTCGGCGATGTCGCCGGCATGGGCGCCGACCTTTACGAGTCCTACGTCGGTTCCATCCTCGCCACCGCCGCGCTGGGCGCGGCCGCCTACGCCCAGGCGGGCGACCCGGCCAACGCCTACAAGGCCGTCATCGCGCCGATGGTCGTCGCCGCCATCGGCACGGTCTTCTCGATCATCGGCATGTATGCCGTGCGCGTGAAATCCGGCTCGACGCAGCGCGACCTGCTCAACGCCCTCGGCCGCGGCATCAACCTGAGCTCGGCCCTCATCCTCGTTTTCTCCTACGTCGTGCTGCGCCAGCTCGACCTGCCCAACTACGTTGGCATCTGGGGCGCCATCGTCACGGGCCTCATCACCGGCCTGGTGATCGGCAAGGTCACCGAGTATTTCACCTCGCAGGAATACAGCCCGACCAAGGGCATTGCGGACAATGCCACCACCGGCCCCGCCACCGTGATCATTTCCGGTCTCGGCACGGGCATGCTCTCCACCGTGGTCCCCGTCGTCGCCATCGTGATCGGCACGGCCCTGTCCTACTGCTTCGCCGCCGGCAGCTGGCATTTCTCCCCGGCCAGCATGGCCATGGGCCTCTACGGCGTCGGCATCGCCGCGGTCGGCATGCTCTCCACCCTGGGCATCACGCTCGCCACCGACGCCTACGGCCCCATCGCCGACAACGCCGGCGGCAACGCCGAGATGGCCGGCCTCGACCCCGAGGTCCGCAAGCGCACCGACGCGCTCGATTCGCTGGGCAACACCACCGCCGCCACCGGCAAGGGGTTTGCCATCGGTTCGGCCGCCCTCACAGCCCTTGCGCTGCTCGCCTCCTACGTCGAGGAACTGAAGATCGCCATGATCCATGCCGGCCAGGTCACGATGGAGGTCGCCGGCGTGGCGGTGCCCACGGCCACGGCCACGCTCACCGAGTTCATGAATCATTTCGAGGTGAACCTGATGAACCCCAAGGTCCTGCTCGGCATGTTCCTGGGCTCGATGGTTTCCTTCGTGTTCTGCGGGCTCACCATCAACGCCGTCGGCCGCGCCGCCGCCAGCATGGTCGAGGAGGTCCGCCGCCAGTTCAAGGCCAAGCCCGGCATCCTCCAGGGCAAGGACCTGCCGGACTACGCGCGGTGCGTCGCGATCTCGACCGCCGGGGCGCAGCGGGAGATGATCATCCCCTCGCTCCTCGCCGTCATCATCCCGATCGCCACGGGTCTCATCTTCGGCGTGCCCGGCGTGTTCGGCTTGCTCGGCGGCGCCCTCTCCACCGGTTTCGTGCTCGCGGTCTTCATGGCCAACTCCGGCGGCGCGTGGGACAACGCCAAGAAGTACATCGAGGAAGGTCACCACGGCGGCAAGGGCTCCCTGGCCCACAAGGCCGCCATCATTGGCGACACGGTCGGCGATCCCTTCAAGGACACGGCCGGTCCGAGCCTCAACATCCTCATCAAGCTGATGAGCATGGTTTCAATCGTCACCGCCGGCGTGAACATTGCCTACACTCTCTTCTAAGCCCTCGGGCCAGAATTGTTGGTTGTGTGTTCCCCCCCGCGCGCCGGCCTGACCGCCGGCGCGCTTTTTTGACCCGCCGTGCGGCGGGCGGAGCATCCGGCCATTGACGTTTCGCGTGTCCTGAGCCTCCGTGGTGTCTTCCCCTTCCCGCCGATGTCCCTCCTTGCCGTCCGTGATCTGACCAAGGCCTACGGCCCCCACCGTGTGGTGGACGTGGCGGCGTTTGGCCTCGAAGCGGGCGCGCAGGTGGCGCTCCGCGGGGAAAGCGGGTCGGGCAAGACGACCTTCCTGCATCTCCTCGCCGGCATCCTCGCCCCCGACGCCGGCCGCATCGAGCTGGCCGGCCGCGACCTCGCGAGTCTCGGCGAGGCGGGGCGCGACCGGTTGCGGGCCGAGACCATCGGCTACATATTCCAGACCTTCAATCTGCTGCAGGGGCACACGGTCCTCGAGAACGTGGAACTCGGCATGGCCTTCGGCCGCGGCGTGGACCGGGCGCATGCGACCGCGCTGCTCCGGCGGGTGGGGCTCGGCGACAAGCTGGCGCATTTCCCCCGGCAGCTCTCGACCGGCCAGCAGCAGCGCGTGGCCGTGGCCCGCGCGCTGGCCAACCGGCCGAAGCTGGTGCTCGCCGACGAGCCGACGGGCAACCTCGATGCGCGGAACAGCCGCGAGGCGCTGGCGCTCATCCGCGAGGTTTGCCGCGAGGAAGGGGCCGCGCTCCTGCTGGTGAGCCACGACGAGGGGGTGTTGAGCCAGTTCGAGGGTGTCACCGATTTCACCCAGCTGAACCGGGTCGAACGTCCGGCCGCGTCATGATATACCCTGAATGATTCTCAACCTCATCTACCGCAGCCTCCGCCAGCACGCGCTCTCGACGCTCGTGACGGCCGGGAGCATCGCGCTCGCGGCCGGGCTGCTGCTCACGGTGTGGGTGGTGAAGACGCAGTCGCAGTCCGTGTTCGCCGCGACCAACTCCGGGTTTGACGCCGTGCTCGGCGCGCGCGGGTCGAAGCTGCAGCTGGTGCTCAACGCCATCTTCCACCTCGAGGCCTCGCCGGGCAACCTGGCCGCGGCCGACTACGAGGGCATCCGCCGCCACCCGGCGATCAAGACGGCCATCCCGATCGCCGTGGGCGACAACTACGAGGGCTGGCGCATCGTGGGCACGCTGCCCGCCTTGTTCGCGGTCGAGTACCGGCCCGGGCGGAATTACGCGGTCGCCCCCGGCGGCAAGCTGTTCGCCGAGGGCACGCGGGAGGCGGTCGTCGGCGCCTATGCGGCAAAACAGCTGGGCTGGAAGGCGGGCGACACCTTTCAACCCTACCACGGGCTGGCCTTCGATCCGAAGGCGCAGCATGAGGAAACCTACACGATCACCGCCATCCTCGAGCCGACCGGCACGCCGGTGGACCGGGTGATCTGGATCCCGCTGGCGGGCGTGCAGACGATGGGCGGACACGATGCGCGCGCCGCCAATGACGTGAGCGCCGTGCTCATCCAGCTGCGCGCACCCACGGCCGGCCTCATGCTCGACATGATGATCAACAAGCAGGGTAACAAAATGACCTTTGCCTATCCCATCGGCGCCATCGTGGCCGACCTGTTCAACAAGATCAGCTGGGTGGACCAGGTGCTGACGCTTCTCGCGTGGGTGGTCGCAGCGGTGGCGTCGGCCTCGGTGCTGGTGAGCATCTACAATTCCATGAGCGCCCGCCAGCGCGACATCGCCATCCTGCGCGCGCTCGGGGCGCGGCGGCGGACCGTCTTCGGCGCCGTGGTGGGCGAGGCGGCCGTCATCGGCCTGCTCGGCGCGGTCGCGGGTTTCGCGGTGTTCGCCGCCTTTGCCGCGGTCGTGGCCGGCATCATCCAGGCGCAAACGGGCGTGGTGCTGGAGCCGCTGAAATGGAATCCGATCTTCTGGTGGGGCCCGGCGACCTTCGTCGGGTTGTGCGCCCTGGGCGGCCTCGTGCCGGCGATCAAGGCATACCGCGTGCCGGTGGCCGAGACGATCGCCCCGGTCTCGTGAGGGCCGGACCGGACTTGGATCGATCCTACGGGAGTGCTTTGGCTGCGGCGATGAGCTCCGCGCTCTCGGGGCGGTCGCGGTAGTTGTCGCGCATGAGCTTCGCGCGGATGACGCCCTGACGGTCGAGAATATAGGCGACGGGGTGCGCGATGCCGGCGCCCTTGCCGCTGACCTCGTGGTTGAGGATGCCGTAGGCGGAGATCACTTTGCTGTCGGGGTCGGCGAGGAGCGGGTAGATGAGGCCGAGCTTTTTCGCCGCCGCGGCGCCCGTGGCCGGGGCATCGTAGCTCACGGCGATCAGCTGGACGCCGGCGGCCTCGATGGCTGCGCGGGCGGTTTGCAGGTCCTCGAGCTGCCGGCGGCAAAAGGGGCACCAGTCGGCCGAGCGCACGAAAATCAGGGCGACCGGGCCCTGGGCGAGGGCGGTCTTGAGCGAGAGGGATCCGCCGGCCGAGCTGGCGAGCGTGAAATCCGGCGCGGTTTCGCCGACCTTGAGCCCCGGTTGTTCGGCGGCGAGCCAGGCGGGGGCCAGCAGGGAAAGGAGACAGAGGAGCGTTTTCATAGGCTAGGGGAGTCGGCGGAGCGGATGTAGAGGGAAGAGGTTCGGCGAGCTGGCTTATTCCAGCGTCGGTCAAGAAAGCGGACCGGGTCGCCTAACGGCCTCAAGGCGGCCCAATCGGGCGTTCCCGGCCACAAGGGGGCTTGACGACTTTGGTAGGGTGGGTCCGCCTACACCTTCCCAGCATGGATCTCGCCGCCTTCCTCACCCTCGCCGCCACCGGCCTCTCGGTCGCGTTCATCCATGCCGCGATCCCGACGCACTGGCTGCCCTTCGTGGTGGTGGCGCGGGCCCAGGGTTGGTCCCGGGGGCGGACCCTGGCGATCGTGACGCTTTGCTCGGGCGGTCACCTGCTGGTGATGACGGCGATCGGCCTGGCGCTGGCCTGGTTCGGCCTCCAGATCGACGAGCACTGGGTCGAGACCTTCCCCTATCTGGCGGGCGGCGCGCTGATCGCCATCGGCGTCCTCATCCTCGTCCGGCACTGGCGCGGGTGGACCCACGGGCATGGCGAGTGGATCGAGGGACACTGCCAGCACGATCATGGGCACGGCCATCACCATGAGCCGGCAAAACCGGTCGCCCGCACCAGCGACTGGGCGGCCATCAGCGGCCTGTTCACGATGCTGACCTTTTCCCCCTGCGAGGGGCTGCTCCCGGTCTATCTGGCGGGCGTGCAGTTCGGCTGGGGCGGCGTGACGCTCCTCAGCGTGCTCCTCGCGGCCGGCACCTGGGCGGCGATGCTGCTGTTCACCTGGCTGACGCTGCTGGGGGTCGAGCGGGTGCGCTTCAAGTGGCTGGAAAAATGCGAGGCCCAGGTCCTTGGCACCCTGCTCATCCTCTGCGGCGGGGCGTTCATCCTGGTCGAGCATTTCCACGCGCACGGCTGAGGCCGGGTCCCACACTTCATTTGACACGCACGCGTCCCCGTCCTTCTTCTCCCGCATGTCCCGTCCCGCCGAGCACCCGCTGACCCGCGCCACCGCCCTGGTGGCGGCGTTGTGCGTGCTGGTGCTGGCGGTCCTGGCCGCTAGCCCCGGGTTGCACGCCGGGTTGCACGCCGCGCCCGATGCCGGGCAAGCCGGCTGTGCGCATCCCGGGCCCGATGCCCCGGTCGGCGATGCGGACCATGCCTGTGCGGTGACGCTTTTTGCCCAGGGGGCGATGACCCTGCTGGTGCTGTTCCTGCTGATCCTGGCGCGGCCCACCGTGGCCGGCCTGACGCTGCGCGCGACCGATGAGGTCGTGGCTTTGTCGCCCCGTTACCGGCTCGTGCCGTCGCACGCGCCGCCGGCGGCCTGAGTTGAACCGAACCGTTCCGGCTGAGGCGCGTGGCGCCCTGGCCGTTTTCCGTCTCTTGGTCCGGGCTGCGCCTTGCCGCGCCCCGGTCTTCCTCAACCCAGCTCCGTCATGTCTTTCCGTCATTCCTTTTCCCTTACCTTTCTGGCGCTCGCCGCAGTCGCGGGGCGCGCCCAAACCGTGCCGCCGGCCCCGCCGGCGGACCCGCTCCATCTCGACGATCTGGTCGTCACGGCCAGTCCGCTCGCCCGCGGCGCCGATGAAATCAGCGCACCGACCCACGTGCTGGCAGGCGACGCCCTCGCGCGGCGCCAGCAGGGCACCCTCGGGGAAACACTCGCCGGTCTGCCCGGCGTGGACTCCACCTATTTCGGGCCTGGCGCCAGCCGGCCGGTCATCCGCGGCCTCGGCGGCGACCGCATCCGTGTGCTCACGGGCGGCGTCGGCACGCTCGACGCCTCCGTCGTGAGCCCCGACCACGCCGTGAGCCTGGATCCCCTGCTGATCGACCGCGTCGAGGTCGTGCGCGGCCCGGCCGCCTTGCTTTACGGCGGCGGCGCCATCGGCGGCGTGGTCAACGTCATCGACGGCCGTATTCCCGAGGCCCTGCCGGCCGGACCCGTCACGGGCCGGCTCGAGGTGCGGGGTGACACCGCGGCCGACGAGCGTACGACGGCCGGCGTCCTGACCGGCGCCGCCGGCCAGTTTGCCTGGCGGCTCGACGGTTTCCGCCGCCTGACGGGGGACATCGACATCCCCGGCTTTGCGGAGACGGCGGCCCTGCGCGCCGAGCATGAACTTGAGGAGGCAGAACACGCCGGCGAGGAGCACGAGGAGGAGGCCCCGGCCTTCGGCACGCTGCCCAACACCGCGACGGAGACGAACGGCGCCGCCTTCGGCCTGAGCTACATCGGCGGCCGGGGCCACCTCGGCTTCAGCTACAGCGGTTTGGACTCCCTGTATGGCGTGCCCGGCCACGAGCATCACGAGGAGGAGCCCGCGGCCGGCGAGGCGGAGGATGAGGACGCAGGTCATGACGAGCACGGCGGCGTGCGCATCGATCTGCGGCAGCGCCGCGGGGACGTGCACGGCGAGTGGCTGGCCCCCGTGGGTCTCCTGCGCGCCGCCCGCTTCCAGTTGGGCGTGGCAGACTATGAGCATACCGAGCTCGAGGGGGACGAGATCGGCACCCGTTTCACCAACCAGGCCCATGAGGGCCGGCTCGAGCTGCTGCACGAGAAGGTCGGTGACTTCGAGGGCGCCCTCGGCTGGCAATTTGCCCGGAGTGATTTCGCCGCGGCCGGTGCGGAGGCCTTCATGCCGCCGTCCGTGACGCGGCAGCAGGCCGTCTTCCTCTATGAGGAACGCGGGCGGGGTGACTGGACGGCGCAGTTCGGCGCCCGCGTCGAATGGCAGAAGATCACGCCCGCAGCCGTCTCCGGCCTGCCGGCGCGCCGCCACACGGGGGAGACCTTCACGGCCGGCCTGATCTGGCGCGTGAGCGAGGCGGGCAGCCTGGCCTTGTCGGCGTCGGCCAATGAGCGTGCCCCCAACGCGCAGGAACTCTACGCTGACGGTCCGCATGCCGGCACCGGCGCCTACGAGCTGGGCGATCCCACGTTGGGCACCGAGCAGTCCCGCGGCCTCGACCTTAGCTACCGCCACCGCCGCGGCGCGGTCACGGGCGAGCTCAGCGTGTTTTTGAACCGCTTCGACGGCTACATCTACGAGGCGGCCACCGGGGCCGAGGAGGACGGCCTGCCCGTCTACGCCTTTGTGCAGCGCGACGCCGAGCTCTACGGCGCCGAGGCCGAGCTGGTGTTCCATCTGCACGAGACCAAGGAGACGGTCGCCGATGTCCGGGTGATGGCCGACAGCGTGCGGGCGACGAACACGTCGGACGACACGCCGTTGCCGCGCACCACGCCGGTGCGCCTCGGCTTGGGCTTCGACTGGCAGCACGGCCCGTGGTCCGTGTCGGCCGATTGGCGGCACGTGGTCAAAGCGGACCGCCTCGCCCCCGGCGAGACCGCCTCGCCCGCCTACGACATGGTTGGTATCGGCACCGCTTGGCGCTTCACCGCCGGCCGGACCCACGGCGAGCTGTTCGTGCAGGGCCGCAACCTCCTCGACGAGACCGCCCGCGTGCACGCCTCCTTCCTGAAGGACCTCGCCCCGCTGCCCGGCCGGAACTTCACCGCCGGCGTGCGCTTCAGCTTCTGAGGTGCTTGACGACTTTGCTATAAGTAAAGCCGCGTGAAGTTATCCGTCCCACCTCAGCCCTCCTTGTCCCGGCGAATCATCGCCGGGGTGGGGGCGGGGCTTGTGCTGCTTCTGACCGTGGCCGCCGCCTCGCCGGCGGTCCACGTCTGGCTGCACGGCCATGCAGGCGACGAGACCCACGCCTGCGAGCATCATCACACCGATGAAGCGCCCGCCGCGGCGGAGGAGGCGGGTTGCGCGGTCACACTTTTTTGTCACGGGGTGCTCCCGTTGGTGGTCTGGAGGCTGCCCGTCGTTGAGCAACCGACCTTCGCAACCGTTCCCGGCGGTTTGTCCGAGACCTTCCGCGCGGCCCGGCCGCGCTACCGGCACGTGCCGTCGCACGCGCCGCCGGTGGTCTGATTGGTAGTTGTGTGTGTGGGTGCGCCGCGCTGTCCGCGGCGCACCCGCTTGTTTCCGTATGTCCGGTCGCGGCGTGCTGCGACCGCAGGAACTCTCCCAGCCCTTCAGCCCATCACCATGAATCTCCGTCTTTCCCGCCTTGTTCCTTCCCTTGCGTTCACGACCTCGTTCGCGATCGCCCAGGTCCAGCTGCCTCCGGCCGAACCCGGTGTCAAAATCGCCGACCCGTTCGTGAAGCTCGACACCCTCGTGGTGTCAGCGACCCGCACCGAAAAGCCACTCATTGAAGTTCCGGCCAGTGTCTCCGTCGTGTCCCTCAAGGACCGCGAAAACAAGGGCCTCCTCCGGATCGGCGAGGAGCTCGTCGGCGTGCCCGGCGTGACCCTCCGCCAGGAACAATCCGGCGTCGAGGCCGCCCTCGTCATCCGCGGTGCGCCAGAGCGTCACCTCAACGACACTTTCCTCCTCCTGCTCGACGGCGTGCCCTTTGTGACGCCGGACGACGAGGTCCTCTTGGAATCGGTGCCGTATGGCGCGGTGGATCGCGTCGAAGTCGTGCGCGGTCCGGTTTCCGCGCTCTATGGCCGCGGCGGGGTGAGCGGTGCGGTCGCGTATTCCACCCGCGAGGTCGGCGACCAGGCTGCCGGGGAACTGACTCTCTCTTACGGCAGCAACAACTACTTCGCCCCCTCGCTCGTCTACGGCACGCCCGTGAGTGACACCAACCGCCTGCTCGTGCGCCTCGGTCACGAACGCGGCGACGGCTGGCGCGACCGCACGGCGCGCCGCTCCTCCTCGGCCTTTCTGAAGGACGTGTGGCAGGTGACGCCGAAACTGGAACTGACGCTCTCCGGGAGCTACTCCGACACCGAGCAGCAGATCGCCAGCCACCTCCCGCTGCGCGCCGACGGCAGCATCGTCGCGGTCACGGGCGGGCGCGAGGCCAACACCAACATCGATGACGCCCGTTCCGAACGCACGCTATGGTTCGGGACGGCCAGGGCGAAGCTCGCGGTCAGCGACGCCGTGGAGGCGACGTTCACGCTCCACCACCGCGACAATGACTCGCTCTACAACGGCGGTTTCAACGAGGGATTTGACGAAGTTGCGGAGACGATCCGCTGGAACGGCTTTCGGGGCGACGGCTCGGATCAAACCACCTTCGCCGAGGCGCAGGTGTCCTGGAAGACCGCCCGCAACCACCTGCTGGTCGGGGCTAACCATGAATGGATCGCCAGCCAGGATCGCGAGACCTGGACGGGCCAATACGGCTTCGATTTCGCCACGTTTGATTTCTACTTCTACAACCAGTTCCGCAGCTACCGCACCGGCGCGCTACTGAACAAGGCGGACTGGATCCAGGACCGCTTGCTGGACGCAGACACCGACGTGAAGGTCGGGGCGCTGTTTGTGCAGGATGAGTTCAAGGCGACCGACCGCCTGACGCTCACGGTCGGCGCGCGGCTCGATCGCTTCGAACGCGACGTGGCCTTTGGTCCGACGACAGAGGAAAACGGCACCGTCACGCTCCCCGGCAGTCGAAAAGCCGATAGCGACGACAACCTCAGTCCGAAGTTTTCCGCGCTCTACCAGTGGACGCCGCAGCTTAGCACGTATTTCGCCTACGGCGAGGGCTTCAGTCCGGCGTTCGGGCCGGTCTGGTCATTCGGCGGACGTGACACCACGCTCAAGCCCGAAACAGCCCGTAACTTCGAGGTCGGGGTGAAGGGTGAGTTCTTCGACCGTGCGCTGGGGCTGACCGCCACGGTATATCGCCTCGAACGCCAGGATTTGCTCCAATACGTCGCCGATGGCGTCGCGACCAAGACCATCAACGCCGGTAAGCAGCGTGCCGAAGGTTTGGAACTGCAGGCGCGCTTTGATTTGCGCGCCGTTGCGGAGGGCTTGAGTGGCTTCGCCAGTTACACCTATACCGACGCGAAGTGGATCAAGAATCGCTTTATCGTGGACGAGTTCACCGGCGAGGAGATCGACCTCTCGGGCAAGAGCGTGGTGCGCGTGCCTAAGCACCAGTTCTCTTTCGGCCTCACGAAAAATCTTCCGGCGGCCGGCCTCGCGCTGAGCGCGTGGTATGACTACGTCGGCGACTATCCGGTTGATGGATTGAACCAGCTGGTGGACGGTGCCCACGGCTTGGCGAACATCAGCCTCACCTGGCGGCCCAAGCAGGCCTCGCAATGGGAGTGGAGCGTCGTAGTCCGAAATGCCTTCGACAAGGAATACAACCTCTTGCGCGGCACGAGCCGCGAACCCGTGGAAGCGTATCCTGGAGCGCCCCGGCAGTTCCTGACCACCCTGCGCTATGCGTTCTGAGCGCACCGCTCCCTTCCTTCCGGGCATCCTCGCCGCGATCCTGCTGGTCGCGGCGGGCTGCGGGCGTGCGCCCGAGCCTGGCGCCGTGGCCGCGGTCGCGTCGACACACACAGTGCTGCCGCTCCGGCATGCGCGCACCTTCACGGTTGAGGAGGGAGCCGGATATCGCGTGGTGACCCTGCGCGCCTCGATCGTGAGTTGGGGAGCCGCTGCCGGCGGGCAGGAACAGACCGCCCGGCTCATCCTGGTGCCGCGCGAGGCCACGCTCCCCGCGTTGCCGCCCGATCTCGCTGGTGCGCCGATCATCCGCACCCCGGTGCGGCGCGTGGCCGTAAACTACACCTCGCACGAGGCCATGCTGAACGTACTCGGCGTGGCCGACCGGCTCGTGGCCGTCGGCGGCACGTTCTCCTATGACGATGCGATTCATGCGCGGGTAAAATCCGGCGAACTCGCTCAGGTCGGCTATGGCTGGCACAGCCCGCCGGTGATGGACGCGCTCGTGGCGGCGCGGCCGGAGGTGTTTCTAATGGCTCTGGGCGATATTTCCCACGCCGAGTCCATCCCAAGGCTCCAGGCGTTAGGCATTCCGGTCGTGCCCATGTTCGTCGAGGCGGAGCCGACCTGCCTCGGCCGGACGGAATACGTTCGCCTCGTCGGCCTGCTCACCGGCCGCGAGGCCGAGGCGGAACATTTCGTCGCCGAAGTCGACTCCGAGTATGCGCGCCTCAAGGCGCTGGCTGCCACCCAGCCTCGCCAGCGCCTGCTCTGGGCCTGGCCTGGAGCAGGTGACAAGTGGGCGGTCACCGTGCGGAACGCCGATGCGCACCAGATCCACGACGCCCATGCCGAACTGCTGCTCGGTGAGTCCGACGACCTGAGGCGGGACAACTTCTCATGGCTTTCAACCGAGGCGTTGCTGCGCCAGGGGACGGAGGCTGATGTCTGGGTAAGCGGCGACCCGCATTCGAAGGCTTATCCGGACGAGCGCGTCTTGCGGCGCTTCAAGGCTTGGCGGGAGGGCCGGGTCTTTGCCGTGACCGGACGCCAGAAGCGGGAACGCGATGCCTACGAGATCTACGAGATCGGCATTCTGCGCCCGGACTACCTGCTGGGCGACATCATCAAGGCGCTGCACCCGGAACTGCGGCCGGAACCTTTCCGCTATCTCGAACCCGTGCGCACTGTCGCCTCGTCCCCATGACCGGAATAACAAACAAACGCGTCGTGGCCGGAAGTGCCGGCCTAGTGGCACTCGTGCTCGTGCTTGGCTATCTCGCGCTGGCCATTGGGCACGTGTGGTTGCCGCCCGGGGAGATTGGGTCGGCCCTTTTCTCACCGGAGCGGGACGACATCTCCCGGCAAATTGTGCGGGAGATCCGGTTGCCGCGCATCGCCACCGCGTTGCTCGCCGGAGCGGCGCTCGGGGTCGGTGGGGTCCTGATGCAAGCGTTGTTTCGCAACCCGATGGCCGATCCGTGGTCGCTCGGGCTTACGGCTGGCGGCCAACTTGGCGTGGCGCTGGCCGTCGCGGCGGCGGCCTTCGCCGGGCCGGCGGCGTTGTCGTTTCTCGGGGCCTTCCAGGGCCTGAGTCTTACCGTGGCCGCCGGGATCGGGGTCGCGGTCGCCGCCTCGCTGATGCTGATGCTCGGACGGCGACTGAATACGGTGTCGCTCCTCGTGGTCGGCCTGATGACGTGGTTCACGTCGCAGGGACTCGTGAGTGTGATCATGCACTTCGCCAGCCGCGCCGGCGGCCGGATCTATTCCGGCTGGAACGACGGTAATTTCGCCGGGGTGACGACCGGTGAGCTGCCCGTGCTCGCCGCGCCGGTGGTGCTCGGCCTGATCGGCGCGGTGCTCGTGGCCAAGCCGCTGACGTCGCTCCTGCTGGGCGAGACCTATGCGCGATCGTTGGGCGTGGATCTTGGCCGGGTGCGCGTCGGCACGCTGGCGGCGGCGGTCCTGCTCGTGGCACCGGTGACGGCCTATTGTGGGCCGGTGACCTTTGTCGGCTTGATTGTGCCGCACTTTGCGCGGGCCCTTGCGGGCACAGCGAGGGTGGGCTCGCTGCTCCCGCTGGCGGCCCTCGCCGGCGCGGCGCTGGCCCTCGCGGCGGACCTCGTCGTGCACCTGCCCTGGCCGCAACACTTCCTGCACCTCAACGCGGTGCTCGCCATCGTCGGGGCCCCGGTGGTGATCGCCCTCCTGATCTATTCTCCGTCAATGCGAGGAAGCCGCTGATGCTCACCACCTCAGATTTATCCGTTGGCTATCCCGGCGCGCGCGGCGCGGTGCTTGCCCCGGTGTCGCTGCACACCGAAGCCGGACGCTTTGTCTGCGTCCTCGGCCGCAACGGCGCCGGCAAGTCCACGCTGCTGCGCACGCTGGCAGGATTGTTGCCGCCGCTGGCCGGCTGCGTGCGAGTGCAGGGCGACGAGGTCGACCGCCTACCCGCCGCCGAGCGGGCCAGGCGGATCGCCGTGGTCCTGACCGAGCGGGCCTCCAGCCCCGGTTTGACCGCGGACGACGTCGTGGCCCTGGGACGCCAGCCGTTCACCGGCTGGACGGGGCGGCTAACAGCGGACGATCACGCCCGCATCACATCCGCCTTTGCCCGGGCGGGGGCGGCGGCCTTTCGCGGCCGGCTCTTCGACGACCTCAGCGACGGCGAGCGCCAGCGCGTGATGATTGCGCGGGCCATGGCGCAGGACGCCCGGCTGCTGCTGCTGGACGAAATCACCGCCTTCCTCGACCTGCCGGGACGGGTCGAGGTGATGACGCTGCTGCGTGAGCACGCGCGCACATCTGGGGCCTCGGTGATCCTCTCCAGTCACGACCTTGATCTATCGCTGCAACTGGCCGACACGATCTGGCTGTTGGGCGGCCAGGGCGGACTGGTGACGGGCACGACCCCTGAGTTGGTGTCCGCCGGAGCCATCGGCCGCGCCTTCGACACCCGCGAGGTGGTTTTCTCGGAGCGCTTGGGGCGGTTTGAACTCAGATCAGCAAGATGATCGCATGCAGTTTCATCTCCGTGGCTGGCTCACGGCACGCAGCACTCGCAAGGTGGCGGAGCGGGGAAGATCTCGCCCGTGATCCGCACCAGGCGGCGCGTGGCCGTGCGGTCGCGCCAGAGCACGGTCTCGGCGGCCGTCAGCAGGAACTTCTCCGGATGCACGGCCCGCAATTCGCGGGGGGACTTGATGGCGCAGTCGCAGACGTCGAGAAAACCGTCGAGCTCGTAGCAGCCGATGCGCTCGCCCAGTTCCGCGAGCACGGCCACCTGCTGCTGTTTCCAGGGTTGGCCGGCAAAGCGCTCCCGGGCCTCGCGGGGCGTGAGCTGCACGTCGCGGAAGATCTGAAAACCCGCCAGCACGCGCCCCATCTCCTCGGCCAACAGTCCCCGCTCGATCTCGTCGGGCGGGTCGATCAGGCCGAAGTCGGCGTAGAACCCCGTCGCCGTCTCCCCGCTCTCCCCGAGCAGCGCCCGCGGCCAGCGGCGCGCGCCCGCCACCACCAGCACATGCGAGAGCAGGTGCTTGGCCTTGTGCAGGGTGATGAAACTCGTTTCCACGCGTCCACCCTAGCAAAGCCGTCAAGCCCCCCGCCGCGGGCGGCCGGTTCGACCCCCCTTGACGACTTTGCTATGCTCCAGGTTCCCACCGCATGAATCCCCCCAATCCTTCCGCTGCCACGGGCGTAATGGAGGTCGAAACCACCGACCGCCGCCTCCCCGTCACCGTGCTTTCCGGCTTCCTCGGCGCCGGCAAAACGACCCTCCTCAACCACATCCTCGCCAACCGCGAGGGACTGCGCGTGGCGCTCATCGTGAACGACATGGCCGAGGTGAACATCGACGCCGCGCTGGTGGGCAAGGGCGCCGCGGCCGTCGCCCAGCGCAGCGAAAAGATCGTCGAACTCTCCAACGGTTGCATCTGCTGCACCCTGCGCGAGGACCTGCTCGTCGAGGTCGCCCGCCTCGCGAAGGAAGGCCGTTTCGACTACCTCGTCATCGAGTCCACCGGCGTCGCCGAGCCGCTGCCCGTGGCCGAGACCTTCACCTTTGCCGGCGAGGACGGCGTCAGCCTCGGCGACGTCGCCCGCCTCGACACGATGGTGACCGTCGTGGACGGCTACCATTTCCTCAAGGACTACTGCTCCGACGATTCGCTCTTCCAGCGCGGCCAGGCCACCGACGCCAGCGACACCCGCACGCTGGCCACGCTGCTCGCCGAGCAGATCGAGTTTGCCGACGTGATCATCCTCAACAAATGCGACCTGCTGAAGCCGGAGGAGCTCGAGCTCGTGACGCACCTGGTCCGCACGCTCAATCCCGACGCGCACTTCCTTTTCGCCGAGCACGGCCGCGTGCCGGTGCGCGAAATCGTCAATTCCCGCCGTTTCTCGATGGAGCACGCCAGCAAGTTTCCGCTCTGGCTGCGGACGCTGCGCGGGCAGGTCCATCCCGAGACGGAGGAATACGGCATCAACAGCTTTGTCTATCGCGCCCGCCGGCCGTTTCATCCGGCCCGTTTCCATGCCTGGGCCTCGAGGGCGCCGGCGAACGTCATCCGCTCGAAGGGTTTCTTCTGGCTGGCCACGCGCATGGCGTGGGTGGGGGAGTGGTCGCAGGCGGGCGGCATCCGACGGGTGGAGCAGATCGGCAACTGGTGGGCCGACACCCCGAAAAACGAGTGGCCGGCCTCGCCGGCATCGCTGAACTCGATCCAGTTGAAATGGCACGAACCCTATGGCGATCGGCGCCAGGAGATCGTGTTCATTGGCACCGACGCCATGGACCGGGCCGCGCTCACCGCCCAGCTCGACGCCTGCCTGCTCACCGACGACGAATTTGCCCGCGGCCCCCGCCGTTGGTCCGCCTACGAGGATCCGTTCCCGAAATGGGAGTGAAACCAACCATGAACGACGAAATCATCCCCTCCACCTACGCCGGCTGGCGGCACTGCATCACCGTGAAGTGCGGGATTGAACTGTCCCCCGCCTTTGTGACCGCCCGGCTCGCCGCCCTGAACGACACGAATGATCCGCACACGCGCGAGCTGCGCCGCCTCTACGGCGAGGCGCATCATCGCAACCTGCTCGTCTGGTTTTCCCAGGCGCAGCGGGAGCTGGGCCTCGCCTGAGGCTTTCCTTTGCATTCCCCGTCTGTTGCTTACCATTCCATGAGCCAATCGTGTTCCTCACCCAACGCCTTTGACGCGCAGCACGCGGCGGTCTACGACGACCGCTGGGCGCCGCTGGCGCCGTTGCGTGACAGCCTGCACTTGCAGATGCGGTTCGTGCTGCAGCAGCTGCCCGCCGCCGCGCGCGTGCTCTGCGTGGGTGTCGGCACCGGGGCGGAGCTGCTCGCGCTGGCCCGGTTCTTTCCGGGCTGGCGCTTCGTCGCGGTCGATCCCTCCGCGCCCATGCTGGACGTCTGCCGGCGGAAGGCGGCCGAGGCGGGCGTCGCCGACCGCTGCGAGTTTCATTCCTGCTTCATCCACGAAGTGCCAGCGGGGGAGCCTTTCGACGCGGCCACCTCGGTCCTCGTTTCTCAATTCATCACCGACCGGGCGCGGCGCACGGAGTTCTTCCGCGAAATCGCGCGGCGCCTGCGGCCCGACGGCCTGCTCATCACGGCCGATCTGATCACCGCGCCAGATGGGCAGCACGAACGTTTGCTCGGTGTCTGGTCGCAGATGATGCGGCATGTCGGGGCGAGCGAGGCCCAGATTCAGGCCATGTTTGCCACCTATGAGCATGACATGGCGCTGTTGGCCGCGCCGGTGATGGAAGCCCTGCTGGTCGAAGCCGGTTTCGACCGGCCGGTGCGTATTTCCCAGTCTCTTCTGATCCATGCCTGGTTTGCGCGGCGCAAGTCCATCCTGCCTTGAGCCCTTTCTCATGATCCTGCGTCTATTTATTCTTGGTCTGGCTTTGGCCGGCTCATTGCGTTCGGAATCGCCCGTCGCGCCGCTGCGCGTGGTCAGTTTGCACACGGTGCTCACGGAGATTGTCCGTTCGGTGGGCGGATCCCGGGTCGAGGTCACCGGGCTCGTCCGGCCGGGCGTCGATCCGCATCTTTTCGAGCCAACGCCGGCCGATATGCGGCTGCTGGAGCAAGCCGACCTCGTGCTGGCCGGTGGTCTGGGTTTGGAAACCTACCTGAACCGCCTCGGTGCGGTGGTCGTTCCCGGCCGGTTGATTGAGGTGGGTCCGCGGCTGCCCGGCCTCCTTCAAGGCGCGGTTCCACACGGCCCCGACTTCCGGCAGATCGCCGAAGAACCCGATCCCCATTGGTGGCACGGCCTGACCCAGGTGCAGGCGGCGGTGGAGGTGGTCGCCGGGGAAATGTCCCGGCTCCGGCCGGCCCGGGCGGAGGAATTCGCCCGCAACGCGGCGGCGTATCGCGCGCGTCTCGAGGAGCTGCGGGAGTGGTCCGTCGCCCTGGTGGCGGGACTGCCGTCGGACCGCCGTCACCTGGTGACCACGCACGACGCCTTCGGCTACCTGGCCCGCGAGCATGGGTTTGCGGTCCATCCGCTGATCGGGCTGAGCACGGCGGAGGAGGCGGATGCGCGCCAGCTGGCGCGCATCATCGACTTGATCCGGCGGCATCGGATCAAGGCCGTGTTCGCCGAGAGTTCGTCGCAAAACCGCCTCGTCGAGGCCGTGATCCGCGAAACCGGGGTCCGGCTCGGCGGCACGCTCCACGCCGACGGCCTGGGCGCGGACGAGGCCCAGACCTACGAGGCGCTGATGCGGCACAACCTCACGATCATCGTGCAGGCGCTGCGCTGACCCGCATGGAATCATCCCACGACATCTTCCGCCTGCACGAGATCACCGTGCACTACGGGGCGCGGTGCGCCTTGGAGCGCGTCACGGCCCAGATTCCCTGTGGCGGCCTGGTCGCCCTGGTTGGCCCCAACGGAGCCGGCAAGAGCACTTTGCTCAAGGCCTTGCTGGGCTGGCTGCCGTTGACCCGGGGGGAGGTGCGGCTGGGCGACCGGCACCCCAGCCACCTGCATCCGCGGCTGGCCTACCTGCCGCAGCGCGCGGAGGTGGAATGGGATTTTCCGGTCTCCGTCCGCGAAGTGGTGGCCCAGGGCCGCTGGCCGGTGCGGGGGTATTTCGGGCGGCTCACCGCCGCCGACTGGCAGCGCGTGGACGAGGCGCTGGAGGAGCTCGACCTGACCGCCTTCGGGGGCGAACAGATCCGCCGGCTGTCCGGCGGGCAGCAACAACGCATGTTCCTCGCGCGGGCCGTCGCGCAGGGGGCGGACATTTTCCTTCTCGACGAGCCGTTCACAGGGCTCGACCTCGCGGCCACCGCCGAACTCCTGCATCTGCTGCACCGCTGGCGGGGGCAGGGACGCACCGTGATCGCCGCCGTGCACGACCTGCCGCTCGTGCGGGTGCATTTCGCCCATGCCCTGCTGCTGGACACGCGCCTGGTCGCGGCGGGGTCGGTCGACGCCGTGTTGACCGACGACAATCTCGCCGCGGCCTACCGCCAACGCATCCCGGTGCTGGGAGCCCGCCCATGAGCGCCGTCTGGAACATGCTCAGCGAGCCCTGGCACTACGGCTTCATGCAGCGCGGGCTGGGCTCGGCGCTGCTGCTCAGCGTGAGCGGGGGCATGCTCGGCAGCGTGCTGGTCCTGCGCCGCATGTCCCTGATGGGGGACGCTCTTTCGCACTCGTTGCTGCCCGGACTAGCGGCCAGCTGGTTCCTGCTCGGCCGTGGCCCCGGGGCGTTGCTGCTGGGCGCGTTGCTGGCCGGACTGCTCACCGCGCTGGGCAGCGCCTTGCTGAGCCGGCTGACCCGGTTGAAGGAAGACGCCGCCTTCGGGGCTTTTTTCCTGATCGCCTACGCCGGTGGCATCGCCCTGGTGAGCCATGCGGGCACCCGGGTGGACCTGCTCCATTTTCTTTTCGGCCACGTGCTCGGGGTGGCGCCGGCCGATCTCTGGTTCACCGCCGGGGCCACCGCACTGACTGTCGCGGGTTTCGGTCTCTTCCGGCGCGGGATCATCCTTGAGGTCTTTGATCCGGTGTTCGCCCGCACCGCGGGCCTCGGTGGCGGCTGGTTTCATCTCGGATTCCTGGCTCTGGCGGTGCTCAATTTGGTGGCCGCGCTCCAGACCATGGGCGTGATCCTGGCGCTGGGGCTTTTCCTGTTGCCGGCCGCCACCGCCTACCTCTGGTGCGACCGCTTCGGCGGCATGCTCGGGTGCTCGGTCGGCGCGGGCATGGTCGGATCCACCGTGGGCCTCCTCCTTAGCTATCACACCGGCCTCGCTAGCGGACCGGCCATCGTGCTGTGCCTCGGCGCGGGGTTCCTCATGTCCGCCGTGGGCAGCCCGCGGTATGGGTTGCTGGCTGCTCTGCGCCGCGCCCGGCACGAACGGCACACCGTGCGCCACACCACGGATTAAACTGACACCGGCATGCGCCTCACGTCCACCCCTTCTCCCGGTTTCCTGGCCCGAAGCACCGCCGCCTTTCTGGCGGCGCTCGTGCTGGCGCTGGGGCTGCTGTCGGCCAGTCCCGCCTGGCACGCGTGGATTCATGGGCATGACGACTGCGGGCATCCGCGGGAGGTTGTGGCCGAGGGAGCGCCGCATCCCTTTGCGATTCCGCTGGGCTCTGCGGCGAAAGGACCGGCCGGTTGCACTGCCCCCGTCGGGGAGCCCGACCATGTTTGCGCAGTCACGCTGTTTGCACAGGGCCTGACTGTCCTGATCCTGGCCGTGTTGCCCCTTTCCTATCCGCTCGTCGCGATCCGCGAGTGGGGCAGGGTCTGTCTCGGGATGTTGGCCGGGCGTCCGGATTATTGGCATCGGCCGGCGCAGGCGCCGCCGTTGGGTTGAAGCGTCCTCTGTTGTCCCGCCGCCCGCAATAGGGGCGGGCGGCACGTTTGCTCCGCTCTGTGCGCCTTCGCGCGACGATCCTCCCAACCACCCAACCCACATGAATCTCCGTTTTTCTTTCCTTCTTTCCTTCATTGCCTGCGCCGCGACCGCGGCACGCGCCCAAACCACGACCGCGGCGCCCGACCCGGGCGTGATCCAACTCGAAAAGTTCGTCACCAAGGCCGAGAAGGCCGACGCTTTCACCCTGCCGCTCGACGCGACGTCCGGCACCGGCTCGCGACTCGGCCTCTCGCTGCGCGAGGTCCCCGCCAGCCTCAACGTGATGACCCAGGAGGTCATCTCCGCCCGCGGGCTTCGCACCACCGTCGAAACCGTCAACTCCGTCGTCGGCGTGCAGGGCGGTCTCGGGGTCGGCTCGATCCCGCGCTACACCATGCGCGGACTCAGCGGCAACCAGGTCACGATCCTCTTCGACGGCGTCCGCATGAACACCCAGTCGCAGAGCGAGCGGCCGGTGGACGCCTTCAACCTCGACCGGGTCGAGGTGCTCAAGGGTCCGTCCTCCGTGCTCTTCGGCGAAGGGGCCATCGGCGGCTCCATCAACTACGTCTCAAAGCAACCGGACGGTGTCGCGCGCACCGATCTGCTGTTCGCCGCAGGTTCTTGGGGCTCCTTCCGCGCGGGCGTCGGGACCGGCGGCACCCTCGCGCCGGGACTGGCCTATCGCGCCGACGTCTCGACCTCGACGAGCGCCGGCTACGTGGACCGCAACCAGACCGAGCTTTTCAACGCCTCCCTCGCGCTGGGCTGGCGTGCCACGGAGCGGCTCAGCCTGAACTTCTTCGCCACCTACACCGAGGATCAGTTCGAGCCCTACTACGGCACACCGGTGCGGCATGACGGGGTGCAGAACACGCTGCTGCCCGGCGCCCCGATTTTGCAAGGGGTGGCCAATCCCAACACCGACCGCCTCATCAACCCGCGCATCGACCCGCGCTCCCGCCGGCAGAACTACAACATCACCGACGCCTCCGCGGATTCGGTGAACGTGCGCCTGCGGCTGCTCGCCGAAGCCACGCTCGCGCCCGACCTCCGGCTGCGCAACACGCTCTACGGCGTTCACCACTTCCTGCAGAGCGAGAACTTCGAGCGCTACCGCTGGAACTCCGCCACGCAGCTCGTGCAACGTGACTTCATCTGGCAGGCCTACCGCAACGACTGGATGCTGGGCAACCGCACCGAGCTCCAGTTCGACCGCGCTCTTGGCGACATGGCCAACAAGCTCCTCGCCGGCGTGGACGTCTCTCGCGTCCGCTACGAGCGAGGCATCAATCCCAGTGGTTTCCCCGACCGGCCCACCACGGACCTGCCCGCCGGCGGGGTGTCGCTCACCGGCTTCGACCCGGGCCGGCTCCAGACCTACGCGCTCACGCGGGATCGCGACGTCGTGGTGAAGACCGCGGCCTTCTTCGCCGAGGATGCGCTCAAGCTCCGGCCCGATCTGACGCTCGTCACCGGCCTGCGGCTAGACCATCTCGATGTCCAGCGCACCACCCGCAACGACCCCACTCGCGGCATCACGCAGTTGGTCGCGACCAAGACCTACCGGCCGCTGACGTGGCGCGCCGGGATGGTTCATGACCTGACCCCGGCCACCGCACTCTACGCCAGCTACAGTTACGCGCAGGAACCGGCCACGCAGCTCGTGTCCCTCCCGACGGCCGCCGCTTCGCTGGCCCTGCCGATGCAGAAGGGAGTGCAATGGGAAGCCGGTCTCAAGAGCACGTTCTGGGACGGTCGCGCCGATCTCACCGCCGCCATCTACCGTATCGACCGCCGCGACCTGGCGACCACGACCCGCGACAGCACCACCGGCGCCTTCGTCACCCAGTCCGTCGGGGCACAGCATTCCCAAGGCCTTGAACTCGCGTTGTCCGTCGCCCCGACGAAGCGGTTGCGGCTTGAGGCCGCCTTTGCGTGGACTGAGGCGGAGTTCGACCAGTTCATCGAGAATACCGGCGTGGCCACCGTGGGCGACCAGGGCCGGGTCAGTCGCGCCGGCAACACGCCGGTCGGGGTGCCCAAGGTCATCGCCAGCCTCTGGGGCAGCTACGAGCTGGGCGGAGGTTGGTTTCTCTCCGGCGGACCCCGCCATGTGGGCGAAACCTACGCCAACAACAACAACTCGATCACCCTCGATGCCTACACCGAGCTCGAGGCGGCGGTGGGTCGCCGGGTCGGTGCCTGGACCTTCACGCTGCGCGGGCGCAACCTGCTCGACGAGCTGTATTCCGACACCTCGATCTATGGCGGCGTGCTCCAGCGGCTCGCCGATCCGCTCAGCGTCGAGCTGACCGCCCGGGCCCGGTTCTGACCCCGCGCGTGACCGGCGGCGTCACCCGCCGGTCGCCTCCGCCATGAAACGCCAACTTCATCTCCTCCACCGCTGGCTGGGCATCGGGCTCTGCCTGTTCTTCGCCGCGTGGTTCTGCAGCGGATTCTTCATGATGTATGTGGAATATCCGCAGCTGACCCGGCCCGAACGGCTGGCGGCGGCGGCGGAACTGGACTTCTCCGCCGCGCGGTTCACGCCGCGCGGCGCGACGCGTGCGCTCGTCGCCGGCGATTTCGCCGAGCGCGGCACGCCGACGCGCAACGTGCCGCTCGCGCTCCCGGATCCGGCGGCTCCGGTGCAGCCGGACGGCGTCCGCCTGGCGCAGATCCTGGGCCGCCCGGCCTATGTGTTCACGTCGGGTCCGGCGCAGCCGGCGGTGGTCTTCGCCCACAACGGCGAGAAGCTGGGCCGCGCCACCGCGGAGCAGGCGGCGGCGGCGGCGCGCGCCTTCCGCCCCGGCACCCAACCGCGCTTCCTCGGCACGATCCAGTCCGACCAATGGGCCGTCTCGTCTGCGCTCAATGCCCACCGTCCGCTGCACCACTTTGCCTACGACGATCCGGCCGGCACGGAAGTTTACGTGTCGTCGTCCACGGCCGAGGTGGTGCGCGACAGCACGCGGCGCGAGCGGGTGCTGAACTATTTCGGCGCGGTCACGCACTACCTCTATCCGCACGTTTTGCGGCAATATCCCGACGCCTGGGCCTGGGGGGTGGACATCGTCGCCGCCACCGGCTGCGTGCTCGCGCTCAGCGGTCTCTGGGTCGGTGTGCTGCGGGCGCGGCGGCGGGTGCCGGAAACCCGCACAATCCAGCAGCGTCTCGTCCGCTGGCACTATGTCACCGGTGCCGTGTTCGGGGTAGTCACGCTCACCTGGGTCTTCAGCGGCTGGATGTCCATGAATCCCGGCCAACTCAACCCGCCGCGCGCCCCCACTGCAACCGAGACAGCCGTGCTGGCTGGCACGCGTTTCGATGCCGTGGCGTTCACGGCGCTGCCGGTCCTGCCCGCGGGCACCGTCGAGGCGGCATTGCACCACTACGACGGACAGCCGCTCTATCGCGCCACGCGGCGCGACGGCACCACTACGCTGGTGGCGGCCCGGGCCGATGCACCGCTGCGGCCGCCAACCGTCGCCGCCCTCCTCGCCCGGGCCCCGGAACTCCGGCCGGAAGCACGGGTGGTGGAATCCAAGGTGCTCGCCGAATACGACGACTACTACTACAGCCGCCACCCCGAGACCGGCACGCGCCCGCTGCCGGTCCTGCGGGTGCGATTTGCGGATGCGGAGGCGACCTGGTTCCACCTCGACATTGCCACCGGCCAGGTCCTCGACCGGAGTACGCGGACCAACCGCGTCTTCCGCTGGCTCTACAACGGACTCCATTCCTTCGACTGGTGGTGGCTGTGGTCGCGTCGTCCGCTTTGGGATGTCGTGGTCATCGCCTTCTGCGCCGGCGGCCTGTCGCTTTCCGTGCTCGGCGTCGTGGTCGGTGTGCGCCGGCTGCGGGCGGAGTTTTCCCGCCCGCAATCGTCTTCCTCCCCATGAAACGCCGCCACCTCATCCGGATCTCCTCCACCGTCCTGCTCCTCTGGGCGATCGCCGGAGCGCAAACCGCCCAAAGCACCGTCTCGGCCTACCTTACTCTGGCGGAGGCACCGGTGGCGACGCTGTTGCCGCCGCCACCGGCGCCCGGATCGCCGGAGGATCTCGCCGATCTGGAAACGGTGCTTTGGGTGCAGAGCCGCCTGAGCGAGGCGGAATTTACCGACGCCAAAGCCCACGGCGACCGGCCGTGGGATGAGTTCATCCGCGATGTGCTCGGCCCGCACTTCAATGCCGTCAACCGTCCGGAAACCTACCGGGTGCTCGCCGGGGTGCGGGCGGATTTCGAGGCCTTTCTCGCGGCCGCCCGCCAGGCCTACCCGCGGTCGCGGCCGCCGAACCGGGACGAAAGGGTGCGCCTGCTCGGCACCCGCACCGACATCGGATCCTATCCCAGTGCCAAGGTGTGGAGTTTCTACAACCTCGGTCTCCTGCTCGCGGAGCTGCACCCGGAATGCCGGCCCCGGCTGGAGGCTGAAATCCGTCGTCAGGGGTGGATGCGGATCTGGGGCGGGCACCATTATCCAAGCGACGTGAGCGCCGGACTCATCGCCGGCGAGCGGCTCGCCCGAGCCTTCCTCTCTTCCCCTCGTTTCCAGAAGGAACTTCCCGTCCTTCGTGTCGAGGCGGCGCGTTTCCGCAGCCTTTCCGTTTCCTCCCAACCCTAGACCCAACCCTCCCATGTCCGACGACCAACCTGTCCTCACTCGCATCCCCGTCACCGTCCTCACCGGCTTCCTCGGCGCCGGGAAGACCACGTTGCTCAATCGCATTCTCACGGAACAACACGGCCGGAAGATTGCCGTCATCGAGAATGAGTTCGGGGAGGTCGGCATCGACCACCAACTCGTCATCCAGAGCGACGAGGAGCTGTTCGAGATGAACAACGGCTGCATCTGCTGCACCGTGCGTGGCGACCTCATCCGCATCCTTGAGCGTCTCGCCAAGCGCAAGGACCCGCTCGATGCCGTCGTAATCGAGACTACCGGCCTAGCCGATCCCGGGCCGGTGGCGCAGACGTTTTTCACCGCGGCGGACATCAAGGAACGCTACCAGCTTGACGCCATCGTCACGCTCGTGGACGCGAAACACCTGGGGCTGCACCTTGACGACAGCGACGAGGCCCGCGCCCAGGTGGCCTTCGCCGATGTGATCGTGCTGAACAAGACCGACCTCGTCAGCCCGGACGAGTTGGCCGTACTTGAGGCGCGGTTGCGGAAAATGAACGCCGCCGCCCGCGTGCATCGCGCCGTGCAGGCCGAGGTGCCGCTCCGGCACGTGCTGGAGGTGGGTGGGTTCAACCTCAGCCGCGCCAGCGAGATGGCCCCGAATTTTCTCGAGCCCGAATACCCGTTCGAGTGGATGGGGCTTTACCAGCTCGCGCCGGGTGAGCTGGTCTACCGGCTGGAGGCGGGACCGGATCCGACCATGGATCTGGCGCTGGTGCCCATCCCCGGCCCCGGTTCCGCACCCGTTGCCGCCGCCAAGGAGACGGCCGTGCGGTTGTTCGCCGAGCCGCCGCACCGGCTGGCGGAGGGCGGCATCATTGATCCCGCGCAGGGCCGGCAGCGGCTCGCCTTGCCGGCGGCGGACCAGATCTTCCAGATCAGGATCCCGGCCTCCGGTTGGTATGCCCTTTTCACCCAGCACCATCCCGACGAATTCGCGGCCACCCTGCTGGTCGAGGGTGGCCCTGTGACACCGGCCCGGCAGGAGGCGCTCAAACCCGACCATGAACACGACGAGGCCGTGACCTCCGTCGGTCTCGAATTCCCCGGCGACGTGGACGGCAAGCGCCTCAACGCCTGGCTGGGCGAGCTTTTGCGCACGAAGGGGAATGACATCTTCCGCAGCAAGGGGGTGTTGGCGGTGCGCGGAACGGAAAACCGTCTGGTTTTCCAAGGCGTACACATGTTGTTCGATGGGCGCTTCGACCGGCCCTGGGGTTCCGAGCCCCGGAAGAACACCTTTGTGTTCATTGGGCGAAACCTCGACCGTGCGGAATTATCCGCCGGCTTCGCCTCCTGCCTTTGCCGCTGAGGCAGGAAGCACTGGCCAACCCGCTCCATTTGTATTCACTTTCATTCCTAACCGATTCTCCGATGAAAGCCTTTCTGTCTCTGTTGGTTCTTCTGTCCGTGTCGGCCACAGGGTGCGGCCGGAAGGAAAGCGCTCCCGCTCCGACCGATGCTCATGCCGGGCATGAGCACGAGTCCGGTTCCGGCCATGCCCACCGGCCGCTGATGGGCGGACAGCTGGTCGAGGTCGGCGAGCATCAGTTCAACCTCGAGTTCAAATACGATGCGACGCGCGGCGTGCTGCAGGCCTGGGTGCTGGACGGGCACGCCGAGAACTTCGTGCGCGTCAGCATGGCCCTGTTCGACGTGCAGGAGGCGGGCGGGGCCCAGCGTACGATCACGCTGCGGGCGGTGGCCAACGAGATGACCGGGGAGAAATCCGGGGACACGGCGGCGTTCGAGGGCGAGGCCGGGTGGCTGGGTGCCGTAGGACACTTCGACGGCGTGGTGAAGGCCATCAAGGTGCGCGACACCGTGTTCCGCGACATCACGTTCCATTTTCACCCGCAGGGCTGAGGCACGCCGGTCGACCAAAGCTTTTGACGGCGGGGTGAAACCGGCTAGGTTTCGCGACAGTTTCCCGCCGTCCTCCCTCTTTTACCCGTGCTCATGAAAGCTCCGCTCTCCCCGTCCCTCCGTCCTCTCCTGCTGGCCGGCCTGCTCTTGGCGATCGCGACCCCCGGCCGGACGGCCGATGAGCCGGCCATTGCGGTGGGTTTCGAGCGGCTGGCCTCGTACGAGTTCACCGCCCCGCCGGACGAGTCCAAGGCGAAGGAAGCCGACGCCCAGATCCCGGCCGCGGTGAGGGAACTCGACGCGAAGAAGGTCGCGGTGACGGGCTTCATGCTGCCCGTGAAGATGGAGGAAGGCCTGGTGACGGAATTTCTGTTGGTGAAGGATCCGATGATGTGTTGCTACGGCGTGATGCCGAAGGTCAACGAGTGGGTCGTGGTGAAGATGAACGGCAAGGGCGTCGCGCCCCTGATGGATGTGCCGATCACGTTCGAGGGCACGCTCGCGGTGGGCCAGCTCTACGAGGGTGGCTACCTGACCGGGCTCTACCTGCTGAAGGGCGACCGCCGGGTGGAGACGAAGGGCTGACGCGCCGCGTCAGCGCGAGATATCCCGCTGCGAGAGGACCTTGAAGCCGCGGGTGTTGAGCGCGCTGGCGGCGAGGTCGAGGTCCTCCACGCTCATGGCGAGCGCCGAGCGGCCCTTGGGCCGCACCAGGAAGGCATAGGCGTAGTGGATGTTGCACTCGACGGTGATCAGGGCGTTGAGCACGTCCTTGAGCTGGGACTCATCCCGGAACTCCACCGCGAGGACATCGCACTCCGTGAAGAAGAAATTGTTGGCCGCCATGAGCTCGCGGGCCCGATCGGGGTCGTCCACGATCATGCGGTCCAGCGCGGTGTCGGTCTGGTCGATGGTGGTCATCGCCATGAGGTGGATGTTGTGTTGCGCGAGCAGGGCGACGAGGTCGTGCAGGCGGCCAACCCGGTTCTCGATGAACACGGAGAATTGTTTGACGGGCTCGGCGGCGACGGGTGCGGCGGTATCGGACATCGGAGGATCTGGGCGGGACCCTACACCCGGGGCGGTGGACGGTCAATGCCGCCTTGTGCCGGCGCTGGCGAGGGGGCAGGCTGTTGGGATGGTTCTGCCCGAAACCCATGCCCGCACGGCCCGCCGGGCGCACGAGAGTGCGCGGCTGGTGTTGCGGGGCATCGTGCTGAACGCGGTGCTGGCGGCGGTGAAGCTGGCTGGAGGCGTTTTCGGCCACACCTACGCCCTGATCGCGGACGCGGCCGAGTCGCTGCTCGACATCCTTTCGTCCCTGCTGGTGTGGGCCGGTTTCCAGGTGGCGGCGCGGCCGCCGGACGAGGATCACCCTTATGGCCACGGCAAGGCCGAGTCGCTCTCCGGCCTGATGGTGGCGGCCTTCATTTTCCTGATGGCAGGCTGGGTGGCGTGGCATGCCGTGCGGGAGATCAACACCCCGCACCAGGGGCCCGCCTGGTGGACATTGCTGGTGCTGGCAGCGGTGATCGCCGCCAAACTGTGGTTCTCGCGACGCATGGGGGCGGCGGGCGAGGAGGTGGGCAGCACGGCGCTCGGCATCGAGGCGCTGCACCATTGGTCGGACGCCATGACCTCCGCGGCGGCCTTTATCGGCATCAGCATCGCGATCTGGGGCGGCCCGGGTTGGGAGACGGCCGATGATTGGGCCGCGCTGTTTGCCTGCGTGATCATCGCCTTCAACGGACTCGGCATGCTGAAGAAAGCGCTGGGCGACGTAATGGACACGGCCGCGCCGGAGAATTTCGAACGCGAGGTGCGGGCCCTCGCCCTCGCGGTGCCGGGCGTCGCGGCCTTGGACAAGGTGCGGGTGCGCAAGAGCGGCCTCAGCCACCTCGTGGACATCCAGGTGCGGGTGGATGGCGGTCTGAGCGTGCGCGAGGGCCACGCCATCGCGCACGCGGTGAAGGACGCACTCACGGCCTCGGGGACGCATGCGATCAGCGACGTCACGGTGCACGTGGAGCCGGACCAGCAGACCTGATTTGGGTTCGCCCGCCGCGGGGTTGCATTCAATCTGCATATATTGTCCCCGGCGCCCACCGGTCGTTGGTCAATCCATGCGTGAGTTTAATGCTGCTCCGCAAAAGGCCGCGTGAGATTCACAAGGCGTGCCCAGCCTTTCCCGTTTACTACCCGGGGGGGCGGAGGTAGCTTGTTCGTGTCATGAAAACTGCTGAAAGCACCCCCTTGAGCAACAACCCGAATCTTATTCGCTGGGTGAACAAGATGGCTGCCCTGTGCAAGCCCGACGCCATCCATTGGGTGGACGGGTCCCAGGCGGAAAACGACGCGCTGTGCGCCCAGATGGTGGACGCCGGCACCTTCATCAAGCTCAACCAGAAGAAGTGGCCCGGCTGCTTCCTGGCGCGCTCCGACCCGGGCGACGTCGCGCGCGTCGAGGACCGGACCTACATCTGCTCCCTCTCCAAGGACAGCGCCGGCCCGACCAACAACTGGGTCAATCCCTTTGAGATGCGCAAGACGCTCAAGGGCCTGTTCAACGGCTGCATGAAGGGCCGCACGATGTACGTGCTGCCTTACAGCATGGGCCCGATCGGCTCGCCCATGTCGCAGATCGGCGTGGAGCTGACCGACTCGCCCTACGTCGTGGTGAACATGCGCATCATGGCCCGCATCGGCAAAAAGGTGTTCGAGCTGATCGACGCCGACTTCAAGCGCGTCGTCCCCTGCATCCATTCCGTCGGTGCGCCGCTCAAGAAGGGGCAGAAGGACGTGGCGTGGCCCTGCAACAAGGAGAAGTACATCGTCCACTTCCCGGAGTCCCGCGAGATCTGGAGCTACGGCTCCGGTTACGGCGGCAACGCCCTGCTCGGCAAGAAGTGCTTCGCCCTCCGTATCGCCAGCGCGATGGCGCGCGACGAGGGCTGGATGGCCGAGCACATGCTCATCCTCGGCGTCGAGAACCCGCAGGGCGAGAAGACCTACGTGGCCGCCGCCTTCCCCAGCGCCTGCGGCAAGACCAACTTCGCGATGCTCATCCCGCCCCCACACTTCCAGAAACAGGGCTGGAAGGTGTGGACCGTCGGTGACGACATCGCCTGGATCAAGCCCGACGCGGAGGGCCGCCTGCGGGCCATCAACCCCGAGGCCGGCTTCTTCGGCGTGGCCCCGGGCACGAGCATGCAGACCAACCCCAACGCCATGGCCTCGCTGGCGAAGAATACCATCTTCACCAACGTCGGCCTGACCGATGACGGCGGCGTGTGGTGGGAGGGCATGACCGATGACGCGCCCGCGCACCTCATCGACTGGCAGGGCAACGAGTGGACCCCCGCACTGGCGAAGGAGAAGGGCGTCAAGGCCGCGCACGCGAATTCGCGCTTCACCGCCCCCGCCTCGCAGTGCCCCACGATCGATCCCGACTGGGAGAAGCCCGAGGGCGTGCCAATCAGCGCCTTCATCTTCGGTGGCCGCCGCGCCACGACCATGCCGCTCATCTACCAGGCCTTCAACTGGTCGGGCGGCGTCTATACCGGCGCCACCATGGGCTCGGAGATGACCGCCGCCGCCGCCGGCACGATCGGCAAGGTGCGCCGCGACCCGATGGCCATGCTGCCCTTCTGCGGCTACCACATGGGCGACTACTTCCGGCACTGGATCAAGATGCAGAAGCTCATCAGCGAGACCCCGCGCGTCTTCCACGTGAACTGGTTCCGCAAGGACAAGGACGGCAAGTTCATGTGGCCGGGCTTCTCGGAGAACATGCGCGTCCTCAAGTGGATCGTCGACCGCGCCCGCGGCGGCGGCCGGGCCAAGGAAACCCCCATCGGCTGGATGCCCCGCTACGAGGACATCGATTGGAAGGGCCTGGATTTCCCGAAGGAGAAGTTCGACGAGCTGCAGTCCGTGGACCGCGCCGCGTGGCGCACCGAGGTGCTCAGCCACGAGGAGCTCTTCCTGGACGTGCACGCCCACCTGCCCAAGGAGATGATGTTCGAGCGCGAACTGCTCATCTGCCGCCTGCTCTGAGCGGATCCCCGTTCATCCGCCGGCGCTTGCCGGAACGGTTTTCCGGCGCATGGTCTCACGATCATGCGCCGTTTCTTTTTCTGGCTGATCCTGCTCGGGCCGGGGCTGAACGCCGGGGCCGCCACGGCGGACCTGCTGGCGAGCGCGCCCGCGCCGCTGGCCGAGGCCTTGCAGGCCTTCGCCCAGGAGCGGGACCGGTGGGCCTACACCGAGCGGGTCACCAGCACGGACCGGAAAGGCGTCACCCAGGAGAGCAAGGTGTACCGCTTCGATCCCTCGCTGGCGCCGGAGGATCGGTGGTTGTTGCTGGAGGAGGAGGGCCGGCCGGCCAGCGAGAAGGCCAAGAAGAAGTTCCGCCGCCAGATGACGAAGGAGGGCAACAAGCGGATCAAGCTGAGTGAATTCCTCCAGCTGGACCGGGCGGTCGTGACGCGGTCCGATACCACCACGACGGTCTACGAGGTGCCGCTGCGGAAGGAAAACAACGAGAAGCTGCCCCCGGAGAAATTCCAGGTGCTGGTCACGGTGACGCCGGAGCCCTGGCGGCTCGCGAGCATCGACATTGTCCTGCGCGAGCCGATGCGGATGGCGCTGGTCGCCAAGGTGAAGAAAGGTGGAGCTCGCATTCAGTTTGCCCGCCCGACTGTGGAGCACAGCCCGGTGGTCCAGGTGGTGAGCGGGCAGGGGGAGGCCACGGTATTGCTCATCAAGGTGGGTGGTGCGTTCACTGCGGAGCGGACGGAATTCAAGCGGGTGACGCCGTTTGACGAGCGGTTCCAGGTAAAGCTGCAGGATTTGAATTATCTGGATTTTTGAGGTCGGGGGCGAACCGCAGCGGGGTCGCGGCGGCATCGTGCGTAACAAGGGGGTGCCAACCGGAGCGGGCGGGCGTTAAGGCTACAGTGGGGGCGGGTTGTGCCGATTGAGCGGCACCACCCCTCTGTCATGAGCCTGGGCCGCGATACCATCATCACTCTTGGCAGCAAGCTGCCGCCCGCCCTCGGCATCTTCGGCCGGTTGCGCGGGTTGCTGGACCAGGCGGACGGCGATCTCGACGAGATCGTGGAGCTGTTGCGCGTGGACCCGGCCCTGACCTTCCAGATCATCAAGCTCAGCAACAGCGCGATGTACGGGCTGAGGAGCCGCAGTCAGTCCTTGGACGAGGCCGTGGCCCGGGTGGGTTTTGGCGAGATCCACCAGCTCGTCGGCCTGATCGTCTCGCGCCAGGTGTTCCAGGGCGACCTGATGCTTTACGGGATTCCGGCCGGCCGGCTGTGGGAAAACGCGGTCGCGGTGGGTTCACTCGCCTCGGCCTTTGCCGAACGCGCGGGGGGCAATGCGCCGGCGGCGTATTCGGCGGGCCTGCTCCGCAACCTCGGCAAGATCATCCTCAACAACCACAGCGGCGGCGTGACCTATCCCGGTGAGGAGGCCCAGCCGGATGTTTTTGGGTGGGAAAAAGCCATGCATGGGACGACGGCCCCGGAGGCGACGGCGGTGCTGCTCGACCACTGGCGGTTCCCCGTCGAGATCGCCGGGGCGGTGTGCACCCACCCGCAGCCGGAAAGTGCGGGGGAGTTCAGTGCCGGGGCCGCGACCTTGCACCTCGCGTGCAGTTTCGCCGCGACCTGGGGTTGTGCGCTGCCGGGTGAAGTCACCCGCTGGCGGCGTGATGCGGACCTGCTCGCCCAGGTAGGCATCGACCCCGATCTGCTGGAAGGCGCCGAGGCGGATGCCCGGCGGCAGTTCGCCCGGTTTGCGCTGCTGGAGTGGTCGCAGGCAGCGTGAGGCGGGCCGACCGGACCGGACTAGTGTTGGCCTAGAACGGGAGTTGTCAGGCTCAGGCTCATCCCCATGCTGCGGGGTTCATGCCCACCCCGACCCCCCACGACAGGGTGCACAGCGAGGAGTTTTTGCATACGCTGATGCGCCGGCAACTGAAGCTTTCCATCGCCTGTGCCGCCGCCTTTCTGGTGGTGTTGCTGGGCCTGCCGCTGGCGAATTATTTCGCGCCCGGCCTGATGGCGACCCGGGTCTTTGGTTTTACCCTGACCTGGCTGATCCTGGGCGTGCTGTTTTTTCCGGCGGTCTGGGCCATTTCCTGGATCTTCATCAAGCGCTCGATCTGGCTGGAAGAGGATGAGGTCCGGCAGGTGAAAGAAGGGAGGACCGAGTGATGCATGCCCTGTCATTGCCCCTCGCCAGCATGTTTGGCGGCGTCGATCCGTGGATCTTCAGCTTCTCGTTCATCACCGTCGTGGTGACGGTCTGGATGGGCTTCCGGTCCGCCAAGACCTCCAAGACGGCCAGCGATTTCTTTGTCGCCGGCCGCTCGGTCTCCGTGGGCTGGAACGCCTCGGCGATCTCCGGCGAGTACCTGTCCGCCGCCTCCTTCATGGGCGTGGCCGGCATGGTGATGTCATCGGGCTATGACGCCCTGTGGTACCCGGTGTGTTACGCCTGCGGTTACCTGTTCCTGCTCCTTTTCATCGCCGGGCCGCTGCGCCGGTTCGGTGCCTACACGATTCCGGACTTCGCCGAGGGCCGGTTTGATTCGCCGCTCTTCCGCAAGATCGCCGTGTGCTTCGTCCTTTTCATCGGGTTCTTCTACACGATGCCGCAGATGAAGGGCGCGGGCACGACCCTCGCCTACATTTTCCCGGGCATGCCCTACTGGGGTGGGGTGGTGCTGGTCGGTGCGGTCATCACGCTCAACGTGGCGCTCGGCGGCATGAAGGGCATCACGCTGGTCCAGGCGGTCCAGTATTGGATCAAGATGTTTGCCATCTGCGTACCGATCTTCGTGGTGATGTCGGTCTACGGTTTCTACGGCAAACACCTCGCGGCGAATGACGGGCGGGATCCGGCCGCCCTCGTGGCCGGGGTGACGGCGGGCGACGAGGTCCAGCGCCAGCCGCTGACGGCCAAGGCGCCGGCGGACACCGCGTGGATCTCGCCCTTCGGCCCGCTCACGACCAAGGCGGCCAAGGCGGCCGGTTTGTCCGACGAGGCGGCGAAGCCCTATTCGCTGCTCTACACCTATTCGCTGATCATCGCGCTCGTGTGCGGCACGGCCGGCCTGCCGCACATCCTCGTGCGGTTCTACACCAACCCCGACGGCGTCGCGGCCAAGAAGACGACGATGTGGGTGATGATCCTGATCGGGGTCTTCTATGTGTTTCCGCCGGTCTTCGGCGTGATCGGGCGTAACCTCATGCCCGAGCTGTACGCCGCGACCGGGGCCAAGGGCACCGACAAGGTCGTGCTGGAACTGCCACGCATGGTGGGCGGCCTCTGGGGCAGCATCCTGAGCGGCATCACCTGCGCCGGAGCTTTCGCCGCGTTCATGAGCACCTTCAGCGGCCTGCTGGTCTCGATGACCGGTGCGTTGGCGCACGACGTCTACGGACGCATCCTGCGGCCGAAATCCACCCCGGCCGAGCGGATGTTCATGTTCAAGGTCTCCGCCGTCATCATCGGCGCGGTGGCCATCGCGCTCGGCTCGCAGGTCGAGCAACTGCAGATCAACTTCATGGTGGGCCAGGCCTTCGCCATCGCGGCGGCCAGTTATTTCCCGCTGCTCTTCATGAGCGTCTGGTGGCGCGGCATGACGATGCAGGGCGCGGCCACGGGCATGCTGGGCGGCGGCCTCGCGGCGCTGGCCTGCACGACGATCATCAACCTGAGCGACCTCAAGGTCGTGAACCTGGCGGAATTCTGGAAGGCCAACCCGCTGCTGCGCATCCTCTGCGAGCAGCCGGCCATCTGGACCGTGCCGCTGGCGATCGGCCTCATGATCGTCGTCTCCAAGCTGACGGCGGTGCGGGTGCCGGCCGACATCCGCATGAAGATGCTGGTCCTGCACGCGCCCGAGAAGCTCGGGCTCAAGCAGGAATACATCCAGGAGCACCAGACGGGCATGGGGCATTGACGGCCGGGGTGTTTTTCGCCCCAGTGTCCGGCACCCCATGAGTGCCTCCACGCCGGCTGTACCCCCCGGACGTATGCCGCCGCCCCGTTCGCTGGGCGGCGTCCTGCGCCAACTCGGCCCCGGCCTGATCATCAGCGCGGTGATCGTCGGCTCCGGTGAGCTGATTGTCACCCCCAAGCTCGGGGCGGAGGCCGGGTTCAAGCTGCTTTGGTTCATCATCCTGGGCTGCCTGCTGAAGGTTTTCGTGCAGATCGAGCTCGGCCGCCATGCCGTGCTGCGCGGCCAGACGACCCTGGCGTCGCTCAATACCCTGCCCGGTCCGCGGGCGGTGGTTTCGTGGGTGCTCTGGCTGTGGCTGGCGATGTACCTGTCGCTCGTCTTCCAGGTGGCGGGGATGGTGGGCGGGGTGGCGCGCGTCTTTGCGCTCGGCGGGATGACTCTCCCGATCAACCTGCTGGCGGTGCTGATCGGCGGGAGCTGCGCCGTGCTGCTCGTGGTCGGGCGGTACAAGCTGGTGGAAAACCTGTCCACGGCGTTCGTGGCCCTATTTACCCTCGCGACGCTGATTGCGGTCGGGCTGCTGCAGAAGACCACCTACGCCGTGACCGGCGCGCAGCTGGCCTCCGGCTTCACCCTGGGTCTGCCGGACAAGTTGGTCACCGCGTTCGCGGCCTTCGGCATCATCGGCGTCGGTGCGTCGGAGCTGATCTATTATCCCTATTGGTGCCTCGAGAAAGGCTACGCGAAGAACATCGGGCCGGATGACGGCACCGCGGCCTGGCGGGAGAACGCCAAAGGGTGGCTGAAGATCATGCGCCTGGATGCCTGGGTCTCCTTCGGCCTCTACACGAGCACTACGCTGGCGTTTTACCTGCTCGGTGCAGCGATTCTGTACGCGAAGAACGTGAAAGTGGAGAACTCGCAGATGATCGAGACCCTGTCGCTCATGTATCGCGAGGTCTTCGGCGAATGGAGCTTCTGGATGTTCCTGGTTGGCGCGTTTGCGGTGCTCTACTCAACGATCTTCGGGGCGACGGCCTCCAATGCGCGCCTGGCGGTCGACGCGCTGGATCTCTTCAAGATCAAGCGTTACCGGGACAGCGCCGAGCGACTGCGCTGGTTGAAATACATGTGCGTGGCGCTGCCGGTGGCGTTCACGACGGTGTTCATGCTGGTCGGCGCCCCGGTCAGCCTCGTCTTCATCGGCGCGGTGGGGCAGGGGCTGATGCTGCCGTTCCTCGCGGGGGCGGCCATCTACTATCACTTCACCAACCCACACCGCGACCTGCGGGCCGGCCGGTTCTCCGTCGTCAGCCTGATCATCGCCTCCACCTTGATGGCCGCCCTGGGCCTCTACCAGGTCATCAGCGCCTTGCGGGGGTGAGAGGCATCAGGCTTCCTCCGGGGGAGTGAAGCCGCGGCGCATGACGTTCTCGGCGACCGAGCGGGGGAAGAGGAAATTCTCGAGATAACCCTTGCCGCCGGCCTTGGTGCCGCCCCCGGACATCTTGAAGCCGCCGAACGGGTGGCGCTCGACGATGGCGCCGGTGCAGGCGCGGTTGAGGTAGAGGTTGCCGACGAGCATCTCGTTTTGGGCGCGCTCCAAGGCCTTCGGGCTGCGGGAGAAGAGGCCGCCGGTGAGGGCGTAGTCAGTGCCGTTCACGAGGGCGAAGGCCTCGTCGAGGTTCTTGGCGCGGAGGACGGCGACGACCGGCCCGAAGATCTCCTCGCGGGCGATGCTGTGCTCCGGCTTTACGTTCACGAAGACGGTCGCCGGCACAAAGTAGCCTTCGGCGGGTGCGGTGCCTTGGAAGGCGAGCTTCGCCTCCTTTTTGCCCTGTTCGATTATGCCGAGGATTTTCTTCTGCGCGTCGGCGTCGATCACCGGGCCGAGGATGGTGCCGGGCTGGGCCGGGTCGCCGATGGGATACGACCCGCAGGCCGAGACGAAGCGCTCGATGAAATGGTCATACACCTCGTCGAGAACGATCAGGCGGGAAAGTGCGGAGCATTTCTGGCCGCTGAAACCGAAGGCGCTGTAGAGCGCGGCCGGGATGGCTTCGTCGAGGTCGGCGTCGTTGTCGATGACGAGCGCGTTCTTGCCGCCCATCTCGCAGACGACCTTCTTCAGGGTCTGCTGGCCGGGTTGGGTCTTACCGGCGGTTTCCCAGATCTTGCAGCCGACGGCGCGCGAGCCGGTGAAGGCGACGAAATCGACCTGCGGGTGGCCGACCAGGTGGGCTCCGACGTCTTCGCCGAAGCCGGGGACGAAGTGCAGCACGCCGGCGGGGACGCCGGATTCGACGAGGAGGTCCATCAGCACGGCGCCGATGACGGACGTCTGCTCGGCGGGTTTCATGATGACGCAGTTGCCCGCGACGAGCGGGGCGACGACGAGGCCGGTGAGAATGGCCAACGGGAAGTTCCACGGCGCGATCGCGACGCCGACGCCGCGGGGCGTCCAGGTCTGCACGCAGCGCTCGCCGGGGACGGACTGGGTGACAACGGGCTTCGCGAGCTTGCGCATCTCGACGGCGTAGAAGCGGCAGAAGTCGATCGCCTCGGAAATGTCGCCGTCGGCCTCGATCCAGGGCTTGCCGGCTTCGAGGATGAGGAGGGAATTCAGCTCGAGGCGGCGCGACTCCATGAGGTCGGCGGCGCGCTCGAGGATCCTGGCGCGGTCGTCGATTGGCGTGCTGCGCCATTTCGGGAAAGCGGCCACGGAGGCCGCGACGGCGGACTCGGCGTCGGCGACGGTGGCGCGGGCCCAGGACCCGATGATTTGCGAGGGCTTGGCCGGGTTGACGGAAGGAATGTAGGCGCGGTCGGTAATCTTCTTACCGTTGATGATCAGCGGCCACTTCTTGCCGAGCTGCGCCGTGCAGGCGGTGAGCGCGGCGCGCTGCTTGTCGCGGTTGGCGGCCTGCGTGTAGTCGGTGTTGGCGGCATTGACGAAGGCGCCGGCGGCATGCGGCTTGCGTGCCAGCGGTTCGGGTGCGGCGGCGATGGCGTTGACGGGGTTGCCGAGGAGCTGGTCCTTGGTGGCCTCGCCCATGTTCTTGATGCGGAGGAAGCCCTCGTTGGAAGTGTTCTCGAGGAGGCGGCGGACGAGGTAGGCCATGCCGGGGAGCAGTTCGCCGATGGCGCAGTATTCGCGGACGCGGTGGCCCATCTGGAGGAGCGACAACTTCAGCTCGTCGGCCATGCCGTAGAGCGCCTGGAACTCGTAGGCGCGCGGGTCGATGCCGAGGCGCTCGGCCTGCGCGATGACGTGGGCGCAGGAGCGGACGTTGTGCGAGGCGAAGTTCGGCGTGACGATGTCGATGTTCTCGAGCAGGAAAAGGGAGAGCTTCTCGTAGTTGGCGTCGGACTCGGGCTTCTTCTGCCAGACCGGGACCGGCCAGTCGCGCTGCTGGGCGATGATGGTCTCGTAGTCCCAGTAGGCGCCCTTGACGAGGCGGACGCTGAGCGGGCGGTTGTGCCGGCGGGCCCAGGCGACGAGGTCCCGGAGGTCGGACTCGCAGTCGCGCAGGTAGGCCTGGATGGCGATGCCGATGGCCGGCTGCTGACGGAACTCGGGCTCCTCGAAGATGGACTTGAAGAGCTGGAGGGTGAGGTCCTTCAGCTTGTAGCTCTCCATGTCGAAGTTGATGAGCGCGCCGACCGCGGCGGCGCGGCGGAGAATCGGGCGGAAGCGCTCCTTGAGCGCGGCGATGGAATTCTCCGGGTCGGCCGGGTGGACGTCGGGGGTGAGGGCGGAGATCTTGACCGAGAGATTGAGGCGGGGCAGGGGCCCCTTGGGTCCGAGGTCGCTGAAGGAGGGCGTCGGCTCCTTCGCGTAGAACTTCGAGACCGAGTCGAGGATCTCGAGGTTGCGCTGGAGGAACACGTCGGCCTCGGCGTCGTTGAGGACGGTCTCGCCGAGGAGGTCGATGGTGGTGGCGAGGCCGAGCTTGGTGTTGCGTTTGATCTGCTTGAGCAGGTCCTCGCCGGTTTCGCCGGCGACGAACTGGCTGGCCATGTCCACGATCTGCGCCTTGACCGGCGTGGCGACGAGGGCGGGGGCGAAGGAGGAGGCGGCGAGGCCGGCCTTGAGGGCGGGGTTGAGCTCGACGGCCTTGTCGCCGAGGTATTCCTGCAGGTGGCGGACGATCTCGGCGGACGAGTTCAGCGAGGGCAGGACGTCGACGAAGCGGAAGAGCTGGGTCTTGAAGACGGGGTCCTTCATGGACCACTCCATCAGGCGGGCGTAGGCGCCCTTCTTGGAGAACAGGGCCGGGGGCGGCTGCTGGTCCATGAGGGCGAAGAGCTGTTCGCCCTTGGACTTGATCGCGCTTTCGAGGGTGGTGTCAGGGGGGAGAAAGGCAGACATGGGGGATTTTTTGCCCGAGTCTTTGCCGGTGTCATAAATACGCAAGGGCACGGCGGTCATGGACTACGACAACACGCAGCCTAATCCCGGTGTTTAGGTAGGGCGCAGAAACGGGGGCGTCTTACCCTGGAAAATTCTTATAAGCTTGGCGCAAAGAGATTTGCGGGGTAGTAGCTTTCTGCAACTCGGTGACGTGGCGCCGTGTTCTTAGCGTGAATGACGATCTCACAGTGCAAACACCTACCCAGGGAATAACCCCCCCGCTCGACTTCACCACGTTCATGCGCAACTACCAAGACATGGTCTATTCCACGGCCGTGCGTCTCATTGGCAACGAGACGCAGGCGGAGGATATTGCGCAGGATGTGTTCATCAAGGCCCACGAGCACTTCGACAATCTCCGTTCCAGCCCCACGGCCGGCGGGTGGCTCAAGACCGTGGCGACCAACCTTTCGATCAACCACATCCAGCGCTACAAGAAGCGCTGGAGCTTTTTCTCGGATCTCGTGCATCGCAGTGACGAGGGTGAGGAGAAGGAAGTGGAGTTCGCCGCCCCCGACACCTTTTTCAGCGGAGTCGATTCCAGCGAGCGGCGCGAATGGATTGAGCGGGCCCTGGAAAAGCTCCCCGACCACCAGCGGATCCCGCTGGTGCTTTATCATTTCGAGGACCTGCCCTACGAGGACATCGCGAAGAAGCTCGGCGTGTCGCTCAGCAAAGTGAAGACCGACATCCTCCGGGGCCGCGAGGCCCTGGCCAAGGTGCTGGTGCGCAGCGGCGCCAGCCACGAACAATTTCAAACCTGAAGGTGCCCCATGGACCCCAAAATGTCACCCGAAGACCTCGAGAAATTCATCCACCGCGAACTGCGGGCCCTGCCGCCGCGGAAGGCGCCGGCCGGTTTTGAGGCGCGCCTCCAGGCCGCCGTCGAGGCCCGCACGACCGCGGGCGCGTTGGCGCCGGCCCAGCTTGAGGCGAGCATCCACCGCGAACTGCGGGCCCTGCCGATGCGCCGCGCCCCGCGCAGCCTCGAGGGCCGAGTCCTGGCGGAGATCGAGCGCCGGGCCGCCATCGCCTGGTACCACAAGAGCTGGAGCTACTGGCCCGCGCCCGTGCGGGCGGCTTTCCTGGCCGGGGCCACCGGCGTGGCGGGTGCGGCCATCGCGGCCTTCTATCTGCTCAGCCAAGGCGCGGCGGGCGACGCCGTCGTGCAGGAAATCGCTTCCGGCTTCGGCTGGATCACCCGCCTCACCGGGGCGGTCGCCTGGACCTACCATTTCATCCACCAGCTGGTCGCCGGCATCCCGCCGCTCTGGCTCTATGGCGGCCTGGCCTTTGTCACCGCGATGTACGCCACCTTTGTCGGTCTCGGCACCGCCGCCTACCGCTACCTCTATCGCCATCATTAAGATCCTTTCCATGAAGACAGTTCGTCACCTCTCCTCTTTTCTGTTCCTGCTGCTGACCCTCGGCCTGACGCTCGGCCCGGTTACGCACGCCCAGGAAAACACGCCCGCCCCTGTTGCCCTCGAGTCCCCCCACGCGCCGGCGGAAGCCCCCGCCACCCCCCCGCTCCCCGCCGAGCCTGAATCGACAGCCGCGCCGGAGGCAGGGACAGCGGAAGTTGCGGACGCCCCCGTTGCGGCGGAAGGCGAGATGCGCGAGCTGGGCTCGACCGAAGGGCAGGAACCTGCCGTCGCGGAGGAGCAAGACTCCGATTCTGAACAGCAGCACTCGCGGCGCCGGCAGGGCAACGAGCGGGTCAGTTTCGGCAGCGACAGCATTCTGGCGGCGGGCGATGAGGCCGAGGCGGTGATCTCGATCCTCGGTTCCTCCACCTCCGCCGGCAAAGTGCAGGAGGCGGTGGTCTCCGTGCTGGGCAGCAGCCGGGTGACCGGCGGCACGGTGGGCGATTCCGTGGTCTCGGTCATGGGCAACACCTATGTGAACGGCCACGTGCAGGGAGAGGTGGTGGCCGTGCTCGGGAACATCGAGCTTGGGCCCGAGGCGATTGTGGACGGGGAGATGGTCTGCGTCGGCGGGCAAATCACCCGCGACCCCAAGGCCGTGGTGCGCGGCAATGTGCAGAACATTGCCGTTGCGGGCCGTCATTTCGATTTCAGCGCGCTGACCACCTGGTTCACCGAGTGCGTGCTCTATGCCCGCCCGCTAGCCTTCCACCGTGATCTGTTCTGGGCCTGGATGGTGGCCGCAGGCTTTCTTGGTTTCTACGTGCTCATCGCCCTGCTGGCCCCGGGTGGCGTGGTGAAGTGTGCCGAGACGCTCGAGCAACGGCCCGGCTCCTCGTTGCTGGCCGCGCTGCTGACCCTGTTGCTCACGCCCGTGGCCTACATTCTCCTGGCCCTGCTCTGTTTCATTGCGATCGGCTTCGTGCTCATCCCGGTGTTTTCGCTCGGACTGTTCCTCGCCGCCATCTTCGGCAAGATCGTGATGCTGGCCTGGCTCGGCCGGCGGTTCACCAAGCTGCTGGGTGATGGCCCGCTGGCCCATCCGGTGTTCGGCGTGCTGATCGGCGGCACGATCGTGCTCGGGCTCTACACGGTTCCGGTCCTGGGCTTCATCACTTACAAGCTGCTCGGTATCCTGGGCCTGGGCGTGGTGGTCTACACCATCATCCGCCAGATCGAGGCCAGCCGTCCGCCCAAGCCGGTGGCGGTCCCCGCGCCGGCCGCACGCGACCAGATGGTGGCAGGACTGGCTGGCTCCACCGAGGCGATGCCGCCGCCGGTCTCCGCCGCCCCGCCGGTCATCTCAGCGGTCACGCTGCCCCGGGCCGGGTTCTGGATCCGCATCGCCGCGACGCTGCTGGACGTGGTTCTCGTGGGTATCCTCTTCGGTCTGCTCGAAGGCATGCTCGGCTGGCTCTTCAGCTTCGGCGGAGCCTTCCCGCTGTGGTTCGCGGTTTACAACGTGGCCATGTGGGCCACCAAGGGCACGACCATCGGCGGCATCGTCTGCGGCCTGAAAGTGGTGCGGCTGGACGACCGGCCGCTCGACTGGAGCGTGGCGGTGGTGCGGGCCCTGGGCGCGTTCCTTTCCCTGGCGGTGGCCGGGTTGGGCTTCATCTGGGTGGCTTTCGACGACGAGAAGCAGAGCTGGCACGACAAGATCGCCGGCACGACCATCGTGAAGGTGCCGAAGGGCACGGCGCTGCTGTAACCGACCCGAGAACCGCACCGATTTCCGGCAGGGCCCACGGGCCCTGCCTTTTCGTTTGCCGAAGGCGGCCTTTGTCCCCTACAGCCTTGTAGCCTATGGCGAAAGCACTGGTTGGAATCATCATGGGCAGCTCCTCGGATTGGGAGACCATGCAGCATGCCACGACGACGTTGGATGCGCTCGGGGTTCCGTATGAGAAACGCGTGGTCAGTGCCCACCGCACCCCGAAGCTCATGGTGAGCTACGCCGAATCGGCCGAGAAGCGCGGGTTGAAACTCATCATCGCCGGCGCTGGCGGGGCCGCCCACCTGCCGGGGATGACCGCCTCGCTCACGACCCTGCCCGTGCTCGGGGTGCCGGTGGAATCGAAGACCCTCAAGGGCCTGGATTCCCTGCTCTCCATCGCCCAGATGCCGGGCGGCGTGCCGGTGGCCACGTTTGCCATCGGCAAGGCCGGGGCCATCAATGCCGCCCTGTTCGCCGCGTCGCTGCTGGCGCAGAGCGACCCGAAAACGAAGCGGGCGTGGACGGCTTTCCGGTCGGCCCAGACCAAGAAGGTCCTGAAGACCAAACTGCCGGCTTAACCCCGGTGGCGCAAAGACGCTGAGAATAGGTTTGTTCGCCTCAGCCTCACCGTGCCTTTTGTGGTTCAAACGATGATCCTTCAGGGTAAAACAATCGGGGTGCTGGGCGGCGGCCAGCTGGGCCGCATGCTGGCGCAGGCCGTCAAACGGCTGGGTGGCCGGATCCACGTCTACGAGCCGCAGGCGCAGTGTCCGGCCGGCGCGGTGGCGGACAAGGAGATCAACGCGGCGTACGAGGATATCGCGGCGCTGTCGGCCTTCGCCCGCGAGTGCGATGTGGTGACCTACGAATTTGAGAACGTGCCCTCGGCCCCCTTGCGCGCGATCGAGGGGCTCACGTCGTTGCGGCCGGACTGGCGGGTGCTGGCGACGGCCCAAAACCGTTCCCGGGAGAAAAACTGGCTGAAGCAGCACGGTTTCCCGCACGCGCGTTTCGCTGAGGTGGCGGCCGGGGGTGACCTGGTGGCCGGCATCCGGGAGGTCGGGGTGCCCTGCGTGGTGAAGACGGCGGACTTCGGCTACGACGGCAAGGGGCAGTTGAAGGTGATGACGGCGGCGGATGTGCCGGCCGCGGTGGCGCGCTTTGCCGGCCAGCCGGTCGTGATCGAGCAGTTCGTGGATTTCGCCGGCGAAGTCTCGGCGGTGGTGGCGCGTTCCGTGAACGGGGAGACGGCGGTTTTTCCCGTGGCGGAGAATCTCCATGCGAACCATATCCTCGATTTCTCGATCGTGCCGGCCCGGCTGGATCCGGCGATCACCGCGGCGGCGGAAGCCATGGCCGGTGTCGTGGCCGAGAAAATCGGACTCGTGGGCGTGCTGGGGGTGGAATTTTTCGTGACCAAGTCCGGCGCCGTGCTGATCAATGAGCTCGCGCCGCGGACGCACAACAGCGGGCACTACACGATGGATGCGTGTGTGACGTCGCAGTTTGAGCAGCAGGCGCGGGCCATTTGCGGGCTGCCGCTCGGTTCCGTGGCGCTGACCTCGCCGGTGGTCATGGTCAATCTGCTGGGTGACGTGTGGGCGAAGGGCGAGCCGGACTGGGCGGGCCTGCAGGCGCGCCCCGGCATCCACCTCCATCTTTACGGAAAAGCCGAGGCGCGGCCCGGGCGCAAGATGGGGCATTTCAACGTGCTGGCGGCGGACGTGGATTCGGCGCTCGAACAGGCTCGGGTGGCGAAGGCCGCCTTGCTGGGCTGAGACAGGCTCCGGCGCGAGGAGACCGGTGGGTCGGGCGGCACGCATCGTACCCGACCCGTGGGCGGCTAGCTTGCTGGCGCCACGAAGGGTATGCGGTCCTCGTGGCGCGAGCGAGCTAGCCGCCCACCCGGAATCGGATCAAGCGGCCGGACAACCAGCGACCAGGACGAGCTCCGCTTTGGCGACGGGCATTGGAACAACCCGTCCGGAGGCCGGGTTCCACCTGCCGTTCGCGAGCAGGTGGGCCAAAAAAAACTCCCGCCCTGGTGGGCGGGAGTTGAGAGAACCAATCCTAGATCAGCTTAGTACTCGAAGCTGGCGGACAGGCGCATGTAGCGCGGGGCCTGCCAGGACGTCGGGGCGCCGTAGCGGTAGTCGAGGTCGCCGCCGTCGTCCTGATACGATTCAAACACCTCGGTCACGGCGCGGCCGTTGAGGACGTTGAACATATCGAAGGTGAAGGTCAGACGGTCCTTGCTCCACTTGGGGCGGTAGACGAGCGACAGGTCGGTGTTGAACTGCCAGTCGGTCGTGCCGGCCGAACCACGCGGTACGCCGAGGTAGGAAACGCCATAAGCGCCGCCCAGGATCGCGTCGTCATACGGAACCAGTTGGTTGATCGGACGGCCGCTGGAGAGCAGCATATTGACGCCGAGGGAGAGTTCCGGGGTCAGGGCGTAGGCGCCGAAGGCCTTGAACTGGTGGCGGCGGTCGTTCGGGAGCTTGCCGTAGGTGTTGATCGTCAGGTCAGGGGTGTCGAACAGCTGGGTGATGCCGGCATCATCCTGGCCGTTGTCGGAGAGAACCCAACCTTCGTAGTTACCATAGGACTGCGACCAGGTGTAGGAAGCCTGCGCGCTCCATTTGCCGTTCCAGACCTTCTCGAGGGTGAGCTCGACCGCGTAATATTTGCGGATGGCCTCGGGATAATCGAGCATGTCGGTGGTCAGGATCGCCTCTTCGTTGGCCTCGAGGGTGCCGTTCTCGCTGAAGTCCCAGAACGTGCGGATCGCGCGGCCGGGGTTGGCGAGGACGTAGTGGTTCAGGCCGCTGCCATCGAAGGCCGGGAAGCCGTTGGCGTGGGCCCACTCCGTGAGGGCGTGGTCGACCAGCATGTCATCCATGGCGGTGCCGGCGATTTCACGGCTGGTGAAGCGGACGCCGACCAGCAGGTCCTTGGAGAGGGCGTGCTGCGCACCGAGGACCCACTCGTCCTGGTACATCGAGGCGATGTCGAGGTCGACCAGCGTGCGGGTGTCACCCACGGTGCCGTCGCCGAGAACAACCGTTCCGCCCAGCTTGGCGCCTTTGACCGGCAGGCCGTCAGCCCCTACGGAGTTAAGCACGTAGAAGTCTTGGGTGAAGAGCTCGCCGCCGGCGAGGCGGACGTTGGTGTTCGACGCGACCGGCAGGTGGTAGCGGCCGAAGTTCATGTAGACCTTGGTCTTCTTGTTGCCGAAGAGGTCGTAGGAGGCGCCGAGGCGAGGGGCTTTCTGATCCTTGATGGTGATGAAGGACTCATCGGCGCCGTTGAGATTCTCGAAGGACTCATTGCGCACGCCGAGACGCAGATTGAGGCGGTCATTCATCAGGGTCCAATTGTCCTCAAGGTACCAGGCATCGGACTTGACCTTGAAGTTGCCACCCTGCTGGAGGAGGCGCTCGCGGACATAACCGACGTTCGAGCCGGTGACGGTGGCGCCGTTGACGACGCCGCTGCTGGGCACGTTGTAGTACCGGAAGTAGACATTGCCGGAATACGTGGTCACGTCCTTCGAGATATTGTCTTCACGGTCGAAACCCGCGCGGAGACGGTGGTTGCCGGCCAGGGTGAAGGTATACTCGGCGTCAAGACGCATGGCCTCGCGCTCATCGGAAGCGGTCGCGATCGTGCCGTTCGGATTACCCGTGACGTAATTCAACGGACCGCTGCGGCCGTCGAGGACGTAGGGGGTCGTGTCGAGCGAACCGCTGTCGGTCAGGTCCTGCTCGCTCTTGCCGTAGAGGGCGGAGATCGTCAGATTCTCGAAGAAGGTGCCGGTGTAGCGGCCGATCTTCGTCTCGCCGCCGCGATCCGTGTACTGGTAGGAAGGCGTGGCGGTGCGGTCGACGGCCCGGTTGGCGAACACGTAGGGATACTGCGTGCCGGTGACGCGGGACTTGTCCTTGAAGGCGGTGAACTCCAGGCGGTGGTTGTCGAAGGGAACGATATCGAGCTTGGCGCCCCAGAACGGATCATCGGATTCCTGGGTGAGGATCTGCGTTCCCGCGCTGATGACGTCAGTCTGGCTGATGTCACGGGTCTGATAGAGGCCGTAGAAGAAGATCTTGTTCTTCAGGAGGGGGCCGCTGGCGAAGACGTTGGAGGTCAGTTGCTCGCGCTTGTCGCCACCGTTGTAGGTGAGGAGCTGCATCTGACCGGCGGCATCCTTGTAGTAGGAATCCGGGCGGTTTTCGTAGCCGCTGCTGGGCTGGAAGTAGACGTTGGCGCCGGCCTTGTACTCGTTGGTACCGCTCTTGGTGGAGGCGCTGATCACGCCACCGGTCGAACGGCCGAACTCGGCGGAATAGGCGCCGGTCTTGACTTCGAACTGGCTGTAGAACTCGAAGGGCACGGTGGCCGGATCGAGACCGTTACGGAAATTGCTGATGTTGAAACCGTTCACGAAGTAAGCGTTCTCCGCGACGGAGGCGCCACCGAAGGAGACGAGGTTGCCGAAGGCCGTGTCACCCAGCGTGGTGCCGGGGGCGAGCAGGGCGATCGAGCTCGGGTTGCGGGCGATCGGGAGGAGGTCGATCTGCTTCTCGTTGAACACGGAAACCGACTCCGTGCTGCTGAAGTCGACCGGGTTGACGGAAAGACCGCCGACGACGAACTTCTCGAGCTCAAGGACGCCGGTTTCAGAACCCACCAGGGTGCTAGAGCCGATGGCCACATCGGCTTCCTTGGTCTGGGTCGCGCTGCCGTCGCTGTAGGTCACCTTGTAGGTGCCGGGGGGCAGGGAGCCGATGCGGTAATTACCTTCAGCCGAGGCGGTGGCGGAGCGCTTGTAGCCCGTGCCGGTGCTTTCGACCGTGACCGTGGATCCAGCGGCAACTTTACCGTAGATCGCGCCGGCGGTTTGCTGAGCGAAGACCGTCGTGCTGCTTACCGAGAAGGCAAGGGAGAGCACGAGCGCCATTGTAAAAGCACCAGCCGCTTGGCGGATGCGCGTGAGTGCACGAAGCACCCCGTTATTGCTAACGGAACGAGCGTTCATAGTTAGTGGGTTGTGTGTTGTGTTAGGACAGAACGCCGATTTGCAGCGGCCACTCTGTAATGTGTTCGTGAAGCACAAAACACGCCCGTGTCATACATTCAACCTGAAATTATGGCGTTTCGTCGCAAACTTCAGGTGCCTTAACCCGCAGCTAATAGCCGCCCGACCTCCCTTATAACCAGCGGATCAACCATGCCGACCGGCTGTCCGCCGCCGTCAGATCCGGGAAACCGGCCTGCGGCGCCTTCAATCCAAGCCGTTTCCGGCGCTTGGGCGGCAAGGCCTGATACACCTGGATGCCGTCGGTCAACGTGACCCGGGAGACCATGACTTCGCCGACCCCGCCCACCCGTAGTCGCAGTGGGCAGTCGGGATGGGGGATGGGAACCGTCAATTCGCGGACGATACGCGAGTGCGATCGGGCGGCTTCGGCCCGAAACTCGATCGTGTATCGGCTGGCGATTTCCTGCCAGGCTTCATCGTTTACCCGTTGTTCAACAATCACTTTCTGAACGGCCGGGGTAAAATTATGGACCATGAGCTGGAGTTGCCACGCCCCGCATACCGGAGTGGCTGCCCCAATGGCCGTGGGGTCGTGGCTGATTTTGGTGAGCCAGCGTCGCCAGACTTGTAGGCGCGCGCGGTCTTTCCGGAGAAGGGCTTCATTCTGGCCCGGACGCCGGCGGTCACGGCTGTGCCGCCTCATGGCGCGGGCGGCGGCGATCCCCGCGTCCAACGCGGGGGCAAAATCGTCGGCGTTCCGGCCCATGGCGGCATGTAGGGCCTCGAGGCCTGCTTGATCGGACCGGGCCAGCAGGCGTCTCAGCCGAAACACATCCCGGGCGGCCTGCCGCACGAAGACATCGCGTTCGGCCAGGTAGAGCCGGAAACCCAGCGCGGCCGCAAAGGCCTCGTTCCACGAATATGCCGCGGCATGCAGTCGGGTGTAGAAACGCCGGTCGGTGTCATACCTTTTCAGCGGTTCGGTGCCCGCGAGGACATCCCAGCGGTCATTGATCTGCCAACGCGCGTAGCCGGAAAAGGCATGGTCATCCGCCGCCAGCAGCGCTCGCGCCTGGGCGCGGGCCGGTGGACCGACCCCCAGGCGGGCCAAACCCCGCGTCAGCATCGTGGTGGCGTCGTCGGGACCGGGCTCCAGCCAGAGGCTGGCGGCGGCGGCGTCAACCACCGTGGCGGTCTCGAGGGCGAGCCGGTTGGCTTCCCAAGAGGTGATGAGCAGGCCTTCGGCCCCGACGTTCTGGCAGCGTTGCCACCAGGAGCGAATGTTGGCCAGCCGGTCGCCGTAGACCGGCAGCGGTTCATGCCGGAACGCGCCGTTCATCGGGCAGCCATAGTAGGCGATGCCTTGTTTTTTCAGGGCCGGGTGCAGGTCGCGTTCGGCAAAGTTGTAGAACTCGACCTTCGGCTTCCGGCGGAAAGGATAATAATACCAGTCGTAGGCGGTGATTCCGGCCGGCAGCAGCGGAATGGCCTCCGGGACGAAATAAAGCATGTCGGCCCAGATCCCCATTTGCAGGCCGAGCTCGGTGACCTGCTGGTGCAGGCGGTTGACGTGGCCGGCAAAGTGACCCCCGAGGCCGATCCGGGCGACTTCCTCGCGGCAGCGCGGGCACTTCCCGAGGTGGAATGATTCGTCCAAGCCGACGTGGACCTTGCCGGCAGTGCAATAGGGGGCCAGATCGTGGAGCAGTTTCCCGGCAATCTCCGGCAGGCGAGGGTGGAGCGGGCAAACCTGGCCTTGCGGCCGCGGCCCGCCGCGTTCGTCGCGCAGCTCATTGAGGTCGCGGAGGTCGGGATGCTTGATGAGGTACTGGGTGTGGCCGAGCAGGTTGACGATGGGCACGACCCGGATGCCGCAGCGGGTCGCGGCTGCGACGAGTTCGCCGAGTGCGGCATGGGTGTAGGCATCCTCGCGGCCGATACCCGGCAGGCTCGGGTAGTGGATGGCATCCTCCAGGTGGAGGTAGAGTTCCTGGTAGCCCCACGCGGCGTAGCGGGGGAGGAGCTTCTTCAGGAAATCCAGGCGCTCAACCTGGCGGGCGAGGTCCCACTGAAAGGCGCGAACTAGGGTTGGGGGTGCCTCGGATTTTGCCATGGGGGAGCCTGCGTGCCGGCAATTCCGGCCCAAGCATCGCCTGCAAGCAAGCCCCTACCGGCGCCGCGGGCGGGAACCGCGGTGACCGCAGCAGCTCAGCCTCGTTTCTGCACGATCAGCTGCTCGAGCTTCACGATGTCGGCGGAGAACAGGCGGATGCCCTCGGCCGTCTTCTCCGTGGCCATGGCATCCTCGTTCAGCGCGAAGCGGAAGCTGGCTTCGTCGAAGGAGATTTTTTTCAAATCCGCGACCCGCGCGGCGGCAGGATCGAGTTTGCGCGCGAGCGGTTCGGTGCTCGCCTGCAATTCGGCGAGCAGGGGCGGGGCGATCGTCAGCAGGTCGCAGCCGGCGAGTTCGGTGATCTCGCCGCGGTTGCGGAACGAGGCGCCCATCACCTCGGTGGCGTGGCCGAATTTCTTGTAGTAGGTGTAGATCTGCGTGACGGACTTCACGCCCGGATCCTCGGTGGGGGCAAAGTCCCGGCCGGTGCTTTTCTTGTGCCAGTCAAGGATGCGGCCGACGAAGGGCGAGATGAGCCGGATGCCCGCCTCGGCGCAGGCCACGGCCTGGGCGAAGGAGAAGAGCAGGGTGAGGTTGCAGTTGATCTGCTCCCGCTGCAGGAGCTCGGCCGCCTTGATGCCTTCCCAGGTCGAGGCGATCTTGATGAGGATGCGCTCACGGGGGATGCCGGCCTTCTCGTACAGCGCGATGATCTCGTGGGCCTTGGCCACGGTGCCGTCGCGATCGAAGGAGAGGCGGGCGTCCACCTCGGTTGACACGCGGCCGGGCACGATTTTCAGGATCTCGAGCCCGAAGAGCACCAGCAGGCGGTCGATCACCTGGCCGGTGGCGGCGGACGGGCCCGCCTCCTGGATGGCCCGGTCGATGAGCCAGGCATAGTCGGGCATGGCCGCGGCCTTGAGGATGAGGCTGGGGTTGGTGGTGGCGTCGCGCGGGGCGAACTGCTTCATGCTGGCGAAGTCGCCGGTATCAGCGACGACGACGGTGAACTGCTTGAGTTGCTCGAGCTGGTTGGGGGTGCTCATGGGGATGCGTGGATGGACAGATTAAAGCGAGGGATGGGCCCGCAAATAGTTTTTCAGCCATTCCAGGCCGCCCGGTTCGTCGGCGAAGGCGCCGTCGAGTTGGGATTCGAAGGCGGCATCCAGCGCGGGGCCGAAGTCCGGGCCGGGCTTGCGGCCCAAGGCGATCAGGTGGCGGCCGAGGACGATCGGTTTGGGGGCGGCATGCTCCAGGGCGAGCTTCTGGGCGGCCTGGCGCAGGAAGCCCAGGCGCTTCTCCGTCTCGGCCGAGACGAGCGGCGGCCGGCCCAGGTGGTCCGACCACATCACGGCCATCAGGTCGTCGAGGGTGGCGGGCGCGACCTTGCGCGCGAGCCGGCGCACGGTCGTGTCGCGATATTCGGCCGGGCCATCGTGGTGCAGGAGATGGTTCACGACGAGTGGTCGGACGAAAGTGATGAGGTCGAGCGGGGCGCCGATGCGGGGCAGGAACGTTTCGGCCAGCGGGCCGCCGGCGGCCTCGTGTTCCGGACTGGTCCACCGCAGCCGTCCGCGCCGCTCGGCCTGCTTGGTCGTGCCCGCCTTGCCGAAGTCGTGCGCCAGCACCGCCAAGGAAAGCATGCGCCGGGTGGCCGGAGTTCCCTTTCGCCAGGAGTCGAGCCGGACCAACGCGTCCAAGCAGTGGCCGGTATGCACAAAGACGTCGCCTTCCGGGTGCCACTCGGGTTCCTGGGGCAGGCCGTCGAGGGCCGCGATCTCGGGATAGTGCTGCAGCCAGCCGGTCTGTTTGAGAATGGTCAGGCCGAGGGAGGGTTTGGCTGACTTCACGGCCCACTTTTCCCATTCCCCCCAAACGCGCTCGACGGGCAATTCGGCGTTGGTGTCGCGAATCGAGTGACAGAGCACCGCGGTCTCGGGGGCCAGCGTGAATTCAAACCGCGCGGCAAACTGGAAGGCCCGGAGCACCCGCAAGGGATCCTCCGTGAAGGCGGGGCTCGTGTGGCGCAGGATCTTTTTCTTCAGGTCCGCCACCCCGTGGTGAAAATCCAGGATCCGGTCCTCGAGCGGGTCGTAGGCGATCGCGTTGACCGTGAAATCCCGCCGCGCCGCCGCCTCGGCCTCGGTGAGGGTGGAATCAGGCGCCACGACGAAGCCGCGGTGGCCGGCCCCGGTCTTGGATTCGCGGCGGGGCAGCGAGAAATCGTACTCCGCGCCCGCAATCCGCACCTTGACCACCCCGAAACTGCGCCCGACCACATCGGTCGGCCCGAAAGCCGCCAGTGCCCGGCCCATGGCTTCGTAATCCATCCCATAGACCTCAATGTCGAAATCCTTGGCCTCGAGGCCGAGCAGCCAGTCGCGCACGCTGCCCCCGACCAGGCGCGGGCGACCGCCGGCGGAACGCAGCGCGGTCAGGGCGGCTTGGAGCGGAGGGGGAAGTTTCATGCGTCTTTTTGGCGGAAAGCGGACCAAGCCAGCATGGCCCAGCCCGCCAGCAGCGCCAATCCGCCCAGCGGGGTGACCGGCCACAGGCCCTTGATCGGCCCGCCGAGCGCGATCCAATATAGAGAGCCCGAGAAGCAGGCTACGCCGAAAATCCAGCATCCCCCGATCTTCCCCAAGGCGGGGAGCGGTCGGCCGGTCAGCGCCAGCAGGGCCACCGCATGGACCAACTGGTAAAACACGGCTTTTTCCCAGTTTTTGAGTTGTCCGGTCGCTTCCAGAGTTTGCTTAAGGCCATGAGCGCCAAAGGCTCCCAACGCCACCCCCGTGAACCCGAGCAAGGCGGCGGCAACCAGTAATTTTTGGCCAGAGGTCTTCATCATGGAAAACAGTGTGCTGGCAACTCCGTGGAAAAACAAACACGGTTTGAAGCAGACCCGACTTCGGGGCCCTGGAAGAGGGTGGAGCGGCCGGTTCTTGCCGGATTTTCCCGGGCAAAACCGGTCGGATTAGAAATGTGAAAGGTTGGGTGTTGACAGGGTATGCCGGAATCCTTCCTTTTGGCCCCTTTCCGCAAATGAAAACCTATCTGGCCAAGAAAGAGACTGTGCAGCCCAAGTGGTATCTGATCGATGCCGAAGGCAAAGTGCTGGGCCGTCTCGCCGTTAAAGCCGCCAACATCCTTCGCGGCCGTCACAAGCCCACTTACACGCCCCACGTCGATACCGGTGATTTCGTGATCGTCATCAATGCCGGCAAGGTCGTCCTGACCGGTAAGAAGGAAGAGCACACCGAATACATGTCGTTCTCCGGCTACGTCGGTGGCGAAAAGTACCGTAAGCTCGCCGACGTCCGCGTCCAGAAGCCCGAGTTCATCATCAAGCAGGCCGTCAAGGGCATGCTCCCGAAGAACCGCCTGGCCGCCAAGATGCTGACCAAGCTCCGCGTTTTCCCCGGTGCCACCCACGACCACGAGGCCCAGAACCCCGTTAAGCTTTAAGTAACCATGAGCGCTGAAACCTCCGTTTTCCTCGGCACCGGCCGCCGCAAGTCCTCCACCGCCCGCGTCCGCATCATCGCGGGCTCCGGCAAGACCTCGGTCAACGACCGCAAGTTCGAGACCTACTTCACCCACGAGAACTTCGTGCGCCGCGCCCTCGCCCCCCTGACGACCGCCGACGCCAAGGAGAAGTTCGACGTGATCGTGAACGTCGCTGGCGGCGGCATCAGCAGCCAGTCGGGCGCCGTCGCCCACGGCATCGCCCGCGCCCTCCTCAAGTTCAATCCCGAGCTCCGCGTCACCCTCAAGAAGGCCGGCCACCTCACCCGTGACCCCCGCGAGAAAGAGCGCAAGAAGCCCGGCCAGCCCGGCGCCCGCAAGCGCTTCCAGTTCTCCAAGCGCTAAACCGCTTACCTGGAATCCCGACTCACCCAAGCGGAGCGCCTCGCGGCCTCCGCTTTTTTGTTGCCCGGCCGTCACACGGAAACTTCTCGATTCCCCCGCGGGAATCCCTATCTCTAGCTCCTCCCTTTCATGAATGTCGGCATCGTCGGCGCGTCGGGCTACTCCGGCGAAGTTCTGGTCAAGCTCCTCCTCGGGCACCCGCAGGTCAAACTGACGGCGGTCACGTCACGCCAGCACGCGGATAAACCCGTCGCCCAGGTCATCCCCGCCCTCCGCGGCACCGCGGCCGAGCAGCTGCGGTTCACCAATTCCGACCCCGCCAGCACCGCCGCCCGCGCCGACGTGGATCTCTGGTTCCTGGCGCTGCCGCATGGCGCCGCCGCTGATTTTGCCCAGGCTTTGGTCCCCGCCGGCCGCAAGGTGGTGGACCTCAGCGCCGATTTCCGCATCGCCGACCTCGCGACCTACGAGAAGTACTACGGCACCCACCACGCGCCCGGCCTGCTCCCGTCGGCCCGTTTCGTCCTGCCCGAGCTCACGGATCCGAAATGGAAATCCGAGATCAAGCTTGCCGCCGCCCCCGGCTGCTACCCGACCAGCACCATCGTGCCGCTGGCCCCGCTGCTCAAGGCCGGGATCGTGGCCAAGGATCACATTGTCGTGAACTCCTTCTCCGGCGTCAGCGGCGCCGGCAAGAAGGCCGAGGAACAATACCTCTACGCCGAGCGCGCCGAGAGCGCCAAGGCCTACGGCCTCACCAAGCACCGCCACCTGGCCGAGATCGAGGAACAGCTGTCCGGTTTCGCCGGCGCGAAGATCGTCCTCCAGTTCAACCCGCACCTCGCCCCCATGCGCCGCGGCATCATCACGACCACGACCGTCCCCGCCGCCCCCGGCGCGACGATCGAGTCCCTCTACGCGGCGTGGCGCGCCGCCTACGCCGGCAAGCCCTTCATCTCGATTCTCGCTTCCGGCGAGACGCCCGACTCCGCCTATGTCACCGGCACCAACCGGCTCGACCTGTCCGCCGTGCACGACCCCCGCACCGGCAACTTCATCCTCACCTCCGCGGTCGACAACCTCGTGAAGGGCGCCAGCGGCCAGGCCGTCCAGATCATGAACCTGTGGCTTGGCCTGCCGGAGACGGCGGGCCTCGTCTGATCCCGGCGCCGCATCCCCCTTCCACCTTCAATGACCCATCTGACCGTTACCCCTGACAGCGCCGGCATCACCGATGTCCCCGGTTTCGAAGCCGCCGGCGTGGCCTGCGATATCCGCGATAAGAACGACCTCAAGCGGCTCGACCTCGCGCTGCTGTTCTCCCTCCGCCCCTGCACCGCCGCCGGTACCTTCACGACCAACCAGGTCAAGGCCGCCCCCGTGCTCCTTTGCCAGAAACACCTCGCGCACGGCGGCCCCTTCCACGGCATCGTCGCCAATTCCGGCAACGCCAACGCCTGCACCGGCCCCGCCGGGCTCAAGGACGCCCAGCTTACCGCCACGCGCATCGCCGCCTCGCTCAACCTCAAGCCCGACCAGTTCTTCGTCTGCTCCACCGGCCGCATCGGCCAGCCGCTGCCCATGCCGAAGCTCCTCAAGGGCCTCGAGCGCACCGTCACCGACAAGGGCCGCAGCCCCGAGCACGGCACCAAGGCCGCCTCGGCCATCCTCACCTCCGACACGAAGCCCAAGACCGTCACCGTCAGCTTCACCTACGACGGCAAGAAGCACTTCGTCTCCGGCATCGCCAAGGGCGCGGGCATGATCCAGCCCAACATGGCCACCATGCTGGCCTTTCTCGCCACCGATTTCTCCGTGCCGCGCAGCTTCCTCCAGAAGACCCTCTCCGAGGCCGTCGGCGGCACCTTCAACTGCATCACCGTCGACGGCGACATGAGCACCAACGACACCGTCCTCATGCTGGCCAACGGTCACTCCGGCGTCAGCGTGGGCGACAAGAGCCCGCGCGAGCTGCGCGTCCTCTTCGCCGAGGCGGTCTGGAAGGCCTGCGAAGCCCTGGCCGAGAAGATCGTGGCCGACGGCGAGAAGATCACCAAGGTCGTCGAGGTGAAGGTCCTCGGCGCCGCCTCCTCCGAGGACGCCGAAAAGGTCGCCCGCGCCATCGGCAACTCCCTGCTGGTGAAATCCTCCTGGTACGGCGAGGACCCCAACTGGGGCCGGCTTGCCGACGCCGCCGGCTACGCCAAGGCCAAGCTGGTCGAGGCCAAGCTCGACATCCTTTACAACGACACGCCCGCCATGACCGCCGGCCAGCCGCATCCCGAGCTCAAGCCAAAGTGGAAGGAGATCGTGAAGGCCCGCCGCTTCACCATCACGCTCAACCTCCACCTCGGCAAGGCGTCGTTCCGCCTGCTCGCGAGCGACCTCACCGAGGGCTACGTGAACTACAACAAGAGCGAGTAAGCCTTGCCCGGTTGTAGAGTCGTCGCGGGGCGACGACCTCGCGCGTCAGGTCGGCGCCAGCGCCCACCCTGCAGGAAACCCTGAGCTCGGCTCCGCCCTTTCCGCCACCCGTTCGTCACTCACAAATCGCTTGCAGTCACCGACGCTAGCCCCCCACATACATCCCAATATTTTTTGACGCTCCGCGCCGGTTTTCGCCGCGCGGCCCACGTCAAGATCACCGCAAAATCCAACGTTACGCATCATGCTATCCTTCCAAAACAAAATCCTGTTCGTCGGCTACGGCGCCGTGGCCGAGTGCACCCTCCCGATCCTCTTCCAGCACCTCAAGGTGCCGGCGAAGAACGTCACGGTGATGGATTTCGTGAACAAGAAGGCCAAGCTGGCCAAGTGGATCAAGAAGGGCGTGCGCTACCTGAACGACCGCGTGACCGAGGAAAACATGGCGACGCTGCTCGCGAAGCACGTCGGCCCCGGTGACATCCTCATCGACCTCGCCTGGAACATCGACGCGTGCGAGATCCTCCAGTGGTGCCACGACCACGGCGTGCGCTACATCAACACCTCGACCGAGCTCTGGGATCCCTACAAGTCCGGCTCCCACCCGACCGAGAAGACCCTCTACTGGCGCCACATGAACCTGCGCCGCATGACCAGCAAGTGGAAGGAGAAGGGCCCGACCGCCGTCATCGAGCACGGCGCGAACCCCGGCCTCATCTCCCACTTCGTCAAGCAGGGCCTCATCGACATCGGCAACCGCCTGATCAAGGACGGCAAGGCCACCGGCAAGAAGGCCGAGAAGATCGCCGGCCTCATCGCCGGCCGCCAGTTCAACGTCCTCGCCCAGGAACTGGGCGTGAAGGTCATCCACTGCTCCGAGCGCGACACCCAGATCACGGACAAGCCGAAGGAAATCGACGAGTTCGTGAACACCTGGTCGATCGAGGGCTTCCGCGAGGAAGGCACCACGACCTCCGAGATGGGCTGGGGCACGCACGAGAAGACGCTCCCGAAGCACGCCTTCACCCACAAGGAAGGACCGAAGAACCAGATCTGCCTCGCGCAGATGGGCATCAACGTCTGGGTCCGCTCCTTCGTGCCGAACTGGAACATCCTCGGCATGGTCGTCCGCCACGGCGAGGCCTTCACCATCTCCGATGCACTCACCGTCTGGAAGAACGGCAAGGCCGTCTACCGCCCGACGATGCACTACGCCTACTGCCCGTGCGACGAGGCCATCGCCTCGCTGAACGAGATGCGCGGCTACAACTACCACCTGAACGAGAACCAGCGCATCATGAACGACGAGATCACCAAGGGCTCGGACGTCCTCGGCGCGCTCATCATGGGTCACGACTACAATTCCTGGTGGGTCGGTTCCGACCTCAGCATCGAGGAGTCCCGCCGCCTGGTCCCGCACCAGAACGCCACGACCATGCAGGTCGCCATCTCCGTGGTCGCCGCGACGATGTGGATGATCGAGAACCCCGCGGAAGGTGTCGTCGTCCCCGACCAGATGCCCCACGACTACGTCCTCAAGATCTCGAAGCCCTACCTCGGCAAGTGGATCTCCCAGCCGTACGACTGGACCCCGCTGAAGAACCGCGACACGACCTTCGACCAGTACAACAAGCCCGACCTCGACCGGAAGGATCCGTGGCAGTTCAAGAACTTCCTCGTCACGGACGCCGGGTAACGGCCCCTCATGATCTCCAAAGCGCGGCTCCAGCAACTCGCCCAGAAACACGGCACCCCGCTGTTCGTCATCGACCATGACGCGCTGCGGAAAGCCTACCGGGAGTTCCGCCGGCACCTGCCGCGCATCCAGGTCTACTACGCGGTCAAGGCCAACCCTGATCCGCTGATCGTGCGCACCCTCTTCAAGGAGGGTGCCAGCTTCGACGTCGCCTCGATGCCGGAGTTCAAGATCGTCTACGACAACATCAAGAAGCTGCCGGCGAAGCAGCGCCAGCAGTGGATCTGGGACAAGATCATCTACGCCAACCCGACGAAGCCGACGGACACGCTCGAGCAGCTGAACAAGTACAAGCCGCTCGTCACCTTCGACAACCTCGAGGAGATCCACAAGATCAAGCAGCACGCGCCGGACGCCGGCCTCTGCCTCCGCCTCAAGGTCCCCAACACCGGTGCGATGGTGGAGCTCTCGTCCAAGTTCGGCGCCCTGCCGGGCGAGGCGGTGGATCTCATCCTCGAGGCCGCCCGCCTCGGGCTGAACGTCGAGGGCATCAGCTTCCACGTCGGCAGCCAGACGACCAACTTCGACAATTACGTCCAGGCCCTGAGCCTCACCGCCAACATCTTCGAGGAAGCCCGCAACCGCGGCTACACGAAGATGAACCTGCTCGACATCGGCGGCGGCTTCCCGGCCCCGTATGATTCGTCGGTGCGGCCCTTCAAGGAACTGGCCAAGGTCATCAACACCGAGCTCGACCGTCTCTTCCCGAAGGACATCCAGGTCCTCGCCGAGCCCGGCCGTTTCCTCGCCGCCGTCTCCGGCACCAGCGTCTCCTCCGTCATCGGCAAGGTCGTCCGTGAGGGCAAGACGAGCTACTACATCAACGACGGCGTCTACCATACCTACTCCGGTGTGATCTTCGACCACTGCAAGTACCCGGTGCTGTCGTTCAAGAAGGGGCCCACCAGTCTCTGCTCGGTCTTCGGTCCCACCTGCGATGCGCTTGATGTCGTCTCCATGGCCGAGAACCTGCCCGACCTGAAGCGTGGCGATCTCGTCTACAGCGTGAATATCGGCGCTTACAGCCACGCCTCGGCGACCTGGTTCAACGGCTTCCCGCCCGCGACCGTCGTGCACGAGAATCTCTGACTTTTTCCGTCATGGACATCTCCGCGCTCATCGCGAAGGCCCGGATCCTCCACGAGGCCCTTCCGTACATCCAGGATTTCCGCGGCTCCACCTTCGTCGTCAAATACGGCGGGAGCTTCATGGACGACCCGGACCCGACCGCCCGCCAGCGCGTTTCCACCGACATCGCGTTCCTCGCGGCCGTTGGCATCAACGTCGTGGTCGTGCACGGCGGCGGCAAGGCGATCAGCCGCGCGATGGAGGGTTCCGGCCTGAAGGCCAACTTCATCAACGGCCTCCGTGTCACCGACGCGGCGACCATTGCCATCGTCAAGCGGACCCTCGACGAGGTCGTGAACAAGGACGTGTGCGACATCCTCACCTCCGTCCGCGCCAACCCGAAGGGCATGGCCGGCGACAGCGTCCTCGTGTGCGAGAAGCTCACGGTCGACGACGACGGCAAGCCCGTGGACCTCGGCTACGTCGGCGACGTGACCGAGGTGAAGGTGAAGATGATCAAGAAGGAGATCGCCGACGGCTTCATGCCCGTGATCTCGCCCGTGGCCGAGGGCCTCGACGGCAAACCCTACAACGTGAATGCCGACGTCGCCGCCGGCCGCGTGGCCAGCGCCCTGCGCGCCCGCCGCCTGGTCTACATGAGCGACGTGCCCGGCCTGCTCGAGGACTACAAGAACCCCGACACCCTCATCTCGACCGTGAAGGTCGGCGACGTCGAGGGGCTCAAGAAACGCGGCGTCATCGACAAGGGCATGCGCCCCAAGGTTCAGAGTGCCGTCCGCGCGCTCGAGGAAGGCGTGCAGCGCGTCCACTTCATCGACGGCCGCATGCCGCACAGCCTGCTCCTGGAGATCTTCACCGACAAAGGTGTGGGGACCGAAATTGTGCACGGCTGACCTGTATTTTCGATTCTCGACCCTCGATTTTCGATCGGCCTGATCCAAAATCGAAAATCCAGAATCCAAAATCAAAAATGACTCCTCCCTCCATCGTCCGCACGAACACCGCTGAGCTTTATGATAGCTATGTCATGAAGAACTACGCGCGTGCGCCGCTGACGCTCGTGCGGGGTCAGGGGGTTTCGGTGTGGGACGACACTGGCCGCGAGTATCTGGATTTCACCTCCGGCGTCGCCGTGGCCGCGCTCGGGCACTGCCACCCGACCTGGGTCGAGGCGATCCGGCGGCAGGCCGGCGAGCTTATCCATGTCAGCAACCTCTTCCGGCATCCCAACCAGGGCGAACTGGCTCGGCGCATCGTGCAGCACGCCGGTCCCGGTCGCGTCTTTTTCTGCAACAGCGGGGCCGAGGCCAACGAAGGCCTGATCAAGCTCGCCCGGCTGCACGGCATGCGGAAGGCGGGCGTGGAAGGGAAATGCTACAAGATCATCTGCGCGAAGCAGGCCTTTCACGGCCGCACCTTCGGCGGCATGAGCGCCACGCCGCAGGAGAAGATCCAGAAGGGTTTCCGCCCGCTCGTGCCGGGCTTCAGTTTCGGCGAGATCAACAACCTCCAGAGCTTTGTGGACCTCGTGGACGCGGACACCGCCGCGATCTTCGTCGAGACCATCCAGGGCGAGGGTGGCGTGAATCCCTGCACCGACGAATTCCTCTGGGGTCTGCGCCGGCTGTGCGACCAGCACAACCTGCTCCTCATGCTCGACGAGGTGCAGTGCGGCCTCGGGCGCACCGGCACGTTCTACGCCTTCCAGTCCTCCGGCATCCGGGCCGACGCTGTCGGCATGGCCAAGGGTATCGCCGGCGGCTACCCGATGGGCGCCATCTGGGCGGCGGAGCAACACGCCGAACTCTTCACGCCCGGCACGCACGGCTCGACCTTCGGCGGCACACCACTGGCCTGCGCCGCCGCGCTCGCCGTGCTCGACGTGATGGAGCGCGACAACCTGCTCGAGAAAGTCCGCACCCAGGGCGCGGTCTGGAAGGCCGAGCTGGAGAAGCTCATCACCGATTTTCCGCAGCACGTCCGGGCCATCACCGGCCGCGGCTACATGCTCGGGGTGGCGATGCAGAGTGATCCCGCCCCCTATGTGGCCGCCCTGCGCGACGCCGGCCTGCTCGCCCCCACCGCCGGCGGCAACACCGTGCGGCTCCTGCCGCCGTTGATTGCGACGCCGGCCGACCTGGCTCGCGCCACTGCCATCATCCGGGCCGTCCTGACGGCTCAAAAGTGAGGACCGACCCATGCGGCATTTTCTCAAGGAAACCGATTTTTCCCGCGCCGAGGTGGCGGAGCTCTTCGCCGCCGCCCGTCAGTTGAAACGGAAGCGCGGCCGGCACGCCCAGCCGCTCACCGGCCAGACCTGGGCCATGATCTTCGCCAAATCGAGCACGCGCACCCGCGTGTCGTTTGAGGTCGCGATCCACGAGCTCGGCGGCCACCCGCTGTTTCTCAACACGAACGACATCCAGATCGGCCGCGGCGAAACCATCCACGACACCGCCAAGGTGCTCTCCCGGTTCGTGCACGGGCTCATCGTGCGCACCTATGCGCAGGCGGATCTCGCGGCGCTCGCCGAGCATGGCGGCCTGCCGGTGATCAACGCGCTGACCGACTACCTGCATCCGTGCCAGATCTACACCGACGCCTTCACGGCCGCGGAGCGCTGGGCCGGTCCCAAGGGTGACCTGCTCGCCGCGCTGAAGGGCCGCAAGATCGCCTTCCTCGGCGACACGCGGTTCAACATGGCCAATTCCTGGATCCTCGGCGCCAACCTTTTGGGCATGAAGATCGCGCTCGCCGGCCCCAAGGGCTACGAGCCCGGGGCCGCCATCCGCGCCGACGTCCGCCAGCTGGGCGGCGGGTTCCATTTCACCACCGATCCGTACGAGGCCGTCGAAGGTGCCGATATCGTCTACACCGACGTCTGGACCAGCATGGGCCAGGAAAAGGAAGCCGCGGCCCGCCGGCGCCGGCTGATGCCGTACCAGGTGAACGCGAAACTCTTCGCGGCCGCGAAACCGGACGCCCTGTTCATGCACTGCCTCCCGGCCCACGCCGGCGAGGAAGTCACGCCGGAGGTGCTGGCGAATCCCCGCTGCATCATTTTTGACGAGGCGGAAAACCGGCTGCACGTGCAGAAGGCCATCCTCGCGCGCCTCGCGCCTGGCCGACGCTGAGGTGGCCCCGGCTCAACTGCCGGAAGCGATCACGTAAATCACGCGGGTGGGCGAGGTCTTCTGGAACCGGCCCGTGCCGAGATTTCCATCGTCGATCTTGGTGTCCAGTTCGCTGAGCTGGTTGTCGTCGCAGTTGAAGCCGATGATGCAAATCCCGGCATCACCCGCCGAGGCGAGCGCATTGTCCCATTGCCACTGGCCGCCAAAGCCGGTCTGCCCCTGCCAGCTCGTGGCGCGCAGGTTGTCGGCGAGGGTGATCGGCAGGGTGGGTACGACGCCGGGGGCGGCTCCGTCGGGCCAGCCGCCGTTCTGGGTGTTGTAGATCTCGAAGGCCTCGCTGAAGACGCGAATATCATTGAGCACGCGGGCGTTTCGCGAGGCGCGTTGCGTGCGCTGAAAGGCGGGGATGGCGAGGGCGGCGAGCATGCCGATGAGGGCGATGGCCACCATGATCTCAACCAACGTGAAACCGCGACGTGGAACAGAACCAACCGGCAGGGCGGGGGAGGGCATGGCGGGGGGGTGTTGGGTCGGATCATCGTCCGCCGCCGTCCCGAGGCAAACCCGGACCGGCCCCCGGGGCGTAATAAGCGCTTTTTTACTTTGCCGCCCCGGGCGCGAGCCGCCCACACTGCCAGCCCATCATGAAGATTGTTTTAGCATACTCGGGCGGCCTCGACACCTCGGTCATCGTGAAGTGGCTCAAGGAAACCTATGACGCGGAGATCGTCACCTTTGCCGCCGACATCGGCCAGGAGGAGGAGCTTAAGGGCCTGTCCGCCAAGGCAAAGAAGACCGGCGCCTCGAAGCATTACACCCTCGATCTCACCGAGGAATTCGCCCGCGACTTCATCTATCCGATGATCCGCGCGAACGCGATTTACGAGGGCCAGTATTACCTCGGCACCTCCATCGCCCGCCCCCTCATCGCGAAGGCGCAAGTCGAGATCGCGCAGCGGGAGAAGGCCGACACGGTCGCCCACGGCGCCACCGGCAAGGGCAACGACCAGTGCCGCTTCGAGCTCACCTACATGGCGCTCAACCCGCGCCTCACGATCCTCGCCCCGTGGAAGATCGAGAAATTCCGTGACGAGTTTCCCGGCCGCGCCGAGATGATCGCGTATTGCGAGCAGCACAAGATCCCCGTCGAGGCCTCGCTCAAGAAGCCGTATTCGATGGACCGCAACCTCCTCCACATCTCCTACGAGGCCGGTATCCTCGAGGATCCTTGGTTCGATCCGACCACCCCGGAGAACAAAGGCATGTTCAAGCTCTCCGTCTCCCCCGAGGACGCGCCCGACAAGGCCGAGTACGTCGAGCTGGATTTCGAAAAGGGCGACTGCATCGCGGTGAACGGCAAGAAGCTTTCCCCCGCGGGCGTCCTGAAGGCCCTCAACAAACTCGGTGGCAAGCACGGCATCGGCCGCGTGGACCTCGTCGAGAACCGTTTCGTCGGCATGAAGTCCCGCGGCGTCTACGAGACCCCGGGCGGCACCATCCTCATGCAGGCCCACCGCCAGGTGGAGTCGCTCACCATGGACCGCGAGGTCATGCACCTGCGCGATTCGCTCATCCCGAAATACGCCGAGCTGGTCTACTACGGGTTCTGGTTCGCCCCCGAACGCGAGGCCCTGCAGGCCTTCGTCGACGAGTCGCAGAAGCACGTCAGCGGCACCGTCCGTCTCAAACTCTACAAGGGCAACATCATCACCTGCGGCCGGAAATCGAAGTACTCGCTGTATGACGACAAGATCGCGTCGATGGAGGGCGTGAAGTCGTGGTACAACCAGAGCGACTCCACCGGCTTCATCCGCCTGAACGGCCTGCGCCTGCGCGCCCGTTACTTCTCCCAGGGCGGCCCGAAGACCTGAGCGGACCGATGACGGGTCGAACCTGACCTCCGGGCAGGTTTTGTCCGTGGGCGGAGAGCCACCCGTCGGTCGGGCTCCCCCTTGGGCTGCCTCTGTACTCCCTGCGCCTTGGCGCGGTATTTTGGCGTTTCGTCGCAGGGACATGGACACCCGTCGCGACTCCGTTGAGGGCTGGTAAAGCGTGCGTTGCTTGGGCCGATGGGTCCGCGGTACGCCTCCCTCATGACCACTTCCCCGCGCATCCCTTGGTGGATGGCCTGCGCCATGGCCGGCGCGGGGGGACTGATGCTGGCGGTCTGGCTCGCCCCGCGGCAGGATCTGCCCGTGATTCCGCGCCCCGCCGCCGATCGTGACGTGCTGCGGATCGCCTACGCCCAGATGGTGGTGGTGGACCCGCACCGCTGGTACTTCCCGACGCCGGCGCAGAACCAGCTCATCCTCGGGCTGTGGGAGCCGCTGATCGAATGCGATCCCGAGTCGGGGCAGCCGATGCCGGCCGCCGCCGAGTCCTGGCATTGGTCCGAGGACCGGCTGACCCTGACGGTGAAACTCCGCGCCACCGGCCGATGGAGCAACGGCGACCCGGTCACGGCCGGGGATTTCGTGCGCAGCTGGCGGCGGCTGGTCGGGCACGACATGGCGGGCGCGATCGTGCTCTACCCCGTGCAGGGGGCCGAGGCGGTCAACCGTGGCACCGCCGCGCCCGACACCCTGGGCGTGGAGGCGGTCGACGCGCTCACCCTGCGCATCCGCCTGGCGGCGGTCCGCTCGACCTTCGTGGCGGAACTGGCGGATCCGATGCTGGTGCCGCTGCATGTCACGACGCCGGCCGTCCTGGCCGAGGACCGGTCATGGCGGGAGCCGGCCGCGCTCGTGACCAACGGCGCGTTTCGCCTGATCCGGGCCAGCAAGGACGGATTCCGTCTCGGCGTTTCCCGGCACTACCGCAATCACCCGGCCGTGCGGCTCGCTGGTGTGGAATTCATCCGGGCGGATACGGCCAGCATGGCGCGCCTGCTGGTGGCCGTGGGCCGCGCCGATCTCACCCACCTTTCGCCCGGCGTCCCGCCGGAGGGGTGGCCCACCGGCCGCGCCGTGACGGAGGCGACCGAACTCTCGCTGCTGATCTCCTCGCTCGATCTCAACGTGACGCGCGGTCCCCTGCGCGACGTGCGTGTGCGCCGGGCCCTGGCCCTGGCCGTGGACCGGTCGGAGCCCATCACGGGGGAGGACGCCGGGCGTTTCGTCCCGGCCTACTCGTGGGTGCCCGACATGCCGGGCCGGGCCGGCATGGCCCTCTTCCGGGAGGACGCCGCCGAGGCCCGCCGTTTGCTCGCCGAGGCCGGTTACCCCGGGGGCAGGGATTTTCCGGTGCTGATCCTGCCGGTGAACCCGCGCCGCGACAACTACCCCTTTCTCCAGGCCTGGACCGACCGCTGGTTCCGCGAGCTGGGGGTCCGCACCTACCTGGCCTACGAGCCTTCGGACAAGCGCACCAGCCGGGTCCGGAGCGGCAACTTCGACGTCGCCTTCAACGGGGTCATCGCCACCGTCCCCGATGCCGGCGATCTCCTGGGCATCTTCGCCCACCCCGAACGTTTCAACGCCCCGCACTGGATGAATCCCGTGAACACGCAACTCATGGCCGAGGCCAACCGGAAGGCGGGGGCCGAGCGGCTGGAACTGCTGGAGGCCTTCGAGCGCCACGTCATGGCCGAGGTGCCCACCATCCCGATGCTCTTCGAGCGCCGGCGCACCCTGCTCGCGGGCGAGGTCGAGGGTTGGTATGCGGACCCGTTGGGTCGTCAGGCGCTCAAGCGTCTGGCCCTTGCGCCGCTGGTCCCGCCCACGCTAGGCGGGGAGGAGGGGCTATGAGCGCGCGGGGCTGGTTCGGAACCTGGCTGCGGGACTGGCGGATCTGGGGCGGGCTTTGGCTGGCCGGTCTGCTGGTGCTGGCCGGTCTGCTGCTGTGGGATGCGCGGTCCTGGCTGGCGGGCGCGCCGGATGCCTCGTTCCGCGCCACCCGCCTGCACCAGTGGCCGTTGTCCCTGCTCTGGTGGGTCTTGCTCCCGGCCGTGCTCTGGCTGCAACACCGGCTCACGCGGCTCGACCGGCACTGGCCGTGGGCCATCGCGTTGCACACCCTGATGGCCGGCCTGATCACGGGCCTGTTCATCCTCCTTGCGGCCATCCGCCTGCTTGTGGCCAACCACCTGCCTTGGTCCTTCCTGCCCGTGATCCTGCACGACCTGCGGGGCGTGGGCCGGTGGGACTACACGCCGCTGATCATCTACTTCATGGGGGTCACTGTGCTCTATGCCGTCGGCTACCACCGCCAATGGCGCGCCGGGCAGCTGCTCACCGGCGAGCTGCGCGTGGCCAACGCCCGGCTCGAGACCCGCCTCGTCCGCGCCAGCCTCGATGCGCTGAAGATGCAGCTGCACCCGCACTTCCTCTTCAACACGCTCAACTCCATCACCAGCCTCATCCGCAACGACCGCACACGCGAGGCGGAGGACGTGGTGGCCGGCCTGGGCGAACTCCTGCGCCGCGCGCTGGAGCACCGGCAAGAAGCCCTGGACACCCTCGAGCACGAGCTGGAATTCCTGCGCCGCTATTTTGAAATCGAGAGCATCCGGTTCCAGGACCGGTTGCAGGTCGAATACGACATCGCCCCCGAGTGCCTGTCCGCGCTCGTGCCCTGCCTCATGCTCCAGCCGCTGGCGGAGAACGCCATGAAACACGGCATCTCGCGCGATCCCACGGCCCGCCTGCTGCGCATCAGCGCGCGGCGCGACCAGGGACGACTGGAACTTACGGTCGACAACGACGGTCCCCCTCTGCCCCGCGACGAACTGGTGGCGGCCACCGGCATCGGCGTGCAAAACACCCGTACCCGGTTGCACATGCTCTACGGCGACGAAGCCCGCTTTGAGCTCCGCGACCAGCCGCCGCGCGGCGTCCGCGCCCGGCTCATCCTCCCCTTCACCCTCCCCCCTGCGCCATGACCACCACCGCGACCGCCCTCATCCGCACCCTGATCGTGGACGACGAAGTCCTTGCCCGGCAAAACGTCGAGGCCCTGCTCCGCTCCGATCCGGATATCTCGGTCGTCGCCCAGGCGGGCAACGGCCTGCAGGCCGTCGAGGCCATCCGGGAACACCGGCCGGACCTGGTCTTCCTTGATGTGCAGATGCCGGGCATCTCCGGCTTTGAGGTGCTGGCCCGGCTCCCGGCCACGCTCATGCCGCAGGTGGTGTTCGTGACCGCCCACGACCAGTTTGCCCTGCAGGCCTTCGAGGTCCACGCGGTTGACTATGTGCTCAAGCCCTTCAACCGCGCCCGCTTCGCCGCCGCGCTGGGCCGCGCCAAGGCCGCGGTGCGCAGCCTCGACCGCGAGGAACTGGCCCGCCGGCTCAGCGACATCATGGTCGCGCTCCAGCGCCTCAAGGCCAGCGGCGCCACCGAGGAGGGTATCGCCACCGCGCGTCCCCGCGAGGAGGACCAGCGCCTGTTCATCCGCTGCGACGGCGAGATCCACATGCTCGCGCCCGGCGACATCCTCTGGATCGAGTCCGACGGCGATTACGTGCGCCTGCACTCGACCGACAAGTCGCGTTTTGTGCGCATGTCGCTGCAGAAGATGATGGAGCGGCTCGACCCCAAGCATTTCGTGCGCATCCACCGCTCCACGATCGTGAACCTGCGCCACATGAAGAAAGCCGGTCCGGCCCTCTATGGCGAATACAGCGTCGAGCTCAGCAACGGCATGAAGCTGCGTGTCAGCCGGACCTTCGTCCACGAGCTGAAGGCGCACCTCTAGGTCAGTTTAGTTAAACTCGTATACCCATTTTCGTAGGGTCGGACCTTGGTCCGACCTCGTTGTCGAGGTCGTCGCAAGCAACGATCCTACAAATGAGCGGCCGCCTGCAGCCACACTTCGCGCCGCGGCCCGTGGCATAAATCCGGGGGGCTCATCGCCGGTCGTTTGTCACTTGGCGACGAAAGTTGGGCCCTCGCAGCCCCGCGCCGCGGCTTCGTCGCACGGAGATTGAGACAGGTCGCATGGACCTGCCACCCCTGTGTCATACGAAGCGCCGGCTGAAAGCCGCGCCCGTTACACACCAACCAAACGCATGAATACCAAACACACTCCGGGCGGGTGGGGTCAGGCGCGGCTTGCCGCGCGGGTCCTGTCTGTCCTCGCGGCGACCGCCGCCTTGGCCCAGCAAACCGCCGTCCCGACCTCCGCGGAGGGCGACCCCAAGACCGTCCATCTGGAAAAGTTCGTGGTGACCGGCTCGTACATCCCGTACTCCGTCGATGCCCCCGCCGTGCCGGTTACGATGGTGGGGATCGATGACATCAAGGACACCGGCGAGACGGACCTGCTCGAGGTGTTGCGCAAGGCCGTGCCGCAGTTCGTGGGCAACGCGAACATGGGTGCGCAGAATTCCAGCATCGGCGGCGGCGACACCAACGGCGGTTCCCGTCTCTCGCTCCGTAACGTGCAGACCCTGGTGCTGATCAACGGCCGTCGCGCCGCCTTCGCACCGGTCTCGGCGACCGGCGGTTATGACTTCGTGGACGTGAACGCCATCCCCGTCGCAGCCGTGGAGTCCATCGAGGTGCTGAAGGACGGCGCCTCCGCCCTCTACGGCTCGGATGCCGTCTCCGGCGTGGTGAACATCATCCTGAAGAAGAACTACCAAGGCGCGGAAGTGGGCGGGCGTTACCGCTTCGCCGACACGCTCCTCGGCACCTGGGAGGAGCGTTCCGCGCATTTCGCCACCGGCGTGTCGAATGACACGACCGCGATCACCCTCACCTTTGAATGGGCGCGCACCGACCCGCTCTTCCAGAACGAGAAGGCCTTTTCGCGCAGCCAGACCGGCAAGACCAGCGCCTATCCGGGCGTGCTGACGACCTTCGGGTTCCTCGGCTCCGCCAATCCCGGTGTCTATCGCCTCGTCGCGGGGAAGGTGCCGCCGGCCGGCGCCGGCCTCACCTTCGACCAGCTCGTCGCGCAGGGCATCTACGAGCGGCAGGGCAGCGTGAACTTCAACTCGCAGTTCAATATCTCGGAGTACGTGACGCTCGCGCTCGGCAGCGAGCGCCGGGCCTTCACCACGGCCCTGTCGCACAAGCTGACCAACCACATCGAGCTCTTCGGCGACTTGCTCTACGCCCAGACCGACACCTTCCTGCAGCTCGCCGCCCAGCCGATCTTCGGCATGCCGATCACAGCCGAGAATGTCACCGACCTCGGACTGGGCATCGGTTTCACCGACCCGACGCATCCGACCAACCCGTCCAGCGAGTATGCGTATGTGCGCAACCGGTTCGTGACGAACCCGCGCAAGTACTACAATGAGACCCATTCCCTCCGCGGCCTGCTCGGCCTGCGCGGCGAGGTCGGCGAAAATTACCGCTGGGAGGTCGCGGCGAACCTGAACCAGATCAAGCAGGACTATCGCAACGCCAACGTCATCGCCCGCGTGAATCTCGTCAACGCCATCGACAACGGCATCATCAACCTCTTCGCCCGGGATCAGGCCGCGGGCGCCTTTGAGCAAGGCAACGTCTTCGGCACGGCCTTCTCGAAGAACACCAGCACGCTGCACAGCTTCGACGCCCGCGTGGTGGGCGAGATTCCCGACGTGTTGCCCGCCGGCCCGATCGGCTTCGCCGTCGGCGCTGAGACCCGGCGTGAGACCCTGGAGGCCCGGCCGGACGCCGGCAGCTACACGATCAACGACCTCAACGACCCGCTGAACGGCAACCCCGTCGCGTGGGACGGCGCCACCACGACCGATCCGTTCGACGTGACCCGGACGGTCGACTCCTATTATGCCGAGGTGCGCGTGCCGCTCGCCCGCGACGCCCAGGCCATCCCCGGTGTGAAGGCGCTCGATCTCGACCTCGCCGTCCGCCAGGACAAATACAGCGATGCCGACGCCCCGGCCGTGCCGAAGTTCTCCCTCCGCTGGATGCCGTTCAACGACGAGTTCGTGGTCCGCGCCACCTACTCGGAGTCTTTCACCGCCCCGAGCCTGTACTCGCTCTTCGGGCCGACGCCCATCGGTTCCTCCGACGACCTCTCGGCCCTGGTCTTCCGGAACGGGCTCGACGCCTCGGACATCGACCAGGCCGCGGCTCGCACGCTGACCAGCTCCGCCGCCGTGGCCCAGGGCTTTGCCAGCGAGCTGCTGCAGCCGGAGAAGGCCGACATCTATAACCTCGGCATCGTGTGGTCGCCCCGCGGCCTGCGCGGTTTCTCGGCCGAGCTGACCTACTTCAAGATCGACCAGGTGGGCATCGCCGGCGTCCAGAGCGACGTGGATATCCTCCAGAGCGTTGAGGACGAGGGTGCGGCCTCGGAGTTCGCCAACCGCGTGCGCATCGGCAGCTTCAACGGCGCGCCGGTCACGAGCGTCGGTCAGATGGGCGCGATCTACGGCCAGTTCGGCTCGATGTCCCCGGTGTTCATCTCGAACTATGCCGAGAACCTGGTGGCCGCCTCGCAGGATGGCGTGGACCTGACCCTCAACTACAACCTGAACCTCGAGTCCATCGGCCGCTTCGACCTCTCGTTGACGACCATGTGGTTCAATGAGTTCTCCGTCGAGGGGGACGATTTCGTCGGCACCACCAACGGCCGTTCCGTCCTCAACGGCGGCACGATCCCGCGGTGGACCGGCACGCTGTTCGCGACGTACAGCCGCGCCAGCTGGCGCGCGGGTTTCACGATCCGCCATGTCCCGAGCGTGACCGATGAAACCGCCGCCCTGACGGAGACCAACCCGACGCGCGACCAGCACGTCGAGTCGTACACCCAGGTGGATGCCCACCTGGGTTATGAGTTCCGCGGGGGCCGCGGCCTGTTCTCGGCGGTCGACGGCCTCACGGTCCGCGTCGGCGCGACCAACCTGTTTGACCGGGCGCCGCCCTCGGCCGCCGCGTCGTGGACCGACCATAACGCCGACACCCAGACCTATAGCGCCATCGGTCGCACGCTCTACGTCGACCTGAGCCTCAAGTTCTGACGAACGTCCCGCCGGCAGGATCCAACCAGGCCGGAGCCGTCAGGCTCCGGCCTTTGCCTGTGGCCGGGTCGGTGCGGACCGCTGGCGAATGGGCGCGGATGGAGGTTTGCGACGAGACGCCCAAATCGAGCGCCGAAATCCCCGTTCCGGAGGAATGTGACACACATTGCGTGTGCCGTGCGCCGCTTTGGTGGGTTAGCTGATCATGCACCCGCGCCCCTTGCCCATGCTGACTCGCATCCCTTGGTTGATCCTGGCCCTGGCCGGCCTCACCGCCCTCGCGCTCCCCGCCCAGCCCGCTCCGGCGGCCGATCCGATCTTGGGCCGGTGGACCGGGACGGTGGGTTCGCCGCAGGGTGAGCAGGCGGAGATCGGCTTCGAGTTTAGGTCGGACGGTCAGGGTGGTCTCACGTTTCGGTTTCACTTCCCGGCGATGTTTCTGCACGGGGTCGAGGTGGGCGCGCCCGTGAAGGCGGACGGGACGGGTCGGTACACGACTCCTTTCTTTGATACGCGGTTCCGGCTGGAGGAGGACCGTCTGACGGGGACATTCACGGCCGCGGAACTGCCGCTGGCGCTGACCCGGGGCGGCGACTTCCCGCCGCGCCCACCGCGGGCGGTGCACCCCCCGGCGCCGGCGGCCCTCTGGCGCTACCGGCTGGGGGTGGGCACCTGGGCGCCACCGGTCGCCGCCGACGGCGTGGTGTATGTGGGGGGCGGTGACGGGCGTTTTCACGCCGTGCGGACGGCCGACGGCATCGCCGCCTGGGTCTGGCGCGGCCGCACGCCGATTGACGGGCGCGCGACGCTGGATGACACCTCCGTGTACTTTCTCGACACCAGCTTCCATCTCGTCGCGCTGGACCGGATGACCGGGGCCCTGCGCTGGCGGCTGCCCCTGCACAACGAATTTCTCGCCGGGGGCTCCGCCCCGGCCAACCCCACCTTCAATCACCGGGCGGCTACGCCGTTGCTGCACGACGGCACCCTCTACGTGGGTTCAAGTGACGGCGGGTTCTACGCCGTCAACCCGGACACCGGCACCGTGCGCTGGCGGCACGAGGCCGGGGCTCCCGTGTATTCCGGCGCCGGGCTGGTGGACGCGGACACGCTGTTGTATGGCACCATGGACGGGTCCATCGTGCAGCTCGATCTCCGGACGCGCCGGGAGTTGCTCCGCCTGCACACCGGGGGTGGCGTGGTCACCACGCCGCTGGTCGTGGCGGATCGCATCGTGGCCGGCAGCCGCGATTATCAGTTGCACGCCTTTCACCGGGATGGCCGTCCGGCCTGGCGATTCTCAGCCTGGTTCTCGTGGATTGAATCCACGCCGGTGCTGCGGGACGGCCTGCTCTACCTCGGGGGCTCCGATTTTGCGCGGGTCAGCGCCATCGATCCCGTCACCGGCCAGTCCCGCTGGAGCACGGTGGTGCACGGGATGAGCTGGGGTTCACCGCTCGTGACGGAGCGGCATGTCTTTGCCGGCACGGTGAATCAAAATCTGGCGGGCACGATGATCGATCATGAGGCGGGCCTGGTGAAACTGGACCGCGCGACCGGGGCGATCCGGTGGCGGCTCATCCTGCCGAAGGCCCCGGCCGGCCGGTTTTCCGGCTATGCCGGCGGCCCGGTGCTCGTCGGCGGCAAAGTGGTGGTCGCCGGCTTGGACGGATTTCTTTCCGCCTACCCCGAGGGTTGAGCCGCGGCGGCGGGGCCGCCGCGGCCGGCCCCGATCAAAAGAGCGACTGCGCGGCCACGCCGACGGCGGTGATCGGCCCCTGGTCGCCAAGCCCGTCGATCATGCGGTCGGCCTTCTTCATCGTGGATTGCACGCTGAGATAGAGGCTGTCGTCGGAGATCAGCTTGCCGAGGGTGCCCTGGCCGCTGTTCAGCTTCTCGGAAACCTCCTTCAGGTTGTTCACGGAGACCTTCAGGCTGGCCGCGGTCGGCTCGTCGTAGAGCAGGACGCCGAGGGCGCCCTTGCCGGTCTTCACGTCGGCGACGATGTTCTTGGCATCACCCATGAACGTGCGGGCGTCGGCGGCGGCGAGCTTGATCTCGCTCACGCCGGCGAGCAGCTCGTCGTGGAGCTTGGAGTCGTTCACGAGTTTGCCGAACGTGCCCTCGCCGCCCTTGATCTTGGCGGTGATGTCCTGGAGGTTGGCGATGGTCTCGGTGAGCTTCGGGCCGTTCTCGGTGACGAGCTTGTCCACGCGCTCGAAGATGCTGCCGTTCTCCCCGCCCGTGCCCATGGATTTGCCGATCTCGCCGATGACCTGCTCGAGCTTCGAGCCGAGGTTGCCGAGCTGGCTGATGACCTCACTCATGTCCACGGTGGCCTTGGTCTGGATCTCGTCCCCGTCCTTGAGCAGGGGACTGCCGGGCGTGCCGAAGGTGACGCCGAGGTAGTTGCTGCCGAGGAGGCTGGACTGCTCGACGCTCGCGACGGCGTCGGTCGGGATGTTGACGCCGGGTTCGATGGAGAGGACGGCCTCGACGCGATTGCCCGCCAGGCGGGTGAGCTTGACGGCGCCGACCTTGACGCCGGCCATGCGGATCTCGTCGCCGGTCTTGAGGCCCTTGAGGTTGGCGAAGCCGGCCACCAGGCTGTAGCCCTCCTGTTTGAAGAGGCGGCCGCCATTGAGCGACTCGAAGGTGATCCAGGCGAGCGCCAGCCCCAGCAGGAAGAAGAGGCCGACGCGGATGGTTTGGGACGTGTTGTTCATGGCGATTACTCCAGTTGTTTGAAGCGGGGATTCTTGAGGTCGATGACCGGGTTGAGAAAGTTGGCGATGACGGGGTCGGTGGGGTTCTTGAAGTCGGCGGGCGTGCCGACCCCACGGATGCGGCCGTCCATCACAAAGGCGATGCGGTCGGCGATGTTGAATGCCAGATCGCGGTCGTGGGTGACCACGATGCTGGTGACGGCGGTTTGTTCGCGCAGCGTGGCGATGATCTCGGTGAGGGTGGCGGACATCACCGGGTCGAGTTCGGAGGTGGGCTCGTCGTAGAGGAGCAGCTGGGGCTCCATCACGAGGGCGCGGGCGATGGCCACGCGTTTCTTCATGCCGCCGGAGAGGTCGGACGGGAACTTGTTGGCCGCCTTCTCGAGCGAGAGGATGGAGAGGGCGTGCATGACCCGCTCGCGGATGCCGGCCTCGTTGCACTGCCGGTGCTCGCGTGGGTACAGGGCGAGGTTGTCGTAGACCGAGAGCGAGTTGAAGAGCGCGCCGGCCTGGAAGACGAGGGCGAGGTGGACCTTGTTGCGCGTCTCGGGGTCGGCGGCGTCGAACTCGCCGATCGTGACCCCGCCCCGGGTGGCACGCTCAAGGCCGGCGATGTGTTTCAGGATGACGGTTTTGCCGGAGCCGCTGGGCCCCATGATGCAGAAGATCTCGCCGGCCTTGATGTCGAGGCTGACGTCGTGGAGCACGGTGGTGGTGCCGAACTGCTTGGTGAGCCCGCTGACGGTCACGCCGAAGGTCTTGCCGAGAAAAGGGGAGGCGGTGTGGGCGTCGCTCATGAGAAGAGGAGGGCTTTGGTGACGAAGTAGTCGAGCACCAGGATGAGGATGAGGGAGGCGACGACAGCCTTGGTGACGGAGGCGCCGATCTCGCGCGGGCCGCCGCGGGTGTTGAGACCGATGTAGCAGCACACGAGTACGATCACGAAGCCGAAGACCTCGGCCTTGATCAGGCCATCCATGATGTCGGAGGGCTTCATGTAGGCCTTCAGCGCGGTGAAGTAGGCCTCGGAGTCCACGGAGATGAAGTGGGTGTATTCGCAGACAAGTGCGCCGCCGTACCAGCCGCAGAGGTTGGCGATGATGGTGAGCACGGGCATCATGACGACGATGGCGGCGAGGCGGGGCAGGACCAGCATGCGCTCGGGCGGGATGTTCATCGTGGTGAGCGCATCGATCTCCTGGTAGACTTTCATCGAGGCCAGTTCGGCGGTGATGGCGGAGCCGACGCGTCCGGCGATGAGGATCGCGACCATGACCGGGCCCATCTCGCGCGCCATGGTGAGGCCGACCAGGGTGCCGATGAATTGCTTGGCGCCGAAGTTCTCCATGCTGTAGCCGCTCTGGAGCGCCAGCACGCTGCCGATGAAGAAACTGAGGATGGTGACGATGGGCAGGGAGGTGTAGCCGATGACATAACACTGCTCGATGAAGCGCCGGTGTTGGCGGGGCAGGGTGCCGAGGTGTTTTAGCGAACGTCCCAGCAGGAGCAGGGTGCCCCCGAGGTGTTCGAGGAGGGTGGTCGGTAGGCTCATGGTGTCGTGGCTTGGTCAGCCTTGCTAGCGGCGGCGGTGGGAAAATCGAACAGGAAGAGGCGCCAGGTGCGCTCGCCCGGCTTGCGCCGGAGGCCGATCAGGCCGGAGCCGAGGGCGAGGCGCTGCTGGCGGGTATCGGTCTGCACGCTCGCCAGCGGCCCGAGGTGGAACTCGCGGGTGGTGGCGGTGCGCTGCCAGGTGACGGCGTTCCACAGCAGGGCGTGGCGCACGGTGTCGGCGGATTTCCGGTCGTACCGGTAAAGCGCAAAAAGGGGCGTCCAAAGCTGGCGCACGGTGGGGTTGCCGGGGAAGAAGACCTCGAGGGGGCTGAGCGCCTGCACCTGTCGCTGTCCGGCGCCGTTGTCCCATGAGCTGAAGAGCGGCCAGAGGTGGGTCTTGTGGGCGGGGGCGGCGGCCGGGTGGGCGAGGCTCCTTTGTTCGAGCGACCACCAGAGGAAGAAGAGCACCTGGTTTTTCTCCTGCGCCACGCCATCGGCGTCCCAGCGCTGGTGGCGATAGAGCGGCCAGAGGAGCCAGGTCTTGTCGGTGCCCTTGATCACGGAGTGCGTGTAGAGCGGCGCCCAGCGGTTGACCACGCGGTCGTCGCCACGTCCCTGCACGAGGAGGGGCCACAAGTAGCGGCGCTCGTCGTAGCGGTAGGGCGCGGTGCGGTGCGTGTAGCCGAAGAAGGGCCAGGCGTAGTTCTCGCGGATATAGCCCGGTCCGGTGTCGCGGGAATAGAAGGGCAGGAGGCCCAGCTTCACCTCGGGCTCGGGATCGGCGAGGTTCGTGACCGACTTGAAGCCCAGCGGCCAGAGCCAGAAGCGGTGTTCGTAGTCGCCGGCGCGCGCGCTCTGGCCGTAGAGCGGCCAGAACCCGAAACCCGTGTGCCCGTCGCCGGCGATGAACCGCAGGAAGGGCCACGGCGCATGGGTGACCTGCCGGCCGCCCTTCTCGGTTTGCAGGTAGAGCGGGAAGACGACGAACGAGAGGCGGTCCCGCCCGAAGCGCTGCCGGATTTCGCCGACCAGAGGGAAGAGCGCGCGGTAGTTCAGGGCGGGATCGTCGGTCTGACGCGAGAAATAAAACGGCCACACGTCGAAACGATGATCCGGGTGCGCCGCGTCCGTGGTGTCGGCGCGCGTGTTCACCAGCTGGAAGAAGCTGAACGTGCGATAGTCCGCCTGCTGCCGCCAGGTGAAGAACGGGTAGAGAATATTGCCCTCGGTGACCTCCGCCGTGCGCGTGGTCATGTACACCGGACGCAGGCCCTGCTGCTCCTCCCCCGGGCGGGCGCGGGCGAACAACAGGGGACCGAGACCTTCCGCCGTGGCGGTGCCCGTGGTGGGATCGGTGTGCCGAACGAAGAACGGCCACAGGTTCGACTCGTCACCGCGGGCGGGGACGAAGGCGAGCAGCAGGCTGGCGGAAGCCAACCGGATCAGATGACGGGAAAACATGCTTGGTGGACTGGGTAAGGCATTGCCTTTGCGTGGTCGAAAGTCAGTCAGGTCAGGATGACTTTCCACCGCCCGAAAGAGAATACCTCACGCGGGAAGGGCGCAAATGCTATGTTTCAACCGCTTTGGCGGGAAAGTGTTCCACGAAAATCAGGCTTTCGCCTGAATTCATCCCCTTTAGCCTGAATCAGATCCATGCGCATCACCGGAGGACTAGCCCGCGGCATTCCGCTCACCCTGCCCAAGGGTGATGCGGTGCGGCCGGCGACGGATGCGATGCGGCAGGCGGTGTTCTCGAGCCTGGCGGCTCGGGTCGAGGGGGCGCGTTTCCTCGACTTGTTTGCCGGCAGCGGGGCTTACGGGCTGGAGGCCTTGAGCCGCGGTGCCGCCGGCGGGATCTTTGTGGAAAAGGATGCCCGCACGGCCGGTTTCATCCGGCAGAACCTCGCCGCCGTGTGCAAGAGTCTCGGGCGGACGACCGACGGTCTGCAGGTCGTGACGGCCGATGCCACCCTGGTGCAACCCGGCGAACCACCGGATCTGGTGTTCATTGATCCACCTTACGACCTGATCGCCGCGGTCGGACCCAAACTCTTTGCGCGGCTCGACGAGTTGCTGGCCCGGCAGGCGGACCCCTTGGTGATTTTTGAAATGCCCGGCGAACTGGCGCTGGCTCCCGCGGGTTGGACCTGCGTGAAGCGGCTGGGCAAGGGTGCCCGCCAGCCCACCGTGGCGATCTTCAGGGCCAACCGAGCCTTGCCTTGAGCACGGCCACGGCCGCGATGCAGGCCGTCTCGAGGCGCAGGACCCGTTCGCCCAGATGCGCGAACTGAAAACCGTTTTGTCGCAACCACGTGCGCTCCGCGGGCGTCCAGCCGCGCTCCGCGCCGAGCGCGAGCACGACTTCTGTCCCGGTTGGAAAGGGAATATTTCCCAAAGCCTCGGTCGCTTCATAGTTGTCGAGGACGATTCGGGTGACCCCACCGGGCAGCGTGGCGACGGCCTCGGCCAGCGTGTGGCCGTGGCGCACCTCGGGCAGGCGGGTGCAGAAGGCCTGCGCAGCGCCGGTCACGAGCAGCGTTTCCCATTCTCGTGACGTCCAGAGCGTGCTCTGCGCGTAACTGGATTCGCCCCGCTCCAGCCGCACAAAATCCATGGCCGCGACGCCCAGACTGGCACCTTCGCGGAGGATGTCCCGTGCGGTCTGGGGTCGCGGCAGGCCCACAAGTAGTCGGATTGGTGACAACGGTCTGGGTGGTTTTCCCCAGACGAACGACAGCGTGAGGGCGTGCTCGTCCACCGCGACCAACGTGCCTTGTCCGCGCGGACCATTGATCAAACCCGCGTCAAAAATGTCTCCCGGGCGTCGGCGCAAAACTTCCATGATATGACGGGCACGGAAATCGCTACGGGGCAGGGGAAGCTCGACTTCTGAGAGGGAAAAAAGAATTATGTTCACGCGGAGGCCGGCGTGATTTTCAGAAAATCGTGCCGGCCGGCGCATGACCAAACACGTGAAAGCATCCGACACAACACCCGTCAGGGAAGGCCGCGCCGGTGGATTCATCGGTCGCGCGGTGATCGTCGAGGACCAGCGCATGTTCGCGGAATTTCTGCAGTTTCATTGTCGCGACCTGCGGCTGGATGTCCTGCCGCCGGTGGCCGGCTACCAGGCGGGGCTTGAGGTCATCCGCCGGCACAAGCCCGACCTGGTGCTGCTCGATCTCTCGCTGCCCGACGGGGACGGACTCGACCTCGCCCGGCTCGTGATCGACGAGCAGCCGCGCGTGAAGGTCCTCGCCATTTCCTCGCACCATGACCCGTGGACGATGCTGCAGGTGCAGCGCATCGGCATCCATGGTTTTGTGGACAAGAGTGACCAGCGGCCGGACGTGGTGTCCGATGCCGTCCATGCGGTGCTCGCCGGCCGGGTCTATTACACGCAGATCGTGAACCAATCGAGCGCGGCCATCCGTCGCGACCCGAAATCCTTCATCCGCGTGCTGTCGGATTACGAGACGCGCATCCTCGCGATGATCGGCGAGTCGAAAACCGACGAGGAGATCGCCGCGGCCCTGAACATCAGCCCGGCCACGGGGCAGTCGCGCCGGCGCGACATCATGCGCAAGCTCGACATCCATTCCACGCCCAAGCTGATCCATTACGCGATCGTGAACGGCCTCACGCGGGCCGAGCAGCTAGGCCGGCGAAAGCCAGACGAAGGTGCAGCTCGCTGACGAGCACGGGCAGTTCCGCGCATAGCCGGGCCGCCTCGGGCCACCGTTCCTTCGTGGCGGTCTGCTCGATCCGGCGCATGGCCTGCTCCAGCCGGTGCTCATGGATGAAGCTGCATCGGCCGCACAGCAGATGGGCATGGTGGGCGGCATCCCGGGCGTGTTCCCGCTGCACGGCGTCCGTGAGGTTCGCGACCTCGGCCTGCAACTCCGCCAGGTACCGCGCGAGCTCCTCCCCGAAGGCGACCTGTTTTTTGGCCGCCAGCAGGCGGAGGTTGCCGAGACCGTCCGCCGGCGGGGGCGTGCCGGGCGGCGGGGGTGGCTCCGCGATGAGCCCGGCCAGGGTGAGGGTCCGGCGCAGCCGTTCCAAGGTCACGGGTTTGCTGAGGAAAAAATCCATGCCGGCGTCCAGGCACTGCCGCTGTTTCTCGTGGGTGTTGAAGGCCGTGGTGGCGAACACCGCGGCGCGGGCCGAGCCGCCCCGCAGGGCCCGGATGCCGCGGGCCACCTCGGGCCCGCTGCGGCCGGGCAGGTCGTAGTCGAGGAAGATCAAGGCGAACGCCTCGCGATCCGCCAGGGCGAGGGCTTCGTTGCCATCACCGGTGGACCGGGCCTCAAACCCGAGGCGGTCGAGCAGGTCGGTGAGGACAATCCGGTTGTATTCCTGATCATCCACCACGAGTGCCGGCCGGCCCGGTGCGCCCGCGGGCCGGGTGACGGGCCGGTCCACGGCGACCGGCTCGAAGGGAGCGCTGAAGTAGAAGCATGAGCCGCGGCCCGGTTCGCTCTCCACCCAGATCCGTCCGCCCATTTTGTCCGCGTAGCCCTTGCACAGGGCCAGGCCGAGGCCGGTGCCGGGCACGCGGTCACCCCGGGCCGCCGCGCCCCGCTCGAAGCGTTGGAAAAGTTTTTTCTGATCCTCCGCCGCGATGCCGGGGCCTTCGTCGGCGACGGCAAAGATGACCTCCGTCCGTCCGGCGTCGGCCGGCTGGCACCAGATGGTCACCTCAACCTTGCCGCGGCCGGAAAATTTCAAGGCGTTGCCGACGAGGTTCACGAGGATCTGCCGGATGCGGCGCGCATCACCCTGCAGGCGGCGCGGCACGCCGGGCGAAATCGCCATCTCGACCGGGATGCGGTACTTCTCACTGTCGCCCGCGGTCAGCGCCGTGACCGTGTCGACCAGTGCGGGCAGATCGAAGGGCGCCATGTTCAGCTCGATGCCCCCGGCCTGCAGCCGGGAGAAGTCGAGCAGGTCCTCCAGCAGCGAGGACAAATGATCCGCGCAGTCGCGCAGCAGGCCGAACTTGTGCTGGCTCACCGGGTCCAGCAGGGTGGAGGGCAGGGAGTCGGCGAGGCCGATGATGCCGTTCATCGGGTTGCGGATCTCGTGGCTGATGCTGGCGAGAAACTCGTCCTTGGTGGCATTGGCTTTCATCAGGGCGGCCGTCCGCTCCTGCACCTGTGTCTCGAGCCGTTCGTTCTGGGCGAGGATGCGGCGTTCGCGCCACCGGATCGTGAGGGCGAGGGCGAGGGCGAGGGCGAAGGCATAGCCGGCGTAGGCGGCGGGGGAGCGATACCACGGCGGCAGGATGCGGAATGTGAACCCGGCCGGTTCGCTGGTCTGGCCGGCGGCGTTGACCGTGCGGGCCTCGAAGCGGTAGGTGCCTTCGGAGAGATGGGAGAACTCATGGGTGCGCCGGGTGGTGGCCGCGGACCATTCGGATCCGTTCTGGCCCAGGCGGACCTGCACCAGCCACCCCGTGTTGCGGGCGGGGTCGCCGGTGAACACGCGAAAATTCAGCTGGTGCCCGTGAAAGGGGAATTCGTTCACGCGGTCCCCGGCCGGTGCGCCGGAGGCCCGGTCGTCGAGCCGGATGCTGGGCACGGGGGGTGCTTGCTGGGGGCGGACAGCGTCATAGTCGAGGCGCAGCAGGCCTCCACTGCCGCCCACCCAGAGGATCGGCCGGCCGTTTTCCCGGCGCACCATCAGGGCCCGGCCCCCGCCGATGGATTCCAAGGCGGGCACATCCAATTCCTCCCAGGTGGCGCGACCGGCCTCGTCGAGGGTCAGCCGGGCGAGTCCCTGGCTCCACGAGGTGGCACTCGACACGCCCGGGCGCCGGAACGCGACGAGGGCGGTGCGCTGCCCTTCCAGGCTCAGCGAGGTGGTGGGCGCGATGTCGGGCAGGGCGAGGAGGCTGCGCAAATTGGTCCCGTCGGCCTCGGCCCGCAGGACGCGGCCGGAGGTGAACACCAGCAAATCCGAGTCGTTGGCGCTGATGCTGATCTGGCCCCGCAGCGACTGCCCGGTGTCGGGGTCGATGACCGGCGTGGTCTGGCCGGTTGCCGGATTCGTGACGAGGGCCCCAAGTCCCACGGTGCTGGTCCAGATCTGGCCGCGGGTGTCTTCGATCAGGGCCTTGGCAAAATCGGGAATGGTCCCAAACGGGCTTCGGGTGAAAGTACCGTCGTCCCCGGGGTGCAGCCGGACCAGGGCGTCCCCCTCCGAGAGCACGTAGCTGCCGCGGGGCTGGCGGGACGGCATGATGTGGTAGACACCCTTGGCTTCGAGGGGATAGAGCGGTCGGATTGTGGGGCCGGAGAAAAAATCGATCCCGCCATGCCGGCCCAGCAGGAGGCCGTCGCCGTGGATCCGGAGGGTGGTATAGGTCTTGGTGAGCCGGGGCTCCCGGACAAACCGGGCCGGGAGCACACCGCCCGGCGTGAGGCGATGCGTGCCGGCGGTCGTGATAACGTAGAACTGGTCCGCGTGCTGATCCAAGTCCAGGATCCCGCCCTCCAGGCCGTTGCGCGCGTGAAACACGGTGACCTGCCCCGAGGGATCCAGCCGGAACACCCCATCCTGGCTGGCACACCACAGCAAACCGTCAGGCCGCACCCACATTGACAGGACCACGCCGATGGCAGGATGGTCCCGGTGGTCGAGGGTCCGCTGGATCCGGCCTTCGGCGGAGAGGATCATCAATCCCCCATTGACCGTGCTGATGACATGCCGGCCATCCGGGAGCAGCGCGTAGCCGGCCAGACGATTGTCCATCACGAAGCGGTTGGCTTCGTCCGAGAAAATGCGGCGAGACCCCTCCTGCGCGAGGTAGAATCCAGCGCTGCTCACCAGCACCAGGCCCTGGGGGGAGTCATACAGGCCGAGGATGCCGGAGTCGGGCAGGCGGGCGCGGTCGTATTCCAGCTGCGGGCCCGACTCCGTGAGCCGGTAGAGGCCGGATTCGCGATGATGGAGCCATGCCTCCTGCCCCCGTTGCAGGGGGAAAAGCCGGCTGGTCCCGGGAAAGGCTGAAATGTGGAACGCGGTGCCGTCCCAGCGGTAGAGTTTGTTCCGGCCGATGAAATACACCTGCGAGCCGACGAGGCCCAGGCCCCAGAGGTCCCCGATCTGCCGCTCATTTTCCGGGAGCTGGTCGAGCAGGGAGTGGTACTGGAAATGGCCGACGGTCGGCTCGGTGAAATAACCGAGCTCATTGATGGCGCCGACCCAGATCCGGCCGTCGCGGCCAAATTTGAAAACACGCACCACCGCATCGTTGCCGGCAGGATGGGTCTGCCAGGCCGAGCCATCATGCACGTGCAGCCCGATGGAGCCGACCAGCAGCCGGCCCAAGGGGTCCTCGGCGATGCACAGGGCCGAGGCATCCGTGCCCATGCTGCGGGCGGAATGTTGTTCCAGCCATGGCATGCCCACGGTCGGGTCCAGCCATGAACCGGAGGCCGGACCCCAACCCAGGGTCAGGCAGGCGCAGGCGAAGAGGAAGGGAGGAGGGGCCCGCATGGCTTACGGCGTTAGGGCTGAAGTACCAGCGCGCCCGCCATCAGGCAACGGACAATCACCGCCGTTTGCAGGTTAGGACAGAGGTTGGGAGAATTGCCCGCCGGCCCCGAATCCAGGTCTTTGGCCGATCTGATTTTTAGGTCGGGCTTGTCATCCCCCGGGGGCGGGGACCACGGGGGTGGACTTCGGGCCGGCGAGGAAAGCCGCGCTGGTAAATCCGGGATAAAACCTGCCGCGCGCCGGGGCGAGGGGCGGGCACCTTCAGCAGGGTGGAGCGGCTAGTCGGAATCGAACCGACGACACCTGCTTGGAAGGCAGAGGTTTTACCATTAAACTATAGCCGCAAAGTCCGGCGAAAGGCTGGCCCGGGCCCGGGCCCGTTCAAGCTTTTGTTCGGTCGGGGACGTGCAGGGGGTGCCCATAATGGGATTGCCGGTTTCCGCCGAATGCCTTTACGTCCGCGCAACATGGCGACACCTGCAAACACGGCTAAATCCCAATCGAACGTCCGGGCCGCGCAAGCACTGGCCAAACAGAAGGCGCTCGAGAAGAAAGCCAAGACCTACAAGCTCGACCTGGCCGAGCTTTCCATCTTTACCAGCCAGCTCGCCTCCCTCCTCCAGGCCGGTCTGCCCCTCGTCTCCTGTCTCGAGGCCCTGCAGGACCAGACCGAGGATCAGGTTTTCCGGATCGTCATCCGCGATGTGCGCAACGACATCTCCACCGGCACCTCGTTCTCCGGCGCCGTGAAGAAATTCCCCAAGGCCTTCCCCAACCTGTTCATCTCGATGGTCGAGGCCGGTGAAGCGTCCGGCGGCCTGGCCGAGATCCTGGGCAAGGTCGCCGGGTATTTCGAGTCCACGGTCAAGCTGACCAAGAAGGTCAAGTCCGCCATGACCTACCCGATCGCGGTCATCGGCCTGGCCGTCGCCCTGGTCAACGTGCTGCTCATCTTCGTCATCCCTGTGTTCGCGGCCATGTTCGCCGACTTCGGCGCCAAGCTGCCCGCCCCGACCCAGATGCTGATCGACCTCTCCGACTTCATGAAGGCCTGGTGGTGGGCGCTCGGTCTCGGCGCCTACGGCATCTATTTCTCGGTCGGCAAATATGTCTCCACCCCCAACGGCCGCCGCCAAAAGGACCAGTTCCTCGTGCGCGCGCCAATCTTCGGCAACCTTGTGCACAAGATCGCCCTCTCCCGCTTCTGCCGCACCTACGCCACCCTGATGCGGTCCGGCGTGCCGATCCTGCGCACCCTCGAGATCGTCTCCTCCGCCAGCGGCAAGGTCCAGGTTGAGGACGCCTGCAGCGAGATCGCCAAGCACGTCAGCCAGGGTGGCCAGGTCTCCGACGTCATGGCCGCCAACGCCTTTTTCCCGCCGATGATGAAGCACATGGTGAAGGCCGGTGAGACCACCGGCAATGTCGACGGCATGATGAACAAGATCGCCGATTTCTACGACACCGAGATCGACGCCACCGTCGCCGCCCTCACCTCGCTGATCGAGCCCCTGCTCATCGTGTTCCTCGGCGTCGTGGTCGGCGGCATCGTCATGGCGATGTTCCTGCCGATCTTCCAGCTCGGTGCGGTCGCCGGCGGCCTGCAATAATCCCCCGCCTCCCGCTGATGTCACTTGCCTGCCGGCCATCCGGCCGGCAACGTGCCGCCCTGCTTATTCATGGCCTCCATCCTCATAGTTGATGACCTGATCTCGATCCACGAGATGCTGGAGGCCGTCATCCAGCCGACGGGCCACAAGACCGCCTTTGCCACCGACGGCGAGAAAGCCCTCGTCCGCTACAAGGCCGAGAAATACGACCTGGTGCTCTGCGACATCGACATGAAGCCGATGGACGGCATCACGCTGCTGAAACAGCTGAAGATCTACGACCCCGGCGCCGTGGTCGTGATCATGACCGCCTACGCCAGCACCGAGAGCGCGATCCAGGCCCTCAAGTACGGCGCCTTCGACTATCTCCAGAAGCCCTTCAAGGTCGACGAGCTCATGCAGGCGCTCAAACGCAGCCTGGAGTTCAAACGCATTATCACCGAGCGCGACAGCCTGGGCGCGACCCCGGCGGTCAAGACCGGTGACTTCGAGGCCCGGCTCGTCGGCGGCAGCCCCAAGATCAAGCGCCTGATCACCCAGCTCAAGAAGCTCGCCACCGCCCACACCCCGATCCTGGTCTCCGGCGAGACCGGCACCGGCCACGAGATCGCCGCCGAGCTCCTCCACGCCGCGCAGTACGCCGCCGAGGCGCCGCTCGTGCGGATCGACTGCCGGCTGAGCTCTGCTGCCAGCATGCGCACCGGCCTGTTGGGCGAGAACGGCGCCGGCGGCACCTGGGTCCAGCAGGCCCGCGGCGGCACGCTGTTTCTCACCCACCTGCAATGCCTGCCCCCGGAGGCCCAGGCCGAGTTCATCTCTGTCCTGCGCAACAACGCCCACGCCTTCCGGCTGGTCTGCGCCACCGAGGAGGACCTCGAGAAGCTGGCCGAGTCGGGCGGCTTCAACGAGGAGCTATTTTACCGCGTGGCCGCCCTCCCGGTCGAAATGCCTTCCCTCCGCGAGCGCACCGAGGACATCCCCGCCCTGCTGAAGAGCGTCGCGGCCAAGATCTCCAATCCCCAGTTCGACGCCCGCCAGGTGGAGTTCACCGAGGATGCCCTCGCCACCCTGCGGGCCTACCACTGGCCGGGCAACCTCGACGAGTTCACCCAGGTCATCTCGCAGCTGATCACCACGACGGAAACCCGGGTGATCACCTCCGCCCAGCTGCCGTTGCGGGTCCAGGACATGAAACAGTGGCCCAGCCTGGCCGATTACCTCGCCGGTCAGGAAAAGCAGTACATCGCCCGGGTGCTGAACGCCTGCCAGGGGGATAAAGCCCGCGCGGCCAAGGCCCTCGGCATCGATCCCCTCCGCTTCGGCTGAGGGGCCGGCCGGGGTTTTTCGGGGGCGCGCGTGTCACCCCCAGCTTTACCGCTTGCCCCGTCCTAGGGGGGTGGCAAACCTCGCGGGCGCTCACGCCCATGCCCAAACGCACAGACCTCGAGTCCATCCTGATCATCGGCGCCGGCCCCATTGTCATCGGCCAGGCCTGCGAATTTGACTACTCCGGCACCCAGGCCTGCAAGGCCCTGCGCGAGGAGGGTTACCGTGTCATCCTCGTCAACTCCAACCCGGCCACGATCATGACCGATCCGGAGTTCGCCGACGCGACCTACATCGAGCCGCTCACCCTCGATATCCTCGAGAAGATCATCATCAAGGAGCGCCCGTCCGCGCTCCTACCCACGCTCGGCGGCCAGACCGCCCTCAACCTCTCGATGGAGCTGCACCACGCCGGCATCCTCGAGAAATACAAGGTCGAGATGATCGGCGCCAAGCCCGAGGCCATCAAGAAGGGCGAGGACCGCGAACTCTTCAAGCAGTGCATGCTGCGCATCGGCCTCGACGTGGCGAAGTCGCGCACGGTCCACACCCTGGACGAGGCGCGCGCCGCCGCGGATTTCATCGGCACCATGCCGCTCATCATCCGCCCGAGCTTCACCCTCGGCGGCTCCGGCGGCGGCATCGCCTACAACCGCGAGGAATTCGAGCAGATCGTGAACAACGGCCTCGAGATCTCCCCCGTGCACGAGGTCCTTGTCGAGGAATGTCTCCTCGGCTGGAAGGAATACGAGATGGAGGTCATGCGCGACCACAAGGACCAGTGCGTCGTCATCTGCTCCATCGAGAACTTCGACCCCATGGGCGTGCACACCGGCGACTCGATCACGGTCGCCCCGGCGATGACGCTCACCGACAAGGAATTCCAGGTGATGCGCGACGCCTCCTTCGCCGTCATCCGCGAGATCGGCGTCGCCACCGGCGGCTCCAACATCCAGTTCTCCATCGATCCTAAGACCGGCCGCCAGGTCGTGATCGAGATGAACCCGCGCGTGTCGCGCTCCTCCGCGCTGGCCTCGAAGGCCACGGGCTTCCCCATCGCCAAGATCGCGGCCAAGCTCGCCATCGGCTACACCCTCGACGAGCTGCGCAACGACATCACGCGCCTCACCCCCGCCAGCTTCGAGCCGACGATCGACTACGTCGTCACCAAGATCCCCCGCTTCACCTTCGAGAAGTTCCCCGGCGCCAACACCACGCTCACCTCGGCGATGAAGTCCGTGGGCGAGGCCATGGCCATCGGCCGCACCTTCAAGGAATCCTTCCAGAAGTGCCTGCGCTCGCTCGAGACCGGCGCCCGCGGCTTTGGCGGCGGCGGCAAGTGGGGCGGCGACGACCTGCCCGACGAGGCCACCATCCGCCAGAAGCTCGGCACCCCGAACGCCGAGCGCGTCTATTACATCCGCTGGGCCTTCAAGCTCGGGCTGACGGTCGAGGACATCTTCGAGCTCTCCAAGATCGACCCGTGGTTCCTGCACCAGCTGCGGGAGATCCATGAGATGGAGGAGGCCGTCCGCGCGCACACCCTCGCCAGCCTGCCCTCGGCCCTGCTGCGTCGCGCCAAGCAGTTCGGTTTCGCCGACGCCCAGCTCGCGCACCTGCTCCGCACCGATTTCGACACGATGCGCGCGCACCGCAAGACGGCCGGCGTCCACACCACCTTCCGGCTCGTCGACACCTGTGCGGCCGAGTTCGAGGCCTTCACGCCGTATTATTACTCCAGCTACGGCGACGAGAATGAGATCATCCCCTCGAAGAAGAAAAAGATCATGATCATTGGCGGTGGACCGAACCGCATCGGCCAGGGCATCGAGTTCGACTACTGCTGCGTGCACGCGTCGTTCGCCCTGCGCGAGGCCGGCTTCGAGACGGTGATGATCAACTCGAACCCCGAGACGGTCTCCACCGACTACGACACCTCGGACCGCCTGTATTTCGAACCGCTCACGCTCGAGGACGTGCTCGAGGTCTACGAGCAGGAGGGCTGCAGCGGCGCCATCGCGCAGTTCGGCGGCCAGACTCCGCTCAACCTCGCGAGCGCCCTGAAGGCCCGCGGCGTGAACATCATCGGCACGACCCCCGAGAGCATCGACACCGCCGAGGACCGCAAACTTTTCGCCGCCGTGCTCGACCGCGTCGGGCTGAAGTCCCCGGCCAACCGCATCGCCATGTCCGAGGCCGAGGCGCTCACCAGCGCCGCCGAGCTCGGTTACCCGGTGCTGGTGCGTCCGTCCTTCGTGCTTGGCGGCCGCGGCATGTTCATCCTGTACAGCGAGGCGGAGTTGAAGGATGTGGTCCGCCAGGTCTTCGACGTGATGCCGGGCAAGCCCGTGCTGATCGACAAGTTCCTCGAGGATGCCATCGAAGTCGATGTGGACTGCATCAGCGACGGCGAGACGACCCTCGTCGGCGGCATGCTCGAGCACATCGAGTACGCCGGCGTGCATTCCGGCGACGCCGCGATGGTGATGCCCCCGCACACCCTGCCCAAGGAGATGATGACAACCATCCGCTCCGCGACCTACGCCCTGGCCAAGGCCCTGCAGGTGGTCGGCCTGATGAACGTCCAGTTCGCCGTCAAGGACGGCCAGCTCTACGTGCTCGAGGTCAACCCCCGGGCCTCGCGCACCGTCCCCTTCGTGGCCAAGGCCATTGGCGTGCCGCTGGCCAAGCTCGCCGCCCGAGTGATGGCCGGCGCCAAGCTCAAGGACCTCGGCTTCACCAAGGAAATCCAGCCCAAGCATTGGTGCGTGAAGGAGGCCGTGTTCCCCTTCAACCGTTTCCCCGGCGCCGCGATCATGCTCAGCCCCGAGATGCGCTCCACCGGCGAAGTCATGGGCCTCGACGACGACCTCGGCATCGCCTTTGCGAAGACCCAGATGGCGGCCAAGCCCGGCCTGCCGCTCACCGGCAAGGTGTTCTTCAGCGTGAAGGATTCCGACAAGCCGCACGCCGTGGACCTCGCCCGCGAGTTCATCGCGCTAGGCTTCACCCTCTGCTCCACCAGCGGCACCTGGAAGCTCCTCCGCGACAACGGTGTCGAGGTGCAGCACGTGAACAAGCTCCTCGAGGGCCGGCCGAACTGCATCGACATGATCAAGAACGGCGAGATTCACCTCGTGATCAACACGCCCCGCGGGATGATCCCGCGCCACGACGAGAACGCCATCCGCGCGGCCGCCTGGGCCAACAACGTCTGCATCATGACCTCGCTCACCGGCGTGCGCGCCTCGATCAATGGCATCAAGGCCATGCGGGCCAAGCGCGTCGACGTGCGCCCCCTGCAGGAATACCGCGGCAACGTGGTCGAGGTCACCTGACCGCCGCGCCCGTTCCGCCCATGCCCACACCCGCCACCCTGGTCGCCCTGCTGCACGGACCGGACCAGCCCGGCCTGGTGGCGAAGACGTCAGGTTGGATCTACGCGCGGCAGGGCAACATCCTGCACGCCGACCAGCACCGGGACATGGAGGCGGGGGAATTTTTCCAGCGCATCGAGTGGGTCCCCGCCGGGACCGGGGCGACGCAGGAAGCGGCGGAGTTGCGCGCGCACGCCGCCGCGCTCGGGATGACGGCACGGGTGGCGCTGTCCACGCACCGGCCGAAGGGCGCGCTCTTCGTCTCGAAGGAAGACCACTGTTTTCACGACCTCGCGCTGCGCTGGAAGGCGGGGGAGTACGCCGGCGATTTCGCCTGTGTGATCTCCAACCACCCGGACCTCGGCGAGGCGGCGCGGCATTACGGCCTGCCGTTTCACCACGTGCCGGTGACACCCGCCACCAAGGCCGAGGCCGAGGCCCGCCAGCGCGCGATCCTGCGCGAGGCAGGCACGGAGTTTGTCGTGCTCGCCCGCTACATGCAGGTGCTGTCGGCCGATTTTCTGCGCGAGTGCGGCCAGCCCGTCATCAACATCCATCACTCCTTTCTGCCGGCTTTTGCGGGTGGCAAGCCGTACCACCAGGCGCACCAACGCGGGGTGAAACTCATCGGGGCCACCGCCCATTATGCGACCGCGGTGCTCGATGACGGCCCGATTATCCAGCAGGATGTCGTCCGCGTGACCCACCGCCACGGGGTCGAGGACCTGGTGCGCAAGGGCCGGGACTTGGAGAAACTCGTGCTGGCTCAGGCTTTGCGCTGGCACCTGGAGAACCGCATCCTCGTGTACGGCAACAAGACGGTCGTTTTTGACTGAGGTGGGACCGGCCGGGTCGGTCGGGCGGAGGGCCCCCTGCCTTTTTCCTTGAGGCGCCGCGGCTGGTTTCGCAGTCTGCCCGGCTCCATGACTATTCCCCCGCCCGCCGGAAACCAGACCCCAGAACAGCCTGTCGCGATCCAGCCCGGGTTTGAAGAGGCCGCCCAGGTCTTCTGGGACAAGAATCGCCGCCTGATCCTCATGGTCTGCGCCGCCGCGCTGCTGGTCGTCATCGGCCGCGAGGGCTGGAGCTACTACGCTGCGGAACAGGAGAAGGGCGTGCAGGCGGAATTTGCCCGTGCGGCCGACCGCCCCGAGCAGCTGGCCACCTTTGCCCAGGCCCACTCGAGCCATGCCCTGGCCGGCATCGCCTGGCTGCGAATTGCCGACCAGCGCTACGCCGCCGCCGATTACCGCGGGGCCCTCGAGAATTACACCAAGTCCGTCGCCGGCCTGAAAAACCCCGCCTTGCTCGCCCGGGCCCGCCTCGGCGTCGCGATGAGCCAGTTGTTCAGCGGTGATTCGGCCGCCGCCACCACCTCGCTCAAGGCGATCTCGGCGGACGCCGCACTCTCCAAGTCGGCCCGCGCCGAGGCCACCTACCACCTGACGTCCCTGGCCGTGGAGGCCGGCAATCAGGCTGAGGTGGAGCGGCTCGTCGCCGAGATCGGCAAGATCGATCCCGCCGGCATCTGGTCGCAGCGCGCGACCAGCCTGATGGCGCGCAAACCGGTCGGGTTGTAATCGCCTCCCGCCTCAACCTCCACGGCCCGCCTCCCGGCGGGCCTTTTTTATGCCCATGGGGTCCCCGATACCCAGGCGCAGGCTCAGTTAGGTCGGAAAGGAACAGCCTGCCAGCAGGCTCATGCAAAGGGCGATAGGATTGGCTGCCAGGTTGGGTTTCAGCAAACGCCACGGGGTTTGGCCCGTTGAGACTTATTCAAGATCAAGGCCATCGTGACCGGGCCGGTCCCGGTCGCCGCCGGTACCAGTGGCGGTAAAGCAGGGCGACCAGACTGAGGAATACCGCATAGGTGGCTGGCTCGGGAATCGCGGTGCCGGTGAACGAAATGTTGTCGAGGCGGAAGGTGCCGCTGGCGGCGGCCGGGTTGCCATCGATCCGGGTCGAGGAGGTCGCGATCAACCTGAGGACGATGGAGGCATTGTTGTCGGCGCCGGCGCCCAGCTCCAGCCCCGGGATGGTGGTACTGTCCACGGCGCTGTTTGCCGCCAGCGTGAAGGTGGCCGCCTCAGCAAACGGGCCGTCCAGCCCCGCGAGACTGGTGGCAATTCTCCAGTTCAGCGGGGCCGTGCCACTGCCATTCGCCCGGAACGGATTCAGCACGAGGTTACCGTAGCCGGTCGCATTGAGGGTGAATTGGTAATATTCCGAGACTTGAAAATTACCCACGCTCAGGGCCTGTCCCTGGCTGGAAAATGGACTGGCGTATCCCGTCAACCCGCCGGAATTCCAAGTCACGGTGGAAAGGGACGAGCCCACCACCGGGATCGTGGTGCCCTCGAAGGTGTAGCTGACGAGGGTGGTCTGGGCCATCACCGACAAAGGCAGCCCGGCCAGCAGGCGGAGGAGGGACCATTGGGTTGGCAGGCTCGGCATGGCGTGCGGTTGACGGCGGCAGGCTACCACCGTGACCTCCTCCGACCGTGAGTGAAAACCGCCCATTTTCAGGCGATTCACCCATCAAAAATGGTCGGGGCGATAGGATTCGAACCTACGACCTCCTGGTCCCAAACCAGGCGCTCTACCAGACTAAGCTACACCCCGATGACAGCACGGATGGGAGGGGGGGAGGGGCCCCCTGTCAATGGCGGGGATTCGTGCCCCCCGGCGGGGCTGGATGGGTTTCATTACTGTATGGCCGGGCGGCATATCCGCACCGACCTAACCGCAAGGATCAGGGCTTTTGCGCATAAAAGCTTCTTGCTTCACCCTGCAGCCCGCCCTAAACACGAATCCTCAACCTAACTAAAAATGGATACTCTTTCCCGTGACAGCAGCAGCTCCAGCAATGTTTTGCCCCTGGTGGGTGTGATTGCCGGTGCCCTTGGCCTGATCCTTGCGATCGTCGCCTTGGTCAAACTTTCCACGCTCCAAAAGACCGTGGCCGCGCATGACCTGGAGATCCCGAAGATCGTCACGATCGAGGGCGACCTGCGGGCCGCGACCGCCAAGTCCGAGACCGATCTCCGCGGCCTGCGCGAAGGGGTGCAGAACGCCCTGACCCAGGTCGGCACCGAGATCGGCACGCTGCGCGCCCAGATCACCAAGGTGGAGGAAGCCCAGAAAGCCAAGGCCGCGGCTCCCGCGGGCAAGGGCGGCGCCGCTGCCCCCACCGGCGTGTTGAACGCCGACGGCACCTACACGATCGGCTCCGGCGACACCTTCGCCAAGATCGCCCGCAAGTTCGCGGTGAAGATGGATGCCATCGAGGCGGAGAACCCCGGCCTTGACCCGACCAAGCTGCGCGTCGGCCAGAAGATCCGCATTCCCAAGAAGTAAATTTCCGGAATCCCCTTTCCCCGTGCCTCCCAGACCTCGTGTCGCGGAGGCATTTTTTTCGCCATGAATCATCCCGGTCCCCCGCGGCGCTGGCAGAAACTGCGCGAAGAGCCGCATAGCACGACACGGATTTTCGACGTCGTGAGCGCGATCTTCCGGCATCCGGCGCGGGAGAAGGAGCAGGACTTCATCGTCATCAAGCCGCCGGACTGGGTGAATGTCGTCGCGCTCACGCCCGCGGGTGAGCTCGTGCTGGTCCGGCAGTTCCGCTACGGCATCAATGATTTTTCCCTCGAGATCCCGGGCGGCGTGATGGATCCCGGCGAGGATCCCGTGACGGCCGGCGTGCGCGAGTTGCGGGAGGAGTCGGGTTACGTCGGCGCGCGGGCGCGGCTGCTCGGCGCCGTCCACCCCAATCCCGCGATGCAGAGCAACCGCTGTCACCTCGTGCTCGTGGAGGAGGCCCGGCGCGTGGCCGACCTTGACTGGGACCCCGACGAGGAATTTGAAATCCTGACCCGGCCGGTGGCGGAGGTGTTCGCGCTCGCCGCCGCGGGCGGCATCACGCACGCGATGGTGCTGAACGCCTTGCTGCTGTTCCAGCCCCACTGGGCGCGATGGCGGCCGGAGGTCGTTTGACTAACCCCCGGCCCGGGCTTCACTCCCCGCTTCTGATGGAAACTGCCACCCTCGCTCCCGCCTTCGCCAATGCCTGCCTCCCACCCGAGGCCGGCGCGGTGCCGGCGGTCCTGGAACAGGAGATCCGCGCGATTTATCGCCGCAGCCCGCTTTATCCCGCGCGCTTCGCCCTCCACTCCGAACCGCTGCAGTGGTCCTGTTACCGCGAGATTCCCCTGCTGACGAAACAGGAGATCGTGCAGCACGGCCACACCGCCTTTTTCGCGGACTACGCCGAGATCGAACGCGGATTCGCCCAGAAGAAATTCGAATACGAGCACACTTCCGGCACGACGAGCGGCCCGATGACGGTGGTCATGGAGGACGGCTGGTGGAATGCCCAGACCCGCCGCGCCTACCTCGCGCATCCGCGGCTGGCGCGCTACGTGGACCGGCCCTACCGCAAGTGCGTGCTCGCGCCGGTCGGTTGCTCGAGCAACCTCTGCCCGTACGAGGATCACCCGTTTCCCCACCGCTATTTTGACGGGACGGTGTACCTGAATCTCTCCAGCGATCCCTTTGCCTTTCCCGAGGCGGAGTGGGACCGCATCACGCTCGAGCTGCAGGCGGTGCAGCCGCAGGTCATCGAGGGGGAGCCCGTTTACCTCTCCCTGCTCGCCCGGGCCCTCGCGCGCCGGCGGATCACGGTGCCGAGCGTCGAGACCGTCATCCTCACCTACGGCAAGGCCAGCCGGCAGCACGGCCGGCGGATCGCCGCGGCTTTCCCGGGAGCGGAGCAGGTGGATCTCTATGGCTCGACCGAGGCGGGCTACCTGTTCGTCGGCGACGCCTTTGGCGACAACCTGCGCGTGGTCGAGGACAATGCCTTCATCGAGCTCACGCCGTGGTGCCCTGCGACGGTTTCGACCGGCTCGCCGCAGGCAGCCTCAGGGTCGGCGAACGGCGAAGAAGATGTTTTCCAGATCAATGTCACGACGCGCGGGCGCGAGGCCATGCCGCTGCTGCGTTACTTCACCGGCGACATCGTGCGCCGCACGTCCCGGGGCTACCGGATCCTCGGGCGCGAGAAGGATCTCCATTTGCGCGCGGATGGGACGGTCGTTTCGGCCCACGAGATCGATGTGGTCCTGCCCGACAGCTTCGCCTGCTGGCATTGGAGCCTGGTGCAGGTCTCCGAGCAGCGCTGGGAATTTCAGTATGTGGCCGACGAAGTCGCCGCCGAATCGGTGGCCGAGGCCCTGGCCGGCGCCCTGGGGGCGGGGACGCGCGTGGCGTTGTTCCGCCGCAAGTTTATCCAGCCGGCAGCCAGCGGGAAGTTCGCGCTGATCAAGCCGCTCGCGCGGTGAGGCTGCGGCGCCAGCGGCGCCACCCGAAAAACGCCGCACTCAGACCGAGCAACAACGCCCCGTAAGTCGAGGGCTCGGGCACGCGCCGGTTGTAGAGCACGCCGTTGACCGCCGAGAGGTCGATGCCGCCCGTGCCGGACTGACCGGTGGTGTTGGTGGCGTAATACGTGGTGTTGTTCCAATCCACGAGGTTGGCCATGTTGCCGCCATTCGTGACGTCGTAGCCCATGAGGGAATAGCCGTAGATCGTGGTGCCGGCGGCCAGGCCCAGGTCGGAGAGCGAGACGGCGACGCCGCCGATGCCCTGGCTGCCAGTCTCGGTGTTGTTGTCCCAGTAGGTGCCCGCGCCCATGGCGTCGCCGCTGTCGTAGCGAAAGAGGTTGTAGCCGAAATCGCCGATTGGGTTGGTGGAGCCGTAGTCGGCGGTGTCGACGCTCACCAAGGTGCCGCCGTAGGCCGTCGGGCGGTTATTGACGGAATCCCAGCCCGTGATCACCGCGATCTTCACGTAGTCGTGCTGGTTGACGGCTCCGCGGTCGAAGATGGCGAAGGCCGTGTCGAGGGAGGCGCTGATGCCGGTGCTGCTCAGGAGGAAATCGATGCGCTCGATGTTGCCGCCGGCCACCCCGGCGTCGTTCGAGAAGGTGTTGTCGGAGCCGCGGAGGATGTTGTTGCCGAGGAGCAGGTCCGCATAGGTGGTGGCGTAGGGCGAGCTGAAGCGGCCCGCCTGCGTGCCCTGGTCATACCACACCGAGGAATTGTTGCCGTTGCCCGCCGTGGTGTTGCGCCGGATGAAGGCGGAGCCGGCCACCGTGTTCGCATCGTAGATGTTGGCCGCCGCGTCGTAGAATGTGGTGATGCGCGTGGTGGTCCGTTCGAACACCGTGCCGTTGATGGTCTGGTTCGACTGGTCGGTCGTGGCCGTGTTCACCAGGTTGATCGCGATCTGGGCCGGCGCGCGCGCGGCCAGGGCCAACGCCACGGCTCCGAGCAGGTGGCGGATGAACTGCGGGGCGGTGGATCGGGCGAGGCGCATCAGGAGGGCTGCGGGTGGTGACGCCCAATCAGCCGGCGCACGCCGACCCACGCAAGCCCGAGTGCCACGAGGATGGCGCCGTAGGTCGAGGGTTCGGGCACGGGCCGGGAAATCTGGGCGCCAAAGCCCATGAAATCCATGTTGCCGTAGCCCGCCGGGTCGGTGTTGGTCGGGTAGTAGGTTGCGTCGTTCCAGTTGACGAGGCTCGCGGCCGTGGTGGGAGCGGTGTCGCCCGCCAGGAGGGAATACCCTTGGATGGTTGTGCCGGCGGTGATGCCCAGATCGGCAAAACGGATCAGGATGCCCACGAGCTGCAGTTCACCCACGGAAGTGATGCCGGACGCGGTGCCGGCCAGGCTGTCGCCGTTGGTGAAGGTGGCGCGGCGGTAGTTGCCGGAAGCCCCGCCCTGCGGATTGTTCACCGGGCCGCCGAAGGAATCGGGGGCCACCAGCAGGCCGGTGTTGGCGTAGGCGGTGGGGGCGTTGCTGAACCCGTTCACGGTCCCGACGCTGGTGTAGGCCGCTATGCGGAAGCCATCGCCGAAGCTGCCGAGATTCTCGACATCGAAGAACACCAGGGCGTCGTCGGCCTGCACCGTGTAGCCGCCGGCGAAATTGAAATCGATGCGCTCAATGTTGCTGTTGGTGCTGGTGCCGGCGCCGTTGCCAAAGGGATTGCGCAACCCGCCGTACAGATTGCCGTCGAGAAACAGCTGCTCGAGGCTGGACTCATACTCGCCATAATGCCGGTTCGAGCCGTCGTGCTGATAGATGATCGTCGAATTGTTCGGATTGTCGGCGGCCTGGTTGGCGGTGCCGTTGCCGTTCGAGTCCGTGTTGCGGCGGAAAAAGACGTTGTCGGCCAAGGGCCCGTCGAAGCGATAGGAGCCCAGCCCGGTGACCACCGTGCTTACCTCCCGGTCGCGATTCAGATAGGTGATGCCCCCGGAGCTCGTGTTGGCGTTGTCCACCAGCGCGTCGTAGGTGATGCCGGTGACCGCGACCTGAGCGGACAAATTAACCGCTTGAAAAAGCCCCGCCAATACGACGGTCTGCCAGCGGGAGGGCAGGAGCCGGGCGCGATTGGGTTTGCGGGATGAGCCAGTCTTCATCTAGGTACTTATACCTATTTTATTATGGGTGGCTTGCCAGTCCTAAATGGTCCTGAATCGGTTTTAACACATGATCGACGATCGTCGCACGGAACCCCCCTTTCGGCTGAATCAGCGCCGAACCGTGAAACGCTATCTGCTGGTCTCGGCGGCTAGCCTCACCTTGTTGGTGGTGGGTTATTATTCAGGACGTCCCTTTATAGCCAAGTGGAGGTATGATAGGGACATAAGAAACGCCGAGCGCTACGAGAAAGAGGGAGACGGACGCAGCGCCATGTTGACCCTGGAACAGCTCACCCGCCTCCATCCGGGCGACGCCGCGATCCGCCGACGCTTGGCGGCATTTTACGAACGGATGGGGCAGATTGAATCGATTGTGGTCTGGCAGGAAGCCGTGGCGCTCGATCCCGAAGATCAGCGTAGCCGTTTGGGATTGGCCCGGGCCGCCATCCGTTTCGGTGATCCACGAATCGCGCGCGCGGCCTTGGAGCAGGTACCGGCGCCGGGGCCCGAGCCGGCCGAGTATTTTCGTCTGCAAGCCGGCTTGGCCCTGCTGGAGCGAAATCCGGCCGAGCAGGAAAAATCTCTGGCCGAGCTGGCCCGGCTCGCGCCGGACGATCTTCGCGTGCGGCTCAACCTGGCGATGATCCGGCTGGCTGATCCGCACGGGGCCAAGGCCCCGGCGGCTCGCGCCGCCCTGCTGGAACTTGCGCGCCAGGACCCGGTGCGCATGCGTGCCGTGGCGGAGCTGCTCGGCGACCTGGCGCGGCGCTGGCCTCGGCCGACCGCGGAGCGTGACGCAGCCTTGCGGGCGCTAGCCGTGACCCTCGCCCCGCCTCGCGGACCGTTGCTCGCGCTGCCGAGCCAGCTGGACCACGTCGATCGGCTGGTCGCCTACGCGATGCAGCAGCCGCGACCTGCGGCGGAAGATGTCATCAGTCTCGCCAACTGGATGTCCCTGAACGGCCAGACCGAGACCGTGCTGCAGTGGATCGACACGCTCCCGGAGGACCTGCGTTCGAACCCGCTGCTGCGATCCGCCGAGGGGGAATTCGCGGCCCGATTGAAAGACTGGCCCCGTCTGCGGCGTTTGCTGCTGGCCGGGGTCTGGGGGCCTGTGCCCACCGAGGCCGTGGAACAGGCCTTCCGCGCGCAGGCCAGTGACACGCTGGGCCGCTCCGGGGGAATCCGCCCGGGTTGGGCGGCGGCGCTCGACGCCGGCAAGGCCTCACCCGCCGGACTGCGCATGCTGCTGCGTCTGGCCGAGCTGTGGGGCTGGCCGGCCGAGCACCGCTTGGTGTTGCTGACCATTGCCCGCACCATGCCGCGCGAGCTTTGGGCCTGGCGGCAGCTGATTGCGTCGGCCCTCGGACGCGGTGATAGTGAACAGCTCTGGCAGGTTTACACCGAATGGCGGCTGGCCATGCCCGGCGACCCCGTCGTGCAGGTTGAAAGTGCCATCATGGGCCACCTCCTCGGGCGCCGGCGGGTCGCCACCGCGGTCGAGACGGCGGAATACCTGCGGCAGCAGCCGTTGAATTCCGGCGCCACCGTAGCCCATGCCCTCGCTCTTTGGCGGGAAAAGCGGGTGCCAGACGCCCTAGCCGTACTCGAGACCTTGCCCTCCAGTTCCTACAACGAACCGCGTTATGCGCTGGCCGGAGGGGTGATCCTGGCGGAGGCGGGACGCGCCGCTGCCAGTGAGGCACTGCTCAGGGGCACAGACGGCGAAGCTCTCCTGCCCGAGGAACGGGCCTTGGTGACGGCGGCTCGCGAACGCAACCAGGTCGCCCGGCCCTGAGATCCGCCCCGGGCCTTCTGCCACGCTGTAGGCTCGCTAATATTGGGTTTGGCTCGGTCGCGTTTCTTTACAACCTCGGAACGGGTGGACTAACCTCCAGCCACTATTTCGGTTACGACGCTCCGTTTACCCACCCCCACCCACACTCGATGAATCTACCCGGTGCGCTTCTTCGCTCCTCGATCGGCAGAAAATTTCTGATGGCCCTGACCGGCCTCGTGCTCGTCGGATTCGTCACCGGGCACCTGGTGGGCAACCTCCAGATCTTCGCCCATCCCGACAAGATCAACGGCTACGCCCACTTCCTCCAGTCCCTCGGGCCGGCGCTGTGGGGCATCCGCCTCTTCCTCCTGGCCTGTGTGGGCATCCACGTGTGGGCCGCCATCGCCCTCGCCTTGGAAAACAAGGCGGCCCGCGGTCCGGAATCCTACGGCGTGAGCAAGTGGCTGCAGGCCATCTTCGCCTCCCGCTACATGAAACACACCGGCCTCGTGATCCTGGCCTTCATCGTCTACCATATCGCCCACTTCACCGTCGGCGCCGCGCAGGCGGACAGCTTCAAGACCGCGCTGCCGGAATACGCCATGGGCAGTGAGTTCCACATCCTCGGCTTCCCCGTCGTCGCCGCCGGCCTGCACGTCCACGATGTCTACAGCATGGTCTACCTCGGCTTCGCCAGCCCGGTCGTCTCGATCTTCTACATCATCGCGGTCGGCCTGCTCAGCCTGCACCTCCTGCATGGCGTGGACTCGATGTTCCAGACCTTCGGCCTCCGCAACCACCGCTGGGCCCCCGGCCTCCGCCGCGTGGTCGCGGTCTACTGCCTGGCCTACTTCCTCGGCAACCTCGCCATCCCCGGCGCGATCCTCACCGGCGTGGCCCGACCCGCCCCCGGCACCACCGCCGCCACCACCCTCGCCCAACGCTAATCTTCCCCGCCATGGCCAAACTCGACTCCAAAATCCCGGCCGGCCCGCTCGCCGACAAGTGGCGCAAGCACAAGGCGGACATCAAGCTCGTCAACCCCGCCAACAAGCGCAAATACGAGGTCATCGTCGTCGGCGCCGGCCTTGCCGGCTCCTCCGCCGCGGCCACGCTCGCCGAGCTCGGCTACCGCGTGAAGTGCATCGTGTTTCACGACAGCCCGCGCCGCGCCCACTCCATCGCCGCGCAGGGCGGCATCAACGCCGCCAAGAACTACCAGAATGACGGCGACAGCGTGCACCGCCTCTTCTACGACACCCTGAAGGGCGGCGACTACCGCGCCCGCGAGGCCAACGTCCACCGCCTCGCCGAGGTCTCGGTGAACATCATCGACCAGTGCGTCGCCCAGGGCGTGCCTTTCGCCCGCGAGTACGGCGGCCTCCTCGCCAACCGCTCCTTCGGCGGCGCCCAGGTCTCCCGCACGTTCTACGCCCGCGGCCAGACCGGCCAGCAGCTCCTCCTCGGCGCCTATTCCGCCCTCTCCAAGATGGTCGGCGCCGGCGCGGTCGAGCTCATCACCCAGCACGAGATGGTCGACCTCGTCGTGGTCGACGGCCACGCCAAGGGCGTCATCACCCGCGACCTCGTCACGGGCAAACTGCACCGCCACTCCGGCGACGCCGTGATCCTCGCCACCGGCGGCTACGGCAACGTCTTCAACCTCTCCACCTACGCGCGCGGCTCCAACGCGACCGCCATCTGGCGCGCCTACAAACGCGGCGCCTGCCTGGCCAACCCCTGCTACACGCAGATCCACCCGACCTGCATCCCCGTTTCCGGCGACTACCAGTCCAAGCTGACCCTCATGTCGGAGTCCCTCCGCAACGACGGCCGCATCTGGGTGCCGAAGAAGAAGGAGGACGTGAAGAAGAACCCCGCCGACATCCCCGAGGCGGACCGCGACTACTACCTCGAGCGCATCTACCCGAGCTTCGGCAACCTGGCCCCGCGTGACGTTTCCTCCCGCGCCGCCATGCGCATGTGCGACGAGGGCCGCGGCGTCGGCGAGACCGGTCTCGGCGTCTACCTCGACTTTGCTGACGCCATCAAGCGCCTTGGCGAGCCCGCCGTGCGTGAGCGTTACGGCAACCTCTTCGACATCTACCACGAGATCACGAACGAGAACGCCTACCAGACCCCGATGCGCATCTTCCCCGCGGTGCACTACACCATGGGCGGCCTCTGGGTGGACTACAACCTGATGTCCAACATCCCGGGCCTCTTCGTGCTCGGTGAGGCGAACTTCTCCGACCACGGCGCCAACCGCCTCGGTGCCTCCGCCCTCATGCAGGGCCTGGCCGACGGCTACTTCGTCATCCCCTACACGATCGGCGATTACCTCGCCGGCCAGAAGCCCAACAACAAGCCCTCGACCGACCGCGCCGAGTTCAAGGACGCCGAGGCCAGCGTGAACGCGATGGTGCAGCGCCTCATGGGCAACAAGGGCAAGGAGCCCGTGAACTACTATCACAAGAAGCTCGGCAAGATCATGTGGAAGTATTGCGGCATGGCCCGCACCAAGGAAGGCCTGCAGCAGGCACTCAAGGAAATCCCCGCCCTGCGCGAGGAGTTCTGGGCCAACGTCAATGTCCCCGGCTCCGCCGACAACATGAACCAGGCTCTGGAGCGCGCCGGCCGCGTGGCCGACTTCATCGACCTCGGCGAGCTCATGTGCCGCGACGCCCTCACCCGCGAGGAAAGCTGCGGCGGTCACTTCCGCGAGGAATACCAGCACCCCGACGGCGAGTGCAAACGTGACGACGAAAAATACGGGCATGTCGCCGCCTGGGAATACCAGGGCGAGGGCAAGGAACCCCTCCGCAACACCGAGGCCCTCAACTACGAGTTCACGAAGATGAGCGTCCGCTCCTACAAGTAAGCGCCCGCCCCACCCGCAATCGAAATTCAAAAAACCACCATGGTCGCTGAAACCTCCCCCAAGCTCATCTCCGTCACCCTCCGCGTCTGGCGTCAGGCCGGCCCCGGCAGTGCCGGCAAGTTCGTCGAATACCAGGCCGCGAACCTCAGCCCCAACATGTCCCTGCTCGAGATGCTGGATGTCGTGAACGACGACCTCGAGAAGCGCGGCGAGGACCCGATCGCCTTCGCCCACGACTGCCGCGAGGGCATCTGCGGCACCTGCTCGCTGGTCATCGACGGCAAACCCCACGGCCCGCACCAGGGCGTCGCCAGCTGCCAGACCTACATGCGCAGCTTCGCCGACGGCGCCACGATTGTCATCGAGCCGTTCCGCGCCAAGCCCTTCCCGGTCATCAAGGACCTCATCAGCGACCGCAGCGCCTTCGACCAGATCCAGCAGGCCGGCGGCTTCATCAGCGTGCGCACCGGCGCCTGCTGCGACGCCAACGCCATCCCGGTGCCGAAGCCCGTCGCCGACCTGGCCATGGATGCGGCTGCCTGCATCGGTTGCGGCGCCTGCGTGGCCGCGTGCAAGAACGCCTCCGCGATGCTCTTTGTGTCCGCCAAGGTCTCCCAGCTGGGCCTCCTCCCGCAGGGCCAGCCCGAGCGCGACACCCGCGTGCTGAACATGGTGAGCAAGATGGATGAACTCGGCTTCGGCAACTGCACCAACCAGTACGAGTGCTCCGCCGCCTGTCCGAAGCTCATCTCGCACGACTTCATCGCGCGCATGAACCGCGACTACATCGGCGCCCTCTTCCGCAGCAGCCTCCAGCCCGCGTCCAACGCCGGCGCCGGCGGCGCGGGCTGAGTCTCGATTCGACGAGGATCGCAACCCGGGCGCACATGGTGCGCCCTTTTTTTGGCCCCGGCTGAGGACCGGCGCCGACCCGGCCCCGCCCGGTCTGCGCAAATCCTTCATTCACCGTGGGCAGACTGCGGACTTGGCCCTGGGCCGGGCCGCGGACGAATGCCTGCAACTTTTCGCGGGGACCCGGGTTATCAGGGAAACAACAATGAATCCCATGAAAACCGCTCTTATCTCCGTTCTCACCGCGACCCTCCTGGGCATCGCGTCTCTCGCCAGCGGTCGTCCCTTCGACGCCGCCGACTTCACCGCCATCCTCTTCAGCACCGGCCTCGTGGCCTGGACCGTCGAGCAATACAGCCGCGTGCCGCGGTCGCTCATGAGCCGCCGCCCGATCCGGTTGCCCGTGGCGCTGCGCGCCGCGAGTGTCGCGACGCCGGCGCAGCGGATGGCCGCGTAAGTCCCGTCCCTCCGCAAGTGACTCTACAGGCTCCGGCTCATGCCGGGGCCTTTTTTATTCGGCCCCCGCGGGCACCGTGCCGGTGGCGGTGAGCGTGAACTTCTCGAATTCCTGATCGACCACGAGCATCCAGATCGTCGCGTGCATCGCGTAGCTGGCGGAACCCCGGGCCAGGGCCTGCTCAATGGCCGCACCGGCGGCCGGATTGGCAATCGTGAGGACCGCGGTCCGTTCGGCCTGGTTCATCGAGGGAATGCCGATGCGCTCCTGGCTGGCCAGGGTGCCGACCGGGACGCCGTCGAGGGTGAGCTTGATTATGCTCCGGGTCAGCACGTAGCCGACCACGTTAGGGTTTTGGACCCGCCAGGTGACCTGGACGTCACCGTTGCTGGCGCGTTGGAGACGGACCAGATCGGCCCGCAGGCCGGCGGTCATCACCGCCGTGTTGCTGCCGCAGCCGCCGAGGACGAGCGCAGCAAGGATGAACAGCAGAGGGGCGAACAGCTTCTTCATGGCGACAAATGTGGCGATGGCGGGAGGGGCGGCAAGAACTACTCCGCCTTCTTTTTCTTGGGTTCCTTGTCGCCGCCCAGCCCCAGCTGGGCCACCGCCCCGACCGTGGCGAGCGCCAGGGTGGCAGGCATGATCCAGCTGTGGCCGTCCAGCAGGGCCGGCAGCTGCTCGGGCTGGCGCACGTAGAACAACCAGTCGATCTGCGCCGTGAAATAGGTGAGGGCCAGCAGGGCGCGAAACGAGCCGAGCAGCGAGGTGGACAGCACGATCAGGATGCGTTGGACCTTAACCGCCAGAAAGCCGCCGAGGATGCCGAGCACGATGCCCGCCACCAGGGCGACGACCGGGGGCTGGCGGGCCAGCAACAGCAGCGCCAGCGTGGCCCCGAAGCCGAAGCCGGCGACAAAAACCGCCGCGAGGTAGAGCAGGAACGCCAGCGCCGCGCCGAGCATCGCGCCGACCACCAGCAACGCGGTGGCCACGCCCGGAGTGACCGCGAGAAACGTGGCGAGGACGTGGGCCCCGCCGAGCCCGATCAGGCCGCCGACCACGGCGAGCGTGACCTTGAAGACCCGGTACCCAAAGAACACGTCGAGCAGGCCCCAGGCGATCGCGCCGGCGGAGATCCAGGGGTAGTGGGCGGTCAGGTCGGTCATGACGGTCACTTCCCGAGCAGCAACGGGGCGCCCGGTCCCATGGGAACGCCCAGCGCGATCCAGGCCATGAGCAGCAGGGTCCAGACGACCAGGAAGCAGAGCGAGTAGGGCAGCATGGTGGCGATGAGGGTGCCGATGCCGGCCCGCGGGTCGTATTTCTGGGCGAAGGTCAGGATCAGGGGAAAATAGCTGAGCAGCGGCGTGATGATGTTGGTGCAGCTGTCCCCGACGCGGAACGCGCCCTGCACAAGCTCGGGCGAGTAGCCCAGCAGCATGAACATGGGCACGAACACCGGAGCAAGCAGCGCCCATTTGGCCGAGGCGCTGGAGATCAGGAGATTGACCGTGGCGGCGAAGAGCACGAGGGCGAGCATCAGCGGCAGCGGCATGCTCTCGAGGCCAAGATGCTGGATGAACTCCGCGCCGCTCACCGCGGTGATGATGCCGAGGTTGGTCCAGTTGAAGTAGGAGATGAACTGGGCGGCGAAGAACGCCAGGACGATGAAGGAGGCCATGGACTTCATGGTCGTCGTCATGCCGCCCATGATGTCGTGGTCGTTCCGGACCGTGCGGGCCGCGACACCGTAGGCGATGCCGGGCAACAGGCCGTAGACGAAGATGAAGAAGATCAGCCCCCGGATGAAATAGGACTCGAGGAAGGACGGGTTCTTCGGGTCGATGAGGAATCCGCCCGGGGCGAGCGTACCCCAAAGCACGAGGCCGGTGAGGCCCGCGGTCACGGCCAGCGCGGCCCACAGGCCGCGCTTTTCCTGCGCGGAGAGAGGCTTCAGTTCGTCGCGCTTGGTCTCGCCGCGGTACTCGCCGAGGCGCGGGGCCACGATCTTCTCCGTCACCCAGGTGCCGGCGGCCGTGATGAAGAAGGTGGAGACCATCATGAAATACCAGTTGCTGAAGGCATCCACCGTGTAGGTGGGATCGACGATGTGGGCGGCGGCCTCGGACAGGCCGGCGAGCAGCACGTCCACCGAGCCGACGATGAGGTTGGCGCTGTAGCCCCCCGACACGCCGGCGAACGCCGCCGCCAGGCCGAGGAAAGGATGCCGGCCGAGGGTGTGGTAGAGCGCGGCCGCCAGCGGGATGAGCAAGACGTAGCCGACCTCGCTGCCGGCGTTAGACATGACGCCGGAGAAGACCACCATCGGCGTGATGAGCCGGGCAGGTGAGTTGAGCACGATGAGCCGGAGCATCGCGCCCATGAGCCCGGTGTACTCCGCGATGCCGATGCCGAGCATGCAGGTGAGCGAGATGCCGAGCGGTGGGTAGGCCAGGAAATTGCGCGGCAGCTCAAGGATCATGCGCTGGATGCCCTCGGCCGAGAGGAGGTTGATCACGGTCACCACCTTGCCGCTGGCCGGGTTGGTCACGGACACGCCGAGGGTGTGGCAGATCCAGGAGAGGAGCACCACCAGGGCGGCGAGCAGGGCGAACAGCGTGGCCGGATGGGGCAGGGCGTTGCCGGTGCGCTCAACGGTATTGAGGAAACGCTGGAGTGGCGAGGTCGGCGCGGGGGAGGAACTCATGGGTGGGGCGCGGGGGTTATTGTGGCAGAAAGAGCCCGGCGCCGGGGCCGACCGGCAGGCCGAGGGCGATCCACGCGATGAGCATCAGCGTCCACGCGATGAGGAAGGCGATCGAGTAGGGCAGCATCATGGCCAGCATGGTGCCGATGCCGGTCTTGGGCACGTACCGCACCGCAAAGCCGAGAATCAGCGGGAAATACTGGTTCAGCGGCGTGATGATGTTGGTGCAGCTGTCGCCGACCCGGTAGGCGCCCTGCACCAGTTCGGGCGTGTAGCCGAGCAGCATGAACATCGGCACGAAGATTGGCGCGAGGAGCGTCCACTTGGCCGAGGCGCTGCCGATCACCAGATTCACCGTCGCGGTGAACAGCACCAGCGAAACCATGAGCAGCGTCGGGCTGTCCTGCAGGTTCATGTCCTTGATCAGGCCCGCGCCCTTCACCGCCAGGACGGTCCCGAGGTTGGTCCAGTTGAAGTAGGCGAGAAACTGGGAGGCGAAGAAGGCCATCACGATGTAAGAGCCCATCGTGGAAACCGAGGCGTCCATGCCGCGGATGACATCGTTGTCGTTGCGGATCGTGCCGGCCCCGATGCCATAGGCCAGACCGGCCACCAGCCCGTAGAAGAAGATGAAGAAGATGAGGCCCTTGATGAAATAGGAGCCGAGGAAGGTCGGGTTCTTCGGGTCGAGGAGGAAGCCGCCGTCGGTCAGGGTGCCCCAGAGGATCACGAGGGTGACGGCGAGCGTGGCGAGCACGGCATAAAGCAGGCCGCGCTTCTCGCCGGCGTTGAGCGGCTTGATTTCCTCCGCCTGGGCGTCGCCCTGGTAGGGGCCGAGACGCGGCTCGACGATCTTCTCGGTCACCCAGGTGCCCACGACGGTGATCAGGATGGAAGCGGCAATCAGGAAGTACCAGTTGGCCGCGGGGTTCACCAGCATGCCGGGCCGCACCACCGTCGCCGCCGCCTGGGTGATGCCGGCCAGCAGGGCGTCAATCGTGCCGAGCACGATGTTGGCGCTGAAGCCGCCGGAGACGCCGGCGAAGGCCGCCGCCAGGCCGGCCAGCGGATGCCGGCCCACGGCATGGAACATCGCCGCGCCAAGCGGGATGAAAAGGACGTATCCGACATCCGCCCCCGAGTGCGACAGGATGCCGCCGAACACGACGATCGAGGCCAGCCAGCGGCGCGGGGTGGCCAGGACGATGAGGCGCAGCCCGGCGGTCACGAGGCCGGTGCGCTCGGCCACCGCGATGCCCACGAGGCAGGCCAAGACAGTGCCGAGCGGGGGAAACCCCACGAAGTTGGGCACCACGCTGATCAGCATGCGGTGCAGGCCCTCGACATTCAGGAGGTTGATCACGGGCACGACCTGGCCCGTGGCCGGGTGGATGGCCGAGACGCCCATCCGGCTGAAGATCCAGGACAGCACGACAACGGTGGCTGCGAGGAGGGCGAAGAGGGTGGAGGGATTCGGCAGGAGGTTGCCAAGCCGCTCGATGACCGTGAGAAAACGCTGAAACCACGAGGACGTCGCGACGGGGGCGGGCGATGGAGTCATGGCCCGATCCAACCGCCGGTACAGCCGGCGTCAATTCCCACCGCCAATTGCCTAGAAAAGGGTCATGGCCCGGACGCTTTCCACGACGACCCAAGCGACGCCGGCGGCCAGCGTCCAGCGCAGGGCGGCCCGGCCCAGCCGACGCCGGCGCAGGCCGCGGCCAAAATGGTCGGCCCGCAGGGTGTTGACCGGACGGAACGGCGGCTGGCTGCGCCACTGGTCGTAGGGGGTCGGCTTGTGCCAGCTGGCCCGCACATACTGCACCCGGCCGCCGGTGGGCAGCGGGAGGTAGTTGAGCAGGCGGCGGAGCGTCGGTGACATGGGCGGACGGTCAGCCTCCTTCAAAATAGCGCTTCCGTTCAAATCGTTTATCTCTATCTGGACACCTTTCACGCCGCCTTTACCCACCGATGCATCACTTCCACTACGCCGGTCAAAAACTGCACTGCGAGTCCGTCGACCTCGCCGCCATCGCCCAGCTCCACGGCACGCCGACCTACGTCTATAGTGCCCAGACGATTGCCGATAATTACCGGCGGCTGGCGTCCAGCCTCACCGGCCTGGATTTGCAGATTTGTTACGCGATGAAGGCCAACTCGAACCTGGCCGTCCTGCGCCACTTCGCGAACCTCGGCGCGGCCTTTGATCTGGTGAGCGGCGGAGAATTGCGGCGCGTGGCCGCCGCGGGCGGCGACACCACCCGCAGCGTCTTCGCCGGCGTGGGCAAGTCCGAGGCCGAGATCCGGCTCGCGCTGGAGACCGGAGTCTTTGGTTTTCATGTGGAGAGCGAGCCCGAGCTGGCCCGCATCAATCACGTGGCCGGGCAGCTGGGCCGCAAGGCGCCCATCGCCATCCGCATCAACCCCGATGTCGACGCCAAGACCCATGCCAAGATCACGACGGGCAAGAGCGACAACAAGTTTGGCATCCCGCTCAAGCACGCCGCCGCGGCCTACGCCGCCGCCGCGCAGTTCCCCCACCTCGAGCTCAAGGGCGTACAGATGCACATCGGTTCGCAGCTGACCTCCGTCACGCCCTTCGCCGAGGCCGTGGCCAAGGTCGTGCCCTTCGTCGCGGAGCTGAAAAAGCTCTACGGCATCACCTATTTCAGCATCGGCGGCGGTATCGGCATCATCTACCAGGACGCCCTCGCCAGCGGCAGCCAGGCCTGGTGGGACGCCCAGCCCGAGGCCGAGCGTCCGCTCACGCCCGAGGCCTACGGCGCGGCGCTCACCCCGCTGCTCGCCCCGCTTGGGCTCAAGATCCTGCTCGAGCCCGGCCGTTTCCTGGTCGGCAACGCCGGCATCCTGTTGTCCCGCGTCGAGTACCTCAAGCGGGGTGCCGCCAAGAACTTCCTCGTGGTTGACGCCGCCATGAACGACCTGGTGCGCCCGGCGATGTACGAGGCCTACCATGAGATCGTGCCGCTCACGCGCGACACCACCCGCGCCGCCCTCAAGGCCGACATCGTCGGCCCCATCTGCGAGTCCGGCGACTGTTTTGCCAAGGACCGCACGCTGCAGGCCGTCGGCGAGGGCGAGCTCATCGCCTTCATGAGTGCCGGGGCCTACGGCTACACCATGGCCAGCCGCTACAACACCCGCGGCCAGGTCGCCGAGGTGCTCGTGTCGGGCAGCCGCTTCGAGCTGGTCAACGTCCGCGAGTCTTTCGAGACTATGGTCGCCGGCGAAAAGATCCCCGGCTTCCTCAAAATCTGACGGCCAACCCCATGTCCGACCCCCGCCCACTCCAGTTCACCGTCATCGGGGCGGGAGCCTGGGGCACGGCGGTGGCGGCGCACCTCGCCCGGCGCGGCCAGCGCACCTCGCTGGTGACCCGCCGGCCCGAGCACGCCGTCGCCATGCAACTGGCCGGGGAGAACCGGGATTATCTGCCCGGGGTGAAACTGCCCGCGGCGCTGATGGTCACGTCGGACCTGCGGGCGGCGCTGGCGGAGGCCGACGTGGCTTTGATCGCCAGCCCCTCGCATGCCCTGCGCGACTGGTGCCAGCGCATGGCGACCGAGCTCGGGGGCGTCGGCCGGCTGCAGCTTTTCATCAGCCTGGTGAAGGGGCTGGAACTCGGCACGCTGCTCCGGCCCAGCGAAGTCATGGCGCAGGCGCTGCCCGGCGTGAACGTGGCCACCCTCACCGGGCCGACCAATGCCGCGGAGGTGGCGCAAGGCCTGCCCGCGGCCGTGGTGCTGGCGGTGGCCACGCCGGGTGCCTTCGTGGATCAGGTGCAGGCCGCCATGAGCGGCTCCACGCTGAGGCTCTATACCAGCGATGACCTGGCCGGCGCCGAATACGGGGCGTCCCTCAAGAACATCTATGCGATCGGCGCGGGTTTTTGCGACGGGCTGAAGCTGGGCGACAATGCCAAGGCCTCGCTCATCACCCGGGCGCTCACGGAAATGGTGCGCGTCGGTGAACACCTGGGCGCGAAGAAGGAGACCTTCTACGGCTTGAGCGGTTTCGGCGACCTCGTGGCCACCTGCCACGGCGCCTGGAGCCGCAACCGTGAGTTCGGCGAGAAGATCGGCGCCGGCGAATCCGTGGCCGACCTGCTGGCCGGGCGGCGCACCGTGGTCGAGGGCTATCGCACCACGCAGGCGCTGCATGATCTGTGCCTGCAGCGCGGCCTCACCGCCCCGATCCTGGGCGAGGTGCATGCGATTCTCTACCAGCAGAAGAAGCCGATCGATGCCCTGATGTCCCTCATGACCCGCGAGCTCAAGCGCGAGACCAGCTCGCCCTTCGCGAAGAAGTAATCCCGCGGCCGCGGATCAGTCCTTGGCCTGCTCGATGACGGTGGCTTTGCCGTTTTGGAAAGTGATGCGGATGTTCTCCTGGACCTCCTCGCGGTAGGTGTCGGCGAAGGCCGGACGGTAGTGCACCCGGTAGCTACGCAGGTAGGGGTCGTAGTAGACGCGGCGGTGGTAGCCGACCATCTGGGAACCGTCGTAACGGTTGTAGTAGGTGTTGTAGATCCAGGTCTGCGTCCGGCCGTTCTCGGTCTTGGTCTCGCGCTTCTGGCTGGGTTCACCCAGGGCCAGGTAGACCATGTCCGGGGTGAAGCCGATATCGATGATGCCCTGCTGGATCTTGTCCTGGGTTTCGAGATCGAGCCCGGCGTAGACTTCGGGCTTTTCCTTGATGCGGCTTTCCACGGACTGGCAACCGGCGAGGAAGCCGAGGCTGGAAGCGAGCACGAGGGTGCGAAAGAGACGGTGGTTCATGATGCAGTCTTCGACTGGGTTGGGGGTGGTCTGGTTCCGTGCAAAATTGCCTCACATCGTGAGTTTCCGTTTCCGCAACCAGGTGAAGATCACCGGGGTCACGATGAGGATGTGCAGGAGGCTGGAAATACTGCCGCCGACCACGGGGGCGGCCAGGGGCTTCATCACCTCGGAACCGGTCTGGGTGCTCCAGAGAATGGGCAGGAGCGAGGCCACGGTGGTGGCGATCGTCATGACCTTGGGCCGGAGCCGGAGCCGGGCACCTTCCTTCACGGCGAGGATGAGTTCGTCGTGGGTGAGATCGCGGCCGAGGCGCTCGCGGTGGCGGGCGACAGCCTCCTCCAGATAGACGACCATGATGACGCCGGTCTGGATGGCAGTGCCGAAGAGGGCGATGTAACCGACCCAGACGGCGACGCTGAAGTTGTAGCCGAGCAAGGCCTGCAGCATGACCCCGCCGGTGAGGGCAAACGGCACGGCCAGGAGCACGTGCGCCGCCTCCGGGATCGAGCGGAACGTGATCACGAGCAGCACGAAGATGATGAGGATGACGGCGGGGAACACATAGAGCAGCGTCTGCCGCGCGCGCAGCTGGTGCTCATACTGGCCGGAATACTCGATGGACATGCCGGGCTCGAGTTTTACGTCGCGGGTGATGCGGGCCTTGATTTCGTCCACGAAGCCGCCGAGGTCGCGGTCGGTGACATTGGCCTGCACAAAGACGCGCAGGCGGCCGTTTTCGCTCTGGATCTCGTTGGGGCCGACGGTGCGCTTGATGTCCGCCACATGCTTCAGCTGGATGTTGGCGCCCGAGGGCGTGGGCAGGGGGAGTTCGCCGAGTTTGTCGATGTCCTCGCGGTCGGCCTGCTCCAGCCGGACAGACAGGGGCCAGCGTTCGCGGCCCTTCAAGGTGGTGCCGACCGTGGCACCACCGAGGCCGGCCTCGACGTATTCGTAGACCTGCCTGACGCTCAGGCCGTAGCGCGCGAGGTCGGCGCGGCGGACGGCGATCTCGAGGTAGGGTTTGCCCTGCACGCGGGAGGGCGCGACGCCGGTGGCGCCCTGGATGCGGGTGACCACGCGCTCGATCTCAAAGGCCTTCTGCTGGAGGGCGTCGAGGTTGTCGCCGTAGAGCTTCACGCCGACCTGGGCGCGGATGCCGGTGCTAGTCATCAGGATCCGGTTCTCGATGGGCTGGAGGAAGCCGGGCACATAGCCGGGCACGTTCATGAGCTTGGCGGAGAGATCGGCGATGATAGAGGCCTTGGTCGTGCCGGCGGGCCACTGGCTCTCGGGCTTCAGCATGATGGTGGTCTCGATCATCTCGACCGGGGCCGGATCGGTGGCGGTCTCGGCGCGGCCGAGCTTGCCGGCGACGGAGGCGACCGCGGGGTGTTCACTCATGATCTTGTCCTGCCAGGCCATGATGCGCTGGACCTCGGTGAGGGAGGTGGCCGGCAGGAGCACGGGCATGAAGAGCAGCGATCCCTCCTCGAGGGTCGGCATGAACTCGCTGCCGAAACCCGACGTGTGGCGGGCGATCGAATCGGGCAAGCGGGCGGTGACGGCACGCGGCAGGCCGAAGGCGACGATGCACGAAGCGGCGAGCAGGCCGAGGGCGCAACCCATCACGGTCTTGCGGTGGACCAGCGCCCAGTCGAGCACCGGCTCGTAGATTTTCAACAAACCCTTCATCATCCAGTTTTCGCTCTCGGGCTTGAAGGGGCCGCGCACGAGGATCGTGCAGAACACCGGGACGGCGGTGATGGCCAGCAGGACCGCGCCGAGCAGCGCGAAGCTCTTGGTGTAGGCGAGCGGGTGGAAGAGTTTGCCCTCCTGCCCGGTCAGCATGAACACCGGTACGAAGGCCAGGATGATGACCAGCATCGAGAAGAACATCGGCCGGCCGACCTGGGTGGCGGCCTCGAGCGTGTGCTGGAAAACCTCGGGCGGGGTCAGTCGTCGCTTCAGCTCCTCCTCGGCGCGTTCGCAGTGGCGGATGACATTTTCCGTCATGACGATGCCGGCGTCCACGAGCACGCCGATGGAGATGGCGATGCCGGTCAGCGACATGATGTGGGAGGGGATCCCGAATTGGTCCATCAGGATGAACGAGACGAGGATCGAGGCCGGAAGCGGCAGGGTGACGATGAGGATGCTGCGGAAATGAAACAGGAACAGGATGTGGGCGAGCGTCACGAGGATGATTTCCTCAGTAAGCGCGTGCTTCAATGTGTTGATGGCGCGGCCGATGAGGTCGCTGCGGTCGTAGAAGGACTCGACGGTTACGCCGGCCGGCAGCCCGGGGGCGATGGTGGCGAGCCGGGCCTTCACATCCCGGATGACCTGCCAGGCGTTCTCGCCGTAGCGCATGACGACGATGCCGCCCACGACCTGCCGGCCGTTGACGTCCAGGGCGCCGCGGCGGAAGTCGCCTCCGATGCGCACCGTGGCGACGTCGCGCAGCAGGAGCGGCGTGCCATTGCGCGGCATGAGGGCGATAGTCTCGAGGTCGGCGGCGCTTTGCACAAGGCCGACGCCGCGCACGATGAATTCAGCGCCGTTCTCCTCGATGGTCTTGCCGCCGATGTTCTGGTTGCTGGCGGCGACGGCGTCCATGACCTCGCCGATCATCACGCCATATTGCTTCATTTTCAGGGCGGAGACCTCGACCTGCCATTGGCGCACGAAGCCGCCGATGCTGGCGACCTCGGCCACACCGGGCACCGCGGCAAGCTGGTAGCGCACGAAGGTGTCCTGTAGCGCCCGCAGCGAGCCGAGGTCCTGGGTGCCGGATGAATCCTGGAGGTAATATTGGTAGATCCAGCCGAGGCCGGTGGCGTCGGGGCCGAGGCGGGCGGTGACGCTCTCGGGCAGAAGGTCGCCGAGCGAGTTGAGCCGTTCCAGTACACGGGTGCGGGCGAAGTAGGGGTCGATCTTGTCTTGGAAGATGACGGTGAGGAACGAGAAGCCGAACATCGAGGTGGCGCGCACGGTCTTCACGCCGGCGAGGCCCTGCAGTGAGACGCTGAGCGGATAGGTGATCTGGTCCTCGACCTCCTGTGGGCTGCGGCCCGGCCAGTCGGCGTAGACGATCACCTGGTTTTCGGAGAGGTCGGGGATGGCGTCGATGGGCACGCGGGTCAGGGCGACCACGCCCCATGCGCAGAGCGCGAGGAAGCCGGCGAGGACGATGAACCGGTGGTGGAGCGACCAGTGGATGAGGCGGTTGATCATGGTCGGGTCCTCATTTGAGCTCGTCGCCGCACTCCAGCATGGCGGAGCCGAAGTACGGGTTGCGGAGCTCGGCGCTCCGGGAGAGCCAGCGGCCGTTGCCGAGGACCGGGGTCATCGGGCATTCGAAGGCGTGCAGCTTCTCGCGATGGGTGAGGTGTGCGGCGCGGGCGAGATCCACCAGCGCGGTGCTGAACGGCTCGAACGCGCGGCGGGCCGCGTCCAGGTCGGGTCCGTCCCGCAGGGATTCCTGCAGGCCGGCCAAGGGACCCCGGGAGGCCGGAGCATGACCGGCCAGGTAGGCGGCCAACGTGGCACGCAGGGCCGGCAGGTGGTGCTGGTAGCCCGGCAGGTCGTCGGCGGCGAGGGCGGCCGCGGCATCGGCCGCGGCGAAGGCGAGGGGCCGAAGCAGGTTGTAGCCGGTTTCGTCGTGTCCGGGTTCGGCCGCGGAAACCTTGGCGGGCACGGGCGTGCCGTGGTCCTGACTGCTGCCGTTGGCGGCATGGGCCAGCTGGGCCTGGCCGTCGAGGAGCAGCGCGCCCTGGGTCACGACTTGGTCGCCCTCGGCGAGGCCGGCGATCACCTCCGCCGTGGTGTCGCCGATGCGGCCGAGCCGGACCTCGCGGGCGGCGAAGCCCCGCTGGCCGCCATCCACGAAGACCACCGGATGACCGCGGTGCTGGAGCACGGCGGACCGGGGCACGAGTAGGGTCTCGGGGGTCTCGATGATGACACGGGCGATCCCAGTCTGACGGTGTAGGAGTTGGCGGTCAGTGTTGTCGAGCACGACCCGGGCGCGGGCGGTGCGGGTCGTCTCGTTGAGGTTGGGATCGATGAAGGTGACCGGGGCGGTCAGGATGCGGCCGGGCAGGGAGGGCAGGGCGAGCTCGACGGTCTGGCCCGGCCGGACCCATCCGAGATCGGATTCGTAGACATCAAAGACGAACCACATGCGGGAAAAGTCGCCGATCTCGAAGAGCTTGTCGTTGGTCTCGACATACTGGCCCTCGTAGACGTCGCGGGACACGACCGTCCCCGACATCGGGGCGCGGATATTGACCAGGGCGGTTGGTTGCAGCGTCCCCTCGAGGATGCGGATCTCCTCCTCGGTCAGGCCGAGTTCGAGCAGACGCTCGCGGGCGGCAGCGCGGTCGGAGGCGGAGAAGGCAATGCTGCCCGCCTTGAGGCGCTCGACGAACTGCCGCTGGGCGGTGAGCATCTCGGGGCTGAAGATGGTGGCGAGCGGCTCGCCCTGCTTCACCTCGGCGCCGACATAGTTGACGTGGAGCCGTTCGACGCGGCCCGGCACGCGGGCGGCGAGGATGCGGTGGCGGGTCTCGTCGTCGTCGATCACGCCGTTAACCCGCAGCGAGCGGACCAGCGGGCCGCGCGTAACCGGGGCGGACTGCACGCCGGTGACGGACGCCTGGCTCGCGGTGAGAGTGACGAGATTGGGGTCGAGGGGTTGGTCGGAGCCGCCGGGGGCCTGAGTGGCGGCGACGAGGGCCATGCCGCAGATGGTGCACTTGGCGTCGGGTTTATCGGACTTGATCCACGGGTGCATCGGGCACTGGTGGACGGGGCCGGGTTCCGCGGCGGCGAGGGACAGCGCGGCGAAAGCAAAGGCAAGGAAAGTGAGGAAAGTTTTCATGACGGAATCCAAGGAGACGGACGTGGGTGGAAGATCTTACCCGCGCGCCAACAAGCGGCGGACAACAACGTAAAGGCCTCGCAAGGCGAGGCGCGGACACACGACTCTCCGGACTTAGATCAGAAAGCAGACGTGCGCCTTGTACAGGGGCACACGGGCTGCGGGCGTTCCCCGGTGGGACACGCGGACCGCCGGCGTCAGGGCCGGGCGGGACTCGAACTTCACAAAATAGGATTCAACCCGGGCCGGCGGGGTGGGCGCGACCCGGCGGGCCTCGATGCGCTGGACGGCCGAAACCTGGAGCGTCGGCGTGCTCGGGCAGGCCGTGGCGGCAGGGGCGCAATCGGGCATGCCACAGGTGCCCGCCGGGCCCTCGCAGCAACAGCAGGCCTCGTCCTGAGCGAACGGCGAAACCACCGGCGACACCTGCGCGAACGCGGTGCCGAAGACGGCGATCAGGAGCCAGACGAGGCGCTTCATGAGCCGGGATAGTTGCGCCGGTGAGGCCGGCGCGCAACGGGATATTCCGTCATCGCCAGCCAATGCGAAGGCTTGGCCAAGAAATGCGAATGCGGTCCCAGGCGGCCGGGGAGGTTACCACCCGTTGACCCGGAAGAGGTTGGGCTCGGCCGGGGGGCGCCCGGTCACTCCGCTTTCCCGGAGGCCGCCAAGGCGGCCACGGCTGGGCGCGGCGGGTTGGCGAGGGTCTTTTTGGTCTTGGCTATCGTGATGAGGGCCACGCCGGCGATGATAATGGTGGCGGCCAGGAAGAGGCGCGGGCTCAGGGGCTCGTGCAGCACCAACCAGCCGAGGAAGACGGCGACGACGGGATTGACGTAGGCGTAGGTCGAGACCCGGGCGGGCGTGCTGTGCTTCATCAGCCACGTGAAGGTGCTGAAACCGATCAGCGATCCGAAGACAACGAGGTAGGCCCAGGCGAGGACCGAACGGCTGGTGATCAGCGCGGGATCGAAGCGGCCCAGTTCGCCGGTCGCGAAGCTGGCGAGCAGGAGCCAGCCGCTGCCGCAGATCATCTGGATGCCTGAGGCGGTGAAGGGTTCGGCGGGGTCGCGCGTGTAGCGCATGATCATCATGCCCACGCCCCAGAAGAAGGTGGCGCCGAGCAAGCCGAGCAGACGCCAGGGATCCAAGCTGCCCACGCCGGTGGCCATCACGTCGGGGGCGACGAGGATGGCCAGGCCGATGAAGCCGAGTGCGAGGCCGGCAAAGGTCAGGGCGTTCGGGCGGGTGCCGCGGGAACCGTCCTTGGACCACGTGTGGACGGCCCAGTCCATCAGGACGATGAACACCGGGCCCGCGGAGATGATGAGCGTGGCGATGCCGGAGGGCACCTTCTCTTCGGCCCACGACACGAGACCGTTGCCACCCAGGCACAGGAAGCCGCCGATGATGGCGTTGTCACGCCATTGCTTGGGGGTCGCCCGGAAGCCGCGGGTGAGCGCGATGAAGGCCGCCACGATGCCGCCGGCGATGATGAAGCGCGAGCTGGCCATGAGGAAAGCCGGCATGGATTCCACGGCGATGCGGATGCCGAGATACGTGGAACCCCAGATGAGGTAGATCGCGGCGAAGGCAGCGATCAGGGCGGTGCGGGAGGGAGCGCTCAAGGGAAGGAAGAAGGATGAATTAAGAAGGACGAAACCTGAGGACCTAGCGCCGGGCGCCGCCGTCGTTGGTCCAGTGGTATTCCATGTAGGCGGCGGTTTTTTGGGCGGTGGCCACGCCATGGAGGCGGGCCACCAGATGCAGGGACAGGTCGATGCCGGCCGAGATGCCGGCGGCGGTCAGTACGCGGTCGGCTTCGGTGAAGCGGACGTCCTCGCGCACGGTGGCGGTGGGCTCGAGGGCCCGCAGTTGGTCGAAACATTCGTAGTGCGTCGTCGCGGGCAGGCCGGCGAGCAGACCGGCCTTGGCGAGCACGAGCGAACCGGTGCAGACCGAGGCGACCAGTTCGCACTTGGGGGCCTTGCGGCGGATCCAGTCGAGCACGCCGGGCTGATGCAGGAGCGCGCGGGTGCCGTAGCCGCCGGGGACAATCAGCAGATCGGGTTGGGGGACTGATTCCAGGGTGTGCTCCGGGACGACCTTCAGGCCGTTGCGCGCCCGCACGGTCCCGGGATTGAGGCCGACGGTGTGGACCGTGAACAGCTGGTCGCCGGCGAGTTCGCGGGTGACGGAAAACACTTCGAACGGGCCGGCGAAGTCGAGGACCTCGACGTCGTCGAAAAGGAGGATGGCAACGGTGCGCATGGGGGAGGAGTGCAGGGAGAGGGTGGCAGGTGGGATCGTTCTCGTTGTCGTAAACTTGGATGGGGGAGAAAGATTAGGATTAAGAGAACGAGAACGATAGGAGGAGGAAGGGCGGAAAACGGGCAGGGGATTTTGCCGGAGCTGGTTGGCGAGCGATGCTTTGAGGTCGCCTGTAAACAGGCTCCGACAAAGAAAACCCGCTCACAGCTGCTGCTTGATGAGGTCGCCGAGGGTGCGCAGGGCGGCGTCGATCTCGTCGGACCAGGGCACGCTGCAACTCATGCGCAGGCAGTGCTTGTAGCGGTCCTTGAGGGTGAAGAGGGAACCCGGCGCGATGTTGATGCGTTTGTTCAAGGCGTCCTTGCGCAGGCGGAGCGCGTCCACTTTCGCGGGCAGTTCCACCCAGATGAAGTTGCCGCCCTGGGGCCGGCTGTAGCGCGTGCCCTCGGGGAAGTACTTCTGCATGCCCTGCGCGAAGAGATGCAGGTCCTGATGGTAGGCGCGCCGCAGCGACCGCAGGTGGTGGTCGTAGCCGCCGTCGCGCAGGAACTCGGCGATCGCCTTCTGCAGGACGAGCGGCGTGCCCATGGTGTTGGTGAACTTGAGGCGGCGCACGCGCTCGAGGTAGCGGCCGGGCGCCGTCCAGCCGACGTGGAAGCCGGGGGCGAGGGTCTTGCCGAACGAAGAGCAGAGGAGGACCCGGCCGTCCTTGTCCCAGGCCTTGAGCGGCTTGGGGCGGACCTCGCCGAAGTGGGTGTCGCCGTAGATGTCGTCCTCGATGACGGGGAGGTCGTACTCGCACAGCAGGTCGTAGAGGCGCTGCTTCTTCTCGTCGGGCATGACGGAGCCGAGCGGGTTGTGGAGCCCGGGCATGACCATGACGGCCTTGATGTCGTTCTGCTCGATGGCGGTGCGGAGCGCGTCGAGGCACATCCCCTCGCGCGACGAGGTGGGGATCTCCAGGGCGCGCAGGTTGAGGCTCTGGATGATCTCGAGGAAACCAAAGTACGCGGGCGTCTCGATGGCCACGGTGTCACCGGGCTTGGTGACGGCGCGCAGGCAGAGGTTCAGGGCCTCGGTGCAACCGGTGGAGACGACGAGCTCGTCGTGGGCAAGGGGCACGCCGGCCTGGAGGTAGCGGCGCGCGATCTCGCGGGCGAGGGGCTCGTACCCGCGGTTGAGGCTGGAGCGGACCAGCAGCGCGGGGTCGCGCCGCGCGACCGAGCCGAGGATGCGGGCGAGCTTCTTGGTCGGGAAGAGGCTGTGGTGCGGGCAGGCCGAGCCGAAGGGGATGTAATCGGCATTCTGGGCGTAGTCCATGACCTCGGCGGTCAGGTCGTTGACGCCGACGTAGGAGGGCTTGGCCATGGGCTTGGCCATGCGGGGCTCGGGCGCCAGGCTGGGTGGGCGGGGGCGAACGTAGTAACCGGACTGGGGCCGGGCCTCAAGGAAGCCGCGGTTTTCCAGCACGGTGTAGGCTTGGAGGACGGTGGCGATGCTCACGTCGCGCTGGCGGGACATGATGCGGACCGATGGCACGCGATGGCCGGGACGCAGCGTGCCCTGCTCGACGAGATGCTGGAGGGAATCGGCCAGCTCGACGTAGAGCGGGCGGGAATCGGCGCGGGTGGGGGCGACGGGCTTGGGGGGGGCGGTCTCGATCATGGCGTGGAAGGATGCGGCCCGGACTATAGCGGAACCGGCGTCCGCCCAGTAGCCCCAGCCGGCTCAGATTGAAACCAGCACAGTTGCTGTAAATCAATTCTGTAACCGTGACAATTTTCCCAGAAGCGGGACGGGCGGGTGCTGCACCACCCCGCGGGCGGGGTTCCGCGCTCGCCAGCGCCAGGGCGGTCCGGCGACCTCGCCGTGAGGGACGCTTTAGAAGCGGCCGGTCAGACCCAAAGTGAAGAAGCCGGCGGCGTCCCCGTTGAGCACATAGCCCCGGTCGAAGTAATCGAATTTTTGGTCGGTAATGAGCCCCGCTTCCGCGTTGAGGGAAAACGTTCTGTTGAGGCGCCAGTCGGCCGAGAGGCCGACGCGGATCTCGTGGAAATTAAGCGTGGTGTCGTCGAGGCGGGGGCCGGCGGAGACCGGGCGCGGGTCGCGCGCGATGTGGAAGCTGCCACCCGGCACGGAGAGCCCGAGCGTCCATTTCAGATCAGGGGTAGCGGCGTAGCTCACGCCGGCGCGCGGCATGCCGAGGGAGAATTCCCAATCCGGGGCGAATTTCCAATTCACGCCGATGAAGGGGATGACCGGCCGGTCGGCCAGCCCGTCGACGCGCAAGCCGAAGGCCCAGGCGAGGGTGGGGCTGCGGAGCCAGGTGGCGAGCAGGAGGAGCGGGGCGTTAAAGGCGTCGCCGCTGTCGCCCTTCAGGTCGCCATACAGACCTGGGCTGAGGTTGCCGATGAGCAGCCATTCCCGGCCCAGGCGGTGGCTGGCGCCGAGGGCGAGGGCAATTTCCTGCAGCGTGCCGGGTACGGCCGAGGCGGCGGGCCGCTGGAAGTCGAAGCGATTCCAATCCAGCCCGTAGGTGAAGCGGGTGACGGAAGAGAGCGGGACCGAGCTGCGCCAGGACAGCTGGGTCGCATCGACGGCGACCGAACCGACATTGGTGCCGCGAAGGGCCAAGGCGTTATCCGCGGACCGCGAGTATAGCACGGTGAACTCGGCCCCGGGCACCGGGGCGGGCTGGGCGTGGACGGTGACCAGCCCGAGACACAGCAGGGAGAGGGGGCGAAGCAGCGAAGGCAGGCTCATGGTGACAGGCATACGGGCCAAAGGAGCCGGCGTATGCAAAAATTCGCGGGCCGGTGGTTCAGACCGCGATCTCGCCCTTGAGGTAGAGCACGGCATGGCCGGCGATTTTGACGCGGTCGCCGGCTTGCTCGCACCACAGTTCGCCGCCGCGGGCGGAGAGCTGGCGGGCGTGCAGCTTGGTTTTGCCGAGGCGGGCGGCCCAATAAGGCGTGAGCACGCAGTGGGCGCTGCCGGTCACGGGGTCCTCGGGCACGCCGACACGCGGCGCGAAGAAGCGGGAGACAAAGTCGCAGTCCTCCCCGGGCGCGGTCACGATGGTGCCATATTGCTCGAGGGTGGCGAGGGCGCCAAAATCGGGGCGCAGGGCGCGGACCTCGGCCGCAGTGTTAAAGACGGCGAGGTTGGCCTGGGCCTGGGCGTAGTAGGCGGGGGTGGCGCCGAGGCCCTGCACCAGCGCCGCGGGTGGCGGCACGGGCAACGCGGGGCGCGCGGGAAAATCGAGCTCGATTTTCCCGTCGGGTAGACGCCGAACGGGCAGCGGGCCCGAGCGGGAATCGAAGGTGATGACGGGGCCGCTGAACCCAAGGGCGGTGAAGAGGGTGAAGGCGGTGGCGACGGTCGCATGGCCGCAGAGATCCACCTCGGCGCCGGGGGTGAACCAGCGCAGGTGGTAGCGCCCCGCGCCGACGGGGACAAAGAAGGCGGTCTCGGCCAGGCCGTTCTCGAAGGCGATGCGCTGCATCAGCCCGTCCGGCAACCAGGTGTCGAGCGGGACGACGGCGGCGGGATTGCCGGTGAAGACCTGCGAGGCGAAGGCGTCGATCCAATAGAGGGGCAGTTTCATGGCGGAATGGGTGGGCGGGACGAGGGACGGCTGGTCGGGTGGGGGCGCGGTCCGACACGCTGGGGTGCCCCGGTCGCGTTGGCGAATGCGTTCCGGTTGTGCCGGCGGACGATGGCTGGGGCTGTGTGGGCGGGGTTTGCGCCTCGACTTCCCCAAGTCGCCCGTCGCAATCTCGGCCGAATCCGCCGCCCGTCCTTCATGATTCCCGGTCACCACATCAGGCACCTCCTCGGCGGGATGTTTATCGGGGGCTGGGTGCTGGCGGCCCAGGCGGCGAACGGCGGGACGGAGCAGGTGGTGCTGCAGCTGCCGTACACCCACCAGTTCCAGTTTGCGGGAGCCTACGTCGCGATTGAGCAGGGTTATTTTCGGGAGGAGGGGCTGGAGGTGGTGGTGCGGCAGACTTCCGAGCAGCATCACGCGCCCTTGGAGGAAGTGGGGGCCGGCAAGGCGGATTTCGGCATTGCGCAGGGGCCGCAGCTGATTGCCGGGCGCTTGGAAGGCCAGGACATCGTGGTCCTGGCGGCCATCATGCAGCATTCCCCGCAGGTGCTGGTCACCCGGGAGGAGCATGATCTCCGGAATCCCCATGATCTCGTGGGTCGGCGCGTTGCCATCGACCAGACCTCACTGCAATCCGAGGTCCGCCTGATGCTGGAGCGTGAGGGGGTGGGCTACGACCGGATCACGGTCGTGCCCAATACCTGGGAACGCAACGAGCTGATCGATGGCACGGCCGACGCCATGAGCGTGTTTGTCATCGACATGCCCTATGCGATGAAACGCGCGGGAATGCGCGTCCATGTCATCCGACCCGCGGACTACGGGGTGGATTTCTACGGGGACTGTCTTTTCACCAGCGGCCTCACCGCCCGCACGCGGCCGGAGCTCGTGGCGGGCATGCGCCGGGCGCTGTTGCGCGGTTGGAGTCATGCGCTCCAGCACCCCGACGAGACGGTGAACCTGATCATGGCCCGCTATCCGGCGGGCGTCGTGCTGCAGCAGCGGGCCGAACCGGACCGGGAGGCGCTGGTCTATGAGGCGGGCCAGATGGCCATGCTGATCAGTGCGGACCTGATCGAGCTGGGCCGGGTCAATCCCGGCCGCTGGTCGCGCATGGCGGAGGTGATCCACGGTTATGACGGGACGGGGAGCCTGGACCGGATTGAGGGCATGCTTTATGTGCCCCCCCTCGACCGCTTCCAGCGGCTCCAACAGATCGCGCCCTGGCTGTTGTGGGGCTTGGCCGCCGCGGTGGTCGTGGCGGTGGGGGCCGTGCTGACCAGCCGTCGGTTGCAGTCCCTGGTGGCGCGGCGCACCGAGGAGCTCCGCGAGTCGGAGCAGCGCCAGCGCGAGTATTTCGATTATGCCCCAGCCCCGATCGTGATCGAGGACTACACCGCCTTGGAGCCGGAGCTGCGGCGGCTGCGCGAGGCCGGCGTCACGGACCTGCGCGCCCACCTGCAGGCCCGGCCCGAGCTGCTGCGGGGGCTGCACCGGCTGAAGCGCATCGTCGCGGCCAATCGCCAGACGCTCGCCCGGAACGGGTTCGTCACGGTCGAGGACATGGACCGCAACCTGCCGGACATCATGACCGAGCAGGGCTACCAGCAATTCCAGGAGGAGCTGACCGCCCTCTGGGACGGGCGGGACCAGCTGACCCTGGAAACCAGCTACGTGGTGAAGGGCGGCGAGCGCCTCCACGCCTTGCTTAACTGGGAGGTGGGGCGCCGGCCCGACGGCCGGCGCGACCTGTCCAACGTCCGGCTCGTCTTCACTGAGATCACGTCCCTCCGACGGGCGGAGCTGGCCCTGCGCGCCAGTGAGGAGCGTTACCGGATGTTGTTCGAGGAGGCCCCGCTGGCGGTGGTGGAGTTCGACCACGCAGCGCTGGGCCCGTGGTTCGATGAGCTGCGCGCCCGGGGTGTGACGGACCTCGCGGCCCACCTCGCCGCACATCCCGAGGATCGCGAACCGCTGATCGCGCGGTCGCCCCTGGTGGATGCCAACCAGTCCACGCTGCGGCTGATGGGCGCGCGGTCCAAGGCGGAGCTGGTCGCCCGCTTGCGCGACGTCTACACGGAAAGCACCCGCCAGGCGCGCTGCGACAACGCCGCACGCATGTGGCAGGGGATCTTTCATGGCAGCGGCGAATTCGAGGTCCGGCGGCTGGACGGGGAGCGTCGTACGCTGGCCTTCCACTGGCGGATGCTGGGCGCGCAGGACCGGGCGAACTTCGGCCGCACCCAGACCGTGCTGGTGGACATCACCGAGAAGCTGGCGGCGGAGCGCGCGCTGCGGGAGAGCGAGACACGCTACCGCGAACTGTTCGAGCAGGCGGTCGGCGGGATCTATCGTTCGACGCCGGAGGGGCAGTTCCTGACCGTGAACCCCGCTCTCGCGCGCATGTTCGGCTTCGTGCGGGCGGAGGAGATGATCGCCTGGGCCGAGCAACACGCCGCGCAATCGCTGTATGTGAAACCAGGCCGGCGCGATGAATTCCGGACGGCGTTCGGGCCGGCCGGACAGCTGAACGATTTCGAGTCGGAAGTGCTGGTGCGCGACGGCCGCACGATCTGGATCTCGGAGGACGCGCGCGAGGTGCGCGATGCCTCCGGCCGGTTGCTCTATTACGAGGGGTTCGTGGCTGACATCACCGCCCGGCTCCAGCTGGAGGCTGAGATGGGCCGCGCCTCCAAGCTGGAGGCCGTGGGCATCCTCGCCGGCGGGATCGCCCATGATTTCAACAACATCCTCACCGTGGTGCTGGGCAACGTCACGCTGGCCGAGGCCGACACCGAGGCGGACAGCGCGATCAGCGCGCGGCTGGCCGACGCGCGGCGGGCCACCTTGCGCGCGCGCGACCTCACGTTGCAGCTGCTAACCTTTGCCAAGGGGGGCGAGCCGCTGAAGGCGGCCGTCGAGCTGCCGGAACTGCTCCGGGAATCGGCCGCCTTCGCCCTGCACGGGGCCAAGGCCCGCGCCGACTTCAAGATCGCCCCCGGACTCTGGCCCGTGAATGCGGACAAGGGCCAGCTCGGCCAGGTGGTGCAGAACCTCGTGATCAACGCCGTGCAGGCGATGCCGGGCGGCGGCCTGGTCGTGCTGACCGCCGACAACGCGGAAGTGGGTGGCGATGACGCCGGGGTGCTGCCGCTCGCGCCGGGTCGCTACGTCCGGTTGAGCGTGGCGGACAACGGCGTCGGGATCGCCCGCGAGCACCTGGCGAAGATCTTCGATCCGTATTTCACCACCAAGACCCAGGGCAGCGGGTTGGGACTGGCCACGGTGTATTCCATCATCCGCAAGCACGGTGGTTATATCCATGCCGAGTCCGAGCCGGGCCAGGGCACGGTGTTCCGCTGCTGGTTGCCCGCGGGTGGCACGCCGGCCGCGGGTGCCGGCCCGGCCGAGCCGGAGCCCCCCGCCCCGCGCCGGGCCCGCGTGTTGTTCATGGATGACGAGGAGCCGATCCGCAGCATGGCCACGATCTTCATGGACCGGCTGGGCTTCGAATGCGAGACGGCGGCGGACGGCGCCGAGGCGCTGCGCAAATACCGGGAGGCGAGGGAGGCCGGCCGCGCTTACGATGCGGTGGTGATGGATCTCACCGTGCCGGGAGGCATGGGTGGGCGCGAGGCGATGGAGCATCTGCGCCGGCTCGATCCGGAGGTGCGGGTGATCGTATCCAGCGGCTATTCGCGCGATCCGGTCATGGCGAACCACCGGGCTCATGGCTTCAAGGCCGTGCTGCCGAAACCTTATGGTCTGGCGGAATTGGGCAAGTCCATGAACGAGGTGCTCGAGCGGCCGGATGGCGCGGCCTAGGATTTTGACATTCTTTTTGGTGCACAAAACCACGGAGCCTGGGTCGGTGGAGATCATGCATAACCAAACCCACCCTGCCCGGAAGTTCCCGTCCCTGCGCCTGCTGGCCGCCTTGCTGGCGTTGGCCGTCTGGCCCGCGCTCAGCGGTTGCGTGGTCATCGCGGCCGGTGCCGTCGGGGCTGGGGCTGTGGCCTTCGTGCGGGGTGAGCTGGCCACCAACGTGGAGCACGACCTCGATGCCGTGTACCGCGCGGCGCAGACGGTGCTGGCCCGGCAGGAATTCGCCAGGATCGAGGAGCGGAAGAGCGGTCAGGATGCCCAGTTGGTGTACCGCACCGCGCTCGACAAGCGGGTCGAGATCAAACTGGAGAAAGTCACGGCCCGCCTCACCCGGGTAGGGATCCGGGTCGGTCTGGTGGGGGATCAGGTCCTGTCCTTGACCCTGCTCGACCAGATCCGGGCTGAGCTGGAGTGACCCCGGGGCGACGTGGGCTGGTTTTGCGAGGTTGCAATGCCTGGCGGGGACCGTGATAAGCACGCCTTCCCTTCATGTTCCGCAAGCTCCTCTCCAAGATAACCCAGACCTTCAAGCCCGGTGCCAAGCCCGCCGAGGCCGCCAAGTCCACCCCCCCGTCCCGCCCGGCGCGGCCAGGCGGCCGCGACAGTCACCCGCGTCAGGATCGCAAGCCGGCCCCCGCGGCCGCAGCCCCCCGCGCCGCCGCGGCTGGTCAGCCCCGGCCGACGCCGGCGGCCCCCGGCTTGCGGCCCGGGCCCCCCAGCCGCTGCCCGAGGTGCCGAAAATGGACACGACTTTCACGGCGCTCGGTCTTGGCGACCGCATCGCCTACGCGGTGCAGCAGAAGGGTTACGAGAACCCGACGCCGATCCAGGCTCAGGCCATCCCGGTGGTGTTGGCGGGCAAGGATGTGATTGGCTCGGCCCAGACTGGCACGGGCAAGACGGCGGCCTTCTCGCTGCCCATTCTCCAGCGCCTCGGCGCCCACGGTCCGATCCGCTGCCTCGTGCTCGAGCCCACGCGCGAGCTCGCGCTGCAGGTCGAGGAGTCCTTCAAGGAGTATTCGAAATACACCGACCTGCGCACCACCGTGATCTACGGCGGCGTCGGATACGGCAAACAGCGCGACGACCTCGCGCGGGGCATGGACATCCTGGTGGCCACGCCCGGTCGCCTGCTCGACTTCATGGAGCAGGGTGAGATCCGCCTCGACCACATCGAGACCCTGGTGCTCGACGAGGTGGACCGCATGCTGGACATGGGTTTCCTCCCCGATGTGAAGCGCATCGTGGCGAAGGTGCCGAAGACGCGGCAGACGCTGTTCTTCACCGCCACGCTCCCGCCCGAGATCGAGCAGCTGGCCGCCTGGGCCCTGCGCGACCCGTTCAAGATCTCCGTGAGCCGCGAGCGTTCCACCGCCGAGACGATCACGCATGCGTTCTACCCCGTGGTGCAGGCGCAGAAGTTCGACCTGCTCGCCCACCTGCTCGAGCAGACGCAGTACCACAGCGTCATCATCTTCTCCCGCACCAAGAGCGGCGCGGACTACGTCGCCAGCCGGCTCAAGCAGGCCGGCCACACCTGTGCCGTGATGCATTCCGACCGCAGCCAGCAGGAGCGCGTCGACGCGCTCAAGGGGTTCAAATCGGGCAAGCACGAGGTGCTGGTCGCCACGGACATCGCGGCCCGCGGCCTCGACATCGCCGACGTGTCGCACGTGATTAACTTCGACGTGCCGGAAAATCCCGAGGACTACGTGCACCGCATCGGCCGCACCGGCCGCGCGCAGAAGACCGGTGACGCTTTCACCCTCGTGACCGAAGAGACGTGGCGCGACGCCCGCAGCATCGAGCGTTTCATCGGCATGAGCATCGAGTGGAAGAAGGTGGAGGGCTTCAACTACACCTACTCGGGCATCTTCGACGGCGGCGGCATGCCGCAGGTCGCCCCGGAGAAGCCGAAGAGCCGCCTGATGCGTGGCGGCCGGCGCTGAGCGGTCACGTTTACCACTCATTTACCGGTACAGGTTTGACCGTCGGTGGGGCATGATTTGCCATGGCGCATGCGACTGACGGGAAAGATCATGGGGCTGTTGTTCCTGCTGGCCGGTTTCGCCCCGGCCATGCTTCGGGCCCAGGTCCTTTATTGGGATGCGAATGGAGCGACCGGTGGAGCGGGGGGTGACGGTACTTGGGACCTTTCCGCGTTCAATTGGTCGACCAGTTCCGCGGGAGACATTAATACCATCCAGTGGATCAACAATCGACCCGCTTGGTTTAACACGGGAGCACCCGCCACCATCACCTTGGGTTCGGGTGTTCAGGCCTCCACCCTGCATTTTGATGGAAACTACTATACGCTCACGGGCGGCACGGAACTGACTCTGACCGGCGGCACAGTTTCTTCCCAGTTTGCGGTCAACCTCAATGCCGCGCTGAACAGCGCCGGCTTGGATTTTGCAGGTGATTTCTACCTCAACACAGCGAGTCCGAATTTGACCGGCGTGATCACGAATACCCACAGCCTGACCTACAACCATCCCGATGCCATCAGCAATGATTCAGGGACGAGCATCCTCAACAAAGGGCAGCTCCGCTTCGATTATGTCAGCGGTGGAAACTTTAGCTACACGGTCAACAACCCCATCACGATCAATGGCATCAATGGCGGCACGATCTACGTTGAATTTGAGATGTCCGGGAGTCGTTCCGTGACGCTGACCGGCCCGATCAGCCTCCTGACGGATGGCCGGCTCTATGGTGGCACAATCAACGATTCTGGCACGGCCCTCCTGGCTGCTTCCGGAGTCATTTCCGGGGTGGGCAGGAATGTGAAAATTGGAGGTGAGGTTGCGCTCTCCGGGGCAAACACGTTCACCGGGAAAGTGATCGTCGGCGACGGGTTCGACGGTCGCGTGAAGGTCGCGACGTTTAACAACGAACTGGCCGCCGGTTCGCTGGGCGCCGGAAGCGGCCTGGAACTCGGCCAGGATCTCGGCCCGGGTTCCGTCTATGACGGCGAAGTGCTGTACACCGGCGGAACCAACACTTCGAACCGTACCATCCAGATATCCGGGAATACGGGCTCGGTCGGGGTTGAGAATAGCGCCAGCACCCTGACGCTGACCGGCGTGATCTCCTCGTCCGGCAGCACCGGTTTGCACGATTTCGAGAAAACGGGCCCGGGTACGCTGGTCCTGACCGGCGACAATACTTTCGACGGAGACACGTACCTCACCAACGGAACCCTCATCATCGGGAATAACAACGCCCTCGGCATCGCCAGTGAGCCTGAGCTGGAGGTCGGCACTTCGCGCACGAGCTACAACGATGATCTCAGCCTTTTGCTGAAGGACGGTGTGACGCTCATGCATTATGTGGATGTCTATAACGAGAATGACGACGGCGGACAGACCACCCTCGGCCTGTATGGCACCGGCAGCGCGACCTTCGCGGAGGAGGTCTACATCCAGCGCAGTGTTATCGTGTCAGTCGGCCCGGGCGGCCAACTCACCTTCAACGAGCTTTTTAGTGACGGTTATGGCGGGGGTGGGATTGGGAAGACGGGAGCCGGCAAGGCGGTGTTCAGCCAGGGCCTGGATCTTCGAGGCGGCGGCATCTTGGTGCAACAGGGGGAAGTTTTGCTGGCTGGAGGCAGTGTGATTTTGGCTGATCCCATTGCGGTCAGTTCCGGCGCGATCCTTTCGGGTGACGTGCCCCTGTCCCACTCGAGCACGACGGAAACCACGGGGGTGGTGCTCGGCAGCGGGGCGACCTTCAGCCCGGGTGATCCCCTCGGCCAATTTAGCACCCCGGCCCTGCAGATGGCGGGCGGCAGCACATTGCATTGGCAACTCGGCGCGCTGACCAGCGCCGACAGCGCGCAATGGGACCGCGTGGCGATCAGCAGCTCCGCCGGCGATGTGCTGGACGTCAACCCGGGCGCGATCCTGACCGTGGACCTCAGCCTGATCGCGATCAGCAGCCGTCCGACCCAACCCGTGCTGACCGCGAATGATCCCTTCTGGCAGATCAGCCAGACCTGGCTGGTGATTGATTTCTCCGGCCTGGGCACCAACCAGCTGACGCCCGGGACGTTGAATCCCCTGCTGGTGAGCAACGGCATCTGGGCCGGCGGCAAATTTGATACGTTTGTGGGTGGCGGGAGCGGGGCGTTTGCCGGCTTCGGCACGGGTGATTTGTACCTGCGCTTCACGCCGGTGCCCGAGCCTTCCACCTGGGCGCTGCTCGCCTTGGGCGGCCTGGCTGTGCTGTGGCCGCGGCTCCGTCGCCGCGCCTGAGGTTTGTGTCACAATCCGGCAACGACCGGATTGAAGCTTGAATCATATGCCTCTCGAGGAATACGAACAGGCATGGAGCTGGTCGAAATCTATGCCTGCCTGTGCGACGTCACCCGTCTGCGTTTGCTGCACGTGCTGGGGCAGGGGCCGCTCTGCGTGTGCCACTTCCAGACGGTGCTCGATGAGCCGCAGGTGAAGATCTCCAAGCACCTCGCCTACCTGCGGGCGCGCGGGTTGGTGGAGGCCACGCGCGAAGGCAAGTGGATGGTCTATGCCCTGCCCGCGAAGGTGGCGCCCGAACTGCGTGCGAACCTCGCTTGTTTGCAGGATTGCGTCCGGGAAAACCCGGTCTTCCGCCACGATCTGGCCCGGCTCCGCCGCCTCGCCCCGCAACCGCCCGCGGCCGGTTCCTGCGGTTGTGCGGCGGTAGCCCGGCGCCGCCCGCGCGCCGCCCGCCCCGTTTCCTCATGAAAAAAGCCCGCATCGCCATCAACGGATTCGGCCGCATCGGCCGCCTCACCTTCCGCGCCGCCTGGGACTGGCCGGAATTCGACTGGGTCCTGATCAACGACCCCAAGGCCGGGGCGGAGGGAGCGGCGCACCTGCTCACGTTTGATTCCGTGCAGGGCCGCTGGCCGCGCGAGGCGGTGGCGGACGGGGCGGATGGCATCCGCATCGGCGAGCACCGCCTCGCCTTCACCGAGCACGCCAAGCCTGGCGAGGTGGACTGGTCGGCCCACGGCGTGGACATCGTGCTGGAGTGCAGCGGCAAGTTTCGCACGCCGGAGCAACTGGCCCCTTATTTTACGCGCGGGGTGAAGAAAGTCATCGTGGCCGCCCCGGTGAAAGGCGGCGATGCCCTGAATATCGTGATGGGCGTCAACGACCACCTCTACGAGCCGGCGCGGCACCACCTGATCACCAACGCCTCCTGCACCACCAACTGCCTGGCGCCGGTGGTGAAGGTGATCCATGAGGGGCTGGGCATCGAACACGGGGCCATCACCACGGTGCATGACGCCACCAACACACAGACCATCATCGATGCCCCGCACAAGGACCTGCGTCGCGCCCGCGCGGCCGGACTCTCGCTGATCCCCACGACCACCGGCAGCGCCACGGCCATCGGGCTCATCTATCCGGAATTGCTGGGCCGGCTCAACGGTCACGCCATTCGCGTGCCGCTCCTGACGGGCTCGCTCACGGATTGCGTGTTCCAGGTCAAACGCGACACCACGGTGGAGGAGGTGAACGCGCTGCTCCGCGCCGCCAGCGAAACCGGTCCGCTCCGGGGCATCCTCGGCTACGAGACGAGGCCCCTCGTCTCCATCGATTTCAAGGGCAACCCCGCCTCTGCGACGATCGACGCCCTCTCCACGATGGTGGTGAACAAGCGTCTCGTGAAGATCTACGCTTGGTATGACAACGAGTGGGGCTATTCCAATCGCATGGCGGAACTGACCCGCAAAGTCGCGGCCGCGCTTTAATCCGGCACCGACCGCTTCGCCTCCGTTCGTGAACCTGCGTCACTACAGCCTCGTCACCGGCGCCTACTGGGCCTTCACGCTCACGGACGGCGCCCTGCGCATGCTCGTGCTGCTGCACTTCGCGCGCTTGGGTTACAGCCCGGTTCAACTGGCCTTCCTGTTTCTCCTGTACGAATTCTGCGGCATCCTCACGAACCTGCTGGGGGGCTGGTTGGCGAGCCGCATGGGATTACGGATCACGCTGCTCGCGGGCCTTTTTCTGCAGGTGACGGCCCTGGGTTTGCTGGCCGGGCTCAATCCCGCGTGGCCCGAGGCCTGGTCGGTGGCCTGGGTGATGGGGGCCCAGGCGCTGTCGGGCATCGCCAAGGACCTGACCAAGATGAGTTCAAAGAGCGCCATCAAGGTCCTCGTGCCGGCCGATGCGCGCGGCACGCTGTTCCGGTGGGTGGCGGTGCTCACCGGTTCGAAGAACGCGCTCAAGGGAGTCGGATTCTTTCTCGGTGGGTGGCTGCTCGTGGGGCTCGGCTACACGGGGGCCCTGCTGGCGATGGCCGGCGGGCTGCTCGCGGTCTGGCTGGTCGCCTGGGCATCGTTGCCGGCGGAATTGGGCAAGGCGAAGACGAAGGTGGGATTCTCCCAGCTCTTCGCCAAAAGCCGGGCGATCAATGTGCTGTCCGCCGCGCGTCTGTTCCTGTTTGGGGCGCGCGACATTTGGTTTGTGGTCGGCGTACCGGTGTTCCTGAGCACGACGCTGGGTTGGAGCGGGGCGCAGGTCGGCGGCTTCATGGCCAGCTGGGTCATCGGCTACGGCGTGATCCAGTCCGGGGCCCCGGCCCTGCTGCGCGGACGGGTGCCGGCCGGCGGGACCGCGGCGCTCGCGGGCTTCCTGCTGGCTGCGGTGGCCGCGGTTATCCCGCTCCTGCTCGCGGCCGGTCTGGCGCCCGGCCCCGTGATGGTCGGAGGGCTCGCGCTCTTCGGCGCCGTGTTCGCGCTGAACTCGGCGATCCACTCCTACCTGATTCTCGACTACACCGACGGCGACAAGGTCGCGCTGAACGTGGGGTTCTACTACATGGCGAACGCCGGCGGGCGGCTGATCGGCTGCCTGCTTTCCGGCGTGCTCTACCAGACGGCGGGCCTGGCCGGTTGCCTGTGGGGAACCTTCGGCTTCGCGGTCGTCGCGGCCGGCATCGCCCTCGCCCTCCCGCGGTCCGCCGCCCACCCCGAACGACTCGCCGCTTCGGAAAGGGTGATCGACAGCGACTGAGGAGTCCTTGTTTTCACTGCAAATCAAAGCCCATCAGGTCCTGATCCCACGAGATGATTTCATCAGGCACATTGGACCGGGTTGGAGGTCTGGGCCGGGCGGCCGTTCAGCAGCCGTAGACGCCGCCGTTGATGTCGAGGGTGGCCCCCGTGATGAAGCCGTCGTACTCGCTCGCCAGGTAGACGGCGGCGCGCGCGACATCCTCCGCCGTGCCGCCGCGGCCCAGCGGGATGCCGGCGATGGTGGCATCGGCCGACTGCCGGGTCGTGTGGGTGGTGTGAAAGCTGGTGCCGAGGATGAGTCCGGGGGCGAGGGCATTGACCCGCACGCCCTGGGGTCCGAGTTCACCGGCCAGCGAGCGGGTGAAGGTGAGGATGGCACCCTTGGCGGTGGAGTAAGCGAGCGAGCCGGCGTGCCCGCCCTTGCGGCCGGCGAGGGAGGCCAGGTTCACGATGCTGGCCCCGCCGCCGGTGGTGGCGGCGGCGACCAGGTGGGGCAGGGCGGCCCGGCTGACGCGGCGCGCGCTGCCGACGTTGAGTTCCATGACCTCGGCCCAGAACGCCTCGTCGCCCTCCGCGAGGGACCGGCGCGCCACGAGCGAGCCGGCGTTGTTGATCAGGATATCGAGGCCGCCGAGGAAACCGACGGCGGTGGCGACGAGGGAGTCGCAACCCGCCGGCCCGGTCAGGTCGGCGCTGGCGTGCGCGCAGCGGCGGCCGAGCCCGGCAGCCGTGGCCGCGAGCTCCTGCGCGCCCGCGGTGCTGCGGTGGTAGTGCACGAAGACATCGCAGCCGGCGGCGAGCAGCTGCCGGGAGATCGCCAGCCCGATGCCCTGGGCGCCGGCGGTCACGAGCGCGCGTTTGCCAAGCAGTTTGTTCATAATCATTAGATCCTTGGTGACCGGGCGGCGGAGGTCAACCGCGCGCCCGCAGGAGCGCCCGGGCCGAGATTGACGTTGCCCGGTACCCGGAGGGCGCTTGGCTGTCCGTTCCGTATGAAACTCGACATCCCGGCCGGCGATTTCGCCGGTTACATCTTTGACTGTGACGGCACCTTGGTGGACACGATGCCGCTGCACTACCGTGCGTGGGACCGGGCCATGCAGCAGGCCGGGCTCAAGGGCACGTTGAGCGAGGAACTGTTCTACTCGCTCGGCGGCATGCCGACGCGGAAGGTGGCCGCGGTCTTCGCCCAACACTACGGCCTGACCATCGACGTGGACTGGGTCTTCCACCACAAGGAGGAGTTGTTCCTCGAGATGCAGGCCGAGATGAAGGTGATCAAGCCGGTGGTGGATTTTGCGCGGAAATTTCACGGCCGGGTCCCGATGAGCGTGGCCTCGGGCGGACCGAAGCCGGTGGTGAAGACGACGCTCGAGCTGATGCATCTCGCCGACCTGTTCCCGGTGGTGGTGACGCCCGAGGATGTGGCGCACGGCAAGCCTGCGCCCGACATGTTCCTCCTCGCCGCCAAAAAGATGGGTGTGCCGCCGGAGCGCTGTCTGGTCTTCGAGGATGCGGGTCCGGGCTTTGAGGCGGCGATCGCGGCGGGCATGCAGTTTGTGCGGGTGCCGAGCCGGGTGGGCTGAAGGATTTGATTTGAACCGACCGGGCAACCCGCATCGTTTGGCGGCATGACTTTCGCCGAGCTGGCCAACCCCGGCATCCTGACGCAGCCAGTCTACGAGCCGGGCAAACCGATCGAGACGGTGGCCCGGGAACTCGGCCTGGATCCCGCCGGCATCATCAAGCTCGCCTCCAACGAGAATCCGCGCGGGCCGTCGCCCCGTGGCCTGGCGGCGGCGCAGCGCGCGTTGGCGGAGGCGCACCTTTACCCGGATGGCGGTTATTATGCCCTGCGGCAGAAACTGGCGGCGCGGCTCGGTCTCGGGCTGGAACAGTTTGTGATCGGCGACGGTTCCAACGAGCTGCTGGAACTGCTCGGGCATGCGTTTCTGTCGCCCGGGAAGGAGTGCGTGATGCACCGTTCCGCGTTTGTGGTCTACAAGCTGGTGACACTGATGTTCGGCGCCACGCCGGTGGAAGTACCGCTCGGACCAGGCTTGCGGCAGGATCTGCCGGCGTTGCTGGCGGCGGTTACGCCGCGGACCCGGCTCGTGTTTCTGGCCAGTCCCGCCAATCCGACCGGGGTGGCCAGCAGCGCGGAGGAGATCAGCGCGTTGGTGCGGGCGCTGCCGCCCCATGTCATCCTGGTGATGGACGAGGCCTATGCGGAGTATCTGGAAAATCCCCCCGACCTCCGGCCCCTGATCGCCGAGGGGCGCAAGGTGGTCTGCCTGCGCACCTTTTCCAAGATCTACGGCCTCGCGGCCCTCCGGATCGGCTACGGCTACGCGGCGGCGGAACTCATCGCCATCGTGCAGCGGGCCCGGCAGCCGTTCAACGTGAACGCCATCGCGGCGGCGGCCGCCACGGCGGCGCTCGACGATGAGGAGTTTGTCGCGGACTGCCGGCGGGAGAATTTCGCCGGGCTCGCGCAGCTGGCGGCGGGGTTCCAGGCGCTCGGTCTGGAGTTTGTGCCGGGACACGGCAATTTTCAGCTCGTGAAGGTCGGGGACGGACTGGCGGTGTTCGATGCCTTGCAGCGCCGCGGGGTGATCACCCGCCCGGTGAAGGGTTATGGGCTCCCCGAATGGCTGCGGGTGACGGTGGGTACCCCGGCACAGAATACGCGCTTGCTCGCTGAATTGGCCGCGGCCGTGTCCCGTTAAGACTCCCGGGGGGGGAGCGCCGCCGGCGTATGGGCCGGTCAGGGAAACCCCTAGGTCATTGGCAATGGGCCGTCCGGTCATCATCGGTTGGTTCCCCAAGAGAGTCAGACCGAACCGGCCATGATGGCGCAGTGGCCGGCAGGAAAGCGCCAGCCGAGGCCAAAAAACAGGCCTGCCGGTCGCTGGTGGAATGATAGATGCTTCCACCCTGAAATCCGAGTCGGGATAATCCGACTTCAGGTATCATAAAACACTGGACAATATATATATGAACACCAATGGCGCAAAGAACAGGTCGAGTAAAAGTAAAGTATAGGCTTGAACACGTCAGTGGTTTGCATCTCTTATAAAAAACCGATCTAACATCGGGCCAACTTAGGAACACTATGAAACACACCGCACGCCTGGCAGTCATTGCCGCCCTTGTCAGCCTTTCCGCCAAAGCCGCTCCCTTTATGGCGGTGGGTGACGGAGCCGAACTCTTCGTTACCGCTGGTCTTTCGGTCGCGTTCGACGACAACGTTTTCCTTGATAGCGCCAACGAAAGTGATGATTCGATCATCAGCTTTACGCCGGGCGTCGACCTGGTTTTTGGCAAGGGTTCCGCCACCACGGGCAACCTTTACTATCGCGAGGAAATCCGTCGCTACAGCGACAACGGCAATCAGGACGCCGAGCTCTCTTCCGTCGGGTTCAATTCCAGCACCGACACCGGTGGCTCCAAGTTCAACCTGAACGGTTCCTACGCCCAGATCGCGCAGAACGATAATGATATCCGCATCGCCGGCCTGATCGTCCGTCGCGATGTTTCCAATCTCGGCGCCAAGGCGGAATTCGACCTCACCGCCAAGACCTCGCTCGCCATCGGCCTCACCTACGCCGGCACCGACTATAGCGTCGCCTCCTACACCGACAACGAAATCTCGAGCCTGCCCGTCGATGTCTACTATGAGGCGACCGAGAAGCTCGACTGGAGCTTTGGTTACCGTTACCGCACCACCAGCCAGGATGGTCTCGCGGCTGATTTCACCGACCACTTCGTCAATATCGGCGCGCGCGGCGAGTTCTCGCCGAAGCTGACCGGCCAAGTTCGGGTTGGTTACAACACCCGCGAGTTCGATGCGGGTGGCGACGACACCGGCCTCGGCGTCGACAGCAGCCTCAGCTTCGCCGCCTCGGAGAAGACCAGCATCCAGCTCTTCCTGAGCAACGATTTCGGCAACTCCGGCACCGGTGACTCCACCAAGACCTTCCGTTGGGGTGGCAGCGTCACCAGCAACCTGACCGAGCAGTGGTTCGCCCAGGCCTCCCTGAGCGTTGATTCCACCGAGTACTCGACGCGTGATGATGATTTCGTCAACGGCATGCTCTCCGTCGGTTACAAGTATAACCAATTCGTGAGCTTCTCCGCCTCCTACGCCATGCGCGACAACAGCTCGACCTCCGCGCTCGCCGAGTTCGACAACAGCGTGTTCACGTTCGGCGCCAACGTCCGCTACTGAGTCGGATTTCCCCTTGTCCAACGGAAGAAGGTCGTTGATCTTCTTCCGTTTTTTATTTCCTGAATCCAATCATGAGCCGTCTCGTCTCCCGTACCCTGCGCACCGCCGGGCTCATGCTCGGTCTGGTGGTTTCCCTGTCCGCCCAGACGCAGGCTAACACCGACTACATCCTGCGTCCGTCCGACCTGGTCCGCGTGCAGATCTTCCAGGAGGAGGATCTGGAGCGGGTGGTGCGCATCACGCAGGAAAACACGATTACGCTGCCCCTGATCGGCACTGTGGAGGTCAAGGACCGCACCGTGCGCCAGACCGAGGAGCTGATTCGCGCCCTTTACGACAAGGATTACCTCGTCAACCCGCAGGTGAACCTGACCGTGATGGAGTACTCCGAGAGCACGGTGCAGGTGGTCGGGGCGGTTAACCGGCCCGGCGCGGTGCCCTTCCCGCCGGAGCAGAAACTGACCCTGGTCGAGGCCATCGCCCGTGCCGGCGGCCAGTCTCGCATCGCGGACCTGCGCAAGGTGCGCCTGTCGCGCACCACCACCGACGGCCGGACCGAGAATTTTACCGTCAATGTCGACGAGCTGATGAAGCAAGGTTCGGGTGAACAGTGGTACCTCACCAAGGGCGACGTCATCTTCGTGCCCGAGCGCCTGCTCTAACCTGCATCCCATGGAAAACGCACCCAAGGCAGACAAGGTACAGGGTCCCGGCGAGGCCTATCCGGCCTATTATGGCGGCGGCCAGGGCGGCTACGGGGTCCTGGGGCAGGGCGAGAGCCAGATGCACCGCAGCATGCAGGACTACCTGCTGATCCTGCGGGAGCGCGTCTGGTATATCGTGCTGGTCTTCGCCCTGGTCTTCTCGGCCGCGGTCATCTTCACCTTTACCCGCGTCCCCCGCTACACCTCGGTGGCCAGCGTGCAGGTCTTCCGCAACGACCCCGTCGTCATGCAGGTGCAGAGCGTCGTCAACAACGAGATCCGCTCCGCCGAGGATTTGAACACCCAGGTGAAGGTGCTCGAGAGCCTGGCCATCGTGCAGCGGGTCGCGGACCGGCTGACCGGGGCCGACCTGGAACTGTTCATGGCTCCGTTCAAGAGCCCGGGCGCCGAGGTCCCCATCACCGCCGCCGAGGTGGTTTACCTCAACCGCAAGATCGTCCCCGTGCGCCTCAGCCTCGTGCTGCAGGTCCAGTTCTCCCACCCGGACAAACTCATGGCCGCGAAGGTGGCCAATCTCTTCATCGACGAGTACATCGCCTACAACTCCCGCCTGCGCATCGAGGATTCGATGAAGGCCGTGGATGATCTCAAGGAGCGCGCCGACCAGCAGAAAAAGCGCGTCGAGGAGATGGCCATCATCCTCCAAAACTACCGCGAGAAGAACCAGCAGGTCTCGCTCGACCAGCGCAAGGACATCGTCACCGAGAAGCTCAAGGCGCTGAACGCCTATGTCACCCAGACCACCTCGCGGCTCAACGAGGCCGAGGTCCGCTGGCGCCAGGTGCAGGAACGCAAGGCGACGCCGGCCCTCCTGCTGGAACTCCCTTTCATCGCCAGCCAGTCCCTGATCGTGCAGCTGGTGCAGCAGGTCGCCGCCCAGAAGATCGTGCTCGCCCAGATGCGGGAGCGCTACCGCGACAAGCACCCGCGGATGATCGAGGCGCACAATTCCCTGACCCAGACCGAAAAGGAACTCGGCCGGGCAATTGATTCCATGGCCGCGACGGTGGAAGCCGACTTCCAGACCGCGCGCCGCAACGACGAGGACGCCCGGGCCAACCTCGCGCGCCAGGAAAAGGAGTCGCTCGACCTCGACCGTGATGCCGTGGAGTACTCCAATCTCGAGCGCGACCTCGCGATCAACGAACACCTCCTGAACACGCTGCTCTCCCGCATGCGCGAGACCTCGATGAGCAGCACCATCGAGACACAAAGCGCCCGCGTGGTGGACCGCGCCAGCCCGGCACTGAAGCCCGCCTCCCCCAACGTCCTGCTGAACCTGGCCCTCGGTTTCCTTGGCGGCCTGGCCCTCGGCACTGCGTTCGCCTTCTTCGTCGCCTACGTGGACGACCGCGTGAAGAGCTCGTTCGACATCGAGTCGGTGATCGGCCTGCCGCTGGTCGGCATCATCCCCGAGATCAAGCGCATGGACCAGCCGGACAAGGCGCAGATTGTCATCAACAATCAGGACAAGCAGGTGGTCGAGTCCTTCCTCACCCTGCACTCCAGCTTGCGGCTCAAGGACGAGAGCAAGGCCGCGCAGGCCATCCTGGTCACCAGCACCATCCCGGGTGAGGGCAAATCCTTCACCACCACGAATCTGGCGCTCACCTTTGCCGCCCACGGGGAGAAGGTCGTCGTCATCGATTGCGATCTCCGGAAGCCGAACATCCATAAATCCTTCCGCCTCGAGAACATCAAGGGCGTCATCGATGTCTGCGCCGGCACCCACACCATCGACCAGGTCGTGATCAAGGGCGTGCACCCGAACCTCGATGTCATCCCGGCCGGTGGCCGCGCGAAAAACCCGACCCAGATTCTCAATAGCCGCAATTTCGAGCACCTGCTCGCCGATCTGCGCAAGCGCTACGACCGCGTCTTCATCGACACCCCGCCGCTGGCCGCGGTCAGCGATGCGCTGATCATCCTCCCGCTGGTGGATGGCTCGATCTTCACCATTTTCTTCAACCGCGTCCGCCGCAAGGCCGCGCAGTTCAGCGCCCGCAAGCTCCTGGAGGCGAACGTGCCTTGCTTCGGCGCCGTGCTCAACGGCCTGAATCTCGCGGTCTCCGGCTACTACTACGCCCAGTATTACGACAAGTCCTACAAGGACTACTACGTGACGATGGCGAAGCAGGACGGCGAGCCCGACGCCCGCTAGGCCGGCCGTTTGGCCGCGGCCCGGCCGATCCGGTCGTTGATCGCCGCGGCGAGTCCTCCCGCCGTGGGCGGCAGCGGCTCGATCACGATCCGGCGATGACCGCCGGCATCGGCCTGACGCAGCACCCGATAGAGATTCCGCGCGATTTCAGACAGGGAGCCGCGCCGGCTGAGCCAATACACGGCGGGTAGCATGGGACCGGCCGGTTGGCGCAACCGGATTACGGCCGTGCCGGCGGCCGGTTTCCCCGGGTGTACCATGCGGTGCAAGGGTGTGCGCGGGCTGTAGTGTTTCTCGAGCAAGCCCGGGGCTGAGAGGGTGGTGCCGGGAGGGGCGGCGCGCCGCCGGGTGACGACCGGGCGCCCCAGCACGCGGGCGAGCTGCGCCGCGCTGATCGCGCCGGGTCGCAGTACCCGTGGTCTGGCCGGGGTGGTGAGATCGACCACGGTGGATTCGACGCCGATGGCGCAATCGCCGCCATCGAGAATGTGCGCGATGCGCGCGCCCAGGCCCTGCTGCACGTGGGCCGCGGTGGTCGGGCTGATGTAGCTGAAAGGATTGGCGCTCGGTGCCGCCAAGGGCACGCCGGCGAGTCGCAGCAGGCGGCGCGCAAGCGGATGCGCGGGCGCGCGCAGGGCCACGGTCGCTCCGCCGGACGTCACGATGCCGGGCACCACGGGCTTTTTCGGCAGCACGAGGGTCAGCGGTCCCGGCCAGAAGGCCCGGGTGAGCAGGCGCGCTGCGTCATTGAACTCCGCGAGTTCCTCGGCTTGGGCGAGGCCGAGCACATGGACGATGAGCGGGTCGTTGGCGGGACGGCCCTTGGCCCGGAAGATCGCGCGGCAGGCCCGGGCATCCAAGGCGTGGGCCGCCAGCCCGTAGACCGTCTCGGTCGGGATCGCGACCAGTCCGCCGCGCCGCAGGACGGCGGCCAGCCGGCGCAGATTGGTGGGAGTGGGGGCGTGGATCTTGGCCGGCATCGGTTCAGCGCAGTTAACCACTATTGGCCACTAAAACTCAGTAAGGAAAAACGGACACCAGGATTTTATCCGCGGATCACGCGGACGAACGCGGATGGCTTTGTCGCATGGCGAGTCAGATCGGAATCCGTGCCTTGATCCGTGTTATCCGCGGTCAAGCCAGGGTGATTGGAGCCGGACACAAAAAAGCCGGAGCAGAAGCTCCGGCGGAAGGCGCTGCGTGAGCAACGGCTTATTGCATCGTCAGCATGTTGCGCGCGGTCTTGATCTTCGAGGTGATCGCGCGCTGCTCCTTGGCCGACAGATGGGTGTACTTGCGCGGCAGGATCTTGCCGGTGTCGGTGATGAAGCGGCTGTAAAGCTGGGGGCTGGTCAGGGGAACCTGCTGCGGCGTGAGGGTCTGGGTCTTCGTTTCGGTCGTGCTCATGTTGGAAAGTGGAGGGCGGAAGGTTGGGAATCACCCCGCCCCTGTCAACGGGCATTTTTCACCGGCGAGCGGATGCCGCTAATCGCCTTGGATCAGTGAGATGGAAGAGAGGTTTAGGCCGCGAATTAAGCCTGAACCGATTGCCGGCCACAGCCCGAACAGGGGATGGGCCGGCATTTTCCGCGAAAGGGGGGGGCGGGTGCCCCCGCCGGCTTATTGCCCGGCCGTGATCTTGTCGGCCGAAAGCAGGTTCGGGGTGACGACCGCCAGGCGGCCGCCCTTGAAGTAGTAGTAGCTGCCCGAGGAGCGGTAGGCCTTCACGTCGCCCTCAATGTAGACGAGGTCCGAGCCGATGGTGTTTTTGAGCCACCGGCGTTCCCGCATGCCGGTTTTGGGCACGAAGGTGCAGGCGGTAACGGACAGCAGCAAAAAGCCGCAGAGCAGGAGGCGGGGGAGTTTGTTCATGGTGGTGGACGGACGATGGTTCAAGGGGTGGTCGGCGCGGAGGCCTCGGCGAGGTTCACGCGGCCGCGCATGCCGGCGATGAGGGTGCGCCCGGCATTGTCGATGAGGATCTTGATCCGGACGAGGCCGCTGGCGCCGTCGATGCGCGGGTCGATGAAGTCGATGATGCCGTCGTGCGGCGGGATCTGGTGTTCGGGAAAAGCGACGGGCAGGCGCTGGCCGGCCTTGAGCTTCAGCGCCTCGCTGGCGTCGACAAACACCTGGAGGTAGACGCGGCTGATGTCGACGAGGTGGAAAACGGGTTCGTTCTCGTCCACGGCCTCGCCGGCTTCCTTCTTCTTCTCGACGACCAGGCCGTCGATGGGCGAGCGGATCTTGCGGCGGTCGAGCTGCTCCAGGGCGATCTGGTGTTGGAGTTTCGCGATATCGCGCTCGATGCGCTTCTCGATGGCTTCACCCTCGCTCACGACCTGGTCGCGGAAAAGGTTCTGCGTGCCGAGGGCGGCGAATTCGCGCTGCTCGAGGATCTTGGCGAAGCGGGCCACCTCGGCGGCCTCGACCCGGTCGATGAGCGTCGCGAGCAGGGCATCGGTGGCGACCGCGTCGCCTTCCCGGACATTGACGGCCGCGAGGATCCCCTGGACCGCCGAGCTGACGGTCACTTCCCGGAACGGCAGGAGCACGCCCTCGGCGGCGGGCGCCGCCGGCAGGAGCACCGGGGTGAGCAGGGCGGCGAACAGCGGCAGCAGCTTCATGAGCGGCGGGCGGCGCCGGGCGCTTCCACGAGGTTGATCTGATAGCGTTCGAAGAGCACGCCGGTGACGCCCCAGAGGATGGCGAGCGCCTTCTGGCCCTCGGCCACGGCCTCGAGTTGGTTCACGCGAGCCTGGGCCAGTTCATCCTGCAGGCGCAGCACGTTGAAGCTGGTGGTGAGGCCGTTCGCCAGGCGCTTCTGCTCGGCGTCGAGGGAGGCCTCGGCTGCGGCCACGGCGCGGGCCGAGGAGGCGGCGCGCAGCATGGCGGAGGAAACGCGGGTGTGGGCGGTGTGCACCTGCGCGTAGAGGCGGTTGGTCGTGCGGCGCACCTCCGTCTCCGCCTCGCGCAGGCGGAAGAGCATCTCGCGCAGCCGGGCCCGCTCGGCGGTGAAGGTGATGGGCAGGGAACCGACGAAACCGACCGTGAAGTCAGGCTGGGTCCGCTCGCCGTAATCGCTGAAGCTCGTGCCGATGTCGCCGCCGAGGCCGTTGAGGCCGACGGAGGCCTGCAGGTCCAGCCGGGGCAGGAACTGGTTGCGGGCGTGGCGCACGCGCAGCTTCTCGGCCTCCACGCGTTGCAGGGCGACCTGGTACTCGGCGTTGTGCTCCAGCGCGAGGTTGCGCAGGGCGGGCAGGGATTCATTCAGGGCAACCACCCCGAGGCGGTCCACCAGGTCGAAGTCCGTGTCCACCGCGGCGACGAAGTCGCTGAAGATCAGTTCGCGGAGGCGGTTCTCGGTCTCCACCAGGAAGGACTGGGCGCGGATGAGCTCGATCTCGGCCGCGGCCTTGGTGGACTCGGCCTGCATCACGTCGATCGGGGCCATGAGGCCCTGGCGGAGGCGCTTGTCATTCTCGACGCGCAGCTGCTCGGCCAGCGCGATGCGATCGGTGATCACCCGCACCAGCTCGCGGGCGTAGAGCGATTCAATGTAGGCGTCGAGGACGCTCGTGGCGATCTGGTCGACACGCCCGCGCAGGCCCTGCTCGGCGCCGCGCAGTTCCATCTCGGCGATGCGGGTCTCGGCCATGTTGGCCTTCAGACCGGCGCCGCGCAGCAAGGGCTGGGACACCGTGAACGTGGTGCTGCTGGTGTACTCGGGATAGAAACGGGCGAGCGCCTCCCGATTGAGGGTGTTCTTCAGCTGGTAGGAGCGGATCGTGACATTGTAGCGCGTGCCGGTGGGGAGCAGGCCGCCCAGGCTGCCTTCGATGCGGACGTTGTCCTCGCTCATGATCTCCACGGCGCGGCCGGTGGCGAAGAAGTCGCGGGTGTTTTGCGGGCGCTCGAGCGACTCCACGACAGTGCTGACGTCCAGCCGCGGGTCGAAGGCGCTCAGGGCCTGCATCCGGCGCTGCTCCGCGATTTGCGGTTTCAGGCGTTCGATGGAGACCTCCAGGTTGGCGTCGAGGGCCCGGACCACGGCCTCGTTCATGGTCAGGACCAAGGGGGCGTTGCCCGCGGGTGTCGGATCAGGCTGCCCGGAGGCGGAGACCGTGACGAGACCAAGGGCGAGGACAGCGGGAAGGAGACGTTGATGCATCACAAGCGAGGGACAAACCTGTAGGCTTTTACGTGGATTTGACTGCGGGAGCATCAGGGTAAATCCCACCGAGGGAAGCAAAAAGGGAAAGTCTCCCGACTTATTCAGGGTGAAAAATCAGGGCGTCCCGCACTCAAATTGTCTTGAATCCAGCGATCCTGCTGGAAAACCGCGAGCCGTTGGCGATAGGCGGCGCGCTCGGCGCGCGACTGGGCCCACCGACAAGCCGCGACTCCCGCCAGACGGGCTCCCGGCCAGCGTTGGGCAAGCGCGAGCCGGAGCAGACGGTTTATGGTGACCGGCAAAAAGTCGGTCAGGAGCTCATCCTCACAACTCAGGAAGAGCTGGCCGCTGCCCGGATCACCTTGGCGGGCCGCGCGGCCGAAGAGCTGCCGGTCGATACGGCCCGAGCGATGGGGTTCGGTGGCGATGACCAGGAGCCCGCCGAGGGCGGCCGACTCCTCGCCCAGCCGGATGTCGGTGCCGCGGCCGGCCATGTTGGTCGCGAGGGTGACCGAGCCGCGCTCGCCGGCCCGCTCGACGATCATCGCCTCCTCCTGATGGCGGTTGGCGTTCAGCAGGTGGAACGGGATGGCGCGTTCGCGCAACCGCTGCGCGAGTTCCTCGCTGGCCGCGATGTTGCGGGTGCCGACCAGAACCGGCCGGCCGGTGGCGTGACACTCGGCAATGGCGGCGACCACGGCGTCCCATTTCCCGGCTGCCCGCGCAAACACCCGCGTCGCCTCGGGCCGGAAACGGCCGGGCCGGTGCCGGGGAATCACGCAGAACGGCCGGCGGTGCACGGCCCAGATCTCGCGGGCGCATTCCCGCGCGGTGCCGGTGATGCCGCTGACCCGGGGCAGGAGACGGAAAAAGGACTGGTAGCTCAGCTGGGCGATCGACTCGGAGGGCTGGGTCACCGGCACGCCCTCCTTGGCCTCGACGGCCTGGTGGAGACCCTGCTTCCACTGGCGGCCGGGCATGAGCCGGCCGGTGAATTCATCCACGATCACCACGGTGCCGTCGGCCACCACGTACTGCTTGTCGCGGTGGTAGAAGTGGCGCGCCTTCAGGGCGGTTTCGACCAGTTCCCGGCGCCAGTGGCGGTGCTCAAGCAGCGCGCTGCCGGTGGACCCCGCCTCGCGGGCGAGCCGGTCCAGCCCGGCCTCGGTGAGTTCAACCTGCCGTCGGCGTTCGTCCACCTTGTAGTCGGAGCCTTCCGCGAGCGCGGCGGCCAGCCGGTGCGCGGCCTGTACGGCTTCCACCAGTGCGGGATTTTCCGACTCGCGGCTGATGATCAGCGGGGTGACGGCCTCATCGATGAGCAGGTTGTCGGCTTCGTCGACGATGACGTGGTGGAGGCCGCGCAGCACCGTGCGGCCGACGGAGGCGGGCAGCGACGCGCCGAAGTGCCGGCGCGCAACGCGCCGGGCGGCATCCTGCCAGGGACCGAGCAGCAGGCGGTCGCGCAAAAAGTCGGCGAGCAGTTCCTTGCCGGTGGTGTAGACGATCCCCGCGGCGTAGTTTTCCGCGCGCTCCGGGGGGGCCATCGGGGCCAGCACGCGCCCGCTGTCGAGACCGCAGCGGGCGTAGAAACGGGCCAGGTTGGCGGCATCGCGCCGGGCGAGGTAGTCGTTGGCGGTGAGGATGTGCACCGGCAGCTGGGTCCAGCCGAGCGGGGCGGCGGCAAGGGCGATGGTGAGGGTCTTGCCTTCGCCGGTGGCCATCTCGGCCAACGTGCCATGCAAGAGCGCCAGGGCGCCTTGAAACTGGGCGGGGTAGGGATCAAGGCCGAGTTCACGCCGGGCCGCCTCGGCCACGATCGGCAGCGCCGCGGTGGCCTGGGCGAGGCAGTCGTGCCGGTGGCGTCGGACCTGCCGGCGGTGCGATTCCAGGCGCTCGTCGAGGGTCTTGTCAGGCAGACTGGCGAGCGTGGCGTGCTCGGCATGCAGCCGGGCGGCCAGCGCGGCGAAGTCCGGGCGCGCATACTGCCGGCGCCGCCACCAGCCGATCCCTTGGTGGACCCAGGCATCGGCCCCTTCATGCAGGGGCGGCGGGGGCATCACCCGGGTGCGGACATGCTCGGCGGTCGGGGTCATCGCGGCCGGTCAGAGCTGGTAGCGCTGCTGCAAGAGCTGGCGGAAACGGCGCCAGCCCTGTTGCAGGAGGGGTTCCGTGCCGGTGGTGAAGCGGATGAGGCCGGTTTGCCCGTGCAGCAATGCGGCGTCACCCGGCACGCCGACCCGGGCGATCGCCTTGAAGTAGGGCTCCGCCGTCTGTACGCCGTCGGGATCCCCGGGCTGGATCTTCACGGGTCCGCCGGCGGACCAGCCGAGGGCGGCCGTGGGGAGGAGGTTCTGCCGGCCGGGCACGAGCTGCACCTGGCTGACCGCAATGGGCCGGGCGGCCTGGCCCGGCAGGCGGATCTCGGCGGCGGTGCCGGCATACGCGAACAGCCGGGCGGAGTCGTCCTGCGCCACGATGGCGGTGAATTCAAAGTCCGGCGGATCGATCACGATCCCGAGCTGCCGGCCGCGGGAGGTGAGTTCGCCCACCAAGTCAGCGGCGCGGGGCGCGACCCAGACGCCATCCATCGGCGCGCGGATCTCGAGCTCGCCCCGCCGTTGCCGCAGGTCGGCCAGCTCGGCCTCTGCCGACTCGCGCTGGCGCTGCAGCACGCGCAGGCCGGCGCCGCCTTGCTCGAGGGCCACATTTTCCTGCAGGCGCACCTGCCGGACGCGCGCCTCGGCGGAGACGAGGCGCAACTCGAGCTCGGGGTTGGTCATCCGGACCAGCAGATCGCCCGCCCGCACCGTCGAGCCCGACACGGCGGTCATCTCCGTGAGGTACCCGTCGGCGGCGGTGTAGACCCGCGCCTGTTCCCGGGTTTGGAGGACGCCGGGGGCGTAGGTGTGGTGGGGCCACGGGTAGAGAGCCAGGAAGGCCGTGACCAACGCCAGCGCGCCCAGGGTCACCGCGATGGCGCGCGGGCGCTGCCGGCCGAGCCGCGGCTCCCGCGCCAGGTAGCGCCCGAATTTCCAGACCGGCAGCACCAGCAGCGAGAAGGCGCCCACGGCGGCGGCCAGCAGGCCGAGCCCGAAGAACTTGTCGGCCACAAACAGGATGATGACGGTGAAGACAAAGATCCGGTAGATGCCGGAGGCGATGCCGAACAGGCCGAGGAAGGCGGCCTCGCGGCGGGTCGAGGCCGGTTGCGGGGTGTCGGCCAGGCCGAACAGCCCCCGCTCCGCCCAGCTGAACATCTGGGTGCGGCTGCGCTGGTGCAGGTTGGGGGTCTCGGTCAGGTCGGAGAGCAGGTAATACCCGTCGAAGCGCAGCAGCGGGTTAAGGTTGAAGAGCAGCGTGCTGACGGAGGCCACGAAGAGGATATTGTAGGCGAGGCTGTTGGTCATCCCGCTGCCGGTGTTCGCCCAGACGAAGACCGCCAGCGAGGCGACGAAGAGTTCCACATACATACCGGCGGCGCCGACCCACACCCGCCGCCAGCGCTCCCGGAAGGCCCAGCTGGCGGTGGCGTCCACATAGGGCACGGGGCTGAACACCAGCAGCATGATGCCCATCTGGTGCACCTGCCCGCCAAAGACCCGGCAGGCGAAGGCGTGGCCGAATTCGTGGAGGAGCTTGGTGACAAAGAAGGCGCCGAACAGCAGCGCGAGGTTGCCCGGGGCGAGCACTTCCTGGCCGCGGGTGAAGAGCTGGTCGCGGTGGTCGATGGCCGTCTTGGCGGCGAGCAGCACGACGACCGCCCACACCGCGAAGCCCGCCCAGCCGAAGGCGGGGCGGACGAGCGGCAGGAGCCGTTGCAGGAAACGATCCGGATCCCACAGCGGGATGCGGAGGAAGAGCACGCTGCTCAACGTGCTGCGGACCTGGGCCTGCTGGTGGCGGCGCAGGCGCTCGAAGAGCTGCCGGCTGTCCGGGGCGAGGTCGGATTGCAGCAGGCTGGCCTGGTGCAGCTGGCCGAGCAGCTGGATCACTTCGGACTGCCCCGGCGCCGACTCCCGGTCCTCGCGTAGGCAGCGGCGCCAGGCCTCCTCGACGGTGGCGCGGCCGGTCAGATGCAGCAGCAGGCGCCGGGCCCCCGGCCGGATGCGGTAGAAGGCGTTGGTGAAGGGATCCTGGACGACATACCAGAGTTCGCCCCGGTATTGCTGGCGGCGCACCTCGACGCCGGGGCGCAGCTGCAGGCGCTGGGCCGCAATGCGGTGCCAGGACTCACTGAACATCTGCGGGGCGTCGGCCATCGCGTCAGAGCCAGAGCTTCAGGCGGATGTAATCCACGAGACGATGGGTCAGCAGCCAGAGAATGCGGCGGTCCCCGGCCTCCACCTTGGCCACGCCGCTCATGCCGGGGCGCCACCAGACCGCCCGGTCGTTGGGGGCGGTGATCCGGGCGCGGAGAACGAAGACATTGCCCTCGGGTTTCACGCGGGCGACGGGCTCGAGGCGGTCGATGACAATGGGGTGGCGTTCACCGGGCAGGGTGGCGAAGGCGATCTCGCCGCGCCGGCTGGCGAGCACGGCATGGGCGTCGCGCTCGGGGACCTCAATTTCGACATACATGGCCTCGATGCGGGTCACGCGCATGAGGAGGTCGCCGGCCTTGACCGGCGTGCCGATGCGCTCGCGCAGGTCGCCCTCGACCACCACCCCGTCGGCCGGGGCGACGATGTCGGCGCGGCTCAGACGGAAGCGGACGATATCGAGGCTGGCCTGGGCCTGCTCCTTGGCGGCGGCCGCGGCCCGCATCTCGGCCAGCCGGCGTTCGACCTCGGCCTGGGCCCGCTGGGCCTCATGGCGGGCGAGTTCGGCGGTCAGCGAACCTTGCTCAAGGAGGAGCTGCCGCTTATCCAGGCGGATAAGCAGGTCGCCCGTCCGGACCGGGTCGCCCACGCGCACCGGCACCTCGGTAATATAACCTTCAAAGGGGGCGGGGAGGTTCACCAGCGTGTCACTGCGCACCACAAAGCTGCCCTCGACCCGGTGGGGCCAGGTGCAGACGACAGACAGCAGGAGCAGGAGGGCGGTGAGGGCGCCGGCCGCCTTCCACCAGGTGTGCTCGGGGCCGAGAAGCTTGGCGAGTTGCGCCCGGGTGGCCCGGGCGGCGCGGCGCGGCAGGCTGCCGTCGTGCCGTTCGAGTTCGTCAATCCGCCGGCTGGCCCGGTCGAGCACGACCCGCAGCGCGGTGATCTCACCCGCGGAGAAGGCGCGGTCCTGGCGTTCCAGCAGGAGGGCGCCCACCGGGCGTTCGTCCACGCGCAGGGGCAGGGTGGCCAGGTAGGCCACGCCCTGGGTCCGGGCAAATTGCTGGTGGTCGCGCGCCACATAGGTCGCGTCGTCGGGCTCGGGCAGGATGATCTCCTCGTCCTGGTCGCAGGCCTCCTCCATCGCGGTCTCGAGCTGGCGCACGACCTCCATCTTGGGCTCGAAACGGGGGAGGTCGCTGACGGCCCGGATGCGCACGTAGGCGTCCTGACGCCAGCCTAGGGAAACGCGGGAGCAGCCGGTCTGGCGGGCCAACTCGTTGCAGACCGTCATGACGGCCGGCGTGAACCGGGTCTGCCGGTCCAGGAGGGTCAGCAGGTCGAAGGTCTGGGCAAAGGCGCGGTTGCTCTCCCCGGCCTGGCGCAGGGCGCGGGTCCGGCGGTAGAGTACGGGTAGATCAAGGAGACGGGCGGCGCGGCGGGCGAACTCGCCCGCCTCCGGGACGGGGGCGGGCAGCCGGAACAGGGCCGTGAACTGCCAGCCGGGCATGCCGCCGTCGAAAGACACGGCGGGGAGGGGGGATTTGGGGTCCGCCGGCGGGCGGAATTCGGCGAGTTCTTCCTTCACCGCCCGTTCCAAGGTGGCCATCAGGCCGGGGTCATCCAAGGGGGCTCCGAGGGGGAATTTCTCGCGGGCCGGCCAGGCGGAAAAGGGCTTCCAGCCCTCGTTCGGCTCCAGCTGGCGGCGCAGCAAGAGGACGTGGGTGGCCCCGGTGGCTTCGGCCAGCGCTTCGGTAAAAAGCGGCCAGAATCCTTCCTCATTACCTTCATACTGGCGGCATCGTTGGACGGCTTGCACGGGTTCGGAATAAGGGAACTCGCGCATCCGCTGTCACGCTCCGACTCCGTTTGAGGGCATTTTTTTTACGGCGCCCGAGCCTCCGGAACGGGTCCGCCGAGTCCGCCGGTCGGGGATTTTTGGGGCAACCCAGGACCGCCGGGAACGTGCCAAGGCGGGCGAAAAATCGGATTCCAGACCGCGTCGATCCGGTCTTTGACTTAAGATCTTTTGCCGACTTTTTTGGTGATGTATCAAATTTGCGAAAAGCCGGACTTGACGCATTTCGGTAAATGCGATGTTTATCGCCGGGTCCAAAAACCACGCCCACGCCACGACCTTTAGATGTCCGTTTTTCGTCAAAGAGAATTCATGTTGGAGCCCCTGGAGCAGCGCATGCTGTTGTCCGGTGATGGGCTGGTGGGCGACGGTTTGATCAAGTTTGACGAGCCTTCCGCGCCTGTCCTGAGCGCCGAAGTGCTGACGGAAAACGCTGGTTCCGGGGACATGGATTCCCTGGTCATGCCATCAGACGATAGCCTGGTGGACACCACGGTCACCACGGTTCCGGCCGCCACGACCGAGGTCGTCACGGTCGTATCCGAGACCGCACCGGTGACTGAGACCATCGCGGCCGCCCCGAGCGTGACCGCCCCTCTCGCGCCCGAGGTTCCGAGCGCCGCCGATCTTGCCGTCATCACTCTCACCTCTGGAAACGGCCCGCCCCAGTCGGTAACTAGCTACACGGTTGGAGTTACGGGAGAAGTTCTCGATCCTTGGGATCCGCCGTTCGGTGGATTCAATTTTACTGCATTGCTAGATCCGAGCGTTGATGCCGGTCTGCAGGTGTCCACCAGAGACACGCAATACACGGCCCTCAAGACGCTGCTCGACACGGGTGCCGGTTCCACGGTGACGATGTACGGGACGATGGTGAAGCGGGCTGACACGGGCACCGGCGAATACTCGCTGGGTGAACTGACGATCACCGGCACCTTCAAATTTGAGCGCAACCTGGATGTGTCGGACAGCAACGCTCCGGCTTTTGATACGACCGGAACCAGGTTTGTTTTCCGGGTATGGTTTGAGACCGCGGCGACGGTCGCCTTTACCTCCGGCGGGGCGACCCTGACCCTGACGGCCAGCAAGGGTGCCTTCCTGGTCAGCGGCAAATACACCGGCCCGGGTGTTGGGGTCCCGGGTGAATATGACCTGGGTGGCGGGGCCGGCCAAATGGTCATCAGCGCTATCACCAGCCTGACTGCCGGTACCGGCGATACCTTTTCTTTTGCCAACCTGACCGGGACCGGTGGGACCGGTAATGCGATCCTTTCCGTGAACACGGCGACCGCGTTGAACAATGGCGGCGATACCGCCTGGTCCACCACGATCGGTGGCACCGCGTTCTCCGTGGACTTCAACGGTGCCTCCAATTTCATCCGCTTCACCGGCCAGGCCGATATCACCCTTACTTCGGCCGGCTTGAAGCTGCAGGGTGATTTTACATTTGCGGTGACAGACACGAATGGAGCCACCGCGGCTGGCCAGCTCCTGACCCTGGCCATGACCAGCGCCACAATTACCCTAGGCACCGGGACGGCCAAGCTGACGATCGGCGGCGCGATCACCCACACCTTCCAGATTTCGAGCGCCGGCATGTCCGGTCAGGTGGCGATCACGTCGCTTGAGATCATCGGGGCCACCGGGGTTTCGGGCAACAGTGCCACCGGCACCCTCAAGGTCGTGGCGACCACCGGCACCACCGTTACGGTCGAGACCACCATCGCCCTCACCATCACCGCCGCCCCGGTCTCAGCCACCCTCAGCGGTTCCCTGGCCTTTTCCTGGAAGGCGGATGATCTCCTCTTCACTGTCACCGACCTGTCGGCCAGCGTGACCGCCGGTGGCATCGGTCTGGCGATCACCGATGTCGATGGCGACTTCCTGATCCGCAGCACGGGTTTCGCCGGCAAGGCGACGGTGGGCGGCCTCGCGATGACCGGTTATACCTTCGGGAGCCTGTCCGGGCTGATTTTTGAGATCAACACGACCGATGCCGATGTGGCCAGCGTGGTGATGCCCGGCGGCAATACGCTAAGCTTCTCCGGCGCCGACCGGCGGAAGTACTTCCTGGTCTCGGGTGGCCTGACCCTTGGCCTTGATTTCGGCGGTGTGGCGGTGGCGGTGGCCGGCACCTTCTACTTTGAGCAGTACTCTTATGACCATGACGGGGATGCCGGGGCGGTCACGCCCAACACCAGCGTCTTCAAGGTCGGCATCGGCGGGGCCTCCGGCACCAGTGCCTCCTTCACCGCCGGTTCGGTCAAGATCGGGGTCACCGGCCTTTCCGGTGGTTTCATCATCAATGATGACGGTGTCGCCGGTTCGTTGTCGGCGACCACTCTGGATGTCGACGGGCTGCCTGATGGGGTCACCCTCAGTGGTTCCGCTTTTACCTTCGCCATCAACACGACCGGGGCGGTCACCGGGGCGGTCTCCTTTGACGGGCTGGGCGACAGCCCGGCGGCCGCCTTCAACTTCGGGGCCACCCAGACCGACTTCGTCAGCATCGGCGGCACGATCGATTTCGGCGTGGAAGCCGATGGCGCTTCCTTTGCCCTCAACGATGCCAGCCTGGCCTTCTTTGCCGGTACCGTGGATGGCGCCGAGGTGGTCAAGGTGGGCGGATCGGGCCTCACCGCCGAACTGACGGTCGGAGACATCACCGCCTCCGTGACCGGCGTCGGCTTCGTTGTGCTGTTCCTGGATGATGCCGTGGCGGACATTTCCGGCGTGGCTGGCCGGATCACCTTCGACGAGCTGACCATCGACGGCATCACCGATTTCACCTTTGAGGCCACGGATTTCGCCTTTGAGTTCAATACCACCGGCGAGGTGATCAATGAGGAGCTGTCGGTCGGTGGCGTCACCCAGACCCTCGACTACACCGTCGACGACAACGAAACCAACTTCTTCCGGGGCTACGGCACGATGACAGTCGCCTTCGACAACGGGGGCAGTTTCGCGATGGATATGACCGGCACATTCGCCTTCGAGGTGTATTCGTATGATGCCGACGGTGGCGGTGGTGATCCAGCGGTGAATGTGGTTATGTTTGGTTTTGAAAACGTCAGCTTCGAGATCGCGGTCGGTACGGACGGCCTGAAGCTGGTGGTGGACGATGCCGACGGTTTCTTCCTGTTCGGCATGAACGATGACGTGGTGCCTGTCGCCAGCTACGCCGGCCGCCTATCGATCAGCGCGGCCACTCTGGAGGGCGTAACTGGCTTGGAAATCAGTGTCACGGATTTCAATTTTGAGGTGAACACCTTTGGTCATGAGATTGCTGCGGTCATTGTCCGGGGCGACGTCGACACCGACCCGGATGACGCGGGTGATCCCGACGACTTCGAGTTGGATTTCACCGCCGCCAACCGCCACGACTTCATTGCCATCGCCGGCACGCTGAATCTGACCGTTGAGCTGGGTGGCTTCGAGTTCACCCTCAGCGGCAGCTTCTCTTTCGAAAGCACGACCATCACTTACGATGAAGGCACGGCGGAGGAGGCGGATGTCTCTACCCTCCGGATCGGGGTCAGCGGGGCTTCCTTCGGCCTGAGTGTGGGCGGCGAGGACAGCCTGACGCTGGAGGCCTCCGGGATCACGGGTGGCATCCTGATCAAGGCGGACGGTACCGTCGCGATGAAATTGTCCATCGCCACAGTCAGCCTGACCGGCATCGACGGCCTTACCTTCACGGTCACCAATTTCTTCCTGCAGCTGAACAACACCGGCGGGGCCGTGGAGGAGAACTTCACGTTCCCTGACGGCGGTGATCTGGATAACGACCCCGACGTGGTGGCGCTGGACTTCACTGACGACCTGTTTGCCCTCGGCGGCACTCTGTCACTGTCACTGGACGTGGGCGGATTCGCGGCCTCGTTGACGGGCTCGTTCTCTTTCGAACAGGGCGCCGGCAAGATGAAGGTAGCGGTTCAGAACGCGAGCATGAGCGTGGGCGTGAACGGCGTTGGCCTGGCCATCACCAATGTGAACGGCCTGTTCGTGCTCTATGATGGGGCCGATGCGGACCCAGACACGGACGACGGCACGCTGGCCATGAAACTGTCCATCGGCTCGATCGCCCTCACCGGCATCGACGACGCCCTGACCTTCACGGTCACCAATTTCTTCCTGCAGTTGAACACCGCCGGAGACATTGCGCAGGAAACGTTCACGATCCCCGACGGCGACGATGGAGATGGCGATCCGGACACGGTCACGATGGACTATGCCGAGGACCTCACGCTGTTGGGCGGCACGGTGGAGTTGGCCCTGACGGTGGGCTCATTCACTGCCACCATCAATGGTTCGTTCTCCTTCGAGCAGACCACCGGCAAGATGAAGATCGCCATCCAGAACGCCGGCATGAGCGTGAGCGTCGGCGACGTCGGTCTGGCCATCACGGGGGTGAACGGCCTGTTCGTGCTTTACGATGGGATCGATGCGGACCCGGACACCGACGATGGCACTCTGGCCATGCAGTTGGCGATCGGGTCGATCGCGCTGACGGGCATTGAAGACACGCTCACCTTCACGGTCAGCAATTTCTTCCTCAAACTGAATACCGCCGGTGACATCGACGAGGAGACCTTCACGGTGCCCGATGGTGATGACGGCGACTCGGATCCGGACGAGGTGACGATGGACTTCGACGAGAACCTAACCCAGCTCGGTGGCACGGTGGAACTCGCCCTGACGGTCGGATCCTTTACCGCGACCTTGGGCGGCTCCTTCTCCTTCGAGCAGGGCACCGACAAGATGAAGATCGCCATCCAGAACGGCAGTGTGACCGTGGGTGCGGGTGACGTCGGCCTGAGCATCACCGAGGTGAACGGTCTGTTTGTGGTTTATGACGGCACCGACGGCGATGCGGACACCGACGATGGCACCCTGGCCATGCAGCTGTCGATCGGCGAGGTGGCTTTGACGGGCATCGATGGCTTCACCTTCACGGTCACCGACTTCTTCCTGAAATTGAACACCGCCGGTGACATCGATGCGGAGGTCTTCACCGTGCCGGACGGGGACGATGGCGACGAGGATCCCGACGAGATCACCATGGATTATGCCGACGACATCCTGCAGATCGGTGGTGCCGTGCTGCTGGGCCTCGAGGTAGGCGGCTTCTCGTTGAGCATTCAGGGTGGGTTCTTCTTCGAGCAGGGCACGGACAAGATTCTGGTTGGCATCCAGGACGCCGGGATCGAACTCGAAGCCGGTGGCGTCACGCTTCTCATCTCCGACGTAGATGGCCTGTTCGCGATTTACGAGGGCGTGGATGATGGTGATGCGGACACCAACGACGGCACCTTGGCCATGAAGCTGTCGGTTGGCGAGGTGAGCCTGGATGGTCTCGACTTCCTGACCTTCGAAGTCACCAATTTTTTCCTGAATCTGAACACCGCCGGGGATATTGCGGCGGAGACCTTCACGATGCCCGACGGCGATGACGCCGGCCCGGAGCCGGACGAGGTGACCTTGGACTTTGACGCCAACATCCTGCAGCTGGGAGGTACGGTCGTCCTCGGCATCGAGGCCGGCAGCCTGACTGTCGAGCTGACGGGCACTCTCTTCTTCGAGCAGGCGACCGTGACTGACCCGGATACGGACATCGAATCCGAGGTCATCAAGGTTGCCGTGACTGACGGCGGACTGACCCTCGGCGTAGTCGAGATCGAGGATGTCAACGGCTACTTCATCATCCTGCCCGAAGGTTCCGCCGGCAAGCTGTCGGTGGGCGACATCACGGTCGACGTGGGCGACGCCTTCTTCCTCTCGGTGGACGACTTCTACCTTGAGTTCAACAACACGGGCGCGGATGTGGAGGTGGAATTCACGATTCCCGACGGGATCGATGCCGGAAGCGAGGACGATGTGGTTGAGCTGAGCTTCACCGGCGACAACCGCCACGACTTCGTCCTCATCAGCGGCTCGATCACCATTGGCATCGCCGACGACCCGGATACGGATGAATATGATCCGCTGCTTGAGCTGACTGCCACGGGCGTGACGATCGACACCGGTGCGACCGGGGCTGAGCCGATCTTCTCCGCTGAAGTGCTGTCCGGCACCCTCAACCTCCTCGAGCTCGGCGGCCCCATCACCGTTTCCGCCCGCAACCTTGCCGTCACGGCCGATGGAGATCTGGCGAACTTGGATGCGGACGAGCTGTTTGTAGTCGAGGTCTTCTTCGGCGGCACCTTCAAGGAGAACACGGTGACCGCCGGCCCCGACGGTGAGATGGACACGGATGACGACGTGACAACCGTCTCCGAAGTAGACCAGACCGGTGAAGAGGCCCCCGATTCCGCCGATTTGGATTTCAAATGGCCAGCGTGGATGCCGCTCAAGCTGCGTCACATCGCCCTGGAGTGGGAAGATGTCGGGGCGAACCCCGATGATTTTGACCTCCGGATCACCGCGGCGATCGACGCGAAAATTGCCGGCCTCTTCACCGTCTCCGGCTATGTGGAGAACCTCGTCATCGATATCGGCGACCTGGTGGCGGGCGATTTCCCGATCAAGAGCTTCGACGCCGCGGCGCTCTACGTCAGCGGGACCGCTTTCGGCCTGGAAGTCAGCGGCGGTTTCGTCCTCGGGATGATCGATGTGGATGCGAATGGGGACGATGTGGACGATCCCGATTACACCGGTTTGGGCGAGATTATCGACACCATCTATTTTGCGGGTCTCTCGGTGAAGGCCGAGATGCTCGGCCGCGGCGGCGTCCAGTTCGGCATCGGCTTGGCCTACATCGATGGGGAAGTGGTTCCTCTCGAGGTGATGGTGGGGGCTACCTTCCCGATTCTGATCGAGCCCATCTCCGGCCTCACGCTCGGTGCCTTCGCCGGTCGTGTGCAGTTCGCCCACACGCTGGACCAGGATTACGAGACGGAAGATGGCGACGTGGACCTCGACGCCCTCAAGACCGTCGCCAATAATCCCGATAGTGCGGTGGCGCCCATGGACATGGAGGATTGGGTGGAAAACCTGAAGGCCGCGACCCTGGCCCTGACCCCCGATTCCGAGGGCGCGTCGGTCGATGTGTGGAGCCAGCCGATGACCATCACGATCAAGGCGGACTTCTACTCCATTTACGCCCAGCCGGAAGCCCTCTATGGCGAGATGGTCGTCAGCTTCGACACCGAGGGCCGCATCCTGCTCGCCGGCGCCCTGACCTTTGGCGGCGGCAGCGTGAAGCTGAACGCCGGTCTTTATGCGAATCTGACCAACGTCGGTGACGGCGACTTCAGCTTCGCCTTCTACGGTTCCTACGGCCCGGCCTCCGGCACGAAGCAGTTCGAAATCGAGGCGACACTGAAGGTCCGAACCCTGGTGGGTGACATCGACCCTGACACCGGCCGGGCGGTACTGCGGCTCGACGGGGATGATAATCCCATCGTGTGGAATTCCGACGACTACACCGACGCGGAGCAGGCCACCCTCAAATTGGAGTTCGGCGGCTCGGTGAAGTTTGTCGTGGGTGGGGCCATGGTCGTCCAGGTGGATGGCACGGTGGACATGGAAGTCGACCTCATCGGCTCCACGGGGGTGCGGCTCAAGTTCAACGCCCAGGTCGGCATTGTCTCGCCTACGCCCAACCCGCTCGGTGAGCAGTTCGGCGAGATGGCCGGCTACATCTCCATCTTTGAAAACGTCGATGACGGCGAACTCGAGCTGGTCGGTGCCGTGGAAGTGCTCTTCAAGCCCGACACCCTGAAGGACTACGGCATCGACGTGACCGCCACCGTCACCCTCCAAATCAACACCACGGACGATCTCGCGGAGGATGTCGAGGTGGAGTACTTTGACGGCGACACAGCCACGTTCGATATCCGCGCCAATTCCTTCTCCCTCGCCCTGCAGGGCAATCTCTCCGTCGGGGCGCCGGGCAGTGAGCCGGCTGACGCCTTCCTCAAGATGAATGGTTTTGTGTCCATCGAGATCAACTCGGATGGCCTCACTCTCATCTTTGACGTTTCGGTGGAGCTGGCCCCGGGCGGCAACACCCTTCTTGCCCTCACCGCCACCGGCTTCATGCGCATCAACGACGATGGCATTGCGGCGCGGCTGGACATGGAGATGACCGACAATCTCCCGGAAGGCACCGGCCTGGAGTTTGAAGCCCAGTTTTTCCTGATCATCAACACCACCGGCAAGATCGTGGAGATCGAGGTGCCCGAGTATATCACCGGGGACGCCGGCTACACCGGACCGCTCGGGGTGATCATCCCGCAGGCCGCGCCGCTGATCGGCGGCGACCCGACCATTGCCGAGGGCGATCTCGATCTCACGGCGGGCCCAGACGGCAAGCTGATGACCAGCGATGATACGGTCACGTTGGGTGACCTCGCGACTGCCCAGGACTACTACATCATCTCGGCGGAAGGCAGCCTGGCCGCGGCCGGCCTAACCTTCGAGGGCGACTTCCTCCTGATCATCACCCAGGAGGATGACGGCTCCGGCGGGGTGGACACCTTTGTCCAGCTGCAGATTAACGCCGAGCTTGAGTTTGTGGCCCTCGGCTCCATCGGGGTGAACGGTTTCCTGGAAATTACCGATGAAGGTGCCGTCGGTCTCCTCGAGGTAGAAATCGACCTCGACGCGCTCGAGGCGGACCTCGGGGTAGCGATCGAGGCCGAAATCTACCTGGCCTTCAATACCTACGACACCGACTACACGGTGCCCCGTGCAGTGGCCTTAAATTTTGTCACGCTGGGCGACACCGAGCAACTGGTGCTTGAGGACAATCTCGTGCAGATCGAACTGCGGGGCACAATTAGCGTCGGCAGCCAGCTGGTGCTCATCGGCGAATTCATTTTCAAGAAGTCCGGCTCGGGGGTGAACGAAAAGACGCTCATCTCGGTGAACGCAATCATGACCCTGCCGGTCCTCGGCACCCTGAACGTGGATGGGGACCTGCTCTTCGTCGTGGACAATCCCGGCACCATCGGCACGGACGAGGGCGGCACGGTCGGTTCCCTGGTCGTAACCCTCGAATCCGACGACGACCTCGCCGCGATCGACATCACCTACAGCGCGACCATCAGCCTCAAGGTCAACTCGACCGATGTCAGTCAGGATGACCCGGGCGATGCCGGCACGGCGACCATTGACGCCGACACCGTGATGCTCGACATGAGCGGCACGCTCACGTTGCTGGGCTCCTTCACCTTCACGGGCCACTTCTATTTCCAGAAGTCAGGCACCAACATCAACATCGAATTCGATGCCACGCTGAGCATCGGTTTCCTCGGCACCCTCCGCGCCACCGGCAACTTCGACAGCGACAACACCGGGTTCCAGGCGCAGCTCACGCTCTCGATCGAGAGCGCGGCGGGCTCGACCTACGGCTTCTCTTTCAGTGGCACGCTGTTTTTCGCGATCAACACCAAGTCCACCAACTACGAGGTGACCGGCCTGTCCAACCTCGCCGACCAGACCATCGCGCCGGGCGGAACGATGATTGTCATCACAGGGCAGCTCCAACTCTTCTCCACCTTCAGCCTGAGTGGCACCTTTGCCCTGACGGTCAGCCCCACTTCCACCAGCATTACTCTCTACGCCACCCTGAGCGTGTTTGGCGTCGGCCTCAACGTCACCGGGTCGGCGAGCATCATCACCGCCGACAACGGCGGCACGATCGGCGACGAGCGCGGTATCGTGCTCAACCTGCAGTTGCGGCTGGGCACGAACACCAACGTGACGATGAGCCCGGTGGCCAGCGTCATGTCCCTCACCGGCACGTTCACCTTGCAGATCAACACCACCGACTTTGCCAACAGCGGCATCGCGGCCAACTCGGTCACGATCGGCGCCAGCGTGGCCGCCAACATCATGGGGTTCACCCTGGCGTCTGGCTCCCTCACCATCTCCATCTCCTCTACGGGGTTCAGCATCGTCATCCCCTCGGGCAGCCCGCTCAGCCTCGATTTCTTCGGGTTCTTCAGCCTGAATTTCTACGGCAACCTGACCATCCTGACCGACGGCTCCAGCGAGTTCAGCTTCACCGCCACCGCCAGCGTCACGTTCCTCAATCCCGACATCTTCGGCTTCGCCGGCACGGTGTCCGTTTCCTTTAGCAAGAGCTTCAGCGGCGTCGCCACCGTTTCCGGCAGCATCAGCGCCACCTTCGGCGCCTTCGGCATCAAGCTCAGCGCCGGCGGCAACTTCACTTTCGCCAGCGATGGGACCGTCAGCCTCTCGGTCTACATCAGCCTCCAGATCACGCCCGCGTTCACGATCAAGATCTGGACCCCGTGGAAAACCTACCGGATCAATGTGCCCGCTCTCGTCATCGGCGGCACCTGGAGCAAGACCTTCGGCACGCGCGGGGCCGTGCCCGCGCCCCCGCCGCCGCCGGACCTCGCCCGCATGGTGGGCAACACGCTCTATCTCAACGTCGGCGCCGATGCCTACCTGCGCGGTGCCGCCTACGGGGCGGCCACGGATGAGAGCTATAACTTGACCTCGGCTGGCAACGGCACCTCCACGGGCAAGAAGGTCACGGTCGATGCCCTGGGCTTCACCAAGGAGTTCGACAACGTCACCAAGATCGTCGCCACCGACACCGCCGCCTCGAACACCTATATCAAGGTCGATCCGGCGCTGAACCTTCCGGTCGATATCAACGTCGGCAAGGCGGTCTCCGGCAAGAACCACTTCATCGTCGGTTCCGGCACCGCCCTCGTCTACGGTGGCACCAATGACGACTGGGTCGAGTTTGGCGCGGCCGGCGGCACCTACTATGCCGGCGACGGTGAGGGCCGGATCAAGGATCATGCTAACGGCAACACGACGGTGCGGGCCCCGGGCTATACCGAGTATGTCCTCACCGATGGCAGCCTGACTTACGGTGACGGCGCCAACAGCCAAACCCTCACTTTTGATAACGACTCCATCAAGAACGTCGTGCTTGACGGTGCCGCGAATGCCGTCTTCGAGACCACCAGCCTGGGTGGTTCCGGGACGGATTCCGACATCGACCCGAATCCGTGGACTGGCACCGCCACCTTCAATGGTTCGGGCAGCACCGGCACCATCCGCGCCACGACCGCGACCAGCCTGACGCTGACCAACACCGCGATCATCGAGAGCGGTGTCACGATCACGCTCAGTGGCATGCAGGTCGCCGAACTCTATGGCAACGAGGACGACAACTCGTTCACGATCTCGGGCTGGACGAACGGCGGTTCCATCGACGGCAAGGGCGGCACCGACACCGTCATCGCCAGCAACAACGCCAACTTCACGCTCAGCGACACCGCCCTCACCCGCAGCACCGGCGGTTCCCTCAGCCTCACCGGCATCGAGGTCGCCACCCTCACCGGCGGCAGCAGCGCCAACACCTTCAGCGTCAGCAGCTGGACCGGCACCGCCACCCTCGATGGCGCGGGCGGCAACGACGCCTACACCATCAACCTTAACACCACCGGCGGCATCACCAACGTGGCCGACACCGCCGGCGCCGCCGACACCCTGGTCATCAACGGCACCACCAGCGCCGACACGCTTACCGTCACCAGCAGCAGCGTCAGCCGCAGCAGCCAGGTGGTGAACTATTCCGGCATCGAGACCCTCACGCTCAACGCCGGTGACAACGACGACGCCATCACCATCAACAGCACCGCGGTCGCCACGAGCATCTACGGTGACGCCGGCGCCGACACCTTCACCGCCAACGGCAACTCCGCCTCGCTCACCCTCAGTGGCGGTGCGGGCAACGACACCGTCACCATCACCGCGTCCACCGCCGCCCTGACCCTGAACGGCGACGCGGACGACGACATCTTTAACCTGCGGGCGCTGAGCGCCGCCACCACGGTCAACACCGGCACCGGCACCAACACCGTCAATCTCGGCAACTCCAGCGCCGTGGTCGACAATCTTGATGGCGCCTTGACGATCAACGGCGGCGGCACCGACTCGGTGAACCTCAATGACTCCGGCAGCGGCGCCAAGACCGACGGCCAGCTCACCGGCACGACGATCACCGGCCTGGGCATGGCCGGCGGCATCACCTACAGCAGCATTGAGACCCTCGGCCTCACCTTCGGCTCCGGCGACGACACCTTCACCATCATCAGCACCCACGTCGGCACGACGACGGTCAACAGCGGCGGCGGCGCCGACCGCATCAACCTGCGCACCATCGCCGGCGTGACGACCCTCAACGGCGGGGCCGGGGCAGACAACTTCTATGTCGGCACGAACGCCGGCAACGGCGACACCGGCGGCAACGTCAACAGCATTGGCGCCAACCTCACGGTCAACGGCGATGCGAACGGTGGCACGCTGCATGTGGACGACACCGGCGATTCGGCCGGCAACACCGGCAACCTCACGGACACGGTGCTGAGCAACCTTGGCATGACCGGCACGCTGACCTACGGTACGCTGACCACGGTCAATATCCACCTCGGATCCGGCGGCGACACCTTCACCATCGCCAGCACGCACGCCGGCACGACCAACCTTAATACCAACGGCGGCAACGACACCATCAACGTCCAGGCCACCACGGGTGCCACCAACGTCAATACCGGCGCCAACACCAATACCATCAACGTGGGCAGCACGATGCCGACCACCGGCGGCAACCTGAACAGCCTAGCCGGCCTCCTGACTCTGACCGGTGGCGGCACGGACACACTGAATGTCGACGATACCGGCGACCTCGCCGGCAACACCGGCACCCTGACCGCCACGGCTCTGACCGGCCTGGGCATGACCGCGGGCATCAGCTACTCCAGCATCGAGACCCTGAATCTCGAGCTCGGCGCTGGCGACGACACCTTGGACATTGTCAGCACCTCCACGCTGACCAACGTCGACGGCAACGCGGGTGATGATACCATCACCGTCAATTCCGACCATGCCGTCGGCACCAACCCCATCGGCGCCACCCTGAACCTGGACGGCAACGAGGACAGCGATCACTTCCATATCTGGTTCTCCGGCGCCGGCTCGTCCCTGATCAATGTCCGCGACACCGGCACGGCCGGCACGAACAACCTGACCATGAACGGCACGCCGGGGTCCGACACCTTCCTGCTCCGTAAGCACTTCGTGGTGCTGCTCCAGTACGACGTCGACGACAACCAGCTGTCCTCCTACGAACGCGTCAACTACAACGAGTTCATCAGCAGCACGCTGACCAACTACATCAACGGCACGCTCACGATCAACGCGCTGGCCGGCGACAACGACTTTGCCATCGACGACAACAGCGCGATCACCGTCATCAACGGTGGCAACGACGGCGACCTCTACCGGATCGGCCAGGTCTTCGGCAACAGCTTCACCGGCGAAGGCTTTGAGACCGGTGACCTCCTGGCCACCACGCGTGGCCTGCTCAGCCACGGCGTGAGCAAGAAGCTCACGATCGTCGGCGGCACGGGCGAAGACTATTTTGTCATCTTCCACAACCGCGCGGTCCTCGAACTCGACGGCGGCGACGGCAACGACACCTTTACCATCCGCGCCTTCGCCTTGGCCGGCTCCTCCGAGGGTCCGGAGGGCTACGACCCTCAGCGCGGCGCCACTAATGTCTCCACCGGCGGCGGTGCCAACAACGTCAGCTACGCCGTCAACGCGCCGGTCAGGATCGATGGCGGCAGTGGCACCGACACGATCGTGGCCATCGCCACGGAGTTCTCCGACACCATCATCCTCACGCCCACCGGCATTTACGGCATGGGCCTGAACGTGACCTTCACGAACATCGAGCGCCTCGCGATCTACGCCGCCGAGGGCAACGACAACATCTGGATCCTCGGCGCGCCCCTCGGCCTCGAGGTCGAGGTGGTCGGCGGCCTCGGTTCCGACACCATCCACCTCGGCGGGGCGCCGGACCCGGTCCAGGTCATTCGCGTTAATAGCAGCGGTGAGGCGGAAGTCGATGGCAGCGGCGACCCGATCCTTGACACCGTGACCTTCACGCCGGTCTACGAGCTGACTGCGATCGACTCCTTTATCACCATCGTCGGCGGCGTCGGCGATGGCGTTCCGCCGCTTGAGGCCGGCATCGGCCTGCCGGGCGAAGACACCGGCCCGCTCCCCGACGTTGGCAACGTGAACCTTCTGGTGGACGAGGACCTGACGATCGACCGTCTCTGGGTCCGCAATGAGGGCAGCACGGTCACCAATACCGGTACGCTTACGGCGACCCGCCTTTCCGGCCTCGGCATGACCGCCAGCGGTGGCGGCGAGGGTTATGTGGACTATTCCGATCTCGATGAGTTCGTGATCAACCTGGGCTCGGGCGCCGACACCTTTACCATCGAGAACACCGGGCCCGGCCGCACGGTCCTGGACGCCGGGGGCGGCGGTGACACCATCAATGTCCGGACTATTTCCGGCCACACCATCCTCCTCGGCGGCGCCGGCGACGATACCTTTAACGTGGGTTCCGCCACCGATGCGACCGGCGTGCTGACCAGCCTTGCCGCCCACCTGACCATGGACGGCGGCGCCGATACCGATGTTGCCAACGTCAACCACCGCGGCGACCTCGACGGCAACACGGGTCTGCTCACCCGCACCACCCTGACCGGCCTCGAGATGACCTCCGACCTCGCCACGGTCAACCAGGCCGTCAGCTTCCGGGTGGATGCCACCGGCGGTACCTTCCGCCTCGGCTACGAGGGCAAGTGGACGACCGATTTGGCCTGGAACGCCTCCGACGACGACATCACCGGCGCCCTCTGGGCCCTCTTCCGCGCCCACTTCGCCGAGCAGCAGACGACCATTCACGGTGACAGCACCGTCGGCACGGCCCTCGGCTCCGTTTACGGCAATCGCTCCGCCTTCGCCGAGCGCGTGGGCGACGAGTTCATCATCAACTTCCAGGGCGCGCTGGCCGGTGAGGCTGTGACCCTCGACCTCGACACCGCCTCCCTCACCGGTGGTGCCATCACTACCACCCAGCGCATCGCCGGGATCAACTACTACGGCGTCGACACCCTCAACGTCTCCCTCGGCTCGGGCGCCGACACCCTCACGGTCGCGACCACCCACACCGGCGCCACGACGGTGAACACCCACAACGGCGCCGACCGCGTGAACGTCCGCACCATCGCCGGCGTGACGACCATCAACGCCGGGGCGGCCGCGGATAACATCTACGTCGGTACCAACGCCGGGGCGGGTGACACCGGCGGCAACGTCAACAGCATCGGCGCCAACCTCACCGTCAATGGCGACGCCACCGGCGGCATCCTCCACGTCGACGACACGGGTGACACCCTCGGCAACACCGGCAACCTGACCAGCACGGTCCTGAGCGGCCTGGGCATGACCGGCACACTGACCTATGGCACGCTGACCACGGTCAATCTCCACCTCGGCTCCGGCGGCGACACCTTCACGATTGAGAGCTCGCACGCCGGCACGACCAACCTGAACGCCAACGCCGGCGACGACACGATTAACGTCCGCACCATCGCCGGCGCCACCAACATCACCACCGGCACCGACACCAACACGGTGAACGTCGGCAGCACGATGCCCACCACCGGTGGCAACGTGAACAGCATCTCGGCTCTCCTCACCCTGACCGGCGGCGGCACCGACACGTTGAACGTGGACGACACCGGCGACACGGCGGGCAACACCGGCAATTTGACCGCCACGGCCCTGACCGGCCTGGGCATGGCCTCCGGCATCACCTACGCCAGCATCGAGACCCTGAACGTCGACCTGGGCTCGGGCGGCGACACCTTCCGGATCGAGAGCACGCACGTCGGCACGACCAACCTGAACGCCAACGCCGGCAACGACACGATCAACATCCGCACCATTGCCGGCGCCACCAACGTCACCACCGGCACCGACACCAACACGGTCAACGTCGGCAGCGCGATGCCCACGACCAACGGCAACGTGAATGGCATCTCCGCCCTCCTGACCCTGACCGGCGGCGGCACCGACACGGTGAACGTGAACGATACTTCCGACTCGGCCGCCAACATTACGGGCAACCTGACTTCCACGCTCCTGACCGGCCTGGGCATGTCCTCCGGCATCAGCTACTCCAGCATTGAGGAGCTCGACATCAGTCTCGGTTCGGGCGACGACATCTTCACCATCGAGAGCACGCACACGGGTACGACCACGGTGCACTCGCACAATGGTGCCGACCGAATCAATGTGCGCACCATTGCCGGGGTGACGACCATCAACACCGGCGCCGGGGTCGATAACGTCTACGTCGGTACCAACGCTGGCCTCGGTGACACCGGCGGCAACGTCAACAGCATCGGCGCCAACCTGTATGTCCATGGCAATGCCAACGGCGGCATCCTCCACGTCGACGACACCGGCGATACCCTGGCCAACACGGGTAACCTGACTTCCACGGTGCTGAGCGGCCTGAACATGACCGGCGTCATCACCTACGGTACGCTGACCACCGCCAACCTCCACCTCGGCGCCGGCGGCGACACCTTCACGATCGAGAGCACTCACGCCGGCACGACCAACCTGAACGCCAACAACGGCGACGATACCGTCCACATCCGGACCACCGCCGGCCTGACCAACCTCACCACCGGCACCGGCACCAACCTCGTCAACGTTGGCAGCCTGATGCCCACCACCGGCGGCAATGTGAACGCGATCTCCGGCCTCGACCTGCTGACCCTTGACGGCGGCGGCACCGACACGGTGAACGTCGACGACACCGGCGACACCCTCGGCAACACCGGCAATCTGACCGCCTCCCTGCTGACCGGTCTCGGCCTGGGCAACGGCATCGACTACACCAGCATCGAGACCCTGAACATCCGGCTGGGCTCCGGCGGCGACACCTTCCGCATCGAAAGCACGCATGTCGGCACGACCAACCTTTATACGAACGCCGGCGACGACACGACCAACATCCGCACCATCGCCGGTGCCACCAACGTCTACACCGGGACGGACACCAACACCGTCAATATTGGCAGCGACATGCCGACGACCGGTGGCCACCTGAACGACATCTCCGCCCTCCTGACGCTGACCGGCGGCGGCACCGACACGGTGAACGTCGACGACCGCAACGACACCGCCGGCAACACCGGCACCCTGACCGGTTCCACGCTCCGCGGCCTCGGCATGGCGGCGGGCATCGACTACACCAGCATCGAGACCCTGAACATCGACCTCGGCTCCGGGGACGATGTCTTCAACGTGCAGGGCACCACGGCGGTCACCACCCTCAATACCCAGGATGGCGACGACCGGATCTACGTCTCCTCCTCCGCCGCCCTCACCACCGGCACCAGCACCGACTTCCTCACCGGCCACCTCGACCTGATCACCGGCACGCTGAACCTCTACGCCGACTCCGGCCGTAATCTCCTCATGGTCAGCGACGAGGCGGCCACCGTGGGCGACACCGCCCTTACGATCACGGCCAACTCCATCAGCGGCATGGCGCCGGCCCTCATCACCTACCAGGCCGCGGCCTCGGACGGCGATTTCACCCCGGGGGTAACCATCTGGACCAGCCGCGGCGACGATGTGATCGTCGTGACCGGCTCCGACACCCGCTCCGGCACCCGGACGACCACCACCCTCAATACCAACACGGGCGACGACGACGTCACCGTCACCCTCGACGCGCTGGTTGACGGCTTCTTCGTCCTAAACACCGAAGATGGCGATGACACGGTCGACGCGTCCGCCTCCAGCCTCCCGCTGGTGATCTTCGGCGGTGCCGGCAGTGACACCATCGAGGGTGGCAGCGGCGGTGACATCCTCTTCGGCGACCGCGGCCGGGTCCATTACCTTGATACCAACGGCGACGCGGTCGCCATCCTCGGCGGCGGCGGTCCGGACGACCTGACCGACGGCATCATCCGCGACGACCTGTTCGCCTTCACCGTCGATTCGGCGACCGGCGACGTCGACACCATCACCGGTGGTACCGGTTCCGATTACATCTTGGGCGGCCTCGGCGCGGACATCCTCGCCGCCGGCGAGGGCGACAACACCGTGGTCGGCGATCATGCCGAGGTCACGCTGACGGATGGCCTCGTCACCCTCGTCGAGTCCCTCCTTACCGGTGGCGGCGGCGACACGATCACCTCCGGCAGCGGCCGCGACCTGATCCTCGGTGGCACCGGCCTTGACAACATTCAGGCCGGGGCAGGGGACAACGTCGTCCTCGGCGACCATGGCACCCTCACCCTGGCGGCCAACATCGTCACCGACGCCGTCTCGATGGTCTCGGTTGATGGCGATGTGGACACGATCACGACCCTCGGCGGGCGCGACTTCATCCTCGGCGGCGAGGCCGGTGACATCATCGCGGCGGGCGAGGGCGATAACGCCGTCGCCGGCGACCATGGCGACTTCAGCATCACGTCCGCCACGGCCTTCACCTTCACGGCCACCGACTTCACGATTGGCGGCAACGACGAGATCACCACCGGCGCGGGCCTCGACACCCTGATCGGCGGCCTCGGTCTCGATACGATCACGGCGGGTGATGGTGATAACGTGGTCCTGGGTGATCACGGCGATGTGACTCGCGACAGCGCCACGGACGATATCACCGCCACCTCGACCGATGAGGCCACCGGCGATGACGACGAGATCACGACCGGAGCCGGCCTCGATGTGATCCTCGGTGGCATGGGCGATGACACGATCGACGCCGGCGAGGGTTCGAACATCGTCTTCGGCGATTCCGGCACCGTGACCATCGAGGGCGGTCTGCCGGTCTCGATGGCGACCACCGCTCCGGCCGACGGCGGTGACGACATCATCACCACGGGTGATGGCGACGACACTATCCTCGGCGGCGAGGGCGCGGACCTCATCACCGCCGGCCACGGTGACAATATCGTCTTCGGCGACACCGGCAGCGCCACCTTCAGCGGCGCCCTCACGGTCAACCTCGAGGCAACCTCCGCCTCCGGCGGCATGGATGAGATTTACACCGGCACGGGCGATGACTTCGTCCTGGGTGGCCGGGGTGACGACTTCATCGACGCCGGCGAGGGCGATAACGTCGCCTTCGGCGACCAGGGCGAGGTGGACTTCACCGCCGGCCACGCCACCAGCCTGGTCAGCGCCGATGCCACGGCTGACGGCAACGATATCATCTTCACGGCCTCGGGTAGCGACGTGGTGCTCGGCGGTGGCGGCCACGACCAGCTCACCGTCGGCGTCGGTCCGTTCGCGTTCAGCGAGGGCGCCAACACCGTACTCGGCGACCATGGCGCGATCCTCCGCGCGCTCAACGGCTCCGTCCTTACCACGACCCGGGTCACCTCCGGCGACCTCGACATCGGCGGCGACGACCTCATCACCGGCGGCTTCGGCGCCGACCTGATCATCGCCGGCGCGGGTGCCGATGGCGTCAACGCCGGGGAAGGCGACAACGTCGTCCTCGGTGACGAAGGCCGCATCGAGACCGCCTCCTTCCTCTTCACTGTCATCGAATCCTCCTCCGGCGATTACCTCGACCTGATCATCGGCGGTGCCGGCACCGGCACGGATTACCTCCTTGGTGGCGGCGCGGCCGATACCCTCATTGCCGGCGATCTCCTGACCCCGGGCGACGGCACCAACGTGGTCCTGGGCGACCACGGCACGATCACCTTCACGGCGGGGATCCTGAGCCAGGTGGCCTCGACCACCAGCACCGGCGACAGCGACCTGATCGAGGCCGGCGACGGCTACAACATCGTCATCGGCGGCTTCGGCGCCGACAGCATCACCACCCTCGGCGGCACCAACGTCCTCGTGGGCGATCAGGGCCGGGTCAACGTCACCGGCACCACGCTGGTTGACGCGACCACGCTGGACGCCACCACCGGCTCCTTCGATCTGATTGTCACCGGCTCCGGCACGCACTGGATCCTCGGCGGCGACGCCGACGACATCATCGAGGCCGGCGACGGCTTTGCGGTGATCCTCGGCGACCACGGTCAAATTGAACGCGGCACGGGTGATGCCATCACGGTGACCTCGCTCGACATGACGGTCGGCGGAGCCGATCTCATCACGGCGGGCAGCGGCGACGACATCATCGTCGGCGGTCTGGCGGCGGACATCATCGAGGCCGGCGAGGGTGACAACCTGGTCCTCGGCGACAGCGGCGAGATCATCATCGCCAGCGACGGTGGCTACGACCTGGCCCGCAGTCTCGCCCCGGCCGACGGCGACAGTGATATCATCACGGCGGGCGCCGGCGACGACCTGATCATCGGCGGCGCGGCCGGCGACGAGATCACCGCGGGCGAGGGCGACAACCTGATCATCGGCGACATCGGCACGCTCGACTTCATCGCCGGGGTCCTCCGCAGCGCCCTTTCCTCCGACTTCACGATCGGCGGCGACGATACCATCACCGCGGGTGCCGGTGACGACTTCATCATCGGTGGCCTCGGTTCCGACACGCTCACCGCCGGCGAGGGTGTCAACGTGGTGCTCGGCGATCATGGCGAAGTCACTTATACGGCCGCCGGCGCTTATGATCTGGCGCGGACCCTTGAGGCCTCGGCCGGTGCCGCCGACACCATCACCACCGGGTCCGGCAACGACCTGATCCTGGGCGGCGCGGGCGGCGACGAGATCACCGCGGGCGCCGGCGCCAATCTGGTGATCGGCGACCATGGCACGTTCGACTTCGACGCCGGCCTGCTGCGCTCGGCCATTTCCTCCGACTTCACGATTGGCGGGGACGACGAGATTACCACGGGTGCCGGCAACGACTTCATCATCGGCGGCCTCGGTTCCGACACGCTCGCCGCCGGTGAGGGCGTCAACGTGGTGCTGGGCGACCATGGCGAGGTCACTTATACCGCCGCCGGCGCGTACGACCTGGCGCGTACCCTTGAGGCCTCCGCCGGCGCTGCCGACACCATCACGACCGGGGCCGGCAATGACTTGATCCTGGGTGGCGCGGGCAACGACGCCATCACCGCCGGTGCCGGGAACAACCTGGTGCTCGGCGACCATGGCACGCTCGACTTCGACGCGGGTCTCCTGCGCTCGGCGCTTTCCTCCGACTTTGCGATTGGCGGCAACGACACCATCACCGCGGGTGCCGGCGACGACTTCATCATCGGCGGCCTGGGTACGGATACCATCACCGCCGGCGAGGGCGACAACGTGGTGCTCGGCGATCATGGTGAGGTCACCTACACGACCGCCGGCGAGTATGACCTGGCGCGGACCCTTGAGGCGACGGCCGGTGCCGCCGACACCATCACGGCCGGAGCGGGCAACGACCTGATCCTGGGCGGCGCAGCCGGTGACACCATCACGGCGGGTGACGGTAACAACCTGGTCCTTGGCGACCACGGCACGCTCGATTTCGACGCGGGTCTCCTGCGCTCGGCGATTTCCTCGGACTTCACGATCGGCGGGGACGACGACATCACCACCGGCGCGGGCGACGACTTCATCATCGGCGGCCTTGGTTCCGACACGCTCACCGCCGGTGAGGGCGTCAACGTGGTGCTGGGCGACCATGGCGAGGTCACCTACACCGCCGCCGGCAAGTACGACCTGGCGCGCACCTTGCAGGCGAGCATCGGTGCTGCCGACACCATCACGACCGGGGCCGGCAACGACCTGATCCTGGGCGGCGCGGGCGGCGATAACATCACCGCGGGCAACGGCGCCAACCTGGCGATCGGTGACCATGGCACGCTCGACTTCGACGAGGGTCTCCTCCGCTCGGCGATCTCGACCGACTTCGCCATCGGCGGGAACGACATCATCACCGCGGGCACCGGCGTCGACTTCATCATCGGTGGCTTCGGTTCCGACACCCTCACCGCCGGGACCGGGGACAACGTCGTCCTCGGCGACCATGGCGAGGTTACCTACACGGCCGCCGGCAAGTACGACCTGGCGCGGACCCTTGAGGCCTCCGCCGGTGCCGCCGACTCCATCACGACCGGGGCCGGCAACGACCTGATCCTGGGCGGCGCGGCCGGCGATGACATCACCGCGGGTGACGGCGCCAACCTGGTGATCGGCGACCATGGCACGCTCGACTTTGACGAGGGCCTCCTCCGCTCGGCGGTCTCGACCGACTTCGCCGTCGGCGGCAACGACACCATCACCGCGGGCGCCGGGGTCGACTTCATCATCGGCGGCCTGGGCACGGACACGCTGACCGCCGGCGCGGGGGACAACGTGGTCCTGGGCGACCATGGCGAGGTCTACTATACCGCCAGCGGCCGGTACGACCTGGCGCGCAGCCTCCAGGCGACCTTCGGGGCCAATGACACCATCACGACCGGTTCGGGCAACGACCTCATCATCGGTGGCGCCGCCACGGACACGATCGCCGCGGGCGATGGCAACAACCTGGTGATCGGCGACCACGGCACGCTCGACTTCGTCGAGGGTGACCTCCGGTCGGCGGTCTCGACCGACTTCGCCATCGGCGGCGGCGACGCCATCACCACGGGTGCCGGCGACGACTTCATCATCGGTGGCCTGGGCATCGACACGCTCACCGCCGGCGAGGGTGACAACGTCGTCCTCGGTGACCACGGCGAGGTGATCTATACCGCGGCCGGCCGTTACGACCTGGCGCGCAGCCTGGAGGCGACCTACGGCGCCAATGACACCATCTCGACGGGTGCCGGTGACGATCTCATCATCGGCGGGGCGGCCACGGACACGATCACCGCGGGCAATGGCAACAACCTGGTGATTGGCGACCATGGCACGCTCGACTTTGTCGAGGGCGACCTCCGGTCGGCGGTCTCGACCGACTTCGCCATCGGCGGCGACGACACCGTCACCACCGGTACCGGCAATGATTTCATCATCGGCGGCCTCGGCGCCGACACGCTCACCGCCGGCGAGGGCGACAACGTCATCCTCGGCGACCACGGCGAGGTGACCTTCTCCTCCGTCGGCGACCTCAACCTCGTCCGGAGCCTGGCCCCGTCCGAGGGTGCGGGTGACACGATCACCAGTGGCGCCGGCCGGGATATCGTGGTCGGCGGCAGAGATGCCGACACCATCACCGCGGGCGACGGCGACAACCTGGTCTTCGGCGATAACGGCGAGGCCACCTGGCTGGTCACCGTGCCGGTCCACTTCACCACCTTCTCGACCGAGAACTCGGCCGACGACGTCATCACGACGGGCGAGGGCGACGACATCATCCTGGCCGGCGCGGGCGCCGACGAGGTCGCGGCGGGCAACGGTGACAACACGATCTTCGCCGACGAGGGCGAGCTGGAGTACGACGCCGACGGCATCCTGGAGCACCTGCTCTCGCTGGATGAGACTTCCGGCGGCACCGACACGGTCACCAGCGGCGCGGGCGACGATATCGTGGTCGGCGGCAAGGCCGAGGACGAGATCACGGCCGGCGATGGCGACAACCTCATCTTCGGTGACAACGGCGAGGCTACCTGGCTGGCGGGCGTGCCGGTCCACTTCACCACCTTCTCGACCGAGAACTCGGCCGACGACGTCATCACGACGGGCGAGGGCGATGACGTCATCCTCGCCGGTGCGGGCGCCGACATTGTCGATGCGAGCAACGGCGACAACACGGTCTTCGCCGACGAGGGCGAACTCACTTACGACGCCGACGGCATCCTTGAGCTGGCCACCACGCTGGATTCCGACCAGGGCGCGGTCGACGAGGTCACCACCGGTTCCGGCAACGACATCGTCTTCGGTGGCACGGACGCAGACAACATCGATGCCGGCGACGGCGACAACCTGGTCTTCGGCGACAACGGCGAGGCCGAGTGGCTGGCCGGCGTTCCGGTTTACTTCGGCACCTACGATTACGCCTCGGCCAACGACGACGTCATCCGCACCGGTTCCGGCCGCGATATCATCCTGGCCGGCGCAGGCGCCGACGAGGTCACGGCTGGCGACGGCGACAACACGGTCTTCGCCGACGAGGGCGAGCTCACTTACGATGCCGATGGCAACCTTGAGCTGGCCACGACGCTGGAATCCGACCAGGGGGCCGCGGACACGGTCACGGCCGGCTCCGGGGATGACATCGTCTTCGGTGGCACGGACACGGACACGATCAACGCCGGGGACGGCGACAACCTGGTCTTCGGTGATAACGGCGAGGCGGAGTGGCTGGCCACGGTGCCGGTGTACTTCGGCAGCTTCGCCCCGGAGGACGCCAACAACGACACGATCACCACCGGTTCGGGCAACGACACGATCCTGGCGGGTGCGGGCGTCGACGTGGTCGCGGCCGGCGATGGCAACAACACGATCTTTGCCGACGAAGGCGAACTGACCTACGATAGCGCCGGCCGCCTGGCCGAGGCCCTCTCTCTGGCGGAGGATCTGGGCGCCAACGACACCGTGACCTCCGGCTCGGGCAACGACCTCGTCTTCGGTGGCTTTGGTCTCGACAACATCAATGCCGGGAACGGCGACAATGTGGTCTTCGGCGACAACGGCACCGCGCTGTACAGCAGCGGGCTGGCCGAGCTCTTCCAGACCCTGACCCCGGAAAACTCGGACAACGACACCATCGCCACCGGCGCCGGTCGCGACGTTATCCTGGCGGGCGACGGCACCGACACGGTGACCGCCGGCGACGGCGACAATGTTATCCTGGGCGACGAAGGCATGATCACGCTGGCCGCGGGAGTCCTGGCGGAAATCACCTCCACGGACTTCGCCGCGGGTGCCGCGGATAGCATCACCACCGGCGAGGGCGCCGACATCATCATCGGCGGCCACGGCCTGGACACGATCACGGCGGGCAACGGCCACAACCTGATCGCCGGCGACAACGCCATCCTGACCCTGACCAGTGGGGTGGCGGTGAACCTCGCGGTGCTGGCTCCCGCCACTGGTGGCGCTGATACGATCACCACGGGCAGCGGCAACGACATCATCATCGGCGGCACGGCGGGCGACGTCATCGTGGCCGGCGACGGCAACAACGTTGTGGCCGGCGACCAGGCCACCATCACCTTCCTCGGCGGTGTGTTCGCCACGCTCACGCCCACCACCCCGGAAATCGGCGGAGCCGACACGATCACGACCGGCGGCGGCGACGACCGCATCGTGGCGGGCACGGGCGCCGACTGGATCGACGCCGGCAACGGCAACAACGTGGTCGTGGGCGACCATGCCCTCATCATCCAGGAGCTCGGCGCGCTGACCCTCGTCGAGTCCACGGCCTTCGCCGATGGCGGCGTGGACCTGATCTTCACCGGCACGGGCCAGGACCTGATCATCGGCGGCACCGCGGGCGACACCCTCCACGGCGGCGCGGGCAACGACCTGATCTTTGGTGACCATGTCCGGGTCGCCGGCGCGATTGACCTCGCCCTCCTGCCGCTCGCCCAGCCGCTCGATCCCTTCACCTTCACCGCCATCTCCACCCAGAACACGGGGGCCGACGGCCGCAGCGTGGCGGGGGATGACGTGGTCTTCGCCGACGCGGGTGACGACATCGTCTTCGGCCAGCAGGGTGACGACATCCTCCTCGGCGGCGACGGCGATGATGACCTGATCGGCGGCCACAATGTGACCCTCGGCCAGGATGGCGACGACCTGATCGACGCGGGCGCCGGCTTCGATGTGGTCGCCGGCGACAACGCCTCGATCCTTCGCACCGGCAGCAACGTCAGCCCGCGCGCCCGCGCCCTGGCCGGCACCGCCCTCTTCGACGACCGCGGCAACTTCCTCGTGACCGACACCCCGCAATCCTGGCCGACCGGCATCCAGGAACGCGCCGTGCTCATTCTCGACCACGCCTTTGACACGGCCGCCGGCCTCCACGGCGCCGATCAGCTCGTGGGTGGCGCTGGCGGCGACATGCTCTTCGGCCAGCTGGGTGATGACTTCATCCACGGCGACGCCACCTTCGCCGCGGCCGCCGCCGCCGATGGCACCCTCGATCGCGCCGCGGCCCGCGCCGCCGCGCTCGCCCTCTTCACCACCAGCCCGTGGGCCGGCGCCGCCACCGATGCCGACGATTACATCGAGGGTAACGGCGGCGATGACCTGATCTTTGGCGGCCTCGGCCAGGACGACATCGTGGGCGGCAGCTCCTCGATGTACGGCCTGAACAACCGCAACCTCCGGCCGGACGGCGCCGACACCATCTTCGGCGGCAACGGCACCGCCGCCGCCTTCGAGGACATGGGCGACGCCTCGCTCGACGGCCGCGCCCGCGATGCCGATGTGATCCTGGGCGACAACGCCGACATCCTCCGCCTGGTCGGCCTGAACGGGGTCTCCATCGGCGCCTTCCTGACCTTCGCCTACGACGCGGCCGGCACCATGCGGATCATCGTCCGCGGCTTTGCCCTACTCGACTACACGGTCCCGTCCTCGCCGGACGACATCGGTGAGTCGGATAACATCTACGGTGAGGCGGGCGACGACAGCCTCCACGGCCAGGTCGGCACCGACTTGCTGCAGGGCAACGGCAACGACGACAACCTCTACGGCGGCCAGGGTGACGACAACATCTTCGGCGGTGGCGGCGACGACTCCATTTCCCATAGCGATGAGCTCAAGCCGCCGCCACCCGCGCCGGGCAGCAGCGCCGCGGATCCGGGCAACTCCGAAGATGGCGAATCCTCGCTGGTCGGTGACGATCCCCTCCTGCCCAACTTCGTGGCCATGGCTGCCAACCTCCCGGTGGCCCTGCTCTCCCTCCCGGCCGGCACCCCGTCCGTCGGCGCGCTCTTCACCCCCCTCTACTTGGGCGTCGGCGACAGCGGCGACATGTGGCTCGGCGCGGGTGGCGACCCGGTGCTCGCCAATGGCGGCAGCCAGTGGCAGATCTTTGTGCCCGGCGTCTTCACCTCGACCGACTATGGCCGTCCGTCCAACCTGGTTGGTCCCTCCACCTCTTTTGCCGAGCTGCTCAATGATGAGAGCGTGACCCCGCCGGCGGGCGAGGCCCTGCCGGAGATCCCCACCACCGAGATCCCCTCGACCCCGGAGACCCCGGCCGACGAGACGGAGCCGAGCGAGCCGAACCCGGCCGAGTCGACACCGCCCGCCGACAACAATCCCCCCGCCCCCCAGGGCGAAACCCCGCCGGTTGAGCCCACGCCTGAGGCCGGCACCCCCGCGACCGAGGAGCCGGAGGCCCCCGCCGAGCCCCCGGCCGACGAGGCCCCGCCGGCCAACTGAGGCGGTTCCGCCGGCTTGCAGAGCGAGCCCGACTCCGGCAACTTCCGCCGCAGGTTCGGTCCCTGTAGCTCAAATGGATAGAGCGCGCGTTTCCTAAACGTGTGATTCCGGTTCAATTCCGGACGGGGGCACACCCCGGTCGGCGCCACTTGAACGACTTCGAGCGGATTAGGTGTTCTGTCTAAGTGCTTGGATTGAGCGCTATTCCAAACGCGTTGATTCTAATCTGAGAGGAATTTGTTCAGGTTATCGCGTAGAAACGCTTCGGGATCTGGCAAACGAATCCGCAATTTCCGCGCCTCGAATGAGGCGTGATTAGGTGGTTCCTCACTCCGGCTAGCTCCCATTCCTGGAGCCGTCCTAAGGACGGTATGGAAGCTCGATCGTGGCCCGCAATCCACCTTCGCTCGTGTTCTCCAAGCACAACGAGCCATGGTGAAGACGCACCACCCGGTCCACGATGGCCAGGCCGAGCCCTGCGCCCCGTTCTGACCTCGACACATCTTCCCGGGCGAAGGGCTTGATATAGTCTGCAGGATGACCGCTGCGAATCCCGGGCCCGGAGTCAGTAACGGTGATCGATATTATCTCCGCGTTGCAGGTTGTTGTCACCCGCACCCCCTTCTTGCCATACCGCACGGCGTTATCGATCAGATTGTCCAGGACACGTCGCATCGAGTTTCTCCGGAAGGGGAACGGCGGCACCGCGCCGAGATCGGTTTTCACCATCTGGTCGCGCGCCGCATAGCGCCCGACCGTCTCCCTGATGAGGGCATTGAGGTCGTGCTCGGCAGGAGGCTCTTCGCTGCCGTCGCGCGCATAATCAAGAAACTGCCGGAGGATCGCGTCCATGTCCTCGATGTCGTGGACCATCGCCGGGCCATCGTTGCTGTGGTTGAGTTCGGCGGCGATTCGCAGGCGCGTCAACGGGGTCCTGAGATCGTGCGAGATACCCGCGAGCATGAGCCGGCGGTCCGCCTCGAGCTTGATCAGATCCCGCGACATTTGGTTGAAGCCATCAGAGAGTGCACGGATTTCCTCCGGCCCGCTCACCTCCAGGATCCCGGGAGGCTTGCCGCGACCGATCTCCTTGGCGGCTTCGGTGACATACCGTAGCTTTTTCGTAAGCCGAAAAACGATCAAGTAGGCTCCGCCCACGGCCAGGGCAAGCTGCACCGAGATCAGCAGAAACTTGGCGGAGGTGATGGCGTTTTGGTCGGGCTCAGTCAGGAACTTGAGCCAGAAATATTGTCCCCGCGCCGGAAAACGCAGCCACGTTATCTCCACATCCTTTTCCCGCAGGAAAAGGGCGGAGGGACCGAATCGCTGCTGCAGGCTTGCGCTCAAATCTCCCGGGATATCGTGGCCGTCATGAGGGATCAGGTCGGGTCGAGGCTGGGAGTCTGAGACAATCTCCAATGCTCCCAACGATGGCAGCCGCAGCGTTTCGATCGATGTGAGGTCGGTGCCTGGCGGCTGACCTTCAACCAGCGCTTGGGCCATGGCGACCATGTCAATGATCTGCTGCCCGTAGGCGGGTTTGATTTGGGTCTCCAGGAGATACCGGGCGGTCGCGAACCAGAGCGCCTGTACAAGAAAGAACAGGGCCCCGAGGTAGAGTGCGGTGCGGCCGAGGAGAGTCTTGGGGAAGAATTTCATGGCGTGGCGGGGGCATCGGGCACGAACACATAGCCAAAACCCCACACGGTCTGGATGTAGCGTGGTTTCGACGAATCGTCCTCTATCAGGCGGCGCACCCGCGAGACCTGCACATCCATGCTGCGGTCGTGGGCCCCCTGTTCCTTCCCCCGGGCCAGATCCATCAATCGGTCGCGAGAGAGCGGCACATGCGGATGCCGGGCGAGCGCTTCCAGCACGGCAAACTCCCCGGTGCTCATGACGAGCGTCTTACCCTCGCGGCTCAGTTCACGGGTCCCGAAGTTCAGCTCGCAGGGGCCAAAGCGCACCACCTGGGAAATCGGGGAGGGCGCCCCGTGAACCGCCGCCGGGTTGCGTCGGCGAAGGACGGCGTTGATCCGCGCCACAAGTTCGCGGGGACTGAAAGGCTTTGCCACGTAGTCGTCGGCGCCGACCTCAAGTCCCACCACCCGGTCCACCTCATCCCCCTTGGCCGTCAGAATGATGATGGGCACGTCCTCGCCCCTTGCCCGCAGCCGGCGGCAGAGGGAGAGCCCGTCCTCGCCCGGCAACATCAGGTCGAGAATGATCAGTTTGACCGGCTGAGCCGCCAAGGTCTCGTCGACGCGCCGGCCGCCAGACAAGGAGAGCACCGGGAAACCCTGTTCCTTGAGGTAACGCTCCAGCAGCAGGCGCGTCCGGGTATCATCCTCCACGATAAGGAGCTTCGGCTGGGTTTCCATGGTGTTGCTTTATTCGAGAATAGGCGGACCCCGCCGCAGAAGGGAGACCTGAATGTGTAACAAGTTGTTTCCAAGCGGGCCTCCGGAAACAATCTTTTGCACTCTCGGCGGGGACATTGGCGACAGGGAACAGACAGAGTTGGGCGAATGAACCACTCCACAAAACCCAGTCCACGGGGCCACGCACCGCGCGGTTCGGCCCTTCTCCTCTCTGTTGCGCTCGTTCTGACCGCAGGTCTCGCCCCGGCCAGACTTTCCGCCCAACCCGGTGGCCCGGATGGCCCCGGCGGTCCGCCCAGTACCTTCGCGCTGAGTGACGTCACCGCGACGTATTCATTCTCGTCCGACGGAGATGTGGAGCGAAACGGCAAAATCGGTTCCGTGGGAGTCAGCCACTACGAGTTCGAGGCGTCGTTCTCGCTGCCGGCGCCCGATTCCTGGATGTTCTCCTCCGCACTCTCCTGGAAGCGCTACGAGTTCGACCTGACCGGCGCCGTGCCGGTCCCGGAGGAGTTGGAGGAGTTCGGCCTCAACTTCATGGCCATGAAGGATCTCGCCCAGGAGATCGGGCCCGGCTGGTCCGCGATGGCGATGCTCAGCCCCAGCTTTTCCTCTGATTCAGGAAAACTATCGGGCGACAGTTTCTCGCTCATGGGCTTCGCCATGATCGGGAAGGAGGTCAGCCCGACCTTCTCCTGGAACGTGGGGATCGTGGGCATGTCGCGGGGCGACATGAAGGTGTTCCCCATGCTGGGAGTCCGCTGGGGCTTCGCGCCCGGTTGGGACCTGCAACTCGGGTTTCCGGACACCGGCCTGTCCTACAAATTCAGTGAGGCGCTTACCCTGAAGGCGGGGGCGAAGTTCCACGGCGGCACCTACCACGTTGCCAAGGCACCGGCCGCCGGGCTGGGCAACACCTACCTGGACTTTCAGGAGATCCGCCTCGGGCTGAGCGCCGAATACCAGTTCAGCCGGAATCTTTCCGTGGTGGTCGACGGAGGCACGACCGCAAACCGGACCTTCGATTACTACGATCGGAATATGAAGTTCGATGGCAAGGCGGCCGGCTACGGCAGTTTCAGCCTCAAATTCCAGTTCTGACCGATGACCCTGAACCCGTCGTGGTTGGTGCCCGGTGAGCGGACTGACCTTCCCATCTCATGATCGCGGTCATCGTGATCCTAATCGCGCTGGTCGTGCTGGTGGCCACCGACCAAGGCGGAGGTGACGAAAGTCCGCCGGATGAGGCGGAGACCCAGCCTGACTCCGACAGGCGTCAGGTCTCTCCGTTCACAATCCGCCGGGTTCTGACCTCCACCGCCGTGCATCTGCTGGGCGCGACTGCACTGCTGACCGGCTGCAGCCGGGCGCACGCGCCGGCTGCAGCCGAAGCCAAGGCGGCGCTCACGGTCGAACTCGTGGCCCCGGCTCTGGCCAACTGGCCGGAACGGATCGAGGCCAACGGCAGCATCGCGGCCTGGCAGGAGTCGGTCGTCGGGGCCGAAGTCGGCGATCTGCGCCTTATGGACGTGCTGGTGAATGTCGGCGACGTGGTCACCAAGGGGCAGGTGCTGGCCCGTTTCCACGCCGAAGGGCCCGCCGCCGATCTGGCCCTGGCCGAAGCAGGGGTCGCCCAGGCCGAGGCGGTCGCCGCCCGGGCCGGGGACAAGGCCGCGCGCGCGCGGCGCCTTGGGAACTCCGGCGGCCTCAGTCAGGACGACCTCCTGCAATACGAAGCGGAGGAGAAGGCCGGCGCCGCCCAGCTCGCCTCGGCCCGCGCGCAGCTTCAGCTCCAACGCCTGCGGCTGTTGTACACCGAGGTCCGGGCGCCCGACGACGGGGTGATCTCGGTGCGATCCGCGACCGTCGGGGCCGTCACCGGCCCGGGCACGGAACTGTTCAGGCTCATCCGGCGGGGCCGCCTCGAATGGCGCGCGCAAGTGCCCGCAGACCAGCTAGCCCGGGTTACCCGCGATCTTCTCGCAACGCTGCGGGTGGCCGGACAGCCCGACCTCACGGGATTTGTCCGGCAGGTGTCACCGGTGGTCGACGCCGGGACCTTGAACGGCCTGGTGTATGTCGACCTGCCTGATCCCGGCCCGCTGCGCGCGGGGATGTTCGTCACGGGCGAACTGCTGTTGCCCGCAACCCCGGCGCTCTCTGTGCCGGAGCAGGCCCTGGTTTTCCGCGACGGCTATCACTATCTCATGAAGGTCGATGACGCCAACCGGGTGCGGCAGGCCAAGGTTCTGACCGGCCGCCGGTCCGGCCGAATGGTCGAGATCCTGGGCCCACACCTGACGGTGGCGGACCGCATCGTGCGGTCCGGAGGCAGTTTTCTCAACGACGGGGACACGGTCCGGGTGGTTGCCAACGAGACGGCCGTCGGAGGCGAGGGGGAGTCCGACGCCGAGGGAGTCGACCGGCCATGAACTTCTCCGCGTGGGCGATCAGGAAGCCCATCCCCTCGATCCTGTTGTTCGGCCTGCTCACCGTGGCGGGTTGCTTGGGTTTCAAGGTTCTGCCGGTGCAGGACTTCCCGGACATGGATCTGCCCATGGTGACTGTCGCCGCCATGCTGCCCGGAGCCACGCCCTCGACGCTGGAAACCGAGGTTACGCGCAAGATCGAGGATGCGGTCGCGACCGTTAGCGGGATCAAGCACATCACCTCCACGGTCAATGACGGTGCCTCCACCACGATGGTGGAGTTCAACCTGGAGAAGGACGTGCAGGAGGCGGTGAACGATGTGCGCAATGCCGTGGACGGTATCCGCTCCGAGCTACCCGCAGAAATGCCGGCCCCCATCGTCTCGCGGGTGACGACCGTCGGTGGGGCCGTCATCACCTTTGCTGTCGAGTCGAACGGCATGGACGAGGCGGATCTGTCCTGGTTCGTCGACAACGAGATCAGCAAGGCGCTTCTCTCCGTCGACGGCGTCGGCCAGGTCATGCGGCTGGGCGGCATCACGCGCGAGGTGCGGGTGGAACTGGATCAAACCAAACTCCTCGCACTGGGCATCACCGCCGGGGAAATATCGTCCGTGATCCGCAGCGTGCAGCAGGAGGCGCCTGGCGGACGCACCGACATCGGCGGCCTGGAGCAGTCGGTCCGCACCGTCGGCACGGTGCGCGACGCCGCCGACGTCGCGAAGCTGACCGTTCCTCTCGCTGATGGACGCAGCCTCCGGCTCGACGCCGTGGCGACCATCCTCGACGCTGCCGCCGAGCGCAGGCAGGTCGCGCTGCTCGACGGGAAACCCGCGGTAACTTTCCAGGTGATGCGCGCCCGGGGGGCGAGCGAGATCGCCGTGGCGGAGGGCGCCCGGATCAAGTTGACCGAAGTGGCGAAGCTCCATCCCAGCGTGACCATTCGGGAGGTCGGCACCATCATCGAACCGATCATCCAGAATTACGATGCGGCCATGTACGCTCTCTACGAAGGGGCGTTTCTTGCCGTCGTGGTGGTGTGGCTTTTCCTCCGCGACAGGCGCGCGACGTTCATTTCCGCCGTGGCTTTGCCGCTCTCAGTCATCCCGACCTTCGCGGTGATGTCCCTCCTGGGGTTTCAACTCAACACCATCACCCTGCTGGCCCTGACCCTCGTGGTCGGCGTGCTGGTAGACGATGCCATCGTCGAGGTGGAGAACATCGAGCGGCACCTGGTTGGCGGCAAGAACCCGCGGGACGCGGCCTTGGAGGGGGCGGAGGAGATCGGCCTCGCCGTGATCGCGACGTCTCTGACGCTGGTCGCCGTCTTTCTACCGACCGCCGCGATGAGCGGGATCGTGGGGATGTTTTTCCGCCAGTTCGGTTGGACCGCCGCAATCGCGGTGCTGTTTTCCCTGCTCGTCGCACGGCTGCTCACGCCGATGATGGCGGCCTACCTGCTGAAACCGAAAGCCCCCGCGGAACGGCCAGATGGCCGGATCATGGTCAACTACCTGAAAGCGGTTCGGGCCTGTCTAGCGCATCCGGCGAAGACCGTGGTGGCTGCCGCTGCCTTTCTCGCCGCCTCGGTGCTGGTCGGATCCCTGCTGTCGGTCACCTTCATGGCGGCGGACGATGTGGATCAGATTGCCGTCAACGTGGAGCTTCCGCCCGGCAGCAGCCTCGAGGACACCCTAGGGTCGGCCGAGCGGACACGCCGGATCGCGGCGGGGATTGCCGAAGTGCGGTGTATTTACACGACGATCGGCGCGGGTGGATCAGGCGACTTTGGCTCGGCGGACAGTGCGGGCGAAGTGCGCAAGGCCACCCTCACGCTGCAACTGCCCCCGGCCGGAGAACGCGAGCGATCGCAGCAGCAGATCGAGGCCATCCTGCGGGAGGAGATGAAGGCCATTCCGGGGGTGCGGATTACCGTGGGCGGTGGCGGCATGGGCGAAAAGGTCTCCCTGGTCCTTGCCGGCGACGACATGAGTTCGCTCCTGGCCACCGCCAATCAGGTGATGGCCGAATTACGAACGCTGCCGAATCTGGGCAACATCCTCTCGCTGGCCAGCCTGCAGCGTCCTGAGGTCATCGTCCGGCCCGATTTCGCCAAGGCGGCCGAACTGGGCGTCACGGCTTCCAGCCTCGGCGATGCCGTGCGCGTGGCGACGACAGGTGACTACGATCAGGACCTGCCCCGGCTCAACCTGTCCACCCGGCAGATCTCAATTCGCACGCAGCTTGCGCCGGACCAGCGCGGACGGTTGGAGGTGATCAAGAGCCTCCGTGTACCCGGGAAGGGTGGAGCCGTTCCCCTTGGCCAGGTGGCCGAGGTCTCCATCGAAGGGGGCCCCACGCAGATCAATCGCTTCGACCGCAGCCGTAATGTCACCATCGACATTGAGGCTCAGGGCCGCCCGACCGGCGACATCCTGGCTGAAATCGATCGATTGCCCTCCCTCCAACGCCTGCCGGCCGATGTGCACCGGATCGAATCCGGCGAGGCCGAAAATCTCAGCGAGCTGTTTGGCAGTTTCGGCCTAGCGATGGCGATCGGCGTCTTCTGCATCTATGCGGTTCTCGTATTGCTCTTCCACGACTTTCTGCAGCCGGTCACGATCCTCGCCGCGCTGCCCCTGTCGCTCGGGGGTGCGTTTTGCGCCCTGGCACTCTTCGGTCACGGACTGTCGATGCCTTCTCTGATCGGCATGGTGATGCTCATGGGCATCGTCACCAAGAACTCGATCCTGCTGGTTGAGTACGCGATCATGGCGCGCCGAGATTTTGGTCTCGGCCGGACGGAGGCAATCATCGATGCCTGCCACAAGCGGGCGCGCCCCATCATCATGACCACGGTCGCGATGGTCGCCGGCATGTTGCCGATGACCTTCGGGCTCACCTCTTCTTTCCGGGCGCCCATGGCTTTGGCGGTGATCGGCGGACTGATCACTTCAACGGGCCTCAGTCTGTTGGTCGTGCCGGTGCTCTTCGAGGTGGTGGATGAGTTCAAGATCCGCGCCAGGCACCGCCTGGGCCTTGTCTCTGCTGGAGCTGCAAACCCCAGTTTACTCTAGAACCGTCCCCTCCGACGAGGGAATCCAACTTAGTGCTCCTGGGCATGCAACACATGCTCGCCGCCGATTTCCGTGCCTGAGGCGGTCCAAGCCATGATCTGGCCAGCTTTCGTCAGCACCTGACTCAGCCGGGCATAAGGCACGTCCTGCGCGGCCGCTCCGGACCGCAAAGCCAGATCGGCGGCCAACGCCGCCGACTGGCCCAGCACCATACCGAGCCGAACAGCGGCCGCGGACTGGATCTGATCTTCGTTCACGATCCCGCGGCCCGCACCTAGGCATGATGTTAAGTGGCCACTTTAACCTTAAAGTGGCACTTACATATTGGTTGGGCGAGGGGTGGGGGTGAGCCTAATGAGTCAAATGACTCAAATCGATAGGCAGGCTCGGCTCGTGGTTTGGGCTCATTCAAGCTCCCCGGCTGAGGCTGGCAGTGGCGATTTTAGGTCGTTTTCCCCTCGGTGATCGCCAATTGTAAATCTATTAGGCTCACTTCATTCAAAATGCCCTCGGGACCGGGGGCACCAGCCTTCGCCGAGCTAGGCGCGAGGAAGGCCGCCCGGCTTGGCTCTCCAGGACGAGGATTATTGAATACGCGTCGTAGACGGAGTGGCTACGGCTCGGCAAGCCAGCTTGGACTGTGGGCGATACGCCGACATCCGGGGTGGTGGACACGTGTTGGCGCACCCAGGAGCCTCCGTTTGCGGCTTAATCAGGGCTTCTCCCCGGGCTTGCCTGACTCCCCGGGATCCCCAACCTTTCCCGCATCGTGCCCAATTCCTTCGGCAAACTCTTCCAAATCTCCACGTGGGGCGAAAGCCATGGTCCCTCGGTCGGAGTCGTCGTGGACGGCTGTCCGCCGGCCCTGCCGCTCACCGAGGCCGAGATCCAGGCCGACCTCGACCGCCGCCGGCCGGGGCAGAGCGACATCACCACCCCGCGCAAGGAGGCCGACGCGGTCGAGTTCCTCTCGGGCGTCTTCGAGGGCCGCACGACCGGTCAGCCGCTGGCCATGCTGGTGCGCAACGGGGACCAGCGTCCGGGGGCTTACGACGAGATGAAGGAGAAGTTCCGTCCCTCCCACGCCGACTTCACCTACACCGCCAAGTACGGGTTGCGCGACCACCGGGGCGGCGGCCGCTCCTCCGCCCGCGAGACCGTCGGCCGCGTGGCCGCCGGGGCCGTCGCCCGCAAGATCCTGCGCCTGGCCGGCGAGATCGAGGTCCGCGCCTTCGTCACCGAGATCCACGACATCTCCGCCCCGGCCTTCACCAAGTTCCCCACGCTCGCCCAGGTCGAGGCCTCGGCCGTGCGCTGCCCGCACCCGGCCACCGCGGCCAAGATGATCGCCCGCATCAAGCAGGTGCGCGCCAAGGGCGACTCCGTCGGCGGCGTGATCGAGTGCCGCGTGCGCGGCGTCCCGGTGGGCCTCGGCGAGCCCGTCTTCGACCGCCTCGAGGCCGACCTGGCCAAGGCCATGCTTTCCCTGCCCGCGACCAAGGGCTTCGAGATCGGCAGCGGCTTCGCCGGCACCCGGCTCAAGGGCTCGCAGCACAACGACGTCTTCGTCAACAAGCGCGGCCGGGTCGGCACCCTCACCAACCGCTCCGGCGGCGTGCAGGGCGGCATCAGCAACGGCGAGGAACTCGTGTTCCGCGTCGGTTTCAAGCCCACCGCCACGATCCTCCAGGCCCAGCGCACGGTGGACCTGCGCGGCGCCGGCACGGAGCTCAAGGCCCGCGGCCGCCACGATCCCTGCGTCGTCCCGCGCGCCGTCGTCATCGTCGAGGCCATGACCGCCCTCGTGCTGGTCGACCACTGGATGCGCCACGCCGCGCAGAACCGGACCTTCAAATTCTAAATTTCATCCCTGCCGGGGAGCCTGGTGCCTCCCCCGGAAGAGGGTGATTGTCTTTTGCCGCTTTTGCGCCTCTGTGCGCCCAGATGAGCTCCCCGATCCCCAACGTCTATTTTATCCTCGGCACGCCCGGCTCGGGCCGCCGGGCGATCGTGCGCGACCTCATCGAGAACGGCTTCACGGCCGAGGAGAAGGTGGTCGTGTTGCTCCCCGGGGGCGAGACGGCCAGCCCCGAGGACGGACGGCTGGCGGCCCTCGCCCAGGCGGACGTGCGCCGCTGGACCTGGCAGGCACCGGGGATCCCGGTCATGGAGTTGCCGGTCGGCGCCACGGTGTTCCTGCTCGCCGACCCGCTAGCCAGCCCGATCGACCAGGTGGAGGCGCTCAAGCCCTGGCTGCAGCAGCAGGGCCGGGAACTCGCCCGCATCTTCACCGTCGTGGACTGTGGGCTGGCCGAGAAAAACCCGGTGCTCCGGCAGTGGTTTGACGCCTGCATCCATTTCTCCGACGTGGTCTTCCTGACCAACCGCGTGGGCCTCGCCAACAAGTGGCTCAGTGACTTCATCAGCCACTTCAAGGACCAGCGTTTTCCCTGTCACTTTCTGCAGGTGAAGACCAAGGGCGTCCTGCCGACCCCGCTCGTGTGGCTCGATCCGACGCCCCGGCGCGTCTCGCAGTATTTCGAGGAGGACTACGTCGACCTGAGCGACGTGGTGATCGAGACCGGGGACGACGAGGCCGAGGAAGGAGAAGCCGTCCAGCCGGGCGAGGAGGATGGCATCATCCCGCCCGAACCGTATTTTGTCCGGCAGACCAGCGGTCGGCGCGACAAGGAGCTGCCCGACATCCGGAATTTCCTGCCGAAGCAATAGACCGGGCGTAAACCCGGTTTGTCATCCTGAGCCAAGCGAAGCGCGGGCCTTGTGGGCGGCCAGCTTGCTGGCGCCACGAACCTCTCCCGTGATGTGTGGCGTGAGCAAGCTCACCGCCCACACCTTGATTCAAAACCCTTCGCTTCATTCAGGGGAAAGGTTCCCCATTTGAGAGAGCCATCGGCGGCCCCCCCCAGGATTGGCCAAAATACCCTGCCCGAAAAACGGCGGCAAACTTGCCCCGGACTGGGATAGAGTGAAGCTATGATCCAACCCGATTTTACCTTGGCCGCCTCCGTCCAGACCCTGCCCACGCCGCGCACGATGTACCGGGCGCTGTCCCGCCGCGACCCGGCGTATGAGGGCGTGTTTTTCACCGGCGTGAAGACGACCGGGATCTTCTGCCGGCCCACCTGCAAGGCCAAGCGGCCGCGGGCGGAGAACGTGGAGTTTTTTCCGACCGTGACCGAGGCCCTGCACGGCGGCTACCGGCCGTGCCGGCTCTGCCGGCCGATGGATGGCACCCGACCTGTGCCCCCGCTCGTCGAACGCCTGCGCCGGGCGGCTGAGGCCGCGGCCGACGGCCGCGTGACCGACAAGGATCTCGCCGCCATGGGGGTCGAGCCCACCACGGCGCGTCGCCAGTTCAAGGCTTACCACGGCATGACATTTCACGCGTACCAGCGGGCGCGCCGCATGGGCCTGGCCCTGCGCGAGGTGAAGGCGGGCAAGCCGGTCATCGCGGTGCAGCTGGATCGCGGCTACGAGTCCACCAGCGGCTTCCGCGAGGCCTTTGCGCGGGTGTTCGGGGCGCCGCCGCGCGGGGCGAAGGCCGCCGCGTGCCTGCTGGCCCGCCGGATGGAAACCCCGCTCGGGACCATGCTGGCCCTGGCGGATGACGCGGGATTGCGCCTCTTGGAATTCGTCGACCGGCGCGGCCTGGAGCGCGAGCTGGTGGGACTGCGCCGCCGGCTGAAGTGCGCCATCGTGCCCGGCAACCATGCGATCTTGGATCAAACGGCCGTCCAACTGAGTGAGTATTTTTCCGGCCTGCGAACGGAGTTCACGATTCCGCTCGCGCCGGTCGGTTCGGAGTTCCAAGGCCGGGTCTGGTCCGAGTTGGGCCGCATCCCGCCGGGGCACACCCGCAGCTATGCCGAGATGGCGCAACGGCTGGGGATTCCGAAGGGCCCGCGGGCCATCGGCCGCGCCAACGGCTCGAACATGCTGGCGTTGGTGATCCCCTGCCACCGGGTCATTAACGCGGACGGCACCCTCAACGGCTACGCCGGCGGCCTCTGGCGCAAGCAGCGCCTGCTGGAGCACGAGCGCAAATACGCGTCCTAGACGGGGTTGTGCCCGGGTAACAAAACTCTTGCGCCACCGGGCCCGGGGGGTATCCATGCACCTTCTGTTTTTTGCCCAGGTGGTGGAATTGGTAGACACGCAGGTCTCAGAAGCCTGTGCCTAACCGCATGGGGGTTCGAGTCCCCCCTTGGGCACCATTTCGATAAGTGGACACCTTTGGTCAGCGATGACCAAAGGTGTTTTCTTTTGGTCACTTACGAAGGTCTCGACCGACAAAATAGGTGAGGTAACTTGGACAGCTTTTCCCTGTTTTGGACGCGGTTTCCCAGAATTTAGGGAAGCTATTAGGGAAGGTAGCGCCGCGCTGAATTTCTCGATCTCTGAGAACAGGGGCAAACTGGTCTCATCGGTGTAGCGGTCCGTTTGCTTCCATTCCGTATGACGCGCCAGCTTCACGCGGGCCAACTCGGAGACGCCGGCACTGGCTAGCAGGCTGGCGAAGGTGTGGCGCAGGGCGTGGAAGTCTACGCGGTAGCCCCGCACATCCTCGTAGGCGATGCCGCAGGCTTTAAGGTCCTTGGCGAGCGTCTTGGCGCTGGGGATACCACGAGGGAACACCCGGCCCGAGAAATGCGGTTTGGCGGGCTTTGAGGCCCGCAGGGCAGCGAGGAGGGGAGGAATCAGGGGAATGACCGCGCCGCGCTTGGCCTTGGTTGTTTCGGCACGGATCTTCATGTGCGGTTTGGCGGCATCCAGGTCGATGTCCGTCCAAAGGAGTTGCTTGATTTCGTTACGGCGCAGACCTGTGCAGGTAGCGACGAAATAGACCAGCCCGCGCCGGCCACTGCTTTCGACGAGAAGCACGACCTCGGCAAATGAGAGGTGCCGACGCTTAAAAGTTTCCTGTCCCTTGCCCGACAGCTTGAAAACGCTTTTGAGGGGATTGTTCGTTGCCCGTTCTTGGCGCATCAGCCAATTGAAGAAAGCCAGTGCATGCGCGAGATACTCGTTGCGCGTTTTGACCGAGAGGGTGGGGCAGTCGCCTCGCCAGCTGAGGAAGCGATCGGCGGTCACATCACGCAGCAGGTGCCAGCGGCAGTCTTTGAACAGGCGCTGGAGACGATACTTCGCGTGCAGGATGTGAGACTTGGAGCGTGCCCGCGCTTCGAGGTCGGCCACGTAGTCAGCCAGGTGCTGGGCAATCGGCAGCTGGGCCGCATGCGCGAGGGTCTTCGGCACACCAAGGCCGAGCAGTTGCATTTCCTCTTCGCGCACGAGTTGTGCGGCCTTCGCCTCGGCAACCTCTTTGATATGGGTGTAAAGAGGCTTGTCGTATTGGCGCGGGCCATTGCTCAGGGTGTAGCGCACCCGGTAAACATTGCTGCCCTTCTGCTTGAAAACGCGGAATGCCATAACGTGTCCCTTAGGTGCTGGTGGTGATCGTGCCGAGGTAGGCGAGGAAAGCGCTTTTCAGCACCACCACACGGCCACGGACTTTGGACGACTTAAGTTTGCCGTCCTGAATCAGACGGCGAACGGTTTTGACCGAACAGCGCAGAGCCTCGGCAATTTCCGGTAAAAGGAAAAACTCGTCGCCGTTGGGTAGCGAACAAGTGCTCATTTTTTGCCCCCTTTGGCTTTGCGTGCCTGCTCTTTTGCCCACCGGGAATTCCACGAAAGGAAATGCCCATGCCAGTCCGGCTTGTCACCGAGGAGTTCCTTTTCGGTGACGATGCCTTGATCGATTGCGCGTTGCTCAAGTTCGGCTTTCCACGCTTTGCATTCGCTAACCGGAATGTAACCGATAGCCAGCTCGCGGGTGCTCAGATCGACGCCAAAGAAATTGCGCTTGCGCTGGTTGATATGGAAGAAAAAGCCAGAGAGCTTGCCGTCCTTTAGGCGCTTATGGACTGCGGCGCGGGAAACGGGTGCATACATGGAGACGCCACCGGGCGAGACACAAGGGCCGGCTAGATGGAAAACAGCATCGGCCCAGAAGCTGGTTTCCTCTTGCGGGCCCTCCTTGTGAAAAAGGTGGGTGCCGGGCACCGGGACGCCGAAAACCTTGTGCAGCTCTTCAGGGACAACGACGAAAGGGAACTCAGTTGACATGGCATCAACCAACAAATGGTTAATGAAACGTCAATCGTTATTTCATCTATCGGGCGTCTGGATGGGCGCTTTCTTTGGTAAGTGCACGCCATTAAATTCCAAGATGCGAACTAGACCAGGATCGGAAATGTCTTCTCCGTGGCAAAGTCGGGCTGCCTTATCTCCGATAGAATCACACATATCATAGATTACGCCACATCTCGGAATCCCCTTAGAATCACTCTCAGCCGCGCGCCGGAAACATTCCTGAGCCAGCCGGAGCGCCAAGGGGTTCTGTAGATTGAGCTCCGATATAACAGGCTCTTGCTTCAAATATGTTGCGATGACCTTAGCGCATTTGGGAATGAGGTCGGCATCCGCACGCCGATTGAGGACTGGGAACAACAATATCTTCAGCCAGAGCTTCATCGCGGTGGATCGGCTTCTTTGCTCGTCTCACGTCCCAACGCATCGATCAATTTGCGAGCGTCATCGTGCGAAAGCTCCACTTCAATATCTCCACCTCTTTCCTTGGACGTAACCAGTAATAGGCGAGCTGCGATTCGGTAAAGCCCGACAAAAACTTCCTCGCCTTCCTCGGAATATCGCTTCGAGAACAAGCACTCGCGTTGAGCTGAATTTTCTTTGGGCTTCATCTTTCTTCCGTCGATCGTTCAAGATGAGCCACCGCCGCTCGGGGCCGTTGGCTCTGGCGTCTGGTTCGGCTCTTTTGGCCCAGTCGGGAAATCTGGATCGCTCTTCAGCTTCGCCACGATCTCCGCGACGGTCATCTCAAAGCCAGAACATCCATACGGAAACACCAGCAGCTTCTCAGAATCATTTGAGAGATCGTCGAGATGGTCCACGACCGCTGAATTCTTCCGATTCACGATGCACTTTGCGGCCATGACTCTCACAACGGGACTCTTGTCGTGGCACATCGCCGACAAATCCACGTCACTCGCGAACTGTCTCACATACGGATAAAGCAGGTAAAACGCATGCGGAGCGCCTCCTTCGCCGACAGCCTCTCCGCCAATCTCGGGCGCTTCGTCGAACGCGGAGCGACAGTGCCGAAGCTGCTCCAAGACGTAAACCAGCCGTTTGTCATACGCAGCCGAAGATTCCGCGATGCCAGCAAGCAAAAGAATGAGAAGTAGAGCGCGCTTCATATTTTGCCGAACGTTTGAGATCAGCCACGGCGGCTTGGCGCCGTTGGCTGTAGCGGCTGGTTCGGCGGTTTGGGTATTTTCGGCTTTTCAAACGAAACACCGCCTCTTTCCGAAAGACTCCAAGACTGCCCAGTGTGATGCATTGGTAGATGACGGGTGAACTGTGAATATCCCGTCGCCCAAAACATAAGCTCGCCCTCATTGCCTTCGAGATTCCAGTGCCACTCTTCTTTTTTTCCTTCTGGGTGCGGATGCGGACGGACACGTGCCTCGCGCCGAACGATCCCGCCAAGCTGTAGGCCAAATGCTGAATCGTAATCAAACTTCAGGTCCCACGCGTCGTGAAATACCAAAGTCGAGGGCGATAACCAGTAGCTGAAATATCGCGACGGAGGCAGAGGATCGACCCACGCGAAGATGTAGTCGATGTCTAGGAGAAGCTCATGACGCTCGGTATCAAAGGCGAGTGCATGAACCACGACGTCGTGCCAGCCCATCTTTTCGAAGTCGGCTTCAGACCAGACGCTCTTTTCAAGGCGACAGATATCTGTTGGTGCGAGTGGCATCTTACTTTTGCCGAACAGTGTTATTCGGCCACGGCGTAAAGCCTAAGTTGCGCGTGGCTCATGGGGGATCAATGCAGCGTAAATTACTTGTCCTCAAGCCTCTATTCGTGCGATCGGCTTTTGGTGTTCACCTGCACTGCGGGCTAAAGCCTCGAAAATTCCGAATGTCCGCGCGTAAGCACGGTGATGAGTAATCGCCACTCCTCGTCTGAATCCATGGTGATCGATTCACGCAGGCGATACGCCCACTTGGGTCCCAGTCTGCGACGGATTCCGTCCATATCAACAACCCCAAGTGCCTTGCCCAGCTCGCCCACCCGGGTGCGCCAAGTAGTGGCCTTTGGTGAGTGCCAGGCAAACACCCGCGTGCAGGCCAGCCAGCCGATTTTGTTGCGGCGGTCGAATTCCACGCGGCGAGAGCCCTTCCAGGAGTGCTTGCGGATGGTCAATCCGGCTTCGAGGTATTTTCCGATGTATTCGGAAATCGCCTCTTTGCCCTTACGGATAGGGAGGAGCTCAGCCCGGCCGAGACCGTAACGAGGCAGCACCTTGCGGAGCAGTTGCCACATGGCGATGAGTTGAGGTGCGGCGGATGTCCGATAGCGGAGGCGCAACTGCCGGAAAAGAGAGGTTGTCCCGTTGATCCGGCGCTCTTGCTGGCACTCAGCAAAGGCAGACCAGTCGAAGGCATCGGGCAGGGTGTCCCACTCGACGGCGACCAACAGATGATAGTGGGGATTGCCCCGTCGTTGTGGCTCCAGGACGCGGATAAAGCTAACGATCCACGTGCCGTGGCGGCGCAGGTAGTTGTTCCAGCGGCGGGCAAACTGGGCGGGGTGCAAGTTGTCTTCATCGGTGACGGTGAAGAACAGGCAGTGATTGCGACCCCAGTGCTGGATGAAGGCTGCGACATTCAAACGGAGATGGAAGGCGGACCGGGCTTCGGCCCCTGTTGGTATCCCGATGCGTTGAAGCGTATCTTCGTCGCGCTTGTCCCAGACGTGTTTTTGTTCCCGGTCAGTGTAAAAGGGGTTTTCTCCCGGGAGTTTTGTGAGGCGATAACGGAGGGGTGGTTTGTCGGAATTGTTACTATTCTGACAAGGAAGGCCGGCAGGCGCCGGCGCGGGCGCTTCGCGCCCGCACCCGGCGGCCTGTCCGGCCCCTTCCGGGTGCGTATGTGTGCAGTCATTCTCCCCCACGCCCCTTCCCCCGCCCCCAAGGGCGGGGAACCCCCCACCAAAAAGATGCCTGTCGGGCGGTGCGCTCATCACGCACCGCCCGTTTTTCCGCACCCGATAATCGCAAGGATGGCCGCCTGCAGTTCCGGCCGCAGTTCCGGCCACGCGGCGACAAGTTTTGCCAGCTCAGGACTGAGATTCCCTGCGTTTAGGGAAGCTATTGGGGAAGGTGAGGTTTTCTCACTTTCCGAACCATTCTCACCAATAGCAGCTTGGGAAGGAGCCTCTGGGGGTTCGAGTCCCTTGGGCACCATTTCGAAAGCCGCTCACCCTTCAAAGTGAGCGGCTTTTGCGTGTTCGGACCCGCGGCCCCGGTTAATGGGAATATTTCCCGTGATTTCCCGGACCGGACTTGTGACTCGGGGAATCCATGCTTAACCTGCAGGTATGTTGCTCTTCAGCCGCATCTTGGACTTCTCCCGCTCAGCCTTTTCCGGCAAGCATGAGCAACGTCGCTCGGCACGCTATCCCGTGGCGCCCGGATTCCCGCTGAAGGCCACGGTCAATTTGCTGGGCACCGCCCAAGCGGCGATAAGCAAGGAGGCACCCGGTGCCGGCATGAGCTGGGGTGGCGCCGTCGCGGACCTCTCCGCCAACGGCGTCAGCCTGCGTCTGCCGTCCGCTTCGGTCACCACCCGGGGTGAGCGCACGCTGCTGGTGCTGGCGCTGGATGACTTTGCCCTCCGGATTCCGTGCACCGTGGCGCATTTCCGCACGCTGACGGCGGGCACCTGGTGCGGACTTTCCCTCCAATTTGAGAACGACACCCAGCGTCAGGGTTATTTCCAGTTGCTCGAGGCCGTGGTCATCGGCGCCGGCTTTGCCCCGGCCTCGGCTCCCCGGGCGCGGGCCGGGCTGCAGGGCGAGCGCTATCGCTCCGAGAGCAAGGCAATCCTGACCGTCTGGCGCGATCAGGCGGAGAGCCGGCTGCACTCCTTGGAGCTGACCCTCGGCGAGCTCACGGTCCGCAGCGAGTCCGGCCCGCCCAAGCTGACGGTGCACGCGACGGGCCAGGTTGATGCCCCCCCGGTGACCGGGCCCAGGCACGAGGAAATGATCCGCTTCTTCCGGATCGTGGCGACCAATCTGTCGAAAAAGCTCCCGGCCGACCTGCGCGCGCGGATGCAGGCACTGGCTAATCCGCCGGTGATCCGGCCGGCGCGGTGAGCAGACGGCGAACTGCTCGGATCCAGCGTGGTTAAGATTGAGGTCTCACTCGATCAGTTCCTGCAGCAGGGCCTCGGGCGCGGGCGGGGTGGGGGAAAACCGGATGGCTTCGCGCACCAACGCCTCGGCGCGGGCGGCGCGGGCCTCGTCGTTGGCGTGCAGGGTGCAGAGCAAGGTGCCGGGGGCGACCGGTTCACCGAGCTTGATCAGGTCGGCGAGGCCGACGGCATGGTCGATTTTGTCGGTCACGGCCGCGCGGCCGCCGCCGAGGGCCATGATGGCGTGGCCGCACTTGAGGGCATCGACTTCGCTGACGAAGCCTGTCGCCCCGGCGGGCGCCTTGATCGCGACACGTATTTTCGCCGTGGGCAGGATCGTGTAATCGTCGACCACGCGGGCGTCACCGCCCTGCGCGGTGCACATGGCGCGGAACTTCTGCAGGGCCGAGCCGTCGGCGATGGCGGCATCCATCTTGAGCTGCGCCTCGGCGAGATCCCGGGCCAGGCCGCCGAGGATGAGCATGTGGCCGGTGAGGGCGAAGGTGACCGCCATCAGGTCGGCGGGACCGCGGCCCTTGAGGCACTCGATGGACTCGATGACCTCGAGCGTGTGGCCGGCGGCGCGGCCGAGCGGCTGGTTCATCGCCGTGAGCTGGGCGCGCACGGGTTTGCCGGCGGCGCGGCCGGTCTCGACCATCGCCCGGGCGAGCGCGAGGGCGTCCTCCTTCCGCTTCATGAACGCGCCCCGGCCGAACTTCACGTCGAGGACGAGCGAGTCGATGCCCTCGGCGAGTTTCTTGCTCATGATGCTGGCGCAGATGAGCGGGATGCACTCGACGGTGCCGGTGACGTCGCGCAGGGAGTAGAGCTTCCGGTCGGCGGGGACGACCTGAGGCGTCTGGCCAATCATGGCGAGACCGGTCTGCTGCAGGATGGCGCGGAATTCCGGCACGGTGAGCTGCACGCGGAAACCGGGGATGGCCTCGAGCTTGTCGAGGGTGCCGCCGGTGTGGCCGAGGCCGCGGCCGCTCATCATCGGGACCTTGAGGCCGCAGGCGGCGGCGAGCGGGGCGAGGATGAGCGAGACCTTGTCGCCGACGCCGCCGGTGGAGTGTTTGTCCACCTTGGCCCCGGGCAGGTCGCGCAGGTCGATGACCTCGCCGGAGTGGAGCATGGCGTCGGTCAGCCAAGCGGTTTCCTGCGGCGTCATGCCGCGCCAGAAGATGGCCATGAGCAGCGCCGTGGCCTGGTAGTCGGCGAAGGAGCCGTCGGCCACGCCGCGGGCGAAGAAGGTGATCTCGTCGCGCGTCAGCGCGCCGCCGTCACGTTTCTTGATGATGATGTCCTGGGGAAAGAAGGAAGACATGGAAAGCAGGGGAACCGCTCATTCGTGCTAATCGCCGCTAAGGCCAAGCTTGGAAACACGGACGGAATTGCGGAATGCTTCGGAGATTAGCGAACATTAGCGCCAATTAGCGGTAGGGATCGGATTGGCCTTTACGCGTAGCGCTCTTCCTTCCACGGGTCGCCGATGTTGTGGTAGCCGCGGACCTCCCAGAAGCCGAGGCGGTCCTCGGCGAGGAAGGTCACGGTCTTCACGAACTTCGCGCCCTTCCAGGCGTAGAGTTTCGGGATGATCACGCGGGCGGGGCCGCCGTGCTCGCGGGAGACGGGCGCGCCGTCGAAGTGGGTGGCGATCAGCACATCGTCGTCGAGGCAGTGCTCGAGCGGTACGTTGGTGGAGTAGCCGTCGTAGCCGGTGAAATAGACGTACCGGGCCTCGGGCGGCGGCTGCACCAGCTCGAAGAGGGTGGTGAAGGCCACGCCGCTCCAGCGGCAGTCATACTTGCTCCAGGTGGTGACGCAGTGGAAGTCGCTTACATCGGTCACCTGCGGCAGGGCGCCGAAAGCGGCCCAGTCGAGGGTGACGGGCTGCGTGACGAGGCCGTCGAGGGTGAGGGTCCACTCGGTGAGGGGGACCGCGGGCTGGACGCCGAGGTCGAGCACGGGGAATCCGGTGGTGAGTTTCTGGCCGGGCGGCAGACGGTCGGTCGCCGCGGTGAGGCGCGGGGTGACGCCCTGCGCCTTCTGTTTTTCGGCCCACTTTTGCTTGGCCGCGATGTATCGCTCCTTGGACATGGGGGAGAGGTTAGGCGGTGGGAGCGGGCTGGCAAGCGATTGCCCTGAGCGCCGGTAAACCGGCTCTTACAAGGGCGGGGAGGGCGGCGGCGGGGCGGCCAGCGCCTGTCGGACGCGGTTGCCCTGCAGGGCGTAATAGGCGGCCAACCCGCCTTGGTAGACCGCGGACACCACGGCGAGCACGAAGCAGGTCAGGCGGTTGACCAACTGCAGCAGAAAAGGCCGGTCGAGCTCGGGATCCAGCCCGGCGATGAGCAACTGGCGATCCAGCTCCGTCCGGACCAAGCCCGGCAATTCCGCCCACAGGCCGGCCGGATCGAAATACCGCCAGCGCCACCAGGCGTAGGCCCAGATGACGGCCAGCAGGAACAATTGGGCGGCGATCATCCAGCCCAAGCCCTGGGCATCACGGCGGAGCAGCCGGCGGTGGCCGTGGAGTTCACCTAGGCCGGCGAGGACGACGAGCCCGGCGGCCGCGGTTTCGATCCAGGCGCCTTGCACCACCGTGACGAGTCCACCCAGGGCCGCGATGAGCACGACGCTCCAGCCATCGGCCCGGGCGATGGCCAGCACGCGGCGCAGGGCCTGGTCGGGGAGCACGGGCGGGGCGGCGGACATGGGCCGACGCTAGGTGTTAGGCGAAGGCGGGCGAGAACGTTCCACGGCGACCCCGCCCGCGGGTACCCGGCTCACTCCACCGGGCGCAGCTGGATCGTGTCGATGGTCTGCTCGCCGGCCAGGACGTTGGTCACGACCACCAGCCAGTCACCGGGCTGCACCCAGCCACGGCGCAACAGGTAGGCGAAGGCGCCGCGGATCGTCTCCTCGGGCTGCGGGGCGAAATCCATCAGGAAAGGTTCCACGCCCCAGACGAGCAGCAGGTGCCGGAACGCGTGCGGGTTGTCGGTGAACGCGTAAATGGGGCAGCGTGTGGCGCGCAGGGCGGAGAGCGTCTGGGGCAGCAGGCCGCTGCGGGTGAACACGACGACGCCCGACTCGCCGATTTCCTGCGCGAGGGTGATGGCCGAACGGAGCAGGCGGTCCTTGTGCGTCTTGAGCGGGAGCGCGGTGTTGTAGCCCTTGGTCACGCTGCCCTCGATGCGGCCGGCGACGCGCTTCATGAACTGCACACACTCAAGCGGGTAACGCCCGGTGGTCGTCTCGCCCGACAGCATGATGGCGTCGGCGGTGGACCAGACGGCGCTCGCGATGTCGCTGACCTCGGCGCGGGTGGGCACGGGCGACTGGATCATGGACTCGAGCAGGTGGGTGGCGACGATGACGGGCTTGCGCAGGCGGATGCAGGCGTCGACGGCGCGCTTCTGGATCAGGGGCAGTTCCTCCATGGGCACCTCGATGCCGAGGTCGCCGCGCGCGACCATGACCGCGTCGGCGGCGGCGATGATCTCGTCGAGGTTGGCGATGGCCGACTGGTCCTCGATCTTGGCGATGATGCGCGCCGTGCTGCCCTGTTCGGTGAGGCAGCGGCGCAGGATGTCGATGTCATCGGCCTCACGCACGAAGGAGAGCGCGAAGAAGTCGATGCCTTCCGCCACCCCGAGCGCGACATCGGCGCGGTCCTTGGCGGTCAGGGCGGGCAGGCGGACCTTGATGCCGGGCAGGTTGATGTGGCGGCGATTGCCCAGCCGGCCGGCCACGACGACGCGGCAGCGCACCCGGGCGGGGGTCGTGGCCACCACTTCCAGGCGGATGAGGCCGCTGTCGACGAGAATGGTGCTGCCCACGGGCACGTCCTGGCCCAGTCCCGGGTAGTTGACGCTGACGGCCAGGATCCGGTGCTCGGACTCGCCGGGCTGGGGGAGCAGGTCGATGAGCTGGTCCACCGCGAGTTCCACCGGCGCGGCGAGGTCGCCCGTGCGGATTTCCGGGCCCTTGACGTCCATGAGCAGGGCGATGTGGCGGCCGGTGCGGGCGCAGACGGCGCGGACCCGCTGGATCATGTTGCGCGTCCAGGCGTGGTCGGCATGGGCCATGTTGAGGCGGCAGACGTCCACCCCGGCCAGGATGAGCTGTTCGAGCATCTTTTCGTCCGCCGAGGCCGGGCCCAGCGTGAAGATGATCTTGGTGAGACGGTAGGCCTCCTTGGGGAGGCTGGCGGGTGCAGGATTCACCCCGGAATGTTAGCAGAAGGGATGCCGGACCCGGCCAGGTGACAGGGACGGGGTGGCGATTGGGTGAATATTCTGGTTTAGAATCCCATTTCCCCCAAAAACGACCGTCCGCCCATGCCGCCCCGTCCGTCCAAACCCTGGCCTTTCCGGATCGAGTATCCGCCCGAGCTGCCCATCAGCGCCCGGGCGGATGAGATCATTGCGGCCATCCGGGACCACCAGGTGCTGATTTTGGCGGGGGAGACCGGCTCGGGCAAGACGACGCAGATCCCGAAGATGTGCCTGGTGGCCGGGCGGGGTGAGCGGGGCCGCATCGCGTGCACGCAGCCGCGGCGCGTGGCGGCGACCTCGGTGGCCCGCCGCGTGGCGGAGGAGCTGAATGTGTCCTTCGGCCGCGAGGTCGGGTGCAAGATCCGCTTCGCGGACCAGACCACGGGCGACACGGTCATCAAGTTCATGACCGACGGCATGCTGCTGGCCGAGCTGCAGGCGGACCCGACGCTGCGCGACTACGACACCGTGATCGTGGACGAGGCGCACGAGCGCTCGCTCAACATCGATTTCATCCTCGGGCACCTGCGCCGGCTACGCTACGACCGGCCGGACCTGAAGATCGTGATCACCTCCGCCACGATCGACACCGAGGCCTTTTCGAAGGCCTTCGATGGCGCGCCGATCATCGAGGTGTCAGGGCGAGTTTATCCGGTGGAGGTGATCTACGCGCCGCTGGAGGAAATGGGCGAGGCCGGGGGCGAGGGCGCCGCACCGGGGTCGTCACCCCCGGCGACAGGACGAACGGCGCGCCGGGACGACATCACCTACATTGATGCGGCGGTGGAGGCGGTGGAGCGCGTGCTGCTGGAAAGTTCGGCGGGTGACGTGCTGGTATTCCTGCCGACGGAGCGTGACATCCGTGAGGCGCGGGACCTGCTGGAGGGGCGGCGGCTCGGCCGGCTCGAGATCGTGCCCCTGTTCGGCCGGCTGACCAATGCCGAGCAGCAGCGGGTGTTCGCCGCGACCCAGGCGCGGAAGATCGTGCTTTCGACCAACATTGCCGAGACCTCGCTGACGATCCCGGGCATCCGCTTCGTGATCGACACGGGGCTGGCCCGCTTCAGCCGCTATGTGCCCCAGAGCCGCACGCGCCGGCTGCCGGTCGAGCCGGTATCGCAGAGCAGCGCCGACCAGCGCATGGGCCGCTGCGGCCGCGTGAGCGACGGCGTGTGCATCCGGCTCTACTCCGAGCAGGATTACAACGACCGCCCGCGCTTCACGCAGCCGGAGATCCAGCGCAGCAATCTCGCGGATGTCATTTTGCGCATGAAGGCCTTCGGGCTGGGGGACATCGAGGTATTTCCCTTCCTGAACGCGCCGCCGACGAAGGGTATCCGGGCCGGGTATGCCCTGTTGCACGAGTTGGGGGCGACGGATGACGCCGGCGTGCTCACGGATCTGGGCCGCGAGCTGGCGCACCTGCCGGTGGACCCGACCGTCGGGCGCATGATCCTGCAGGCGCGCGGGGAGAAGGCGCTGCGGGAGGTGCTCATCATTGCCGCCGCGCTCAGCATCCAGGACCCGCGGGAGCGCCCGCTCGACGCCCAGCAGAAGGCCGATGCGGCGCACCGGCGCTTCACGCAGCCCGACTCGGATTTTCTTTCGCTGCTGGCCATCTGGGAGGCGTACCACGACGAGTTCGAGGCGATGACGCTGGGCAAGCTGCGCAAGTTTTGCACCGCGCACTTCCTCTCATTCATGCGCATGCGGGAGTGGCGCGACGTGCACGCCCAGCTCGAGGACACGCTCCGCGAGCGCGATGGCTTCACCCGGACCTCCGTTTACGATGGCGTGAAAAACTGGCAGGACGTAAAGCTGCAGGTCGGCACGCCGGCGTATGCGGCGATCCACCGCGCAATCCTGGCGGGGCTGCTCGGCAATGTCGCCACGCGGACGGACGAGGGCGATTATCAGGCCGCGCACGACCGGCGGGTGAACGTGTTCCCGGGCTCGACCTTGTTTGAGAAGCGGGAGCAAAAGCCCAACCCACCCGGTGGGCGGGTGCCACCGGGCAAGGCGGCGGCCAAGCCCAAGGTGGCGCGCTGGCTGATGGCGGCGGAGATCATGGAGACGAGCCGGCTGTTTGCGCGCACCTGCGCGCGGATCGACCCGCAGTGGCTGCTCAGCCTGGGCGCGCACCTGCTGCGGGTGGCGCACAGCGAACCCTTCTGGAACGCCGAGGCCGGCCGGGTGCTGGTGAAGGAGCGCCGCCGGCTCTATAATTTGGAATTGGAAACCCGCGCCGTGAGCTACGGGCGGATCAACCCGCCGCATGCGACCGAGATCTTCATCCGGGAGGGACTCGTGGGTGACACCGTGACCTGGCCCTTCGACTTCATCGCCCACAACCGCAAGGTGCGCGAGCAGGCCGAGACTCTGCTCAGCCGCACGCGCAGTTCAGGCTACATCGACCTCGACGAGGCGGTATACCGGTTCTATGCGGCGCAGATCACAGGCATCTCCGCGGTGGGCGAGCTCGTGGATTTTGTCCGGCATGAGCGGGCCACGCGACCGAAATTCCTCTTCCTGAAGGAGGAGGACCTGCGGCCGGCCGAGGAGGTGGCGCATGACGCCGACGCCTTTCCCGCGGCGCTGCCGGTGGACAACCGGGTGCTCCCGCTGGCCTACGCCTACCAGCCGGGCAAGATCGAGGACGGCGTCACGGTGCGGGTGAGCCCGGCCGAGGCGGAGGCGCTGACCGTGGCCGCGCTCGACTGGGCCGTGCCCGGGCATTTGACGGAGAAGGTGGAATTGATGCTCAAGGCCCTGCCGAAGGAGCAACGGCGCAGCCTGATCCCCCTCGCGGAGACCGCGCAGAAACTGACCCGGGAACTCGCGCTTATTTCCTCCCGGCCCAAACAGCCCACGCTGGCCGAGGCGCTCGCGGAGCTCCTGCAGCCCCGGCTCGGCGTGCGGATTGATCCGGTGCTCTGGTCGACGAAGACGCTGCCGGACCACCTGCGCGTGCGCATAGAGGTCGTGGATGCAAAGGACCGCGTCCTGTGCACGAGCCGGGACCTGGTGGAAATCCAGACCTTGTTGCATGGCAGCCGGCGGGAAGTCAGCCAGCAGGCTGCGAGCGTCGAGAATGTCGCGTGGCGGGCGGCCCGGGCGAAGTGGGAGGGCGAGCCCGCCGCCGAGTGGAAATTCGGCGACCTACCCGACTCGGTGCTGGTCGAGGAACGGCACGGGGTGCCGGTGCTCGCGTACCCGGGCCTCAAGGCGCTGCCGGCCGGCGTGGCGGTGCGGTTGTGCGCGACCCCGGAGGAGGCGGCCGCGGCCAGCCGGGCCGGGCTGGCGGCTTTGCTGGAGGGGCAGCTGCGCCACGACCTGATGTGGCTGGAAAAGGACCTACGGGCCCTGCGCATGCTCGGGGCCCTGGCCGTGACCCTCACGACGATGGACCAGTTGCAGGCGGACGCGCTGACGGGCATCCGGCGCTGGGTGTGCCGGCGCGAAGTACGTCCGTTGCAGGCGGCGGGCTTTGCCCGGGTCCTGGCCGGAGCCAAGGCGGACCTGCGCGGGCTGGTGCCGCGGCTGGGTGACTGGCTGAAGGACACCTTCACGCTGCGGCTGGAGCTGGAGACGCATGCGCAACCGTATCCGGGGCTGGCGCAGGACCTCGCGGCGCTTTTGCCGCCGGATTTTTTGCGGACCATGCCCTTCGAGCGGGTCAAGGAGCTGCCGCGTTACCTGCGCGGGATGAAGGTGCGGGCGGACCGCTGGAAGCGGGATGCGGCCAAGGATGCCCAGCGCGCGGCGGAGCTCGCACCCTTCGTGGCGGCGGCGCGCAAGCCGGGCGCCCCGGCCGCCGAGCTGCGCTGGCTGGTCGAGGAATTCCGCGTGAGCCTGTTTGCACAGGAACTGGGCACCGCCGAGCCGGTGTCGGCCGTGCGGTTGCAGCGTTTGTTGGAGGGAGGGGCGCCCGCCGCGGTCCGGTCGAGCCCGGCGCCGGCCGTCGCCCCGGCGGTCACCAAAAAAACCGCCCCATTGAAAAGCCTGGGAGCCCTCGACCAGCTGTTTCGAAAATAGGCCAAGATTAGACTTTGAGCACCGGGGTGGCGGGGTTATCAAGGGGGCTACCCCTTTACCCCATGAACACCTCCATTACGACAATTTTGGCAGGGAAGAGCCGGGCATTGCACGCAGTGCCGACGAGTGTGACGGTCCTCGAGGCCGTCCAGAAAATGAACCAGCACAAGGTGGGCGCCGTCCTCGTGATGAATGGCGGCAAACTCGCCGGCATCTTCACGGAGCGCGATGTGATGACGCGCGTGATCGCCGCCAACTGTGATCCCAAGACCACGCCGATCGCCCAGGTGATGTCGGCGGACGTGCTCACGATCCCGCCGGCCACCACGGTGCAGCAGGTCATGGACATCTTCGCGGACAAGCGCTGCCGCCATCTGCCGGTGATGCAGGGAGACGAACTGGTGGGGCTAATCTCGATCGGCGACGTGTCGCGCTGGGTGGCCAACGCGCACCGGGCCGAGGCGGAATCGTTGCGGCAATATATTGCCGGCGAACTGAGCACGTGAAGTTCGTCGCCGGGCTGGTGTTGCTGGCGGCCGCCCTGCTCGGCGGCGGGTGCGTGGTGGTCGTGGCGACCGTCGCGACGGCCACCGCCCTCACCGCGACCACGATCAAGACCGCCGGCAAGGTGACGACCACCACCGTGGCCACCGGCGGGAAGATCGCGGCGGCGGCCGTGAGTTCCTCGGGCGACGTGACCGCGCTGACGATCGAAACGGCGGCGCAGCTGGCGCGCACCGGCATGGTGGTCCTTGTCGATGCGGGCAACGGCGCGGTCCACGAGCTGCCGTGGCGTGAGGGCCTCCGGCTCCAGCAGGCGCTGACGGCGAGCCGGCTGGACGCGGGTTTCAAGGCGGCGAAAATATTCCGGGCCGGCCGGGTGCTCGCGACGCGCCTGAACGACGCGCGGACCGGGTCCCCGGTGCCGGAATTGCGTCCGGGCGATGTAGTAGAATTGCTACGCTGACCTAGGGAATATCACTGGGCATAATGTCCTTGCGGGGGCCGAAGGGACGCCGGCTACACTGGCGGGACATGACCGAGCTTCCTGCCACCGCCAAGCGACCGATCAGCTCGACGCGGCCGGACATCGACTTGCGGGTGACGGCCGAGATGACCCGGTTGTTGTACCGGTCCGCCGGGTTCGGCCTGTTCTCCAACCTGGCGCTGGCGCTGATCCTCGTGGCGGGCGTGTGGACCTATTTTTCGTTGGGCAAAACCCTCGGGTGGCTGGCCGCGATCGCGGTGGTGACCCTGGCGCGGGTGGCCCTGAACTGGGCTTTCATGCGGCGGACCCGCACGGACGAAGAGGTGAAACTCTGGCGCGTGTGGTTCATGCTGGGGGTCGTGGGCGCCGGCCTGTTGTGGGGCGTCGCCGCGTGGCTCTTCCTGAACACCCAAGGCCTGCTGCCCCGCTGTCTGGTGGCCTGCATCATCATGGGCATGAACGCCGGCGCGGCCCGCTCGCTGGCCTCGGTGCCGGCGGCGTTCATCACCTACGTCTCCATCACCCTGTTGCCGCTCATCGGCGCGGTCCTCCGTTACCCGGAGGCGGGCAGCTGGACGCTGGCGTTCAGCGCCTTCACCTACGCGCTGTTCCTGATCAACACCGCGCGGATGCACTACCTCGACCTGCGGAAACTTTTCCGCCTGATCTTCGAGAACGAGGAACTGGTGACCACGCTCAGCGAGGCCAAGCAGCGCGCCGAGGCGGCCAACCTGGCGAAGACCGACTTCCTGGCCACCATGAGCCACGAGATCCGCACGCCGATGAACGGCGTCATCGGCATGCTCCAGCTGCTCGAGCTTTCCGCCCTGGTCGGCGAGCAGCGCGAGCAGATCGACATCGCGCACAAGTCGGCCAACAAGCTCCTGCACCTGCTCGACGACATCCTCGACCTGTCGAAGGTGGAGAGCGGCCAGTTCGACCTCGAGGAAACCGATTTTTCCCCCGCCGAGTTGGGCGAGGAGGTGGTGGAGCTGTACCGCTCCCCCGGCGAATCGAAGGGGCTCGACATTCTCTACCGGCCCGATCCCGCCCTGCCCGGGATCCTGTGCGGCGATCCCGCGCGGCTGCGGCAGGTGGTGCTCAACCTGATGGGCAACGCGGTGAAGTTCACGGAGCAGGGCCAGGTGGAGCTGCGCATCGATCAGGTGCGGGTCGACGCCCAGGTCGCCCTGCTCCGGTTCACGGTCAAGGACACGGGCATCGGCATGAACGAGACGACCAAGGGCAAGCTGTTCCAGAAATTCAGCCAGGGGGACAGCGCCCTCAACCGGCGCTACGGCGGCTCGGGGCTGGGGCTGGCGATCTCGCAGAGCCTGGTGCAGCGCATGGGCGGCCGCATCGACGTGCGCAGCTCGCCGGGCGTCGGCTCGGAATTCTTCTTCGAACTCCAGTTCCCGCTGGGCGTGCCGCTGGATCCGGCCCGGCCGGCCGCGCCGGCGGCCCCGCCGAAGGTGCCGCTCCTCGAGGGCCGGGTGCTGGTGGTGGAGGACGACTGGGGCAACCAGCGGGTGATCGAGATGCTCCTGCGGCGCATGGGGCTGGAGCCGCACATCGTGGACAACGGGGCCGAGGCGGTGGAACGGGCCGTGCGGGAGCCGTGGGACGCCGTGCTCATGGACATCCAGATGCCGGGCATCGACGGGTTTGAAACCACGCGCCGGATCCGGCAGCGGCTCGAGGGCCGGCGGCTGCCCATCATTGCCGTGACCGCCAATGTGCAGGCGGACACCCGGGCGGCGAGCGTCGAGGCCGGCATGGATGGCTTCATCGGCAAGCCGGTCCGGCAGGAGGAATTGCGCACCTGCCTCAAGCGTTGGATCAAACCAAATCCCTAAGCCGCCGGTTGTCTTTTGGGCGGAGCCCGGTAGGCTCGGGTCATGAATCCATCCCGTCTGCTTGCCCTCGCTCTGGCGTGCGGTGCCGTCGCCACCCTGTCTGCCAAAGTTGTCACCCGGTCCGTGGCCTACGAGCACGCCGGCGTGAAATTGGAAGGTTATCTCGCGTACGACGACGCGCAGGTGAAGCCTGGCGTGCCGGCGCCGGGCGTGGTGGTGTTCCCGGAGTGGTGGGGCCTGACCGCCTACCCGAAGGAGCGCGCCGAGCAGCTGGCGCAGCTCGGCTATGTGGCCTTTGCCGCCGACATGTACGGCGCGGGGGTCGTGACCGACGACCCGAAACGGGCCGGTGAGCTGGCGGGCCCGTTTTATGGCCAGCCGCTGATGGCCGAGCGGGCCCGGGCCGGCCTGGACCAACTGCTCGCGACCGGGTGGGTGGATGCGGCGCGCGTTGCCGCGATCGGCTACTGTTTCGGCGGCTCGACGGTGCAGGCGCTCGCCTACACCGGGGCGCCGCTGGCCGGCGTGGTCAGCTTTCACGGCGGGCTGATTCCCGTCCCGGCCGGCGCCGCCGCGACCACCCGGGCGAAGATCCTGGTGTGCCACGGGGCGGCCGACGGCTTCATCTCCGCGGACGAGCTGGCCAATTTCACCCGGGCGATGAACGAGGGGAAATTTGATTATCAATTCATCAGCTACGCCGGCGCGGTCCATGCCTTCACGAATCCCCGGGCGGATGAAATCGCCCGCCGGGCCGGGATCCCGATCGCCTATCACCCGGCGGCGGACCGGCGCTCGTGGGGCCACATGCGGCAGTTTTTCGATGAGATCTTCGGGGCAAGCCGGTGAGCGCGCTGACCTTTTACGCCCATCCGAAGTGCAGCACCTGCCAGAAGGCGCGGGACTGGCTGCAGCGCCACGGGCTGGCGGTTATCGAGAAGGACATCCGCACGACTCCGCCCTCGCTCGCGGAACTGCGGGTCATGCTGCAGGGGCAGGGCGGCGAATTGCGCCGGCTCGGCAACAGCTCCGGCATCGAGTACCGCGCCCTGGGGCTGTCGGCGAAGCTGGCCACGATGCCGGAGGCTGATTTCCTGCGTCAGCTGGCCGGCAACGGCATGCTGGTCAAACGGCCGTTCCTGCTCGGTGCGGGCGTGGCCCTGGTGGGTTTCCGGGAGCCCGCCTGGGCGGCGGCACTGCTCAAGCCATGAAACCCGCCGCGGACAACCGGATCGAGGTGCGGCTGCGGGAACTGGCGCAGTTGTTCAACCTGATGGATCCGTCGCCGTTCATTGAGCGGGACCTCGACGCCGATGCGGAGGAATTCATCGTGGGCTGGGCGCATGAGCTGCCGCATGCGCGCGAGCTCGAGCTGGTCATCCACCTGACGACGCCCCCCGCCCCGGACCGGGCGGCCGGCACGGAGGAGGCAGTCCGGCATTATTTTGCCAGCCGCGCGGATGTGAAGCAGCGCGAATTACGCCGGCTGTTGCGCCGCGGCCGGGCCAACCTGCTGATCGGGCTGCTCTTTCTGGCCGCCTGTTTTGCGCTGGGCGGGCTGGTCCAGCGTTGGCTGCCCGCCGGTTGGAATGAGTTCACGGAGATGGGTTTGCAGATCGTCGGCTGGGTTGCGATGTGGCGACCCTTGGAGATCTACCTCTACGATTGGTGGCCGCTGCGCAGCGACGAACGCCTCCTGCGTCGGTTGGCCCGGATGAAAGTGAGCCTGACTTCGCCGCCCGCATGAAAGCCGGTAATTTCGTGTAACTTCGCGCCGGTTGGCCGTGTTTTCAGCAGCACACGCCCATGAAATACTTCCTGCCCCTGCTGACCTTCGGTCTCTTCCTTGTTTCGCCGGGCCTCCTTGAGGCCAAGATCATCCGCACGGTCGAAAAGACTTTTTCCGTCCAGCCGGGTGGCCAGCTGAAGGCCGCCACCCAAGGTGGTAATATCACCATTCGCACCGCGGACATCCCGGAGGTGCGGGTGCTCGTGAAGCAGGTGATCCGCGCCTCGACCGAGGCCGAGGCCGATGAGATCCTGGCAAAATTATCCCTGACCCTGACGCAGTCCGGCAATGACGTGACCGCCGAGGCCAAATACGAAAAGCGCGTTTCGGGCAGCTGGTTTGGCAACTGGCCGCCGGTGTCGGTCTCCTTCGAGGTGACCGTGCCCAGCCACTACAACCTGACTCTTAATACCTCCGGCGGCGACATCGCGGTCGCGAGCGTGCAGGGGGATGTCCGGGCCCGCACCAGCGGGGGCAACCTGGCCTTCGAGCGTATTGACGGTGACATCGATGCCGGCACATCCGGCGGTGACATCACGATCAAGGAAGGCACGGCGCGGGCCAAGCTGCACACCTCCGGCGGGAATATCACCGTGGACCGGGCGGGTGGCCCGACCGAGGTTTCGACCTCCGGTGGTGACATCACGCTGCGCTCCGTGGCCCGTCTGATCAGCGCCTCCACCTCAGGCGGCGATGTGCGTGCCGTCATCACTGAGCCGCTCACGCAGGACACCGAGCTGGGCACCTCCGGGGGCGACGTGGAGGTTTCGGTGCAGAAAAATGCCGGGTTTCACCTGGATGCCAGCACCTCGGGCGGCGACGTGAAGGCCTCCGGCCTCACCATCACCCTCGAGCAGGGCGGCAGCGGCAAACACAAGCTGGTCGGCGCCGTGAACGGCGGCGGCCCGCGCCTGAAGCTGCGTTCCTCGGGTGGCGACATCGTGGTGCGCACGAATTAAGCCCCAGCCAATTTGTCAGAGTCAGTGTGTGTGTGGAAGCCGGCGCGAAAGCGCCGGCTTCCTCTTTTCCGGCGGGAGGGGGCGCAGCTAAGGGTTGTGCCGGGGCGCGGGGCGAAATACCTTGGGGCAGAATCATGAACCTGATCGACACCCACACCCACCTGGACTCCTTCGTCCGGCGCGGCGAGTTGCCGGCCGCGTTGCAGCGCGCGGCGGCGGCGGGCGTGGGCCGGATGATCACCATCGGGACGGACACGGACGACTGGACGCTTTATCGGGACCTGGCGCGGGATCATCCGGGGACCGTGGCTTATACGGTCGGGTTGCACCCTTGTAGCGTGGGGGAGGACTGGGCGGCGCGGGTGGGGCAGCTGGAAGCTTTTTGGGGAGGCGTGCGGCCGGTGGCCCTCGGCGAGACCGGACTGGACCGGTTTCACCTGCCGAAAGACAACCCGACGGAGGCGGAGCGGATCATCGGCTGGCAGAAAGCCGCCTTTGCCGAGCAGCTGGCCCTCGCGAAGAAATTGGGCTGTCCGCTGGTCGTGCATTCCCGCGGGGCCTTCGCCGAGTGCGTGGCGATGATCGATGCGGCGGGGGTGGAGTGGAGCCGCGTGGTGTTCCACTGCTTCACGGAGGGCCCGGCCGAGATGGCGGAGCTGGTGCAGCGCGGCGGCTACGGGTCTTTCACGGGTGTGCTCACCTACAAGAGTGCGGAGGCCGTGCGGGCCGCCGCCCTGGCCCAGGGTCTGGACCGGCTGATGATCGAGACCGATGCGCCCTACCTGACCCCGATGCCACACCGGGGGAAACCCAACGAGCCGGCGTACCTCCGGCACACGGCGGAGTTTGCGGCCGGGGTTTTCGGCGTGAGCTTGGAGCGGCTGGCAGAAGTCACGACGGCGAACGCGCAGCGGTTCTTCGCGATCTGATCGCGGAAACGCGGAGGAGCGAAATAAGGCAGGGAAAAGCAAAAGGGCCGGCGGATGGCCGGCCTCGATTCAGGGTTCCGTCCTTTCGCGTTTCCGCGATGGATCGGCTCAGGCCTCGTCGAATTTCTTCGCGAAGAGGGCCTCGAGGTCGGTCAGCATCTGCTCGGCGTCGGGGCCGGTGGCGACGAACTTGACGGTCGAGCCGCGGGCCGCGGCGAGCATCATCAGGCCCATGATGCTTTTGCCGTTCACCTGTTCGTCGTCCTTCTCCACGTGGACCTCCGCCTTGAATTTGTTGGTGACGCGCACGATCATGGCCGCCGGACGGGCGTGGATGCCCATCTTGTTCTGCACGAGGAGCTCCTTCGTGAAGGTCGGGTTGGCGGGAGTGGTGCTCTTTTCCATTGCGGATCGGTGGAACGGTCGGATTAAAGGTTAACGCAAAAGCCGGTCGAGCCCCGGCTTGCAACCACAAAGACCCCCGCATGCCCGCCTTCGCCATCATCGTGCCGTGCCGATTGGAGTCCACCCGCTTCCCGCGCAAGCTCTTGCATCCAATTAAGGGGAAACCGCTTGTGCTGTGGGTGGCCGAGCGCATCGCCGCCCAGGCCCCGGACTATCCGCTGTGGTTTGCGGTGGATCATGAGTTGCTGGCCGAATGCATCGAGGGGGCGGGATTCCGGGCGATAATGACCGATCGCAAGCACCAAAGCGGGACCGATCGGCTCGCGGAGGCCAACCGCACTGTCCGTGCCAGTTACGTGCTGAATGTGCAGGCGGACGAGCCCTTGGTGACCGGCGCGCAGTTGCAGGCCCTGGCGCGGCTCATCCAAGGCACCTGCCCGATGGCGACCCTGGCCACGCCCTTCAAGCGGATCGTGGATTTTTACAACACCAACCAGGTCAAGGTCGTGATGAGCGAGACCGGACGGGCGCTGTATTTTTCGCGGTCGCGCATGCCTTATTCGCGGGACCTGGGCCTGACGATCGACGATGCGTGGGTGCAGGCCAATCCCTGCTTCAAACACCTGGGCCTCTACGCCTACCGGGCGGATTTTCTGGAGAACTTCGTGCGCCTGGCGCCGGGCAAGCTGGAGCAGATCGAGAAGCTGGAGCAGCTCCGCGCGCTCGAAAACGGCTACCCGATCGCCATCGGCGTCACCGACGACCCGACCATCGGCGTCGACACGCCGGAGGATGCGAAACGCTTCGAGCAGGCGCTCGAGGCGCCATAGCCCGGTCCGGGACCGGGCAGAAAGCGAGCAGGCTTCAGGGCGACGGCTTTGCCCGCGCGGACAGGACCCGCAGGTAGCGCGCGGCGTCCTCGTGCCGGGGATTGAGGCGAAGCACCTCCTCAAATTCGGCGCGGGCGGCCATGGGGTCGTCGGCCATGAGATGATGCAGGCCCAGCCGCCAATGGAGGTCGACGCCGGCCGGATGGTTCCCGACCCGGGCGAGGGCATGGGTGAAAAAAGCCCGGGGGGTCGCCCAGTGGGCCAGTTGACGATGGGACGCGAGGGTCAGGCCGGTGAGCAGGAGGAGGGCGGCGACCCCGGTGGTCCGGAGTGACGCCTGCAGCGCCCGTTGCACCCCGCTGGCGCAGAGCAGGGCCAGGGCGAGGGCCGGTACGTAGGTGTAGCGATCCGAGGGGGTGAAAGGCAGATCCGTGACCCCGAGCACAAGGACGGCCAACGCCAGGTAGGCCACCCAGAGCGGCCCGGCTTCGGGCCAGCGGCGACGCAGCCGCCAGGCCAGGTACCCGATCAGCCCAAGGATCACCGGACTGGCCAGACCCCGAAAACCGCCGGCCGAGAACTCCCGGAAATCCACGTAGACCGGGGCTAGGTGCAACGGCAGGACGGTTTTCTCCGCATACCAGACCCAGACGGAAAAAGCCTGGCTGAGGCGAACCGGCAGGCCGGCTTCGGCCAGGTCGGCGGGACGGTTCCACACCTCACCGCTGGTCGTCAGGCGGGTGGTCAGCGTCAGTCCCAGCAGGAGGAAAGCGGCCAGGGCATAGGGTGCCAGACGGCGGGCGGCTTCCCGCAGCTGCATTCCCCGGGGGAGCGAGGCGCGACGTCGCGAGAGAAGATACAGGACGAGCAACAGCGCCGGGAGCGAAGCGGTGGCCGGGTAGCTCAACAACGAGATCAAAAAACAGCCGACCGCGGTCCAATGCCAGCCTGCACGCTCGTCCCGCAGGTGGCGCTGGAAAGCGAGCACCGCCAGCAGGCCGAAGCAGGTGGCGAGTGGATATCCGGCCCCGGAAATCCAGGCCACCGGCTCCACCCGAAGCGGATGGAGGGCCCACCCGAGCGTCCCGATCAACGCGGCCACCCGTCGGGTCCAGCTGGGTGCGGTCGCGGCGCGATCGTCGAGGAAGGCGATCGTGACGAAAAACAGCAGGACGGAATTCCCGGCATGGAGCAGCAGGTTGACGCCGTGGAAGGCGACCGGGTTGAGGCCGAAGCCGTCGCCGAGCAGGCGCCACAGCAACCAGTTCAGCGGCTTGTAGCGCTGCACGCTTTCCAGATCGGTGAACATCCAGCGCCACGCGCCCTCGGGTTGCCAGAGCGCGGGATTGTGCAGCAGGTTGACGTTGTCGTCCCAGATCAAGAAACCGCCGCCGAGGACCGGGGTGAAGAGGAGGAGCGGGCCGAGGGCGCAGACCGCGGGCAGCAGCCCCGGTCGCTCCAGCCAGCGGGTGAGGGTGGCGCGCATCAGGAGCGGAAAAGAACCACCCGGCGTCCTGAGCTCGCCGATGCCGTCCGGGTGGACAAAGATACGGTCGCGGGTTGAAGGCACGCGTGGTCGTTCACGGTGTAAGCTCCGCTCGATCCGGACAGGCCCTTTTGCATGACCCGGTTGATCACCAACGCCTGCGCCGAGCGCAAGCCACTACTGCCCGGCCCAGCCGGGACGGGATGCACGGGGCCCCGGCTCAGGCGCGGACCAACTCGGGTTGCCTGAGCTCTGCGTTACGGCCTGGAGCAGGCGGGCTGGACGGGGTGCCGGAGGTGGATTCGGCGGCCGGCTTGGCCGCGGCGCCCTCGACGAGGACAAACAACCGGGTGGCGATACTCTGCAATTCCACGGCCTGAGCGGAGAGTTCCTCGGCGGCGGCGGCGGTTTCCTCGGACTGGCCGGCGGTGGACTGCGTGGTCTTGTCCATCTGGGAAACGGCGTGCTTGATCTGGCCGATGCCGGTGGTCTGTTCCTCGCTGGCGGTGGCGATCTCAGCGACGAGGGTGTTGAGCTCGCGGCTCTTGCCGAGGATGTCGTCGAAGCTGCCGGCGACCTGGCTGCAAATGGCGACGCCATGGTTGGTGCGCTGGAGCGAGGCGGAAATCTGATCGGTGGTCTCGCGGGCGGCGGTGGCGGAGCGCTGGGCGAGGGCGCGGACCTCCTCGGCGACGACGGCGAAGCCGGCTCCGGACTCGCCGGCGCGGGCGGCCTCGACGGCGGCGTTGAGGGCGAGGATGTTGGTTTGAAAGGCGATCTCGTCGATGGTCTTGATGATCTTCGCGACGCTGTCGCTCGAGGCCTTGATGGAGTTCATGGCCTGCACCATGTCCTTCATCTGGTTGCCGCCGGTCTCGGCGGAGGTGCGGGTGGCATCGGCGAGCGTGCGGGCGTGGTGCGCGCCCTCGGAATTGCGCTGGGTCATGCTGGCCAGTTCCTCGAGCGAGGCGCTGGTCTCCTCGAGGGCGGCGGCTTGCTGACTGGAAGTGGCGGCGAGTGTCTGGCTGGCGCGGGCGATCTCCGCGGAGGCGCTGGTGGCCTGGAGGGCGCCGGCCTGCAGGTCCTCGGACATGCCGCGGACCGGCTGGGCGATGCGCGTGGCCACGAACAGGACGACGCCGAGCACGGCGAGCAGCGTGATCGCGCCGACCGTGAGGGAGGTGTTGCGCAGCGAGCGGGTGGTGGCGAGCACCGTGCCCTCCTGAATGGAGATGATCACGGACCACGGCGTGCCGGTGTGGCTGATCTCGATGGGGGCGGCGATGCGGAACACCGTGTCGTTGAGCGTGCGGGAAAAGGTGCTGACGATGAACTCGCGGCCGGCGGCCAGTTCGGGTAGTTTGGCTTCCAACCAAGGATCATGTTTCACGCCAGGATCGCCGAGGCGCTCGGTCTTGGGGTGGGAGACATAGAGGCCGCCGTGGGAAAAGGTCGCGGCGTAGCCGGTGCCCATGATCTTCTTGGCGCTCTGGCGGGTGGAGATCACGGCGAGGTCGATATCGATGCCGGTCACGCCGACGAATTTGTCCTCAATGATGATCGGCACCACGAGACTGGTCATGAGGACGTGCTTGCCCCCCGCCTCGTAGCGATAGGGTTCCATGATCACCTCGCGGCGGGTTTGGCGGGCGATCTGATAGAAGTCGCTGTTCGGGGCGCCCTCCACGTAGTCCTTCAGGGCCTCGCTGGCGATGATGCCGTCCTTGCGGAACCAGTAAGGAATGAAGCGGCCGGTCTGGTCGTGGTTGCGCTTGCCGGCGAAATCCTCGTCACGCTGGTCGAAGGCGTTGGGTTCCCAGCAGGTCCAGACGGCAAAGTATTCGGGATTCTGGGTGAGGATCTGCAAAAGCACGAGGGAGGCCGCCTCGCGATCCAGGGCGGTTTCGCCGGATTGCAAGCCGGCGTAGGTGGTGGCCAGGGTGCGGGCGGTCTCGAAGCTGCGGTTGAGGAAGGCCTCAACGTCGGCGGCCTCGTGTTGCGCGAGGGCTTGGGCCTCGGCGATGCCCTGGGCGCTGGCCGCATGGTTGTTGCGGTAGGTGATGATGCCGATCGTCAGACCGAGGCCGAGCACGACGACGGAGCCGATGAGCAGGATCATGCGGGCTTTGAGACCGGAGAATTTCATACGGAGTGGAACCGGCATGGATCGGCCGATTGCCCCGCTCATTGAGCAGAGATTTTCCGCCTGTTAGCCGTCATGGCGGCGGTTGTCCGGCCCGGTGCGTGGTGCCCATGGACGGCGCGATCCATTAAGGTGCTGGCCGATAGTGAAATAAGGCAGGCCACGGGCCGGCCACCTGCGTCTGGACCCGGCCAAGGGCCGGTCCGTTTACCAAGGTTAAATCTTCCCGGCTTTCCGCTTCTCGACGAGGCGATAGAAGTCCTCAAAGAGCGGATCGGCGTCGTTCGGGCCGGGGGCGGCCTCGGGGTGATACTGCACGGAGAACACGGGGAGTTCCTTGTGGCGCAGGCCCTCGACGGTCTGGTCGTTGAGATTGATTTCCGTGACCATGGCGCCCCGTGCCTCGAGGGAGGCGGGGTCGGTGGCGAAGCCGTGGTTCTGCGCGGTGATCGAGACCTTGCCGGTCTCGAGGTTCTTGACGGGCTGGTTGCCGCCGCGGTGGCCGAACTTGAGCTTGAAGGTGCGGCCGCCGAGGGCGTGCGTGACCATCTGGTGGCCGAGGCAGATGCCGAAGGTCGGGTAGTCGGGCAGCAGCGCGGTGACGGTCTGGTGGATGTAGGGCAGGGCGGACGGGTCGCCGGGGCCGTTCGAGAGGAACAGGCAGTCGACGCCGGCCTCCCGCACCTGCTCGTGCGTGGCGGTGGCGGGGAAGACGTGCACCTCGAAGCCGTGGCGCACGAGCTTGCGGAAAATGGTGTATTTCGCGCCGTAGTCGAAGGCGGCGACCTTGAACTTCTTCGCCGGCATCAGGGTCGCCCCGCCGGTGGTGCCGACCGGGAGATACTGCGTGTTGAAGCGGGAGGCGTCGTCGGCGCCCCAGATGTAAGGGGCCGTGCACGTCGTGTCCTTCACGTAGTCGCTGCCGGCCATGTCGTGCCAGGCGCGGGCGCGGGCCACGGCGTCGGCGTCGGTCAGCGGCAGGGTGGAGAGGCAGCACTTCATGGCGCCGTCCACGCGGAGTTTTTTGGTCAGGGCGCGGGTGTCGATCTCGCTGATGCCGGGGATGCCGTGCTTCCGGAGATAGGCGTCGAGGGACATCGTGCTGCGCCAGTTGCTCACGACCGGGGAGATCTCGCGCACGACCAAGCCGGAGCACTTGGGGGCGGAGGATTCCTCGTCCTCGGCGTTGATGCCGTAGTTGCCGATCTGCGGCGCGGTCATGGTGACGATCTGGCCGAAATAGGAGGGATCGGTGACGATCTCCTGGTAGCCGGTCATCGAGGTGTTGAACACGCACTCGCCGGCAATGGTGGTGGCGGCGCCAAAGGCGACGCCCCGGAACACGGAACCATCTTCGAGGGCGAGGATTGCGGGCTGGGCGGCAGGCATTAAGGACGGACGAAAAAGGGTTCGCCCGCCGCTGCCAAGCGGTTTCCGAGGAATAGTGCGTCCAGTGCCGCAAACGCGGCTCAGGACGGGGATTGCGCGGGGGTGCCGGCGGCCATGATGACCCGGATGATCTCGGTGGCCTGGATGGGTTTGGTGATGTAGTCGTTCATCCCGGCTTCGAGACAGCGTTCGCGGTCGCCGACCATGGCGGCGGCGGTGAGGGCGATGATGCGGAGGCCGGCATAGGCCTCGCCCGCCTCGCCGCGCCGGATGCGACGGGTCGCCTCGTAGCCGTCCATCTCGGGCATCTGGCAATCCATGAGCACGAGGTCGTAACGGTCGCGCTGCAGGGCCTCGAGGCAGGCGAGGCCGTGGCCGACCATCTGGGGTTGGTAGCCGAGGCGACGCAGGAGACCGAGGATGAGTTTTTGGTTCACGGCGTTGTCCTCGGCCACGAGAATGCGGAGGGGGACCAGCTGGCCGAGGGCCGGGTCGAGTTGCGACGGGGGCCGGGCGGGTTCGGCCGGTTTGGGCTCCGGGGTCTCCGTGGGGGCGAGGGTTTGGGCCAGCGAGCGGTGCAGGGCCTCCAGCAGCAGTTGCTGGCGGAGGGGCTTCGTGAGGATCACGTTGAAATGATCCATCGGGTTGAACGGCCGCAGGTCCTCCCGGCTGATGGACGAGAGGAGGATCAGGGGCAGCTGGCTGCGGCCGGGGAGGTGATGCAGGCGTGCGGCCAGTTCCACGCCGTTCATGTCCGGCATCATCATGTCGAGCACGGCCAGGTCGAAGACATCGTGCGTGCGCACGTAGTCGATGGCGGCGGCGGGATGCTCGAAGCTGAGGCAGCTCACGCCCCAGCGCTGCAGGAGGCTGGTGAGGATGCGCCGGTTGGCCTCGTTGTCGTCGACCACGAGCGCGCGGCGCCCGGCGAGGGCGACGGTGGGTTCCACGGGCTCGGGCGGCTCGAAGGCGTCGGTCGGGGCGGCCGTGGGCGTGGCGGCCAGGGTGAGGGTGAAGCACGAGCCTTGGGGGGAAGAGGCGGTGAGCTGGATGTCGCCGCCGAGCAGCCGGGCGAGGTTGCGGCTGATGGCGAGGCCCAGGCCGCTGCCGCCGTATTTGCGGGTGGTGGAGGAATCGGCCTGGCTGAACGGCTTGAACAGCCGGTGGACGCGGTCGGGCGGGATGCCGTCGCCGGTGTCACGGACGCTGATGGCGAGGCGGGCAGGTTCGCCACCGGTGCCGGGCGCAAAACTGAGGCGCACCTCGACCTCGCCCTGGCGGGTGAACTTGATGGCGTTGCCGACCAAGTTGAGCAGGATCTGGCGCAGCCGGACGCCGTCGGTGAGGATCCAGTCGGGCACGTCGCTTTCGATCCAGTGGAGCAGCTCGATCTTCTTCTCGTTGGCCTTGCTCCAGAGCAGGTCGAGGACCTCCTCGACGGCCCGGCGGACGCACACGGGGTGGCAGTCGGATTCCATGGCCCCCGACTCGATCTTGGAGAAGTCGAGGATGTCGTTGATCAGGGTGAGCAGCGATTCGCCGCTGGCGCGGATGGTGCCCAGCCAATCGCGCTGCTCGGCGTTCAGCGGGGTGTCCTGGAGCAGGTTGGTGAAACCCAGGACGCCGTTCATGGGGGTGCGGATCTCGTGGCTCATGACGGCGAGGAACTCGCTTTTGGCGCGGTCCGCCGACTCGGCGGCTTCCTTGGCCTGGCGCAACTCGGCCTCGGCTTCCTTCTGGCGGGTGATGTCGGAGTGCGTCCCCACCATGCGCCGGGGCTGACCCTCGCCGCTGAAAATGGCTTTGCCGCGCAGCAGGGCCCAGACCCAGGAACCGTCCTTGTGCACGATGCGGTATTCGCAGTGCAGGATGGGCGAATGCTGGCTCAGGTGGTTGGCGATGGCGGATTCGACGAGGGTGCGGTCGTCGGGGTGGATGCGATCCATCCAGACCTCGCGCCGGCAGGGCAACTCGTCGGGCGCGTAACCCAGCTGGCTCTTCCAGCGGGGCGAGAACCAGATGGTGTCGGCCTCGATCGACCAGTCCCAGACGCCCTCATTGCTGCCGGCGACGGCAAGTTGCCAACGCTCTTCACTCGCGCGCAGGGCGCGTTCGGCCTGTTTGCGGGCGGTGGCATCGCGATCCATGCCGAGGACAAATTCACGCCCGTCGATGATCAGCAGGCTCGTGGAGTATTCGATATCGAAGATGGTTCCGTCCTTGCGCTTGTGTTGGGCGAAGCCCTCGGCGCGCAGCGTCTGGCGCATTTCACGGATATGGGAGTCCCGAGCGCGGAAGGCCCAGGGCGTGGCCTCAATCAGGTCCACCGACTGGCCGATCAGCTCCTCGCGGGTATAGCCGTGGAGTTCGCAGGCCAGCGGGTTGCAATCCACGATCTTGATCGGGATATCCGGGTCATGCGGGTCGAAGAGCATGATGCTGAGGGGGGCGTTGTCCCAAATGGCCTTCAGCTGAACGAGCGAGGTTTGGATGCGGCTGTCCTGGGTCCGGCGCCGCCGGTCCGCCGCGGCCAGCGAGCCGGCATAAACCAAGGCGGCCAGCGTCACCGCGCTGCTGCCCAGGACGAAGACCAGCACCGAGACGGAGGTCGAAAGGCCGGCCAGCAGCGGCCAGAGGCCGGCGAGTCCCCCCATCAGGGCCAGTCCGCCCGCCACGAGCACGAGCCGTCCGAAGCGTTCAGGTGCTCGTGAGGTGGGAGTGATGGCCGAGACGGCCTGGGGTAGGGGAGGCATGACTTGGTCGAGGCACCCGGGTTTGGTGCATCAACCCTCCCTATCGGCACAATCCCCGCGGCGCTTGCTGCAAATGTGTGTTTCTTAATCAAAAAAGCCCCGCCGGGTATTCATTTATATCATTATCATGAAATGACATAGATAACAAACAAGGAGCGATGGGTCCCTGATGCCCGGGCCGCGCCGCCGTTTGACAGCCCCGCGCAACCGGGTACATCCACTACCGCACAATGTCGTATACCGAAGATCGTTCCGTCTGGTTCGCGGGCCAAGGACTCTGGTCCCATGTACCGGAAGCCGACTGGCAAGACTGGACGTGGCAGTTGAAGAACCGGCTCACGAGCATCGAGCACCTGGAGCGCTACATGACCCTGACCCCGGAAGAGCGGGCGGGCTGCCTCTTTGCCAAGGACAAGCTGGCGTTGGCGATCACGCCGTACTTTTTCAACCTGATTGACCGCACCGACCCGCACTGTCCGATCCGCAAGCAAGTCATCCCGCGGAGCGACGAGAGCGTGATTTCATCGGGCGAGATGCTCGATTCGCTGGGCGAGGATGAGCATTCGCCCGTGCCGGGCCTGGTGCACCGTTATCCCGACCGCGTGCTTTTCCTCGTGACCGACCGCTGTGCCGCCTACTGCCGCTATTGCACGCGCAGCCGGCTGGTGAGCAACGCGCAGGACTATAACTTCCATCCGGAGTACGAGCAGGCCTTGCGCTACATCGAGGCGCATCCGGAGATCCGCGACGTCCTGCTGTCCGGCGGCGATCCGCTGCTGCTGTCCGACAAGAAACTCGAGCACCTGCTCGGCCGCCTGCGGGCGATCAAGCACGTCGAGTTCATCCGCATCGGTTCCCGCATCCCCGTTTTCCTGCCCCAGCGCATCACCCCGGAGCTCGCCGAGATCTTCAAGAAACATGGCCCGATCTGGATGAGCATCCATGTCAACCACCCCAAGGAGGCCACGCAGGAGCTCAAGGACGCGTGCGAGCGCCTCGCCTTCGCCGGCGTGCCGCTCGGCAACCAGAGCGTGCTGCTGAAGGGCGTGAATGATGACGCCGAGGTCATGAAGGCGCTCGTGCACCGCCTGCTACGCATGCGCGTGCGGCCTTATTACATCTACCAGATGGACCTCATCACCGGCGGCGCGCACTTCAAGGCCGACGTCCGCAAGGGCATCGAGATCATCCGGGCCCTGCGCGGCCACACCACGGGCTACGCGGTGCCGCAATACGTGATCGATGCGCCAGGCGGCGGCGGCAAGGTCCCGGTCAATCCCGACTACGTCGAGCAGATCACCGACGACGAGGTCGTCTTCCGCAATTTTGAGGGGAAGCAATTCCGGTATCCGCTCAAGGCCGAGCCGGTGACGGAAAAATCCGCCGGCGTGGTCATGCCGGCGGAGATCCACCTGTAGGCTCGGTCAAAGGCCGGCCCGGCTTTAGTTCATCGCGAATGTCGTGGTGACGGTCGCGATGATGGTCTTCTCCAGCGCCGAGGTGTCGTTGTTTCCCTCCCAGCTGGTGGCGGAGGAGTAGAGCGGGTTGATCTGCACGACGCCCATTTTGGCGTCGCGCAGTTCCTTGATGCGACGGCCCCCTTGCGTGGCAATCTGCTCGGCGCGAGAGCGGGCGTCCTTGGTGGCCTCGGCCATCATTTCCACCTTCGCCTCGCCAGCCTTGGTGTAGATGAACTCAAACTCGCCCGACATGAACGCCACGTCCTGTTGCAACAACTCGCCGGATTCGCCGGCGAGTCGCGGCAGCAACTCGACATCCGCCGAGTGCACCTCGATCGACTGCGTCAGCCGGTAACCGACCCGCACACTGGTCACGGTGTCATCGTCGTCCTGGCGCTGGCGGGCGGTCAGTTCGCGGATATGGATCGGGGAGGCGGCGAAGCCCTTGATCTCGCGCTGGGCGAAGAAGGCGGAAACCTTGTCGTGATCCGCCCGCAGCCGCTGCTGGGCTTCGAGCAGAGTCGGGGCTTCGACGGCGTAGCTGGCGCGCCAGACGACGAGGTCGGAGCGCACATTCTTGCGGGCGGAGCCCGTGACATGGATGACCTGGGACTCGGCGATGCGGGTCCAGGCGTTGGCGAGCACGAGGGCGGTGAAAACCAGTCCGGCGGCAAGCGCGAGACCGGCGAGCACCCCAAAGAGATGGGGGCGGGAGACGTTCGAGGGATTCATGATTTCGTAAGTTTATAACGAGGCGGGGCACGCCATCGTGCCCTGAAATCAGAACCTTGCCCGTGCGTAACCAACTGGTCCCCAGCGCTAAGCGCCAGAGAATTCCCAAATACTTATTCACAAAGAATCTTGGCGGAAAAATTCAACGTTTCCGGGATCAGCTGCGTCTATCCTAACGACATCAGTGCGCGTTCAACGGAACGAACATTGTTTGTAGTTCTTACGGTTTGCTTGGTGTTAGGTCATGCAGGGCGTCCTTCACGGGGCGCCCTTCATGATTTCTGGGGTTCGCGTGTCGCCTGCGGGGCCGCCACGCCTCCACCGAAAATAATCTGAAATCGATTCAACGTTCCGCGCGATGCCGCGTCTGTCTTAGTAGTTCTTACGGTTTGCTTGGTGTTAGGTCATACAGGGCGTCCCTCACGGGGCGCCCTGCATGATTTACGGGGTCAGGGATCGGTCCCCGACCGGGCGCCTAGAAACTCCAAGTCGCCGTCAACTTGCCTTCCGTCGAGGGGGCCTTCGTCACCAGGTTATTGTGCGAGAAGTTAGGGTCGGCCCCGATGAAGTAGTCCTCGCCGAACAGGTTCTCCACACCCAGGCGCAGGGCCAGGGGGCCGTGCGCCCAGTGCACACTGCCACGCCAGACCACGGAGGCTGGCAGGACCAGGGTGCGCTCGAAATTGTGGTAGAAGGCGTGGCTCCAGACCGCGCCGACCGAGAGCCCCCAGGCCGGCGCGACCTGCCAGGCGACATCCAACTTGGCCTGGGTCTCGGGGGTGCCGGGGTAGACGAGCGACGGATTGCGCGCCGGGGTCGGGGTGACGCCGGCGTCAAACGAGCCGGACTCGAGGGCGATGCGTTCCGCGGTGGCGTAGCGGGCGCGGAAGCCGAGCGGGTCAAGACGGAAGACGCGCTGCGAGCCGGCGGAAGCGATCACGTTGAGCCGGTCGGTGGGTGCCCAGGTGAGCTCGAATTCGACCCCGCGGCCCCGCAGGCGCTCCGCGCGGTTTTCGCGGTCGTTGAAGCGGGCGTTCTCCCACTCATAGGCGGCGAGACCGGCAAAGAGACGGCCGTTGGGCCGGGCGAACTTGGCGCCGAGTTCCTTGAGCTCGGCCGAGGCGAAGTTACTCCGGCTGTTCACGGTGCCACCCTGGCCGGGCTGGAGGGCCGTGCCGCGCTGGTAGGTGGCGTACAGCGAGGAGTCGGAACGCACGCGCCACAGCATGCTGAGCGAGCCGGAGCCATGGTGCTTCTCCCCCTCGCGCTCGGCGGCCAGCCGCTGGGCCAGGGTCGCGCGGCCGACGGCCTTGGGCAGGTCGGCGCGGTAGTTCACGGATTCCGCGCGCACGGAGAGGATGCTGTCGAATTGCTCCGTCCACTTGGTCCGGGCCAGACCGAAGAGCGCGCCCTGCCAGAGGTCGGATTCGGTGCTGCCGCCGATGCTGGTGGACCACAGGTTGCGGCCGTTGGGATCGAGGTCGGTGCCGGCGGGCACCTGGCTGTTGGCGGAGATCACCGGCCGGGTGATGTCCCGGCGGTTGAACGGCTCGGCGGCGAAGTCCTGCAGGGTGCGGCCATAGCTGTAGCGCACTGAAGCGCCATAGGTCAGGGTGGTGTCGGCGGGTTGGACCTCCCGCTGCTCCACGAGCAATTTGTTCTCGATGACCAGTTGCTCGGTGGCGACCGCGTACCCGTAGCTGGAGTGCTTGTCGGTCGCGATTTTCTCCACGAGGGATTTCCACGTCACGGTGCGGTCGGCGCTCGCCGTGGAGACGAGATCGAGGAACCAGAGGAAATCGCGGGCGTCGGCGTAGTCATCCGGATCGGCCAGCACAGTGGCGCCGTCGATCGACTCGGTCAGGGCCTCGCCGCCGGCGGCGAAGTAGGCGCTGGTGTAGCGATAGCCGCCGTCTTGGCCGCGGCGGTCCTCCATGAGCGCGAGCAGGCCGGGGGCGATCCTCGCCTCGGCGGTGGCCGCGGGCAGGATGAGGGCGCGGAAATTTGCGGGCTGGCCGGTGAAGGCGCCGGGGAAGGTGATGAGCGACTGGTCGGCGAGGCCGCCCCAGGCGGAGCTGACAATGTTCTGCGGCTCGCCGATGAGGTACTCGCCGCGGTCGATGAGGTCCTGCGTCACGCGGTTCCAGCCCGGGTTTTCGTTGCTGTGGAAATCGTAGTATTCCGCGCCGGTGAAGAGGCGGAGGTGCGGGGTAAGCTGAACCTTCAGCGCGCCATAGGCGGAGACGTAGTCGTTGCCGACATTCCGCCAATAGCTGCCCGAATCCTGGGCCGTGAGGGAGACCCGGTAGGCGGCCGGCCGGGTGCCCAGCAGCACCGGGCTGCCGTAGTCGAGCTGGGCGCGCCGGTGCGCGTGCGAGCCCAGCGTCAGGGCCAGCGTGCCGCGGGCGCGGTCAAAGTAGGGCGTCTTCGGGATGAAGTTGGCGTAGCCGCCCTCGGGCACCGGGCCGAGGTGTGATGGCGCGGGGCCCTTCACCAGGTCCAGCGCCTCGAGCGAACCGAAGGATACCGGCATCTCGTTGCGCTGGTAGGCGCGCGCCATGCCGTTGAAGAACACGCTGGCCTTGACGCCACGCAGGTACGGCGTGCCGGCGATGCCGAAATAATTCGCCGTCTGCGTGCCCGCCCCGATGCGGCCGAGATCACCGAGGCCCTGCAGGTCGAAGCGGCGCATCAGCTCGGGCGTGAGCACGGTCACCGAGCGCGGCAGGTCGAGCACGGAGAGCCCGGGGCCGAACACCGAGTCCACCGGGCGCGACGTGGGCAGCACTTCGCCGGCGCGATACGCGGCGCTCTCGGTGATGATGAATTTCTCCAACACGGTGACCTCGCCGCCCGCGGGCGGGTTCGTCTGCGCGGCGGCGGGGGCCGCCAGCAGCAGGGCGCCGGTCAGGAGCGTGGAAGCGGAGGTCCTCATCAGGAAAAGGCGCATCTCGCCACGCACCCCGGGGCTTGTCCATGCACAACTGGACGGAGTGTATGATATAAACCAGACCGGCGGGCCGGCTTGGTTTCCATCAGAGGACCCACTCAGGCGTGATGGGGCACAGGGGTTGGGGCCGGCTGCAACCCGGCCGCCGCCGCCTGGCGCCGGTCCTGGGCCAGCAAGGTGTAAAAAGCCGGGACCACGAAGAGGGTGAAGAGCGTGCCGATGCTCATGCCGGTGGCGATGACCAGGCCGATGCTGAAGCGGCTCTCAGCGCCGGCGCCGGTGGCGCGGAGCAGGGGCAGCACGCCCAGGACCATCGCGGCGGTGGTCATGAGAATCGGACGCAGGCGCACGGCGGCGGCGTGCTCGGCGGCCTGGCGGATCGTGAGGCCCTGTTCCGCCTGGAGCTTGTTGGCGAACTCGACGATCAGGATGCCGTGCTTGGTGATGAGGCCGACGAGGGTGATGAGGCCGACCTGCGTGTAGATGTTCAGCGTGGCGAGGCCGAAGAACAGGAACACCATGGCGCCGGCGATCGAGAGCGGCACCGACATCATGATGATGAAGGGATCGCGCCAGCTCTCGTACTGCGCGGCGAGCACGAGGAAGATCACGATGACGGCGAGGACGAAGGTCGCCAGCAGCGAGCTGCCCTCCTGCATGAAGACGCGGGAATCGCCGTTGTAGTCGATGGTGAAACCCTGCGGGAAGAACGTGGCGGCCTCGGCGCGCAGCCAGTCGAGCGCCTCGCCCTGGGCGACGCCGGGGGCGGGGGCAAAGGAGAGCGTGGCGCTGTTGAGCTGCTGGAAGCGGCGCAGCTCGCGCGGCTGCACGACGCTTTCGGGCGTGGCGATGCTGGCGAGCGGCACCAGTTCGCCCTTGCTCGTGGAAATATAGAAGTCGCCGAGCTGGTCGGGGTTGAGGCGGGCCAGGCGGGTCACCTGCGGCACGACCCGGTAGGCGCGGCCCTCGATGGCGAAACGGTTCACGTAGCCGCCGCCGAGCATGGAGCCGAGGTCGGCGCCGAGCTGCTGCATGGTGATGCCGAGGGCGGCCGCCTTCTCGCGGTCGATCGTCAGGTTCACCTGCGGCTGGTCGAACTTCAGGTTCGTGTCACCGAAGACAAACAGGCCGCTGCGCATGGCGCGCTGGAGCAGCTCGCCCGAGATCTCGGCGACGCGCGGGTGGGTTTCCGTCGAGCCGATGACGAGCTGCACCGGGAGGCCGCCGGCCGAGCCCGGCAGGGACGGGCGCAGGAACGTCGAGATGCGGGCGCCGGCGATGCGGCCGAGCTTGCCCTGGATTTCCTGCTGGAGGACCTGGGCGCTGCGGGTGCGCTGGCTCCACGGCTTGAGGCGCCAGCCGATGAAGGCGCCGTTGGGCCCGCCGCCGCGGCCGACGATGACAAAGGTCTCGGCGGTTTCCGCGGGATACTCTTCCCGGATCAGCTTCACCACCTCCCGGCTGTACAGGAGGGTCTGCTCGACCGTGGCGGTGGGCGCGGCCTCCAGGCTCATGAGCACGACGCCGCTGTCCTCCGACGGTGCCAGCTCGCTCTTGGTCAGGAGAAAGAAGGGAATGATCGAGGCGAAGACGAGCGCGGCGACGAGGAAGATGGCCGCGCGGGTGTTGAGCGCGCCATGGAGGAACCGCTCGTAGGCAGACTGCAGGCGGTCGAAGGTGCGGTTGAGGAAAGCCTCGAAGCCACGGGGGTTCGGGTTGTGGCGCAGGATGCGCGAACACATCATGGGCGAGAGCGTGAGCGCCACGAAGCCGGAGATGATGACGGAACCGGCGAGGGTGAAGGCGAACTCCCGGAAGAGCGCGCCGGTCAGGCCGGTCTGAAAACCCACGGGCGCATAGACGGCTGCGAGGGTGATGGTCATCGCGATGATGGGCCCGACCAGCTCGTGCGCGCCCCGGAGGGCGGCGGCGACCGGTGTCAGGCCCTCCTCGATGTGGCGGTGGATGTTTTCCACCACCACGATGGCGTCGTCGACGACCAGGCCGATGGCGAGCACCATGGCGAGGAGCGTCAGCAGGTTGATGGAAAAGCCGAGGGCGAGCATCAGCGCGCAGGCGCCGACCAGGGAGAGCGGGATGGCGACGATCGGGATGAAGACCGAGCGGAACGAACCGAGGAAGAGGTAGATGACGATGATGACGATCACCATGGCCTCGATGAGGGTCTTCATCACCTCGGAGATGGAGTCGTTGATGAACTCGGTGAAGTCGGCGACGATCTTGCCCTCGAGGCCGGGGGGGAGCTGCGCCTGGATCTCGGGCAGGGCGGCGCGGATGCCCTTGATGACGTCGATGGCGTTGGCGGTCGGCAGGGCGGAGATGCCGATGAAGACGCCGTTCACGCCCGAGAAGCTGACCTGCGAGTCGTAGTTCTCGGCGCCGAGCACCACGTCGGCGATGTCGCGCAGGCGCACGATCTCGCCGTCGTTCTCGCGGATGATGATGTCGCGGAAACCCTCGACCGAGCGCAGGTCGGTCTGGGCGGTGAGGTTGACCGTGAGCATGGAGCCCTTGGTCTGGCCGACGGCGGAGAGGTAGTTCTGGGCGGCGAGGGCGGCGCGGACCTGGGCGGCGCCGAGGCCGAGGGCGGCCATGCGCTCGGGCTTGAGCCAGATGCGCATGGCGAAGACGCGGCCGCCGAGGATGTCGGCCTTCTGCACGCCGGGCACGGTGGAGAGCTTGGGCTGGACGACCCGCGTGAGGTAGTCGGTGATCTGGTTGCTCTGCATCGTCTCGCTGCTGAAGCCGAGGAAGGCGGAGGGCGTGGTCTCGCCGACGGCGACATCGAAGACGGGGTCCTCGGCGCCGGCGGGGAGCTCGCCCTTCACGCGGTTGACCTTGGCGGTGATCTGCGTGAGCGCGTCGTTGGGGTCGTAGTTGAGGCGCAGGCGGGCGGAAATCGTGGCGCTGTTCTGGCGGCTGATGGACTCGACGTAGTCGATGCCGTCGGCGGAGGAGATTTCGCGCTCGAGCGGCGTGGTGACGAAGCCGCGCACGAGGTCGGCGTTGGCCCCGGGGTAGGCGACGCTGACCGTGACGACGGCGTTGCTGGTGTAGGGGTACTGGCGGACGACCAGGGCCGAAATCGCCTGCCAGCCCGCGATGAGCAGGAAGAGGTTGAGGACGGTCGCGAGAATCGGCCGCCGGATGAAGATCTCGGTGAAGTTCATCGGCTCAGCTCTCCGCGGGTTTCGGGGCGGGGTTGTTCGTCGGGACGACGGAGTTGTTGACCGTGACCGGCGTGCCGGGGCGCAGCTTGCCCTGACCGGCGGTGACGATCTCCTCGCCGGGCTTCACGCCGCCGAGCAGCGAGATCTGGTCGCCCCGCTTGGGGCCGACCTGGACGAAGCGTTGCTGGGCGGCCAGCACGCCCTGTTCGTTCTTGGCCACGACATAGACGGAGTCGCCGTAGGGGCTGTAGACGATGGCGGTGGCGGGGAGGACGACGACCGGCCGCTCATCCGGGAGTACGACATCCACGCGCACGAACATGCCCGGACGCAGGGCTTCATCAGGGTTCGGCAGTCGGGCCCGGACGCGGAGGTTGCGGGTGGTTTCGTTGATGCGCGGGTCGATGGCCTCGACCACGCCGTCAAATTCGCGATCGGCAAAGGCGTCGATGCTCACCTTCACCGGCAGGCCGGGGCGCAGCTGGGTGACATCCTGCTGGGGCAGGGAGAAATCGGCGTAGATCGGATCGCTGGCCTCGAGGGTGACGATCAGGTCCGCCTTGTTGAGGAACTGGCCCGGGTTGACCTGCCGGAGGCCGAGCCGGCCGGCGAAGGGGGCGACGATGCGCTTCTTGGCGAGGGTGGCCTTGGTGGCCTCGGTAGCGGCGGCAGTCTGGGCGGCGGTGGCCTCGGCGGTATCGAGGTCGGCTTGGGTGTTGGTGCTGTTTTCGCGCAGATCGCGGGCCCGGACCAGGTTGAGGGCGGCCAGGCGGGCGGTGGCCTCGTTGCTGCGCAGCTGGGCGGTCTCCGCCTGGGAGTCGAGTTCGACCAGCACGTCCCCGGCCTGCACGCGGGCGCCGGACTCGAAGCCCACGTGCACGATGCGGCCCTCGATCTCGGCGCGCAAGGTGACGCCGCGGAAGCTCTCGAGCGAACCGACGGCGTGGAGCGTGGATCGCCAGGTTTCCTGCACCGCCGGCGTCGTGGTCACCGCGGCCGGGGCGGGCTTGCGGGCGGCCATGGCCGCCTTGGCCTGCCGAATCTGAAGATACTTGAAGCCGAAAATCGCGCCGAGGACACCGAGCGCTATGACAGCCGTGAGCAGGATGCGTTTATTCATCGGAATCCGAACATATTGCGGCGAAAGCATCCGGCGGCAAGCAGGGGGCGGGAAAACTTTGGCTTGTGTAAAGGCGGCGGCGGACTTTGGTCCGGCTTGCCTGTAGGGGTGTCCTCCGCGGAGGACTGAGATTGCGGTGCGCTCGACCGCTCGACCCTTCGAACCTGAACGGATCATGCCGACGAAGGAAACAGCAGGCGCCGCGGAAGCGCCATCGGGCGCACGGCGCCCCTTCTGTCGGGAGTCTGGTCGGGTCGGGCAATCCAAACCCAATGCAAATCCCGAACCGACTCCTCCTCCCCGCCTTCACCGGCCTGTTGTGGCTCTCCGCGCCCGCCCAAACCCCGGGGCCGGCCCCTGCCGGCGCCGCCCCGCTGATCCTGGCCCCGCTCCGCGTCACCGCGGACCTCTGGGAGTCGCCGCTGGCACGCATCCCCGCGAGTGTCACCGTCCAGGATGAAGCATCCCTGCGGGCCGGCGCGGTCCGCCATTTCGGCGACCTCGTGGACCGGTTGCCCAACCTCACCTGGACGGGCGGCACCTCGCGCCCGCGTCACCTGCAGATCCGCGGCATCGGGGAGAACTCGCAATTTGAGGGCGAGACGCCGGACTCCGCCGTGCGTTTTGTGGTGGATGACCTCGACTTCACCGGACTCGGGGGGCTGGGCAGCACGTTTGACGTGAGCCAGGCGGAGGTGTTGCGCGGCCCGCAGGCGGGGGCCTTTGGGGCCAACGCCGCGGGTGGCGTGGTGCGACTCGTGACGAACGCGCCGACGCCCTACTGGACCGGGCAGGCCGAGTTCACGGCGGGCGAGGACGCGCTGCGCAGCGGCGGCTTCGCGGTTGGCGGGCCCTTGGGGGAAGGTCAACCCGACCGGCTGATGATGCGCCTCGCCGTGCAACAGAGCGAGAGCGACGGCTTCCGACGGAACGTCACGCTGGGCCGGGACACCAACGCCCGGGACGAGCTCACCGCGCGCCTGCGCCTCACGTGGAACCCCAACGCGGCCTGGCGCTGGGAAGCGGCCGTACTCGCGGCCGACCTCGACAGCGGCTACGACGAATTTGCGCTCGATAACAACGGCACGAACACCTTCAGCGACCAACCCGGCCGCGATGCGCAGGAGTCCTTCGCCGCCAGCCTGCGGGGAACGTATGCGGGGTGGGACGGCGTGCGCCTCAGCACCGTCACCAGCGGCGCCCGCACGCGGTCGGTGTACAGTTATGATGACGATTGGACGGCCGCATCCTACATGGGCTTCAGCGACCTGACGCGCACGCGTTGGGTGGTGAATCAGGAATTGCGCCTCGACTCCGTGCCGGGCCCGGCGGCCGGTTGGATCAGCCGGTGGACGCTCGGCGCGTTTCTGTCCGACACGGAGGAGTTTTCCCGTTACACCAACACCGATCCCTGGGACATCCGGGGGCTCCGGACCATTTATCGGGCGAGCAACCTCGCGCTGTTCGGCCAGGTGGGTCACGATTTCACGCCGCGCACGCGCCTGGTGGCCGGCCTCCGCGCGGAGCGCATCGACCTGGAGGGCGAGGGCACCAAGACCCGCTACCGCGGCGCGAGCGGAAGCTTTGACCCGGTGGTCGTCATCCGGCCGACGTTCGAGGACACCCTGGTCGGCGGCAAGGTCGCGTTGGAGCATGACCTCAGCGGCCACGAGCTGCTCTTCGTCTCGTTGACGCGCGGCTACAAGGCGGGCGGCGTCAACGTGGACGCGCGAATCGATCCGGCGACCGATCCGCTGACGTACGCCACCGAGACCCTGTGGAACGCGGAGGCCGGCCTGCGCGGCCACTGGCTGGACGAGCGGCTCACCGGCGAGGTCACCGCCTTCGCGCTGTGGCGACGGGACACGCAGGTGCGGGACTCGGCGGGCTTTGGCGGCAGCTATCGCTTTTTCACCGACAACGGTGACGGGGCGCGCGTCACCGGGCTGGAGGCCTCGGCCGCGTACGCGCTGACGCGCGCCTGGTCGGTGCGGGGCTCGCTGGCGCTGATGCGCTCGCGGCTGGATCCTTTCACCCTCGGCAACGGCAACGCGGGTGGCGGCCGGGTCCTCGCGAATACGCCGCGTTATGGCTACACTTGGGGGGTGCGTTACGACGCGGGGCGCGGGCTTTTCGGCGGGGCGGAGCTGGCGGGACGCGCGGAGCAGTTCGATTCCAACAACCAGAACGAGGCGCGGCGCGCCTTCCGCGTGGTCAACGCCACGCTGGGTTATGCGTGGGAGCGTTGGACGGTCACGCTGTGGGCGAAGAACCTGCTCGATGAGGTCTATGACCGGCGGGTTTATTTCTTCGGCAACGAGGATCCCGACTACCTCGAAACGCGTTATGAGAATCGCGCGGATCCGCGTCAGTTGGGCGTGACCGCGGCGTGGCGGTTTTGAGGCCGGCGGAAGCTACGGGGCGGTCGCGACCGGGGCTGGCGCCGCCGCGGGCGCGGGCGCCGCGGGGCGCTGCTGCAGGAGAACCTTGGCCTGGCCGGCCTCCACCGGGAGGGTCAGCTCCCGGCCGGGATTCTCGCCGATGTAGTCGATGCAGGCGGAGGCGAGGGCGGGCAGGTAGGGAATCAGCTCCTGTTTGTTGTCCATGATCTTCGCCTTCACGCTCCAGAGTTCGTCCAGCGGTTTCGCGGGATGGCCGGGACGGCTGGCCGCGCCCGGTGGAGCGGGGGCCCGGGCGGTGATCTCGAGGGTCTTGTCGTAGACCACCACGGCCTTGGAGTTGTTGGTGGGCAGGCTCGAGCCGAGCAGGATCGGCGTGTTCGCTTCATTGATGATCTTGATGTAGCCGTGGCCGGTGCCGTAGCTGGCCTCGATCATCATGTCGGGGCGCACACTGGCGGGGACCTCATACAGCCCGCGGGCGGCGAGGGCGTCCATGATGGTCTCGACCGCCGCGCCGTGGACGGTTGGATCCACGCCACCGCTGGGGTCGTTGACCTCCAGGTGATAGGTGGCGCCGAGCGGCTTGGTCCGATCGCTGATCGCATCGATCGTGACGTTGTGCACGGTCATGCAGCCGGCCAGACCGAGCATCGCGAGCAGACTGCACCAAGGGAGAAGTTGCCGGAGGGCCATGGAGGGGAAAATGGCGGGGTCGCCCCCGGGCACAACGCGAAACCCGGGTGGGGGCGGCACCTACATGCCCTTCTTGATGAACGTCACCACCTCGTCGCCCTCCTTGATCTTGACGGGCTTCGATTCCTTGGTGTTGGTGCCGATGTAGTCGGCAGTGGCGGAGGCGAGAATGGGCATGTACTTGCGCAGCTCCTGGCTGTCGTCCTCGGCCGAGACGTTGACGCTCCAGACCTCGGGGGCGGGGCGACCCTCGTCGGCCTCCTGGTTGGTGCGGGCGGAGAGCTTGAGGAATTTCTCGTAGACGATCACGGGCTGGATGCTCTCCTGGATACCGAGAAACTCGGTGGAGCCGGGCACGAGGACCTGTTCCGTCACCAAGTAGGTGATCGTTTCGCCGGTGGAGGTCACGCGGGTGATCGTCCGGGTCTGGCTGACCATGCGGCTGGGCTGCTGGTGGATGATCGGCGTGCTGATGGTCTGGTACTTGATGCGCGGGGCATCCATGCCGTAGTCGACATCGATCACCACGTCAGCCTGCTCGGCGTTCGGGGCCTCATACATGCCTTTGCCGGAGAGGGCGGTGCGGACGTAATCTGTGACCTCCTTGTAGCGAAGGCTGCCCTCGTCGAGCTGGGGATTGCGGGTGCGGATGTGGTAGGATTCCGCCGCGGGGGCGGGTTTGCCGACCTCGGTGGGGGTGGCGATGGCATCGACCTGCACGGTGTAGGTCTCGGTGGTGTTGCAGCCGGTGAAAACCACCGCGGTGGCGCCGAGCAGGGCCGCCACGGTCAGGAGGGAGCGGTTATTCGAGTTCATGCCAACCGGTGGGTGGAAGGGCCAGGGGCGGGAGGGAGAGGAGAAGACGGCGTCCGGTCAATTCGGGCTGGGGGCGGCGGTGGGATCCGTGGTGGCGGTGACGGTTTCCACCGGGGCGTTTTTGAGCCGCGCCAGCTCTTCCTCGAGGCGGACAATCTCGGCCTCGGTGGAGAGGAGCTTTTCGTTGGCCTCGTCGAGGGCCTTTTTCTTGGAGAGGGCGGCGGTGCGTTCCTCGCGCAGCTTGGCCAGGCGGCCGGCGGCGCTGTCGACCTTCTTCTGGGCCTCGGTGAGCTCGAGGTCGGAAATCTGGAAACCCTGCGCGACGGCGAGTTCCTCATCCAGCAGGGCGCGGTTTTTCGCCTCCTCGGCGCGTTTGCGGGCGAGTTCCTGCTGGTAGGCGCGTTCCTGGGCGAGGCGGTCCTGCTCCTTGCGCTCCTTCATTTCCTGCGTGAGGCCGACGATGCCGCCGATGATGGCGCCGGCGCCGGCGCCGGCCAGGAGGCCCTGGCTGGAGTTGCCGCCCGTCGCGCCGGCGGCGAGGCCGCCGACCACGGCGCCGGCCGCCGCGCCGGTGCCGGCGCCCGTGACGGTCTTGGAAGGGGCCACTTGGCAACCGACCAGGGAAATGATGACGGCGGCGCTGCCGAGAGACACCAGGCTCCGATGTAACGCGGGGCGGTTGCGGGCACCTTGGAATTTCATGGATGGGGATTCGGTTGGTCCGACTGGGCTGCAGCGTAGTTGTGTTGGCTATTTTATCAAATCCCCTTTTAGTGTCCCGCGAATTACCCGTTTCCCCGCCGCCTTGCCTTGATCCGGCTCAATCCGTCCGCACTGCACCATGGCCATCCTCTCCCGCAATAAGGGCATCTTTTCACTGGATTTTCTGGTTCCGAACGTGGGTCTCCTGGTCTCGATCCTCATCGTGGAGGCCTATTTTTCCCTCGTGGTGAGGCCGCATGTGGCCGAGCTGGAAATCACCCAACGGCTGAGCGCGGCGCAACAGTCGGACGATGAGGCGAAGGTCGCGCCCCGCTCGATCTACATCATCATCAAGGATCCGGAGCAGGAGGTCGAACTGATGCTCTGGCTCTGGGCGACCATCATCCTGACCTACAAACTCGTGGAGGTCGGCCGGGAGCGCGGACTGCTGCGGCACGACTTCATCGGGGTGCGCCAGGGCGAACGCATCATCCCCGAGGACGCGCTGGACCGCTACAAGGAGCTGAAGACCTCGGTCGAGGCGACCCCGCGCTGGCGGGAGCGGCTGCTGCCGGATTTCCTGCTGGCCGCCCTGCACCGCTTTCAGGCCACCAATTCCGTGCAGGACGCCGCGAGCGCGGTGAAGGAACGGGCGGAGCTTGTGGCCGACAACCTGGATTCGGAGCTTTCCCTGATCCGTTACATCGCCTGGGCCATCCCGGCGGTGGGTTTCATCGGCACGGTGCGCGGCATCGGCGACGCCCTCTCGCATGCCGACGAGGCGATCAAGGGCGACCTGAGCGGCGTGGTTTCCGCCCTCGGCCTGGCCTTCAATTCCACGCTCGTGGCGCTCATCCTCAGCATGATCCTGATGTACATGCTCCACATGTTGCAGTCCCGCCAGGAGGCTCTGATCCTCGAGCTGCAGAACTACTGCCGCGAAAAACTGGTTCATATCATGCGCGTGCCCCAGCGTGAGGCGCAGCGCCGGGAGGATTAAACGATGCCTGTCCTTGGCCTGGAATTATGTGATGCGGGCTTTGAAGCGGCCCTGTCGCGGGAAGGTGCCAGCACCTACCCGCTGATCGAGGGCGGCGGCCCGCTGGGCTGCCTCGGCCTGGCTTTCCACGATGGCAAGACGGGCTGCTACGGGCCCGAGGCGGAGAAATTCTGGTATGCCCGGCCCAAGCAGGTGACCCACGAGGCGTGGAGCCGCCTCTCGCACGAGACCTCGCCGCTCGGCCCGGCCGGCCGGCCGCTGCCTTACTCGCAACTGGCCTATTTTTTCCTGAAGGAATACTGCGCGCGGGTGACCGCGGTCACGGGCACGCCGCAGAAGGCGGTGCTGGCGGTGCCGGGGGACTACCTGCTCGACGCCGCGACGGAGGAGGAACGCATCGGCCTGCTGCTGGGCATGGCGGCGGAGCTGAAGCTGCCCCTGGCCGGCATCGTCGACATGGCGGCCGCCTCCCTGTGCGACCCGCGCATCGACTATTTCGACTCCAGTCTGCCGCTGCTGATGATCGACATCCACCTGCGCGGCGCGGAGCTCACGCTCTTCCAGCCGGAGGCGGACGGGCGCCTGACGCGACGCGATTTTGCGAAGGTGGCGCACATCGGCTTTGGCGAGCTGCTGCGCCACATCACCGGCACCATGGCCAACCGGTTCCTGCGGCACACGACGTTTGACATCCAGGAGGACGGCAAGACCGGCCAGGCCTTCTACAACCAGACGAAGGAATTTCTGATCTCGGGCGTGATGGGTTTCCATTACCAGATCAACACCGGTACGCGGACCTACGAGCTGATCGCCACGCGCGACCAGCTGGCCGCCGACCTGAGCGGCTTCAACCAGGCGGTGCTGCAGGGCGCGCAGGCGATCTTCAAGAAGAGCGGCGGTCGTTCGCCCCGCTGCACCGTGGCGCTCACCGCGCGCGCGGACCTGCTGCCCGGGCTCGCGGGCGTGCTGCAGGCTGCCGGCCTGTCCCGGGTGCTCCACCTGCCCCCGGGCGCCGCGGCGGCCGGGGCCGCCCGCCTCGGGGCGCAGCGCGAAACCCGCGATGAGATTGCCGATGTGCCGGTGGAACTCTCGGCGCCGGCCAGCCTGCTGCCGCAGCAATCGGCCGACCGCTGCATCGTCCGCCTGGTCAAAGCCCGCCGGCCGTCACCCGCCCGCCGGCCCTCCCACGCGTTGTGCGAGGGGCTCGGCCACGCGCTCGACGGGCAGCGGGTCTTCACCATCGGTCCGGCCGCCCTGAGCCCGGACCTGACTTTGCCCGAGGAATTTGATGCCTCCGGTCCGGGCGGCCAGGTCTTGCTGGAGCAGGCCGACGGCCAGTGGTGGCTGCCGGGCTCGCTGGCAAGCCAGGCGAACGAACGCGCCCTGATCGAGGCCGGTGACCGCCTGACCATCCAGCACGGGGTCCACCAGACCGAGGTGCTGTTCGCCTACTGTCCCGACACCGCGCTGATCCGCCATCACGGTTAGCCGGCCCGCCCGCCATGCTCAAAGGCAAGCGCCGCGAAACGGAGATATTCAGCATGTCCTTCATGGACTGCATCTGCTGCGGCTTTGGCGCGGTGCTGCTGCTCTTCATCCTCACCACCGGACAGAAATCGGATTACGGCAAGGACACGGTGGAGCAGCTGAAGAAGCAGGTGACGCAGCTGGACCGCGATATCACGCAGGAACAGCTCGCGCTGAGCAAGCTGGCCCGACCGGCCACCCTGACCGAGGCCGAGCTGGCCAGCATGCAGGAGGAGAACGTCCAGACGAAGAGCAAGGCCGACGCGGAGGAGGAGGAGCTGAAGCGCCTGCTCCGCCAGATCGCGGCGCTGCGGGACGAAGAGGCGAAGCTGCTGGCCGACCTGAAAAACATGCCCGAGGAGGAGCAGCAGCCGGTGCCGATCCCCGAGATCGACCGGCGGCAGTACCTGACCGGCGTGAAGCTGGAGGGCAGCCACGTGCTGTTCATCGTGCGGGCCTCCGGCAGCATGCTGGGTGACACCCTGGAGGACGCCATCGCCCGGCTCGACGAGCCCGACTTCAAAAAGCGGGCGGCGCCGAAGTGGCAGCGGGTGGTCAAGGCGCTGGAGTGGCTGGTGGCGAGCCTCGGCACCGATGCGAATTTCCAGATCCTGCTCTTCAACGACGAGACCGTGCCGCTGCTGCCGGACCGGTCGGACGGCTGGGTTTCGCGCGGCGACCGAGCGGGCGTGCAGCAGACGCTGACCAAGCTCCGGCAGGTCGTGCCCGAGGGCTCGGCCAACCTGGAGCGGGCCTTCAACACCGTGCGCTACCTGCCCATCCTGCCGGACTCCATCGTGCTCCTGACCGACGGCCTGCCCACCGCCAGCGACAGCGCGCCGTCTTCCGAAGGCAGCGACGATGACACGCGCATGGCTTACCTCCGCCAGGCCATCCGGCAGCTGCCGCCGCGCATTCCGGTCAGCACGATTTTGTTTCCCACCAGCGGCGATCCCGGTGCGCCCGCCTTGTATTGGGAACTCGCCGGCTACACCAACGGCGCCCTGGTCAGTCCCTCCGCCGACTGGCCCGACACATGATCCGCCGCTCCAGCGTTCCGATCTTCAGCCTCTCGTTCCTCGACTGCATCTGCTGCGGTTTCGGGGCGATCATCCTGCTGTTTGTGCTGACGATGGGTTCGGAGACCAAGGTGGTGCAGGAGTTGCGCGAGCGCCTGCAGCGGATCGTCGAGCAGCAGCTGGTGACGCTGGCCGAGCTGCGGCGCAGCCAGGATGAGATCTTGATCACCCAGGCACGCGCGAGTGTCTCGACCATCGCGTTGCAGGAGAAGGAAAGCCTGAAGCAGCTGCTGGCGCGCCTGGAGCAGCAGGTCGCCGACCAAAAGGCTGCGCGCGACCGCCTGCTGGTGGATGTGGAGGAGGTCAAAACGGACCTGGCGGCCCGACAGAAGCCGAAGGAGATCGCCCTGTCGGTCGACCCTGCCCCGATCGGCCTGCCGGCGGAGAGCAACCATGTCGCCTTCATCATCGACAGCTCCGGCAGCATGCGCGATCCGAGCAGCGAGCGGATCTGGCCGATCGTGCTCAAGAAGTTTGACGAGGTGCTCAACGCCTATCCCGACGTGAAGGGCATCCAGTTTCTCGACGCCGACGGCCGTTTCATCATCAGCGGCCGGCAGGCCGAGCAGACCTGGCTCCCGGACAACGCCGCCACGCGCAATGCGATCAAGTCCGCGCTCTTTGACTACGACATCTTCAGCAACAGCAATCCCGTGCCCGGCATTGTCCGGGCGTTGCGCACGCTGCTGGACGAGAACGACCCCGAGATGCGCATGACGATCTTCATCCTCGGGGACGAGTTCACCGGCACGGCCGACGCGGTGTTGCGCCGCCTGGATGAGCTGAACCCACGGAACGAGCAGGGCAAGCGGCGGGTGGTGATCAATGCCATCGGGTTCCCGACCGCCGTGAAGATGGGTTTCTCCATGGGCAACACCGGCGTCAAATACGCGAACCTGATGCGCGAGGTGACCTTTCAGCACGGGGGGGCCTTCATCGCCCTGCAGGAGATCGAGGAACGCGAGGAGCGTCCGCGCGACCGCGAGCGACCCGAGCGTTAGGCGGCGGTCTATGGCCGCCGTCCTGAGTTATATCCTGTGCGTTCGGCGGTCATAGGCCGCCGCTGCAGCAGGAGGGTTTGAATCCAGCGGTAGGGAGTGATCCGACTCAGATCCCCAGGATCCACCGCAGCATCTGGACGATGTTCAGGCTGCTCTGCTGCTGCTGTTGCTGCTGCTGGGAGGGCTGGCCCTGGCCGCCGCTGGAACTAGAACTGGACGACGAGGAGGAGCTTTGCTGCTGAGATTGTTGCGAGGAAGGCTGCCCCTGCTGGCCCTGCGAATTCTGTTGGGATTGGCTTTGCGACTGGGACGGTTGCCCGGGCTGGCCGGACGAGGGATTCATGACCTGGAGGCCCTGCTGCTCCTGCTGCGATTGCTGCTGGCTGCTGCTCTGCGAGGACTGGGAGCCGGGCCGTTGCATGCGGCTTTGCTGCTGCCGTGATTGCTGGCTCTGCTGGCCCTGTTGCCCTTGCTGGCCTTGCTGCCCTTGCTGGCCCTGTTGGCCTTGCTGCTGGCCTTGGCTCTGGCTCTGCCGCTGGCCTTGGCGACCTTGCTGCCCCTGCTGCCCCTGACCGTCGGCGGCCGACTGGCCCTCGGCGGTGTACTGGCCGGGTTGGGAATCCCGGCCGTTCTCGGTGCCGTCGCCGTCCATGTCGCCGTCCTGCTCGTTGGGTGTGCCGTCGCCGTCCACGTCGCCGTCGATCGCGTTGCTCTGGCCGTCGCCATCGAGGTCGCTGTCCGCGGTGTTCGCGATGCCATCGCCGTCCAGGTCGCCGTCGGATTCGTTGGGGATGCCGTCGCCATCCATGTCGCCGTCCTGGGTATTGGACACGCCATCGCCATCCACATCGGCGTCGTCCTTGTTGGGGATGCCGTCGCCGTCCATGTCCGGATCCTTGTGGTCGGGAATGCCGTCGCCATCGATGTCCCCGTCGCCCCCGAGCGGTTTGCCGTCGATGTCGTGGGTGGGGCGGGGGCCGCCCGGGCCGCCGGAGCCGTCGCCGCGCCGACCCATCTCGCCACTGAAGGTGAATTTCACGACATCGATCTGGCTGGTGTCGAGGGTGGGCCGGGTGCGGATGGCGGCGTCACGCACGGCCTCCAGTTCCCAGCGGGCGCGGAGGGCGGCGTCATCGTCGGTCAGCGGCCCAAAGAGGTAGGTGAGGTTTTCGTGGCGGTAGCGCACATACCAGCCCTCATCGCTCGGGCCGAGGCCCGTGACGTTGATGCCGGCGTATTTTTGGGCGAACTCGACCTCGGCCAGCTGCCAGAGGTCGGCAATGCCTTCGACGGGGAAGATGACGGTCTTGGCCGAGGTGCGGGGGGCCACCAGGGCGAGCAGGAGCAGGAGGGGAAGAAGGCGTTTCATGGCGCGGGGGTCAGAGGCCCTTGGGGATGACCTTGCCCTTCTCCACGCCCTGGTTGCGGGTGTTGGACTGCTGGCCGGCCGGGGTGGGCTTTTCGTATTGCTGGGCCTTGCTGGCCTCCTGGCCGACCACGTCGGGGGATTTGGCTTCCGTCTGGATCTGGAGGGTGGCGTCGCCGATCTGCATCTCGCGGGCGCTGCCTTGGGGGCCGCCGGCCTGCTGCTGGGCGCCTTCGGGGGCATTGATCTTTTGCGCCTGCGCGCCCTCGGGCTTGGCGGCGGGGCCTTCCTCGATTTTTTCGGCGGAACCTTGCTTTTCCTGTTCCGGGCCGGCGCCGCCCGGTTTGTTTTCCTGGCCCGGCGGAGGGGGCTGGCCGGCAGGGCCGGAATTGGGGCTGACGCGATCTTGTTCGCCGCCCTCCTCCTCGCCCATCTCGATCTCGGAGAGCATGCCGTAGAGCGGGCGCTTCTCCGGCTCGTATTTGGAGCCGTCGAGGAGGTCGGGGTCGGGGAGCACGGCTTTCACCCCGGAAGCGGCTTTGGCCGCGGTAGCCTTGGCGGGTGTGGCCGGGCGGGGGCGGTTGGCGGAGGGGGCGCCGGGGACGGGCACAGGAGCGGCCGTCTGCGCGCCGGCGTTGAGGAGCAACACGGCGGCCAGGAGGGGGACGGGGTATTTCATGGGATCAACCGCTGGCGCGGAGGGTGCAGGCGACGCTGACGATCGGCGGGGTGCTGCCGTTGCGCACCTGCAGCAGCAGGAGGACATCCTGGTAACCCTTGCGGCGGCTCACGATCTCGTAGTCACCGGGGAGCATCTTGACGGTCTGGGAGGAGATTTTTCCCAGCATGCGGAAATTGCTGATCGAGACCCAGCAGTTGCCGTCGGAGCGGAAGGTGACGTCGACGGGCTTGCTCTGGAGATTGAGGACGGCGCGCAGCTGGCTGACGCGATCGGTGAGGGCGAGGTAGGCGGGCTTGATGGCCATGGCCTCGTTGAAGGAGCGGATGGAGGACTGGAACTCGGCGCGCTGCGCGTGGGACTCGGCGACGTCCACCAGCTTGTTGTACTGCATGAGCGTGCGGATCATTTTGCCCGTACGGAAGTAGCCCTCCTTGGCCTCGGTGTTGGCCGGGTCGAGTTCCATGGTCTCATGGTAGCTGCCCCGGGCCTGTTCCCACTCGTATTTGTTCTCGTAGGCGAGGGCCTTGGCGAGGGCGCTCTTCACGGCCTCGCGCTGGGCGGTCTCGCGGGTTTCGGCGAGGGCCTTCGACACGTTCTCGTTCGTGGGATCGACCTTGAGCGCGCGCTCGTAGGCGGCGATGGCCTGGTCCCACGCGGCGGCCTCGCGGTGGGCGGTGGCGTCGGCGAGCGCGGCGTTGAGCGCGGTCTCCTTCTTCAGGCGCTCGTTGCGGGATTTGCCCTGCTGGGCCACGGCGGAGAAGGCGTCGAGTTCGAAGGCCTTGCCATAGGATTCGGCGGCAGCGGCGTGCTCCTGCTTCTGTTCCAGGCCTTCGCCTTGGATGATGAGCGCGCGGACCCGGTCCGCGACCTCGGCCCGCTTGAGCCCTTGCAGGCCGATCTCGTTGCCGGGATCCTTTTCCAGGGCGGCCTGGAAGGCGGCGAGGGCGCGGGGCTTGTCGCCGGCGGCGACCGCCTCCAGGGCCTGGCGGAGATTATCATCCACAAAGTCCTTAAGCGCGGCCTCGGCGCGGTCGAGGGCGGCGAAGGCCGCGTCGAACTGCTTCTTCGCGGTGGCGAAGCGCCCGTCGACAAAGAACTGGCGGCCGGTGCCGGCGTCGGCGAAGGCGGTCTCGAATTCCGCCGGCGCGAGGTCGCGGGCGCGGTCCAGATCGCGCATGCGAACGAGGACCTCGTCGTACGCCTTTTGGGTGACCTGCTTGAGCTTCACGTTTTCGCTGAAGGCGTCGATCTCGCGGCCGAGGGCGGTGAAGTGGGCGTAGGCGGCGGCGTAGTTGCGGTTGGCGAGCAGGATTTCGCCGCCGAGAAACGCCTTCTCGATGAGAATGAGCTGCTGGAGCTGGCTCGGGTGATCCTGCGGCAGGCGGCGCATTTCATTCAGCGCGTTGGCGACATTCTCGCGCGCGAGGGTGGCCTTGGATTCGGTGACGAAGGCGAGACTCGGGTCGTCCGTGGTGGTGCTCGTCGCGACAGCATCCGGGCGGAGAAATTGCGGACCGACCACGAGGCGGATGCCCCGGATCGCGAGACCGGCCACGATCAGCAGGGCCAGGCCGCCGCCGAGAATCCAGGCGGCGAGGCGGAGGACGGTCCAGCGTTTGGCGCCGTTGTCACGACCATGTTCCGGATCCCAATGGATCACCCGGCGTTTCTTGTTGGGCGTGGAATCCGATGAGTCGCTCATACGCGGAAGAACGTTGGCAGTGGCGTTTAGCGTGGACTGCTGGGTTGGGGACGAGGGGACTGGCGGGACGGTAAATTTCATGGGGCAAATGTCAAACGAGTGTCGGGGTTGACCCCACATTTCGTCGCGGCCGGCCCGGTGCGGCGCTTGCAAACGGTGGCCGGCTGCCTATGTCAGTGCCGCAGCAAAGCCATGCACGCGCCCCGCCTGAGCCCCGCCCTCCGACTCGCCGGCCTGGCCCTCTGCGGGGTGCTGCTGGTCTCGTCCGGCTGTTACCAGGTGCCGGTGACTGGCCGCGCGGCGGTCAACATGGTTTCCGACGAGGCGGTGGTGAAGATGAGCCAGACGGCCTTCGCCGACCTCAAGAAGCGGACGCCGCTCAGTCGCAACCAGGCCGACCAGGCCCGCGTGCGGCAGATTGGCGAGCGCCTGGCGAAGGTCGCGTTTTGGGACGTACCCGCCGCCGACTGGGAGTTTGTCGTCTTCGATTCACCCCAGCAGATCAACGCCTTCGCCATGGCCGGCGGCAAGGTGGGGGTCTACTCCGGGCTCTTTCAGATCTGCCACAACGACGACCAACTCGCCTCTGTGCTCGCTCATGAGATCGCCCACGTCGCGGCCAAGCATGTGAACGAGCGGCTCTCGCAGGACATGGCGATCCAGGGCGGCGGCCTGCTGGTCGGCGGGGTCATGTCTACGACGGGGGCCGGCGCCATCCCGGCCAACGCCGTGCTCAATGCCTACGGTCTTTCCAGCTCGATCACGGCTACCGGTTTCGACCGCGGCAAGGAAAAGGAGGCCGACCACATCGGACTCATTTACATGGCCCGCGCCGGCTACAACCCGGAGGAGGCGCCCAAGGTGATTGAGAACCTCGAGCAGGCCTCCGCAGGTCGGGTCACGCCTCCCGCTTTCCTGTCCACCCACCCCAGCTACCCCGAACGCATCCTGCAGCTGCTGGATCTCATGCCCCAGGCGCTTGAGATTTATCAACGGAGCGGCCAGACCCGCGCCCCGCAGCTGGTGAAGTAACCCCTCCTTCCCATGTCACCACGCCCCCCTCGGCCCGCCCTGCTCCCTGCCACTCCGACCCCGGCGCGCCGCCGGGCCGTGCTCCTGCCCGGCCTTGCGTTGCTGCTGTTGTTGTCCACCGCCGCCCGGGCGCAGCCGGTGGCGGATGCCGCGCCGGCCGCCCGGGCGAAGGCCACGGCCCCGGTGGCCGTCCGCACCGTCAGTCCGGAGCATCCCCCGGAGTTGCTGAAGACGCTGACCAACGGTGATGCCGTACTGGAGTGTCTGGTGGACGTCGATGGCGAGGTGCGGGACATCAAGGTCGTCTCGGAGACGCACCCCGGTTTTGCCGCCGCCGCCGAGGAGGCGCTCCTGCAGTGGGAATTCAAGCCCGCCACGCTGGACGGCCACCCCAAGGCGCAGCGCATCGTGATCCCGTTTGAATTCCGGCTCTCGCGCGACCAGATGCTCGCAAGTGTCGCCGGCCGCCCGGTCTTCATGGAGGTGACCGAGACCATCATCCCGGCGCAGCAGTTGCCGCAGTGGCCGCGGCCGGTTGACTTCTTCGTGCCCCGCTACCCGGCCTCGCTCGCCGGCACGGGCAAATACGGCAAGGCCGTGGTGAATGTCACGATCGACAAGGAGGGTAAGGTGATCAACCCGCGGCTGGTGAAGGCCACCTATCCCGAATTCGGCATGCCGGCCATGGCGACGGCGACGCAGCTGCGCTTTGCGCCGCAGGTGATGGCCGACGGCCGGAAGATCTACGTGAGCATGGACATCCAGTTCGATTTCGAGGCGCCGAAGGAGAAATCCGCGAAGGAGGCGGACCCGGCCGAGGGCAAGGCGAAGAAGAAAAAATAGCTGCGGTCCGGTCCCGGGCGGAATCTGTTCGCCACCGCCCGGCGCTTGGCCTGATAGCAAGGCATGGCCCGCGCGAAACCCGTCGCCCGTTCGAAATCCCGGTCCTTCCGCCGGACCAAGGCCTTCGTCGTGGCCAACCTGATGCTGTGGGGCGGAATCGGGGGCTGGTACCTGCTGCAACCGCCGGCGCGCCAGGAGGAGGTCGCGCGCCTGGTGGGCAATCTGGTCGAGGGGCGGAAGCAGATCACGGCCTTCGACGTGGCCTGGGATCTCTGGCAGCTTTATTACAGCGAGGATTTTGTCGCCGCGGTGGCCCCGGGCGACACGACGCACGTCTACGGCGGGGCGCCGCAGACGCGGCTGGGGGCCAAGCCGCTGCGCCTGCTTGCCAATGCGGGTTACGTCGTCGGCTACAGCGATGAGCTGGGCAACCCGCGCTGGGCCGCCTACCGGGTGCGCGACACCGCGCCCGGGGCGGCGCCGGAGCGGCCGGACAATTTCGCCGTCGATCCGCGCACGGTCGCGCGCATCGAGCCCGGTTTCTACACCCGCAGCGGCTACGACCGCGGGCACCTGGCGCCGAATCATGCGATCGCCACGCGCTACGGCGCGGCGGCGCAGGCCGAGACTTTCCTGATGTCCAACATCATCCCGCAAAAACATGCCCTCAACGCGGGCCCCTGGAAGCAGCTGGAGCAGCGCATCGCCACGAATTACCCGGGGCGCTTTGGCGAGGTGTGGGTGATCGCCGGCCCGGTGTTCGGCGACCGGCCGGACAAGCTGCGCGGCCGGGTGGCCGTTCCGGAGGCCTGCTACATGATCATCGTGGACGAAAGCGACGGCCGGGTGCGGGCGGCGGCGTTCGTGTTCCCGCAAGACACGCCGGCGGAGGCGCCGCTGGATGACTATCTCACCACCATCGACGACCTCGAGCGGCGCACCGGGTTGGATTTTCTCAGCGAGCTGTCCGATCCGGCCGAGACGGCGCTGGAGGCGCGGCCGCTCGAACGAGTCTGGTGATCAGGGCAGTTCCGTGGCGATCTCCGCCACCTGGCGCGCGAAGGTGACGCCGCTTTCGGGCGGAAAATGCTGCAGCGCGTCGGCCCGCAGGGCGGGGGCGTGGTCGCGGAGGTAGGTGTCGAAGGCCTTGCGGGAGGGGAAGGTGTACTGGGTCTCGACCACGGCCGGGGTTGGTCCGGACCGGTCGTCCGGCAAGGGCAGCACGATGCGCACCGCCGTGGCCCCGCCCCGCAAAACGGCCGCGACGTGGTTGGGTGAAAGCCAGGAGAGGAAACGACCGCGTTGCTGGATATCTTTGCACGTGGCCCGGACGGTGTAGAGGATCGCTGGCATGCGCCTGAAGCTAGGTGCAAGGCGCAGAGAGCCAAGAGCGAAGGCGGGTTTGGAATCAGTTAACGCTGGATTCGGACCGCTCAGGGTTTTCGCGGTGGGCGAAACCCCCTTCGTGGTGAATCCTGGATCGGATCCCCGCGCGCCTCAGTGCGATTCGGTGAAGCTCGTGATCGAGTGCCACTCGAAGACCTCCTGTAGGAGGACGCGCTCGGCCTTGGCGATGGCGCGCTCGAGGCCGGCCCAGGTCTGGCTGTGGGCGATCTCCTTGCGCACGGTCTCGAGGCGGATGCACATCTCGCGGTAGCGGGCCACGCGGCGGTGCAGGTCGTTGATCGAGATGAGCGAGATGAAGGCGGCGGCGAGCACGGGCAGCATGATCGGGGCGAAATAATAGAGCGCCTGTTCCAGGACGTGGGGGAGAACCGGCCAGCCGAACGTACCGTGCAGCGCGTAGAGGGCGGTGAAGACGATGGCGGCCACCGAGGTGACGGCGAAGCCCATGCGCAGCCGGGCCAGCAGCGGGATCGCCCGGGATTCCTGGCGGGCGAAGTAGGCGAGCTGGTCGTCGATGCGCCCGGTGATGTATTGCTGGCGGAAGGTGTCGAAATCCGCCCCGGCCTCGCGCGCGGCGCGGCGGTGCAGTACGTCGAGCGAGCGGCGCAGTGGCTCGAGGCCCGACCAGTCGAAATCCGCGAAAAGGCGCGTCGCGCGGGGCAGGCCCCAGATGGCCAGGGCGGAGCGGGTGATTTCCGCCGCGAGCCGGCAGCGGGTCCAGTGGTGGTGGGTGCGTTGCGTGCGCACGACCATGGCCACGCCGAGCGCGCCGAGCAGCAGCAGGAGTTTGCCCCAGGGCAGGCCGCCCCAGTGCAGGTCGAAGGCGAGGGCGGCGGTCGCCAGGCCGGTGGCGGAGACGTGCAGCCAGACCGTGATCGCGATCAGCTTGCGGAAATGGGGCGAGCTGTGCGTGGCCGCGTCATCCACCTTTTTTTGGAAGGCGGCGACCAGGGCCCGCGAGTGGGCGGGCGCCGGGCCCGCCGCGCCAGGGACGGCGTTCAGGAAGCGCAGGTTTTCGTCGTGCAACCGCACCTTCTCGAAGTTCTCCCGGCGGACGGCCTTGGTGTCGGGATTGATGATCAGGATCGGCCGGCCCATGGCGCGGGCGTAGGCGACGACGTCGGCCGTGCCGCCCTTGCCGCGGGCGGGTTGGCCATCCCAGACGACGAGGAGCACGTCGCAGCGGTTCACGATCTCGAAACCGCCCGTGAGGTAGGCCTCCTCGCGCGAGCCCGGCTCGGCGGCGATCTCGGTGTGCTCGGCCCGGGTGAGCAGGGTTTTGACCTCCGTCCATTCCTCGGGGGGAAAATCCCGCTCGAAATCCACCAGGGGCAGGGGCAGGAAGGCTTCCCAGCCCAGCTTCAGGTCCAGGGCGGTGCGGACGAAGAGCAGGTCGGCGCCGGCGGCGGCCGAGGACAGGGCGATCCATTCGCCGGGGGCCTCGCGCTGCAGTTCGCCGAGGACGGTGCCGATCGCGCGGCCCACCCCCGCCGGGTCGTCGAGCTGCCGGTGGCCGGAAAAGCCCACGACGTGGAACAGCGGCAGTTGGCTGGCAGTGAGAGCAGGGGAGGACATGCGGCCGGAGTCGAGGTTGGCAACGGGTGCCAGTGTGTGTTTGGGCTGGCAAGGCCTAAGCTTAACCGGCATCAACGCCGAAACTTATGCCGGACCACACACCTTCGGCTCGGGCTGTCTTTTTGAGCTATGCTCGGGAAGATGCCGAACCCGCCAAACGCATTGCCGAGGCATTGCGGGGTTTCGGGGTGGAGGTGTGGTTCGACATGAGCGAGCTGCGCGGGGGCGACCAGTGGGACCAGAAGATCCGCGGGCAGATCAAGGCCTGCGGCTTGTTCATCCCGGTGATTTCCGCGACCACGCAGGCGCGCGACGAGGCCTACTTCCGGTTGGAATGGAAACTCGCCGATGATCGCTCCCACCTCATGGCCTCGGGCAAGGCCTTCATCGTGCCGGTGGTGATTGACGACACGCCGGAAGCCGGGGCGGCGGTGCCCGAATCCTTTGGCCGGGCGCAATGGACCCGGCTGCCCGCGGGTGCACCCACGCCCCAGTTTGTCGAGCAGGTGAAACGGCTCTTGAGCGGAGAGAAGGATGGAGGGCGGGGTCTCCGAACCCCGCCTGCCCCGACGCAGACGGGCAATCCGGCGGGGTTCGGAGACCCCGCCCCCCAGAAGAAGAAAGCCATCCCCGGCTGGACCTGGGGCGCGCTGACCGCGGTCGTGGTCGGCGTCGCGGTGGCGCTCGGCGTCGGGCGCAAACCCGAGCCCGCCGCCCTCCCGGAGCCCAAACCCCAGACGCCGGAACCGGTTCGTCCGCCGTCGGTCGCCGACAAGTCCGTGGCCGTGCTCCCGTTCACCAACATGAGCGAGGAGAAGGACAGCGCCTTCTTCACCGACGGCATGCACGAGGATATCCTCACCAATCTCGCCCTGATCCGCGAACTGCGGGTCGTGTCCCGCACCTCGGTGATGGCTTACCGCGCCACGACGAAACCCATGCGGCAGATCGCGCAGGAGCTCGGCGTCACCTACATTCTCGAGGGCAGCGTGCGACGCTCGGGCAACAAGGTGCGCGTCACCGGCCAGCTCATCCACGCCGCGACCGACGAGCACGTGTGGGCCCAGTCCTTCGACCGCGACATCACCGACGTGTTCGCGATCCAAGCCGAGCTCTCGTCGCAAATCGCCGGTGCGCTCAAGGCCGCGCTCTCGCCGGAGGAGAAGGCGCTCCTCGCCCGCAAGCCGACCGAGAATCCCGCCGCCTACGACTTCTTCCTGCGCTCCCGTGACATCAGCAACCGCGAGGGCGCCACGGCGGCCGCCCGCAAAAAGCGCATCGCCCTGCTGCAGAGTGCCGTGGACCTGGATCCGGCCTTTGCGCAGGGCTGGGGCGAGCTCGCGAGCGCCTGCGCCTTCGCCTATTTCGGCAACCTCGTGGGCAGCGAGGAGTACCTGGCGCGGGCCAAGGCCGCGATCGAGCGCGCCGTGCAGCTCGCCCCCGAGGACCCCGAGGTCATCAGCAGCCTCGGGACCTATCACTATTACGGCTACCGCGACTATGACCGCGCGACGGAGCAATACCTGAAGCTGGCGCGGCTGCAGCCCAACGCCCCGACCGTGTTCAACTCCCTCGGCCTGATCCAGCGCCGGCAGGGCCGCTGGGCCGAGTCCCTGGCCAACACGCGCCGGGCCTGCGAACTCGACCCGGCCAACATCGGCTACCTGCGTAATCTCCTGGCCACCTACCAGTCCGGCCGGCGCTGGCCCGACGTCATCGCGACCCAGCGGCGGATCGTGGCCCTGTTGCCGGATAACCTCACGGAAGGCTACATGCTGGCGCAGTCTCATTTCTGGGCGACAGGCTCGCGCCGCGAGACGGAGGCCTTTTTCGCCGCGTTGACCCCGGACCAGCTCAATTCGCCCGAGGGCATCGAGCTGCGCTCGAATTGGGCCAAGCTAACCAGCAACACGGCGGAAATCTTCCGCCTGGACCGCCTCCAACCGTTTTATGATGCCAACGGCAGTCCCCACGTCGAACAGGCGGTCTACGCGGCCTTGTACTATTTTCAGGCCGGGGATCGGGCCGGGGCGCTGGCCCGGTTGGCCGAACACCCCGCGGAGCTGCGCCGGCTGCTGGAAGCCGAGCCCCGGAACGGCCGGTTGCTGATAACGCTGGCGGCGGCGGAATTGATTTTGGGGCGCCCGGAGGAGACCCGGCGCCTGGCCGACCAGTGCGTCGCGCTGATGCCGGAATCCCGGGATGCCTCCGATGGTCCCCGTTGGGCCCTGCAGCGCGCTTTCCTCTACGGCCTGACCGGCGACCAGGAAGTGGCCCTGGCCGAGTTAACCCGGTTGGCGCGGCTCCCCGGCACCATGAGCCTCGAGCGTCTCAAGCTGGAGCAGACGTACGTCAGTCCCGCGCTGCGGCAGGACCCGCGTTTCCAGGCCTTTCTTGCCGACCCCAAGAACTACGCCCCGCTGTTCTAAATGGCCGAGCCGAACAAAGCCGTTTTTCTCAGCTATGCCCGCGATGACGCGGCGGCGGCGCGGCGCATCGCCGAGGCGCTGCGCAGCGCGGGCCTGGAGGTCTGGTTCGACGAGAATGAGCTGCGCGGCGGCGACCAGTGGGACGCGAAGATCCGGAAACAGATCGATGCCTGCACGCTCTTCGTGCCGGTCATCTCCACTCACACCCAGACGCGGACCAAGGGTTATTTCCGGCTCGAATGGAAACTGGCGGTGGACCAGACGCACCTGCTCGCCGAGGGGGTGCCCTTCATCGCCCCCGTGGTGATCGATGACACGAAGGAGTCGGCCGCCGTCGTCCCGCCGGAGTTCATGCGGGTGCAGTGGTCGCGCCTGCCCGGCGCGCTGCCCACGCCGTCCTTTGTCGAGCAGGTGAAGCGGTTGCTGGAGGGGAAGCCGCTGGAGGGCGGACGCCCTCGTCCCACCGGTGTAGGGGCGTCGCTCGACGACGCCCGCGGGCGCGCACAAGGCGCGCCCCTACAAAAAGGTCTCCCCCGCTGGACCTGGGGCGCGCTGACCGCCGTGGTGGTTGGCGTCGCGATCGCATTTGGCGTCGCGCGGAAGCCCGCGCCGGCGCCGGAGAACGTCCCCGGCCCACAGGCGCCGGCCCCCGCCCCCGCGGTTGCCGTGGCGGCGCCGGTGGCGCCCGCCGCGGGCGCCAAGTCGATCGCCGTCCTGCCCTTTGCCAACATGAGCCCGGAGGCGGAGAACGCCTTCTTCGCCGACGGCATCCACGAGGATGTGATCACGGGCCTCGCCAAGATCCGCGACCTCAAGGTCATCTCGCGCACCTCGGTGCTGGCCTACCGCGAAGCCGCCTCGCGCAACCTGCGGAAGATCGCCGCGGACCTCGGCGTCGCGTTTGTGCTCGAGGGCAGCGTGCGCCGCGCGGGCCAGAAGGTGCGCGTCACCGCCCAGCTGATCGACGCCCGCAGCGACGAGCACCTCTGGGCGGAGACCTACGACCGCGACCTCACCGACGTGTTTGCCCTGCAGGGCGAGCTGGCGCGGGAAATTGCCGGCGCACTCAAGGCCAACCTCACGGCGGGCGAGCGGGCCTTAATCGAACGCCGGCCGACGCAGGATTCCGTGGCTTACGACTTGTACATGCAGGGCCGCGTGTTGAAACAGGAACTCAGTGCGACCGCCCCGCCGGAAGCCTACGCGCCGATCATCGCCCTCTACCAGCGCGCCATCGACCGGGACCCGGCCTTTGTCGACGCCTACGTCCAGCTGGCCCTCCTGCATGGCACCATGTATTGGTTTGGCGGGGTGGATCCTTCGCCCGCGCGCCGGGCCCTCGCCCAAGCCGCCATGGAAGCAGCGCAGAAGATTGCGCCCGATGCCCCGGAGACGCGGATTGCCCAGGCCGCCTTCGCCTACACGTGCGAGAACGACTGGGGCAAGGCGCTCGCGGCCTTCCAGGCGGCGGAAGCCGGCCTGCCCAACGATGCCGAGCTCCAATACCGGATCGGCATCTCCCTGCGGCGCCTGGGCCGCTGGCCGGAGGCGCTTGAACACATCGAGCGGTCCGTGGTCCTGAATCCGCGGGACCGGAGCTATGTCACGACCCAGATCGAGACCCTGTTCACGATGCGGCGTTACTCGGCCATCCCGCCGCTCGCCGAACGGTTCCTCGCGCTCTTTCCGGGGGATGGCTGGCTGCAGTCCTATTTCATCCGGGGCCAGTATGAGCTCGACGGCAACCGCGCCGCCTATCTGCGCAAGCTGGCGGACACGCCGCCGCTGCCGGCCGACAAGCACGCCTTGCAGGCGGCCTACGTGCAGGCCTTCCGCGCCGGGGATCTGGCCGCAGCGGAAAAAGCCCTTTCGGATCCCCGGATGGTGACCTTCGTGAGTTCCGCGAGCGGGGTCCTGGCGATGCCGGCCTCTTTCCCGCGCGCGATGGTCACCTGGCTACGGGGAGATACGGCGGGTTCGCAGGCCGCCGCCCGCGAAGCCCTGGCCCACTTCGAGGCCGGCCCCTGGTCCCCCCGCCAGCAACGACTGGTTAACCACTATATTGCCCTGGCGAAGTGCTATCTCGGCGACGGGCAGCCGGCGGAGATCATGGGCCAGGCCGAGCAACTGGCCCGCTACGACAGCCTGATGGCGGCCCTGGTCTGGACAGAGAGCGCGCGGGTCCTCGCCCTCACGGGACATCCCGAGGAGGCGCTGGTTTGCCTGCGTCGCGCCGTGGCGGGCGGGGCCAGCGATACCCCGCGGGAACTGCGCGCCGATCCCTGCTACGCCCAGCTGAAGGACGACCCGCGCTTCGAGGAAATCCTGCGGTCCGCGAAAACGCTCTGAGGCGGAGCAAGGCCCAACGCCCCCCGTTCAATGTCCGGAATTTCACCACAGAGGCACGAAGCAACGCAGGGAAGGGTCGTGACCCCGGGGTCGGGCCATCGCGCCTGGGCACGCGGGTGGATTTTCATCCAGGCATGAGTGATCCCGGCAAAGCCGTTTTCCTCAGTTACGCTTCGCAGGATGCCGAGGCGGCGAAGCGCATTTGTGACGCGCTCCGCGCCGCCGGCGTCGAGGTGTGGTTCGACCAGAACGAGCTGGTGGGCGGGGACCAGTGGGATGGGAAGATCCGCGGGCAGATTTCGTCGTGCGCGCTGTTCGTGCCGCTCATCTCGGCGAACACGCAGGCGCGGCTGGAGGGGTATTTCCGGCTGGAGTGGAAACTCGCCGCGCAGCGCACGCACACCATGGCCGACGAGATGACCTTCCTGTTGCCCGTGCTGATCGACGGCACGCGCGACGCCGAGGCCAGGGTGCCGGCGGAATTCCGCGCCGTGCAGTGGACCAAGTTGCCGGCGGGCGAGGCCACGCCGGCCTTTTGTGTGCGGGTGAGGAAGTTATTGGATGGAACTGCAGCCGGGGTCGTTGATCCCGGCCTTCCGGGCTCAACGAGCCCGGCTACATCAAGACCGGTGCCACCCCGCCGCGGGGCGTCCAAATGGTGGTGGGTGCTGCCGATCTTCGGCGTGACGATGGCGATGGTGCTCGTCATGAAAGAGGCACGCAAGGAGCCGGCCCCGAGCTCATCGAATGGGCCGGCGCCCACGATGACCCAGCCCGTTTCCGAGGCCCGCAAGCTGGCGAACCAGGCGATGCAGCTGCTCGAGGATCCGAACTTCACGCGGGAGACCTCGTGGCTCGCCGATGAACTCTGCCAGCGGGCTTTGGCGCTGGACGCGGGCGATGCGGAGGTCTGGGCGGTGGCGGCGTTCGCGTCCCACAATCTCTTTTCCAACACCTACGATACCAGCGCGGGCCGGCGCGAGAAGGCGCGCTCGCAGGCGGCGCGTGCCAGCCAGGTTGACCCGCAGTCGGTGCGGGCGGCGCTCGCGGTCGCCCGTTGTTTGGAAGGCACCGGCAATGACGGGGAATTGCTGCGGATACTGCAGGAGCTGCATCGCCGGGCCCCCGCCGACCAGCAGGTGCTCTTCAGCCTCGTGCGGGCCGAGGGGGGGATGGGAAATGAAACCGCCGTGCAGGACCTCATCCGGAAATTCCGCGCCCTGCCGCGCACAGGCCTGTTTCCGCTCGCGTTGTGGTTTGAGGAGCTGCGGTTGCGCACGCTGGGCCGCTATGCCGAGGCGGAGGCCATGCTGGACGAAATGCTCGCGGATCCCGGGGTGCTGCGCGGGGCCTATTACGAGAAACTCAACCTGCTCATGCGGAGCTGGCACGACCTGGCGGCGGCCGCTCCGTTCATCGAAAAAATTCCGGCCCGCTTCCGGCAGGAGCCGGCCTTCGGCTCCGCGATCGCGTATTACTGGCTCTGGCGTGCGGAGCCGGAGAAAGCCCTGCAAGCCCTCGCCCAGGTGCCGCAGGATTATTTCGAGGAATACGCCGCCCGCGAACCCAAGGGATACCTCACGGGTTGGGCGCATGCCATCGCCAAGCGGCCGGCGGCCGCGCAGGCCGAGTGGCGCGCTGCGCTCACCCTGGTTGATGAGCGGCTGAAGACCGATGCCCGAAACCCGTCCCTGTTGAATCAACGCGCCCTCTTGCTGGCCTTGACGGGCCAGCGCGAAGCCGCGCGGGAAGCGTGGCAGCTCCGGGTCGAGCTGGGCGGGGAGCAGAATCCGGTCGGCTTGGAGGCGGAGACCCAAGTCCTCGTGGCCCTCAATGAACCGGAGGCCGCGCTGGCCGCCATCGAGCGCGAATGGTCCCGGCGCAAACCCATGGGCCGGGTCCGGGCCCTGCCCGTCATCCGCTACCATCCCGCCTATGCGGTGATCCGGGGGGATCCGCGCTTGCAGCGTATCCTCAAGGAGGACGAGGCGGAGCTGCATGTTCTCAAGGAGCAACAAACCCGCTCCGCGCCCGCCAAGGAACCGACGACCGCGTCCTCCGCTGCGGACGCCAAATCCGTCGCCGTGCTGGCGTTCGCCAACCTCTCCGACGACAAGGCCAACGAGTATTTCTCCGACGGCATCAGTGAGGAGCTGCTCAACGTGCTGGCCAAGGTGCCCGGGCTGAAGGTCGCGGCGCGGACCTCGGCATTCTATTTCAAGGGCAAGGAGGTGCCGATACCGGAAATTGCGCGCCAACTCGGCGTGGCCTACGTGCTGGAGGGCAGTGTGCGCAAGCAGGGCGACAAGGTTCGCATCACCGCGCAGCTGATCAAGGCGGCGGATGGCTTCCGCGTCTGGAGCGACACCTTCACCCGCGACCTGAAGGACATCTTCGCCGTCCAGGATGAAATCGCGGGGCTGATCGCGAAGAACCTCGAGCTCAAGATGAGCATGGGCGAGTCGGTCCCGCGGCAGGCGGTGCGGCCCGACGCCTATCAGGCCTTCCTCCTCGGCCGGTCCGCAGCGGCCAAGGCGAGCGTGGTGGAGCTGCGCGAAGCGGTCGGTCATTTCGAGCGGGCGGTGGCGCTGGAGCCGAAGTACACGGCGGCCTGGGTGCAACTGGCGAGCATCCACACCCGGCTCGGCCGCTGGGGTGGGGCGCCGACGCTGGCCTCTTGGGCGGCGGCCCGCGCGGCCATTGATCAGGCGCTGGCGCTGGAACCGGAATCACCCGACGTGCTGCTGGCGCAGGGCTGGATCTTGCGCACCGCCGAATGGGACTGGCGGGGCGCCGAGCGGTCGTTCCGGCGGGCGCTGGCCCTGCAGCCCAACAATCCCGAGATCCTCGCCGGCACGGCGGTGCTGCTCTTCAACATCGGCCAGACCGAAGAGGCCTTCCGGCTGGCCCGGCTGGCGGTCCAACTCGACCCGCTCAACCCCAGCACCCAGATTGACCTGAGCATCATGTTTTTCGAAAGCAAGAACTGGGTCGAATCGGAGCGGGCGGCGCGCCGGGCGCTGCAATTGGCCCCCGGGGGCACGAGTTACCATAGCGTGCTGGCCTGGCCCCTGATCAACCAGGGGCGCTATGCCGAGGCCGAGGCGTCGCTCGCGCTCGATCTGGATGTGGTCCAGCAGAGCGGCACCCGGGGGTTGCTGGGCCTGGCGCGCGGCGACCTGGCGATGGTCCGCGAGATGCTCGCCCGCTTGGAGCAGCTGGCCCGCACCGAACCCGACCGCGCCGACCTGCAGACCTGCACCGCGTGGCTGTATGCCGGACTCGGGGACAAGGACCGCGCGTTCGCCGCGCTGGAGAAAGCCCGGATCAGCCGCGACCCTAGCATCGCGTGGCTGCGCGAAAACACGGAATTGACGCCCCTTTTCTCCGATCCACGCTGGCAGGAGTTGATGCGCAAAGTCGGCCTAGCTGACGGCCAGTAGAAATGAGCGATCCCGGTAAAGCCGTCTTTTTATCCTACGCCTCCCAGGACGCGGAGGCCGCACGCCGTATTGCCGAATCCCTGCGCGCGAGTGGCGTCGAGGTGTGGTTCGATGTCGAGGGCGGTTTGGAGACCGGCGACGAGTGGGATGCGAAGATCCGGCGGCAGATCAAGGAGTGCGTGCTCTTCCTCCCGATCATCTCGGCCAACACGCAGGCGCGCGAGGAGGGGTATTTTCGCATCGAGTGGGAGCTGGCGGCCCAGCGGGCGCTCGGGATTGCGAGTGGCGTGGCCTTCATCCTGCCCATCGTGATCGATGACACGCGTGAGCCGGACGCGCTCGTGCCCGACCGGTTCCGCACCGTGCAATGGACGCGTGTCCGCGGCGGCGAGATGACGCCCGAGGCCAAGGCCAAGTTCGTGAAGCTCTGGTCGCACCGGGCGGGGGTGCTGAAACATCAGGCCGATGTCGGAGCGTCGTCCCGCGAAGGCGGGAACGCCGACGGGCGCGCCCGCGGCGCGCCCCTGCCAGGTTCCTCGCCGGCGCCGGGCTGGAAAGTCTATGCCGGGCTGGGCGTCGCGATCTTCGCGCTGGCGGGCGGCGCGACCTGGTGGCTGCTGCGGCCGTCGCCCATCGCGCTTAATTCCGGTCCCCCGCCGCCGGCCGCCCCGCTGAAGTCCGCTCCGGTCGCGGCGCGCGGCGGTGACCTGCTGGCCGGGAAATTGGGTGAAGAGCCGGCCGCGCCGGTGGTCGCCCGGGACTGGCCGAAGCACCCGGACTTGAAGAAGGCGATCGACCTGATTGAGGGCTTGGAATCGATCCCCGATGATCTCGCCCTCGCCGAGCAGCTCGTGAAACCGATCCTCGAGCGGTCCCCCGCCGACCTGGAGGCCGTGACGGTCATGGCGCGCGTCCAGTCACAATTCATGCGGCGGGGTTTCGACCGAAGTGACGAGCGCTCGGCCCAGGCACGGCTCTATGGGGAACGCGCCCTGCAGCTCGATCCCAACGAGCCCGAGGCGATGCTGGCCGTCGCGACCTACCTGTTTGCCCGGGCGACGAACGTGACCCGCGCCGAACGCCTGTTGCGCCAGGCCATGGAGCGAGATCCCGGCAATCCCCGCCACGGCCGGATGCTGGCTGACCTGTTGAACGTCCAGCCCGGGCGGCAGGCGGAGGCCCTCGCGCAGTCGCAGGAGAACGTGCGGCGCTTCCCGCGGGACGCGCTCTCACGCTACGACCTGGCCCGCCATTACAAGGACCAGGGCCGCTACGAGGAATTCGACCGGGAGTTGGATGCCACGCTGGCGTTGACCCCGCTGCCCAACGCCATTGCGTGGAAGGCGCGCCTCCAGTTCGGCCTGCACAACGACTTCCCGGGGATGAAGCGTTGGTTGGATCAGGTCCCGGAACGGGTGCGTGGAACCGAGCGGGCGGTGTTCGGCTACTTCCTTTATGCGGCGTTCGGGGGCGACGTGGAGGCGGGCCTGGATGCGCTGCGCGCCTTCACCCAGAAGTGGTTCACGGATTTTGAGTATGCCGGGCCAACCGCCCTGCTGAACGCCGACCTGCTGGTGCGCCAGGGCAAAGCCGAGCTGGCCCGCCAGCAATACGAGGCGGCCTGGCTGGAAATCCAGCGGATGCGCACGACCGAACCGGCCCGCATCTGGCTGAATTACGCCGAATTCTGGACCCTGCTGGGACTGGGTCGAAAAACCGAGGCGAAGGTGGCCTTTGGCCGCTTGGTGGAGGCCCAGCGGCGGCCCTATGCGCAGAGCCTGGTCACCGGCTGGTGGTTCACGCTGATCCCGGGGGCGCTGCTGATCGGGGAGCGGGACACGGCGCTGGAGTTTCTGCGTGAGGGTGTCGTCACTTGGCCCGAAGGGCGGACGGCGATCCGGGTGCGGATGCAGCTCGACCCGCGCATGGCTCCGTGGCGCGACGACCCGGAGATCCGGGCGATCCTGGCGGAGCCGAGGACGGGCGAATAGCCCGCGTAGCGTTCAGCGCCGAGACCTGAGACCTGAAAATCCAGGACTGAAGGACGTCCCTTCCGCTTTGGGCGACGCGCGTCGAGTCGGACCGGGTCAGCGACCCCGGCTACAGGTTGCAACCGACCGTTTATCTTCGTGTGCGGCCGTTTCGGCCGGCGGGGGCTTGTCTCGGCGGACAAGCGTGCTACGGTCCGGCCATGTCCTTCGCCGTTTCCTCCCTGCAACGTCTGCTTCCTGCTCTCCTGCTCATGACCTCGCTTCCCCTGGTTTCGCGTGCCGCGCCGGTTCCGCCTGTGGCCGAGAAGCGACCCTACGTCGTGCCGTCGCCGCACGGCGGACGCACCGACGAGTATTACTGGCTGCGCGACGACACCCGCAAGGACCCGGCCGTGCTCGCCTACCTGGAGGCGGAGAACGCCTACCGTGAGGCGATGACGGCCCACACGCAGGCCACCGAGGAGGCGCTGTACACGGAGATCGTGGCGCGCATCAAGCAGGACGACGCCAGCGTGCCCTACCGCAAGGCCGGTTGGTGGTACTACACGCGCTTCGACGCGGGGAAGGAATACCCGATCCACGCGCGCAAGCGGGAGACCCTCACGGCCGCCGAAGAGGTGCTGCTCGACGGCAATACGCTCGCGGCGGGGCAGAAGTTTTTCCAGATCCAGCAAAGTGTCGTCTCCCCCGACGCACGAATCCTCGCCTGGTCCCAGGACAACGTGGGCCGGCGCCAGTGGACGCTGCATTTCAAGGACCTTACCACCGGCGAGGTGCTGCCCGATCGTCTCGAAAATACCACGGGTGAAATTGCGTGGGCCAACGACAATCGGACGGTCCTCTACGTGGAGAAGGATCCCGTGACGCTGCTCGGCGTCCGCGTCCGCAAGCACGTGCTCGGCACCGCGCCGGCGACGGACGCCGTCGTCTACGAGGAGAAGGACAACACCTTCTACCTGTCCGTCGGCAAGAGCCGCAGCGACCGCTTCATCGAGATCGTGCTCGACCAGACGCTGACCACCGAGACGCTCGTGGCCGATGCGTCGGACCCCGCGCTGGTATTCCGGCCCGTGCTGCCGCGCGAGCGCGGCCATGACTACACCGTCGAGGATGCCGGCGACGACTGGATCATCCGCACGAACTGGCAGGCCAAGAATTTCCGCGTGATCCGTGTACCGATGGCCCGGGTGGCCGACCGCACGGCCTGGCAGGATGTGATCCCGCACCGGACGGACGGCTTCGTGCAGAATTTCGCCGTCTTCAAGGATTTCCTCGCGGTGGGTGAGCGGGCCGGCGGCCTGCGCCAGATCCGCATCAAGGCCTGGGCGGACGGCGCCGAGCATGTGATCGGCGCGACGGAACCGGCCTACACCATGGCGCTCGCGCAGAACGCCGAGACCGACACCCCGGTGGTGCGTTACACCTACACCTCGCTGGTGACCCCGTCCACGACCTATGACTACGACATGGGGACGCGCACGCAGACCCTGCTCAAGCGCACGCCCGTGTTGGGGACCTTTGATCCGGCCAACTACCAGAGCGAATTCCTGCGGGCTCCGGCGCGGGATGGCACCCTGATCCCGGTTTCGATCGTCTACCGGAAGGGTTTCCGCCGCGACGGCACCGCCGCCCTGCTGCAATACGCCTACGGGTCCTACGGCATCTCCTCGGATCCGACTTTTTCCAGCGCGAGACTCTCGTTGCTGGACCGCGGCGCGGTGGTGGCCATCGCCCATATTCGCGGCGGACAGGAGATGGGTCGCGACTGGTATGAGTCGGGCAAGCTGCTGCGGAAGCAGAATACCTTCACGGATTTCATCGATGTCACGGACTACCTGGTGAAACAGGGCTACGCGGCCAAGGACCGGGTGGCGGCCGAGGGCGGCAGCGCCGGCGGCCTGCTGATGGGCGCGATCATGAACCTGGCCGGCGAGAAATACCGCGCCGTGGTCGCGCACGTGCCGTTTGTCGACGTGGTGACCACGATGCTCGACGAGACGATCCCGCTCACGACGAACGAGTATGACGAGTGGGGCAACCCGGCGGACAAGGCTTACTATGATTACATGCTGGCGTATTCGCCGTACGACCAGGTCGCGGCGAAGGCTTATCCCGCCACGCTCGTGACGGCCGGCCTGTGGGACAGCCAGGTGCAGTATTTCGAGCCCGCCAAGTGGGTGGCGCGCCTGCGCGCGCGCAAGACGGACAACAATCCGCTCCTGCTGAACATGAACATGTCGGCCGGGCACGGCGGCGCTTCGGGTCGCTTCCAGCGGTTCCGCGAAGTGGCCGAGAGCTACGCCTTCCTGTTCGACCAGTGGGGGATCTCCGCGGAGGTTGCGCCGCGGCCGTAAGGGGCGGGGGCCTTCGAATGATGTAGGGGCGCGGCTTGTCCGCGTCCGCCTTTTGCGCGGCGAACCCGGGCGTGGACGAGCCACGCCCCTACAACGGGTCCTTTCAATCCGCGCTCGCGAGCGAGCTGCCCACAGGGGGACAGACATCGCCTGCAAACAGGCTCTCCGGCAGGTGGAACCGGGCCTCCGGACCGGTTTTGACCACGCATGTCGGATCAACCCGTCCGGAGGCCGGGTTCCAGCTTAGTCCCTAGTTCCCTCGGTCCGGTCAGTCCCGGGGCGTCTTGCCCTGGTAGGTCTCCAGGAACTTCACGACGTTGGCCTGTTCCTTCTCGCGGAGGCGCTGGCGGACGGCGAGGCGTTCGGCGGACTTGGTGATGTTGATCTGGGCGAACTCGGTCTTGCGCTCCGGGGCCAGGAGGAAATCCCGCAGCCGGTTGAACAGCTCGGGCTCGGCGCCGCCGGCCACGCCGATGAGCCCGGCGACGTACTCGGCGGGGGCCTTGGCGGCGATGGCGTCGTAGTGCGCGATCGTCCAGTCCACGGCCAGCTCGCGCAGATCCGGGTCGCCGCTGATGTCGAAGAGCACGCCGAGGAACTCGGTGGAGTTGACCGCGGGGGTGAGGGAGAAGGCGAGGGCCTGCCCGGCCAGGACCGGGTCATGGAAACTGCCGAGCGCATCGAGGGTGGCCGAGCGCACGATGGGGGACGGGGCCTTTTCAAACGCCGCCTGGATCGTCGCGAAGAACGCCGCATCGCCATGGTAGGCGGCGACGGACAGGGCGGTGGTCCGCAGGGCGGCGTCCACCTGCCGGGGGTTCTCGAGGAAGAGCGCGGCGAGGCGGCGGCACTCCGCGATCACGACGGGATCGGCGGCTTCGTAGCCCAGTGCCCCGTAGAGGGCGTTGCGCAGCGGCCCGTGGTAGACCGGTTCGCCGGCGACGGGCTGGAGGCCGATGCGATCGAGGATCGGCCGCAGGATCGCGGTGCGGTAGGAATTGTAGGCCGGGCGCGAGGGGGGCGTGATGAAGGTGTTGCGCAGACCGCCCACGCTGGCGATGACGCTGGTGTTGACGTCGGGGTCGAGGTCGCCGCCGAACGCGGTGACGTAGGCGAGGTAGTCGGTGCCGTTGATCAGACCGGCGTTGAAGAGGGCGGAGGTGTTGTCCAGCAGGCCCACGCGTTCAATGGGGGCGAGCGCCGCCGACCGGCGGGCGAGCCGGGCGTTGAGCTCGGGCGAGAGGTTCCAGCGGAAATAACCGGATTCGCCGGCGTTGGGGTAGATCCAGTCGGCGTCCGCCAGGCCGGGGATCGCGACGACCTGCTCGAGGTCCTTCAGGAGGATGCGCTCGCGGTGGACTTCGCCGCCCTTGCCCCAGGCGAGCACGACGGGGATCTGCCACTGGCCTTCCAGCTGGGGATCGCCGAGGTTGTGGAAACGGCGCTGCGAGAGGCGGAGCTTCCCATCCGGATCAAGGGCGAGGGTGACGAGCGGCACGCCGGGCTTGTTGATGAAGGCCGCGAGCAGGCCGGTGATGTCATCGCCGGAGGTGGCGCTGAAGGCGGCCCAGAGGTCGTCGCTGACGGTGTTGCCCCAGCGGTGCTTCAGGAAGTAGGTGCGCATGGCGGCGCGGAACTGCGCCGGCCCGATCCAGTTCTCGACCATGTTGAGCACGCCCTTGCCCTTGTTGTAGGTGAGTTCGTCCACGAGCTGCGCGAGGTCGGACTCGGCCGTGACCGGGCGGCGGATGGCGGTGATGGAGGGGAGGGCGTCGCTGCGCATGGCGCCCTTGATGCCGCGGCTTTCCGCCACCTGGATGCGGAACTCCGGGAATTCGTGCCCGATGATGCGGCCGGCCATCCAGTCGGCGAAGGACTCGTTGAGCCAGAGGTCGTCCCACCATTTCATGGTCACGAGGTCGCCGAACCACATGTGGGCGCCCTCGTGGGCGATCACGCTGGCGAGGCTGCGGCGCTGGGAGAAGGAGGGTTTCTCCGGGTCCATCAGCAGGAGCCGGTCGGTGAAGGTGACGAGGCCGGCGTTTTCCATCGCGCCGTAGACATACTCGGGCACGGCGATCTGGTCGTACTTGGCGTAGGGGTAGGGGATGCCGAAATACTCCTCGAGGCGGGCCATGATGCGCGGGGTGAGCCGCACGGCCTCGGCCGCGAGCGCGGACTGGCCCTTGGGGGTGATGATGCGGCCGGGCACGGTCCAGCCGGGGACGGGCACGTATTCGAACGGGCCGACGGCGAGGGCCACGATGTAGCTGGGCATGGGCGGCGTGCGGCCGAAGACGATGGTCTTCCAGTCGCCGTCGCGGGATTCGTAGGCCACGGCGGCGTTGGTCACGGCCTCCAGCGTGGCGGGGATCTTCAGGGTGAGCTGCCAGTTGATCTTGAACTCGGGTTCGTCCCAGCAGGGGAAGGCCTTGCGGGCGTGCTTGTCCTCGAACTGGGTGAAAAGATACGGCTCGTCGCGGCTGACGGTCTTGTAGAGACCGAGGCCGTCACGCGGGTATTTGGCGGTGAAATCGATCACGAGCTTGTAGTTGCCGATGCCCAGGGACTTGGGCGCGGTCAGGGTGACGATGGCGAACTTGGCGTTGGTGACCTCGGCCTGCAGCGTGGTGACCTCGCCGTCGGCGCTGGTGAGCGTGGCGGTCGAAAAGGTCGGGCCCTCGGCGTTCAGGCGGAACGACGTGAAGGGCTGGTTGGCCAGCAGGTCGATGATGACGCGGCCGGAGAAGTCGTCCTTGGCCGGGTCGAGGGTGAGCTCGACGCTCTGGGCGACGGGCTCGACCTCCCGGGTGAGGCGCAGCGGATCGACGGGCTGGCTGGCGGCGAGGGCGCCACCGGCAACGAACAGACTCAGGAGGGTGGCAAGCCGACGGAGGGATTTGGGCATCCGGTTATGACACAAGGGCGCGGCGCGGAGACAAGGCACAAGTGGCGGCGGGCGAGGCGGGGTTCGGCGACCCCGCCCTACAAAAAACAAACGCCCGCCGGGTGGCGGGCGTGGAGAGTGCCTTGGCCCAACGGCCCCGGACTTATTTGAACTGCCGCGTCTGTTTCCAGGCGGGGCGGTCGGTGTAGGTGGGGGTCTGCGGGGCCTTGGCCTCGTGCTGGCGGGCGAAGCCGAGGTAGGTGCGCATCTGGCGGGTGGAGAGGCCGAGGGCGTGGTCGAGGATCTCGCCGGTGCGGGCCTTGGTCAGGCGGTCGAGAGCGGCCAGGGTTTCCTCACGGCGGTTCCAGTCGCCGGCGCGGTCGTAGCCGAGGGCGAAGAGGCGCTTGGCGCGGTCGGCGATGGCCTTGTCCTTCTCCTCGAGCTGGGCCCGGACGCCGCCGATGATGGAGGCCCAGGCATCGTCGGGCAGGCCGCTGAGCATCAGGGGCAGCTTGACGATGAAGTCGTCGGCGCGCTTCTCGACCTCGTCGGCCGGATATTCGCCCGACTGGATGATGAAGTAGGCGAAGTTCGTGTTCTCCTCGCCGCCGGCGTTGGCGCCGACGATGTAGCCGAGCTGCTGGCGGGTGCGGAGCTCCGAGAAGAACGGCTCGCTGATGAAGTTGCCGAGCACGAGCGTGGCGGCGCGGATCTCGGGCGAGTCGTCGCCGAGCACGTACTCGCGGCGGAAGGCGGAGTTGTTCACCACGAGCTGCTCGTTGGTGCGCAGGGCCTCGCCGGCCGGTTGGGCCAGCAGGCGGCGGCGCAGGAGGTCGGCGTCGGCCACGGGCTGGCTGGCGAGCGCGGCGCCGAAGCGGCGGGCGTGCGCGATGGCGTCGGCGGCGGTGACGTTGCCGTGCACGAGGGCCTCGAGCTTGCCGCGGGTGTAGAGTTTCCGGGCGAAGTCGCGGACGGCGGCGAGGGTCACGCCCTGGGCGACGGGGAGCTGCTCGTCGGGGCGGAAGTGAAACTCGCGGACGGTGGCGCGGCGCGTTTCCAGCAGGATCTGGTAGGCGTCGGCGCGCGGGAAGTTGCCGAGTTCGCGCAGGAGGCGGTCCTTGATGGCGGCGAAGCGCTCGTCGGGGAGGGAGAAGTCCACGAGGTTGGCGGCGATGGTGTCGAGCAGGCGCGGGGCGGAGGCGTCGTAGCCCTCAACCGCGATCTCGACGCCCTCGAGGGCGGCGTTGAACGAGAAGTTCAGGCCGGCCTGACCGGCGGTGTAGGCGACCTCGTTGAGCGACTCGCGGATGCAGGCCTCGTAGAAGCGCAGCAGGACGGAGGTCTCGAGGGAGGCCAGCGCGCGGGGCAGGCGGAAGCGGTAGACCTCGGCGACCATCGGGCGCTGGAACTCGGTGTCCTGGGCATAGAGCAGGCTCAGCGCGGGCTCGTCGAGGAGCTGGATGGGCTGGGTGGGCAGGACAGTGGCGCTGGCGGGGATGAAGGGGTTGGCCTTGGGCAGCTGGATGGCGGCGACTTCGGGCGGGGTGAGCAGGGCGGTGTAGGCCGGGCCGGTCTCCTCGGTGTAGCTGTACTTCGTGCCGTAGACGGGCTCGGACTTGTCGGTCGGGACGCCCTTGGCGGTGAGGACCACGAGCATGTTGTCGGGCCGGATCTGGTTCAGGACCGTGGCGTAGGCGGCCGGGTCCTCCTGGAGCCAGAGGTAGGGCTCGCGCTCGGCGATCTCGAGCGGGAAGTCGCGGATCTGGTTGGCGAGCGCGACCGCACGGTCGGCGCCCTCGCCCTTGTCCTGGAAGGTCTCGTCGAGGCGGGCCATGGCGGCGCGTTCCTGGAAGAGGTAGGCGGGGTAGCCGGCGCTGCGGAGGCGCGAGATGGCGGCGAAGAACAGCTCGAGCACGCGCGGGTATTTTTCCAGACCGGCGGGGGTGAGGGAGATAGTGGCGTTGAAGGAGCCGAAATCCTTGGTGTTGGCGTCGGCGCTGGCGCCCATGCCGGTGGCGAGGCCCTCGGCCTTCAGCGCGGAGAGCAGGCTGCCCTCGCCCTCGTGGCCGAGGATGAAGCCGAGGAGGCGGTCGGGTTTGCTCGGCCAGAACGGGCGGGTGGCGCCGAGGGGGAACTCGAGGGTGAGCTGGCGGACATCCTTGATCGGCTCCATGCGGGCGATGCGCAGGGCGGCCTTGGGCGGCAGGTAGTCGGCCGGGTAGTCGATGGGCTTGAGCTGCTGGTTCTTGATCGGGGTGAAGTACGTGCGCGCCCACTGCTCGAGTTCGTCGAGGCTGGCCTTGCCCACGAGGGCGAGGGTCATGGTGTTGGCGCTGTAGTGGGCGTGGTAGAAGGCGAGGAGCTCCTCGCGGGTGGTGCCGCCGAGGGTGTCGCGGTTGCCCGTGCTGAAATGGTTGGCCGGGTGGCCGGGCCGGTAGAGGGTGTTGGTGAGCTGGTACTGGCGCCAGAGGTCGTTCTCGAGGTTCTTCTGGTTCTCGGAATTGACGGCGTTCATCTCGCGCTCGGTGAACTCCGGCGTGAAGAGCGGGGCGATGAAGAACTGGGACAGGCGGTCGAGCGCGCCCTCGAAGGCCTCATGGCGGATTTCGAGGAGGTAATTGGTGTGGTCGCCGGCGGTGTAGGCGTTGTTGTAGCCGCCGTTGATCTTGAGGTAATTGCCGTAGTCGGCCTCGTCGGGGTATTTTTCCGTGCCGAGGAAGAGCATGTGCTCGAGGAAGTGGGCCAGGCCCTGGCGGTTGGCCGGGTCGCTGTAGGAACCGGCGGCGACAGCGAGCGACGCGGAGGACTTGTTGAGCTTCGGGTCGGAGAGCAGGATGACCTTGAGGCCGTTGTCCAGGGTGAAGCGGCGGTATTCCGCCTCATCGTTGGGGGCCTGCGGGCGGGGCGGGATGTCGGCGGGCAGGGCGGCGCGCACCAGGGGCGCGAGGGCCAGGACCAGCAGGGGAACAAGCGCGAGCCGGGGAGAACGGCCCAGGGAGGGGAATCGTGGCAGCATGGGAAGGAGCGGTTGGATTTGAGCCGAGACTAGCACGGCTCGTTTGCGGATGCCAATAGGACAAAAGGCCCATTTCGCGGGATGGACGGGGCGGGCCGGACGAAGCCGGGCTTTGCATGCGGGCGGAAATCAGCCTAACTGGGCAAAAATCATCCCATGTCACCTGCTTCACTCCGTCAGGCCTTCGGTTGCTCCCTCCTTTTGTTCGCGGGCCTCGCGTCCGCGGTCGCCCGGCCCCTCGAACTGGAGGACCTCTTCCGGCTCAAGCGGGTGTCCGATCCCCAGCTTTCGCCCGACGGTCGCACGGTCGCCTACGTGGTCACCGAGGTGCTGAAGGCCGAGAACCGCACCCAGAGCGACATCTGGGTGATCCCGGCCGAGGGCGGCGAGGCCCGCTTGCTGGCGGGTTCACCCAAGCATGACCGCCACCCCCGCTGGTCGCCGGACGGGCAGTGGATCGCCTTTGAGTCGAACCGCGGCGGCAGCACGCAGCTCTGGATCGTGCCAGCTTCCGGCGGGGAGGCGCGCCAGCTCACGGACCTCTCCACGGAGGCCGGTCAGGCCGTGTGGGCGCCCACGGGGGATCAACTCGCCTTCGTCTCGGAGGTGTTCCCGGAATTTTCTGACCGGCCCTTTGCCGAGGCCGACCGCTTGAACAAGGAAAAGCTGGCCGCCCGGGCAGCGTCCCCGGTGAAGGCCCGGGTCATCACGCAGCTCCTCTACCGGCATTGGGATTCGTGGGTGGACGGCAAGCGCAAGCATCTCTTCGTGCTGCCGATGAAGGCCGGCGCCGCCACCGGTGAGCCGCGCAACGTCACGCCCGGCGAGAACGACGCCGTGCCGACCTCCGCCACCTTTGAGGAAGGCGATGAATTTGATTTTTCGCCCGACGGCCGGGAGCTGGCCTTTGCCGCCCCGCACCACGTGACGCGCGAGCAGGCCTGGTCCACGAACCATGATATCTGGACGGTGGACCTCTCCACCGGCGAGCGTCGCAAGGTCACCACGAGTCCCGCGGCCGACACGCACCCGCGGTACTCGCCCGATGGCAAATACCTCGCGTATCGCGCGCAGGCCCGGGCCGGGTTTGAGGCCGACCGCTGGCAGGTGCGCTTGCACTCGCGTAATAGCGGCGAGGATTGGAGCCTGACCGCGGATTGGGATGTGTCGGTCGGCGCGCTTGATTGGGCGGCCGACAGCCAGAGCCTCGTGTTTCCCGCCCAGGAGGCCGGGACCGAACCGGTGTTCGAGGTGCCGGTGGCCGGCGGTACGCCGCGCAAGCTGCACGGTGGCGGCGTCAACGGGGATGTCAGTCGCTCCGCCGATGGCCGGCAGATCTATTTCCTGCACTCAAGCTACACCCAGCCCCCCGAGGTGTGGCGCGCGGACCTGGTCACGCGCCGGGCGCCGATGCCGGTGACCCGGACCAACGAAACCTTGCTGGCGGAGCTCGAGCTGCCGGCGGCCGAAACGGTCACGGTCCCGGGCGCGGGTGGCACGCCTGTGCAGATGTATATCCTGAAGCCACCCGGGTTTGACGCCGCGAAAAAGTATCCGCTGGTGTTCTGGGTCCATGGCGGGCCGCAGAGCGCCTTCCTGGATTCCTGGTCGACGCGCTGGAACCCCCAGCTCTGGGCCGCGCAGGGCTATGTGCTCGCAATGCCGAATCCGCGGGGCTCGACCGGCTTCGGCCAGCAGTTCACCGACGAGATCTCGCACGACTGGGGCGGCAAGGTGTTCGAGGATTTGATGGCCGCGCTCGCGCACCTGGAAAAGCAGCCGTGGATCGATACCGACCGCATGGCGGCGGCGGGCGCCAGCTACGGCGGCTACATGATGAACTGGTTCCAGGGCCACACCGACAAGTTCAAGACCCTCGTCACGCATTGCGGCGTCTATGAATTCACCTCGATGTACGGCACGACGGAGGAGACCTGGTTCGACGAGTGGGACCACGGCATCCCGTGGCAGAACCCGGATTTCGAGAAATTCTCGCCGCACCGGCATGCGGCCAAATTCAGGACGCCGAATCTGATCATCCACAACGAGCTCGATTTCCGCGTCCCGCTCAACCAGGGCCTGAGCCTCTTCACCACGCTCCAGCGCCAGGGCGTGCCGTCGAAGCTCCTCTATTTTCCCGACGAGGGCCACTGGGTGCTCAAGCCCGCCAACAGCGAGCTCTGGCACACGACGGTCTTCGACTGGCTGGCGGAGTATTTGCAGAAGTAGGGCGGCTTCCCGCCAAAGGTTGTAACCGGGCCCCGGGGTGACAACGTCTCCGGGGCATGGATCGCGTCCGCTGGTTGGCCCTGCCCCTCGTTTTTCTACTGCTTTCGGGCGGGATCGCGGCGGCGGCCGTGACCGAAGCGGAGCAGGCCACGGCGGCCCACGTGCTGAACCGCCTGGGCTACGGCCCGCGTCCCGGCGAGGTCGAGCGGGTCGCCGCCCAGGGCGTGCCGTCCTGGATTCGGGCGCAACTGCAGCCCGAGGGCCTGCCCGATGCGGCCGCGCAGGCCGCGGTGGCGAAGTTGACCCACCTCCAGCTTACGCCTGCGGCCCTGGTCACGGCCTACCACGAGCAACGCAACCAGGCACAGAAGGCCAACGCAGCCAAGGCCACCGAGGGCGAACCGATGCAAGCCACCCGCCCACGGACCGCCCAGGACGATCCCTTACGGTCGGTGGTCGCGCAGGCCCTCGGTGAACTCCAATACGCCAAACTCACCCGCGCCGTGCGCTCCGAGCGCCAGCTCGAGGAGGTGCTGGTGGATTTCTGGTTCAACCATTTCAACGTCGATGTCCGCAAGCAGGCGGTCCGCGCCACCGTGGTCACGTATGAGCAGGATACGATCCGGCCGCATGTCTTTGGCCGCTTCCGCGACCTGCTGGGGGCGACCGCGCAAAGCCCTGCCATGCTCGTGTACCTCGACAACGCCCGCAGCTCGCGGGAGCGGGAGTTGACCGATCGCGAGCGGGCGCGGCAGCGGCAGGCCGGGGCGAAAACGATGGGTCCGGACGGAGAGGCCGCCGCTCCGGCCGCGCGGCCGCGGAAGGGCGGCCTGAATGAAAATTACGGGCGCGAGCTGCTCGAGCTGCACACGCTCGGGGTGGACGGCGGTTACACGCAACGCGACGTGCAGGAAGTGGCGCGGGTCTTCACCGGCTGGACCGTCGACCCGCGCGACGGCCGCTTTGTGTTTCGCGAGCGGATGCACGACCCCAAGCCGAAGACCGTGTTGGGGACGAAGATCAAGGGCGGCGGCCAGGCGGAGGGGGAGCGCGTGCTCGACCTGCTCGCCACGCATCCGGCCACCGCGCGCCACCTCGCTACCAAGTTGTGCCAGCGTTTCGTGGCGGACACACCGCCCGCGGCCTTGGTTGAGCGCGTGGCCGCGGAGTTCCGGGCCAGTGACGGCGACCTGCGCCGCACCTACGCGGCGCTGTTCGCCTCGCCGGAATTCCTGGGACCGGAATATCGCGGCGCGAAGACGAAGTCGCCGTTCGAGTTCCTGGCCTCGGCGCTGCGGGCGACCGGTGCCACCCTGGTCGAGGTGCCGCCGCGGGCCGGACGCCCGCCGGTCCATGCCGTCGAGGCCGGGCTGGTCTTCGGCCGCGGCGCCGAGCGCATCGCGGCGCTGCCGCGGCGCACGGCCCTGATGCACCTCGTCGAGATGGGCCAGCCGCTCTACGCGTGGGGCCCGCCGACGGGTTTTCCCGAGGATTCCTCGCACTGGGTCAACGCCGGCGCGTTGGTGGCCCGGCTGAATTTCGCCCTCGCCCTCACGGGTGGGCAGGTGGCCGATTGCCGGGTCGAGCCGGGCCCGCTGCTGCGGGGCGCCGACACCGACGAACCAGCCTCCGTCATCACCACGCTCGGTCGCACCGTGCTCGGCAAGGAGCCGGGCGAGAACACCCGGCGCATCGTGCTCGCCCAGCTCGAGGAGTCGGCCGGCGGCGAAGCCACCCCCATCAACAGCCGCAAGGCGCTCGCGCTGCTCCTGGGTGCCCCCGAATTCCAGCGCCGGTGAATTCTTCCATGTCCTCCTCTTTTCATCCGCCCATCTCCCGTCGTTTTTTCGTCAAGCAAGGCGCTCTCGCCTTCGCCTCGCTTGGGGCGGGGGCGTTGCTCGGCCCGGCCTTCGTCCGCGCCGCCGCGCTGAGCGCCGAGGGACGGAAGTCGGCGGGGGGCCGGCGCACCCTGGTCTGTGTCTTTCAGCGTGGCGCGGCCGACGGCCTCTCCATGGTCGTGCCTTACGGTGATCGCGATTATTACCGCCTGCGCGGCGAGATTGCGCTCGCCGCGCCCGCCCGGGCGGCGGGCGCCGCCGGCGTGCTGGATTTGGACGGTCACTTCGGTCTGCACCCGGCGCTGCGTGGCCTGCACGAACTCTACGGCGCGGGGGAGCTGGCGGTCCTGCATGCGTGCGGCAACCCGCTGGCCTCGCGCTCGCACTTCGAGGCGCAGGACCTGATGGAGTCGGGCACGGGTGACGACCGTCATGTCGCCACTGGCTGGCTCAACCGCATGATCGGCTGTTGTCCCGAGGACCAGGCCCGGCGCTCGGCGCTGGCGGCGGTGGCGCTCACCGGCCAGATGCCCCGCAGCCTGCAGGGCCCGGAGGAGGCCCTGGCCATCGCGGATCTCACGCGATTCAAGGTCGGCGGCGTAGGGGTGACGGCCGCGGGCGGCATGGGCGGGGCGACCCGGGGCTTTGAACAACTCTACGAATCCGCCGTGGGTGACGCCCTGCACAGCGCCGGACAGGAGGGTTTCGCGGCGATGGACCTCTTGAGAAAAGCCGTGCCGGCCGACTACCGACCCGCGCACGGGGCGCAGTATCCCAATGGCACCTTCGGCCGCGGGATGCGCCAGGTTGCGCAGCTCATCAAGGCGGACGTCGGGCTCGAGGTGGCGTTTGTCGAGATCGGCGGCTGGGACACGCATGCCAACCAAGGCGCCGCCGCCGGGGCGCTGGCGAACCGTCTGGGCGAGTTGGGGGCGGGACTGACGGCGCTGCATCGCGACCTGGGTTCGCGGATGTCCGAGGTTTTGGTGCTCACGATGAGCGAGTTCGGCCGCACGGCCCGTCAAAATGGAAACCGCGGTACGGACCATGGTCATGGCACGGCGTTCTTCGCGCTGGGTGGCGGCGTGAAGGGCGGCCGCGTGCTCGGTCGCTGGCCGGGGCTGGCACCTGACCGGTTGTTCGAGGGACGTGATCTCGCCATCACGACCGATTACCGCGACTTCTTCGCCGAGGCCTGCGTGCGGCACATGGGGGTGCCCGCGGCGGAACTCGCGCAGGTGTTCCCGGCGCACGCCGCCGGGGCGGGAAAATTCCCCGGCTATCTCGGCTGACGGCACGGTCCGCGCGAGGCCTTGCCGTGGGAGCGGAATTGGATCTCCCTCGGGGCTGATGCTGTCCGGATTCCTTCGTCGCCTGTTCACCCGCTGTCCCCCCGCCGGGCGTCAGCTGGGGTTGCTGCGCGAACACGAGGCCATCGCGGAGCGTCACACGCGGGTGCGCGCCGCGTGGGCGCCGCATCTGGCGGAGTGCCGGAAGGTCGTGCTCGAGACGGCGGCACGTTGTCCGCAACGCCGCCGCGCGCTGGTCATCGGCGCCGGTGACTGCCTTGATGTGCCCGTGGCGGAATTGGCGGAGCGTTTCGATGAAGTCGTGCTCGCGGACATCGTGCTGAGTGCCGAGGTGCGGCGGTGGGTGAGGAAAATGCCCGGCCGGGTGCGGGGTGAGGTCTGGGACGCCAGCGGCGCGCTCGCCGCGCTGGCCGCGGTGCGCGAGACGGTGACGGCCACCGTGGCGCCAGATTTTTTCGCCCGGGCCGACCCGGGGCCGCCGCCGGGCGGGCTGGCGGATTTCATCGTGTCGGCCAACTGCATCTCCCAGCTCGGGTTGGTGCCGGGCCATTCCCTCCCGGCGTATGAGCAGGACACGGGTCTGCCGGAGCGCTGCGCCCGCGCCGCGGCGAAACGGCATCTGGCGTGGCTGGCGCAGCAGCCCGGGGTACGGTTGCTGCTGGCGGATGCCGCGCGCCTCGATCTCGGCCCCGACGGGCGGCAGTTGAAAAAGGAAACGCTGCACGAGCGCTTCGGCCTGCCGAAGCCCGACCGCACCTGGCGCTGGGACCTCGCCCCGATCCCGGAGTGGTCGCCGGATTTTCACCGCGTACACGAGGTGGGGGCCTGGGTGTGGCCTGAGCACCCGGACGGGACACGCGCAGGCGCGCTTTCAGGCTTGCCGGGCTGAAACGGCTTGAAGGCCACCGGGCGGCGAGCACGCTGCCCATGGATTTTTCCGACGCGCAAACCGCCTCATGACACTGTCGAAATACCTGTCCAGACTCAGCCCGAGGATGCTCGCGCTGGTTTTCTTCGTCATGATCCTGGGCGGCTCCTTCGTCTCCACGACCTATCTATACCGCCAGGCGGAGCAGCAGGAGGAGGCGGCCATTCGCGTGCATGTCCGTAACCTGGCGGAAGCGGCGGCGGGATTGGTCGATGTTGAACTCCACGAGTCGATCCAGAAACCCGAGCAGATCGCGACGGAGAACTACCAACGGTTGCTGCGTCCGCTGGTGGCCTTCCACCGGCGCCATTCCTCCATCCAGTACCTGTGGACGGCACGCATCCTCGCCGGCGACCGGCAGCAGCAGCTTGTGCTGGAAACCGTCATGGACGACACGATCCGGATGCGGCAGGAACAATTGGGTCGCAAGCAGCAGTCTTTCCCGGCGCTGGCGGTCTTCGATCTGACGGCGACCAGCGCCAAGTCGATCCCCGCGCTCCGGGCGGGCAAGGTCTACACTTTCGACAGCCTGCTCTACACCGACAGCACGGGGGCCTACGTCGAGGCGCGGGCCCCGCTCCAGGATCAGGCGGGAAATTTGATCGGGTACGTGGGGGTTGATTTCGCCAAGGACAGCTACGACAGCAGGATCCGAAAGGTGCGCCGGGCCGGACTCATCACCGTGCTGCTGGCGCTGGTGACGAGCATTCTGGTGACGCAGGTCATGGCGGAGATGCGGCGCCAGACCTTCGCCCATCTGGCGCACGTGGAGCGGGCCGAAGCCGAGATGCGGGCGCAGCGTGATGCCGCGGCCAAGGCGAATGCGGCCAAGGGCGAGTTGCTGCGCATCGCCTCGCACGACCTCAAGAATCCCCTCGCGGCGATTGCCGGCATGTCCGGCCTCCTCCTCAAGATGCTGCGGGCCCGGCCGGACCAGACGGCGGTGAAGGACGAAGTCGAGGTGTTGGACACCATCCACGGCTCCGCGCGGCACATGTCGGAAATTGTCCGCGGCATCCTGACCAACGAGGGCCTCGAGCAGGGCGGCGTGCCCTTCCAGCCGGCCGCGACCGACGTGGCGAAGCTGGTGGGCGACGTGCTGCGCTTCAACGCCCCGGCGGCACAACGGAAGAACCTCGCGATCCACGAGGAGATCACGGCCGGCCTGGTCGCGACGGCGGACGCGAAGCTGTTGCGCGAGGCGTTCGACAACTACGTGAGCAACGCCATCAAGTATTCTCCGCCGGGACGAAGCATCACCATCAGCCTCAGCGCCGGGCCCGCGGCCGGGGAATGGGAATTCGCCGTCCGCGACGAAGGGCCGGGGCTGTCCGCCGAGGACCAGGCCAGGCTCTTCGAGAAATTCCGCAAACTGACCCCGCGTCCGACGGGCGGCGAATCATCCACCGGCCTCGGCCTGTCCATCGTCAAGGCCATCGCCGGCCTGCACCACGGGCAGGTCGGCTGCGACAGCGCGCCGGGCCGCGGGTCGCGTTTCTGGCTGCGCCTCCCGCTGGTCCCGCCGACGGCCTGAAATCGGGCTCGCCGTGACCGGCCGCCCATTCACACTCCCGACCCAGATGGCCAATCCGACCAAAGTCCTTGTCGTGGACGATGAGCCGCACCTGCAGGTCTTCATGACCCTGCTGGTCAGGACCACCCTCACGGAGGTGAGCGTCGTGGCGGCGGGGGACGAAGCCACGGCGATGGCGCAGTTCCACGCCACGCGACCTGACCTGGTGCTGCTGGACATCAATCTGATCGGCAGCTCCGGCTTGGATGTGCTCACGCAGATCCGCCAGGTCGACCCGGAGGTCGTGGTGGTCATGCTGACCGCGGTCAACGTCCGCCAGGTGATCGAGGAGGCCATGGCGCGGGGCGCCAACGGCTACATCCTGAAGGAGGCCAGTGAGGAGGAGATGGCCGACACGCTGCGCGAGATTCTCGAGGCTGACAACGATCGCGCCGAGGCGCCGCGCCAGCCATGAACCCGGGAAATAAACCGCCCGCGAGCCCCGCCCAGCCGGAACTCACCGAGGAGCGTTATTCCCTGCGCGCCATGCTCGCCGAGGTGGCCCTGGAGACGCAGGCCGGTTCCCTGGGTACCGAGAAGCTGCACCAACCCGACATCCGGAAGCTTTTCCGGACCCGAACCACCCGTTCCCGTGGCGCCAAAAATTGATGCCGCCTTCATCGCGGCGATCCGGCGTCTCCGCACCTTTTCCCACGGCTGTGACCTGGATGCGCTCGCCGCCACCCTGGAGGATCCCCTCGAACTGCTCGAGCACCTGGTGACGGCCGGACACCTTTTGAAGGAGGAGGCCGGTCGCCACTGGAGCGGCCTGACCGGGCTGGCCTACGTGGATCCGATCACGCTGGCCATCACCGAGGACGCCATCGCGCTCCTCCCGGCGGAAATCGCCGGCAAGACCCAGGCGCTCCCGCTCTACCGGGTCGGTGGCACCCTGACGGTCGCCATGGCGCGACCGAACCCGAAGCACCTCGCGAGTCTCAGCAAGATCGTGCAGCTGCCGGTGAGCCCGGTCTTCGCCTTCCCGGCCGACATCCGCGACCTGCTCAAGCTCCATTACACCAACGAGGAGGCGCTCGATGCGGCCCGGCAGTCGGCGGAGCAATTTGACCAGTTCACGGCCGGGATCGATCTTTCCGCGGGCGGCAAGGAAATCGCCCACATCGCCGAGACGGAACAGGTCGTGCAGTTCGTCAACGCCATGGTCTATTTCGCCATCCGGCGCGAGGCCAGCGACATCCATATCGAGCCCCGGGAGAAGGAATCCCATGTGCGCTACCGCATCGACGGCATCCTGCGCGAGGTGCTGGTGTTTTCCCGCAAGCTCCACGCCTCGGTGGTCACGCGCCTGAAGATCCTGTGCCAGCTCGACATCGCCGAGACCCGTTTCCCCCAGGACGGTCGCTTCTCGCTGCCGATGGGTTCCACCAACATTGATTTCCGGTTCTCGTCCATCCCCTCCCAGTACGGGGAGAAGGCCGTGGCCCGCATCCTGGGCAGCACCAGCCGCAAGGCGCTGCTCAGCCTGGACAAGATGAAGATCTCGCGCCCGATCCTCACCCCGCTGCGCCGGATCATGCGCAACCCCTCGGGCATCATTTTCGTCACCGGTCCGACCGGCTCCGGCAAGACCACCACACTGTATGCCGCGCTGGCCGAGCTCAATGACAGCGGCGTGAACATCTCCACGATCGAGGATCCCATCGAGATGAAGCTGGAGGGCATCACCCAGACGCAGGTGCAGCACAAGATCGACATGTCGTTCGCCAAGATGCTCCGCGCCCTGTTGCGGCAGGACCCCGACATCATGCTGGTGGGCGAGATCCGTGACCTGGAGACGGCCAAGATCGCCACCGAGGCGGCGCTGACCGGCCACCTCGTCCTGGCGACCATGCACACCAACTCGGCGCCCGAGGCCATCACCCGGCTGGCGGAGATCGGTGTCGATCCCTACATGATCGCCCCCTCGGTGGTGGCCGTGCTGGGGCAGCGGTTGGCGGCGCGGATCTGCGAACACTGCAAAGAACCCTATCGTCCCGCCGACGAGGTCCTGCGGCGCTATTTCAACGACAAGGATTTTCCCGAGATCACCTTCTACCGCGGCCGCGGTTGCCATGTGTGCAACAAGACCGGCTACAAGGGGCGGGTGGCGTTCCACGAGCTCTTCCTCGTCAACCGGACCATCCGCTCCAAGATCAACGCCCGGGCCGGTCTGGCCGAGTTGACCGAACAGGCTGCCCGCCTGGGCTACCGTCCGCTACGCTATGACGGTCTGAAGAAAGTGCTGCAGGGCATGACCACCATCGATGAGATCGAGGCCCAGACGCCGATCGAGTTCGAAGGTTGAGCCCCGGATCAGCTGCTCTCCGGCCGCGTCAGATCACGACAAATTCCACGAGCCAGCGGGGATCGTCCTTTTCGAGGCGCTGCATGCGGCGGGTGAAGGGGTCGATGATGAACCAGCCGCGGTCGGTGGCGACGAGGACGAAGGTGTGGGTTTCGCCTTGAAGGCAGCGGCCCCAGTCCTGCTGGAGCAGGATCCGGCACCAGCCGATGGCGGGTTCCATGCCCGGGTCCTGGCCGTGGTCGCGATGGAGTCGCACGGCGGTGAAGACGCGCATCAGCCGCGCGACCTTGTTGGTGCGAAAACCGGCCGCGCGCATCTGTGCCGGCGTGGTGTCGAGGCTGGTGGCGAGCGCCTCGAACCAGTCGACCAGCACGGGGATGAACTCCTGGCGCAGGGGCGCGTAGTGGCTGTCGGCGAGGTCGATCACCGGGTGGCGGCCCAGCGTGGCGGCCACGGTGTGGGGTTCGCCGCGGGTGGCCTCGCTACCGGTCTCGGTGCCGGCTTCGGTCCCGGCCGTCGGGGCCTCGACGTCACGCACGAGCACGGTGCCGGCGGGCAGGAGCGATTGGAGCTGGATCCGGATTTCGGCGCCGGAAAGGGGGACGCCCGCGCTGACCGACGGAACGAACTCCGGGCTGGGCATGCGCGGCAGTTTCAGCGTGGCGGCGGACTGGGGCAGCGGGGTGGCGGCCAGCAGGGCGGCGCAGAGGAGAAGGTACGGCGGGCGCATCAGTTGAACAGGATTTCCTGGATGTGCTGCCGGTTCGGGTAGTCGCGGAGCGCGATGATGGCGCGGGTCTGGGGTTCGGCGACGTACCAGCCGGAGCCGGACCGGTAGAGGGTGATCTCGTGCACGCCGCCGGCCGGCGTGCCGCCCCACGGTTTCACCTGGCGAACGATGAGCCGGCCGATGAGCTGGGGTGCCGGGTGCTCTCCCGCCTGCAGCAGGGCAAGGTCGGCCAGGGCGTTGAGGGCGAGGCTGAAGTCGTCGCAGTCCCAGTCTTCTTTGCGGTAGGTCAGGCCCAGGTCCCACAGCTCGCGGTGGAACCACTCGTTGAATTCCGCGAACCAGGCATCGTCCACGGCGCTGTAGAGCTCAAACCGGCAGGAGATGCGGGGCACGGGCGCGGGCAGCAGGTCGGTGCCCCGCTCATTCAGCTTCACGCCGGTGAGCAGCCGCAGCTCGGCGACCAGCTCGGCACGGCGAAGGGTTTCGTAGTTCCCGTCGGGCCCGCGGCCCGGACGATAGGCGGGGATCGGCTTGAACTTGAGGGTCTCGAACTTCACCCCGCTGGGCGGAATGAAGTCGTCCTCCGCGCCGAGGCTGACGGCCACGGGCAGGGCCAGGCCCAGCATCAGCCAAGAAATCGGCCGGCGAAGATGCGGACTTAGCGGCATGGGGCGGTAGATCAGAATTTCCGGACCGGGGCGCCGGGACGCACCACGTCGCACTGGCCGTTGAACTCGCCGAAGCCGCCGCTGATCGCGATGGTGCCTGAGTTCCGGTCGATGCGGAGCTTCGGCCGGTTTAGGCCGTTGATGCGGACGATGCCGGTGATCTCGTCGTCATTGACCCAGAGGTCGTTGACCACGAACCAGCCGCCGTTGCCGCTGTTGAGCAGCGGCACCAGGGCGCTGGGGAGCTTGATGCGGGCGTTGCTGCCGATGATCTCGATGAGGCCGGAGCCGTTGAAGGACTTGCGGCCGCTGTCGGTGACGATGGCGCTCTCGTTTTTCTTCGTCCGGAAGTTGTAGCGGTTTTCGAGGTGGGTCTGGTTGGAGACGACGGTGCCGGAGCCGGTGAAGGTGAGGGAGAGCTTGAAGGCTTCCTCCTCGGCGCGGAGGGGGAGCGAAAAGCACGCCAGGAGGGCGAACACGAGGACCAGAAAACGGGGAAGCGAGGAGGCATTCATGGTGATGAGCGTTGAGGCTTTCGGCTTACGGGGTGGCCGGGGCCGGCAGGCGGCGGGTCCAGTCGTAGTCGCCGAACCAGTGGTCGGTGAGGTTGGGGAGGAAGTTGTCGGCAAAGCGGGAGACGATCCAGGCGTTGAGGTAGTTGAGGACGGCCTGGTTGCCGCGTTTGACCGCGAGGCCGGAGACGGAGCGGATGATCGGGGCGTCGAGCGGGAGGATGAGCTCCTCGGGGTGGGCCCGGGCGAGGAGGCGGGCATCGGGGACGTTGGTGAGCCAGGCCAGGGCGCGGCCGGCGAGCAGCTCGGCCTCGGCGGCCGGGCGGTCGGGGACGATGCGGACCTCGGCCGCGTCGAGGAGCTCGGCGGCGATGCCGGCGGAGTAGGTGTCGGCCACCACCACGATGACGGAGGCCGGCTGGTTGTAGGCGCCGATCGCGCGGCCGGACGGAGCCGGGGAGCGCCGCGCCACGAGCGTGGTGCCGGACTCGAAGTAGGGCATGCTGAACTCCACCTGGCGGGCGCGGGCCGGGGTGATGGCGAGGCCGGCGGCGATCAGGTCGATCTCGCCGCGGTCGAGGGCGGCAAAGAGATCGGCGAGGGGCGCGAGCTTGAATTCGGCTTGGGCGCCGAGGTCGTGGGCGAGCTGGGTGCCCAGATCGATTTCGAAGCCCTCGGGCTTGCCTTCGGGATTGACGAAGGTCCACGGGGCGAAGTCGGCGACGCCGACGCGCAGGGTCTTGCGCTCGAAGATGTCGGTCAGGCCATCAGCGCGGGCCAGGGGAAGCCCCAGGGCGACCAGCGCACCGAGGGCGAGAAGCAAACGAGGGAGGTGTGATTTCATAGTGAGAAGGGTGGAGGTGGCCGCGGCCGGAGCGGGGGGAAGGGTCAGGGTTGCGGGAGTTTTTGCAGCAACGCGGCGACGGTGGCCTCCAGCTGGGGGTCGCGGCCGGCGGCGAGAGCGGCGGGGTCGTTGGTGACGAGAACGTCGGGGACGATTTCGTCATTCTCGAACCAGCCGGAAAGGTTGTCCTTGGCCCCGAGCTGCGGCACGCCCCACTTGAGGGAGCCATTCATCACATACATCCACCAGACGGCGGTGCCGGTGCCCGGGACCCGATCGCCCACGAGGGGGCCGAGCTGGAGGCGCTGGTAGAGGTGGGGGAAGATGGAGCCGTCGGAGTAGGCGGCCGCGTTCTGCAGCAGCGCGGTGGGTTTGGTCCAGCGCGCGGTCGGGATGCGGGCGATGTTCTCACCGGCCCGGGTGGTGAAGGAGGCAATGTCCCGGCCGGTGAAGAGCGCGACGAGCTCGTCATGGATATTCCCGCCCTTGTTGTAGCGGATGTCGACGATGAGGGCTTCCTTGCGGCCCAAGTCCCCCACGACATCGCTGTAGACCTGCTGGTAGTTGGGCAGGTCCATGGCGCTGATATGCACGTAGCCCAGGCGGCCACCGGAGAGGCGATCGACCATGGCGCGGCGCTCGTCGATCCAGCGATCGTAGGCCAGATCCTGCGCGGCGTTCTGGGCGATGGCCACGATCGTGGCCTCGGTCTCCGGGGCGCCGACCGCCGTCTGCAGGCGCAGGCGGACGGGCTGGTCGACCAGGCCGTTGAGCAGGGCCTCGAGATCGGTCTCCGCCGTGATGGGCTGGTCGTTGATCGCCAGCAGCAGCGTGCCGGGCGGGCACGGGTTGGCGGCGAGGTCGGCGGGGCCGCCGGGGAGGATCGCGGTCACCCGAGCACCCGCGCCGGTGTAGGTGTCATCAAAGTAGAGGCCGAGCGAGGCGGTCTTGTCGGCGGCGGGGTCCTCCTTCAGATAGTAGCAGCCCATGTGCGAGGCGTTGAGCTCGCCGGCCAGTTCGGACATCATCTCGGCGAAATCCTCCCAGGCGTCCACGTGCGGAAGGAACCGCGCGTAGTGCCGGCGCAGGGCATCCCAGTCGCGGCCGTGGAGGGTGGGCTCGTAGAACTTGAATTTCGTCAAACGCCAGAAGCGTTCGAACCAGGCGGTGAGCTCGGCGCGGGAATCCACTTCCAGGGAAAGGTCGAGCGCGAAGGCCTTGGTCTCCCCGGTGGCGAGTTCGATGCGGTCAACGCGCCCGTCGCCGAGCAGGTAGACGTGGCGGGAGCCGGCGTCCACCGCGTAGCCGTCGGCCGGGGCCGGCCGGGTGAAGACCTCCCGGAGCTTACCACCTTCCCTGGCGACCGTGCGCCCGGTGATCCGGCCGGCCATATCGGTCTCGATGGTGAACAACACCTCGTCGCCGCTGGCGGGGGCATGGAACACCAGCAGGCTGGACGCCGGGGTGATGCGCTGCGTGCGGCGCTCGATGCCGGCGAGCTGCGGCTGCCAGCCGGCAACCGGGGGCGCCGCGGGCGCGGCATGGCGGGTGGCGTCGAAGGCCTCGCGGGTGAGGTACGCGCGGAAGACGTCCCCCTGGCCGCCATGGGCATCGGCCTGCCGCAGGCCCGCGCGCTCGGACACCCAGAACACGGACTGGCCGTCGGAGCTGAACTGCGGATCACTGTCGGGAAAACCGCTGCGTGTGACGTCGCGCGGAGCGCTGCGACCGGTGGCGTCGAGCAGGACGATGTCCTGGTTGGCGACGATGGAGCCGCCACTGGCGGCGAGAAACCGGCTGTCCGGCGACCAGGTGAAGGTGACATCCTCGTCCACATAGGAGTAAAGGCCGCCGGCGGGCATGGCATCGACGGTGGCGCCCGTGGCCAGGTCGCGCACGCGGAGGGTGGAGCGGTCAGCCAGGTAGGCGAGGGACCGGCCGTCGGGTGAGGGCCGGGGGTAAAGGAGGTCGCCCGTCGTATCGACGAGCTTGCGCTCCACCGGTTTGATTTCGTCGCTCTGGCCGAGGTCGGCGGCGAAGAGGTCCATGTCGCCGTCGCGCTCGGAGGCGTAGTACAGCGTGGTTCCATCCGGGCTGAAGCGGACGTGCTGCTCGTGTCCGGCGGTGCGGGTGATGCGGGTCAGGCGCCCGGTGTCGGTCGCGAGGACAAACACTTCGCCGCGGGCGACGAGGGCGACGCGCCGCCCGTCGGCGGAGGCAGTGATCTCGGAGAGATATTTCCCGGCGTCAACCGGGGCGGGTTGGGAGGTGATGACGCCGGCGGGCAGGGTGATGGCAACCCGCGTGGGCTCGGTCGCGCCGGCGGCGAGGCGCCAGACCTCGCCTTCATGACCGTAAACGAGCGAGCCGTCGCGCGCGACGGACGGGAAGCGCACCGTGCCACCGGTGTGGTGAGTGACCTCCGTGGGCGTGGCCCCCGGTTCGAGGCCCGCGTGCCAGAGGTTGGTCGCGCGGTTGCGCTCGCTGAGGTAATAGTAGCCAATGCTGGCGGGATCCCAGACTGGTTCACGGTCTTCGCCGCGGAACGAGGTCAGCCGACGGTGCGTGGCGGTCGCGCGGTCAAACAGCCAGACGTCGTGGGTGCCGTCGGACACGGCGCCCTTGCGCCACTCGTTTTCGTAGATCGGCCGGCTTTCGTAGAGGAAGCGTCCGCCGGTTGCATCGACCGAAACATTGAGCGCGGGGGTGGGCAGGACGAGACGGTTGCGGCCGCCGGTGGCGGGCACGGCGTAAAGCTGGTCGGTGTGGGCGGCGGTGCCCGCCAGGACCGAGTGCGGGGTGCCGAGCCGGGGCGAGGCGAAGTAGATCGTGGCGCCGTCGGGGCTGAAGGCGGCCGGCAGGTCCGCCGCCGCGTGGTGGGTCAGTCGCCGGCTTTCGCCCCCGGCGGCGGGGAGCAGGTGGACGTCGGTGTTGCCCCGGCGCTTGAGCGCGACGGCCAGCTGCGTGCCGTCGGGGGACCAGACCGGGTGGGTGGCGTAGTCGCCCGCGTCCGTGAGCGGGCTGGCCTCGCCGCCGGTCGCGGCCACGCGCCAGAGCCGGCCGGCGTAGCTGAAGGCGATCGTCGTCCCATCCGGGGAGACGGCCGGGTATCGCAGCCAGAGCGGTTCCGTTGTCGCCCCGGCGATGGCCAAAGTGCAGGCCGACAACCAGGCGGTGAAGGCAAAGCGTCGGAGCCGGCGGGCAGTACCTGGCAGAGGTGGACGCATGGTGGTGTCGTCAGACGGCGGTCTTTTCGTGCCGGGCCACCCGCCAGAGGAGCAGGGCGGCGAGGAGCACGGGCAGACCCTTCAGGGGGAAATAGAGCAAGATCGTCAGGCCTTCCATCAGCGAGCCGAGCGCCGGGGAGTTCCAGAACCCGTGCAGGGCCCAGGCGGTGAGGAGGGCGAGGGCGGCAACGCCGAGGCGGCGTCCGGTCGGGAGATCGCGCCGGGCGACGAAGTAACCCACGCCGAAGGAGGCGATGGCGGTGTAGGCCGCGTGGCTCCACGGTCCGCAGAAGCCGCCGCGGAGGACGAGTATCTGCACGACCGGCTCCAGCTGGTGGGCGTTGGGGTGGTTCAGCGCCGTGGAAACGGTGTAGAAATAATCCTCCACCACTTGGAAGCCGAGCCCGACCACGAAGCCGAGGGCCATGACCGAGGAGATGGTGCGAAAACGGCCCGGCGCGATCAGCAACAGCAGGATGACGCCGATCAGCTTGAGCGGCTCCTCATCCGTCGGGCCGGCGATGGCCGGTCCCCAGGTGTGGCAGAATTCCGGGCTGACGAGCTTGGAGAGAATACCGAACATCGCCTGGTTGGCCGGCAGTGCCAGGAAGACCGCGCCCAGTCCGCCCCACGCGAAGGCCAGCACGAACGGCGCGGCCGTCTGGCCGCGGAACACCCCGAGGCGACGGAAAATCCACAGCAGGGGCAGGGTATAGAGGGCCCAGGCCGCGGCGCCCGCCAGCGCGGAGACAGGCATGACGCGCAAGCCGCTGAGCAGCGTCTGGCCGACGGTAGACAGGCCGGCGACGACCAGCAGGAGGAACAGCCAGAACGCCGCGCGGCGCGGTTGGAACAGTGGCAGCGGAGCCGGGTGGGGTTGGGGAGCGTTCATGGCGACACCACCTTGAAGTGCAGGCTCTCGACCAGGGCCTCGGCATCGCGCAGCGCCGCTTCGCCCTGGCCGGCGATGCTGCGCACGCGGACGGCAAAGCCGGACTCGCCATCCGGCAGCCGGCCGATCCAAACGCGGCCGTCAATTTGCTCGCCGTAGATCACGTAGGTCTGGCCCTCCAGTCCGTCCGCGGTGCGGAAGGGAGCCGGCGTGCCGCGCACGTGGATGCGGTGGGTGCCTTCGAACAGGCGGCGGGTGCGCTCAATGAGTTCGGGTTCCGTGCCGTTCCACGCGAACGCGGTTGCGACCAGCGAGCTCGTGGGCTGGGTCAAGGCCAGCGTGTCGCCGGGCACGATCCGGGTGAGGTCCGCGGACCAGCCGGCGGGGGTGACCGCGCTCAGGCCATGGCCGAGATCGACGGTCACGCCGGCGGGCTCCGGCTTGGTGCCTGGAAGGCGGTTACTCAGGGCGGTCAGGCCGAAGCCGTAGAAGGCGGCGAGGGCGAGCACGACGAGCGTGCCGGGCCAGGAGCGCGGGAGCGCGCGGTCGGGCGCGAGGGACCCGGCGGGAGTTTGGGAACTCATGGACGTTACGGGTTATTTCACCGGCAAGGTGAGTTGGACGGTGTTGTCCCCGCTGCTGGCCTGGGCCTGGAGATTGAAGAGGAGGCGGATCAGGAACAGGGTGTTGCGGGAACGCAGGTCGTCGGCGCGCACGTAAAACCAGTAGCCCTTGTAGAAGACAGCGGGGTCGGCGTTGTCGGGGCGCGTGCGGCTCGACAGGATTCGCATGAGGGGGTCGGGCTCGCTGCGGGCGTCGGTCGGCCAGACCAGCGCGGCGTGTTCCGGGGGCGGCTGGACGTAGTTGGACATGTAGCTCAACAGGGCCTGCAGCGAGCGGGTGCTGAGGGCGATGCTCGCATTCGAGCCCTGGAGCCCGGTCTTCAGCTCGTAGGTGCGCAGCCCGGGATCGAGCCCCAGCGCGCTGATGAGCAGCCGGCCGTCCGGGGTGTCGACGGCCTCATCCTTGAGCTCGGCGACGACCTTGCCGTCCGCCGAACGGAGTCCCTCGGTGCCGGTGCCCAGGCGCAGCGCGCCGCTTTGGAGCAGGCGTGCGATGGCGTCCGTGACCCGGCGGAATTCCGCACGCTCCGCCGTGGTGGCGCTGCGGGCGTTGCTGAGGTGGTTGAACTGCTTGAAGAGCAGCTGGGCGAGCACGGAGAAATCGAAGCCGTTGTCGATCATCAGGAACACCGCGCGGATGTCGAAGGGCATGAGCAGCTCGCTGGAGAATTCCTTCCCGAGGAGCGGGCGGTAGACGATGGTGGGCGAGTCCTTGATGATCACCTTCGGCTTGCCGAGGGCGAGCGGGTTGGGGCTGGAGCCGTCGCCGAGGCGGAGCTCGGACTCGGTGCCGTATTCGATGGAGGGCGAGGCGGTCACGCTGGCGACCTGCAGGAACACCGGCGCATCGAGGTAGGCGAGGCGCACGATGTTGGTGAGCAGCTCCTCCTTGTCGGTGAGGGCGAGCACCTCGGAGTAGGGGCCGCGCTGTTGCGCGATGGAGGCGGGGCCGCGGCTGATGCAGCCGGTGAGAACGAAGCCCCCGGCCATGATCAGTGCCACACGCAGGAGCAGGGACCGGGATTGCATTGTTTCGACCAGCCTAGTTTTTGGCGCGGGGCGATCAACCGCGAAATCGTTACGATATGCCGTTGCGGACTTGCGGCGCGTTCCCGGACGGCGCATGGGTTGTCCGGAACCAGATGCATCGTCGCCGGACATTCATTTTTGTTTTACTGGCCTGCGCTCTGGCCACGCGGCCGACGGAAGCGGCGGCGCCGGCAAACAATGTGACGCTGGCGCCCGCGGATACCGCGGGCGGATATGTCGCCCGGTTGCTGATCAACGAGGTGCCCTTCCCGGGTGAGCGCGGGTGGGTGAGCGAGGAGGATTCCATGGCGGCGCAGGCGGCCATCCTGTGGGTCCTGCGCAACCGACTGCGCCATATTCCACCCGGCTACACGCAGCGCCAGGTGGCGGCGGTGACCACGTGGGATGTCATGGACCTCCTCACGGCGGGCGGGGTGCACGGCCAGGTGGAGGGCTTTTATCGCGATGCGTCCGGCCGGCCGGCGCTGAGCGACCACGTGCAGGAGCGCATCAACCACCTGGCGGTGATCGCCGGGCGAGGTGTGCCCGGCCGCTTCGCGCGGCTGATGAACCATGCGCAGGAGCTGGCCGACGACTTCGTGGCGAACGCCCCGGGGGATCGCTTCGCGGCGTTGCGCGAGATCGACCGCGTGCCGGTGACCGGCTCGGCCTACGGCTGGATGACCGACCGCGAAATTTTCCGCCCGGGCGGAAATTTCGTGCGGATCGGCGACCAGTGGCGGGGCGGCCTGGGGGGTAACCGGTTCTTCACCCTGAGGAGGCTCCGGTGAGCGCGCGGCTGCTGGCCGTCCTGATGCTTGTCCTCGCCCCGCTGACCCCGGTGGCCCGGGCGGAGATCGACCCGGCGTTGGCGGACCGCGACTGGCTGCGCGAGGTGATCCGCTACACTTATTACTGGTATCTGGACGACGCGTTCTTCGGGGCGACGCAGGCGGACACGACGATCGACGTCTGGGTGCGCGGCGTCGAGCCGCACCAACGCGATCCGGAGGACCGCAGCCGGTTCGCCGAGCTATGGCTGCCGCAGGCGAAGGTGCTGCTGGGCCTGAAGCAGGCGGATTATCACATCCCGGAGCTCGACCTGCCGGTGAAGAGCGCCGGCTACCGGGTCATCCGTGGCAGCCACGAGGAGACACCGCCGGGCGATCCGGCGGCGTGGCAGCGGGTGGCATTCGACCGGGCGGCCTTGTTCGAGGAACTCCGGTCCACGCGGGGCAACCTCCATGCGCCGCGCCCGGCGACCCAGGCACTGGCGGTCGCGGCGATGCGGCGCGAGTTCGCCCGGGCCGGGGACGTCAAGGGACCGCAGCAGCTTTTCATCGCCGCCCGCACCGACGTGACGACCGATGTTTGGGTGTTCTGGCTGGACCGTCGCCTGCTGGTGCGGATCTCGGGCGACATGGACGCTGTGGACCCCGGACTGGCCGCGCACCTGCCCTTGCTCGTGCGCCGGTATCCGCTCGGGGAGAACGTGGTCGCATCGTTCCATGAGGCGGAGGGTCGGAATTCCTTCCTGACCCGCGACCTCGCCAGCCGGGCGCTGTTTGTCTGTCTGGCCCGCGGCGAGGCGGTCGTGCTCGAGCCGTGAGCGGACTCAGCGCGGGTCGGGGCCGAGAGGGAGCTTGGGCGCCCACTTGAGCCAGGCCTTTTCCGCGTCGTCGTAGAGCGGGAAGACGGTGCCCTCCGGCACGGGGTCGCTGGTGGTGTTGTCCGGCGTGGCGAAGGCGACGCCGCCGGTGATGAGGGATTCCAGTGAATTCGTGTGCACCTGGGCGCCGAGCAGGCCGAGCTTCATAGACAGGCCGCCGGAGTTCCAGAAATGCGTGTCGCTCCGCACGAGGCGGTCGTAGGGCCGGAAGATCCGCAGCGTGACGAGGACGTGGGTGGCGTCGTCGGCCAGCCGGTGGTCCTCGACCACGCCGACCTTGACCTCGCGGAAGAGCACGGGCGAGCCGGGCTGCAGGCTGTTCAGCTTGTCGGTGCGGAGCACGATTTTGTGGCCGGGCTGCAGCCCCTCGCCGGCGGGCGCGCGGTCGAGGCCTTGGAAACGCATGGCCGGCCGGCCGACGCCGGCGCGGACGCTGAGGCGCGCGCCGCTGAGCAGGGTTTCCAAACCGTGGACGCCGGACAGCCCGATCTCGGGCCGCAGCAGCCAGAATTCCGAGCCCTCGACCGCCAGCGGCCGGGCGGTGCCGTCGAGCTGCACGCGGACGGTGACGCCGTCCAGCCGCGGGTTGAGGCCGACCTCCATGACGGTGCCGACCACCACGCCCTTGTGCACGAGCGGGGTCTTGCCGGCCTCGAGGCCGGCGCCGTTGGCGAAAGCGATCTCGATCACCGGACCGCGGTCGCGGTGCTGGCGGACGAGCAGCCAGCCGCTCACGACCAGGGCGGTCAGGGGCACGAGCCAGACGAGGAAGCCGGCGAACCGGGAGGAGGGGGCGGGGGAGTCACTCATGGGTGGGAAGGGAGGGGGCGCCGGGTGGATTCCAGGGCGCTGGTGGCGAGCATGGTGAGGATGACCGCGCCCGCGAAGGCCACCACGCCGGGGCGCGCCTCGATCCGGGCGAGGCTGCCGAATTGCACGAGGCCGCAGAGGAACGCGACGAGAAAGACATCGAGCATGGACCACCGGCCGATGCCGTGCACGAGGCGCTGCAGGCGACCGGCGTGCGCCGGGTCCAGCAGCCCGGGCCAGCGCGCGGCGGCGAGCAGCACGCCCAGGGCGAGCAGTTTCAGCACCGGCACCAGCAGGCTGGCCGTGAACACGATAAGCGCGATGCCCCACAGGCCGCCGTGCCAGAGTTTGAGCACGCTGGTCAGCAGGGTGTCGGCATGCTCGTGGCCGAGGCGCGTGAAGCTCATGACGGGAAGGGAATAGGCCGGCACCAGCAGGCAGAGCGCGCCCAGCCCGCAGGCCGCGGCGGCCGGGACGTTGGCCGGGCGGTCGTTGGTCTCGGCCGGCGCAGACGGCAGGGCGCGCAGCGCGAGCAAGGTGCAGACGGCGGTGGCGCCGTAGCACCACAGGCCCGCAGCGGGCGCGGCCTCGACCAGGGCCGAGAGTTTCACGAACGCGACCAGGATGGCCAGCAGGCGCACGTCCGGCATCGACCACGGCTCGAGCCACCGCGCGAACCGGCGCAGCGGATGACCGCCGGCCCCCCCGGGGCGCAGCGCCAGCCACGTGAGGCTGCCCAGTAGCAGGAGCGGGGCGACCAGCCCGCAAAACGCGACCAGCGCCGCGAGCAGCACGTGGCCCTGGTGCCAGAGGCTCGCGATCCCGGAGAACATGCGGCCCTCGTTGGTCCGGCCGAATTTGGCCGCCGCCACGAAGGGAAGCTGCAGCGACACCAGCAGCAGGATCAGTCCGGTGAGGCTCCAAGCCAGCGCCGCCGGCGAACGGCCCGTGACCGCCCGGGTGCCCCCGGATCCAGGGAAGGTGTGCACCGCGGCAGCACAAGGACGCCGGGCCGGCCTGTCAAACCGCCGCTCACTCCGGTTCTCCGGTGCGAGCTTGCAGATTTTTCCGCGCGTGCTGTCTTAGTCCCCGGAAAATCGCGACCCGACCTCATGCACACCCTTGTCCTTCCCTTCGACTCCTGCGTGGCGGTCCTCACCATCCCCGGCGGCCTGTTCAGCCTGATCGCCTGGCTGGTGGTCGCGACCGCGCTGCTGGTGCTGGGGATCGCCCTGGTTTGGTCCGGGCGGCGCCGGTTGCTGGCCTGGATCGAACGACGCGCCCTGGATTGGACGCGGGAGATCGGTTCGCACCGGCTGCGGTTGCTGGGCGTGCGGCAGATCCGGTTGAACGCCCGCATCCTGGTGCGGCTGCTGAGCCTCGCCCTGGTGATGGTCGGGGTTTTCCTGTGGGTGGCGTTCGTGCTCGAGCTCTTTGATGGCACCCGAGCCTGGGGCGACCATCTGATCCAAGGCGTATTGGGCGAGCTGCGCCTGATCGCCGGCAAGGTGGTGACTGCGCTCCCCGGCCTCGGGGTCGTGGCCATCCTTTATTTCCTCACGCGCGTGGTCCACGATGTGTTGAACAACTATTTCCGTTCGATCGAGGACGGCGAGATCGCCAGCGAGCGCTTCGACGCCGTGACCGCGGAGGTGACCCGCCGTCTGGCGGGCGTCGGGCTGTGGGTGGCAGCCGTGATCATCGCGTATCCCTACATCCCGGGCAGCGAAACGGCGGCCTTCAAGGGGGTCACCATTCTCGCCGGCCTGATGGTCTCGCTGGGATCCACCAACCTGGTCGGCCAGCTGGTGAACGGGCTGGTGCTGATCTACACGCGCGCGGTCCGTCCGGGCGACTTTGTCCAGACCCCGCAGGGCGACGGCACGGTGGAGCGGATCGGCCTGTTTTCCTGCACGCTGCGCACGGGGGACGGGGTGGTGATCACACTGCCGAACAGCACGCTCGCGCAGGAGATCAGGAATTTCTCCCGCGGCCAGCCCGGCGCGCCCGCCTGTTTTTTCACCACGGTCACCATCGGCTACGATGCGCCCTGGACGCAGGTGCGCGACCTCCTGCTGGCGGCGGCGCGCGATGTGCCGGCGATCCGGCCCGATCCGGCCCCCTGGGTGCGGCAGGCGGCCCTCGAGGACTTCTATGTGCGGTATGAGCTGGTCTTCGCGGCCGTGGACCCGACGCAGCGCAGCCGGACCTTCTCCGTGTTGCACGAGGCCATCCAAAACCGTTTCCACGCCGCGGGCGTGCAGATCATGTCGCCCCATTACGAGAACGACCCGGCGACCGCGAAGATCCCCCGCGTCCCATGAATGCCGCCTCCAACACCCGCCCGCCGGGCCTGCCGCCGTGGGCCGGGCTCCGGCGCTGGCTTGCCGCCGGCGCCGGCCTGATCGCCGCATTGGGCGCCGGGGCGCAGCCTGATGTTGCGACCGAAATGCCCCTGCGCGGCGTGGTGTTGCGGCAGGCGCTGCAGGACTTCGTGCCGGCCGGGGTGGAGACGCCGGGCCTGGATCTCGCGGCCGCCCCCGTGGTCGCGGCGGATGCCGCGTTCCAGACCAAAGCGACCGCGCTGCTCGGCCAGCCCATCACGTTGGCTCTGCTGCACGAGCTGACGGCGGAGGTCGTGCTGGCCTACCGACGCGCCGGTAGGCCGCTGGCCGACGCCGCCGTGCCCGAACAGAACATCAGCACCGGTACCGTGCAGGTCATCATCCTCGAGGCGCACCTCGGCACCGTGAAGGTCGAGGGCGCGCGGTATTTTTCCGCGGAGCGCATCCAGGCCGCACTGCGCACGCAGCCCGGGGAACCGCTGTACGCCGGCACGCTGTTCAGCGACCTCGACTGGTTGAACAAGAATCCGTTCCGGCGCGTCGACTTGGTCTACGAGCGCGGTCGGGACCTCGGGACCACCGACGTCGTGCTGCGCGTGACGGAGCGGCGGCCGTGGCAGGCCTTCGCCGGCTACGACAACGAGAACGTCGCGGCGCTGGGTCGTGACCGCTGGTTTGCCGGCGTGCGCGCGGGCAACCTTTGGGGCGCGGAGCACCAGCTCAACCTCCTTTACACCCAGGGCCGGGATGCCGCGGAATACCGAGGCATCGCGGCCGACTACACCGTGCCGCTGCGCTGGCGGCACCTGGTCACGGTCAACGCTGCCTTCGCGGAGCCGAACGTGGACGGCCCGACCTTCGACAGCGCGGGCCGCTCCTGGCGGCTCGGCTTGCGTTATGCGGGCGAGCTGCCGCGCACGCGCCTCTGGGAGATCGACTGGGCCGCGGGGTACGAGATCCGGAGCAGCGACAACGACATCCTCTTCGGCGGCACCAGCGTGTTTTCGAGTGCGTACCAGACCCACGAATTCCTGGCCGAGATCGCCGCCCGCCGTCCCGGCCCGGCGGGCGAGTCAACGCTCAAGGCCGCGGTCTATCTCAGCCCGGGCGGGATCGGCCCGCGCAACGCCAGCGCCGACCTGTCGGCGGGCGGACGTTCGCGTATCGGGGCGCGCTACGCCTACCTCGACCTCGGGGCCAGCCATCGCGTGGCCTTGCCGCGCGCGTATGCCCTCAGTCTCGCCGCCAGCGCGCGCCTCACCGGCGACCGGCTCCCGCCCTCGAGCGAGTTCGCCCTCGGGGGCGCCAACACGATGCCGGGCTACAGTGAGGCCACCGTGCTCGGCGACAGCGCGGTCTGGGCGCAGGCCAAGCTACAGACGCCGGTCTGGCATGTTTTTCGCCGGCAGGAGCAAGCTTCGGCGGATGCGGTCCGTTTCTCGGCCAGCTACAATCTGGGCCGGGTCTGGCTCACGGACCGCACGCCGGTGGAGGCGGCGCAGGGCCTGCGGGAGCAGCGCCAGCTGGAATCCATCGGCCTCGGCGTGAACTATGAATTTTCCCGCCACCTGCAGGTGGCCTTCACCTACGGCTGGCAGCTGCGACCGCCCGCTCCCGGCGTGGGTCGCTCCTCGCGCGGGCATGTCTCCGCCGTGCTGAACTTCTGAGCTCCACCCCGTGAAACGACTCCGTTCCCTCCTGCTGTCGGCGATCCTGGCTCCGGCCGCACTGCGGGCGCAGCCGACCGACGGGCGCATCGCGGCCGGCGCCGGCGAGATCAGCGCCGCGGGCAACCTGACCCGGATTACGCAGGCCAGCGACCGGATGGTCATCGACTGGGGTTCGTTTTCGATCCCGGCCGGGACGACGGTGGACTTCGCCCAGCCCGGCGCGCTGGCCGCCGTGTTGAACCGGGTGACCGGCCCCGAGGCCTCGGTGCTGCTTGGCACGCTGCGCGCCAACGGCCAGGTCTACCTGCTCAACCCCCACGGCGTGCTGATCGGGCCGAACGGCCGCGTGGACACGGCCGGCTTTATCGCGGCGACCAGCCGGCTGGACAACGCGGATTTTTTGCGCGGCATGCCGCTGGCATTCACCGCCGGCACCGATGCCGCGATCGTCAATCAAGGCACCGTCAACGCCGTGGGCGGCCCGGTCCTCTTCATCGCGAGGCACGTCGAGAATCGCGGCACGTTGTCCGCCCCCGGCGGGACGGTGCAACTCGTGGGCGGGACGGAGGTCCTGCTGGCGACGGCGGATTCCCCGGCCCTGATCCGCGCCGGCTCCGCCGAGGGCACGGTGGCCAACACGCCCGCGGCCGCCATCGCGGCCGCGCAGGTGCGGCTGCAGGCGGCCGGCAACAATCCCTCGGCGCTGGCCATCAACCAGGAGGGCCTGGTCCGCGCCACCGGTGTGGCCGGGCGCAACGGCGAGGTGTGGCTGGTCGGCGGCGGGGACGCCCTCGTCGCGCAGCGCGGCGTGATCGCCGCAACCGACGCCGACGGCACGGGCGGCGCGATTTTCGGCACGGGCGGGCGGTTGCTGCTCGCCGCGGGCTCGCAGACGCGCGCCGACGGGCCCGGCGGCGGGGGCCTGATCCAGCTTGGCGGCGCCGAGCAGGGACGCCCCGGCACCCTGCCCAACGCGCGGCAGACGCTCGCCGAGACCGGCGCGCAGATCTCGGCCGATGCCACCACCGCCGGGGCCGGCGGCCGGGTCGTCCTCTGGGGCGACGAGGCGCTCGGTTTCTACGGCGCGATTTCCGCCCGCGGCGCCGGCGGCGGGTCCGGCGGATTCGTCGAGACCTCCGCCGCCTGGCTGGACGCCTTCGGCCGGGTCGAGACCGGGCCCGGCGGGCGCTGGCTCCTCGATCCCTACAACATCCGCATTGTCGACGGGCCCTCCTCCGGCTTCTCCTTCTCCGGCACCAATCCCGTGATCGGCCGACCCACTGCCAGCGAATCCCGCGTCGACGTGCGCGTGCTGGAGCAGGCGCTCGCGTCGCAGGGGCAGGTGATCCTCGATACCGGTACGGCCGGCAATGATGTCGGCAACATCATCATCGACGCCCCGATCATCTACCAGGGGATCGGCAGCGCGCAGCTGACGTTCAACGCCGCGAACGACATTTATGTGAACCGCGACATCACCGCGGCCAGCGATTCGCTCGGCCTGGATTTCAACGCCGACTTCGACGCGAACGGCTCGGGCAAGGTGATCCTGGGCGGAAACCTGGTCACGCTGGGCGGCACGGTGACGTTCCAGGAGGACGTGGTGACGACCGGCAATGCGGACCTCTCCATCATGTCGGGCGGTGGCAAGATCATCTTCGCCGGCGACCTGCGGCTCGCCAACACGGACGGCCTCGACCTCAGCTCACAGGGCGGAGACATCCTGATGTCGTCGCTGAGCTCGGACGTGCAGCGCAACGCCATCCTTCGGTTGACCGACCTCGGGCCGCGCAACCTCTACTCTTCGATCTCCGCCCTGCTGTCGAATCCCACGCAGACGCCCGCGGCGACCCTCGGCACGGAAGCCGGCAAGCTGGTGAAGCGCCGCCAGCTCCGCCGCGTGAATAATCCGCCCGGCTTCACGACCGTGGCGTGGATGGGCTTCAAGCAGGCCCCGGTGCAGGGCCCGGGATCGCAGGTCAGCTCCGGCAACTTCGGGCCCGTGCGTCCGCCGGGGGGGATCGACGACAGCTATATGGACATCACGGTGCCCAACACGCCGTTCTGGGCGCAGAACAATCCGCCTACGGGTACCGGCGGGGGCCGACCGCCCATCGATGACAGTTACATGGATTTCCCGCCGCGGCCGCAGACCGGCGGCACGAACCCGAATAATGGCAATCCTTCGCGTCCCCCAATCGACGACAGTTACATGGATTTTCCCTGGCGTCCCCAGCCAGGCGTCACCACCCAAACGCCCACGCCGAACGGCCAGCGCCCGCCGATCGACGACAGTTACATGGATTTTCCGCCCCGGCCCCCGACGGGGGGCGGCACATCGGCCACCGGCCAGCCGGTGGTGGTCACGGCCGGACCGGGGGCCACCGATTCCAGCGTCAATCAGGCGAACCCGCCGCAGGTCCTCCAGCCGCCGGTGCTGGTGATCACCCAGGCCCAGCCGCCTCCGGCCCAGACGGGGCCCGGCGCATCCAACCAAGGCCCGGTGCCGCAGCCGATCGCCGTACCGTCCCTGACCGTGACCGTCACGCCGCCGGCGGATGTGCCGGTGCCACAGCCCCCGACCGCGGTGGTGACCCCGCCGCAGCCGGTGGCGGTACCCACCCTGCCGGTGCAGGTAGCGGGGACGCCTGATCCCATCATCCAACCGGCGGTCACCGGTCCGCAACCGCAGCCCATCGCCGTGCCCACGCTGCCGGTGGTGGTCAGCAATCCTCCGGCGGTGGTCCAGCCGCCGGCGCAACAGACCGGCCCCATCGTTGCGACCGCCATCCCGCAGGTGCCGGTGGTGACCGGCCCGCAAAACAACACCCCCGCCCTGCAGGGCCCGAACCTGCCGTCCGTGGTGGCGACGCAGCCCACGGTGGTCGCCGTGCCGTCCCTACCCGTGGTGGTGAGCAATCCCCCCGTGATCATCCAGCCGCCCGCCCAGGTGCCGGGGCCGACCGTGATCACGGCGGTCCCGCAGGTTCCGACCGTGAGCGGCCCGCAGAACAATATGCCCGCGTTGCAGGGTCCGTCTCTCCCGACGCTCGTCGCCACCCAGCCCAGCGCCGTCGCCGTGCCAACGTTGCCGGTGGTGGTGAACAACCCACCGGTGATCGCGCTGCCGCCGGCCCAGTCGATTCCGGTCGTGGTGCAGTCCGTGCCGCAGCTGCCCGTCGTAAACGGTCCGCAAACGAATGCGCCTGCGTTGCAGGGCCCGGGCATGCCGACGGTCATTGCCACGCAGCCGGCGATCATGGCGGTACCCACGCTGCCGGTGATCGTCACGCCGAACCAGCCGGTGGTGCAGCCGCCGCTCCCGCAATCCGGCCCAGTCGTCATCACCCCTATCCCGCAGGTCCCGACGGTCACCGGCCCGCAGAACAATCCGCCTGCCTTGCAGGGTCCGAACCTCCCCACGGTCGTGGCCAACCAACCCCAGCCGGTCGCCGTGCCGTCCTTGCCCGTCGTCGTGAACAACCCGCCGGTGCTCACGCCTCCGTCCGGCCAGCCAGTCACGGTGGTGCTGCAGCCGGTGCCGCAGGTGCCGGTCGTGAGCGGTCCGCAAAACAACATGCCCGCGCTCCAGGGCCCGGGTACGCCGACGGTCATCGCCACCCAGCCCACGATTGTCGCGGTGCCGACTCTGCCGGTGACGGTCACGCCGAACCAGCCGGTGGCACAGCCACCGATTGCGCAATCCGGCCCGGTTGTCATCACGGCGGTGCCGCAGGTGCCGATCGTAACCGCCCCGCAGAACAATCCGCCCGCGCTGCAAGGGCCGGCTCTCCCGACGGTCGTGGCCACTCAACCCACGGCGATTGCCGTGCCGACGCTGCCGGTGGTCGTGAACAATCCTCCGGTCATCGCGCAGCCGCCCGCACAGCCCACGCAGGTGGTCATTCAGCCGGTGCCCCAGCTGCCGGTCGTGAGCGGTCCGCAAAACAACGCGCCCGCGCTCCAGGGCCCGGGTACGCCGACGATTATCGCCACGCAGCCCACGATTGTGGCGGTGCCGACTCTAACGGTGACGGTCACACCGAACCAGCCGGTGGTGCAGCCGCCGGTCCAGCAATCAGGCCCGGTTGTCATCACGGCGGTGCCGCAGGTTCCGTCGGTTAACGGCCCGCAGAACAACGCGCCGGCCTTGCAAGGTCCCAATCTCGCGACTGTCGTAACCACGCAACCCACGGCGGTCGCCGTGCCGACGTTGCCGGTGGTGGTGAACAATCCCCCGGTCATCGCGCAGCCGCCCACGCAGGCCGCGACGGTGGTGCTGCAGCCGGTGCCGCAGCTGCCGGTCGTGAACGGCCCGCAAAACAACCTGCCTGCGTTGCAGGGCCCGGGTACACCGACGGTCATCGCCACGCAGGCGACAATCGTGGCGGTCCCCGCGCTGCCGGTGACGGTCACGCCGAACCAGCCGGTGGTGCAACCGCCGGTGCAACAATCGGGCCCGGTCGTCATCACGCCAGTCCCGCAGATCCCGACCGTCAGCGGTCCGCAGAACAACGCGCCCGCGCTACAGGGTCCAAATCTGCCGATCGTCGTAGCCACGCAGCCGACCGTTGTGGCCGTGCCGACTTTGCCTGTGGTCGTGAACAATCCCCCGGTCACCACGCCCCCGCCGGTGCAAGCGGGTCCGGTCGTGGTGCAGGCGGTGCCGCAACTCCCCGTGGTCTCCGGTCCGCAGAATAATGCACCCGCGCTCCAGGGTCCCGGCACACCAACGGTCATCGCCACGCAGCCCACCGTCGTGGCGGTACCTACGCTCCCTGTTACGGTCACGCCGAATCAGCCGGTGGTGCAGCCGCCGGTCCAGCAGACCGGCCCGACCGTGATCACCGCGGTCCCGACCTTGCCGGTGATCTCCGGCCCGCAGACCAATCCGCCGGCATTACAGGGCCCGACCGTCGCGACGACGATCAATCAGCCGGTGGTGCTTGCCGTGCCGATGTTGCCGACGACGGTCACGCCGCCGCCCACCGTGGTGACCAACCAGGCCGTGCCGATTCTATCCCAGCTGGAACCGACCCATCCGGGAGCCGTCCAAGGTCCGGTGGTCACGACCGTGATCACGCAGACCACGACGGTCGTCGGGCCCCCGCAGGGCGGGGTTGGACCCGGCGTCACGATCCCCCCGGATCAGACGAACGGTCCCGCGCGGCCGAATCAGGGACCGACCGGCCCGGGCCTGCCGCCCGGCAACACGGGCACCGTGGTCATCGGTCAACCGGGCGAGGTGGGACCCACGCAGGTCGGCCCCACGCAGACCGGGGAAATCGTCACGGTCGTGAACACGGGATCGAACACCCAAGCCACCGATCGCCCGGTCGCCGGCCTGTTTGTGCTGCCGCTACCGGGGGTGGCGCGCGAGGCCGAGCTGGTCGGACTCCATTACAGCGTCGTCTACCGCAACTATGAGGCGCAGACTCTCGTCAACGATCTCGGCCGGCCCTTGTACGCCTTGAGCTCGGGCTACGAGCTGTTCCTGATGTTGGAAGGCCGTGCCCCGCGCGCGCCGACCGCAAAGACGCTTCAGCCCAGCCGCTGAAAGCCGGGTTGGCCGCGGTAACGCGCGGCTTGCCGTGACCGGGGGAGGGGCGACAGGCTCCGGCTTGCCCCCCATGTTGTTCTTCCCCGACTTCGATCTGGCCGTTTACGAGCAACCGCGCATCGAGCATGTCGCCGCCGCGGCGCTGGCGGCGGACCCGCGCTCGGTCACGATGGCCGTCAACCCGCGCAGCGCCGGCGGGCCGCATGATTTCTCGTCGGAGGGCGATTACTGGTGGCCGGATCCGCAGAATCCCGCTGCGCCCTACGTCCAGCGCGACGGGCTGAGCAACCCGGACAATTTCGTGGCGCACCGCCGGCTCATGCTGGACATGGCGCGCGATGCCGGCGCCCTGGCCGCAGCGTGGAAGGTGACGCGCGAGGAGCGGTATGCCAACGCGGCGGTGCAGCACCTGCTCGCGTGGTTCGTTCACCCCGACACGCGGATGAGTCCGCACCTGCTTTACGCGCAGGCGATCAAGGGCCGCAGCACCGGCCGCAGCATCGGCGTGATCGACACCCTGCACCTGGCCGAGGTCGCGCTGGCGGTGGAGGCGTTGCGGGGCTCGGCGGCCCTGACGCCGGCGGCGGACGCCGCGCTCACGGGCTGGTTTCGCGATTACCTGCACTGGATGCGCACGCACCCCTACGGCGTGGAGGAGAGCAAGGCATTGAACAACCATGGCACCTGTTGGACGCTGCAGGCCGCCTGCTTCGCGCGGCTGGTCGGGGACGAGGCGGTGCTGGCCGAGTGCCGGCGGCGCCTGAAGGAGGAGCACCTGCCGAACCAGATGGCGACCGACGGCAGTTTCCCCCTGGAACTGCGGCGCACGAAGCCCTACGGCTACGCGATCTTCAACCTCGACGTGATGACGGCGCTCGCGGTGGTGCTGTCGACGCCGGACGAAAATCTGATGACCTGGTCGCTGCCCGACGGCCGCAGCCTGGCGAAGGGCGTGGCCTGGCTCGCGCCCTATCTCGCCGACAAGTCACGCTGGGTGCGGGAAGTGAAGCGGCATCAGCAGACGCCCGCCGGGGCGATCCGCACCGAGGATCCGATCGCGGCGGATGTGATGTACTGGGACGAGTGGCCGGTGCGTCAGCCCTGCCTGTTGTTCGGCGCGCTCGCGACGGGCGACGAGTTGTGGCTGGCGACGTGGAAAAGACTCGAGCCCGACCCACAGGTGGAGGAGGTCCGGCGGAATTTTCCGATTCGCGAGCCGGTGTTGTGGGTGAGCGGCCAGTAGATCAGCTGCGTTCCGTCGACCGGGGCCCCGGGGACCAGGACTCGATGCGGCCATCGCGCGCGGTGAGGATGGTCACGCTGGCCTGAGCGCGGATTTCCCCGGCCTGCTCGGGCGGCAGGCCGTAGGCGGCGGCCTCTTCCTGGGGATCGAGGGCGGCGGGCAACGGGCGCAGCAGATCGCGGTTTGCCCCCCGCCACGTGCGGTAGCTCCAGAAAAAGTAGGCCACCATTAGCCCTGCGGTGAACACGAGGCCCTGGCGGAGCAGTTGCACGACCGAGGGCAGTTCATAATGCAGGTCTTCCCGCGCACGGGCGGCGAACCAGTCCCGGATCTCGGGAAACAACTGCAGCCACATCGCGCCGCACCCGGCCCAGAGCAGCATGGTGAGGATCGTGTCGCGGACGAGCACCCGGCGCGGCAGGCGTTCGGTCTCGGCGGTGAGGATGAGAGGGCGGCCGGTGCTCTTCATAGGCCCACCCCCCGGTCAGGGCTGACCCAGGTGCCGGAGCGCCGCTTGGCGCCGAAGGTCACCTTGAGGAAACCCACAAACGTGGTCGCCGCGCTCAGGAGCCAGTAGGCCAGCGGGTACCAGATGAGCCAGATGAAGTGCCGGAAGATGCCCGGCTCGATCCGGCGGTCGATGGCGAGGCTGACGGACGATTGGACCAGGAACACCAGGCTGAGCAGCAGGCCGGCGAGGGTGGGGAGCGGGCTGGGCAGGCCGAAATCGATCTCCGGGCCCGTCGAGATTTGCAGGACCCACAGCGCGATCAGCATCCCGAAGGCCAGCGCCCAGACGACGCTGAGGCAGTAGTCGATCAAGATGCCCCACATCGGCAGCACGTCGCGACTGAACAGGCGCGGCAGATATTTGTAGAACACCTGGGCGCCGCCGACCGCCCAGCGCAGCCGCTGCTTCCAGAGGCCGTGCAGCGACTCCGGCATCAGGATCCAGCACAGGGCGTTCGGGGCGAAACGCACGCGCCAGCCGTTGGTCTGCATCGCCCAGCTGATGTCGATGTCCTCGGTCTGCTGCCCCGGGTCCCAGTAGCCGACGTCGGCCAGGGCGCGCTTGCGGAAGCCGCAGACGACGCCCGAGACGGTGAAGATCCGGCCGTAGCCCATCTGGGCCCGCTTGAGGAGGCCGACGATGGAGGAGAACTCGCCGACCTGGAGGCGGCCGAGCAGGGTGGCGCGGTTGCGGATGCGGGGGTTGCCGGTGACGGCGCCGACATTCCCGCGCAGAAGGAACTCGCGCATCATCCAGTGCACGCACCACGGGTCGAGAATGGCGTCGCCGTCGATGCAGACGAGGTACTCGCTGCGGGCGGCGAGGGCGCCCGTGCGCAGGGCCAGGGCCTTGCCGCGGTTCTCCGCCAGGTGGACCACGCGGAGCCGCGGGTGTTGGGCGCGGAGCTGCTCGAGCAGCTCGCCGGTGCGGTCCTTGCTGCCGTCGTTGATGGCGATGATCTCGAGGTTCGGGTAGCGCAGGGCGGAGAGGCCCGCGATGGTCTCGGCGACGAGGACCTCCTCGTTGTAGCAGGGCACCAGCACACTGACCATGGGCAACGCGGGCAGCTCCGGCTCGGTGTGGGGCGGGGGCAGCAGCCGCTCCCGGCGCCAGTAGTACAGGCAGCCGCCGAGCACCCAGACGAAGGCCATCACGAACGGGTACATGAACGTGAAGTTCTGGACGGATTCCAGGAGCGGGTTCATGGCGAGGCGAAGGGGTCGACGCGCGCGGAAAGCGCGGGGCGAAGGCCGGGCGGCGGATTCGCCGGCGGTGGTCCATCGAGACCGTAGTGGGCGACCCCGCGGGCGAGCCAGTCGGCGCCGGCGGCCTCGGTGGCGTCCAGCGCGAGCACCAGCCGGCTGCGCGCTGCGGGGAGCTCGAGCCAGCCGGCCAGCTCCCTCGGCCCGGGCGCGCGGTCGGGCCAGAGCAGATCGGGTTGCAGGGCCGCCCAGTTGCCCGCCTCGTCCGGCCGAGCGGGGACACGCAGGTGGAGCCGCGCGGCGGGTTGGTAGCGCCGCAGCACCGCGAGTGCCGCGACCAGCCGGGCGGGGTCGTCCCGCCCGCTGACAAAATCCGTGAACAGCACCCCGTCGAAGGGCACGGCCGCTCCGAGCGCCTGCCATTCCGCCTCGTCTGTCCCCGCCAGCGGGAGGCGCAGGACGACATCCACCCCGGCCCGGGTGCGGGTCTGCCAGGCCAGGCGGTTCAGGTAGTCGGGGCCGGCGGTGAAGCGGCTGCCGGCAAAGAACGCCGTGTCGGGCCGGCCGTCCGCGTCGCGGTCGGAAAAAGCGTCGAGGTGCAGCGCGGTGAGACCAAGGCCGCGCGTGGCCTCGATCAGGGCGCCCAACCGCGCGTCCTGCTCCGCCGCAGTGGGGGCGGTGGCGATGGCGGCGGGGTCCACGCGCGCGAAGCGGTGGAGCGGGGACCGGGCCGGCGGGCGGAGCATGCGCTCCATCGTCGCCGCGTCCGGATCACGCGACGGGTAGTAGCGGGGGATGCGGTCGAGCCGGTCGGTGTCGCCCGCGCCGGGGTCGAGGCCGAACAGCACGGAGTAGCCGGCGGCCCGCGCGGCGGCGATGCCATCCTCGTTGTAGCGGCCGAAGGGCCAGACGAGGACCCGCGGGCGGCGTCCGGTGAACGTCGCCAAGCTGTCGGCGCTGCGCTCCAGGTCGGTGCGAACCCGGGCGGTGAAGGCGGCGCGGTCCTCCCGCGCGCCCGTGTCCGGATCGTAGCTGCGGGCGATGGCGGCGGGCAGCTCGTTGCCTTCCCGGTTGGCGCGCAGGCCGCGGTGCAGCCCATGGCTGTGCGAGGCGATCTCCACCCAGGGCGAGGCCGCGATGCGGCGGAGCTGGTCGGGGGTGACGAAGCGCTCGCGCGGGACCGCGGTGCCGCCGTAGTCCACTTCCTGGCCCGCCGGGACCTCCAGCCAGCTCGAGACAAAGGCGAAGACCGCGGGGTAACGGTAGGCCTCGAGCAGCGGCAGCACCCGCGTGGCGAAGCTGGCGTAGCCGTCGTCGAAGGTCAGCAGCACGGCGCGGGGCGGCAGCGGACGGACGCCGGCGCGGGCGGCGAGCACATCCTCGACGCTGACCACGGCGTAGCCCTCGGCCTTCAGCCACTCGAAGTGCTCCACCAGCCGGCGCACCGTGATGGTGTCGGCCGCCTGGCGGCTGCCCTCGTCCTCGACATCGTGGTAACACAGGACGGTGAAGGGCTGGCCGGCCTGGACGGCCGCGCCCAGGAGGAGCGCGATGATCAGGCCGGCACCGGCGCGGCGGAGAAGGTTAAAAGCGGCCATGGAGGGAGAGTTCCCAGCGGGTGAACCGCTCGTTGGCGCCGTCATAGCGCGCCGAGCCGGTGGTAATGGTTACGTGGCCGGCCAGCGCGTCCGAGAAATCGCGGCGGAGTCCGTAGCCCGCGCTCCACCCGGTGCCGGCGCCGAAGCCGCGCTCGGCGCGGCGGCCGAGGTGCAGCGAAGCCTCCTGAACCCAGGCGGTGCGGTAGCGGCGGTGGATGACATGGTTGGCCTCCAGACCGACGCCGCCGTCCCAGGCCCGGGCCGGGGCGTAATACGGTTCGCCCGAGCGGGAGTTGGTTTGCACGGAGGCGTCCAGCAGCAGGTCGAGGTCCAGGTGCGGCCGCTCATAAAGGCGCTCGCGCCAAGTGGCCGAACCCTCGGTGCGGCGGTTGCCGCTGGAAAACCGGGTCGCCTGTCCGCCCACAGTCAGCCGGCGGCTCTCGTGCGGGGCCCAGCCGAGCGAGGCGGCCAGGGAGTCAGCCGTGAGCCCGTAATGCAGGGCCCGCAACGGCAGGTCCGGGGTGTGGGCGGCGGCGGTCACCTCGGCCGACCAGGTGTCGGTCGCCTGCCAGCGGCCACGCAGCCGGGCGTGGGTCGAGTCGCGCGTGGATTCCAGCCGGCCGGCCTGCGCCAGCAAGTCGACGAAGCCGCGGCGCCATTCGAGGCCCGCGACGGGCACGGCGAGATCCACCTCGCCCTCCGGGATGGCGGCCTGCGCGGCCGTGTAGCCGGCCATCAGCCGCCACTCGTGGGCGAGGGGCGGGGCCCAGAGTTCCGCCTGGGCCCCCCACGAGCCGCCGCTGAGGTCAGGGCCGCCGCCGTTTTCGTGCTCGTAGCTCAGATAAAATTCCGGGCGGCCCAGCAGCTCCCGGTTGCGGAGCAGGCGCTGCACGGCCTTATTCTCAGGGTACGCGGCGCCGAGGGCTGTGATTGCGTCGTCGGTCGCGGCGTACTGGCGCGTGGCAAAGAGCAGCTCAGTGCGGGCGAGGTGCGTGGCGGTTTCGCCGGGATCGAGGGTCTCGACGCGGGCGAGCTCGGTGAGGGCGCGGCGGGGCCAGCCGCGGGCGGCCATGACCGCGGCGGATTCGCGGCGCACATACCCGTTGCCGGGCGCGGCGCGAGCCAGCGGTTCGATCCGCCGCCAGGCTGAGGCCAACTCGTCGGCGTAGTAGCGGGCCAGGGCGGCGGTGACGGCGAGGCCGAGCTTGTCGGGGTTGTCGCGGGGGGCGGCTTCGGTCGTGTAGGTGAAGCCCGCGGGCTGGGCCGCGTCGAGGGCGTCGACCAAGGCGTAGGCGGCGGCGAAGTCCTCGCACTCGACCTCGGCGTAGAAGAGGGACTGGGCCAGCTCGAGGTTGTCCGGGTCGCGGCGCCGGGCCTCCCGGTAAAGTTCGCGCGCCTGCTCCGGCTTTTCGAGGTAGAGCAGGGCGTCGCCGACGGCGGCGAGCGCGTACGGCGGCAGCGCTGTCGCGGGCTCGGGCCAGCGGGAAAACTCGGCGGCGATCTCCGCCATGCGGACGCGGGCGCGCAGGGCAACCCAGCGGTCGAGGGTCAGGCGGCGGATGATGCCACCGTCGGGTTCCGGCCGGGCGCGGGCGGCGACCAGCTGACGGCCGAGGTCGGCGAGGGCGCGGTCGGCGGTTGCGAAACGCTGCGCCGGGTCGCGGTCCCCGACGGTCGTGAGGCGGGTCAGCGAGGCGCCGGCCGCCGCGTCGAGCGCGGGATCGCCGGCCCCGGCCACAGCGCGGGCCCCCAGGCCCCCGCCCAAGTCCGCCAGGGCGCGCGCCACGTCCGTCTGCACCCAGCCCGGACGAGCGTCCGGTGGCAGCGCGGACCAGGCCGCGAGGGCGTCCGCGGGCCGGCCGGCCCAGGTGTAGACGGCTACGAGGTCGGCCTGGGCGGTGGCATCGCCACCGGCGGCCAGTTGCTCGAGGACCGGCAGGGCGCGGCCAAAGTCGCCCACCCGGGCCAGCTGGACGGCGTCCGTGCGCGGATCGGCGCGGACCAGGCCCAACGCGAGCGGGAAAAGCAGGAGGAGGTGGCGGGTGGTGGGCACGAAAGCAGAGGAAAGGTGCGGGGCGTGATTTCTCAGGCGCCTTGCCGCCGGGCGAGGGGGAAGCCCACGGCGAAGATCAGGATGGTCGCCACGATGGCGGCAAAGATGGGCGCGGGCAGCAAGTCGGCGTGGGGGATGCCCGCCGCGACCGGGGTGAGCGCCATGACGCCCGCCGCCAGACCCCGCGGCAGCGCGACCCAGGCCACGTTCCTTTGGGCGGCGGAAAGATTCGCATCGGCTAGGGCGAGCCGGGCGGCGGGCCAGCGCACGAGAAGCAGTACCAGCCCCAGCGCGGCTCCCAGGGCCAGCGGACCCGGAGCCAGCGGCAGGCTGGCCCCGATGAAGGTGAAAAACAGCGACTTCACGATGAAGAGGGCAAAGTCCGACAGACGCATCGACGTGTTGCTCAACTCCAGCTTGCGCTCGCCCGTGCTCAGGCCGAGCAATCGCAGCACCATCGTGGCGTTGCCCAGGGTCACCGCTGCCGCCAGCACGGCGAGCGCGGGACTGCCACCAAAGTGGCTCGTTGCAGCGTAGAGGCCAAGCATGATGGCGAGCAGGAAGATGTACGCGTGGCGGCTGCGCATCAGCGGCTGGATGAATAGCACGAGGAGCAGACCGCAGAGCGTCCCGCCGAGGAGGCCCACCCCGAAGCTCCGGCTGACGCTGAGCAGGGGGGCGGTGGCCGAAACATGGCCGGCGAGGAGCAGGTCCACCATCACACCCGTGCACACGACCACCAGCACATCCGTGAGGGCAGATTCCACGTTGAGCGGTTGGGCCACGGCATTCTCCACCTTGGCAAAACCGAGGGTGGCCATGACCACCACCGAGCTGGATCCGCCCAGGATCAGGCCGGTCAGCACGGCGAGTTGCCAGGTCCACTCCGCCGGGAGCACGCCGCCGCGGACGAGGCCGAGGATGAGCAGCGCGACGCCGCCCACCGACCCGAGGAAGGTCAGCACGGCCAGCTTCGAGGCCTTCCAGGCGTGGGTGACCAGCTGGTCGAGCGGCAGGCCCAGCCCGCCATGAAACAGGACGATGATGATCGTCAGCGCGCCCAGCAGCGGCGCGACGAGCTGCAGCTCCGCGGCCTGCACGAGGCCGGCCACCGGCCCCAGGACGGCCCCGACGGCGATGAGCCAGACCGCATCGGGGACACCGGTGCGCGCAAAGAGCCACTCGCCGAGCAGACCGACGAGGAGAATGCCGGCGATGATGAACAGGGAGATTTGGTCGTGGGTCATAACGATGAAGCGGAGGCCATGTAACGAATTTTCCGGACGGGCTTAGGGGCAGCGTTACTGCGGCGAGCGCAAGAGGCGGTCGGACAAGACCGAACCGGTCGCGTCGTGTTTTTCCTCGAAAGCCATTTCGAAACCCACGCCGACGATCGTGGATAGTTTTCTCCGGCTCCAGCCGTTCTCGCGCAGCATGGTGGCGCCGGCGATCAGCTCCCCCGTGAGCCAGTCCCGAAACATGCGCTGCCGATACACCACGTAGGCGCCATATTGCCGGACCGGGACAGCATCCCGGGTGTCGCCCTGCAGGCCGACGCCATACAGGAGGGCCCGGTGGTTGCCGAGCTTCTGGTAGAGGTGGGCCCGGGAGTCGTATTGCACACCCGAGGTGGCGTCCGAAATCTTCGCCCAGTTGGGAAAACGTAACACGAGGTCATCCCGCAACTGCCAGGCGAAGTCGAGCGAGCTGGAGCAGCCGAACTGTTCGCTCTCCTTCCAGAAGACGCTTTCGCTGAAGGTCACGGTCTGGCCGGGGGCGAAGGCGTGTTGGTAGTGGTAGTTGGCCCGGACATAGGCATCGGGCGGCCAGCGCAGGATCGCCCCCGCTTGGAGCGTGACGCGCTGGGCATGGGACCAAGGCGGGGTGTAGCCCAATCCGACCAACCAGGAGTTATCCTTGGGGTCCGACGATCCCGTGGGGCTCTGGTTCTTGTCCTGCACGATGTCATCCGTGCCGCCCTTCCCGATGAAAGCGTTGAGCCGGTGGCTGAGTTGCGCCAGCGGCAGGTTGGCCCGGAGTTGGGTGCGCACCCGGATGCCCTGATATTCCTGCCAGAGGGTGCGCACCTGCAGCTGACCGTTCGCGCCCTTGCCTGCATTGGTGTAACGTTCCTCGCCGAACAGGCCGTCCACCCAGCGCGACGATTGGTCCAGCGTGTGGGCGAAGCCCTGCTGGAACCGGTCCAAAAATCCTGGTGCGACCGGCGCCGCTCCGGGCGGCTTTTCGGCCGCGGCCAGCAACGGCATGACGAGGCAGGCGCCAGCCAGTATGCCGGACCGGGCCCATGAACCAAAGGCAGAGGCAAACCGGTCGTACATGGGTTTCATGGGTGAAGATCAGTTCAGGTCCTTGTCCTGCCAGTATTTCGTGCCCTGCAGGGTGGCCTGCAGCGCCAGACCGTTCTTCGTGATCTGGAACACCTCGACGCCCTCCGCCAGGTTGCCGGCGCCGGCGGCCGAGCCACCCTTTTCCCCGGATTGGGCCGCGGCATCGGCCTGGGCGCTGAAATCCCAGCCCTGCTCCAAAAAGGCCTGCAACTTGTCCTTGTCATTGAAGACAAACACGGCGCGAAAATCCTTTACGCCGAGACCGATCCCGAGGCCCGCCGAGCCCATTTTCATGTAGGTCTCGGTATCCTTGAGCAGACCCTTCTGCACCACGATTCCATGGCCGCCGGCAAAGCTGGCCAGCACCAGATTGACGCCGACATTGGAGAACACGGCGTAGCCCACCGACTGCTTGATCTTGGCCTCGGCGCCGGGATTCAGCTTGTAGAGTTCAGCGAGCACTTCGTCTTTTGTTTGGTGAATTTTGGCCCGCTGTTCGTCGGGCGAATCTTTGGCCTGGCTGAGCGAAGCGGCGGCGAAAAGGCAGAATCCGAGCAGGATCCGGCCGAGGGCGGTTGGCTGGGTGAGGTTCATGGTTGGGCGGGGAGAGGAAGAACGGGAAAACTGTCCACCGGCGGCGGGTTCAGCGGATCAGCATGTAGCCCAGGCGGAGTTGCCAGGGCGTGTGCAGGTTGTAGGTGCGGAGGGACTCCGTGTAGCCGTTGAAATACTGCAGGTGAATGAAGCCCTGGGCCCACCCCGTCGGCGGGTGATCGCCGAGGATCCGGCGCAGCGGATACGAGCCATCCACCAGGATGCTGCCGCGGCCGGAGCTGCCGAGCCGGACGGTCGTCGCCAGTTTCCAGGAGTCAGGGTTCTCCACATAGAAGAGGTAGTCGCCGTAACCGCGATAGTCGGGGAGATCCTGGTCCTCGGATTTCTCGATGTAGGCGTAGAGCTTGGGCGAGAACACCGCCGTCCAGCCGTCGGCCAGGGCCCACTGCAGGGTCGGCCGGAACACCAGCAGGTTCATGCTGCGGCTGGCCGTCCCGCCCTGGCCGTTGGATTCGTGCTCGATGCCGGCGGCGTAGCCCAGCCGGGCGCCAAACAGGGTCCGGCCGGTGTCGTGGCGCTGATAGAGCAGAGTCGGCTTGTAGCTCGTGTCGTAGAAGGGCTTCGAGTCGGACTCGAGGTCCCAGAGCGAAGTCTGGGTGAAACCGCCATAGAGGTTCCCGAGGAAGGACCCGGGCAGGTCGATCCCTTCGTCCGGGGGGCCGAAGGGCCGGAATTTCAGGCTCAGCTGAAACCGGGCGTTCACGATCTTGTGGAAACCCAGGGAAAAATAAACCGGCTCGTACGGGAGCACGCCCAATGGCCGGCGCTTGGTGATGGCCGCGGGTGTGACCGCGTCACCGGGGGCCTGCGCGATGGCCGGCGCGGCGGGTGCCGGCGCGGGGGACGAAAGATCGGGGGCCGGCAGCACCTCGACCGCGATCCGGCCGTAAGTGTCGTCTTCCGCGGCGAGGATGCCCAGGCCTTTGGCTTGGAGCGGCACCAGCATCGCGTAGCGCATCCGGGCAAAGCCGCCGGCCGGGACCATCACGGCTCCTGACTCAGCGGCGGCGCGGGTGAGCGCGAAGGCCCGCGCGCCGAGCGGTGTGGCCGCCACCAAGGGCAGCCGCGCGGGGGTGTCCACGGTGGCCGGACTGCTGCCGCTGTTGGTGATGAGCAGGTCGATCTCCAGCATCGTGCCGGCGACCACCGGCCCGGCTGGGGACTGCAGCGCCTGCGTGAGCTGGGCCGGCGCCGCCCGGGCGTCGGTAGCGCAAGGCAAAAAACCCAGGGTCAGGACCACGAGGACGGTGCGGGGGAGGTGGATTGTCATGGCAAGGGAGTGGCGGGGTCTCGTGATTCGGTTGCCCGCAGCAAACCGGCGGCCTCCCGGTGCTGCGGATCCAGCTGCAGCGCGCGCAGCGCGGCGTTCCGCGCTCCGGCGCGATCCCCGCGCCGGGCGAGCACGGTGGCCTGGGCAAAAGCGTAGTCGGCGGATTGGGGCTGGAGCTTTTCCGCCCGGGCCAGCGCCTCGGTTGCCTCGGGGAGTTTCTCCTGGCTGGCGAGCAAGAGCCCCAGGTTGTACCACGCCTGGTCCAGCTGCGGTTCCCGGTTCACAGCCTGTTCCAGCCATCCGGCGGCCCGGTCCGGCTGGCCGGCCTCCGCCCACGCCAGGCCGGCGCGCATCGCCTGGGCGCCGTCGGTCGCCGCCAGTTCCGCGGCGCGCTGGATGCGGGCGGCCGCTTCCGCGGTTTTGCCGTCGGCGGAGAGGAGCAGGCCGAGCGCGTCGTGAAAACCCGCCGAATAGGGATCCCACTGGATCGCGAGCGAGATTTCCTTCCCGGCCTCGGCGCGCTGGCCGCGGTCCGCCCAATCGGTACCGAGCCGATAACGCCCGAGCGGCTGGTCGAGATCCAGGGCCAGGTGGGCGTCCAGTTCCCGCCGGGCCGGGGCATCGGGGGCGAGTTCCGGCGACAAGGCCCAGGCGGCGTCGAGCCGCACCAGGCGGACCGGATCCTGCAGGAGGGGTCGCACCTGCTCGGCGGTGCCAGGGAGGGTGGCCAGCAGGCGCACGGCGGCCGCGCGCTCGAGCGGGTCGGCGGCCCGGCTGGATTGCAGCGCGGCCGCCTGGCCGTCGTGGTCACCACGCTCCGGCAGATCGACCAGGAGGGAAAGGTAGGTGGCCCGCCAAGCCGGAATATCCTCAAACCGGAGCAACGCGTGCAGCGCCCGGGCGGCGCCGGGCCGGACCGATTGGGCCCCGGCCACGGCCCGGGCCCGGGCCCGTTGCCGCGAGTTCAGCTTGTCGCCATACCATTCATCGGCCTTGGCGATGTTCCATTCCAGGGTCTGGTCCGTGTGGCACGTGCTGCAGGCATTGGGAATGCCGAGTTCCTGCGTCAGCAGCGGATCGGGCTTGAGCCAGCCGTGATCATGGCGCGCAGCGCGCTGCATGTAACGGGTTGTCGGCATGTGGCAGGCGACGCAGGAGTTGCCGGTGCTGCCGGCGGCGTGGTGCGAATGCGCGGTGGGGTCGATAGCGATCGCCTTGGTGCCGTTCGGTTGGACGCGCCCGGGCGCGGCGTGGCATTGCAGGCAGAGCTGGTTGTCCTGCACCGGCAGGATGGTCCGGTTGGTGTGCGGATCGTGGCAGTCGAGGCACGTCACGCCGGCGTGGGCCATGCGGCTGAGTTGCACGGAGGTCCAGTTGAAGACCTCGTCGCGCTGCTGGCCGTCGGGGTAATAGGTGGCCGGATCCACCGGCAGCACCATGCGGTGGTGTTGGGCGTAGTCGTCCCCCGGCTGGAATTGGTCGGTCAGAAGCTGGTTGCGCGCGTGGCAGGGAGCACAGGTCTGCATCATCTTCTGGCGGTCGCCGAAGAATGGCGGTTGCGGCTGGGCCGGCCCCGTTCGCTTGGGTCCCTGGCCGTGGTCGCCCAGAGTCGGGCCGTGGCACTGGATGCACCCCACGCCGTGCTCGACCCAGGTGGAGCGGTAGCTGTCGGTGGCCGCGGTGTAGTTCTTGCGATAGCCCGTCATGTGGCATTGGGCGCACATGGAATTCCAGTTCATCCCGCGTCCGGTCCAATGGCCCCACTCCCCGGCCTGCCGGTTCTCCGGGCCGAAGACGTTGAACCATTCGTGCTTCACCGGATCGTAGGCCAGTTCGTGCGGCTGCCAGCGTCCGCCCGGGGCCGGCAGCAACGGCTGCCAAAGCGGCTTGTGGCCCAGGATGAACTCGGGTGCCGTGCCCGGGCCCACGCCCGCAGGCGGGTGAAACGACGCGAAGGCGGCGGCATCCGCCGGCGGATCCACCGGCCGGTTGGCCAGGGCATGGTCGGTGGTCGACCAGGCTTGGAAGATTTCGGCGTGGCATTCGCGACAGGAAGCCGAGGTCTGGGCCACCGCAGACGCCACCGTCGCCGGACGGACCGCCGGCCGACTGCAGCCGCCGGCGATAAGCAAAACACCCACTGTCAGGCCAAGGGTCCTGCAGTGGGTGGGAGGGGGGAACATACGGCGGTGGTGCAGCTGGTCGGAACGTGGATCCCGCCCAGTTCGCCGCGTTTACTGCAGGTCAAAGACGACCTTGCCGAGTTCGCCGGTGAAGCGAGCCGGGACGTCGTAGGACAAGTCCACCGGCGTGCCGGTGTCTTCGCCGATGTCCAAGGTCTCTTCCGTCGAGAAGCGGAAGGGTACGGTCCTGCCGATATGGCCCTCTGCGACCACCTTGCCATCGGCCGTGATGGCTACCTTGCCACCCTTGCCCATGCCGCCACCGTCGTAGGTGAAGCTCATGACCAGCTTGTGCTTCCCCGCGGGGAGCGGATCCGGGGAGATGAAGCGCCACCGTTCACCATTGGTGAAGCTGTAGCTGAACACCGGTTTGCCTTGTTCGAAGTAGAAAGCGTACCCAGCCAGGATGCCGCCCTGGGTGGCGATTACCCCCGACTCGTTGCCCTTCAGGGTGACGTCGGTGGTGATGCTCCACGAGCGGTTCTTGATCGGTGGCGCCGTGCCCTCAGGGATGCGCTTCAGGCCCGCCATGTAGGAGAAAGTCTTGCGGTCGCCGGTCATGCTGGGGCGGATGCCTTCGCCGAAACGCTCGGCCGCCGAAGTCTGGATCGGCAGCACGTTATACTTGGCGGCTTCGGCATAAAACCGCACCTGCATCTCGCGCAGCTTTTCCGGCATTTGTTCAGCCAGGTTCTCCGCCTGGGAGAAGTCCTGGTCGATGTGGTAGAGCTCCCACTTGGTCGTGAGCACATCGACGTCGGTGCCGACGCCGCTCCACGGCAGCCGGAACGGGTGGGTGCCCGCAAACCAGCCGTCGTGGTAGATGCCCGAGTTGCCGAAGATCTCAAAATACTGGGTCTTGCGGCGGTCCTCTGCCTTGGCGTTGTCGAAGGTGTAAACCATGCTGGTGCCCTCGATCGGGTGCTGGTCCGTGCCATTCACCGAGGTCGGCTGGGGCAGACCGGCCGCCTCCAGAATCGTGGGGACAATGTCGATGACATGGGAGAACTGCGAGCGGATCTCGCCCCGGGCCTTGATGCCCTTCGGCCAGGAAATGACCAAGCCGTTGCGCGTGCCGCCGAAGTGGCTGGCCACCTGTTTGGTCCACTGGAACGGGGTGTTGGTCGCCCAGGCCCAGGGCACACCGTAGAGATTCGAGGACTTCCAGCCGCCCATGTCGTCCATGTTCTTCTCGAGATAATCGAGGGTCTCGGTGCTCTGGGAAACGATGTTCATGTCGTTGAAGACGCCCTGGAGGGTGCCTTCGCCGCTGCCGCCGTTGTCACCAATGATGAAGATTACCAGCGTGTTTTCGGTCTGGCCGAGATCGTCGATGGCCTGGAGCACGCGGCCGATGTTGTAGTCCACCTGGGAAAGCTGGCCGGCGGCGACTTCCATCATGCGCGCCATCACCCGCTTCTGCCGGTCGCTCATCGAATCCCAGCTCGGCATCTCAGGCGGCCGCGGCGTCAGCTTGGCATCGGCCGGGATGATGCCCATCTGTTTCTGGCGGGCGAAGGTTTCCTCGCGCAGCTTATCCCAGCCCTGGTCAAACTTGCCCTTGTACTTGGCGATCCACTCCGGCGTCGCATGCTGCGGGGCATGGATGGCGCCCGGGGCGATGTAGCAGAGAAAGGGTTTCTCGGGCGCCACGGTTTTCTGCATCTGGATCCAGCTGATCGCCTGGTCGGCCAGGTCATAGTCCAGGTTGTAGTTGGGTTTGCCGACATGGGGCTCGATCGGCGTCGTGCCGTCATAGAGCGCGGGCCGCCAGTTGTTCGCCACGCCGCCGAGGAAGCCGTAGAATTTCTCGAAGCCCATGCCGGTGGGCCAGCGGTCGAAGGGGCCCGCCTGGGTGGACTCCCAGTCCGCCACGTTGTGGTTCTTGCCGAACCAGGCCGTGTTGTAGCCATTGAGTTTCAGCATCTCGCCGATGGTGGCCATGTCTTTTCCGACCAGGCTGTTGTAGCCATCGTAGCCCGTGGCCATTTCCATCACGACGCCGGTGTGCGCCGTGTGGTGGTTGCGCCCGGTGATCAGCGCCGCGCGCGTCGGGCTGCAGACCGCGGTGGTGTGAAAGCGGTTATAGCGCAGCCCGTTGTCGGCCAGCTTTTGGATGTTGGGCGTGCTGATGGCCCCGCCGAAGCTGCTGGAGGCGCCGAAGCCCACGTCGTCGAGCATGATCAGGAACACGTTCGGGGCCCCTGCCGGAGCGGTGACCGGGCGCGGGAACACCCCCTTGGAGTCCTTGGAGCGCAGGCCCACCACGCTTTGGTTTGGTTCCGGGGCGATGGGGAGCACCGTCCGGTTGATGGAGGGAACGGGCGCGGTGGTGGCGTGGGCCACGGCACTGAATAACAGCACGGTGAGTCCGAGCAGGGGGGATTTGTTCATGGCTGGGTGGAGGGAAGAAAGTGAAAGCAAGCGGCGGGTCAAAACCCGACTAGCTTGTAGCCGGCCTCGAGGCCCCAGGAGCCGGGGCGGTCGCGCCCGGCGAAAACCGTGGGCTTGACGAAGAGGATCGCATTGCCGCCAAACGCCTTTCCGACCACGCGACCGTAGGTGACCGCCAGGCTGAGGTATTCCTTGTTGGCCTGCCAATCGACATTCAGCGCCGGATCGAACGTCACCAGGTTCCGGGGATCGGCGAACTTAGGCACGTAGTAGAAATCAAAGGTGGTGGCGTTGACCTTGGCGCGCAGGGCGTCGCCCCAGAGGCGGTTGCTCTGGACGATGGCCGGGGCAAAGATGCCGCCGGGGAGGAAGCGGGCCATGATCAAGGTACCTTTGAAGACGTTCTGACCGGTGCCGAGTTCGCGCCGGGACGCGGTGTCGAAGATCATTTCGCCCATCGCCACATAACCGCCGGCCTTGGTCAGGCCGAAGACATGGCCCAGTTGCAGGGAGGCATCCCCGATCCCGTGGCTGGAGTTGCCTTGGCCACCCAGGGTGGCGACCGGCACCTGATAGCGCAGCTTGTAGCTGTGCCTCGGGCCCAGCGGCTGGGTGAAGTTTATGCGCAGCGTACCGCTGCTGACGCCCCGGTTCAGGTCGATGTATTCGTACTTCGCCTCAAGCGTGTGCAGCAATTTGGTCGGGTCGGTGCCGTTTTCCACCGAGACTACCTGCGCGGGGCCCGGGGAAGTTTCAGCCGCCGCGAGGACAGCTATGACCAGACCGCTGAGCGCCGCGAAACGAATGGGATGCATGCTGAATAAGTGACCATGTGGCGCATGCGTGGAATGCGTTCTGGTGCGAATGAAACAGGTGGGTGGATGCGGTGGGAGAAGCGCCGATAGTTTGTAAGTCGTTGATACGATTAGCACCAGACATTGGATGCACAAACACTTAATATGCGGCTAACACGGCGGAATGTTACATCCGGAGGAGGCCACTCGCGTAGGCCGAAGCGTTTGTCGATTGGCCTACGGCTGCAAGGTCTCCGCTCTATGAAGCGGCCCCCATGATCTTCTCGCGCAGGTGCGTGCAGCGGGTCTTCGACTCCGCATTGCGCACGGCCATGCCGTAGGCGGCGGGTTCGCCGACCACGAAGACCTTCTTCCGGCCGCGCGTGATCGCCGTGTAGACCAGGTTGCGCTGCAGCATCATGAAATGGCCCTTGAGCAGCGGGATGATGACGACGGGGTACTCACTGCCCTGGGACTTGTGGATGCTGATGGCGTAGGCGAGGGCGGTGTCGCCAAGCTCGCCGCGCTCGAAGACGTGACGCTCGCCGTCGAAGTCGGCGAGGAGCGTGCCCTTGGCCAGGTCGACGCTGACCACGGTGCCGATGTCGCCGTTGAAGAGGTTTTTGTCGTAGTTGTTGCGCAGCTGGATGACCTTGTCGCCGGCGCGGTACTCGCCGCTGATCGTCTTGATGCCCGTCGCGGCGCGGGTCTCGCTCCCCGCGGACCGGCCGTAGGAAGGACGGGCGACCGGGGCCGCGGGATTGAGGGCGGCTTGGAGCTGCGTGTTGAGGTTGGCCACGCCGGCCACGCCCTTGTGCATCGGGGCGAGGACCTGCACGTCGGTGATCGGATTGAACCACTTGAAATGCTGCGGGATGAAGGTCGTGCACAGCTCGATGACCTTGGCGAGGCAGTCCTCGGCGCTGGAGGCGGCGATGAAGTTGAGGTCGCTCCAGGCCTGGGCCTTGGCGACCTCGCTGACGACGGGGGGCGGGGAGTTGACGCCCTCGTTGATGGCGTGGGCGGTCGTGACGATGGCGCTCTCCTTGCCCTGGCGGTAGACGAATTGGAGGCGCGTGACGGGAATTAATGGAGGCGGGGTGCCCTCACCCCGCGGGAGGGAGGCCTCGCGGGGTGAGGGCACCCCGCCTCCAATGGCGATCAGGTCCTTGAGCACGTTGCCGGCGCCGACGCTGGGGAGCTGGTCGATGTCGCCGACGAGGAGGAGGTGGGCGCGGACGGGCACGGCCTGGAGCAGCGCGGCGGCGAGGCGCGTGTCGAGCATCGAGGACTCGTCGACGATGAGGAAGTCGGTGGCGAGGGGCTTGGACTCGTTGTGCAGGAAGCCGCCGCGCGCCGGATCGAAGGCGAGCAGGCGGTGGATCGTGGAGGCGAAACCGCCGGTGGTCTCGGCGAGGCGCTGGGCCGCGCGGCCGGTGGGGGCGGCGAGGGTGACCCGCACCTTCTTGGCCTTCAGGATATCGACGAGGGCGCGCAGGATCGTGGTTTTGCCGGTGCCGGGTCCGCCGGTGAGGATCGTGGCCTTGTGCGCGAGGGCGTGGGAGATAGCCGTGGATTGCAGCGGGTGGAATTCGAAGCCGGCCTTGTCCTGCGCCCATTTCACGGCGGCGTCGATCTTGATGGCCGGCAGGCCGGAGTTGACGGCGGTGAGGCGATGCACGACCTCGGCGATCTTGCGTTCGAAGCGGTCGTTGTGGGGGAGTTGGAGGAAGGCGGCGTTTTTTGTAGCCGGGCTCGGTGAGCCCGGTCCGGGGTCAGCGACCCCGGCTACAGCGGGCAGATGCTGCACCAAATCCTTGGCTTTGATCAGCGCGTCGATGCGGGCCTCGATGCGGTCGGAGGAGGTTTCGAGGAGGTTGGCGGTGTAGGTGACGAGTTCGCCGCGGGGGTAGGCGGTGTGGCCCTCTTCCTCGAGGGTCTGGAGCGCGTAGATCAGGCCCGCGTCGAGGCGGGGCGGGGCGTCGTTGGCGAAACCGAGGTTGATGGCGAGGCGGTCGGCGGTCTTGAAACCAATGCCGTCGATCTCGCGGGCGAGCTTGTAGGGCTCGGCCTGGATGATCTTTTGGGCGGTGGCGTCCCATTTCTTGACGATGCGCACGCACTGCGAAGTGGTGACGCCGTAGGTCTGGAGGAAGATGTGGACCTCGCGCAGGGTTTTCTGCTCGTCCCAGGCCTTCTTGATGGAGGTGGCGCGGACCTTGCCGATGCCCTCGACCTTGCGGAGCTTGCCGGATTCCTCGCTGAGGATGCGGAAGGTGTCGGTGCCGAAGGCGTCGACGATCTTGTTGGCGTAGACCTTGCCGATGCCGGGAACGAGGCCGCTGCCGAGGTATTTGCGGATGCCGTAGACGGAGGAGGGGAGTTCGCTCTGGAAAGTGGCGACCTTGAACTGGGCGCCGTGCTGGGCGTGCTTGGTCCATTCGCCGGTGAGCTGGAGCGTCTCGCCGCATTGGACGCCGGGGAGCGGGCCGGTGATGGTGACGGTGGCATCAGCCCCCTTCACGCCGTCGGGTTTCAACTCCGCGATGGTGTAGTGGTTCTCCTCGTTGAAGAAGATGATGCGCTCGAGGACGCCGGTCAGGGAGACGGTGGAGGAGGGAGCGGCCACGGATAAAACGGATAAGCACGGATGGGGGGAAGGGAAGCGCGGAACGTGGCCAGCCCCGCACCAGCCGTCGCCGAGCCTATGGCTGGCAGGCAAAAATCACAAAAAAACAGGTGGTCGGTCCAAAGGGGGCCGGGCCGGGCGGTGCAGGACGGGTTGACCGGAGCGGCGGAGCCCGGCAGGTTCCCGCGATGAAAACGCAGGTCTGGGTCTATGCGGCGGCGGGGTACAACGTGGCGCTGGCCTTGTTTCACCTGGGCTTCTGGCGGATGTTTCGGTGGTCGGAGGAGCTGCCCAAGTTGCACCCGGTGAACCGCGGTGTCATGCAGGTGCTGAACCTCATGCTGATGGCCTTCCTGCTCTTGATGGCGGCGGTGCAGGTGTTGAATGCGGCGGAGCTCACGAGCACGCCGCTGGGACGCCTGCTGGTGGCCGGGTTGGCGGCGCTCTGGGTGCTGCGGGCGATCCTGCAACCGCTCTTCTGGCGCACGGCGTCGAAGGGGACGAACGCGGCGTTCATCTGTCTGTTCATGCTCGGCGCGGGGCTGCATGCGCTGGCCTTCCAACCCTGAACGCCATGCTGCATTTCGAAGATCTGAAGGTCGGGGAGAAATTTAATACGGCGGAGCACACCGTGACGGCGGAGGAGATCATCGCGTTCGGCCGGCAATACGATCCGCAGCCGTTTCACACGGATGCCGAGGCCGCGAAGGGGACGCTCTTCGGCCAGCTCGTCGCCAGCGGCTGGCACACGGCGGCGGTCAGCATGGGGTTGATGGTGCGCGGCGAGATGGGGCTCGACGGCGGGGTGATCGGCCAGGGAATCGAGGGGTTGCGCTGGCCCCGCCCGGTCAAGCCGGGGGATCGCCTCCGCGTCGTGATGGAGGTGGCCGGACTCGAGCCGCATCCGGTGCGCGCGGCGTTCGGGCAGCTGCGGCTGTCGTGCCGCACCCTCAACCAGGACGGCAAGGCCGTTCAGGAGATGACGGCCAACCTGCTGGTGGCGCGGCGGCCCGCCTGACTTTATGCAAACCGCCGCACTCATCGTCACGGGCCTCGTCGCCCTGCTGCACGTCTATTTCCTGGTGCTCGAGATGTTCCTGTGGACGAAGCCGTACGGGCGCCGCGTGTTCAAGCTGACGGAGGAAAAGGCGCAGGCGACGAAGGCGCTCGCGGCGAACCAGGGGCTGTACAACGGGTTTCTCGCGGCAGGGCTGGCATGGGGGCTTTCGCTCGGCGCGGACGGTTATGCGATCCGGTTGTTCTTCCTGGGCTGCGTGATCATCGCGGGAATCTTCGGTGCGGCCACAGTCGGACGGAAGATCCTTTATGTGCAGGCGCTGCCGGCCGCGCTGGCGGTGGCGCTGGGGTGTGCGGCGTGAGGTGGAATGCACTGCCCTTAGGGCGGTAGCTGTGGCGGAGAGGAGGACCAGCAGCGCGTTGGGGCAACGCGCTCCACCTACAGCCCGAGTTCGCGGGCGACCTCGGGCAGGTTGGCGCAGACGCGGGTGGCGCCGGCGGCGCGGAGTTCCGCGGCGTCGTGCGTGCCGGTCGTGACGCCGATGAAGGCCAGGCCGGCGTGTTGGGCGGTCTGGACGTCGAAGGGGGAGTCGCCGACCAGCAAGGTCGTGCCGGGCTGGGCGCCGAGCTGGGCCAGCACTTGCCGGGTCCAGGCGGGATCGGGTTTCAGCCAGGGAGTGTCGGTGGCGCCGAAATTCCCGTCGAGCAGGGGCGTGATGCCGAGGTGGTCACAGGTCAGGCGGGAGGAGGGGCCGTGTTTGTTGGTGAAGACGGCGGTGCGGGTGCCGTGTTGCCGGAGGGCGCGGAGCAGCTCGAGGACGCCGGGCAGGAGATCGACATCCTGGAGCATCGTGGCGTCCCAATAGGGCCGGTAGACGGCCAGCGCGGCCGCCTTGAGTTCGCGCCCGACCAGGCGTTCGGCGGCCAGTTCGACGCCGCCGCCGACGGCCGCACGCACCTGGGCCATGGTCGGGGGGGGCAGGCCGAGGGTGGTCATCGCGTGCGTGTGGCAGCGGTGGATCGCCCGGAAGTGGTCGATCAGGGTACCGTCGAGGTCAAAGAGGGCGCAAGCGGGGAGCATGACAGGGTCACAAGCATCGCGTGGGCCACCGCCGGCGGGCGAGGCAAAAGCCATTGCATCCCTTGGCAAAAAGGCGTCGGACCAAAGGCATTTTTAAACCGGTTGGCCGGCCTTTGAGCTCAGGGTTGCGCTGGCGGCGGGGAACCGCAAACCTGTCGGGACCATGGAATCGCTCAACTCCCTCCTGCCGATCATCCAGCTGGCGATCACGCCGGTCATCCTGATCTCGGGCATGGGCGCGCTCATGATCACGCTCACCAACCGCATGGCCCGCATCGTGGACCGCACGCGGGTGGTGGCCGAGCTGATGCCGGCCGCCGATGCGGCCGAGCGGAAGCACCTCGAGAGCCAGCTCGACATCATGTGGAGCCGGGCGCTGCTGATCCGCCGGGCGGTGACCTCCAACGGGCTGAGCATGCTCCTGTCCTGCCTGCAGGTGGTGGCGCTCTTCGGGGCCGCCTTGTTCGGCTGGTCGATGAAGGGTGTCATCCTCGCGCTGTTCGCCGCGAGCATCCTGCTGCTCACGGCCTCGCTGGTGGATTTCCTGCGCGACATCTTCGTGTCCCTGCACGCCCTGCGGCTGCAGGTGGACCGGGCCCGCGCGCGGCCAGCCACGCAGGCCCCCTGGCCGGGAAAATCGGACGGCCGGTCATGACGAACTCGCGTTGGGAGATCCTGCTCGACGGGCTGGTGAAGCGGGCGCTGTTCTGGTCGCCGCTGCGGTCCTACCTGCTCTACAAGTACCGGTACGCCTTCACGCCCGGGCAGCTCGCCCGGCTGACGCTGCTGGCCACCGAGGCGGCGGCGGCGGACGGGGATTTCTGCGAGATCGGTTGCTACCGGGGTTACACGACGGTGTTCCTGAACCGGCACCTCGACGCCATCGCCCCGGCCAAGCGTTACTGGGCGATCGACACCTTCGGGGGATTCGTGGCGGCCGATGTCACCCACGAGCAGGCGGTGCGGGGCAAGTCCGGCCGGGAGGAACGGCGCGCGCTGGACAAGTTCACCGTCAACTCGCGGGCCTGGTTCGAGGCCAACCTGCGGGCCAACGGCATCACGCGGGTCCGCACCCACGCGGCGGCCGTCCAGGATTTTGATTTTCCCGCGGACACCCGCCTGTGTTTCGCCCTGCTCGACGTGGACCTTTACCTGCCGACGGTCGCCGGGCTGGCGAAGCTCTGGCCCCGGCTCGCCCCGGGCGGTCTGGTGGTGGTCGATGACTGCCAGGCGGACCACGTCTATGACGGCTCACGGCAGGCGGTGGAGGAATTTTGTGCGCAGCACGGGATCGGTTACGAGCTGGTCGAGACCAAGCTGGCGGTGTTGCGCAAGCCGCGGGGGTAGCTTCGCGGCCCCTGAAGGTCGGAGAAAGCCCCGATAAGGGTACGGGAAAATCAGTCTGGCGCGACCGGCGATGGCGCACACACTGATCCCGTCCATGCCTGCTTTGCTCCAGACCGCCGCCCGTGCCGATGCCGTCCTTGAGGGGACGGCGCTCAAGGTGGCGATTGCGGGCGACTGGTCCATTGCCGGGCCGCGTCCGGGTTGGACGGCCCTGCTGGCCGGGCGGATGCCCAAGCAGGTGGTGCTGGAGGCCGCGGGGCTGGGGCACTGGGATAGCGCGCTGCTGCTGTTTGTCTTCGAGGTGCAGCAGTGGTGCCGGGTCACGGGCGCGTTTTGCAACACCGCGGCACTGCCGGAGCGCGTGCACCTGCTGCTGCGGCAGATGACGGTCTCGCACGAGACGAGCGTGCCCTTCGACCGGTCGGAGAACTTCTTCACCGCGGTGGGCGACGCCACCTTCGACGCCTGGCACAAGGCGCGGTCCTTCACCCATTTCTTCGGCGAGTGCGTCATCGGCATCGGGCGGGTGTTCAAGGCCCCGCGGCGTTTCCGCTGGGCGGATTTCGTGGAGGAGATGCAGCAATGCGGCGCGATGGCCCTGCCGATCGTGAGCCTGGTGAGCTTTCTCGTGGGCGTGACCCTGGCCTACATCGGCGCGCTCGTCCTGCGCCAGTACGGCGGGGACATCTATGTGGCGGACCTGGTCGGCCTGTCGATGGTGCGGGAGATGGGCGCGCTCATGACCGGCGTGGTGCTGGCCGGGCGCACCGGCGCGGCCTACGCGGCGACGCTGGGCAACATGAAGGCCAACGAGGAGATCGACGCCCTGGAGACGCTGGGCATCCCCGCGATCGATTTCCTGGTCCTGCCCCGGTTGCTGGCGCTCGCCGTCATGATGCCGCTGCTGACCCTCTACGCCAACGCCCTGGGCATCGTCGGCGGCATGGCGGTGGCCAGCTCCGTGCTGTCGATCCCCCCGGCGGCCTACTGGGTGGAGATGCTGACGATCGTCGACTTCTCGGACCTGTTCGTGGGCGTGGCGAAGGGCGGCACCTTCGGTCTGATCATCGGTTTGTCGGGCTGCCTGCGTGGCATGGAGGCGGAGCGCAGCGCCGCCGGCGTGGGCCGGGCCGCGACCTCGGCGGTGGTCACCTCCATTTTGCTAATCATCGTGGCCAACGCGCTGTTCGCCGTGGTCTTCGACATTCTCGGACTCTGAAGCATGAGGTGCGCAATCAATTATCCGAGGGGTGACGCGAGCGTTGGAACGCCGGATCGGGTGTTTCCCCTGATGCGGCCGGCAAACCGGCGGGGTTCGGCGACCCCGCCCTACAACAAGGCCAACCATGCCCGATAACTCCAATTCCGTGATCGAGGTGACCGGCCTCGAGTGCGGCTACGACGGGCAGACCGTGCTGAAGGACGTCAATTTCACGGTGAAGCGCGGCGAGGTGTTCTTCATCATCGGCGGCAGCGGCTGCGGCAAGAGCACGCTCCTGCGCAACCTGGTCGGCCTGCATGCCCCGCGGGCGGGGGACGTGAAGTTCTTCGGCAAATCCTTCACCGCCTCGGACCTCTCGACCCGGCGGACGCTGCTCAAGACCTTCGGCGTGCTCTACCAGGGCGGCGCCCTCTGGAGTTCGCTGACCCTGCGGCAGAACGTGGCGCTGCCCATGGAGGAACACACGGCGCTGTCGCCCCGTGAGATCGCGGAGCTGACCTGCCTCAAACTGGCGCAGGTGGGGCTCACGGGCTTTGAGGACTATTACCCCGCCGAGATCAGCGGCGGCATGCGGAAGCGCGCCGGCCTGGCCCGGGCGCTGGCGCTCGACCCGGACATCGTGTTCCTCGACGAGCCCTCGGCCGGGCTCGACCCGATCACCTCGCGCAAGCTGGACGAGCTGGTGCTGCAGGTGCGCGACAGTTTCGGCACGACGTTGGTCGTCGTCTCGCACGAGCTGGCGTCGATCTTCGGCATCGCCGACCGGGTGATCATGCTCGATCGCGGTGCCCAGGGCATCATCGCCGAGGGCGCGCCGGCCACCCTGGCCGAGTCCAGCCGCGACCCCCGGGTCACGGAGTTCCTGCTCCGGCGGGACCGCGTGCGCGTGCCCGGCACGCCGGCCGTTTGAAAATCCTGTCCATTTCCCGCCATAACGTTTAACCCCTCCTTCCCGTGAAGACCAAGGTCAGTCCAGCCGCCGTCGGTGTATTTGTGCTCGGGGCGTTCGCGCTCGGCCTGATCGCGCTCCTGTCGTTTGGCGGCATGAGCCTGTTCAGCAAGCCGCACCGCTTCACGGTCTATTTCGACGAGTCCATCCACGGCCTCGACCTCGGCTCGCCGGTGAAGCTGCGCGGCGTGCGGGTGGGCCGGGTGGTGGACCTGGCGGTGCATTACGACGACGTGGTGAAGCACTCCGTCGTGGTCGTCGTGTGCGAGCTCAACCGCAACGTCATCACCGACGAGAAGGGCGCCGACCTGAAGATCGCCGGCGAGGCCGACATCCAGCAGATGGTGGACGACGGTCTGCGGGCGCAGCTCGGCGTGCTGGGCCTCGCCACGGGCCTGCTGTTCGTGGAGCTGGATTTCGAGGACCCCGCCCTTTACCCCCCGCCCAAGCTCCGGGCGCCGGCCCGGTATGTCGTTATCCCGGCCATGCCCTCGGCCATTTCCGAATACCAGGAGAGCCTGAGTGAGATCCTGGCGGACCTGAAGAAGGTGGATTTCGCCGGCATTTCCCGCGAGGCCAAGACCCTCCTGACCACGGCCAACCAGAAAGTCGGCGAGGCCGACGTGAAGGGCCTGGCCGACAAGGTGGGCCGGGCGGCGGATTCCGTCACGGCCTTCGTGGAATCGCCCGCCGCGCAGCAGGCCTTCGCCCAGCTCAACGAGACCCTGGCCGCCACGAAGGCGGCGATCGAGCGGATCGACACGCAGGTCGGCCCGGTGAGCGACGAGTTGAAGCAGACCCTGGCGGCGGCGCAGACCGCCCTGAAGACCCTGGAGTCCACCGCGGCCACGACCCGGCGCTTCGTGCAGCGGCAGGGTGACGTGGGCGACGAGCTGACCACCGCGCTCCGGCAGGTGGCCGACGCCGCCGGCGCCCTCGAGACCCTCGCCAACGCCCTGGAACGCAACCCCAGCTCGCTGCTCGTGGGCAAGAAGAAGAAATCGGAGTAACGATCCGCCGGCGCCCAAGGCTTCGGCGCGACAATCCCGCGAAACCCTTACCACACCGAAAATGAATCCCCGCCTCGCCGTCCTCGGTCTTTTGTCCTCCGTCCTCGGTTTCACGTCCGGCTGCAGCCTGCTGCCCGAGCCGCAGGCGGACACGACGCGGTATTTCACCTTGAGCGGGATCCCGGCGGGTACGCCGGTGCCCGAGTCCCTGGGGGTGCGGCCGGTGCGGCTGGCCGGGCACCTGCGCAACCGCAGCATGGCGGTGCGGGTGTCGGAGAACGAAGTGATTTACCTGGACGACATCCGCTGGGCCGAGCCGGTGGACGAGGCGCTCACGCAGGTGTTGCGCAGCCGCCTGCGGCAGATTGCCGGCGGCGGGACCGTGACGGTTCAGATCCAGCGGTTCGAGCTGGTGCGGTCGGCCGGCAACACCGTGCAGCTGGTGGCGACCTACGCGATCACCCCGCCGGGGGGCGAGCCGCGGCCGGGCGAGTTCACGGCGGAGCGGCGGGTCTGGTCTGGGGGCGACACCGGGGCGCTGGTTGGGTTGCTGCGGCAGGCGGCCGACGACCTGGCGGAAGCCATCGCCGCCGCGGCCACGGCGAAGTAAAAGGCCCCGAAACCGGGGCCGGCGCCTGACGGCGTTCGGTCGGCGGCAGCCCGGGCCGGCAGAATCTCGCGCCGGACGCGGAATTTCCTTTCTCCCGGGGTAGGGGCGTGGCACGGTTCCGGCTCAAGAGGGGAAACCCACAACTCATGAAGAAATCCGGCTTTTCGGTTTTGCGCTTTGTGCTCAAGCAGACGTCCGACGGACGGCTGACCCAGGAAGTCCGGCGCTGCGGCGAATTTGCCGACGTGGAGGCCGCCTTTGACACCGCCCGCATGGAAGCCCTGCGGGAGTGGCAGGATGCGGTGAACCAGCCCGAGCTGAGCACGGCGCCCGGCCGTGTGGTCGAGATCAAGATCAAGGACACGGAGTGGGGCTACGAATTGAAGAAGGACCACCAAGTGGTCTCGCGCTTCTGGGTGCACGACACGGCCCCGGCGGTGATCCCGGGGGCTTAGCTGGCCTTTTGGCCGAGGGCAGGGTTACCTCGCGCGCGAGGAGATGACCTCATTCCGGTCAGGTCGGGCTCGCGTCTGCGGAATCACGTAACCCTGAAAATAGGCTGTCGCGGGAGGTCACAGGGCCGCGGGACCGGCTAGGCTGGGGCCGTGATGCCGCCGCCCATGATCCTGTGCATTGATGACGACACCCTGTTACTGGATTTTCTCGTGGCGCAAGTGGAGCTGATCATGCCGGCGGGGACGACGATCCTGCGGGCCACCACGGGCGCGGAGGGCTTGGATTGCGCGCTGAAATTCCGGCCGGACCTGGCCATCATCGACCTGGGGCTGCCGGACATGAGTGGCTTCACCGTGGCGATGGAGCTGGCGGCGACCACGGAGGCCTGCCGGATTTTGATGGTGAGCGGCAACCTGACGGAGACGGCCGCGAGCCGGATGTTGCACAGCCGCGTGCAGGGTTGCCTGCTGAAGTCGTCCGCGCGGGGGATCGAGCTGGTGCATGCGCTGCGGGAATTGGCGGCGGGCCGGGCCTACTTTTCCGGCGAGGTGCTGGCGGCGGTGGCGGCGGCCCGGCAGGAGCCGGGGCATTTCTCGAAAATCCTGTCCGACCGCGAGACCGAGCTGATGCCGTATTTCGGGTTCGGCTGGTCGCACGACCGGATCGCACAGTACACGCGGATCACGCCGGCCACGGTGCGCACGCATCACCAGCACATCCTGGAGAAGCTGGGACTGCACAGCCGGGAGGAACTGATGCGCTGGGCGATGAAGAAGGGGTTCGTGGATTTCCGGTATGAGCCCGCGGAGCCGTGGTCGAACGGCGTGCATGAAGGGGGAGACCGCTGGCCGGAATGGGCGAAACGCGGTACGTAAATTTACGTAATCCCGAGCGTTTCCTTCAGCCCCAAGACGCAGCCTGATTTTTCTGTTCGCCCGGGGGTATTCAAAGCCTTCGAGACGCAATCAACCACAACCAAAGAGGGTAGCATGAACACGGAAAAAAGCAGTACGCGGTCGAAGGCCATGATTTTGGCCTTCTTGGTGGCGCTGGTGGGATTGACCATCGCGCCGGGATTCCAGTGCACGCGTGAAGAGAATGCCGACGGCAGTTCAAAAACGACGGTGACTGTCTAGAAAACCCGCAGGCGACCGCTTCCAACGGTCGCCTGCGTCCCGAAAAAAATGAGACAACCTTGCCGACCGTTCGCGTTGATTGCGGTGAGCGTCAGCCTGCTGACCGCATGCAACTGGACCACGTTCCTCGCCTTTCGAGGTCAGATGCGGGCCATTTCCAAATTCACGGCTTGGGATGAAACGGCGGAGGGAGCATTGCTCTTTCGCGAGCCCCTTCTCTCGTTGGAGGACTTAAATGCGATCGGCATCTACCCGGAGGTGATTGATGCGGAAAATGCGGTGCTGCGTTACCGCCGGGTAAACGGCCCCGACGGATCCAGCGGCGACTTTGACTTTCGCATGAAGTTTTTGGGAGGACGGCTTTCAGCGCTGATATTTCCGCAGACATTGCTCGAGGGATTGGGAAGGCGGAACATCAGCGGTCTTTTCGCCATGATCGGAGGAAGCAATTCACCGGGTGCAGGAATTGACTCCGTACCGAAGTCCCAGTTGGTCGCGGTCGGGCTGTTTGATGGAACTGCCGAAGCGTTGGGGATGGAGGCCGCGATTGAGCTGGCGCCGGTGGATCGACGGAATCGTCCGATAATTTTGAAAATGAAAGAGCATGGTCGGAGCGATCGCTACGACCACTTTCACCTGAACATCCGACGGAGCGCCGAGTGAGTCAGGCCCGGGAAAGGGCTCGATTTGCTCGGGTCGATAAGCGAGCGCCTCGGCCTGACCCAGGCGCTCCGACAAGGAAAGGGCTTACTTCAGCGCGGCGGCGATGCGGGCGAGGGCGGTCTCGACGTTGGCGCGGGAATTGAAGGCGCTGATGCGGACATGGCCCTCGCCGCACTTGCCGAAGCCGGCGCCGGGGGTGCAGACGACTTGCGCTTTGTTCAGCAACAGGTCGAAGAACTCCCAGGAGTCACGGCCGGTGTTCACCCAGATGTAGGGGGCGTTGTCGCCACCGATGCAGGTGAAGCCGAGCTTGGTCATGGCCTCGCGGATGAGCTTGGCGTTGGCCAGGTAGAAGTTGATGAGGTCGCCCGTCTGCTGCTTGCCGGCCGGGGTGTAGATGGCGGCGGCGGCCTTCTGGATCGGGTAGGCGACGCCGTTGAACTTCGTCGTGTGGCGGCGGTTCCAGAGGGCGTGGACCGGGTGGGCGGCGCCGGCGGCGTCGTAGGCCATGAGGCTCTTCGGGACGACGGTGTAGGCGCAGCGGGTGCCGGTGAAGCCGGCGGTCTTGGAGAAGCTGCGGAACTCGATGGCGACCTCGCGCGCGCCGGGGATCTCAAAGATCGAGCGCGGGATCTGCGGGTCGCGGATGTAGGCCTCGTAGGCGGAGTCGAAGAGGATGATCGCCTTGTTCGCCTTGGCGTAGGCGACCCAGGCGGCGAGCTGCTCGCGGGTGGCGACAGCGCCGGTGGGATTGTTGGGGAAGCAGAGGTAGATCAGGTCCGTGGCCACGCCGGGGATGGCGGGCACGTAGCCATTGGCCGGGGTGCAATCGAGGTAGGTGATGCCCTGGTAACGGCCATCGACATTGGCGCCGGTGCGGCCGGCCATGACGTTGGTGTCGACGTAGACCGGGTAGACGGGATCGGGGATCGCGAGGCGGACGTCGGTGGCGAAGATTTCCTGGATGTTGCCGCAGTCGCACTTCGAGCCGTCGGAGATGAAAATCTCGTCGGCCGAGATCTCGCAGCCGCGGGCGGCGTAGTCGTGCTGGGCGATGGCCTCGCGGAGGAAGGCGTAACCCTGCTCGGGGCCGTAACCCTTGAAGGTGGCGCGGTTGGCCATCTCATCGGTGGCGGCGTGGAGGGCCTCGACGCACACGGGCGGGAGGGGCTCGGTGACGTCGCCGATGCCAAGGCGGATGACGGGCTTGTCCGGGTGGGCGGCGACATAGGCGTTCACGCGCTTGGCGATGTCGGCAAAGAGGTAGCTGGCCTTGAGCTTCGAGTAGTTTTCGTTGAGGCGGATCATGGTGGAAGAGGGGAGGATGAGTCTGAAAGTGACGGGGGAGAGGTGCGGGACCCCGCCTACGTTCCGCGGGATGCGGAACTTCGGCGCGGCTCGTCCCGGCGGGCCGGGACGAGGAGGCTTGATAAAGGGAACGGGGTCGGGTTATTCAAGTCCGTTCCCCCATGCAGAAAATCGAATCCATCACCGCCATGCGCGAGGCCGCGCTGGCGCTGCGCGCGGCGGGGCGCAAAATCGCGTTCATTCCCACCTCGGGGGCCCTGCATGCCGGGCATGCCAGCCTGATCCGCCTGGCGCGGGCGGAAGGGGCGGCCGTGGTCGTGTCGACCTTCGTGAACCCGCTGCAGTTCGGGCCGAGCGAGGATTACCAGAAATATCCCCGCACGCCGGCGGCCGACGGGATGCTGGCGGAGAAGGAGGGCGTCGAGATCCTGTTCACGCCGACGGCCGAGGAGATGTTTCCCAAGGGCTTTTCCACCTCGGTGCAGGAGGAAGCGGTCAGCAAACCCCTCTGCGGGGTGACGCGGGCGGCGCTGTTCCGCGGCACGCTCACCTGCTGGCTGAAGTTCCTGAATATCATCCAACCCGACCTCCTGGTGCTGGGCGAAAAGGACGTGCAGCAACTGGCCGTGGTCAAGAAAGCGGCGGCCGACCTCCTGCTGCCGCTGGCGATCATGACGGGTCCGTTGGTGCGCGACGCCGACGGCCTGGCGGTGAGCGCCCGCAACAATTACCTGACCCCGACGCAACGCGAGGAGGCGCTCGCGGTCGTCCGGGCGCTGCGCAAGGCCAAGGAGATGGTCGATTCCGGGGTGAAAATCTCCGACCGCCTCGTGGCCGAGGCCACGCACATCATCGGCCAGAAACGCCGGTTGCGCGTCATTTATATCTCCGTGGTCGACCCGCGCACGATGGAGCCGGTGCGCGAGATTGTGACCGGCCAGTGCCTGATGGCGGTCTCCTACTGGGTCGACGAGGTGCGGCTCACGGACAACATGCCGCTTTAGCCCGGCAAAGGGGCTGTGAATAACTTGTCAGCGGGTGTTGGCCTTCCCTCGGAAAACCGGGGTGGCCGGCAACTGTGAACAGTCTGGGGATGAGTGCGGCGCGGGGCGAATCCGCCTCTGCGGCACCCTGCTGCCTAGCGGGAGGCGCCGGATGAAACGGGCTAATGAGGGGTGAGTGGGTATTTCATAAAATACTGTCTACAAGTGAGCTGACTACTGCCCGGGGTAGGGACTACTCCTCGGCGGGCGGCGGGTGAAGGACCTGATTTTCCCCTGGTGGCGAACATGAGGGCCGAGGTCCCAGGGATGTAAAAGACGTCCGGGTACGGCGAAAAGGCGGCGTGACGATCGTGTGAATCGCGGCTGTGAAGAAGAAAGCGTTTTCGCCCGGGGCGACGGGCGACTGCGGGGTTGTATTTTCGCGCTATCTTTGTGACGACTGAGGTGTTGTGAGCGCCTCTTTCCCCGAAACCCCCCGCATTGCGATCATCGGCGCCGGAGCCCTCGGCTGCTATTACGGCGCGCGCCTGGTGAAGGCCGGCGAGGATGTCCATATTCTCGCCCGTAGCGGCCGGGCCGCCCTCACGGCGCAGGGTCTGAAGGTGAAAACGCCGACGGAGCGCATCACGGCGCGGAAGGTGCACATCTACGGCAGCAGTGCCGAGATCGGGCCGTGCGATTTGGTGATTATTGCCACCAAGGCGACGGCCAACGAGGCGCTGCGGCAGGTGCTGCCGCCGCTGCTCAAGCCCGACACGGTCGTGCTGACCCTGCAGAACGGCCTTGGCGTGGAGGAACCGGTGGCGGAAGTCGCCGGCCCCGACCGCGTGATCGGCGCGATCTGCTACATCGGCTGCGTGCGCACGGCGCCCGGCGTGGTGGCCTGTTCCTTTCCCGGGCTGATGACGATCGGCAAGTTCGGCAAGCCCGCCGGCGAGCGGACCCACGCGGTCGCGGCGTTGTGGCGGCGGGCCGGCGTGAAATGCACCGCGCAGGACAATCTGGAACTCCAGCGCTGGCACAAGCTGGTCTGGAACGTGCCCTTCAACGGCCTGGCGATCGTGGCCGGCGTGACGACCGACGTGCTGCTGGCCGACGAGGGCCTGCGCCTGCTGGCGCGGCGCATCATGGAGGAGGTGGTCGAGGCCGCCGCCAAGTTCGGCCATGAGATCCCGCGTTCGTTCGTGGACCTGCAATTCGAGCGCACCGCCAAGATGGCCGCTTACCGGCCGTCCAGCCTGATCGATTTTGAGGAGGGCCGTGACCTGGAGATCGAGGAGATCTGGGGTGAGCCCGTGCGCCGGGCGAAGTCCGTCGGCGCCGCCGTGCCGCGCATGGAGATGCTGTACTGGCTGATCAAGCAGCGCATCGCCCAGCGCAACGCGCAGCTGAAGGCGAAGGCGCGCAAGCGCTGAGGAGCGGCGGCTGGTTCGTGGCGTGAGCAAGCTCACCGCCCACCAAACATAAGGGGCAGTTCACAATTACGGATTCGCGGTTGCCCCCGTGTCATACGGCGGGCTAGCGTGCGCGAAACACCACCTGATGCCCGCCGAGCCCTCCTCCAAATTCGAGCCGTTCATCCCGGACTCGGCCAAGATTCCTGAATTCACCTTCCGCGCCGTCCTGACCGGGGCGCTGCTGGGCATCATCTTCGGCGCCTCGTCGCTCTACCTGGTGCTGAAGGTCGGCATCACGGTGAGCGCCTCGATCCCGGTGGCGGTCATTTCCCTCGCGCTGTTCCGCGCCTGGTCGAAGGCCGGCGGCCGCGACGCCACGATCCTGGAGAACAACATCACGCAGACCGGCGGCTCGGCGGGCGAATCCATCGCGTTCGGCGTGGGCGTGACGATGCCGGCGATTTTGATCCTCGGCTTCGACCTGGAGCTGACGCGCGTGATGCTGGTGGCGGTCCTTGGCGGGTTGCTGGGCATCCTGATGATGATCCCGTTGCGCCGTGCCCTGATCGTGAAGGAGCACGGCGTGTTGAAATACCCCGAGGGCACGGCCTGTGCGGCGGTGCTCAAGGCCGGCGTGGACGAGGTGTCGCGCGCCGCGGCCTCGCCCTCGGCCAAGGCCGAGATGGCCGCCGCCGAGGCGGCCGGCTTGGGCAAGTCGCCCGGCGCCCGCGTGATCTTCACGGGCTTCGGCATCGGGCTGGTCTACAAGACCCTGAACATCGCCTTCAAGGGCTGGAAGGACGCGCCGGAGAAAGTCTTCGGCGCCCCGCTCAAGTCGGGTTCCGTCAGCGCCGAGGTGTCGCCGGAGCTGGTCGGCGTCGGCTACATCATCGGGCCCTACATCGGCGGCCTGATGGCGGCCGGTGGCGTGTTGTCGTACCTGGTGCTGATCCCGCTCATCAAGTTCTTCGGCGAGGGCCTGCTCGGACCGCTGGCCCCCGGCACGATCCCGATTTCCGAGATGGGGCCGAGCGCGATCCGCGGCGCCTACATCCTTTACATCGGCGCCGGTTGCGTCGCGGCCGGTGGCCTGATCAGCCTGGTGCAGGCGATGCCGACCATCTGGCACGGCCTCAAGGGCGGCATGCACGACATCGGTCTAGCCCGCGGCGGGGCGGCGAAGTCGGAGGAGCAGACCCCGCGCACGGACCGGGACCTGTCCCTCAAGTTCGTCGGCATCGGCATCCTTGTGCTGATGGCGGGCATCATGCTCGCGCCCTCGCTGCACATGAATTTCCTCGGGGCGCTGCTCATCGTGGCCTTCGGATTTTTGTTCGTGACGGTGTCCTCGCGCCTGACCGGCGAGATCGGCTCCACCTCCAACCCCATCTCGGGCATGACGGTGGCGACGCTGCTGTTCACCTGCCTGATCTTCCTCGTCGTCGGCTGGACGGGCGGGACGTACTACGTGATGGCGCTGTCGATCGGCGGCATCGTCTGCATCGCGTCCTCGAACGGCGGCACCACCTCGCAGGACCTGAAGACGGGGTTCCTCATCGGGGCGACGCCGAAGCTGCAGCAATATTCCATTCTGATCGGCGCCCTGTCCTCGGCCCTGCTGCTCGGGCCGATCCTGATGCGCTTGAACGACTCGGCGGTGGTCTACGTGCCGGTGGCGGAGGTCGCACCCGCGGGGCTCCAGACTGATGTGACCCGGCTCGAGAAGCGCGAGTCGCTCCACGGCCCGCAGGCGCGGGATGACGCGGGGAGCTATTACAGCTGGCACAAGACCGACGAAGTGGGCGGCCCGGCGGGCAAGTACCTGGTCAACGACCAGGGTGCTGCCGTCTGGCTGGTGGATCCCGGCATCAACGGCACGCACACGACGCGGCCCGACGGCACCACGGTGCGCAAGTTCGACGCCCCGAAGGCGACACTCGTCTCCTACATCATCAAGGGCATCCTCGACCAACAGCTGCCCTGGGCGCTCGTGCTCTTCGGGGCCATGATCACGGTCACGATGCAGATGTCGTTCGTGCCCGCGCTGGCCTTTGCGGTCGGCGTGTATCTGCCGCTCTCTTCGTCGCTGCCGATCTTTGTCGGTGGCATGATCCGCCTGCTGGTGGACCGCTGGATGAAGCGCAAGCCGGTGTACGCCGGCATGGACCCGGAGACCTTCAACGCCGAGTGCGACAAGAGCCCGGGCGTGTTGCTGGCCTCGGGCTACATCGCGGGTGGCGCCATCGCCGGCATCATCATCGCCTTTCTGGCCGGCGTGACGGAGGAATTCGACGCCGCGGTGGGCCGGTGGGCGACGGAGCACAATCCCTTCTACAACGGCCCGCACGCGGACCTGCTGTCGCTGATCCCGTACGCGCTGCTGTGCGGCTTCCTGTACTTTGTTGCGAAGGAGAAGCTGCTGGCGCCCCGGCGCTGAGGCGGACCAGGCGATTGGGCCGACGAGGGCCGTCCGGGTGGAATCGGCGCCACGGGATGAGACCGGTTGAGCTCATCTCATCCCGGGCTTGATGCCCCGGCGTGCCCAGCCCAAGTTCGGGCCATGCAAAATCCCCAAGGTCTGCGCGAGCTCACGGTCCGGAGCGTCATCCTGGGCGGCGTCATCACGCTGCTGTTCACTGCCGCCAATGTGTATCTCGGGTTGAAGGTCGGCCTGACCTTCGCCACCTCGATCCCGGCGGCGGTCATCTCGATGGCGTTGCTGCGGCTGCTCGGGAACTCGAACATCCTCGAGAACAACATCGTCCAGACGATCGCCTCCGCGGCGGGCACGCTGTCCGCCATCATCTTCGTGCTCCCCGGTCTGGTGATGGTCGGCTGGTGGCAGGGTTTTCCTTATTGGGTGACGGCGGCGGTCTGCGCGCTCGGCGGCATCCTGGGGGTCATGTTTTCCGTGCCATTGCGGCGCGCGCTGGTGACGGGTTCCGACCTGCCTTATCCCGAGGGCGTCGCCGCGGGCGAGGTGCTGAAGGTCGGCTTCGGTTCCTCCGCGGGCTCGGCGGAGAATGCCAAGGGTCTGCGGATGATCGTGGTCGGCTCGCTCGTCGCGGCGGGTTACCAGCTGCTCACCTACCTTAAGGTGGCGGCCGAGGCCCTGGCCGTGCCCTTCCGAGTCGGGGCCGGGGCGACCGCGGCCTCGACCAGCCTGGCCATGGCCCTCATCGGCGTTGGCCACCTCGTGGGGGTGTCGGTCGGCGTCGCGATGTTTGTCGGCATGCTGATCGCCTGGGCCGGCTTGGTGCCGCTGCTCACCTGGGGCGAGGTGGGGGATAACGTCGCGGGGGTCGTGAACGCGACCTTCCGCAGCGAGGTGCGCTTCATCGGCGCGGGCGTCATCGCGGTCGCGGCGCTGTGGAGCCTCTTCCGGATCATCGGTCCGATCATCAAGGGCATCCGGGCGGCGTTGGCGGCTTCGCAGGCCCGCCAGGCCGGCACGGAGCTGCCGTTGACCGAGCGCGATATCCCCATCGGCATCGTGGGCGGCACCATCGTGGCGCTCCTCCTGCCCATTGCGGGCCTGCTCTGGTATTTCAGCTCGGGCACGGTGCTCGCGGCGGGCATCGGGCCCACGATCATCGGGAGCCTGGTCTATGTCGTCGTCATCGGCGCCATCATCGCCTGCGTGTGCGGTTACATGGCCGGCCTGATCGGCGCCTCGAACAGCCCGGTGTCCGGCGTCGGCATCCTCGCCGTCCTCGGCGCCTCGGTGCTGCTGGTCCTGGTGTACGGGCACGGCGGCGACCCCGAGCAGACGAAGGCCCTGGTGGCCTACGCGCTGTTCACCACCGGCATCGTTTTTTCCATCGCCACGATCTCCAACGACAACCTGCAGGACCTGAAGACCGGCCAGCTCGTCGGGGCGACGCCCTGGCGGCAGCAGCTCGCGCTGATCTACGGCGTGATCTTCGGTTCGCTCGTGATCCCGCCCGTGCTGGACCTGCTCAACAAGGCCTTCGGTTTTGCCGGGGCGCCCGGGGCGGGGGACAACGCCCTCGCCGCCCCGCAGGCCGCGCTCATCTCGTCGCTGGCCAAGGGGGTCCTCGGTGGCGACATCCAGTGGAGCCTGATCGGCTGGGGCGCGGTGCTCGGTGTGGCCCTCATCGGGGTCGACGAGGCGCTGCGGGCGGGCCGGAAGCTGCGCCTGCCGCCGCTGTGCGTGGGCATGGGCATTTACCTGCCGATGGCGCTGACGCTCCTCATCCCCATCGGGGCGCTGCTCGGCTGGCTCTACGACCGCTGGGCGGACCGGCAGGCGAGTCCCGAATTCGCCAAGCGGATGGGCGTCCTCGCCGCGACCGGCCTGATCGTGGGCGAGAGCCTGCTCGGGGTGGCGTTTGCCGGCGTGGTTGCGCTCACCGGCAGCGATGCGCCGCTGGCCGTCGTCGGCCCGGATTTCGAACACCCGGCGAAATGGATCGGGGTGCTGCTCTTCGCCGGCGGGATCGGGCTGCTCTACCGTGCCGCCCGTCGGACCAGCGCCGGCTGACCCGGGCCGCGGGGCAGCCCGCCGGGTGCGACCGGCCGCCGCGGATCCTGGGATCCACGGCGAGGGCGCCGTGGCTTCAGCTGGCTAGTGGGCTCACTCCTCGCCGTCCCAGTATTCCGCGTCCGTGGCCCGGAAGATTTTCCGCGGCGACGAGTGGTTCCATTTGCCGGAGTCGGGGTAATGGCAGATGTCGAGCGGCGGATTGTCGGCCACGAGGTAATAAAGCAGGTCCGAGGTCCCGGTGTTGGTGAGCTGGTGGGCCTCGCCCGGGGGATGCAGCACGACATCGCCGGCGCCCACGGGGGTGAGGCCCGCCGCGGTGCGCACGGTACCGGCGCCGCTCAGGAAAAGAAAACACTCCCATTGCGCGGCGTGGACATGGAACGGACAGCCGCATTCACCCGGCGCAAGTTTGCCAAGCTCGAGGTCGAAGGGGTGGCCGCCGAGACCGGTGGGCGTGTTGGGCTGGGCCCCGAGCGCGATCGAGAGCGACTTGCCGGTGCCGCGGAATTTGCCCATCGGCGAGGCCCACGGGACCCACGGCAACGCATCGGGGTGGAGCTTGCGGGAGGCGAAGGGCGCCAGCGCCGGGCCGGGGGGCGCGGGCACCGGCTGATAGGGCGGGGCGTCCGGTGTCGGCGCTTCCTCGCCGTCGAAATAGTCGGTCTCGGTGAGGCGGAAATATTTCCCGAGTGGACGCAGACCCCACTTGTTCGAGTCGGGATAGTGAAAGGCGTCCCACGGCGGGTTGTCGGTGATGATCAGCACCTCGAGATCTTCCGGACCGGGGTTGCCCAGCTGGTGCGGCTCGCCGGGCGGGTGGATGAAGACTTCACCCGCGGCCGCGGTGTGGGTCTCGGGACCGGCGCGGACGGTGGCGGTGCCGCGCAGGACGACGAACAGTTCCCACTGCGCGAAGTGAGCGTGAAACGGGCAGACCGACGCGCCGGGCGGGATGCGGCGGATCTGCAGGTCGAAGGGATGGCCGCCGCCCCAGGTGCCGGCGTGGCGCAAACCGCCCAGCGCCAGCGAGAGGTTCCGGCACCAGGATTGGAATTTGCCGCCGGGCGAGCGCTGCTCGACCTCGGGCACGGCGGCAAGGTGGACCCGGTGCATGTCCTGGACAAACGCTCCGCGCGGCCCGGTTCAGGCCTTGGGGGCTTCCGCGTAGGCCTCCATGCCGACGCAGGAACACACGAGGTTGCGGTCGCCGTAGACGTTGTCGACGCGGCCGACGGCGGGCCAGAACTTCGCGGCGCGCGTGGGCGCGTCGGGGAAGGCGGCGGTCTCGCGTGAATACGGGTGCGGCCAGTCGGTGGCGCAGACGGCGGCGGCGGTGTGCGGGGCGTGCTTGAGAGGGTTGTTGAGCTTGTCGCTCTCGCCGCTGGCGACGGCCGCCATCTCGCCGTGGATGCTGATCAGGGCGTCGCAGAAACGGTCGAGCTCGGCCTTGGTCTCGCTCTCGGTCGGCTCGATCATGAGCGTGCCGGGGACGGGGAAGGACATCGTGGGCGCGTGGTAGCCGTAATCCATCAGGCGCTTGGCGACGTCCTCGACCTCGAGGCCGTGCTTCTTCCACGGGCGGAACTCGAGGATGCACTCGTGGGCCACGAGGCCGTGGCCGCCGCGGTAGAGGACGGGGAAGTATTTCTCCAGGCGCTGGGCGACGTAGTTGGCGTTGAGCAGCGCGAACTGGGTGGCGCGGGTCAGGCCGTCGGGGCCCATCATGCGGATGTACATCCAGGAGATGACGAGGATGGAGGCGGAGCCGAACGGCGCCGCGGAGACGGCGCCAATCTGGGATTTCAAATCTGAAATTGGCGAGGCCGCCCGGGTGGGTACGACCGGGTGTCCCGGGAGGAACGGCACGAGCTGCGGGGCCACGCCGATCGGGCCCATGCCGGGGCCGCCGCCGCCGTGGGGGATGCAGAAGGTCTTGTGCAGGTTCAGGTGGCAGACGTCGGCGCCGATGTGGCCGGGGGAGGTGAGGCCGACCTGGGCGTTCATGTTGGCGCCGTCCATGTAGACCTGGCCGCCGTGGGCGTGGATCGTGGCGCAGATCTCGCGGATGGCCGTCTCGAACACGCCGTGGGTGGACGGATAGGTGACCATGAGGGCGGCGAGATTGGCGCTGTGCTCGGCGGCCTTGGCCTTGAGGTCGGCGACGTCGATGTTGCCGCGGGCGTCGCAGGCGACGGGGACGACCTTGAAGTTGCACATCGCGGCGCTGGCCGGGTTGGTGCCGTGGGCGGAGGTCGGGATGAGGCAGATGTGGCGGTGGCCCTCGCCGCGCGACTGGTGGTAGGCGCGGATGACCAGCAGGCCGGCGTATTCGCCCTGCGAGCCGGCGTTCGGCTGGAGGGAGACGGCGGCGAAGCCGGTGATCTCGGACAGCCAGGTCTCGAGATCGGCAAAGAGGCGGGCGTAGCCGCGGGTCTGCTCGGCGGGGGCGAAGGGATGGAGTTTGCCGAACTCGGCCCAGGTGACGGGCAGCATCTCGCTCGTGGCGTTCAGCTTCATCGTGCACGAGCCGAGGGAGATCATCGAGTGGCAGAGCGACAGGTCCTTCGCCTCGAGCCGCTTGATGTAACGGAGCATCTCGTGCTCGGTGTGGTAGCGGTTGAAGACGCTGGCGGTCAGGAACGGTGTGCTCCGCCCGAATTCCGCGGACAGAGGACGGAGGTCGGAGGACAGATCCAGCGCCGCGGACTCGCTGAAGCAGGCGAGGAGCGTCTGCACCTCCTCGAGGGTGGTGACCTCGTCGAGCGAGAGGGCGACGGTGTAGTCGTCGACCACGCGCAGGTTGATGCGCTTGGCGGCGGCGGCGGCATGGACGCGGACGGCGGCGACGTTGCCGACGGTGAGGGTGTCGAAGACCGGCTCGGCGTTGATCGTGGCGCCGGCGGACCGGAGGGCGGTGGCGAGCAGCGAGGTGAGGCGGCGGGTGCGCTCCGCGATGCGCTTCAGTCCTTCCGGTCCGTGGTACACGGCGTACATGGAGGCCATGACGGCGAGCAGGACCTGGGCGGTACAGATGTTGGACGTGGCCTTGTCGCGGCGGATGTGTTGCTCGCGGGTGCCGAGGGCGAGGCGCATGGCGGGGTTGCCGTGGACGTCCTTGGAGACGCCGACGAGGCGGCCCGGCATCTGGCGCTTGAACTCGTCCTTGGTGGCGAGGAAGCCGGCGTGGGGCCCGCCGAAACCCATGGGCACGCCGAAGCGCTGGGCGGAGCCGACGGCGACGTCGGCCCCGAACTCGCCGGGGGCGCGGAGCAGGGTGAGGGCGAGCAGGTCGGTGGCGACGACGCAGAGCGCACCGGCGGCGTGGGCCTGCTCGAAGAAGGCCGCGAAGTCGTGGATGCTACCGGTGGTGTCGGGGTACTGCACGAGTACGCCGAAGACGCGGCCGGCGAAGGTGTAGGTGCGGTGGTCGCCGGTCACCACGGTGACGCCGAGCGGCTGGGCACGGGTGCGGACGATATCGATCGTCTGCGGGTGGCAGCGGTCGGAGACGAAGAAGACGGAGGCCTCGTGGCTGTCGCCGAGCTTGACGCGGTGGGCGAGCATCATGGCCTCGGCGGCGGCGGTGCCCTCGTCGAGCATCGAGGCGTTGGCGATCTGCATGCCGGTGAGGTCGGTGACGACGGTCTGGAAGTTGAGCAGCGCCTCGAGGCGGCCTTGGGAGATCTCGGCCTGGTAGGGGGTGTAGGCGGTGTACCAGCCGGGGTTCTCGAGGATGGTGCGCTGGATGACGCCCGGGGTGGCGCAGTCGTAGTAGCCCTGGCCGATGAAGCTGCGGTAGACTTGGTTCAGCCCGGCGATGCTGCGCAGCTCGGCGAGGGCGGCGGATTCTCCGCTCGCGGCGGGCAGGTTCAGGGGGCGGGGCAGGCGGATGTCGGCCGGCACGGCGGCGTCGGCCAGGGCCGCGACGGAAGGTTGGCCGATGGCCTGCAGCATGGCGGCGACCTCGGCGGCGGCGGAGCCGGTGTGGCGGCGTTCAAAGGTGTCAAGGGGAGCGAGCAGATCGCGGGTCGGAACCATGGGCGGACCTTAGGCGGGGGCGGTGGTCGCGCAACTGAGTTTTGTCCCGCAACGCGCCCATTACCCGGGGTTCTTGGCCTTGGTTTGTCCGGTTATACCCGTCGTCGCGCCGGCCGGTGGAGGGCTCCACCGTTGCGTTGCTGTCGGAAGCGGGTAGCCTGCCGCCATGAAGCTAACCCCTGGCTTGTCATCCTTGTGTCTGGTCGTGCTGGCCCTGTTGCCGGCCCTCGCCCCCGCCGCCCCTGCGATCCCCGCCGTTCCCGCCAATCCCGCCGTTCCCGCCAATCCCGCCGGCTTTGTCATCCGCCGGGGCACGAATCTCAGCCACTGGCTGTCGCAGGATTTCGGCTGGCAGCCCCGGTCGCAGTGGATCACGGAGGCGGATTTCCGCTTCATTGCGCAGGCGGGTTTCGACCACGTGCGGCTGCCGATTGACGAGAAGGAGCTGTGGCACGAGGACGGGACGCAGAACGCCGAGGCCTTCGCGCTGATGCGCCAGGCGATCGGCTGGGCCCGGGCGCAACACCTGCGCGTGATCGTGGACCTGCACACAGTCCGCACGCACCATTTCAACGCGGCCAACGAGGGCGGACATAACACGCTGTTCACCGACCCCAAGGCGCAGGCGGCCTTCCTTGGGCTCTGGCGCCAGCTCTCGGCGCAGCTGCGCGACCAGCCAGTCAGCGCGGTGGCCTATGAGATCATGAACGAGCCCGTGGCGGACGATCATCAGGACTGGAACCGCCTCGTGGCGGCCGCGCACGCGGCGATCCGCGCGCTCGAGCCGGACCGGGTGCTCATCATCGGTTCCAACCGCTGGCAGATCCCGTCGACCCTGCCCTTCCTCCAGGTGCCAGCCGGGGACCGGAACATCATCCTCAGCACGCACACGTATTCCCCGTTCCTGTTCACCCACTACACGGCCGCGTGGGTGCCGACGAAGGCCTACACCGGTCCCGTGCAGTACCCCGGCCCGGTGGTGACGCCGGAGCAGTTCGCGGTGCTTCAGGCCATGAACAAGCAGGGGGAGTTCACCGATTTGATCGCGACGGCCCGCGATGACTGGGGTCCGGCCCGCCTCGCCCAGGAATTTGAACCGGCCATTCGCCGGGCGCGGGAGCTGGGTTTGCAGCTTTATTGCGGCGAGTTCGGCTGCCTGCCGACCGTGCCGCGCGCCGACCGGCTGGCTTACTACCGCGACATCGTCGGGGTGATGGAGGCCAGCGGCATGGCCTGGGCCAACTGGGAGTACAAGGGCGACTTCGGCGTCTACGAGTGGCACGGGCCGAAGCAGACGACCTGGCAACCCGACCAGCCGCTGCTCGACGCGCTGCTGGCCGGCGCTCGGAAATGACGCGGGCCGAGCGCGCCGCTTACGTCGATCGCCGGCTGGCGGAGCTTTACCCGGCGACGCCGATCCCGCTCGATCACCGGGATCCGTACACGCTGCTGGTGGCCGTGGTTCTCTCGGCCCAGTGCACGGACAAGCGCGTGAACGAAGTGACGCCGCACCTCTGGGCCCTGGCGGACCATCCGGCCGCCATGGCCAAGGTGCCGGTGCCGGAGATCCAGGCGGTGATCCGGCCGTGCGGGTTGTCGCCGCAGAAGGCGCGGGCCGTCCACGGGCTCTCACGGCTGCTGGTGGAGCGGCACGGTGGGGCGGTGCCGCGGACCTTCGCGGAACTGGAGGCGCTGCCCGGGGTGGGGCACAAAACGGCGTCGGTCGTCATGAGCCAGGTGTGGGGCGTGCCAGCCTTTCCGGTGGACACGCACATCCACCGCCTGGCGCAGCGCTGGAAGCTGAGCTCAGGCCGCAGCGTCGAGCAGACGGAGCGCGACCTGAAAAAATGTTTTCCCGAGGCGCACTGGAACGCGCTGCACCTGCGGATCATCTTCTACGGCCGCGAGCACTGCACGGCGCGCGGCTGCGATGGCACGGTCTGCGGGATCTGCACCACGCTGTTTCCGCGCCGGCGGGCGGTGAAGGTGGTGAAGCCCTGAGGGCCTCGCGTCCGCGGCGGCAGCCTTCCCCCAGCGTATCGCAGCGCAGATGCGTTGTTAAATCGACGTCTTCCCCGGCTGGCTTGCCGAGCCGTAGCTCGCAGAGCGAAGGCTGGGTTGGCAGGCGCTGTTTGTTGGGGGGGCAGTGATGTGCCCGCCTACGCCCTACGGGCTGCGGCGCGGCAGCCTTCGCCAAGCGCTGCGGGGACACCAATCAAGTTCACGTCTTCCCCGGCTGGCTCGCCGAGCCGTAGCTCGAAGAGCGAAGGCTGGTGGACGCTACTGGACTCGAACCAGTGACCCCCTGCGTGTGAAGCAGGTGCTCTAACCAACTGAGCTAAGCGTCCAAGACGAGGGGCGAAGGTTGCGGGTCCGGTACCGCGAATCAACCCTCTTTTCTCGACCTGGCGTTTTACTGAAACAGGGGGCGCAGATCCCGGCTGAGGGCGTCGTGGCGGTCCTGCAGCTTGCGGTAGAGAGCCTTGCGCTTGGCGTCGGGCACGCAGCGGGTCGCCTCGTTGAGGGCGACGATGCCGGTGGTGAAGTCGGTGAGCTTGGCCTTCTTGCCCTGGGCGAGAGCCTCGCACCAGGCGGCCTGCAGGGCGCCGCCGAGGGCGGCACCCTCGTCCTCAACCATGGCCACGACGGGCACGCCGAAGATGTCGGCCATCATCTGGCGCCAGTAGGCGGAGCGGGAGCCACCGCCGGTCACGCGGATCTCCTTCGGCTTGATGCCGAGGGCGGTGAGGCGGCGGAGGCCATAATTCATGTTCATGGTCACGCCCTCCATGGCAGCGCGGGCGAGGTGGCCGGGGTTCAGCGTGGCGAGGCTCAGTCCGGTAAACACGCCCGTGGCGGTCGGCAGGTTGGGGGTGCGTTCGCCGGTGAAGTAGGGGAGGAGGGCGAGCCCGCCGGCGCCGGCGGGGGCGCTGCTGACCGCCTGCTCGAGCTGGGCGTGGTCCCAGTTGAAGAGGGCGCGGAACTGCTCGGTCACGAGGGTGACGTTCATCGTGCAGAGCAGGGGCAGCCAGCCGCCGGTCGACGAGCAGAAGGCGGCGATCTCGCCGGCGGGGTCGACCACGGGCTTCGCGCTGTAGGCGTAGATCGTGCCGCTGGTGCCGAGGCTGGCGGAGACGACGCCCGGGGCGACGTTGCCGGTGCCGATGGCGCCCATCATGTTGTCACCGCCGCCGGCGCTCACGATGACATCCGACGAGAAGCCGTATTGCTGGGCGAGGGCGGGGCGGAGCGTGCCGGCGGACTGGTGCGAGGCGGAGAGCGGGGGCAGCCAGTCGGCCAGATTTTTGTCGATGGCCTTGATCACGGGCTGCGACCAGGTGCGGCGGCGCACATCCATGAGTGCGGTGCCCGAGGCGTCGCCATGCTCCATGAAGTAGTTCCCGGTGAGGTGGTAATTCAGGTAGTCGTGCGGGAGCAGGACGTGGCGCAGGCGCTTGTAATTCGTGGGCTCATGGCGCTTCAGCCAGAGGATCTTCGGGGCGGTGAAGCCGGGGAGAAAGGCAAGGCCGGCGGTGCGGATCGCCGCCTTGGTGCCCCCGAGCTTCTTCGTGAGAATCGCGCATTCCTGGATGGTGCTGGTGTCGCACCAGAGTTTGGCGGGGCGGATGACCGCGCCCTGGGCGTCGAGGGGCACGAAGCCGTGCTGTTGGCCGGAGACGCCGATCCCGCGCACGCGGGAGCCGTCGATCCGGGCGGCGACCTGCTGGATCACGGAGTCGAGGGCCGCGGTCCATTCCTGCGGGTGCTGCTCCATGTGGCCGGCGGGCAGGCCGGCGATGAGCGTGTGCGGCGCGCGGGCCTCGGCGATGATTTTGCCGGTGGTGAGGTCGAGGACGACCGCCTTGGTGCTCTGGGTGCCGCTGTCGATGCCGATGAAAAGGGACATGGGGAGTAAGTTTGAGGATGCAGAATGCCGGATCCGGTGTAGGGTGGGGGAAATAAATTAACCCCGTACCCCCGGGGGGAGGCTATCCCGAAATCGCGCTACAGTTAGACTAAGCGTGTCTTTGTAACCACCCCCCTGTTCGTTTGTCGTGTCGCACCCTAGGTTCTCGACCTCCCCAGGTCACTACACCCCGAACCTTACCTCGTTACCTCGTATGAACACCAAGAATCGCACACTGCGGTGCGGGCTATCCATGCTCGGCACCATCGTGCTTTCCTCCACGTGGGGATTTGCACAGACGACAGCACAACCGGTGGCCCAGGCATCTGAAGAAGATGTGCTGGTGCTCTCACCGTTCGAAGTCTCAGCTGATGATGACACCGGCTACTCCACCGCCACCACCCTCGCCGGCAACCGTTTGAACACGGAACTGCGCGACATCGGCAACGCGGTCACGGTCATCAACAGCCAGTTCCTCCGTGACATCGGTGCGACCAGCAACGAATCGTTGCTGCAGTACACCGTCGGCACGGAAGTCGGCAATCTCTCGGGTAACTTCGCCGGCACCGGCGACGGTTCGTTCCTCGACGAGTCCTCCCGCTTCGTGAATCCCAACCAGAACACGCGCGTGCGCGGTCTGGCGGCCGCGGACAACACCCGTGATTACTTCCTGTCCGACATTCCGTGGGACGGGTTCAACGTTGATCGCGTCGACCTGCAGCGCGGACCGAACTCCATCCTGTTCGGCCAGGGCTCGCCGGCCGGTATCATCAACGTCGGCCTCAAGCAGGCCTCCTACCGCAACGCCAACGAGGTCGGCTTCCAGACCGACCAGTACGGCAGCGCCCGCGTCACCGTGGACTTCAACCGGGTCATCCTCAAGGATGAGCTGGCGGTCCGCCTGATGGCGGTCAACGAGCAGGAAAAATTCCAGCAGGATCCGGCCTTTGAAGACGACAAGCGCTACATGGGCGCCGTCCGCTGGGAACCCAAGTTCCTGCGCAAGGGTTCGGCCCGCACCATCGTGAAGGCCAGCTTCGAGAAGGGTGACATCAGCAGCAACCGTCCCCGCACGCTGCCCCCGCTCGATCTCATCACGCCGTGGTTCAAGACCGGCAGCACCAACGGCACGTTCATTGAGAACGGCCGCATCCGCGACCCGGCCACGGGCGTGGTCCGCAACGTTTCGAAGGGCGACCTCCGCGTCATCCAGAACCTGAACAAGCAGACGTTCAACCCGCACGTCGTGATGGATGACAACTCCGGCCGCGACAACCACGGCCAGGCCCGTCAGAAGATCAACGGCGGCGCCAACTCCGGCCAGCTGAGCCCCTACTACCAGCCCTGGCTCGGTAACTACGGCCAGCAGTTCGGCGGCCCGAACGCGTTCTTCGCCACCGACGGCGGCACCCCGAGCTACTGGATCTGGGAGACCCGCGAGACCCGCGGCCTCAACTCCTCCGGCGGCGTCGACGGCGGCGTGGGCGAATCCGCCTTCCACCGCCCGGTTGGCATCGCCACCGCCTCGAGCTTCGCTCGCGCGGCCGGCCTGCCCTACTCGGAGTTCGGTATCTACAAGAACATCCAGCTGGCCGACGCCAGCGTGTTCGACTTCTACAACAACCTCCTGGACGGCCCGAACAAGTCGGAGTGGTCCGGCTTCGACTCCTTCTCGGCCTCCATCGCCCAGACCTTCATGGACGACAAGTTCGGCTTCGAGGTGGTTTATAACCAGCAGAATTACGACAACGGTCAGCTGGCCCTGCTCGATGGCGAACGCCAGGCCATCTACATCGACATCATGAGCGTCTACTCCGACGGCACCGCCGCCGGCAAGGACGGCATCCCGTTCCAGAACGGTACGCCCAACCCGAACGTCGGTCGCCCCTTCGTGACCGACAGCGGTCAGGGCGGCAATCGCAGCTACGAGTCCTCCCGTGAATCCATGCGGGCGACGGCCTTCTTCACCCACGACTTCACCAAGAAGTCTTCGGACAGCATGATCGCCAACTTCCTCGGCCGCCACACCTTCACCGGTCTGTATGCCGAAGACACCCTCGAGCGCGAGGATCGCAGCTGGCAGCGTTATGCGGTGCTCGACGACGGCTATCGGACCCTGTTCGATGGCGGTAACGGCATCCGTTTCACCGACAACGGTTTCGCGGTCAACCGCGTGATCTACCTCGGCGGCTCGCTCGCCGGTGCCTCCACGGCCTCCGGTGCCTACCTGCCCCGCCTCCAGAACCTGAACAATGCGACGAGCGGCACGATCCGCTTCTTCGACTCGACCTGGAACGCTCCGGGCGTCGACCCGGGTGCCTTCTTCGAGAACCAGTACTACCCGGTCGGCAGCACGAACCGCAACAGCACGCAGTCGGAGAACCACGCCAACTACGTCGGCTGGTCCAACAAGCCGTTCACGATCACGGACTCCGAGACCTCGCAGCAGAACCGCGACCTCCTCACCAACAGCGCCCGTCTCCGTCGTAACAAGACTGAGTCCAAGGCCTTCGTGTGGCAGGCCCACCTGTTCAACGGCGGCCTCGTTGGTACCTATGGCTATCGTGAAGACACCGCCGGTTCCGCGGAATACTCGCAGAACGCCAGCGGCATCAATGCGTCGGCCCCGGGCAACGCGATGGCTTACCTGAAGTGGGGTTCGAACTACAGCCTCGACGCTGCCAAGTGGAACGAACTCGACGGCACCTCCCGCAGCTACTCGATCGTGGCCCACTTGGATGAACTCCCGGTGGTCAAGAACCTCGCCGAGAAGCTCCCGGTCCGTGTCTCGTTCTTCTACAACAAGGCCGAGAACTTCCAGCCCTTCGCCGGTCGCGTTGACATCTACAATCAGGAGATCCCGCTGCCCGCCGGTACCACGAAGGATCTCGGCATCCTGCTCGAGACCAAGGACGGCAAGTACTCCCTGAAGGTCAACAAGTACGAGACCGCCGTCACCGACGCCAGCAGCTCCGGCCTCGGCGGCACGTGGTTCCTCGGTGCCTCGCAGGCCTGGTCCGGTGACTGGGTCAACGTCTTCGAGTACAACTGGACCGGCTTCGGTGACTCCGCCGGTATCAGCACCGACCCGACCTACTCCCGCGCCAACTGGACCGATGCGCCCGACCGCGAGGCCGCGTCCATCGCCGCCTGGCGCGCCTGGCAGCAGGACCCGATCGCCAAGAAGATGTATGCCGCCTGGGGCATCAATCCGGCGACCCGCACCGGCATGGTTTCCAACACCACGCCGACCGGCTTCGCGCTCACGGAGGACAGCTTCTCCGAGGGTTACGAGGTTGAGTTCAATGCCCAGCCGACCCGCAACTGGCGTCTGACGCTCAATGCGAGCAAGACCTTCGCCAGCCGCAAGAACATCGGTGGTGCCAACCTCGCCGAGTTCGTCGCTGCGTACGACACCTTCCTGAACAAGACCGCGACCGACATCAACGGCGCGACCTTCCGTCCGGGTGGTGATCTCCGCATCTGGTGGGGTGGCGCCGGCAACGAGACCGCCCTGTTCCAGTGGAACCAGAACGTCGGCTCCGAGTATGCCGCCCGCGCGCTGCAGGAAGGCACCAACGTGCCGGAAATGCGCGAGTGGCGCGTCAACGCCATCTCGAACTACGACTTCTCCGAGGGTCGTTTGAAGGGCGTGAACGTCGGTGGCGCCCTGCGCTGGCAGAGCGACGTCGTGATCGGTTATGCTCCGATCCCGAATCCCACCAATCCGTCCAAGATCAACTTCGACATCGCCAACCCCTACAAGGGGCCGGCCGAGACCGATGTGGATCTCTGGGTGGGTTATGGCCGCAAGCTGTTCAACAAGGTTGACTGGCGCATCCAGCTCAACGTCCGCAGCGTCGGCAAGGGCAACAGCCTGATCCCGATCACGGTCCAGCCTGATGGTTCGCCGGCCGGTTATCGCATCGCGCCCCGTCAGTACTGGTCGCTGTCGAACAACTTCCGGTTCTAAGCGATCCGACCTGATTTAGCACTTCGCGCCTCTCCCTCGGGAGAGGCGCTTTTTTTTGCCCCGGCCGCAATGACTCTGGCCACGAGAGGTGGCCGGACCGGATTCGACGAGGCCGCCCGGCAATGGATAAAACTATGGTCTTGCCGAGCAACCACCGCACCCGGCTTCCTAGGTTCCCGCCCACCCCTTTCTCCCGTTCGCCCTGCCTTTTCCCCACCGCCGATGGCCACCGCGCAGCCCGCCTGGAAAAAATCTGTAGTCTGCCGCGGGCCGCGCTTGGCCGGCCTGCACGGGGCGGTCGCGCTGATCGGTTTATCGGCGCTCATCACGGTCCTACGGGCCGCCGATCCCGGGCTCAGTGAAGCTCCGTTCGCCGCACGCTCGGCTCCGGCCGGCCGGACCCTGTTCACGGCGCTGTCGCCCGAAGCAACCGGTATCAAGGCCATGAATCACTACGGTGATCCCCAGATGTGGGGCAAACACTACACCGAGTTGATGAACGGCTCGCTCGGCACCGGCGTCGCCGTCGCCGATTTTGACCGGGATGGCCGACCGGATGTCTTCGTCGTCAGCAAGACCGGTCCCGGCCGGCTTTTCCGCAATCTGGGCGACTGGAAATTCGCCGACGTCACCGTCACGGCGGGCTTGGCTGCGCCCGCGGACCTGCTCCGGACCGACCGGCCCGAGTGGACGCAAGGCGCCGCGTGGGCCGATGTGAACAACGACGGCTGGCTCGACCTCTACGTCTGCCGCTTCGCCGCGCCGAACCTCCTCTACATCAGCCGCGGCGACGGCACCTTCCAGGAGGAGGCGCAGCGCCGCGGCCTGGCGGTGACGGATGCGAGCGGTCTCGGGACCTTCTTCGACTACGATCGCGACGGCTGGCTCGATGTCTATGTGCAGACCAACCTGCTCGACACGGTCAAGGCCCCGAACGGGCAGCGCGATTATCTGTTCCATAATCGCGGCGACGGCACCTTCGAGGACGTCACGGTCCGCGCCGGCATCACCGACGAAAACCTCGCGCACGGCACCGCCGTGTGGGACCACGACGGCGACGGCTGGCCCGACCTCTACGTCGCCAACGATTTCACCGCGCCGGACAAGCTTTACCGCAACAACCGCGACGGCACCTTCACCGACGTCATCCACCGCGTGGTGCCCGTCATGCCGTATTCCTCGATGGGCGCGGACCAGGGCGACCTCAACAACGACGGCCGGCCCGACCTGTTGGTGGCGGACATGGCCGCGACCAGCCACGAGAAGGATCACCGTGGCATGGCCTACTCGCGGACCCTGAAGACCGGCACGCCGGAACCGGCGGCCGGGGAAGCGCTGCAAACCTCGCGCAACACGCTTTTTCTCAACACCGGGACGGGCCGCGTCCTCGAGGCCGCGCACCTGGCCGGGCTCGACGCGACGGACTGGACCTGGTCGGTCCGGTTCGAGGACCTCGACAACGACGGCCGCGTCGACCTGCACGTGACCAACGGCATGATCCGCGAATACCAGAATGTCGACTTGCTCGACCGCATGGTGATGGCCGAGACCTTCCCCGAGCGCGTGGGCCTGATGCGCGGCAGTCCCAAGCTGGCGGAAGCCAATCTCGCCTACCGCAACCTGGGCGACCTCCGCTTCGAGGAGGTCGGCGCGGCGTGGGGCTTGAACCAGACGGGGGTGAGCTTCGGCGCGGCCTACGGCGACTTCGACGGCGACGGCGATCTGGATGTGATCTACGCCAACCATGAGGACCACCCCACGGTGCTGCGCAACGACAGCCCGACCGGCCACCGGCTGGTGATCGCGCTGCGGGGGACGGTTTCCAACCGCTACGGCGTCGGTGGCACCGTCCGGATCGAGACCGCGACCGGCTCGCAGGTGCGCACCCTCACCCTGGCCCGCGGTTACCTCTCCTCCAGCGAACCCATCCTCCACTTCGGCCTGGGCGAGGAGACGATCATCACCCGCCTGACGGTCGAGTGGCCGAGCGGCCACACGCAGCGCTTCACCGATATCCGCGCCGAGCGGAAGCTCACGATCACGGAGCCGGCCGGACTGGCGCGGCCCGCCGCGCCACCGGTCGCATCCCCGACCCAGTTCACTGCGGTCAAGGCCGCCACCGGTCTTGACCTGAAGGCAGAGGAAAGCTTCGACCAGGAAAGCCAGCCCTTGGTCCCCGTCCGCTTCGACCGGCTCGGGCCCGCGCTGGCGCTGGGTGACCTCAACCAGGATGGCCAGACCGACCTGGTCTTGGGGGGCACGGGCCGAAGCCCTGCGCAGATCGTGCTGCGAGCCGCCGAACGTTTCGCCACTGCGGGCAATCTGCCGGCCTCGCCGGTCGACGACGGCCCGCTCCTGCTGCTGGATGCCGACGGCGACGGTTTGCCTGACTTGCTCCAGACCAAGGCGGGGGTCAACCGTGCGGCGAACTCGCCCTATTTTCAGCCGGTGCTCCATCACAACAGCGGCGCCGGGTTCACCCCGGTGCCCGACGCCTTGCCGACGCTGCCGCTCAGCGTCGGTGCCGCGGTCGCCGCGGATTTCGACCGGGACGGCCGCCTCGATGTGTTTCTCGGGGGCCGCGTGCTGCCGGGCCGCTACCCGCAGCCACCGCGCAGCGCCCTCCTGCGCAACACCGGCGGCCGTTTCGAGGATGTGACCGATACCCTGGCCCCGGCCCTGCGCGAGGCCGGCCTGGTCCGGTCCGCCCTGTGGAGCGATGTCGACGGCGACGGCTGGGTGGACCTCCTCCTGGCACTGGAGTGGGGTGGGGTGCGTTACTTCCGCAATGACGCGGGCCGGGGCTTCTCGGACCAGTCTGCCGCCGCGGGTTTCGCTGCCGCCGGTGACGGCGCGTGGACCTCCCTGGCCGCGGCCGATTTCAACGGCGACGGCCGGCTCGATTACGCCGCCGGCAACACCGGTCTCAACACCCTCACCCAGCCGCCCGCGCTGATTTTCCTGGGTAATTTCAAGGGCGGAAACGCCCTTCAACTCGTCGAGGCCTATCAGGAGGGCGACAAGCTTTACCCCCGGCGCACCCGGAAGGAACTCGGCGGCCAGATTCCGGCCATTCTGCAGCGTTTCCCGCGCAACGATCCCTATGCCCGGGCCACGCTGCCCGACTTGCTCGGCGCCGACCGGCTGGCCGCCGCGCGGCGCTTCGCGGCCACCGAGCTCCAAAGCGGTGTCTTCCTGAGCCAGCCGGGTGGCAGCTATCGCTTCAGCCCGCTCCCCCGCATCGCCCAGATTGCGCCGATCCAAGGCATGGTGGCCGGCGACTTTGACGGCGATGGCCTCGCGGACCTCTATGCCGTGCAGAACTCCTTTGCCCCGAATCCGGGGGTCGGCCGGTTTGATGGCGGCCTCAGCCAGTTGCTGCGCGGCGACGGTCGCGGCACCTTCACCGCCGTGGAACCGGCCCAGAGCGGTCTGGTCGTGCCGGGCGATGCCAAGGCCCTGGTCGTGCTCGATCTCGACGCCGACGGTTGGCCGGATTTCCTCTTGAGCCGGAACAACGCCACGACCCTGGCCTGGCGCAACGAAGGGATCCCAGGCCGGCATTCCTTCCAAGTGCGACTGCGCGGCCGGCCGGGCAACGCGACCGCCATCGGCGCCCGCCTCCAGCTGGCACTGACCGACGGCACCACGCAATTCGCGGAGATCTCAGCCGGCGGAGGTTATTACAGTCAGAGCGATACCGGCGCTTTCTTCGGCTGGAGCCAGGGCAATCCGCCGCGCCGGCTCACCGTCCGCTGGCCCGACGGCACGATCTCCGAGCAGGCGCTGACCGAGTTGCCCGGTGCCCGGTTGGATGTGGCCGCGCCGTGAGGTGGACCTGAGCAACCCGTCCGGAGGCCGGGTTCCACCTTCTCTGCGGGCTGAATTCGTCCGGCTCAGCGCGGCAGCATGGAGAGGATTTCGCGGAAATTGCGGGCGGTGGCCGTCTGGCCGGCCCGCTCGGCCTGGTCCAGCCCGGCCGCCAGCACGCGACGGGCATCCGGCATCCGGCCGCTGCGGGCGTAAGCCTGGCCGAGGAAGAGCGCGGCCTGCGGGTTGGCTGGCTGCAGCCGGTAAAACGTCTCCAGCAGGGGCACGGCCTCGGGCACGCGGTCGGTAACGAGCAACCGCACGCCGAGGCCGGCGTTCAGGTCGGCTTGGTCCGGGACGAGGGCGAGGCCGGCGCGGTAATGTTGCTCGGCCGCCGCCGGGTCGGATTTTTCGGCGGCGCGGCCGGCCTGCAGGCGCCAGCTCGCGACTATCTGGCGGATCTCGGGGGAACCGGGATTGGCCTTGAGCAGCGGCAGCAGGTGGTGGCCGGCAGCGTCGAAGCGGCCAACCTCCATCTCCAGGCGGGCGAGCAGCAGCCGGGCCTTGGGGAAGGTCGGCTGCATGCTGAGGGCGTGGTCCAGGGCCGCCACGGCCTCGGCGGGGCGGCCGGTTTCCAAGAGCAGCAGGGCGAGGGCGAAGTCGGCCTCCACAAAGGCCGGGTTCAGCTCCAGGGCCCGGCGATAGGCGGCGGCGGCCTCGGCGGTCTGGCCGTCGGCTTTCAGCTGGTTGCCCCGGGCGTGGAGGAGTTCGGGTGAATCGGGATGACGGCGCAGGCCGTCCACCAGCGCCTGGCGCGCCGGCTCAGGTTGCTGGAGCGTGCGGCAGGCCTCGCTGAGCCGCAGGTAGTGCTGCGGCGAGGGTGCCGTGCGCTCCGCGCGCGCGATGCCGTCGGCGAGGAGCGCGCGCGCGGCTTCGGCGGATCCGAGTTCCAGCAGCAATGAGCCGAGCATCTCGTAGGGCAAGGGATCGCTGGGCGCCAGGGCGAGGGCCCGCTCAAAGCGGGCGCGGCCGCGGTCGCCATGATTGGTTTGGTAGGCGATGACGCCGAGATGGCACAGGCGTCGCGGATCGTAGCAGCGCTCATTCAGATCCTCGAGCCACGGGTCTTCGGCTTCGCGAAACCGGCCCGCCTCCCGGCCGAGCCAGCGGTGCAGATCGGCGAGATCCTCCCGGCCGGCGGCGGATTGCAGCTCCGCGTAGAGGTTGTGCGCGGCGGAGAACTTCGGGTGTTGCGCCAGGATGAGCTCCAGCCGGCGCGACGTGTCGTCTGCCTGCCCGCGCAGCTGGGCGATGCGGGCCAGGCCCAGTTCCGCGTAAGGATCGCCGGGCAGGAGGGCCAGGCGGCGCCGGTAGGCGGTCTCGGCCGCGTCGGGGCGCCCGCTCTTGAACTTCATCTCGGCGAGTTGCAGCCAGGCGGTGGCGGCGGTGCCGTCGGCGGCCACGGTGCGCTCGAGTGCCGCCTCCGTTTCCGCCTGATCGCCCGCCATGCGCCGCAGGTCGGCCAGGTAGTAGTGCCAGCGGGCCTCGCCGGGTTGTTCCCGGATGAGCAGCCGCCAGCAGGCCTCGGCCTCGGGACGGAACTCATTGGCGTGGCAGAGGCGGCCGAGTTCGGCCACGGCCTCGAGCCGGCCGGTCTCGGCCGCGGCTCGCGCCTGTGCCAGCAGGTCCCGCAGCGTGGCGTTGGTCCCGGTGGCGGGGAGGGCGGGCAGGTCGGCTCGCACGCGCGCGTTCCGGGCCGCGCGCTGCCACAAGTATCCGCCGGCGCCGCCGAGCGCGACGAGCAAGAGGACCGCGCCTACCATCGGGGCGAAACGCCGGGCGGGCGGACGAGGGGCGGCAGAGGGGGGGGAGGACTTGCTCACCGGCGGCGCCAGAGCGTGATGTTGCTCAGCTTCTCGTAGGGCGGGAACGCGTGGAGCGCGCCGGTCACGATCTCCGGCACCCCGTCGCCGTCGAGGTCGCCGACGGCGGCGGTCATGAGCTTGATCGGGCTGGAGGCCAGCGGCACGGGGGTGAAACCTTGCTGGCCGTCATTCAGCCACGCCATCAGTGCGACGGCCGACGGTTTGTCCCAATCCGCGAAACCGCTCACGGCGACGAGGTCGGTGAAGCCGTCACCGTTCAGGTCGGCGGCGCAGGGCGCGTAGGCGCCGGGCAGGTCGCCGACGCGGTGATAACGAAAGCTGCCCTGGCCCGTATTTTCCAACCACTGCAGGCCGTGCCACGGCCGATGCCCCCGCACGGCGTAGTCGAAGCCGTCGCCGTTGGTGTAGATAAGATCGGGCCGGCCGTCGCGATTGACGTCCGCTGTGGCGAGGCCGCTGCTGCCGTAGTCCTCGTTGGTCGAGCCCCAGGCGAGCTCGTCCTTGAACTCGCCCCCGGGGACCGCTTGCCGGAAGAGGTGGATCTCCTCCCATTCCTGGGAGACGAGCGCGGCAAAATCCGGGCGGCTGTCGCCGTCGAAATCCGCCACGGGGGTGTGCACCGTGCCGGACTGGCGGTTGACCACCTGGCTCTCAAATTGCCAGCCACCGAGGTTGCGCATCCAGCGGGTCTCGCCCTGGGCGTAGCCGAACTGGCCGACGACCAGGTCGAGCCGCCCGTCGGTGTGCCCGGCGAGGTTAGCGGCGCGGACGTCAGTCACGCGGGCGGTGTTTTCGAGGACCGAGTGCGGGCGAAAGGTGCGGTTGTCGAGATTCTCGAGAATTACGACGGAGCCGATGCGGTCGTTGTTCGGCATGATCTGGCCCATGCAGGCGACGAGCACGTCGAGCCGTCCGCTGCCCTGCACGTCGGCCGCCCAGACATTGGCGGGCGCGGGCAGATCGGCGGCGATGACCTGCTCGGTGAACACGCCGCGGGGGTATTGGCGGATCCAGCGCACGGTGTTGTGGCGGGCTTCGCTGTAAATGACGTCCGGCAGGGCGTCCTGATCGAGATCCGCAATCTGCAGGTTGGTGACGATCGGCCGGTCATCCGGGCCGACTGGGCTCCCGATCGACGTTGGATCGTAGGCGAGCGGCGGGAAAGGCGTCGCTTTGGCCGGAAGCACCGCCACCCGTGCCGGGGGTTGTTCCAGCTGGCGTTTGGCCAGCCAGAGCGCCCCGCCGCCGAGCAGCAGCACGGCGGCCCCGAGCAACCCTTTGGACACGGTGGAGTTCATCGGTCGCGGGGCTAGCGCTGCAATTGCGCCTGGAATTCCTCCGGCAGCAGGGCGAGCGCCTGGGCCCGCAGGGCCGGATCGGAAAAATCCACGCGGAAGGCGCGGGCGAGGGTCAGCAGGCGGTAAAGCGTGACCGGGCCGAGGGAGCGCAGGCGTTCCGCGTCGGCCTCCGTGAGGCAGAACTCGACCTGCGCGCGGGCCGGTGCGGAATGCTTGGTCTGCGCCAGGACGATGGCGAGGTTGGCCCGGCGTTCCCAGGGCAGGTCCTCGTCGCGGCCGTCGGCGATCGCCGGCAGCAGTTCCGGCATGATGCGGGCGAGCGTGCGGGTTTCCCCGCGGGCCAGGGCGACCTGGGCGCGCGCGATCATCGCCCCGGCATCGGCGGCGAAGGCTTGCTCGAGGGAATCACCGACTGCCGCCGCGAGGTCCAGCCGGCCGGTTTCCACGAAATATTCCGCCAACCGGCTGAGCGCGACGGCGTTTTCCTGCGGCTCGACGACCTCGAACACGGCGAGCGAATCCCGCTCGAGGCCCGGGATCACCGGCAGCTGGTAGGCGACGGGGCGCAGCCAGCGCGGCGGCAACCACTGGCGCAGCAAGACTGCGAACGAGCGCTCAGGTTTCTCCGCCCCAGCCTGGGCCAGCCGGTCCAGCGCATCGTCCCAGGACGGGATCACGATGTATTGGATGCCGCGGCGCTGGAAGAGGGCCTGCACCTCGTCGACCGAGGCGGTGCCGGCGATGCGGGCGGCGAGCGCGAGACCGTCCTCATTGCCGGGATAGGGCGACGCCACGACCCGCAGGCCGCCGTAATAGCACAACGCGCCGGAGAGGGCGGGCGGGGCCAGGGCGATTGCACCGGGTTCGCTGCGCGCCGCCAGCCACTGCGCGAGGTCGCGCTCGACCAGGGCGCGGGCCTCGGCGGGGGCGAGCGCGGCATCCGCGTTTACCTGGGGCCAGGCCGCCACCAGCCCGGGCAGGAGCAGCACCACCAATCCGCTGCGCCAGCCGAGGCCGGCGAAACCGCCGGGCGCGGCGGCCGCCACCCCGGCGAGCACACCGAGCAACGTGACATCGACCAGACCCCACCAGCGCAGCTGCCACGTGCCGAGCGCCAGCAACACGGCCAGGCTGCCGAGAGCGAACGCGAGGGCCGGGCGCCAGGCCGGGTGGCGGGTCAGCAGGACCCACGCAGCCGGGATCAGCAGAACCGGCAGCAAGGCGGCCACCAGGCCGAGGCTGACCCCACCGGAGCGGAACCAACCGATCAGGCCGCCGCGTCCCACCAGTGCCGGGTGGTCCGGGCCGAGATTGATCCCGCCGGCGCCCCCCGGAAAAAGACCCAGGCCAGCGGCGCCACCAGCAGCAGGGCGCCGGCCGCGAGCGCGATCCAGTCCGCCCGCCGCGCCGCGCCGCGCCGCCAGGCCTGCAGGCGCATGAGGACCTCTGCGGCGCCGAACCAGGCGAGCGCCAGCCAAGGATGATTCGCATCGAGCGTCAGGCCGGCAACCCCGCCCGGCCGGCCCTCAATCAACCAGCCGGTCACAGCCACCGCCGCCCCGCCCGCCGCCCAGTGGCGCCAAGGCAAGGTCACCTGCGCCGCCGGTGAGGTGGACCAGGTCGCCGCCACGGCACCCACCGCCCAGGCACCCAGGACGGCAAGCTGGCTGCCGGCATCGAGCCACAGGCCCAAGCCACCCGCGGCTCCGGCCGCCGCCAGCCAGAGCCGGGCCGTGCGGGTTTGCGCGGGTTGGCAGCCGGCGAGCAAGAGGAGCAGCCCAACGAGATTGGCGGCGAGAAACAGCCCGTGGTCGTTGGGCTGGCCGGGAGAAAAAACCTGCGCGTGGGCCAACAGGGCGGCGATGCCGAGCGCGACGAAACCGCCCGCCACGACGCCGAAGCGCCAGGCCACGAACAGGCCCGCCCCGAGGCAGAGCAGGGCATGCAGGGTGGGATCGGCCTGCAAGGCCGCGCGCTCGACCGCCATGCCGCCGGATGCGCCGGACCAGCCGGCGCCCAGCCGGAGCCACCATCGGTACGGGGCGGCGCCGTGGGCGGGCCGGCCCTCGGGCGCGTTGTCGTAGGCGGCCGGGGCGGCGCGCCAGGTGCCCGTCGCGAGCATCTGTTGGACATCCATGATCCAGGGCTGGCTCGTGCTGCTACCCACCGGGAGCAGCAGCCCCCGGGTACCGTGCACGTAGCCGGTGGAAGTCGTGGCATCCGCCGCGGCGGTCGGAGCCTGCCTGCTGGTCTGCTCAATCACCCGGATGCGCCGACTGCTCATCAGGAGGATCGAAGCCGCTGCCATCACCACCAAAGCCAGCCAAGCGAGTGAAGGGGGGCGGAAAAATCGGTTCATCGGTCGGGGTATGAAACGGCGGAAAATACGCCCAACCCGGCGAGGCTGGCAAGTGCGGTTAATCCACTCGGGCCTGCCTTGACCAACGGCGGTTCCACCAGTCTCATTTCCGGCGTTGCAGCCCGCCCTTCCCGCCCGCCCCCGGTCCCCGGCTTCCTCATCTTGTCTGACCCAACCCGGTCGGGCCCTGGCGGTGCTTGCGGTGCTGGCGCTGGTCGCGCTACCCGCGTCGGGGGCGGAGGCGCTGGTGGCGGAGCCGCTGGCGGCGCGGAGTGCACCGCGCGGGGCGACTTTGTTTGCGACGATGCCCGCGGCCCAGACCGGCATCGTGGCCGAGAACCGCTACGCCGACCCGCTCATGTGGACCGACCATTATCAGGAGTTGGTCTACGGCGCGATGGGCACGGGGGTGGCGGTGGGGGATTTTGACGGGGACGGCCGCGTGGACCTGTTTGTGGTGAGCAAGACGGAGGCGAGCCGGCTGTTCCGGAACCTGGGCGGCTGGAAGTTTGAGGAGGTGACGGTGCAAGCCGGGATCAGCGAGCCGGGCAAGCCGGCGGGTTGGACGCAGGGCGCGGCGTTTGCCGACGTGGACAACGACGGCCGGCTCGATCTCTACCTCTGCCGATTCGGCGTGCCCAACCAGTTGTTCATGAATCGCGGGGACGGCACCTTCCGCGAGGAAGCGGCGGCGCGCGGTCTGGCGGTGGTGGACGCCAGCGGCATGGCGGCCTTCGGCGACTATGATCGCGACGGGGACCTGGATGTCTTTGTGCAGACCAACCTGTTCGATGCCGTCAAGGCGCCGGGCGGGCAGAAGGACTTCCTGTTCCGCAATCGCGGCGACGGCACCTTCGATGACGTGACCGTGACCGCGGGCATCGCGGGCGAAGCAATGGGTCACTCGGCCGTGTGGTGGGACTACGATGGCGACGGCTGGCCGGACCTTTATGTGGCCAACGATTACGCCTCGCCCGACGTCCTTTATCACAACAACCGCGACGGCACTTTCGCCAACGTCATCAACCGCGTCGTGCCGCGCACGCCCTACTACTCCATGGGTTCCGACCTCGGCGACGTGGACAATGACGGCCGGCTGGACCTGCTGGTGGCGGATATGGCGGCGAGCACCCGCGAAAAAGACCAGCGGGGCATGGCCGGGTCGCGGGCCCGCACGCAGGATCAGACGGACGACCCCGTGATCGCGCCGCCGCTGATGCATAGCGCGCTCTACTTGAACACCGGCGGGGCGCGGTTCCGCGAGGGGGCGCTGCAGGCGGGCATGGCCGCCACGGACTGGACCTGGTCGCCGCGCTGGGAGGACTTCGACCTCGACGGCCGCGTCGACCTGCACCTGACGAACGGCATGATCCGCGAGTATCACAACGCGGATTTGCTCGAGCGCCTCATGGCGCTGGAAAATCCCGCCGACTCCCGCCGGGCGATGCAGGCGGCGCCGGTGTTTGCCGAGCGGAACCTGGCGTACCGGAACCAAGGTGGCTTGGCGTTTGAGGAGGTGGGGGTGGCGTGGGGGCTGGGGCAGGTGGGAGTGAGCTTTGGGTCGGCGACGGGAGACTTTGACGGGGACGGGGACCTGGACTTGGTGTACGGCAACTACGAAGCCGGACCGACGGTGTTGCGCAACGACAGCGACACGGGCCACCGGTTGGTGGTGGCGTTGCAGGGCACCACCTCAAACCGCTTTGGCGTGGGCGCGACGGTGCGGGTGGAGAGCACGCTGGGCCGGCAAGTTCGCACCTTGGTGCTGGCGCGCGGTTACCTCTCGACGAGCGAGCCGGTGCTGCACTTTGGTTTGGGTAAAGACGAGATCATCAAAACGCTCACGGTCGAGTGGCCCAGCGGGCACCGGCAGCGTTTCACGAACCTCAGCGCGGACCAAAAACTCACGATCACGGAACCGGCGGGCCCGGCCCGGCCGGAAGCCGCACTTCAACCGTCCGCGCTGTTCACCGCGCAGACGCTCGACCTGGTCACGCGCGAACAGCCCGAGACCGACAGCAACCCGCAGGCCTTGCTGCCGTTCCGCTTTGACCGGCGCGGACCCGCCCTTGCGGTATTACCGAAGGACGGCCGCGAACAGCTCCTGCTTGGCGGTACGACGAAGGATCCGCTCACGGGCTTCGCGCTCGCGGACGCCTTGGATGACGGCCCCCTGCTTGTCTTCGAAGCCAACGGCGACGGCCTGCCTGATTTGCTGCAAACCAAGGCGGGCACGAGCCGGCCGATAGGGGCCGACTATCAGCCGAAGCTGCACCTCGGCACCGCCACGGGCTTCACGTCCGCGCCGTTGCCGGCCCTGCCGCAAAGCACCGGAGCCGTCACCGCGGCCGACTTCGATCGCGATGGGGACCTCGACGTCTTCCTCGGCGCCCGCGTGCTGCCGGGCAAATACCCGCTTTCGCCCCGCAGCGTGCTCCTGCGCAACGACGGCGGGCGATTCACCGAGATGCCGCTGCCCCAGAACGGGGAACTGGGCCTGATCACCTCCGCGGTCTGGAGCGATCTCGACGCCGATGGCTGGCCGGATCTCTTGCTCGCCACCGAGTGGGGCCCGGTCGTTTACCTCCACAACGAGCAAGGCCAAGGCTTCACTGATCGCTCGGTCGCGCAGGGTTTTGCCGCGACGGGCTTCTGGTCGTCGATCGTCGCCGGCGACTTTAACGGCGACGGCCGCTCCGACTACGCGGTGGGCAACGCAGGATTGAACACAGCGTATCGCGACGGCCCGGCCATCCTCTTCCACGGCCGTTTCGGGGACGGTGGCCCGCCACAGGTGATCGAGGCAATGGAGGAAAACACCCAGCTCTACCCGCGTCGCACTAGGAATGAACTCGGTCCCCGTGTCGCCGGCCTGCTGCGCCGTTTCCCGCGGCAAAACGATTACGCGAAAGCTACCCTCACGGAGGTCCTCGGCGCCGAGCGCCTGGCCAAGGCGCGGCGCTTCGACGCGACGGAGCTGCGCAGCGGCGTCTACCTCAGCCAGCCGGTCGGCCCGCACCGCTTCGTGGCTTTGCCGTGGGAAGTCCAGCTCGCCCCCGTGCAGGGCATGGTCGCCCTTGATGTTACCGGCGATGGCCACGTGGATCTTGCGCTCGTGCAAAACTCCCACGCGCCGGCTTCCTCGCTCGGACGCTTCAGCGGCGGGGTAGGCGTGATGTTGGCCGGCGACGGCCGCGGCGGCTTCCGGGCGCTCGATCCGCAGACAAGCGGTCTGCTGGTGCCCGGCGACGCGAAGGCGCTGGTTGTGACTGATCGCAATGCCGACGGCTGGCCGGACCTGGTCGCCAGCCGCAACGACGAGTCCGCGCTGGCATTTGTGCATCGTGGGCTCGACGGGCATCGCCCGCTGCGGGTGGCGTTGCAAGGTCCGGCGGGCAACCCGTCGGCGATCGGCGCCAATGTAACGCTCATCCTTGCCGACGGGTCGACCCGCACGGCCATGGTCTCGGCCGGCTCCGGCTACTACTCCCAGTCCACCCCGGCGGTGTTCTTCAGTTTTCCCGCCGCCACGCCGCCGCGCTCCATCACCATCACCTGGCCCGATGGCGCGACCTCGGCCCATCCGTTATCGGCCGATGCGACGGGCACGGTCGTACTCAATCATGCCACGCGCTGATCTTTCAGATAAGTGTACGTCCGGGGTAGGGCCAATCTGCGACCGGTCCGGTGGCAGAGCGCGGCGCATCTTGCGATTCAGCGGCCTGATCCTCGGCTGGTTTGGCCTCGCCCCGTGGGCCCTGCCCAGCACCGGCGTGGTGGCCGAGCCGCTGGCGGTGCGGAGTGCGCCACGCGGGGCGACTTTGTTTGCGACGATGCCCGCGGCCCAGACCGGCATCGTGGCGGAAAACCGCTACGCCGACCCGCGGATGTGGAAGGAGAAATTCCAGGAATTCAAATTCGGCGCGATGGGCACGGGGGTGGCGGTGGGGGATTTTGACGGGGACGGCCGCGTGGACCTGTTTGTGGTAAGCAAGACGGAGGCGAGCCGGCTGTTCCGCAACCTGGGCGGCTGGAAGTTTGAGGAGGTGACGGTGCAGGCCGGGATCAGCGAGCCGGGCAAGCCAGCGGGTTGGACGCAAGGCGCGGCGTTTGCCGACGTCGATAATGACGGCCGGCTGGACCTGTATCTCTCCCGTTTTGGCGTACCGAACCTGTTGTTCATGAATCGCGGGGACGGCACCTTCCGCGAGGAAGCGGCGGCGCGCGGGCTGGCGGTCGTGGATGCGAGCGGGCAGGCCGCCTTCTGCGACTACGACCGCGATGGCGACCTCGACGTGTATGTGCAGACGAACCTGCTCGACACGGTCAAGGCGCCGCAAGGCCAGCCGGACTACCTGTTCCGCAATCGCGGCGACGGCACCTTCGAGAATGTCACGATGACGGCGGGCATGGCCGGAGGCGAAACGGCGGGGCACTCGGCAACGTGGTGGGATCACGATGAGGATGGGTGGCCGGATCTCTATGTCGCCAACGACTACGCCGTGCCGGATTTTCTCTACCGCAACAACCGCGACGGCACCTTCACCGACGTCATCGGCCGGGCGGTCGACCAGACCCCGCATTCCTCGATGGGCGCCGACCTGGGTGACGTGGACAACGATGGCCGGGCCGACCTGCTGGTCGCGGACATGGCCACGAGCACGCGCGAGAAGGACCAGCGCGGCACGGCGAAGATCCGCGCCATGCTGGACACGGCCGTGCATCCGCCGGGTGTTTTTCAGTACATGCGCAGCATGCTCTACCTCGGTACCGGCACCGCCCGGCTGCGCGAAGGGGCCTGGCTGGCGGGAATGGCCGGCACGGACTGGACCTGGTCGCCGCGATTCGAGGATTTCGACAACGACGGTCGACTCGACCTGCATGTCACCAACGGCATGGTGCGTGAGTTGCATAACGCCGACTTGGTGCAGGATATCTCGGCGAGCGAGAGTCTGGAGGCGGGGATGCGCCTCGAAAAAGCGGCGCCGGTGTTTGCGGAGCGGAACCTGGCGTACCGGAACCAAGGTGGCTTGGCGTTTGAGGAGGTGGGGGTGGCGTGGGGGCTGGGGCAGGTGGGAGTGAGTTTTGGGTCGGCGACGGGAGACTTTGACGGGGACGGGGACCTGGACCTGGTGTACGGCAACTACGAGGCGGGGCCGACGGTGTTGCGCAACGACAGCGACACGGGGCACCGGTTGGTGGTGGCGTTGCGGGGCACCACCTCAAACCGCTTTGGCGTGGGCGCGACGGTGCGAGTCGAGAGTGCGTTGGGCCGGCAGGTGCGCACGTTGGTGCTGGCGCGCGGTTACCTCTCGACGAGCGAGCCGGTGCTGCACTTTGGTTTGGGGAAAGATGAGGTCATCAAAACGCTCACGGTCGAGTGGCCCAGCGGCCACCGGCAGCGTTTCACGAACCTCAGCGCGGACCAAAAACTCACGATTACGGAACCGGCGGGCCCGGCCCGGCCGGAAGCCCCGGTTCAACCGTCCGCGCTCTTCACCGCGCAGACGCTCGAGTTGCAGGCGCGCGAGCAACCCGAGACCGACAGCAACCCGCAGGCGCTGCTGCCGTTCCGCTTTGACCGGCGCGGACCCGCCCTCGCGGTATTACCGAAGGACGGCCGCGAACAGCTCCTGCTTGGCGGTACGACGAAGGATCCCCTCACAGGCTTCGCGCTCGCCGACGCCTTGGATGACGGCCCCCTGCTTGTCTTCGAAGCCAACGGCGACGGCCTGCCTGATTTGCTGCAAACCAAGGCGGGCACGAGCCGGCCGATGGGGGCCGACTATCAGCCGAAGCTGCACCTCGGCACCGCCACGGGCTTCACGTCCGCGCCGTTGCCGGCCCTGCCGCAGAGCACCGGAGCCGTCACCGCGGCCGACTTCGATCGCGATGGGGACCTCGACGTCTTCCTCGGCGCCCGCGTGCTGCCGGGCAAATACCCGCTCCCGCCCCGCAGCGTGCTCCTGCGCAACGACGGTGGACGCTTCTCCGAGATGCCCCTGCCCCAGAACGGCGAACTGGGCCTGATCACCTCGGCAAGCTTCAGCGATCTCGACGCCGACGGCTGGCCGGATCTCTTGCTCGCCACCGAGTGGGGCCCGGTCGTTTACCTCCACAACGAGCAAGGTCTGGGATTTACTGATCGCAGTGCCGCGCAGGGTTTTTCTGCCTCTGGCTTTTGGGCTTCGATCGTCGCCGCCGATTTCAACGGCGATGGCCGGCCCGACTACGCGGTGGGCAACGCGGGATTGAACACACCCTACCGCGAAGGTCCGGCCTATCTCTTCCACGGTCGCTTCGGGGACGGCGGTCCGCCGCAGGTCATCGAGGCGGTGCAGGAGAACAACCAGCTCTATCCACGTCGCACCCGCAATGAGCTCGGGCCGCGCGTCGCGGGCCTGCTGCGCCGCTTCCCCCGGCATAACGACTACGCGAAGGCTACGCTGACCGAGGTCCTCGGCGCCGAGCGCCTGGCCAAGGCCCGGCGCTTCGACGCGACGGAGCTGCGCAGCGGGCTCTATCTGAGCCAACCGGTCGGCCCGCATCGCTTCGTGGCTTTGCCGTGGGAAGTCCAACTCGCCCCGGTACAGGGCATGGTGGCACTCGATGTTACCGGCGATGGCCACGTGGATCTTGCATTGGTGCAAAACTCCCACGCACCGGCGCCCTCGCTCGGACGCTTCAGTGGCGGGGTGGGTCTGCTGCTGGCCGGTGACGGCCGCGGCGGCTTCCGGGCGCTCGATCCGCAAACGAGCGGTCTGCTGGTGCCCGGCGACGCGAAGGCGCTGGTCGTGACTGATCGCAATGCCGACGGCTGGCCGGACCTGGTCGCCAGCCGCAATGACGAGTCTGCGCTGGCTTTCCTGCACCGGGGAGTCGCCGGCCAGCAACCGCTGCGCGTGGTGCTGCAGGGCCCGGCGGGCAATCCGACGGCGATCGGCGCAACGGTAACGCTCACCCTCGCCGACGGCTCGACCCGCACGGCCGCGATCACCGCCGGTTCCGGCTACTACTCCCAGTCTTCCCCGGCTGTGTTCTTCAGCTATCCCAGCGCCACGCCCGCACGTGCCTTCACCGTCACCTGGTCTGATGGCACGAGTTCCACGCACGCGATCGAGCCGAATGGCGGTATCATGCACACCCTGGTCCATCCGCGATGAGCCGGCTAAAACCTTTCTGCCCCTTTCTATGAAAAAATCCGGTTTATCCCTGTGTCTGCTACTGTTGTCCGCAACTGCCTTCCTCCGGGCCGAGGATGCACCCCTGCCTCCGGCGGGAGGCGGGGGCACGAAGATGATGGTGGATTTGCGGGCGGAACTGCCGGGCCTCTTTTCCTATTCCACGTGGGAGGGTAAATACACTGTCACCGCGAGTGGCCACGCCATCCTCGGGGGCAAGGGGGCCCAGGGCAACGGCGGCTTGGGCCGCGAAATCGTGCCGGCGATGGATCTGAGTGGGGTGGTATTTGTCGAGGTGGCGCTCGGGACCCTGCCGGGCAACGAGGTCCCGGAGATCACGATCGCCCTGAACGATGCCGATGGCACACAGGTCAGCGCCCGGGTGCCGGTGGATCAGCTCGTGCCGGGTCAGCCCGTCTGGCTGCGCGCCCGGCGCGAGAAATTTCAACTCAATGGCATCGAGCCCGGCCGGGATTCGCAGATGGACTGGACCCAGGTGGTGCGCTGGCATTTGCAGGGGGACTGGACGACCCAACGGCCCATGCAGGTGATCTTCGTCGCGTTGCGCACGCGGCGCTGAGCGGGTTCAGGGCGCGCGGCCGAACTTCTCGCGGAACGCGTTGTTGAGCTGCGCGGTCTGGGCCGCCGGCACGCGCGGTTGCTCCCGCACGGTGGCCAGCCGGCGCCGGGCCTCGGCCTCGTCCCCGGAGTGGATGGCACTGAAGGCGAGGATGCTCAGCGCCATCGGGTTGCCGGGTTCGGCCACCAGGGCCTGCTCGACCACGGCCAGGCCCTCGGCGTTGCGGCCCTGTCGGATGAGCAGGTTGCCGAGTTCGAGGTAGGCCTCGGGTTCGTTGGGGCGCAGGCGGATCGAGGTCTGGAACTCCGGGATGGCCTCGGCGATGCGGCCGGCCTGCTGGAGGTTGCGCGCCAACTGGAGGTGGAGGCCCGGCGAGTCCGGGCATTGGCGAAGGCCTTCCGCCAGGGTGCGGGCGGCGGCAGCGGTCTCGCCGATGCTGGCCTGCAGCGCGCTCAGGTTGGCCCACCCGTCGGAGAAGTCCGGCGACAATTCCGTGCAGCGGCGCAGCTGTTCGATGGCCCCGGGGATGTCACGCTGCTGGATGAGCAGGGTGCCGAGCTGGAAGATCGCGGACACATCGTCCGGCGTGACCTCGACGGCGCGGCGGAGCAGCCGGACGGCGCCGGCGGGATCGCCGCTGCGGGCAAGGTTGCCGGCGGCGATGCCGAGCCGGTAGGGCTCGAAGCAGTCCTCGATGAGGGCGTCAACCCACGGGTCGGCCGGATCGCGGTAGGCGCCGGAGGCCTTGGCGCTGGCGCGGATCGCCTTGGCCCGGTCGGCCTGGCCGAGCCGTTCGTAGAGGCTGACGATGAGATCATAGCCGAGGGTGTAATTGGTCCGGCTCACGACGGTCTCGAGTTTCTGCCGCGCGGGTTCCCAGCGGCCGGCCTCGAAGTCGAGGCGCGCGAGCCCGAAGAGCGCGTAGGCATCATCCGGCGCCTGACGCAGCGCGGCATTGAAGGCGGCCTCGGCCTCGGCCGGTTGGTTGGCCTTGAAGGTGGTCTCGCCGAGGCGCAGCCAGGCGGGCGCATAGGTCGGGTCGAGGGTGGTTGCGCGGCGCCACAGTTCCACGGCCGGCTCGAGCTCGCCGTAGCCGGCGGTGAGGAGCGCCGCGAGATGGTACCAGCGGGCCTCGGTGGGTTCGAGCTGCCGCAGCCCGAAGTAGCAGCGGAGTGCCTCGTCGGGATAGCCGTTGGCGTGGTAGAGCCGACTCAATTCGCGCAGACCCGCCCCCGCGGTGAACCGGCCGCGGGCCCGTGCGTCGGCGGCGAGGATGCGATCACGCACCGCGGCGGGGGCGGCAGTGAGGTCCGGCGGGGCGGGGAGGGCGGCGGCGACGGCGCGCTGGGTGCCTCCGGCCTGCCACGCCCAGGCTGCCCCACCCAGGAGGAGGGCACCGGCGACCACCGCGAGGATCACGAAGAGTCGGCGCTGGTTCATGGCTTGGGCTGCTGCCGCCAGACCGTGATGCGGCTCATGGCGTCGTAGGGCGGATAGATATAAAAGCCGCCGGTCGCGAGGGACACCCGGCCGCTGCCGTCAAAATCCCCCGTGGCGACTGTGATCTGGTCCTTCGGGGTGCGGGCGATCAGGTGCGGTTCAAAGCGGGCGCGGCCGTCATTCCGATACCACATCAACGTGATGACATTCCGGTTCTTGTTGTTCCAGTCGGCATAGGCCGTCGTGACGACGATGTCCGGCTCGCCGTCCGCATCGACGTCCGCGACCTGCGGCCCGTAGGCGCCCGGGAGGGAGGCGATGCGGTGGTAGCGGTAGGAGCCGCCGCCCGTGTTTTCGAGCCATTGCACGCCATGCCACGGGCGCGGCCCGGGCGTGGCGGCCGGGCCGAAGCCGTCGCCGTTGGTGAAGACGATGTCGGGCCGGCCGTCGCGGTTCATGTCCGCCACGGTCAGGCCGCTGCTGCCGTAGTCCTCGTTGGTGGAACCCCAGAGCCGGCGCGCGGTGAAGCGGCCGCCGCCCTGGTTTTCGAAGAGATGGATTTCCTCCCACTGCTGCGAGATCTGGGCCACGATATCGGGGAGGGAGTCGCCGTTGAAGTCGGCGACGACGACGTTGATCGCGCCGGAGAGCTCGAGCAGGACGTGGCGCTTGAATTCCCAGGGGCCGGTGCGTTCCAGCCACGCGATCTCGCCCTGGTCGTAGCCGAACTGGCCGAGCACCAGGTCGAGGCGGCCGTCGCCGTTGAGGTCCGCGGCGCGCACGTCCACGGCGCGGGTCGTGTTCTCCAAGACCGCGTGCGGGGTGAAATTCTGGCGGCCGTCATTTTCCAGGATGTAGATGGTGCCGATGAGGTCGTTGTTGGGAAACACCGCGCCCATGCTGGCGACCAGCACGTCGAGGTCGCCGTCGCCGTCCATGTCGGCGGTCTCGACGTGGACCGGGGCCTTGAGACCCCCGGCGAGCAGCTTTTCCTCGAAGACGCCGGGGGCCGTCTGGCGCAGCCAGCGGACCTCGTTGTCCTGGGCCTCGCAAAACAGCAGATCGGTGCGGCGGTCTTGGTCGAGGTCGACCGAGAGCACGTGGGCGATCCATGGCGGCCGGCCGATGGCCCCGCCGACGGATTGCGCGGTGAAACGCGTCGAGTCATCGCGGATTCCGGGCAGCACCGGGGCCGGGGCAGCGGTCGTCGCCGGCGGTTCCTGCCGGGCGCACCCGGCGGCGAGCAGCAGGCCGGCGCCCAACAGGGACACCCACCGGCGCGGTGAAATGGCCGCATCAAAGCCGAGGGGACGGCCGGGCAGGGGGTGGAGCGGGGCAAGCATCGCGAAAGGTCGGAAGGAAATGGACCTGATTCCGGTCAAAGGCAAACCGGTCCGTGACCGGCGGGAAGAATGCGGACGCAATGACACCCGGGCTAATGGCACCTATCACGCGGGGCGATTGGCGCGCGGAGTAAAAACCTCCGGCCCGGGGCCGTTACGCTACTGTTAGACTACAGGGCGTTTTGCCTCAGACCGCCCGCATCGTTTTTGCTCAGGGCATAGGGGAAAGTTCCTTGGGTTAGGGACTCTTTCTTAAAACCTGCCATCCTCACCGGTGGCAGGTTTTTTTGCGCCCGAGCCGGGTGGGCGGTCTTATCTTAGCGCGACAAAGTTTGCCGGGGGATTGCCTTCCCGCTCGCTTCCCGGATGGTCGCGGTTGACGGCCCGCCTTTCCCCGCGGGCGCCGGCCGCGTCCACCCCTTGGTCCTTTTCCCATGAGCAGATCCATCCTGAAAGCGCTCCTGTTTCTCCTGTTGTCGGTTGGGTCCCTGGCCTTGCGGGCCGCCCCCGGTGACCGTCCCCTGCGGGCGACCGCCGCCACGCCCGGGGCGCTAGCCTTGGTCGCGGGGACCGGACCGCTTCGCTCTATGCGGCGGAGGAGGACTGGCCGGGTGTCCGACGGGCGGCAGGCGACTTGCAAGCGGACATCGAGCGCGTGACCGGCCGGAAACCGGAACTCCAATCCGGCCAGCCCGGGGCGGCGTCCGTCGCCGTGCTCATCGGCACCGTGGGGCGGAGCAGCCTGATCGACGGGCTGGTGGCCGCCGGGAAACTGGATGTCACCGCCATCCGGGGAAAATGGGAGGCCTTTGTGATCGAGACCGTCGAACAGCCCTTTCCCGGCGTCGAGCGCGCGCTGGTCATCGCCGGCAGCGACAAGCGGGGCACCATCTACGGCATCTACGAGATTTCCGAGCAGATCGGCGTGTCCCCCTGGTATTGGTGGGCCGATGTCCCGGTGAAAAAAAGCGCGGAGCTCTTCCTCGCCCCCGGTCGCACGGTGGTCGATAGCCCGGTGGTCCAATACCGCGGCCTCTTCCTCAACGACGAGGCGCCAGCGCTCACCGGCTGGGTGCATGAGAAATTCGGGAAATTCGACCACACCTTTTATACGCGCCTGTTCGAGCTCATGCTGCGTCTGCGCGCCAACTACCTCTGGCCGGCCATGTGGCTGCCGCGGGCCTTCAACGATGACGACCCGGCCAACCCGCGCCTCGCTGACGAGTATGGCATCGTCATGGGCACCTCGCACCACGAGCCGCTGATGCGCGCCCACGCCGAGTGGGGCAAATATGGGAAAGGGGCATGGAATTACACGAGCAACGACGCCGTGCTCCGTGACTTCTGGCGTGGCGGCGTCGAGCGCGTGAAGGATTACGAGAGCATCCACTCCCTCGGCATGCGGGGCGACGGCGACGAGGCCATGACCGCGGAGACCAACACCCACCTCCTCGAACGCATCGTCGCCGACCAACGCCAGATCATTGCCGAAGTCTCCGGCAAACCGGCGGAGCAGACCCCGCAGCTCTGGGCCCTCTACAAGGAGGTGCAGGATTATTACGAGGCCGGCATGCGCGTGCCCGACGACGTCATCCTGCTGTGGTGCGATGACAACTGGGGCAATATCCGCCGTCTGCCCACACCGGAGGAGCGGAAGCGGAAAGGCGGCGCGGGCGTCTACTATCACTTCGACTACGTCGGCGGGCCGCGGAACTACAAGTGGACCAACGTCACGCCTATCACCAAGGTCTGGGAGCAGATGCACCTCGCGTGGCAGCTCGAGGCCAACCGCATCTGGATCGTCAACGTCGGCGACCTCAAGCCGATGGAGTTCCCCCTCGAGTTCTTCCTCCGCTACGCGTGGGATCCGGCCCGCTGGCCCTACGAGAAACTTTCCGACTATTCCCGCCAGTGGGCGGAGCGCGAGTTCGGCGCGAAGCATGCGACCGAGATCGCGGCCCTGATCAACGGCTATTCGAAGCTCAACCGCCGCCGCACGCCCGAGTTGCTGACGCCCGACACCTACAGCCTGACCAACCACCGCGAGGCCGAGCGCGTGCTGGCCGAGTGGCAAGATCTCGTGGCCCGCGCGGAGAAGGTTCGGGCCGCCCTCGCGCCGGAGTATCACGACGCCTTCTTCCAACTCGTGCTTTATCCCGTCCAGGCCGGCGCCGGGGTGCACGAGCTTTATGTCGCGACCGGCCTCAACCGGCTGCACGCCCGCCAGGGGCGCACCGACGCCAACGTCCACGCGGCCCGCGCGCGCGAGTTGTTCGCCGCCGACCGCGCGCTCGCGGATCAGTATCACCAGCTGGGTGGCGGCAAGTGGAACCATATGGCGAGTCAGATTAAGTTTGGCTACACGTACTGGCAGTCGCCCGAGATGGAGGTCATGCCCGCGGTGCATGAGGTATTGCCCCGTGCCGGTGCCTCGCTTGGCGCAGCCATCGAGGGCGCGGAATTCGGTTGGCCGGTCTACGGTGCGCCGCGTCCGGTGTTGCCGGAGCTCCTCGCGCTGGCGCCGGCCGCGACCCGCTGGGTGGAAGTCTTCAACCGCGGCGCGGCACCTTTCGATTTCACGGTCACGGCCGACCAGCCGTGGGTGAAGCTCTCCGCCACCGGCGGACGGGTGACCGACCGCTCGGTGCGCCTGGAGCTCGGCGCCGACTGGGCGGCGGTGCCCGCCGGGCGCGCAACGGCCACCGTCACGATCGATGCCGGCGCAGCCGGCAGCTTTGCCGTGCAGCTGCCCGTGCACCGGCCCACCGGCGAGGTGGCCGGCTTCGTCGAGCAGGACCGGCACCTCGCCATCGATGCCCCGCACTATGACCGGTTCATTCAGACCGGGGACACGCAATGGAAGGTGTTGCCGGGCTTCGGTCGCACCCTCGGCGGAGTCACCACGATGCCGGTGACGCAACCCGCGGTTGTGCCCAGCGGCAACTCGCCCCGCCTCGAGTATGACCTGCACACGTTCTCGGCCGGCGAGATCAAGGTCGAGGTCCACCTGGCTCCCTCGCTGGATTTCCAATCGGGCGAGGGCTTGCGTTACGGTATCTCGATCGACGACGAGCCGCCGCAGGTCGTGAAGGTCGGCACCTGGGCGCCCCAGTCCAATTGGGAGGCCGCGGTGGCCGACAGCGTGCGCCGCGTCGCGACCACGCACCGGCTCGCGGTCCCCGGAAAACACACCCTCAAGTTCTGGCTCGTCACGCCCGGGGTCGTGCTCGAGCGCATCGTCATCGACACGGCGCCGGTGCCCGCGACTGCACCGGCCCGCGGCCCGCGCCCGGCGCCGGGGGTCCGTCCGAGCCACCTCGGCCCGCCCGAGAGCCCGCGTGCCGGCCAGCCGGTGCCGTTCTGGCAAGTGAGCCCGGAGGAGCGTGCGCGTCTTGGCCGGCTGACGCAGGAGGATCATGCCGACATGCTCCGCCAGCTCGGGATCACGCAGCTGCGGCCCGGCCGCAATCCCAACCCCGGCTCGACCACGCCGCCCAATTATGACGAGGCCCGGGCCAACCCGTACCCGGACTGGCCGGAACTGCTGACGCTCAAGGACGGTGCCAAGATCACCACCGCGGAACAGTGGTGGCGCGAGCGCCGTCCGGAGATCGTCGAGGATCTGGAACGGGAAATCGTCGGACGCGTGCCGACCCAGATGCCGGGCGTTAAATGGGAAGTGGCTCGCACGGTCGAAACCGCCGTGGGTGGCCGTCCGGTGGTGGCGCAGCAGGTGATCGGGCGAGTGGACAATACTGCTCATCCCGACGTCGCCGTGGCCATCAAGATGGCCGTGGTGCTGCCCGCCGAGGCGCGCGGCCCGGTGCCGATGCTGATCATGTTCGGTTCCGGCAGCATGCCGGATGAGCCGGGTTTCAGTTTCCCGGGGATGTACGAACCGCCCGTCCCGCCGTCCCCCGACCAGCTCATCGCCGCCGGCTGGGGGTACGTCTGGCTCAGCCCCACGAGCATCCAGGCCGACCATGGTGCCGGCCTCACGGCTGGCATCATCGGTTTGGTGAACCAGGGCCAGCGGCGCACGCCCGAGCAATGGGGCGCGTTGCGGGCCTGGGCCTGGGGCGCATCGCGTGCGCTCGACTACCTGGAGACCCTGCCCGCGGTGGACGCCAAGCGCGTCGGCATCGAGGGCGTTTCCCGCTACGGCAAGGCCGCGCTCGTCGCGATGGCGCTGGAGCCGCGCTTCGCGGTCGTGCTGATCGGCTCCTCGGGCGAGGGCGGGATGAAACCACATCGCCGTGACTTCGGCGAGTCGGTGGAGAATCTGGCCAGCTCCGGCGCCTACCACTGGATGGCGGGCAATTTCCTGAAATATGCCGCGGCTGAATCCACGTTTGGGGCGAAGACAGCGAACGACATTCCGGTCGAGTCGCATCAGTTGCTCGCGCTGTGTGCGCCGCGTCCGGCCTTCGTCAGCTATGGCATCCCGGAACGGGGTGACGCCCTGTGGCTCGACCAGCCGGGCAGCTACATGGCCACGGTGGCCGCCGGGCCCGCGTACCGGCTGCTTGGCGCGAAGGATCTGGGGGTGACCGAGGATTACCGCGCCGCGCGGATGCCGCCGGTCAACACCGGCTTGCTCGACGGCGAGCTGGCCTGGCGCCAGCACGACGGCGGCCACGAGGACCGCTCCAATATGAGCCACTTCCTCGCCTGGGCCAACCGGCTGCTGCGGCCCGCGGGTCACTGAACCGGCCGGTTCCGTCCGTGCTTCCCGCTCGCCCCGCGCGCCACCGAGGTTAACTGTTGAACCCATGAACGTCCGCCACATCGCGAAACTGGCCGGGGTGTCGCCCTCGGCGGTCTCGCTGGCGTTGCGCGACAGCCCGCGCATCTCGGCCGCGACGAAGGCGCGCGTGCTGGCGCTGGCCCGCGAGCTTCATTACGAACCCGACGCGCGGATCGTCGACCTGATGCGCCACCTGCGGAAGCCGCGGGATGTGCGCCAACTTGCCTGTTTCGGCGTGATTTCGTTCTACGACAGCGCCCGGCCGTGGGAGCAGTCCAAGCATCTGGCCGCCATCCACGACGGCATGCTGCGGCGCGCGCGCGAGCTGGGCTACCGGCTCGAGCCATTCTGGTTGCGGGCGCCGGGCATGACCAACCGGCGCTTCTCCGCCATCTTGGAGACCCGGGGAGTCGACGGGTTACTGTGTTTCGGCAGTCCCGATTTCGACGAGGAGTTTCCCGACGAACTGGGCGGGCAGGCGGTCGTCACCGTCGGCCTGAGCATCCGCACCCCGCTCCACCGGGTGACGAGCCATTTCTACAACGACACCCTGCACGCCCTCAATCGCGTGCACGCCCTGGGCTACCGCCGCCCCGGCCTCGTCTTGGGAATGAACGAGGACACCCGCAGCGCCTATGCGCACTCCGGGGCTTACCTCGCCTGGTGTGAGCACCGGCTGGGGGCCGATGCCGCGCTGCCGATGTTGCGCCTGCGCGAGGTTGAGGAGCCGGCCCTGACGCGCTGGCTGGTCGACCACCGGCCCGACGTCATCGTGTTTGTCCACCTGCCTGATATGATCGCCCGGTTCCGGGCCGTGTTGAAGCGGTTGCAGATCAGCATTCCCAAGAGTCTCGGGGTCGTGGTGCTGAGTCACGAAGTGGAGGGGTCGGGCTTCGCCGGGCTGCAGCAAAACCAGCAGGTGATGGGCTCGTGGGCGGTGGAATTGCTCGCCGCCCGCATCGCCAACCGCGACCTGGGTATTCCGGTCAATCCACGAACGGAAATGGTTGAGAGCAAATGGATTGAGGGAGCCTCGCTTAGGAAGCGTTAGCGCGAATCAACCGTTGACCAAAGGCGGGGTCGCTTGGGGTGGGGGCGCCGGTAGGCTGCCCCGCCTACCCCCATGAAGCTCGGTCTCGGCCTTTACCGCCACATGCTCACGCCGGAGAACTTCGCCTTTGCGAAGCAGGCCGGCGCCACCCACATCATCGCGCATCTCGTGGACTATTTCCGGGGTGGGGCGGGACACTCGGCGACCGACGACCAGCCGCTCGGCACCGACTGGGGCTGGGGCCAAGCGGGCGACCCCGACCAACTCTGGACCCAAGAGGAACTCACGGAGTTGCGCCAGCGCGTCGAGGCCGCCGGGCTCACGCTGGAGGCGATCGAGAATTTCGACCCCGCGCACTGGGGCGACATCCTGCTCGATGGTCCGAAACGCACGCAGCACATCGAGAACGTGAAGACGATCCTGCGCCGGATGGGTCGCGCCGGTATCCCGATCATGGGCTACAATTTTTCCATCGCGGGCGTGGCCGGCCGCACCAAGGGCAACTACGCGCGCGGCGACGCGCCCTCCGTCGGCATGGAAGGTCCGTACGATCTGCCCATGCCCAACGGTCTCGTCTGGAACATGGTCGTCGATCCCACCGCGCCGGGACGCGAGACCGGCACGATTCCGTCCGCGACTCACGCGCAGCTCTGGTCCCGGCTGCAGCGATTTCTCGATGAGGTGTTGCCCGTGGCCGAGGAAGCCGGCGTGCGCCTGGCCCTGCATCCCGACGACCCGCCGCTGCCCTTCATCCGCGGCCAGCCGCGACTCGTCTACCAGCCGTCGCTCTACCAGAAGGTCATCGACCTCAACCCGAGCCCGGCCAACCAGCTTGAGTTTTGCGTCGGCTCGCTCGCCGAGATGACGGAGGGCGACATCTACGACGTGGTCGACCAATACGCCCGGCAAAACCGGCTCGGTTACGTGCACCTGCGCAACGTCCGGGACAAGGTCCCACACTACAAGGAGACCTTCATCGACGACGGCGAGGTCGACGTGCTGCGCGTGCTCGCGATTCTGAAGAAGAACGGATTCGCGGGCGTGATCATTCCCGACCACGCGCCGCAGATGAGCTGCGCCGCCCCCTGGCACGCGGGCATGGCCTACGCCCTGGGTTTCATGAAGGCCGGGATCATGGCGCTGGAGGGGAAGCGGTGAGGTGGGGTTGTGCAGGATTTGTTGTAGGGCGGGGTCGCCGAACCCCGCCTCGTACGCGATATCATGCTCGCACAAAGGCGGGGTTGCTTCGCCATCTCCGCCAAGCCTCCGTCGGCGACCCCGCCCTACAACCGACTCCATGAGCGTCGAGTTGCATTTCAATGGCCTCGTCGCCCCGGCTGCGCCGGGCGAGACGTTGTTCGCCTGCGGCGAGCGCCTCGGCATCCCGGTGCCCACCTCCTGCAAAAAACAGGGCAAGTGCAAGGAGTGCGTCGTCGAGGTGACCGCGGGCATGGACCGCCTCTCGCCGCCCGGCCCGGAGGAGAAGCACCTCAAGGGCAACTTCCGTCTCTCGTGCTGCACCCGGATCGCCGCCGAGGCCGGGACCGTGCGTTGCGCCACCATGCGCCGGGGCACGATGAAGATCGAGAAACACGCCTTCGCCCTGCCCACCGGGCCGCGCACCTGGCAGCTTGATCCCGCCGTCACGCGCGACGGCGAGCGCATCCTGCTCGACGGCGTCGAGATCGACCGGGGCACCGGCCCGCTGCATGGCCTCGCCATCGACCTCGGCACGACGACGATCGTGATCCGGCTGCTGAATCTCGAGACCGGCGAGGTCATCGCCGATTCCTCGTTTGAAAATCCCCAGCGTTTCGGTGGTTCCGACGTGATGGCGCGCATCCAATACGACACGGAGGACCGCACCAAGACGCTGCAGCGCACGCTCACCGGCTACCTCAGCCGGGCCATCACGGAGTTCCCCGTCGATCCGCGCTCGATCTATGAGGTCGTCCTCGCCGGCAACTCGACGATGCGGGACCTTTTTTTCCGGCTCTCCGTTCACTCGATCGGCCAGAGTCCCTACCAGTCGCTGACCGAGCTCGAGATCGCGGCGGGCACCCGCACGACCACCACGCTCACCGACACGGCCCGCCGGCTCGGCCTGCCGATCCACCCGCAGGCCCGCGTGCTGGGTCTGCCGATCATCAGCGGGCACGTCGGCGCCGATGCGGCCGCCTGCATGCTCGCCATCGACCTGGCTCATGAGGAGCGCGTTGTCGCGGTGATGGATATCGGCACCAACACCGAGCTCATCGTCGGCAACCGGCACAAGGTCCTCGCCGCCTCCTGCCCGGCCGGCCCCGCCTTCGAGGGCGGCCAGATCACCTGCGGCATGCCCGGCCTGCCGGGGGCGATCGAGAAGGTGCGACTCCATGACGACGGCCGCGTGGAAACCGGCGTGATCGGCGACGTCCCGGCCGAGGGGCTCTGCGGCTCCGGCCTCGTGGACCTGCTCAGCGAGTTGCGGCGCACCGGCCGCATGAACGAGCTCGGGCGTTTTGAGGAAGCCGGCCAGGATTTTGTGGTCGCGAGCGACGGCGACCGGCCCGTGACCTTCAACGAGAGCGATGTGAACGTGCTCGCCCAGGCCAAAGGCGCGAACGTGGCCGGCCTGCAGATCGCCTTCGCCGAATACGGCATCGATTACCCGCAGCTCGACGTGTTCTACCTCGCCGGCGGTTTCGGCCGGCACCTGAACCTGGAATCGTCAAAGCGCATCGGGCTCATCCCGAATCTGCCCGCGGACAAGATCGTGCAGGTGGGCAACGCGTCCGTCGAGGGAGCCTGCATCGCGCTGCTTTCCCGGGCGAAGCGCGCCGAGCTGGAGGCGCTCGTCTCACGGGTGCAGCACTGCCGCCTCGAGACGCACCCGGGCTTCTTCGATTATTTCGTGGAGGGTTGCCAGTTCGCCCCGGTGGGCGGCACCCCGGTGGCCGAAAGCTGAAGCCATGGAAACCCACGACGCCCAACCCGACTATCAGGTGCAGGATGCCGAATTCCGGCGGCTGCTCGGGTATCCGCCCAGCCACGAACCGGACGGGCGGGTGCGCGACCTCATGGCGGGGGCGCGTGATTGGTATGCGCGGCACGGCCGGCCCTGGACTTATCATCGCCGGGTGGAACTCCAATCCGCCGGCGCTACCCTGCAACTCGACGGGGTGGAATTTCCCTCGGCCCGCCTGCTCGACCATCTCCGGGCGCACGGGGCCGTCGGGGCCGTCCTGGTCGCCGTGAGTGCCGGCGCAGAATGCGAGACGCAGGCGCGGCAGCTCTGGCAGGAGGGCAAGCCCGATGAGTATTTCTTCCTCGAGACCTACGGCTCGGCCGTCGTCGAGGACCTCATCGCCCGCACGAGCGGCCGCCTGTGTGACGCGGCCGGCCACGACGGCTTGATGGCCGTGCCCCATTACAGCCCGGGTTATGCGGGGTGGGACGTGGCTGAGCAGAACCGGCTCTTTGATCTCCTCACCCAAGGCCTCGGGCACCCGCTGCCCGGTCCGCTGCAGGTGCTCTCCAGCGGGATGTTGAATCCGAAAAAATCCATGCTGGCGGTATTCGGGCTCGCCCCGGTGGCCGCAGGGCGGCCGGCCGCACTGGCCACCCCGTGCGAGGGATGTTCGTTCTCCCCGTGTCGTTACCGGCGGGCGCCGTATCGGCAGCACGCAGCTCTGGTCTCCAACCGGACCCTGGGCCAGTCGGAGCCTGGCCGAGCGACTATCCGCTACACGGTCAACGCCCGGGCTCTGCGCAAATGGGCCGCCGAGCGCGTCCACCTCATCCCGCAACCGGACGGCACGCTTGCGGCACGCTTCCGGTTCGACGGCACCACCTGTTCGAATCAACCGCTGGCCTTCGACTACCACCTGCGGCTCAGTGGGGCGGGGGAGCAGCCGGTCATTCTCGAAGCGGCCTGCACCCCGGCCCCGGAGGATGAGGGGCACTCGCTCACTTGTTCCTACCTGGCCGACGGGGCCGACCACCTTCGCGTGATCGCCGCCGAGTGCCCGCTGCAGGGCCAGCCGCTTGAGGCCGTCTTCGGCTGGGCCCGGGAGCCCGCGCCCGCCGGCTGTCACTGCGCCGCGGCGAGCCGCGCGCACAAGTGGGGCCTGGCCCTTGAGGCAATCCATTTTGCGCTGTCCCAGGCACGCGTACCCCAGCCCGTGGCCTAACCCCTTACCCGTCCCGCTCATGATCAAACTCTGCGACCTCGCCCCGACTGCCGCCGCCAAGCTGCCCACCGTCTTCCCGGACAAGTCCGGTGTCGGCGTGCATTACGTCGACGCCTTCATCAAGCCGATGAACGCCGCGCTGCCCGACGGCACCCGCGTCACCTGCAAGCGCCGCGGCCTGAAGGTCACGCTCAAGGTCGGTCTGGCCAAGAAGGGCGACGGCCTGCTGCGCCGGCTGCAGGTGAGCCCGGACCCGGTGGTCATGCTGCAGGCCTGTCTCGCCGAGGCCGCCACGGCCGCCGGGGTGCAACTGCAGGTGACCGACACGGAAATCCTGATTGCGCCGTGAGGGCGCGAGGTAACGCGTGCCAATTTTCAAGTAGCAAGAACCCCAGCCCCAGAACCCAAACTTAAACCCTCAACTTCCCCTTCCTCATGACACCCGCCCAATGGGATATCTTCAAACGCGCCGCGCGCATGGAAAAACTGAACAAGGTGCCGATGGCCATGATCATCGACAGCCCCTGGATCCCCGGTTACGTCGGCGTGAAGCACATGGACTTCTTCCTCGACCCGCAGGTGTGGTTCGAGTCGCACCGGAAGATTCACGCGGAGTTTCCCGACATCATCTTTGTCCCCGGCTACTGGCTTGAGTACGGCATGGCGGCCGAGCCGTCCGTCCTCGGCTCGAAGATCAAGTTCTGGCAGGACAACACGCCGAGCGAGTACCACATGCTCTTCAACATCGAGGACGTGGACAAGCTGCCCGAGTACGAGGTGGAGGCTGACGCCTTCATGGCCATGACGCTCCACCGCCTGCGTATGCAGCGCCAGCAGGTGCTCGACACCGGCGAGATCTTCACGATGGCCACGGCCCGCGGCCCGATGTGCACCGCCGGCTTCGCCCGCAACACCAGCGACTTCATGATCGACCTGGTCGAGAAGCCCGAGTGGGCCCACAAGCTCCTCGACCTCTGCACGCGCCTGATCATCGACTGGCTCAAGGCGCAGGTGAAAGTCATGGGCCCGACGGTCGAGGGCATCTTTCTGCTCGATGACATCGTCGGCTTCGTGAACGAGGACCACTACCAGGAGTTCTGCCACCCCTACCTGAAGCGCATCTGCGACGCGTTCCCGAAGGATTGGGTGAAGCTGTACCATAACGACGCCTCGATCGAGGCCTGCCTCGAGCACCTGCCTGATTGCGGATTCAACATGCTCAACTGGGGCAAGCAGACCGACATCGCCGACGTGAAGGCGCGGGTCGGTGACCGGATCTGTCTCATGGGCAACGTCAATCCCCTCGAGGTCGGCGTCCGCGGCACCCCTGCGGAGGTCCGCGCCGCGACGCTTGACGTGCTCGAGAAGGGCGCCAACAACGGCAAGGGCCTTGTGCTCTCTGTCGGCGGTGGCACCAGTCCCGGCATGCCCCGCGAGAACATCGTGGCGATGAAGGCCGCGCTCGACGAATTCAACAAGGCCCACTTCGGCAGCGCCTGAACCTATGTACCCCGTGGGCGGTCTGCTTGCAGACGCCACCCTCCCTGCGCGAGCAAGCTCGCCGCCCACCACCTAACCCTCTCCGAACCCCATTTCCCCCATGCCAGACTACGCCTTGATGAACCAGTGCATCTACGAGGGCAAAGCCAAGGAGGTCGAGCAGCTGACCCAGGCCGCCCTCGCCGAGGGCCGCACCGCGCAGGAGATCCTGTCGGACGGCCTCATCGCCGGGATGAGCGTCGTCGGCGAGGATTTCAAACACAACATCCTCTACGTCCCCGAGGTCCTCATCGCCGCCCGCGCGATGAAGGCCGGCATGGGCGTGCTCAAGCCGCTGCTCAGTGCCAAGGGCGCGGTCGACAGTTCCGTCGGCCGCCTGCTCATGGGCACCGTGCGCGGCGACCTGCATGACATCGGCAAGAACCTGGTGTGCATGATGGCCGAGGGCGCCGGCTTCGAGGTGAAGGACATCGGCGTGGACCAGAGCGTGGAGAAATTCAAGGCCGCCGCGGACGAGTTCAAACCCGACATCATCGGGATGAGCGCGCTGCTCACGACCACGATGACCTACATGAAGACCGTCGTCGACGGCTTCGACCAGCCGGGCTATGACCACATCAAGATGGCGATCGGCGGCGCGCCGATCAGCCAGATGTTCGCCGACGAGATCGGCGCCGACGGCTACGGATCCGACGCTTCGAACGCCGTGGACCTGTTCCTCTATTTGGTGGGCAAGGGGGCCGCCCCGGTGCCCGCCGGGCGTGCCGGGGTGAAGGCCGTGGCCGTGGCCGCCGAGCGCCCGCCCGGCAACCTCGTGCATTACCAGATCCTCTATTGGCGCGATCTGCCGTCCGCCGTGAAGGTGTGGGACGACTTCGGCGAGGTGAAGCAGGACCTGCCCGTCAAGTTCGCCGAGCGCATCGACCGCGAGGCGCAGAAGCTGGGGTTGACCTCCGGCGACGCCTACACCGCCGAGCTCAAGTGGGGCGAGGAGCAGACCCGCCCCGGCAGCCCGGATGAAGTGGCCCGGGCCCTCGCGCTCGAACTCGACCGCCCGAACTGAGCCTGCCCTGCCTGTCACGCACCTCACCACGCGCCCAACCCCGAAGGCCTTACCCCATGAACCAACCCCCGCTCCTTGAAGCCCTCACCACCCGCCGCCTCGTGTGCGACGGGGCCATGGGCACGCAACTCATGCTCGCCGGCCTCGAATCGGGCGCCTGCGGCGAGGCCTGGAACCTCACGCATCCCGATCGCGTGCTCGCCATCCAGCGTCGTTATGCCGATGCCGGGGCCGATTGCATCATCACGAACACCTTCGGCGGCAGCCGGATCATGCTGCGCCGTCATGGCCACGAGGCCGAGCTGGCGGCGCTCAACGCCGCGGCCGTGCGGATCACGCGCGAGGCCTTCGGCGGCCGCCCGGGTTATGTCCTGGGCGACATCGGTCCGCTCGGCGCGTTGCTCGAGCCCTACGGCGAGTTGTCCGAGGCCGAGGCCCGCGCCGCGCTGGAAGAGCAGGCGGTCGCGCTCGTGCAGGCCGGGGCGGATGCGCTCATCATCGAGACCCAGACCGGGCTCGAGGAACTGGGCCTGGCCATCGATGCCGCCCGGGCGGCGAAGGCCCCCTGCATCATCGCCTCGCTGGCCTACGACCTGTCCCTGGACGGCACCTTCTACAAGACGATGATGGGCATCTCCCCGGAGCAGGCCGCCGAGTTCGTGGCGGAGCGCGGCGCGCACATCGTGGCGCTCAACTGCGGGACCGGCATGGACATGAAGGGTGCCGCGATGGTCGGCCGCCTTTACCGGGAGGCCTGCGGCCTGCCCGTCATGGTGCAGCCCAACGCCGGCTTGCCCGTGCTCGAGAACCTCAAGGCCGTCTACAAGCAACTCCCGGCCGACATGGCCAAGGACGTCCCCGAAGTGCTCGACATCGGTGTCGGCATCATCGGCTCCTGCTGCGGCAGCACGCCGGACCATACGCGGGCAATCCGGCAGGTTGTGGACGGTTTCAATCGGTCGCATTGACCAAACCTGTTTTAACCACGGATTACGCGGATGTACCCGGAGATTAGATTCGATTCCAGGCAGCCTGAGCGGAGCGAAGGGTCCAGTGTCGCGCCCGCGGGCGCGCATGCGGCGGGATCCTTCACGGTGTTCAGGATGACGGACAGGGCGGCCTTGGTTTCCCCTCTGTCCCCATCCGTGGTGAAAGCCTGATTTTATGCCTCCATCCAAATCCCTGAATTTTCCCGAAGCATTCTCGCTGGCCGGCGAGCACGTCCTCATCACCGGGGGTGGCACCGGCATTGGTCTCGCCGTGGCGCAGGCCATGCATGCGGCCGGGGCGCGCGTCGTCCTCGTCGGCCGCCGCGAGGCGGAGCTCGCCGCCGCCGTGCAGGGGCTGGGGGAGCGGGCGTCGTATGCGGTCCACGACATCACCAAATACGACCAGGCCCCGGCCTTGATCGCGCGGATCACGCAGGAGCACGGTCCCATCACCTGCTTGGTCAACAACGCGGGCAAGCACCTCAAGAAGCCGGCCGTCGACACCACCCCGGAGGAACTGCAGGAGGTTATGAGCACGCATATTTTCGGGGCCCACGCCCTCTCCCGGGCGGTGCTCCCGGGCATGATCGAGCGCAAGCAGGGCAACATTATCTTCATGGCCTCAATGGCCTCGTTGTTTGGCATCCCGCTCGTGGTGGCCTACGCCGCGGCCAAGTCGGCGATGATGGGCATGATCCGCACCATGGCCACGGAGCTCTCCCCGCATGGGGTGCGTGTGAACGCCATCGCCCCGGGCTGGATCGATACCGCGATGTCGCGCAAGGCCTTCGAGGGCGACCCGGGCCGCAAGACCAAGATCGTGAGCCGCACGCCCATGGCCCGGCTGGGTGAACCGTCCGATGTGGGCTGGGCCGCGGTCTACATCGCATCCCCGGCCGCCAAGTTCATCACCGGCACGATCATGCCTGTCGACGGCGGCGTCAGCATGGGATTCTGACCTGTAATCTGTCGGCGGGGGTGGAAGGAAAAAACCGTGCCATAACGTTGGCAAACGGTCCGCGGGTGGTATTTAGTCCTGGTTCCCGGTGCTTTTACCCCAACCCCCCCGACATGAAATTACCCCGTCTCACCGGCCTGCTGGCCGGCTTGCTCGTCCTTGGTCTCAATCTGTCCGCCGGCTCGCCGGTCGGTCAATTTGCGGAATCCGCTGACGTCGGCGCGCCCGCCATCGCCGGTGCCACCACCTACGACCCCTCGATCCAGCACTACCGCATGAGCGCCGCCGGTATCAATATGTGGGGCACGACTGACCAGCACCAGTTCGCCTGGAACAAGCTGAAGGGTGACTTCATCGTCCGCGCCCGCCTCGAGTGGGTCGGGCAGGGCGTGGACCCGCACCGCAAGGCCGGCTGGATCGCGCGGAAGAGCCTCGACGCCGACTCGGCCTACGTAGACGCCTGCGTCCACGGCGGTGACGGCCTCACCTCGCTGCAATACCGCCGCACCGCCGGTGCCATCACCGAGCAGGTCGTGCTGCCGCTCACCGGCGGCGATGTCGTCCAGCTCGAGCGCCGCGGCGACACCTGGATCTTTTCCTCGGCCCGCTATGGCGAGCCGTTCGTGTCGCAGACCCTCACGGGCCTTGACCTCGGCGAGGAGGCTTTGGTCGGCCTGTTCCTTTGCTCACACGACGCAAAGGTGAAGGAGGAGATCATCTTCAAGGATGTGCGCATCATCCAGCCGCCAAAGGCCGGCTACCAGCCCTACCGCGACTACATCGGCGCCCATCTCGAGATCCTCAACGTCCACACCGGCAAGCTCGAGGTCGTGCACAGCTCGCCCGTGCAATTCGAGGCGCCTAATTGGAAGCCCGACGGCCGGACCCTCATCGTCAACGTCAGCGGCCCCGGAGCCGACAAGGGCCAGCTCCAGACCTTCGATCTGGTCACGAAGCAGATCGGCCCGCTCGACACCGGCACCATCGGCCGCAACAACAACGACCATGTGCTGACCTTCGACGGCAAGATGCTCGGCGTGAGCATCCACACGCCGGCCGATGGCGGTCGCTCGGTCATCTACAAGCTGCCGGCCACTGGCGGCGCGCCGGTGCGGGTCACGCCCAAGTCCCCGTCCTATTTCCACGGCTGGTCTCCCGACGCCAAGTGGCTGGTCTACACCGGCGGCCGCAAGGAGACGCCGGACGCGACCAGCGACAAGTACGACATCTACAAGATTCCCGCCGAGGGCGGTGAGGAGATCCGGCTCACGAACTCGACCGGCCTGAGCGACGGCCCGGAGTTTACGCCAGACGGCCGGTGGATCTATTTCAATTCCACCCGCACCGGCCTGATGCAGCTCTGGCGCATGCGGCCCGATGGTTCCGGCCAGGAGCAGGTGACGAACGACGAGTTCAACAACTGGTTCCCGCACATCTCGCCCGACGGCAAGTGGATTGCCTTCATTTCCTATGGCCAGGATGTGGCGCCGGCGGATCACCCCTACTACAAGCACTGTTACCTGCGCCTCATGCCCATCGAGGGCGGCAAGCCGCGCGTCATCGCCTACGTCTTCGGTGGCCAGGGCACGATCAACGTGCCTTCCTGGTCCCCCGACAGCACGCGCGTGGCCTTCGTGAGCAACACGGACAATATCAAGTGAACTGTCCGCAGGGGCGGACGTGGAAGATACTAAGATCGGGGTGATGCTAATCTCCACTTCCCCCTTTTAGGGTCGGCGCGAGCACCGACCCTACAAAATACGTTTACCCCATGAAAACCTCCCCCGTCTCCCGCCGTCAGTTTGTCCGCACCGCCGCCGGGGCCGCCGCCCTGTTCACGGCTCCGCTGATCGTGCCGTCCCGGCTGTTCGGGGCGGCCGCGCCGAGCAACCGGATCCGCGTGGGCCAGATCGGGTGCGGGCGCATCGCCCTCGGGCATGACCTGCCCGGAGTGCTCAAGTCGGGCCTGGCCGACGTCGTGGCGGTCTGCGACCTCGACACCAAACGCCTCGCGCACGGTCAGGCGTGGGTGCAGCGGTTTTATCAGGGCGGCACCCGGATGGCGCCGGAGGTCGCGGCGTATGCCGATTACCAGGAACTGCTCGCCCGGAAGGATATCGACGCCGTGGTCCTCAGCCTGCCCGACCACCAGCACGCCGAGGTGGCGCTCCGGGCCGTCCGAGCGGGCAAGGATATCTACCTGCAGAAACCGTTCACCATGACCTACGCCGAGAGTGTGGTGTTGCGGGATGCCGTGGCCCGGAGCGGCTGCATCATGCAGATCGGCAGTCAGCAGCGGTCGTGGGGACCGCACCAGCAGTTCCGGCGGGCTTGTGAATTCGTGCGCAGCGGGCGGGTCGGCCGCATCACGGCGGTCGAAATCGGCCTGCCCATCGACCCGACCCGACGCGACGACCCGCCCCAGCCGGTGCCGGAACACCTCAACTACGACCGCTGGCTCGGGCCGACGCCCGAGGTTTATTACACCGAGCAACGCGTACATTCCCAACGACTCAACGCCGAGGGCGCCCTCGACATCGGATCGCGCCCGGGTTGGCTGCGCCACGAGGCGTATTGCCTCGGCATGATCACGGGGTGGGGTTCGCACCACTTCGACGTGGCCCACTGGGGCCTGGATCAGGAATACGGTGGGCCGCTCCAACTCGAGGGCACGGGTGAGTTTCCGACGAATGCGATCTGGAATGTACACGGCAAATACAACGTCCAGCTGACATACCCCGGCGGCGTGCGGATGCGCGTGTCCGACGAGTTGCAGAACGGTATCAAATTCATCGGTGACGAGGGCTGGATCTTCGTGGCCCGCGACGAGGGGGCGACGGCCAGCGACCCGAAGAGCAACACCCCGGGAAAGCTGCACTGGCTCGCCGCCAGCGACCCGAAGCTGCTGGATCCCGAGGGAGTGACGGTGAAGTTCCCCGAGAGCCTGTCGCACCACAAGAACTGGCTGGAGTGCGTCCAGTCGCGCGCCAAGCCGCTGTCGCCCGCCGCCATGGCGCACCACAGCAACACGGCGTGCATCCTCAGCTGGATCGCGATGAAGACGGCCCGCCCGCTGACGTGGGATGCCGGGGCCGGCCGTTTCGTGAACGACGCTGCCGCGGATGCCCTGCTCACGCGGCCCGAGCGGGCGGGTTATGGGGCGCTGCGCCTGGCGGCCAAGGCGTGAGGTTCGGGCCCGGCGTAAGAGAGGATTGAGTGTAGGGCGGGATCTCCGAATCCCGCCTTGAGATTCGATGTAGGGTCGGCGCTTGCGCCGACCTCAGCCGCGAGCTCGCCGCAAGCGGCGACCCTACACAAGCAGGCGGGGTTCGGCGACCCCGCCCTACAGGCTGAACTTACTGCTTCGGAAACCCCGGGTCGGCCTTCACCTCGAGCATCTGCTTCGTGTGGCGCTCGGTGTGGGCGGAGATGAAGAGGAGCCACTGGTAGGGGTCGAGTTTCTTGCCGAGGGGGCTGTCCATGGCGTGGCCCCGGAGGTCCGGCACGTCCGCCATCAGGGCGAGGGTCTTGGTGCGGCTTTCGCCGAAGTGCTTGAGGGCCTCCGCGGACGAACCGTAGCGGTTGGAGGGAATCAGCGGCTCCGGGGCCGAGCGTTTCTGGCTGCGGTCGGGGATCGCGGTGAGGATCAGGGCGTCGATGGCTTTCACGTCCTCACCGTCGCTCCGGGGCGGGGCCTTCAGCGCCTGTTCCGTGACCATACCCAGGAGCATGTCCTCGGCGGAAGCGATGTGTTCCAGCACCTGGGCCACCGACCACTTGTCGGGGGCGGCTTTGAAAGTCAGCTGGGCCTCGGACAGGCCCGCAGCGGCGGCGTAGACGCCGGCGCGGGTTTTCTCGAGGTAGGCGAGGCCGGCGGCGCGATCGTCGGCGGAAAGATCCTGGGCGCGCAGGCCGGTCAGGACGGTGAGGGACAGAAGCAGGGTGAGGAGCGTGGTTCTCATGTATGAATGGGGTTGCGGTGGTCAAATTAACCGATGCGACTATCCCAACAAGAGTGAATCGGCGGTTCCTCCGCCGGGGCACGGTCACCTTATCCCTCCTCATGAAACGATTCCTGATCATCACGGGCTGCCTGCTCGCGTCGGCGCTGGTCCAAGCTGGCGAAACTTCGGGACGCTGGGTGGCGACCTGGGCCACCAGCCAGCAGCTCACGGAGCCGCACAACCTGCCGCCGGCACCGGGCTTTGCCGAGGCCACGGTGCGCCAGAAACTGCGGGTGTCCATCGGCGGGGAGCAGTTCCGCGTGCGCTTCTCCAATGAATTTGGCAATGGGCCGGTCACGTTCGAGTCCGTCCACGTGGCGCTGGCCGACGGCTTCGCAGACGCCAAGATTCAGGCGGGGACGAGCCGGGCGCTGACGTTTCGCGGGGCGACGGCCGTGACGCTGCCGCCCGGGGCCAATGTGATTTCCGATCCGGTGGACGCGCCGCTCGCGCCAATGGCGGATCTGGCGATCACGTTGGTGACGAAGGGCGCGCCCAGCGATGTCACGGGACATCCCGGTTCGCGCACGACCTCGTATTTCGCTTATGGCCAGGTGGCGCCCGGGGCGGAGGACCTGTCCGACGCCGTGCGGACGGACCACTGGTATTTCGTTGCCAGTATCGACGTGTTGACGTCCCAGCCGGCTGCGGCGGTGGCGATCCTGGGGGATTCTATCACCGACGGCCGTGGCTCGACGACGAATGGCAACGACCGCTGGCCCGACATCCTTTCGCAGCGCCTGCGGGCGAATCCGGCCACGGCGCAGGTCGCGGTGCTCAACCACGGGGTGGGTGGCGGCCGGGTGTTGCGGGACGGCCTGGGGGTGAGTGCGCTGCGCCGCTTTGACCGCGACGTCCTCGCCCAACCCGGGGTGAAGTGGCTGGTCATCCTTGAGGGAGTGAACGATCTCGGCACGGCGGCACCGGAAAATGCCGCGCAGACCGCGCAGGACTTGATTGCCGCCTACGACCAGATGATCACCCGGGCGCATGACCATGGCCTCAAGGTCTATGGGGCCACGATCATGCCGTTGGGCGGATTCACGATGTATGATGTCCCGGAGCGCGAGGCGGCGCGGCAGACCGTGAACGCGTGGATCCGCACCGGTGGACGCTTTGATGCCGTGATCGACTTTGATGCCGTGGCGCGCGATCCGGCGAATCCGGCGAGGTTATCCGCCGCGACGGACGGCGGGGATCACCTGCATTTGTCGGCGGAGGGATACAAGATTATCGCCGGATCGATTGACCTGGGGTTGTTCGAGGCGGGCGGGTGCGAGTGCGACAAGAAAGGCAGGTGAAGCGAGTGGGGCACCGCCACTCCAGGAGTGTAGGGGCGTGGCTTGACCACGCCCTGCATTGCAAAGCGGCCGATCGGGCGTGCACAAGGCACGCCCCTACACAGAACCGTAAATGGCTTCTAATGCCCCAAGCTTCCGGACTGTAGGGCGGGGTCTCCGAACCCCGCCTTCGTTCGATCACATTGCCGCGTCCGAGGCGGGGTTCGGAGACCCCGCCCTACAACAAGGCCTCGCCAGCCGAGGCTGGTATTACTCCGCGCGGGCGAAGGGGCCGATGAGGGCGCCGGTGAAGTGGCCGCCGCCGCCGGCGGCTTGGACGCTGATGGGGTAGGAGTCGGCCTTCGGGAGGAATTCCTTCCACACGCCGTTGAGGGCGTAGGAGAAGGTGAGGGTCTTTTCCTCGCCGGTGATGCGGAGCTCGATTTCCTTCGCGTCGGCGGGGAGCAGGCCGGTGATGAGGGTCTGGGGCTTGGGTCCGTTCTGGACCTCGACGAAGACACTCAGGCCGCCTTGGCCGCGTTGGACGGCGAAGGTGTAGGTGTTTTGTTCGCGCTGGCTGATGGCGAGACCGGCGGAGGTGCCGGCGGTGGCGGGAATGGCCAGCTTCGTGGTGGCGTCGAATTTTGAGTGCTGCAGGCGGCGGCCATAGAAGGACGGGTTGCCCTTGCCGGATAGGCGGTCGGCGCGCGGGATAAGGTTCAGTTTGCCGTCGGCGAGTTTCCACCAGGTTTCCTTCGGCGTGCGGATCATGATCCAGAACGGGGAGAGGGCGGCTTGGTCGAACTCGTCGGTCCAGGTGAAATTGCCGCTGAGCGGAGCCTGGGCGATCGGGGCAGTGGGGACGGGGGCCTTCACGATATACGGCACGCGTTCGCCCGGGGGCAGGATCAGGGGCCAGCCGTCCTCGGTCCAGGTGACCGGGAGCAGGAACGTTTCGCGGCCGGTGGCCCAGCGATCCGGCGCGTAGGGGCGGCAGGCGAGGAAGATCGACCACCAGTTTCCGTCGGGCCCGATCTCGAGGTCGGCGTGACCGGTGCAGGTGACGGCATGCGGCGCGTTGTTGTCGAGGTTGCGCTGGGTGAGGATGGGATTCTTGTCCCACGGGACAAAGGGACCAGTGGGGGCCTGGCTGCGCAGGATGACCTGAGAGTGGTGGTTGGATGTGCCGCCCTCGGCGCAGCAGAGGTAGTACCAGCCGTTGCGCTTGTAGATATGCGGACCCTCGATCCAGACCGGCTTGGTGGAAAGATCCACGCCGCCGTTCACGATGATGCTGCGGGGTCCGATCATCTTCTTGTTCTTGAAGTCGAATTCCTGGACCCAGATGGCGCGGTGGCCGGAGTAGAGCGGCTTGTTCTCGGGCGGGTTGCCGTTGTTCACGATCCAGGCGCGGCCGTCGTCGTCGAAGAAGATGGACGGGTCGATGCCGTCGAATTCCAGCCAGATCGGATCGGACCAGGGGCCGGCGGGGTCCGACGCGGTCATGATGAAGTTGCCGCCGGAATCCACCATCGTGCAGATCACGTAGAACGTGCCGTCGTGGTGGCTGATGGCCGGGGCGAAGATGCCGCGGGTGATGCCGAGGTTGTCGTAGTTGAGCTGGGTCGGGCGGTCGATGACGTGGCCGAGCTGTTTCCAATTCACCATATCCTTGCTGTGGAAAACCGGGATGCCGGGAAAGTGGGCGAACGAGGAGTTGATGAGGTAGTAATCCTCGCCGACGCGGCAGATGCTCGGGTCGGGGTAGTAGCCGGCGAGGATGGGATTGCGGTAGTGGCCCGCGGGCAGCGGAGTCTCGAAGATCGTGTCGCGGCCGGTGTAGGTGAACGACTCGAAGGCGACGGGCTCGGCGGCGAAGGCGGCCGCGGCGAGCATGAGGGTGGGGAGGAGCAGGAGTTTCATGGGAAGGGTGGGGGTTTATTATAGGCCTTATGGGCCCTATCGGGCGTATAGGGCCTAGCTAAAAACTACCGGTGGCCCGGCATGTTGCGGAGGATCTGCTGGTAGTGTTCGAGGGGGTGCGCCGCGGGCTCGACCCCGGCGGGGAACGGGCGCTTCGAGAACTGCTGGAAGTAGAGCAGGCAGGCGTCGCGCCAGTTGACGGCTTCCTTTTTCTGGCGGGCGAGGCGCTGTTGGACGTGGGTGAAGCGTTCGGCATCGATCTTGCCCTGGAGGGAGGCCCAGTCGCGCTGGAGGGTGCGCACCTCGTCCACGCCCTGTTGGTAGCGAAGGCAGAGTTCGTCCCAGAGCGGGCGGCCGGACTTCATCGGGTGATCCCATGACACGTGATGGAACCAAAGGAGGAGGTTCTCGGGACAGGTCGCCGGGTCGCCCCAGAGTTTCTGCCACTCGGGGGCGTATTGCGCGAGAGCGTTGGAGCCGGTGGCGGTGCGGTCGAAGCCGAGGCCTTTTTCGTCAGCGCGGTGGTAATAGACCGAGGTCCAGTCGGCGCGGCCGAGTTTGTCCACCCAGGGGCCGGGGCCGTAGTGGTGGCCCTCGGCCATGATGTGGGTGAGGCCGAGCGGCATCGAGTAATTCACCACGGTCTCGCGCGAACCGAGAAGCATTTTATTGATGGTGGCGACGACGGTGGCGTCGTGGCCGAAGGTCTGGCGCGTCCACTCGTCGGCAATCTGTTCGGACGAGAGTTGATGATCCCAGGCGAGGCGGCCGAAGGCGTACCAGTTGGACTGGGCGAGGAGGTGGCCGGTCCAGTTGCGGTCGGTGCCGGTGTTGGCGACGCCGGCGATGACGGACGGGTGCTGGAGCTTGGCGCTGCCGTCCACGATGGAGGCGATCGTGGTGCCTTTGCCATTCGCCGATTCGACAGGCTCACGGCGGGCGTAGGTGTCGGTGTCGAGGACCTCCTTCCACAGCGGCGCGAGGTAGGCGAGGTCGATGGACTGGCCGAGGTATTCCTGGGTGATCTGGAGCTCGGCGGCGAGGCGGGTGTTCGGCATGGCGCCGAACAGCGGGGAGAAGGGCTCGCGCGGCATGAAATCGAGCGGGCCGTTCTTGATCTGGACGATGACGTTCTGGCGGAATTTCCCGTCGAGCGGGCCGAACTCGCTGACGGCCTGCTTCACGCGGTCGTCGTTGTTGTCCGGCGAGTAGACGAAGGCGCGCCACATCACGATGCCGTTGAAGGGCTGGACGGCGTCGGCGAGCATATTGGCGCCGTCGGCGTGGGTGCGGCCGTAGTCCTGCGGGCCGGGCTGGCCCTCGGAGTTGGCCTTCACGAGGAAGCCGCCGAAGTCGGGGATGGCGCGGTAGATCTCGGCGACCTTGGCCTGCCACCAGGCGGCGACGGCGGGGTCGAGCGGGTCGGCGGTCGGGAGGCCGCCGATCTCGATCGGGGCGCTGAAGCGGGCGGTGAGGTAGATCCGCACGCCCCAGGGACGGAATTCCTGGGCGAGGGCCGCGACCTTGGCGAGGTAGGGGGCGGTGAGGATCTGGGCGTTGGCGTTGACGTTGGTGAGGACGGTGCCGTTGAGGCCGAGGGAGGCGAGGGCGCGGGCGTAGTCGCGGTAGCGCGGGTCGCGGATCTCGGGGAGGTAGAACCATTCCCAGAGGGAGAAGCCGGCGTAGCCGCGCTCGACGTGGCGGTTGAGGTCGTCCCAGTGGTTCAGCAGGCGGCGCTGGATCTTGGGCGCGCTAATCAAGTTCAGTCCGTCGAGGGGTTCGTGGGTCTGGAGGTGGCGCAGCAGGGCGAAGGCACCGTAAAGGAGTCCGGCTTCGCGGTTGGCGACGATGAGCGTGCGGTGGCCGCCTTCATGGGCGACGCGGCGGACGATGTAGCCCTCGACGCTGGCGGTGCGGAGGTCTGCCTCGCTGATGACGGAGGCGATCCACGGGTCGCGCGGCGTGCCGAGGATCAGGGCGTGGTCGCGCGTGGCTTTCGTCACGACCGGTAGGTCGACGCCGAGCAGGCCGCGGAGGCCGGTGACGAGTTCGTCGCGGGCGGAGGTGACGGGGGGGCGGGCGTTTTCCGGGATGACGATCTCGGAGAAGGCCCCGGCGTAGGCGGTGCGCAGGGAGGCGTCGGCGATCGGATCGTAGCGCAGCCAGAGGCGGTAGCCGTCGTCCGCGCGGAGGGCGGAGGAAAGTAAGAAGGAAGAAGTAAGAAGGAAGAAAAGGCCGAGGGATTTCATGGGGCGTATAGGGCCTATGGTTTTAGGGATTCACCGGGCCGTAGATGCGGTAGTTGCCGCTGACTTGGAGGAGGGCGAGCATCGTGAGGAGGCCGTCGTAGTAGCGCTGGCGGCCCTTGGGCATGGGCATGTCCCAGAGATACTGGACCCATGGCTGGCCGATGGGGCGGTCGGCGGCGAGGGCGGCGACCGCGGCCTGGGCCATCAGGCCCTCGGTGTTGTAGTCGGTGGAGACGGGCGTGCCGTCGATCTTGAAACGATCCGGGAGCTGGGCGCCGTGGGAGGCGAGGAAGGTGAGGACGCGGTTGGACTGCTCCACCTGCCAGGGGTCGGCCTGCCACCAGGACCAGTCGAGGGCGGGGTTGCCGAGGGTGCGCCAGGCGTCGTAGCGGAATTCATCGTGGTTACCCCACGGCATGGTGCGGGGTGAGCCGTCGAAGGCGGAGTAATCGGGCATCAGGCCGGTTCGCGGGTGGGCCGCTTTCTTGAAGAGTCCGCGGCTGACCTGCGTGACCTCGGCAAGGAAGGCGCGGTCGGCGGGATCGGCGGCCCAGCGCGCCCAGAGCGCGGTGAAAGCGGGCAGGTGGTAGGATGGATCGGTGAAGGTGCTGCCGGGGGGGTGGGGGGTGAACACGATCTGTTTCTCGACCCGGTCGAACATCGGCGTGATGGCGCCGCGGCCGGGTTCCTGGTCCTTGTGGAGCATCGTGCGGAGGAGGGCCTGGGCCTCGGTGGAGTAGGCGAAGATGCCCTCGCCGTCGCCCCAGCGGTGCGAGGCGAAGAAGAGGGCCATGACGAACCAGGCCTCGCCATCGGGGGCGGGGCCGGCGCTGAGGCGGCGACCGTCGTAGGCGGTGTGCCAGGCGAAGTAGCCGCGCAGCGGGCCGGCATCGTAATACATGTAGTGGCGGGCGAATTTCCAGAGGGCGTTGAAATGCTCCCGTTGGTCCATCTGCACGGCGATCATCATGCCGTAGGAAAGACCCTCGGAGCGGACGTCGTGGTTGTTGATGTCGGGCACGTAGGCCATGCCGCCGGGGACGGGGTAATACAGCGCCTCCGCGTTGGGGTCGCCGGCAAAGAGCTGTTGCCAGGCGCCCTGAACGCGGGCGGCGATCTCGGCATCAGACTTGCCGAGGTATTCCTTGAAGAGGTTGCGGTACTGGCCGGTGGCGGCGGCGCCGGCGGGCTCCGGCGTGGCAGCCACGCCGGAAAGGAAGAAGGAGGAATTAAGAATTAAGAAAAAGAGGAGGCGTTTCATGGGCTGGGGCGTTGCTGGATACTAAATCGTTCTCTTTATCGTAATCCTTCTCGTTCTCGCGGTGTCTCGGAAGGGATTGAGAGAAAGATTAAGAGAACGAGAAAGATTACGGCGACACCGGCGCGTGGACGTGGAAACGTCCGCCGGTCTGGAGAAGGCCGAGGAAATATAACAAGCCGTCGTAATAACGCCAACGGCCGGCGGGGGGCGGGAGGTCCCAGAGCTGGCGGACGAAGGTCCGGGCGAGGGCGGGGTCGGCGGCGTGGCCGGCGACGGCGGCCATGGCGATGAGGCCGGGGGAGGTGTCGGTGGACAGGGGCCGGCCATCGAGGGTGAATTGGTTGGGCACGGCGGGCAGGTGGTCGCCGAGGAAGCGGAGCACGCGGTTGGACTGTTCCACCTGCCAGGGGTCGGCGCGCCACCAGGCGTGGTCGACGGCGACGTTGGCGAGGGTGCGCCAGGCGTCGAAACGGAAGTCGTTTTTGCCGGGGCCGAATTCCAGGCCGGTGTAGGGGGTGCCGTCGAACTGCGAGTATTCGGGCATGAGCCCAGTCTGCGGGTGGGCGGCGCGCGGGAAAAAGGCGCGGCTCACGGTCGCGGCCTCGGCCCAGAACACGCGGTCGGCGGGGGCGGTGTCCCAACGGGCCAGAGTTCGTAGAAGGCGGGCAGGTGATAGGAAGGATCGGTGAACCGGTAGGCAAAATCGGTCGGGGCGAAGACGATCTGTTTTTCGGTGGCGTGGAAGATCGGGGTGATTCCGCCGGCGGCGGGTTTGTGCCGCATGTCACGGAGCAGGCGGCGGGCCTCGGCGCCGTAGTTGAGCAGGCCCTCGCCGTCGCCCCAGCGGTGGGAGGCGAAAAAGAGGGCGGTCGCAAACCAGGCCTCGCCGTCGCTGGCCGAGCCGGGATCGATGACGGTGCCGTCGAAGCGGCATTGCCAGGCGAAGTAGCCCGTGCGGGGGCCGTCGGCGTGGCGCATGAATTTGTTCGCCCAGCGCCAGAGCCGGTCGAACTCCGCCTTTTTGTCGAGCTGCACGGCGATCATCATGCCGTAGGACATGCCCTCGGAGCGGACGTCTTGGTTGCCAGTGTCGGCGATATAGGCGAGGTCGTCGCCGACGGGATAATAGAGCCTCTGGCTGCCTTCATCCCCGGCGAAGAAGTGCCGCCAGGCGGCGTCCAGCTTCGCGTCGAGCGCCGCCTCGTCCTGGCCGAGGAGGTCGGCGAAGAGGTTGCGGGCGGAGGCGGGTTGGGTCGTGGCGCAACCCACCACCGCCAGACCGAGGAGGACGGGCAGCAGGCGGAGGATAGTCATGGGAAGCGGGGTGAGCCCGCGGCCGGGTCAGGTGGCCTGGCCGGCCTTGCGGCGGCGTTCGGCCAGTTCGGCGGACATCTGCAGGGTGGTGCTCTTGTTCAGGCCGCAGAACGCGACGGAGACCACGCAGCCCACGAACAGGAGGCCGACGACGATGCTGGAGCAGGCGCGGAAGCCGGCGATGGCGTTGGGTGCGGTGGGGTTGCTGGTTTCATAACCCCAGAAGCCGGCGAGGATCCAGAGCAAGCAGGCGGAGCCGAGGGCGAGGCCGGACTTCAGGGAGAAGCCGATGGTCGCAAATACCATGCCGGTGAAACGGCGGCCGGTCTGCCACTCGGAGAAGTCGGCGGCGTCGGCGTACATCGCCCACATGATGGCGCAGGTCGGGGCGTAGACCACGGAGCCGGTCATGGCGAGGATGACCATGCCCCAGGTGCCGTCGGGGGGCAGCAGGTACATCGCGAAAGCGTTCAGGGCGGCGAGCGAGAAGCAGACGAGGGCGACGTTCTTGCGGCCGAATTTCCCGGACAGGCCCGCGGATAGCATGATGAAGACGATGGTGGTGCCGGTACCGAGCATGTTGACGATGCTGTTGAAGACGTCGGCGGAATTGGTGGCGGTCTCGCGGGTGCCGTGGACCACATAACCCAGCCAGTCGGCGAGGCTGCCGGTGGAGCCCATTTCCGGCGTCGTGAGGCCGAGCATGGCGACCCAGTCGAACATCGCGCCCTTGTCGGCGTAGTGATGGTAATAATTGTAGTGGGCGCCGCCGCGGAACGTGAGCATCGCGAAGTGGAAGCCCGTGTAGATGAACAGGGCGATCCAGGGCTTGTTTTTCAGCAGGTCGAGGAAGTCCTGCTTGGGGGAGGACTGGGTCGCGACGACGGGCTGGATGCGTTCCTTGGTGGTGAAGAAGGTGACAAGGAAGAGGATGAAGCAGAGGACGGCCCAGATCGTCATGGTCATCTGCCAGCCGTACTGCTTGTCGTGGCCGGCGGCGAATTTGGCGACCAGCGGGAGCGTGAGGCCGCCGACGATGAACTGCGCAATGTTGGCGGAGACGAAGCGGTACGAGTTGAGTTTGGTGCGCTCGTTGAGATCGGCCGTCATGACGCCGCCGAGGGCGGAGTACGGCATGTTGTTCATCGAGTAGAGCGTCATCAGGATGGTGTTCGTGATGCCGGCGTAGGCGATCATGGCGCCCATGCTCCAGCCATCCGGGGTGGAATAGGCCAGGATCATGACCACGGCCCAGGGCAGGGAGGTCCAGAGCACCCAGGGGCGGAACTTGCCCCAGCGGGTGTTGGTGCGGTCGGCGATGATGCCCATGATGGGATCAAAGGCGGCGTCCCAGAGGCGGGGCCACAGCAGGATGGCGGCGGCGGCGCTGGCGGAGAGGCCGAAGACGTCGGTGTAGAAGCTCGTTTGAAAGAGCACCATCGACATGAACACGAAGTTCGCGGCGGCATCACCGGCGCTGAAGCCGGCCTTCTCGATGAAGGAGAGTTTGTGGTTGGGTTGGGCGGGGACGCTCATGGGGATGGGGGGTGGGGCGGATCCGGGAAAGAAGTTACTCGAGGAGCCAGAGGCAGGCAGTGACACCGCGGGGATAATAGCGGCTGCCGCAGGCGACGCCGCTGTCGCTGCGGATCTGGTCGCACATGGCATCAAGGCCGCAGCCGGGGGTGCGCTGCCAGTCGGCGTGCACGCGGTCGCCGGCGCGGGCGGCGGCGTTCATGACCTCGGGGAAGAGCTGGCGAACCACGTGTTGGGCGATCGCGATCTTGGAGAACCAGGTGTTGGTGCTCGTGCTGCTCATCTTCCAGCCGCCGGAGGCGGCATCGAGGCAGACCCCGGGACGCAGGGCCTGGCCGATGTGCTGGCGGAGCTGGCCGAAGAGCGGGGCGAAGCGGCCCGCCGGGTCGGTGGCGTCGGTGTAGCCGAGGAAGAGCGGGTAGACGAAGCCCTCGACGGCGGGGAGGATGCGCGAGCGATTGTCCTTTTCGAATACGGCGGGGAAGAAGCCGGTGTCGGCCTCGAACTTCGTCGTGAGCGTGCGCGCGAGGAGATCAGCGGTGGCGGTGGCCGCGGCGGCGTCCTTTTTCAGGCCGAGGTCGGCGAAGGCGCGCTCGAGCAGGACCCAGGCGCCGAGGGTTTTGACGGCGAGGTAGAGATTGTTGCGGGCCTGGCCGAGGCTGACGTCGAGGCTGTCGTAGGTCGTGATCTCGGCGCCGGCACCGACGCGGGCGGTGTCGTGCTTGAGGAGGCCGTCGCGTTGCGCCGGGTCGGGGTGGTCGCGGTTCCGGAGGCTGGTGGCGCAGGCGAGCAGGGTCTTTTGGTTGGCGCGGAGCCAGGCGCGGTCGCCGGTGTGGGCGGCGTAGGTGGTGGCGCAGAGGACCCAGTTGAGCAGCTGCTCCATGGTCATGTGCGAGAAGCAGCCCTCGAGGCCGTCGCACTCGTAGCTGGAGCGGCCGGCGGGGGTGAAATAGTCGTTCACGCCCATGTCGTGGGTGAAGGAGAGGCCGTGCTGGTCGCGGTAGCTGTAGCGGCGGACGAAGAGGTCGAGGGTGTTGCGCACCGCCCAGGGATGCCAGGCCAGCTCGAAGAAGAGGTGGTCCACCGTGAGATCAAAGGTGTTGATCATCCGGTATTCGCCCTCGTTGACGACCCAGAGCGGCTGGTTCTTGTGCCAGAGCAGCTGGCTGCTGCCGAGGTAGCTGTGCGTGGCCTGGGCGAGGAGGAACTGCTGGTCGGCGTCGAGGCGGCTGCGGGCCAACTCGCGGTCGCGTTGGGCGGCGAGCTTTTCGTAGGCGCGGTACCCGGCGAGGCCGTGGACCAGGACATCCTCCAGGCCGTCGAACCAGCGGGTGTAGGCGTAGGTCGTGTCGATCCCGCTGGTGACAGGACCGGCGGCATAGAAGCCGAGGACGAGCGGGAAGCGTTTCTTGCGCCCGGCGGGCACGGTGAAGACGAGGCCGGTCTCACCGGCGATGACGTGCAGGCCGTGATAGTCGCGGAAGCGGGGGTTCAGGACGTCGAAGCCCTGGCGGACGGCGACATCGCGGGCGGACTTCGTGGCGTAGCCGAAGCGGCCGCCGCCGGCGAAACCGGCGAGGGCCGGGTGCGCGTCGCCGAGCGGGCGCAGGGTGTCCTCGCCGTTGCCCACGCCGAAGATGAGTTCGACCGGCGTGGTGCCGGTGCGGTTGTCATACTCGATCCAGCCGGTGATGGCCGGCGCGAGGTGGAAACGGGCGGCGGCTTTTTTCAGCTTCGCCGGGTCGGCCATCGGGCCGAAGGGGGAGAGCAGGGAAAAGCCGAAGCGGGTGTCATCGGCGCGCCAGGTGTCGCTAGCCCAGCCGAGGGTGCGCCGGTAGTTCTCCGGGCGGAGCGATTGGAAACCGCGCGGGGGCTGGACGATGGTGTCGTCGCCGGTGAAGGCGGTTTCCTGGGACTTGGGCGGGGTCAGGAAGGGCAGGAGCTGCCAGTCCTGACCGGCGGACTTCCGGAAGCCGACGTAGAGGTTCTGGTTGGCGGCGCGGCGGAGGGACTGGCCGAAGCCGCCCGGGGCGTCGACCAGGCCGGCGGTGAAACTGGCGAAGGCGCCGAACGGGGAATGCTGCGCGTGATAGCTTTCCGCCACCGGCGCTTGCGGGCTGTTCATCAGGGGTGGGGTAAATCTCAGGAATCCGCGCGGCCAACCCGGGGCGGCCGCGCGGGCCACCCCGGCGCCGGCGCTCAGCCGTGAAGGTACTGCATGAGGAGGTTCTCGAGGTACTCCTGCTTGCCGGACTTGGGGGTGGGCTCGCCGAGCTTGGTGAGGACGAGTTTCTCGAGGGACTTGAAGGTGGCCTTGCCCGTCTCGATGTCCTTGCCGTAGCCGGAGTCGAAGGAGCTGTAGCGGTCGGCCACGAACGACTCGAACTTGCCCTCGGCGAGGATGCGACGGGCGATCTTGAAGGCGAGGGCGTAGGCGTCCATGCCGCCGATGTGGGCGTGGAAGAGGTCGTCCACGTCGATCGAGGGGCGGCGGAGCTTGGCGTCGAAGTTGAAGCCGCCGGAGCCGAGGCCGCCGGCCTTGAGGATGGAGATCATGGCGAGGGTGAGCTCGCGCACGTCGGTGTTGAACTGGTCGGTGTCCCAGCCCAGGAGCTGGTCGCCGCAGTTGGCGTCGATCGAGCCGAGGGCGCCGGCGGCGGCGGCCACCTCGATCTCGTGCTGGAAGGTGTGGCCGGCGAGGGTGGCGTGGTTGGTCTCGATGTTGAACTTGAAGTACTTCTCCAGACCGTAGGTACGGAGGAAGGCGATGCCGGAGGCGACGTCGAAGTCGTACTGGTGCTTGGTGGGCTCCTTCGGCTTGGGCTCGATGAGGAACTGGCCCTTGAAGCCGATCTGCTTGGCGTAATCGACGGCCAGGTGCAGGAAGCGGGCGAGGTGGTCCTGCTCGCGCTTGAGGTTGGTGTTGAGGAGGGTCTCGTAGCCCTCGCGGCCGCCCCAGAACACGTAGTTTTCGCCGCCGAGCTCGACGGTGCACTCCATGGCCTTCTTCACCTGCGCGGCGGCGTAGGCGAAGACGTGGGCGTCGGGGTTGGTCGAGGCGCCGCACATGAAGCGCGGGTTGCTGAAGAGGTTGGCCGTGCCCCAGAGGAGCTTGACGCCGGTGGCCTTCTGCAGGCCCTTGGCGTGGGCGACGATCTTGTCGAGGTGCTTGTTGGACTCGGCGAGCGACTTGCCCTCGGGCGCGATGTCGCGGTCATGCCAGCACCAGAACGGGGACTCGATCTTCTGGAAGAACTCGAAGGCGGCGTCGAGGCGCACCTTGGCGACGGACACCGGGTCCTTGCCGGACTCCCACGGGCGGACGATGGTGCCGGGACCGAACGGATCGGAGCCGACGCCGCGGAAGGCGTGCCAGTAGGCGATGGAGAAGCGCATGTGCTCCTTCATCGTCTTGCCGTCGACGACCTCGGCGGGATTGTAGTGCTTGAAGGAAAGGGCGTTCGCGGAACGCGGGCCTTCGTAGGCGATTTTGCCGATCTTCGGGAAGTGAGTGTTCAGTGATTTCATGGGACAGGGGAGACGGGGATCACCAAGTCAGTGACCGTCTCTGGGGGTAGCAAGAGCGAGTTTCGGGGATGGGTTATTCCGCTCCAAGGGGTGACCCATACTAACAATAGACTTGTCGAATGGCCGCACATGGCTTTGGTAACGCGCTACCCCTATGAGTGAACGCCGCGTCACGCTGTCCGATATTGCCAAGAAGGCGGGAGTCCATGTCACGACCGTGTCGTTGGCCATGCGCAACCACCCCCGTCTGCCCGAGCCGACGCGGCAGCGCATCCAGGCGCTGGCGCAGGAGATGGGCTACACGCCCGACCCGCTGCTGCGCGCGCTGGTGGCGTACCGCGGCGGCGTGATCGAGCGGCGCAACACGCCGACGCTGGCCTACGTGACGAACTGGGCGACGCGCTGGGGCTGGAAGAACGTGACGGCGCACCCGGATTTCTACGAGGGCGCCCTGGCGAAGGCGAAGGAGCTGGGGTACATCCTCGAGCATTTCTGGATGCGCGAGGAGGGCATGAGCCAGGAGCGCCTCGGCCAGATCCTGTATTCGCGCGGCATCAACGGCCTGATCATCGCCTCGCACGGCCGCGAGATGGGCGACGCCCTGCAGTTCAAGTGGGAGAATTTCAGCGCGGTGAAGATCGACTACTTCCCGCACCAGCCGGCGCTGCACAACGTGACCAACAACCAGTGCGACATCGCGCGCCTGGCCATGCAGAAGGTGATCGGCGCGGGCTACCGCCGGATCGGTTTCGTGATGCACCGCGGCTGGGACCACGGCGTGGACCACCTCTGGACCGCGGGCTACCTGTGCGAGCAGCAGGTCTTGGGCGCCCGGGAGCGCATGCCGGCCCATCTCTTTCCCGAGCCGGAACCGGTCGAGCGCTGGCTGAACGAGAGCAAGTCCGAGGTGATGCCCGAACCCGAGGCCTTCGCCGAGTGGTACGAGAAATACCAGCCCGAGGTCATCATCAGCAAGGCGTCGTTCGTGCTGCCCCTGCTCAAGAAGATGGGGTTGTCCGTCCCGCGGGACGTGGCCTTCGTGGATGTGTTCCTCGACGATTTCTCCGGCAAGACGGCCGGCGTGAAACAGAACCACACGACGGTGGGTGCCCTGGCGGTGGAGATTCTCGCCGGGCAGTTGCAGCATAACAAATACGGCGTGCCCGAGATCCCGACCACGACCTATGTCGAAGGCACGTGGCACAACGGCGCGAGCTGCCCGATTCCGGCCCCGGACCGTCCGGTCCTCGAAGTGTCCGGGGCCAGCCTCCGCAAGCGCCGGACCTGAAGGAACGCACTTTCCCTCTCCCCATGAGCTCCTACCTGCCCGCTGAGCAACGATACGAATCCATCGCCTACGCCCGCTGCGGGCGCAGCGGTCTCAAACTGCCCCGGCTCTCGCTGGGCCTGTGGCACAATTTCGGCGGCGTCGACGTGCTGGAAAACCAGCGCGCCCTGCTGCGCCGCGCCTTTGACCTCGGCATCACGCACTTCGACCTGGCCAACAACTACGGCCCGCCCCCGGGCTCGGCGGAGGAGAATTTCGGCCGCCTGCTGCGGCAGGATTTCGCCGCGCATCGCGACGAGCTGATCATTTCCACCAAGGCCGGCTACGGCATGTGGGCGGGGCCCTACGGGGACTGGGGTTCGCGCAAGTACATCCTGGCCTCGCTGGACCAGAGCCTGCAGCGGATGGGGATTCCCTACGTGGATATTTTTTATCACCACCGGCCCGATCCCGAGACCCCGCTGGAGGAGTCGATGACCGCGCTGGCCGATGCCGTGAAGTCCGGCCGCGCCCTCTACGCCGGTGTGTCCAACTACAACGCCGTGCAGACGCGCGCCGCGGCGGCGATCCTGCGCAGCCTCGGGGTGCCGCTGCTGATCCACCAGCCGGTCTACAACATGTTCAACCGCTGGGTGGAGCCGGAGCTCCTGCCGGCGCTGACCGAGGTCGGCGCGGGGTGCATTCCCTTTTCCCCGCTCGCGCAAGGGCTGCTCACGAACCGCTACCTCCAGGGCATTCCCGAGGATTCGCGCGCGGGCCGGCCCACGGGTTTCCTCAAGGCCGGCGCGATCACCCCGGCGGTGCTCGCGAAGATCCGCGGGTTGCACGAAGTCGCACAGCAGCGCGGCGCCACGCTCGCTCAATTCGCCGTGCTCTGGCTGCTGCGCCGTCCGGAAATCACCACAGTCCTGATCGGGGCCAGCAAGGTGGCGCAGATCGATGACATCCACGCGGGCCTGAAATTCCCGCCGCTCACCGCGGCCGAGATCACCCGGGTGGACCAGATCCTCGCGGGCTAAGGCAACGGGCGCCCGAACTGGGCCGAGAAGGTCTGCTGCAGGCGGCTCACCACCGCCGGCGGGGTCTTGGGCTGCAGGCGGATCAAGGCCCAGAGGCGCAGCGCTTCGGGTTCATCGCGGCTGTTCACCGCGAGCAAGGCCAGCGTGGCGAGGGCGATCGGGTGGTCGGGCTGCCGCTCGAGGGCCTGGTTCAGCGTCACCACGGCCTCGGCGGTGCGGCCGGCGGTGACATAACTCGTGGCGAGCTCGACCAAGGTCGAGGCCTCGCTCGGCCGCAGGAGGTGGCTGACGCGAAACTCGGCGATGGCCTCGTCCAGGCGGTTGTTGGCGCGGAGCCAGCGGGCGTGTTCCAGGTGCAGGCTGGGCGATTGCGGACAGTGGGTCAGGCCGGTGAGCATCGCGCGCACGGCGGGCTGGGTCTGGCCCATGCCGCGATACGCATCCATCAGGCGCAGCCAGGCGTCGGAGTCGGTGGGGTTGAGCGCCACGGCCTTTTCCAGGTGGTCGCGGGCGGCGGCGAAATTGTTCTCGTCCAGCCGCAGCTGGCCGGCCTGGCGGTGATAGGTGCTGGCCTGAGGCGCGAGGATGATGGCCCGCTCGAGTAGCGCGAGGGCTGTGGCGCGGTCCCCGGCCGCGTTGGCCACGGCGGCGGCGACGCTGAGGCGATAGGCGTCGAAGCAGACCTCGGTGAGCTCATCGACCCACGGGTCGGGCAGGTCGCTGAACTCCCGGCGGCCGATCGTGAGGCGGAGGGCGTCAGCGGTGGCGCGATCGCCGAAATGTTCGCTGACGGTGACCAGCAGCGAGAGCGCCCCGATAAAGTCCGGGTTGCGCGCGACGGCCTCCTGGAGGCGCGTGCGGGCCCGGGACCAGTCGCCGGCGGCGAGATCGCAGCGGGCCAGGCCGAGCAGCGCGAAGGGATTGCCGGGAGCGCGGCGCAGGGCCTCGGCGTAGGCGGCGGAGGCCTCGGTGGCCTGGTTGCCTTTCAGGAGGACGTCGCCGAGACGGAGGTGGGCGGGAAGGTAGTCGGGGGCCAGGGCCACCGCCTGCCGGCGGAGCGGCAGCGCCTCGTCCATGCGGCCGTAGTTGGTGATGATGCTGGCGGTGAGGTGCGGCCAGCGGGCGTTGCGCGGCTCGAGCGCGCTGAGTCCCTGGTAGCACTGGAGCGCCTCCGGGTAGAAACCGTTCGCGTGGTACAACCGGCTGAGCTGCGCGAGGCCGCGGGGCGCGTGGCGCCAGTGGCGGGCCTGCAGCGTGGCGTCGCCGATCTGATCGCTCAACGTCGCGGGGGCACCGGCCAGGGTAGGAGTCGCGGGCAGGTGCTGCGCCACGATCCGGTGCCGGTGCCAGAGGCCGTAGCCCAACCAGGCAGCGAGGCCGAGCAGGGCCACGAGGGCGAGGAGCAGAAACCGGGGACCACGTCGCATGGGTCAGGGCCGGGCCGCCGGCCGCCAGAGCGTGAAGCGGTCCATGCGGTCGAAGGGCGGGTACGAGTAGAAACCTGCGGTCACGATCGAAGTCCGACCCGTGCCGTCGAGATCGCCGGCGGCGCAGGTGATGAGCTGGATCGGGGCGTGGGCCAGCACGTGCATCGTGAAGTTCATCTGGCCGTCATTGCGGAAGGCGACCAGGGCGACGGACGCCGGGTTCTGCCAATCGTTGAAGCCGCTGGTGCAGACGATGTCCATGACGCCCCGGCCCTCGAGGTCGACCACGACCGGGGCGTAGGCGCCCGGGAGATCCGCGATGCGGTGGTAGCGGAAGTTGCCGTTGCCGACATTCTCGAGCCATTGCACCCCGTGCCACGGGCGCTTGCCGGGATCGGCGTAGGCGAAGCCGTCGCCATTGGTGTAGACCAGGTCGGGGCGGCCGTCGCGGTTGAGGTCGCCGAGGGTGAGACCGCTGCTGCCGTAGTCCTCGTTGGTGGAGCCGAAGATGATCTTGCCGGTGAAGTTGCCCTTCCCGTCGTTCTCGAAGAGGTGGATTTCCTCCCACTGCTGCGAGACGAGCGCGACGATGTCGAGGGTGCGGTCGCCGTTCAGGTCGGCCACGCAGACGTTGATGGTGCCGGAGAGGTTGAGGAGGATCTTGCTCTCGAACTGCCAGTTCCCGAGGTTGCGCATCCAACGGATCTCGCCCTGGTCGTAGCCGAACTGGCCGACCGCGAGGTCGAGGCGGCCATCGCCGTCGAAGTCGCCGGCGCGGATGTCCGTCACCCGGGCGATGCGGTCGGCGATGACGTGCTTGGTGAACTGCTGCGCGCCGTCGTTCTCGAGGATGACGACGGAGCCGATCTTGTCGTTGTTGGGGAAGACCTCGCCCATGCACGACACCAGCAGGTCGAGGTCGCGGTCACCGTCCATGTCCACCGCCTCGACGTGGACGGGCGAGGGCAGGCCGGCCATGAGCGTGGACTCGGTGAATTTTCCGGGCGCGGCCTGGCGGAGCCACACGATGCCGTTGAGCTTGTCGTCGCAGGCGAGGACATCGTTGCGGCCGTCGCGGTCGAGATCGGCGATGACGACATGGGAGATCCAGGGTTTGCCCTCAAAGGGCAGGCCGATGGATTCCTTGGTGAAGCGCGCGGTATCGACGACGACCGGAACCTGGCCGGCGGGGCGTGCCGGGGCAGGGGCCGGGGCGGGACCGCAGCCGGCGAGCAGGGCGCTGGCGAGCGCTATCAGCAGGTTGGCCCGCCGGGCGGGAGAGAGGGATACAGGGGAAGGGAGCACGGGCGAAAGGGGACGCAAACAACCACGCCGAGCCAAGCTAGTCGGGAGGCAAAGGCAAATACGCATCGGGTGACCGGCCTGGTGCCTAGAGTTGCGCCCGCGTTTCGGGTGGCAGGAGTTCGAGGGCGGTGGCGCGGAGCCGGGGATCCGGGAAGGACAAACCAAACCGTCGGGCGAGGACCACGAGCCGGTACAGGGCGCCGGTCGAGGCGGAGCGCAGCCGGGTCTCATCCGCGTCCGTGAGGCAGCGTTGCACCTGCCCGCGCGCGAGGTCCGCGTGACCACCGGTGGCGAGCACCACGGCGAGACTCACGCGCTGGTCCCACGGCAGCCAGCGGTCCGCCCCGGCGGTCAACTGGGGCAGGATGCGGGCAAGGGCCGCGTTCACGGCGGCGCCGTCGCGCCGGGCCATGGCCACGTGGGCGCAGGCGATGCCGGCGCCGAGGTCCGCGGGGATTTTTTGCAGCGTCATGCTGACCTGCGCGGCCAGGTCGAGCCGGCCCATTTCCACGAAGTATTCGGCGAGCCGGCTGAGGGCGACGACCTCCTCCTGTTCCTCGACCACGGCAAAGATCGTCACGGACTGGTCCTCGTACCCGGGCACGGCGGGCAGCCGGTAGGCGACCGGGCGCAGCCAGCCGGGCTGCGCCCACCGGCGGAGGCTGCCGAGGAAGGCCTGATCCGCGGGGCCGCCGCCGAGGCGGACAAATTCGTCGAGGGTACGATCCCAGGACGGGAGGACGAGGTGAGTCACCCCGCGGTTCTGGACCAGGGCCAGGGCTTCCTGCGGGCTGGAGGCGCTGAAGAGGCGGACGGCGGCGGTGATCCCGGCCTGATTTTCCCAGGAGAGGGTCGCGATCCCGCGCAAGCCGCCGTAATAATGCAACGCGACGGTCTCGTTGGGCGGGGCCAGCACGACGGCCTGGCCGGACGGGACATGCTTGGCGAGCCAGTGCGCGAGATCGCGCGCGATCAGGCCGGAGACCTCGACCTCGTTGAGCGGGACATCGGCCGGGGCCTTGGTCGGAGGCCAGAGGGGGATGGCCCCGGGCGCGAGGAGCAGTACCACCACCGCAAGCCAACGGCCGGGGGTGAGCGGGGACCGGGTGGCGTTGCCCACGACCACGGTGACGGCCACCAACAGCGTGAGGAGCAGGACGTCGACATTGCTCCACCGGCCGAGATGCGCGGCGGCGAAACCCAGTCCCACCAAGACCGGCCCGAGGGTCACGGCGAGGATGGCGCGGGCGGCGGTGTTTGTGTCCGGGCGTCGGAGCAGCCAGAGCGCGGGGAGGACGAGCAGCATGGGCAGCAGCGTGGCTGCCGAGGCCGCTGAGAAGCCGTCGCGGCTCAGCCAGGCCCAGATGCTGCCGGCCTCCGGGCTTCCCGGGAGGCGCGTGAGGCGGAAGGTCCAGGCCTCCACGGCGAGGAAGCCAGGGTCGGAGGCACGGAGCATCTGCCAGGGCAGGGAGGCGAGGGCGGCGACGGCGACGCCAATCGCACCCGCGAGTCGGGCCCGCCCCGGGATGATTTCGCCGCGCAGCCAGCCCGTGACCAAAAAGACCGCGATGCCCAGCCCGATCCACGCCAGGCTGTAGAGCGGATGGTTGGAGCGGAGCTGCCACGACCCAAGATGGTCCGGGGCATATTCGATGAGGTAGAACAGCAGGCTGCTGGTGGCGCCGCCCAGCGACCACGCGAGCCAGTGACCCGGCAAGGGCGCCGCCCCGGGATCGCGCCGGGTGAACCAGGCCGCGAGTACCGCTCCGCCGGCGAGGCCCAAAATGACCGGCACGGTTTCGCTCACGCTCACCCAAAGGCCGCAACCGCCCGCGACGCCTGCCGCGAAGAACCAGCGGGCGGCGCCCGGCGTCGGGCGGAGGCCGGCGAGGAGAATCAACCCACCCGCGAGGGAGCAGGTGAGGGCGAGACCCTGGTCACCAGGCAGGCCCGGGGGAAACCCTGCGGCCAGCGGAAAGAGAAACGCGAGCCCGAGGGAGACCAGAGTGGCGGCGCGGAGGCCGAAGCGCCAGCCCGTGAAACCCGTGGCCGCGACGAGCAGCAGCAGATGCCACCACGGATCGGCCAGCAGGGCGGCGTATTCGACTGCCTGCCCGGCCGGCCGGTCGGAGAACGAGCGGTCGAAGCGAGCGACGAGCCCGAGCCACCACCGGTAGGGTGAGGCCGCGGCCACCTCGCGGCCGAACGGAGCGTTTTCGTAGTCAATCCGCCGGATGCGGCCCTCGCCCGTTGCGAGCATCTGTTGGGTTTGGGCGATCCAGTGCGCACTGTCCTGGTTCTGTTCCGGCAGGACCAGATTCCGGATGCCGCCGGCATAGCCGGTCGGTGAGGCCGCCTGGACCACGGCCTCGCTGGGGACGGCTTGGGTGACATGAACCACGCGCGCCCGGTGGGCCGACTGCGTCCAGAGCAAAAACCCGAAAGCCAGCAAGGGCACGGCCAGCCAAGCGCGGGCGGAGGAAGAGGCAGGCGGGCTCATGCGGGTCGGGCGGATTTTCGCGGGGGCGGAAAGGGTGGCAAGGGGAGAAGGCAACACGGCCTCGCCGCGGTCAGAGACCGGCCCGCAGCTTGGCGGGCAGGAGTTCCAGCGCGAGCGCGCGCAGGCGGGGATCGGCGATTTCCAGGCCGAAGCTCCGGTTCAGATAAAGGAGCTGGTAGAGCACATTCGTGGGGAGGGTCCGCAGGTGATCCTCGCTGATTTCCGCGAGGCAGCGTTCCGCCTGCACGCGGGCCAGCGGCAGCTGGTTGCCGCGGGCCAACACCAGCGCGAGGCTGACGCGCCGGTCCCAGGGGAGGTAGCGATCAGCCCCGGCGGCCAGGCGTTGCAGCAGCGGTTCGAACACGGGCGTGAAATTGGCGGCGTCGTTGAGCGCGGCCCAAAGCCGCGCGCGGGCCACGAGGACGCCGAAGTCCGCGGGATACTTGAGCAGGGTCTGGTGCGAGGCCCGGGCGTTGTCCCACTCGCCCTGCTCGATGAAGTACTCGGTCACGCGGCTGGCCGCGACAGGAGCCTCCTGGTCCTCCCCGACCGCAAAGATCCGGACGTATTGCTTTTCAAATCCCGGGATGGCCGGCAGCTGGTAGGGCACCGGCCGGAGCCACGGCGGCAGCGCCCAACGGTTCAGGCTCCGGTAGAACAGTTCCCCGGTCTGAATCGAGGCGGCCTGCAGGTACGGATCGAAGAACAGGTCCCAGGAAGGCAGCACGATGTGGGTCACGCCGCGCTGGCGCAGCAGGGCGATGGTCTCGGCGCGCGAGGTGGAGATCGCGATGCGGACGGCGAAATCCAAGCCGGTCTGGTTTTCCCACGACAACGTGCCCAGGCCTTGGAGGTTGCCATAATAGTTCAGGGTGGTGGTCAGGTTCGGCGGGGCGAGGACGACCACCGGTTCCGGCGCCGGGCGCCGCTGCGCGAGCCAGTGCGCGAGATCCCGCTCAGCGAGGCCGAGGGCCTCGGCCACGGTGAGACTGTTGTCGGTGGCGGCGTGGCGTGGCGGGAGGAGTTGCCAGGCCCCGGACAGGCAGACGGCCAGAAGCAGGGCGGACCCGATCAGGCGAAGCCCGCGGCTGAGCCCGGCCGCGCTGGCGACCAAGGGGAGCAGCAACGCCAGCACCGTGACATCGAACAAGGCCCACGACTTGAGCTGCAGGGTGGCCAGGGCGAACGTGACCAATCCCGCGCCCAGCAGAACGGCCAGCGCCGGACGCGGGTTGGATCCGGGGCCGCGTCGCGCCACCAGCGCGAGCGCCGCGACGGTCACCAGCAGCGGGGCCAACGTCGCGAACAGGGCGGCGTTGAATCCGTCCTCCCGCAGCCAGGCGTCGAGGTTGGCGGCGAGCGGCGCGTCCGGCAGCCGCGTCAGGCGCAAGGAGAGCAGGTCGGCGGCGAGGAAGCCGGGGTTGCCGGTGATGATCATCACGCCCGGCACACTGAGCAAGGCGGCCAGCGCCAGGACGGCGGGGCCGAGCTCGCGCGGGTGCCATGACGCGCGTCCGCCTTCGATCCAGCGCGAGGCGCGGGCGAGGAGCTCGCCCCCGCCGAGCCAGGCCAGGCCGTAGAGCGGGTGGACGGCGCGCATTTCCCAGGCGCCGAGATGATCCGGGAAAAATTCGATCAAGCTGGCGAGCAGCACCGTGATCGCGCCGCTGATCGACCAGATCCGCCAGGGGAGCGGGGCCAACGGTGCGCCCGTCCGCCGCAGCCAGGCGGCGAGGAGGGCGCCGCCGGCGAGGCCGAGCAGGAGCGGGATCTGCGCCGCGGGATTGATCCAGCAGCCGAGTCCGCCGAAAACGCCGGCCACCGCAAAGCCACGCGGGGTCGAGGCCACCCGCGCGGTGGCACACAGTCCCGCGATCAAGGGCAGCAACGACCCCACGGCGCAGAGCAGACCCAGCGAGGAATCGTCGGGCACGCCGGGCGCGAACGAGGCGGCGAAGGGAAACAGGGTGGCCCCGGCGAGGGCCGCGACGACAGCCGGTCCCGGGCCAAAATGGCGGGCGGCGAACAAGGTGACCCCGGTGAGCAACAGCAGGTGCAGCAGCGGGTCGGCATAGCGGGCGGCGCGTTCCACCGCGATGCCGGCTGGCTGGCCGGTCAGAAGCTGGTGGCCCCGGGCCACGAGCGCGAGCCACGCGCGGTAGGGCGCGGTTGCATGGCTCGGGCGGCCGTGGGGGGCGTTCTCCGCGGTGACGTGGCGCACGCGCCAATCGCCACCCGCGAGCAGGTGCTGGGCCTGGGTGATCCACTCAGAGCTCCGACCCTCGTGATCGGGCAGCACCCATTCCCGGAGTTGGCCGGTGTAACCGGTGGGGGAAGCCGGGCTGGGCACGGCTTCGCTGCGGGTGAGGGCCGCGATGTGGTCGAGGCGCTCGATGCGACGGGCATCGACCCAGATCGTGAAGCCGAGCGCCACCAGCAACGCCCCCAGCCAGACACGGGCGGAGGGCGGAAAAAAGGGGCTCATGGGGAGAGGAAAACGGGGGTGGCGGACAAGCCGGAATGACACGCGGAAACACCTCCAAAGCAAAGCCCGGAATTAGGCGGCCGCGGGCCCCGTTCCCTTGACTCCGCCGAGGGAGAATTGTCCACTGGAGACCGATGATTTCGAGCGTCGTGCATGCCTTCCACTGGGTGGGGCGATCCCTCCGCCGCCACCCGCTTTACCGGTGGGGTCTGCTGGCCTTGAGCCTGGGGCTCGCGCCAGCCGCAGGGGCGCAGCCCGGCGGGATCGAGGCCCGGCCCCTGGCAGGGCGCTCGGCTCCGGCCGGCCCCACGATGTTCACGGCGCTGGCGCCCGAGCAGACCGGGTTGGTGACCGCGAACGCCTATGGCGATCCGCGGATGTGGAACGAGCTTTACCACGAGTTTGAGATCGGGGCGATCGGGTGTGGCGTGGCGATCGGCGACGTCGACCAGGACGGCCGGCCGGATGTCTTCGTGGTGAGCAAGATTGAGAGTGCCCGGTTGTTCCGGAATCTGGGCGGATTCAAATTTGAAGACGTGACCGTACGGGCCGGGGTGGGCGACCCGGGTGAGGCGAGCGGGGCCTGGAAACAGGGCGCGGCCATGGCCGACATCAACAATGATGGGTGGCTCGATATCTACGTCTGCCGCTTCGGCGCGCCGAACCTCCTCTACGTCAACCAGGGCGACGGGACCTTCAAGGAAGCCGCCGCCGCCCACGGCTTGGCGGTGAGCGATGCCACCACCATGGCGGCGTTCTGCGATTATGACCGCGACGGCTGGCTCGATGTCTACCTGCTCACCAACCTCCTCGACAATTCGCGGAGCCCCGGCGGGCAGCGGGACTACCTGTTCCGCAACAACGGCGATGGCACCTTCCGCAACGTGACCGATGCGGCCGGGATGAGCCGGCTGGAAACGCAGGGAAATTCCGCCACGTGGTGGGACTACGACCACGACGGCTGGCCGGATCTGTACGTGGCGAACGATTTTGCGGTGCCTGACTTCCTGTACCGGAACAATCGCGACGGCACGTTCACGAACGTGATCGACCAGGTCGTACCGCACACGACCTACTCCTCGATGGGCGCGGACCAGGGCGACCTGAACAACGACGGCCGGATCGATTTCCTCGTCGCCGACATGGCGGCGAGCACGCACCAGAAGGACCAGCGGACGATGGCGGACACCCGGGCGCGGACCCGGGATCCGCGGGATGATGACCCGGCGGCGCCCAACTACCTGCGGAACGCCCTGTACCTGAACACCGGCACGGGCCGCATGCAGGAGGCGGCCCACCTCACCGGCCTGGCGGCCACGGATTGGACCTGGTCGGTGCGGTTCGAGGATCTCGACAATGACGGCCGGCTGGACGTCCACATCACCAACGGCATGCACCGCGAGATCCACAACACGGATCTGTTGACCAAGATGATGACGGCGGAGAGCGCGGTGGAGCGCATCCGCATCGCCCGCAGCGGTCCGGTGTTGAAGGAGGCCAACCTGGCGTATCGCAATCTCGGCGACCTGCGGTTCGAGCCGGTCGCGGCGGCGTGGGGGCTGGATCAGCGGGGCGTGAGTTTTGGCACGGCCTTCGGTGACCTGGATGGCGACGGTGACCTCGATCTGGTTTATACCAACTTCGAGGCCGGGCCGACGGTCCTGCGCAATGATGCGCCGGACGGCCACCGCCTGGTCCTCGGCTTGCGGGGCACGACCTCGAATCGGCTGGGGGTTGGCGCCACGGTGCGGGTGGAAAGCGCCGCGGGCGGGCAAGTCCGGCAGCTCGTGCTGGCGCGCGGCTACATGTCCACCAGCGAGCCGGTGGTGCATTTCGGGCTCGGCGCGGACGCGGTGGCGAAACGGGTGGAAGTCACCTGGCCGAGTGGGCACCGGCAGGTGTTCGAGAACCTGGCGGCCGACCAGCGATACACCCTCACCGAGCCCGCTGGGGCGGCGCCCCGGATGGAGCCGGCCGCGCCGCCGGTGGCGCAATTCGCGGAGGTGAGCCGCGCGAGCAATCTGGCCTGGACCGCGCGCGAAGACTCGATCGATGAGATCGCGCAGCAGCGGCTGCTGCCGCTCCGGTTCAACCGCCGGGGACCCGCGCTGGCGGTGGGCGACGTCAACGGCGACGGTCAGGACGACATTCTGATGGGGGGCACGACGCGCGACGAGACCCGGATCCTGTTCGGCACGGCGGCGGGTCCGTATGCGGAATTGAAGCTGCCGCCGACGCTGACCGGCGGCACGGTCAATGACGGCCCGGTCCTGATTTTCGATGCGGATGGCGACGGGCGGAACGATTTGTTGATCACCAAGGGGGGCAACAGCCAGCCGGCGGGAGCCGCGGATTACCAACCGCGGTTGCTGATGAATTCCGGCAGCGGCCTGCAGCCGGCCGGCCCCGGAGTCATGCCGACATTGTCGATGAGCGCCGGCGCGGCGGGAGCGGCGGATTTTGACCGCGACGGCCGCCCGGATCTTTTCCTCGGCGCGCGGCTGGTGCCCAACCAATACCCGGACACCCCGCGCAGCGTCCTGCTCGCCAACCGGGCGGGCGGCTTTGTCGATGTCACGGCCGAGCTCGCGCCGGGACTGGGGGAGGTGGGCCTGGTGACGGCGGCGCTCTGGAGTGATGTGGATGGCGATGAGTGGCCGGATCTGTTGCTGACGCTGGAATGGGGTCACGTGAAATACTTCCACAACCGGCAGGGTCGGGGTTTGGAGGACCGGACGGAGGCGGCGGGGTTTGCCGCGGCCGGCACGGGCTGGTGGCAGTCGCTGGCGGCGGCCGATTTCAACGGGGATGGCCGGCCGGATTTCGTCGCGGGCAACGTCGGCCTGAACACGCCGTATCACGCGTCCGCCGAGGCGCCGACCCTGTTATATAACGGCGTATTCCGCGAGGGCTCCGGCCCGCTCCTGATCGAGGCGTATTACGAGGGGGGCAAAGTCTATCCGCGGCGCACCCGCCGGGACCTGGGGGCGGCGATTCCGTCGATCCTGCAGCGTTATCCGCGGAATGACTTCTACGCCCGGGCCACGCTGGGCGAGATCGTGGGGGAGCCGAAGCTGGCGCAGGCGCAGCGCTTCGCGGCGACGGAATTGCGGAGCGGCGTGTTCCTGAGCCAGCCGGACGGGCGCTACCGTTTCGAGGCGCTGCCGCGGGTCGCCCAGCTTGCGCCGCTGACCGCAAGCGTGACCGGAGACTTTGATCGTGACGGTCACGCCGACCTTTATGCCGTGCAAAATTCCCATGCGCCCACGCCGGTGGTGGGGCGTTTCGACGGCGGGCTCAGCCAGCTGTTACGCGGCGATGGTCGCGGGGGTTTTCAAGCCGTGGCTCCGGTGGAGAGCGGTCTGGTGGTGCCGGGCGAGGCGAAGGCCGTCGTGGTGCTGGATCTTGATCGGGATGGCTGGCCGGATTTCCTAGTGAGCCGGAATCACGGGAGCACGCTGGCGTTTCGGAACCAGGGGCGGAAGTAATACCAAACGGCCCAAGATTTCGGAGTGTAGGGCGGGGTCGCCGAACCCCGCCTCGCACGCGGCAAAGTGATCGCACCGAGGCGGGGTTCGGCGACCCCGCCCTACAACTTCGAATAGCCCAAAGGTCAAAAAGCGCCGGGACGCTGGTATAAAGGGCCGGCAAGAGCCGCGCACTGACTGGTGGTAATGAAGGTGCTGGCTCGCAGGCGATCTGGCAGCTCCGCCGCGCGAGCGCGTGCGGTCGTGCTCGCGAGCAGCTCTTCAAGATGAAAGAGGCCGGCGCGTTGCGGCGGGGCGCTTCGATCGAGCGCCTTGGGGCAAGGCGCTTCACCATGGCATTGGCAAGGGCCGCGAGCTGTGGGCGGCGTCGGTGAATCTGGTCGGGGAGCGGGCGCGGGTTGACGTTGTCCAGGGTCAGCGACCCCGGCTCCACGTGGTGGGGGCTATCGGCATGAACTGCGGCGGTGCCGGCTGGGATTTGGGCAAGAAAAAGTCCGGCGGCTTTGGGCCGCCGGACTGAAGTGTCCAGAACTAGCAGGGTTTGAAACCCGGCTTAGAACTCGAAGGTGTTGGTCAGCTGCCAGACCATACCTTCCTGAATGCGGGAGAAGGCGACGGTGCCGTCCGGATTCAAGCTGACCGGGACCAGGCCGGTGCTCTCGCCGACGCTGCGCAGGTTGAGCTGCACGCGCCAGTTGATCTTTTCGGAGATCTTGCGGGAGTGACCGATCCACATGTCGAGGTGAGCATCCGTGTCGCTCTTCCAGGGCTTGGTGATGTCGAGGGCGCCACCGGTGTTGCCGATGGTGGGGTCGAACTGGTAGCCCAGCACGCGCTTGTCTTCCCAGCGGTACGCACCACCGATCCACGAACCCTTCAGGCGACCTTCGCTGAAGTTGTAGGTGGTGACGGCGTTGAAGCGCCAGGGAGCGATCTCAGGGGCATTGCTGCCTTCCTGCGACTTGAACGTGTTGTACGGATTCACGATGTTGTTCTGCCACTGGAGGCGCAGGGCGTTGGAGGCGCCACCGCCCCAGAGGCGGATGTCACCGGCGGGACCCGCGAGGAACGTGGTCATCTCTTCCATCAGCGTGACGATCGTCGGCGCCAGGGCGGCGCGGGAGGCGAAGGTCTTGGAGGCGTTGACGGAGACATTCCAGTTCTTGGTGGGCTGCGCGAGCAGCTCGATCTCGTAACCCTTGGAGACGGTGTCGACGGTGAACGTGCCCGTGCCGAAGCCGGTGCCGCCGGGGCCCGGCTGGTTGTCGAACTTCTGCTGCCAGATCGGGTCGGCCGCGGGCCAGTTGCCGGCGCGCATGGCTTCGACGTTGATCAGGGCCACTTCGCCACCGTAGGCGCCGAAGAAGCTCTGCTCGAGGGGCAGCTGGCGCCAGGCATCGATGGCCGCCTTCTCGCGGATCGTGCTGGGGTGGTTCTGCCAGGCCTGGTTGAGGGACTGGTCAGGATTACGGAACTGCGGGGCGGCGGAGTCATCGTTCGCCGCGTAGTTCCAGGCCCACGAGTTGTTGTCGTTGTTGCCCTTGATGCCCTGGTCAGCGTTCGTCACGAAGGCCGTGCCCCAGACGGGGACCGCCCACAGGAAGTAGCTGTTCTGGCCGAGGGGATTGCTGCCCGGCAGGGTGGCATTGGCGACGGTGGTCTCATACTTCGTGACCTTGAGGGTCAGCTTGTCGTCGAGGGTGCTGATCACCACGCCGTATTCCTTGGTCTTGCCGAGGGGGTTCGGGATGGCGTTGCCGAAGACGTCGCCACGGATGGCGTCAGCCTTGAAGTTCTCGGAACGATTGAAGAAACCGCTGACGGTCGTGCTGGCCGGGAGGAACGAGGTCCACTTGGCCGGCACGTGCAGGACGGCGCCCCAGCTCTTGCTCTCGCCGGTGGCGAAGTTCTTGCGGGATTCCGGGATGTTGAAGTCGGTGCTCACGACGCCGAGGGCGTCGGGGGTGCCGCTGTAGTTCGAGTTCTCGATGCGATCCTTGCGCCAGCCGAAGACCGGGACGAGGACATCGCCGAACATGTAACCCTGCCAGGTGAGACCCTGGGAGCGGTTGATGCCGAGCGAGCGGTTGGAACCGGTGGTGAGGGCGTCGATGTCGCCGTTGTCGGCGTCGAGCATGTCCACCACCATGTTGCGCCAGCCGACGTAGTTGGCGGGGTTCTCGGACTGGGTGCCGGTGCTGATCAGGCCGTTGTTGGCGGGCATGAAGGGCAGCTGGGAGTTGAGGCCCCACCAGGAGTAGGCAGCGGCCGGATCGACGTAGTTCGCGTCGCCGGGCGTCGTGGAACGGGCCCAGTGGTTGTCGAACACGCGGACGAGGGCCTGGTTGGGGGCGCGGACGATGTTGTTCACCCGGCTCAGGAAGGCGCCCGAAGCCGACGTGCGGCTGGCGAGGCTGGTTTCGCTGATGTAGGAGACGAAGTCGTACGAGCGGAAGTGGGAGCTGAGGTTGTTGCTCTCACCCGTGAACGCCGTGTAGTCAGCGGTGGCGGCCGAGGTCGCCCAGCTGCGGTCGAACACGCGCTTCTCGTCCTGGCTAACCAGGCCGGTGAGGACGTGGCGGCCGAGGATCTTCGCGAGCTTGGAGGACTTATCGAGGAAGTCATCGGCGCGGAGTTCCGCGTAACCGGTGAAGCGCAGACCGTCGCGCTCGATGTCGGCCATGTTGTTGGCGCGCTCCGTGGAGTTGGCGACATACGCGCGGCCCACGTTGGGGTTCGCGGTGCCGTCATGGAAGTGCGACATCAGGTCGATGCCGATCTTGTACGTGTCGGAGTTGCCGAGGAAGACGCGGGCGCCGTCCTTGTAGCGCTGGTAGTCGAGGACCGCCTCGAAGCCGACGCGGTCGTTGAGGAAGGTCTGGGCGATGGCGACATTGCCCGAGTTCCAGTTCTGCCACTCGAACTTGTTGTTACCGTCGATCAGGTTGTTGTAGAAGTCGAAGATCGTCGGGTCGCTCAGGGAGCGGTCGGCATAGTTCGCGCCGCCGGGGAGGCCGGAGGCGATCATGTAGCTGGAGAAGCTGGTGATACCCACGGCGCGGGCGCTGGGGAGACCACCGATGCCGAGGTCAGGCTGACCGTTCGGCCCGATGCCGTTGCGGCCGGAGCCGCCACCCGGCTGCATGATGAAGGTGGCATTGGAGTCCTCGTTGTTGCCATAGAAGCCCACGATGCTGGTCCAGAACTGGCGGCCGACCGCACCGTTGTTCAGGTAGGCGAAGGGATAGGCGCCGCGATTGTCGCGGTTGAAGGGGGCGTTGCCCGGGTTGACCTTGCTCGCATCGTAGGTGAACTTGTTGAGCATCAGGTTGCCCTGGCCGTCCGTGCCGGTGTAGAACCACGGCGTGATGGAGTCGACCGGGGGCAGCGTGCGGGGGCGGTTGGCGTTGACCTTGCCGCTCTCGAAGTTGGCGCGGATCGAGGTGTTGGCACCTTCGCCGAACAGCTGCGGCGTGTAACGAATGGCGCCGAAGACGCGCTTGTCGTGGTTGTAGGCCGGTTCCTGGCGGTACTGGCTCTTGTCGTCGAGGGCGGCCACGCGGACGGCCAGCTCATTCGGCAGGAGCACGTAGTTGAAGTCGGCCGTGAAACGCATGGAGCCGAACTTGTCGATGCGGTTCTCGAACGAGTTCTTGTTCTTGAACGTCGCGCTGTTGACCGAGGTATTGATGATACCGGCCGGGCTGCCGACGCCGAACAGGATGGAGTTGGGTCCGCGCTGCAGGTCGACGCGGTCGACGTTGTAGCCGTCCCACGGAATTTCCGTCAGGAAATAGTCGCGGGTGTTGTCGGCCGAATCCAAACCGCGCACGCGGGTGTTGGTGTTCGGGCGGCGGAGGGAGCTGTCCTCGTTGAACTGCAGGCCGCCGGCGTTGCCGGAGAAGTTACCGCCGAGACCACCGACTTCGGTGTTCGTCGTGTACTGCAGCAGGGAGGCGCTGTCGGTCGCACCGGTGTCACGCATGAACTGCTTCGTGACGACGGAGATCGCGGACGCGACGTCCTTGAGCTCGGTACGCACGCGCGTGCCGGCCAGGGTGCTCTTGGCGGCGTAGCTGTCGGCGTCTTCCGACGCGTCCACCACGAACGGGGAGAGCACGAGGGTTTCTTCGAGCTCCGCGGGGTTTTGGCCCTGTGTGGGGGCAGTAGTTTGCGCGTTAAGGCGCAACACGGTAGCAAGACAAAGTGCGGACGCGCCAACAAGGGCACGTGACCGCACGGTCAGGCGATTCATGGTCATATTTTGGGTTAGGGGTGAAACACGGTTAATAATAACCGTCACTGCAGGCCATTAGGACACAGCATTGCAGCGGGAGGACTATACCGGGGCTTGCGCGTACTTCAAATGAGATTCGTTGCCGCGATATTAAGACATATTCCCACGTTCAAAATTCTCCAAAATACCCCCTGACCGCGGGACGGACCCCGGGAAGACCGGAAATTAGCCGCGATTGATCTGGGTCCGCTTGCGAAAACCGCCGGGCGAGTCGCCCGTGAGGCGCTTGAAAACGACGGACATGTATTCAACATGTTCAAAGCCAGTCATATCCGCGATTCTCTTCAAGGGGTAGTCGGTCTCCATGAGCAGCTGTTTGATTTTGGCGACTTGGACCCGGCGAATTTCGGCCTGGGGGGAACGGCCGAGATAACGGCGGAATTTCTTCTCCAGCTGGCTGCGAGAGGCGTGGGCGATTTTTACAACTGTGTCGACGCTCAGGCCGCTGCAGGCCTTTTGCCGGATATAACTCAGGGCGGTCGTCACGCTGCGATCGTCGATGGCCAGCACATCGGTGGAGGGACGAACGGCGACGCCGACGGGCTCGATCCGCAGGTCAAAGGAGTCGGGGGGCTGCTGGTTCATCAACCCGGCGAGGACCTCGGCGGCCTTGTAGCCGGACTGAAAGGCGTTGGGGCTGACGCTGGAAAGCGGCGGGTAGGCGAGTTCGCAGCGGATGGGCTCGTTGTTGGCGCCGAGCACGGCGACCTCTTCCGGCACGAGGATGTCGCAGGCGTGGGCGGCGCTGATGACCTGCTGGGCGCGCATATCATTGCACGCCATGATGCCCACCGGCCGGGGCAGCCCGGTGAGCCAGCGGACCAGGGCGTCGATCTGCTGGGTGTCCCAGAACGGCGTGTAGTCCCCGGGGTAGTTGACGTCGAACACATCGCAGGTCTTGCCGGCGAGGCGCAGGGCCTCGGTGAAGCCGTCGCGGCGTTCGCGCGACCAGCCGTTGTTGGCGAAGCCGGCGAAGCCGAAGTGCTGGTAGCCGCGCTCGATGAAGTGCTCGGCGCCGAGATGGCCGAGACCGACGTTATCGGGCCGGATCTTCGGCACGCCGGCAAACGGCTCAGAGTCGTTGAGGTCGACGAGCGGGAGCTTCAGCTCGGCGCACATCTGCGCGAGCCCGGCGGTGGTGTGGCGGCTGATCACACCGTCCCAGCGCTTGCTGCGCAACCACTGCGGGTCCTGCTCGGCGCGGGCCTCGTCGTCGAGAAAACCGATCCAGAGCTGGTGGCTGCGCTCGAAGTGCGCGATGCCCTTGAGCATGGCGGTGCACTCTTCGAAACGGGTCTGGAAAATCAGGAGCACCTGCGGCCGCATGAGGCGCACGCTAGCTTCGCCGCCATGCGGCGCAAGCCCGCGTGGAGCGGCGACGCCAGCATCATGTCGTGCAGTCTTGCGGTGGCAAAAAAAGGCCGCCCGGTCGGGCGGCCTGAGGGAACCGGCGCGGCGCGCCGGGCGCGGGCCGGATCAGGCCGGGGCGGGGCCGGCTTTCTGGCGGCGGGCGCTAAGTTCGGTGTTGATCTCGATCATCCGCTTTTCCGTGAGCGGATAGAACAGGAAGATCACGATCGAGACCACGCCGAGCAGGGCGGGGTAGATGCTCATCAGGCTGACGAGGCTGCCCTTGACGGCGTCGGAGGGGATGACGTTGGCCTGGAAGCCGACAAACTGGAGGAGCTGGAAGGCGAGGAACGCCGCGAGGGCCCAGCCGAATTTCTGGCTCATGGTCGAGGCGGAGAACACCAGTGCGGTGGTGCGGCGGCCGCTCTTCCACTCGCCGTAGTCGGCGGTGTCGGCGTACATGGCCCACATCAGGACGGGCAGCGGGGCACCGAAGAAGCTGCCCACGATCTCGAGGATGAAGATGGCCCCGAGCTGGCCCGGCTGCAGGAAGTAGAAGGCGACATAGTTCACGATCTGCAGCACGAAGAGGCTGATGAAGAGGCCCTTCTTGGGGAAGCGGGAGGCGATGACGCTGACCATCAGCACGCCGCCCACCGAGGCGGCCTGGCCGAGGGTGTTGAAGGACGAGAGCAGCACATCGAGGGTGAATTCCCGGCCGAGGAAGGGCAGCGGCGTCTCCGGCGAGCCGTTGTACAGGTAGTATTTGAAGTAGTGGGCCGAGACCGAGCTGCGCAGGGCGATGAAGAGGATCCAGGTCAGGGTGGTGCAGAGGAGCAGCACCCAGGCATTGTTGGTGACGAGGAACTTCAGGTCGCGGACCACGGAGGTGTTGGCCTCGGGGGCGGGCTTGATGCGCTCCTTGGTGCCGAAGACCGTGATGAGGAAGAAGCCGATGGCGGCGATGCCGACCACGGCGAAGGCCAGCTGCCAGCCGCGCTGGGGGTTGAGGTCACCGCCGAGGGCCGAGACCATGGGCAGGAGCGTGGCGGAGATCACCATGCCGGCGGAGAAGGCGAAGACGAACTTGATCGAGGAGAGGCGCGTGCGCTCGACGGGGTTGCTGGTCATCACGCCCATCAGCGCGGTGTAGGGGATGTTGACCGTGGTGTAGAGCATCATGAGGCCGTTGTAGGTGAGGTAGGCCCAGATGAGCTTGCCCGTCATGCCGAGATCGGGGGTGGTGAAGGTGAGCACGCCGAAGATGGCGAACGGCACGCAGCCGAAGAGGATGAAGGGCCGGAACTTGCCCCAGCGGGACTCCGTGCGGTCGGCCAGCATGCCGATGATGGGGTCGTTCACGCCGTCCCAGATGCGGCTGATGAGCAGCATCGTGGCCAGGGCGCCCGCGGTGATGCCAAAGACCTCGGTGTAATAATACGGCAGGTAACGCATGAACGTCTGCCAGTAGAGGACGGAGGCGAAATCGCCGCAGCCAAAGGCGAGCATCTCGCGGAACGGAAGTTTGGTTTCTTGATTCTGGGTCATGGGGACGGGGGGTAGGGGGACGAAAGCGTTCAGACCTTGCCGCGGCGGGCCTCGAGCTGCGCGCGGATCTCGGCCATCTTCTGCTGCGTGAGCGGATACTGCGCCATGAAGATTGCGACCAAAATCAGGCCGAGGATGGGGATGCCGGCGAGCATGGCGCGGATCCAGAAGATCGTCTCGGGGCTCTGCACGGCCTTGTCGGCGGCGAAACCCGTGAGACCGAGCACCTGGCCCGAGATGAAGTAGCCAAAAGCGTTGCCCGCCTTGCTCATCCAGGAACCGCAGGCGGAGAAGGCGCCCTCGCGGCGCTTGCCGGTGTTGAGCTCGTCGTAGTCCATGATGTCGGCGCCGATGGTCTGATCCATCATGTAGTAGCCGGCGGCGGTGAACGCGATCGAGGCGGAGGCAAAGACCTGCAGCCACGGCAGGGACGGCGTGTAGAGGAACCAGGTCGCGCCGTAGATTGCGGAGCCGAGGCCGCAGATGAAGAGCACGGTGGGCTTCTTGCCCAGCCGGCGGCACACCCAGGCGAGGGCCGGGGCACCGACGAAGCCGCCGAGCATGTAGGAGAGGCCCATCAGGCCGTTCCAGTTGTTGCCGGACTTGGTGTCGCCGCCGGCGACGTAGTAGAGCGTGGCGTAGTAGCCGAGGGAGCCGATCATGCTCGTCCCGAGCGAAAAACTGAGCACGGCGAACATCTTCAGCCGGAAGGGCCGACACTTCATGGTCTCGTAGATGGATTCCTTGAAGCCGACCTTCTCCTGCTTCCGGGCGGCGACGCCGGCGTAGTAGCGCTCCTTGACGTTGAAGAACACCATCAGCGTGTTGAAGAGCATCAGCACGCCGAGGCCGGCGCAGAAAACCTGGACGCCGAAGAGGACGTTCTGCTTGCCGTCGGCCATCGTGAACATCGCGAGGTTGGTGAACGGCAGGCCGACGAAGAACGCGACCTCGAAGATCTTTTGGATCATGCCTTTCACGGCCATCACGCTGGTGCGTTCGTGGTAGTCCGGCGTGAGCTCGTTGCCGAGGCTCTGGTAGGGCATGTTGAAGCAGCTGACGAAGGGGATGAACAGCAGGCTGGTGCCCAGCATCCACCAGAAGACAATGTCGCCGCGCCAGTCCGCCGGGATGAAGAACAGCAGCGGCAGCCCGACCGCCGAGCAGATGCCGCCGACGAGGATGAACGGCCGGCGCCGGCCGTAGCGGGTGCGCGCGTTGTCCGAGAGCCAGCCGAAGAGCGGGTCGGAGAGCGCGTCCACGAGCCGGATCAGCATCAGCGCCGTGCCCACGAGCTGGGGCGAGAGCCCGAGGAAGATGTTGAAGACCGGGTAGGCCAGATTGGGGTAGAGCCAGTGGCCCCACATGTCCACGGAGCCGCCCAGGCCGTAGGAGACCTTGGTCTTGAGGGGCACGCGATCTTCAGGGGCGGTGGCGTCAGGGGCCGGGGATGGTTTCATGGGTTGGGCGGAAGGTCCGGCTAGTAGCTGTCGACCAGTGATTGGTGCACGAGGCTTTTTCGCACGCGCGCCAAGGATTGCGGTTGATTGCACAAGACCCGCACGGTCTTGGGCTCGTCGGGGTAGAGCTCGAACCAGTTGTCGTCGCTGCGGTGCGCCAGTCCGGGCAGGTCGAAGGCGAAGCGGTGTTGGAAGGCCGAGGTGCGGAACGTGAGATCGAAGGCCGCCGGGCCCACGGCGCGGATCGCAACCTTGGTTTTGGGCCGCTGCAGATTGAGGAAACGGGGCGGGGCGAAGAACACCGTCTCCTCGCTCACGCGGCGGCGGCCGATGACGAGGGCGATGCGCAGGTGGAGGTTGTCGCGGCCGTGCGCCGCCATGAGTTTGCCGAAGCGCAGGGTCTGCTGGCGGACGCTCTCGCCTGGGCGCAGGATGACTTTCTTCCGCCCGCGGGTGATGATGTGCTCGTCGAGGTGGAAGAGTTCCCAGCGGAGTTCGCCGCGGGCCGGCGCGGGGGCGTCGTAGACGGTGTGGAGATGGACCGCGTCGACGGTCGTGGTGCGGTAGTTGCCGATGATCGTGTCCTCGTCGCCGGGCACGTGGGCGCTGACCAGGGCCGGGGCGAAGAAGCGGCGGGCGGCGTGGTGCAGGGCCTTCCAGCGGCCGGTGAACTCGAGCGAGCTCCACGAGGCGACGGGCCAGCAGTCGTTGAGCTGCCAGTAGAGCGCGCCCATGCAGTGCGGCATGTGGCGGCGGTAGTGCTCGACGCCGACCTGCATGCAATGGGCCTGGTTGAGCTGGGAGAGGTAGATGAGCGCCTCCTGCGACTTGGGGAAACGGTAGCGGCGCGAGACGTAATCGAGGATGATCTGGTTGCCGGCGCGATTCTTCTGGTGGTTCTCCATCAGTGGGCCGAAGACGTTGCGGCGGTCCGGGGGCGTAAACGTGGCCGTGGTGGCGGGGGAGCAGTAGCTCTGCATGCCGAATTCCGAGCAGAAGCGGAATCGCCATTTCTCGTAGTCCTTCACCGGGTGGCGGGCGTGCCAGACATCCCAGTAGTGGGTGTCGCCGCGCTGTTCACCGGCCGGGTGCGTCGCGGTTTTGGAAACCGAGTCCGCGAAGGTGTTGCGCCATTGGGAGGAGGGCCAGTAGGCCGTGACGCCGTCGTGCGCCGCGACCGCGGCGGGCAGGAGCTGGTGGAAGATGGCCTCGTAGTCGCGACGCAGCTTCGGCTGATCGATCAGGTCGCCCTTGTTGATCCCGCCGCCGTAAGTGTTGAGCTGGGCAATCTCGTTGTTGCCGCACCAGAGCGCGAGGCAGGCGTGGTGGCGCAGGCGCTTCACCTGGTGGACCGCCTCGGCCCGCACGCTGGCCCGGAACGCGGCGTCGCCCGGGTAGATCGAACAGGAGAACATGAAGTCCTGCCAGATCATGAGGCCGAGCTCGTCGCAGAGGTCGTAGAAATCCGTGCTCTCGTAGATGCCGCCGCCCCAGACGCGCAGCATGTTCATGTGGGCCGCGGCAGCGCTGGTGAGGTCGCGGGCATAGTCGGCCCGGGTCAGGCCGGCGACGAAGCTGTGGGCGGGGATCCAGTTCGCACCCTTGGCGAAGATCGCGCGGCCATTGACCACGAACTGGAAGGTCTCGCCGGCCGCGTCGGGGTGGCGGTCGAGGACGAGCGTGCGCAGGCCGATCCGTTTCGACCAACGACCGATGAGCCCGCCGTGACGGTCGGTGACCGCAAGTTCGATCTGGTAAAGCGGCTGGGCGCCGTGGCCGTTGGGCCACCAAAGGGCAGGATTGACGACGAGAGATTTAAGATTGGCGATTTGGCTGACGACTTTGCCGTTGAGCGAAACGGTGCCGAGGATGTCGATCTTTGCTTCCTTCCGGGCCAGCTCGGGCTCGAAGGTCAGGAGCACGCTGCCGTCCTTGCGGTGCTTTTGCGTGATGCGGACGGTTTCCAGGCGGTTGCCGCTCCAGGCCTCCAGGCGGAGGTCACGCCAGATGCCGGCGGTGACGAGACGCGGGCCCCAGTCCCAGCCGAACTGGCAGGGTTGCTTGCGGATGACCTGGCTGCGGCCGACGGGATCGTTGAACTCGCGCGGGGTGTGCGCGGGCCGGTGCGTGCGGATGTATTTCATCGCGCTGCCGAAACGGATCACGAGCTCGTTGGCGCCGGGCCGGAGCAGCGGGCGCACGGCCCAGCGGTGGCCGAGGAACATGTTCTCCGTGCGGGCGACGAGGCGGCCGTTGAGGCGTACGGTGGCGACGGTGTCGAGACCGTCGGCCACGAGGTCGAGATTTTCCTCGGCGAGCAGGGCGGCGGAAACGCGGAAGGTCGTGCGGTATTCCCAGTCATGCTCCTCGATCCACTGGAGCTCCAGCTCATTGGTGCCCCAGAACGGGTCGGGGATCAGCCGGTGCCGGCGCAGGTCGGTGTGCACGCAGCCCGGCACGGTGGCGGCGCGCCAGGGCGTTTGCTCTGTCGCATCGCGGAACTGCCAGCGGGCGGAGGCGAGGGAGAGGGTGGACACGGGGCGTCGGCCAGAAAGGGGAGGGTGGGAGCGGCTTTACGCCGCGACGGGGCGTGAACGCAGCGTGGTGCTGGTCGGGATACAAAGTCCCTCCCACGTGGGCGAACCTGGGGTGGAGATTCTCCTCGGCGGCATAAAACAAAGGGCGGTCGTGATGACCGCCCCGGGGCTCATTTCTGGAGGGGATTTTCCTTCACGAACCGGACGATGTCCTCGACGTTGCCGAAGCAGAGCGCGGTGAAGGTGTCGGCGGCGCCATAATAGAGCGCCAGGCGGCCGGTGGCGGCGTCGCAGAGGGCACCGACCGGGAAACACACGCCGGGGACGAAACCGGAGAGCTCATACTCCGCCTCGGGGCAGAGCAGGGCCTGGTTGGCCGACGCGATGACCTTCCACGGCTGGTCGAGGTCGAGCAGCATGGCGCTGATGGAGTAGACGAAGCCGTTGCAGGTGCCCGTGACGGCGTGATAGATGAGCAGCCAGCCCTCGCTGGTCTCGATGGGCGAAGGACCGGCGCCGATCTTCGTGCCCTGGAACCAGGGCCAACCCTTGCCGAGGACGTGGCGGTGTTTGCCCCAGTGGACGAGGTCGGGGCTCTCGCTGGTGAAGATGTCGCCGAAGGGCGTGTGGCCGGTGTCGGAGGGCCGGCTGAGCATGAGGTACTTGCCGTTGACCTTGCGGGGGAAGAGCACGCCGTTGCGGTTGTAGGGCAGGAAGGCGTTCTCGACCTGCTCGAAGTTCACGAAGTCCGTGGTCTTGGCGATGCCGATGGTCGGACCGTGGTAGCCGTTGCACCAGGTGACGTAGTAGACGCCGTCGATGAGCGTCACGCGCGGGTCGTAGGCGTATTCGAAGCGGGTGACCTCGGGGTCGGCGTTCGTGAGGACGATCGGTTTGGGCTCGAAGGTGAACTTGAGGCCGTCGGGGCTGCGGCCGACGTGCAGGTGCGGGACGCGGGACATGCCCTCGGTGCGGAACACGCCGATGAAGCCCTTCTTCCACGGAACGACGGCGCTGTTGTAGATGCCGGTGACGTGCGGGAGCGGGCGGCGGCCGACGACGGGGTTCTTGCTGTAACGCCAGAGCAGGTCGGTGTTGCCCTTCGGGCGGGGCTGCCAGGGGATGTTCGGAAGCGCGGGGGCGTGGATCTTCAGTTTCATGGACGGGGAGGCGGGGGAAAGTGGCGGGTGGGCCGTCAGAGGGTGGCGCCGTTGCGGCGGATGACGTCGCGGTACCAGTAGTAGGAATCCTTGGGCGTGCGTTTCTGGGTCTGGTAGTCGACGTGGATGAGGCCGAAGCGGTCCTTGTAGCCCTCGCACCACTCGAAGTTGTCGAGGATGGACCAGTAGAAGTAGCCGGCGACCGGCACGCCCTCGGCGGCGGCGCGCTTGAGGCCCGCGAGGTAGCGGCTGAGGAAGTCGATGCGTTGCGAGTCGTGCACCTTGCCGTCGAGGTGGACGAAGTCGGTGTTGCAAAAACCGTTTTCCGAAAAGGCGATCGGCAGGCCGTAACGCTCGGTCTGGAACTTGGCGGCCCAGTAGAGGGCGTCGGGGGCGACCTGCAGCCACGGGAGCGTGCCGCGGGGGTTGCCGATGCCCCAGCTGTCGGGGACCTTTTCGGTCGTGCCGCCCGCGGCGGCGCGGTAGCGGTTGCCGGTGTAGCAATTGTAGCTGAGCAGGTCGACCTTCTGGGAGATCAGCTTCATGTCACCGGTGCGGATCTCGGGCACCTCGGCGCCGAAGGCCTTGAGGCCGTCCTCGGGGTAGCGCCCGAACATGATGGGGTCGGCCCACCAGGAGAGGTTCCACATGTCGCGGTTGGTGCTGGCGAAGTAGTCGCGGCGGGCGGCCTCGATGTCGCGCTTGCTGCCGGTGGCGGGGATGCGTTCGCGGGCGGTGTGGGCGATCGAGACCTTGATCTTGCCGTCGCAGCCGGCGCGGAGGGCCTGGACGCCGCGGCCGTGGGCCATCAGCAGGTGGTGGGCGGCGAGCAGGCACTCGCTGTGCGGGAGCTTGTAACCAGGGGCGAAGACGCCGTCGAGCAAGCCGAGGCCGACGGTGCAGGGCGGCTCGTTGAAGGTGATCCAGTTCTTCACCCGGTCGCCGTAGCGATCCGCCATGAGGGCGGCGTAGTCGCCGAACCACTCGACCATGTCGCGGTTCGAGAAACCGCCGCGGCGTTGGAGCGCGTTGGGCAGGTCCCAGTGGAAGAGCGTGACCCAGGGCGTGATGCCGGCGGCGAGGAGTTCGTCGAAGAGCTTGTCGTAGAAGGCCAGGCCCTTGGGGTTCGGCTTGCCGGTGCCCTGCGGGATGACGCGGGGCCAGGCGATGGACAGGCGGTAGGCCTTGACGCCGAGATTCTTCAGGAGGGCGACATCCTCCGCATACCGATGGTAGTGGTCGCACGCGGTGTCACCGGTGTGACCTTCGAAGATGCGGCCGGGCTGGTGGGTGTGGATGTCCCAAATGGAGGGCGCGCGGCCGTCTTCGGCGACGGCGCCTTCAATTTGGTAGGCGGCGGCGGCGGCGCCCCAGGTGAAATCGGTGGAGAAGGACATCAGGAGGACGGGGGTAGGGGAGGCGGTTGAAGACCGGGAATCGTCATCTTAGCGGCGGGCCTGCCGCAAGGTAATGAGAATCCTTGTTGCGAAATTGAGACTCGGACGGGGGAGGGGTTTAGTTTAACTTCAGCGTGCGCAGCAGCCAGCGGTTGACCGCCTCCCCCTGTTCCGCCGGGTAGGTGTGGGCCTGCTCCGGCTGGACAGCGAGGGTCTTGGGCGCGGTGATGATGTTATAGGCGGCGAACGTGGAGGTCGGCGGGCAGACCTCATCGTTGTAGCCCCAGATGTAGAAGCCGGGCACCTTCAGGCGGCGGGCGAAGTTCACCGCGTCGTAGTAGGTGAGCGTGGCGATCTTGGCCGGCGTGGCCAGGGCCGAGGGCGTGCCGTCGTCCGCCGGTTTGAAGGGGTGGGGCCAGCCGCCGGCGCGGCCGTGGAGCGGGCCGGCGACGTCGCAGAGCGCGGGATGGATCGCGGCCAGGCCCGTGACGCGCGGGTCGAGCGCGGCGGTCACGATGGAGAGCAGGCCGCCCTGGCTGGCGCCGGTCACGAGGAGGTCCCGGCCGTTCCACATCGGGCGCGCGACCAGAAAATCATTGGCGCGGATGCAATTCAGGTAGACCCGGCGATAGTAGTAAGTGTCGCGGTCATCGAGGTTGAAAGTCTGGTAGCCGTTCAAGGCGCCGGCGTGCAGCTGGTCGTAGACTTCCTTAGCGAGGTTGACGGGCAGGCCGTGGATGCCGATCTCGAGCACGATCACGCCGCGGGCGGCCAGGTCGGTGTTGCCGGGGTAAGGGCGCACCCCGGCGCCGGGCACCATCAGGACGGCCGGGTAGCGACCCGGGGCCTTCGGCTCGGTGAGGATGCCGTAGACGCGGCCGGCGGCCGCCCAGGAACGGCCCACGGTGCGGATGCCGACGTGATACACGTTCACGGTGTCGGTGCAGGCGTCGGGCAGGAGCGTCACCTTGGCCTCGACCGGGATCTGCGCGAGCTCGTCCTTGCCCTTCTGCCAGAAGGCATCGAAGTCGGCCGGGTCGGTTTGCACGGGCCGGATGGTCTCCGGCGCGAAGGCGGCCGTGCCTACGCCCTGGTAGGTGCGGCCGGCGAACTCCACCGAGGCCTTGCAGCGGATGAAGCCGCCCGTGTGCAGGGTGCCGCCGTCCACCACCAGACCGTCGAGCGGCACCAGGGCGGTCTGCGTGGCCACCGGCATCATTTCCGGCCCAACCGAGTAGGTGACCGTGGCCTGGTCCACCGGGGTGTTGTCCGCGGTGACCATGATGCGGAACTTGGCCGGTTCACCCAGCCGGTAGGTCCAATCGCGGTGATCGGGTGCGATGCGCACCTGGATGGTGGCCACGCGGAAATCGGCGGGCGAAGGGACGGGGCTGATCGGGGTGTCGGCGGCGCGCAGGGCCGTCACGAGCAGGAGCAGGCAAAGCAGGCGTTGGGGCATGGGGATGGGGGGCAGGCGGATACGCAGACAGCTAATGCGGATCGGGTCAATGCAGGGCCGGGCCGCGGGATCAGCCAAGATATGCATGGCTCTCGGCAACTGCTGCGGGGGCAAGCGCCCGCATCTCCGCTATGCTGACCGGGTGATCAGTCCACGCCCCGTCACCACTGCCACGCTTGATGCGAACGAAGCCGTCGCGTCCGTGGCTTACCGTCTAAGCGAGCTGTTTGCGATCTATCCCATCACCCCGTCCTCGCCCATGGGCGAGTGGGTCGATGAGTGGGCCGCAAAGCACAAAACCAACCTCTGGGGCCATGTGCCCGAAGTGGTGGAAATGCAGTCGGAGGGCGGCGCCGCCGGCGCGCTCCACGGCGCGCTGCAATCGGGCGCGCTCGCCAGCTCGTTCACCGCGTCGCAGGGCCTCCTGCTGATGATCCCGAATCTGTACAAGATCGCGGGTGAACTGCACCCCTTCGCCCTACATGTCACGGCCCGCGCGCTGGCCACGCATGCGCTCTCGATCTTCGGCGACCATTCCGACGTGATGGCCTGCCGCGGGACCGGCTGTGCCATGCTCTGCTCCGGCTCGGTGCAGGAGGCGCAGGACTTCGCCCTGATCACGCACGCCGCGACCCTGGCGACCCGCGTGCCTTTCATCCATTTCTTCGACGGCTTCCGCACCTCGCATGAGGTGGGCAAGATCGCGCTGCTCTCGGACGACGACCTGCGCGCGCTCCTGGATGAGCGGCACATCGCGGCGTTCCGCGAGAACGCGCTCACCCCCGATCGTCCCTCGATCCGCGGCACGGCGCAGAATCCCGACGTGTTCTTCCAGGCCCGAGAGGCCTGCAACCCCTTCCATGACCGCGTGGCCGCGACGGTGCAGGACCTCTTCGACGAGTTCGCCGTGCGCACCGGCCGCGCCTACAAGCTGTTCGACTACGAGGGCCACCCCGAGGCCGAGCAGGTGATCATCGTCATGGGCTCCGGCGGCGAGACCGCCGCCGAGACCGCCGCCTGGCTCAACACCCACGGCCGCCGCACCGGCGTGCTGCGCGTGCGGCTCTACCGGCCCTTCGATGCCACCGCCCTGCTGGCCGCGCTGCCGCGCACCGTGCGCCGCATCGCCGTGCTCGACCGCACCAAGGAACCGGGTGCGCTCGCCGAGCCGCTGCATCTCGACGTCGCGACCGCGCTCCTCGAGGCCGGCCGCACCGACATCACCCTGATCGGCGGCCGCTATGGCCTGGGCTCGAAGGAATTCACGCCGGCGATGGTCCGCGCGGTGTTCGACGAGCTGAAGGTGGAGAACCCGCGGCGCCGCTTCACCGTCGGCATCAACGACGATGTCACCCGTCTCTCGCTGACCTACGGGGCCGAGATCGACATCGAGCCCGCCGGCACGCGCCGCGCGGTCTTCTACGGGCTCGGCGCCGACGGCACCGTCGGGGCGAACAAGAATTCCATCAAGATCATCGGCGAGGGCACCGCGCTCAACGCCCAGGGCTACTTCGTCTATGATTCGAAGAAGAGCGGCGCCATGACCGTCTCGCACCTACGCTTCGGCCCCGGTGCGATCCGCGCGCCCTACCTGATTGACCGCGCCGAATTCGTCGCGGTGCACCACTTCCCCTTCATCGAGAAACTCGACGTGCTCAAGCAGGCCGCGCCCGGCGCCACCCTGCTGCTCAACGTGGCCACCCCGCCGGACAAGGTCTGGGATCGCCTCCCGCGCGAGGTGCAGGAGAAGGTGATCGCGCTCAAGCTCGAGCTCCACTCGATCGACGCCTACGCCGTGGCCCGCGCCGCCGGCATGGGCGGGCAGATCAACACGGTGATGCAGACCTGTTTCTTCGCCCTCTCCGGCGTCCTGCCGCGGGACGAGGCCATCGCCGCCATCAAGTACGCCATCCGCAAGACCTACGGCCGCAAGGGCGAGGCGGTCGTGGCCAAGAACGAGGCCGCGGTCGACGCCGCGCTGGCCTCCCTGCACCGGATCGCGATCCCCGCGGCGGTCACGGCCACCCTCGGCCGCCCGCCCATCGTGCCCGCTGGCGCCCCTGATTTTGTCCAACGCGTCACGGCCGTCATGCTGGCCGGCGACGGCGACAGCCTGCCCGTCAGCGCCTTCCCGCCCAACGGCACCTGGCCGGTGGCCACGGCCCGCTGGGAGAAGCGCGGCATCGCGCAGGAGCTGCCGGTGTGGGACGCGGACCTTTGCATCCAGTGTAACAAGTGTGTCTTGGTGTGTCCCCATGCGGCGATCCGGGCCGGTGTATGCCCGATCGCCGACATGGCGAGCGCGCCCGCGACCTACAAGCACGCGAAACTCCGCTCGAACGACTTGCCCGGCTACGCCTACACCATCCAGGTGGCGGGCGAGGACTGCACCGGCTGCACGCTCTGCGCCAAGGTCTGCCCGGCACGCGACAAGTCCGACCTCGGCCGCAAGGCCCTGATGATGGCCCCGGCCGCGCCGATCCGCGACGCCGAACGCGACAACTTCGACTTCTTCCTGAAGCTGCCGCCGGCCCCGGCCGCACTGCTGCAGGATACCGTGAAGGGCACGCAGTTCCGCGAGCCGCTCATCGAGTTCTCCGGCGCCTGCGCCGGCTGCGGCGAGACGCCCTACCTGAAGCTGCTCACCCAGCTTTACGGCGACCGGCTCTACATCGCCAACGCCACCGGCTGCTCCTCCATCTACGGCGGCAACCTCCCGACGACCCCCTACAGCGTCAACGCGCAGGGTCGCGGCCCGGCCTGGTCCAACTCGCTCTTCGAGGACAACGCCGAATACGGCCTCGGCATGCGCGCCGGCGTCGACCAGCTCGTCGCCCAGGCCTGGCGCTTGCTTGACGAACTCGCGCCGTCGCTGCCCCCCGCCGTCGTCGCGGGCCTGAAGGCCGCCGACCAGTCCAAGGAGACCGGCATCGCCGTCGCTCGAGGCCTGCTCGTGGACCTCGAGGCCGCGCTCGCCACGATCAACGACAGCCGCGCCCGCCTGCTGGCGCAGCTCGCCGCCTACCTCGTCCGGAAATCCGTGTGGATCGTCGGCGGGGACGGCTGGGCCTACGACATCGGCTTCGGCGGCCTCGACCACGTCCTGGCGAGCGGCCGCAAGGTGAACATCCTCGTGCTCGACACGGAGGTGTACTCCAACACCGGTGGCCAGCGCTCGAAGTCCACCCCGCTCGGCGCCATCGCCAAGTTCAGCGCCGCGGGCAAGGACACCGAGAAGAAGGACCTGGCCCTGATCGCCGCCAGCTACGGCGGGGTTTATGTCGCCCGCGTCGCCTTCGGTGCGAAGGACAGCCAGACCGTCCAGGCCTTTATCGAGGCCGAGGCGCACCCCGGCCCCTCGCTGATCATCGCCTACTCGCACTGCATCGCGCACGGGTACTCGATGGCCAACGGCCTCGACCAGCAGAAGCTGGCCGTCGAGACCGGCTGCTGGCCGCTCTTCCGGCACAACCCCTCGCGGGCCGCCGAGGGCAAGCCGGTCACCGTCCTCGATTCCGCGCCGCCGAAGCACCCGCTGAGCACCTACACGCGCAACGAGCTCCGCTTCCAGGCGCTGCACCAGTCCGACCCCGAGCGCGCCCGCGAACTCGCCGGCCGCGCACAGGAGGCGGTCACGCGCCGCTTCGCCCACTACCAGCATCTCGCCGGTGAGGGGGCTGCACCCCCGACACCACCCGCGACTCCGGCCGCCGTGGTGCCGCCCGCCGCCAAACCCTCAACGCCCGCCGCATGAACCTGACGACCACCTATCTCGGGCTCAAGCTGGCCAACCCGCTCCTCCCCGGCGCCTCGCCGCTGGTGGACAACATGGACAGCGTGCGCCGGCTGCAGGATGCCGGCGCGCCCGCCATCGTGATGCACTCGCTCTACGCAGAGCAGCTGGAGGGCAACGCGGTGGCCTTTGACCGCCACCTGGGCCGCTGGCAGGACAGCTTCGCCGAGGCCACGACGATGTTCCCCGAGACCGGCGACTACCGCCTGGGCCCGGACGAGTATCTCGAGCGGCTCGGCTGCATCAAGCGCGTGACCGGACTGCCGGTCATCGCCTCGCTCAACGGCAACCAACCCGGCTCGTGGACCGACTACGCGAAGCTGATGGAACAGGCCGGCGCCGACGCGATCGAGCTCAACACGTACTTCCTCGCGACGCAGATGAGCGTCAGCGGGCCCGACTTGGAACAGCGCCTCATGGACATCGTGCGCGCCGTCCGCAGCAACGTCCGCATCCCCATCGCGGTGAAACTCTCCTCCTTCTACACCTCGGTCGCGCATCTCGCCGGCGGGCTGGAGAAGGAGAAGGTGGACGGCCTCGTGCTGTTCAACCGGTTTTTCCAGCCTGAGATCGACACCGAGACCCTCGAGGTCCGGCCGCATCTCGACCTGTCGACCGCCGAGGACCTGCGCCTGCGCCTGCGCTGGCTGGGCCTGTTGCGCGACCAGGTGAAGCTGAACCTTTCCTGCAGCGGCGGGGTGCAGCGGTCCGACGATGTGGTGAAGGCGATCCTCGCCGGCGCCGACACCGTGCAGACCGTCGCGGCCCTCCTGCGGCACGGCCCGGGCGAATTCGCCCGGTTGCTCGCCGGCCTCCGCCAGTGGATGGAGGAGCATGAGTACGATTCCGTCACCAAGATGCGCGGCGCGCTCAGCCTGAAGCGGTGCGCCGACCCCGAGGCCTACGAGCGGGGCAACTACCTAAGGAGCATGCAACTCTGGCGCGAATAAAACCATTTCTGCCGCCCTGCGGCACGGTTCGGGCGGTTTGCGTGGAAGCCCATCCGATGCCGGTGCCGCGGGACGGCAGTTCAACAATTTCATCCGTCTCGTGGCGCGGGCCGAGGGTTTGCGTGGAAGCTCCATCGGTCCGGCGCCACGGGGCGGCATGAAAACGTGAGGCCCGCGGAGCAATCTGCGGGCCTTTCGTTTGGGCGGGTGAAATCACCCCCACGGCCGGGCCGGGGCCATGATTGGTGGGTCCGCCGTTCCAACCCGTTAAAACAACAATCCCCCGCGACCTTGCGGTCACGAGGGATAAATTGGGTGCAGGGGTTGGATTTGAACCAACGACCTTCAGGTTATGAGCCTGACGAGCTACCAGGCTGCTCCACCCTGCAACAAGGGGAGGGCCAACGTGCGAACCGGGACGGACACTGTCAAGCGGCCATTTTCACGGCGGGTCCCGGTCTCAACGGGCCGAGAATTTGAAGACGGTGCTCGTCCGGTACGTCTGGCCGGGACGCAGGATCGTGCTGGGGAAGGCGGGCTGGTTGGGCGAGTCGGGGTAATGCTGCGTCTCGAGGCAGAAGCCGGAGCGCCGACCGTAGGGCTGGCCGCTTTTGCCGACGGCGGAGCCGTCGAGAAAGTTGCCGCCGTAGAACTGGACGCCGGGCTCCTGCGTCCAGACCTGCATCGTGCGGCCGGAGGTGGGTTCCGAGGCGGTGGCAGCGAGGGCGAGCTGGCCGGATTGGCTGTCGAGGACCCAGTTGTGGTCGTAGCCGCCGGCGAATTGCAGCTGCTCGTCCGGCGCGTCCACGCGATCGCCGATGCGCTGCGGGGTGGTGAAATCAAACGGGGTGCCGGCGACGGGGGCGATCCGGCCGGTGGGGATCAGGCCGGCGTTGACCGGCGTGACGTGGCTCGCGTGGAGTTGGAGCTGGTGATCGAGGATGTCGCCGCGGCCTTCGCCCTGGAGATTGAAATAGGAGTGCTGCGTGAGGTTGACCGGGGTGGCGCGGTCGGTCGTGGCCCGGTAGTCGACGCGCAGCGAGTTGTCATGGCCGAGCGTGTAGACGGCCGTGACGTCGAGGTTGCCCGGGTAGCCTTCCTCGCCGTCGGGGCTGCGGTACTGCAGCGTGAGGGTGGGGGCGCCGTCGACGACGGCGGGGGTGGCGGACCAGAGCACCTTGTCGAAGCCAACGTTGCCGCCGTGAAGATGGCAGGGCAGGTTGCCGGGGGTGTTGTTGGTGGCGAGCGGGTAGGTCTGGCCATCGAGGGTGAAGCGGCCGTGGGCGATGCGGTTGCCGAAGCGGCCGACGATGGCGCCGAAGTAGGGGCTGCTGCGGACATAGTCCGTCACGGAATTGTAGCCCAGCACGATGTCGTCCAGCCGGCCGGCGCGATCCGGCATGAACAGGCGCACGACGATGGCGCCGTAGTCGGTGATGTCGGCGCGCGCCCCGCGGGCGTTGACGAGCGTGTAGAGCGTGGTGGCGCGACCATCGGCGAGCGGGCCGAAGGGGGCAGAGGTGATGGACGGGAGGGAAGACATGGCGAGGAGCAGGAAATCAGGCGGCGGCGACGCCGGCCATCAGGCGCATGAGGGCGGCTTCGCTGAAGTCGGCGCGGGCGACTTCGCCGGCGAGGCTGCCGTTGCGCATCACGAGGATGCGGCGGCAGAGGCCGATGAGCTCGGGCAGCTCGGAGGAGACGACGAGCAGGGCCTTGCCCTCGCAGGCGAGTTCGTCGAGGAGCTGGTAGATCTCGGCCTTGGCGCCGACATCGACGCCGCGCGTGGGCTCGTCGATCAGGAGGACGTCGCAGGAGCGGGCCAGCCACTTCGCGAGGGCGATCTTCTGCTGGTTGCCGCCGCTGAGGCCGGCGGTGATGGATTCGAGGGAAGGAGCCTTCACCCGCAGGCGCTGGCTGTAGCGCTGGGTGAGCGTGTGCTCGGCGCCGCGGTTGACCCAGCCGAAGCGCGACAGGGCGGGCAGGGTGGCGAGGGCGGTGTTCTCGCGGCAGTTGAGGCCGAGCACGAGGCCCTGGCGCTTGCGGTCCTCGGGCACGAGGCCGACGCCGACGGCGAGCGCGGCGTCGATCGAGCCGGGGCGGAGGAGCTTGCCATCGACGGTGATCGTACCGGTGGCCGCGGGGTCGAGGCCCATGATGGCCTGCACCGTCTCGCTGCGGCCGGCGCCGACGATGCCGGCGAGGCCGACGATCTCGCCCGCGCGGACGGTGAGGTTGATATCTGAAAATTGTCCGGGGGAGGAAAGGGACTCCACGCGCAGGCGCTCGGCGCCGGGTTCGCGGGCGAGGTGATTCGGCGTGGCGATGAGCAGCTCGCGGCCGATCATCTGGGTGACGACGCGGTGCGGGGTGGTTTCAGCGATCTTCTCGGTGGCGACGTGTTTGCCGTCGCGCAGGACGGTGATGTTGTCACAGAGGGCAAAGAGTTCCTCAATACGGTGGGAGACGTAGATGAGCGTGATGCCGCGGGCTTTCAGGTCGCGCACGAGCTTGAAGAGGTCGGCGGTCTCGGCGGCGGAGAGGGAGCTGGTGGGCTCGTCCATGACGATGACCTTGGCGCCGGTGCCGACGGCGGCGGCGATCTGCACGAGCTGTTCGCGGCCGGTGGAGAGGGTGCCGATGATGGCGGCGGGGTCGATGTCGGCGCCGATGGTGGCGAGCATGGCCGCGGCGCGGGCGCGGAGCTCGCCGCGCTGCACGAAGCCGGCGCGGCGGGGCAGGTCGCCGAGGCAGAGGTTCTCGGCGACGCTCAGGTTGGGGCAGAACGCGAGTTCCTGGTGCACCATCGCGATGCCGAGCCCGCGGGCGTCGAGCGGGTCGGTCGGGGCGATGGCGCGGCCGTCGAGACGGATCTCGCCGCCGTCGGCGGTGTGCACGCCGGCGAGGATCTTGCCGAGCGTGCTCTTGCCCGCGCCGTTCTCGCCGATGAGGGCGTGGCAGGTGCCCTTTTCCACGGTGAAGCCGACCCCGTCGAGCGCGAGCACGCCGGGGAAGCGCTTGGTAATCCCGCTGAATTCGAGGAAGGGCACGGAGGAAGGAGCGAGTAGCGGGTAGTGAGGAGCGAGCAGAAGAGTCAGCGCAGCGTAATGCTCACTCCTCGATGCTCGCTACTCGCTACTTCGGAAATCAGTTCGGCAGCCACTTGGTCCAGTTCTTGGCGAATTCGTCGACGGTGTCCTTGGTGACGGGGATCAGGGCGCTGACCTCCTTCACGGCGGGGGGATTCTTCTTCTCGACGATCTTCTCGATGAGGAGCTCGACGGAGCGGTGGCCCCAGGCGTAGCACTGCTGGGCGAGGAGGACGGGGACGTGGCCGCTGCGGATGTAGGCGAGCTGCGCGGGGAGGGCGTCGACGGAGACGCACTGCACGGTGCCGGGCTGCCATTTCAGGGCGTTCTCGGTGAAGAGCGGCCAGCCGCCGATCATGGCCCAGCCGGTGATGTCGGGGTTGGCTTGCATGACCTGCTCGACCTTGGCGGCGGCGTCCTGCGGGGTTTCCTTGTGGTAGTAGACGTCGCGGATGGTGATGCCGGGGAACTTGGCGGCGACCTCGCGGACGCCCTGCACGCGCTGCTGGAGGTTGGGGGCGTTCTGGTTGCCGGCGAGGACGGCGATGATGCCCTTGCCGCCCATGACCTTGGCGAGTTCCTCCATGGTCTGCCGGCCGCAATCGATGTCATCGACCCCGTAGGTGACGAAGCGCTTGGAGGCGGGGGCGTCGGAGTCGAAAGTCGCGACGGGGACGCCGTTGTCGACGGCGCGGTTGATGGCGTCGGTGAGCTTGTTGGCGTCGGAGCAGGAGACGGCGATACCCTCGGCGCCGGCGAGCACGAGTTGCTCGATGGCCTCGGCCTGCTTCTGGGCGTCCTCCTCGTTGGGGGTGCGCCAGTCGATGCGGATGTTCATCTTGTGCTTGGCGCTGAGTTCCTTGGCGGCGTCCTCGGCGCCGACGCGGGCGGCCTGGAAGACGGGGTTGCCCTGGGACTTGGCGACGAGGCCGATCACGAGTTCGCGGGGGGCGGCGCTGCCGGTGAGGGCGAGGGCCAGGGAGGCGGTGAGGAGGAGCAGGCGTTTCATGAGGTATGGGGGGTTGTGGAAGAGGGTGGGGAGGTTAACGGCGAAGGGGGCGAAGGAGTGCGAAGCAGAAAGGGGGACAGGGCGCGGCGGGCTGGGTTCGGATCCTGGGCGTGAATTTACGTCCTTCGCGGTTAAGATCACCCGGCCTTGGCGGTGAGGCGGCGCTTGGCGAGCCAGGTGTTGAAGTTGTCGAGGACCACGGCGGCGATGACGACGGTGCCGATGATGATCTGGCTGTAGTTCTGGTCGATGCCGAGGATGACGATGCCGCTGGAGATCATCTGGATGATGAGCGCCCCGAGCACGGCGCCGAGGGCGGTGCCGCGGCCGCCGGTGAGGCTGGCGCCGCCGACGACGGCGGCGGCGATGACATTGAGCTCGTAGCCCTGGCCGTCACCCGAGCTGGCGCTGCCATAGTAGCCGAGGGCGATGAGGGCGGCGATGCCGGCGGTGAGGCCGGAGAGCAGGTAGACCCCGAGCTTCACGCGTTCGACGCGGATGCCGCTGAAGCGGGAGGCGAGCTCGTTGCCGCCGACGGCGTACACGCGGCGGCCGGCGGCGAGGCGGGAGAGGAAGATCCAGCCGAGGATGAGCACCACGATCATGACGCCGAGGGGCACGAGACTGAGGCCGCCGGCGGTTTCCCAGCGGACCATCTCGCGGAAGAGGGGCGGAAATCCGCCGACCGACTGGCCCTTGGTAACGACGAAGGCGATGCCACGGAGGATGGCCATGGCCCCGAGGGTAATGATGAAGGGGTGGACGCGCAGGGCGACGATGAGGCTGCCATTGATCAGGCCGCAGGCCGAGGCGGTGCCCACGCAGGCGAGGGCCCCGAGGGAGACGGCCAGCCAAGGGGCGGTGCCGGCCGCCGCGCCGGTGGGGCCGAAGTGCTGGAAGGCGAGGGCGCCGAGGACCGAGGCGAGGGCGTAGATGGAACCGACGGAGAGGTCGATGCCGCCGGCGATGATCACGATGGACATGCCGACCGCCATGATGGCGATGAAGCTGGTGTCCTTGGCGAGCTGGGCGAGGTTCTGGGCGTTGAGGAACTTGTTTTTCTCGATGAAGGCCGGCAGGCGTTCGCCGGCGTCATTGGTGGTGAAGACCCGCTGCCGGGCGCCATCGGGGCCGAGTTCGAAAACGGGGGTGCGGACCGTGCCGCTGAAGGCCGTGAGCAACACGCCCAGCGCCACAATGACCAGCAGCAGGCCGCTTTCTTGGAAACGGAAGAGAGTGCGCAGGGGCGATAACATGGGGGTAGGAGCCGGGGACCAGCGGGAATTCACCGGTTGGGCCGCGTCGCGTCAAACCATTACACGGTCTAGGACAGTCTAAATGCCAGTCGGCATGCCATTTAGCCAGCCGGCGCCCGGCCCCCGAGAATCGCCTTGCCAAGGGCCCGGCCTATCTCTGTTTTCAGCCCTTCCTGTACCTTAATCCATCAACCTAAACGACAGTAACGATCGCAAGGCGGCCCAGTTGGCCGACCTGTGTCTCGTCACGACATAGATCCACATGAACGTAACTCCCAAAGACCTCCTCGATGCCGGCGTCCACCTCGGTCACCAGACCAAGCGTTGGAATCCGCGCTCCAAGCCCTACATCTTCGACCACCGTCAGGGCATTTCCATCATCGACCTCGAGAAGACGCACGCCGCGCTGGAAAAAGCCTGCGTGTTCGTCGAGAACCTCGTCGCCCACGGTGACGACATCCTGCTGGTCGGCACGAAGCGCCAGGCCCAGGAGATGATCCGCGAGGCCGCCGCCGCGACCGGCATGCCCTACGTCACCACCCGCTGGATGGGCGGCACGCTCACCAATTTCGAGACCATCAAGAAGTCCCTCGCCAAGTACAAGAAGTACCAGGCGATGGATGCCAGCGGCGAGCTCGGCAAGTTCTCCTCCAAGGAGGAGTCCGCCATCCGCCGCGAGATGGCCCGCATGACCCGCAATTTCGACGGCATCATCGGCCTCACCGCCCTGCCGCGCGCGATGTTCGTGATCGACACCAACTACGAGGAGATCGCGGTGGCCGAGGCCAAGCGCGTCGGCATCCCCTCCATCGGCCTGGTGGACACGAATTCCGACCCGACCCAGCTCACGCACCCGATCCCGGGCAACGATGACGCCGCCAAGTCGGTGCGCATCATCATCGAGACGATCGTCGCCGCCATCCAGGCCGGCCTCGCCCACCGCGAGACCCGCCGCGCCACCCCGGCCGAGACCGCCGCGGCCAGCGCCACCGGCGAAGTTGACCTCGACAAGGTGGTCATCCCCGCCGGCCTGAAGGACGTCGTGGAGGAGAAGCCCGTCGCCAAGAAGCGCCCGGCCCGCACCAGCGGCGCCAACAAGGCCGCCGTCACCACCGACGAGGTCTGATCGCCGAAGCATCACCCACTATGGCTACTGTCACCACCTCCATGATCAGCGAGCTCCGGGAGAAAACCGGAGCCGGTCTGCTCGACGTCAAGAAGGCCCTCGATGAGGCCCAGGGCAACATTGAGGAGGCCACCACGATCCTCCGCAAGAAGCTGGGCAACAAGATCGACAAGCTCGCCAGCCGTGCGACCAAGGAAGGACTCGTCCATTCCTACATCCACGTCGGCGGCAAGGTCGGCGTGCTCGTCGAGATCAACTGCGAGACCGACTTCGTGGCCCGCAACGATGACTTCAAGGCGCTCTGCCAGGACGTGAGCCTGCAGATCGCCGCCGCCGCCCCCACCGTGGTGCGCCGCGAGGACGTGCCCGAGGCCGATCTGGCCAAGGAGCGTGAAATCGCCACGGCGCAGATGGCGGGCAAGCCGCCGGCCGCCGTGCAGAAGATCGTCGAGGGCAAGCTCGAGAAGTACTACTCGCAGGTCTGCCTGCTCGACCAGCCGTTCGTGAAGGATCCCGAAGGCAAGAAGACCATCAAGGACATCCTGTCCGAGAAGGTCGGCAAGCTCGGCGAGAACATCTCGATCCGCCGGTTTGTCCGCTTCCAGCTCGGCGCCTAAGGCGACGACGGCATCATCACCTTCAGGCGCCCCGGCAACGGGGCGCCTTTTTTATGGGGCCTATAGGACTTATAGGGCCTATGGGATATCGGTCTAAGTTCCAGAGCAGGCTTTCGCTTTCCGGCCGAGGCGCTAACCTGCCTCCATGAAAGTCACGCACGGCCTGATCATCACCCGCGGGCTCACCCACCGCTGCCCCAATTGCGGCGGGCGGCAGCTCTTCAAGGCGGGCACGTTGTTCGAGCTCAACCGCGAGTGTCCGGACTGTCGGTTGAAATTCGAGAAGGACGACGGCTTTTTTCTCGGCGCGATGTCGCTCAACTATGGAGTCACCCTGGTGGGATTTCTGATCCCGGTGTTGCTCGCCTGGTATGCCGGGTGGCTGGGTGGCCGGCTGGCCGTGGGTCTGGCCATCGGCGGCTCGCTGGTCGTGCCGATGTTGCTCTACCGGTCCTCCCGGAGTTGGCAGTTGATGCTTTATTACAGCTTCTTCCCGCAGCACCTGCCGGCCAACCGGCGCCCGCTGGATGCCACCGAGGACGAGAACGTCTGATTTTTACGCGGGTGCCGGTGAAAATTTCGGCTTCCGTTTTGGGGGCGGGGGCCTACGTTCGCCCCTCTTGTTCCGGAGGGGTGGCAGAGTGGTCGATCGCGCCTGACTCGAAATCAGGTGGGCCGCAAGGTCCCGGGGGTTCGAATCCCTCCCCCTCCGCCACTTGCGATGCCGCGCAAGATCCTTCCGCCGTTCGAGCTTTTTTCCGCGGGCCGCATTGATGCAAAACCCGGCATGAGGGCGGCCCATTCTCCATTCTTGCCAACAGATTGGGCAAAATGGCAGGGTGTCTGCTCCTCCACGTGATCGGGCCATGAAAACTTTTCGCGAACTGTATTGCGAGCGCCGCGGGATTTCCACCCACGCCTTCGAGCATGAGCTCGTCCACCGCAGCCTGCATTGGCAGGCCCGGCCGTTCTATTGGTTGCTGGGCATGAATCGCGCGTACACCTCGCCCGATTACGAATTTGTGCGGTGCGTGGGCGACCTGCGAGTATGGAAGGAGTACCGCAACGAGGCGATCGAGTATCACTACCACCCGCATAACCGCGGATTCTTGCGCACCGTGCTCCGGCTGCGCGTGTCGGCGAAGCGGCTGCAAGCCGTCCTGGAGCGGGAACTGAAGGAAATGGCCGCCTGAGGGCGCGGTTTCGGGGCTGGCTGTTCGGTGGGGTCAGGTCATAAGCGAGATCGATCATCGTATGACGACTCCATTCCGTTTGCTCCTGTCCTCCCTGCTGCTGGCCGCCATTACTCCTCCGGTCGCTTTCGCCGCTCCCGCCCCGCTCGCCGACTTCCAAGCGCGGGCCGCCAAGGCCGGCCACATCCTGAGCCTGCCTGATTATCCGCTGACGGCCGACGCCATCAAGGCCCGTACCGAGGCCGCGATCCGGGAGGCGGACGCCGCCTTTGCGAAGCTCGTGGCGCAGGATCCAGCCCGGGCCACCTTTGCCAGCACCTTCGCGGCGGCGGACACCATCACCAGCGCGGTGGCGACCTGCGCCAACCAGATCTCGACCATCGCCGAGTCAAATCCCGATGCCGCCCTGCGTGACGCCGCCCGCGCGGCCGAAGTCAGCCTCGAGAACTGGGGCATCGCCCTCGAATACCGCGAAGACATCTACCTCGCGCTCAAGGCCGTGGCCGACACCAAGCCCGCGCTCGATGCGCAGCAGCAGCGGCTGATGGACCATACCCTGCGCGATTACCGCCGCGCCGGCCTGGCTTTGCCGCCGGTGGAGCGCACCCGCGTCGAGCAGCTGCGCAAGCGGCTGGGCGAGTTGGAGCAGCAATTCTCGCTCAACATCAACCAGGCGCGCGCCCCGCTTGATTTCTCGGCGGAGGAGCTCGCGGGCGTGCCGCAGACCTTCCTCGACAGCCCCGGCGTGAGGCAGGCCGACGGACGTTACCGCGTGCAGCCGCAGATCACCTTCCACACCGTGGCCATCGCCGAGAATGCCGCGAACCCGGAGACGCGCCGTGCCGTCCACCTGGCGCGCAGCCGCCTCGCACGGGAGAAGAACATCCCGGTGCTCGCCAAACTCGTCGCCCTGCGCGCCGAGATCGCCCAGCGCCTCGGCTACGCTAACTGGGCTGACTTCCGCACCGAGACCCGCATGTCGGGTAACGCCGCGACCGCCCTGAAGTTCGAGGAGGAACTCACGGCGGGCCTGCAGCCCAAGTTCGATGCCGAGAAGGAAACCCTGCGCGAACTCAAGGCGGCGCACACCGGGCTGGCGGAAGCGAAACTCGACCCGTGGGACGTGAGCTTCTACACCAACCGGCTGTTGAAGGAGCGCTATGCGGTGGACACCGAGTCGCTGAAGGTCTTCTTCCCCTATGAGGCGACGCTGCAGGGCATGCTGGCCATCTACGAGCGCATCTTCGGCTTGAAGTTCACCGAGGTGGGCGCGCCCTACGTCTGGGCACCGGGCGTGCAGCTTTATGTCGTCGCGGACGCGACCACCGGCGAGCCGCAGGGCGCGTTCTACCTCGATATGTTTCCGCGCGAGGGGAAATACAACCACTTCGCGCATTTCCGGCAAAAGACAGCCCGTTACCTGTCCGACGGGCGCTACGAGCTGCCGGTGTCGGTGCTGCTCTGCAATTTCCCGCCGCCCTCGGCCGACCGGCCGTCGCTGCTCTCGCACGGCAACGTCACGACGCTCTTCCACGAGTTCGGCCACGTCCTGCACAACCTGCTCGGCCGCGCCCGGTACCAGAGCCAGACCTACTCGGGCGTGCCGCGCGACTTCGTCGAGGCGCCCTCGCAGATGCTGGAAAACTGGGTGTGGGACAAGGCCGTGCTCGACACCTTCGCCGCCGACTATCGCGACCCCGCGAATAAAATCCCGGCCGAGACCATCGCGGCGATGGTGCGGGCCCGCGAGGCAACGGAAGGGTTCGCGACCCGCCGCCAGCTTTCCCTCGGCCTGATCGATCTCGGCCTGCACACGCTCAGCGTCGATGACGCGTGGACCGCCGATGTCGTGGCGTTGAGTGACGCGGTAGCGGCCCGCGTTTACCTGGAGCCGGCGGCGGACACCGCGTTCGTCGCGAATTTCGGCCATCTCGCCGGCTACGATGCGGGCTACTATGGCTATCTCTGGTCGAAGGTCATGGCCATCGACATGGCCAGCATCTTCAGGGCGGCCCCCGGTGGATTCTTCGACGAGACGGTCGGGCACCGCCTGCGTGACGAGATCTACGCCGCGGGCAACACCCGCGAGGTGGCCGAATCGGTCGAGAAGTTCCTCGGGCGGGCGCGCTCGCAGGCGGCTTACCTCGACTACGTGGGGATCAAGCGGTAGCGCCGGACCGGCCGCGGTGGCTTTCATCATCGCAGCCATCGTTGCCGTCGTGGCGGTCCTTTTCGTCCGGCACGTGTTTACGTTCCAACCGGACTACCCGGCAGTGGCGGGTGAAACTTCGCCGATAAAGGTGAGCAGCCGCTAAGCGCGGCCGCCCTTCACTTTTTCGTTCCGTAAAGTCCGCCGAAGAAGTCGCCGGGCAGCCAGGCCGGGGCCTGGGGCGCGTTGGCGATGTCCCTCATCAGGTCAGCCACCAGGAGCCCGAAGGCGCCGGCGGAGGGCCAGTCGATGGGCTGGTTCAGATCGTCGGAGGGCTTGTGGTAGCGCTCCTGCAGGTGTTTGCGCCAGAGCCCGGCGAGATCCACCGCCGGGTCGACCGCCTGCTGGCCGCTGCTCAGGTAGAGGGCGGGCACGCCGATTTTCACGAAGGCATATTGGTCGCTGCGCACGAAAATGGTTTCCGCGGGCATGGGGTCGGGCGTGACGGTGAACCCCGCCTGGGTGGCGCGGGTGGCGGCGAGCGCACCCAGGGTGGTGTGTTCGGCGCCCCAGGCGATGAGGCTGCGCACGGGGACGGGAAACAAGGGCATGTCCACGTTGAGATTGGCCGCAAAGCGCCGGACGCGGGCCGGCGGATTGGCCGCGAGGTGGAAGGCGCCTAGCAACCCCTTTTCCTCGCCGGTAAGGGCGGCGAAGAGGACCGGGCGGGCCGGCCGCGGGCCGGCGGCGATTTCCTCGGCCGCGGCGAGGATCAGGGCGATGCCGACGGCGTTGTCGATCGCCCCGTTGTAGATGCTGTCGCCGTTGATCGCCGTGCCGATGCCGAGGTGATCGAGGTGGCCGGTGACGACCAGCGGCTGGTCGGCCAGCGCGGGATCCGTGCCGGGCAGCCAGCCGAGCACGTTGGCCGACACGACCTCGCGCTGGGTGTTGGCCCCCGCGAGGGTCAGCTCGACGTTGAGCGGGAAGTTCTGGGCCTCGTCGGCTTCTGCGCGGGCAAAGACCTCCTCGGTGGTGCGGCCGCTGCCGACGAAGAGGCGGGCCGCGGCCGCACGGCTGGTGGTGCCGGAGACACGCAAGGCGGGGAAGTCGTTGACGGGGTTGCCCGCGGCATCGAGCAGGCGCATGGAGGGGAACCGGGACTGGGCCGTCACGACGGCCCAGGGGTAGCGGGCCTCGTCGGCCGGGGTCATGATCGCGACCATGCCGATCGCGCCGTGTTGCTCGGCGAGCTCGCGCTTCTGGCTACTGGAGGAATGGTGGGCGCGCTGGGTGCTCGGGAACTGTTTCGGCGCGCCACTGAGCACGACCGCGATCTTGCCCGTGAGATCGACGCCGGCGTAGTCATCGTAGCCGAGTTCCGGTGCGTGCACGCCGTAGCCGACGAACACGGCGGGGGCGGTGATGGTGTCGGCGGTCCGGCTGAAGCCGGCGGTGACGACCATGTCATTGATCGGGGTCAGGGCATCTTCCGCGCCGTTATGGCGGACGACCAGGCGCCCGGCCTCGATCTGGTGCGTCGCCTCGCGGAATTTCATCGGCTGCAGGTACTGGCCGCCGTCCGCGCCCGGTTCGAGGCCGAGGCGCGCGAACTGGCTGGCGACGTAGCGGGCCGCGAGGTCGTAACCGCGCGTGCCCGTGCCGCGGCCTTCGAGCAGGTCGTCGGCGAGAAAAGTCGTGTGGGCCTGCACCCGTTGCGTGGTGGTGGCCAGGTCGGCGGCAGGGGCGAGCGCCGCGGCCAACAGGGTGAAAGTGAAGACCAGGCCGCGCGGAGAGATCGATGAGATCGGCATGGGGAAGGTGTAAAATCCGTCGGCGCTGTCGCAAGTGATAAGTGACGGTCGCGCGACGTCAGGGGGTAGGCGGCGTGAAGCCGAGCTGGTCGAGCGCGGCGGCGGCGGCGGCGGGGCGCAGTGCGTAGCCCTCGTTGCGGCCGGATAGAATATACAGGGTCTCGCCATCGGGCGCCCAGGCCCAGGCCGTGCGCTGGACCTCGTGAGGCAGGGTGAGAATGAGATCCGGCTGCCATTCGCCGGGCTGAGCGAAAGCCACGGCGCTCAACTCGTGCATGTAAGCGAAGCGGCGGCCATCGGGCGAAAACGTGCTGTAGCCATAGAGGGCGCCGGGCACCGGGCATTTGAACTGATGCGCGGGTTGGGTCGGGGCACTTGTGCGGTGGATCGAAAACCCCTCGGCGGTGCCCAGCACGAGCCATTCGCCGTCGGGGGAAAACTCCGCCAGCGTGGCGCCGCTGACCGGCAGGGCGGCCTGCCGTTCGCCGCCGGGCAGGGCATACAGCCGGGCTTCGGTTGCGGGGAGGGTCGTCAGCAGGGCGGCCCAGCGGCCATCCGCGCTGAGGCGTTGGATGATGGTGGAATCGGCGGAACCGAGGGCGGTCGCGCGGGTGGCATCACCGTCTGGCCAGAGCCATACGCCGTTGGTATCCGGCCGGTCGATGAGCCAGTGCCGGCCCGCGCGGTCGATAGACTGCAGCTGGGCGAGGCCGGGCGCGGCGAGTTCCGCGTGATCCTCCCACCCCGGCCCGGCGGGGGTGTCCACCAGCCGGGTGCGGCGGATGCCAAGGGTGGGCGAACTGTAGAGCAGCCCGCCATCGGGCAGGAAGGCCAGGGCCTTGGTCTTGCCGGCGGCATACCGGTATCGCGCCGTTTCCCGATGCTGCGGCAGATCGTAGGCGCGAAGGAAGGTGGTGCTTTGTCCGACGAGCCAGCGTCCATCGGGGCTGACGGCGGCTTGCCGCCAGAGGCCAGAGTTTTGGCCCAGGGCAAACCCCAGGGGTTGTACGACGTCGAGGGGGGCCAGATCCAGGCGGGCAAGCTGTTGGAATGAGGAGGATCCGGCGGCCTGCCGCCCATCGGCGCTGAGCCGCAGGCCGTGGGGGCCGGCCTGCCCGCGCAGCAATTCGCGGCCGGCGGTGATGTCCCAGAGTCGCAGGACCGAATCCGTATCCAGCGACAGCAGCCGCCGGCCATCCGGCAGCATGGCGAAGCGGCTGGCCCGCATGTTGCCCGGCCGCAGGGTCAGGACCTGCCGCTTGTCGGCTGCGTCCCAGACCGCGATCTGGGGCGAGCCGTTGTAAGCTTCCGTGATCAGATGGTGGCCGTCTGGCGTCCAGGCCGGGGCCGCCGAGCCGACGTCGCCGTCGATCCGCCAGAGCAGCTGCCGATCGCGCAGCTGCCACAGCTCCAAGCCATCATCGCGCAGCACGGCGAGCCGGGTGCCATCGGGCGAGGGTTTGATGCCGTAGATGGTGGTGCCCGGGTCGCCGACCGGATGCCCGGTCCCGGTGCGGGCGTCGCACCACATGAGCTGGTTGCCGGTAGTGGTGTACCACCAGCCGCTGTCGTCGGAGGCGAAATCGAGTCCCACGTATTGGATCCCGGCGGGCTGGTGGATCCAGTGCGGCACCGTTGCGCCGGCAGCCCAGACAGCCTGGGTGCCGTCCTCGGATTCGGCGAGGATCCAGGCATCGGAGGGGGCGTAACGGGTTTCACGGACGCGGCTGGCGGAGGCGGTTTGCAGGTGGCGCAGCACCTGACCGTCGCGCATGCGCCGGACCTCGATGGTCGTGCCGTCTGCGGCGGGCACGGCGGCGTGCTCCAGGGCCGAGTCGAAGCCAACCAGCTGGCTGAAACGCAGGTGCGGCACGGCCTGGGGTTTCCCCCACTGCCAGTCATCGAGTGCCAGGGCGGCCAGCGCCTCCGCGCGGATCGCGGCGGTGGGTCCGGCGAGCGCGGCGGAAGCGCGGAGCAGGCGGAGAGCTTCATGACGCTGACCGGTGCGGCCGCTTTGGCGGACGCCCCGGGCTTGGGCGAAAAGCGAGTCGCGGAGGGCGAGGCGGGCATCGGCCTCGGCGATTTCCGAGCGGGCGAGCGCCGCGTGGAGCTGGTGGTTGCGCTCGACGAGCAGCGTGGTCGCGGCGACGGTCCCGGTGGCGATGATGGCGAGGGCGGCGGCCAGGGCGGGGTTGCGCCGCGCCCAGCGCCCGAGGCGGCCGGCGGGCGAGGGCGGCCGGGCGTGGATGGGCCGGCCGGCGAGGAAATTTTCCAAGTCCGCCCACAGGGCGTGGGCGCTGGCGTAGCGGGCGGCGGGGTCCTTCGCGAGGCAGGTGAGGATGATGGTCTCGAGGTCGGCCGGCACGGCGGGGCTCAGCCGACGCGGGGCCACCGGCTCGGTGGTGCCGATTTGGGCGAGGACGGCGGCGGGCGAGTCGCCGGTGAAAGGCGGCCGGCCGGTCACGGATTCATAGAGGATCGCCCCGAGGCCGTAGAGGTCGAGGGCGGGGGTGGGATCGGCACCAGACAGCACTTCCGGGGCGAGGTAGGAGGGCGAGCCGGCCAGGATCCCGGTGCGGGTGTGCTCCGAGGCGGTGCCAGCGACGGAGCCGCTGAGGCCGAAGTCGCAGAGCTTGGGTTCGCCGGTGCCGGTGAGCAGCACGTTCGAGGGCTTGAGGTCGCGGTGGAGGACGCCGAGGGCGTGGGCCCGGGCGACGGCGGCCGCGAGCTTGAGGCCCAGGGTGGCGGCGGCGCGCGGGGCGAGCGGACCCTGCTTGAGCCGGGCGCGCAGGTCGCCCCCCTCGCAATATTCCATGGCGATAAAGGCGCCTGACTCGCCCTGACCGACCTCGTGCACGGCCACGACGTGGGGGTGAGTGATGGCGGCGGCGGCGCGGGCCTCGCGCAGCAGGCGGGCGGGGCCGGTGGCATCGCCGGTGGCGGCGATGACCTTGAGAGCCACGAGGCGGTCGAGGCTGCGCTGGCGGACCAGCGAGACCACGCCCATGCCGCCGCGGCCCAGCTCGCCCAAGAACTCGTAGTCTGCGGTCCCGGCCGGATTGGCGGCGGTGAGCGCCCCGGCCAGCGCACAGCGCGGGCAAGGCCCGCCGGTGGCGGCGGCATCGTAGTGGAGCGAGCAGGTGGGGCAGGTGGCCATCGTGATCCGGGGCAACTACAGGGATAGTGGAAATTCCCGCGCCGCTTTCGACGAATGTGGTCAGCCCAGCGCCTTCAGGCAGTAGCGCAGCTCATCGTCGATCTCGGTGCGGTCGGCGACGGTCGCAGCGACCTGGGCGCGGATCAGTTCCTGATAGCGGCGGCTGAGGCGGTGGACCAGCACGGGCACCGAGCCGCGCGAGACACCGAGGCTGGCCGCGAGGCGGGCGTAGTCACCGGGCTCGGGGCGCAGCGTGAGGTAGGGTCGGAGCAGTTCGAACGTGCGCTGCTCCCCGGCGTGCACGGACTCGGCCTCAAGGTGCTCAAGCGCATGGCGCAGCAGCGTGATCGCCCACTGGCGGTCGAATTCCATGCTGGGATCCGCCGGCGAGGCGAATTGTTGCTCTTCGGCCGCGGTCAGGTTTTCCCAAGGGATGGCGGCCTGGCCGCCGCCGCGTTTCTCCGCGGTGCGTTTCTGCCAGTCATTGCTGAGGAAATGCCGGCAGGTCTGGCGGAGGTAGCCGCGGAAGCGCCCGCGCTCGCGGTCGGCGGTGGCAAAAAAATCGTTTTCCAGCAGGTGGGCGAAAAAGGCCTGGGTCAGGTCCTTGGCCGACTCCCCATCGTGGCCGAGGCGGCGGATGAAGGTGTAGACCGGTCGCCAGTAGCTGCGGCATAACTTTTCCAACGCCAGCCTTTTGCGCGATCCGTCGGTCGCCGCATCCAGGATGATGCTCCAATCCGTCGTGACAAAAACCCCGGGCTGGTGGCCGGGACCGCCGGCGGGTGCGGGAGTCGGATCCGGCGGCGATGAGGGCATCGGGCATCTTTTTCGGAAATTCCTCCCCGCGGAGTCAATAACTTGCAGTAACCACGCGCGTCATGCGCGCGGTGATTCCACGCACCGCCTATGAAAAATTACCGCTTAGGGTACATCTCGCTCCTGCTCACGCTGGTCTTCGGCCCCGGCATGCTACGGGCGCAGATGCTCTACACGACCACCCAGGTCGGCACGCTGGGCGGGACCAACAGCCGGGCCACGGCCGTGAATGACGCCGGCCAGGTTGTTGGTTACTCGGATGTGACGGGCAACGGCAGTTACCAGGCCTTTGTGTTCACCGTGGCCAATGGCCTGACCAACCTGGGCACACCGGGGGGCGCCTACAGCCAGGCCACCGACATTAACGCCTCCGGCCAGATCGTGGGTTACGGATCGGACGTGTCGGAGGCCGGCAGCCTCGGGTTTCTCTACTCGGGCGGCTCCCTCAGCGTGCTGGCGGGGACGAACAACGCTTATGCAATCAACAACGCCGGCCAGATCACCGGCGCCGCGGGCAATTCGGCCTACCTCCAGACTGGCGGCAGCCTGACCTTGCTGCCCAAGCATGCGCCGGAGGACAGTTACTTCGGCACCGGCATCAACAACAGCGGCACCGTGGTCGGCGGCGGCAAGTATTATGATCCGCCGGGGGTATTCTCGCCCTACACCGGCTCGCAGTTCGCCGTCATCGGCGGCACGCTCTACAACTACTGGCCGACCGGCAACAACTCGGCGTTCGACTTCCTGCGGGTGAACGATGCCGGCCGGGTCGCCGGCACCAACTCCCAGCCCGGCTTCGGCGCCACCTATTCGGCGTTGTTCGGCACCGCCAACCCCGCCAGCGGCCCGGCGATCGACTACCTGTTCAACAGCTACGTGGGGGGCAGTACCGCGCGCGACATCAACAACGGCAACCTGGTCGTCGGCGCTATCGGCTACTTCGACGCCTACTACACCCCGCAGGCCTACCTCTACGACAGCAACCTCGGTGGCTACAAGCTGCTGAATTCGCTGACCGACATTTCGGCCGCGGGCTTCGACTACCTGAACGAGGCCATGGGCATCTCGGACAACGGGCAGATTGTCGGTTATGGCACCACGACCGGCGGCCAGACGCGCGCCTTCCTGCTCACCCCGATCGCGCCGTTCCTCTATCTCGATGCCGGGGCTGGGGCGGGGCTGGAGCTGGGCGCGGCCGACTGGAGCACGAGCGCCGGAGTCTGGGCGACCGATCCGGCGGGCAACAACCGCGGCACCTGGACCAACGGCGCCATCGCCCATTTCCAGACCAGTTCCAGCGCGAGCGCCGCGATCACGCTCACGGACAGCCTCTCGCTCGAGGGTGCGATCCTGTCCAACAACGCGAACGTGACCGTGACCCCGGCGGGGACTGAGACCCTGACCTTCACGGGCCAAGCCTTTGTCAACACCGAGGGGAGCCAGAGCCGGTTCACCCTGAACACCGAACTCGCCGGCAGTGCCGGCCTCTGGAAGACCGGGAGCGGCACGCTGCACCTGGGTGCCGCCAACACCTACACCGGGCAGACCCGGGTCAGCACCGGCGACATCGAGATCAGCCACGACCAGGCGCTCGGCGCCACCGGCACGGGCAACGAGACAGTCCTCGAGGGCGGCCGGGTCACGGCCGTGGCCAGCCTCGTCAGCAACGAGGATTTCATCATGCGCGGCGGGTATTTCGACCTCGGCATGCAGTCGGCGGAGGGGCGGACGGTGGTGTTCAACGGCGGGATCCGGCTCGAGACCACGGGCTATCTCTACGGCGCCAACCGCAGCCAAAACTCCACCCTGACGGTGAACGGCGTAATCACCGAGGCCGACGGGCCGCGCGACCTGTTTGTCGACGGCGCCACGCTGGCCGGGGCCAACACATTCACGGGCCGCATCACCACGGGCGGCGAGGGCGTGACGGTGGCGGTGATCAACGCGGACGGCGTGGCCGGCCCGCTCGGGGCCGGCACGGGCATTGCGCTGGGTTATCAGTCGGAAGGACCGGTGGACGGCGCGCTGCGTTACACCGGCGGCACGGCCACGGTCACCCGCACGATCCAGCTGGAAGGCGGGGCGGGCACCATCGACGTGACCAACGGGGCGACGACCCTGACCCTGGCCGGGCTGATCAGCGGGGGCGGCACCCTGGCGAAGGACGGGGCGGGCGTGCTGGCCATCGGGACGCCCAACACCTTCACGGGTGGCACGCGCATCGATACGGGCACCCTGCGCATCTCGGGTTCTGGCGCGCTGGGGACCGGTTCAGTGGCGATCGGCCTGGCGGGGACCCTCACGGGTAGTGGCGACGTCACGGGCGACCTGAACGTTGATGGCACCTTCGAGCCGGGAGACAGCCTGGCCTTGGTCAGCGTGAGTGGGAATCTCACCCTGGGCCTCACCGGGTCGCTGAGGTTCGACCTTGGCGGCCTGGTCCGCGGCACCGAATACGATGCCATCAATCTTGGTGGGACCTTTGGCAGCGAAGGTACCATCCGTCTGGCTTTGATCAACGGCTTCATGCCCGGTGCGGGGGACAGCTTCAACCTGCTCGATTGGGGCAACACCGGCAGCGTCACCTTCCAGTATTTTGATACCCCGACCCTCACGCCCGGATTGTTTTGGGACACCAGCCTGCTGGCCACCACCGGCGTGATTTCCGTCACGGACATGGCGCCGATCCCGGAGCCGTCGACCTATGCCGGGCTGGCCGGTCTGGCGGCGTTGGGTCTGGCGCTGTGGCGCCGGAAGAAAACCTCATGAACAACAGACCGTTCGTTTCCGGTGTCCTGCGTTTCTCCGCGAGCCTGATGCTGGCGCTCGCCGCGGCGCGACCGGCGACGGCCCAGGTCACGCTGACCCTGGAGACGTCGACGTATGTCCCGGCCTTGTACACGGTGGCCGATCAGAATTACGGGCCCTCCAGCGCCGCGGGCACGGCCAATGTGTCAACGGCTTATGGTCAGGCGCAGGCCACATCCACGTTTGGCGTGATGCAGCTGTTTGCCTCCTCCGCCGCTGATCCGATGGGAGGCGATGGCGATGAGGTCACGACTCACGCCATGGCGCGCGCCGTCTGGACGGATTCGATCCTCGTCACGGCCGCCGGGCTGGCGGGGACGCAGGGGCGGTTGCACGCGCAGTTTCAGGCGGGCGGCAGCCTGAGCCTGCCCGGCTCGGTCAGCTCGACCTTCACCGGGGCCCAGCCGGTCAACGTGTCGTGGAGTCTTGCCGCCAGTCCCAATTACCTGTTCGGTGATGAGGGTCAGGTGGGCGGGGTGAGCCGACTGGATATTGTGGCGGGCGATGTGAGCGAGTTGAGCGGGAGTGCCAACTTCCAGGTCTATGATCTCTCGATCCCTTTCACGTTCGGCAGCGCCTTCACCCTGACCATCACCGGCCGGGCCGAAAGTTTGGTGCAGCCGCGCGGCATGACCGAGGCGTTGTCGGCCGCGTCGACCTTCAACCTGCACTGGCTCGGCATCAACGAGGTCGTGGATCTCGGAAATACTCCCCTGGCCGGGGTCACGGTTGCCTCCACGGGTGACTGGATCACCACCAACGCCATCCCCGAGCCCGCGACCTACGCCATGTTTGCCGGCCTGGCGGCGTTGGGGCTGGTCGCGTGGCGGCGGCGGGGGGCTTAATCCTTTTTCCCGCAGAACCGGTAGAGCTGATCCAGATAGGCTTCCGCCTCGGCGCTCGCTTCCGCCGGAGCCCAGGGGGCGAAGTCCTTGTCGGAAGCTTTCTCGTAGGGCCCGGGTTTGACCTCAAACAGCACGGTGTCCTCGGCCAGGGCGAGGAAGGTGTGGTAGACGCCCGGTTGGATATCCACACCGAACGTGGGCAGGTCCGCGCCCAGCCGGTGCGTTTGTTCGACGGCGCCCGCCGCGGTGAAGGTCAGGTAGAGGATGGCGCCCCGCAGCACGACAATGCTCTCCGCCTTGGGCGGGTTGAGGTGGCGGTGGGGCGGGATGTAGCTGCGCGGTTGGATCGCATTCAGCATCCGGTGGAGGCTGTCGCCCGCCGCCTGGTGCAGGGGTAGGATGATTCGGCGGCGAGGACTTTGGCGCGACCCGGTGATGGCGGCCTGCAGCAGATCCTGGCTGAGAACGGTCACAGCCGTGCTGGGCGCCGGCAGGGCGAGGGGAAACGCAGGCTTGGTCGGGGCAGGTTCCATGGCAGGCGGGGCCTACCGATCCTTGGCAGGGTGTGACGGCTCAGACGCTCTCGAGGAGTTTGTTCAGGCGCGCGATCATCCGGGAGGGATCTTCCATCAGGCCCGCGGTGATGAGGGAGTTGTCGAGGAGTTGCTCAGCGATGAGCTCGGCCTTGTCGGCGTCGGTCGTGCGCAGGGCGGCGAGTTTCTTGATCACGGCGTGGCGCGGGTTGATCTCGAGGTTGACCTTCACCGGCTCGTCGGGGCCGCCGTCCTTCTTCATGGCCTTCATCATGCGGCGCATCTGGGCGGTCATGAATTTGTCGGCGTTGGTCGCGAGGGCGGGGGAGCCGACGAGGCGGTCGGACGTCTTCACCTCGGCGACCTGGGTGCCGAGCGTGTCCTGGAGCCATTTCGCGAGATCCTTGGCGTCGGCCTCGGAGAGGGCCTCGCCGGTCTGCGGGACGTCGTCGAGCTTCACGTCGGCGTGGTCGGCGGCGAGGAACTTCTTGCCGTCGAATTCGCGGACGTTGTTGAAGACGTACTCGTCCACCGGCTCGTGGCAGAAGAGCACCTCGAGGTTGCGGGCCTTGAAGCCCTCGAGGTAGGGGCCGGACTCGATGGCGGCGCGGTTGGGCGCGATGAGGAAATAGATTTCCTTCTGGCCGTCCTTCATGCGCGACACGTAGTCGGCCAGCGAGGTGGTCTTGCCCGGCTCGGTCAGGGAGGATTCGAAGCGGAGGAGCTTCACGATCTGGTCCTTGTGGGTGAAGTCGAGGGCGGCGCCCTCCTTCAGGAAGATGCCGAATTCCTGGTAGAACTCGTTGTAGGTGTCGGCGCGCGCGCCGGCCTCGTCCTCGAGCAGCTTCAGGAATTTCTTGGTGATGACCTTGCCGAGTTTGTCGAGCAGGGCCTTGTCCTGCATGGTCTCGCGCGAGATGTTCAGCGGGAGGTCCTCGCTGTCGATCACGCCCTTCATGAAGCGGAGCCACTCGGGCAGGAGGTTCTTCGGTGCGGCGTCGATCAGGACCTTGCGGCAGTAAAGGGCCACAGAGGGCTCGAGGCGGGCGAAGCCGAGCTTCTCGGTGTTGTCCTGCGGGACGAAGACAAGGGCGTTGATCGCCAGCGGGGCGTCGGCGGAGAAGTGCAGGCGGTAGCGCGGGGCGTCGTGGGCGTTGGCCTGGAACTTGTAGAACTCGGTGTATTCCTCGTCCTTGATCTCGTTCTTGGAGCGGAGCCAGAGAGCCTGGACGGTCTCGAACTTCTTGGCGTTGAGGGTGACGGGGAAACCGACGAAGGCGCTGTAGCGGGTGAGGATTTCCTTGATGCGCCAGTCCTTGGCGAACTCGTCGCACTCGTCCTTGAGCTCGACGACGATCTTGCTGCCGCGGCGGAGGTCGGCGGCCTCCTCGACCTCGTAGGAGCCGGAGCCGTCGCTGGTCCAGACGTGGCCGGGCTCGGCCGTGCGCCAGGAGCGGCTGTAGACCTTGACGGACTTGGCGACCATGAAGGCGGAGTAGAAACCGACGCCGAACTGGCCGATGAGGCTGGAATTCTTGGCACCGCCCTCGCCGAGGGCCTTGAGGAACTGCTTGGAGCCGGAGTGGGCGATGGTGCCGAGGTTCTCGATCAGCTCGGCGCGGGTCATGCCGAGGCCGGAGTCCTGGATCGTGATGGTCTTGGCGGTTTCGTCGGTGGAGATCGTGATCTCGAGCGGGGCGTCGCCGTCCTGGATGTCCTTCTCGGTCAGCTGGAGGTGGCGGAGTTTCTCGAGGGCATCGGAGGCGTTGGAGACGAGCTCGCGGACGAAGATTTCCTTCTCGGTGTAGAGCGAATGGATGACGATATCGAGGAGCTGCTTGATCTCAGCCTGGAACTCGAACTTCTGCGGAGCGGGGGTGGTGGACATGGGAGGAGGAGGGAGGGTGGTTGGAAAATGAAAAGAGCCCGCCATTGTAGCGGGCTCCCGGAAAAATCAAGCGGGAGAATGGGTGACCCCGGGGTCAGCGTTCGTCCACCTGGTCGTCGTGCACGGGCTCGATGTGGCCGAGATCGTGGTCGGGCTGGTGGCCGGTGAGGACGCGCCAGACGCAATAGACGAAGAGGACGGTGACGAAACCGACCGAGAAGATCATGGTGAGCCAGCCGCCGGTGGTCATGACTTGGTGCCTCCGAGTTTGTTCTTGTCCGCCGCTTCCCAGCGTTTGCCGGCTTGGGCGACGAGCAGGGTGACGAAGATGATGGTGATGATGATAAAGCCGAAGGCGATGCGGGCCGGGGCACTGGGATTTTCGCCGACGAGGTCGGTGATGTAGCCGGTGGGCTTGAATTCCGCCCCGGCGCCGAAGGTGAAGTTCCAGCCGAAGACATTCGCGAGGATGAACATCACGAAGATGGCCAGCAGGTAGAGCGGCGTGATGTATTTCATGACCGGCTTGTAGAAGGCCGGGATGCGCATCTCGGCGCCCTGGTGGGCCTCGGCCACGCCCTCGTCGATGCCGATGACCCAGCCGAAGACGATGATCAGGATGGTGCCGCAGATGAAGATGCCGACGGTGCCGATCCAAAAATCGATTGTGTCGAGGGCCTTGAGGTCCTTGGAGAACCACCACACCAGGGCGGTGCCGAGGGCGGTGAGGAGGCCGAGGACGCCCATCGCGGATTTGCGGCCCAGGCCGAGGCCCTCCTCGAAGAAGGCAATGCCGGGCTGGAGCATCGAGAGGGAGCTGGTGATGGCCGCGAGGAAGAGCAGCAGGTAGAAGATGGTGGCGAAGAACTGGCCGAAGGCCATCTGGGCGAAGACGTGGGGCAAGACGTTGAACCCGAGGCCGAAGGTCCCCATGCCGACGATGCCGGCCGCGCCGAGGAAGACGAAGGCGGCGGGGACGGTGATGAGCCCGCCGAGAGCGACCTCGCAGAACTCGTTGGCCGAGGCGGCGGTGAGACCGCTGAGCACGACGTCGTCTTTTTTCTTCAGGTAGCTGGCGTAGGTGATGATGGCGCCGAAGCCGACGGAGAGGGAGAAGAAGATCTGGCCGGCGGCGGCGAGCCAGAGCTGGGGGTTCTTGAGTCCGCTGACGATCTCCTTGGGGTTCCACATGAAGCCGAGGCCGTTGAGCACATTCTGGTCGGGTTTCGCGGGATCGGGGGTGCCGAGCGTGAGCACGCGCGCGAGGATGATGAGGGCGATCACGATCAGCACGGGCATGCCCCATTTGCAGACGAATTCCACGCCCTTGGAGATGCCGCGGTAGATGAAGAAGAAATTCAGGGCGTAGACAATGACGACGAAGATGCCGACGTCATGCAGGCCGAAATGAATCGAGGCGCCGTCCTGGCCCGCCCCGGTGAAGGTGGCGAAGAACGAGCTGTAGTTCATGCCGGGCTGGCTGAGGACGCCGGTGGCGGCGTTCAGGGCGTAGCCCAGGCACCAGGCCTCGATGTACACGTAGTACATATAGACCATGACGGGGATGATGAAGCCGAGCAGGCCGAGGTATTTGCCGCACGGGTGCTTGACGATGGCGTGGAAGATGCCGGGGGAGGAGTGGTAGCCGGCGATGCCACCCTTGCGGCCCATCGTCCATTCCGCCCAGCCGATCGGGATGCCGAGCAGCACCAGCGAGATGAAGTAGGCGATCATGAACGAGGCCCCGCCATACTGGGCGGCCAGGCCGGGAAAGCGGAGGAAGTTGCCGAGGCCGACCGCGCTGCCGGCCACGGCCAGAATCACGCCCAGACGAGAACTCCAGGCTTCTTGGGTTTTTACCATGCGCGGATGAAAGGGGAAACCGCCCCTCGTGCAAACCCCAACTGGCCGCCGTGCGATTCCCGGCGACGAGCGACGGATTCGGCTTTGCCACCCGGGGGCGGATCGGTTGTCTGAGGCCGACGTTGAAACTCCTGGACCGCTACCTCCTCGCCGAATGGCTGAAAATGCTCGGGCTGCTGCTGGCGGCCACGATCGGCCTGCTGCTGATCACGGCGCTGTCGGACAAACTGCGCGAATTGATCGACGTCGGGGCCGGGGCGGGCGACATCCTGCTTTATTTTGCCACCCTCATGCCCAGCTACCTGACGCTGGTGCTGCCGCTCTCGATGCTGTTGTCGCTGCTGTTCGTGCTGGGCAAGCTGCACCGCAACAATGAGCTGACCGCCATCCGCGCCGCCGGGCTCAACATCTTCGCCACCACGCGCTCGCTTTGGCTGGCCGGGCTGTTTTTTTGCGGCGTATCGCTCCTGCTCAATTCCAGCGTCGTGCCCTGGTCGGTGGAGACCTCGCGCAGCCTGCTCGAGCGCTTCGAGTTCCGGGCCGAGGCGGAGCAGAAGGGCGGCGATACCCTCGGGCTCGTCTCCAGCGTGGCGTTCGACAACCGGCCGCAGAACCGCATGTGGTTCATCAACCGCTACAGCCGCTACTCGGGCAAATCCTTCGGCGTGACCGTGTCGGAGCTCGATCCGCAACGCCGCGAGAAGACGCGCCTGATGGCCCGCGAGGCCACCTATGATGCCGGGCAGCGCGCCTGGACCTTTCGCGACGGACGGGAACTGTGGTTCGACCCGGAGCTGGGGGAGCTGCTGCGCTCGGTGTCCTTTGCCGAGAAGACGGTGCCGCACTTCCGGGAAGACCCCGCGCTGATGCTGCTGATCGACCGCCGGCCGCAGGACCTCTCCTTCAACGAGCTCCAGCGCATCACGGATTATTTCCACGCCGAGCACAACCCCAAGGTCCTGCGCTACGAGGTGCGTTACTACAGCGTGATGTTTTCGACGCTGGGGCCGCTCATCGTGATCGCGATCGCGGTGCCCTTCGCGGTTTCGGGGGTGCGCGTGAGTCCGGCGGTCGGGGTGTCGAAGTCGATCGGCCTGTTTTTCGTCTATTACCTGCTCAGCAGCCTCGCCACGATCCTCGGCGGCAAGGGGCTGGTCGAGCCGGTTTGGGCGGCGGCCATGCCCAACCTCGCGATGATCGGGATTGCCGCGTGGTTCTTCGGGCGGATGCGGTAGGCGGGGCGATCAGCGGGGCCCGGGCATGAAGCCGAGCTGCCGCAGGAACGCATCGGTCCGTTCCAGGATCGCGTCATCGAAATACCGGGCGTATTCCGCGTGGCCTTCCCCTAGGTAGTGGTCGCGCCCTTCAAAGGTCACCAGTTCGAAGGCGTTGCCGAGCTCGCGCGTCCTGGTGGCGAAGAGCTGCACGCTGAAATAAGGGACCTGCGAGTCCTTGGTCCCGTGAAACGCCAGGGCGGGCGGCAGGCCGGCTTTCAGGTTGTGGTAGGGCGAGACGGACCAGATTTCCGCGCGGCGCCGGTCCATGATCAGGTCGGCCCAGACCTCCATGGTGTTGTAGTTGCTCGAATACAGCAGCAGGGCGTCGGGCCGCGGGCTGACGGCGGGATCGTCCGTGGCCTCGTTGACGGCGTCGCATAGCGCGGTGGCCCAGGCGAGTTCGCCGCCGGCGGACTGGCCGGCGACGACGATCCGGGCCGGGTCGATGCCGAGGTCCGCGGCGTTGGTCCGGAGCCAGCGGACGGCAGAGCGGGCGTCCTTGACCGACTCGACGAGGGTGATGTCGGGATGGGGATAGGTGCCGTCCGGCTTGATCGACAGGCGGTAGGAGAAGGCGAAGGTGACGAAGCCCAGGCGGGCATAGCGCCGGCAGGCGGCGTGGAACTCGGCCGGCTGGCCGAAGACCCAGCCCCCGCCGTGGAAGAAGGCGATGGCGGGCCGCCCGGCCGCGGGGTGGGCGGGACCGGGCCGGAAGATATCGACCGACAGATCGCGGCCGGCCACGTGTTTGTAGGGACGGGTCTCCATGGCGGGCAGGGGATCGGGCAGGTCGGCCGCCCCGCCCGGGCAGGTCGCGAGGAGCGCCGCGGCAAGGACGAGCGATTTCATGGGCGTTAGGGCAGGAATGGCGGCGGCCACTTCAGGAACTCGAGGGTCGCGATGCGATTCCAGTTGGAGTAGAGAATAACGCCCCACACCACGATGCAGTTGATGTAGGCGAGGAAGACCGCCGCGCTGCCCATGTCCTTGGCGCGCTTGGCGAACGGGCGCTTGGCGAGGGAGATATCGTCGATCGTCCACTCGATGGCTGAGTTCAGCAGCTCGGCGATGACGATGAGGAAGAGTGAGAAGATCATCACTGCCGTGGAGACGGCGTTGACCGGCAGAATGACGGCCAGCGGGGTGAGGACCGCCATGAAGAGCAGGTCCTCGCGGAACGAGGGCTCGTGCTTGAGCGCGGCGCGGAATCCCTCCAGGGCGTAGCCGACCGACTGGAAGAAATTTCGGAAGTCGCGACGCTTGGCCTCGGGCGGGGGGATTGGCTCGCTCACGGGGGAAGTGGAGCGCACCCCACGGCCACCCTCAAATCAATTTCCGCGCCCCTGAGCTGCTGGCCCGTGCCGCTTGCGCCACAGGACCAGGCCCAGGGTTACCAGCCCGATGGCGAGGCCATAAGTCGAGGGCTCCGGGATCGCCATCGTCCACAGCATGGCATAAGTCAGCGAGTGTGTGGGATCCGAGGCGGATCCCACGAGATTAAGGGTGCCGGCGTCAAGATAGGCCCCTTTGATACTGGATTGGGTGAAATCCGAACCCAGGAGGGAGGTCACGTAACTGTGCAGATTCAGGTAGCTCGCTTCGCTGCCAGTCCAGACCGCGGCTTGATTGTCCACAAAGCCCGCTTGGAAACCGCCAGCCATCGCAAGAATTTCTGATCGGGTAGCCCCGGTTGGGTGCAGGTCGACCCGGCTGTCGGGATCGCCAAACCAGATCGCCGCGTGGTTTTGCGAGTCACCACCAGTAAGATTCACAAAGCCACCCTGGGCCGAATCGGTCATGGCATAGACGCCGGACTCTGCCAGGGATGTCGGGCCGGAGGCGTGTAGATACACCACGCTCTCCGCGCTCCCTGACCACAGAACGGCGCGGCGCCAACCACCGCTCACCCGGCCGATGCCCGCCTGCTGGGAGGAGGACATGGCGTAGACGGACGAACCGGTGGTGTAGATGTCTCCCGGGTGAAGATTCACAAAACTGCCTGCGGTGCCTGTCCAAAGTGCGGCGTACTGAAATCCCAGGCTGGCAGCATAGGAAACGTAGCCGCCTTGCTGCGTTTCGCTCATCGCACGCACTATGGACCATCCGTCATATCCTGCCGGGCTGAGGCTGACATGACTACCCGCGGTGCCGGACCAAAGCGAGGCCTGGACTGAAGGCCCCGTGGTGGCATTGATGGATCCGCCCTGTTGGTTTGAGCTGACGGCATTCACATATGAGAGGATGGCGCCGCTCGTGGGATGGATATCCACCACCGACCCGGCGGTCCCGGTCCAGATCGCGGCATGATTGGCGCCCTCCACGGTGATATAACCTGCCTGGTATCCGGCATTGACCCCGTTGGCGGAGGAGAAGTTAGTCCCCTCAGGGTTCAACACGGTCGCGCTCCACTGAGCGGACAGGTTTACGTGGATGAGCAGGCACAAAGCATACGAACCGCAACGAAGGGTATTCATCGAGATGGGGATAAGATTGACTGTCTGGCGGCCCGTTCGGCTCCCAACAAACCAACATTCAGCCATGCGGGCAAGCGGATATGCTCGGCGGTGAATCCTGATAGAACCCCTCCGTGCCCGAACGGCGCTTACGCGCTCAGCAGGCGAAAGCGAGGTGTGCCCGGCGTAGCGAAACCCAGGGCGTGGCAGGCGGCGGACACCGTCTCGTCGTGGCAGCCGATGTACTCGAGCAGGCGGCACACGAAGTGCCGCCGGGTGGAATCGTCGATCGTCATCACGGCCCAGAAAGGCGTGCCGGCGATCGGGCGGGCCTGGTTGCGGGCGCGGGCCTCGTTGATCTCGTCGCGGCTCCAGGCGAGGTAACGGCGCCCGCTTTCCTGGTGGGCGATGAAGTCGGCGAAGTCGGTGGCGTCAACCTGCGCGCACCAAGCCAGCAGGGCGAGGTAGCGGTCCGTCGGATCGGCCAGGGAGGTGAACTCCGCGCCGGCGAGATGGAGGAGGAGGCGGTCGCCGGCCAGGGGCGGACGCCCGTCGATCGCGAGGGAGGTGGCCCGCTTTTCCATGTCACCAGCGTAGCCGGTCGGCGGGGCCGGGCAACGCTGCGACCCGCTGGCTCTTTGTAACCCTTGACCGGATTTCCCGCTTTCGGGAAGACGCGGAGGCGTCATGGTGGCGCCATGCCCACTGCCTTTATCGCCGGGGCCAGCGGCCAGGTTGGTCGCCGGCTGCTGGACCAGCTGCTCGCCGCGCCGGAATATGACCGCGTCGTCTCGCTCGGGCGGCGCCCGCTGGCGGTGACCCACCCGAAGCTGGTGCAGGTGTCGGCGGATTTCGCCGCCCTCGAGGGGGTCCTGGAGGACTGGCGGGGGGAGGACGCGTTTTGCTGCCTGGGTACGACGATCCGGCAGGCGGGTTCGCGCGAGGCGTTTCGCGCCGTCGATCACGCGGCCGTGCTGGCCTTCGCGTGGGCGGCGCAGCGGCAGGGCGCGCGGCGGTTTTTCGTGGTCACGGCGCTCGGGGCGGATCCGGCGTCGCGGAACTTCTACCTCCGGGTGAAGGGGGAGACCGAGGCGGCGCTGGCGGTGCTGGGTTTTGACACGCTGGCGATTTTCCAGCCGAGCCTGCTGCTCGCCCGGCGGCGTGAATTTCGTCTTGGGGAAAAGGTGCTGGCCGCGGTCCTGTGGCTGGCCGAGCCGCTGTTGGTGGGCCGGTTCCGGCCCTACCGTGCGATCCGGACGGAGGCGGTCGCGCGGGCGATGCTGCGTTGTTCCTTCGGCCGCGGAGCCCAGGGGTTGCTGGTTTTTCCCTCGGACGAGATCGAGGATCTCGGTGGTTTCGGGCCCTGACCCTGGTCAGCTCCAGTTGTAGTTGAAACTGACGCTAATGCGTTCCGCGGAGGTGCGGTTCGCGGCGACCTCGTGCCGCAACCAGCTTTCGAAGAGAATGACGTGGCCGGCTTTGGCCGGATAGGTGATGTGCGGCCGGTTGGCGGGCCGCGCGGTGGCGGTCTTGGGGGGCGCGGCCATGAACCGGCTCAGGCGCGGATCCTCGAACTTCAAGCCGGGGCAACCGCGCGGGGTGGCCACATAGTAGGTGCCGCTGATGAACGACAACGGGTGCAGGTGCAGGCTGTGCGCGGCATGTTCCGGCATGATGTTCACCCAGAAATCGGTCATCGCCACGGTCCGGCCGCGCAGGTCCATGTCGAGTTGGGCGGCGTACTTCCGCACGTGGGCGGTGAGCTTGCGTTCCAGCCCGGCGAAGGTGGAGGAGAACTTGTGCAACTGATTGAGGGAGGCGTAGGAGGTGTAGCCGCCCGGGTAATTTTTTTCCGACCAGCGCCGGCCCGCGGCATCGTAGTCCCGCAGGCTGCGGCATTCGTCGGCCAGGGCGGTGTTGAACCGGTCGAGCCCCGCGGACAGCAGGGGTTGGTGATAAATCAGGGTGGGGAACCAGGCGCGGGTCGGCATCGGGTCAGCCTGTAAAATCGGGACGAAACCGCAACCCGGAAGCCGCCGCCCTCCCCGCGGGTGCAGATTTCAGATTGAAGCCGGCCCTGACCCCCGTTGAATGGCTGATCCTATGCACACATCATCATTCCGTAAACTTATCGGCCTCCTGACCGGTGTCCTTCTGGTGGGCACCGCTTGCGCCGACCGTATCGAGCTCGTCGACGGCTCCGTCGTCCTGGGCAAGGTGGTCTCGGCCGAGGCCGGCAAGTTCAACGTCGAAACTGATTTCGCCGGCACGATCGTCATCGCGCAGCAGAAGATCCGGACCTTCACGACCACCGAGGCCGTGCACGTCCAGCTTGCCGGGGGCAGCACGGTGCTCGGCACGGTGCAGGCCGCCGACGCGGGCATCGCCGTTGTGGCCAATGACGGCCAGATGAGCGCCGGCACCGCCACGGTCGCGGCGCTCTGGCGCCCCGGTGCGGACAGCCCGGAGACCCGCCTGCTCAAGGAAGAGGTGGCCAAGGCGCAGCGCAAGTGGGCCTACGAGGCCGCGGTCGCGATCAACGGCCGCACGGGGGCCAGCGAGAAGTTCGCCGGCGCTGTGGGCCTGAAGGCCACCCTGGAGAGCGCCCAGGACAAGCTGATCTTCGTGATCCAGGCCGAGAAGGCCGAGGACAACGGGGTCGAGACGGCCAATCGCCAGCTGGCCGGCGCCGATTATTCGTCGTTCTTCTCCGCGTCGAACGTCTGGTACGCCCGCACCTCCGTCGAGAAGGACTCCATCAAGGCCCTCGACCTCCGCTCCTCCACGGCTTTCGGTCTGGGCCGCAAGCTGATCAAGAAGGAGCAGCAGGATCTCGAGCTGCGCTTCGGTTTGAGCTACCTGTACGAGACCTACGCGAACGGGTCCAAGTTTGACTCCCCCGGTCTCGATGTGGCGTTCATCCACAGCTACAAGTTCGAGAACGGCCTGATGAACAACTCGCTGAGCTACACCCCGACCTTCAAGGATTTTGCCAACTACCGCCTGCGCCACGAGACGACCTACGAGCTGCCGCTCACGGCCTCGCTGTGGAAGCTGCGCACGGGCATCATCAACGATTACACCAGCATCCCGCAGCCCGGCGTGGAGCGGCTCGATACGCTCTACTTCACGAGCCTGATCCTGAACTGGAAATAATCGGTCCGCGGACCACACCCTTGCAGCGGGGCCCCGACGGGCCCTGCTTTTTTTGTGCCTGCCCGAGGGAACGAAACGAAGGAATTCGGGTTGATATGACCACCATGCAGACTTTCTTATCCTTCGACATGAAGCCTACCGTTCCTTCCGTCCTGGCCGCCCTGTTCCTTCTCATGGGCCTCGCGCCGGCGGGCCGGGCGGACCGGGTCGAGCTGGCGGACGGGTCGGTCGTCCAAGGCCGGTTGGTCTCGATCGAAGGGGGCAAGCTCAAGGTGGAGACCCGGTTTGCCGGGGTCATCACGATCGCCCAGGCGGAGGTGACGGCGCTGGCCACGGAGGAGCCGCTGAACATCAACCGCGCCGACGGCACCACCGCCCTCGCCCGGCTGGACGGCACCCCGGCCACTCCGGCGGACATTGCAGCGGCGTGGCGGCAGGGCGCGGAGAGCCCCGCCGGGCGGTTGTCGCGTGAGATGGCGGAGAAGGCCCGGCGCAAGTGGTCCTTCGAGGCCTCCGTCGCCGCGTCCGGCCGCACCGGCGTGCGCGAGAAATTCAACGCCGCCTTCGGCTTCAAGGCCACGCTCGCCAGTTCCCGGGACCGCCTGATCCTGTCCCTCGCCGCCGAGCGGGCCAATGACCGCGGCGTGACCACCGCGGACCGCGACTTTGGCGGGGTGGATTACTCGGTGTTTTTCTCCCCGGACTACGGCTGGTACGTGCGGACCTCGCTGGAGAAGGACCAGATCCGGTCGATCGACCTGCGCTCGAACACGGCCTTCGGCTTCAGCCGCAAGCTCGTGCGGAAGGGGCCGCTCGACCTGCAGTTCCGTTTTGGCGCGAGCTACCTGTATGAGCAATACGCGTCCAATGCCGATTTCGACTCACCCGGCCTGGACCTGGCTTTCCTCAGCACGTACAGCTTCGAGAAGGCGCGGCTCAACAGCACGCTGACCTACACGCCGGCCTTCGAGGAGTTCTCCAATTACCGCCTGCGGCACGAAGCGAGTCTGGAGCTGCCCCTCACCGCGGCGCTGTGGAAACTCAAGGTCGGCATGACCAACGAGTACCTGAGCCGGCCGAAGGGCAACACCGAGAAGCTCGACACCACCTACCTGACGAGCCTGATCCTGAGCTGGCGCTGAGAATAGCCCCGCGCGTTCCGCGCCGGCCGGATCCTATTCCTTGGGCGCCTCGCGCCGGCGCAAAGCGCCACCCAGCGCGAGCGCCGGGCCCCACCAGCCCAGCTTGCGCAGGTAGTCCGCCCAGCGGGCCGGGCGCAGACACGAGACCAGCGTCATCAGCAGGAACCCCACGGCGACGAAGCGCAGCGCCAGCCAGGCGATGCTTTCCCAGGAGCGTCCGGCAGCGAGCAGAATGCCGCTGACCAGCAGCAACGGCAGCCAGAACTGCCAGTGGGTGAATTCGCGCCAGCGCCCGCCCACGCGGCGGGTGCCGGCGGCGGCTCCGGCCTTCTCGCGTTCGATGATCCGGCGCAGCGCCGCGGGCGGAGCGCGCAGTTTCCAGGCGGTGGCGGCGACCCCACCGGCGCAGAGGGCGCACAAGCCCGCCCATGCACCCATGACCCAGGGCAGACTCGGGGCGGTCACGCCCCACTCGCCGGCCAGCCATAGCACGGTGGAGTCGTAGGCGCGGATGAGTTCCTCACCAAGAAAAAGGTATTGGAGGAGCAAGCCCTGCAGGGCGGACCACGCGCCGATCAGCGCGCCGCCGAGCGTCACGGCGAGAGCATTCCAGCCCAGCAGCTGCACGGTCCCGCCATAGAGCAGACCCTGGGCACAGATCGCGATCATGGGTCGCACGCGGCTGCCGGCCGGCGAGAGCGCCTTCAGGCCGGCGGAGATGAACGGGACCCAGATCACGCGGCCCGGTTGCGTCAGGCCGAAGCCGGCGAAGGTCATCATCGCCCCCTGCAGGCTGCTCATCACCAGGCCGCGGGCGGGGATCCGGGCCGCATGGAGCATCGCGCCCACGGTCATCTCGAGGCCGCCGGCCGCGCCGCCGACCAGGCCGAGCCGCGTCCACTCGCCGAAGTCCTCGGTCGTGCGCAGCAGGCGCGGCAGGGTGTCGGGTGCGGCCGCGGCGAGGCACAGGTCGAATTTCCGGCCCAGCAGGTCCTCGATCGGCCTGACGAGATCCGCGCGCAGCGCGATCACCACGATTTGCGGCCGGGCCCCGGCCAGTTTTTTCCACACGGGCAGGAGCCCGCGGCCCATGAGCTCGAGTTTGCCAAATTCGTCGAGAATCAAGAGCGGGGTGGGCGGCAGGGCCGCGAGCCGCTCCGCCCAGGCATGGAGCTTCCGCTCGGTCTCGGGCTCGAAGTAGTACGGCGGAATGAGCGATTCGTCGCGGATCGCCCAGCTCAGTTCCTGGTCGGTGCCGATCAGGCGGAGCCAGTATTCCTCGGCGCCCTGGCCGGGCTGGCGGCGGCGGCCGGCGAGGGCCAGGATGCCCTCGACGCGGAGCCCGCGGGCCAGCTGACCCGCGGCCAGCTCCGCGAGAACACTGGTCTTGCTGGCCCCCGGTCCGCCGGTGACGGCGATCAGGAGGCTGGGAATGGGCGCAGCCGCGTGGACGGAGGCTTCAGACATCAGGGGTAGCAGCCGCGACAATGGGGGGCGAAGTGGTCCTGCCAAGCACAAGGCGCGTCTTACGGGTTCGATGGGGATCGGACCGCAGGGTTAGCCCTCGCTGCCGCCCGCGCGGGTGAGGTCGCCGCCCCTCGGGGGCCCTGAGCTTGTCGAACGGGGTCAGCGGTGCCCCTACATGAAGGCGGCGCCCGCCAAGGCGGCGCCGCCGATCACGGCCCAGACCGGCACGCGCGTCCGTTGCAGGAGGACGAAGGTGGCCACGGCGAGCGCGGTGCTGCGGGCGTCGACCAACCCCAGCGTGCCGACCGGGTGGATGAGCGCGGCGAGCAGCACGCCCACGACCGCGGCGTTGGCGCCGCGCATCGCGGCCTGCGCCGCCGGCCGGCCGCGCAGGGTTTGCCAGAAGGGCAGCGCGCCCGCCACCAGCAGCAGAGCCGGCAAAAAAACCGCCAGCAGCGCCCAGCATCCGCCGGAGATTCCGCCCGGTCCGTGGGTCGTCACCGCGCCGAGATAGGCCGCGAGCGAGAAGAGCGGGCCGGGCACGGCCTGAGCTGCGCCGTAGCCGGCGAGGAACTGGTTCGGCGTCACCCAGCCGGGCGCCACCACCTCGCGTTCCAGCAACGGCAGCACCACATGGCCGCCACCGAAGACGAGCGAGCCGGCGCGATAGAAGCGGTCGAAGAGGTCGAGGGCGGGACGGTTGGACAGGCCGGCCAGCACCGGCAGTCCGAGCAGCAGCCCGAAGAAAAGAACGAGGCAAATCGCGGATACGCGGAAGGACGGAAGCGCGGAATCGGATTTTCCGTGTTTCCGCTCTTCCGCGTTTTCGCGATGGGCGGCGGGATTGCGCAGAAAGGCCAGCCCCGCGATGGCCCCCGCCCCGATCACCGCGATCTGGCTCCAGGCGAAGGGGAGCCAAAGCAGCAGGGCCGCGGCGGCCAGGGTCAGGACGCGGCGCGGCCAGTCGGGGCAGAGCGTCTTGCTCATGGCCCACACCGCCTGGGCCACCACCGCCACCGCCGCGGCCTTCAGTCCCTTCAGCCAGCCGGCGGCACCGAGGTCGCCGAGAGCCGTGACGCCGAGGGCGAAGGCGATCATCAGCAGTGCCGAGGGCAGCGTGAACCCGAGCCACGCCGCCAGACCGCCCGCGAGGCCTCGCTGCAGGTAGCCGATGCCGAAGCTGGTCTGGCTGCTGGCGGGTCCGGGCAGGAACTGGCAGAGCGCCACGAGGTCGGCGTAGTGGACCTCGTCGAGCCAGCGGCGTTTCTCCACGTATTCCTTGCGGAAAAATGCCAGGTGCGCCACCGGTCCGCCGAACGACGTGCAGCCGAGTCGCAATGCGACCAGGAAGATTTCCAGCACGGACGGACGGGGCGGCATGGGGTCCAGCAAATGAAGCCTGTCGTCCGCTGCACGCCTTTCTTTGTAACGAAAGGGGGCGATGAGGAGGGCTCGCGTCTCTGCGAGCCGGCCCGCCGGGACGCGGGCCCTCCACCGGGTCAGGCCAATGGAAACGATTCCACCGGGCGATAAGTTGGCGGGCGCCCGGCGCTCAGCTCGCTGGCCAGCAGGTGGAATTCCGCGACGCGGAACGGTGGGGCCTCGAAGTCGGCCTGCTTTTCCAGGAAGCGCGTGAGTTCCTTGCGGTCGGAGCCCTCCCCGATCCGGCCGAGGGTGAAGTGCGGGTGGAAACCCGGCAGCGTGAGCCCGGTATCGACCGTGAGCAGTGCCTCATCCACCTGCTTGCGGAGCTGGTAGAGCCGGGTGTGACCGGAGCCCGCGCCGGCCCAGAGCACCTTGGCGGGACCGCGCGACGGGAAGACGCCTACGCCCCCGACGGGCAGGAGGAACGACTCCACCCGGACGCGCGCGAGCGCAGCGGCATAGCGTTCCATGTGCGCGTCGTCGGTTTCGCCGATGAAGCGCATCGTCAGATGGAGGTTCGCGGCCGGCGTCCAGCGCACGCCCGCGAGCGGCGTGGCGGCGGCCGCCAGTTCGGACCGCACGGTTGCGGGAGGGATAAGGGCAACAAACAGGCGGGGCATGATGGCACTGAAATTCTCCGCCGCTGGGAAGCAAGGCACCGGAGTCACCCGCCGGTCCGGCGCCCGATGCACGAGTAACCCATTAGGTTACTTGTGCATGACGGTACACGGCGGGGAGGGAGTCGGGTTATTTCGCCGGGGGGAGGACCTCGACGTCGAGGAGCCACCAGCCGTCGGGGCGGCGTTGCATCTTGCCGCGAATCGCGTCGGTGCGTTTCACGCGCGTCAGCACGGCGGGGTCGACCTTGAACATCATCGTCATGGCGCGCATCACGCCAGGGACCTCCTCGTGCTTCACGAGCAGCGCAGTCTTCTCCGTCATGATGCCCATGATCACGCCCTTCACCGGGTGGGCGGGTGCGGGCTCGGTGATCGCGAAGGTGAGGTTGCCCCAGAGGCTTTCCCAGTCGGCCTGCGCGTCGCCGGTGACACGGGCCATGTGCACCGTACTCAGCATCCACGCTCCGGCGGCGGGCAAGGTGAAGGCGGCTTCACCGGAGGCGCTCGTGCGAACGTCGATCACCGTTAGCTTGTCGCCGGCCCGGTGCCAGGCGCGGACGAGGTTGTCGGCGAGCGGCTGGCCGGCGAAGAGCAATTGGACGCGCTGCGTGCCGCCGGGGTGCACGGTCGCCGGGTTGTTGAGCGGCACGAGTTCAAGGCGCTGGCCGGTGCGTATCTGCCAGGTGTCGTCACTGCGGCCGCCGGCCTGCAGGAGGGTCTTGATATGGCGGATGTAGCGTTCCTTGCCGGGCGTGTTGGTCTCCCCGGCCTGCTCGCGCTGGGCGAGAACCGAGGTGAGGCCTTCCTCCTTGAGGTAGGCGTTGAATTTTTCCGCCTCGAGGGTGATGAGGTTCGCGCCGCTATCGAGGGCGAGGACGTGGGTGCCGGGAGTGGGGAGCGAGAAATCCAGTTCGGTCTGGCCCGAGGTCTTTCCGGTCCAGTCGGCGGCACCGGCGGCAGAGTAGTAGGCCAGGCGCGCGGCACGCTGCGGGTTGAAAGGCCGCGCCTCGCCTTGGAAATTCATGCCGACATTCAGGCGCAGCCCCAGCTCCTGACCGGGGACGGGGTCAAAACGTGAGGGCTGGAGCCAGCATTCGTGAGCGGCGAGCAGGACCGGGCAGGTGAGCAGGAGGAAGCGGGCAACGCGGGGCAACATGATGGGGCAATCAGTGGCCGATTTCCGGCACGGCGCAAACCTCGAGGAGTTCGAGGTTCTGGCCGCGCACGACGGCGATCGGCCGGACGGAGCCGGGCACGGCGGCGGTGGGCGCGGCCTTGGCCAGGCGCGCGGCGTCGAAGCGGGCGGTGAGGACGCGCGTCGCGGCCGGCGATTTCGGGTCGGCCGGGTCGGAGGGGGTGGCGTCGGTCCAGCTGATGACCACGGGCAAGTGGTCGCCCGGTTGGGCGGCCAGGCGTGGAAAGCCGCTGGCGCGGACGGCGCTGGTGGCGGCGACCTGCAGGGGGGCGGAGAGCCGGCCGTCGGGGAAGAGGCGGCGCACGTAGAGGCCGGCGGCGTTGTTCTCGCTCCGGGCCTCGAGCCAGGAAATGACGGACGAGCCGTCGGCGAGGGACACGAGGTCGAGCCGCCCGATGGGGCGGCCGAGGTCGATGGGCAGGGCGGGGCCGAAGGTGCGACCGCCGTCGGGGGAGAGTTTGGCCTGCACCCTCGCCACACCCTCCGCAGCGGTGAACCACGCCACGGCGGTATGCTCGTGCAGGGCATCGGCGGCGGGGCCGTTGACGGGGCAGGCGGGGATCTTCCAGCCGTCGTCGTGCAGGGTGCGGGGAGTGTCCCAGGCGGTGCCATCGAAGCGGGCGAGCTGGTTGTCGCGGGTCTCGTCGGGCAGGTGGCCGCGGTAGGAGACGAGGACGTGGTCGTCGGGAAGGGAGGCGAGGGTGGTCTGGCAGCAGGTGCAGACGTCGGGGTCCACGATCCACTCCTGGAGGGCGGCGCCGTCGGGGGCGAGGAGGCGGGATTTCAGGCGCATCGAGGGCGCGTAGGGGGCGTTCGGGTCCGGGGCCGGACGCGGGGCGTTGGGATCGCGTTTCACGCGCGGGGCGTTTGGGTCGCGCACGCGGGTGCTTTCGAGCCACACGGCGAGGACGCGGCCGCCGGAGAGCGGGGCGAGGCTGACGAACTCGTGGCCGAGCGGGGCGGGGTCGGACCAGGAATCACCGCCGTCGGTCGAGCGGGCGAACCAGCCATCGTAGCCGCGGGGCTCGTCGCCGGACGGGCGCTGGTACCATTGGGCCCAGAGCGTGCCGTCGGTCGCCACGGTGAGCGTGGCGAAGTCGGCCCAATTTTCCATGAGCAGCGGGGTGCTCGTGATGAGACGCGGCGCGGTCCACGCGGCGGCCCCGGGGGCGAGGGTGGCGAGCCAGAGGCCGCGCTCCTCGGTCAAGCGCCCAGCGCCGGAATAGGTCAGGTAGACCGTGCCGTCGGGGCCGCGGACGAGGCTCGACTCGCCGGAGTCGGCGGGCACGGCGGAGGTGAGCGGCGTGACGGCGGGGGCGGGTTTCACCGCGGGCAACCGGTCGAGGAAGACCTGCGGTTTCCAGGAGGTGCCGTCCACGCGGTGTACGATCTTGCCCTGCGGGTTGATAAGGAGCGTGGCGAGGGTGTGTTTCAGGAAATTTTCGCCGGGCTCGACGATGACGCCGAATTGGACGAGCAGGTCGCGCACGGCGCCCTCGGGACCGGTGAGGAGGTGGAAATTTCTTCCGTCGAGGCCGCGGGTTTCGGCGTAGCTCTTCAGCACGGGGGGCGTGTCGTAGGCCGGATCGAGGGTGACGGAGATCAGCTCCAAGTCGTCGCGGCCCTGCTCGCGGGCGGTTCGTTGCAGGTCATACATGCGGGCGGTGGCGGCGGGGCACATCGTGGCGATGGGGCAGCGGGTGTAGATGAAGTTCATCACGACCCATTTTCCGCGGACGCGGCTGGGGGAGAAAATCTCGCCGTACTGGTCGTACAGGGTGAACGACGGCACGGTTTCGCCGATCTCGCGGTAGGCGGAGTTGCCGCGCATGGAGGTGTCCTGCCGCAGTTGGTTGGCGGCGGCGGCCACGGCGGCCTCCTTGACCGGGTCGAGCGGCACGACGTCGAGCAGGCGCAAGGTGCCCGAGTCGTCGTCGACCAGCCGGGCGCGGAAGCGCGTGCCCTCGGCGAGCTTCGCGCGTTCCGGCGCCTCGACGATGAACTCCATCGTCATCGGTGGCATGTAACCCGGGATCTCGTCATGCTTCGCGATGATGGCGTTGCGCTCCGGGGTGAGCGCCACGACCTCGCCGGTCAGGGCGTATTCCTTCGGGCCGGCGGGGGCGGGCGCGGCCGGCGGTTCCTGGCGGGAACAGCCGGCCAGCGTGAGAGCGAGGACGAGGAGCAGCGGGCGCATGCGAGGGTTACTTGGCCGACTGGACGTCCTCGAGCCAGAAACCGTCCGCGCGCTCGACGAGGGTGGCGGTGATGGCCTGGCCCTTGGTGGCGGCGGCGAGGGTGGCGGCGTCGACCTTGAGCAGCATCGTCATGGCCTTCATGTAGCCGGGGATCGCCTCGTGTTTGACGAGGAGGGCGGTCTGGTCGGCGAGGATGTCCATGATCACGCCCTTGAGGGGGTACCGCTTCGCCTGGTCGGGTGGGGCGGGTTCAGCGGACGTTTCCTCGTTACAGCAGCAGGTGGCCTTGCCCTTGCAGCAGGCGCAGCCGCAGTTCTTGGACGGGGCGTCGGTTTTTTCGTTGGCCCAGAGCGTCGCGGCCGGGAGGGCAAGCAGCGCGAGGAGGAGGCGGAGGGATGATTTCATGGGAAGGGTGGTTTAGTAGGACGCATCGAGCTTCAGCCACAGGGTGCGGCCGGGTTCGTTGACGCGGGTGGTCTGGATGAAGCCGGACACCATGCCGCCGGCGCGGCTGATATGTTCAGCATACGTCCGGTCGAGGAGATTGTCGATTCCGGCGGAGAGGCGGAAGTGCTGGCCGAAGCGGCGGCTGGCGTTGAGGGAGAGGATGGCGAAGCCGGACGAGCGGCCGATGTCCTGGCCGACGATGTTGCCCTGGTTGACGGCGACGCGGTCCTGGGCGGACACGAGCCGGACGAGGCCGCCGGCCGACCAGTCCGTCGTGGCGTAGGCGAGAGCGAGGCGGCCCTCAAGCGGCGGCAGCTGCGCGAGGGGGCGGGAGTCGGTGTCGTTCTCGCCGCGCACGTAGGCGAGCGAGGCGTCGGCCTTCCAGTGTTCGGCGAAGCGCCAGGCGAGCGCGGCCTCACCGCCGAAGGTGGAGGCGTCGATGTTGCGGGTGATGACGGCCATCCGGCTGCCCATCATGCCGGAGGGTTTGGCGACGTTGCTCTGCACGAGGATGTAGTCGGCGAGGTCCGCGGCGAAGACCGAGAGGGAGAACTCGACCGGACCCGCGCGGTAGAGCGCGCCGGCGTCGAACTGGGTCGTAGTCTCGGGCTTGGTGCCGAAGGCGGAGACGGTGGCGGCGCTCTCGTTCTTGATCAGTTCCCAGTAGTCGGGGAAGCGCTGCACGCGGCCGAGGCCGGCGTAGAGTGTGACCGGGGTCCCGCCGTCGAGGTCGTGCTCGTAGCGCGCGAAGCCGCTGGCCAGGTCGGAGGTGCGGGTGCGCCCGGCGCTGGGGTTGGCGGCGGTGCTCATCATGGAAAGCGCGACCGTGGCGCGGGGATCCTGGGCCTCCCAGCGGTCGAGACGTGCGCCGGCGATGACGCGGTGGCCCGGGGCGGCGAGCCAGTTGCCCTCGGCAAAGGCGCCGGCCTGGGTGAATTTCGCGTCGCGCACCCGGGCCCGGGCTTCGTAGGGCATCATGCCTTGGTTCATGGTGGAGCGGAGGGCGTGCACGTTGCGCTGGGTGTCGAGGCCGGCGGTGACGGTGACGGCGGCGGCCGGGGCGAGCGTGAGCTGGGCGAGGCCGCCGGTGGTGAGGCGATCGGGGTTCGAGACGGACCGGCCGGGCATCATCATGGAGGCGACGAAGGGGCGCAGGGTGTAGTTGTCCATCACGTGGTCCACGTAGTTGTGGAACCAGCGGGCCTCGGCGCGGGTGACGAGGGACGAGAGGTTCTCGCGCCGGACCTGGACGGCATAGTTGGTGCGGTCGAAGAGGACACCGTCCATCATGCGGTCGGCGTAGGCGGCCTCGCCGTCGCTGCGGGCGCCGGTGAACTCGACGACGGTGTGGGCGTCGGGGGTCCAGGCGAGGGTGGCGTTGGTGCTCCAACGTTCGTAGGCGGAGTGCACGGCGCGGCCCGCGCCGTCCTCGTAATCGTCGGCGCGGGTGAAGGTGCCGGTGGCGCGGGCCTGCACGGTGGCGGTGCCGCTGCGGGCATCCACGACGCCGTCGACGCGGCCGAAGCTGGCGGCGGTGGCGGAGGCCAGGAAGCCGTTATACGGCTGGTCGAGGCGGCGCAGGTCGCGCTCGAAAAGCACGACGCCGGCGGTGTTGCCCGGTCCGTGGAGGACGGTCTGCGGGCCCTTGATGACGGTGATGCGGTCGTAGGCCGTGGGGAAGACGTAGGCGGTGGGCGGGTCCATGCGGGAGCCGCAGCCGCCGAAGATGCACTCGCCGTCGACCTGGATGCCGAGGCGGGAGCCGGCGAGGCCGCGGAGGACGGGGTCGCCGTCGGTGCCGCCCTTGCGGATGACGGCGAAGCCCGGGATGTTCTTGAGGACGTCCGCGCCGTCGTGGGCGGGCACGGGCTGGGCGGGGGCCTTCGGGTCGGCGGTGATGACGAGCGGCTGTTGGGTCTGGGCCGCGGTGATAACCACTGGCTCGAGCCGGATCGGGTCGGATTCGCCCGCGGCGGGGGCCGGGGCGGTGGTTTGGGCGAGGAGAGCGGTGGAGGCTTGGGCCAGCAGCGCCAGGAGGACACGGGCGGACGTTTTCATGGATGCGGATCGGTTGTCGGTTGCGGATTTGGCGTGGGCGAAAGTTGCGGCCAGCGGCGCCGCCAGGCGCCCCAGGCGAGGTAGAGGCCGATCGGGCCGTCGAAGAGGGCGCAGGCGTGGGGCAGTTCCTCATACATCTTGGGCAGGGAGCGCGGCAGAAAGTCCCACCCGATGTGAGCCAGCCACGGAATGGCAAGGAACCACGGCGAGCGGAAGACGCCGAGGGCGGCGCAAGCGACGTAGCCGAAAAACACGGCGATCTCGACCGGCGGGCCGGTGTGGGCGTAGGTCATGCCCAACCAGGTGGTGAGACCGGCCCAGGCCAGCAGCTCGGCAGTGCGGCCGAGCCAGAACACGGCGAGGATGACGGCGAGGCCGAGCGGCAGCGCGATCTTGACCAGCATCTGGCCGTGGGCGGCGAAGCCGACGGCGTAGCCGAGCGCAATGATGAGGAAGAAAATGTAGACGGTGACGGCCGTCTGCTTGAGGGAGAATTTCCAGGAGTTCATGGGGTGAATGGCGGCAGAGGGCGGGGCTCAATTCGCGTCGAGGTAGCGTTGGGGATTCGCCGCGAAGTGATCTTGGCACCACTGGCTACAGAAGTAGTGGGTCTTCCTTTCAAATTCGGTCTTCAGCGCGGTTGTTTCACTGACTCCCATTTCGCAGACCGGGCAGAGCGAATATCCTGGAACTTGAGCGGGCTTCCGGGCGAATTCGGCATTGCTCTGCGGATGCATCCAGCCAGTGCCTTGGTATTCGAGATACCGCGCGGTTTGCAGCGTCGCCTCTCGGCCGTAGTAGCGTTCGACCACGCGCAGGGCGAGATCGACGCCCGAAGTCAGGCCGCCGGCGGTGGCGATCTTGCCATCCTCGACGTAACGGACGCCGCGGACCACGTTCACCTTCGGGAACTCCGCGCGCAGGGTGGTATAGCCGCCATGGTGGGCGGTGGCGGTTTTGCCGTCGAGCAGGCCAGCCTGGCCGAGAACAAGGGACCCGTTGCAAACAGACATCGTGACAGCGGTGTCTGCTTGCGCCGCGCGCAACCACTCGAGCGCGGAGGGGGCGAGCTTTTCCAGGTCTATGGCCGGTACCACGATGACATCGGGCGCGGGAGCGTCGGCGAAGGCGTGGTTGGGCATCACGGTCAGGCCGCCTGAGACGGTGACCGGCTCCTTCGCCGCGGCGACGGTGTAGAGCTTGAAGGGTCTCCGGTAATCCTGGCCGACAAACACGTATTCGAACACCCCCCATGGGCCGGCGAAATCGACCACTTCCGCTCCGGGCGAGAGGAGGAAAGCGACGCGGATTTCACCGTTCGCGGGGACCGCGAGTGGGGCGGTGAGCCGGGCATCCGGCACGGCGTCAGCGTCGGGGGAAGGCGCGGCGGAAGCAACAAGACCGGCCAGCGCCAGCCAGGCGACGATGGGAAGCAGGAGCCGAACAGCAGGCCGGGATTTCATGGGTGGATCCGGTTAATATTCGACGCGCGCGCTGAACGTGAACGTGCGCGGCTTGCCGGGGGCGATCCAGTCCTTCACGAACTGGTGGCTGCCGGTGTAGAAGCGGCGGTCGAGGACGTTGTCCACGTTGAGCTGGAGGGTGACGCGGGCGATGCCGGCGGTGAAGTCGTAGGAGAGCATCGCGTCGGTGCGGGCATAGCCGGGGAGCTGGAAGGTGTTGGCCTGGTCGCCCTGGCGCTGGCCCTGGGCGAAGACGCCGGCGCCGACGGCCCACCCGCCGGCGAGCTGGTAGCGGGTCCAGAGGCTGCCGGAGGTGCGCGGCACGTTGGCCAGGCGGGTACCCTGGTAGAACGGATCCTTCGTGACTTCCGCCTCGGTGTAGGCGGCGGAGGCGATGACGGAGAGCTCGTCGGTGACGCGGCCGAGGAAGTCCCACTCGACGCCGCGCGAGCGGGCCTCGCCGATGGTCTGGATGGTGACCGGGTAGAGCGAGTAGTCGGTGCGGTTGCTCTTGGTCAGCTCGTAGACCGAGAGGGTCGTGGTGAGGCGCTGGTCGGGCGCGGTGTAGCGCCAGCCGGCCTCGACCTGGCGGGCCGTCTCGGCGTCGAGCGGGGTGCCGTCGACGTTGCGGCCGTTGTTGGCGGCGACGGCGTCCTGGTATTGGGCGAAGAGCACGTGGCCCGGACGGACCTCCCAGACGAGGCCGGCGCGCGGCGTGACGAAGGATTCCTTGTTCGCCTGCGTGCCGGGCGCGGCGAAGATCGCGCTGGTCCGGTCGTAGCGCAGGGCGCCGACGAGGTGCACCCCGTGGCCGAGGGCGACCTGGTCGTTGACGTATACGCTGGTCCAGCGGTTATGGTCGTCGTATTCCACCGGCATGGCCATCGCCGGGTCGAAGCGGGGCGTCTGGCTGAAGTCGGGGTTGAAGATGTTGACCGAGTTGAGCTGCTGGAAGTAAGTCGTGCCGGTCTTGCGGCCGTAGTAGGTGTCGAAGCCGGCGAGAAGGGTGTGGCCGAGGGATCCGGTCTCGAACTTGCCGGTGAGGTCGAGGGTGAACTGGTCGAGGCGGTAGCGGCCGTCGGGGCGGATGTAATAGTAGTAGCGGGCGAGCTCGTTGGCGACGGCGATGCGGTCCTCGCCGGTCGTTAGGTCAGAACGCCATGGGGAAATGTCCATCTCGTGGGTGTCGGCTTCGAGGGTGAGCGCGCGGGCTTTGAGCGACCAGGCGTCGTTGAGCTGGCGGCGGAACTCGAGGAGGGCGGAGGTGGTGTCGATGGTGGACAGCTCGGGGGCGTCGTTGAACTGGCGCGAGTCGGGCAGGTTGGCCGGACGGTTGCCAAGGGCGGGCACGCCATAGTCGTTGCGGTATTCCTGCTCGACGCGGTCGACGGTGAGGCTGACGCGCGTTTTCGCGTCGGGCGCCCACACGGCGCCGGCGCTGAGGCCGAGGATGTTTTCGACGACGAAGTCGCGGTCGCTCTCGACGCGGGTGGTCGAGGCGGCGAGGCGGCCGAAGAGGGCGCGGCCGGTGCCGAGCGGGCCGCTGCCCTCGGCGATGACGCGGTAGGCGCCGGTATCGGCGGCGGTGCCTTCGAGGCTGAAGCGGGTGGTCTCGCTAACGGGGCGGGAGACGACGTTGACGAGGCCGCCGGGCTCGCCGCGGCCGAAGAGGACGGAGTCGGGGCCCTTGACGACCTGGACGCTCTCGACGTTGGCCATGTTGACCGGGATGCCCTGGACCTTGGTGCCGTTGAGGTAGTAGCTCGACATGCCGGACATCATGCCCATCGCGGTCATGGAGGTGGTCTGGAAGCCGCGGAGGATGAGGAGGGGAGCGCTGCTGCCGTTGAACCCGAAGTCGGTGGCGGTGCCGGAGACGTTGCGGGTGGCCTCGGCGAGGGTGAGGACCTTTTGGTCGTCGAGGACGGCGCGGGGCACGACGGCGAAGGACTGGGCGGCGAGCCGGGGGTCCACGCCGGTCTTGTCGGCGAGGGAGGAGAGGTCATCTGGCCGGGAGCCGGTGACGGAGTAAGGTTCGAGCTTGAGGACCGGGCCGGTGGCAGGGGCGGCGGTCTGGGCGGAGAGGGCGGCCGGCGCGAGGGCCAGCAGGGCGACGATGACGGGGCGGGGGAGTTGCATGGTACGTGGTGGTAAAGGTTACTTCTGGTTGAGTTCGGCCCAGGTCCACGGGGTGGGGCGCTGGACATTTTTGCGGACCGTGGTGACGGCCTGGTCTGAAACGGGGGAGGCACCGTTGCCCCAGGTGTGGCGGACGTAGGTGAGGACCTTGGCGATCTCATGGTCCTTCAGGATCGGGCCCTGGGGTGGCATGACCGAGTTGAAGGTCTTGCCCGCGACCTCGATCGGGCCCTGCAGACCGTGGAGGACGATGCGGATGAGACGGTCGGGATCGCCGGCGATGACCTCCGAGCCGTTGAGCGGGGGGAAGGCGGCGGGCACGCCCTTGCCGTCGGCCATGTGGCAGACGATGCAAACGCGCTGGTAGACGGCCTTGCCGGCGGCGAGCTCGGCCTCGGTTGCCGGGGCGGGGGCCGCGGCGGGAGCAGCCGGGGCCCCCGGCGCCGCAGAAGCGGGAGCCGCCGTCGACGCGACGGTGGTTTTTTCCGCCGGACCGCAGCCGGTCAGGGCGAGCGTGAGAAGGGACAGGGCGAGAGTGAGGAGACGTGGGGGGAGGTTCATACGTGGGTGTTTTCGGGCAGAGGAAGGTTCGGGCCGTCGCTTTCGTCGTCATCGGACGGGCGGCGGACCGGGGTGGAGCAGGTGAGTTGGTGGAAAGCCAGATCGAGCCGGTGGGCGGCGAGCAGGCCGGAGACAAGGGCCAGCGGCTGCAGCAGCGGCAGCCAGGGGTTGTCATGCCAAAACAGGAGCGCGAGGAAGCCGGGCGTCGCGCCGATGCCGGTGCCGAGAGTCGGGCGGAGGGCGGCTTGGAAGGTCCAGCTGAAGCCGGTCTGTCCCAGGTCGGGGGCGAAGCGCCATTCGCTGGCGGCGAACACAACCCAGATCAGGAGGAGGCTGGCGGACGGCAGGAGGGAAGCGGAGACGGGGCGAGGCAGGCCGGCCAGGGCCAGCGCAAGGCCGGCCACGCCGGCCGCTAGCCCGACCGACTCGACCCAGACGCGCCGGGCCCGCCAGCTGCTGGCAGTAGCCAGGAGGAGAACGGCAGTGGCCAGCAGCGGTGGGAGGGCGGCAGAGAGCGGGGCCGGCGGGTGCATCAGCGGAAGGAGCCACCCCCGCACCATGAATGGGATCCACGGGCAGTCCCATTTTGCAGGAGTGGCTCCAAGTCGAAGTTCATCGGGCGGCGGGCGGCGGGGGCTCAGAACGTGTAGCGGGCGCTGAGCTCGAGGTTACGCGGGTCGGCGAGGCGCCACATCGTGGTGCCGGCGACGGGCTGGTATTCCTCGTCGAGGAGGTTGCGGCCGCGCAGGGTGAAAGTGACGTCGTGCCAGGTGTAGCTGGCGCCGGCGTCGACGGTGACGTAGCCCTCGGCGATGACGGAGTTGTTGTTGTTGGCGAAGCGGTCGCTGACATAGCGCACGCCGCCGTTGAGGGCGAAGCCGCCGGGGAAGCGTTTCACGACGAAGGCGCTGGCCACCCACTCGGGGACGTTGGACGGGGTGTTGCCGGTGCGGGAGATCACGCCGGTGCCGAGGTTCTCGGCGAACTTGCCGTACCAGGCGTCGGTCCAGGCGACGTTGCCCTCGAGGCGCCAGCCGTCGGCGGGGGAGAAGCCGGCGGCGAGTTCGACACCGCGGGAATTCTGGGCGCCGATTTGCTGGCTGACGCGCAGGCCGGTGACGGGGTCGAGGGTGGAGGCGAGGATGTTGTTCTTCTCGATGTCGAAGAGGGCGAGGGTGAAGTCGACCTTGCCGTCTGCGAGGGAGCCCTTGGCGCCGACCTCGAACTGGCGGCCGGTCTGGAGGGCGAAGTCGTTGGACGTGGCGGTGAAGCTGACGAGTTGGGTGGTGGGCTCGGCGGCGCGGCTGTAGCTGGCGTAAAGGTTGACGGCCTTGGTGGCGGACCACACGACGCCGGCGCGGCCGGTCAGCGGGGAATAGCTTTTGCGATAGCGCGCGAAGGTCGGGTTGGCCGGGGTGACGAGGGTATCGCGCCGCAGATCGATGCTATCGTGGCGCAGGCCGGCGATAAGCTTAACCGAGTTGGTCAGGTCGAGGGCGTTTTCCACGTAGAAGGCGGCGGTCTCGATGAGGACCTTGGAGGTCTTCATGAAATAATCCGGGTCGCCCGGGCCGGAGGTTTCGGCGGGATTGAGCAGGCTGACGCTGCTGGCGGTGGTGGGCAGGCCGAAGGGCGTGCCGCCGCGGGTGAGGTCGTTGCGCTCGAAGAAGCCGCCGACGATGAGGCGGTTGGGGCGGCCGGCGATCGTGCCGCGGTGGATAAGGTCGAGGCGGTTGCCGGCGAGCACGTCGTCGCGGTAGATGTGCAGGAAGGAGGAGCGGGCGACGAGTTTCGTGACCGGATTCCAGGTGTTGGTCTCGAGGTTGCGCCACTTGAGGAGCTGGGTGGCGACGTAGGCCTCGTTGCGGAGCTCGAGGTCGGGGGTGAGGCGGAGCTCGGCGCGCAGGCGGGAGAAGGTGTTCTCGGTTTTGGCGTAGTTATCGAGGATGTTGTAGTTGGTGGTGCGGGCGGCGGCGACGACGCGCGGGTTCACCATGCGGTCGGTGGCGTTGTTGAAGGTGCGGACCTCGACGTTGGTATTGCCCGGGATCGTGGTGTTGATCACGCCGTCGTAGACGACGGGGTTGCCATAGTAGCTTTCGTTCCAGTCCTTGAGCAGGGTGGTGTTGAAGGAGAGCTTGAGGCGGTCGGTGGCCTGCCAGGCGAGGGCGCCGGCGACGGCGTCGTAGCGTTGGGCGTTGCGGTCGACGTAGCCCGCGGTCTCGTTGTGGCTGTAGTCGACGCGGGCGGTGACGGGGTGCTCCTTGGTCCCGAGCGGGAGCGGGCCGCCCCAGCCGAGGCCGAGCCGGTAGCTGTCCCAGGAGCCGGCGCTGACGAAGGCCTCGCCGCGGGCGACGGGGGAGGGGGCCTTGGAGAGGTAGTTGACGGCGCCGCCGACGGCGCCCTCGCCGAACATGAGGGAGGCAGGGCCCTTGAGGACCTCGACGCGATCGAGGAGGAAGGAGTCGACGGTGCGGGAGGATTGTGACGCGGTGTTCTGGCGGATGCCGTCGCGCATGACGCTGACGCTGTTGGAGCCGAAGCCGCGGGTGGAGTAGGTGGGGATGGAGCCGAATTGGGTGCCGCCGGTCATGCCGACGGCGGCCTCGACGGCCTCGACGGCGGTGCGGAGGCCGCGGAGTTGCATGACCTCCTGGGTGATGACGGAGACGGAGACGGGGAGGTCGCGGTTGGCGAGGCCGAGGCGGGAGCCGGAGGCCGGGGCGGAGTCGAGGGGCAGGGAGAAGACGGCCTCCTTGCCGGCGTTGATCTCGAGCTTGTCGAGCTCGACGGTGGCGGTGGCCGTCTGCGCACGCAGGAGCGTGGCGGAGGCCAGGGTGGATACGGTGAGGAAGGTGCGGAAATGCATGGGAATGGGTGGGTGTGCGCGTTGAGGCGTGCGCACGGACGCGGCCCGACGAGGGCGTGGATCAGGGCAACGCGGCGCGGACGGCGCGCCACGGGGGAGGGCGTCAATCAGGGCGGGAGCGGGCCAGGCCGCGATCATGTCGGGGCATAAAGCCCCTCCCACATCCGAACCAACGCCGGGGCGTCAGGCGCGCGGGGGCGGGACGGGGACCGACTCGGGGCGAATCAGGCCGGCCTCGGCGACGAGGCCCGGCCAGGAAAATTCAGGGGCGACCAGCACGGGGGCGGGCGACCAGTCGGCGATCAGAAGGATTTTCTCGGTGCCGCCGCCGAGCGCGGCGTCGGCCGGCAGTTGCGAGCGGGCGCCATCCTGCCCGCTCTGGGCGAGGGTGCAGAGGTCGCAGGGCGCGCTGCCGTCGAAAGTCAGCTCGAGGGCGTCGGCCACCGGCATGACCTGGGAGTATTCGGAGAACATCTTGGCCCAAGCGACGACCTGCACGACGTTCCAGGCCGCGCCGTTGGCACAGAGCCAGGCGAGGAGGAGGGCGGTCGTGGAAAGCGTGCGGCGCACGGCGGCACACTCCCCATCCCGCTGGTTGAAGCAAAACAAAAAATGCGTGGTCCGATGGTCATCGCCCGCGCTGTTAGGCACCGCAACCGATCTTATGTGCACCCGCGCGGGCGAGAGGAGTTGGCGGGGAGCGGTCGGGGCCACGGGAGCAGGCGCCCGGGCGCAGTCTGATTTTTTTACGGTGCCGGGGGCGAGCCCGGCAGCGGCGTGTTTGCAGCGAGCGGCGCCGGGTCGGCGGGCGGCGCGGTGTGGCGGCGGACGGCGGCGACCAGTTGCGCGGCGGCCGTCGGGGCGTCGACCTTGCTGGCATCGAAGTTTTCCGTCCACAACACGCTCCGGGTTTCCACGGCGTAGAGGCTGGCGGTGAAGACGACGGCGCCCTCGGCCGACGGCCGGCGGGCCACGCCGGTGAGCAGGAAGCGGCTGTGCAGCTGGGTGCCGCGGGCGAGGGCATCGTCCGCGTCCTCGTCTGGCTCCAGCGGCAGAGGGCTGAGCGCGACCTGGTCCGGGGCGGGCTCACGCAAGGGGTCGTAGGTGGCGTCGAAGACGGCGGCGGCGTACCGTTGGGCGGCGGGGTCGTCACCGCCGAAGCTGATGACCGCCAGCGGCCGGCCGATTTGGAAGGTGTGGGCGGCGGCGCCGACCAGGTTTTTGAGGGCGGCCTCGGTGCGGTCGAGGGTCACCGGCTCCATGCGAGGGGTGGTGGCGGCGGGCGAGGTGGCGGCGGTGGGTTGGTCCTGGGCCGGGGACTCTTCGGCCGGGCTGGGATCCGAGAAGATCCAGCCGATGAGCTTGATGATGAGCAGGGCGGCGCCGAAGAGCTGGAGGACGCGCGGCAAGCGGAGCCAGAGGGCGTGGATCAGGTGACCGGCCCAGAGCAAGACATCGTACACAAAGCGGTTTTGCTGGCCGGGCTGCGGGTAGGCGGGGAAGCGGGGGAGCGGCGGCGGGGTGCCGCGGCGGCGGTTCTCGCGGGCCGGAGCGGGGGCCGGTGCCGCGACCGCGGGTCGGCCGGCGGCCGCGGGAGTGTGGGTCTCGCCGGTGGCCAGGCGGGCGGCCAGTTCGCGCAGGGCCGGCGTGGCCGTGCCGCCGGGGGCGCGCAGCCATTGGACGGACAGGAAGCGTTCCGGCACCCGCGCGCCATGGTCGGGGGTGTCGTCGATTACGACGGGCACCAGGAAGAGGACATCGTCCGCCTGGTCGAGGGTGCGCTCGACGGCCAGGCGCCATTCGCGGCGGAAGTAGCCCTCGCGGCGTTGCTCCGTCGTGGCGGAGATGACCGGCATGAAATAGGTGCAGGTGCGGATCTGGTGGCGGATCTTGGCGTCCCAGGCCTCGCCCCCGGCGAGTTCCTCCTCGTCGAGCCAGACATCGAGACCGGCCGCAGCGAGGGTGTCGCGCAGGGCGCGCGCCACGGCCCGGTCGGCTGAGGCGTAGCTCAGGAAGACCGAGGGGGACGGAGGCAAAGGCGGAGGTTCGGGCGGCATGCGCAGTCGGGTAAAGCCGGGCGGGCTTACCGGTGCAATCCAGCATTGGCCGTGCCGGCCGGACCTCAGTTGTGGGGGAGCACGCTGCGGATGACCTGGACGAGGCTGGCGAGCTCGAAGGGTTTCTGGATGAAGCCGGCGAGGCCCTTGCCGATGAAGCGATTGACGGCTTCCTGCTGGTTGAAACCGCTGGTGAGGATGACGCGGACCCCGGGATTGAGGATGCGCATCTGGCGGAAGGTCTCCTCGCCGTCGAGGTGGGGCATGGTGAGATCGAGCAGGACGAGGGTGAAGCGACCGGGCTCGGCGCGGAATTTTTCCATGCCGTCGCGGCCATCGACGGCCGTCACGACGGTGAAACCGAGGCGCTCCATCATGCGGGCGGCGACGGTGCGGACCGTCTCCTCATCATCGACCACGAGCACGACGCCGGAGCCCTGGAAGGGCGCGGTATCGGCGAAGGGTGTGGCGCTGTCCTGCGCCCGGCCGGTGGAGACGGGGAAGAAGAGCTTGAACGTGGTGCCCTTGCCGGGCTCGGAGTAGACCTTCAGGCCGCCCTTGTGGCCGCGGACGATGCCAAGCACGGCGGCGAGGCCGAGGCCGCGGCCGGTGAATTTTGTGGTGAAGAAGGGATCGAAGATCTTGGCGAGGGTGGCGGTGTCCATGCCGCAGCCGTTGTCGCTGACCTCGATGAAGACGTAGTCGCCGAGCGGCGGGGAGGCGTCGGGCCGGAAGCCCTTGATGTATTCGTCGTCGACCCGGGCGATGCCGGTGGAGAGGGCGAGCACGCCGCTGCGGCTGCCGATCGCCTCCGAGCCGTTGATGACCAGGTTCATGATGACCTGGCGCAGCTGGGTGGCGTCGGCCTTGATCACCGGGAGGCTGCGGGCGAGGTTGAAGCGCAGGACGCAGTTCTTCGCGATGGAGATCTGGAGCAGGTGGGTGGTGTCCTCGATGAGCTTGTTGAGGTCGAGGTTCTGGACGACGAAGCGGCCCTTGCCGGAGTAGGCGAGCATCTGCTTGCAGAGGTCGGCGGCGCGGCGGGCGGCGGTCTCGATCTGGTCGAGCATGGGCTGGCCGAGGGAGGAGGGGGGCAGTTCCTGGCGGGCAAGGGAGGCGTTGCCGAGGATGCCGGTGAGCAGGTTGTTGAAGTCGTGGGCGATGCCGCCGGCAAGCACGCCGAGGCTCTCGAGCTTGGCGCTCTCGACCAGCTTGTTCTCGAGCAGGCGGGTCGCGGTGATGTCGCTGACGAAGCCGTGCCAGACGACACTGCCGTCCGGAAGCCGCTCGGGCATGGAGTCGCCGCGGAGCCAGGCGATGGCGCCGCTGGCGCGGCGGATCCGGAACTCGTGGTGGTGGGGCGAGAGGGTGCGGGCGGATGCCTGGATGTCGGCGTTGAGCACCACGAGGTCCTCGGGGATGATCTTGTCGAACAGGGCGGTGACGCTCTCGCGGAGGTCGTCCGGCGCGACTTCAAAAACCTGGCGCGCGCCCTCGCTGGCGAAAGGCATGCAGGCCGTGCCGTCAGGCCGGAGCATGAACTGGTAGATCACCCCCGGCACCTGCCGGTAGATGCGGTCGAGATTGGTGGCGAGGTTCTCGATCCGGGTCTCGTTGCGCCGGTGCTCGGTGATGTCGCGGGCGATCTTGGAGGCGCCCACGATGCGACCGTCGGCGGCGCGGATCGGGGAGATGGTGGCGGAGATGTCGATCAGGGTGCCGTCCTTCCGCCGGCGGATGGTTTCAAAATGACGGACGGTCTCGCCGGCGCGGATGCGGGTGAGGATGAGGCTTTCCTCATTGAACCGGTCGACGGGAAAGAGCTCGGTGATGGGCCGGCCGAGCATCTCGGCGGCGGTGTAGCCGAAGATTCGCTCCGCGCCGCGGTTCCAGTACGTCACCATCCCGTCGAGCGACTTGCCGATGATGGCGTCCTCGGCCGAGTTGACGATGGCCGCGAGGAGGGCGGGGGTATCGTCGGGCGGGGTGCGGCCGGGGACCGGGGATGGCGGCGTGAGGCTCACAGGGAAAACAGCGTCGATGTGGGCGGCGCGGGGAGGCGCCGGCGGTGGTCGTCGGCCGGTCGGGCGGAGAGACGTGAAGACATGATCGCAGGGTGATTAATACTGGCGACTGGCCCGCCCAACCACTGACAGGCAGGGGTGGCCGTGCAAGCTGGAATAGCTCCGCGCTGCGGGTTCGGAGCGAGCTTTTATCGGAGGGCGTGGCTCAGGTGGTCTTGAACACGAAGACCTGGCCTTTCTCCGTGCCGACGGCGAGGCCGGCGTCGTCGGCGCGCCAGGCGAATTTCGTCGCGGAGGAAGGCATGGTCACCTCGGCGACCAGCGGGTTCTTGCGCGAGGGCATCCAGAGGGTGAACTGGCCGTTGGCCGAGCCGGTGGCGAGGAGGCTATGGGCGTGTTGAAAGGCCACGGCGCAGACGCGGGCGTCATGGGGCAGGAGCAGCGGCTCGCGGCCTTCGGGGCCGGCGCCGGCGCAATCCCAGACGCAGGCGTCGCGGCCGCCGCCGGTGGCGAGCCACTTCGAATCGTGGCTGAAGGAGAGTTCCTTGAGGCGGGTCTCATAGCCGCTCATGTGCAACTCGAGGTCGGCTTCGGCCGGGGCCCAGAGGTGGACGGCGTTGTCGTGGCAGCCGGCGACGAGCCAGCGGCTGTCGGGCGACCAGGTGAGCGCGTAGATGGCGTTGCCGTAAGGGAATTCCTTGCAGGCGGTGAACGTGGTCGCGTCCCAGGTGCAGACCCCGCCGAAGTAGGCGGCGGCGAGGACGGAGGACGGAGAGACCGACAGGGCGGAGATGGTCTTCGGCGCGTCGGGGAAGGCGTGGGCGCTGGAGCCGTCCGGATGGAGGGCGACAAGTTTTTTGCCGGCGGCGGCGAAGAGGCGGGGGGCGGACGCGGGCTGGCCCGCGTCCGATGCAGCGCCCGCGAGCGGGCTGCCCACAGGGAACCAGCACAGGTGTTCGACCCAGGCGGGGCCGATTTTCACCTCGGCGGTCTGGCGGCCGGTGAGTGCGTCCCAGAAGCGCACGCAGCCGTCCTGGCCGCCGGTGGCGAGCAGGGAGGTGGGGGCTGGGGCGGGTGACCAGGCGAGGCAGTTAGCGCCATCGGCGTGGCCAGGGAGCTGGTGTCGCACGGCGCCGGTGGCGGCGTCAAAGAGGGTGATGCCGCCGGCGGCGGAGGCGGCGGCCAGGAGCGTGCCGTCGGGGGACCAGGCGAGGTCGATGGCGTAGTCGTCGAGAGTCGCGGCCCAGTGCTTGGCAAAATTCATACCCTGTAGCGAGTAGCGGGTAGCGGGGAGTGAGTAGAGCAGAAAATCCCGGCGGCGGGCCAAGAATGTCCATTACGATGGTGGTATTTGCACAACGCCGGCCTTGCCTCGACCGGGGGCGACACTTTGCTGGTTTGGTTCTGTCCGCCCGACAACCCCGATCCCCCTGCGTCATGCCCCTGTCCACGCGTCCGCTTGTTGCCCTGATCCTGTTTTCGTTGCTGCCCGTTGCGCTTTGCGCCCAAGCGGTGGCGCCCGGCGCCGAGACCCCGCCGGCGCCCGCGCTCGTGCCGGTCGCGGGGTTCGCGGTGCCGGAGGGGTTTGAAATCACGCTGTGGGCCCAGGCGCCGCAGCTGCGGAACCCGACGAACATGGACGTGGACTACCGGGGCCGCATCTGGGTGACCGAGGGCGTGAACTACCGCAGTCACGACGACCGGGACAAGGCCGGCGACCGCATCGTGGTGCTGGAGGACACCGACGGCGACGGCACGGCCGACTCCAGCCATGTGTTCATCCAGGAGCCGGCGCTCGGCGCCCCGTTGGGCATCGCGGTGATCGACAACCGCATCATTGTCTCCAACGCCCCCGACCTGATCGTCTACACCGACGTGGACCGCAATGCGCGCTGGGATGCCGCCATCGACAAGCGCGAGGTGCTGCTCACCGGCTTCAACGGCCGCAACCACGACCACTCGCTCCACTCCGTGACGGTCGGTCCGGACGGCCGCTGGTATTTTTCGCAGGGCAACAACAGCGCGCATTTCACCGACCGCGCGGGCAAGACCTTCCGCGTCGGCAGTTCCTACGAGCCCACCTGGGGCAAGGCCGCGCCGCAGATCTACAGCTGGAAGCCCACCCAGCTCGCCGGCGCCAAGAGCGACGACGGTCACGTCTATGTCGGCGGCTTTACCGTCCGCATGAAGCCGGACGCCACGGGCACCGAGATCATCGGCTACAATTACCGCAACAGCTACGAGCAGACCGTCACCTCCTATGGCGACGTGTTTCAGAATGACAACGACGACCCGCCGGCGAGCCGCACCTCCTTTGTGCTCGAGTACGGCAACGCCGGATTCTTCTCCAAGGACGGCAAGCGCATGTGGAATGCCGACCGCCGGCCGGGCCAGGACATTCCGACCGCGGAGTGGCGCCAGGAAGACCCGGGCGTGATGCCCTCGGGCGATGTCTATGGCGCGGGGGCGCCGACCGGCATCGCGTTCTACGAGGGTGATGCGTTCGGGCCCGAGTGGCGCGGCCTGCTCCTGAGCGCCGAGGCGGCGCGCAACACGATCTTCGGTTACAAGCCGCAGGCGGCCGGCGCGGGCTTCAAGCTGGAGCGCATGCATTTCGCCACGAGCAATCCCGGGCAGGATCTGGCCGGCACCGATGCCCTGCGGGGCAAGACCAGCAGCGAGATCAACACCTTCTTCCGTCCGTCGGATGTGATGGTCGGGCCGGACGGGGCCGTTTACATTGCCGACTGGTTCGACCCGCGCGTGGGCGGGCACCAGGATTTCGACAACCTGACCGCCGGGGCGATCTACCGCGTGGCGCCGAAGGGTTTCAAATCCGTCGTGCCGACGTTCGACCTCGCCACGACGGCGGGGCAGCTCACGGCGCTGCGCAGCCCGGCGGTGAACGTGCGCGCGCTTGGCTTCAACGCCCTGAAGGCGCAGGGGGCCGCGGCCATCGGGCCGGTGGCCTCATTGCTGCAGGAGACCAATCCCTATATCCGGGCCCGCGCCATCTGGCTGCTGGCCGAGCTCGGGGCCGACGGCCTCGCGCAGGTCGAGGCATTGCTGGGCCACGCCGATGCGGCGACCCGGCTGACGGCGTTCCGGGCGCTGCGCCGTCAGGATCACCGGGTCTTGGTGCACGCCGCGACGCTGGCCGCGGATCCTTCACCGGTGGTTCGCCGCGAGGTGGCCGTGGCGATGCGTGACGTGCCGCTGGCCGCCGCCCGGGACATCCTGCTGGCGCTGGCCAAGGGTTACGATGGCTCCGACCGCACCTATCTTGAAGCGTGGGGCATCGGCTGCACCGGCAAGGTAACGGAAATCGCCGCCGCGATGCTGGCCGCGCACGCGGGCGTCGACCCGCTCCAATGGACGCCGGCCTACACGGGATTGCTCTGGCGGCTCACACCGGCGGCGGCCGCGCCGCAGTTTGCCGCGCGGGCGGCGGCAGCCTCCCTGATGGAGAAGGACCGCCTCGCGGCCGTCACGGCGCTGGGTTTCATGTCATCGAAGGAAGCGGCCATGGCCCTGGTGGATCTCGCCCAGAAGGGTGACGGGCTCGTGCAGCGACAGGCATTCTGGTGGCTGCTGAATTACAAGAACACGCGTTGGGCCGGCCACGGTCTCGACGCGGAGCTGAAGGCCCGCGGTCTGTATGATCCGGCGACGGTGGTGGTCACCGAGAGTGTCGTGCCCGTGCCCGAGCCGAGCCAATTGCCGTCGGTGGCAGAGATCGCGGCGCTGGTCGGCGATGCGTCGCGCGGGGCGGCCCGGGTGGTGGCCTGTTACCTGTGTCACCGTATCGGCGAGCAAGGCGTGGATTACGGTCCGAATATCACGTCGTTCGCCAAGTTCCAGACGACCGAGGTCGTGATCGGCGCCATCGTGAACCCGTCGGGTGACATCGCCCATGGTTACGAGGGTACGGCGGTGACCCTCAAGGACGGCAAGGTGGTGCAGGGCATGGTGGTGTCCGACAGCGATCCGCTCGTGGTCATGAGCATGGGTGGGGTCACGCAACTGATCCCGGCCGACCGCGTGGAGAGGAAGCAGCGCCTGAACCGCTCGCTGATGCTCAACGGCGAGCAGCTCGGGCTGGACGCCCAGGGGGTGGCGGACGTGGTGGCATACCTCAAAGGACTTTGAGGAGTACCCGGTAGTTAGTAATTGGTATTTAGGAGGAGAGGCCGGGGTCTCTCTGCCTTGGGCCCAATTACTGATTACCAACTACCAACTGCTCGCCCGCTGGGCGGGCGTCAGAATGCATCCGCGTCGCGATAGGCGCGGATGACAGCGGTCTCGCCGTCGGCGCCGGGGAGGGAGTTGCCGTGTTCCATGCCGACGACGCCGGTGAAGCCCCGGCGGTGGAGGTGACGGAAAACGTTGCGGTAATTGATCTCGCCAGTGCCGGGTTCCTTGCGGCCGGGGTTGTCGCCGGCCTGGAAGTAGGCGATCTCGTCCCAGCAGCGGTCGATGTTGGGAATCAGGTTTCCCTCGGTGATCTGCTGGTGGTAGATATCGAAGAGGATCTTGCACGACGGGCTGTTGACGGCCTTGCAGAGCGCGTAGGCCTGGTCGGATTTCTGGAGGAAGACCCCGCCGTGGTCGCGATACCAGTTGAGCGGCTCGAGGACCATGATGAGCCCGTGGGGTTCGAGGAGGGCGGAACACTCGCGCAGCAGGGCGATGACATTGGCCGTCTGGTAACCCTCGGCGAGGCGGGGGCCGCCGTAGCGGTTCCAGCGTTCGGTCTTGTCCGATTGTTGGTCGACGGAGCCGGGCACGACGGTGAACCATTTCGCGCCGCAGCGGCCGGCGACCTCGACGGCGTTCCGGATGCTGGCGAGGACCTGTTCGCGGTAGGCCGGCTTGGCCACGGCGAAGGTTGGTTCGTCGAAACTCGCATGGGCTACGAACACGCCCATCTGCATCTGGCGGTCGCGCAGCAGGGAGCCGATCGCCTCCTGTTCGGCGGCGGGGCGGCCGGAGATGCCGTTGTCCTCCCAGGCAGTGAAGCCCTGGTCGGCGGCGAACTTGATCTCGTCGAGGACGCCGCCGGGGGCGGAGGTCGAGAACATGCCCGGGTGCGGGCCGTAGCCGAGGCGGAAGCGGGGATTACCCTTGGGCGCGAAGGCCTGGGCGGCGAGGCGCGAGGAGCCGGCCAAGAGTGCGGCGCCGGTGGCGGCGAGGGCGGAGGAGACGAAGGTGCGGCGGTTCATGGGGTGGGGTGAAACGAAAGGGGCCGACGACGAAGAACGCCGGTCAGGCTGCATGCGCCGGTGCGACTGGTCAAAACAAAGCCGAGGGGGCGGGCTGAGTGAAGGGCAGGTTCCACCTGATCAGCTCAGGCCAGGACTTTCGACAGGCTCAGGTCAGGACCATCGACGAGCTCAGGCTAGAACCTTTGACGGGCTCAGGTCAGGGCCATCGACAGGCTCAGGCCAGGCAGGCTTTGAAACCCTCGGTGAGGGCGGCGCGGTCGAGGTTCTTGCCGATGAAGACGAGGGTGTTGGTGCGGTTCTCGCCGTCCTTCCACTCGCGGTCGAACTTGGCGTCGAAGAGCATGTGTACGCCCTGGAAGACGAGGCGCTTCTTCGTGCCCTTGACGACGAGCACGCCCTTCATGCGGAAGATGTCGCCGCCCTTGGTCTTGAGGAGCTCGCTGATCCACTCGTTGAGTTTCTTGCCGTCGAGCTCGCCCGCGACGCTGATGCCGACGGAGGAGACGGCCTCGTCGTGTGAATGCTCGTGGCGGAAGGTTTTGTCCCAGCCGTAGCGCACGACGGAGCCCGTGGCGTCCCGCAGGTGCGTCGGCACGTCGTGACCCGTGAAGAGAAGGTAGCGGCCGGTGGCGGGGAGGGTGACCTTGAACTTGCCGTGCTCGTCCTTGAGTTTCAGGCGGTGGAGGGTGGCGCCGGCGGTGATGGTCTCGCCGGGGAGGACGATCTTCTCCCAGTCGGAGAAGAGGAGGACGGTGGCGTTGATGCAGGCGGCGAGATCCTTCTCGGCGAGGCTCTTCAGCGGCATGACCACCACATCGAGTTCGTTGTGGTTGTGGCCGCAGTCGGGGCCGCACTCGTGATCGTGGTCGTGTCCGTGATCATGGCCGTGGTGGTGGTCCCCGTGGGCGTGGCCGATTTCCAATTCGTAATCCCCGGCAGGCAGCTCGTAGGCACCGGCCCATTCAAAGGGATATTCCATCTCGAGGAACTGCGGGTCGACGTCGACGGCACGCTCGAGGTTGAAGCCGCCGACGTTGAGCACCTTGTCGATCGGGAGTTCGGCGTTCTTCGTGCGGTGGATCTTGGCGACGGCGTTGACCAAGCGGAGGCGTTTTTCCAGCGCGTCGAGCTCGGCGGGGGCGACGAGGTCGGTCTTGTTGAGGATGATGACATCGGCGAAGCCGATCTGCTTCATGGCCTCGGGGGAGTCGTCGAGGTGGAGGAGGATGTGCTTGGCGTCGACGAGCGTGACGATGGCGTCGAGGGCGAACTGTTCCTTCATCTCCGGATCGGTGAAGAACGTCTGGGCGACGGGGGCGGGGTTGGCCAGGCCGGTGGTCTCGATGAGAATGGCGTCGAGGCGGTCCTTGCGCTTCATGAGCCGGCCGAGGATGCGGAGGAGGTCGCCGCGGACGGTGCAGCAGATGCAGCCGTTGTTCATCTCGAAGATCTCCTCGTCGGACTGAATGACGAGCTGGTTGTCCACGCCGACCTCGCCGAACTCGTTCTCGATGACGGCGATCTTTTTGCCGTGCTGCTCGGTGAGGATGCGGTTGAGCAGGGTGGTTTTGCCGGCGCCGAGGAAGCCGGTGAGGACGGTGACGGGGATGGGGGGGAGGGACATCGGAAGGACCCGCCTACGCCGAGGCTACGGCGCGGCAAGCGGGGAGGGAGAGCAAAGCTGACGAAACGCGGATTGCAACCCGGCGCTCCGCCGGCGGGGGGCGGGCGCTTTTCGAGGCGCGGACCGGGAACGGCCTAGGGGCGACGGACGGGCTTCGCCTCGGCTACGGGCTGCCCGGTGGGCGCCGGCGGTTGGTCGGTGCCGACGATAAGGCAGAGCAGGGCGAGAATGAGGCAGCAGACGATCATGGGCTGGGCGGACTCATCACTCTAGCGGAGCAGGCCGAAACACGCCATACGCGTTAATACGCAAACCGGGGCCGGGCGCGCGGGGGAGGCGGACGGAGGATCTCGTTTCCTTCGACGGCCCGAACCAGCGCCTTGGGGGCAAGTCGCTCCACCCGGATGGTTGGGTCCGGACTTGCGGACGTCCGGGAGAATGCGCTGTTTGGGGGCATGCGTGACGCCCCGCCCCAACCGACCGAGCCCCGGCCCGGCCTTTATCGCCACTACAAGGACAACCCCTACCGGGTGACGGGGCTGGCCCTGCACACGGAGACCAACGAGTGGATGGTGGTCTATGAGGCGCTGTATGGCGGCGGCGGGATGTTTGTGCGACCGGCGGCGATGTTCGTCGAGATGGTCGAGGTCGGCGGTCGGCGCGTGCCTCGGTTTGCGCGGACGGGCGACTAGGCCGGTCCGGGCGTCGGCGGATTTCTCAAGGGCAGGAGCAGCACCTTGTCCACGCGGAGGCCGTCCATGTCGATGATCTCGACCGTGTAGCCGTGGAGTTGGAAAGTCTCGCCCTCGGCGGGCACGTGGCCGAGGTGTTTGACGATGAAACCGGCGAGGGTCTGGTAGTCACGCTGGGCGGCGGGTGGCAGCGGGAAGTCGGTCACGGCCTGGACAAAGTCTTCGGCCGCGATCAGGCCGTCCACGAGCCAGGAGCCGTCGTCGCGGCGCACGGCCTTGGGTTTCAGGCGGTCCTCCGGCGAGGGTAGCTCGCCGACGATGGCCTCCATGATGTCGTGCAGGGTGACCAGGCCCGCGATGGCTCCGAACTCGTCGCTGACGAGGGCGACATGTTTGCCGGTGGCCTTGAATTTCTCGAGCAGGGAGGAGACAGGTTGGGACGCGGGGACGACGAGGGCGGGGGTGATGAGGTCGCGCACGTTGACCGGGACCCCGGCGGCGAGGTTGGCGTAGATGGCCTTCACGGTGACGGTGCCGATCACGTTGTCGCGCCGGTCCTCGTAGACAGGAAAGGTCGTGTGGGCGCTGACGACGATGCGATGCCAGATGGTTTCGTGGGAATCATGGGCGTTGATCCAGATGATCTTGGCGCGAGGGGTCATCAGGTCGTGGACGGGCAGGCGGTCGAAGGCCATGACGCTTTCAATCATGGCGGGCTCCTGGGCGTGAAACACGCCGACGCGCATGCCCTCGCGGACGAGCAGGCGGACGTCTTCCTCGGTGACCTTGACCTCGGGTTCGGGCTTGATGCGGCAGAGGGCGAGCAGGGCGTCGGTGGACGTGCCGAGCAGACTCACGAGGGGCGAGCCGAGGCGGGAGAGAAAATACATCGGGCCGGCGAGGGCGCGGGCGACGCCTTCCGGGTGGCCGAGGCCGATGCGTTTGGGCACGAGTTCGCCGATGACCAGGGTGAAGTAGGTCAGCACCACGACGACGAGGCCGAGGGCGAGCTGGTCCGCGTAGGGCGCGAGCCAGGCGATCTGGGCCAGCGGAACCGCGAGTTTATCGCCGAGGGCGGCACCGCCGAAGGCCGCGGCCAGGACCCCGACCAGGGTGATGCCGATCTGGACGGTGGCGAGGAAGGTGTTGGGGGACTCGGCCAGTTGCAGGGCGCGCAGGGCGGCAGGGTCGCCATGGTCCGCGAGCTGGCGGAGGCGGTTCTTGCGGGCGGACACGATCGCGATCTCGGCCATGGAAAACACGCCGTTGGCCAGGAGGAGGACAAAGATGATGAGGAGTTCGAGGAAGAGGGAGCTCATGGCGAGGGGGAGGGTGGGTCCGTCCCCTTCACCAAAGAAGCTGTAGAAGCCGCGGCAAGCAAACGCGACGCCGACAAATCCCAAGGCCGGGCGCATTCAGGCTACCGCGTGCCGCCCAGGGATGCTGATCGCGATCGGTCATCGCGGGCTGAAGCGCCCGAGCATGGGGCGGGGGCCGGTGAGCGAAAGCGCCGCGTTTTAGAACCGGTAGGTCCAGGCGCCCTTGAGGGAGGTTTCGTTGCCGGTGGGGCGGAAGTGGTCCTCGGTGGTGTCGTAGCCCTGGTTGACGACGAGGTAGAGGTCGTTGCCGGGCTGGGGTGTCCACTTGATCCGGAAATTCACGCCGAGGGAATCGGAGATGTTGTCGAACTGGCCGAGCAGGCTGAGCTGCAGGTCGGGGGTGAAGGTGTAGGAGACGCGGGCCGAGCCGGTGCGGACGACAAAGTCACCCGAAGGCAGGCGGATGTCCCGGTAGGTCTGGCGCAGGCTGAATTGCAGGCGGGAGCTGGGGCGCCAGCCGAGGTTGACCTGGTAGTCATCGGCTTGGCCGGTGAGAAAGCCGCCGTGGCGCCAGCGCAGGAAGACATCGACGGGGCGGTTGCGGGCCGTGCCGATTTGGAACTGGCCCTGGTGCCAGCGGTGCACGCCGGTCGGGATCACGATGCCGGGCCGGATGGCGAAGGGGGCGTCGTAGGTCTCGCGGGATTCGTTGAACCAGAGGTTGGCGTAGTCGCCGTGCTCGTTTTCGGAGTAGACGCCCAGCCAGGTGCCGCTGTCGAGCAGGTCGGCGCCGAGCGTGGTCGTGCGCTCGGTCTCGAGGAAGAGCTGGGTCTGGCGGATCCAGCCGGCGGGGCGGCGGAAAACATAGTAGGGGGAGAAGAACAGATTGCCCGTGCCGGTCCGGGAGACGAAGCCGAGGGCGGGATCGTAGCGGTCGCTGATGCGGCTGAGGGAGGCGTAGTAGCCGAAGGGCTCGTTGGGGTAGTCGACCGACAAGGTGGCGGCGGTGCCCTGACCGCCCGCGAGATCGGAGTCGGTGGCCTGCAGGGCGGTGCGGATCGTGACCGACTTGCCGCCTGGCAGCTGGTTATTGACGTAGTTGAAATCGGTCCCGACAAGGGTGTTGTCGCCCCCGCGTGGATCGCCGTGCGTGAAGATCAGGCCCGCGCTCGATTCGGCGCCGACCTGGCGGGCGACGCGGCCGGCGAGCAGGTTGCGGGAATCCACCCCGGCGTGTTCGTCGATCTGCACATCGAGGAGGCCGAGCGTCCACGGACCGGCGCGGCCGGTGAGCTTGAGGCCGCCGAGCACATCGACCTTGGTGCCGTCCCCGGCCAGGCCGATGCGGCGGGAGAAGAAGGGCAGGGGATCCTGGCGGATGCCGGCGAAGGTGAAGAGCGAGGCGTCCTGGGTGAAGAAGCCGCGTTTCTCCGGGAAGAAGAGGGGGAAGCGCCCGAGGTTGACCTGGCGCTCGTCCACCTCGGCGTCGGCGAAGTCGGTGTTCACGGTGAGGGTGGCGGCGAGGGAGGGCGTGACATTCCAGACGAGGTCGAGGCCGGGCTTGAACTCGGTGCGCTTCGTCCCGGGTCGCGGGTCGTGGCGGGTGGTGGCGCTGGCGAAGGGCTTGAGGTCGAGACCGCGGCCCTGCTCCAGGCCGCGAAGGCCGCGGAGTTCGCCGAGCAGGGGGAGGGAGACGGTGGGTTTGTTGCGCACGATGCCGCTCCAGCGCATGACCTCCTGCTTGCGGCGGACGGCGCGGGCGACGTTGAAGCCCCAGGTGTCGTTGGCCGCGTCGAAGGAGAGGGACTTGAACGGGATGGCGAACTCGGCGCTCCAGCCGCCGTCGTCGATGCTGGTGCGGCCGTGCCAGAGGGCGTCCCATTGGTCGTTGGCCTCCTCCTTGTTCTGGACCAAGCCGTCGTGGCGGCCGCCCGCGGCGGTGAGGGCGAAGTAATACCCGTCGCTCTGCCGGTGGAAGGTGTCGAGGACGATGCGGACGAGATCGTCAGAGCCGTTGTCCTGGTCGCGCTGCATGGAGTAGGCGCGGACGCCGGCGCGGCCGCCGGTGTCGTGGCAGCGGATCGCGACGTAGAGGTGGTGTCGGTCGTAGGTGACCCAGAACTCAGTGCGTTCGGTCACCGCGCCGTCTTCGACCGGCTCGACCTGGCGGAAGGCATCGGTGGGCGTGGCCATGGCCCATTCGCCCGGGGTGATCACGCCGTCGATGACCGGGGGGGCGTCGGCGGGACGGACCTCCAGAAAGGGAGCGGCCGCGAGACGGGCGCCGAGCAGGAGGGTGCAGAGGAGGAGGCGGGAAGAAATGGGCATGCGGGCGCCGGAGGGGCGTCGATGTGGCTTAACCGGGGGTGGCCTGCAAAGGTTACAGGGCGAGTGGATAAAAATGCGCGACGAGCCGCACGGAGGCGGGGTGGAGCGTGGGAGGGGCGTTCTCACGGTTCCTCCAGCCGATGCCGCGCCCGCGGCGGGATTCGGCCCCTGCGACGGACTCGGGGCAGGGGATCCCGCCCTACAGCCTGGCGGGGGCTCAGCTGACCGAGCGCATCTGGATGCTGTCCACCCGGTCGCCGTTTTCGGCGAGGACGTCGGAAATGATCACGAGCTTGTCGCCGGCCTTCACGCGGCCGGCGTCGCGGAGCATGTCGAGGGCGCGGGTGAGGGTCTTCTCGGGATCGCCGAAGGGCCCGATGAGGTAGGGCTCGACCGAGCGGACGATGCGGAGCTGGCGGACCGCGGCGACATTGTCGGTGAGGGCGAGGATCGGGGCGCGGGCGGGGCGGTGGGCGGCGAGGCCGGCGGCGCTCAGGCCGCGGCGGGTGAAGATGACGATGCGTGAGCCGGGGAACTCGTTGGCCATGACGACGGCGGCGCGCATGAACTTCATGCGGGGCTCGATGAACACGGCGGGTTCGGGGAAGTCGGCGGCGAGTTCCTCCTCCACGCGGCGGGCGATGGAGTCCATCACGCGGATGCACTCGAAGGGGTATTTACCGATGGTGGTCTCGCCGGAGAGCATGACGCAGTCGGCCTGCTCGTAGACGGCGTTGGCGACGTCGGTGATCTCGGCGCGGGTGGGGACCGGTTGGCTGATCATCGATTCCAGCATGTGGGTGGCGACGATGACGGGGCGGCCGACGGAGAGGCAGGTGCGGACGGCGCGGTGCTGGATGATGGGGAGGTCCTCAAAGGGAACCTCGATGCCGAGGTCGCCGCGGGCGACCATCAGGACGTCGGTGGCGCGGATGATCTCGTCGAGGTTGGAGATGGCTTGCTGGTCCTCGATCTTGGCGACGATGCGGGCGGTGGAATTCTGCTGCTTGAGGAAGCCGCGGAGCTGGACGATGTCGGCGGCCTCGCGGACGAAGGAGAGGGCGACGAAGTCGATGCCCTCTTCCAGGCCGACGAGGGTGTCGCCGCGGTCCTTTTCGGTGAAGGAGGGGAGGTTGACGCGGACGCCCGGCAGGTTGATGTGGCGGCGGGAGGTGAGGGAGCCGGGGGTGAGGACGCAGCAGCGGATGTGGGCGTCGTATTTCTGGCGGACCTCGAGGCGGATGATGCCGTTGTCGACGAGGACGATGTCGCCGACCTTGATGTCGTTGACGAGGTTCTGGTAGTTGACGTCGACGGAGCGGATTTCCTCGGAGTTGTCGCGTTCGGCGCCGGGTTTGACGGTAAAGTCAAAAATCTCGCCGGGGCGCAGCTCGATCGGCACGTCGACGTCGCCGGTCCGGATCTCCGGGCCCTTGATATCCATCATGATAGCCACTTCGCGGCCGACTTTCTTGGAAATGGCGCGGATGCGGCGGATGACGGTGCGCGTCCAGTCGTGCTTGGCGTGCGCCATGTTGAGGCGGATGACATCGACGCCGCACTCGATCAGGCGGGTGAGGGCGGGTTCGCTCTCGGTGGCGGGCCCGAGGGTGGCGATGATCTTGGTGCGGCGGTAGGAAGGGAGCGGCATGGTCAGAACTCAAAGAAAGGGGTTCCGCCGCCGGGGGCAACGACGGAGAAGCCGCATTGGCGGGCGGTGAGGACGGCGCCGCAGGCGGCCTCGACGGCGGCCAGGGAATTGCAGTCGCGGCTGAGGTGGGTGAGGAAGACGTGGCGCCAGCGGGCGCCGGTGGTGCTCTCGAGCAGTTCGCGGGCGGCGGCGTTGGAGAGGTGGCCGTGGCGGCCGCTGATGCGCTGCTTGGTGGACCAGGGGCGCTTGGTGTCGGCCTGGAGCATGGTGGAGCAGTGGTTGGCCTCGACGACGAGGACATCGGCCTCGCGGATGTGCTCGCGGACGCTGGCGGGGGCGTGGCCGAGGTCGGTGAGCCAGGCGAGGCGGCGGCGGGGGGAGAGGAGGTCGTCGTGGCCGTGGGCGATGAGGAAGCCGACGGGGTCCTGGGCGTCGTGGGGCACGGTGAAGCTTTGCACCTCGAAGTCGCGGAAGCGGAAGGCGCTGCCCGTCTCGAAGAGCTGCCAGTTGATGCGGTGCTTGAGGCCGGCCTGGAGGGTCTCGGCGGTGCGGCGGTTGGCGAAGACCTTGATGTGGGGGTGGCGGGCCAGCCCGCCGAGGGCGGCCGCGTGATCGCCGTGCTCGTGGGTGAGGAAGATGGCGTCGATGCGCGACCATGATTCGTCGGCCGCGGCGAGGAGTTCGCCGAGTTTGCGGGCGGAAAAGCCCGCGTCCACGAGCACGCGGGTGTCGTCGGAGGAGAGGAGGGCGGCGTTGCCGGAGCTGCCGCTGCCCAGGATGCGGAAACGCAGGGCCATCGCGGCGGATTGAGCGGCGCGGCCGGGGGTTGACGCAAGCCGCAATCTCGCTTCGATGAACCCTCCATGCCGAAGAAGTCCTCCCCTCAAAAAAGCCGCGAACCTTCCGTGCGGGCCCTGGCCGGCACGGTGTTTATTACGCGGCAGGTGCATTTCAACTCCGCGCACCGGCTGTACAATCCCACCAAGAGCCTCGCCTGGAACCAGAAGCAATACGGCATGTGCACCAACCCGCACTGGCACGGCCACAACTATGTGCTGGAGGTGACGTTGAAGGGCCAGCCTGATCCGGTCACCGGGTACATTATGGATCTGGCCCGGCTGAAGAAGGTCCTGCACACGGCGGTGGTGGACAAGTGCGACCACCGCAACCTGAACGACGAGGTCGACTTTCTGCGCGGGATCATCCCCTCGACGGAGAACCTGGTGATCGCGTTCTGGCACGAGATCGCGCCCCGCATCCACCTGCCGGCCCGGCTGCACTGCGTGCGGCTGTACGAGACGCCCCGCAACTTCGCCGAGTTCTTCGGCCCGGCCCACCACTGATTTCCGGGCGGTTACGTCACCCGCCCCAACCAAAAACGATCGCCCATGAAACAGATGTATCTCCACCGCTCGGACTGCGGGCAGCCGCCGCTCGTCCAGCGGGGCTACGACCGTAAGTTCAAATCCAGCCCCGCCTACCGGGCCACGCTGCCCGACATGATGGATGTCGCCCATGAGGCGATCCAAGGGGCGAACGTGCCGATCCAGCAGGTGGGCATCCACAATTTCAAGCTGCCGCTGAAGTACCGCACCAAGGCCGGCAAGACTCTCACACTGGAGACCAGCGTCACCGGCACGGTGTCGCTCGAGGCGGAGCTCAAGGGCATCAACATGAGCCGCATCATGCGGACGTTCTACGAGCACAAGAATGGCGTCACCACCGGCGAGTGGATGGGCAAGATCCTGAAGGGTTACCTGCGCAAGGTGGAGACGAAGGACGCGCGGCTGAAGATCGCCTTCTCGTACCCGATGGTGCGGACGAGCCTGCGCACGGGGCTGGAAGGCTACCAGTTCTACACCGTGGCGTTCGAGGGCGTGATGACCCGCGACGGGCGTTACCGCCGGTTCATCCACTTTGACTTTGTGTATTCGTCGGCCTGCCCCTGCTCGGCCGAACTCACCGAACACGCCCGCGCCAAGCGCGGGGCCTACGGCGTGCCGCATTCGCAGCGGAGCAAGGCCCGCATCACGCTGGAGGAGGTGGACGGAAAGAAGATCTGGATCGAGGACGTGCATGCCCTCTGCCTCAAGGCGCTGCAGACCGAGACGCAGGTCATGGTGAAGCGGGAGGACGAGCAGGCCTTTGCCGAGCTCAACGGGGCCTACCTGAAATTCGTGGAGGATGCCGCGCGGCTGCTCTACCGGGAGTTCGACCGCGACAAGCGGATCGCCGATTTCCGGATCGCCTGCTCGCACCTGGAGTCGCTGCACTCGCACGACGCCGTGAGCGTGATCTGCAAGGGCGTGAAGGGCGGCTTCAGCGCGGACTTCATGGATTTCGGCATGTTGGTCTGCTGAAAGAAGCGGAACTCTCCGCGGATGGCGCGGAGCAACGCGGATAGAGGGACGATCTTAGCTCCGAACGAAATTTGAGCGGGCCGGGAACGGGGCCCGCGCCTACCGGATTGCCCCATCCGCGGTCATCCGCGGGAAGTTGTCAGGAAACGGCGGCCAGGTGCGGCTCGGCGTGGCGGGTGCGGGGGGTGGGGCGGATCGTGCAGTGGTCCGCGGCGGCGAGGTCGGCGCCGACGAGCTGGTTGAGCTGGTTGATGGCGTCGTGGAGGCAGTGGGTCTGGGCGTTCAGTTCCTCGGCGGCGGCGGCGGATTCCTCGGCCGTGGCGGCGTTGGTCTGGGTGATGCGGTCCATGCCGGCGACGGCGCTGGTGATCTGGCTGATACCCTGGGACTGCTGCTGGGAGGCGCTGGCGATCTCCTGCACGACGCCGTCGACCTCGCGGGCGCGGGTGTTGATCTCCTCGAGGGAGGTGGCGACGCGGGCGCTGAGCTCGACCCCGTGGCGGCTCTTCGCGAGGGAGTCTTCGATCTTCTCGGCGGTCTCCTTGGCGGCGGCGGCGCTGCGGTGGGCGAGGGCGCGGACCTCCTCGGCGACGACGCTGAAGCCGGCGCCGGCCTCGCCGGCGCGGGCGGCCTCGACGGCGGCGTTGAGGGCGAGGATGTTGGTCTGGAAGGCGATTTCGTCGATGGTCTTGATGATGGCGCTGATGTTGCGGCTGGAGCCGTCGATCGCCTGCACGGCCTCGGCCATGTGGCGCATCTCCTCGCTGCCGTGGTCGGCGGCCTGGCGGGTCTGCTGGGTGAGGGTGCGCGCCTTGCCCGTGTGTTCGGCGTTGCGCTGGACCATGCTGGAGACCTCGGTGAGCGAGGCGCTGATTTCCTCGAGGGAGGCGGCCTGGGTGCTGGCGCCCGACGCGAGCTGCTGGCTGGAGTTGCTGATCTGGCCGGCGGCCGACGAGGTTTCGCCGGCGTTGACGGAGAGGGTCTGGACGACAGTCCGAAGCGTGCGGGCGAGGCGGATGCCGACGAACCAGGTGAGGCCGGCGCCGACGGCGACGCTGAGCGCGGTGACGCCGAGGCTGCCCCAGGTGGCGCGCCGGTGAGTGGCGGCGGCGAGAGCCTGATCGGCCGCGGAGGAGGCGGCGAGCAGCTCGGTGAGCTGGTTGATGCACTCCCGGGCGGAGTTGAACTGGGCGACGGCGGTGGTGTTGGCGAGATCGATGGCTTCGCGCCGCCCCTCGGGGGTGTTGGCGCGACGGGCCTCGCGGATGCGCTCGGTGGTGGCGATCCAGGCGGCGATCTTCGTCTCATAGTCGGCCTCGATGGCGCGGGCGGCGGCGGGCAGGCGGTTGACGGCCTTGAATTTCTCCCAGCGGGTGGTGGCCTGCTTGATGTTGTCCGCGTGGTCCTGCAGGAGGCTCTTGAACTGGTCAGACTCGGGGTTGACGAAGATCATCGTGCGCTCGGCCACGAGGGCCTGGTGCAGGTCGCGGTCGGCCTCGAGGAGGAGGGAAACCGAGGGCAGCGTGTGGTCGCTGGCCTTGATCAGGTGCGTGTTGATGCCGGCGCCGGCGCGATAGCCGACGAAGCCGGTGACCGCCACGAGGAGCACGAGCACGCTGAAGCCGGTGATGAGCTTGGTACTGACGGAAAGCTGGGCCATGGGGGCGGGATGCTTCAGAGGTGCTCGAGGTCGAGGCCGCAGCAGAGCACGCCGATAAGCGTGCCGGCGGGGTCGCGGACGGGAACAGAGACCTGGACGGAGTAGGTCTGGGTGCTGTCGTCGAATTTCATGCGGTCGATGAAGACGAGGCCGGCGTCCTTGAAGGACGCGGAGAATTTGGGCTCGTCCCCCTGCCAGTAGTCGGAGGTCTTTTCCGTGATGGCGACGTTGGCGCCGAGCCGGTCCATGACGATGATCTCCGACACATAGGGACGGGACTTGCGCCAGGTGCGCAGGTGTTCACCGGCCGGCGAGTCGATGACGAGCTTCATGAAGTCGGCGGTCCCCGGGGTGGCCAGCCAGACCTTGTCGGCGGCGGTGACATCGGCGAGGGTGGCGCCGCGGTCGTTTTGGGCGGTCACCGCGCTGACGATGACCGGATCGGCCGCGAGGGCGGAGATTTCGCCCTGCGCGAGTTCGGGGACGCGGGCCGGGAGTTCCGCGGCGGCGAGCGGGAGGGTGAGCAGGGTGCAGAGCGGGAGGAGGCGGGAAAAGGATTTCATGGGGAGAGGAGGAGGCGGGGATCAGAACACCACCTGCAGGCGGGCGATCAGGCGGTCGTCGTTGCCGCCGAGGTCGGCGTTGCCGGCGAGGTAGTTGAGGGTGAGGACGAGGTCGTTGCCCCGGATGCGGTGGTTGACGCCGAGCACGAGGGTATCAGTCTCGTTGCGGGCCGTCGCGGTGTTCGCGTCGTACGTCTCGTACCGGGCGGCGAACTGCCAGGTCTTGGTGAGATCGTAGAGCGCGGTGAGATACCAGCCGTCGGCCTCGGTAGCGGCGGCGGCGGCCGGGTCGGAGGTGGAGGTGAGCCACTCGGCGCGGAGGATGGCGGGACCGGCGTTGAACTGGGTGTCGAGCCCGAAGCCTTCGCGGCGACCGGTGAAGGTGCCGGTGTCGCGGGTGGTGAAGGCATTGGCGCCGACCGACCACGTGGCGGCCTGCTCGTGGATCTTGCCGGTCCAGGCCTTGGCGGAGACGCGGGCGACGGTCAGGAAGGCATTGTTGTCGTTGCCGGCGTTGTTGACGCCGTTGCCATTGAAGGCGCCCACGGAGTAGTCGGCGCGGCCGCCGGCGAGAGTGCCGGACAGAGCGGCACCGATTTGGCGGCTGAGGGTGAGGCGGTCGTTGGCGAGCGGGCGTTCGGCGAAGGGATTCTGGGTGTCGGGCATCAGCTGCTCCCAGCCGAAGGGCGTCTTGAACTGGCCGACGCGGACCTGCGCGGCAGGGTTGGGCGTCCAATCGACATAGACATCGGTGAGTTGGGCGCGGTAGGCGCTGGTGGTGCCGGTGGTGTTGGCGCCGAAGTCGGACTCGAGCTTGAAACTCCAGTCCGAGCCGAAGCTGCCCTTGAGATTCAGGCGGGCGCGGCGGACGAGAAAGCGCTCGTGGATGCCGGCATAGCGGCTGTCGGGGGCGTCGCCGCTCTCGGCGTTGAGGTGGAGGAAGCCGCCGAGGGCCAGCTTGGTTTCCTTGCCGGCGATGGTGACGGGCAGGGCGCCGGGCTTGGCCGCCAGTTTTTCGCGCAGGCTCGAATTTTCGGCGCTGAGGGCGGCGAGTTTGTCCTCGAGGGCGGCCAGACGCTCTTCGACCGTGGGAGCCGCCCGCAGGGGCAGCGCCATCAAACCGAGCAGGCCAAGGATACCGGTAAAATAATGTAAACGCGAAGGGGGCATAGGTCAGGTATCGGCTTCCGGACACCGCGCTTGAGGCATCTCAGCTGATTGGCCCCTGGTAGCGGCGCCTGATGGTATGCCTTCCGGAGTCCACCCGGGTAAGGGAACTGGCTGGGAGGGAAAGATTTCACTCGAACTATTGGCGTGAAATCGGAAGGTACCCCTATGCGTGCTCCCATCGTGCTTATTAGTGGTGCTTCACAGGGAATCGGTGAGGCCGTGGCCCTGGCCTTTGCCCGGCAAATCCGCGGGGTGCGGCTGGTGCTGGTGGCGCGGAACGTGAAGAACCTGCAGCGCGTGGCGCAGGCCTGTCAGAAAGCGGGCGCCAAGGCCGAGGCCTTCGAGTGTGATGTCAGCAACGAGGCGTCGGTCACCCTCATGGCCGCCGCGGTCCGGCGCCGGTTCAAGGCGGTGGATGTGCTGGTCAACAACGCCGGGGCGTTTGCCATGGCGCCCTTTGCGGAGACGACGCTGGAGGCGTTTGACCGCATGATCGCGGTGAATTTGCGCAGTGCGTTTCTGGTGACGCAGGCATTCCTGCCGGTGATGGTGCAGCGCCGGCAGGGCGATATCTTCTTCATGAGCTCGATCGCCGGGCTCGGGGCCTACCCGAATGCGGCGGCCTATTGCGCGGCGAAGTTTGGCGTCACGGGCCTGGCCCAGGTGTTGCGGGCGGAGACCAAGGAGCAGGGCATCCGCGTGTGTTGCGTGCACCCGGGGGCGACGTGGTCGCCCTCTTGGGCGCAGAGCGGCGTGAAGCCGGAACGCATCATGCCGGCCGAGGACATCGCGCAGGCGATCGTCGACGCCCACCGGCTCAGCCGCCGCACGGTGCTGGAGGAGATCGTGCTCCGTCCCCAACGCGGGGACGTATAAACCCCGAGGCCGGTCGGTGACAACGAGCGGGGAATGTTCCGCGGCGGGCCCCGCTTGCTGAAATAAAAAACCGGGACCGGCACCCGGCGGGGAACACCGGGTCCATGGGGGGCATGAACACCGCCAACGCCTTCGCCTTCCTGCTGCTGGGAGTGACCCTGTTTTTGTTGCCGGAGCTTTGGCCGCAGGTCTTTGCGCCCAACGGTCTGACGGGCGACAGCACGCAGGCCCTGTGGCTTAAGTGCATGGGCCCGGTGCAGGTGGCCGTGGGATTGCACGCGCTCTTTCTGAATGAAATTCGCCCGCTCTGGCAACTGGCCGGAGCGTGGCAGACCGTGATGGAGCGGGAGCCGGAACTGGACCTCGTGGCCGTGACGAGCTGAGCGGGCCGGCGGGCGGCGCGACGGATCGGGTGCAGAGCCGGCTTGTCAGCGCCGGGGGCGCCCGGCACAAGCAAGGGACATGTCCGCAACCCGTCAGACCGTGCTCGTGGTGGAGGATGAGGCGGCGATCGCCGAGACCATCGTCTATGCACTGCAGACGGAGGGTTTCCACCCGATTTGGAAAACCAGCGGGCGGGAGGCGCTGACGTGGGTGCGGCAGCAGCCGGTGGCGCTGGTGGTGCTCGATGTGGGGCTGCCGGACATGAGCGGCTTCGACGTGTGCCGGGAGCTGCAGAAGCAGGGGGCACCGCCAATCATTTTTCTGACCGCGCGGAGCAACGAGGTTGACCGCATCGTGGGCCTGGAGCTGGGGGCGGATGATTACCTGGCGAAACCCTTCAGCCCGCGGGAGCTGACGGCGCGGGTGCGGGCGATCCTGCGCCGCGCGGGTACGAGCGGGGCCGCGCCGCCGGTGGCCGCGGCGGCGACGGGCTGGTCCCATGACGAGGGCCGGTGCCGCATTAGTTTTCACGGGCAGGCGCTCGACCTCACGCGCAACGAATACCGGCTGCTGGGCGCGTTGCTCGCCGCGCCCGGCCGGGTCTTCAGCCGCGACCAGCTGATGGTCGCGGCGTGGGACGACCCGGGCTCCGCCCTGGATCGCACGGTGGATGCGCACATCAAGACCCTCCGCGCCAAGCTGCGGGAGGTGGCGCCGGAGGCGGATCCGATCGTGACGCACCGCGGGCTGGGCTACGCGCTGCGGGAGCAATGAGAATCCGCACGGCCATCTTCGTCGTGTATGTGGGCGCCTCGGCGCTCGGGCTTGTGGCGGTAACGGGGTTGGTGTTGCGGGATGTGCGGCTGCGCTATGTCGAGTCGATGCGCCGCACGCTCGGTGACACGGCGGCCTACATGGCAGCATTTGCCGCGCCGGCGACGGATGGGGAGGACTGGACGGCGAAACTCGCGACCCTCCCGAAGCAGACGGACCTGCTGCGGGTGTTTGCCTGCGACCGGGAGGGAAAGGTGATCTTCGACTCCGCGGACAAGGATCTGAACCAAGTCTACCAGTGGCCGATGCGCGGCGGTGGCTACAACGCCTCCGAAGGTTACACGGTTTCGAACGTCGCGGTGGTCGAGGGGGAACTCCGGGTGGTGGCGCGGGTGCTGGCGGCAGGAGAGCATCTGGGGTGGGTCGGGGTCGGCCGGCCGCTCGCGGCCGTGGAGGAGGGCGTGCGCGCGGCGCGCTGGCGGCTCGTCGCGTTGATCGGGGCGATCGCGGGGGTGATGGTGGTGCTGGGGTGGTGGATTGCCGCGCGGCTGACCCGGTCCCTGGAAAAACTGACCGATTACGCACACCGCGTGCGCGACGGCCGGCCCGCGGCCCCGCCCGTTTCGCGGGCGCGGGAGATCGCCGAACTGGGCCGGGCTTTCGAGGAGATGCGCGAGGCGCTGGAGGGGCGGCAGCATGTCGAGCGGTACACGCAGACGCTGGCACACGAGGTGAAGGCGCCGTTGTCCGCCATCCGGGGCGCCGCCGAATTGCTGGATGAAACGATGCCGGTCGAGCAGCGGCAGAAATTTCTGGCCAACATTCGCACGGAGTCCGCCCGCATCCAGCGGATCATCGATCGCCTGCTGGAACTGTCCTCGCTTGAGGCACGCAAGCAGCTGCGCCAGGTGGAAATGCTGCCGGTCGAGGGGCTCATGCGGGCGGCGGCGGACACGGTGCGGTCGGCGGGGGAGCCCCGGGGGATCCGCGTGTCGGTGCACGGGGGCGAGGGGGCCCAGGTGCGCGGTGAGGCCGTGTTGTTGCGGGAGGCGCTGGTGAACCTGTTGCAGAACGCGCTCGATTTTTCCCCGTCCGGCGGCGCCGTGACGCTGGCGGCGCGCGGCGAGGCGGGCCGGGTGTTGTTCACGGTCGAGGACCAGGGGCCCGGGGTGCCGGATTTTGCGCAGGCGCGGGTGTTCGAGCGTTTCTACTCGCTGCCGCGTCCGGGAACCGAACGGAAGAGCACCGGCCTCGGGCTGGCCCTGGTCCGGGAGATCGCGCACCTGCATGGCGGCGAGGCCGGGCTCGAGAACCGGCCGGAGGGTGGGGCTCGGGCGAGCCTGGAATTGCCGGCGGCCTGAACCGGCGCCGGTTTGTGGATTGCCGCGCGGGGCCCGGCGCGCAAACTGGGCGGCACTCCCATGAAAACGCTCCTGCCTTTCCTCCTTCGTGTCGGGTTGCTGTGTGGACTCCTGATCTCCGGTCCCTTGGCGATCGCGAAAGACTCGCCCGACGAGCAGCGGGCCAAGATCCGGGAGACCCGGGACGAGGTCCTCAAGGAGCTGTACGCGCTGAATCCCGGGACCAAGGCGAAGATCAAGAAAGCGGCCGGCTATGCGGTGTTTTCGAATGTCGGGGTGAACCTCGTGTTCGCCAGTTTCGCCGGAGGGCATGGCGTGGTGGTGGCAAAGGGCCGGATCAAGGATACGGAGACCTTCATGAAGATGGGGTCGGCCGGCATCGGGATCGGGCTGGGCGTGAAGGATTTTCGCGCGGTGTTTGTGTTCAACGACAAGGCGAAGCTCACGGCCTTCGTGGAGAAGGGCTGGGATTTCAGCGGCCAGGCGGACGCCGCCGCCAAGTCCGGCGAGAAAGGCGGCGCCGCCGCCGGAGCCGGAAATATTGTCGAGGGCGTGGAGGTTTATCAGATCACGAAGAACGGCCTCGCCCTGCAGGCGACGCTGCAAGGCACGAAATACTGGCAGGACAAGGATCTGAACTGAGGCAAGGCCGGCGGGGAAATGCCCCGGGCCAGCGCCTTGGGGGCAAGGCGCTTCACCCGGCTTGATCTGGGGGATTTAGCCCCGAATTCATCGGGCCTTCACACGGACTTCACGGGAGTCTGGCAGGGTGGGGGCATGGAAAACACCCTGCCGCCCCTGATTCCGCCGCCGACCCCGCGTCGCCGGCATACCGTCACCCTGAAACTGCTCTTCATCGCCGTGCTGGTGCTCGTGCTCCACGTGCCGTTGGCCCTGATCAACGGGCTCAGGCAAGAGCGCAGCGGCAACCGGGAAGCGGCGCACACGCGGCAGCGGGCCGAGCTGGCGGACGCGCCGGCAGAAGCGGCGCGGATCCCGACGCCGGCCGTGGCGGCGGCGGAGGGTTACCGGATGGTGGAGCGGTCGTTGAAGCACAGCGTGCTGGTGCTGACGCTGGTGTTCGCGGCATTTTTCCTATTCGAGACTCTGGCCGGGCTGAGGCTGCACGCGGTCCACTACGGGCTGGTGGGCGGCGCGCTGTGCCTGTTCTACCTGGCGCTGCTGGCCCTCGGCGAGGTGCTGACGCCGGGGCTGGCTTATATCGGGGCGGCGGTGGCGTCGTCGCTGCTCATCGTGGGGTACAGCGTTTCGATCCTGCACAGCTACGCCCGGGCGGGCTCGATCGCGGCACTGCTCGCGGCGGAGCACGGGGTGCTCTATGTGGTGTTGCGCATGGAGGATTATGCGCTGCTCGCAGGGACGGCCGCGCTGTTTGTCGTGATGGCGGCGGTGATGTTCTTCACCCGCCACGTGGATTGGTTCGCACAGGAAGCGGGGGTCAAGACCGGCCCATGAACCGAGCGCGCACGAGTTCGAATAGGCTACTGCAGCCGGCGTGATCACGCGTCGGCAATTCTGCGGCCTGCTGGCGGTGCCCGCGCTGGCCGGGCTCTACTCGTGGCGGATCGAACCGACGTGGGAGGAGTATGTCCGCCGGCAGATGCCGATACGCGGCCTGCCGCTGGCGTGGGCCGGGCGCACGCTGCTCCAGTTGAGCGACCTGCATGTGGGGGACCGGGTATCGGATGATTACCTGGTGAGGGTGTTTGCGACGGTGGCGCGGCTGCGGCCGGACCTGGTGGCGTACACGGGGGACTTCATCTCGTATGCGGGCCCGCGGACGCTGGAGCAGTTCCGGCGGCTGGCTGACCGGTTGCCGCGGGGCCGAAGTGGCACGGTGGCGGTGCTGGGGAACCACGATTACGGAGCGGCGTGGCGAGAGGGGGAGGTGGCCGACGCCGTCGCGCTAATCCTGGCGGAGGTGGGCGTCGTGGTCCTGCGCAACACGGCGGTCGCGGTGCAGGGCTTGCGCATCGGCGGGATGGATGACTTGTGGGCGGGGCGCGCGCATGGCGGGGACTGGCTGACCGGAGCGAACGCGCCTGCGCTGGTGTTGTGCCACAATCCCGATGCGTGCGATCAATCCGGTTGGGACGGATTTTCCGGGTGGATCCTGGCGGGGCATACGCACGGCGGGCAGTGTCGCCCGCCGTTTCTGCCGCCCCCGCTGTTGCCGGTGAAGAACCGCCGGTACACGGCGGGGGAGTTTGCGCTGAGCGGAGGCCGGAAGCTTTATATCAACCGCGGGCTCGGGCATCTGACGCGGGTGCGGTTCAACGTGCGGCCGGAGGTGACGATCTTCGAGCTGAGGGGCAGGTAAGGGGATGGCTCGAACAACCCGTCAGGAGGCCGGGTTCCCCTTCAGGCAAATCGAAACGACCTTCGGGAGATTCGGGTGGTGGATCGGAATCAGGGCAGACGCTCGATCTTCAAGATTTTGACCGGGGGAGTGAGTTTCTGGCCGTCGGCGGGGGCTGTCTGGATTTTCTTCACGATGTCCATGCCTTGCGTGACGCGGCCGAAGGCGGCGAAGCCCTGGCCATCGGGGTTGCGTTTGCCGCCGAAGTCGAGCTCGGGCTGGGCGCCGACGCAGATGAAGAAATCCGAGGTGGCGGTGTCGGGGCCGGCGCGGGCCATGGAGAGGGTGCCGTCGAGGTGAGAGAGGCCGGTGTCGCGGGTGCGCTCGAGGGCGAGGGCGGGCCAGTCTTTTTCAGAATATTCCGGATTCACGCCGCCTTGGATGACCTCGATCTTCACTGTGTTGTTCGGCTGGTTGTCGGGCTGGAGCGTGACCGTGCGGTGGAAAACCCCGCCGGTGTAGCGGCCGGCGTCGACGTATTTCAGGAAGTTGGCGACGGTGGCCGGGGCGTGGGCGGCGTCGAGCTCGGCCTCGATCACGCCGAGGTCGGTGTGGAGGCGAATTTGTGTGGCGCGCAGCGCGCAACCGACGGTGAGCAGAAGGCAAAGCAGCAGGCGGAGCGGATTCATGATTCGGAAAGCAGGCGGATAAGAGCGGGCTCGTCCTCCTCGAGGCGAGGAAAACGGCCGACGGCGGGGTTGAGGAAGAAGTTGTCGTGCTGGTCGTCGTTGGCGGTCGACACCTCGCCGATGATGCAGTCGTCGCTGAGCGGCGCGAATTCGTGCCACACGCCGGGCACGAGCGTCACCCGCGAGCCGGCGGCGAGGGGAAACAATTCACCGCCGCGGACGGATAGGGGAACGCCGTTGAGAGGCACGGCGAAGGTGACGGGCTGGGCCTGGGTGGTATCGGGGCGGGCCGGCCACAGCCGCAGGCCGAGTTCGCCGTGGCGGCAGATGATGTCCTCTTTCTTGCGGGCATGGGTGTGGCAGGGCGTGGTCTGGCCGCGGCGCGCATACATGAGCTTCTCGCAGTATTCGGGTTCGGTCGCGAGATTCACGAGCACCAGGCCGTAACGGTCGAAGTCGCCGAGGCCGAAGTCGGTCACGTCCCAGTGGGGGCTCGGGGGCAGCGCCCAATGATGCCGCGTGAAACAGGCCTGGGCTTCGCGGCAAATCTGGTTGAGGGCGGAGCGCTTCATGGGGAAACCCGGAGGATTGGCCGCAAGAAGCACCAGGAGCGCGAGAATCCGAGCCGGACTACAGCAAGTCCTGTTGGTTACCGGTGGCGGCCTTGAGGCCGATGGCGCCGTAGCCCTTGGCGGTGAGGATGCGGCCCTGGGCGGTGCGGGCGAGGTAGCCTTCCTGGATGAGGAAGGGCTCGTGGACTTCCTCGAGGGTCTCGGCCTCCTCGCCGACGGCAATGGCGATGGTGCCGAGGCCGACGGGGCCGCCCGCGTAGTGCTCGGCCATGAGGCGGAGGACGCGCTTGTCCATCTCGTCGAGGCCGGCGGCGTCGATCTCGAGGAGTTCGAGGGCGGCGGCGGCGACGGGCTGGGTGATACGGCCCTTGGCCTTCTCGGAGGCGTAGTCGCGGCAGAAGTTGACGAGGTTGTTGGCGATGCGGGGCGTGCCGCGGGCGCGGCTGGCGATCTCGCGGGCGCCGCCGGCGTCGAGGTCGACCTGCAGCAGGCCGCAGCTGCGGGTGACAATGCCCTCGAGCGTGGCGCGCTCGTAGTAGTCGAGGCGGGTGTTGAGGGTGAAGCGGGAGCGGAGGGGCGCGGTGAGCAGGCCGGAGCGGGTGGTGGCGCCGATGAGGGTGAAGCGCGGGATGGAGAGGCGCACGCTGCGGGCGTTGGGGCCCTGGTCGATCATGATGTCGAGGCGGAAGTCCTCCATCGCGCTATAGAGGTATTCCTCGACGGTCTTGGGGATGCGGTGGATCTCGTCGATGAAGAGGATGTCGCCCTCCTCGAGGTTGGTGAGCAGGCCGGCGAGGTCGCCGGCCTTCTCGATGACGGGGCCGGAGGTGACGCGGACGTTGCGGCCGAGCTCGTGGCCGAGGATGAAGGCGAGGGTGGTCTTGCCGAGGCCTGGCGGGCCGGAGAGGAGGATGTGGTTGAGGGCCTCGCCGCGGCGCTTGGCGGCGCCGACCATGACCTGGAGGCGCTCGACGGTCTTGGGCTGGCCGGCGAAGTCGGCGAAGGAGAGCGGACGCAGGGCGGCCTCGGCGGGGGAGACCGGGGCGGTCAGGGCCGTGGTGAGGAAGTCGGTGCCCTTGGCGGATTTTTCAGGAGAAGGCATGAATCAGATTTTTAACCACAAAGGCACGAAGACACAAAGGGTCGAGGCAGACGGACTCTTTGTGCCTCTGGGTCTTTGTGGTTCACACGAATCATTTCCACTCCACGTCGGCGCCGAGGGAGCGGAGGTTTTCGACGAAGTTGGGGTGGGCGCGCTTGATGGTGTCGGCGTTCTTCACCACGGATTTGCCCGGGATGCTGGCGGCGACCATGTAGAGGGCGACGGCGGCGCGAATGATGTAGGGGGCCTCGACGGTGGACGGGCGGAGGGGCTTGGCGCCGAAGACGGTGATGCGGTGCGGGTCGCTGACGACGACATGAGCGCCGAACTTGGCGAGCTCCGACATCCAGGTGAAGCCGCCCTCGTAGACCTTGTTCCAGAACATGACCGCCCCTTCCGAGCGGACGCCGAGGGCGATCATGCAGGGGAGGAGGTCGACGGGAAAATAGGGCCAGGGCGCGGCCTCGATCTTGGGGAGGAGGTTGGAGGTGAAGGGCTCCTCGACGACGAGCTTCTGCCGTTTGCGGACGATGGCGGTGTCGCCGTCGTGCTCGATCTTCACGCCGAGCTTCGCGAAGGAGCGGGTGATGAGGTCGAAGTGATGCGGGAGGGAATTTTTGACGCGGATCTCGCCGCCGGTGATGGCGCCGAGGGCGAGGAAGGTGACGATCTCGTGGTGGTCGGAGTTGATCGTGAACGTGCCGCCCTTGAGTTTCGCCACGCCGGTGACGGTGAGCTGGCTGGTGCCGAGGCCGGCGATCTTGGCGCCCATGGCGGCGAGGACGGCGCACATATCCTGCACGTGGGGCTCGCTGGCGGCGTTGAGGAGGACGGACTGGCCCTCGGCGAGGACGGCGGCCATGACGAAGTTCTCGGTGGCGGTGACCGACATGTAGTCGGGCCAGTGGCGCGCGCCCTGGAAGCGGCCCTTCAGCGTGAGGGTCAGGTCATCGCGGTGCGTGGCGACCTTGGCGCCGAGTTTTTCCAAAATCTCGAGGTGGGGATCGAGCTCGCGGATGCCGAGGGAGCAGCCCTTGGCGTTGGCGGGGAGCGCGAATTTCTTCATGCGCTGCAGGAGCGGCGCGAAGAGGAGGACGGCGGAGCGCATGCCGGCGGGCAGTTCGCCGTTGAGGCGGCGGGCGTCGAACGTCGAGTGGTCGAGCGTCATGGTGCCGGCGGCGCGGTCCCAGGTGACGGCGGAGCCCTGCTCGGTGAAGAAGGCGACGAGTTTCTCGACGTCGGTGATCAGCGGCACGTTGCGGAGCGTGACCCGGGCGTCGGTCAGGAGCGTCGCGCAGAGGATGGGCAGGACGGAGTTCTTGTTGCCTGACGGCGTGATGGTGCCGCTGAGGGGTTTACCGCCGTGGATGATGAGATCGGCCATGTCGCTTAAAGGGTGGTGTCTGCTTGTCGGCGCGGGAGGCCGCTGGCAAGCAGGCTCCTCAAAGCGCGGGGGAGCCGCGAACAAAAAAAGGCGCCCGGTGAGGGGCGCCTTGATCAGGTCAGGAGGGTGAGCTCAGAGGCTGCCGCTGGAGCGGGTGCCCTCGGAGCGTTCGCCCCGGTAGCCACCGCCGCCGCCACCACCACCGCTGCGGCCGCGGCCGCCGCGGTTGCGGCGCTGGCCGCCACCTTCACCGCCGCCCGGGCCGCCGCGATTGCGGCCGCCACGGTGACGACGCTGTTCGCCGCCGTCGCGACGAAGTTCACCACCGGCGGAAGGGCCGGCGGTGACGGGCTCGCTGGCGGGGGAGCCGCCGAAGAGGCCCTTGAGCCAGCCGAGGAAGCCGCCGGACTTGGCGGGGGCCTCGGCGGAAGGCGCCGTGGTCGCGCGGGGCGACTCGGCGCTGCGCGGGGCGGACTCGTCACGCTCGCGGCGCTCGCGGGGAGCGCCACCCCAGTTACGGGGCGTGGGCACGAACGTCACGCCGGGGCGCACGTAGAGGAACTGGGGCGGGATCGAGTCGATGTCGACGGGTTCGTCGGCCGGGGCCTCGGCGCGCTCGGCGCGCGGCTGCTCCTCACGACGCGGACGCTCGGCGCGTTCGCGGGCGGGGCGGAAACCTTCGCTCTCCCAAGTCTGGGCGGTCGAGGTTTTCTGCTCGGCGGGGGGCAGGATGTTGAGTTCGGCGGGCGTCTCGTCGATGGCGGCCGGGGCGACTTCCGCCACGGGGGCGGGAGCAGCGACGGCGGGGGCGACGTAAGCGACGGGCGCGGGGGTCGGGATGACGGGAGCCGCGGGAGCGGCTGCAGCCACCGGTGTTTCCACCGGGGCGAACGGGTTGGTATACTCGCGGGGGGCAGTGACGACTTCGATGGCCGTGGGCTTGTAGTCGCTGGCGGGGGTGGACGCGGAGGCGGCCGGGGTGCTGGGACGCTTAGCCTTCCCGCGGGCCAGGCCGGAGCCGCGGGTGGTGCCGAAGGTCGGGAAAGCGGCGTCGGGCGCCGGGGTGGTCGCGGTGGCTTCGGCAGGAGCACCGGACGATTCTGTGGAGGACATGTCTATGTTGTTGGTTGTGAAAGCGCCTGCCCATTGGGCGGCGCGGTATGGGATGCCAGCCGGAGCTCGTGGTAACGTGCTCGGCCCTTCGATTTCGCTCGGGGCAGACGGCGGCAATAACGCGGACAACGTCGCCCACCCCCTCTGGGAGGGCAACGTTATTTTTCCCCGGCGCGGGGCTTGCCAGAGGGAAAGGGGGCTCCCAAGCTCCCCGGCCATGGACAAACTCGAGGAGATCTTCCGTATGCAAGATGCGCTGAATAAGCGCATTGGAGTGGAATTGCCCCCGCCGACCGACGAGGAAAAAGCCAAGTGGATCCTCAATTATACGCGGGCCATGCAGCAGGAAACGGCTGAGCTGATCGACAGCGTGCCGTGGAAATGGTGGGCCAAATACCAGAAGTTCGACGAGCAGAACGCGAAGGTCGAGGTCGTGGACCTTTTCCACTTTCTGGTGTCGCTGGCGCAGACCCTCGGCATGACGCCGGATGATGTTTACCAGGCCTATCTCAAGAAGAACGCCGTGAACCACCAGCGGCAGGACAGCGGTTACGTGAAGAAGGACGAGGCGGACTCGAAGCACATTTGAGCGGAAGCGCGGGGCGCTTCGCTCAACTAACAAGTTCCAAGGCTCAAGGACCAAGTATCCCACGGCCGGGGATCTTGGCCCTGGTTGTTTTACGCCGCGGGCTTAACCGCCCGTGGTCGCGCGCAGAAACAGGAACTTGCCCACCGGCTTGCCGGTCGGGCCGAACTTGCCGGCCTGGATGCGTTGCACGTCGACGAGTAGGACCTCTCCGTCCTTCAGGGGCGAGAGGATGAACATGAAGAAGTCGTCACCGAAGCGGGCGTGGCGGAGGAGAATTTTCACGCCATCGGGGGTGGGCTCGTAGCCGCCGTTGCGTTCCCAGGTGCCGGACCATTCGGTAGCGCCGCGGGCGTCCTTGGTGCGGACGGTGAAGGTGCGGTCGCGTTGCTCGATTTCCACGCGGGTGATCGCGGCGTGCTCGATGGAGCCGGCGGCGAGGTCCAGATTGAGGCCGAACAGGGCGCGCAGGGAGACCGGGCCGGAGTAGTCGGAATCGGTTTCGACGATCGAGCCCTCGCTCTCGTAGGTGCCCGTCACCGTGGGCACGGAAGCGCGGGCCGGGGCCCAGACGAAACAGGCGGCGGCGAAGGTCAGGAGCGCGAGGCTGTAACGGGGCAGGGCGCGGGGGGAGCGCGGTAGCCCGGTCGGGAGGTGGGGTAGGGGGGTATTCATAATGACTCCGATGGACGCATGATGCTCTCAGTGGGGTGCGGGGTGCAAACCTGGATTGAAGGGGAAGAGCCGGGTTGGGGGTGAGTGAAGCCGCGGAGACTTCGCGGCGGGCACGGACCCGCACCACGGCTGTCAGGTCGTGGCGCCGGCATCCTCCCAAGCGCTCAGACCACAGCGACGAAGCTGCCGGAGAACTCGACGGCGGGTTTGCCGGATGCGCCCGGGACAACGGAGTGCAAATCCATGCGGGCTTTCTTGAAGCGGCGGAGTTCGTCGAAGAACGTCGCGGTGAGTTCCGGGGAGGGGCGGGCGCAGGTGGCGCGAAAGGTGCCGCGCACGGGGGCGCGGTAGTGGGCGTGGCTTTCTTTCACGACGACGTGGCCGTCGAGGCCGCCCTCGACGAGGAGGGTCCAGAGCGCGGCGTAGCAGGCGAGGGTGGGCAGGGTGTGGAGGGCGCCGCCGAAGACCGTGCCGAGGTGGTTGATATTGGGGGCGAGCGGGGCCTCGAGGATGAGGAGTTCCGGGCCGGTCTGGATCACGCGGATGCCCATGGCGGCGGTGAGGGGGATCTTGGCGTGGAGGAATTGCTCCAGCCGGGTCGGGGCCATGCTGGCGGGGACGGAGTCGCTCATGCGGGGCGAAAGATGGAAGGCGGTCGCCGGGGGAGCAAGCGCAGCGGTGAGCCGCGACGGAAATGAGGCGGGGCGGAGTGAGACAGAGCCAGGGCACGTCGCCTGATTGGTTTGCCTGCAGGAAGTGCGGGTCACGCTCCGGCTGGATTCTGTCGGAAAAATCACGCAAAGTGTCCGGAACGAGCCAGCTCGCTCGTTGTAGGGATGAGCCTTCAAGCCATGAGCCGCCGCCACTCCGCCAAACATTTCCCACGCCGGTCTGCCCGCGGGCGGTTGCGTCTCCTGTCCCCGGGCTGAACCTCGTATCCCGCAGCACCCAAACTTCCCCACATCCATCCCACCATGAGCACCTCAGCTACCGTTCCCAACTACATGTTCCTTTTCCGCGAGCCGCTCAGCCCGCCCGAGCTGGCGCCCGACCAGATGCAGCAGTCCTTTCAGCGCTGGCTCGACTGGGTCGCCGCCATGCGGGCCAAGGGCCAGTACGTGGCGGGCGAACCGCTCGAACCGACACCGGGCCGCGTGTTGCGCGGGGCGCCGGTGGTGGCGGTCACGGACGGTCCTTACGCCGAGGCGAAGGAAGTCATCGGCGGTTACATGGTGATCCGCGCGGCCAGCCTGGTCGAGGCGGAGGCGATCGCCCGGGATTGTCCCGGCTTGGCCGACGGCGGCTCGGTCGAGGTGCGGCAGGTGATGCCGGTGTCGGAGTGAGGTGGGCGGTGGTCGCTCAAGCTTCGCGCTCGAGGTCGGACCAAGGTCCGACCCTACATTCGATCAGCTAAACTTTTGCTGCGGATAAAGCGGATGAAGACGGATGGCGCGGGGAAAGGAAGGGCGCGAGGTCACGGAGTGAAGTGGAATGCCACTGGCTCAGGCACTCGTCAGGGCGGGATCGCTTCGCTGGCGGGGCCTGTCTGCGGCCGAGCGTGGGTGGACGCGAAGAGGCTTGAGAGATCGGCGGCTCGGGCCGGGCGGATTTCAAGCGGTGGGCCCGGCGGGAAGCGGTAGTGGCGGGATTCGAATTTCACTTTCGCGCCACCGGTGCTGTAGGTTTGGAGCAGGGTGTTCATTTCGGCGAAGTCCCGGCCGAAGCACGCGCGGAACAGTTCCTCCGAGAGGGGTTCTGTTTCCAGGCGACGGATAAAGGTTTGGTAGGGGTCACGCAGGTCGCGGTACGGCCGGGTGGAGCCGAAGAGGCACATGTGCATGAAGAGCGTGGCGTGGTGGTAGGCGTCGAGGACGGGCTCGCCGTTGCGCTCGGCGGCGGCCAGCGCGGCCGGAGTGAGGGCCAGCAGTCTGGCGAGGTCCGGGCCGCGTTGGGGGCCGAAGGAATGGGCGTGGGAAAGGCCGAGTTCGAGGCGCTGGCGTCCGATGACGACGCGGGCGAGGATCTCGCGGGTACCGTATTGGCGCCAGAGGGGGTAACGGCCGAGGGGCGACCGTTCGAAGGCGAGGGCGACGGAGCGGCGGCGGAGGGAGCGCTCGACGTGGCGCGCTTCGGCGGCGTCGATGAGGATGACCGGACGAGTTCCCGACCGGGCGCTGGAGGTGCGGTCCGCTTCACCGCCGAACAGCCGGAAAGTCTTGGTGTTTTCGCAGAGGACCACGGTCACGGGTTGGTCGGCCGGCAGGGCCGCCTCGGGGAAGTGCGCGTGCACGAAATCCTGGAAGACGAGGAAATCGTCGAGGAGGTCCCGCGTTTCCCGCGCCCGGAGCTGGCTGAGGATTTCCGTGCGGCCGCTGCGCGCGTAGAGCCAGCCCTTGGTGGGGAAGTCGCCGGTCACCACGACCGGGGGAAGGATCAGCGGGTCGTGCGGATTGGACACCCGTGCGCGGTCCGGCAACAGATCCGGTTCGGTGGCCAGCCCGGGAAGGCCGGCGAGCAGGAGGATGACCGCGGACAGAAGTGCCGGTTTCATGCCGCCGGGGTCCGGGGTGGGAGGGCAGGCCGCGCTTTCGGGCGGTGGGGATTCATGGTCAGGAAGCTACCATGGAAATCGGGAAAGACACAGGAGGGAGTTGGCCACCCAAGGCACAGAAGCGGAATACAGCCGGAGTATTTTTATCACTGATGGCGCGGATGGACACAGAAGGAATTTATCGGTGGCGATCCGTGATATCCATGGTTAATACTCCGGCATGGACTGCCGTACCGGCTGTGGCGCGTGTTGTATCGCGCCCTCGATCACCTCGCCGATCCCCGGCATGCCGCACGGGAAGCCGGCGGGGATCCCGTGCGTGCAGTTGCTGCCGGACATGCGGTGTGCGCTCTTCGGGCGGCCGGAGCGGCCGGCGGTGTGCGTCGGGCTTCAGCCGAGGGAAGACATGTGCGGGGTGAGCCGGGATGAAGCGCTGGATTACCTGCGCGGCCTGGAATTGGCGACGCGACCGGCGAGTTAATCGCGGCCCACAGGGACGTGGGCCCTCCAGATAGGCCAACCCATCCGGAGGCCGGGTTCCACCCAGGCGATTTGAAATCTCACATTTGAGATTTGAGATGCCCGGCGCGGCGCCGGGCTAGTGGCCGCCGTCGAGGTCGCCGGGCTTGAGGAGCGGGGCGAAGAGGGCCTTGTTGCTGCCCTTCATGTAGGCTTCCTTCGGCTCGACGGTGCCGTCCTTCACGCGGGCCATGAGGCTGTTGTCCATCGTGATCATGCCCTCCTCCTTGCCGCTCTCGATGATGCCGCGGATGTTGGCGATCTGGCCGGAGCGGATGGTGTTGGGGAGCGCCTCGTGCTGGAGCAAAATCTCGTGCACGGCGACGCGGCCCTTGGGCACTTTCTTGCAGAGGAGCTGGGCGACGACGCCGGCGAGGCAGCCGGCGAGCATGACGCGCACCTGGTTCTGTTCCTCGGCGGGGAAGGTGTTGATGATGCGGTCGACGGTCTTCGGGGCGTTGTTGGTGTGCAGCGTACCGAAGACGAGCATGCCCATCGAGGCACAGGAGAGGGCGAGCTTGATGGTTTCCATCTCGCGCATTTCGCCGAGGAGGAGGATGTCGGGGTCGTGGCGCATGGCGCCCTTGAGCGCGGCGCCGAAGGTCTCGGTGTGCTCGCCGACCTCACGGTGGACGATGGTCGACTTCTTGCAGGGGTGGACGAACTCGATGGGGTCCTCGATCGTGATGATGTGGCGGGCGAGGTTGTCGTTGATGTAGTCGATCATCGCCGCGAGCGTGGTCGACTTGCCGGAGCCGGTGGGGCCGGTGACGACGACGAGGCCCTGGTCAAGGTGGCAGAGCTTCTTCAGCGCCTCGGGGAGGTTGAGCGTGCTGAAGGAGAGGATCTTCGCCGGGATCTGGCGCATGACGGCGGCCTGACCCCAGTGGTTGTAGAGGAAGTTGGCGCGGAAGCGGGCGAGGCCCTCCACCTCGTGGGCGAGGTCGAGGTCCTTCTTCTCGAGAAATTCATGCCACCGTTTCTCGGGGGTGATCTCCTTGAGGAGTGCTTCCATTTCCTTGGCTGTGACCGCGCCCTCGCGGATGACCTGGAGCGAGCCGGAGATGCGGGACTTCGGGGGCAGGCCGACGGTGAGGTGCAGGTCGGAACCGCCTTTCTCAAGCATCGTGCGGAGGAGGGAGTCGATGGCGGCCATGGTCAGAGGGCGGAGGACAGGGGACGAAGGCGGCGGTCGCGCGGGTCAGGTGACCTTGGCGCGGACGTTGCGGGTGCTGATGTTGTTGAGGGCGGTCTCCTTCGTGATCTTGCGCTGCTGGTAGAGCTCGAGGACGACGTTTTCCATGATGCACATGCCCTCCTTGACGCCGGTCTCCATGGTGTTGCGGAGGCCGGAGGTCTTGCCCTCGCGGATGAGGGCCTGGATGGCGGTGTTGGAGACCATGATCTCGCAGGCGACCACGAGCCCGCCTTCGGTGGAGGGGAGGAGGCGCTGGCAGACGACGCCGCGGAGGGACTCGGCGACGGAGGCGCGGATCTGGGTCTGCTGCGCGGGGGGGAAGACGTCGAGGAGGCGGTTGAGCGTGGTGGAGGCGTCGCTCGTGTGCATGGTGCCGATCACGAGGTGACCGGTCTCGGAGGCGCTGATGGCCATCTCGATGGTCTCGAGATCGCGGAGCTCGCCGATGACGATGACATCGGGGTCCTCGCGGAGGGCGCCCTTGAGCGCGGAGAAGAAGGACTTGGTGTGCGGGCCGACCTCGCGCTGGGTGACGTTGCAGCCCTTGGGGAGCTGGACGACCTCGATCGGGTCCTCGACGGTGATGATGTGGTCCTCGCGCTGCTCGTTGAGCTCGGCGACCATGGCGGCGAGGGTGGTGGTCTTGCCGGCGCCGACAGGGCCCGTGATGAGGATGAGGCCGTTGTGGTAGGAGAGGAGCTTGCGGATGGCGTCGAGGTTGCGCAGGCCGAGCTCGTCGAGCTTGGGGACGCCGGCGGGCACCATGCGGTAGGAGCCGGAGGGGCCCCACTTGTGGAACATCAGGTTGACGCGGTAGCGGTGCTCGGCGTCGAGCGCGAGGGCGAGGTCGTAGTCGCGGCGCTCGAGGAAGATATTCTTCTGGTGCTCGGCGAGGAGGACGGTGTTGAGGCGGAGGGATTCCTCGTCGGTGAGGATGTGCTCGGTGATGGGGGAGAGGGCGCGCAGGCGGCGGACGAAGGGCTTGGAGCCGGCGGAGAGATGGAGGTCGCTCGCGCCGTAGAGACCGGCATCGATGAGAAGCTTGCGCAGGGCGGCGGCGAGGGCGGTGTCGTCCATCGTACCGATGCGATCAAAGGGAAACTGGGGGGCGGGGCCGTCGCCGGCGGTGGCTTTGGCCTTGGTCCCGGCATTGCCTGTCGGCGCCGGGGCATCAGCGTGGTCGTCCTGGTCTGCGAGCAGGGGATTGGGTTCGGGCGGGCCGACCCCGGCGCGGGCGGCGGCGTTGCCGGCGAGCTCCTCGAGTTTCTCGACGTCGCTGACGATCCCGTCGTCGATCAGCCGCTGGGCATAGGTGACGAGGTCGGCGTCGCGGCCGGCGGCCCGGAGGGTGGCGAGGGCCTGGTCGCGGGTGAACAACTTCGCGTTCAGGCCGAGGCGGATGAGCCAGAGGGTCTCGTTGTTCATGCCGGGGAGTGGCGGAATCCTCTGCAGGAGAGGATGGTTGGCAAGGCTGGACTCGGGGGTGGGGCGGGAACCGCCGAGGGGAGACGGCCGGGGGCCGGGCGGTGAATCTTCCGTGCAACTTCGCGGCAGGTGTGCGAGTCTTCCGACCATGCCCTTGCTGCGCCTGCTGTTTGCCGGATTCGTCGCCCTCTTCGCGATGCTCGCGGTGGCTTTCACCGCCGCCGTCGTGATTTTCGCGGGTCTGCTGGGTTGGGTGACGCAGTTATTCCGGGGCAAACCCCGGCCGGTGCGCTCGGGTCCGGCCGCGGCCTCGGGTCGGCGGACGCGGATGCCGGCTGGTGAGGTGATCGACGTGGAGGCCACGAAGGTGCCGGACGAGCCGGGTGGGCGGTGAGGGGCCCGGACATCCCGCGTCGGGCGCCGGGCCGGCCGGCTTTGGAAATCCCGCCACCCCGAGCCCCGAAACCCGGGCTTGCTAGAGGGGGCGGGGGGCGTCTCCCTGATCCCTTACACAAATGAAACTCATCGATCTCAACCGCCAAGGCGGTATCGGCGCCAATTCCCTCCTTCTGATGATCGGTGATCTGAACATCCTCGTGGATTGCGGGCTCAACCCCAAGACCCCGGGGGTCGGCGCCCTGCCGGACCTCTCGCTGCTCCGCGACATCGAATTGGACCTCATCATCATCACGCACTGTCACCTCGACCATATCGGCGGCCTGCCGGTGGTGATGCGCCAGCACCCGAAGACCCCGGTGCTACTCACGCAGTCGAGCCGCATGCTGATCGAGAAGATGCTGCACAATTCCGCCAACGTGATGCAGAAGCAGAAGGAGGAGGACGGGGTCCCCGGCTACCCGCTGTTCACGCACAAGGAGATCGAGGGCCTGACCAAGCGGTTCGTGGGCCTGCCCTTCAAGAAGGTCAAAAAGATCAAGGGCAAGCGCGGCGAGATCGAGCTGATGTTCCATCCCTCGGGCCACGTGGCCGGGGCGACGGCGGTCGAGATCCACCACGGCATGCGGAAGATTTTCCTGACGGGCGACGTGTTGTTCGAGCACCTGCGCACGCTGAAGGGGGCGCATTTCCCGATCGGTCATTTCGACACGCTGATCATCGAGACGACGCGCGGCATGACCGAGCGCGCCTACGGCAAGGAGCGGGTGCACGAGATCGCCCGCCTGATCGACTCGATCAACGACACGATCGCCAAGGGCGGCTCGTTCCTGCTGCCGGTGTTCGCTCTCGGGCGCATGCAGGAGCTGCTGGCGGTCTTCCATGACGCCCGCCGCTTCGGCCGGCTCATCGAGTGCCCGATCTACGCGGGCGGCCTGGGCATCGGCCTGTCGGAGCTCTTTGATGAGGTCTCGCGCAAGACCAAGGACGTGCAGTTCGACATGCGCATCCTGAAGGATCTCGGCCTGCGCAAGCTGCCGAAGAAGATCATGCCCGGCCAGGAGCCGGCGCAGAAGGGCCTTTATATCGTCAGTTCCGGCATGCTGGTCGAGAAGACGCCGAGCTACGCGCTGGCCTCGGGCCTGCTCGGGCACGCGCGCAACACGATCGGTTTCGTGGGCTACTGCGATCCGGACACCCCGGGTGGCAAGCTGCTGGCGACCAAGCCCGGCGCGACCTTTGCCTTCGATGCGCTGGATGTGCGGACCAAGGTGAAGGCGCGCGTCGACCGGTTCGAACTGAGCGGGCACGCCGAGCGCGGCGAGCTGCTGGAGTTTGCGGTGCAGACCAAGGCCCGGAGCATCGTGCTGACGCACGGCGACCCGGATGCGCGCGACTGGTTCAAGACCCAGCTCGCCGAGCAGTTGCCCAAGGCCAAGGTCATTGACCCGGTGCCGCTGCGGCTGCACGAGGTTTAAGATCGTTCAATTCCCGCGTAGGGCTGGTCAAGGGATGCCGAGCCCGGCCGCCGGCCGCCGGTTAGGCTAGGCTGTGTCTCCGTTGGCATTTTTCCAACGCGGCGCAACCCTACCCATGAACAAAACCCTCCGTAAAGTCCTGCCCTGTCTGCTCCTCCTGGTCGCCACGACCGCCCTGCCGGCGGCCAGCCCGTGGTCGGTCCGCCTCCGGGCCACCTACCTCGAGACCGTCGACAAGTCCGACGCCTTCTCCGCCCTCGGCATCGCCTTCGCCCCGAACGCCGTGTCGGTCAGCGACAAGCTGATTCCTGAGATCGACGTCGCCTATGCCTTCACCGACACGCTCTCCGCCGAGCTGGTGTTGACCATCCCCCAGGAACACTCCGTCTCGCTCGCCGGCGTCGGCCGGCTCGGTTCCTTCAAGCACCTACCCCCCACGCTGCTGTTCCAATACCGGGCCCTGCCGGGTGCGGCGATCCGTCCCTACGTGGCGGCGGGCGTGAATTTCACGCTGATCTGGGATGACCGGCTCGTCGTGGCCGGCGTGCCCCTGCGTCTGGAAAACAACAGCACCGGCCTGGCTTTGCAGGCGGGTGTGGACTGGAAGCTCGACGAGCGCTGGTCCTTCAACCTCGACCTGAAGCGCGCTTACATCCGCTCGGGCGTGTATGCCGGCGCGGCCCGTCTGACCGAGGCCCGGCTCGATCCCTGGCTGTACGCCGCGGGCGTGCGCTACGAGTTCTGAGCGAATTACGGTTCGCTCCACAGAACGCCGGGCCCGCGCCCGGCGTTCTTTTTTTGCCCCGGGGTTTCCGCGCCGCGCTTGCCTTGGCCGGGGGATATGCCTTTTTGACGCCTCATGGCCCAGCCCGAAGCCCCCAAGATCATTTTCTCGATGCTCGGCGTCTCGAAGAAGATCGAGCGCAAGGAAATCCTCCGCGACATCTCCCTGTCGTTCTACTACGGCGCCAAGATCGGCGTGCTCGGCCTGAACGGCTCCGGCAAGTCCTCGCTCATGCGCATCCTCGCGGGCATCGACACCGAGATCGACGGGCGCGTGCATTTCGAGCCGGGTTACCCGGTGGGTTTCCTGCCGCAGGAACCGCAGCTCACCGCCGGCGCCACGGTGCGCGCCTGCGTCGAGGAGGGCGTGAAGCACCTCACCGATTTGACGGCGGCGTACGACGCCAGCTGGGACGAGCTGTCCGAGGCGGCGGATGACGCTGCGCGCGACGCCATCAGCGAGAAGCAGGCGAAGCTGCAGGAGAAGATCGAGCACCTGGGCGCGTGGGACGTGGCCCCGATGGTGGAGCAGGCGATGGACGCGCTGCGGTGTCCGCCCGGCGAGGCGATCGTGGACACGCTGTCCGGCGGCGAGCGCCGCCGCGTGGCGCTGGCGCGGCTGCTGTTGCAGAAACCCTCGATCCTGCTGCTCGACGAGCCGACCAATCATTTGGACGCCGATTCGGTCAACTGGCTGGAGCAGCACCTCTCGCGTTACGAGGGCACCGTGATCGCGGTGACGCACGACCGCTACTTCCTCGACAACGTCGCCGGCTGGATCCTCGAACTGGACCACGGGCACGGCCTGCCGTTCAAGGGCAACTATTCGTCGTGGCTGGAGCAGAAGCAGGCGATGGCGAGCGTGGCCGAGCGCACGGAGAGCAAGCGCCAGAAAGCGATGGCGCGCGAGCTGGAGTGGATCCGGCAGAGCGCGAAGGCGCGGGTGGCGAAATCGCAGGCGCGCATCAGCGCCTACGAGGCCATGCTCAAGCAGGACGTGGCGGAGCAGGAGAAGAAATTCGAAATCATCATCCCGCCCGGGCCGCGCCTGGGCAACCTGGTCGTGCAGGCGCAGCAAGTGGCCAAGGCCTACGGCGACAAACTGCTTTACGACAAGCTGGAGTTCTCGCTGCCGCCCGGCGGCATCGTAGGCATCATCGGGCCGAACGGCGCGGGCAAGACGACGCTGTTCAAGCTGATCACCGGCCTGGAGCAGCCGGACGCGGGCACCTTCAAGATGGGGGACACCGTGAAGACCGCCTACGTCGAGCAGTCCCGCGACTCACTGGAGGGGGACAAGACGATCTGGGAGGTCATCAGCGGCGGGCAGGAGATCATGCAGCTGGGCAAGCGGTCGGTGAACAGCCGCGCGTACTGCGCGCAGTTCGGCTTCACCGGCGCGGACCAGTCGAAGAAGGTCGGCGTGCTTTCCGGCGGTGAGCGCAACCGCGTGCTGCTGGCGCGCGTGCTCAAGAGCGAGGCGAACCTGCTCCTGCTGGACGAACCGACGAACGACCTGGACGTGAATTCAATCCGCGCGTTGGAAGAGGCGCTCGAGACCTTCGCGGGCTGCGCCGTGATCATCTCGCACGACCGCTGGTTCCTGGACCGCACGGCGACGCACATCATGGCCTTCGAGGGCGACAGCTACGTGCACTGGTTCGCGGGTAACTACTCGTCTTATCTCGAGGATTTCAAGAAGCGGAAGGGGAAGGACGCGGACCAGCCCCACCGGATTAAGTATCGAAAGCTGACGCGGTAAGTCCTCAGGCGCGGCTTACGGGGAACACCGTTGCGGCCTGCTGGCCGCCCGGTGTTTGTCCGCGGTTCTCGCTAGGCGAAACCGAGGCAAAGGACGCGGATCAGCCGCATCGGATCAAGTACCGCAAGCTGACACGGTAGGCGGCCACGCTTTCACTGCGTTCAAACGCGGCTACCTTTTTTGCCCTCCCGTCACTCGTAGCCGAAGAGCCGGCCCATGTCGCGGCGGTCCTTTTTGGTGGGGCGGCCCTCGCCGCGTTGGCGGGCGAGGAGGTGCTCGATGCCGGCCTGTTTGGCGCGCTCGTACTCGGCGGGCGGCGTGAGGTCGGCCATGAAGGCCGGCAACAGTTTGGCGGCGACGCGCGACTTGGGGTGGGCGACGACCTGCAGGGTGCGGGTGAGGGCGCCGAGACGGACGGTGACGACCTCGCCCACGTGGAGATCGCGGCCGGGCTTGGCCTCGAGCTCGCCGAGGAAGACCTTGCCGGCGCGGCAGGCGGCCGTGGCCTCGGGGCGGGTCTTGTAGACCCGCACGCACCAGAGCCATTTGTCGAGACGGGGATCGTCCATGGGCTGAGCAAATTATTCTGCCGCGAAAAGACAAGGGACGGAATTCTCCGCGGATGGCGCGGATTGACGCGGATGGGTTTTATCCGGAATTGATCCGCGCCATCCGCGGAGAATGGCTTGGTGCCTTGCGCTGGAATAAAATCGGGCTTACCTGCTCCCACGTCCATGCACGTGCGCCCTTTTCTATCCCTCCTCTTTCTCTCCCTTGTCATGACTGCCACGGCCGAAACCAAACCTGCGTTGAAAACCGAGTTCGCCACCTTCGGGGGCGGCTGCTTCTGGTGCACGGAGGCGGTGTTCGAGCTGCTGCCGGGCGTGAAGGCCGTGGTCAGCGGCTACGCGGGCGGCACGAAGGCCAACCCGACCTATGAGGAAATCTGCACCGGCCGGACGGGCCATGCCGAGGTCATCCGGGTGGAGTACTGGCCGCACGACGTGAGCTACGAGAAGCTCGTCGAGGTGTTCTTCGAGGCGCACGATCCGACCACGCTGAACCGGCAGGGGGCGGACGAAGGCACGCAGTACCGCTCGGTGATCTTCACGCACAACGAGGAGCAGCGGGTGGCCGCGGAGGCGGGCAAGGCGGCGGCGCAGAAATTGTTCGACGACCCGATCGTCACGGAGATCAGCCCGCTGCCGTTGTTCTATCCCGCGGAGAAGTACCACCAGGACTATTTCAAGAACAACCCCTCGCAGGGCTATTGCACGTTCGTGATCAAGCCGAAGGTGTCAAAGCTGCTCAAGAAGGGCGTGATCGGGAAGTGAGGTCCGGTCCGCAGGGACGCGGGCCCTCCAGCAACGGAAAGGGCGCACACGAGGTGCGCCCCGACAGGGAAACGGACGATGGCGTGAGCTTCAGGCCGCGCCCTGGGCGCGCTGGCGGCGGGCCTTGACCAGGCCGTCGGTCAGGCGGTCGAGCCAGCGGATGAGGGCGACGGGCTTCGGGCTGAGGAATTCCTTCTCCTCGGCCACGGTCTGGCCGTGCTTGTAGAGCACGCCGGGGATGATGCAGGTGCCGAAGACCCAGTCCGCGACAGGCATGATGAAGAAGCCGGAGATCGCCTCGTTACAGTCGATGACGGCGTGGTGGCGGAGGTGGAAGCTGTAGACCTTGCGCCAGAACGCGCCAAACGTCGGGTGCTCGATGAGCGGGGCCCAGCGCTCAAAGGACCAGTGCTCGATGGCGTGGAAGAGCTCGTAGATCAGCAGGGACGAGGCGATGGCGCTATAACCGGCGACGAACCAGGGAAGGGAAGGCACGAACCACTGTAGCACGACCAGGAAAGGCGTCATGCAGGCGGCGAACGCGAGGTAGGTGTACCAGGGGAAGAACGAGGCCTCCTTTTGCTCCTCCTTCACGATCGGGTAGTAGTTTTCGACGAAGTTGACGTCGAGGCCGCCGGGCGTGCGGCGACGCGTGATGCGCGTGAGGCTGTGGTGGTGGGTGTGCTGGCGGTAGAAGTAGCTGAGGAACGGGAGCACCGGCTTGTGCAGGACGTAGCGGTGGAAGAAGAACTCCATGAAGCAGTTGAACATCGAGATGCCGAGAAACAGCGCAAGGTACTGCCACCAGGCGGACTGGGTCTGGGCGGCCCAGACCGGCGCGGGGGCCAGCCACCAGACGAGGCCCAGCACGCCCGAGAAGGACGCGGCGACGACGGCCAGGAACAGGGGCAGGGAGAATTCCTCCTCAACGACGGGTTTGGTCGAGATACGGTCTGACATATGGCCGACTTCGTAAGATTTTTCCCGGCAACGCAATCGTGGAAAATGACTTTCTCCCGGGGGCCTCAGGGCTTTTCCTAGTCCCGTGAGCGCCCTCTCCGTCCTCCTGCCCGTGCGCAATGCGGTCACGACCATCGCCCGCGCGGTGGCATCCGTGCAGGCGCAGACATGGACGGACTGGGAGCTGGTGGTGGTGGACGACGGGTCGACCGACGGCACGCGGGCGTGGCTGCGGGCGGCGGCCCGGGCCGAGCCGCGGTTGCGGCTGATCGAACAACCGGCGCAAGGCATCGTGGCGGCCCTCAATGCAGGCCTCGCAGCGGCCCGGGGCCGGTTTATCGCGCGGATGGATGCGGATGATGAGTGTCACCCCGAGCGCCTTGCGGTGCAGACGGCTTTTCTGGCGGACCATCCGACGATCGGGTTGGTGGCCTGCCGGGTGGGTTACGGCGGCGACCGGTCGGTCCAGGCCGGGTATGCGCATCATGTGGACTGGCAGAACGGGTTGGTGACGCCGGACCAGATCGCGCTGAACCGGTTCGTGGAATCGCCGCTGGCGCATCCGAGCGTCATGTTCCGGCGCGAGGTGGTGGAACGACACGGCGGGTATCGGGACGGGGATTGGCCCGAGGATTATGAGCTTTGGTTGCGCTGGCTGGAGGCTGGGGTGGCGATGGCGAAGGTCCCGCGCGAGTTGCTCACGTGGCACGATCCGGCCGGACGCTTGTCGCGCACGGATCCGCGTTACGGCCCGGAGGCGTTTTTCCGGGTGAAGGCCGGGTATGTGGCGCGGGAGGTGGGGCGACTCCGGGGCCCGGATCCGGAGGTCTGGATCTGGGGCGCCGGGCGGCCGACCCGGAAGCGCGCGGCAATGCTTACGGAGCACGGGGTCAGGATTGTGGGCTACGTGGATATTGATCCACGCAAGACGGGGAACCGGGTGGGCGGCGTGCCGGTGATCGGGCCGGAGGCGCTGCCGCCGCCTGGGTCGATCTTCGTGCTGGGTTACGTGGGGAAACGGGGGGCGCGCGAAACGACCCGGGCAGCCCTCACCCAGCGGGGCTACCGTGAAGGGCGGGATTTCCTGATGGGGGCGTAAGGCCGCAGCTTGGTCCCGGCTGCCCGCTCGACTTCCCGTGGTTTTGGCTACACTGACCGCATGCCCGATGACCAGACCCAGGAACCGTGCGGTGCGGTGGTGACGACGGATTTCGTCCGCCACCGCAACGTCATGCTCGTGCAGGCCGACACCGGCCCGCTGCTGGTGGATTATTTCCTGCACCAGGCGGATCACCGGTTGCGGCCGGAGCCCGCTCACGACGCCCTGCTGCGGCAGGCGCTGGCGGTGTTCACGCTCCATTGTGCGGCCCGGCCGCGCAACGAGCACCTGGCCTGGACGGTGGGGCTGCAGGAACCGCGACTGAATCTGTTTCTGGCCGGCGACAACGAGGACTGCACGGTGACGGGCCGCCTGTTCACCGAGAACGTGCGCGAGGCGCCGGCGAACGTGTTCTACAGCGAGGTGATGCCCGGGCGGGGCGCCGAGAAGCGGCGCAGCGTGGTGAACTTCGAGGGCACCGACCTCGTTCGCGCGGCCGAGACCTTCTATGCGACGAGCGAGCAGCGGCCGGCACGATTTTTTGACCGCGGGGATGACCGGCATGCCTTGTTGCTGGCGTTGCCCGATTGCGACGAGGCGTGGTTGCGGTCGGTCGACCTTGCCGGGCTGAACGCCCTGGCGGGGACGGAGACCCTGACGCGGATCGAGCACCGGCTCTACCGGTGGAACTGCGGGTGCAACCAACGCAAGATCCTCGCCGCACTGGCGCCCGTCGCCCGGGGCGGCCTGGACGGGCTCTTTGGCGAGGAGGAGGTCATTCAGGTGCAGTGTCCGCGTTGCGCCGCCGGCTATGCCATCACGCGCGAGGCGATGGAGGCCTGGCTGGCAGGGCCGGCGTCGGTCTGAGGCAGGAGCCGGCTTGCAGGCGAGGGGCTAACCCGCAGGCTGCGTCGTGATCGCCTGCAAGCAGGCTCCTCCAAATCAATGCGCCCAACCCATCATCCATGAGCCCCGCGGAAATCATCGGCACGGTGCTGGGGGTGATTGGCGTGGCGCTGATGATCCGCCAGAACATCTGGGGCTGGCCGGTCGGGCTGGTGCAAGTGGCGGTGTATGCCTGGGTGTTTTACGGGGCGAAGCTCTACTCTGACGTGATCCTGCAGGGCTGTTTTTTTGTGATCCAGGGCTACGGGTGGTGGCATTGGGTCAGAGGCGATGGCGCGCGGGCAAACTCGCCGGCATCGGACCAACGCGGCGAGGTCGCGGCGCCGCCCTCCCTGCCGGTGACGCGGTTGAGTGCCGCGGGCATGCTGAGCGGGCTCGGGCTCGGGGCCGTGGCGACCGCCGGCTGGGGCGCCTACATGCACCGCACCACCGATGCGGCGTTGCCGTATTGGGATGCGGGCATCCTGGTGTTCAGCCTGATCGCGCAGGGCCTGCAGGCACGCAAGAAGCTGGAGAACTGGGCGCTGTGGCTGGGCGTCAACACGGTGGCGATCGGAGTGTATTGGGCGAAGGACCTGCGGCTGACGGCCGGGCTGTATGTGATCTTCTGGGCGATGGCCCTCTGGGGCTGGCGGGAGTGGCGGCGGGCCGCCGGAGGCCCGGCCGCGACCGGCCCGACCTAGACCGACGCACCACCCATGGAAACTGAAATCCCAATCCGCGTGCAACGCATCGCCGTTTACGGGCCCGAATCCACGGGCAAGACCGAGCTGGCCGCGCGGCTGGCGGCGTATTTTGGCGCACCGCTCGTGGCCGAATATGCCCGGGAGCGCTGCGACGTGCAGGGGGTGTTGACGCTGGAGGACATGCTGCCGGTGGCCCGCGAGCAGTGGCGGCGGGAGGACGAGGCGGTACGGAACGTCCTGGGCCAGGCCGCCGAAGGGCAACGGCCGCCGCGGGTGATTTGCGACACGGATGCGCTGACCACCATGCTGTGGAGCGATTTGCTGTACGGCACGACGCCGGAGGAGGTCAGGCGCGGGGCGGAGCAGCGGTGCCGGCAGTATGCACACTACCTGCTGCTCGACATCGACGTGCCCTTTGCGCCCGACCCGCAGCGGTGTTTTCCCGACCCGGCGGACCGGGAGAAGGCGATGCGGGTGTGGCGCGGGGCGCTGGAGAGGCGCGGCCTGCCTTATACGTTGATCCGCGGGGATTGGGCCGAGCGGGAGCGCGCGGCCATCGCCGCGATCAACGGGATCAGGTAGTGCCGGCGGGGAACGTGGCTCAGATGTATTCCTCGTAGTCGGGTTGATACATGTGCGCCTTGATGAGGGCGGGGAGGTCGGCGGGGCGCATCTGGCGCGTGAGGCCGCGGTCGAAGGCGATCCCGGCCACGGCGAGGGCGATGGCGGAGGAGACCTCGCGGATGCGCGCCAGTTCGGGATACACCCGGCCCTGGGCCAGGTCGCGATCCGTGGCGAGACTGGCGAGCGTGCGGGCGGCACTGAGGAACATTTCGTCGGTGACGCGGGTGGCCTGGCTGGCGATCACGCCGAGGCCGACGCCCGGGAAGATGTAGGCGTTGTTGCCCTGGCCGGGGACATGCGTGCGTCCGTCCAGGGTGACCGGGGCGAACGGGCTGCCGCTGGCGTAGATCGCGGCGCCGTTGGTCCAAGTGTAAGCCTGCTCCGCGGTGCACTCGGATTTGGAGGTCGGGTTGGAGAGGGCGAAGATGATCGGGCGCGGGTTGAGGGCGGCCATGGCCCGGACCGCGGGCTCGGTGAAGGCGCCGGCCATGCCGGAGACGCCGATGAGGGCGTGGGGCTTGAGCTCGGTGATCGCGGCCGTGAGGTCGGTGGCGGGGGCATGGTCGTGGGCGAAGCGCTGCTTGTGCGCCACGAGGTCGGTGCGGGACCGGACGACGAGGCCCTTGGAGTCGAAGAACCAGCATTGGCGGCGGGCGGCGGCCTCGCCGACGCCCTCGGCGGCGAGGGCCTCGACGATCAGGTCGCCGATGCCGATGCCGGCCTCGCCCGCGCCGTAGAAGAGGATGCGCAGGTCGGCCAGCCGGACGCCGGAGAGGCGGGCGGCGGAGTAGAGCCCGGCGAGCGTGACGCTCGCGGTGCCCTGGATGTCGTCGTTGAAGCAGCAGATGCGGTCCTGGTAACGCTGGAGCAGGGCGAAGGCGTTGGCGTTGCCGAAGTCCTCGAACTGGAAGCAGGCCGCCGGGTACATCTGTTGCACGGCGCGGACGAGTTCCTCGACGAGGTCGTCGTATTCGGGTCCGCGGAGGCGCTTTTGCGGGGTGCCGATGTAGAGCGGGTCGTCCAGCAGGCTCTGGGTGTTGGTGCCGACATCGAGCATGATGGGCAGGCACTGGGCGGGGTGGATGCCGGCGCAGGCGGTGTAGAGCGAGAGTTTGCCCACGGGGATGCCCATGCCGTTGGCGCCGAGGTCACCGAGGCCGAGGATGCGCTCGCCGTCGGTTGCGACGATCATGCGCACATCGGAGTAGGGCCAGTTGCGGAGGAGGGTCATGATCCGGCCGCGGTCGGCCGCGGTGATGTAGAGCCCGCGCGAGCGGCGGAAGATATGGCCCCAGCGCTGGCAGGCCTGGCCGACCGTCGGAGTGTAGATGATGGGCATCATCTCGTCGAGGTGGTCGGTGACGACGCGGTAGAAGAGGGCCTCGTTCCGCTCCTGGAGGGCGATGAGGTAGATGTATTTCTCGAGGTCCGAAGTCTTACGGCGGAGGCTGCCGAGCACCCGGGTGACCTGTTCCGCCTGGGTGTGGATGCGGGGGGGCAGGAGGCCGCGCAGGCCGAGGACCGTGCGCTCGTGGTCGGAGAAGGCGGTGCCCTTGTTGAGGAGGGGGTCGTGCAACAGGTCCACGCCGCGTTTGCCATGTCGATAGTTTTTCATCGGGGTAGAGGATCGCTTCGGGGGGTGGGCGCCCCAGGGGCGCCGGGCCGGCGTCGGGGGATGGCGCCGGCACAGAGGAATTCATCGCACGGACGCGCCGGTCCGGCCACTTATTACCGGTCCGGGGACAAGATACGCGCAGCAATCGGCGCGGAATGCACGGGCCGGACCCGGATTAGGCCGGGGATTGACGAGCGAGGGGTTCGGCGGTCATAGACCGCCGCTACAGGAAATGGAATTAACCGAAGATTATCTGCAGCGGTTCGGTGGGCTGGGCCGGCTTTATGGCACGGCGGCCCTGCCGCGGCTGCAGGCGGCGCATGTGGCCGTGATCGGCGTGGGCGGGGTGGGCTCGTGGGTGGTCGAGGGCTTGGCGCGATCCGGCATCGGGGCGATCACCCTGATCGATTTGGACGATGTGTGCGTGACCAACGTGAACCGGCAGCTGCCGGCCTTGGACGGCAACATCGGGCGGCCGAAGGTCACGGCGCTGGCCGAGCGCGTGCGGCTCATCAACCCGGCGTGCCGCGTGACGGCGGTCGCGGAATTTTTCACGGTGGAGTCGGCGCCCCGGTTGCTGGAATCCCGGTACGCGTGGGTGGTTGACTGCATTGATGCGGTGACCAACAAGGCGCACGTGCTCGCCGAGTGCGGCAAGCGCGGGCAGCGCGTCGTCACCGTCGGCGGGGCGGGCGGCAAGCGCGACGCAACGCGCATCCGCGTCGGTGACCTGGGGGGCGCGCATGGCGACGATCTGCTGAAGATGGTGCGGCGGAAACTGCGGCGCGACCACGGCTTCGCGAAAGGCGAGGGGAATGACTATGGCATCCCCTGCGTTTCATCGCAGGAGCGGCCGGTGTTTCCGTGGGCGGATGGCACGTGTGCGAGCGAACCGGAGGCGGGCTCGAACCTGCGGCTGGATTGCGCGTCGGGATTCGGCACGGCGGTGTTCGTGACCGCGGCGTTCGGGTTTGCGGCCGCCGGCGAGGTGGTGCGGCGGGTGGCGGGTGGGTAGGTCCAGTCTGGGACTGGACCAAGTGGCGCGACAATCCGGGCCGGTCAGAGACCGGCCTTACGCGGTCGCGGGGGTGCCGAGCAGCCAGCGGATGACGTCGGCGGCGTGGTAGGAGTCGGCGCCCTCGGGGAGGAAACGCGCGAGATGCGCAACATCGTCACCGGCGGTGATCAGGGCGTCCTCCGGGCCCTCGGGCCGGAGCTGGCCGAGGCCGATGTTGGCCATGAGACCGTTGCAGAGACAGAGCCGGCCCTTGGTGTCCTCGATTGTGCCGCCCTTGCGGACGTAGTCCTCGACCGGCTCGCTGGCGCAGCGGTAGCCGATGGTGCCGTCGGGGCGCTGGTAGGCCTGGCGGAGGTAGCCGAGATCGCAGATGCGCTGGCGGGCGAAGACGCGGGTCTCTTCCGAAAGGGTGCCGAGCAGCTGGAGGACCTTGAACGGGAAACCGGTGGGCGAGGCGAGCGGGTCGGTGCGGACGCGGAGGGCGCCGATCGTGCGGCTGAGTTCGCAAACGCGGCGCTTGAGGTCGGGGAGCAGGCCGGATTCCGCGCAGAACGCGAAGGCGGTGCCGACCTGGATGCCGGCCGCGCCGGCGGCGCGGGCCTCGGCGAGCTTGTCCGGCTGGGCGACCGAGCCGGCGAGCCAGAAGGGGAGCCCGAGGTCGCGGATCTTGGGGAGTTCGGGGACGTCGCGCGGACCGTAGACGGGTTCGCCGCTCGCGCTCAGCACCATCGGCCCGCGGGGCGGGGCGTTGTGGCCCCCGGCGAGCGGGCCTTCCACGATGAAGCCGTCGACCCGGCCGTTGGACTTGCGGGCGAGGGTGAGGGCGAGGGTGGCCGAGGAAATGATGGCAAGGAACTGCGGGCGCAAGAGCGTGCACGGCGGGTTGCCGAGGTAGGGACGGGGGTCGAAACGGGTGAGGCCGTCGTTGGCGTCGGTCGCGTCGGCGATGTCGATCTTGAGTTCCGCCGGTTCCCCGCGGGCGAGGGCGTCGAGGACGCCGGGGATGGTCCGCGGGATGCCGGCGCCCATCAGCACATAGTCCACGCCGGCGAGCATGGCGCCGAGGAGGGTGGGGAGGGTGGGGAACTGGATCTTTTCCAGGAGATTGATGCCCACGCGGCCGTCATGGCCTTCCTTGGCGAGGCTGACCTCGGCGAAGGCGGAGAGGACGGCCAGATCGAGGTAGGCCTCGCTGGGTCGCAGGCCGGGCATCGGGATGGCCTTGAAGGGGGCGTCGGTGGGTTTGCCGCCGGGGACATGGTAGGCGGACCAGATGCGGTCGACGAGGTCGGGCCGGGGGAAGTGGGCGAGCACGCGGGCGAGGTCGCCGTCGGGGTCACCGAGCTGGAGTTGCCGGGCGAGCACGAGGGGCAGGGCGGTGCCGGAGACGACGCCGAGTTGGCCGGTTTGGGCGACCGCGCGGGCGAGGCGCCAGCCGGAGACGCCGACGCCCATGCCGCCTTGGATGATCGTTGGATTTGCCATGGTCATACAGATGACGACGGCCTTGCAGTGGAAGCTAGGCTGACGTGGGGCGATCATCCGCCCGGGTGGGCGCGGAGGGAAGGCGGGAGTGCGTCGGGGGCAGCAAATGGCAAATTACGCGCAGTCGAGCCGGTACGGGGTGAAAGCCGGACCCCGATCCTTACAGAAACAGTTGGTGGAAGTTGGTTTCCACCAGGGTCGCCAGGGTCTCGAGGGGCATGCCGCGCAGGGTGGCGAGTTGCTCGTACGCCACGCGGATATTGGCCGGGTGGTTCAGCTCGGTGCCGTCGCCACCGGGGAGGGGGAAGCGGTTGAGTTCGGGCGGGGGCGGCTTGGTGGGGGCGTCGGTCTCGACGAGCAGGCGGTCGGCCGGGATGGTCCGGAAGTTCTCCAGCCGGGCGGCGAGGCGGGGCTGGAGCAGCTCGATGTTGAAGGAGAAATAGGCGCCGAGATCGGCGAAGCTCCGGACCATTTCCGCCGGCCCGCCGTAGCCGTGTAGGAGAAAGCCGCGGGCGGGCCGGGGGGTCTGCCGGAGCAGGTCAAGCAGGGCGCCATAGGCCTGCACGCAGTGGATCGAGGCGGCGCGGTTGAGTTCGGCGGCGAGGGTCAGTTGGGCGGCGCAGACCTCGGCCTGTTCGTCCAGGGGCGCGACCCGCAGGCCGGCGATGCGGGGGTCGTCAGGGCGCACGCCGTCGATGATCCAGCGGTCCAGGCCGATCTCGCCGACCCCGGCGGAGGGGTCAGCGAGCAGGGCGGCGCGCAGGCCGGTGAGCCAGTGGGGGGAACGCTGGCCGCAGTCCCAGGGGTGGATGCCGTGGCTGGGGAGGAGGCAGGCGTGGGTGCGGGCGAGGGCGGCGACGACGGGCCATTCCTCCTCGTTGGTGGCGTTGACGACGGCGCGGCGGAGACCCACGGCCTGCAGATCGGCCAGCAAGGCGGCCCGGTGGGGGGGCAGCGGGTCGAAATGGAAATGCTGGTGGGCGTCGTAGAGTGGGAGCACGGGAACGGGGGCAAGGTGGCAGCAATCGGCCTCAAGTTGGAGCGGAAAGTGGCCGTTAGAGGTGGAAACCACGGAAGGAACACCGTCCATGACGGACAACATGATCATCGACATACCCGAACTACGCCTGCCCCGCGATATGGCGTGGCGGATCAAATTCATCGAAGCGGTGGAGGATCACGCCCGTCGGCTGGGGATCTCCGGCCGCTTCAAGGTGCCGCGTTTCTTTGGTTACTATTACACGGGGCAACGGGCGGTGGTGGTCGCCGGCCTGTGGACCGTGCTCGTCGATGACGCGGAGCTGCTGCGGCGCCTGCGGCACACCGTGGAGAAGATCACGGACCGCCGGTTCAACATCGCCAGCGCCACCGAGGGCGGGGAGCCGGAGTTCATGCTCGTCAACGACAGCCACGACGGCTCGTGCTGGCTGTGGGATTACGAGCATGGCCGGCGCTTCCTCGAGGCGAGTGATCCCGTGATTTTCGGCCAGCTGGATGAGTACCCGGCGGAAGACGATGCCGGCCAGGGGCCGCGATATTTGGGTCCATAGCAGTCGGATGCAGGTGTGTAGCCAGGGCGACTTGAGTCACTCAAGCCGCCCTGCGCTCGTTGACGGCCGGAGTTTGGCCGCACGGGCAGTTGGGGCAGGTCCGGCCACAGGGGCGCGCCGCGGGCTGGGGACGAAATTGTTCCAGCCAGGCCGGGCCGGGACCCTGGCCGCGCACGGCGGTGTCATGGCGGTGGGTGACGCCGGTGCGGAGGGCGATGAACGCCTCCAGGCGCGGCCAGAACTCGATGCGCTCAAGCAGGGGGTTTACGAAGTTGGTGACGGGGCAGTAGTAGGTGTTCTTCGGGTCGGCATGGTGCAAACCGTGATGGCGGGCGGTCTGCAGGATGCGCCAGTCCTGCAATTTCGAGATGAACCAGCCGTTCTCGGCGCGGGTGCGGTGGGCCATCTTGTGGATTTCATTGGCGTTCACGCTGACGGCGATGAACAGCAGGAGCTGCCACGTGACGAGGCCGAGCGGCCAGGCGAGCGCGAGGAGGACCAGGCCGGCCAGCACCAGCAGGCGGGAGCTTTCCCACCACGACAGGCGCGTGAAATAGCGCGGCAGGTGATGATGCACGATGTTGGGCACGATGACGTGCGGGCCGATCACCGGGGTTTCCTCGGTGAAGTAGGCGTCTTCGGCCCAATGGACGAGACCGGCGACGAAGTCGGCGAGGCCGACGATCAGGACAACCTGTGCGGCGACCAGCAGGATTTGGAGAAGGAGGTGCATGGGATTTCGGGTTGAGTGGCCCCGGTTTGAACCGGAGCGCCGTGAGAATAACCGAAGGCCGGCCGGGGCGTGAGTTGATAAGTCTGATGCGGGGCATCGGTTTTTTTGATGTGGCGCGGCGCCGGGGTTCCGGGCTTCCTCGGGCCCGGCATGAACGTCCATCACCTCGAGCTGTTCTACTACGTGGCGAAGCATGGCGGCATCAGTGCGGCGGTGCGGAAGATCCCGTATGGCATCCAGCAGCCGGCAGTCAGCGGCCAGGTGGGCAAGCTGGAGAAGGACCTGGGGGTGCGGCTGTTTGAGCGGAGCCCGTTCCGGCTAACGGCGGCGGGCGAGCGGCTCTTCGACCACGTGCAGCCGTTCTTCGAGGGCCTGGCCCCGCTGGCGGCGGAGCTGCAGGAGGCGGCGGGTCCCGAACTGCGGATCGGCGGGGCCGAGATGGTCCTGCGCGACCATCTGCCCGGTGTGATGCGGCGGCTCCGCACGCGTTTCCCGAAGTTGAAACTCAGCCTGCGCACCCTCGGCTTCCAGGCGGAGGCCGAGACGTGGCTGCGCAACGGCCACGCCGACGTGGTGTTCGCGCCGGTCTATGCCAAGGCCCCGGCGGGGCTGAAGCAGACACGATTCGCCAGCGTGCCGCTGATGTTGCAGGTGCCGCTGAAGTCGCCGCTCAAGTCGGCCGCGGAGCTGTGGGCCCGGAAGAAGATCACCGAGCCACTGATCTGCCTGCCGGCGAGCACGGGCATCACCAGGGACTTTTTCGCCACGCTGCAGAAGCGGGGGGTCACTTGGCGCAACGTCATCGAGGTGACCTCGCTCGATCTCGTGACCCGGTATGTGGCCAATGGCGATGGCATCGGCCTCAATGTGTTGGTGAACCCCAAGGCGAAGTCGCGCGAGGTGCGCCTCCTGCCCCTCGCGGGCTTTGCGCCCGTGACGATGGGCGCGTTGTGGCGGGGCGAGCCGTCGCCGTTGGTGCAGGCCGCGATCGACAGCGTGCGGGCCTACGCACAGGCGACCTGGCCGGACTGGGTATGCGGGGAGTAGGATCGGTCAACGCCCCTGGGCGGCGGCGTAGTCGCGGATCCGGGCGCGCACGCTGCGCAGGCCGTTGAGGCGCGTGGGGGTGAGGTTGCGGGCGAGGCCCAGTTTCTCGAAAAGCTCGGGCTCGGTGGCGGCCACGTCGGCCGGCGCGGCCGCGCTGTAGAAATCGCACAGCAGGGCCAGGAGGCCGCGCACGAGCGGGGAATCGGCGTCGGAGCGGAAGTGGCAGGTGCCGTCGCGCATCTCGCCCACGACCCAGGCCTGCGAGATACAGCCCTGGACGCGGTGGGCCTCGGTGCGTTCGGCCTCCGGCAGCGCGGGACGTTTCCGGGCGCGGTCCACGATGGCGGAGAGGCGTTCCTGCGGGTCCTCGATCAGGGCGAGGTCCTCGATCATCTGCTGCTGTTTTTCGGCGAGGGTCACCCGGCCGAGGGTGCGAGACTGCGGGCGGCTTGCAAGCGCGGGGCGGTTTTGCTCCACTGGCGAATGGACAATCCGTTCGCGATTTCCTGGCTCTGGCGGGGGTTCAAGGGCAACAGCGTCACCTTCGCGCTGCTGTTCGCCACCTTCGTGCTGGGCTGGCCGTTGTCGGAGGAATTCGGCCGGCTGCTGACCTGGCTGGGGGTGCACTGGCTTTACGTGCTGGTGGTACCGGGATTTTTTTTCATGGCGCTCGCGAAGCGCGAGGATCGCATCGTGCCGGACGAGGCGAAGCGGAAGGCCTGGGCGCGCGGCCTGATCGTGGGTTCGCTGGTGCTGGCGGTCGTGATCAACCAGATCAAGCACTGAGCCCGCTCAGGCGGCCGCACCGAGGTGCGGCATCGGCAGGTCGAGGGTGGCGGCGAGCGCGCGGTAGAGTTCGCCCTCCTCGGCGCTGATCGTGCCGTCGCTGCCGATGACATGGGCCGCGGCGACGACGAGGCGTTTTTTGATCGGGAGGGAGCAGACGGCGAGTTTGTCCAGCGCGGCGTCGACTTGCTCGAGGCCGCAGGCGGCCGGTTCCAGCAGGGTGAGCCGGCCCGCGAGCAGCGGCAGCTGGGTGGCGCCGGCCGCAAACGCGGCGGCGGAGGCCGTGGGGGAAAAATGGGCCAGGGCGGAGAGCACGACGGCGATCTCACGCGCGACCGCCGGGAAGGAGTCGAACTGCACGGACTGGCTCGGGGCTTGCGCGAGCCGGAGCTGGCTGAGCAGCATTTTCTGCAGGGCGTATTCGAAGGGGGTGACCTGGGCGTCGGCGTGGACCAGTTCGTCGAGCACCGTGGCAAACCGGTCGAGGCCCGCGGCATCCAGCGAGCGCAGCGCGGGCAGGGCGAGCTGAAGGAGTGGCAGACGCGCGGCGGGATCGAGCACGCTCAGGGCCGAGCGGTAGCCGGCGAGCTGGGTGGCCGCCGCCGGGCCCGCGTGTTGCGCGACGAGGGCCTGCTGGGTATCGCGCGCGGCCTTGTCGCCGTTGAGCAGCAAGCCGTAGACGACGATCTGGGCCGCGGCCGGATCACGCACGGCGTCGCGCAGCCGCGCGGGGATGTTCTCAAGGAGGAGGACGGCGTGGCGGAAATGGGCGTCGGTGAGCGAGCCGATGTCGGCCACGGCCTTGGCGGGTTGAAAGGCGATGCGCTGGGTCGGCGCCGGCGGGGGCAGTTCCACCGGGGCTTCGTGGATGCGTTGCAGCGTTTCCTCGGCTGAGTAGCGGGTGCCGCCGCCGAAACCCGCGGTGGCGAAGGATTCGCGCTGGATGTCCACGACCGCGGGCGGGTCGAACAGCTGGCCGTCCCAGCCGGGTTCGACGGCGCGGATGCGCTCATCGAGGGGCGGGTGGGTGGCCCACAGGCCGCCGAAGTTCGAGCGGAAAGCCTGCGCGATGAAGAAGTGGCCGATCTCGCCGGCGTGGTTGTTGAGCATCGTGCCGCCGAGCGCGTAGCCGCCGATCTTCTTGAGGGCGCCGCCGAGGCCGAGCGGGTTGCGGGTGAACTGCACCGCGGAGGCGTCGGCGAGAAATTCGCGCTGCCGCGAGACGGCGGCTTGGATCAGGCGGCCGAAGAAGTAGCCGATGTAGCCGATGATCAGCAGAGCCAGACCGACCGCGAGGAGCAGCGCGAGCCCGCCGCCCTTGTTCTTGTCGCCGCCGCCCGTGCGCACGCGGCCCCGGAACAGGCCGCTGAGGATGCCGCGGCCGAGCAGGCCGATGACGAGGATGCCAAAGATGATGGCGGTGATGCGGACGTTGAGCCGCATGTCACCGTTGAGGATGTGGCTGAATTCGTGCGCGATGACCCCCTGCAGCTCGTCGCGGGTGAGCTTGTCGAGCGTGCCGCGCGTGACGGCGACGGCGGCGTCGGCCGTGGTGAGGCCGGCGGCGAAGGCGTTGAGGCCGGGTTCGTCATCGAGGATATACACGGCGGGCATCGGGATGCCCGAGGCGATGGCCATTTCCTCGACGACGTTGAGGAGGCGGCGTTCGCGCAGGTCGGTGGAGGTGGGGGCCACGGCACGGCCGCCGACCATCTCGGCCACGGCGGCACCGCCGTGGCGCATCTGAGACCACTTGTAGAGTGAGGCCACGCCCACCACCCCGAGCGTGCCGCCGGCGACGGCGAGAAAGAGCCGCAGGTCCCACCACGGGTGCGGGAATCCGCCCGTGGGCCAGCGGGCGGCGGGCCCATTGCGCTGGTATTCCCGTTGCGCCGCCTGGGCCCGGCCCGAGAGGTTGATGACCCCGAGGGCGGCCGCGTAGCTGGCGAAGATGGTGCCGAGCAGCGCGAGGGCGAACAGGAGGACGAGCCGCTTAGAGCGGCGGCGGGCGCGGTCCTGGGCTTCAAAGAAGTCCATGTTCGGGCTCAAGCCCGCTCGCCGGCGGCGACGGGCAGAGGGTGGTGGGGAATTTCCATGAACAAGAGGAACCGGGTTACGTGCCGGCTTTTCGACAGCTCAGCCCATGGGCCGTTTGAAGATGGCTACCACGTCCCGGGTGTTGCCATAGGCTTCGTTGGTGTCGAAGGCGGCGGTCAGTTCCCATCCCTGCAGGCCGAGATCGTTCATCATGCGGTCAAACTGGACCTCATCGAGTTTTCCGCCGATGAAGCCGGTGGCCCGGAGCTTGATGGTCTTGTATTCCCACTTCATGTAACGCTGCGCGGCCGAGGCCGGCTGCTCAGGTGAACTTCACCTTCGGCGCCTCGCGCTCGGTGGCGTTCTCGATCTGGAAGAGGGCGGCCTCGGCAAAGTTGAAGATCCCGGCGATCAGGCTGGTGGGGAAGAGTTCGCGCTTCGTGTTGTAGCTGGTGACGGCGTCGTTGTAGGCTTGGCGGGCGAAGGAGATCTTGTTCTCGGTCGAGGTCATCTCCTCGGTGAGCTGCATCATGTTCTGGTTGGCCTTGAGGTCGGGGTAGGCCTCGGAGACGACCATCAGGCGGGAGAGCGCGCCGCCCAAACCGGACTCGGCGGCGAGCAGGCCCTGCATGGCGGTGGCATCGGCCGGGTTGGCGGCGGCGGCCTTGGAGGCGGCATAGGCGGTGTTGCGGGCGGCGATGACGGCCTCGAGCGTGCCGCTCTCGTGCTTCAGGTAGCCCTTGGCAACCTCGACGAGGTTCGGGATCAGATCATAGCGGCGCTTCAGCTGCACATCGATCTGGGCGAAGGCGTTTTTGAAGCGGTTGCGAAGGGTGACGAGGCCGTTGTAGGCGCCGATCAGCCAGAAACCGACAAGCAGGGCGGTGCCACCGAGGACAACAAGCAGGATGAGGACGATACTCATGGAGGAGGGATGGGTTGAACCGAACGGCGGTTTTTCTGACGCAAGGCCGAGAATGGTGCGAGTAATTTCCTCTTACACGGCTCCGGCAACTTTGGAGCAGGCGGCGCTTGCCAGCGGGTGGGAGCGGACGCACGATGAGGTGCTTCATGATGATGCCGGTGCGCACCCTTATTTTCCTGTCGCTGGTCCTGTCCGCCGGCCGGCTCACGGCCCAGGTGGCGGATACGAGTCCGCTGGTGACGGCGAGCGTGGCCGCGCAAACGGTGCCGGGCGGCTGGATCGTGACGGAGAACCGGGCGGACCGGGCCTTGCAGTCCGGCTTTCCCGCCACGGCGACAGTTCTTTATCGCGAGTTGCTCGCGGATCCGGGCCTGCCGGCCGAAACCCGGCCGCGGGTGATGCTGGCGTTGGTCACGGCCCTGCTGGACGCGGGGGAACTCGCGCCGGCGGCCGAGGTGTTGCAAGCCTACCCGGGTCCCTTCAACAGCGCCTACCAGTTGCGCGTGGGGCTGCTGGCCATCACGACGCGCCGCCCGGCCCAGGCCCGCGCCGCGCTGGCCGCGGGCAAGGTGGAAGAGCTGCCGGCGGCCGATCGCGGCTGGTGGTATTTCCTGGAAGCGAGTGTGACCGATGCCGAGGGAGACATCGTGCGCGCGAACGGCCTCTATGCGCAGGCGGTCAGCGCCGCGGTGTCGGACCTGCAGCGCGCCCGTTTCGTGCTGGGCCAGGAGCAGGCGCGCCTGGGTTCGGGCCAGGCCAACGAGGCGCAGCTGGCGACGCTGCGCGGCAACATGGAACGTTTTCAAGGCACGCGCACCGGCTACACGGCGGTGCGGACCTATGCGGCCGCTCTCGCGGAACTGGGCCGTTCGGCTGAGGCGCAAGCCGAGCTCAAGCGCCAGCTCAACGTGCTGCCCGCCACCGAACGCGACGCCGGGGACCAGCTGCGCCTCATGCTCGGCCTGATCGCTGGGGAGGGCAGCGAGGAGGGCCGGAACGCCTTCCGCCAACTGCTGCGCGACGCGCAGCGGCCCGAGACGCGCCGGCTGGCGCTGCAATTGCTGGTCCGCGGCGCGAAGACGCCGGCGGAGCGCGAGCAGCTGCGCCGCGACCTGAGCGAGCGCATCGCCGCCCTCCCGACCAGCCCGATCATCGAGGACCTGCTGCTGGTGCGCGCGCAGTCGGCGCTGGAGGACAAGGAATACACGCCCGCCGAGGACGACGCGCGGCGGTTGCTGGAGAATTATCCCGCCACGACGCTGAAGGCCCAGGCGCTGGGCGTGCGGCTGGCGGTGGCGTGGGACCTGAAACGCTATCGCACGGCGGCCGACGTGATTGCGCAACTGCGCGCGGTGTTGCCGCCGGGCCGGGAGCGCGCCGAGCTGGCGGTGTTGCTGGCGGAGGCGTTTTTCCGCGCCGAGGATTATCGCAATGCGGCCGACGCCTATGACGCGGCGCTGCGGGAGGCGCCGCTGGCCGCGCCCGCGGGCATCCTGATCTTCCAGCGCGTGCTGGCGGAGATCCGCGCCGACCGGCTCGAAGCCGCCGCCAGCCAGCTGGACGAAGCCGCGGCGGAGCCGGCCTTCGACGCGGTGAGCCGCTGGCAGGCCGAGTGGAACCTGGTGCGGGAAATGCAAGTGCGCGGCCAGGCGCCGGCCGCCTATGCCCGGGTGGAACGTCTGCTGGCGACCGGGGCGGAAGGCGTGCCGCCGGAGCTGCGCATCCGGTTGCAGTGGCTCCGCGCGCGGCTCGCGTACGACAACCTCGAGGCCGAGACGGCGTTGCGCCTGACCGACGAGTTGCTGACGGCGTTGCAGTCGGCCACCGGGCTGGAGGTCGCCCTGCGTGACAACGTGACCAGCACCACCCGGTTGCTGAAGGCCCAGGCGCTGCTGACCCTGGGCCGCGATCCGGAGGGACTCGCGGTGCTGGACGGACTGCGCGCGGATTTCCGGGACACTCTGGCCGCGCAGTATTCCTACCTGGTGCAGGCCGGGCACCTCTCGGAGCGGGGCGATCTGGCGGCCGCCCAGCGTGTGCTGATCGATTTCGTCGACACGAAGGATTACGCCAAAAGCGAGTACGCGCCGCTCGCGCTCTACCAGGCGGCGCTGATCCTCGAGCGCCAGGGGCTGAACCGACAGCTCGAGGAAGCCAGCAAACTGTTGGAGCGGCTGATCACGAGCTATCCCACGGATGACCTGGTCTTCCAAGCCCGGCTGAAACAGGGCGACCTGTTCCGCAAGCTGAACGATTTTCCGAATGCGCGCCTTGTCTACGAATATCTGCTGAACAATTACGCGGGCCACCCCGATGAATTGCTGGCCCAGCTGGCGCTGGCCGACAGCCTGCTGGCCCAGGGGGCGAACAACGTCTCGAACCATGCGAGCGCCGTGGCCATCTACGAGCGGTTGCGCGACCTGCCCTCGGCGCCGCCGGACCTGCGGATGGAGGCGGGTTTCAAGTGGGGTTATGCCTTGGCCAAACGCGGCCAGCCGGACCGGGCGCAGACCGTGTTCTGGGGGGTGGTGCAAGGCTTTCTGCTGGAGCCCACCGCCGCCGCGACGCTCGGGGCCAAGGGGCGCTACTGGCTGTCGAAGTCCCTGATCGAGCTGGCGCAGATCCATGAGGAGGCGGGGCGGCTCGACGAGGCGCAGCGCGCCTACCAGCTGGTCGTGGACAACAAGCTGGGCGGCGCCGCGATGGCGCAGGCCAAGCTGGCCCGTTTCCGGGCGACCGGAGGGACGGGGCCATGAGCTTTGGCATGGACGACCGGAAGCGCCCTCGCATGATGCGCGCACTCGCATGACAGCCTTCAGTTACAGTGTGTTTGTCCGCGGCGGCCCGGTGATGTGGCTGCTGGTGGCGCTCGGGGTGACCGCGCTCGTGGTGTTCGTGGAGCGTGCGCTCTTCCTGCACCGCGGGCAGATCCGCTCGACGGAATTCCTCAACGGCATCAAGAATCTCCTGCAGAAGGACCGACTGATGGAGGCGCTCACGCTGTGCGAGGAAACGCCCGGCCCCGTGGCCAAGCTGGTGAAGGCCGGCCTGCGCCATGCCCAGGACGACGAGCCGGCGATGCGCTTTGCCGTGCAGGAAGCGGCGCTGGCCGAGCTGCCGGTGCTGGAAAGGCGGATCAGTTCGCTCGCAGCGATCGCGCAGATCGCCCCGCTCCTCGGCCTGTTGGGCACGCTGCTCGGCATGATCCAGACCTTCTGGTACTTTAACCAAGGCGGAAGCTACGCTACCCCGCAGGCGCTGGCTGGCGGCATGTGGGAGGCCTTGCTCACCGCCGCGGCGGGGTTGGTGGTGGCGATCCCCGCCCATTTGGGGCGGCATTTTCTGGCGGGCCGCGTCCGGGCCCTGGTGCAGGACATGGAATGGGTCGGGAACGAACTGCTGCGGTATCTCTCCCTCGATCACCGCAAGGACGGGGGGCGGGCGCCATGATCACGCAACCGCTGGAGCTGCAGTCGCGACTCAGTCCGGCGCCGCGCGACCTGGATTTTTTTGCGTGGGTGAACGTGGGGCTGATCGCGCTGTTTTTCGGCCTGCTCGGCTCCCGCTTCGTGCTGGCGCCCGGGCTGGCGGTCGGGCTCGGCAACGAAGGCACGCTGGCGCTGCCCCAGATCAGCGGGGCCGAGGCCGGGGCGGGCCCGGCTTCGGTGGTGGTGAGTTACCGCCGCGACAAGGTGATCCTGTTCGAGGGTGGCATGTACGATCTGAAGGAATTGCGGACGCACATGGCCGCTTATGCGGAGAAGCACCCGGGGGCGGTGATGCTCGTGCGATCCGATGCGCAGGTTTCCATGCAGGCCATTCTGGACCTGTGCGAGATGGCGCGGGCCGTAGGCTTTGCCAATGTGCTCCTCGCCGCTGAGCAGACCCCTGTGACCGCTCCCCGTTGAGGGGGCTGCCGCGATGACGCAGTCCCGGTTCAGCATCAAGCGGCGGGTATGGGTCGGCCTCATCACGGGTTTGGCTGGGGTGGGGGCCTGGGGCTGGTGGCTGCAGAGCAAGCCGGTCCCGCCGCCCGTGCGTGCGACGACGGCGTCGCCCTTCGTGCAGTTGGCGGGCGCGGGCACCACCAGTGACGATCGCATATTGCAGGAGCGGGCGGAACTGCTCGATCCGACGCCGTTGTTTTTCCCGACCCAGTGGAATTATGGCCAAACCCCACTCAGTCAGGCGCGCCAAAGACTGCCCGGGGAGGTTTTTGGGAGCTTTGATCCCAAACTGACCGTCAGCGAGCAGGCCATCGCGCCCTACGGTTTGGAGCTGGCGCCGGTACCGGAGAAGCTGGCGGATGTCCTGGTGCAGGGGAATGAGGCGCCATTTGCCGGCATGGGCCAGATAGACCGGCCGCAGTCCACGCTGGCTGTCCGGTCTGGATTTCTCGAGATACGTGAATTGAAAAGTGGTAAAGCTATTCTTTTACAATCACTTACAGGAATTCAGCCACCGCGCTCGGATTACGCCCCTGTGGAATTTCTCGTGGTGGTAGGCAATGCCGGTTTGATTGGTGACCTCATTCTGACCGGTGGTTCGGGGTGGGATGAGGTGGATGGCTTTTTCCGGAATTACCTGGTCCGGTCTTACCATTTGGGCGAAAGACTGCCTCCCGGACGGTATCGCGTGGTGGTGGGGGCATAGAAATCTGCCAATTCGCACAAAATCTAGTTGACGGTCCTTTTCCGGAATCGTTTCTTCGTCGTTCTCTTTGTTTTTTGCCAGTGACTTGGTCTGCCCAGATAGCTCAGTTGGTAGAGCACGTTCTTGGTAAGGACGAGGTCGCCGGTTCGAATCCGGTTCTGGGCTCCAGGGCGACGTCGGTGATCTCCGACGTTAATCAAGATCAACCACTTCAATACCTAACCAAAACCACTACTCCACATGGCTAAAGGAACATTCGAACGCAAGAAGCCGCACGTCAACGTCGGCACGATCGGTCACGTCGATCACGGCAAGACCACGCTGACCACCTCGATTCTCGCCGTCCAGGCCCGCAAGGGTCTGGCCGAGGTCAAGACCTACGCCGACATCGCCAAGGGTGGCACCGTCCGTGACGCCTCCAAGATCGTCACGATCTCGGTCGCCCACGTGGAGTACGAGTCCGACAAGCGCCACTACGCGCACGTCGACTGCCCCGGCCACGCCGACTTCGTCAAGAACATGATCACCGGCGCCGCCCAGATGGACGGTGGCATCCTCGTGGTCTCCGCCGCTGACGGCCCGATGCCCCAGACCCGCGAGCACATCCTCCTGGCCCGCCAGGTCGGCGTGCCGAAGCTGGTCGTCTTCCTTAACAAGGTCGACCTCATCGACGACCCGGACCTCCTCGAGCTCGTCGAAGAGGAAATCCGCGATCTCCTCACCAAGTACCAGTTTGACGGCAAGGCCGCCAAGATCATCCGCGGTTCCGCCACGGCCGCCCTCGAGGGCAAGCCGGAGGGCGAGGCCGCCATCCAGGCCCTCATGGAGGCCCTTGATTCCGAGATCGCCGAGCCCGCTCGCGAGCTCGACAAGCCCTTCCTGATGTCCGTCGAGGACGTCTTCTCGATCACCGGCCGCGGCACCGTCGCGACGGGCCGTATCGAGCGTGGCATCGTCAAGCTCAACGAAAACGTTGAGATCGTCGGCCTCAAGGACACGACGACCACCGTCGTCACCGGCATCGAGATGTTCCGCAAGCTCCTCGATCAGGGCCAGGCGGGCGACAACGTCGGCATCCTGCTCCGCGGTATCGACAAGGAAGGCATCGAGCGCGGCCAGGTCATCGCCGCCCCGAAGTCCATTCTCCCGCACAAGAAGGCCAAGGCCGAAATCTACGTCCTCTCCAAGGACGAGGGTGGCCGCCACACGCCGTTCTTCAACGGTTACCGCCCCCAGTTCTACTTCCGCACGACGGACGTGACGGGCGTCGTCAACCTCCCGAAGGGTGTCGAGATGATCATGCCCGGCGACAACATCGCCGTGGACATCGAGCTCATCGCCCCCATCGCGATGGAGAAACTCCAGAAGTTCGCGATCCGGGAAGGCGGCCGCACCATCGGTGCCGGTCGTGTCACCGAGATCACCGAATAAGCGTCCTCAACCAGCTTCAGACCGACGCTGCCGGGGCTCCCTTTGGGGGTCCCGGCTGTGTCGTCTAAAAGAAATAACCACAGGGGTGTAGCTCAATTGGTAGAGTAGCGGTCTCCAAAACCGTTGGTTGGGGGTTCGATTCCCTCCGCCCCTGCCACCTTCGCCCGACAAATCACATGGCCAATCCCTTCCGCTCCGCCCGCCTCTTCTTCAGCGAACTCGTTGGCGAGTTGCAGAAAGCCAGCTGGCCGACCAAGTCCGAACTCAAGGATTCGACCATCGTCGTGATCGTCGCGTGCCTTCTGCTCGGCCTGTTCACGAGCGTCAGCGACTTCGCGCTGCTGAATGTCGTGAACGCCGTCACTGAGTGGGTCAGCCGTTAACCTTCCCTTCGTTCCCGATGTCCACCCAGACTTCCAATGCCCAGTGGTTCGCCCTGCACACGCTCTCCGGCCAGGAGAACAAGGTGAAGAACTACATCGAGAAGTTCAAGAAGGCCGAGGAGCTCGACGACCAGGTGCACGAGGTGCTCCTGCCGACCGAGATCGTTTCCGAGGTCAAGAACGGCAAGAAGTCCACCAAGGTGCGCAAGCTCTACCCGGGCTACGTGTTCATCAACATGTGCCTCTACGACGAGGAAAAGAAGGTCATGATCAAGCCCTTCTACTTCGTGAAGGACGCCTCGGGCGTCATCGGCTTTGTCGGCGGCGATCATCCCGCCGCGCTCCGGCAGAACGAGATCGACGAGATCAAGGCCCGCGTCGAGGCCGCCACCGGCAAGGAAGTGCCCAAGGTCACCTTCGAGGTGGGCGAGGAGCTCAAGATCACGGACGGCGCCTTCGCCAACCTCACCGGCCGCGTCGACGAGGTCGACCCCGCCCGTGGCAAGCTCAAGATTTCCGTCTCCATTTTCGGTCGGTTTACGCCCGTCGAACTCGAATACTGGCAGGTCCAGCGCGCCTCTGAAAGCTGATCCAGCCGCCCTCACCACCAACCAGTCCACCCTCCCTTACCATGGCCAAGAAAATTCAAGGTTACGTCCGTCTCCAGCTCCCCGCCGGTGCCGCCAATCCGGCGCCCCCGGTCGGTCCCGCCCTCGGCGCCCAAGGCGTCAACATCATGGGCTTCTGCAAGGAGTTCAACGCGAAGACCAAGGACCAGAACGGCATGATCATCCCGGTCGTGATCACCGTCTACAGCGACAAATCCTTCACCTTCATCCTGAAGTCGCCCCCGGCTTCCGTCCTCCTGAAGAAGGCCGCCGGCATCGCCTCCGGTTCCGCCAAGCCCAACATGGACAAGGTCGGCAAGGTCACGAAGAAGCAGATCCTCGAGATCATCAAACTCAAGAAGGCCGACCTCAACGCCAACAGCGAAGAGGCCGCCATCCGCATGATCGCCGGCACCGCCCGCAACATGGGCATCGAAGTCGTCGACTAATTTTCACCCAGCCCAGCAACTCACCGCGGGAGTCCTCACGGACGTTCGCACCGCAAGGAGTCCAACATGCCCGTCAAACACAGCAAACGCTACAACAGCGCCGCCAAGGCCGCTGACCTCACCAAGGAGTATCCCCTGAACGAAGCGGTGGAGATCCTCGCCAAGTTCCCCAAGGCCAAGTTCGATGAGACCATCGAGCTGTCCTTCCGCCTCGGGGTTGATCCCGCCCAGGGCGACCAGATGGTCCGCGGCACCACGCCGCTGCCCAACGGTTCCGGCAAGAAGGTCCGCGTCATCGTCTTCACCGACGATGCCGACAAGGCCCTCGCCGCCGGTGCCGATCACGCCGGCCTCGCCGAGCTGATGACCAAGATCAACGCCGGCTGGCTCGACTTCGACGTCGCGATCGCGACCACCGAGGCCATGAAGCAGGTCCGCACCCTCGCCCGCGTCCTCGGTCCCAAGGGCCTCATGCCCAACCCGAAGTCCGGCACCGTCACCGACGACATCCCCGCCGGCATCAAGGCCGTCAAGGCCGGCCGCGTGGAGTTCAAGGTCGACAAGACCGCCAACATCGGCGTCGGCGTCGGCAAGCGCTCCTTCACCACCGCCCAGATCTCCGAGAACGTCGCCGCGGTCCTCGAGGCCATCGGCAAGGCCAAGCCGGCCGCGTTCAAGGGCCACTACATCAAGAGCGTCACGCTCTCCTCGTCCATGAGCCCCGGCGTCAAGCTGGCGTCCACCGAGTTCAACAAATTCTAAGGAGCCCCGCACCATGAGAGCAGAAAAACAATACCTGATCGATGAAGTCAGCGGGCACCTCAAGAAGTCCGACTACGTCATCCTGACCAATTTCACGAAACTCACCGTCGCCGACGCGGCCGAGCTGCGCAAGCGCCTGGCCCCCGAGAAGGCCGAGTTCCACGTCGTGAAGAACAGCTCCTTCCGCGTCGCGGCCAAGGCCATGGGCCTGCCCGACCTCGAGGGCTCCCTCTCCGGCCAGACGGCCGTCGTGGTCGGCGGCAAGAACCCCGCCGGCGTCGCCAAGACCCTGAAAAAGTTCATCGAGGAAAAGCAGAAACTCGAGGTCAAGGTCGGCGTGCTCGACAAGAAGCTGATGACGGCCGCCGATCTGGCGAAGCTCGCCGATCTGCCTTCCTTCGACGCGCTGCGCTCGATGTTCCTCGGCCTCCTCACCATGCAGGGTGCCGCCTTCGTCCGCGTCCTCGACGCCAAGGTCAAGAAGGAGCAGCCCGCTGCTCCGGCCGCCTAACCCATCCAACCCAAATTTTCCGGCTCCGGCCGGAAGCAACTATCCAAGGAAGAGGCTAGGGGATACGTCCCTTAAACGCGTCTCATTCGAGACCGCTAGCCGCTTCAGGAGAACATACCATGAGCAACATCACCAAAGACCAAGTCATTGAATGGCTGTCCGCCCAGCCGATCCTCGAACTCGCCACCCTCGTGAAGGATCTCGAGGCGAAGTGGGGCGTTTCCGCCGCCGCGGCTGTCGCCGCCGGCCCCGCCGCCGGTGCCGCCCCCGCGGCCGCCGCCGAGGAGAAGACCGAGTTCACCGTCGTCCTCGTCGAGGCCGGCGCGAACAAGATCGGCGCCATCAAGGAAGTCCGCGCCATCACCGGCCTGGGCCTCAAGGAAGCCAAGGACCTGGTGGAAGGCGCGCCGAAGCCCGTCAAGGAAGGCGTCAACAAGGCCGAGGCCGAGGACATCAAGAAGAAGCTCGAGGCCGCCGGCGCCAAGGTGGAGCTCAAGTAACCGCTTGGCGTTTACCCGCTTCAACCCGCTCGATTCTACGAGACAGGCCGCGTCCAACCGCGGCCTGTCTTTCGGCTTTCGTTCTTTTGTTCTTTCCGCGTCCCAGGACCCCGCGTCCGGGCGCCGTTTTGCTACCTTGCCGCGCCGCAGTCTTGGCGTCGGCGAGTGAGTTCCGCTCCTTTTTTCAGTTCACATCTACACGGGAAATTCCATGGCCGACCGCACTCACACCGAACGCATTAACTTCGGCAAACTCCGCGAAGTCATCCAGCCGCCGAACCTCATCGAGCTGCAGATCAGCTCCTACCTCGAGTATCTCCAGAAGGATACGCCTGAGAAGCAGCGCAAGCCCTACGGCCTCGAGGCCGTCTTCCGTGAGGTGTTCCCGATCAATTCCTACGACGAGCGCCTGACGCTCGAGTACGTTTCCTACACGATCGGCGAGCCCAAGAGCTCCGAGATCGAGTGCCTCCGCGAGGGCACCACCTACGCCGTTCCGCTCTACGTGAAGCTCCGCCTCCGCGAGGAAGACTTCATCAAGGACGAGGAGATCTTCATGGGCGACATCCCCATGGTCACCGAGCGCGGCTCGTTCATCATCAACGGCGCCGAGCGCGTCGTCGTCTCCCAGCTCCACCGTTCGCCCGGCATCTGCTTCGAGGTGGCCACCCACCCGAACGGCAAGCTGCTGCACTCCTTCCGCATCATCCCCGACCGCGGCACCTGGCTCGAGGTCCAGTTCGACAATAACGACCTCCTCTACGTCTACCTCGACCGCCGCCGCCGCCGCCGCAAATTCCTCATCACGACCCTCCTCCGCTCCATCGGCTTCAGCCAGGACGTGGACATCCTCGGCCTCTTCTACGAGCTTCAGGACCTCAAGGTCAGCAAGGCGCTCGACCTCGAAAACGTCTCCACCCTCGTGCTGGTCGACGACGTGATCGACGCCCAGAAGGGCGTGGTCCTCGCGCGCGCCTACGAGCCGCTCACCAAGGCCATCATCCGCACCTTCGAGAAGCACGACATCAAGTCGATGCGCGTCATCGACACCACCAGCGACGAGGGCGCCATCATCCGCGCGCTCAAGAAGGACCCGACCCGCAACGAGGAGGAGGCCCTCAAGGAAATCTACAAGAAGCTGCGTCCGGGCGAGCCCCCGACCACGGCGAACGCCAAGGCCCTGCTCAAGCGCCTCTTCTTCGATCCCAAGCGCTACGACCTCGGCCGCGTCGGCCGCTACAAGATCAACCAGAAGCTCGACCTCAAGATCGACCTGGAAAACCGCATCCTCGAGAGCGCCGACGTCGTCGCCGCCACCAAGTATCTCGTCCGCCTCAAGAAGAGCGACGGCATCGTCGACGATATCGATCACCTCGGTTCCCGCCGCGTCCGCACCGTGGGCGAGCTCCTCGCCAACCAGTGCCGCGTCGGCCTCAGCCGCACGGAGCGTCTCGTTCGCGAGCGCATGACCCTCTATGACCAGAGCGTCGACTCGATCACGCCCCAGAAGCTGATCAACCCGAAGGCCCTGACGACCGTGATCCGCGATTTCTTCGCGCGCTCCCAGCTGTCGCAGTTCATGGACCAGATCAACCCGCTCGCCGAGCTCACCCACAAGCGCCGCCTGTCGGCCCTTGGACCGGGCGGCCTCAACCGCGAGCGCGCCGGCTTCGAAGTCCGCGACGTGCACCCGTCGCACTACGGCCGCATCTGCCCGATCGAGACCCCGGAAGGTCCGAACATCGGCCTCATCAATTCCCTGTCCACCTATGCCCGCGTGAACGAGTTCGGCTTCATCGAGGCGCCCTACCGGGTCGTCGAGAAGGAGAAGGGCCGCGTCACCGACAAGGTCGTCTACCTCACCGCCGACCAGGAGGAAGGCAAGACCATCGCCCAGGCCAACGCCGAGGTCGATGACAAGGGTAACTTCATCGGCAAGGTCACCGCCCGTAACTCCGGCAACTTCCTCGAAGTCGCCGCCGACGAGGTCGACCTGATGGACGTCTCCCCCAAGCAGGTGGTGTCCGTCGCCGCCGGCTTGATCCCGTTCCTTGAGCACGACGACGCCAACCGCGCGCTGATGGGCTCGAACATGCAACGCCAGGGCGTGCCGCTCCTCCAGACCGAGGCGCCGTTCGTCGGCACCGGCCTCGAGGCCCGTCTCGCGAGCGACTCCAAGACCGTCGTCATCGCCGAGGAACCCGGCATCGTCGCCTCCGTCGACGCCAAGCAGATCATCGTCACCAAGGACGGCGAGCTGCCCCGCCACCCGAAGCACAACCCGAAGGACCACGTCTTCGTGTATGAACTCCGCAAGTTCATGCGCTCGAACGCCGGCACCTGCTTCTCCCAGCGCCCGATCGTCAAGAAGGGCCAGAAGGTCAAGAAGGGCGAGTGCATCGCGGACGGTCCCTCGACCGACCACGGCGAGCTCGCACTCGGCCGCAACGTGCTCGTCGGCTTCATGCCGTGGAACGGCTACAACTTCGAAGACGCCATCCTCATCTCCGAAAAGGTGCTGAAGGAAGACATCTTCACCTCCATCCACGTCCAGGAATTCGAGGTCACCGCGCGTGACACGAAGCTCGGGCCTGAGGAGATCACCCGCGACATCCCGAACATCGGCGAGGAAGCCCTCAAGAACCTCGACCACAACGGCGTCATCCGCGTCGGTGCCGAGGTGAAGCCCGGCGACATCCTCGTCGGCAAGATCACCCCGAAGTCCGAGACCGAGCTCGCTCCCGAAGAGAAGCTCCTTCGCGCCATCTTCGGCGAGAAGGCCGCCGACGTGAAGGACACCTCCCTCATCGTTCCCTCCGGTGTGAACGGCATCATCATGGACGTGAAGGTCTCGACCAGCCGCCTCGACGCGGAGCGCGACCGCATGTCCCCGTCCGACCGCCGCCGCCAGGTGAAGCAGATCCAGGAAGATTATAAGACGCAAATGGACAAGCTGCGCGAGCAGCTGACCGAGGCGCTCTCCAACATCCTCCTCGGCGAGAAGATCCCCCTCGACGTCATCAACGGCCAGTCCGGCGAAATCATCATCCCGGCCAACCGCAAGATCACGAAGACGCTCCTGCGCAAGCTCGCGGCCGTCGCGAAGCACATCGAGATCGATCCCTCCCCGGTCCGCATCAAGATCATGGAGATCATCGCCTCCTTCCAGTCGAAGTTCGACGAGTTGGAAGGCGACCGCGAACGCAAGATCGCCAGCATCGAGACCGGCGAGGACGGCGGTCCCGGCGTCATCAAGCAGGTCAAGGTCTACATCGCCACAAAGCAGAAGCTCGAGGTCGGTGACAAGATGGCCGGCCGCCACGGTAACAAGGGCGTCGTCGCCAAGATCGTGCCGGAAGAGGACATGCCCTTCCTGCCCGACGGCACCCCGATCGAAATCTGTCTCAACCCCCTCGGCGTGCCTTCGCGCATGAACGTGGGTCAGGTGCTCGAGACCCACCTCGGCTGGGCTTGCAAAAAGCTCGGCATCAAGGTGGCCACCCCCGTGTTCGACGGCATCCCCGAGAGCAAGGTGCGCGGCTACCTCAAGGAGGCCAAGCTGCCTTCCACCGGCAAGTCCTCGCTCTTCGACGGTCGCACCGGCGAGAAACTCGATCAGGAGGTCGTCGTCGGCTACATCTACATGATGAAGCTGAACCATCTCGTGTCGCACAAGATCCACGCCCGCGCGGTCGGTCCTTACTCCCTCGTCACCCAGCAGCCGCTGGGCGGCAAGGCCCAGTACGGCGGCCAGCGCTTCGGCGAGATGGAGGTCTGGGCGCTCGAGGCCTACGGCGCGGCGCACACGCTGCAGGAGCTCCTCACGGTCAAGTCCGACGACGTCAACGGCCGCACCAAGATCTACGAGTCGCTCGTCAAGGGCGACAACACGCTGAGCGCCGGCACGCCGGAATCGTTCAACGTCCTGGTCAAGGAAATGCAGGCCCTCGGTCTCGACATCAAACTCGCCAAGCGCACCGCGCTGGGCGAGGCCCTCGGTGGCACGGGCACCCGCTAACACTTAACACAATACTGGGAGCACAATCATAATGAGCACCGAACACGCCCGCGAAGAAGTCCGTTCCGTCCTCGGTTCGGACGAGAATCAGTTCGACAACGTTTCGATCACCGTCGCCGCGCCGGAAACCATCCGCGCCTGGTCCAAGGGTGAGGTCAAGAACCCCGAGACCATCAACTACCGCACCTTCAAGCCCGAGCCGGGTGGTCTTTTCTGTCAAAAGATCTTCGGCCCGGTGCGTGACTACGAGTGCGCTTGCGGCAAGTACAAGCGCATCAAGTACAAGGATGTCGTGTGCGATCGCTGCGGCGTCGAGGTGACCATCGCCCGCGTCCGTCGCGAGCGCATGGGCCATATCGAGCTCGCCGTCCCCGTCGCCCACATCTGGTTCCTCAAGAGCATGCCGAGCCGCCTTGGCCTCCTGCTCGACATGACCGCCCGTTCGCTCGAGCGCGTCATCTACTACGAGAACTACATGGTGACCAACGCGGGCAAGACGCCGCTCGAGCTCAAGCAGCTCCTCACCGAGACCGAGTACCAGCAGGCCGTCGATGAGTACGGCGCCGATGCCTTCACCGCCAAGATGGGCGCCGAGGCCGTCCGCGACGTGCTCACCCAGATCGACATGGAGGCCGTCGTCGCCGAGCTCCACGAGACGATGCGCGCCACCCGCTCGAAGCAGATCAAGAAGAAGCTCTCGAAGCGTCTCAAGGTCATCGGCGGTTTCATCAGCTCCAAGTCCCGTCCCGAGTGGATGGTCATGGAAGTCCTCCCGGTCATCCCGCCGGACCTGCGCCCCCTCGTCCCGCTCGAGGGTGGCCGCTTCGCGACCTCCGACCTCAACGATCTCTATCGCCGCGTCATCAACCGCAACAACCGTCTGCGGAACCTGATGCAGCTGAAGACGCCCGACGTCATCATCCACAACGAAAAGCGCATGCTCCAGGAGGCCGTCGACGCTCTGTTCGACAACGGCCGCCACGGCCGCCCCGTCACGGGCGCCGGCAATCGCGCCCTGAAGTCGCTCTCCGACATGCTCAAGGGCAAGCAGGGCCGCTTCCGCCAGAACTTGCTCGGCAAGCGCGTCGACTACTCCGGCCGCTCCGTCATCGTCATCGGTCCCGAGCTCAAGCTCAACCAGTGCGGTCTGCCCAAGAAGATGGCGCTCGTGCTCTTCGAGCCGTTCATCATCCGCCGCCTCAAGGAACTCGGCTTCGTGCACACCGTCCGCGGTGCCCGCAAGATGATCGAGAAGAAGTCCCCGGAAGTCTGGGACATCCTCGAGGAGGTCACCAAGGGCCACCCGGTGCTGCTCAACCGCGCGCCGACCCTGCACCGTCTCTCGATCCAGGCTTTCGAGCCCGTGCTCATCGAGGGTTCCTCCATCCGCGTCCACCCCCTCGTCTGTACCGCCTACAACGCGGACTTCGACGGTGACCAGATGGCCGTCCACGTGCCGCTGTCCCTCGAGGCCATCCTGGAGTGCAAACTCCTGATGATGTCCACGAACAACATCTTCTCGCCGTCCTCCGGCAAGCCGATCCTCACGCCGTCGCAGGACATCGTCCTCGGCGCCTACTACCTGTCCGTCGAGCCGCGCGCCAAGCCCGCCAAGGGCGTCCGCGTGCCGCTGCTCTCCGGCCTCCAGGAAGTCCAGTACGTCAAGATGGACGGCGCCCTCAAGGTGCACGATTGGATCCACGTCCCGAACCCCGATTTCGGCAAGGACACCGTCTACGGCAACAAGGAGCGCAAGGTGCTTCTCACCACCGTCGGCCGCGTGATCTTCAACCAGATCTGGCCCGCCGGTCTCGGTTTCATCAACTTCCCGGTGCCGAAGGGCAAGCTGGGCGACCTCATCCTCAACACCTACAAGGTGGCGGGTGACCGCGTCACGGTCGAGACCCTCGACAAGCTGAAGGAGCTGGGCTTCCAGACCGCCATGCAGGCCGGTATCTCTATCGGTATCGACGACATGATCATCCCCGAGAACAAGAAGGAGATCGTGGCCGACGCACGCAAGAAGGTCGACGAGGTCGAGTCCCAGTACAAGAAGGGCATCATCACCTCCGGCGAGCGCTACAACAAGATCATCGACATCTGGACCGGCGCCACCGACCGCATCGCCAAGGCGGTCTTCGCCAAGCTCGAGAACAACGACGGCCGCACCGAGGTGAATCCGGTTTACATCATGATGGATTCCGGCGCCCGCGGTAACAAGCAGCAGGTTCGCCAGCTGTGCGGTCTCCGCGGCCTCATGGCCAAGCCCTCCGGCGAGATCATCGAGCGCCCCATCCTGTCCTCCTTCCGCGAGGGCCTCACGGTGCTCGAGTACTTCATCTCGACCCACGGCGCCCGCAAGGGTCTCGCCGACACCGCCCTCAAGACCGCCGACGCCGGCTACATGACGCGCAAGCTGTGCGACGTGGCCATGGACGTGGTCATCACCGAGGAAGACTGCGGCACCCGCGACGGCATCTGGAAGAAGGCGATCTTCGAAGGCGAAACCATGCTGGTCTCCCTCGCGGAACGCATCGTGGGCCGGTTCTCGGCCGACGACGTCTACGATCCCCTCAACCCGACGAAGACCATCGTCGGCGCCGGCGAACTCATCACCGAGGAGCTGGGCAAGCGGATCGACGACTCCGGCATCGAGCGCATCAAGGTGCTCTCGCCGCTCACCTCCACCAGCGAGCACGGCATCGACGCGAAGTCCTACGGCATCAATCCCGCCACCAACAAGGTCGCGAAGATCGGTGACTCCGTCGGCATCATCGCCGCCCAGTCCATCGGCGAGCCCGGCACGCAGCTCACCATGCGTACCTTCCACATCGGTGGCGTCGCTTCCGCCGGCTCGAAGAACCCCGAGATCAAGGTCCGCAATTCCGGTATCGTCAAATACCGCGGCCTCCGTCTCGTGCAGACCGCCGAGGGCTTCAACATCGTCCTCAACAAGACCGGTTCGCTGCAGATCCTCGACGACAACGACCGCGAGCTGGAGTCCTACCCGATCGTGGTCGGCACCTTCCTCTCCGTCTCCGACGCCGACAAGGTCACCAAGGGCCAGACCATCGCCCAGTGGGATCCGTACAACATCCCGGTCCTCTCCGAGAAGGCCGGCACGCTCCACTTCAAGGACATGATCCCGGGTGTGACCGTGAAGCGCGAGCTCGACGAATCCACCGGCCGCATCGCGACCGTGGTCATCGAGCACAAGGAAGACCTCAACCCGCAGATCGAAGTTCGCGACGATCACGGCAAGCCGGTCGCCGCTTACTCCATCCCGACGGGCGCGCAGGTCGCGGTCGCCGAGGGTGACATCATCCAGCCCGGTGCGCTGCTCGCCAAGACCCCGCGTCAGGCGTCCGTCACCAAGGACATCACCGGTGGTCTCCCCCGCGTGGCCGAGCTTTTCGAAGCCCGCCGCCCGAAGGAAGCCGCCGAGATGGCCCGCATCGAGGGTGTCGTCTCCTTCGAGGGCTCCATCCGCGGCAAGCGCAAGCTCGTCGTCCGCCAGGAAGAGTCCGGCGCGGAAGAGGAACACCTCATCCCGCACGGCAAGCACATCATCGTGCAGGCCGGCGACGTCGTCCACAAGGGCCAGCATCTCACGGAAGGCTCCGCCGATCCGCATGAGATTCTGGAAATCCTCGGGCCGACCGCGCTGTATGAGTTCCTCATCGGCCAGGTGCAGGAAGTCTATCGTCTCCAGGGCGTGTCGATCAACGACAAGCACATCGAGGTCATCATCCGCCAGATGCTCCGCAAGGTCCGCATCAGCGATCCGGGTGACACCGAGTGGTTCTGGGGCGAGCAGATCGACCGCATCGCCTTCCTGCGCGAAAACAAGCGCATGGAGACCGCCGGCGGCAAGCCGGCCGAGGCCGAGCCGATCCTGCTGGGCATCACCAAGGCCTCGCTCGAGACCGAGAGCTTCATCTCGGCCGCCTCCTTCCAGGAGACGACCCGCGTCCTCACCGACGCCTCGACGCTGGGCAAGGTCGATACGCTCAAGGGCTTCAAGGAAAACGTCATCATGGGTCACCTGATCCCTGCGGGCACCGGACTCCCGGCCTACAAGAAGCTCAAGGTCACGCTGCCCCTCGGCGGCGAGATCCCGATGGACGAGGCCCCCAAGGCCACGGCCGAGGCGAGCTAAGCCGACGGAACTCCACACCTTTCAAGCCGCCTGGTCGCAAGACCGGGCGGCTTTTTTTGCGCCTCTGCCGAGGGGCGCGGCCGGTCGGTGAAAGCGCGAGGAACGCCGGGGAGGAATCGCCCGGCCCGGCCCCTTGCGGGTGACGTGGGTGCCCTCGCTCTTAAGCCCCGCCAATCGGCGGCGTTGTCATGCCCGGGGGCGCCTCGGGCGGACGCGGTTTGCGCCGATCGATGCCGTCCCATTTTTTGGCCGGGGTAACAAGAGTCTCCGCCAGATGCAACGGGGCCTTGGCCAGGGTAAAGAGCAGGGGCAGGGTGGCCAGCAGCGTCACGGCCGACGTGTTAGGTGTGAACCCGCCGAGCATCGCCGAGGCCACCGCCATGAAGAAAATTGCCCCCCAAATGAGGGCGCTGGCGAGGGTGGGCCACGCGAGCAGCTTGAGCCAGATCCGCGCCGGACGCCGGGAGCGCCAGAGGGCCGGGGCGGAGAGGCTCAGGACCGTGCCAAAGAGCAATACCCCGGGGAGCCCGCCGCCGACAATCGTGCTGAGCGTGTAAAGCAGGGCATCCAGCAGGCCAAAAACCTTGGTCGCGAACAACCCGAGCTTCACATTGGCGTTGGGCGGGGAGAACAGGTCGTCCCGGTCGTACAGGCTGGTGAAGCGCACGGATTCGATCCGCTGATGACGGGCCACGTACTCGGCCAGACGTTGTTCGTAACGGGCGGGATTGGCCCGTTTCAGACTCAGGGCGCGGGGGACCTGGGGCACGCCGTCCACCACGCTCGCGACCTCGGGGAAGTCGCTCTTCAGGCGCTGGCGGGCCTCGGTGATGTTAAAGGGGGCACCCAGTCCCAGTGGGGCCCACCCATACTCGCTCTCGCGCAGGCGGGCGGCGAAGGTCCGCACCAGGGCGACCGGGTGCTGGTCCAGCGCCACACTGGAGAGTTGATAGTTAAACGTGGTCCAGGTGCCGGCAAAGCTTGGGGAAACCGCAGTCAGCCCCCCGGCCAGCGCCAAGCCACCGAGGAGGAGGCCCGCCCCCCATTTTAGCGCCTGCAGTATCTCCCGGCGCAGCCAGGGCTGGAATTTTTCTTCGGAAATACCGATGGACCTCAGCGAACGCATGGATGGGGAGGTAGACAGGGTGGGGGGCGGAAGTCACGCCTGAGCAGGCCGGGCCGCGGGCGTTTGTTTAGGCCGTCGCCGCCCCCGGCTAAAGCAAAAATTGACGTTGTTTTTGAGAGGAGAATGGGGATTCTGCAGGTCCTCCCGCCAAAAAGATGTCTGTTGAGCCTTGCTCCGGATGTCTTCTCGCCCGGCCCCTCTGGGGTCGGGCGTTCTTTTTGTCCACGGTTCGGGCCCCAGCCGCAATTTGGTTCCATGCAGGCTCCCGGGTCGCGTCACTCGACCCGCGTGTGGCGGCCGACAGGGCAGGGGAGTAGGCCTCCGCCAGGCCAGTTTCAGCCCTTGTGAATAACTTTTCCGCTGTTTTTTCGATTTAACTCTTGAAGTAGGGTCAGGCCCCCTGCTTTTCTGACCCTCCCTATCGTCACTTACAGCCACTGCAGCCAAACTGTAGAGGCACCTGAGACGCCGCGATTTCGAGTGGGAATCCCCCGCCTGAAGTCGTGTTTCCCATAAAGCGCGAAATAGTTCTTGCCGGGGGCCCTTGCTCCGGTAGGTTCCGCGCCTTTTCCACTTTTCCCAACCTTTCATCCAAACACATGCCAACCATCAACCAACTCGTGAGAAAAGGACGCCGCAAAGTCGTTGCGAAGTCCAAGGCTCCGGCGTTGCAGGGTAATCCCTTCCGCCGCGGCGTTTGTGTGCAGGTCATGACCCGCACGCCGAAAAAGCCGAACTCGGCCATCCGCAAAGTCGCGAAGGTCCGCCTCACGAACGGCACCGAGGTCATCTCCTATATCCCCGACGAGGGCCACAACCTCCAGGAGCACTCCATTGTGCTCGTGCGCGGTGGCCGCGTGAAGGATCTCCCCGGCGTGCGTTACCACATTGTCCGCGGCACCCTCGACGCCACCGGTGTCGAGAAGCGCCGTCGTTCCCGTTCCAAATACGGCGTCAAGCGCCCGAAGGCCGCCAAGTAAACCCGTTCTTTTTCCGCCACCATGTCACGTCGCCGCAGAGCCACTCATCGCCCCACCGTCCCGGATGTCCGCTATAACAGCGCCCTGGTGACCCACCTGATCAACGTCATCATGAAGAGCGGCAAGCGCACGCTCGCCGAGCGCATCGTCTACGGTGCCTTCGAGAAGGTGAGCGAGAAGCTCCAGAAGGGCGACCCGGTCGACCTGCTGATGGGCGCGATGGAAAACGCCCGCCCGAAGCTGGAGGTCAAGAGCCGCCGCGTCGGTGGCGCCACCTACCAGGTTCCCGTGGAAATCACCTTTGAGCGCCAGGAATCCCTGGCCCTCCGCTGGATTGTCGACGCCGCCAACGGCCGCAAGGGCATCCCGATGCGCGAGGCCATCGCCGCCGAGATCGTGGACGCCTACAACAACACCGGCTCCGTGGTGAAGAAGAAGGAAGAAATGCACAAGATGGCCCAGGCCAACCGCGCCTTCGCCCATCTCCGCTGGTAAGGAATCACCCGATCATGTCCGTCGCTTCTCCCATCAAGATCACTGTCGTCACCGACAAGGCGAAAACCTCGTCGGTCAACTCGAAGGACCGTCCGTTCCCGCTGGAATGGACGCGTAACATCGGTATTGCCGCGCACATCGACGCCGGCAAGACGACCACGACCGAGCGCATCCTCTTCTACTCCGGCGCCGTCCACAAGATGGGCGAGGTGCACGAGGGCTCCACCGTCACCGACTGGATGGAGCAGGAGCGCGAGCGCGGCATCACGATCACCGCCGCCGCCATTTCCTGCGCCTGGAACGCTTCCTGGGGTCCCTGGAAGGGCATTAAGCAGCGCATCAATATCATCGACACCCCCGGTCACGTGGACTTCACCGCCGAGGTCGAGCGCTCGCTCCGCGTGCTCGACGGCGCCGTCGCCGTGTTCTGCGCCGTCGCCGGCGTGCAGCCCCAGTCCGAGACCGTCTGGCGCCAGGCCAACAAGTACAAGGTGCCGCGCGTGGCGTTCATCAACAAGATGGACCGCACCGGCGCCGACTTCTTCCGCGCCGTCTCCGAGATGCGCGAGAAGCTCAAGGCCAACGCCCATCCCATCTTCATCCCGATCGGCAAGGAGGAGAACTTCTCCGGTCTCGTCGATCTCGTGCAGAACGTCGCCTACTCCTTCGAGGAGGATCCGGCCGACCAGCTGGGCATGAAGCCCAAGACGATGCCGATCCCCGCGGAGATGGCCGCCCAGGCCAAGGAATACCGCGAGAAGCTCATCGAGGCCGTGTGCGACTTTGATGACGTCATCGCCGAGAAGTACCTCAACGGCGAGGAGATCAGCGTCGAAGAGCTGATGCTCGGCGTCCGCAAGGCCACCATCTCCCTCCAGTTCACCGGCGTCATCCCGGGCTCCGCCTTCAAGAAGAAGGGTGTCCAGCGCCTGCTCGACTGCGTCGTCAACTACCTCCCGAGCCCCATCGACGTCCCCCCCATGCAGGGCCAGGACAGCGACGGCAAGGTCGTCGAGGCCGTCGTCGACGACAAGGCCAAGATGGCCGGTCTCGCGTTCAAGCTCTGGAACGATCCCTTCGTGGGCCGCCTCGTGTTCTTCCGCGTCTACACCGGCCAGCTGCCGCGCGGCATGTCCCTCTACAATCCCCGCACCCGCCGCAGCGAGCGCGTCTCCCGCCTCGTCCTCATGCGCGCCATCGAGCGCGAGGAAATCGAGGTCGCCTACGCGGGTGACATCTGCGCCGTCGTCGGCATCAAGGAAGTCATCACCGGCGACACCCTGTGCGACGAGGATTTCGACATCCGTCTCGAGCCGCCGTCCTTCCCCGAGCCCGTCATCTCGATGTCCATCGAGCCGAACTCCAAGGGCGACCAGGAAAAGCTCGGCGTGGCGCTCCAGCGCCTCGTGGCCGAGGATCCGACCCTGCGCGTCAAGACCGACCAGGACACGGGTCAGACCATCCTCGCCGGCATGGGCGAGCTGCACCTCGAGATCATCATCGACCGCATGAAGCGCGAGTTCAAGGTCGAGGCCACTTCCGGCAAGCCCCAGATCGCCTACCGTGAGACCATCACCAAGGCGGCCGAGGGCGAGGGCAAGTTCATCCGTCAGTCCGGCGGCAAGGGCCAGTACGGCCACGTCGTCGTCAAGATGGAACCCAACGAGAAGGGCAAGGGCGTCGAGGTCATCAACGAGACCGTCGGCGGCTCCATCCCGAAGGAATTCATCAAGCCCGCCACCGACGGCCTGCTCGAGGGCGCCAACAACGGCGTCATCGCCGGCTTCCCCGTGGTCGATGCCATCATCCGCATCACTGACGGCTCCTTCCACGAGGTCGACTCGTCCGAAATGGCCTTCAAGATGGCCGGCATCTTCGCCTTCAAGGAAGCGATGAAGCAGGCCGGCCCGATCCTGCTCGAGCCCATCATGGGCGTCGAGGTCACCACCCCCGAGGAATATCAGGGCGACCTGATGGGTGACATCAACCGCCGCCGCGGCCAGATCCAGGGCATGGAGAACAAGACCGGCGCGTGCATCATCTCGGCGCACGTCCCGCTCGAGCTCCTGTTCGGCTACGTCACCGACATCCGCTCGCTTTCGAAGGGCCGCGCCAGCGCGTCCATCACTCCGTCCCACTTCGCGCAGGTTCCGAACTCGCAGCTTGCGAAGATTGTCGAGACCAACGCCAAGGGCCCCGCCCGTACCTAACTTTAACCTCCGTTCTTTATCCCGCCATGAAAGGCCAACGCATTCGCATCAAACTCCAGGGCTTCGACTATCGCGTCATCGACCAGTCCGCCTCGGAAATCGTGGAAACCGCCAAGCGCTCCGGCGCCCGCGTCTCGGGTCCCATCCCGCTGCCCACCCACATCGTGAAGCTTTCGGTCAACCGCTCCCCGCACGTCGACAAGAAGTCCATGGAGCAGTTCGAATCCCGCACGCACAAGCGCCTCATCGACATCCTGGAGCCCACCGCCCAGACCGTCGACGAACTCAAGAAGCTCAACCTTCCGTCCGGCGTCGATATTACCATCAACGTTTAAAATTTCCCAACCCACACCATCTTAGCCAAGCCAGCCGGCTCACCCCGGCCCTTGCTAAAGTAGGTCTAAACAAACGGCGCTCACCCGCCACCTACCACTTAGCCCATGATCGCTACACTATTAGGAAAAAAAATCGGCATGACCCAGGTCTACGACGCTCAAAACGTCCTGGTCCCGGTCACCGTGGTTGAAGCCGGCCCGTGCCCGGTCGTTCAAGTCAAGACCATCGAGTCCGACGGCTACAATGCCGTGCAGCTCGGTTTCGGTGCCCAGAAGGCGAAGAACGCCTCCAAGGCCGAGACCAATCACGCCAAGAAGGCCGGTCTCGGCAGCACGCCCCGCGTGCTGAACGAGGTCCGCCTCACCGAGGCGTTCACCGGCAAGGCCGGCGACGTCATCACGGTGGCCGCCTTCACCGAAGGCCAGGTCATCGACGTGCTCGGCGTGTCGAAGGGCAAGGGCTTCCAGGGCGTCGTCAAGCGCTTCCGCGTCGGCGGCGGCCCCGCCGCCCACGGCTCCATGTTCCACCGCCGCATCGGCTCCATCGGCATGCGCCAGACGCCCGGCCGCACCTGGAAGAACCAGCGCATGCCCGGCCACATGGGCAGCCTGTTCCGCACCGTGCAGAACCTGCGCGTCGTGAAGATCATCGCCGACAAGAACCTCATCCTCGTCAACGGCTCCATTCCTGGCGCCAACGGCGACGATGTCATCATCCGGGCGGGCAAGAAGGCCAAGAAAGCCTAACCAAACGGAGACCGATCAAAATGAAACTTACCGTTTTCACATCCGATGCCTCGAAGAGCTCCGAACAGGAGTTCGCCCTGCCGACCTTTGAAGGGTCCAAGGGCCTGCAGGCCGTCAAGGAAGTCGTCGTTGCTCACCGGGCCAACGCCCGCCAGGGCACGCGTTCCACCAAGACCCGCGGCGAAGTGCGCGGCGGCGGCAAAAAGCCGTGGAACCAGAAGGGCACGGGCCGCGCCCGCGCCGGTTCCTCCCGCTCCCCCCTGTGGTCCGGCGGCGGCGTCGTCTTCGGCCCCAAGCCCCGCGACTTCTCCAAGAAGATCAACGGCAAGGTCAAGGCCCTCGCCTTCAACCGCGCCCTCTTCGACCGCGCCACCGCCGGTGACGTCGCCGTCATCGAGACGTTCACCGCCAAGGCCAACAAGACCAAGGCCATCAACACCGTCCTCGGCCGCATCGCCCCCAAGGGCAAGGTGCTCATCGTCGACGCTCCCTTCACCACCGAGGCCAGCCGCGCCGCGCGCAACCTCGCCCGTGTCACCCTCCAGGAAGCCTCCAAGCTCAACACCCTCGATCTCGTGCAGTACGCCAAGATCGTCGTGTCCAGCAAGGCCCTCGAGACGATCATCGCCCGCACCAATGGAGGCCAGTCATGATTAGCGCCGATAAAGTCCTCAAAACCATCCGCCTGACGGAAAAGTCCAACAAGCTCTCCTCGAACTTCGGGCAGTACACCTTCGAGGTGTTCCCCTCCGCCACGAAATTCACCGTGCGCGAGGCCGTCGAGCAGACCTTCAAGGTCACCGTCACCCGCGTGAACATCCAGAATCGCAAGGGCAAGCCGAAGAAGTCCCGCGCCGGCCGTCCGATCACGAAGTCCGACAGCAAGCGCGCCATCGTTACCCTCAAGCAGGGCGACAAGATCGAGCTCACTTCCTGAGCCACCCGGAGACACCACCACCATGGCCCTCAAATCCTTCCGTCCCCACACCGCGTCCCTCCGGTTCACCACCCTGAACCGCCCGGCCGGCCTGTCCAAGAACCGCCCGGAGCGCTCCCTCGTCGAGTCGAAGAGCAAGACCGGCGGCCGCAACACCTACGGTCGCATCACCTCCCGCCGTCGCGGCGGCGGGCACAAGAAGCTCTACCGCATCATCGACTTCAAGCGCGCCAAGCTCGACATGCCCGCCAAGGTGCAGTCGATCGAGTACGATCCCAATCGCACGGCCCTGCTCGCGCTCCTCGCCTATGCCGACGGCACCAAGACCTATGTCCTCGCGCCCGCGGGGCTCAAGGCCGGTGACACCGTCTACAACGCGATGAAGACCGACACGAACGACTTCCGTCCCGGCAATTCGTTCCCGCTCTCCGTGATCCCGCCCGCCACCAAGCTGCACGCCGTCGAGCTGCTGCCCGGCCGCGGCGCCCAGATCGCCCGCTCCGCCGGCACCTCCGTCGAGCTCGTGGCCATCGAAAACGGCTACGCCCAGATCCGCATGTCCTCCGGCGAGACCCGCCTGGTCAACGCCCAGTGCCGCGCCACCATCGGCGAGGTTTCCAACGCCGACCACAGCAAACGCTCCCTCGGCAAGGCCGGCCGCAATCGCTGGCTCGGCAAGCGCCCCCGCGTCCGCGGCGTCGCCATGAACCCGGTCGACCACCCCAACGGTGGCGGTCAGGGCAAGTCCAAGGGCGGCGGCGGTCGCCAGCACCTCGTGTCCCCGTGGGGCCAGCTCGCCAAGGGCTTCCCGACGCGCAAGCGCACCAAGCTCTCCAGCAACTTCATCCTCGTTCGCGCCAACGGCCGTCCGCCGCGCGGCAAGAAGTAATCTCAACGACCCCGCACCATGGCACGTTCCATCAAGAAAGGTTTCTTCGTCGACTACCACCTCCTGGAAAAAATCCAGAAGGCGGCCAAGGCCGGTGGCGCCCGCAAGCCCATCCAGACCTGGTCCCGTCGCTCCACCATCACGCCCGAGTTCGTGGGCCACACCATCAGCGTTCACAACGGCAAGGCGCACATCGCCGTCTACGTCACGGAGAACATGGTCGGGCACAAGCTCGGCGAGTTCGCCCCGACCCGCATCTTCAAGGCGCACGGCGGCATGACCCGCAAGGAAATCTGAGGCCACCGCCCAACCGGAATACTACCATGGAAATCCAAGCTCTCACCCGCAATGCGCGCATGTCCCCGCGCAAGGTCCGCGAAATCGCGAACCAGATCCAGGGCCGCCCCGTCCCCGAGGCCATCGACTTTCTCACGCTCATCCCGCGCAAGTCCGCGCGCCTGCTGGCCAAGACGCTTAAGAGCGCCGTGGCCAACGCGGAGAACAACAACAGCCTCGTGGCCAGCACCCTCACCGTGCACCGCGCCCTCGTCGAACCCGGCCCCGTCCTGAAGCGTTTCAAGGCCGGCGCCAAGGGCTCCGCCAAGCCGCGCGTCAAGCGCATGTCGCACCTCCGCATCGTCCTCACCGACGGCAAATCCAACTAACCACTTCCATGGGACAAAAGACCAACCCCACAGGCTTCCGCCTCGCCGTCCGCCGCAACTGGCAGTCACGCTGGTTCGCGCGCAAGAAGGATTTCGCCAAGCTCCTCCATGAGGACCAGATCATCCGCTCCATGCTGATGGAGAAGCTCAAGCAGGCCTCCGTGCCGCGCATCTTCATCGAGCGCGCCGGCAACCGCGTGCGCGTCAAGATCTTCACCGCCCGCCCCGGCATCGTCATCGGCAAGAAGGGCCAGGAGGTCGAGAACATGAAGGTCGCCCTCGGCAAGCTCACCGGCAAGGAGGTCCTCCTCGACATCCAGGAGGTCAAGAAGCCCGAGATCGAGGCCCAGCTCGTCGCCGAGAGCGTCGCGCTCCAGCTCGAGCGCCGCATCGCCTTCCGCCGCGCCATCAAGAAGTCCATCCAGACCGCCATGTCCCTTGGCATCGACGGCATCAAGATCCAGTGCTCCGGCCGTCTCGGCGGCACCGACATCGCCCGCCGCGAGTGGCAGCGCCAGGGCCGCATTCCCCTCCACACCCTGCGCGAGAACATCGATTACGGCTTCGCCGAGGCCCAGACCCTCTGGGGCAAGATCGGCGTCAAGTGCTGGATCTGCAAGAAAGACGAATCCAACTAACTCAGACACCATTTCGCCTGCAGCTTAACCCTCAGGCCCTTTTCCCATGGCTCTAGCTCCCGCCCGCACCAAATACCGCAAGTCGATGAAAGGCTCCCGCGCTGGCAATGCCAAGCGCGGCAACACTCTCGCCTTCGGCGAATTCGGCCTCCAGTCGCTCTCCCGCGGCCCCATGACCGGCCAGCAGATCGAGGCCGCCCGCGTCACCATCGCCCGCCACCTCAAGCGCAAGGGCAAGCTCTGGATCCGCATCTTCCCGCACAAGCCCGTGACCAAGAAGCCCGCCGAGGTGCGCATGGGCCAGGGCAAGGGCCCGGTCGAGTTCTACGTCGCCGTCATCAAGCCTGGCGCCGTGCTCTTCGAACTCGCCGGCGTCCCCCACAGCATCGCCAAGGAGGCCTTCCGCCTCGCCGACGCCAAGCTCCCCTTCCGCTGCCGCTTCATCGTGCGCGAAGGCGCCGCCGTCTAACCCTCAGGAGACCGACGAACATGACTTCCAAAGAAATCCGCGAACTCGCTCCCGCCGAGATCACCACCAAGCTCCGCGAGACCCGCGAGCTCCTCCTCCAGCTCCGCCTGCGCAAGAATTCCGGCCAGGTCGAGAAGCCCCATCTCCTCCGCGAGTACCGCAAGGACATCGCCCGCCTGGAGACCATCCTCAAGCAGAAGAAAACGACGAAGGCCGCCTGAGGCCGCCGGCGCTAACCGCACAATCCCATGTCCACTCACGTCCGCCACAACGCCCGCAAGACCGTCATCGGCTTCGTCACCTCCAAGATGGGCGACAAGTCCGTCAAGGTCACCGTCCCCTACAAGACGCCGCACCCGCTCTACCACAAGGTCATCAACCGCAAGACCGTCCTTCACGTCCACGACGAGAAGAACGAGGCCAAGCTCGGGGACAAGATCGAGGTCATGGAGACCCGCCCCATCAGCCGCCTCAAGCGCTGGCGCGTCATCCGCGTCATCGAGGCCGCCGTCGGCCTTGATCTCGTCGCCGTGTCCGAGAAGGACGTCGCCGAGGCTGTCCCGACCAAGACCACCAAGGCCAACAAGGCCTAACCCGGCCCCCGGAGATACCACCATGATCCAGATGCGTTCCATCCTCGATATTGCCGACAACACGGGCGCGCGCCGCGCGTCCATGATCGGCAAGATCGGCCACCCCTCCCGCTACGCCCACGTCGGTGATATCATCACCATCAACATCAAGGAGAGCAGCACCGACGCCACCGTCAAGAAGGGCGAGGTCGTCAAGGCCGTCATCGTCCGCACCAAGGCGGCCCTGCGCCGCCCGGACGGCAGCTACCTCCGTTTCGACTCCAACGCCGTCGTCATCATTGGCGAGGATGGCAACCCGAAGGGCACCCGCATCTTCGGACCTGTCGCCCGCGAGCTCCGCGCCAAGAACTACACCAAGATCATCTCGCTCGCCCCGGAGGTCCTCTAACATGGCCCAGAAATTCCACATCAAACGCAACGACCAGGTCGTTGTCATCGCCGGCGCCCACAAGGGCAAGTCGGGCAAGGTCCTCGAGGTCCGCGCCGCCAAGAACCGCGCCGTCGTCGAGGGCGTGGCCATGATCAAGCGCCACCTCAAGAAGTCCCAGGAAAACCCGCAGGGCAAGATCGCCGAGCGCGAGGGCACGGTCCACGTGTCCAACCTCATGCTCCAGTCCCGCTACGACCAGACCAAGCGCGCCAAGGTCGCCCCGGCCGCCGCCAAGGCCTAAGCACTCCTCACCAACCTAAAGCATCCGGGTCGGAAATCCGGTTCGCACCATGAGCAAACAACTCACCCCCCTCCAGAAATTCTACCACGAGACCGTCGCCCCGGCCTTGGTCACCTCGCGTGGCTACAAGAACAAGCACCAGGTCCCGAAGCTGACGAAGATCGTCCTCAACACCGGCATCGGCGCCGAGGCCGACAAGAACCAGATCGCCGACACCGCGCGCGACATCGGCCTCATCGCCGGCCAGAAGCCCGTGCTCAACCGCACCAAGCGCGCCATCGCCAACTTCAAGCTGAAGCCCAACCAGGTCACCGGCTGCCACGTCACCCTCCGCGGCGAGGCCATGTGGCACTTCCTGATGCGCCTGCTGGCCGTCGCCCTCCCGACCATCCGCGATTTCCGCGGCGTGCCCAACAAGCTCGACGGTCAGGGCAACTACACCATCGGCATCACCGACTTCACCATCTTCCCCGAGATCGTCGTCGAGAACAACAAGCGCTCCATGGGCCTGGACATCACCTTCGTGACCTCCGCCGAGACCGACGACGAGGCCCGCGAGCTCCTGAAGCTCCTCGGCATGCCCTTCCGTCGCACCGACCCGGTGCCCGCCACTCCCGCCAAGTCTTCCGCCGCCTAACTCCTTCCGACCATGCCGAAAACTTCCGCCATCGAACGTAACAAGAAGCGCATCCGCCTCGTCGAGAAGCACGCCGCCAAGCGCGCCGAGCTGAAGGCCATCCTCGCCAACCCGGCCACCACCGACGAGGAATTCTTCGCCGCCCAGAAGAAGCTCGCGAAGCTCCCCCGCAATTCCTCCAAGGTCCGCATCCGCAACCGCTGCTCGCTCAGCGGCCGCCCGCGCGGCTTCCACCGCCGCTTCGGCGTCTCCCGCATCACGCTCCGCGAGCTCGCGCTCGCCGGCAAGATCCCGGGCGTGACCAAGTCCTCCTGGTAATTTCCCTTTCCCGCCGGAAGTCGGATATGATCCGACGGGCAACCTCCACCACATCCAGCCATGACAGACCCGATCAGTGATTTCCTGACCCACCTTCGCAATGCGTCGAAGGCCGGTCTCGCCCAGTGCGTTTCCCCGCACTCGAAGCTCAAGGAGAGCCTCGCCCACATCCTCAAGAACGAGGGCTTCGTCCGTGACGTCGCCACCGGCGCCGACGAGCGCGGCCACAAGACCGTCATCGTTACGATGAAGTACGTGGACAGCGCCCCGGTCATCACCGGCATCAAGCGCACCTCCACCCCCGGCCGCCGCCTCTACTCCGGCTATTCCGAGATCCCCCGCGTCCTCAACGGCCTCGGTATCTCCATCATTTCCACCTCCAAGGGTCTCATGAAGGACCAGGACGCCCGCCGCCAGAAACTCGGCGGTGAACTCGTCTGCACCGTCTGGTAACCAGGACACCACCACCATGAGCAGAATCGGCAAACAACCCGTTCAGATTCCCGACAAGGTCAAGGTCGCCATCAACGGCACCACCGTGTCCGTCGAAGGCCCCAAGGGCAAGGTCTCCAAGACCTTCGCGCCCGTCGTCAAGATTGAGCAGAAGGACAAGGCCATCGTCGTCACCAAGACCGAGGACACCCGCTTTTCCAAGGCCATGTACGGCACGGTTCGCTCCGTGATCGCCGGCATGGTCAAGGGCGTGAGCGTCGGCTACCTCAAGGAGCTCGAGATCCAGGGCGTCGGCTTCAAGGCCGCGCTCAAGGGCGACAAGCTCGACCTGGCCCTCGGCTATTCCCATCCCATCCTCCACACCATCCCCGCGGGCATCAAGGTCACGGTCACCGACCAGACCAAGCTCAAGATCGAGGGCGTGGACAAGCAGCTCGTCGGTCAGGTGACTTCCGAGATCCGCGCCTACTACCCGCCGGAGCCCTACAAGGGCAAGGGTGTCCGTATCGTCGGCGAGCACGCCGAGCGCGTCCGTCGCAAGGAAGGCAAGACCGTCGCCTAACCGAGACCATAACCATGAAAACTGTTTACAAGGCCCAGCTCCTCCAGAAGCGCAAATGGCGCATCCGCAAGAAGGTGACCGGCACCGCCGTTCGCCCGCGCCTCAGCGTCAAGTTCTCCGGCAAGCACATCTACGCCCAGGCCGTCAACGACGACGCCGGCGCGACCCTCGTGTTCCTCTCCACCCTCGATCCCGAGGTGAAGAAGGGCGGCGCGAAGGGCAACGTCTCCGGCGCCAAGACGCTCGGTGTCGCCTTTGCCGCCAAGGCCAAGGCCGCCGGCATCACCGCCGTCGTCTTCGATCGCAACGGCCGCCTGTTCCACGGGCGCGTCAAAACCTTTGCCGACGCCGCGCGCGAAGGCGGTCTTCAATTCTAATCACCTCCCATGGCAAACAATAACAGGTCTTTTTCCGGCCCCGGCAATGATTCGGGCGAGCCCGGCATGTTCGAGAAGGTCGTCTTCATCAACCGCTGCGCCAAGGTCGTGAAGGGCGGTCGTCGCTTCAGCTTCTCCGCCCTGTCCGTCGTCGGCGACGGCAAGGGCAGCGTGGGCATCGGCTACGGCAAGGCCAACGAGGTCCCCGACGCCATCAAGAAGTCCACCGAGTCCGCCAAGAAGCGCATGGTCTCCGTGAAGCTCAAGGGCACCACCATCCCGCACGAGGTCCTCGGCGAGTTCGACGGCGGCAAGGTGTTCCTCCGCCCCGCCTCCAACGGTACCGGCCTCATCGCCGGCGGCGGCGTCCGCGCCGTCCTCGAGGCGGCCGGCGTCCACAACGTGCTCACGAAGTCGATGGGTTCCAAGAACCACATCGCCGTCGTGCACGCGACCCTCAACGGCCTGCGCAAGCTGCGCCTCGAGGAAGACTTCAAGGCGCTCCGCGCCTGATCATCCCCCTTATTATAAATCCGAGTCGTGCCCGCCTCCGCGGGCGCGGCGACCAAATTAGGAATCAAGAAAATGCGTCTCCACAATCTCGTTAACGTCAAGGGTGCGGTGCACCGTAAGAAGCGCGTCGGCTGCGGCGAAGGCAGCGGCCACGGCAAGACCTCCGGCAAGGGTGGCAAGGGCCAGACGGCCCGCTCCGGCGGCTCCATCCGCCCCGGCTTCGAAGGCGGCCAGATGCCCCTTTACCGCAAGCTCCCGCACCGCGGCTTCAACAACTACGAGTACCGCACCAGCTACGCCGTCGTGAACGTGGGCGACCTCGCCCGCCTCGACGCCAAGATCACCGAGGTGAACGCCGAGGTGCTCGCCACCGCCGGCCTCATCCGCCCGGGCGTCAAGCTGCTCAAGGTCCTCGGCGACGGCGAAATCAGCCGCGCGCTCAAGGTCACGGCCCACAAGTTCACCGGTTCCGCCAAGGCCAAGCTCGAGAAGGCCGGCGGCTCGGCGACCGTCGCCTAAGCAGGGCAGGGGGCCCCCGGGCCCGCCACCCGCAACCCTCCCCGTCTCCCTCCTCATGTTTTCCGCCTTCACGAACTCCATGAAGATCCCCGAGCTCCGCTCGCGGATCCTCTACACCCTGGGTCTGCTCTTCGTGGCTCGCGTCGGGGCTCACATCCCGCTGCCGGGCATCGACCCCGCGCCACTCACGCGGTTCTTCGCCGACCAGACGGCCGGCGGCGGCGGCGGCCTCGTGGGGCTCTACAACATGTTCACCGGCGGCGCGCTCGTGAAGGGCGCCGTCTGCGCCCTGGGCATCATGCCCTACATCAGCGCGTCCATCATCTTCCAGCTGATGACCGCCGTCGTGCCGGCTCTCAGCCGCCTCCAGCAGGAGGGCGATGTCGGCCGCCAGAAGCTCACGCAATACACCCGCTATGCGACGGTCCTCATCTGTCTCATCCAGGGCGTGCTGCTGATCATGGCGCTCGAGAATCCCGCGCGCCTCTTCCCCGGCTACGACATCAACACCTACGGCCAGATCGTCGTCGTCAGCAAATTCTGGTTCATGGTCCAGTCCACGATCTTCATGACCGCGGGCACCATGCTCCTCATGTGGCTCGGTGAGCAGATCACCCAGCGCGGCATCGGCAATGGTGTCTCCCTGCTCATCACCGTCGGCATCCTCCAGGACATCCCCGGCGCGGCCGTCGCCACCTACCAGCTGTTCTTCGCCCCCGTCGGCGTGGCCAAGCTCGGCGCCATCGAGGGCGTCATGATGCTCGCCCTGTTCATCATCGTCACGGTCGGCATCATTGCCGTCACCCAGGGCCAGCGCAAGATCCCGGTCCAGTACGCCAAGCGCGTCGTCGGCCAGAAGGTCTACGGCGGCCAGAGCTCCTTCCTGCCGCTCAAGGTCAACTACTCGGGCGTCATGCCCGTGATCTTCGCCAGCGCCATCCTCCTGTTCCCGCAGCAGATCATGTCGCAGGCCGGCGCGGCGTTTAACATCAAGTTCCTCGTCGAGTTCTCCAACGACCTGCTCCGCGGCCATCCGATCTACTACATCGGCATGACCCTCCTCATCCTGTTCTTCAGCTATTTCTGGGTCTCCGTCATGTTCAAGCCGATCCAGATCGCCGACGACCTGAAGAAGTACGGCGGCTACATCCCCGGCGTGCGTCCCGGTGAGCCGACGGCCGGCTTCCTCGACTTCATCATGACGCGCCTGACCCTCGCCGGCGCCATCTTCCTCACGATCATCGCCATCATCCCCGACCTGCTGCTGTTCGAACTGAAGGTGCCTTCCCGCATCGCCTACTTCTTCGGCGGCACCGGCATGCTGATCACCGTGGGCGTCATCCTCGACACGATGCGTCAGATCGAGACCTTCCTCCTCCAGCGCCACTACGACGGCTTCCTCAAAAAAGGTCGCATTCGCGGTCGCAGCGCCTCCGCCAGCGTCCAGCTGGGCGAAGCCGCCAGCGACAAGGCTGTGCTGCAAATTACTGCCTTTATGGTGGTTATGCTACTGATCGGTCTGGCCGCCTGGGCCTTCCGCCAGTGGGCTCTTTAATACTTTACTTCAGTGATAGGGGCTGAACACTCCAGCGCCTTTTCCGCTCTCGCCCCGGCGCGAGCGAAGTTCCTTCTCCTTGGTCCATCCGCCCCGCTTCCCGCGGGGCTGGTTCTCCCGGGTCGTTCTTTGAATCTTGAGCACGTCTCTCCTGCGTTACTTGTGCAACAGGAGATTTCGCGACGCACGCCCCTCGGCCAGCAGGCCGGGTCGGCGCTCTCGCACGGCTCCGCCGTGCCGGAACGGATCCATCTCGCGCTTCTGCGCAAATGGTTCTGGGCGCGCAAACCCGATGCGGGATTCCTTCTCGAAGGCTTCCCGGCTACGCTGCTCCAAGCGTTGGTGTTCGATGAATGGCTCGAGGCCCGCGATGAGACTCTCACCGCCTGCCTCGTCGCCCCCGCCGCCCCGGCGGACATCGTCACCCATTACCGCACCCAGGGTCTCCTCTGTGAGGCCCTCCACGCCGCCGCCTGATGATCCCGATCAAAAACTCGGACGCCATCAAGCGGATGCGTGAATCCTGTGCCATCGCCGCCACCGTTCTGGCGCGGCTGAAGGCCCAGGTTCGCCCCGGTATCACGACCTACGACTTGGATCAAATCGGCCGCGATCTCATCGCCTCGTTCGGCGCCCGCAGCGCCTGCCACGGCTACCAGTTGCATTCCCGACGTTATCCCGCCTACACCTGCCTCTCGGTCAATGAAGAGGTGGTCCACGGCATCGGCTCCCTGAAGCGCATCCTGCGCGACGGCGATGTCATCGCCCTGGACGTGGTCGTCGAATACGACGGCTACGTCGGCGACAACGCCACCACGGTCGCGGTCGGCGCCATCGCCCCCCGCACCGCCGAGCTGCTGGCCGCCACCGAGGAAGCCCTCGCCATCGGCATCCGGCAGGCCCAGGTCGGGAACCGCATCGGCGACATCTCCCACGCCATCCAGACCTTCGTCGAGGCCCGCGGCTTCGGCGTCGTCCGCGAGATGGTCGGCCACGGGGTCGGCCGCGAGATGCACGAGGAACCGCAGATCCCGAACTTCGGCCGGAAGAACTCCGGCGAGAAGATCAAGGCCGGCATGACCCTCGCCATCGAGCCCATGGTCAACCTCGGCAGCTACCGGGTCCGCACCCTCGCCGACGGCTGGACGGTCGTCACCGCCGACGGTTCGCCCTCCGCCCACTTCGAACACACCGTGCTCACCACTGATTCCGGCCCCGAGATCCTCACGATCCCGCGCGCCACCTGAACTTTTCCCTTTCCTCACTCTCAACAACTAACTCTCAACCACCAACACCATGCCTCGTCTCCTCGGCGTCGAACTCCCCGCCAAAAAGAAAATTGGATATTCCCTCCGGTATATCTACGGCATCGGCCCTGCCCGGGCTGATCTCATCATCGAGACCGCCGGTCTGGATGCCAACATGCGCGCCTCGGACCTCTCCGAGGAGCAGCTCAACAAGATTCTCCACATCATCACCGACAACAAGTGGGTGGTGGAGGGCGATCTCCGCCGTGACATCGCCAGCAACCTGAAGCGCCTCCAGGCCATCAATTGCTACCGCGGCATCCGTCACCGCCGCAGCCTGCCCGTCCGCGGCCAGCGCACCAGCACCAACGCCCGCACCCGCAAGGGCCCGCGCAAGACCGTCGGCGTCACGAAGGCCAAGGAAGTCTAATCTTAAAACCACACTTACATGTCCGAAGACAAATCCGCTCCCAAGAAGGAAAAGGTCAAGAAGGCCGCCCCCGCCGCTGAAGGCGCCGCCGCCGCTCCGGCCGCCGAGGCCAAGCCCGCCAAGGCCCCGAAGGCCCCCAAGGCCGCTGACGGCGAGGCCGTCGCGCCCGTCGCCGAGAAGCCCGTTGAACTCGTGGGCGGCGTGCCGAAGGCCGCCACCGCCGAGGATCTCCTCAAGGAAGAACTGGCGACCATCAAGGTCCGCAAGGCCAAGGGTTCCAAGAACATCACCTCCGGCATCGCGAACATCGCCGCGACGTTCAACAACACCATCGTCTCCATCACGGACGCGAAGGGCAACGTCATCTCCTGGTCGTCCGCCGGCAAGTGCAACTTCCGCGGCTCGCGCAAGTCCACCGCCTACGCCGCCCAGGTCGTGGCCCAGGACGCCGCCCGCAACGCCATGGCCCACGGCCTCAAGGAGGTTCAGATCCGCGTGAGCGGTCCCGGCCTCGGTCGTGACTCCGCCATCCGCGGTCTTCAGGCCATCGGCCTCGAGATCTCCTCCATCATCGACGTCACCCCGGTGCCCCACAACGGCTGCCGCCCCCGCAAGAAGCGTCGCGTCTGAGCCCGCCTCAGCCCTCCTCCCACCCATTTAAAATCTAGGATCCCACCATGGCTCGTTACACTGGACCCACCACCCGCATCAGTCGCCGCTTCGGCCAATACATCGTTGGCTCGGCCAAGGTGCTTGAGCGCCGCAATTTCCCGCCCGGCCAGCACGGCCCGAAATCGCGCCGCAAGCTCTCCGAGTACGCCGTCGGCCTCAACGAGAAGCAGAAGCTCCGCTTCATCTACGGCCTCCTCGAGCGCCAGTTCCGCCGCGTGTTCGCCATCGCCAAGCGCGAGCGCGGCGTCACCGGCGAGCGCTTCCTCCAGCTCCTCGAGACCCGTCTCGACAGCGTCGTCTACCTCCTGGGTTTCGCCAAGAGCCGCGCCGCCGCCCGCCAGCTGGTCAACCACGGCCACGTCCGCGTCAACGGCCGCAAGGTCGACATCTCGAGCTACAACGTCGTCCAGGGCGACGAGGTCGAGATCCGCGGTTCCAACTCCTCCCGCCAGCTCGCCACCCGCGCGATCGAAGAGAACCGCGCCCGCGTGGTCCCCGGCTGGCTCGTGCGCAACGATGAGGCCCTCAAGGGCACCATCACCCGCCTGCCCACCCGCGACGAGATGGAGCCCTCCATCAACGAGCAGCTCATCGTCGAGTACTATTCCCGCTTCTAAGCTGTTTGTGCCGGTCGCTTCATCCCACTTCTCCAACTCAAATCTCCCATCCCATGCCCAAGCGTCTCGGAAAATTCGAAATTCCCTCCAAGCTCACCAAGATCGAGGAGGGCGCCACGTCCACCTACGCCAAGTTCATCGCCGAGCCCTTTGAGGCCGGTTATGGCCACACCATTGGCAACTCCCTGCGCCGCATCCTCCTCAGCTCCATCGAGGGCAGCGCCATCAGCTCCATCAAGATCGAGGGCGTGAACCACGAGTTCCAGTCCGTCGACGGCGTGGTCGAGGATGTCACCGACATCGTCCTCAACCTCAAGAAGGTCCTCATCGTCTCCGAGAAGCGCGAGCCCGTGCGCCTGAGCCTCAAGGTGAACAAGGAAGGCCCGGTCACCGCCGCCGACATCCAGGCCGACGCCAACATCAAGATCGTCAACCCCGACCAGGTCATCTGCACCCTCGACAAGAAGCAGGCCTTCGAGGCCGAGATCGAGATCAAGACCGGCCGCGGCTACTGCCCCGGCGAGAACAACAAGAAGGAAGAGCAGGCCATCGGCGTCATCCCGATCGACTCCCTCTTCTCCCCGGTTCGCCTCGTCCGCTACGCGGTCGAGAACACCCGCGTGGGCCAGATCACCGACTACGACAAGCTCGTCCTCGAGGTCTGGACCGACGGCCGCATCACCCCGGACGACGCCCTCAAGCAGTCCGCCTCGATCCTCAAGCACCACCTCGACGTGTTCGACCGCGTCTCGCAGGAAGCCTACGAGTTCGAGAGCGTCGCCGCCGAGGTCTCCGAGGAGCAGAACAAGCTCCGCAAGCTCCTCAACATGTCGGTCAACGAGATCGAGCTGTCCGTCCGCGCGGCGAACTGCTTGAACAACGCGAACATCACCACGGTCGGCGAACTCGCCATGAAGACCGAGCAGGAGATGCTCAAGTACCGCAACTTCGGCAAGAAGTCCCTCAACGAGATCAAGGAAAAGCTCGAAGCCCTCGGCCTGTCCCTCGGCATGAAGTTCGACGAGCGCCTCCTCGACACGAAGAAGGAAGCCTAATCGGAAGTAGCGAGCATCGAGTAGCGGGTAGGGAGCATCACGCTCCGCCCGCTGTTCTTCTACTCGCTACCCGCTACTCACTACTCACTACTGAATCCAGGTCCTCGCGCCGTCCGCTGCCGCCCAACGCTGCGACCGGATTGCCGATCGGGGACCAAATCTAAAACAACACCATGCGTCACAATAAACACCACGCCTCCCTCGGCGTCACCCGCGAGCACCGCAAAGCGATGCTCTCCAACATGGGCGCCAGCCTCATCCGCCACGGTCGCATCCAGACCACGCTGACCAAGGCCAAGGCCCTCCGTCCCTTCATCGAGAAGGTCATCACCAAGGCCAAGAAGGCCGCGGCCGCCACCGAGAAGAAGGACGCCATCCACCTGCGCCGCATCGCCCTCACCGACATCCGCGACGAGGCGGCCGTCACCATTCTCTTCAACGAGAAGGTGAAGCAGTTCGAGAAGCGCACCGGCGGCTACACCCGCATCTACAAGCTCGGCCCGCAGCGCATCGGCGATGCCGCCGAGATGGCCCTGATCGAGTTCGTCGGTGCCGAGGACACGGGTTACTCCAAGTCCAAGGGCAAGAAGAAGGGCGCCAAGAAGGCCAAGCCGGCCGCCGCCGCTCCCGCCGCGGAAGCCGCTCCCGAGGCCCCGAAAGCCTGATGGTGGGTCGGACCCCGGTCCGACCTTCCCGGCCACTCTCCACGCGCCGACCTCCGGGTCGGCGCGTTTTTTATTTCCCCTTGGCGCCGGGCCGCCTTTGCCTGACCCTCCTCCTTCGCCTTCCCATGTCCCCTGGCTACACCCTCGACGTCATCCTTTACGGTCTCCTGGTGCTGGGCGGTTTCGGCTTTCTGTGGGTCTATTACGACCGCCGGGACCGCGCGTTTTACGACGCGGAACGCCGTAAGATCACCTTCCACTGCATCCGCTGCGACCACCTCTACACCGAGAAAAAGGGCGCCGACCCCGTTCCCTGCCCGAAGTGCGGCCACGTGAACACGCGGCTGAAGTTCTAGCTTCATAACTGTAGGGCGGGATCGCCGAATCCCGCCGGCTTGGGTAGGGTCGCCACAAGCGCCGACCCTACATCGGACCTGAAGGCGGGGTTCGGCGACCCCGCCCTACAGAAGATAAGGCCCTATCCCGCCTTTCGGATTGATTCGCCCGCGCCCCGCGCCCCATAACTTCGCATGGCACAGACCATCGCCGTTCTCGATTTTGGTTCGCAACTGACGCAAGTCATCGCCCGCCGCATCCGCGAGTGTCAGGTCTACTCGAAGATCTACCACTTCAGCACGCCGGCCGCCCAGCTCCGCGCGGATGGCGTCGTCGGCATCATCCTCTCGGGTGGCCCCCAGAGCGTCTACGCCAAGACCGCCCCGCACCCCGATCCCGAGATTTTCAAGCTCGGCGTGCCCGTCCTGGGCATCTGCTACGGCGTGCAGCTCATGGGCTACTTTCTCGGCGGCAAGGTCGCCCTCAGCCAGGCCCGGGAATACGGCCTCGGGCAGCTCACGATCAAGCGGCCGGGCAAGCTCTTCGCCGGCCTGCCGAAGAAGCTGCGCATCTGGAATTCCCACGGCGACAAGCTGACCAAGCTCCCGCCCGGCTTCACTGCCACCGCGGTCTCGGACAATTCGCCGTTCTCGGGCATCGAGGACCCGAAGCGCCGTTTCTACGGCATCCAGTTTCACCCCGAGGTTTTCCACACCGAGCGCGGCGTGGACATGATCCGCAACTTCCTCGTGAAGGTCTGCGGCGCGCAGCAGGATTGGACCACCAAGGATTTCATCGCCCACGCCGTGGCTGACATCCGCGCCAAGGTGGGGAAGGACCGCGTGCTCCTCGGCCTCTCCGGCGGCGTGGACTCCTCCGTGGCCGCCGCCCTCCTGCACAAGGCCATCGGCAAGCAGCTCACCTGCGTCTTCGTGGACAACGGCCTCCTCCGCAAGGACGAGCGCGAATACGTCGAGGCGCTGTATAAGCGGAATTTCAAGATCGACCTGCGAGTGGTGGATGCGTCGAAGCTGTTCCTCAAACGACTCAAGGGCGTCTCCGAGCCCGAGACCAAGCGGAAAATCATCGGCCGCACCTTCGTCGAGGTCTTCGAGAAATCCCTCCGCTCCATCGGCGGCGCCCAGTTCCTGGGGCAGGGGACGCTCTACCCGGATGTCATCGAGTCCGTCTCCATCCAGGGCAACCCCGCCTCGCTCATCAAGACCCACCATAACGTCGGCGGCCTGCCCGAGCGCATGAAGCTGAAGCTCATCGAGCCGCTTCGCGAGCTCTTCAAGGACGAGGTTCGCCAGGTTGGTGCCGCGCTCGGCCTGCCCCGCGAGGTCGTCTGGCGCCAGCCGTTCCCCGGCCCCGGCCTGGGCGTGCGCGTGATGGGCGACATCACCGCCGACAAGCTCGCGATCCTGCGCGAGGCCGACGCCGTCCTGCAGGACGAGATGATGAAGTCCGGCCACTACTGGAAGGTCTGGCAGTCCTTCGCCGTGTTCCTTCCGGTCAAGACCGTGGGCGTGTTCGGCGACGAGCGCACCTACGACTACGTGATCGCCCTCCGGATCGTGGAAAGCATCGACGCCATGACCGCCGACTGGGCGAAGATCCCGCACGACATCCTGCAGAAGATCTCCAGCCGCATCACCAACGAGGTCCGTGGGGTCAGCCGGGTCGTGCTCGATATCAGCTCCAAGCCCCCCGCGACCATCGAATGGGAGTAAATTGCCGTTGCGAACCCCGGCACCCGCCCCAAATTTGGCGGTCCTAACCCCCGTATGAACACCCGTCACCTCACCCTCCTGGCCGGCCTGCTCGCGTTTGCCACCGCCCCCCTGGGCGCGCAGACGGCGGATGCCTGGATTGCCAAGGCCCGGACCTTCCTGGGCGGTGACCAGGCCCTGAATGCCGTCAAAAGCGTGCATTTCACGGGCACGCTGGAGCTGGCCGACGGCAAGAAGCTGCCCACGGACATCATTTTTCAAAAACCCTACCAGCAGAAGATCACGGTCAGCGGTCCGCAGGTGATCGAGGCCACGGCCCTGGATGGCTACGATGCGTGGCAAAAGCGCACCAATCCCGCCAACCCGCTCCAATGGCAGGTCACCTTGCTGGACGCGACGCAGGTGAAACGGCTGCGGGCGAACACGCTCGAGAATCTCAGCTTTTACGCGATCCGGGACATGCCCGGTTGCGAGGTCGCGGTCACGGGTGAGTCGACGATCGACGGCCGGGCCTGCGTGCAGCTCACCTTCCGCCACGGCGCCGCCATCGTCTTCATCCGCTCCTTCGACAAGGCCACCGGCCAGCTCGTCAAGACCGAGACGGAGAACGGCGGCGAGATCCGCGAGGAAGGGGAGCTGTTCGTGAACGGCATCCGCTTTCCCCGGCGCGTGATCAACAAGGCGCCCAACGGCAGCGTGACCGCCATCGTTTTCGAGCAGGTGAAGGTCAACGAGGTCTTCGCCGCCGACACCTTCAGCGTCCCCTCGCTGCAGACCAACTGACCCGGACGGCCCGGCCCGGGCGTTACATTTCCTACCGGGACCAAGGGGGCGGGCTAATGATTGTCCCGCGGCGGTTTGAGCCGGCTGCTTTGCTTTGCAATGGGCCCGTTTTCTGCTCTGTTTTTACCACCCCCGTATGCCCAACGACGCCCAAATCAAACTAGACGGCAAGGAAATCAGCTACCCCATCATCACCGGCTCCGAAGGGGAGAAGGCCATCGACCTGCGCAAGCTCCGGGCCGACACCGGCTACATCGCCTACGACCAGGGCTACGGCAACACCGGCTCCTGCGAGAGCGCGATCACCTACCTCGACGGCGACAACGGCATCCTGCGCCACCGCGGTTACCCCATCGAGCAGCTGGCCGAGCAGTCCGATTTCGTCGAGACGGCCTACCTCATCATCTACGGCGAACTCCCCAACCAGAAGCAGCGCCTCAGCATTGGCCGGCTCCTGCGCCAGAACGCAGCCATCGACACCCAGATGCTGCGCATCTTCGAGGGTTTCCCGCGCGAGGCCCCGCCGATGGGCATGCTCACCTCCATCGTGAGCTCGATGGCGGCGTATTACCCGCACCTCGCCACCAATAATTTCGAGAAGGATCTCGCGAACTTCGACCTCACGGCCGCCATGGCCATCTCGAAGATCCGCACGATCGTCGCCGGCATCTACCGCTACCGCCACGGCCTGCCCTTCAACTACCCGAAGGACATCCCGTTCTGCGACAATTTCCTGCACCTGATGTTCTCGGAGCCGTATCAGGAATACGCCCTGATCCCCGAGGTCACCCGCGCGCTCAACCTCATCCTGCTGCTCCATGCCGACCACGAGCAGAACTGCAGCACGTCGACCGTCCGCATGGTCGGCTCCAGCGGCGCCAATCTCTTCACCTCGCTGGCCGCCGGTATCTGCGCGCTCTCCGGCCCGCTCCACGGCGGCGCCAACTCGGCCGTGATGCAGATGCTCCAGTCCATCCACGACGAGGGCGACGACGGCACGCGCTTCATCGCCGCCGCCAAGTCCGGCGCGAAGGGCAACCGCCTCATGGGCTTCGGCCACGCCGTCTACCGCAATTACGACCCCCGCGCCCGCATCATCGGCCACGCCTGCGATGTCGTGCTCAACAAGCTCGGCAAGACCGACCCGCTCCTCGACATCGCCAAGCGCCTCGAGCACTCGGCGCTGAACGACGAGTACTTCCTCGCCCGCAAGCTGTACCCCAACGTCGATTTCTACTCGGGCATCATCATGCGCGCGCTCGGCATCCCGACGGAGCTCTTCACCACCATGTTCGCCATCGGCCGTTCCCCCGGCTGGATCGCCAACTGGAAGGAAGTCGCCTCCAACCCGAAGGGCCGTATCTACCGTCCCCGCCAGGTCTACGTCGGCCCCGTCAAGCGCGACTACGTGCTGATCGGTAAACGCACCTGAGCGTCGAGCCGACGTTTTACTGTCGCAAGGGCGGGATCACTGATCCCGTCCTTTTTCTTTTGGCGGACCGATCTCCGCTGTTCGACCTTCCTTGTGTCTTCTGTAGGGGCGTGGCTTGACCACGACCTTCGTTCGTGGGCGGACTCAAGGTCCGCCCCTACGGTTTCGATCTAAATGGCAATTGCCCTACTTCTTTTCCGCCGGCTGGTGCAGAATCTCGTCGAGCGTGAGGCCGGTCAGCACCTGCAGGCCCTTAAACAGCCGCCAGAGGGCATAGATCATGACCGCCATGCTGGGCACCATGATCACGATGTAGCTCACCCAGGTCAGCCGGCCCAGCTGCTCGTTGAACAGCGGGGTCTCCGGCATGGCCGTGATGATGATCCGCGCCAGCACGAAGTTCAGCACCGCGCTCAGCGCGAAGGAGCCGGCCAGGAGCCAACTGGAGGTTTTGAGCAGTTCGCGAAAGGCGGGTCGCTGGTCACGGCGGTCGAGGGCCTCCTCCACCTTGGGCACGTTGATCACCTGGTCGTTGAACATCATGGTGCGGACGAGGGGCTTCTTGGTCCATTGCGACACCAGCACGGTCAGCCCGATGAGCGTCGGCACCGCCGCCTCCTTGACGGCAAACCAAAACGGGTCGAGCCGGAGCAGGCCCAGGCCGCCGGTCGCCAGCGTGCTGGTGAAGCCCAGTGCGGCGATGAAATTGAAATTCCGGCGCTTGATCAGGTCGTAGATCCCGTAAGCCAGGGGGAAGGCGAGGGCCACCAGCAGGGCGTTCCGGGCGCCCAGGCGGTCGCTCAGCTTCGACAGGATGATCGCCGGGGCCGCCACGGTGCAGGCGAGGTTCAGCAGCAGGTTTTCTTTGCGGGGCGGTGTGGCGGCGGGGGAGGGCATTTCGCTTTTGCCAAGGAGAAGCACCGGGCCCATGTTGGTCAACCTTCCCCTCATGCTCCTCCTCGGCGTAAACATCGATCATGCTGCCACCCTCCGGCAGGCCCGCTACCGGCAGGTGGACGCCGGCTTTGGCGGCCTCGTGGAGCCCGACCCGGTGGCCCTCGCCGGCCTGTGCGAGCAGGCGGGCGCCGACGGCATCACCGTCCACCTGCGCGAGGACCGGCGTCACATCCAGGACGAGGACGTGCGCCTGCTGGCCGCATCCCACTCCACCCGGCTGAACCTCGAGATGGCCTGCACCCCGGCCATGACCGAACTGGCCCTGCGGTTGCGGCCCCATTCGGTCTGCCTCGTGCCGGAAAGCCGCGAGGAGATCACCACCGAGGGCGGTCTCGATGTGGTGAAGCACCGGGACAAGGTTGCCCGCGTCACCGACGCCATGAACGCCGCCGGCATCAAGACCAGCCTCTTCATCGACCCCGACCCGGAGCAGATTGCGATGTCCGCGCAATTGCGGGCGCCGTGGATTGAGCTGCACACCGGCGCCTACGCCAACGCCTACCACTTGCCCGGGCGCGGCCCCGAACTCGCCCGCCTCGTCGCGGGCGCCGAGCAGGGCCACGCCCTCGGCCTGGTCGTCAATGCCGGCCATGGCATCAATTATATCAACATCACCGAGGTCCGGACCATCCCGCACCTGCATGAGCTCAACATCGGCCACAGCATCATCAGCCGCGCCCTCTTCACCGGCATCGCCGAGGCCGTGCGCACGATGAAGGCGCTGATGAACGCTTGAGGAGTAGCGAGTAGCGGGTAGTGAGTAGCGAGCATCACGCTACTTCCACTCGGGTTGCCTTTCTACTCTCTACCCGCTACTCACTGCTCGCTACTTCCCCATGATCTCCCTTCCTCCCGGTGGCATTCTGATTGGTCTGGGCTGTGATCTCATTGAGACCGAGCGCATCCACAGCGTGCTCAAGCGCCACGGGGACCGGTTCCTCAAGCGCGTGTTCACCGAGGAGGAGCAGGCGTACTGCAACGGCCTCAAGTTTCCCCACAAGCATTACGCCGCCCGCTGGGCCGCCAAGGAGGCGGTGGCCAAGTGCTTCACCACCGGCATTGGCGAGCACCTCGAGTGGACCTCGGTTTCTGTTTATCACGGCAGCCGCCACGAACCGCTCGTGCGCCTCGACGCCAAGGCCACGGCCCTGCTGGCGGAGGTCGGCGCCACCCACGTGATGCTGACCCTCTCGCACATCGACACCCACGCGATGGCGGTCGCGGCACTGGTCCGGCACTGAAGGCCAGCCATGGATCGCGTGCCATCCCACCCGGTCCTGAGTTGCGCCGCGGCCAAGGCGTGGGAGGCCGGCCGGTTGCCGGACGAGGCCGCCGAATGGCAAGCCATGCAACGGGCGGGACTCGCCCTCGCGGCGGCGATCACCGAGGATTTCAAGGAGATCGGCGGCTTGCCTGCGGACGCGCGGATCCTGGTGCTGGTGGGAAAGGGCCACAATGGCGGCGATGCTTTGCTCGCGGCGCGGGCGTTGTTGACCGCCATCCCGGCGGCCACCGCCGAAGTGGTGTTCTGCTTCGGCGAAACAACCCTGCGGCCGCTGGCGGCACGGGCTCTGGCTGATTTGCGGTCGAGTGTGGGCCCGCGTGCTGCAACGCGCTTGGTGGCTAAAGGGGCTCCGGGCCTGCTCGCCCCGGGTTACGCCCTCTGCCTGGACGGCATCTTCGGTTTCCAATTCCGCCCGCCGATGGATGACGCGACGGCAGATCTCATCCACGCGGTGAACGCGCACCCGGCCATCCGGTTCCGGGCTGCCGTGGATCTGCCCAGCGGGGTGGGCGAGACGAACGCTCCGACGGTTTTCCGGGCGGATTTCACCTATGCCACCGGCATCGTCAAACAGCCGGTTTTGCTGTCGGCGGCGGCCGCGTCCGTGGGCAGGTTGCGGTATCTGGATTTGGGGTTCTTCGACCCTGTAGCCAAGCTCGGTGGGCCCGGTTGTCCGGGGTCAGCGAGCCCGGCTACAGACTACGTGCTGACTCAGGATATACTGGCCCCGTTGGCGGCCTTGCGTTCGTCCCAGACGGACAAGCGTACCTTCGGCCATCTACTCGTCGTGGGTGGCTCGCGCAGCTATCCGGGCGCGGTGGTGCTGGCCGTGCGCGCGGCGCTGCGCAGTGGGGCGGGATTGGTGACGGCTTTCGTGCCCGAGCGACTGGCTCCGGAATACGCGGCCCGCCACCCCGAGGCCATGTGGGTGGGTTGCCCGGAAACCGCCGCCGGCGGCCTGGCCGGGGGAACAGTGGACCTGATCCAGGCCCGCCAGTCGCGCGCCACCGCCATGCTGATGGGTCCGGGCATGAGTGCAGAGCCGGAGGTGATCGAGACCATGGTGGCGATTGGGCGCATGTCGGCCATTCCCTTGGTGCTCGATGCCGATGCCTTGCGGCCGGAAGTGCTGGCGGCTGCGCAAGGCCGCTCTGTGGTCTGCACGCCCCACGCAGGCGAATATGAGCGGATCGGGGGTAGGGCCGGTCTTCGACCGGCCTCGGGCAGCGGAGATGTGGTCACCGTGCTCAAGGGGCCTTTGACCCGCATCGTGAGTAACTCGGGCGGGTCTGAGACCGGCCCTACTTACTACTCCCCTTTCGGCGGCCCGGTGCTGGCGCGGGGCGGGAGCGGGGATATCCTCGCCGGTCTGATCGGCGGGTTGCTGGCGCAGTCGCCAGCGGACCCGCTGCTGGCGGCGTGCCGCGGGGTGGTCTGGCACGGACGGGCGGCTGATTTGTTGGCTCGCGCCCGGGGCCAGGTCGCCATAGAGCTATCGGAAACCCTCGAGCAGCTCGGGCCGGCGCTCCATCCCTGAAATGGCAGACACCCTTACCGAGCGGCAGGCGTTCATGGTGATGAACGACCTGCCCAACATCGGCCCCATCACGCTCAACCGGTTGCTGGCGGAGTTTGGGGGCGACCCGCGGGAAATCCTGACCGCGGACAAACGCCGCCTCGAGTCCGTGCGCGGAGTTGGTCCGGAGACGAGCGCGGCCATCCTTGCCTGGCGCACCCATTTCGACCTGCCGCGCGAGGAAGAGCGTCTGGCACAGGCCGGGGCGGTGTTCATCACCACGCGGGATGAGGGTTATCCCAAAATGCTGCGGGAGATCCATGATCCCCCGATCGGTCTCTATCGGAAGGGACCTTACCTGTTTGAGCAACCTTGCATCGCCATCGTCGGCAGCCGGCGCACCACGCTCTATGGGCAGTCGGTCGCCAAGAAACTCGGCGCCGACCTGGCGCGCCTCGGCTTTTGCGTCGTGAGCGGGCTGGCGCGCGGCATCGACACTGCCGCCCACGAAGGCGCGTTATCCGTCGGCGGCAAGACGGCCGCGGTGCTGGGCACCGGGATCGACATCATCTATCCCTCGGAAAACCTCGGGCTCTATCGGCAGATCGCCGAGACCGGGGCCGTGCTCGCGGAATTTCCCTTTGGGCGAAAGGCCGACCGCCAATCCTTCGCCATGCGCAACCGGATCGTGTCCGGCATCAGCGAGGCGGTGGTGGTCGTGGAGAGCGACGAGTCGGGCGGGGCCATGATCACGGCGCGTTTTGCCGGCGAACAGGGCCGGTTGATCTTCGCCGTGCCAGGCCGGATCGACCAGGCGACGAGCCGGGGTTGTCATCAACTGATCCGCGACGGGGCCACCCTGCTCACCGGCGTGGACGACATCCTTTCCGAACTGAGCTACCTCGACGGACTGCGGCCGAAGGCGATCGAGACCGCGGGGGAACCCCGGGTGCTGGAGTTGTTGTTGCCGCAACTGGACGAGAAGGAAGGCCGCGTACTGGGCGCGCTCGCGGGCGGGGCAACGCAGGGGATTGATGCGCTGATCGCGGCCACCGGCTTGGGCTCGGCCGAGGTTTCGGCCGCCCTGATGATGCTCGAGTTGAAGAAGCTGGTGGTGAAGCGGGCCGACGGGACCTTCGAGTCGAGGAGCTGACTCCAGGCGTTTTAATTCGGTTGGTGTTTTCCGTAGGCTCGGCGCAAGCGACGACCCTGCGGCATAACCGAACTAGCATTCACCAATCCGGGTGCGTTGGTGGATGCCGGCAGGCACAAAAAAGTCCCGGCGAACCGGGACTGAAGGCCAAGGGGAAGACCGTGTTCTTACTCGCCGTTGCGAATGCGCTCAGCCTCAGCCTTGGCGGCGGCTTCGCGGGCGCGGAATTCCTCGAGCTGCTTGGCGCGCTTGAGGGCGTCGGCCTCCTCGGCCTTGAGCCGGGCCACCTCGGCCTCGGCGGCCTCGGCGCGCTGGCGGGCGGCGAGGATTTCCTGGTCCTCGACCGTCTTGCCCTGGGCGATCATGCGCTGGCGGCGGGCATCCTCCTGGGCGCGCTCCTTGGCGAGGGCTTCCTCGGCGATGCGGCGCTCGTATTGGATCTCGGAGACCCGGCGGTCCTCGCGGTTGCCCGCGACGCCACCGATGATGGCGCCGGCGGCGGCGCCGGCGGCGGCGCCCTTGTCGCGGTCACCGGACTGGTGACCGATGATGCCGCCGACGATGGCGCCGGCCACAGCCCCGCCAAGAGCGCCGCGCTCGGTGTTGGAACTGTCGGTCTGGCAACCGGTGTTGAAGAAGGCGCCGAAGAGCAGGGCGGACCCGGCGCTCAGGGCGGTGAAATGACGATGGTTATTCATGGAAATACAGGTCTGGGGCTCAGACCGGCAGGAGACGGCGAATGTTCCCCCGGGTTTCAGCCCGGCGGCCAGCCCAGGGGCCGCCCGCCCAGGAGATGGACGTGGAGGTGGGGCACGGACTCCCCGCCATCCCGGCCGTTGTTGATCACGAGCCGGTAGCCGGTATCGGCGATCCCCAGTTTCCGGGCCAGGGCGGCGGCCGTAAGCAGCAGATGGCCAAGCGTCGCCTGGTTGGCCGGGGTGGCTTCGCCGACCCGGGGGATCAGATTTTTGGGTATCACCAGCACATGGACCGGCGCCTGCGGGCTGATGTCATGGATGGCGATGCAGTGCTCGTCCTCATGCGCCAGCTTGGCCGGGATCTCCCGGTCGATAATCTTCTGGAAAAGGGTTTTCATGATCTGGATTTGAACCACAGAGACACGGAGGGCACGGAGACCAAACCGGTTTGCTCTGTGCCCTCCGTGTCTCTGTGGTTTACAGGAACAGGAGGTTCAGGTTCGCGCTGCGGCGGGTGCGGGCGGCGGCGAGGTCGCGGATGAGGGCGAGCGAGTCGTCGTAGTCGCGCTGGCGGCGGCCCGTCCAGCGGCGCTCGGGCGGGCAGTGGGCGGTGCGGAGATTCGTGACCAGCAGCGTGGACTCGGCGAAGGGCGCCAGCAGCTTCAGACCGGTCATCAGGCCAGCGCGCGTGAAGAGCGGGCTGGCGCCGGTGTCGTCCGCGCCGGCATCCCAGTGGAAGAAGCCGTGCTGGGGCTGGGTGGAACACAGCTTCTCAAACAGGCGGGCGGTGGCGGCGATGAAGGCCGGGTCGGATGGCGTCCGCTGTTCCGCCTCGCCGAGGGTGGTGGCGATGGCGTCGTCGATCTGTTGCGCCAGGTAGAGATCGTGCCCGGTGAGCGGGGCGAAGAGGGCGTTGAGGAAGTGCAGCCGGCGCAGTTGCGGGGAGCGCGTCATTTCTTGGTCTTCGGTGTAGCACCGGCGCCGCCCGGCGCAAGGCTGCTGATTTCGTGGACGAATTCGGAGACGTCGCGGAATTCCTTGTAGACGGAGGCGAAGCGGACGTAGGCCACCTGGTCCATCTTGCGCAGACGCTGCATGACGTGCTCGCCGATGGCCTGGGTGGGGACCTGGGTGTCGTAGCGGGCCTCGACCGCGTCGATCACATCCTCGACCAGCATGGTGATCTGCTCGTTGTCGATGGGGCGCTTGTGGCAGGCGGCGCGGATGGCGCCGAGGAGCTTTTCGCGGAGGAAGGGTTCCTGGCGGCCGTCTCGCTTGACGACGACGAGGGTGTCGCGGACGAACTCCTCGTTGGTGGTGTAGCGGTGGCCGCACTCGAGGCACTCGCGGCGGCGGCGGATGGAGTTGCCGTCGCGGGCGATGCGGGAGTCGATCACCTTGTCCTCAATCGAGGTGCATTTGGGGCAGCGCATGGGGTCAGTTGAGGGTGAGGAAGTTTTTCAGGATCTGCATCCCGCCTTCGGTGGCGATGGATTCAGGGTGGAATTGGACCCCGTGCACGGAAAATTGTTTATGCTGCAGGCCCATGATTTCGCCGTCGGAGGATTCCGCCGTGATCTCCAGGCAGTCGGGCAGGCTGGCCCGCTCCACGATCAGGGAATGGTAGCGCGTGGCCGTGAAGGGGGAGGGCAGTCCTTGGAACACACCGCGGCCGGTATGCGTGATGGGCGAGAGTTTGCCGTGCATCTGGCGCGGGGCGCGGATGACGTTGCCGCCGAAGATCTGGCCGATGGCCTGGTGACCGAGGCACACGCCGAGCACGGGCTTCTTGCCGGCGAAAGTTTTTATGATGTCGAGACTTACACCGGCATCGGACGGCGTGCAGGGACCCGGCGAGATGAGCACACGGTCGGGGTTCAGGCGTTCGGCAGCGGCGGGCGTGAGCTCGTCATTGCGAAAAACCTGCATGCTTACCCCCAGCTGGCCGAAATACTGGACCAGATTGAAGGTGAAGGAATCGTAGTTGTCTATGACTAGCAGCACTTTTGGTGACCATACCCGGCCATTGACAGCCGGTCAAGTCTGCGGGCAGGGTGGGCGACGCGATGAGCAGCCACTTTCAATTGTTAAAGACCGATACAGGGACCGCCGCCCGGCGAGGCCGTTTGCAGACCTTGCACGGCCCGATCGAGACCCCGATTTTCATGCCGGTTGGCACCCAAGGCACAGTCAAGTCGCTGACCCCCGCGCAGATCAAGGAGACCGGCGCCCAGATCATCCTCGGCAACACCTATCACCTCAACCTGCGCCCGGGGTCGGAATTGGTGCGGGATTTGGGCGGATTGCATCAATTCATGGGGTGGGACGGCCCGATCCTGACAGACAGCGGTGGGTTTCAGGTGTTCAGCTTGGCCAAGCTCCGCGACATCCGGGACGACGGCATCGCGTTCTCCTCGCACTTGGACGGGTCGAAGCTGTTCCTCGGTCCGCGCGAGGTCATGACGATCCAGGCGAACCTGGGATCGGACATCGCGATGGTCATCGATGAGTGCCCGCCCTGGCCGTGCACCCGCGAGGCGTGTCGCGACGCGGTGGACCGCAGCTACCGCTGGGCGCAGCAGTGCAAGCAGATCGCCACCGACAACGGGTTCCTGGCGGGCGGCCATCACGTCTTCGCCATCGCCCAGGGCTCGACCTTTGACGACCTGCGGCGTGAGGCGGCCGAGTCGCTCGCCGCGCTGGATTTCCCGGGTTATGCCGTCGGCGGTGTGAGCGTAGGCGAGCCCGAGCCGGAGATGTTGAAGCAGGTGGGCGCCACCACGCCGTTCATGCCGGCGGACAAGCCGCGCTACACGATGGGCCTCGGCACGCCGCCGCAGATCCTGAAGATGATCGCGCTGGGCGTGGACATGTTCGACTGCGTGCACCCGACGCGCGTGGCGCGCAACGGCGCGGCCTTCACGCCGGACGGCTTGATCAACCTGCGCAATGAGCGCTACCGCGCGGATCCGGCGCCGCTCGTCGAGGGCCTGGACAATTACACCTGTCGGAAATTCACCCGCGCCTACCTCCGGCATCTGGTCATGGCCAACGAGATCCTGGCCTGCACGCTGCTCACGCTGCACAATTTGCATTTCTACCTCGACCTCATGGCTCAGGCCCGCGCGCACATCGAGGCGGGCGATTTCGGCCCGTGGCACCGCGCCTGGGTCGAGCGGTTTGAGGCGGGCGAGGCGGCCGCGCAGCGGAAGTAAGTTACGGCCACAGGTGTTGCAGCCCTGGCCAGGCATCAAACTCCACTCACTTCTTCGTCAGCTCGAAGATGCCGCACCCGCGGCGGCAGCCGCAGCTGTTCGCGCGGAGGGCCGGGGTGAGGCCGACGTCCTCGTGCAGGTCGCCCCGGTCATCCACGTAGGAGAAATGGTCGATGGTGTAATCCCGCTCCAGCAGGTCGGCGAGGTAGGCCACGCTGAACACGCGGTGGGCGTTGAACTCGATGCGTTGCGGGCCGATCGGCGTGGAGAAATAGAATTTGCCGCCGGGCTTGAGAATCTTGCGCAGGTTCTCCAGGCCGAGCAGGTGGCCCTCGAAGTTCACCGGGTCCCCGTAGCGGCCGAGGCCGAAGTGCTCGATCGTGTGCAGGCAGGACAGCGAGTCGCAGCACGCGATGAACTCGGGGGGCAGGTCGGCCATCAGGTCGGCCTGCAGGAATTTGATGTTCGGCAGCACCTTGTTCATCGGCCGGATGTCGATGGCCTCGATCTCGCGGTAGGAAGCGACGTGGGCGATGAAGCCGGCCACGCGTGAGCCGACGTCGAGGTGGCGCTTGGGGTTGTTCAGGAAGATGCGGCGGGCGACGAGGAAGTCCTGGTGGAAATACTGGCCGCGGGCCGTGTCGCCATTCAGGCCGTAGCGATCACCGGGCTTGGGCTTGAAGGTGCCGAAGGGGAAGACGTGCTTACTGCGACCGGCCTGTCCGCGGAGGGTGACGAAGTCAGCGAGGTATTGGGGGATGCCGCGGATCCGGCTGAGGGCCTTCTTCATGGGTGTTGCGGTTGAAAATCGTCGTTGGCCCGAGGCTGGCAAGCTAGGAAACGTCGATGGCGAGGGCCCATGGCCCGGCTAGGAATCAGTTGCCGTGATGGCATACGCAGCACCAAGGCTGTTCCGCGGATGACGCAGATGAACGCGGATCGAGTCGGCCTTTATCCGCGGAGCATCCCGGCTCAGACCTGCACCCAGTCGGGGCAGTAGATATCCCGGGGTGATTTGCGCTGTTGCATCGCCGCGGCGAACCATTGTTTCGGGGCGACGATGATCTTCCCGGGCGAGGGGGGGATCAGCCAGCCACCCCACCACGCGAAGGTGCTGTTGGAGATGATGGCCTGCCGGCATTGGCCGATCAGCCACAGGTCTTCCTCGGCGGTGTGGCCGGACAGGAAGGTGGTGTTGGTCCAGCCCGCGAGTTCCGCCTGCGCGGCCGCGGGGTCGTCGGAAAAAACGAAATAGTGCGACGGCTGGGCAACCGATTCGAGGTGGCGGCGGGCGGCATCGTAATACGGCCGCGTGCACAGGCCGAAGCGGCTCAGGGTGCGCGGGTTCGTGGCGTAGTCCCCGCGGCGCAGATGCACCGCCACCGGCAGGACTTCGCGACGGATCGACTCCGCGTGGGCCTGGACGCCGGCGCCAGCATGCCGGCCGAGATCGAAGGTTTTCCTGATCTCGCCATCCACGGACTCGAAATAGCGGGCCGACTGCCAGCGGCCCATCAGGTGGCAGCCCTCGTTGTGTTCAAAAACCGTGGGATCGTACGCCAGGCCGGTCTCATGGACGATGGGCAGGCCGTGTTTGCGGAAGGGTGGTCGTGGCACGCCGCACGAGCGCGCCAGGAACCGGCTGAGGCGCTCGGCGACGCTCGTGCCCGAGTGATAGCAGGGCTCCGTCAGCGCGAAACTCCGGATGATCTGAACACGGGATTTGGCCGGCGAGTCCAGCGGGGCCCCATCCAGCGTGAGCGTGGCGCCGATCCGGCGGGCGAGCGCCAGGCCGGTGGCGTACTGGAACATCTGGTTGCCCAGGCGGCCGCTGAGCTTCACGCAGACTTCCCGGCGCGGCGAGTGGGAGGGGGGCGACATGGTGTTACGGGGTTTACCAGCGCACGACCGTGACCCCGAGCGCAAGGAACGCCATGCCGATCGCGACCAGCCAGACGAGGAGCCAGCCGACCCAGCGCAACCAAGTCCCAAAGGGGATCCGGGCGATGCTGAGCACCCCCATGGTCACCCCGCTGGTGGGCATCACGAAGTTGGAAAACCCGTCGCCGAGTTGGAAGGCCAGCACGGCGGCCTGGCGCGGGATGTGCAGGAGGTCGGAAAGCGGGGCCATGATGGGCATGGTCAACGCGGCCTGGCCGCTGCCGCTGGGCACCACGAAGTTCAGGCCGAACTGGACGGCGAACATAACCTGCACCGAGAGCACGGCCGGCAGCCCGCCCACGGCCTGGCTGGCGGCGTGCAGGAGGGTGTCCACGATGCGGCCTTCCTGCATGACGAGCAGCACGCTGCGGCTCAACCCGATCACCACCACGGCGGTCACCATGTCGCGGGCGCCGGAGGCGAAGGCCTGCGCGGCCGGATTGGCGCCCAGCCCGCCCACGAAGGCGGCGCCGATGCCGATGGCGAGAAACAGGCCCGCGATCTCGACGATGTACCAGTCCCATTTGGTCACGCCCCAGACCAGCAGGAGGATGCCGGCCCCCAGCAGCGCGAGCACGCCGGCGCGCCGGGCGGTCAAGGGCTCTTCCGCCACCACGGAGGCATCCCCGGCTGAGGGCGCGGGCGGGCGGCCCTCAATCCGGGCGGCGTAGCGCATCACGTAGAGGATCGCGACGGCGGTCAGGACCGCCCACAGCGCCATCCGCAGCGGCCAGCCGCTGAAGAGGGGGAGTTCACTGATGCCCTGGGCGATGCCGACGGTGAAGGGGTTGAAGGCCGCCCCGGCGAAACCGACACCGGCGCCGACGAAGGGAATCGCCGTGCCCACGATCGCATCCCAGCCCAGCCGCCGGGCCAGCGGAATCGTGATCAGGATGAAAACCAGCACCTCCTCACTCATGCCGAAGGTGTTTCCGCCGATGGAAAACGCGATCATGAGCATCGGGATGATCAGCCGCCGCCGGCCCGGCGAATCGCCCGCGAGCCGCACCAGCCGGTGGATGCCCGCCGAGATCGCCCCGGTCGCGTTGATCACGGCGAAGGCGCCGCCGATAAGCAGCACGAAGCCGATGATCTGGGCGGCGTCTTTGTCGCTGAAGCCCTTCATGGGAGCGGTGAACACCGCGTGCCAGGACACGGGCTGCGCCTCGACGCTCCGGTAGGTCCCGGGCACGACGACGGTCCGGCTGCCGGACTGGCCGCGCTCGAATTCTCCGGCTGGCACCACCCAGGTCAGGCCGATCGCGGCCAGCAGCACGACCAGGACGATCAGGAGGGCGTCGGGCGCCCGGGGTGCGCTGGCGGGAGTCATGCGTGGACGGAGGAAAGGTAACGCGGTGGTCGCAGGCAAGGCGTTTGGCCCGGATTGCAGCTAGGCCGAGGGAGCCGGGGGCGGGGCCAACAGCGGCGGGAGTGGCTCTGCGTCCGGAGTAGGGGGGGCGGGCGGCGGGCTGGCCGGATACCGGGCAAACCAGGCCAGCCCGAGCCCGACGGCGAGGATCCCGCTGACTGTGAACCAGACTGGCTGATGCGCGATGAGGGTCCCCGGTTGATTATGGGTGAACGGCACCCATTCGGACGGAAACAGCAGGGCGAACCAGGCCAGGGCGTTGAAGACCGCGTGGCCGATCAGGCAGGGACCGAGGGACCGGCTGCGCAGGTACCACCAGCCAAAGACGGCTCCGATGACCGCGCCGAGGAAGAGCTGTCGGAGATTGGCGTGGACGAGGCCGAACAGCAGCGCCGTGACGCCGATCGCCACCGGCGCCCGGTGCCGGCTGAGCAGCCCGCGGAGGAGCAGGCCGCGAAAAAAGTATTCCTCCGTGAGGGGCGCCACGATCACGAGCAGGAGAAAACTGCCCACGGGCTGGCCCGGCAGGTCGATCAGATCCGGCGAGAATCCGTCCGTCCAGCCCAGCGCCTGTAAGAGTTCCAGGATCAGGTTGTCCGTTTCCCCGAGCACCACCGCCAGGCCCGCGGCGGTCAGCAGGACCGCCGGCACCTGCCCGGGGGCGAAGGGACGGATGATCAGAAACCGCGCGAAGGATTCACCCGTGCCCCGGAGGCCCGCGGCGAGGATGAGGCCGATGGCCAGCGTGTTGATCACGGCCAGGCTCCAAGGGTTGTACAACGCGCTGGTCCCGGCCGCCATCGCCCCGCCGGCCCAGGCGGCCAGCAGCATGATCAGCACGCCGCCCGCGGCTTGGAGGAAGAGCACGCCCAGCACCAACAAAACGGCAGGCCCGAGCGGGGGGTAGGCGGTCGGCACGCGGCCGGACAAGGGCGACATACGGTGGGGCAGGGTTGGGCCGGACCCCCGCGGTGGCCAGAGCAAATCCTCGGGGTTTACCCCCGGCCCGCATCGGGGATGCCCCGATTGGAAGCTCGCCAAGCCTTGCCTGCTTGCTATCTCTTTCCCTCTCATTTCCACCACTCCCATGCGCATTCTCATCACCGGCGGGGCCGGCTTTCTGGGCAGCCACCTGTGCGACAAGCTGCTCGCCCAAGATCACGAGATCATCTGTCTCGACAATCTTTTCACCGGCTCGAAGTCCAACATCGCCCACCTGCTGAAGCACCCGAAGTTCGAGTTCGTCCGGCACGATGTCACCGACCCATTCAAGTATGAGGTGGACCAGATCTACAACCTCGCCTGCCCGGCCTCGCCCCCGCACTACCAGTTCAACCCGATCAAGACCACGAAGACCTCGGTGATGGGGGCGATCAACTGTCTCGGCCTCGCCAAGCGGGTCAAGGCGCGCGTCTTCCAGGCTTCGACGTCCGAGGTGTACGGCGACCCGTCGGTGCACCCGCAGCCGGAAAGCTACTGGGGCAACGTCAACCCCATCGGCCGCCGCTCCTGCTACGACGAGGGCAAGCGCTGCGCCGAGACGCTCTTCTTCGACTACCACCGCGAGAACAAGGTGGATATCCGCGTCGTGCGCATCTTCAACACCTACGGCCCGCGCATGCACCCGAACGACGGCCGCGTCGTTTCCAATTTCATCGTCCAGGCGCTCAAAGGGATTGACCTCACGGTCTACGGCGACGGCTCGCAGACGCGCTCCTTCTGCTACGTTGACGACCTGCTCGAGGGCTTCGTGCGCCTGATGAACCAGACCGAGACCGTCGGTCCGGTGAACATCGGCAACCCCGGCGAGTTCACGATGCTCGAGCTGGCCGAGCAGGTGCTGAAGCTGACGAAGAGCAAATCCAAGATCGTCCACAAACCGTTGCCCGCCGACGACCCAAAGCAGCGCCGGCCCGACATCACGCTCGCCAAGAAACACCTCAAGTGGGAACCCAAGGTCCCGCTCGCCGAGGGCCTCAAGAAGACCATCGCCTACTTCAAGACGAAGGTGTGAGGGTGTTGTAGGGCGGGGTCTCCGAACCCCGCCAGCGTTCGAACCTGGTGGCGCGTTCGAGGCGGGATTCGGAGATCCCGCCCTACAGCTGGCATAACGATTGCTCGCCTTTCCCATGCTCACCTCCCTCCCACGCCTGTCCCGGCTGCTGCCGCTTCTCCTCTTGGTCATGACTTCCCTGTCCGCCGCTGAATTGATCCGCCCCAAGGTCATCGTCGTCGTCACGTTCGAGTACGGGATGAGCATGGGCGACAAGCCGGGTGAATTCCAGCTGTGGGCTGAGCGCGAGAAACTCACGCAGACCATGACCGTGCCCGGGCTGGATCATCCGGTGCACTTCAATGACCAAGGGGTCTACGGCGTCGTGTCCGGCACCACCGTGCGCGCCAGCCTGCAGATCCAGGCGCTCGGCTTCGATCCGCGCTTCGACCTGTCGCAGTCCTACTGGCTGGTGAACGGCATCGCCGGCGTCAGCCCGCACGTCGCCACCGAGGGCAGCGCGGCGTGGGCGCGGCACGTCATCGACGGCGACATCGCCTACGAGATCGACACTCGCGAGGCCCCGGCGGACTGGCCCTATGGCATCATGGCGCTGGGCAACAAGACGCCGCTGACCCCGCCGGTTATTCCTGGCTGGGCGCCGAAGCCGATGGCCTGGACGCTCAATCCCGCCCTGGTCGAATGGGCCTATGAACTCACGAAGAACGTGGAGCTCCACGACACCCTCGAGGCCCAGGCGCACCGGGCGCTCTATGTGGGATTTCCCGCGGCGCAGGCGGCGCCCAGCGTGCTCTACGGCGATAGCTTCGGCTCCTGCCGTTACTGGCACGGGGCGGCCCTGCAAAAATGGGCCGACGACTGGACGCGGCTCTACACCGGCGGCAAGGGCAGTTGCGCGATGTCGAACATGGAGGACCACGGCATCGCGAACGCGCTCGAGCGGCTCGCTGCGCTCAAGAAAGTGGATTTCCAGCGCGTGCTCTTCCTGCGCACGGGCAGCAATTTCTCGATGCCGCCCACGGGCCAGACCGCGGCCGACAGCATGGTGGCCGAGTACCAGGGCATGATGCCCGCCCTGGAGGCGGCATACCGCACGGGCAGCCCGGTGGTGCACGCGCTCGTCAAGGACTGGGCGAAATACGCGGACGTTATCCCGGGCAAGTAGCCACGCGCCGGAAGCGCGTTGAGGGCAACGCGCTCCACCCGGCGCTGGGATTGCGCTCGGTTCAAACCCCGCCGTGTTCGGCGATGGCACCGGCCGGCGTTACGGCTTTAACGATTGAAGGCGATGGGGGCCGATGGTTTATATTTCTGGCATGCCAACCAACGATCCTAACCCCGGCGGGGCGGGCGCGGATGCCATGCCTCTTTTCTCGCAGCGGTTGTATGAGGCACTGCTGGTCTCGTACGGTAAGATTCTGACGAAATACGACGCGTTCGCCCAGGCTTCCATCCTTCGGGATGTCGGAAAGGAAATCATCGATTACCTCAACCGCCACGGATTCGCGTTCACCGAAACCGGCGAGGTGGCCGACCTGGCCAAGCTGACCGACTTATTCGTCCGGAATGGCTTCGTCGGCAAACTCGAGGTCCAAGCCGCTGAGACCGGCAGCAACTACATCTGGCACGATCTTTACGGCGTGGACGCCTATCGGGAATTGCACGAGATCAGCGACAATCCGTTTCTCGCCTGCCCGCTCAATCTCTGCCTCTATTATCTGGCCGACAAGCATGGCAAGTCGATGCGGCTGTTAAAAAAGTCCTTTGATAACAAGAACGGCGTCGTCGAATCACAGTACGTGGTGGTGGAACGGGAGCCGCTGAAGCCCGGCACGGTTGACCCGCTGGTCATCGAAAACATCCGGCTGTACGAGATAGCCCGTGACCGGGCCGACCGGCTGCAGAAGGCCTTGGATGAAATCCACACGCTGCGCGGGATCCTCCCGATTTGCGCCTCCTGCAAGAAGATCCGCGACGAGAAGGGGTACTGGCAGCAGGTGGAGGTCTACATCGCCGAGCGGACTGACGCGGATTTCTCGCACGGCCTGTGCCCGGTCTGCATGGACAAATACATGGGCGCGCTCGATGCCATGTGTCCGGCCTGCCCTCCGTCGCCACCCAAGGCAAGCGCTGTGGTCCGGCCGGCGCCCACCGAGCAGAAATAGTCCGGCCCAGCCAGGTTGCGTCGTCGCGGCTGCGGCGCGCGGGGATCAAACCCCGCCGTGTTCGGCGACGGCGCCGGCCGGCGTCGCTTCCGATTCCTCAAGGCGTGAGACGAGCACGTCCACGGTCAGCTCGCGCTTGGCGGTGCCGCGGTAGGTGCCTTTCAGCGGGGAGACGTCGGCGAAGTCGCGGCCGGTGGCGACCTTCACATAGTGACTGTCGGCGGCCCGGTTGTTGGTGGGGTCGAGGCCGCACCAGCCGTGGCCGAGCACGTAGACCTCGACCCACGCGTGGCTGGCCTGGGCGCCCTTCAGCTGGTCGGCGGGACCGTTGTAGAGGTAGCCGCTGACGTAGCGGGCGGGGATCTTGAGCGCGCGGCAGAGGCCGAGCATGACATGGGCGAAATCCTGGCAGACGCCGGCACGCTTCTCGAGCACCTCGCGCATGTGCGTGTGGGCGTGGGTGACGGCGGGCTGGTAGCGGAATTCGCGGTTGATGTAGCGCATGACCGCCTGGGCGGCCTGCCAGACATCCGTCTGCCCGTCGGTGGCATCAATCGCCAGGCGCCAGAGCTCGGCGGAGACCTCGACGTAGGTGCTGGACTGGAGGAAATCGTAGCAGCGCTCCAGGCGGGCGCACTCGGCGAGCCGGGACATGGGCGCGGGCGTGAGCCCGGCGGGCAGGGTGGCCTCGTCGCCCGTGGTGACGACGGAGTTGGCCTCGACCATCAGGTCGGTGTGGGGCTGGTTGACCTCGAAGAGATGGACGTAGTTGAGGTGGAAATCGAGGTAGTGCGACAGCCGGGAGGTCGGCAGGACCTTGAGGACAAAGCTGTGGCAGACCTGCGCGCCGGCCGTGACGGGCTGCAGCCGGGCCTCGTTGAAGCTTTCGTGGACGTTCGCGCCGTACTTGAAACGGGTGCGGTGAAGGACGTGAAGTTTCATGCGGGGTGCATGCGGGGTGAGAAAATGAGCCCGGCGGAGGGCTCAGGACAGGTCGGCGGCGGGGCCGGTCTGCTGTTGTTGCTGCTCCTCCTGTTGGCGGAGCTCGTTCTCATCGGGGGTTTGGAAGGGCTGGAAGATGTAGGCCTGGAAGAGGGCCTCGCCAATGGCGTTGAGCTTGCCCTGCAGGATGTCGATGTAGTTGTGCAGGCCGACCTCGAAGATGTCGTCGGCCGTGCTGAACTGGAGCTCGGCGAGCAGGCGGCCGGCGAGTTTCTCGGCCTCATTGCTGAAACGGCCCTCGTGGACGCCGGAGATGCGGCGGAGGACGGTGTTGAGGTGGCGGACGGAGAAGCGGACGGAGCGGGGGAAATCGTCGGTGAGCAGGAGGAACTCAGCCACGAGCGCCGGCTGGACCTCAGCGCCGTAGAGCGCCTTGTAGGCATCCCAGGCGCTGCAGGAGCGGAGCACGGCCGACCAGCCGAGGGCGTCGGTCTGGCTGGGGGCGTCGGGGGCACCGCGCGGGGGGAGGGAGGCGTGGCGCACGTCGAGAATGCGCGAGGTCTTGTCGGCGCGCTCGAGGTAGCGGCCGACCTGGATGAAGAACCAGCCCTCGTTGCGGACGATGGTGGCGTCGGTCAGGCCCTGGAGCAGGAGCGAGGCGTTGCGGATGGTGTGGAAGAAGTCCGAGGGGCTCTCCCGCCATTCCTTCTTCGCGCGGGGCGAATTGAGGAACAGGTAGATGCGGTTGATCTCCTCCCAGAGCTCGACGGCGATCTGGTCGCGCACCATGCGGGCATTTTCGCGGGCCTGCCCGATCGAGGAATAGATCGAGTTGGGGTTGGCCGGGTTGAAGACCATGAAGTCGGTCACGGTCTGGCCGGTGGTCTTTGGGTAGAGTTTCCGGAAGAGCTCCTCGTCGCCGGAGCTCTGGACGATGGGCATCCAGTGGGCGTTGAGGGTGGCGTCGTCGAGATTGCGGAAATCGAGCAGCATCTGGAGGTTCACGTCCACGAGGCGCGCGATGCTCTCGGCGCGCTCGATGTAGCGGCTCATCCAGTAAAGGGAATTGGCGACACGGGAAAGCATGGGAGGAAAGGGGGGGCTTAGTGGTTGCCGTAGAGGACCCAGGATTCCTTGCTGCCGCCGCCTTGCGAGGAATTGACGACGAGCGAGCCCTTGCGGAGGGCGACGCGGGTGAGGCCGCCGGGGATGATGACGGTCTTTTCGCCGTAGAGGATGAAGGGGCGCAGGTCGATGTGGCGGCCGGCGAAGCCCTCGGCCTCTCCGCAGTAGGTGGGATGGCGGGAGAGGGAGATCATCGGCTGGCCGATGTAGTTGCGGGGGTCGGCGAGGATGCGGGTGCGGAATTCGTCGCGCTCGGCCTGGGTGGCGTGCGGGCCCATGAGCATGCCGTAGCCGCCGGCCTCGTTGGCCGCCTTCACCACGAGCTTGTCCAGGTTCTCGATCATGTACTGCTTGTCGGCCTCCTCGCTGGCGAGGTAGGTCGGCACGTTCGGCAGGATCGGGTCCTGGTCGAGGTAGTACTTGATGATGCGGGGGACGAAATAATACATCACCTTGTCGTCGGCGACGCCGGTGCCGATGGAATTGGCGAGGGAGACCTTGCCGGCGCGGTAGGCGTTGACGAGGCCGGGCACACCGAGGGCGGAGTCGCGGCGGAAGACGGTCGGGTCGAGGAAGTCGTCGTCGATGCGGCGGTAGATGACGTGCACCGGCTGGAGGCCCTTGGTGGTGCGCATGTACACGTGCTGGTCGCGGACCACGAGGTCGCGGCCCTCGACGATCTCGATGCCCATCTGGCGGGCGAGGTAGGTGTGCTCGAAGTAGGCGGAATTGTAGGGCCCGGGCGTGAGCAGGGCGACGGTGGGCTCGGCGACGCCGGCGGGGGCGGTGTGCTGCAGGACCTTGAGCAGCTCCTGCGAATAGTTCTCCACCGGGCGGACGCCGCCCGACTCGAAGATCTCCGGGAAGGTGCGCTTCAGGGCGCGGCGGTTTTCCAGCACGTAGCTGACCCCGGAGGGGCAGCGGGCGTTGTCCTCGAGGACGAGGTACTGGCCCTTGTCGTCGCGGATAATGTCGGTGCCGCAGATGTGGATGTAGATGTCACGCGGCACCTTCACGTGCATGAACTCGCGGCGGAAATGCTTGGCCGACATCACGTAGTGGGCGGGGATGGTGCCGTCCTTGATGATGTTCTGCTCGTGGTAGATGTCGTGCAGGAAGAGATTGAGGGCGGTGATGCGCTGGACGAGGCCGGCCTCGAGGTGCTCCCACTCGCTGGCCGGGATGATGCGCGGCACGAGGTCGAAGGGGAAGATGCGCTCCGTGCCCTGGGAGTCGCCGTAGACGTTGAAGGTCACACCCTGGCGGAGGAAGGCGAGGTCCACCGCGTTGCGCTTGGCGGCGAAGTCCTCGGGGCCCACTTCGCCGAAATGCTTGAGGAAATGCTGGTAATGGGGCCGGACGCGGCCGTCGGGGCCCAGCATCTCGTCGTAAAAGTTCCCGGTTTCGTAGTTGCGGAAAGGTTCGGGCAGGGCGGCGGCGGGGGAGGCGGGCTTGCTGGAGGACATGGAGGGTAGGCCTTTGATTAGCAGGCTTCATGCAAACTGGGAGGAAATTTCTCACAACTGCTGCCGGCCAGAGATTTATGCATTTCGAGGGAGTGGATTTGCCGTTTGCCAAGGCCCAGCGGGAGGGTTTCACTCAACCCCTATCCATGCTCAGTTTCATCCTTAAGAAGTTCGCCGGCAGGCATCACCGGAAATACATCGAGAAGTGCCGCCCCATCGTCGCTCGGATCAACGAGTTTGAGCAGCAATACCAGCAGCTCACCGAGGAGCAGCTCCGGGCCAAGACCGAGGAGTTTCGCGCCCGCGTGAAGGGTGGCGAGACCCTCGATCAGATCCTGCCCGAGGCCTTTGCCGCGGTGAAGAACGCCGCCCGCCGCATGTGCGGCCGCTCGTTCACGGTGTGCGACCACGAGCTTGTCTGGGAAATGGTGCATTTCGACGTCCAGCTGATCGGCGGCATGACCCTGCACGAGGGTCGCATCGCCGAGATGGCCACGGGCGAGGGCAAGACCCTCGTCGCGACGCTGCCCCTCTACCTCAACGCCCTCACCGGCAAGAACACCCAGCTCGTCACGGTCAACGACTACCTCGCCCGCCGCGACTCCGAGTGGATGGGGCACCTCTACAACTTCCTCGGCATCTCCGTGGGCTGCATCCAGCAGCAGATGCATTCCGAGCAGCGCCGCGAGATGTACGGCCGCGACATCACCTACGGCACCGCCTCCGAGTTCGGCTTCGACTACCTCCGCGACAACGGCATGGCCACGCGCAAGGAGAACCAGGTGCAGCGCGACCACTTCTACTGCATCGTGGACGAGATCGACTCCATCCTCGTCGACGAGGCGCGCACGCCGCTGATCATCTCCGGCCCGGCCCCGATCGAGCGCGAGCAGCCCTTCACCCGGCTCAAGCCCGGCGTCGAGCAGCTCGTCGCCGCCCAGCTCAAGCTCATCAACCACCTCGTCAAGGACGCCTCCGACCTGCTCGAGAAGCCGGCCCTCACCCCCGACGAGCGCCAGATCGCCGCGATGAAGCTGCTCCAGGTCAAGCTGGGCATGCCCAAGAACAAGCAGCTCCTCCGCCTCCAGGAAAACCCGGAGTGGCGCAAGCTCCTCGACAAGACCGACGTCGAGATGCACAGCGACTTCAACAAGACCGAGCTCTACAAGTACAAGGAGGAGCTCTTCTTCGTCATCGACGAGAAGAACCACCAGGCCGACCTCACCGAGGTGGGCCGCAAGAAGCTCCGCCCCGACGATCCCGACGCCTTCGTGCTGCCCGACCTGGCGAGCCTGTTCATCGACATCGAGAAGGACACCACGAAGTCGCCCGAGGAAAAGGAACAGGCCAAGCGCGATGCCCAGAACCGCTACGAGGTCGTGTCCGAGGACATCCACGCCCTTTCCCAGCTGCTCCGCGCCTATTCCATCTACGAGCGCGACGTCGAATACGTCGTGCAGGAAGGCAAGGTCGTCATCGTCGACGAGAACACCGGCCGCATCATGTCGGGCCGCCGCTGGTCCGACGGCCTGCACCAGGCGGTCGAGGCCAAGGAAAACGTCACGATCGAGCGCGAGACGCGCACCTACGCCACGGTCACGATCCAGAATTACTTCCGCATGTACGAGAAGCTCGCGGGCATGACCGGCACCGCCGAGACCGAGGCCACCGAGTTCAACGAGATCTACCGCCTTGCCGTCACCCAGATCCCGACCAACAAGCCGGGCATCCGCGTCGACCTGAACGACTCGATCTTCAAGACCCGCCGCGACAAGTACAACGCGGTCGTGAAGCAGATCCAGGAGGCGCAGGCCCGCGGCCAGCCCGTGCTCGTCGGCACCGTCACCGTCGAGCAATCCGAGGTGCTCAGCCGCATGCTGAAGCGCGCGAACGTCATCCACACCGTCCTCAACGCGAAGTTCCACCAGCAGGAGGCCGAGATCGTCACCCGCGCCGGCCAGCGCGGCGCCGTCACCATCGCCACCAACATGGCGGGCCGCGGCACCGACATCAAGCTGGGCGAGGGCGTCCGCGAGCTCGGCGGCCTGTTCGTCGTCGGCACGGAGCGCCACGAGTCCCGCCGCATCGACCGCCAGCTGCGCGGCCGCTGCTCGCGCCAGGGCGACCCCGGCCAGACCAAGTTCTTCCTCTCGCTCGAGGACGACCTCATGCGCCTCTTCCTCCAGGGCAACCTGGCCTCCAAGATCATGGAGGGCTCCATGCAGGAGGGCGAGGAGCTTGAGCACAAGTGGCTCAACTACTCCATCGAGTCCGCGCAGAAGAAGGTCGAGCAGCAGAACTTCTCGATCCGCAAGCGCCTGCTCCAGTACGACGACGTGCTCAACAAGCAGCGCGAGGTCATCTACGGCATCCGCAACGCCGCCCTGCACAGCGACCGCCCGAAGGACATCATCTTCGAGATGATCGAGGAGGAGATCGCGAGCCGCCTCGAGGCCGCCAACTACGGCGGCAAGGGCGATGCCAACGCCACGAACCTCGAGGCCCTCGTCGGCTGGCTCAACTCGCACTTTCCCGTCAGCGCCAAGGTCGACGAGCTCACCGGCGACCTCGAGACGCTCCTCAAGGCCCTCGTGGAGCGCATCCGCAAGGCCTACGCCCTCAAGGAATCCGTCGAGGACCAGGCCGCCCTGGGCGGCCTCGAGCGCTACATTGTCATCAACGCCATCGACCACCACTGGCAGGAGCACCTGACCGAGATGGAGGAGCTGCGCCGCTCCATCGGCCTGCGCAGCTACGGCCAGAAGGACCCGCTGTCCGAGTACAAGGGCGAGGCCTTCCGCTTCTTCGAGGAGCTGATGAACAACGTGCGCCTGCAGATCTGCACGAGCCTCTTCCGCTCGGCGACCAACCGCGACGCCTTCGAGAACCTCTTCGCCATCCTCTCGCGCTCCGCGCGCATGCAGGGCCCGGCTGCCGCGCCCACCGCGCTCGGCGCCGCCGCCGCGTCGGCCGCCCCCGCGGGCGAGGCGCCTGCCGCCGCCGCGCCGGAGATCACGCTGCCGGCCGTCACGATCCGTCGCGAGACCCCCAAGGTCGGCCGCAACGACCCGTGCCCCTGCGGCTCCGGCAAGAAATTCAAGAACTGCCACGGGGCTTAACGTCATGGTGTCGGGGCGTCGCTCGTCGGCGCCCGCGGGCGTCCGCCAGGTACGTCGCTACAAAACCCAGTCCAAACCATCCCGCCCATGATCCGCATCATCGGTTTCGACGCCGACGACACCCTCTGGCGCAACGAGGATATCTTCGAGCAGGCCCATGAGCGCTACCGGGCCCTGCTGGCGAAATACCACCCGCGGGCCGAGGTGGACCGCGTGCTCTTCGCCACCGAGATGAAGAACCTCGGCCTTTATGGCTACGGCGTGAAGGGCTACACCCTCAGCTGCGTCGAGACGGCCATCACCCTGACGCGCGGCCAGGTCACGGCCGGCGAGATCGAGGAGATCCTGGCCACGGGACGGGAGATGCTCGCGCATCCGGTCGAGTTGCTGGCGGGCGTCGCCGCAGTGGTGCCCGCGCTGGCGCGGGACTATCGCCTGCTGCTGATCACCAAGGGCGACCTGCACCACCAGGAACGCAAGGTAGCCGCCTCGGGCCTGGCCGCCCATTTCCACGCGATCGAGATCCTGAGCGAAAAGGACGGCCCCGCCTACGAGCGCGTGCTGCGCCGCCACGGCGTGGCGCTGGACGAGTTCGCGATGGTAGGCAACTCACTCAAGTCCGACATCCTGCCCGTGCTCCAGCTCGGCGGCGCCGGCGTGCACGTGCCCTATCACGTCACCTGGCAGCACGAGCACGTGGAGATCGACCCCGCGGCGCTGCCGCGTTTCCGCCAGATCACGAGTCTCGCCGACTTGCCGGCCGTGTTGCCGCAATTGTGACCATGACCGCCCCGATCGACCTGTCCGACCCGTACGCGCCGCGCCCGACCCTGTGGGAACGGTACCCGCAACTCGCGTGGGGCCTAGCCGTGTTTGCGTCCACGCTGTTGTTCACGGTCGTCGCGTTTCCCCCCGTCAACGCCGGCGAGGCCGCCTATGCGCTGGTCGTGCCCGCGGTGCTGTGGGCCTACCGCCGGCCGTCGTTCCGCCACTTTGCCTGGGCCACCCTGGGTTCCCAGGTGGTGGCTTGGACCGTGTTGCTCGGTTGGCTCCACCATGTGACGTGGGCCGGCCTCTTCATGCTCGGGCCCTTTGTCGGGCTGCTGGTCGGGGTCTGGTTCCTGGCCGCGTGGTGGGCGGTGCCGCGGCTGGCCGGGCATCCGGTGGTCGTGCGGGTGATCGTGCTGCTGGGTCTGGCGGGCCTGTGGGTCATGCTGGAGTGGCTGCGCAGCGTGCTCTTCGGCGGGTTTCCATGGCTGCCGCTCGCCGCGAGCCAGTGGCAGCGTCCGCTCGTGCTGCAGAGTGCCTCGATCACGGGCGCCTGGGGCGTGTCCTTCCTGCTGGTGTTTTTCGGCCTCGGCGTGGCGGCCTACGCCCACCGGATTTTCTTCGAGGGCATGACTGGCCTGCGGAAGCGCAGCCCGGAGTTCATGGTCGCGCTGCTCCTGCTCATCGGCGGTTCGTTTCCGTTCCTCACTGGCCTGATGGGCGGCCAGCGGGTCAAGCTCGCCAAGGTGGCGCTGGTGCAGCCCTACATCCCGCAGACCCAGAAGTGGGACGAGGCTTTCGCGAGCAGCGTGCTGGCGACGCTGGACGAGGTAACGGTGGCCGCCAACGACCGCGGGGCGCCCGACTTCATCCTCTGGCCCGAGGCGGTCACGCCGTGGGCACTGTATCAGGATGCGAACGTGCAGGACTGGTTGCAGCAGGTGACGCGCAAGACCGGCAAGCCGCTGTTGTTCGGCTCGGTGGCCGCGGCCATGCCGGGCGAGGACCCGGACAGCTGGCACAACGGCGCCTTTGTCGTGGATCCGGTCGGCGGGTTATCCGCCAAACACTACACCAAGCGGAAGCTCGTGCCCTTCGGGGAATACATCCCGCTGCGCCCGGTGCTCGGCTGGCTGGAGAAAGTGGCCCCCATTGGCGGTGATTTCACGCCGGGTCTTTCCGCCGCGCCGCTGTCCCTGCCCGGCACCACCGGCCGGGTGCCGGTGGGCGTGCTGATCTGTTATGAGGACATTTTCCCCAACCTGGCGCGGGAGAGCGTGCAGGCGGGCGCCGAGGTGCTGGCTGTGCTGACGAACAACGCCTGGTTCGGCGAGGGCGGCGCGGCCTACCAGCACGCGGCCCATTCGGTGCTGCGGGCGGTGGAGAACCGCCGGCCGGTCATCCGCGTCGGCAACGGCGGCTGGAGCGGCTGGATCGACGAGTACGGCACCATCCGGGCCACGCTGCGCAGCGCGGCGGACAGCGTTTATTTCCGCGGCGGCCAGACCGTGACCGTCAACCGCGACCTCGCGTGGCGCGGGCAGCAGAGTTTCTACACGCAGCATGGCGACTGGTTCGTGCTGCTGTGCGCCGCGTTTACCGTGGGCGCGTATTACGTGGCTCTGACGCTGCGGCCGCCGCCGCCGCGGCCGGGCGGCGAGAAAGTGTTTTAGGCCCGGGGCCTACGGGCTTGCGGCGGCGTTCCTGCGCTGCGACAAAGACCCGCGCATGACATTCTCGACCCGACAAAAACTGTTCTTCAGTCACTTTCTTGCCGTCGTGCTGGTGTCTGGCAGCATCGGCAGTTACTTCTACCAAAGCGCGATCGACACCTTGCTCGGCAGCCTGCAGGCGCGGTTGCAGTACAGCACCGGATTGCTCTCACGCACGTTCAGTCCAACGGAGCTTGATCAGCTGTTGACGGTCGCCGACAAGGACAACCCCGCCTACCGTGAGGGGATTACACGGCTGCGTGAACTGGTTGGCTCGAACCCTGATATTGCCTACATTTACGTGCTGCGTCGCACCGGCGACAAAGTTCAGTTCGTGCTCGACTCAGACCCGGACGATCCGGCCCAGCCGGGCGAAATCTACCAGGTCAGCGCCCCGGCATTGCGGAACGGCTTCACGACCTCGAGCTGTGATCGCGAACTGATTCATGACAAATGGGGCACCTTCATGTCCGGTTACGGACCGATCGCCGACAGCAACGGCCGCTATGCCATTGGCATCGATATGCGCGCCGATGAAGTCGAAAACAAGCTGTATGAGCTGCGCCGCACCGGCATTCTTTCGCTCGCATTGTCGATCCTGCTGGCGCTGCTCTTTGCGCAGATGTTGTCGCGCAACTTTTTGAAGCGTATCTACGCGCTGCATCGGCGTTGCGTCGCCATGGCGCAGGGCGACGAGCTCAGTCCGATCGGAAGCGGTGACGAGCTGTCGCAGCTGACCGCCACCTTTGACGACATGCTGGGCCGGATCCAGCGTCACCATAGCGAGCTGGAGCAAAGGGTAGCGCGGCGCACGGCGGAGCTGCAGACCAGCAATCAGCGATTGCAGGGCGAAATTGCCGAACGCGAACGCATGGCGCAATTACTCGAGCACAACGCCCGCACCGATTTCCTGACCCAGCTCATCAACCGGCGGGCAATGGCCCAGCTCGTTCAGAATGATCTGGAGCGAATCGGTCAGGCCGGAGGTGCCTGTGCGCTGGTGTTGGTCGATATCGATCACTTCAAACGCATCAACGATCAGTTTGGCCACGACATTGGTGACGATGTGCTGAAAGCGGTGGCGCGCGCATTGCAGGCAGCGGTGCGGGAGCAGGACGTGGTGGCGCGTTGGGGCGGCGAGGAGTTCCTGGTGCTGTTGCCGAATACCGGTGAAGCCGAAGCGGTCGAGCAGGCTGAGCGGCTCCGCCAGTTGCTCGACAATGCTCAATTTCGTATCGACCGTTACCCAAATCGGGTGACCGCCAGTTTCGGCGTCAGTGAATACCATCACGGGCAAACCCTTGAGCTGCTGTTCAAACAGGCCGACCTGGCGCTCTACCAGGCCAAGGCGCAGGGCCGCAACCGGGTCTACGCCCAGTCTGGCGGGGCGGCTTGATCCGGCGCAAGGAGCCGCCCCGGATTGGCGCCAGCTGGTTCGCCGTCCACGGCGCCGGCTTCGTGGTTGAGTTTGGTGCTGGCGCGGGCAGCAGCGTTTCTACACGCAGCATGGCGACTGGTTCGTGCTGCTGTGCGCCGCGTTCCCCGTGGCCGTATATTACGTGGCCCAAACCCTGCGACCGCCGCGGCCGGGCGGCGAGAAGGTGTTCTGATGTAGGGCGGGATCGCCGAATCCCGCCTTCATTCGGACAGTATGCCGGCTTAAAAGCGGCGTTGCTTCGCCCTCTCTGCCAAACCTCCGTCGGAGACCCCGCCCTACAGTTAGGAGAGTACCGTGATATCTACGGCTTTTTCCCATCCGCCTGCGCCTTGGCCGCTTCCTGCTGCACTTTCCTCATCAGGAAACCGAAGGTGCCGGAGGAGCCCGACGCCGCTTGGGCGAGGAGATCATAAAGCGCGGTCGTGTCGGGGGCGCCCAGCGTGCCGCGCAGGACCGGCTGCCGCGTCATGGTGAAAAAACCGTCGGCGTCGGGTTTCGGGCCGATCAGCTTCATGCCCTTCAGCAGCACGGCCATCTCGTCGCGGACGGCGAGCGTCACTGGCAGCTCGAAGGGCAGGGCGGCCAGGTCGAGGTCCGGGTTGGCCGCGACGGTGCCCCGGGCCGAGAGCCGCAGCTGCGGGGTGTGGATGCGGAGGTCATCGAGCAGGATCGCGCCGCCCGCCTCGCGCCGGCCCCGGGCGGAGAGCTGGTCGACGGGCAGGTCGGAGAACTGCTTCACGAGACGGCCGATCGCGCGCAGTTCGGGGGAAAACGTGATGGCGCCGCCCACCAGCAGTGCGGCGGAGGCGAGATTGGCCTGCGGCACCTTGAGCTGTAGCCGGCCGCCCTCGCCGCGGAAGGAGAAGGCCGATGTGCTCCCGTCCAGCAGCTGCCGCGGGTTAGCACCCCGGGCCTCGATCGTGGCGTCAAAGTGCAGGCGGCCGGAGAAGGAGCCGAAGTCGGTGGGCGTGGCGGTCTGCACGATGCGCTCGGCGGAGAAATCCTGGATGCTGAAGCCACCGGTCAAACCGTAGGGAGTCGCGGGTTGCGCCGGGTCGTAGGCGAAGCGGAAGTTGCCTTGCCACCGGCCGTCGAACATTCGGCCGGCGAGTTGGCTCAGTTGCAGGGCGTCCTCGGTGATCCGGAATTCCCCGGTGAGGTCCTCGACGCGGTACGCATCGTAGGCCACTGCGCCGAACTTGAGCTCGAACCGGCCGAGCAGCGTCTGCCAGAACGCACCCGCGGGCGCGTTCGTAGCGACGGTGGCGGCCGCATCTGCGGCGGTCGCGACCGGGCTGGTGGCCACCGGCGCCACCTCGGCCGGGGTGCAGGCCGCGAGCAGCTGCATGAACCGGCCGGCGTCGAAGAAGTCGCCGGTGAGGGTTGCGTTGATCTCGGCCTTGCCCCGCGTCATCCCGTAGTCGAACTCGGTGGTGAACTGGCTCCAGACGGGCGCGGTCTGGTACTGGAAGTCAAACCGGGCGCGGTGGCGCTCGCCTTGGGACTTGAGCAGCGTCACGCGGGAACCGAAGCGCGGCAGCATGCCGCCGCCGGCCGGGTCGGGCACGTCGAAGAGCAGGAAGGTCGCCGTGGGGTCCTTGCCGCCGACCAGGTCGTGGTCGAGGATGAGCTGCGCCGTGCCCGCGGCCGGCAGCGGGAGGGTTGCGGCGAGCGGCTGGCCCCGGACCAGCGCCAGATCGGCGCGGACATTCAGCGACGCGGAGACGGGGATTTGCAGGTTGTTCGTGAAATACATGAAGGCCAGGCCGGCGTTGCCGGCCTCGTGTCCATCGATCAGCACCCGGCCGTTCTCCACCACCAGCGAGGCGATCGTGCCCATGACGATGACGGAGGGTGAGAGCTCGATCCGGGCGTTGCGCAGGTAACCGCCGGTGGTGTCGGCCAGCCGGGTCACATTGAACGTGAGGGGCCGCGCGGGATTCAGGAACAGGTTGGGTAGGTCGATCTTTGCCGCGAACTCCGTCGGTTCGAGCGTGCCCTCGAGGATCGTGCCGGTGGGCAGCAGCGGCTGCAGCCAGGGGAGCGGCACGGCGGCGGTGCGCAGGCGCAGCGAGTCGGCGGCGCGGTCAATGTCGTTGTCCTGCGCCGTCGCCCCGAGGGCGAGGGGGCGCAGGGTCTCGAGGTCGAGCAGCGACGAGCCGTCGCCGCGCCGGGCGGCGAGGGTGAACGAGCGCAGTTCCAGTTTTCCGTCGCGGCGGAGGAGGGTTGCGGCGCCGTCGGCGCTAAAAGGCCCGGCGGGGTCGCGCAGGCGGAAGATCTCGTCGAGGTGGCCGCCCAGCTTCACCGTGCCGATGAAATCGCCCGGCAACCAGTCGGCGCCGACCTGCACGCGGCCGGCGGGCTCGAGGGTGAACACCGGGGCGCGCAGCAGCGGCACGCCACCCTGGATGACGGCCAGGTCACGCACCTCCCAGGGCCGGCCCGGGGTGATGACCAACCCGGAACCCTCGCGACGCAGCGTGGATTCGCCGCCGGCGAGCCGCCCCGAGAGCGAGAGTCCGGGCAGCAGCGAGGCGGCCCAGTCGAGGCGCAGGCCCCGCGCGGAGAAACGCAGCAGGTCACCCTCGGCGGTCCGGATGGCCTCGGGCTGCTCGTAGTTGATCTCAAACGGCGCGAGCGTCTCGAGGACGAAGGTGTCATCGGTGCCGTCTTCGTCGCGGGCGGCGACGTGCAGGCTTTGCACGGTGGCATCGAACTCGCGGAGGTCGGCGGTGAGCCGGCCGTGGAGCACCGGCGCCTGGGCGGTGCCGAGCCAGGTGGGCAGGCGGGCGGTGCCGTGCGCCTGCAGCGTGGCAGTGAAACGCTCCAGATCGGCCACCGATTCGATCTCACCCTCCACGCGATCGCCCTTGGCGGTCAGGAGCGCGGCCGGCGCGATGCGCAGGCGCGCGGTTGTTGCGGTCAGGTCAAGGTGGGCTTCGCCTTGCAGGGTCAGCGGCGGCCATACGGGGAGCGTGGCGTCTTCCACCGTGAAGGCGGTCGACGCCAAGGGTCCGACCGGCGTGAAGCGCAGGGTGCCGGCATCGGGCGACGAGACCGTCCAGGTGCCCGCGGCGAGACCATCCTTGATCCGGCCCACGCCGAGCACCGGGGCGGTCCAGCCGAGCGGCAGTTGTTCGATGGCCAGGAGGCCCCAGGGCGAGCCGTTGCCGTCTCCGCCCGGGGGCAGGGTCACAGGGCGGGTGAGGCCGAGACGGAAGGCGGCCGCCGAGCCCTCGCTGCGGGCGGTGGCGTCGAGGCGGTCGAGGATCCACTGGCCGTCGCGGCGCGTGAGCCCGGCCGAGTGGCGGCCGAGCAGCCGGCCGATTTGGGCGAGTTCGGGCATGAACCGTTCCCATTGTTCGCCGTGGAATTCGCCCTCGGCGGTGGCGGTGGCCGCGCCGGTGGCGGGGTTGAGCGAGAAGCCACCTTGGCTCGCCGTCTCAATGACCGGCAGATCCGTGCGCTTCATCACGTGCGCGACCAGGGCCGAACCGCCGTGGGCGGACCAGGTGCCCGTGATGAGGCCGTCCGCGCGAGTGAAGTCGGCCCGGGCGGTGAAATCGGCGGCGGGCGCGTCCATCGGCTGCATCGTGGCCTCGAAGGATTCGCCGGTCGGGGTGCGGGCCAGGGTGACTTGCACCGTCGCGGCGGGCAGCAGCCAGTCCGGGCTGGTGCCGGGGGTCAGCCGGCCATCGAGGACCAGCCGGTCGATGCGGCCGTCGGCCGCGGGCGTGAAGTCAAGGGTGCCGGCGAAAGTCCATTCCCCTTGGAATCCCGCGACGAGATCGCCGGCGGTGGTGAAATTGAATTTCACCCGGCCCGGGCGGGTGATGTCCAGGTCGGTGCCCTCGAGGGCGAAGGCCACGCGAATCGGCGGGGCGCCGGCCTGCTCCAAGGTGAGGGTGCCGTCGGCCTGGGCGTTGCCGCAGGCCCAGGCGAGCGGCGCCTGCAGGCTTTCCAACAGACCCGTGAACGGGGCGGGGGAAGCGGCCGCGGGACCGGTGGAGGCGCGGATCGTGAGCTGGCGCGCCTGGAGATCGTCGATGGCGAGGCGCTGGCGGGAGAGCAGCTGCCAGGGCGAGATCGCGAGGCGCAGGGCGCGGGCCTCGACCGTCAGGTTGGGGAGGCGCAGGCGCACATCCGCCGCCTCGGCCCCGCCGGGACCGAGGGCCACGCGGCTGAATTCCACGCTGGTTTCAGGCTGGTTGGCCAGGATCCGGCGCAGCAACCAGGTCTGCACCGGGGGCAGCAACAGGAGCGTGACGACGAGCAGGGCCCCCAGCACGCCGCCGGCCAGGAGCCACCAGAGAATGCGGCGCTTCGGCGATGGAGCGGGCAAAGGGGACGGCACGGCGCAGCATCAAGGACACTTCGTTGCCGCCGGGCAAGCCCACCGTCGATGAATCAGGGGGCGAAGAGCACGCAGACGGCCTGTGGGGCGGACAGCGTCTGGGCGGTGCGGGTCAGGCGGCCGGAGGCGGGATTGACCGCGAAGACCGTGACGTTGTTGCTGTCGCGGTTGCCGCAGACCAGCCAGCGGCCATCGGGGGACAGGTTGAAATTGCGGGGATGCTTGCCGCCGGTGGGCACGATCTCGACAAGGGTGAGGGTGCCGGCCGCCGCATCGCGGGCGAAGACGACGAGGCTGTCGTGTCCGCGGTTTGACCCGTAGACGAAGCGCCCGTCGGGGCTGAGACGGATCTCGGCGCAGATGCTCGTGCCGGTGAAATCCGCGGGCAGGGTGCCGATCGCTTGCACGGGCGTGAGGGCCCCGCTCGCGGGCTCAGCGGCGAAGACCCCGATGGTGCCGTTGAGCTCGTTGATCACGTAGAGGAAGCGGCCGTCGGCGGAGAACTTACTGTGCCGCGGGCCAGCGCCGGGCGCGGTGGCCGTGGTCCCGGCCGGCGTCAGCGTGGCGGCGGCGGGATCGAGGCGGTAATGGAACACGCGGTCGAGGCCGAGATCGCAGACGTAGACGAACCGATTGTCGGGGGAATAGGTGATCGAGTGCGGGTGGGGTTTGTCCTGGCGCTGCGCGTGGGGGCCGAGCGGGCCGGTGTGGGGAATGAGGCTGGTGCGGGCGCCGAGCCGGCCGTCGGCGAGGAGCGGGAAGGCGGCGGTGTAGCCGCCGTTGTAGCTGATGACGGCGGCGGTGCGGCCGGAGGCATCCACCGCGACGTGGGCGAGCCCGATGCCGCCGGTGGCCTCGGTGTTGAGCGGGCTGAGCGAGCCGGTGGCGGCGTCGTAGCGGAAGGCGGCGAGGGCGCCGCCGGCCTTGCCGTCCACGGTGCCGCTTTCACTCAGGGCGTAGAGGGTGCGGCCGTCCGGATGCCAGGCGAGGAAGGTCGGGTTCGGGGTCGCGGCCACGAGCACGGGCTCGCTGAGGTGGCCGCTGACGGGGTCGAGGCGGACCGAGTAGATGCCGCGGCTTTCGCCGCCAGCGGGGGTGTAGGTGCCGAGAAAGATCAGGAGGCTCGTGGCGAGGGGCATGGGTCCGACAAAGTCGCAAGGGCCGCCGGTTGGCAAGGGCGGGCGTAGCGGGCCCACCCGGTGACCATTCCTTTTCCCGGTCCGCGTTAGCGGGCGCTGGAGTTGGTGGGCTCGTCCACGACGAGCGGGGCAGGGAAATCGGCGCCGCGGGCGCCCTCGCGACTGCGCAAGCGCTTGTTCTGCGAGCCGCCGAGCGGGGGATTCAGGGGAATTTCCATGCCGCCGAGCTCGTCCATCATCGCGTAAAGTTTCTGCTCCATCGCCTGCCCCGTGGCGCGGTGGGCGGGGTCATAGAGGAGGTTCTTCTGCTCGCCGGGGTCCGCTTGCAGGTCATACAGCTCGTCGGCGTCCCAGAGGCCGTAATAGGTGATGTACTTGTAGCGCTCGCCGCGCAGGGCAAAGACGGTTGGCGACTGGGGGAAGTTCTTCTCCCAATAGTAGACGTAGAGGAAGTTTTCCCGCCAAGGCACCGGGCGCCCCTGGGCCAGGGGCAGGAAGCTCTGCCCGTCCATGTGGGGCGGACGGACGAGGCCCATCGCTTCCATCACGGTGGGGGCGACATCCAGGTTGGCCACCACATGCTCGATGGCCTGGCCGCCCGGGAAGAGGGACGGACACTGCATGATCATCGGCACGCGGATGGAGGGCTCGTAGGCGACGCGCTTGTCGATCAGGCCATGTTCGCCGAACATGAACCCGTTGTCGCCCATGTAGAGGATCAGCGTGTCATCGTGGATGCCCTTGGCCTTCAGCTCGGCGACGATACGGCCCACGCTGTCGTCGACGGCGCACAGGGTTTCGCAGTAGCGCTTGTAGTATTGTTCGACGTCGAGGTCGCTGTGGTAGGGGAAGTCGACGCCGTGCCAGGAGTTGCGCTGGTCATGCAGCCAACGCGGCTTGAGGTGGTAATTTTCCGGCGTGTCGGCTTCCGAGGCCGGGCGGCGGTAGGGTTTGTCCACGAATTTCCCCGCGTGGCGCGCGGCGGGGGTGAAGTTGGCGTGGACCGCCTTGTGGGAGAGGTAGATGAAGAACGGCTTTTTGGCCGGGTCCTGCTGGCGGATGAAATCGACGGCGTAGTCGGTGAGCTCGTCGGTGATGTAGCCCTTTTGCGGCACGCGGCGGCCGTCGACGTTGAGCGTGTAGCCCGGTTTGGGCGGCAGGTATTCGCCCTGGCCGCGGAAGCTTACCCAGCGATCGAAACCGGGTTGCGGCTGGTCGCCCTCGCCGCCCATGTGCCACTTGCCGAAGAATGCCGTCGCGTAGCCCGCCTGCTGGAGGTACTGCGGGAAATAGACGGTGCCCGGCGGAATCGCGCGGTTGTTGTCGATGACGCGGTGGCGAAAGGTGTAGAGCCCGGTGAGGATGGAGGCGCGGCTGGGGGAACAGAGTGAGGTCGTAACGAGCGCGTTCTTAATGTGCACGCCATTGCGGGCCAGCGAGTCGATGTGCGGGGTTTCGGCCAGGGGATGGCCGAGGAAACTCATCGCATCGTAACGGTGATCATCGACGAGAATGAGGACGACGTTGCGCGGCTTGGCGCCGGGGATCCGCTCGGGCGTGATGGTCGCCGGCACCGGCACCACGGCCGCGGCACTCGCCGCGAGGAGGGTGCAATGGAGACCGAGGACGAGGCGGGTGTGGAGACCGGCGGACAGGGGCATCGGGGTAGGAGGCGGCCGGGCGGACGCGGTTGCCGGTGAGACCGGCCCGCCGCCCGGACGTCAGCGGTACCATGGTCGGGCCGTGAATGGGCGCAAGGCCACAGTGCCGGGTCCGCCGTTGTCGCCCGCCTTCCCCGCGGCCCTCGCCGCTTCAAGCCAGCGTGAAATGCCGGCGTACGTTCAGATCGTGGCGCAGCTCGGCGCGGAAGTCGGGGTGCGCGATGGAAATCAGGGCCTCGCCGCGTTCGCGCAGCGTCTTGCCGTGGAGGTTGACGGCGCCGTACTCGGTGATGACCCAGTGGACGTGGCCGCGCGTGGTGACGACGCCGGCGCCGGGGGTGAGCTGCGGGGCGATGCGCGAGACCTGGCCGCCCATCGCGCGGGAGGGCAGCGCGATGATGGGTTTGCCGCCGGGCGAAAGCGCCGCGCCGCGGATGAAATCCATCTGGCCACCGATGCCGGAGTAGATGCGGTCGCCGATCGAGTCGGCGCAGACCTGGCCGGTGAGGTCGATCTGGATGGCGGAGTTGATGGCGACGACCTTGGGGTTCTTGCGGATGACCGAGGTGTCGTTGGTCCAGTCGCAGGGGTAAAAGTGGACGAGGGGGTTGTCGTGGACGAAGTCGAAGAGCTTCTGCGTGCCGTTGATGAAGCTGGTGATGATGCGGCCCTGGCCGACCTTCTTGAAGCGGTTGGTGATGGCGCCGGCCTCGACCAGTTCGACGATGCGGTCGGAGAACATCTCGGTGTGGATGCCGAGGTCATGCTTGTGCTTCATGCGGCTCAGGGCGGCGTCGGGGATGCCGCCGATGCCCATCTGGAGGGTGGAGCCGTCCTCGACGAGATTGGCGATGATCTCGCCGATGCTGGCCTCGACCGGGGACTCGGCGCTGACGCCGTGGCCGTGCAGGGGGCGGTCGGTGGCAATGAAGGCGTCGACCTCGCTGAGCGGGATGACGTTGTTGCCATGCGTGCGCGGCATGGCGGCGTTGATCTCGGCGATGACGACGCGGGCGGACTCGAAGGCGGCCTTGGCGGCGTCACAGGACGTGCCGAGCGAGCAAAGCCCGTTGTGGTCGGGCGGGGAGAGCTGCAGGAGCGCGACGTCGAGCTTCACCTGGCCGGAGAGGAAGAGGCCGGGGATGTCGGAAAGGAAGATGGGGATGAAGTCGGCGCGGCCCTCCTTGACGGCGGCGCGCAGGGGCGAGCCGGTGAACAGGGAGACGGAGCGGAATTCCCGTTCGCGGCCGGGCTCGGCGAAGGGGGCGGGGCCGTTGGTGTGCAGGTGCCAGAGGCGGACACCCTCCAGGTCGTGGCGGGCGGCGAGGGCCTCGACGAGCGGGGTGGGGGTCGCGGCGGCGCCGTGGATGAAGAGATTCGTGCCGCTGCAGATGACAGAGACGGCTTCGGCGGCCGAAACCGCGCGGGTGGACCAAGCGGGGGAGGAGGAGGGCATAGCGTGGAGCCTCTGGCATGGCAGATCGGGCGCGGGAGGCGAAGCCCTGAAAATGTGCATGGCTTGGCGGGTTCTTCCTATGGGTTGCCCCGGGGTCGGACCGGCTGGATGCGGCGGAGTCAAGATGCGCCCCACGTGTGACAAGGGGTGCGCAGCCGCCGGGAGCGTTCTTTGCCAGACTGGGGACCGGCTGCCTTCACGTCCGGCGGCCACCTTAAAACCTAATGATCCACTATCCTTTTCCCACGCTCACACCAGAGGAAGCTGCTGCCCTGGTGCAAGATAAACAGACCATCGGTTTCGGTGGCTTCACCGCGGCCGGCGCCTGCAAGGTCATCCCGCTGGCCATCGCCGCCAAGGCCAAGGCCGAACATGCGGTTGGCCGGCCCTTCAAGCTCGGCGTGATCACCGGGGCCTCGACCGGCAAGTCGCTTGACGGCGCCCTGGCTGAGGCCGAGGCCATCGCCTGGCGCACGCCCTACCAGTCGGACCCCACGCTGCGGAAGTCCATCAACGAGGGTAAAACGCATTTCTTCGACCTGCACCTGTCCGCCGTCCAACCGGCCGTCCGCAGCGGCGTGCTGGGCAAGGTCGACTGGGCCATCCTCGAAGCCAGCCACGTCACGGCCCAGGGCGAGATCGTGCTCTCCGCCGCCGTGGGTTGCGCCAACACCTTTGCCCGCGTCGCGGACAAGATCCTCATCGAGCTCAATGCCCACCACCCGGGCGACCTGATGGGTTTCCATGATCTCTACGAGCCGGCCGATCCGCCGCGGCGCCGCGAAATCCCGCTCTATGCGCCGACCGACCGCATCGGCACCTCCTTCATCAAGGTGAACCCGAAGAAGATCGCGGGCATCGTGATGACCAACCTGCCCGACGAGTCCGGCGGCTTCGATGCGCCGGACGACGTCACCAACCGGATCGGCGAAAATGTCGCCGGGTTCCTGGCGGGCGAGATCAAGGCCGGCCGCCTGCCGGCCTCGTTCCTCCCGCTCCAATCCGGCGTGGGCAACATCGCCAATGCCGTCATCGGCGCCCTCGGCGCCAATCCCGGGATCCCGCCCTTCATGATGTACACGGAGGTCCTGCAGGATTCCGTCATCAACCTGCTGCAGACCGGCAAGTGCGCCTTCGCCAGCAGCTGTTCGCTGACCCTCAGCCCGCCCCGGCTCAAGGAGTTCTACGCCAACCTCGAGTACTTCCGCTCCCGCGTCGTGCTGCGGCCGCAGGAGATTTCCAACAGCCCGGAAATCGTCCGCCGGCTCGGCCTCATCACCATCAACACCGCCATCGAGGTCGATCTCTTCGGCAATGTGAACAGCACGCACGTCATGGGGCGCGACCTGATGAACGGCATCGGCGGCTCCGGCGATTTCACGCGCAACGCCCACGTCTCGATCTACACCTGTCCTTCCGTGGCCAAGGGGGGCAAGATCAGCACGATCGTGCCCTTCGTGACCCACCTGGACCACAGCGAGCACTCCGTGCAGATCGTGGTGACGGAGCACGGCGTCGCCGACCTGCGCGGCAAGTCCCCGCAGGAACGCGCCATGCTGATGATCGCGAAGTGCGTGCACCCGGAGTACCGCGAGCCGCTGCGCGCCTACCTGCGCGCCTCGGCCAAGGGCCACGTGCCGCAGACCCTCCACAACGCCTTTGGCATGCACCTGGCCTTCCTCGAGCAGGGGGACATGCGCAAGGTGGTCTGGAAGGAGTAAAGACAGTCATGTTCGGTCCGGCGCCCGATGCCGTGCTGTTGTAGGGCGGGGTCTCCGAACCCCGCCTTGCCCGCGGCAGGGCGTTTGAACGAAGGCGGGATTTGGAAATTCCGCCCTACATCAGGCAGGCCGCGCGGACACCCTCACGCCCGGGCCAGGGCTTCCTTGTAGTGGCGGCGGCACATCGCGACGTAGCGGTCGTTGCCGCCGATCTCCACCTGGGCGCCTTCCTTCACGCCGTGGCCGTCGGCCGTGATGCGGAGGTTCATCGTGGCCTTGCGGCCGCAGTGACAGATGTTCTTCAGCTCGATAAGATCGTCGGCCAGGGCTAGCAGCGCGGCGCTGCCGGGAAACAGCTGGGCCTGAAAATCCGTGCGGAGGCCGTAGCAGAGTACGGGGATGCGGAGTTGGTCGGCGATGTCGGTGCACTGCTCGACCTGGAGGCGCGTGAGGAACTGCGCCTCGTCGATGAGCACGCAGGCCACGGGCTGGGTGGCGTGGGCGGCCTGGGTGTGGGCGAAGAGGTTCTCCTCGGGCTGCAAGGGGAGGGCCTGCACCTCGAGGCCGATGCGAGACTTGATGACCCCGGCGCCGGCGCGCGTGTCGATCGCCGGGATGAAGCACAGCGTGCGCATGCCGCGCTCGTGGTAGTTGTGGCTGGCCTGAAGCAGGACCGTCGATTTGCCGGCGTTCATCGCCGAGTAGTAAAAATAGACCTTCGACATGCCGGGGCAGCCAAGCGGTTGGGACCGGGGCTGGCCAACCAAAAGGTCAGCCCGTGGCCCCTTGGCGGGCCGAACAACCCCGGCCGCGCTCGGAACTGTAAAATACACGGCGGGCTTGGGTGGGAACTAATCTGTGCCAAGTCTGTGCCGATAGAGGGGACAGCTTCCCCCTTCCATGCACGACCCTGTCATGTTCCGCCAGCTGCCCGTGATCCAGCAAGTGATTGCCGACGAGACCTGGCTGGAGTCGGAGCGCCGGGGTTGCCCGGTGCCGCCGGATGATCCGGCCGTGCGCGAGAACGTATGTCAGGTCATCCTGCGTATTGGTGCGACCCTGCGCGCCGCGCTGGCCGAGGAAACCGCCAACGCGCCGCAGAAGATCGCGCTGCACGATCACTCGCCGCACGCGGCGTGAGGGGACAGCGGCCCGGCGGAGGCCGGGCTCGCCATCAAGGCAGGTTGGCCGCGAAAAGGCGCAAAAGGCATTTTGTCATGCCGTCTCAGCTCTCCCGCACGCCTATAGGCGCCTTGTGCGCTGCACTCGCGGACGGATGTTTGCGCCTTTTGCGGCTAACAATCCGGGCGTTGCTGGCCAGGCCATGCTCAAAACGAAGGAAGGCGGGGTTCAGCCGTCGCCAAGGCTATGGCTGACGCGGTTGACGACCCCGCCCTACAATCGAACCAGCCCGCTTGAAACGCGGGTTTCGCCTCAGCGCATCCGCGCGAACGTCTTGGAAAGCAGTTCGAGATCGGTCGCGTTCTTCGTCTTCTCGCGGGTGGTGGCGATGAGCTTCTGCTCGAGGGCGTTCTTGGTGGGGCGCACCTTGTCCTCGTAATAGATGCCGAACTTCCCGGGCCAGGGCTCGGAGGCCAGCTTCATGGCGGCGAGTTTGTCGGTCGGGTCGTGGCGGAGTTCGTCCTCCGGCGTGCCGTCATTCTTCTTCAGCTCGATGGCCTGCCAGCTACCGCCCTTGCGGGGCACGGCGCCGTCGAAGGCGCCCTCGAAGAATTCGACGCACTCCGACAGGATCTCGACGACGGAGAAGCCGTCATGCTGCGCGGCCTTGAGCATCATCTCGACCATGTGGTTGACCTGCGTGGCGTGCGAGCGGGCGATGAAGGTGGCGCCGCTGTTGAGCAGCGTGCGCATCGGGTTGATGGGCTGGTCCATCGCGCCCCAGGGGTCCGTCTTGGACTTGAAGCCGATCGGGGAGGTGGGGGAGGTCTGCTTCTTCGTCAGGCCATAGACGGAATTGTCCATGATGACGTAGGTGAGGCGCGGGTTCTTGCGCGCGGTGTGGACGAGGTGGTTGCCGCCGATGGAGAAACCGTCGCCGTCGCCGCCGAAGACGAAGACATGGAGGTCGTCGCGGCCGAGCGAGATGCCGGCGGCGAAGGGCAGGGCGCGGCCGTGGATGTAGTGGCCGCCGTGGGTGTTGACGAAATAAGGGAAGCGCGAGGAGCAACCGATGCCCGCGAAGGTGACGATCTTCTCCTGCGGGTAGTTCAGTTTCTCGAGGACCTTGTAGAAGGAGGCGAGCACGGCGAAATCGCCGCAGCCGGGGCACCATGTGGGGTGGTCGGCGGTGAGGATCTTCTTGGTCAGCGGGGCGCGGGTGCCGTCAGCGGCGGGGGCGACGGGAGCGGCGGGGGCGGGGGTGGACATGGGGGCGGGGAATTAAAGATTTAAAATTCGAGATTTGAAATCGCGCGGTCAGCGCGGGGTGACGGCGAGGATGCTCTGCTTGCGCATGCCGATGGTGCTGTCGGGCAGGTCGATCTTCCGGGCGACGCGCTCGACGATCTCGCTAACCTTGTAGGTGAGGCCGTCGGTCTTCGTGATGCTGGTGATCGCCGGGTTGCAGGTGAGCGCGCGGAGCAGCGTGGCGAGCTGGCCGTGGCCGTAGAGGCCCTCGTCGTTGATCTCGACCACGAGGACGTGCTTGTAGCGGGCGAAGGTTGCCTCGAGGCCGGGGGCGAGCGGGTGCAGGTGGCGCATCTGCATGTGGGCGGCCTTGACGCCGGCGTGACGCAGGCGGCCCATGGCCTCGCGGATCGGGCCGTAGGTGCAGCCCCAGCCGATGAGCAGGACCTCGCCCGACTCATCGCCGACCAGCTCGGGGGCGGGGAGGGAATTCGCGACCGCCTTGATCTTCTCGCGGCGCTTCTCGGTCATCTTGGTGTGCAACGCCGGGCTCGCGGTGGGGTGACCGTGCTCGTCGTGCTCGAGGCCGGTGACCGTCGGGTATTTGCCGGAGGCCATCACGGAGCCCGGGGGCGCGTGGCGGGTCATGCCGCCAAGCGGGTAGGGCTTGAAGGCGGCGTCACGGGTGCTGGTGTCGGGCTTCACCTCGACCATGAGCTTGGCCAGGTCGGGCTCGTCGAAGGCCTCGATGCGAGTGGCGATGGCCTGGTCGGTGAGAATGATAACCGGGGTGCTGAATTCGCGGGCGATGCGGCCGGCCTCGAGAGCGATGTGGAAGCAGTCCTCGACATTCTTCGGGGCGAGCACGACGCGCGGGCAATCGCCGTGCGAGCCGTAGATGGCCTGCAGGAGGTCGCTCTGCTCGATGTTGGTGGGCAGGCCGGTGGAGGGGCCGCCGCGCTGGACGTTGATGACGATGAGCGGCATCTCGGCCATGGTGGCCCAGCCGAGGGCCTCCATCTTGAGGGAGAGTCCGGGGCCGGAGCTGCCGGTGATGGAGAGGTGGCCGGCGTAGGCGAAACCGAGGGCGGTGGAGGCGGCGGCGATCTCGTCCTCGCACTGCACGAAAAGCCCGCCGTATTTCGGCAGCTCGGTGCGGAGGGTCTCCATGATGGAGGACCAGGGGGTGATGGGGTAGCCGGCGCCGTAGCGCACACCCGCGGCAAGGAGGCCGTAGGTGAGGACGGTGTTGCCGTCACCGGTCACCTGGGGGCGGCCGCCGGGCGCGGTGGATTTCTCGAGGCGGTAGAGGCAGGAGCGGAGATTCTCGGCGGGGTAGGCGTAGCCGGCGTCGAAGGCGAGGAGGGCATTGCGCACGATGTCCTCGTTCTTGCCGGTGAAGCGCTCGCGGATGAGCTGGGTCAGCTTCGGCACGTCGAGGTCGAACATGCGGGCGATCAGGCCGAGCACGTAGATGTTCTTGCCCTTCTCCTTGGAGGAGCCGCCGACGGCCTCGACCGTGGCGCTGGTCATCGGGACGCCGACGGCGGTGACCTCCTTGTCGTCGGGGTTGGGGACCACGTGGTCGCTGTCGTAAAGGAGCACGCCGCCCGGGCGGAGCGAGGAGCGGTGGTTTTCGTAGCTGTGCTGGTAGAAGGCCACGAGCACGTCGGCGCGGTCGCCGGACGAGAGGATCTCGCCGGAGCCCATGCGGACCTGGAAGATGGAAGGACCACCGGAGATGGTGGACGGGATGGTCATGTAGGTCATGACCTCCTGGTCGGAGCGCCCGGCGAGGCGGGCGAGGAAGCCGCCGACGGCTTGGATGCCGTCCTGCGAATTGCCGGCGAGGCGGATGACAACGTCGGGGATGGTGGTGGCGGACGACGCAGAAGCGTCAGTCGCCGCGGGGGTATTCGGGCTGACCATAGGGGGGTAGATTGTTTTCACTATGTGCCTATGCGGGCGTTTCGTAAAGAACGGGTTGGAAAGCAAACAGTCTGCGAATCCTGCGTATTAGCCGAGGCATTAGGCCGGTTGAGAGTGGATTTGTCGGTCTAATGGGGGTGGGATACCGCTGAATCAGCGGAGGAGCGGCCAAGGTCGGGTCCTACGTCGCAAGCAAACCGGCAAGGCGATGCCGCGTGATGGTTGGAAAAAACTATCAGAGGCTAATGATTGAATTCGCCTAACGAGGGAGGTTAAATGTACTCCAGTGATGGGCTTGCGCGCGGATCAATCACCTGCCAACCGACTGGAGAAACTGCTGCCGTGGACGGTGTTGGTGGTTTGCGTCGGGTTGTCGACTTTTACCGGCTGGCGGTTGAACCAGGAGGCGCTGCGGGTGAACGAGGGGCGCTTCAGGGTCCAGACGGAGCGGCTGGGTTCGGCAATCCAGGGCCGGTTTTCGACGGTATCGGAGTTACTGAATGGGGCGCGGGCCTTGCCGGCGGCCTCGGATCGGGTGATCGCGAGCGAGTGGCGGGACTATTTCCGGTCGTTGCAGGGCAGCTTTACCGAGGGGTTGCTGGGGCTCGGCTATATCGAGCGGGTGAAGCGCAGCCAGCTGGCGGGGTTCGAGGCGAGGGTCCGGCAGGAAGGTGAACCGGAATTCCGCGTGCACCAAAACGGCACGGATGAATGGGCCTACGTGGTGGTGGCGTTTGAGCCGCAGGAGCTGAACACCAGCGTGCTGGGCATCGATATTGCCAGCGGCACGACGCGTCGCTCCGCGGCGGAGTCGGCGGCGACTTCCGGGCGGATGGAGTTGTCGCGCCGGATCCGCCTGAACTATGACGGCGGGGAGGTCGCCGGGTGTCTGCTCTTTTTGCCGGTCTATGCCAAGGGTGTCCCGCTCGGGACGGTGGCGGAGAGGGAGCAACATCTCCAAGGATGGGTGTATGCCTCGATCCGGATCGACCGGCTCATGGCGCACATGACCGAGTCCGCGACGGTGCAGCTGGATTTCGACCTGTTCGAGGGGGACAAGCCTACGGTGGGCGCGCTGCTCTACGACGCCGACCGCGCCCTGACGCTGGGCGAAGCGGGCCGGGTGGTGAGCCCGGATGACTACGCCGGGCGGTCCTTCAATGAGGCGCGGGTGCTCGACGTGCTTGGGCGCCGGTGGACTATATGGACGAGCACGTCGCCGGAATTCGACGCGAGCAGCAACAACCTCGTGGTCCCCTGGGTCGTCGCGGGCGGAGGCTCGGTGCTCGGCATCCTGGTGGCGGCGCTGGTGTGGGTGCTCATGACGGCTCGCGGCCGGGCCTTGGCGGTCGCCGGCCAGATGACAGAGGGACTGCGCGCCAGTGAGGCCGAGGCCCGCCGGCTTGCCCAGGTGGCCAAGGACAACGAGCAGCGCCTCGTGGATCTCACTGCGCAGGCCCCGGGGGTGATCTTTCAGTTTGAGGTCACGCCGGAACACGCGCGCCGGTTCTCCTTCTTGAGTGCAGGCTACCGAGCGCTGTTCGGCCGGGAGCCGGGGGAGGTGCTGCGGCGCTCCGCCGTGCTGCTGATGACCGTGCACCCCGACGATCGGCGTGCGGTGCGCAACAGTCTGGAGAAGGCCATCGCGGACAGTGCGCCGTGGGAGCTGAGTTTCCGCATCGTCCGGCCCGATGCCAGTGCGCGGTGGATCCATGCGCAGTCGGCGGTCGGCCGCCGGCCGGACGGCGTGCGGGTGTGGTTCGGCGTGCTGGCGGACATCTCGGAACTGCAGGAGGCCCGGCGGAGCGCCGAGCAGGCCAACGTGGCGAAGAGTCAGTTCCTCGCGACGATGAGCCACGAGATCCGCACGCCGATGAACGGCGTGATCGGCATGACCTCGCTGCTGATGGACACGCCGCTCACGTCCGAGCAGAAGGAGTTTGCCGAGGTCATCCGCTACAGCGGCGAGAGCCTGCTCACGCTGATCAACGACATTCTGGATTTCTCCAAGATCGAGGCCGGGCGCTTCGACCTGGAGAACGAGGCCTTCAATGTCCGGGAGTGCCTGGAGAGCGCGCTCAACCTGCTCGCGGCCAAGGCGGGCGAGAAGGGGCTGGACCTGCTTTACGACGTGGCCGACGGCGTGCCGACCGAGGTGCGCGGCGATGTCACGCGCCTGCGGCAGATCCTCGTCAACCTGATCAGCAACGCGCTGAAGTTCACCGAGCACGGCGAGGTGGAGCTGAGCGTGCGTCCGGCGGATCCGGTGGCCGGTGATCCGGACCCGCGCCGCGAGCTGGTGTTTGCCGTGCGCGACACGGGCATCGGCATTCCGCTTGAGGCGCAAGGGCGGCTCTTCAATTCCTTCACGCAGGTGGACGCCTCGACCACGCGCAAATACGGCGGCACGGGCCTGGGCCTCGCCATCAGCAAGCGGCTGGCCGAACTGATGGGAGGACGCATGTGGGTCGAGAGCGAGCCCGGCCGCGGCTCGACTTTCTTCTTCACGCTGCGGGCGGAGTGGCTGCACAAGGAGGCCCGGCCCTTCGTTGCGCCCGCGCAGGTGCAGTTGCGCGGGCGGCGCGTGCTGGCCGTGGACGACAACTCCACCAACCGCCGCATCCTCGCCGGCCTCACGGCCAAGTGGGGCCTGCAGACCACGCTGGCCGAGGGGCCGGAGGCGGCGCTCGAGATCCTGCGGCGCGGCGAGCGCTTTGACCTCGCGATCCTCGACATGCAGATGCCGGTCATGGACGGCATCATGCTAGCACTGGCGATCCGGGGTTTGCCCGGGTGCGGGACAATTCCGTTCGTGCTATTCTCATCCATCGGGCGGCAGCAGCCGAAGGAGCATCAGGGGCTGTTTGCGGCCTGTCTCACCAAGCCGGTCAAGCCGTCGCAGCTATTCGACACCTTGGCCGGTATTATCAGCGACGCGAAACCCGAGGCGCCAGTGGAAGTCGTGGCTGCTCCCGTGGCCGTGCCCGCGGCCGGGTTGGGGCGCATCCTGCTCGCGGAGGACAACACCGTGAACCAGAAGGTTGCGCTGCACATGCTCGCGCGGCTGGGTTACCGTGCTGACATCGCGGCGAACGGCCTCGAGGTGTTGCAGGCGGTGGAGCGTCAGCCCTACGACGTCATTCTGATGGACGTGCAGATGCCGGAGATGGACGGCATGGAGGCGGCGGGCCGCATCAAGGCGACGCCGATCGCGGGCCGGCCCATGCCCTGGATCATCGCGCTCACGGCCAACGCCATGGAGGGCGACCGCGAGAAGTGTCTGGCGGCCGGCATGGATGATTATCTCGGCAAGCCGATCAAGTCGGTGGATCTCGCGGCGGCGCTGGGGCGGGTGCGGGGGAGGAGTTGATTGGTGTAGGGGCGCACCTTGCGTGCACCCTACGCCCGTGATGACGCGTTCGAGGGCGCACGCTTGGTGCGCCCCTACAAGATGACTGGCCCGGGCGGTTGGGGGCAACCGCCCCTACCGGATCACTCCCAGCCGATCGGGCGGCCTTTGTTTTGTTCGACGAGCCAGTCCATCAGCGGGGCGTAGTAGTCGAGCATGGCGCGGGTGCTAAAATCCTCGCCGGTGGCTTCCTTGAGGACCTTGCGCCAGTCCTCGGTCTGGCCCTTCTCCATCACGCCGCGCAGGAAGTCGCCGACTTCCTTGTTGCCGGCGTAATTGCAGTTCTGCGGGGGCTGCTTGAGGATCTTGCGGGCGATGTGGTCGTGGAGTTGGTGCTTGAAGACCTGGGCGATGGCGTAGGTGTAGTAGTAGGCGGGGGTGTCGTTGATGTGGGTCTTGGTCGCCGCGTCGCACCATTCCTCGCCGCGCTCGACGGGCGGCTCGATGCCTTGGAAGTCGCGGACGTATTGCCACCAGCGGGCATTCCACTGGTCGGCGGGGAGGTTGTGCGCGTAGATGTCGGCTTCCCAGTGGGTCATCACGCCGGAGGACCAGTAGATGAAGGGGATGCCGGGGGCGAGGGCGTTGCCGAGGAGGAAGGCCGTCTCGTCGGCCTGGAAATCCGCCGGCAGCACGCCGAGGGATTTCAGGTAGGGCACCTGGCCGGCCGCGAGCGCGGTGAGTTCGCCGAAGCCCTCATGGAAGGCCGGGTTCGCGCCGTCACGCAGCAGCACCGGTACCTCGGGACGCGTGTAGGCCATGAAGTAGTAGATGTGGCCGAATTCGTGGTGGTTGGTCGTGAACCACCACGGGTTGGCCTCGATGCTTTGGAGCGAGCGGAGGTCGGTGCCGATGTCGAGGTGCCAGGCCGAGGCGTGGGTGTTCTTCTTGCGGGTCGAGCCGGCGGGCACGGGGTAGAGGTCGGATTTTTCCCAGAAGGATTTCGGCAGCGCCGGGAAGCCGAGGCCGACGTAGAATTCCTCGGAGGAGCGCGCGACCCACTCGGGGGTGTATTTTTTGAAATAGGCGGTGAGGTCGGCGCCGTCGGCGAGGCCGTCCCACTCCTGGCCCCAGCGGTTGGCGATCCAGTGCGCGGGGATGCGCTTCGGCACGGGCTGGCCGTATTTTTCGGCCAGCTTGTATTTGGCCCAGGTGTGGAGCTGCAGGTAGAGCGGACGCAGCACCTCCATGAAACCGTCGTTCAGCTTGACCATCTCCTCGGTGGTCATGCCGTAGCTCGCGACCTGAAGGGCGAAGTAGTCGGAGTAACCCAGTTCCTGGGCCACGCCGTTGCGCAGGCCGCGGAGCTGGATGAGGCCGTCCTTGAGGGCGCGGCCGGATTCCTTGGAGGCAAGCCACACGGCCTGGCGCTCGGCGAGGTCGGTGCTCGACTGGAGGAGGTTGTCGATCTCGTTCACCGAGACCGGTTTTCCGTTCAGCTGGAATTCGAAGCCGTTGAGGGTGGAGGCCTGCTTGGTCTCGGCCTCGATGCGGGCCTGGGTGAGCGTCGGGTTGGTCATGGGCTGCTCGGCGGCGAGGAGCAGGAGTTTCTCGAGCTGGCGCACGCTGAGGTCATCGAGCTCGTGGCGCTGGAGGAGGAGGGCCTTGGTCTCGCTGATGAGGGCGGGGTTGCCCATGAAGGCGGCGCTGGCCTTACTGGCGGTGGCGTAGGCCGCGTCGTGCAGGTCGCTCACGTCGGTGGACGCGGCCCACTGGGCCTCCTGCTCGACGTAGGAGAGGGCCTGGTAGGAGGCGTTGACGAGGACGAGGAAGCGGTCGGCGCGATCCTGCACGGGGCTGCGGTCAGCGGCGGGGAGGAGGGTGGCGGCGGTGAACAGCGCCGCCAGCAGGACGCCACGGGACAACGGGGGGATAATCATGCCCGTGTCATAACCGAAGGCCGGCGCCCGACAATGCCAGAACGACGGGCTCCCTGATTTCTGCGACTGCTTCCTGCAGTTTCATCCGGATGATCCATTTGATCCAACGCCCAAGGCAGGGCTGGCCGCAAAAAGTCGCATAGCCCGGCCGCGGGCGAAGTTCACAAGGCGCCTACAGGCGCGCGGGGGACTTAGTTTGCAGGACGGATAATTTTTGTGCCTCTTTGCGGCTAAACTGGTTTGGACGGTTTGCTCCTCCGGTGGAGATCCCCCGCGGCGGGGTCGCCGCGGCTCCAGGGGCATCCGTGCCTTTCCGTGCGATCCGTGGCGAAAAGCCCGGATCCGTCACACCTTCGCGGGCTTCACGCGCTGGCCGTCCTTGATGCGGTCGCCGGGGTAGAGGATGACCTCGTCGCCTTCCTGGAGGCCCTCGGTCACCTGGATCTCGGCGCCGCTGGATTTGCCGGCCTGGACGGGGACGAGTTTCGCGGCGCCGCCGCGCACGACGAAGGCGGCCCAGTCGCGGCCGGAGCGGAAGATCCCGGACACCGGCACCTTGAGGGCGCGGTCGCTTTCCCAGGTGATCACGCGGGCCTCGACGCGGAAGTTGTCGCCCAGCGAGCGCCACGTTTCGCGCGGGCTGGTGATGTCGACGACGACGTTCACGCGTTGTTCCTCGACGCCGAGGGCGGAATACTTGGTGAAGGCGGCGGGCTCGACGAGGCGCACGCGGCCCTCGAGCGCGGCGGGGCCGCCCCATTGCTCGAGCGCCACCGGCGCGCCGGCGGCGATGGCGGCGCCGTCGCGCGAGAGCATCTCGACGATGACCTCGAGGTCGGACGGGTCGCCGATCTCCAGCAGGGGCGTGCCCTGCATGACGGCGCGGGCGCTTTCCTGGAAGACATGCAGAACGCGGCCGGTGGCGTTGGCGCGGACCTCGACCGGGGCGGACGCGGAGGCGCCGGCGGTGCCGGTGACGGCCAGCTCGGCCTCGACCTGTTTCAGGGCGCCCTCGGCGGAGGCGACGTCGCGGGCGGCGATGTTCTCGCGCATCTTGGCGCTTTCGAGTTCCTGCGGCGAAATGGTGCCGGCGTTGAACATCTGCTCGATGCGGCCGAGCTCCTTGCGGGCGAGCTCTTGGGAGGTGCGGCTTCGTTCCAGCACGGCGGCGGTGGAGTCGCGGCGGGCCTCCGCGAGGGCGCGGTTGCGCTCGTCGAGCGGCGAGGCCGGGAGCGGGTCGATCACGGCCACGATGGTGACGCCGGCCTCGACCTCGGCCCCGGGCTTGAAGGCGATGCGACGGAGCTGGCCGCTCACCGGCGCGGCGACGACGTAACGCTGCTTGATGCGGGTCTTGCCCTCCTCGCTGACGGTGGCGCGCAGCGGCCCGGTGACGACCCGGGCGGTCTCGACAGTCACGGGCTGCGGGCGCAGGCCGATGACGATGAGGACGACTAGCCCGGCGCCGAGAATGTAGGGAATCCAGCGGGTGGGTTTGGATTTGGAAGGAGTGGCCATGAGGAAAGGCAGTTACCGCTAATTGACGCTAATTCCCGCTAATGGAAGAAGCGGCCTGCGGTGCGAAGGATAGGGATGAGCGTTCATTAGCGTCAATTAGCGGTTTCCGCATGGGCTCACTCCGGGGCCTTCAGGGCGCCGATGAGGTCGAGGTGCTTTAGTTTGCGGAGGACGACCATCGCCGAGACGGTCGAGGCGGCGGCGACGACGATCAGGGCGAAGGTGTAGGTGTAGGGGGTAAACACCAGCGGCAGGCGGACGGTCTCGGTGTTGACGGAGGCGATGATGGCGGCGGCAATGCCGGTACCGAGCAATAGGCCGGTGGGCACGGCCAGGAGAGCGAGGAGGGTGAGCTCGGTCACGATGACGGCGCCGACCTCGCGCTGGGTCATGCCGATGACCCGCAGCGTGGCCAGCTCGCGGGCGCGCTCCGCGAGGGAAATGCGGGCGTTGTTGTAGATCACGCCGAAGGCCACGACCACGGCCATGCCCAGATACATCGTGGTGAGCATGCCCATCATCTGGGCGGTGGTCTGGCGGAAGCTGGCGCGCATGGTTTCCTTGATCGCGATCCAGCTGATGCGCGGCACCTCCTTGACGGCGGCGAGGAATTCCGCGCGCCGGGCCATGTCGAGGGTGAAGCTGGCCCCGGTGATGATGTCGCCCTCGCCCATGAAGCGATTGATGGCCCGCCGGTCCATGTAGGCGGCGATGCCGGTGAAGTCGTCGGCCAGGCCGGCGAGGCGCACGGGCTGCACGGTGCGCTTGCCCATCAGGGCCTCGAGGACGAGTTCGTCGCCGATGCGGGCGCCGAGCACCTCGGCGAGCTTGGCGGACACGATGAGGCCTTCCGTGCCCGGGGTGATCTCGCGGCCGTCGTGGTCGACGGCCCGGCTGTGGGCGGAGCCGGGGTCGAGGCTGCGCAGGCCGATCTGGCGGTCGCGGCCCTGGAAGTGGATTTTGACCGCGGTGGAGCGCGCAGGCTCGACGTGCATCACGCCGGGCAGGCGCTCCAGCTCGTGGAGGGTGCGGATTGCGGCGGGCTCGGAGAAACCGAGGTTGATGTCCTGCCGCTGCACGAGGTCCCACTGGTAATCGAGGATGTTGGCGATGCCGGCCTTGAGGGTGTTGGGCAGGATCAGGAGGGCGGTGGCGAGGGCGAGGCCGGCGATGGTGAACAGCGCCTGCACGGGCCGGCGCTCGAGATTGCGCACGGCGATGCGGAAGGAGTGGGAGAACAGGCGTGCGAGCGAGGGGTGCTCGATGAAGGAGGGGCGGAAGCTGGCGGGGGGCTCGGGGCGCATGGCCTCGGCGGGGGGCAGGCGGGCGGCGCGGCGGACGGAGCCGAGCACGCCGGCCACCACGGCGAGCAGGCCGACGCCGAAGGCCAGCACGACGGCCTGGTGGTCGAGGCGGAAGGCCAGCTCGGGGAAGCGGAAGAAGAGGTCGTAGAGCCGCACCATCCACCGGCCGAGGAGGAGGCCGCCCAAGCCGCCGAGCCCGATGCCCACGAGCCCGATCACGCCGGCGAATTTCAAATAATGACCGACGATCTGGCCGTTGCTGAACCCGAAGGCCTTGAGGATGGCGATCTGTTCGCGCTGGAGGGCGAGGAGGCGCGAGAGCACGGCGTTGGTCATGAACGCGGCCACGCCGAGGAAGATCGCGGGGAACCCGATGGAGAGGGTTGTGAGCACGCGGATCTCATCGGTGACGCGGATGTGGGAGGGGTGGTCCTTGCGGCCGTAGGTGCCGGCGCCGCCGTAGGGTTTCAGCAGCTCATCGGCGGCGGCGAGCACGGGGGCGACCTCCGCCCCGGGGGCGAGTTTCAGGGAGAAGGAATTGAACGCGCCGTAGAGGTCCCAGGCGGTGGCGACCTCCTTGTAGGTCATCCAGAAAATGCCGTAGGTCCGGTTGTCGGGCAGGGCCGCGCCGGGGCGCGACTCGAAGATGTATTCGGGCGAGAGGACGATGCCCGCGACGCGGAAGTCCTGGCGCCGGCCGTTCATGATGAGGGCGAGGGTGTCGCCGGGGTTCAGCTGGTTCGCCTCGGCGAAGGCCTCGCCGACGAGCAGCTCGCGGCGGGAGCCGGCCGAGAGCCAGCGGCCGCGACGCAGGTAGGGACGGTTGAGCTCGGGTTCGCCGAAGTCGGGGAGGGAGCGCACGAGGCCGCTGGCGGGCTCGTCGACGCCGGGCAGGTCGAGGGTCACCTGGCCGGCGATGTCGGTTTGCACGCCGGCGACCCCCGGCAGGGCGGCGAGGCGGGCGGCGAGGTGGTTGGGCGCGCGCTTGACCGAGCCGAAGACGTCGGCGAAGCGGTTGCTCTCGTAGTAATCGGCCCGCGTGCCGTCGAGGGAGGCGATGAGGCTGCGCGTAGTGATCATCATCGCCAGGCCGCAGGCCATCACGATCGAGACCGCGGCGACCTGGCCCTTGAGGCGCTTGAGGTCGCGGAGGAGCTTGCGGTCGAGGTGGGGAAGCACGGGAAAGGAAGAAGTAAGAAGGAGGAAGTAAGAAATAGGACTGCGGAGTGGTTTGGTTTCTTCCTTCTTAATTCTTACTTCATAATTGTTGGCTACCAGCGCAGCGTGGCCGGGGCCGCGCGCGTGGCGTTGCGGTGCTCTGAGAGGACTTTGCCGTCCATGAAGCGGATGACGCGGTCGGCCATGTCGGCCATGACGGCGTTGTGGGTGATGATGACGGTGAGGGTGCCGAGCTCGCGGTTGGCGCGCTCGAGGGCCTCGAGGACGACGATGCCGGTCTTCACGTCGAGGGCGCCGGTGGGTTCGTCGCAGAGGAGCACCTCGGGGCGCTTGGCGATGGCGCGGGCGATGGCCACGCGTTGCTGTTCGCCGCCGGAGAGCTGGGCGGGGAAGTGGTCGAGGCGCGCGCCGAGGCCAACCATCTCCAGCGCGGCCTCGGGGGCCAGCGGGTTGCTCGCGATCTCGGTGATCAGGCCGACGTTCTCGCGGGCGGTGAGGCTCGGGATGAGATTGTAGAACTGGAAGATGAATCCGACCGACTGGCGGCGGTAGAGCGTGAGCTGTTCCTCGTTGGCGTGGGTGAGGTCGGTGTCGCGGTAACGCAGGGTGCCGGCCGTCGGGATGTCGAGGCCGCCGAGCTGGTTGAGCAGGGTGGTCTTGCCCGAGCCGGAGGGGCCCAGCAGCACGACCAGCTCGCCCTCCGCCAGATCGAGGTCGACCCCGTCCAGGGCCCGGACCTGCGCGGTGCCCTCGCCGTAGATTTTGGTGAGGCCGCGCACGTGGAAGACGGGGCGACCGCCGGGGGCGGTCGAGGCTCGGGAACCAGGGGCGTGGACGGGATTCACGGCGGAGGGAGGGTGGAGCGGCACGCTACCCGGGTCGCCCCGGCGTGCAACCAAAAGCCCGGCGCCCGGCCCGGTGGGAGCGTGGATGATGGGACCGAGTAGGCGGGTTGCTAATCCGGCGGCCGGCCCAGCTGGATGCGGGCGATCTCCTCCTCGCCGAGCGGGGCGGTGCGCTTGAGCTTGAGGCTCTCGCCAAACTCCCGCGCGAAGTCGCGGTCGTAGCGCCAGGCGATGAGCGCGCTGAGGGTCATGGCGAACACCGCCCCGAGGCCGGCCATGGCCATGTCCTTCTGGGCGTCCCAGATGTCGCCCTGCGAGCCGAGGAAGTCGTTGCTGGCGTCGCTGCCGACGACCGCGGCCGTGATCCACTCGAGGAGCTCGTAGAAAGCCGAGGTGCTGAGGGTGACGTCCAGGGGCAGGAAGTAGCCCCAGAAGCCGTCCACCTTGACGAGCCGGAGGAAGATCTCGCGGATGGGATAGGCGATCAGGAGGCCGTAGGAAAAATGCACGAGCCGGTCGAAGTGGTTGCGCTCGAAACCCAGCTGGGTGTTCAGGGTGGTGGCAAAGACGGTGTGCCACCACTCATCGTAGGGGACATGGGCGTAGGTCCAGTGTGCGCCGATTTCATGCAGGGCCAGGAATAGGAAGACCAGGGTGTAGCTCACCCGCGAGAGCGGCATGAGCCGGTAGGTGGTCCAGAGGAAGAGGAGGCCCAGGGCGACCGGGGTGTTTTCCAGCAACCAGGTACCCGTCGCCCGGGCACCCCACGCGGAGGCCAGCAGTACCAGCCCGAGCAGGGCCGCCAGACCCAGCACATAGCGGCCGTGGGGCACGGAGCGGAGCGCGGCCACAAGGGTGTTCACGCGCTGGCGGGCCCGGAGGAGGCGCGGGGTGGGTTTCATCCCGGTTGCTGACAGGGGCCGGTGGGTCGGGGTTACCGGAATTTGCAGGAAAAACTCGCCGCGGTCCGGGTGTCCGCTTGTGCTGGCGACATGAATCGGACCGACCGGCTCGTGGCGATGGTGTTGTTCCTGCAAGGCAGGCGGGTCGTGCGCGCCTCGGAGATGGCGGCGCACTTCGAGGTGACCGAGCGCACGATCTACCGCGACATCGCGGCCCTGGGCGAGGGCGGGGTGCCGATCAGCGGCGAGGCCGGCGTGGGGTACTGCCTGATGAAGGGTTACCAGCTGCCGCCCGTCATGTTCACGGCCGAGGAGGCCTCGGCCCTCTTCGTGGGCGGCGAGATGGTGAAACAGTTTACCGACGCATCGCTGCACGGCCCGATGGCTTCGGCGCTCGACAAGCTCCGGGCGGTGTTGCCGCGCGACAAGCAGGACCATGTGGCGAAGCTCGTCAGCCGCACGATCGTGCGCGGCCGGGTGGGGCGCGCCGCGCCCGACATCGCCGGGCAGCGCTGGATGGTGACGGTGCAGCAGGGCGTCGTCCTCCGGCGGGTGCTGCGGATGGCCTACCGCGGGCTCGACCGGGAGGAGGAGACGCAGCGCGACGTCGAGCCGTTGGGCGTGGTGTTTTACGGCGGCGCGTGGTACCTGGTGGCGTGGTGCCGGCTCCGCACGGGCATCCGTCATTTCCGGGTGGACCGCATCCGGCGGTTGGAGCTGCTGCCGGTGGTGTTCACGCCGCGCGATGATTTCTCGCTGGCGGAGCACATGGAGCGCGACCGCGGGGCCGGGGCCACCGAGCCGGTGCGCGTCTGGTTCCACCAGCACGCGCAGGAGCGGGCGCAGCGGGAAAGCTACGCCACCCTCATCGAGGAGGAGAAGCGCGACGGCGGCGCGGAGTTCACGCTGTATTCCTATTCCCTCGAGTGGACCGCGCAGTGGTTGCTGTCCTTTGGTGACCGGGCCGAGGCGATGGCGCCGAAGAAGCTGCGGACGCTGGTCCGCAGCGCCGCGGAGAAAGTGGCGGCGAAGCACGGGTAAAAGAGCCAAGGCAGGTTTCCGCGGATGGCGCGGATGGACGCGGATACAATCCAAGCAACCTGTCATCCTTCGCTTTGCTCAGGATGAAGAGCTGGGGGAATTGGATCCGTCGCATCCGTGAAATCCGCGGAAAAGGGATTGGTTTCCGGCTCCTGACATAGGGCTGTCAGGGCGGGGTGGTAGGATGGCGGCATGATGAAGATCACCGCCATCGCTTACACCGGATACCCCGTCACCGACATGTCGCGCGCCCGCGGTTTCTACGAGGGGCTGCTTGGACTGCAGGTCGCCACGGTCTTCGATCACGAGGGCAAGCAGTGGATCGAATACGACATCGGCGCCGGCACGCTCGGTATCTCCAACATGTCGGCCGACAAGTGGAAGCCCTCGCCCGACGGCCCGGCGCTGGCGTTTGAAGTCGCGGACTTCGCCGCCGCCATGACAGTGCTGCGCGCGGGCGGGGTGAAGTTCATCATTGAGCCGATGGACACCGGCGTCTGCGAGATGGCGATCGTGGCCGATCCAGACGGCAACTCCCTGATTTTCCACCGCCGCAAGGCCTGACCCAACGCCCCCATGCAAACCCGCCTCCTGACCCTCACCCTGGCCGCGCCGCGCGCGACGGCATTCAATTTTCTGGCCGACATCGAGAACCTGCCCGCCTGGACCGGCGGCCTGTGCGAGTGGGTCGAGCTGCACCGCGAGGGCTGGTGGGCCTACACCGCGCTGGGCGAGCTGGCGGTCGAGACCAAGGTCGACGACATCGCCGGCGTGATCGACCTCAGCCTGCGCCATGTCTCGGGCTGGAGCCTCGTGATCCCGCTGCGCGTGCGCTCGGATGGCGAGGGCGGCGCGCTGGTCCATGCCGCGTGCCGGCAAACCGCGGGCCTGACGGACGAGCATTATGAAAGGTTGTTCGAGGCGCTGCTGACGGGCCTGCGGGAATTGCCAGCGCAGCTGCATCCGGAGCTGGCGGTGGCGTGAGCGATTGATGTAGGGCGGGATTTCCAAATCCCGCCTTCGTGCGATCATGATGTCGCGTTTGAGGCGGCATTCGGAGATGCCGCCCTACAACATGCAAATCAGGCCACCGGCTCGACCGTCACGGCGACGCGGAGGCGCGGGGAATAGCTGCCGGTGAAATAACCGTGCGTGGGGCTGACGTCGGAGTAGTCGCGCCCGCGGGCGACGACGATGTGGCCGTCGGCGGCGAAGCAGGTGTTGGTGGGATCGTAGTCCACCCAGCCGAGCTCGGGCACGTGGATCGAGGCCCACGCATGCATGGCGTCGGCCCCGCGCAGGCGCGGCTGGCCGGGGGGCGGCTGGGTCAGCAGGTAACCGCTGACATAGGCCGCAGGCAGGCCGTGCTGGCGCAGGCAGCTCAGCAGGACGTGCGTGAAATCCTGGCAGACGCCGCGCTTGCTCGCCCAAACGTCAGCGAGAGGGGTGCTGACGGTGGTCGCGGTGGGATCGAAGGTGAAGGCCTCATCGAAGCGCCGGCCCAACTGCTCGAGCCACGCCAGCACGGGCAGGTTCGGGTCGAGGCCGTCGGCCAGCGACGCGGTGGCGGGCAGCAACGGCACCTGCGGCGTGGCGCAGAGGTATTGCTCGAGCAGAAATCCCTCGCCGGACTGGATGGACTGGCGGGTGCGGTCGCGCGTCTCGCTCAGCGAAGGGCTGAGGCCGGGCAGGGGCAGGGCGGGAGCCTCGCGGCGCACCGTGGCGTGGCTGGTGATCGAGAGTTCGCGGTGCGGCTCGCGCACGGCGAAGAAGTGCCGGGTGTTGCCGAAGAAGTCCGTGCGCGTCGAGAGGTCGGGCGCGGCGGGGTGCAGCTCCAGCTGGAAGTCGAGGCACTCCTGCGCCGGCTCCTGCCGCGGCTGGAGCTGGAGCGTCTGCCAGGCCGCGCCGGCCGGGGCGCCGTGCTGGTAGACGGTCTGGTGCGTGATGCGGTATTCAGGCATGGGGCCTTCAGGCGTGCGGGTGGCTTGTCGGCATCACCGGCTCTCCGCGTGGGAGAAGTAGATGTGGCTCAGCTCGTCGCTCACGGTGGCGAGGTGCGACTGTTGCTCGCGGAAGAGCTGCAGGGCCTCGTCCGGGTGGGCGGCGAGGTGGGCGGCATCGTTGAGGCGGACCTGGCCGAGCACGCGCATCGACTGGAGGCGCAGGGCGGCGACGCTGCGCGGGGCGAGATCGGTGGGCAGGACGCCGAGGTGGCGGTTGATCTCGTCGGCCTGATAGCGGAGGCTGCGCGGGTTGTCGGGGGAGACGACCAGCCAGTCGATGACGGCCGCGGAGTCCACGGCGCCGTGGTAGGCGTGACGGTAGGTGAAGAGGGCGTCGGCGAGGTGCAGCAGGGTCTGCAGGCGGAACTCGGTCGGGGTCTTGTCGGCGGCGACGGGGAGCAGGGCCTGCAGCAGGTCGAGCAGTTGGCGGGAACGCTCGAGGCGGCGGCCGAGCTGGAGGAAGTGCCAGCCGGTGTCGTGCGGCATGGACTCGAGGGTGAGGCCCTCAAGGGCCGTGAGGTGCTGCCGGAGCCAGGCGCAGGCGACGGTGTCGCCCGCCTTGCGGCGCTGGCGCAGGTGGCGGATCATCTGCCAGGCCTCGTGGGGCAGGCGGACCTTGAGGGTCTCCAGCAGGCGCACGAGGTTGGCGACGGTGGCGGCGAGGCTGGAGGGCCGGTTCGGGTCGTCGGCGGCCTGGCGGGCGGCGGTCGCGAGTTGGTCGAGCGGGCGGCCGTCGCCGGCCGCCGGCAGGTCCTGCATGCGGAAGATGAGGGCGAGCGTGTCGCGGGGCACGGCCGGGTCGAGGAGGGCGATCTCGTCGTGGAGGAGAGCGTCGATCTTTTCCAGGCGGCGGGCGAGGGCGCCGGCGCGCTCGAGGTAGCGGCCGAGCCAGAAAAAGTTGTTGGCGGTGCGGCTCGGGGTGGTCGCGGGGTGGCGCAGTGTCTCCGTCGGGCGCGGGCTGAGCAAAATCGGCGGGTCGTGCGGCAGGCCCTCGTGGAGGATCCAGGTGTCCTTGCTCACGCTGCCCTGCTGGAGGGAGACGATCATGTCCTCGCCGCGCGGGTTGCAGCGGGTGAGGCCGCCGGGCATCACGGTGTAGTCGCCGTCGTGCCACGAAACATAGAGGCGGGTGATGAACGGCATCGGGCGGAGGGCGCCCTCGTGCCAGCCTGGGGTGGTGCTGTGGAAGACGCGTTCCTGGGCGCACCAGCCGGCGGGGTTGGCGCGGATCTCGTCGGCCAGCGTGGCGCGGGCGGACTTGCCCATCCACGCGCCGTAGCGGGGCGGGGCGGAGTCGCGGGTGCGGAAAGTGGGTTTGACGACGAGGTCGGCGAGGTGGTTGAGGACGTAGTCGCGGGGCTTGTCCTGGCCGCACCACCAGGTGGCGGCGTTGGGGAGCTGCAGTTCCTCGCCGAGGACGTGGCGGCACAGCGGTGCGAGGAAACCCAGCAGCGCGGGGGTCTCGAGGGCGCGGCAGCCGGGCTGGTTGGCCAGCGCGACGTTGCGGTGGTGGGCGGCGTGGATGAGGCCGGGGACGCCGAGCAGGGAATGAGGGTCGAGCTCGAGCGGGTCGCAGAACTCGGAGTCGAGGCGGCGCAACACGACGTCGACCTGCTGCAGGCCGCCGACGGTACGGAGGTAGACCTTGCGGTTGCGGGTGGTGAGGTCCTCGCCCTCGACCAGCGTGTAGCCGAGGTAGCTGGAGAGGTAGGCCTGCTCGAAGTATGTCTCGTTGGCCGGGCCGGGCGAGAGGAGGACGATGCGCGGGTCGGCGCTCTGGGGGGCGAGGTGCTCGAGGGACTGGCGGTAGTCGTGGAAGAAGCGGTAGAGCCGCTGGACGGGCGCGCGGTGGAAGACGTCGGCCAGGGCCTGGCGCGTGATGATGCGGTTCTGCAGCGAGTAGCCGAGGCCGGAGGGCGCGTCGAGGCGGTCCTCAATCACCCACCAGCGGCCGTCGGAGGAGCGGGCGACGTCGACGGCGAGGGTGTGGAGGTAGGTCGGCGAGCCGCGACCGAGGCCGACGCAGGGACGGAGGAAGTGCGGGTTGTGCATCGCCACGGCGGGCGGGATGAGGCCGCCGCGGAGGAGCTTCTGGTCGCCGTAGAGATCGAGCAGCAGTTCGTTGAAGAGGTGGGCGCGCTGGCGGAGGCCGCGGGTGAGGGTTTCCCACTCGCCGGCGCCGATGAGCAGCGGGAGCACGTCGAGGGGCCAGAGCTGGCTGCCCGCGCGTTCGCCGCGGTAGACGTTCATGTTCACGTCCTGCTCGACGATGGCGCGGTGGCCGGCCTCATGGGCGGCCTGGAGGGCGGCGGTGGGGTTGCCGGAGAGGTGGCTGAAAAACTGCGCCCAGGCCGGGCGCAGGTGGCCGGCCGCATCAACGCATTCGTCGTACCGGCTGCCCTTGGGGGCATAACCGTGCAGGACGGAACGGGCGCTGGAGGCGGGCGCGGGCATGGCAAAAGCTTTCGGAAGCGGCGCGGGGTGGCAAGCGCGGGGTGGGGTGGTGGGGCTGGCACCTTATAGGTCCTATAGGGCTTATGGGGCCTATAGGTCCTATAAAGAACCCCGGCCTACGGATTCCGCAGGTCGAGGGTGAAGGGCAACTCGCGCGAGGTGGATGCCGGGATCGCGGGGCGCATGCCGCCGGGGGTGTGGCCGATGCCCTGGAAGCGGGCGAGGCGGCGGCTCTCGGCCTCGTAGGAGTTCACCGGGAAAGTCTCGTAGCTGCGGCCGCCGGGGTGGGCGACATAGTAAGTGCAGCCGCCGAGCGAGCGCTTGTTCCAGGTATCCACGAGGTCGAACACCACGGGCGCATGCGAGGGAATCGTGGGGTGCAGGCACTCGGGCGGCTGCCAGGCGCGGTAACGCACGCCGGCCACGCCCTCGCCGTTGACGCCGGTCGGGTGGAGCGGGACGCGGTGGCCGTTGGCTGTGAGCACGAAGCGGTCGCCGGTGAGGCCGGTGGCCTTGACCTGCAGGCGCTCGAGGGAGCTGTCGACGTAACGCACGGTGCCGCCGGGGCCAGGTTCCTCGCCGAGCACATGCCACGGCTCGAGGGCGGCGCGGAGCTCGACCTTGACGTCGCGCACACTGAACTCACCGACGCGCGGGAAACGGAACTCGAAGTGGGGGTCGAACCAGCCGGCCTCGAAGGGCTGGCCGTCGAGGCGCAGGTCGCGGATGACCTCGTTGAAGTCCGTCTTGTTGAAGTGCGGCAGCATCCAGCGGTCGTGGATGTCGGTGCCCCAGCGGACGAGGCCGTTCTTGTACGGCTCCTTCCAGAACTTGTTCACGAGGCCGCGCAGCAGGAGGTGCTGGGCGAGGCTCATGCGGGCATGCGGCGGCATCTCGAAGGCGCGCATCTCGACCAGACCGAGGCGGCCGGTCGGGCCCTCGGGGGCGTAGAGCTTGTCGATGCTGAACTCGCTGCGGTGGGTGTTGCCGGTGGCGTCGGTGAGGAGGTTGCGGAAGAGGCGGTCGACCATCCACGGCGGCACGCTGTTGAAGGTGCCGAGCTGGCGGTCCATCTCCTTGAACGCGACCTCCAGTTCGTAGAGGGCGTCGTTGCGCGCTTCGTCGATGCGCGGGGCCTGCGAGGTCGGGCCGATGAACAGGCCGGAGAACAGCCAGCTGAGCGACGGGTGATTCTGCCAGTACGCGAGGAGCGAGCGCAGCAGGTCGGGGCGGCGCAGGACAGGCGAGTCGCCGGGAGTCTCGCCGCCGATGATGATGTGGTTGCCGCCGCCGGTGCCGGAGTGGCGGCCGTCGAGCATGAACTTCTCGGTGCCAAGACGCGTCTGCCGCGCCTCTTCGTAGAGCACGGTGGTGCGCTCAACGAGTTCGTCCCAAGTCTTGCTCGGGTGCATGTTGACCTCAATGACGCCGGGGTCGGGGGTGACGGCGAGCTTGTTGAGGCGCGGGTCCTTCGGCGGGGTCTCGCCCTCGATGATGACGGGCACGCCCATCTCGGTGACAGTGGCCTCGATGCCGGAGATCAGGTCGAGGTAATCCTCGGTCGTGCTGACCGGCGGCATGAAGACGTGGAGGCGGCCGTCGCGCGGCTGCACGCAGAGAGCGGTGCGGATGATCCACGGCGCGCTCTCGCCCGGCTGCGGGCGGCGATTCGGGTCGAGGTTGGGGGGCGGCAGGGGCGGGAGATTTTCGGGATCCTGGGCGCGCTGGCCGGGGCCGTAGCCGGCGGGCAGGGCCGCGCCGCCGCCGCTGAGGATGCGCTGGCCGGCGCGGAGCGCGGCGAGGCGGCGGCGGTCGTGGGGCGTTTCCTTGGGTAGGGCGCCGAGGGTGGCGGAGGGATCCTGCTGCCAATTCCAAGGGTAGTCCTTGTCGGCGACCCACGGTACGGAATCGAGCGGCAGGCGCAGGCCCATGCACGAGTCACCGGGGATCAGCCAAAGCGTCTCGTCGTCGCGCAGGAACCACGAGCCGGACATCCAGCCCGTCTGGTTGCCCACGGTGGCGCGCTTGATGGGCAGGGCGTAGCCGACGACGGTGCCGAGGCCTTCCTGGAAAATGCGGGCGATGCGTTCGCGCTCGAGCTTGTCCTTGAGGTTGGTTTTCTCGGGCGTGACATTGGAGGGCAGGCGGCGCTCCTTCCAGGTGTAGTAGAAGGCGTCCTCGTAACCCGGAATGAGATGGGCGGGATTGACGCCGAGCGTGCGGGCGAGGCGGGAGGCGAGTTCCTTGGCCTCCTTGGGGCCGTGGCCGTAGTTCTTGGATTCGTCGGCGATGAGCGAGTCGTCGTGCCAGATCGGGACGCCGTCCTTGCGCCAGTAGGCGGAGAGGGCCCAGCGCGGGAGCTGTTCGCCGGGATACCACTTGCCCTGGCCGTAGTGGAGGAGGGCGCCGGGGGCGAACTTGGTGCGGAGGCGCTTGATGAGCTGGCCGGAGAGGACGCGCTTGCGGTGGGAGGCGGCGACGAAGTTCCACTCGGGGCCGTCGGGATCGTCGAGGGAGATGAACGTCGGCTCGCCGCCCATGGTGAGGCGCACGTCGTTCTTGGTGAGCTCGGCGTCGATCTGGTGGCCGAGGGCCTCGATCTTCGTCCACTGTTCCTCGGTGTAGGGCTTGGTGACGCGCGGGGACTCGTGGACGCGCGTGACGGCCATGGCGAAGTCGAACTCGGTTTCGCACTCGTCCACGCCGCCGCTGATGGCCGCGGCGCTGGAGGGTTCGGGCGAGCAGGCGAGGGGAATGTGGCCCTCGCCGGCGAGGAGGCCGGACGTCGGGTCGAGGCCGATCCAGCCGGCGCCGGGGAGGTAGACCTCGCACCAGGCGTGGAGGTCGGTGAAGTCGGTTTCGGCGCCGCTGGGGCCGTCGAGGGATTTCTGATCGGCCTTGAGCTGAATGAGGTAGCCGGAGACGAAGCGCGCCGCGAGGCCGCAGTGGCGGAGGGCGTTGACGAGGAGCCAGGCGGAGTCGCGGCAGGAGCCGCTGCCGAGGGTGAGCGTTTTCTCGGGGGTCTGCACGCCCGGCTCGAGGCGGATGACGTAGCTCACGAGGCGGTTGACCGCGCTGTTGAGGGCGACGAGGAAATCGATCGTGCGCTGGGGCTTGAGGTCGATGCCGGCGACGAAGGCGCCGAACTTCGGCTTGCGGGCGTTCTTGCGGAGGAAGGGGGCGAGCTCGGTGGCGAGTTTCTTCTCGTAGGTGAACGGGAATTTTTCCGCGTAGGGCTCGAGGAAGAAATCGAAGGGATTGTAGACCGACATCTCGGCGACAACGTCGACCTCAACGGAGAACTCGGTGACCTTTTCCGGGTAGACGACGCGGGCGAGGTAGTTGCCGAAGGCGTCCTGCTGCCAGTTGAGGAAGTGGCCCTTGGCCGGCTTGAGTTTCAGCGAGTAGCTGAGGATGGGCGTGCGGCAGTGCGGGGCGGGGCGCAACCGGATGACTTGGGGCCCGAGGGTGACAGGGCGGTCGTATTTGTAGCTGGTCCGGTGGTTAAGCGCGACGTGAATGGCCATGAGGGATGCACCAACTAAGCAGGAGGCAGACCAAGGAGGCACTAACGATGGAAGAAGTGCGCGGGTGGATCGGCGCGAGAGTCCCCGCTGGCTTAGTTGTGTTTAATTATGCCTGGCAATTGGTTGCAGTACAATGGCCAGGTCTGAACGCCAGTTGTAGGAGCCTCCTTGCAGGCGATTTCCCGCAGCCCTTCGCCCTCATTCGGCCAATGCCTTTGGCCGCCAAACGGCGCAAAGCGCGCAAAACCGCCACCGACTCCAACAACCCCATCAGGGAGACTCAGCTCCGGCTGCGCCAGCGCCACCAGCCGGCGAGGATGCTGCCGATCACGGAGTGGAAGACGCTCGAGATGGCGCAGGGGACGGCGGTCAGCGGGTCGGCGAAATGCTTGCGGGCGAGGGCGACGCCGAGGCCGGAGTTCTGCATGCCGACTTCGATGGAGACGGTGCGCGCGATGGTCTGGTCGAAGCGCAGCACCCGCGCGGCGAGGTAGCCGAGGGCGAAGCCGCCGGCATGGAGGCCGAAGACCGCGCCGAGCAACCGCCACGCGGCACCCTGCACCGCGGCGGCGCTGCCGCCGATGATGCTGGCGCAGATCAGGGCGATGACGACGACCGACACCAGCGGCAGGCCGACCTGCACGCGCTGCACGAGGCGCGGGGCGAAGCGGTTCACGAGCACGCCGATCACGACGGGCGCGATCACGATCTGCACGGTGGAGCGGAACATGCCCCACGCATCCACCTCGACGAGCGCGCCGGCCAGCCACGAGGTGAGGAGGGGCGTCAGCGCCACGGCGGCAAAGGTCGAGCACATCGTCATGACGACGGAGAGGCAGACGTTGGCCCGGGCCAGGTAGGTGACGACGTTCGAGGCGGTGCCACCCGGGCAACAGGCAACGAGGATGAGGCCGACGGCGTACGGGGTCTCGAGGGCGAAGAGCCGGCCGAGGCTCCAGCCGAGGAAGGGCATGATCGTGAATTGGGCGACGAAGCCCAGGGCCACGGCCTTGGGCAGGCGGGTGACACTGCGGAAATCGTCGAAGGTCAGCGTGAGCCCCATGCCCAGCATGATGACGGCGAGGCCCCAGGTGATCCACGGGCCGCCGAACCAAGTGAACCACGTGGGTTCGACCAACGCGAGCGCGGCCAGGACCACGACCCAGACGGGGAAGGCGTTCGTGAGCAGGGTGAGCACGCGCGACATGGCCGCCGAGTGAGCCGGGCGCAAAGCGGGGTGGCGAGCGCGGAGTGTGTCAGTGAGGACCAATGCAGGGGTGGACACGAAGAGCGAGGGTCCGGTGGGTGGAGCTGATACGCGCGCCGTTAGGCGCGTTGAGAGCTGCATACGCTGTCGATTTTTTGTGACTTTTTGTGGCGGAAGAGGATTGGGTAATCGGAGCGCGAGCAAGCTCGCGGCCCACGGGAAGGGAATTGAGGCGGGGGAGGAGGTTGTGAAGGGATGGCGCGGGGGCGGGGTTATGCGGGACGAATCACTCCTCCCATGAAAATTCCCCATGCACTTCTGCTCGCCGCGCTGCTCGTCCCCGCGGTTCCGGTCCTGGCTCAGTTCGAGTCCGCCCGGTTGGCTCCCGACAATGCCATGCCGCCGTTCCCGGCCGCCCTGCAGATGTCCGGCATCACCCGCGGCTACGCGGTCGTCGCCGTCAGCATCGATCCCGAGGGCAAAGTGCAGGAGGCGCTGCCGCTGGCCCACACGCATCCGCGGATTGCCGAGACGGCCCTGGCCGCCCTGCGCGAGTGGCAGTTCCTGCCCGCGCGCCTCGACGGCCTGCCCGTGCCGGTGCAGACGGAGATGCGGATCGATTTCACGCTCGAGGGGGCCGTGATCACGTCGAACGCGGTCAACCACTTCTTCTTCGACGGTTTTGAGAATGCCGGCGATCTGAGCGCCTCGCGCCAGCTCTGTCCCGCGAACCAACTCGACCGCGCGCCGCAGCGCCTCGCGGGCGACGCACCGCGGTACGCCCTCGACGCCGGGAAGGCGGGCGTCCACGGCCGGGTGCAGGTCCACTTCTACATCGATGAACGCGGGGCCGTGCGGATGGCCGCGGCGCAGCCCGCCGCCGGCACCCATCCCTACCTGATGGAACAGGCCGTGCGGGCGGTGCGCGACTGGAAGTTCGCGCCCCCCACCAGCCGCGGCCGGCCGGTGCTCGTCGCGGCGGTGCAGGAATTTGATTTCGGCGGCGGGCGGTGAGCAACGATTCGGTGCAACCACGCATGGACACGGATGAGGCAAAAGAACCCCAAGGCCCGGCCGCAGGGGCGCGGGCCATCCAGGGAGCAACCCCTCGCGCCTTGGGGCAAAGGCGCGCCAACTGGGGAAAAATCCACCTTAGAACGAAGGGATCGCCAGCGGGGCGGGGTTGATCCTCCCAAGTGAGCCCGAATTTGGCGGCGGGGGCCGGTTGCCCCGCTGTCGTGTGTGCCAGTGCCGGACGCCGGCCCGCTTAGCGGGCCGGCGTCCTTCGTTTATACGGGCTGATTTTGAGTGTTAACTTGCCCGGACCGGGGTCGATAGGCAGGGTGGCTTCAGGCCGGTCTGCCTACGCTGCGTGAATCTTCCACCGCATGTCCCCGTGTCGGCACCTCCCCGGAGAGGTGCAACGGACAGGCATTGTCCCCATGGCCACTAAGCCATCCACTGCCACGGCCGCCCTGCGGACGCAAAAGCTCCAGCTCGAGCTGATCTTCAACAGCGCGCGCGACATGATGCTGCTGGCGGAGGTGGACGCGACGGACCTGATCCGGGTGGTCACGGTCAACCGCCCCTACCTCGAGACCGTCCGCGCCGCCGGCTATGCCCTCTCGGCGCAGGATTTTGAGGGTCGCAGCTTCGCGGACGTGCAGGCGCAGTTCGGTTTTGACGCCGAGACGGTTGGGCGGATGCGGGAGCGTTACGAGCAGGTGATCCGGAGCGGGCAGCTGCTGGAATTCGAGGAGGTCACGCGGGCGCCGACGGGGGTGTTCCATGGCCGCACCACCCTGACGCCGATCCTGGACGCGGCCGGCGCCTGCACGCATGTGCTCTATTCCTCGCAGGATGTGACCGCCTGGAAACAGGCGGAGCAGGAGCGGGCCCGGAGCGAGCAGATGTTGCGCGCCATCCTGGACCACAGTTTCCAGTTCATCGGTCTGCTCGACCCGGCGGGCCGGCTGCTGCGCGCCAACCAGACCTCGCTGGATGCGGTGGGGGTGAGGCAGGAGCAGGTGGTGGGGAATTATTTCTGGGACACCCCCTGGTGGAGCCACGACCCGGCCGAGCAGGCGCGGCTGCGCGCGGCGATCGGCCGGGCGGCCCGCGGGGAATTTGTGCGCTACGAGACCACGCATCCGGCGGCGGACGGGCGGCTGCTGACCATGGATTTTTCCCTCAAGCCCGTGCGCGACGAGCAGGGTGCGGTGGTGGCGATCATCCCCGAAGGGCGGGACATTACCGAGAGCCGGCGGGCCGAGCAGGCGCTGCGCGAGTCGGAGGAGAAGTTCGCCCGGATCTTCCGGGCCAGCCCGGATGCGATGTCGGTGCATGAGCTGGACACCGGGCGCTACGTCGACGTCAACGAGGGTTTCCTCCGGCTGTTCGACTGCCGGCGCGAGACAGTGATCGGCCGCACGCCGTTGGAGCTGGGCCTGTGGTCGGAGAGCCTGGAGCGCCAGGGTTTTGTCGAGCAGCTGCGGGTCGAGGGTTCCGTGCGCGGCCATCCCGTGATCATCGGGATGAAGGGCGGCCGCCAGCGCCGGTGCGAGCTCTCGGCCGAGCGCATTGAGATCGACGGGCGGCCGCACAACGTCTCGGTGCTGCGCGACATCACCGACCGCCTGGCCGCGGAGCAGGCCCTGCGGGAGTCGGAGGAGAAATTCGCCAAGGCCTTCCGGTCCAGCCCGCAGCCGCTGATCATCTCGGAAATCGCCACGGGGCGCTACATCGACGTGAACCTGGGTTTCGAGCGTGTCAGCGGGTACAGCCGGGCGGATGTCATCGGACGATCCTCGCTGGAGACCGGCATCTGGGAGAACCTGGCGGACCGGCAGGCCCTGTTCGCCCGGTTACAGGAGGAGGGCCGCGTGCGCGACATGGAGCTCAATTTCCGCCGGAAGGATGGCGGTCGGTTGGTCACGCGCTGCTCCTTTGAGACGATCGAGCTGGCCGGCGTCCGGTGCATGCTGAGCACGATCACCGACATCACGGAGCAGCGCCAGGCCGAGACGCAGAAGGCGTCGCTCGAGGCCCAACTGCAGCAGAACCAGAAGCTCGAGGCGCTGGGCACCCTGGCCGGCGGCATCGCGCACGATTTCAACAACATCCTCACGGCCATCATCATCAACCAGGAGCTGGCGCTGATGGATCTGGACCAGCCGGCGGACCTGCGCCGGCGGCTGGATGAGATCGGCCTGGCGAGCAACCGCGCGAAAGAACTGGTGCGCCAGATCCTGACCTTCAGCCGCCAGCAGCAGCATGAGCGGTTGCGGCAGCCGTTGCAGATGATCATCCGGGAGGCCCTGGGCCTGCTGCGCGCCTCGTTGCCGGCGACGATCGAGATCAGTCAGGACATGGCCCCCGACGCGCCGCCCGTGCTCGCCGATGCCGGCCAGGTCCACCAGGTGGTGATGAACCTGTGCACCAATGCCGCCCACGCCATGCGCGACCGGCCCGGCCGGCTGACCGTGCGGCTGGCCCTGTGCCGGCTGGAGCCGGCCGACTGTGTCCCCCGGCCGGGCTTGCAGCCGGGACCCCACGCGCGGCTGACGATTGCCGACACCGGACACGGCATGGACGCCACGGTGCTGGCGCGGATCTTCGAACCCTTTTTCACGACCAAGGGCCCGGGCGAGGGGACCGGCCTCGGGCTGCCCATGGTGCATGGCATCATGAAGAGCCACGACGGGGCCATCTTCGTGCAAAGCCAACCGGGGGAGGGCACCACGTTTGAGCTTTATTTTCCCGCGGCTCCGGCGACGGATAGCGCCGTGCGTGAGCCGGTGGCGGGCCTGGTGCCCGGGCAGGGCGAGTCCGTGCTGCTGGTGGATGACGAGGAAGCGATCGGCCAGGCCGTCGGCGCCATGCTGCGGCGGATCGGCTACCACGTGGAGATTTACGAGGATCCCCGGGAGGCGCTGGCCTGTGTCCAGGCGCGACCCGGGCAGTTCAGCCTGTTGCTGACCGACCGGACGATGCCGCACCTGTCAGGACCGGAGCTGATCCAGCTGGCCCGCACCGTCCGGCCGGACCTGCCGGTCCTGCTGATGAGCGGCATGAGCGGGTCCAACCCGCCGGACGGGGCGGAGGCGGAAGCCGGCTACGGGTTGGTGGAAAAACCGATTGATATCGCCGAGCTTTCCCGCACGGTGCGGCGCGCCCTCGATCTCACCCCCCATCCCTGACATGCTGACTCCTCTCCCTCATCGCGGCCGGGTGCTTTTCGCGGACGACGACCGGGCCGCGCGCGAGGGGCTGGCCGAGATGTTGCGCCGGCTGGGGTACACCTGCGAGTGCGCCGTGTCGGCGGCGGATGCGTTGCAACAACTCCGGGCCGCGCCGTATGACGTGCTGATTTCCGACATCCACATGCCGGGCAACACGGCGCTCGAGCTGGTAGAAGCGGCGGTGCAGGCGGTGCCCGGGCTGCCGGTGATCCTGCTGACCGGACGTCCGTCGGTGGACACCGCCGCCCGGTCGGTGCGGCTGCCGGTCACCGCGTATCTCACGAAGCCGCCCGATCTCGCCGAGATGACCAGCGTGCTGGACCAGGCCGTGGCGGATTACCGGGATCTCGTCCTGATCCGGGAGGGCCGGCAGCGGTTGCGCGACTGGGAGCGGGAGCTGGCGCAGATCGAGCAGCTTTCCCGGCAGGCGCCGGTTGACGGCGGCGGGCGGATGGAGGATTTCATCCGGGTGTCGCTGCGGCAGGCCATCCTGCTGCTGGCGGACCTGGAGCGGGCCACGCAATCGCTGGACCGGCGGGCCTCGAGCCGGTTGCGCGAGGTGGACCATGTGGCGGCGTTGCGGCGCACCGTGGAGGTGCTTGAGCGCACCCGGCAGAATTTCAAGAGCAAGGATCTTGCCGACCTGCGCCGCCAGCTGGAGCAGCTGCTGGAACGCGAACCGGGATCGGGCGACGGGATTTGAAGGGACGGTCGGGGCGAGGCGGTTGAAGCGAGCCCGGATTTGGCAATCCCGCCCGACAACAAGGCGTGGGGGTGGGCGAGGTAAATTTTTGCTCAAGCGCCGGGCGGATGTGCCGTTAGGGGGCACAGCAGGCCCGCAACCCGGTTGCAGGCAGCTTTCTCCGGCAGGACATACGGGCCTGTCAGTCGAAGGCACAGTCACACCATGTCCTCTCGGGGACCCGGTGCGCCTGTGCCTTTTGCTTTGGGCCCGTTCCTTCCTGCCGGGAGGGTTGCCGCCTTCCTTCCTCCACGCTCCACCATGAAATTCATCACCCAACGCGGGCTCAATGCCCGCATGCTCGTCTCGATCGGCCTGGCGGTTTTCGCCGGGCTCACCGTGCTCATCAGCCTCACCACGCTGCGCGTCGTGCAGAGCGCGCGGCGGGACGCCTTTGCCCTCAGTCAGGCCACCGCCGCCCGCATCGGTGCGGACATGGGGAACCGGCTCGGCTTTGCGCTGGGCACGGCCCGCACGCTGGGCGAGGCCCTGGAAGGTCTGCACGCCGAGGGGCATCCGTCTCGCGCGCAGGCCAATGCCATGCTGCGCGGCAGCCTCGCCGCGAACGCGGACTACATCGGCGTGTGGACCCTGTGGGAGCCCGGCGCCTTTGACGGTCGCGACGCCGAGCACGCCGGCCAACCCGGGCATGACGGCACCGGCCGCTTTATCTCCTACTGGAACCGCGGCAGCGGCCAGATCCAGGTTGAGCCGCTGGTGGATTACACCGTCGAGGGGGCCGGCGATTACTACCTGATCGCCAAGCGCACCAACCGCGAAACCATCCTCGAGCCCTACCTCTACAAAGTCGCCGGGAAGGACGTGCTCATGACCAGCCTGGTCGTCCCCGTGCAGGGGCCCGACGGGGCCTTCGCCGGCGTGGTCGGCGTGGATCTGCCGCTCGAAAAGCTCGGGGCCGAGATCGCCCAGGTGAAGGTAGGTGAGACGGGTTATGCCGCGCTGATCTCCAACCGCGGCCTTTATGCGGCGCACCCGAAGAGCGAGCGCCTGGGCAAGCCCATGGTCGACACCGACGCCTGGGTGCAGCCCTTCCTTGGCCACGTGCAGCGGGGCGAGGCCTTCGCCACCGAGAGTTTTTCCCGCACGCTCGATGACAACACCTTCCGTTTTGGTGCGCCGGTCCGGATCGGGACGGCGGACACCCCGTGGGCCGTGAGCATCACCCTGCGCGAGAGCGAGGTGCTGGCCGCGGCCCGGCGGCTGCGCAACACGATCGTGCTGACGGGCGGGCTCGTCCTCGCGGGGGTGTTGGTCGTCGTCTGGTGGATCGCCCGCGGGATTTCGCGCCCGGTGCGCGACATTGCCCAGCAGCTCGGGGCCGGCGCGGATGAGATCACCGCCGCCTCCGGCCAGGTGTCCAGCGCGGGCCAGAGCCTCGCCGCCGGCGCCAGCGAGCAGGCGGCCTCCCTCGAGGAGACCAGTTCCTCCCTGGTGGAACTTTCCAGCATGACGAAGCGCAACGCCGAGCATGCGGCCACGGCCAAGGCCCTGGCGGCGGAGACCCGCGCGGCCGCGGACGCCGGGACCACCGATATGGAGAAGATGGCCACGGCCATGGCCGACCTGCAGAAAACCAGCAAGAGCGTGGCGCAGATCGTGAAGACGATCGACGAGATCGCGTTCCAGACGAACATCCTCGCGCTTAACGCGGCGGTCGAGGCCGCGCGCGCCGGCGAGGCCGGGGCCGGTTTCGCGGTCGTCGCCGAAGAGGTGCGCAACCTCGCGCAGCGCAGCGCCAGCGCCGCCAAGGAGACCGCCGCCACGATCAGCGAGGCCGTGCGCATGAGCGAACTCGGCGTCGGCATCAGCGGCAAGGTCGCGACCGGCTTCGGCGGGATCGTCGAGCGCACCCGCCGGCTGGACGGCCTCGTGGCTGACATCGCCCACGCCTGTCAGGAGCAGAGCGAGGGCATCGTCCAGATCAACGCCGCGGTTGGCCAGATGGACAAGGTCACCCAGGGCAACGCCGCCGGCGCCGAGGAAAACTCGGCCGCCGCGGAGGAGCTCAACGCCCAGGCCGTCACCCTGCGCGGGTGCGTCAACGACCTGCTGCAGGTCGTCAATGGCGCCGGCGCCGCGGGTGCGGTCTCCGCGCCGGAGGTCATGCGCCCGGCGCCGGCGGTCTTCCGCCGCGGGAGTACGACCAACGATTTCTTTGCGGACCAGCCCGCGCCGGCGCTGGCCGGAAACTCCCGCCACGCCGATGACTCCGCCTGACGCCATGGTCCGGTCCCGGATCCTCCTGGTGGAAGATGATGCCATGCTCGCCCGGACGCTCGTGGAGCTCCTGCAGCGCTCCGACTATGAAGTCGCGCTGGCCAAGCAGGGGCGTGAAGCCATCGAGCGGCTGGCGCGCGAGCCGTTCGCGCTCGTCATCAGCGACATCTTCATGCCCGACAGCGACGGCTTGGAATTGCTGGACCATATCCGCCGGCTGCCGATGCGACCCCCGGTGTTGGCGATGTCCGGCAGCAGCACGGCCCGGATCGGGGGCATGCTGAAAGTTGCCGTTGCCCTCGGGGCGACCCGGACACTGAGCAAGCCCTTCACCCCGGCGGAATTTTTGTCCACCGTCGGGCAACTCGTCGGGGCGGAGGTCAGGCGCGGGTCGCCAGCAGCGAGGCCAAGTCCAACGGCGCCGTGACCATGGCCAGTTCCCCGGCGGGGGTGCGGGGCCAGGCGTTTTCCGGACGGTCCCAGTACAGCTCGACGCCGTTCTGATCCGGATCGCGCAGATAAAGGGCCTCGCTCACACCGTGATCGCTGGCCCCGTCAAGCGGCACGCCCGCGGCGACGAGCCGGCGCAGGGCGTCCGCGAGGTCCGCGCGGGTGGGGTAGAGGATGGCGGTGTGAAACAGGCCGGTGCTGCCGGGCGGCGGCGGCCGGCCGCCCAAGCTCTCCCACGTGTTGAGCCCGAGGTGGTGGTGGTAGCCGCCGGCCGAGATGAAGGCCGCCTGCGTGCCGTAGCGCTGCGTGAGGGTGAAGCCCAGCACGCCGCAGTAGAAATCGAGCGCGCGGGCGAGGTCGGCGACCTTCAGGTGGACGTGGCCGATGCGGACACCGGCGGCGAGGGGACGGGGAGCGGTCATGGCCACAGGGTGGGGGAATGGGAAAAAAACGCAAAAAATCTCCCGGCCGCTTTTATCACTGGTGAAACGCCCGGCGCGAAACACGGTGGTTCCCAGTCCCGCCGACCATGGATTTCAGCCCTGCCCCTGCCGGCCGCGCCGGCTTGCCCGTCACGCCCCTGGACGTATTGTTCGTGGATGATGACCGGGAAATCGCCTCGGTGATGAGTGAGTATCTGCGGCGCAGCGGCTACCAGGTGGAGAGTGCCGCGGACGGCGAAGTCGCCCTGAAGATCCTGCACCGCCGGGCCGTCGCGGTGGTGGTCACCGACATCCAGATGCCGCAGTTGGACGGTTATGAGCTGATCATGAAGCTGCGGGAAAGTCCGTTCCGGCCGCGGATCATCGCGATGTCGGGCAACCCCTCGAAGATCGGTCTCGATTTTCTGAAATCCGCGCAGCAGCTCGGGGCGGACCGCGTGCTGCCCAAGCCCTTTGTCCCGCAGAGCCTGCTGAAGCTGGTGGCGGAGATCCTCGGGCCGCGGCCGCCGGTGGCGGCGAACAACGCTTAATCGCGGACCGGTTTGCGTCGATAAGGGACGCGTCCACGCCGTTGCGACCTGGTTGCGACGACGCGCCCCATCGCCGCCCTCGGATCAGCGCCCTGACGATCCTCCGGTCCCCCGGAGGGCACCCGCCACCGGCCGATGATCCGGGGCGAGCGCCGGGGGTGATACGAACCAAGCGGGATTGCCGCAAAAAGGCGCAATAATGCTTTTATTTGGTCCCGAAAGTCTTCCGTGCGCTGATAGGCGCTTGGGGAGCTTAATCCACTGACGGATTCTGCGCCTTTTTGCGGCCAATAATGTATTGGGTTTTGTCTCTGAGCTTAGGGTTGCACCCGGCGGGGGCGGTGCCCAAGTTGGCCCGTTCCCATGGCTGCTCTCCTCACTTTGCTCGACGTCACCCTCCACTTTGGCGGTCCCGCCATCCTGGAAAAGGTCAACTTCCAGGTCGATCCGGGCGAGCGCATCTGTCTGATCGGGCGCAACGGGGCGGGCAAATCGACGCTCATGAAGGTGATCGTCGGCGAGATGAAGCCCGACACCGGGGATGTGTTCCGTCCGTCCGGCGCGGTCTACCGCCGGCTCACGCAGGAAATCCCGTCCGATCTCGCCGGTACGGTTCATGACATCGTCTACGGCGGCCTGCGACCCAACGACGACCATCATGAGGAGGACTGGGAACGCGACGTGCGCGTGGAGGATCTGATTGCGGCGATCCGTTTGCCCGCGACGCAGGATTTTGCCGCGCTGTCGGGCGGCCTCAAGCGCCGCGCGTTGCTGGCGCGGGCGCTGGCCGGCCAGCCGGACCTGCTGTTGCTGGACGAGCCGACCAACCACCTCGACCTCGAGTCCATCCTCTGGCTGGAGGAGTTCCTGCTCGAGAAGAAGCCGACGCTGCTCTTCATCACCCATGATCGCGCCTTCCTGCGCCGGATCTCCACGCGCATCGTGGAACTCGACCGCGGCCGGCTGGCCGGGTGGGCCTGTGACTACGACACGTACCTGGTGCGCAAGCAGGAGGTGCTGGAGGCCGAGGAGCGCCAGCGCGCGTTGTTCGACAAGAAACTCGCCCAGGAGGAGGAATGGATCCGCCGCGGCGTGAAGGCCCAGCGCTCGCGCGCGACGGCCCGCATCAACGCGCTCAAGGACATGCGCGCCCAGGCCCGCGCCCGCCGCGACCGCACCGGCACCGCCACGATCAAGCTGGCCGAGGCCGAGCGCTCCGGCGTGAAGGTCGTCGAGGCGGAGAACGTCAGCTACGCCTACACGGCCGGCGGCCCGCCGGTGATCCGCGATTTCTCCACCATCATCCGCCGCGGCGAGAAGATCGGCATCCTCGGGCCCAACGGCGCGGGCAAGACCACCCTGATCAAGCTCCTGTTGGGCCAACTCACGCCCACCGGCGGCAGCCTGAAGCACGGCACCAACATGGAGATCGTCTATTTCGACCAGTTGCGCGCGCAGATCGACGACGACAAGACCGTCGCCGACAACATCGCGAACGGCAACGCCACGGTCACGATCGACGGCCGCTCGCGGGCCGTGATCAGCTACCTGCAGGACTTCCTGTTCGACCCGACCCGCGCGCGCACGCCGGCCCGGGTGCTGTCGGGCGGCGAGCGCAACCGCCTCCTGCTCGCGCGCCTCTTCACCAAGCCGGCCAACGTGCTGGTGCTGGACGAGCCGACCAACGATCTCGACGCCGAGACGCTGGACCTGTTGGAGGACCTGCTGGTGGAGTTCCAGGGCACGCTGCTGCTGGTGAGCCATGATCGCGAATTTCTGGACGAGGTCGTCACGAGCACGCTCGTGTTCGAAGGCGACGGCCGCATCGGCGACTACGCCGGTGGTTACACGGACTGGGTGCAGGACAAGGCGAAGCAGGCGGCGCGGGCGCTGGCGTTGACGAAGGTGGAGCCCGCACGGAGCGCGGGTTTGGACGAGGTTCCCCCCAAGCCGACGCGCAAGCTCACGGGCAAGGAGCAGAAGGAACTCGAGACCCTGCCGGCGAAGATCGAAGTGCTCGAAAAGGAGCAGACGGAGCTGGCGGCGAAGCTCGCGGATCCGGCGTTCTACAAGGCGCAGGCGGCGAAGTTCGCCGAGGTGAAGGCGCGTCTGGAGACGGTCGAGCGCGAGCACTCCACGGCGTTTGCGCGCTGGGAAGAGCTGGAGAAAATGAAGTAAGAAGTAAGAAGTAAGAAGGAAGAAGGAAGAATTAAGAAAGGGGCCGCGCGGGCTCGTTTTCTTCCTTCTTACTTCTTAATTCTTACTTCCGCTCAGTCCTGCCGCAGTTGGATATCCGCGATCCGCCTTCGCCCAGGCTACGGCGCGATAGGGGGTGAGGTGTTCGCGGGCAGATCAGGCTAGTCTTGGCGTAACTGGATGTCCGCGATCCGCCTTCGCGAGGCTACGGCGCGATAGGAATGGCTGATTCCGAGGGCAGATCGGGTTAATCCTGCCGTAGTTGTATGTCCGCGATCAGGCGGTGGCCGGAGCAGTCGAAGTGGAAGACATGGCGGATGGCGCCCTTGAGGCCGGCCACGGAGAGGCTGTCGCCGCGCACGATCGTGGGGAGCGTGAGCTTGCAGGGGAAGCCGACGTTGCAGAGGGCGTTCTTGAAGCCGCCGACGGTCATGTTGGTGATCTCGCCGACCACGTCCTTGACGGCCTCGTCGCCGGTCATCTCGACCTCGGCCAGGCTCATGCCCAGCACGCGGGCGGCGGCGTCCTGGGCGAAATCGTCGGGGATGCAGAGGTACACGATCCCGTCGATCACCCCGGCGAACCCCACGCTGCCGAAGACATGGGGCTTTTCCTTGAAGCCGTCGTAGCCGGTCACGGTGGATTTCTCCACCAGCCCGGCCTCCTGCTTGAGCATGGTCACGCAGACGTTGCGGACGGCGCGCACGATGGAGTCCTGGATGAGGGAGTCGGAAATGGTGGAGACGGCGGTGGCCATGCGGATGAAGAGAGGGTACCATCCCTTTATCGGTCCGGGAACGGGGGGCTTGAGCCCGATAAAGGCCGCATAACCCGAAGCTTGCCGCAGGAGGCCGGGCCGCTACGCCTCCGGGATGCTGCGACACCTCTTGCCGGGCCTTGGGATGTGTTTTTTCGCGGCCAGCGCCCTGGGCGCCCCTGCCATGACCCCCCTTGCCGCCTCCGCCACCGCCTTTCAGTACGAAGGTCGCCTCGACCGTGCCAATCCGTCGCAACCGGTCCTGATCTGGGCCGGGAGCCGGGTTAGGGTGGATTTTGAGGGCCCCGTACTGGCGGTGGTTTTCGGGACGGCCACGGGGCAGAGCTATTTTGACCTTACGGTGGACGGGGTGACCGAGGTGGTGGCGGGTTCGGCCGGCCGGTATGTCTGCCCGCACGGACTCGGGACGGGGAGGCACCGGCTGGAACTCCTCAAGCGCTCGGAAGCCGACGCCGGGCAGGTGGCCTTCCACGGCGTGGAATTGGCGGCCGGTGCGCAGGCCTGGGCACCGGAGCCGCGGGCGTACCGATTTCGCATGGAGTTTATCGGAGACTCGATCACGGCCGGGGCCAACAACGAGGATGGTGCCGTGGACCAGTGGGAAGACCGGCGGACGCACAACCACGCGTTGAGTTACGGCTATCTCACTTCGCAAGCGTTCGGGGCGGATCACCGGGCGATGGCGGTGAGCGGGATGGGGTTGTGCGAGGGTTTTGTGCCGATGGTGGCCGGCGAGGCGTGGGACAAGGTCTACCCGCGGGACAATCCGCGCCGTGCGGATCTATCCGTGTGGGTGCCGGAGGTCGTTTGCGTGAACCTCGGCGAGAACGACGCGGCCTTCACTCAGGCGAACGGGCGGCCGTTCCCGGCGGGGTTCACGACAGCTTATGTCGCGCTGATCAAGGCCGTGCGCGCGGCTTATCCGGCGGCGCACATCGTCCTGTTACGCGGCGGCATGGCGGGCGGCGCGACGAACCCGGAACTGCGCGCAGCGTGGGCGGCGGCGGTGGGGGAGCTCGAGGCCGCCGACCCCGCGATCAGCCATTTCGTTTTCCAGCATTGGACGGAGCAGCACCCGCGGGTGCGTGACCACCGGGTGATGGCGGCGGAGCTGACGGCGTGGCTGAAGGCGCAGGGGTGGATGGGGCCTCATATCTGAGCGAGCCAAGTAACCACAAAGGCCCGAAGGGTTCGGGTACTCTTTGTGTCTTCGTGCCTGGGTGGTTCAAATCGGCATGACAAGCATGCTTGACAGATGACAAGGATGCTTTACATCGAGCGAATGCACACCGCCTCCAATACCCCCGATGTTCCCGCGCCAAAGATGCGACCCTTCTTCAAGTTTCTTTTGTGGAGTGTGCTGCTAAACGCGTTCTGTGCGGTCGGCGCGCGGGGCATGCTCAGACATTACGATATCATGGGCTGGCTAAGGGTCCCCCTCGCCCTGACTCCGTTGCTCCCTTTTGCCTACGGCGTGTACTGCTATCATTCTGCGACACGCGGCCGCCGCGATGAGCTTGAACAGCGCATTGTCAGCGACGCGGCCGCGGCCGGTTTCTTCGTACTCTTCCTCATGCTCACTATCGCCGGCATGTTACGCTCGGGTGGGATACTGGCGGATTTCGCCTGGACCCCCGGGGTGTGGGAGAAAGCGATGTTGATTTCCCTCGGCGCCGGCTGGGTATGGTCAGTGCGACGCTATCGCTGAATCATCATGAAAAATCGCCTCAAGGAACTCCGGGCTGCGCGCGAGTGGTCGCAGGGCGACCTCGCCGAGAAGTTGGCCGTGTCACGCCAGACGATCAACGCGATCGAGACCGAAAAATACGACCCGAGCCTGCCGCTGGCCTTCAAGATCGCGAAACTCTTCAAGTGTCCGATTGAGGACATCTTCACCGACCGCGGCTGACGCGTCGCCACCCCCAACCCCCGATTCTTATGGAAAACCACTCACTCAAATATCTCTACCTGACCCTGGCCGCGACCACGGCCGCAGGCAGCCTGTATAACCCGGATTTCCGGTGGTCCGGTGCCTCGGTCATGGTCGCCACCTGCCTGATGGTGGTCTTCTTCTCCCGGGAAAAGGAACAGGACGAGCGCGTCGAACAACTGAAACTGAAGTCGATCCGGCTGGCCCTGCCGGTGTCGGCCGTCGCGGTCTTTGGGCACGCCTTGCTGGTCAAGCTGACGCGCGGCGGCCAGCCGGGCCTGCGGTATCTCTCGGCCTTTGACCTCCTGATCATCGCCATGGTGATCGCGCTGGGCCTGTACCATGGGTGGCGCTGGCAGGATGGGCGGGAGATTCGACCCGAATAGCACGATTGCCTGTAAGTAATCGCGGCGGGCGGCATCTAACAGGGCGCACCACCCATGCAGGCCGCCGAACAACATCTCCTCTTTGAGCGCTGGCTGGCGGAACACGCGGCGGTGTTGCACCACGTGGTGAACGGATTCGCCGAGGGGACGGACCGGCACGACCTGATGCAGGAGCTGTTGCTCGCGGTGTGGCGGGCGGTGCCGGCTTACCGCGGCGGGGCGCAACCCTCGACCTTCATCTATCGGGTGGCCCACAACACCGCGCTGACCTGGAAGCGCACCGAGCGGAACTACCGCCGGCAGGTGGACCGATTCGAGGCCGATGCCTGGCGCGCCACGCACGCCGAGCCAGCCGCAGGGATCCGGGAACGCGAGGCGCTCGAACTGCTTTACGCGCAGATCCGCCGGCTCCCGCCGGTGGACCGGTCCCTCATCTTGCTCCACCTCGACGGCGTCAGTTACGCCGGCATGGCGGAGATTCACGGCCTCACCGAAAGCAACGTCGGGGTGAAGCTGAACCGCCTGAAACAGAAACTGACCGACGCAATGGAGGAAATGTCCCATGAACTTCGCTGACATCGAAAACACGTGGCGTTCGCCACACAACCGGCCGCCTGCGGCCCAACTGGAGAAACAAAAAATGGAATTCGTCGCCGACCTGCGCCGCCGCCGCCGCGGCAATCTTATCTTTCTCGGGCTGATCCTCAGCCTGCTGCTGTTCATGACCGGCAAGGTCGTGCTTCAGGTCATCTGGTCCGACCCGGCGCTGAACCGCGTGGACCTGGCCCGGGAGTGGGCGATCATCCCGTTCTTCGCGCTGCCGTGGATCGGCTGGCTGCTCATGGTGCGACTGCACTGGCGGCACCACGTCAGGCACCCGCACAGCGATGCATCGATCAGCGCGAGTGTGGCGGCATTGCTCGACGAGAACCGGGCGGAGCGCGCGCGTTACAAGTTCATCGCGGGACTGCTGGTTACCAGCGTGTTGATGCTACCGATCATCGTTTACCAACTGATGGAGGTTGGCAAAGCCGGCCGTGAGATCGTGATCCCGGCACTGGTGATTTATCCCGCCTATGTGGTGGGCATGCTGATTTGGAGCTGGTTCCATCATCAACGGAAGTTACTGCCGCGAAAGACCGAGCTCGAGGCGCTGCTCAAGTCCTACGATTGAGCGTTTGAAGTCACCCAGGCATTAACCGCGAAGGACGCGAAGATTCGCGAAGGGCAAACTGGGGTGGAGGGTGGGTTTGGTCGGGGCTTCTCGCTCCTCCGCGTTCTTCGCGGTTCTAATTCATCTGTTCGTGTGGTTCCGTTTGCGAATTGGCCGCGGACTTGCTCTTTGGGGCGCTTCATGGCCGAAACCAATCCCTCCGCGTCCGCTCCGCAGCCTGTCCCGCCGCTGCGGCAACCGGGCCGGGGACTGGTGTTCATCCTCGGGGCGCTGACGGTGATCGGGCCCTTTGCGGTCGACATGTACCTGCCGGCCCTGCCGGCGATCGGCTTGGATCTGGGCACGGATGTGGGTGCGGTGCAGCAGACCTTGTCCATCTACCTGCTTGGGCTGGCGGCGGGGCAGGCCTGCCTCGGCCCGATCGTGGACCGCTGGGGGCGGCGGGGACCGCTGCTCGTTGGCCTGGCTTTTTTCGTGCTGGCGAGCGTCGGCTGCGCGTTGGCAGAGTCGATGGCGGCGCTGCTGGCGTGGCGGCTGGTCATGGCGCTGGGGGCGGCGGCGAGCATGGTGGTGCCGCGGGCGGTCGTGCGGGATCATTTCAACGAAACGGACTCGGCGAAGATGTACTCACTGCTGATGGTGATCCTCTCGGTGTCACCGGTCTTCGCGCCCTCGGTTGGCGGGCTGTTCCTCGACTGGACGGGCTGGCGGGGGATTTTCTGGATGCTCGTCGGGCTCGGACTCGCCTGCGCGGCGGCGGTTTTCTGGTCGTTGCCTGAGACCGCGCGGCGGACGCCGCCCGCGTCCGGGGGCATCGGCCAGGCGTTCCGGACGTATGGCCGGCTGTTGCGTGACCGGCGGTTCATCGGCCCCGCCTTGGTGGCGGGCTTCATGGTCGGCGCGGTCTTCTGTTACCTGGCGGGCTCGGCGTTTGTGCTGATCGAGTTGCACGGCCTCAGTCCGAAACAATACGCGCTGGCCTTCGGTTTTGTGGGCCTGGCGCTCATCTTCGCCTCGCAGCTTAACCGTCTGCTGCTGCGGCGGTTTGCGCTGCGGGCCATCCTGAACGGGACGCTGGTGGGTTTGGCCTTGGTCGGCCTGGCCCTGCTGGTCACCGGGGTGACGGGGTGGGGTGGGTTGCCGCTGTTGTTGGTGTTGTTGTTCCTGAATCTGTCGGCGGGCGGATTGATCTCGCCCAACATCGCGGCGATCGTGATGGCGCCCTTCGGCGAGGTGGCGGGCAGCGCCTCGGCGCTGCTGGGCACGATCCAGTTTGGCGTCGGCGCGGGAGCCGGGGCGGTGGTGGGGTGGTTGCACGACGGCACGGCGCGGCCGATGACCGGGATGATGGCGGCCTGTGCGTTTGCCAGCGGGGTGGTGTGGTGGACGATGGGGCGGACGCGGGGCAGGCAGGCAGAGTGAGGGGGCGTTCTACAAAGAGAGCAGTTGTCGCTTTGATGTCGCGGCCACCGCGGCAATCGTGTCATGGCTTCTACCCCACGCCCCGGCCCCAATCTGTTTGGCCACAAAAAGCCCAAAAAGCGCAAAGAGTAGTTTTGTGCCGACTAGGCCTTTTGTCGCAAATCACCCCCTCGTTTACCCCATGAAATACCTCCTGACCTGTGTCCTGTTTTCGTTCCTCGGTTCCCTGGCTTTGGCCCAGGATGCGGCGCCCGCGCGGAAGCCGGGCGACTACCCGCTCACCGCCGATTCGCTGCCGCAGGAGGGCGTGCCCAAGGGCCAGCTGATCGGGCCGCTGGAATGGAAGAGCCAGATCATCCGCGGCACGGTGCGCCGCTACTGGATCTATGTGCCGGCGCAGTACGACGCCGCGAAGCCGGCGGGGTTGCTGGTGTTCCATGACGGCCAGCGCGCGCTGAATCCCAAGGGACCGCTGCGCGTGGACCAGGTGATGGAAAACCTCATCCACAAGAAGGAGATTCCCGTGATGATCGGCCTGTTCATCACGCCCGGCAACCTGAGTGAGCGTTATCCCGATGACCTCGCGATGAGCAACCCGAACAACCGCGCCCAGGAGTACGATGTGCTCACCGACGCCTACGCCCGGATGCTCGCCGAGGAGTTCATCCCGGAACTGAAGAAGACCTACAACCTCAGTGACGACGTGGAGAAGCGCGTGATCGGCGGCACGAGCAGCGGTGCCATCTGTGCGTGGACGACGGCGTGGGAGCGGCCCGACCAGTTTCGGAAGGTCCTGAGCATGATCGGGAGCTACACCTCCATCGGATTTCAGCCGGCGCGCGGCAACCAGCCCATGATCCCCGGCGGCGACCTCTACCCGACGCTGATTCGCAAGACCCCGCCGAAGAACATCCGCATCTTCCTGCAGGATGGCTCGAACGACCTCGATAATCCGCACGGCAGCTGGTTCCTGGCAAACCAGCAGATGTTGGCCGCGTTGCTCTTTGCCAACACCAGCGCGGACCGCCGCAAGCTCGAGGGCCCGCGCTATGACGTGAGGCACGAGTGGGGTGATGGCGCGCACAACGATTCGCACGGCGGCGCGCTGTTGCCGGAGATGCTGCGCTGGATGTTCCGGGACGTGGAGAAGTAAGAAGGAAGAAGTACGAAGGAGGAATTGGGAATGACCCTCGGGGCGCGGCGGCGATAATCCGGTTGCCCTGGCGCGGCCGTTTCCGCAGGTTGCCGGCCTCGCCATGTGGGTCCTGATCCGATTCGCCTTTGCCGCCGTGGTCTTCGTGACGCGCCTGCTTTGGCGGCGGCAAGGGGTGGAGCAATCCTCGGTTTTTGCCGATACGCGGCAGGTGTTGTTCACGAAAAGCAAGACCGTCGGGCGGGGTCGCAACCGGCACAAGGAGCTGGTGAAACTCTATTGGGGGCTCGAATGCCCGACGACGCTCGTGTTTTCGCTGCGAACCGAGTCCGGCGTGGACCGCTTCCTCAAGGCCATGGGGCTGACCATGGAGGTGGAGACGGGCGACGAGGCGTTCGACCGCCGGGTCTTTGTGGAGGGTGATCATCCCACGTTGCAGCGATTGCTCGAGGAAGACACTGGGTTCCGGACGGCGGTCTCCACGCTCATGGCGCGGGATGCCGCGCGGATCTTCAGTGATGGACGTCACCTCTGGGTCGAATCGGCCAAGTTGGAGCACGCCGCCCGCGAGGACCTGCAGACGCTCCACCGCATCGTCGGCGTCCTCCGGCGGGCCGAGAGGGAGGCCGGGCCACGCCGCTTCGACCGTTTCCTGTGGACGGCGATCGGTGTCGAGGCGCTGGTGTGGTCGGTCGCCTTGTACGGTGTACCCGGACTGGTCGAGGTGCTCCACCGGGAGATCGCGCTGGGCCACGGCCGGATGTATTTTGACCCGTGGGCGCTGGTCGAACCCGGGCTGCGGGTGGCGGTCGGGGCGTTCGTCGCGCTTCTTGGGGTGGTGGTGGGGCTGCTGCGCGGTTCCTCCCGCGGACGCCGCGTGATGGCCGAATGTGGTTTGGTCCTGTTGATCGGCCTGCCGTTGTCCGGCATCCAGGTTGTGGATGATTACAACCGCAGTCGCGACGCGGCGCCCGTGGCGGTGCATGAGTATCGGGTAACGGCGAAAGAGGAGCGCACCCACCGGCGGCGCCGGGGCGGACGCTCGACCACGTATGTGTTGCACCTGGAACCGATGACCCCCGGTGCGCCCGCGTTTACCTACGCGTATCCCGTGCGTTTCGAGCAATACCAGAAGGCCCGGGTGGGTGGCCGTGAATTCTTCCGGGTGCGCACGGGCCGGATGCATCTGCCGTGGATCGAGCATCCGGACCGGCGGTAAACACCGTCGGGCGGGAAAAAGTTGTTCACATTACGGGTAACGTAGGTGGGCACCCTATAGGCCGGGGGATGCGGAAGTGGTATAAGGGGGATTGCACGATTCCCGCGTCATGGCTTCCCCCCTTCTCACCGCCCCATCTGAGTTTTTCGCCGGCGGTTATCGGCTGCGCCAGGATACGCTGGATGCGGCTTTCATTGTCAGCCGGCCGGCGAACGGAGGAGAGGAAGCGGCGGGCGGCAGCGGTGTCGGCGGGGGTCTGCCGGCGGGCTGGCAGCGGCTGTCGACCGGTTTGCGGGGCACGCGGCTCTATCGGGTGGCCCTGCCCGGACGGATGAGCGTGTATTGGGAAGCCGCGATGCGGCTCGGGGGAAAGCTGTTGCACCGGCGCTTTGCGGGCGAACTGCACGCCCGGGCCTGGCTCTCGGCGTCGACCGAGCCGCGCGAGTCGGGCATCCCGTTTGACCTCGAGGAAATCCACGGCCCCCTTCGCACGGCAGGGGTCAAGGCGGGCGCGCGGGCGCCGCGGTGAGGCCACGATCACCGGGGTCAGCGACCCCGGCTACAACGCGGGCCATCGCCTAGTGCAGGCGCAGCCAAAGGCCGGCGGCCATCGCGAACATGGCGATGTCCTCGACCAGCGCCACGGTCGAGAGCGGGACCTTGAGGGCGCTGCCCATGCACGCGCACTTGAGGTCGAGGCCCCGTGCCAGGGCGGTGATGACGCCGAGCGCGCCGAAGCCGAGGACGATCATGGTGGCGAGGTAGACGGTGGGCGGGCGCCAGAACGACAGGTAGCCCAGACCGAGCGCCAGTTCGATGAAGGGATAGGCGAGCGCGTAGCGGCGCGAGTGTTTGGCGAGCAGGTCGTATTTCTGGAAACCGTCGGCAAAGCCCGGCAGGTCGAAGAGCTTCAGCAGCGCGAAGACGAGCAGGAAGAAACCCATGAAGTCGTGCATCCAGCGCAGCGGCCGGCCGTCGGGGCCGTAGGAGGCGTCCTTGGCCGAGGCGGCGAGCACGGTGACGGCGAGCAGGGCCAGCAACGGCACGTAGTCGCGCAGTTGGATTTTCAGGAGGTGGAGGGTGTCGGGGAGGCGCCGGGCCGGACCGGTGGGGTGGGGGGCCTTGTAGGGTGGAAGTTGCATGCTCGTGCTGTTCAGACCCGGGTTGGCGACAAAGGTCCCGCCCGGCCCTTAGGGCTACACCCCAGTGTGCCGCGGGTTGGGAAGGGTTAAAGTGGCCGGGTTCGCCCTCGAAGTACCCCGATCGTCATGAGCCAGTCTGCGTCCATTCTTTTCATCCAACTGCCGGCGAACCGGCAGATCATCTGCGACGAGGCGTGGTTGGAGGCGGAGCGACGGGGCTGCTGGGTGGGCACGGATGATTGCGTGGTGCGGGAGAACGTGTGCCTCGTGGTGCTGCGGGTCGGACGGCAACTGCGGGAGTCCGCCGAACGCGTGCAAGCCACCGCGCCCCGGATGACGTCGATGCGGCCGGCCGAGACCGATGGAGTCGTCATCCGGCCGGGCTAATCCTCACGTCGCGGTGTCCGAGGTGAAACGAACGCCGGGTGTCAGCGTGAGAGCGGGTTTTCCTCGCCCGCCCGGGTGGGATCCGGCATGGCAGGGTCATGACAATCTCGAACTGGTTCAGGATCGGGCTGCTGGTGGTGCTCACCGGGTTGGTGGGGCGGGCCGGCGAGACTTTCGTCGAGATCGCACCGGAAGTGCGGGGCGCCTGGGTCACGCCCGAGGGCGTGTGGGACGGGCGCACGGTGCTGCTGTTTCACGGCATGGCCTCGGACATGGACGATGCGGGCGGCAGCCTGAAGCTGCTGGCGCAGGGGCTGGCCGAACGCGGCATCGCCTCGTTGCGGATCAATTTTCGGGGCGAAGGCGATCAGGCCCGCACGAAGATCGAGTCCACCTTCATCACGCGGCTGGAGGATGCCGCCGCGGCCCACGCCTGGCTGCTGCAGCAAGCCGGCGTGGCGACCGGGCGCGTCGGGGCGTTCGGCTTCAGTCTCGGCGCGCCGACGGCCGTCGTGACCGGCGCGCGGCACCCGGGTTGGTTCAAGTCGATCGCCGTGTGGTCGGCCCCGAGCGGCGATCTGTTTGCGTTGTGGGCGAATGACGAGACGGCGCAACGCGCGTTGCGCGACGGCGAGGCGACGCAGGAGATCCCGGGCTGGAAAACGCTCACAACCAAGCGCGAGTTCTATGAGAGTTTCCGCGGTTTCAATTTCGACGAGGCGCTGGCGAAGTATCCCGGCGCCTTGCTCGCGGTCCGGGGTTCGGCCGATTACCTGGCGCACCGCGAGGACGAGCTGATGAAGATCCTTGCCGCGCGGCCCGCCTCCGTCCTGCCCGGCTCCCCCGCGGAGGCCGTGCTGATCGGCGGGGCGGACCACATCTTCAATGTGTTCCAGCCCGAGCTCGGCCACGCGGCGCGCGCGCGGGCACTGACGGTGGCGTGGTTTGAGCGGACGCTTTAACGCGATCCGGTTTAACCACGAAATGGACTCGACTTCACCCGAAGGCGGGAGGGCGGGTGCGGGGGTGGAGCCGGCCTTCCGTGGGCGCTCGGTAACGCGCGCCCGCGCGCTGATCCCCCATTGACTGCACCATTCCGACCAAGCCGGTAGCATGCAAGCGGGTGCGGGGATGGCCAAAGGTGTGAAGTTGGGGTCAGCGCATTCGCTACGTGTTTCTACCTATGCCGGACGGTGTCGGCGGCGAAACGGGCGCACGATCCGGGGTCCGGCCCGAGCGTGGGGGCGATTCAGGAATCGCGGCGCACTCCACCCTGGCCTGCAGAAGCTGGAAGCGTGGCCGGTCTTGCCTAGCGTTCTACGGAATGTATTGTGGTGGGGTGATCCCCGTCCTGCGTCCGTCAGGTACGGCTGGGCTGCCCCGGTCGGCTTTGCTCTACCGCATTGATGCGGCCGACTGCCTGACCGTCGTGAATTTCACCTGGATGATGCATGCGAAGGAGCAGAAGGCCGATGAACTTCTCCCCGAGCGAGTGCTGGGCCGGAAACTGTGGGATTTCGTCCACGACGCCATGGTGCGGGAAATCTACAGTTGTCTGGTGTCCCACGTGAGAGCGGGAAGGCCAGTGCACTTCCTCTACCGCTGCGACACGGCGACGAAGCGGCGGACCTTCCGCATGAGCATCGCCCTGCTGCCGGACGGCGAAGTGGAGTTCAGCTCCGTGCCGGTGGCGGAGGAGGCCCGACCGTCGGTCAGCTTGTTGGAATGTGAAGCCCCCCGGGATGAAGCACGCGAGCTGGGCATGTGCAGCTGGTGCCAACGGGTGCTCCTGCCTGACGGATTCTGGCACTCCATGGAAGCGGCGGTGCAGTCGACGGATTTGCTGCGGGCAACGCCGTTGCCACGGCTGGCGCACACCATCTGTCCGGAGTGCACCGCCCGGATGCAGGCGCAACTCGGGGTGTGACGGGATCGGCGTTCGGTTGCGCCGGGCCAGTCGGCGCCACCGCGAAAGAAAAAGCCCCGGTCCGGGAGGAGCGGGGCTTGCAGCGGGGGCGGTCAACCCGCGTGGAGCGCGGGTTCCACCCTCAGGACTTCGCGGGCAGCGGGAGGTTGAATTCCTTCAACAGGGCCACGACCTTGGCGGTGATATCGGACTCCGGGTCGCCGGGGTGCAGGCCGGTGTGGCGCACGGTGCCGTCCGGGGCGATGATCGCCACGAAGGGGATGCCCTCGATGCCGTAGTCGGGGTTGAAGACCTCCTGGTCGCTGATGACCACGTCCCAGGTCATTTCCTTGGCCTTCATGAAATCAGTCATGAGCGCCATTTCCTTGGCCTCGTCACCCTTGGTGTCGATGCGCGGGCCCATGTTGGCCACGAAACCCTGGATGCTGGTGACGCCGAGGAAGGTGACGGGCGCGCCCGCGAAGTGGGTGACGTGCTCGCGGACCTGCGGGAAGGAGGAGATGCAGGGGCCGCACCAGGTGGCCCAGAAGTCGAGGACCACGACCTGGCCCTTGAGGTCGGCGAGGGTCTTGAGGCCTTCCTTGGACGACCACTTGAAGGTGAGGGCGGGGGCGGGCTGGCCGACGAGGGCGTTGAGCTTGGCCTCACGTTCGGCCTGGGCGGCCTCGGCGGCGGCGCGGGCCTCGGGGCTCATCTGCTCGAGCACGCGTGCGGCCATCTCGGCGGGTTTCGTGCCGGGGTAGTCGGCCACAAGGGCGGCGAGGAGGGTGCGGGCCTTGTCCTCATCATTGAGCACCTGCGCGTAGAGCATGGCGTGCATGATGGCGATCTGCGCGGTGTCCTCGTTCTTCTCGGTGTACTTGGCGCGGAGGCCGTCGAACTCGGCGAGCTCGGGCGCGAGGGCCTCGGCCGTGCGGCTGCCGGCGCGCAGCTTGGTGGTGATCTTCTCGACCAGGGCCTGGAGCTCGGTCAGGGCCGGGCTGGGGGCCGGGGCGGCGTCTTGGGCCGGGGCGGCGGAGAAAAGGGTGAGGGAAGCGGCGAGCGCCGCGAGGAAGAGGCGGAGTTTCATGACCGGCCAGCCTACGGGGCGCGGCGCAGGGCGTCGAGCCGGTTTCGGAAGCAGGGCTGCCAGGCCGTGGGTGGCGAGCAAGCTCGCCGCCCACCCGACAGGGCCGGATGCAGGGTGGCTCCCGGGCCGAAATAAAAAAGCCCCGGTCCGTCAGGACCGGGGCTTGAAAGGAATCGCCTGCAAGCAGGCTCCTACAAGAACGGGCTTACTTCTTGGCGTCGGCGATGGCGGCCTGGGCGGCCGCGAGGCGCGCCACGGGGACGCGATACGGGCTGCAGGACACGTACGTGAGGCCGATCTGGTGACAGAACTTCACGGAGTCCGGGTCGCCGCCGTGCTCGCCGCAGATGCCGAGCTTGATGCCGGGGCGGGTCTGGTTGCCCTTCTCGATCGCGATCTTCATGAGCTGGCCGACGCCGGTCTGGTCGACCGAGGCGAACGGGTTCTTCTTGAAGACCTCGGCCTCCTGGTAGGGGGCGAGGAAGGAACCGGAGTCATCGCGGGACATGCCGAGGCAGGTCTGCGTGAGATCGTTGGTGCCGAAGCTGAAGAACTCGGCGGTCTTGGCGATCTCGTCGGCGGTGAGCGCGCCGCGGGGGACCTCGATCATGGTGCCGACGGAGTAGGCGACCTTGGTCTTCTGCTCGGCGAACACCTTGGCGGCGACCTCGTGGACCACGGCGACCTGCAGATCGAGCTCCTTCTTGAAGCCGACCAGCGGGATCATGATCTCGGGGTTGGCCTTGAAGCCCTGCTTCTTGGCCTCGACGGCGGCCTCGATGACGGCGCGGGCCTGCATCGCGGTGATCTCCGGGAACTTGATGCCAAGGCGGCAGCCGCGGAAGCCAAGCATCGGGTTGAACTCATGCAGCTCGTGGACGCGGTGCATGATCTTCTCGACCGGGATGTTGAGCTTCCGGGCGAGGTCCATCTGCTGCTCCTTGGAGTGGGGCAGGAACTCGTGCAGCGGGGGATCGAGGAAGCGGATGGTCGCCGGGAAGCCCTTGAGGGCTTTGAAGATCCCGACGAAGTCCTCGCGCTGGTAGGGGAGGAGCTTGGCCAGGGCGGCCTCGCGGCCACCGAGGGAGTCGGCGAGGATCATCTCGCGCATGGCGTCGATGCGGTCGCCCTCGAAGAACATGTGTTCCGTGCGGGTGAGGCCGATGCCGACGGCGCCGAAGGCGACGGCGATGCGCGCCTGCTCCGGGGTGTCGGCGTTGGTGCGGACGCTGAGCTTGGTGGCCTGGGCGCACCACTTCATGAGCTGGGTGAAGCTCTTGAACTTCTCGGTGGCCTTGGCGGCGGCGTCGTTGTTCACGAGGCCGGCGATGATCTCGGACGGGGCGGTCTTGATCTGGCCCGCGTACACGGTGCCGGAGGTGCCGTCGATCGAGAGGAAGTCGCCCTCGTGGTAGGTGTGACCCGAGACGGTGACCGTCTTCTTGTCGTAGTCGATCTGGAGGGCGGCGGCGCCGCAGACGCAGACCTTGCCCATCTGGCGGGCGACGAGCGCCGCGTGGGAGGAGACACCACCGCGGGCGGTGAGGATGCCCTCGGCGGCGATCATGCCGCGGAGATCCTCGGGGGAGGTCTCGACGCGGACGAGGAGGACCTTCTCGCCCTTCTCGGCGGCCTGGACGGAACGCTCGGCGTTGAAGTAGATCTTGCCGGTGGCGGCGCCGGGGCCGGCGGGGAGGCCGGTGGCGATGACCGCGGCCTTCTTGACCTCGGCGAGGTCGAAGATCGGGGCGAGGAGCTGCTCCAGCTGGTCGGCCGGGTTGCGCATGACGGCCGTCTTCCAGTCGATGAGCTTCTCCTTCACCATATCGATGGAGAACTTCAGCGCGGCGGCGGCGGTGCGCTTGCCGTTGCGGGTCTGGAGCATGAACAGCTTGCCGTCCTGGATGGTGAACTCGACGTCCTGCACATCCTTGAAGTGCTTCTCGAGGGTCGCGCGGACCTTGAGCAGCTCGGCGTAGGACTTGGGCATCTGCTTCTTGAGCTCGAGGACGGGCTCCGGGGTGCGGACGCCGGCGACGACGTCCTCGCCCTGGGCGTTGATGAGGAACTCGCCGTAGAACTCGTTGACGCCGTTGGCGGGGTTGCGGGTGAAGGCGACGCCGGAGCCGGAGGTCTCACCGGTGTTGCCGAACACCATGGCCTGGACGTTGACGGCGGTGCCCCACTCGGAGGGGATGTTGTACTTGGCGCGGTAAACCTTGGCGCGGTCGTTCATCCAGGAACCGAACACGGCACCGGCGGCGCCGCGGAGCTGGTCCCAGGGGCTGTTCGGGAATTGCTTGCCCGTGCGCTCGGCGACGAGGGCCTTGAAGCGCTTGACGAGCTCCTTGTTGTCCTCGGCGGTGAGCTTGGAGTCCTCGATGTCGGCGTGGTACTTCTCGTGCTTGAAACCCTCGATGACCGTCTCGAACGGCTCGTGGTCCTCGCCTTCCTTCTTCTGGACGCCCATGACGACGTCGCCGTACATCTGGATGAAGCGGCGGTAGCAATCCCAGGCGAAGCGGGGGTTGTTGGTGGAATTCTCGAGGGCGACGACGGTCTGGTCGTTGAGGCCGAGGTTGAGGATGGTGTCCATCATGCCGGGCATCGAGTCGCGGGCGCCCGAGCGGACGGCGACGAGGAGCGGCATGCCGTTGGTGGCGCCGAACTTCGTGCCCATGATCTTCTCCATGTTGGCAACGCCGGCCTCCATCTGGGCCTGGAGCGCGGCCGGGTAGGTGCGCTTGTTGGCGTAGTAATAGGTGCAGACCTCCGTGGTGATGGTGAAGCCGGGAGGCACGGGCAGGCCGATGCGGGTCATCTCGGCGAGGTTGGCGCCCTTGCCGCCGAGCAGGGCTTTCATGGAGCCGTTGCCATCAGCTTTGCCGGCGCCCCACGTGTAGACGTATTTGAGGGCCTTGGCGGCGGGTTTCGATTTGGACGGGGCCGCTTTTTTGGCGGGCTTCTTGGCGGAGGTTTTTTTGGCCATGGTTGTGGAAAAGAATGGGGAACGGCCATCGGAGCGGTCCGCCGGGGGGGTGTCAACGGCGGAGGCGGCCGGACCGAGCAAAATCCGCCGGGGGGCGCGGACCGGGCCCGGGGTCGATCCGACGGCAAACACAGGTGTTGCGAGATGCGGGGAAAGGTGTTTGTCAGGTCCTTCCTTGAGCCAGCAACCCCCAGTGGATGAATACGATGAGAGCAGCCCCCCGGCCGTGGCCGGCGGCAAGCCCATGGGTTTTCTCGGGCACCTGGAGGAGCTGCGCGGCACCCTGATCAAGTGTGCGGTGGTCTTCGCCCTCTTTGTCACGCTCATCGCCTACCAGATGAAGGATGCCGCGGTGCTGCTGAACTGGCCGCTGGAGCAGATCCAGGCGGAGTATCCCGCCATGAAGACCGACCTGGTGACCAACACCCCGATGGGCGTGTTCACGGTCATCATCAACATCTGTCTGATGGGCGGGGTGATCCTGTCCCTGCCGCTCTGGCTGTTCTTTCTCGGGCAGTTCGTGGCCCCGGCCCTGACGAAGAAGGAGCTGCGGGTCATCGTTCCGACCGGGCTCGCGGCCTTCCTGCTGTTCCTGGCCGGCGCGGCCTTCGGGTATTTTCTGCTCACGCCGAGCACGATCCGCGTGGCCTTTGAGCTCAACGAGCTGCTCGGCTACACCATCATGTGGACGGCCGACAAGTATTACAGCCTGCTGATGTGGATGACGCTCGGCATGGGCGCGGCCTTCGAGTTCCCGCTGCTGGTGGTGCTGGCCGTGTACATGGGCCTGATCGAGGTGAAGACGCTGCGCACGTACCGGCGCCACGCCATCATCGTGATGTTCGTGATCGCCGCGATCGTCACGCCGACGCCCGACCCGCTCAACCAGTGCCTCTTCGCCCTCCCGCTGATCGTGCTCTATGAGCTCTCGATCTGGGTCTCGGCCTTCATCGGCCGGCGGGTGGGGAAGGAGTGAGGGTAAGAGTTGAACTACAGAGACACGAAGACACGGAGGCAGGAATTGGCTTCGGGTCTCAGGGGTCTCGGTGGGGAATCACCGGCGGACCGGCCTGAGGCCATGGTCACGGGGAACTCAGGATAATAAAAAAGCCCGGTGAAGACCGGGCTGGTGGGTGAACCGAACTGACTCCCCGCTTACTTCCGCGAGGCGCGCTGGAACTTGAAGACGACCTTGAACATGTTCCAGGCGATCCAGAACACGCCGGCCATGCAGCCGGCGGTCAGGCCGCCCCAGAGCTTGATCATCGCCGGATCATGGGAGGGCACGTGGACGTGCACGAGCGAGTAGAAGATCACAAAGGCGATGCCGGTGAGCACCAGGTCGATGACCAGGCTGACGACATTGAACGGCTTTTTCTCGGACGATGACATGCCCGCAACTCAAGGAGCCGGCGGGGCTTTGTCCAACCGAAACTTGGGCGGTCCGGCAGGCCGGCTCGGCGGTTTTCTGTAGCGGCGGTCTATGACCGCCGACGGGTCGGATGGCGCTCTCGCCCGGCGGTCATAGACCGCCGCTACAGGGACGGCCGATCCGCGAAAGCGCCGGGTCTTGATGTGCATCAAGGTGTTCCGGGCGGTATTGGCCGATACTGGAGGCATGGACGCCACCCTTGGATACATCAGCCCCGCTCCCCCACCGATCCCCGCCGGGATCGCGGCCCGGCCGGCCAGCTCCGTGTTCTTGCCGAAGGAGCATGGCTCGTGGTCGCTGGCCCTTGAGCCGCTGGCGCTCGGTTTGCTCGTGGCGCCGTCCTGGGCCGGCGGCGCGCTGGCGGCCGCGGTGCTCGCGGGCTTTTTTGCACGGCGTCCCCTGAAGGCGGCCTTCGACCCGGTGAACGGTGCACGCCGGGTGACCGCGCGCGAGACGCTGTTCATGTGGACCGCGCTGGCGGGCGCGGGTCTGTTCGAGGCGGGGGTGCTTGGCGGAGGGCCGGCATTGTGGCCACTCCTGCTGGCGGTTCCGTTTGGCGGATTGTTCGTCTGGTATGACGGCCGGAACAATTCCCGGGCCGCCGCGGCTGAGCTCGCGGGCTGCGCGGCCTTTGCCTTTGTGCCCGCCGCCGTCGCCACGCTCGCCGGAGCGGGACCGGCCGTCGCGCTGGCCCTCGCGACCGTCGCGGCGGCCCGGAGTCTCCCGGCCATTCTCACGGTCCGCAGCTGCCTGCGCAGCGCCAAGGGGGAACCGGCCGGGGCCGGCCTGTCCGTCTGGTCCGCCGGGGTCGCGCTGCTGGTCTTGGTGGCGCTGGTCACGGCCAAGCTGTCGCCGGCGGTCGCCGCCGGGTGCGGGGCCGTGTTGTTCACCCGGACGCTGTGGCTCACCGGTCCGTGGCGCCCCGCCTGGCCGGCCCGCCGGATCGGGCAAATGGAGGCGGCACTGGGCCTCCTTTACGTGGTCATGATTTCCAGCCTCTGGCCTTCCCTCTGAACCCCGCAATCCCGGAAGGCTTGATCCGCATCAAGGCACCGCACCGCCCTCTCTTGTAAGCTTACCCCCAGAATCCCACCCGCCATGAAAAAAATCCACGTGTTACCCGCCGCCCTCCTTGGTCTGACCCTGACCGCCTCCGCTTTTGCCTCCGAGGGCCCCACCGGCGTCCAGGGCCCGGTCGTCCTCCCGGCCGCCGTCCAGGCCCTGCCCGTCGAGCAGGCCATCCTCACCTCCCCGCCGCACGTGCCGCCGCCGATCGCGCGCAAGCACAACGCCCGCGTCGTGGTGAACCTCGAGGTGCGCGAGGTGGTCATGAAGATCGCCGACGGCGCCGAGTACACCTTCTGGACCTACGGCGGCAGCGTGCCCGGCTCGTTCATCCGCATCCGCGAGGGCGACATCGTCGAGTTCACGCTGAACAACCACCCCTCCTCGAAACTTCCGCACAACATCGACCTGCACGCCGTGACCGGGCCCGGCGGCGGCGCGGCGTCCACGTTCACCGCGCCCGGCCACGGCTCGAAATTCACCTTCAAGGCCCTCAACCCCGGCCTCTACGTCTATCACTGCGCCACCGCCCCCGTGCCCATGCACATCGGCAACGGCATGTACGGCCTGATCCTCGTCGAGCCGAAGGACGGCCTGCCGCCGGTGGACAAGGAATTCTACGTGATGCAGGGCGAGTTCTACACCCAGGGTACCTTCGGCGCCCCCGGCCTGCAGAACTTCGACATGGCCAAGTCCATCGACGAGCACCCGACCTACGTCCTGTTCAACGGCGCCGTCGGCTCCCTCGTCGGCGACAAGGCCCTCGCCGCCGCGGTCGGCGAGCGCGTGCGCATCTACTTCGGCGTCGGCGGCCCCAACCTCACGTCGTCCTTCCACGTCATCGGCGAGATCTTCGACAAGGTCTGGCCCGAGGGCGGCATGAGATACGTGCAGGAGCACGTGCAGACCACGATGATCCCGTCCGGCGGCGCCGCCATCGTCGAGTTCAAGCTGGATGTGCCCGGCACCTACGTGCTCGTGGACCACTCGCTGAGCCGCGCCTTCAACAAGGGCGCCCTCGGCATGCTCAAGGCCTCCGGGCCCGAGGACCGCGTCATCTACTCCGGCAAGGAGATCGACGCCGTCTACTTCGGCTCGCAGGCCGAGGCCGGCACCGATTCCTCCAAGCGCGAGGCCGAGCTCAAGGAAAAGATCGCCGCCGAGATGCGCGCCAACCCCGCCATTGCCGGCCTCACCAAGGAGGTGCAGTTCGAGCGCGGCAAGCAGACCTACATGGCGAGCTGCTTCGCCTGCCATCTGCCCGACGGCAAGGGCATGGCCAACGTCTTCCCGCCGCTCGCCGGTTCCGACTTCCTCAAGGCCGACCGCGACCGCGCGATCCGCATCGTGCTCAAGGGCCTCACCGGGCCGGTCACCGTCAACGGCGTGGCCTACAACAGCGCCATGCCGCCGCAGCCGCTCACCGACGAGCAGGTCGCCGATGTCCTCACCTTCGTCACCAACAGCTGGGGCAACGCCGGCGAGCCCTACACCGTGGACGACGTCCGCCGCGTGAAGAACGAGGCGCATTAAAAACTGTAGGGCGGGGTCGCCGAACCCCGCCTTCGTCCGAGCGCGCTATCACGTTCGCGGCGGGGTTGCTTCGCCATCTCCGCCAAGCCTTCGTCGGCGACCCCGCCCTACAACCAAACCCTCCTCATGAATTCCATCACCCGCAGCTTACGGATTGCCCTGGCGCTCGCCAGCGCGGTGGCGGGTAGGTGTGAAGCCGTAGATGCTTCCGTCGGGATGCAGTCCATCCCGACGGGAGCCTACGTGCCCGTGCAACGTTCCACCCAGGATCCGGAGTCGGTGCCCGTGGCGGCCTTCCGGCTCGACGAGCGGCCCGTGACCAACGCCGACTTCCTCGCCTTCGTCACCGCCGTCCCGAAGTGGCGCCGCTCCGCCGTGAGCCCGCTCTTCGCCGACGCCTCCTACCTCGGGCACTGGGCGGGTGACCTCGAGCCCGGCGCGCGGGCGCCGGCCGATGCCCCGGTGGTGCGGGTCTCGTGGTTCGCCGCGCGCGCCTACGCCCGCTGGGCCGGCAAGCGCCTGCCCACCACCGCCGAGTGGGAACTCGCGGCGGCGGCCGGTTACACCACGCCCGCGGGGAAAAACGAACCCGCCTTCAACCGCGACCTCTACGCCTGGCTCGCCCGGCCCGTGCCGGACATCCTGCCGTCCGTCGCCACCGCCCGGGCCACGCTGCACGGCGTGCGCGGCCTGCACGGCCTCGTGTGGGAGTGGGTGGACGACTTCAACACCGCCATGGTCACCGGGGAATCGCGCGCCGACACCGGCCTCGAGCGCGACCTCTTCTGCGGCGCCGGCGCCGCCGGGGCGAAGGACACCAGCGACTACGCCGCCTTCATGCGCTCGGCCCTGCGCTCCTCCCTCCAGGCCAACAATACCACGACCTCGCTCGGCTTCCGCTGCGCGTCATCCCTCCCATGAAAACGAAAATCACCCTCTGCCTGGCCCTGGCCATTTGTAGGAGCCTGCTTGCAGGCGATGCCTTGAGCCCGTCGCGTGCCAGCACGCTCCTACAAGAAGACAAACCCGCCGCCTGCTGCGCCGCCGAGCCCGCACCCAAATCGGCCGCGTGTTGTCCGACCGAACCCGAGAAGAAAGACGCGTGCTGCTCAGTGACAGAAATCGAAAATCGAGACTCACAAATCCAAAATTTCTCCCCCGCCTCCCTCTACCAGCTCGACGCCACCTTCACCGACGACCGCGGCCAGCCGTTCGCCCTCGGCGCGCTGCGCGGGCGGCCCGTCGTGCTCACGATGTTCTTCGCCTCCTGCGGCTACGCGTGCCCGCTTTTGCTCACGGACATGCAGGCCATCCGGGCGAAGCTCCCCGCGGCGATCCGGGACCGGGCGGCGTTCGTGCTCGTGTCCTTCGACACCGTGCGCGACACCCCGGCCGCGCTCGCCCTCTACCGCGGCCAGCGCCAGCTCGACGCCTCGTGGACGCTCCTGCACGGCGACGACGGCGCGGTCCGGGAACTCGCCGCGCTGCTGGGCGTGAAGTACCGGCAGGAGGCCGACGGCATGTTCGCCCACTCGAATCTCATCACGATCCTCAATCCCGCCGGCGAGGTCGTGCACCAGCGCACCGGCCTGCAGGGCGGGCTCGACGAGACGGTGCGGGCCCTGGCCGCCGCCCGCTGACCTGCCCCGATGAAACCGGAACTGCGGCACGCCCTGGAGCGGCGGCGGCCGGAAATCCGGGCGCGTTGGGAGGCGCTGCTGCGTCTGGAAAAGGCGCCGACCGCCCTGGCCCGGCCCGATACGCTGGTCTATCTCTTCGACCACACGCTGGCCGAGGTTCTCTCCCCGGAGCCCGGCCGCGGGGCGCGCCCTGAGCGGGTCGGCGAACGCCCCGAATGTCGCAGCGAGGGCAACCCCTTCCGTTATTATTTCGCCGCGCTGGAGCAGTCCCTGCTCGAGGCCCTGATCTGGGCCCAGAGCGAAGACCCCGCGCTCACCCCGACGGACAAGGTCGCCAGCGTCGGGGAGCTCTGCCAGCAGTTGCGGCGGGTGGCTCGCCGCGAGATCGGTCTGTTCGACCGCCTCTGCCCCGCAATGCCCGCGGAAGTGCCGGAGGTTTGACCCGCGTCAAGGCGGCCGGCGGTCCGCGCCGGTAGGCTGCGGGCGATGAACCACCCAACCCGAATTCTGCTGGCGCTCGTCGCCGGCGCCTCCCTCCTGTTCACCGGCTGCGGCAAGTCCGAAGCCCCCGCTCCCAGCGCGGCCCCCGCCGACGGGGTGCGGACCATCGAGATCACCGCGAATGACACGATGAAATTCAACCTGACGGAAATCCGCGCCCAGCCCGGCGAGAAGCTGCGCGTCGCCCTCACCAACCTGGGCCGGATGCCCAAACAGGCGATGGGGCACAATTGGGTCCTGCTCACGCCCCGCGACGACGCGGCCGTGCTCGCCTTCGCCGCTTCCGCCGCCGCGAGGATGCCCGACTATCTCCCCGACGATAAGTCCGCCGTGTTGGCGCACACCCGGATCCTCGGCGGCGGCGAGAGCGATACCATCGAATTCACGGTGCCTGCCCAACCCGGCGAGTATCCCTTCCTCTGCACGTTCCCCGGCCACGCCGCGTTGATGAAGGGCAAGCTCATCGTCCGCCCATGAGTCCTGGTCGCGTTCAAGCTGGGATGGGGGGGCTGGCGCGAGGAGCCTGCTTGCAGGCGATGCGCGGCGCTCGCCGGTTGAGACGGTCCCGGATCGTCCGCCAGCAGGCTCCGGCAAGGTGGCGGGTTCGTCTCATCCGGAACGCGAAGGAGAATGACGCCCAAAGCTCCGGTCCCTTGATTCGCATCAAGGCGGCCGGGCGCGATTTCGGGTAAACCCCTTCCATGCCCACGGTCCATGTCCCTGCCGGGTTTTCGCCCGCCCTCGCCAACGAACCGCCTGATCGCGTCGTCGGGTCCCGGCTGGCGGCCACGGGCGCGCGTTTCTGGTTTCTCCTGGCGGTGGGCAGCCTCGTGCTGGCCGGGCTGCTGTCCTTGACCCTTGTCGTGGGTCGGCTGCCGTTCATGGGCTGGTTGTTCACCGACCCGCTTTTCTTCAAGCGCGCGCTCGTGGTGCATGTGGATCTCGCCATGGTCGTCTGGTTCCAGGCCGGAGCCGCGACCTTCCTCGCCCTCGCGCTGGGCGCGGCGATCCCGCGGGTCGGCAAGGTCGTCGCCGGCGCGCTGGCCTTCGCCGGCGTGATCGGCTTGCTCGCCGGCGCGGTGATGCCCGGCGCCCAGCCGGTCCTGGCCAATTACGTGCCGGTGATCGATCACCCGGTCTTCATCGGCGGCCTCGTCTGCTGGTTCGCCGGCACGGGGGTGTTTTTCGCCGGGGCCCTCGCGGCCCCGGCCGCGTGCCCCCGCATCCTGCCCGATGATGCGCTCGTCGCGCTCCGCGCCTCCGCGCTGGCCAACCTGGTGGCGCTTGCCACCTTCATCGCCGCCTGGCGCACGACGCTGCCCGGCCTGCCGGCCATCGGTTATTACGAGCTGCTGGCCTGGGGTGGGGGCCATGTTCTGCAGGTCGCCAACGTCGCGATGATGCTGGGGCTTTGGCTGATGCTTCTGCACCGCTGGTCGGGGCACACCGTGATTTCACCCGCGGCCATCCGCTGGCTGCTGGCCGCGCTCGTGCTGCCGCAGGGCGTGCTGCCGTTGCTCGCGCTCGCCGGCACCTCCCGTCCGGCCTACACCGAGACAGCGACGCAGTTGATGCGGTGGACGATCTTCCCGGTCGTCCTGATCGTGCTGGGCCTCGGCCTCCGGCACGTGGGGCGGCACTGGGCGCAGCGCGCCGCCGCCGGCAACTGGCGCCTGGTCGGTCTGGCCGGCAGTGCCACGCTGACCGTGCTCGGCTTCATCCTCGGCTCGCTTATCCGCGGCTCCAGCACGCTCGTGCCCGGTCACTATCACTGCGCCATCGGCGCGGTGACGCTGGCGCTGATGACGGCCGCCTATGATTTCTGCGCCGCGACGTCGGCGGGGGCCCCGCCCGCGATGCGCTGGCGCCGGGTCCAGCTCCTGTGCTTCGGCTGCGGCCAGGCGGTCTTCGGCCTCGGCTTCGCGCTCGCCGGAGCCTACGGGCTCGGCCGCAAGCAATACGGCGCGGAGCAGCACGTGCGCTCCGTCGGCGAATACCTCGGCCTCGGCGTCATGGGCCTCGGCGGCCTCGTGGCGGTGGCCGGCGGCCTCCTTTTCCTCGCGGTCATGTTGCGCTGCATCGGCACGTGGCGGCACCGCTCACCCCAACCCGTCTGAATTCATGAACAACGAACCCAAGATCCATCCGTGGCAGCGGCTCCTCGACAACCCGTGGCTGCTGCTCGTGCTCGGCGTCCTCATCCCCTTCCTGTCCTACACCGCGTGGGGCTGGATCGAACTGATGCTCACCAAACCGGCGCTGCTGCCCTGACCGGAGTCCCCCTTTATGAGCCTGCGTCCCCTTACCACCCCTTGGTTCCATGCCCCGGCCGGCCACGAGAAGCTTTGGCTCGGCCTTGCCCTTCTCTGGTGCTTCGTGATGTCGCTGATGATGCCCTACTGGCATTTCCGCGGCAAACAGAACAGCACCGGCGAGGCCTATGCCGTGACGCCCGCCGACTTCCTCGCCCGCACGGAGAAGTTCGTCGAGGCCAACCGCGTCGGCACGTTCAGGAACACCGTCGAGGCCAACGCGCTCGTGCCGGAGCTGCCCATCGCCGAGCCGCCCCCGGGCGGCGACGCCTACATCACCGGCCGGATGTGGCAGTGGTGGCCCGCCCTCCGCCTGCGCGTGGGCGAGACCTACCGGCTGCACCTCTCCGCGCTCGACCTCCAGCACGGCTTTTCGCTCCAGCCGCTCAACATGAACTTCCAGGTTCTCCCCGGCTACGACCACGTGCTGACCATCACGCCGACGTCCAAGGGCGAGTTCACCATCGTCTGCAACGAATTCTGCGGCATCGGCCACCATGCCATGACCGGGAAAATCTTCGTCGAGTAACCGTCTCCCCGCCATGACCACCGCCCCTGCTTCCTCCTCCCACGCGCTCACCGCGCCCGGCGTCCCCGGCCGCGTCTGCGGCACGACCGGCCTGAGCGTCTGCCTCGACGCCCAGCGCTTCATCAAGCTCAATGCCGTCGTCGGCATCGTCTTCCTCCTGCTCGGCGGCATCGCCGCGCTCCTGCTGGCCCTCACCCGCTGGCAGACCGTGCACCTTCTGCCGGCGGACTGGTTCTACCGCATCCTCACCTTCCACGGCATCAACATGCTGATCCTGTGGATCCTCTTTTTCGAGGTCGCCATCCTCTACTTCGCCTGCACCACGCCGCTCAACGCCCGGCTCTTTTCCAGGAAGGTCGCGTGGGTCTCGTTCGGCATGATGCTCACCGGCGGCGTGATGGTGGACTACATCATCCTCGCGGGGCAGGCCGACGTGATGATGACCTCCTACCTGCCGTTGCTGGCGCACCCGCTGTTCTACCTCGGCATCATCCTCGTCGCGGTGGGCACGCTCATCGGCGTGTTCAACTTCTTTGCCACGCTCTACGTGGCCAAGCGGGACCAGGCCTATACCGGCTCGGTGCCGATCGTCACCTTTGGCGCCACCGCCGCGGCCATCATCGCCGTCGTCACGCTGCTCCATGGCGCCATCGTGATGATCCCGACCTTCACCTATTCGATGGGTTGGACGCCCCAGCCCGACCCGGCCTGGTATCGCCTCATCTGGTGGGGCCTCGGCCACCAGTCGCAGCAGGTCAATGTCTGCGCGATGGTGAGCGTGTGGTATCTGCTCTCGCACGTCATCCTGGGCGCACGCCCGGTCAACGAGGCTGTGTGCCGCACCGCCTTCGTGCTCTACATCCTCTTCATCAACCTCGCCTCGGCCCACCATCTGCTGGTCGACCCGGGCGTCGGGGCCACGTGGAAGATTTGGAACACGTCCTACGCCATGTATCTCGCCGTGCTGGCCTCGATGATCCACGGCTTCACCGTGCCGGCCGGCATCGAGATCGCCATGCGCGAGAAGGGCTACACGCGCGGCATCTTCGGCTGGGTCACCGCCCTCCCGTGGAAAAATCCCGCGCTTTCCGCCACCGTCCTGTCGGTCATCATCTTCGGTTTCCTCGGCGGCATCACGGGGGTCACGCTCGGCACGCAGCAGATCAACATCATCGCGCACAACACGCTGCGCATCCCCGGGCATTTTCATGTCACGGTGGTCGGCGGCACCTCGCTGGCCTTCATGGGCCTGGCCTACTACGTGATCCCGCTGATCTTCCAGCGCGATTTCATCCTGCGCGGGGTCGCCCGCTGGCAGCCGTGGCTGTTCGGTCTCGGCATCACGCTGATGTCCTTTGGCATGTCGTTTGCCGGTTCCATGGGCGTCTCGCGGCGCAGCTGGGATATCGACGCGCAGGGTATCTACGGCCCCGCCGCGCATCTCTGGCTCGGCGTGCTTGGCATCGGCGGTGTGCTCGCCTTCCTCGGCCTGCTCACCTTCGTGCTGCTCTGCGTGGGCACGCTGTTCTTCGGCCGGAAGATCGGCGCGGGCACAGCCATGTCGGACTGGGGCACGCCGCCGGCCTTGGCGGGCAGTGCGGCCGGTTCGCTGGCCCAGGACCATTACGCCACCAAGGGCACCATCGTCCTGACCATCCTCTTCCTCGCCTGCTTCGCGGTGTATTACTTCGCGAACTGGAAGGCCCTGGCCGACGTCTGGCCGGTGCGCTGAGGCCGGAACGGTAGGGCGGGGTCTCCGAACCCCGCCACGAACGAGATATCGCGATCGAACGAAGGCGGGGTTCGGAGACCCCGCCCTACAAATTCACCCGCTCCCATGCTCACCCCCACCCACGCACCCGGGCCGGCCATCATCCCGGCGCCGGCCCACGTTGACTCGCCCGGCGAGCGGTTTCTCACCGGGCCGGGCCTGCTGGTGTTCCTGTTCACGGCACTGGCGGCCTACGAGGGGTTCCTGCTGCTGACGATCTTCGGGCCGACCGAGGGCGGCTTGCTGGGGGATTTTGTGCGCGACTTCCAACTCTGGTGTTACCGGGGCGACCCGCGCACCGGCGGCATCTCGTGGCTGGCCGTGTCGGTGATGATGTTGGAGCCCTGCTTCATTGTCGGTGCGGCGGTGGTGCTGTGGCGCCAGGTCATCGTGCCGCTCCGCGATCCGCGGCTCTGGCTCGCGCATACCCGAGCCGCCGCGGCCGGGTTTGGTGTGATCGCCATCTGCGTGGCCGGGCTGGTCTATTACGCCCGGCTCGATGCGGCCCGCGCCCAGGAACTGCCCCCGTTCCCCGGCGCCCGCATCCGCGTGAACCTCGCCGTGCCCGATGCGCCGCTGCTCGACCAGCGCGGCATGGACTTCCGCCTGGCTGACCTGCGCGGGCAGGTGGTGCTGGTCACCGGCGTCTATGCCGCCTGCTCCACGACTTGCCCGGAGATATTCAAGGAAGTCCAGGCCCTGCTGACTGAGTTCACTGCCGCCGAGCGCGCGGACCTGCGCGTCGTCGCCCTCTCGCTGAACCCGGAATACGAGACCACCGAGATCATGGCCGCGATGGCGGAGGGCCGCGGCTTCACCTACCCGGAGTTCCGCTACGTCAACGGCCGTGATCCCGCCGGGATGCGCGACGTGTTGAAGCGGCTCCAGTTCTCCGTCACCCGCAATCCCGAGACCGGGGTACTCGACCACGCCAACCTGTTCCTGCTCGTCGACCGCTCCGGCCGGATCGCCTACCGCTTCACGCTGGATCCGCGCCACCGGGCGTGGCTCCGCGCCGGCCTGCGGCAACTCCTGCTTGAATCCCATGCCCCCATTCCTGCCCAATAACCCCTCCCGCCCACACCGGTCCCGTCCCCGGGCATCAAGTAGTCTGTTGAACTACCTGGGGATCGGGTCGTCCGGAGGGAGGGGCGCATGAGCAGGCACGCGCATCCTGAGCCGGACTGCGAGGCCCTGGCCGATGCGGTGGGGACTTCGCCGCAACCACCGGGTTCCTCGCCGCCACCGCCGCCCGTGCGCGGCGCCCGCGTGCTCGCCGCGGGTGACGGGTTGCTGACGAGGACCGACACGCTGCTTGAGCGATGGCTGCCGCGGGAAGTGAACCCGCTGGCCCACCTCGGGCCCGCGGCCAACGTCATGCTGCTGCTGGCCACGCTCTCCGGGGTGCTGATGCTGGTCTGGTATTCGGCGAGCGTGCAGTCGGCCTGGCACTCGTTGGCCGACCTCGGGCCGCGTTCCCTTGGCGGCATCGTGCGCAGTGTGCACCGCTACTCCTCGGACCTCACGATGTTGCTGGTGCTGGCGCATGCGGGGCGTGCGCTGCTGGCGCGGAAGTTCGCCGACGCGCGCTGGCTTGCGTGGGTGAGCGGTCTGGGGCTGATCGCCCTGGTCTGGTTCATCGGCTGGACGGGCTACTGGCTGGTCTGGGACCAGCGGGCCCAGTTGCTGGCGCTGGACACGATGAAGGTCCTCGACGTGCTGCCGGTCTTCGGCGAGCCGCTGCAGCGTCTGTTCACCTCGGACCGGACGGTGCCATCGCTGTTGTTCTTCGTCGTCTTCTTCCTGCACATGGCGCTGCCGCTGGGGGTCGCGGCGGGGCTGGTGCTGCATGTGGCGCGCCTGAGCCGGGCGCAGTGGCTGCCGGACTGGCGGCTCATTGCCTGGCTCGCGGGCGCGGTGCTGCTCGCCGCGGCGGTCTATCCCGCGGCCAACGCCCCGGTGGCGCAGATGGCGGTGAAGCCCGTGGCGCTGACCATGGACTGGTGGTATCTCTGGCCGCTCGCGATCACCGCGCGCCTCTCCGGCGGGGGGCTGTGGCTGGCGACCGCGCTGGCGGCGGCCGGGCTGCTCACGGTGCCGGCGTGGCTGGCCCGGCGCCGGCCGCGCGCGGTCTTCCAGGCCACGGTCAATGTCTCCCGGTGTTTTGCCTGCACGCTCTGCTCGCACGATTGCCCCTTCGGCGCGATCACCATGGTGCCCCGCACCGACGGCAAGCCGTTTCCCTCCCAGGCGCAGGTCGATCCCGACCGCTGCGTGGGCTGCGGCATCTGTGCGGGTTCCTGCGACACACAGGGCATCGGCCTGGCGTGGTTTGACGCCCAGCAGGTGGCGAGGGAACTGGAGGGGCTCGTGGTCGCGGGCGTGGAGCGCGGTACGCCGCCGGCGCTCGCGCTCGTTTGCGCGCAGACCGGCGGCGGCTGGGAGTTGTTTGACCACGTGGCGTGGGCCCGGCGCCTGCCGGGCTATGCGGTGCGCCCCGTCCCGTGCTCGGGCTGGGTCGAACCCAAGCTGCTGGAGCGCCTCATCAGCAAGGGGGCGGCGGCGGTCCTGATCGTGGGCTGCGGGTCGGCCGAGGCCTTCGCCCGCGAGGGCAACCGCTGGATGCCCGCCCGCCTCGACGGTACGCGCGAACCGGCCTTCCGGCCCAACCGCGCCGATCCGCGCAGGACCGCCCACGTCAATTTTGACCCGCTGCGGTCGCACCTGCTCACGACGGCCGCGCAACGCCTGCGCGAACGCCAACCGGTCGCGCCGGTTCAGGCGGGGGCCGGCTCCGGGCGGTGCTGGCGGCGACCGTCCTGACGGCGGTGGCGCTGGCCGCGTTGCTGGCGGCAAGCGACGCCCCTTTTCGCAATCCGGCCCCGGCGGGGGCGGAATTCATCTTTACCTTCCGGGCCCTGGGCGGCCGGGTGGAACAGGGCGGAGCCGCCCCGGAGCAGGATGACCGGCCGGTCCACATGCGGGCCACCGCGCCCGCCGGTCGCGGGCGCACGGTGGTGGTCGTCAGCGTGGACGTGGACGGTCTCGTCCAGCAGCAGGTTTACCGGCCCAAAGGCGTGAAGTCCGACGGGGCCTCCGTGGGCGAATGGCGCGTGCCGCTGGCCCCCGGGGGGCATCGTATCGCCGTCAGCGTGGCGCGCGGCGCGGCCCCGGGCGCGCCCCGCCAGGAATGGACCGGGGAAGTCCTCGCCGTGGAGGGAAAGCTGGTGGTGCTGTCGTTCGATTCCGCCACGGGATACCGACTCGAGCCTTGAACGCGAATCGGGCCGCGGCATGACTTGCGTCAAGGCGTTGCATCCCGGAAGGCGGTAGGGTTGGCTTGGATCCTCCGCCTCCCTCGCGCCCATGAAACCGCACCATTTCAAAACCTTCGACGTCCGGCCGCTGCTCGCGCGCGGCGAGGAACCCTTCGCCCTCATCCGCGCCCGCGTGGACGGGCTCGGGGCGGGGCAGGGGGTCACGATCATCGCGCCCTTCATGCCCGCGCCCCTCATCGAGCTGCTCAAGAGCGAGGGCTTCGGCTCGACCATGGAACGACGGGCCGACGGCGCGTGGGCCGTGAATTTCTGGAAGGAATGACGATGCGTGACATAACGGCAACGGCCGATCTGCAGGCTTGGCGGCGACCGGCGCCGCGTCAGGCTGCCCGGCACCCCCGCGTCCCATGACGTTGCCCACGCCCCGCTCCCGCACGCTCTTCCTGCTGGCCATCACGGCCACGCTGGGGCTGTTCGCGGGCCTCGGCACCTACACGTTCACCTACGCGCACGGGCTGTCGTATTTCTCCAACGACCCGACCGCCTGCGTGAACTGCCACATCATGCGCGAGCAGTTCGACGGCTGGCTGAAGGGCCCGCACCACACCGTCGCCACCTGCAACGACTGCCACACCCCGCACGGCTTCATCCCAAAATACCTCAGCAAGGCGGAGAACGGCTTCTGGCACTCGAAGGGGTTCACGCTCCAGGACTTTCACGAGCCGATCATGATCCGCCGCCACAACGTCGCCGTGCTCCAGGCCAACTGCGTCGGCTGCCACGAGCAGATCGTGGACGGCATCAACACCCACCCGGGCGACCCGCAGAAGATGCTCGACTGCCTCCACTGCCACCGCGAGGTCGGCCACGGCCCGCTGAAGTAACTCTTTCATTCAACAACCACGAATGAACCCGAAGACACCCGAATCAGAACCACACCAACGCGCGCGTCATCCTGGGCCGTGCGAAGGATCCGGCGGGTGGGCGGCCAGCTTGCCCGTTCGACAGGCTCAGGGCCCCGAGCCTGTCGAGGGGCTGGCGCCACGAGCACAACAAGGTATTCGTGGCGTGAGCAAGCTCACCGCCCACTTCCCCGGTCTTGGATCCTGCGCACGGCCCAGGATAACGGTGCGGGGTGTGGCTAAGTTCGGGCCATCTTCGCGTTCAACCGTGCTGCACTAACCTCGATTCTCTCCCCTCCCGCCATGAATACCTCCCCCGCCTCCCGCCAGCGCGGCCTCGCCACCTGGGTCTACGTCGTCCTCCTCGCCGCCTCGGCCGGCGCCGCCTTCCTGATCCTGATGCTCTATCAGAACGTCGTCACCCGGAAGGCCGAGGCCACCAAGGACGTCTTCCGCGTCGTCGAGGTCAGCGACCAGACGGAGGACCCCGCCGTCTGGGGCAAGAACTACCCGCGCCAGTACGACAGCTACAAGCGCACGGTTGACACCGAGCGCACGAACCACGGCGGCAGCGAAGCCTTCCAGCATCTCGACGAGGACCCGGTGTGGCGCCGCCTGTTCGCCGGCTACGCCTTCGGGGTGGATTACCGCGAGGAGCGCGGCCACGCCTACATGCTGCTCGACCAGCGCGAGACCGAGCGCGTGAAGAACTTCAAGCAGCCCGGCGCCTGCCTCCAGTGCCACGCCTCGACGCTCAACGCCTACATCAGCGAGGGCATCAAGGCCGGCGTGCCCGCGGGCAAGGAGCATTGGGAGGAGCAGATCCAGAAGGGTTTCGAGGTCGTCTGTGCCATGCCCTACACCGAGGCGACCAAGCTCGTGGCCCATCCCGTGTCCTGCGTGGACTGCCACGACGCCGACACGATGAGCCTCCGCGTCAACCGCCCCGGTTTCCTCAACGGCATCCGCGCGCTGGCCAACTCCGACTACCCGACGCCCCACCTGCCCAGCATCGAGCGCTGGCGCCGCGACGGCCGCGAGGGCCGCTACGAGCCCAACACCGACGCCACGCGCCAGGAGATGCGCTCGATGGTCTGCGCCCAATGCCACGTCGAGTATTACTTCAAGGGCGAGGGCAAGCTCGTCACCTACCCGTGGGACAAGGGCCTCAAGGTCGAGCAGATCGAGGCCTATTACGACGAGGTGAAGCACGTGGATTTCAAGAACACCGAGAGCGGCGCGCCGATCCTCAAGGCCCAGCATCCCGAGTTCGAGCTGTGGAGCCAGGGCATCCACGCCCGCAGCGGCGTCTCCTGCGCCGACTGTCACATGCCCTACGTGCGCGAGGGCGCGATCAAGGTCAGCAACCACCATGTCCGCTCGCCGCTCCTCAACATCGCCCAGTCCTGCCAGGTCTGTCACCGCATCCCCGAGCAGGAGATCAAGTCCCGCGCCCTGCAGGTGCAGGACCGCAACGTCGCGCTCCTCAACCGGGGCGAGACCGCCGTCATCGGCCTGCTGGATGCCATCGCCGCCGCGAATCGGGCCGGCGCGACCGATGAGCAGCTCAAGGCCGCGCGCGATCTGCACCGCAAGGCGCAGTGGCGCCTCGACTTCATCTCCGCGGAGAACTCCATGGGTTTCCACGCCCCGCAGGAGGCCGCGCGCATCCTCGCCGAGGCCATCGACTATGCCCGCCAGGGCGAGCTCGCCGTCGGCCGCGACACGAGGCCCGCCACCGCCGCCGGCACCGGGGCGTTGAAGTAGGGCCGGTCTCCGACCGGCCCATGGCCCGCCACCGGGGTGAGGGCACCCCGGCTCCAGGGGAAGGCGGCCTTTGTAGGGTCGGCGCTTGCGCCGACCTCGCCCACGAGGTCGCCGCAAGCAGCGACCCTACAGGGGAAGACGGGGAAGACGATCCATCCGCCCAAACCATGACCTGCATCAAGGCGCCGCCCGCGCGGATGGGGTAGGGTGGAGGACACCGCCCCCTCATCCCACCATGTCTTCCTCCGCCCTCCTCGCCCCCGATCAAGCCGCCGTCTGCTCCCTGCAGGCGCCAGCGCAGAATGTCGCCCACGGCATCGTCAGCCAGGCCGTGCTCACCGCGCCGGGCCTGCGCGTCACGCTGTTCCGCTTCGCCGCGGGGCAGGAGCTGTCGGAGCACACCACGCCCGCCCGGGCCCTCGTCCAGGTGCTGGCCGGCGCCTGTGAGTTTACCTTTCCCGATCGCAAGCAGGTCATGAACGCCGGAGATCTCCTGCATATGCCGCCGAAACTGCCGCACGCCGTGCGCGCGCTCGAGGACCTGACCATCCTGATCACGCAGGCGACGCCGCCGGCCAAGCCTGTCGCTTGACCACAAAGACACAGAGACCCAAAGGACGGAGCAAATCCAAGCTTGGTGTAGCGGCGGTCTATGACCGCCGTCGGGCGCCGCGCCACCCTCGTTTCGGCGGTCATAGACCGCCGCTACAGGATTGGGCAAACCATCCGGCTTCGTTGGTTAAGTCACGGCACCACCGCTTTCCTCTCCCGATAGAAGGCGCGGAGCTTTTCCGCCTCGAGGGTGAAGGCCACGCCGTCGAGGAACGGGGCCCAGCCCGCCTCCTCGTGGCGCACGCCGAGCAGGAGCTCGCGCAGGATGATCACGTTCCAATCGTGCGAAATGTGCAGGTCAAGCCGCCGGCCGGAATCAGACGGATCGCGCAAACGTGACTGCAAATAGGCCAGTTTGCGCCGGGCCACATCCGGCCCTCGCTCGATGAATGCGACCGGCACCTGGTTGGTGAACCACAGGCGCACGAAATGTTCGCCGTGCACGCCGCTCAGGCGCCCGGTCTCGACCTGGTCGAGGATATAGGCGACGCCCAGCTCCGGTTGCGGGCCGACGAGCTCGACCGCCAGACCGGCCCGGCCCGCGCCCGCGGCGATGCGCTCGGCGGTCTGCTGGCAGCGCTTCACGGGACTGTGGAAGACCCGCAGCCGGTCAAAGCCGGTGATCCTCGCCCCGAAGGCTTCCGCGTCCTGGAGACCCTCCGCGGTCAGCTCCGCCGCGAGCGGTTCGCGGGGATCGATGATCGGGTGCCGCGCGGCATGCCGCAGCACGGCCGCGACCGCCCGGTGCGCGGTCAGGGAGTTGAGGGTGGCGAGGAGTTCATGGCCCTGCATGGGGGCCTTGATGCCGCAGCGGGCGTTATCTGGTCAAGACGGGCGATCGCCGGCGGAAGATCTGACTGGTGGAACCTGACCTCCGGGCAGGTTGATTGAGGCCGCGTTCGCCCGAAGCCCGCCCGGCCTGTCAGCCCTAGGCTTGGCGACGGCTGAAGGTCGGGCTCCACCTTCGCCGCGGAGATGGAAACGACCCTTCGGTATGGCATGGCGGCGATTGGCCGGAGCAAGTGTCATCCTGGCCGCCGCTTTGGAAACTCGCGCGATACCCTCTGCAGGGCGAAAGTATTTTGCGCCATTTGTGGCCCTCCTGCTTTGGATGGGGGCTCATTTTCAGCGCGACTTGGCGGGGAAGGCCGGGCAGGTTCCCAACAATGCCGACCGCACCCCGCTCCGTCGAACTCAAGCTCACCGGCTTGGTCAGCTCGTTGCGTTGCTGCCAGCTCTTCACCGGACTTTCCCCCGAGGATCTGACCGCCATCGCGGGCTTCACCCAGGTGCTGCGGCTGGCGAAGGACGATTACCTGTTCCACGAGGGCGAGGCCTCGCGCGGCTTCTACGTCGTGCAGGCCGGGGCGATCAACGTGCACCGGGTCAGCGCGGCGGGCAAGGAGCAGGTGATCCATGTTTTCCGGATGGGCGAGTCGTTCGCCGAGGCCGCCTTGGCCGCGCCCACGGGCTACCCGGCCAATGCGCGCGCGGTCGAGCCGTCGGCGGTCCTGCTCATCCCCAAGGCGCCGATCCTCGAGCTCATCGGCCGACGCCCCGACCTCGCGCTGCGCATGCTCGGCTCGATGAGCGCGCACCTGCGGGTGTTGGTCGGCGCCCTCGACGACCTCACGCTGAAGGATGTGGAATCCCGCCTGCTCAACTGGCTGGTGAAGCACCACCGCGGCGCCCGGGCCGGCGTGATCCAGCTGCCGGGCACCAAGCGGGTGCTGGCCGCCGAGCTCGGCACGAGCAGCGAGACCCTGTCCCGCACCCTGGCGCGCCTGCGCGACGGCGCCCTCATCACGGTCGCCGCCAAGACCATCACGGTGCACGAGCCCGCCCGCCTGGTCGCCATGCTGCGCCGGAACCTCGGCGAAGGTTGAGGGCCGTCGGGCTCAGGGTGCGGAGAGGTTGGCGGGGGCCCAGCGTATGCCTGTAGGAGCCTGCTTGCAGGCGATTCCGGGCCTGCACCCGCGGTTGAGGCCGTGATTCGCCTGCAAGCAGGCTCCTACCCCAAGGCCGTCCGATGTATTTCGACCCGCCGCGAGCGCGCTGACCCACCAATCAAACCAGCGGATCGAAGGATGCTTGACCCAGCTCAAGGCCGGGACGGCGGGGGCGGGGTAGAGTGGACGCCATGCCCACCACGACCCTGCCTGCCATCACCCCGGAATCACGCATCGGCGACCTCGTTGCCGCGTGCCCCTCGCTCGCCCGCGTCTTTGAAGAACTGCGCCTCGACTATTGCTGCGGCGGCAAGCAGAGCCTCGCCGCCGCCAGCGACTCGCGCGGGCTTTCCGTGCTGACCGTCATCGGCCTGCTGGAGGCGGCGACCGCCGCGCTTGCCGCCGGCCCGGCCGAGGTCAACGCCGCCACCCTTTCCCTCAGCCAGCTCGCCGACCACATCGAGCAGTCCCACCACCGCTACCTCAAGGCCGAGCTGCCGCGCCTGGTGGAGATGTCCGCCCGCGTGGCCACCAAGCACGGCTGGCGCGACGCGCGCCTCGCGGAGCTGGCCGCCACGGTGCAGGACCTCGCGAGCGACATGCTCGCCCATATGCAGAAGGAGGAGGTCGTGCTGTTCCCCCTCGTGCGGCAGATTGACGCCGGGGTGCGCGGCGGGTTCCACGCGAGCATTGCCGAGCCCATCGCTTGCATGGAGGCCGAGCATGCCGACGCCGGCCGCGCGCTCGAGCGGCTGCGCGAGCTCACCGACGGCTTTGCGCCCGACGCCGACGCCTGCAACACGCACCGCGCGATGCTCGCCGGGCTGGCCCAACTCGAGGCCGACCTGCACCACCATGTGCACAAGGAGAACAACGTCCTGTTCCCGCGGGCGCTGGCCCGCATCGCCGGCTGATTGTAACGCCCGCAACCGGCGCGGAAACCGTCGCAAGATCCGCCCGGCATCCGCGGGCCAAGGGAGTATAGTGGGGGCATGAAGACGATCCTGGTACCCCTCGATCTTTCCCCGGCGGCGGTGCAGGTGTGCAACGCGGCCTGTGAGCTGGCGCGGCGGGTGGATGGGCGGTTGATCCTGATGCATGTCGTACCCCCGCCGCCGGTCATGCTGAGCGATGTGTACGCCTTTGACGCCGGCCAGTTGACCGAACTCACCGAGGTGGCGGGCAAAACCGCCGCGCGCAGCCTGCGGGCGCTGGACCGGCATTGCGGCAAGCGCGGGGTCCGCGCCACGACCGTGCAGCGGAGCGGGGCACCCGTGGCGGCGATCCTGGCCAAGGCGGTCTCGGCCCGGGCGGCCTACATTGTGATGGGCTCACACGGCCACGGGGCGATTTATGACCTGCTCGTCGGCAGTACCACCCATGGGGTCCTCATGCAGGCACCCTGTCCAGTCCTCGTGGTCCCCCCCGTGAGCCGGCGCCAAGCCCGCCGGGGCTAGAAACGCCGCTATTGGGCCTGCTTAGCCGCACTGGTGACGGTGCGGTGGGGTAATATCTTATTTGCACATGGCCGGATAGGACGTTTGAGTGCGTCCGTGGTAACCCCATCCGACAATGTCCGACAAAGCCGGGAACTGGTCCGCCAGCTCCACGATTCGGAGATTTACAAGGATTACGAGAAGGCCTTCCGCGAAACGACGGGTTTGCCGATCAATCTGCGGCCCATCGAGGCCTTTGACCTGCCGCACCACACGGATCCCAACGAAAATCCGTTCTGTGCCCTCCTGGCCAAGACCAACCAGACCTGCTCCGCCTGCCTGCAACTGCAGAAACGCGTCGAGCAGGAAGCGCGCATGGAGCCGAAGACCCTCAAGTGCTTTGCCGGTCTCTGCGACTCCGCCGTGCCGGTGCGGGTGGGGGAGAACCTCGTCGCCTTCCTGCAGACCGGTCAGATCCTGCTGCACACGCCGAGCCAGCGGGAGTTCAAGAAGTTCACTCGCGAGCTGATCAATTTCGGGGTGGATTGTGACCTGAAGCGGCTGGAGGAGGCCTATTTCCAGACCCGCGTGCTGGAAAAGAAGCAATACGAGGCGGTGCTCCGGCTGCTGACCATCTTCGCCCAGCATCTCGCCACGCTCAGCAACGAACTCATGGTCTCCGCCAAGCAGGCCGAGTCCCCCATGATCTCGCGGGCCAAGGTCTTCATCGCCGAGCACCAGAGCGAGGAGATGTCCCTGCGGCAGGTGGCCGGGGCGGTGAACACCAGCGCGTTTTATTTCTGCAAGATGTTCAAGCAGGCCACCGGCCTCACCTTCACCGACTACCTCGCGCGGGTGCGCATCGAAAAGGTGAAGAACCTCCTCCTCAACCCGCACAAGCGCATCAGCGAGGCGGCCTACGAGGCGGGGTTCCAGTCTCTGTCTCAGTTCAATCGCGTATTCCGCAAGATTGCGGGCGAGGCGCCGACCACCTGGCGCGACAAGCTCCACCGGCGTTCCGCGGCCGGTTAATGCGCGCGGGCCTCGGACGAGCCGGCTGATTTGTCCGCCATCTCGCAGCAGCCGGGCACGCCCTTGTGCTGGCAGACGGAACAAAGGGTCTGGATTTCCTGCTGGGCGAGGGCGCGGAAGAGCAGCAGCACCTCCTCCAGTTCCTTGCCGAGCAGCGGCCCGGCGGCGGCGTGCAGCGCCAGCTCGCCGGTGGTGAAATATTTCAGCAGCGGGTTGAGCCCGCACGCGCAGTAACCGTGCACCGGCCCGATCAGCGGCGTGCAGCGCCGCAGCCACTGCTGTGTCGAGCGGTTCGACCCCGTTTCCAGGCCCGAGAAGAGCTGGGCCAGCGTCGCATCCATCAGGTACATCAGGGTATCGGGACGGCCCAGCGGCGTGATCGTCGGCTCACCGTGCAGCAGCTGACCCCACTCCTTTTTAATGGCGGGACAAAGCGCAGCCAGGCTTTGGACGAGTGCAGGAGTCACGCCGGCAGGATGCCACAGGGACGAGTCCGCTGCGCCGCAGCCGTTGGCGGGCTCTGCGCATATCTTGGACAAGCATCGCGGCACGAAGGCCAAGGGGCGCGGAGCCGGTCCGTCCCGAGGCAGTTACAGTGGCGGCATGAAAGCCCGCCCGCCCCGCGCCCCGGCCCCGGAGCCCAGTGAACGTGACATCCAGCACGCGGCCTACCTGCTGTGGGAGCAGGCGGGCTGCCCGCCCGGCCGCGATGAAGAGTTTTGGTTCAGCGCCCAGGCCCGGCTCCGGCACTCGGTCCACGTGGCCACGCATTTTTTGACAAGGCCTGCCGCGTCTAGAGCAAGGGATGCGCAGCCGGACCCCCAGGGAAAAGACTAGGGTAAAGCAGACATATCCACGCCATGTCTGTCATCCCCCTCACTATATTCTTCAGCCTGCTCCTGGCCGGCACCTTCGTGGTGCTTTTTGCCCGCGAGCAGCGCCGCCGCCACCTGACCAGCCCCGAGCGGGATTCCCTGCTCCCGCTCGCCGATGAGACGCCGTTGATCGTGCCCGCCCGCCCGACCGCCCCCGTCACTCCCGCCCCCGCGGCCCACGCCTCCGGCGGCTGCGGCTGCCGGCGTGGCGTCCGCCCCCCCTGCCGCGGCTGCCTGCAGCGCCTCGATGCCCAGGAACCCGCCTATTTCTGAACCCCCTCCCGAATCTCCCATGACGACCGGACAAAAAACCATCATTGAATTCAACGACAAGATCGTGCGGCAGTTCCTGCTCGCCTCGGTCATCTGGGGGGCCGTCGGCATGCTGGTCGGCGTGCTCATCGCGACCCAGCTCAATTTCTGGCAGGTGAACTTCGGCCAGCAGTGGCTGAGCTTCGGCCGCCTCCGCCCGCTGCACACCAACGCGGTGATCTTCGCCTTCGTCGGCAACATGATGTTCGCCGGCGTTTACTACTCGACGCAGCGCCTGGTGAAGGCCCGCCTCGCTAGCGACTTCCTGTCGAACCTCCACTTCTGGGGCTGGCAGCTGATCATCGTCTCGGCCGCAATCACCCTCCCGCTCGGCCTCACCCGCGGCAAGGAATACGCGGAGCTCATCTGGCCCATCAACATCGCGGTCGCGCTCATCTGGGTCGTCTTTGCGGTCAACTTCTTCTGGACCCTGGCGAAGCGCCACGAGAAGTCCCTCTACGTCGCCATCTGGTTCTACATCGCGACGATCATCACCGTGGCGATGCTCTACATCGTCAACCACCTGTCGATCCCGACCTCGTGGGTGCACAGCTACCCGGTCTTCGGCGGCGTGCAGGACGGCCTGGTCCAGTGGTGGTACGGGCACAACGCCGTGGCCTTCTTCCTGACCACGCCGATCCTGGGCATCATGTATTACTTCCTGCCGAAGGCGGCGGAACGGCCGGTGTACTCGTACCGGCTCTCGGTCATCCACTTCTGGTCGCTGGTCTTCCTCTACATCTGGGCCGGCCCCCACCATCTCCTCAACACCGCGCTGCCCAACTGGCTCCAGCTCCTCGGCATGACCTTCTCACTCATGCTCTGGGCGCCCTCCTGGGGCGGCATGCTGAACGGTCTGCTCACCCTGCGCGGCGCGTGGGGCAAGCTCCGCACCGACCCGGTCATCAAGTTCTTCGCCGCCGGCGTCACCTTCTACGGCATGGCCACCTTCGAGGGGCCGCTCCTCTCGATCAAGTCGGTCAACGCCCTCGCGCATTATTCCGACTGGATCATCGGCCACGTCCACGGCGGCGCGCTCGGGTGGAACGGCTTCATGGCGGCCGGCATGTTCTACTGGCTCGTGCCGCGCCTCTGGAACCGGCCGCTGCACTCGCAGTCGCTGGCCAACCTGCACTTCTGGCTCGGGATGTTCGGCATCCTGCTCTACATGGGCGCCATGTGGGCCTCGGGTATCACCCAGGGCCTCATGCTCAACGCCACGGCCGAGGGCGGCACGATCCTGAAGTACCCCAACTTCCTCGAGACGCTGAACTCGATCCGCTTCCTGATGCTGCTGCGCGTGGTCGGCGGCGGCGCGTACCTTACGGGCTTCCTGATCATGGCCTACAACATCTTCCGGTCCATCCGCGGCGCCCAGGTGGTCAACGGCTCGATGGAAGTCTACGTCGAGAAGCACACCCCCGAGGAGACGCTCAGCGCCGGCGCCACGATCTTCAACGCCCCGGTCATCTTCAGCACCCTGGGCTGTCTGGCCGCCTTCATCTGGATGTTCACCACCGGCTGGCTCAACATCCTCGGCCTGGTCGCCACCGCCTTCTGCGTGCTCCTCGCCATCGGCCATTTCCAGAGCCGCGGCAAGTCCTGGGGCGAGTGGTACGACAAGCTCCTGCTGAACGCCCTGCCGTTCACCGTCCTCACCTTCCTGGCGGTCGCCGTGGGCGGCCTGATCCAGATCATCCCGATGCTCACCATCGAGCGCCGGCTCCAGACCGAGGACCGGGTCGCCGCCGTCTACACCCCGCTTGAGCTCGCCGGCCGCGACCTCTTCGTCCGCGAGGGCTGCTACACCTGCCACTCCCAGATGATCCGCACCCTGGTGCCGGACGTCATGCGCTACGGCGACTACTCCCGCCTCGGCGAGTCCATCTGGGATCACCCGTACCAGTGGGGCTCCCGCCGCGCCGGTCCCGACCTCGCGCGCGTCGGCGGCAAATACAACCACGCCTGGCACTACGACCACATGCGCGACCCGCGCGCCATCTCGACGGGCTCGAACATGCCGGCCTACACCTGGCTGCATGAGCAGGAGACCGATTACGCCGCGCTCCCGTCCAAGATCCGCGTGCAGCGCATGCTGGGCGTCCCGTTCCCCAACTGGTCCCCCGCCGAGATTGACGCCCTCGCCAAGGCGCAGGCCAAGCAGATCACGCAAGAACTGCGCGACCAGGGCCGCTTCACCGAGCCCAACAAGGAAATCGTCGCCCTCACCGCCTACCTGCAGTCGCTGGGCAAGAAGTGGCAGGCGACGGGCGCCCAAGTCACAAGTGCCAAGTAACAAGGACCAAGAACACCGGCCAACCTCCGCACCCACTCACCCTCACGTTCACTCTCACTTCAACCCCATCCTCCCATGTTCCGCCGCATCATCTACGAAGACTGGCAGCTCATTTTCCCCGTCGTCGCCCTCGCCGTGGCGTCGATCGTTTTCCTCGCCGCCGCCTGGCGCGCCTCGCGCATGAAGCCCGCCCAGGGCGAGCGGATGGCCAACCTGCCCTTCGAAACCGACTGATCTCCCTTCATGAATTCGCACCCGACGCCGCCTCCGGACCAGAACGGTCCCGCCCTCCGGCCGCACATCTATGACGGCATCCAGGAGTTCGATCAGCGCCTGCCCAACTGGTGGCTGAACACCTTGTACGGCGCCATCGCCTTCTCCATCGTGTTCTGGTTCGCCCACATGATCGCCAAGATCCTGCCGACGGATGGCGCCCGGGTGGACGCCGCGATGGCGCAGATCGCCGCCGCCAAGATGGCCTCGTCCATCGATGTCACCAACGATCAGCTCTTCTGGGACATGAGCGCCAACCCGGTCTTCACCGAGGCCGGCAAGGCGACCGTTAACTCGCTCTGCGTGGCCTGCCATCTGGCCAGCCTCAAGGGCAAGGGGGAGAACCCCGGCGCGGTTGGTCCGGACCTCACCGACACGGCCTGGATCCACGGCGGCACGCCGAAGGAAATCTACGCGACCCTGAAGAGTGGCGTGCTGGCCAAGGGCATGCCCGCCTGGGAGCCCGTGCTCGGCCAGAAAAAGACCGCCGAGGTCGTCGCTTACCTTCTCTCCCATCATAAACAAGGCGAACCGATCACCGTCGAGATCGCCAAATAACCCCCGTCCGGCCAGGCCCGTCCGGGAAACGGGCCCCCGCTCAAACCACGCATGAGCGAACCTTCCAAACTCACCCCCTCGTCGGCCAAGCACCCGAAGGCGCGTCTCGCGCCCTCGGTCGACTCGGTCACGACCATCGCCAGCGACGGCTCGCGCCGGGACATCCATCCGGCGGATGTCGGCGGGCGGTTCACCGTCGCGCGCCGCTGGAGCGGCTGGGCGCTGATTGCGTTTTACCTGGTCCTGCCCTGGATCCCGGTCAACGGCCACCCGGCGGTGTTCATCGACATCGCGGAGGGGCGCTTTCACTTCTTCGGCTACACCCTCGCGGCCCAGGACACGTGGCTGCTCTTCTTCGGCCTCACGGGGCTCGGGTTTGCGCTGTTCTTCCTGACCGCCCTTTTCGGCCGCCTCTGGTGCGGCTGGGCCTGCCCGCAGACGGTCTATCTGGAGCACGTCTACCGGCTGATCGAGCGTTGGATCGACGGGGACGCCCCGGAGCGCCGCGCCTTGAAGGAAGCCCCGCTGACGGGCGCCAAGGTGGGCAAGCGCGTGGCCAAGCATGGGCTGTTCATCGTGGCCTCGCTGCTGATCACGCACCTCTTCCTCAGTTATTTCGTGAGTCTGCCCGAGGTCTGGCACATGATGAGCGCGGCCCCGGGGGAACACTGGGCGGCCTTCGTCTTCGTGTTCGTGAGCGCCGGCATCCTCTATTTCAACTTCGCCTGGTTCCGGGAGCAGCTTTGCATCGTCATCTGTCCCTACGGCCGCCTGCAGTCCGCGCTGACCGACGATAACTCGATGGTCATCGGCTACGACACCAAGCGCGGGGAGCCACGGGGCAAGCTGGGCACGCCCGATGCGGGCGCCTGCGTGGCCTGCAACCGCTGCGTGCAGGTTTGCCCGACCGGCATCGATATCCGCCATGGCCTGCAGCTGGAGTGCATCGGTTGCGCCGCGTGCATCGACGCGTGTGACGAGGTGATGACGAAGGTCGGCCGTCCGAAGGGCTTGGTGCGCTACGATTCCTTCGTCGGCCTGGCTGGCGGCCGCACCCGCTGGGTCCGGCCCCGCACGATCGTCTATTTCATCCTGCTGCTGGTTGGCGTCGCCGTCGCCACCTTCGCCTTCTCGACCGTCAAGCCGGCTGGTTTTCTCGTGTACCGCATGAGCGGGGCCGCCTACTTCGTGGGCGAGGACGCCGTGCGGAACCAATTCATGGTGCGCCTCGTCAACAAGCGCTCCATTCCGGCCACCTACCTCGTCACTGCCGAGGGCGTGCCGGAAGGGGTGCACCTCACCGGGTTTGACGCCCCGGTCCAACTGGCGGCGCAGGCCGAGCAGGTCTCGCCCCTCGTGCTCTCCGTGGACCGCCACCGCTACACCGGCGCCTTCCATTTCACCGTGAAGGTGGAGGATGTGGACCGCACCTACGAACTGTCCCGGGTGGTCGAGTTCATGGGGCCCGATCCGAAATTGCTGCGCGAGGATGAAGAGGAGCGGGTGGAGCATGCGCGCGAGTCAGCCGGATCAAAGAAGGAGCATGATGATGACGGCAAATGACCCGGGCGTGGGGTCCGCCTCCAACCCGCCCGCTTCGGGCGGGACTGCCTGGAGCCTCTGGCTCTGGGTCGGCGCCGGCTTCCTGCTGCTCGTGATCGGCTGGGGTGTCATGTTTACGGTGGCGCGGCAGGCGAACGTGCAGTCGGTGCCGCTGGCGAAGCAGGAGGCGAAGCCATGACCGCCGAGCTTGCCGGCATCACCGGCCCCGGATCCGCGCTGCTGGCCGGGCTGGTCACAAGCCTGCACTGTGCCGGCATGTGCGGACCGCTGGCTTGCTCGCTCATGCCGGCGCGGCGCGATGAGGCCGACCCGCATACCGTGGCCACGGTCTATCATCTCAGCCGGCTGGCTGGCTACACGTTGCTGGGCGCGTTGGTCGGGGGCATCGGCCGCGTGCCGCTGTCGTTCATCGGCGAGGGCGCGATGCGCTACCTGCCGTGGTTGCTCGTGCTGTTTTTCGTGGCCGTGGCGGTGCGCTTCGACCAGCGGTTGCCGAAACTGCCACTGCTCGGTCGTGCCTATGGGGCGGTGTCGGCCCGGTTGCGCGGGGGCTCGCGCCTGCGGGCCGCCGGCCTCCTCGGCATCGCCACGCCGCTGCTGCCCTGCGGGCCGCTGTACTTCCTCCTGTCGCTGGCCCTGCTGTCCGGCTCCGCCGCGCGCGGGGCGGAGACGCTCCTCGCCTTCGGCCTCGGCACCGTGCCGCTGCTCTGGTTCGCACAGGCCAACTACCATCTCATCCGCGTGCGGATCGGCCCGGTGTGGCTGGGCCGGATCCAGACCGCGATGGCTCTGGTCGTGGCCGCCATCCTGGTGTGGCGCCTGCGCGGCACGCTCGGCCTGGGCGGCCCCGGGGTGAACGACTTTGTGTGTTTCTGAGGCGCGAATTCCGGCCCACTGCAACTCGCCGACCAGATAACATGACTTTCTTCGGAAAAAACTTGGTGAACGGGGGTGTGAGCCCGACGGTGCGAGTGCGTGGACTGCGTGCCGAGCCAGCCGCCCCCGTTCACCTTTGCCGCCACTGCGGCACGCCGCTGCAGACGGAACGCACGCGGGAGAGCGGCTTTTGCTGCACCGGCTGCGCCTACGTGTTCCGGCTGGTGCATGAGCACGGCCTGGAGGGTTATTACAAGATCCGGGACACGGTCGTGGCGCCGGTTGACCAGGTGGTGTTCCAGCCGCGCGACTACGCGTGGCTGGCAGAGATGCAGCTGGAGGTCGAGAAGTCCCCCGGTCCGTCCGCTCTGATGCTCGAGGTGCAGGGCATCTCCTGCGCCGGCTGCGTGTGGCTGATCGAGAAGATTTTTCACCAGCAGAAGGGTTCGCTCGCCATCCAGACCGATGCCCAGGTCGGGCGCATGCGGTTGCAGTGGGCGCGGGGGGAGTTTGACGCGGTGGCTTTCGCGCGCGCCCTGCAGGGGTTCAACTATCTGGTGGGGCCTCCGGGCGAGGAACCCGCGGTGCCGGAGAGCCGGCAGCTGGTCCGCCGCGTGGGCCTGTGCGCGGCGTTCTCGATGAACATCATGCTGTTTGCGCTGCCCGCGTATTTCGGCATGGAGGCGTCCTTCGCGTACGCCCCGCTGTTCAACACGCTGGCGATGGTTTTCGCCACGCTGAGCCTGCTGACGGGCGGCAGCTACTTCTTCGGCCGGGCCCTGGGAGCGCTGCGCAGCGGGGTGCTGCATATCGACCTGCCGATCGCCGTGGGCATCCTCGGTGCCTACGCCGGCTCCTTCTTCGGCTGGATCGCCGGCCGCGAGGAATACGTCTATTTCGATTTCGTCGGCACCTTCATCCTGCTGATGCTTGTCGGTCGCTGGGCGCAGGTCGCCGCGGTGGAGCACAACCGCCGCCGGCTGCTCAGCGTGCAGGCGCGGCCGCACAAGGTGCGGGTGCTCGGCCCCTCCGGCGCGGCGGTGGACCAGCCGGTAGAGAACCTGCGGCCCGGAGACATTTTTCGCGTGCGCTCGGGCCAGGTAGTCCCCGTGGAGGCCCAGCTGGAATCGTCCGCGGCGACCTTTGGCACCGCCTGGATCACCGGTGAGGCCGATCCGCGTGAATACCGCCAGGGTGGCCGCGTACCGGCCGGGGCAGTGTCGCTCGTGCGCGGCGAGATCCAGCTGCGCGCGCTGCAGGGGTGGACCGATTCGTTGCTGGCCAAGCTGCTGCAGCCCGCCGGCCGTGATGCCTTCCGCCACCGCTGGCTGGAACGGGTGGTGGGCGGCTACCTCATCGCCATCTTTGTTGCGGCGACGCTCGCTGGCGCGGGTTGGTGGCTGGCCACGCACGATGCCGTGCACGCTTTCTCGGTCGTGACCGCCGTGCTCGTGGTGTCCTGTCCCTGCGCGATCGGCCTGTCGCTGCCGCTGGCCGACGAGATGGCCACGGTGGCGTTGCGCCGGCACGGCGTGTTTGTGCGCGAGGCGGACCTGTGGCCGCGGCTGGCGCGCATCCGCAAGCTCATCTTTGACAAGACCGGCACGCTCACCTTGGAGACGCCGGTGTTGCGCAACCCGGACGCGCTGGCCGGTCTCGCCCCGACCGCCCGCGCCGCCCTGCTCACCCTGGTCCGGGACAACGCGCACCCGGTGAGCCAGAGCCTCTGCGAGAACCTGCTCGCCGGTCCCGGCGGCGGGGAACCCCTGGCGGGCGTGATCAGCGAGGAAACAGGGTATGGCGTGAAGCTGGAGACGGGGGCCGGGACCTGGACCCTGGGGCGGGCGGGGTGGGCCGGTGGCAAGGCGGGGTGCGACGACCGCGCCCGGCAGCCGGAAATGGCCGGCACGGAATTTGCCTGCGACGGGGTCGTGCTCGCGCGCTTTGTATTCGAGGACGCGGTGCGGGCCGACGCGGTGGCTGAGGTGGCGGCCCTGCGGCGCGATGGTTTCGAGGCCTATATCCTCAGCGGCGACCAACCGGACAAGGTGGCGGCCATGGCCCGGGCCTTGGGGCTGCCCGCGGCCAACGGCGTCGCCGGCGTGAGTCCCGAGCAGAAGGCGGCGTGGGTGAAAATGCTAGACCGGCGCGACACCCTCATGCTGGGCGACGGCGCCAACGACAGCCTCGCGTTTGACACGGCCTTCGCCCGCGGGACCCCGGTGATCCACCGCGGCGTGCTCGAGGGGAAAGCGGATTTCTACTATCTCGGCCAGGGCATCGGCGGGCTGCGCCGGCTCTTCGCGGTGAACGCGGCGCGCCGCCGCACCCACACCGCGCTGCTGGTCTTCTCGGTCGTCTACAATGCGTTCGCCGTCGGCCTGGCGGTCAGCGGCCACATGAACCCACTGCTCGCGGCGATCATCATGCCGGTCAGTTCGCTGCTCTCGCTCGCCATCGTCGGCGCCGGCATGCGGCGCTGGCTGAAGGTGTGAGTGGAAGGCGGGATTTTCGGATCCCGCCCTGCCGCTTACTTCAGGTCCTTCGGGATCGCGGCGGTCAGGTTCAGCGGGGCGCCGGCGGTGACGAGGAGGTTGTCCTCGATCCGCACGCCACCGAGGTGCAGGTGGCGGTCGACGAGGTCCCAGTCGACCGCCTGCGCGTAGCGCGAGCGGCGACCGGCGTCGCGCAGGAGGGCGGGGATGAAGTAGAGGCCGGGTTCCACCGTCACGACGTAGCCTTCGCGCAGGATCAGGTCCATGCGGAGGCTGCGCAGGCTCGGACGCGGATCGCGGGTGCGGCCGGGTTCGAGGCCGCTGGCGTCACGAACGCCGAGGCCGACCATGTGGCCGAGACCGTGCGGATAGAACAGGGTGTGCACCTCCTGTTCGACGAGTGAGGAGGGGTTGCCGCGTACGACGCCCATGGCCGCGAGCCCGGTCATCAGGTCGGTGGCGGTGGCGTAGTGGAGATCCTTCCATTCGGCGCCCGGCCGGCAGAGGGCGCAGGTGCGTTCCTGGGCGCCGAGCACGACCTGGTAGAGGTCACGTTGGAAGGGCGACGCCCGACCCGCCACGTAGGTGCGGGTGACATCGGTCACGTAGCGGTCCACTTGCGCGCCGGAGTCGATGAGGATGAAATCCCCGTTCCGCGCCACACGGTCGGGCGAGGGCGAGCCATGGAAAACTGCGCTCTGCGGGCCGACCCCGACGATCGAGTCGTAGCCCGTGGTCTGGGCACCGTGCCGGAAATACTCCGCCTCCAGTTCGATCTGGAGTGTGCGCTCGCTGACGCCGGGCCGCAGCAGCGGCTGGATCGCCGCGTAGCCGGCGGCGGTGGCGGCGGCGCCGCGCTGCAGCACGGCGATTTCGGCGGCCTCCTTCGGGCGCCGGGCGTGTTTGTAGCGTTCGCGGACCGCGGCCGTGCGGGTCTCGTCCGCGGAGATCCCGCTGACCGGCGCGCCCAGCAGCACGACCGGCCGGCCGCGCCGGGCGGAGAACCAGGCGGGAAAGGAGGTCAGCGGTTCGCCGGGGAGCTGTTCGCGGCCTTCCCACACCCGATCCATCTCGGTCACCTCGGGGACAAACGAGGTCCACGCGCCGTCGCGCGGATCAAAGGCCAGGATGCCGCCGATGGCGTCGAGGTGGCCGGTCAGGAAATAGTATTCCTGGTGCGCGATGTAGGGCAGGAGGGCGTCGCTGATCTCGGGCTTGGGCAGCGGGTGGCCGGAGCCGATGAGCAGCACTTCGTCGGTCAGGGCGAGCGCACGGGCGATGCGGGCGCGGCGGGCGGGGAAGTCAAAATTCATCTTGGCCACAAAAAGGCACAAAAACCCACGAAAAGGAAGACGACAGACAGGCGATGATCTGGGGGCGGGAACCACTAAGGGACGCTATTCATCGCTCATGGGTTCGGATTCGCGTCGTTTAGCCTGAGGGTGTGGTTGGTATCTGGTGACTTGCTTCAGATCAGCCCCAGCTCGCGGGCCTTGAGGGCGGCCTGGGTGCGGTCGAGGACGCCGAGCTTGCCGAGCACGTTGGTCATGTGGTTCTTCACCGTGCCCTCGGTGATGTTCAGGCCCGTGCCGATCTCCTTGTTGCTGCGGCCGGCAGCGAGGAGCTTCAGGACCGCGAGTTCGCGCTCGGTCAGCGGGTCGGCGAGGACCTGGGTCGCCTTCCGGCCGCTATGCGCAGCGGACCGGTTGACCTCGGCCATCAGTCGGGCGGCCACGGAAGGCTCGAGCACGGCGGCGCCCTTGGCGGCGGCGCGCACCGATTCACACAACTTGTCGGCGGAACAGGCCTTCAGCAGGTAACCCACGGCCCCGGCGCGCAAGGCCTCAAAGATCTCCTCATCCTCCTCGAAGGTGGTGAGGACCATGACGCGGATCGCGGGGGCGGTCTGCTGAATGCGGCGCGTGGCCTCGACGCCGCCCATGACCGGCATGCGGAGATCCATCAGGATGACGTCGGGCTGGTGCACCTTGGCGAGGGCAAGGGCGCGTTCGCCGTTCTCGGCCTCGGCGACGATTTCCAGGTCCGGCTGGAGGGAGAGCAGCGTGCGCAGGGCCTCGCGGAAGAGCGACTGGTCGTCGACGAGGAGGAGGCGGATTTTTTTCATGGTCTGGGTGTAGGGCGGGGTCGCCGAACCCCGCCTTCGTGCGAACATGACATCACGTTCGCGGCGGGGTTCGGCGACCCCGCCCTACAAAAGATCTTCAGTTTCACGCCGGGACCTCCACGCGCAGCTGGAAGCCTCCTTCGCGGCGGTTGCCGGATTCGACCTTGCCGCCAAGCACCGCGATGCGCTCCCGCAGGCCGCGCAGGCCGAACCCGGTCTGGTCCGCGTCCGGGCCGGTGCCGATGCCATTGTCCGCCAGTTCAAGCCGGAGCGTGTGCGGGGTCCGGAAGTCCAGGCGCAGCTGGGCGTGGGTGGCCCGGGCATGTTTGCGGATGTTGGTCAGGCCCTCCTGGGCCGCACGGTAAAGAGCGTGCTCAACGCCGGGCGCCAGGGTGCGGGGCTCGCCCTCGATGGTGAGCGTGGGGACGGGGTCGCCGTGGCCGGCGAGCTCGCGCAGGGCCTCGGGCAGCGGCGGCCGGCCGGTGTCGGTACGGAGGGCGCCGACGGAGTGACGGACGTCGTCGAGCGCCTCGGCGGAGAGTTTGGCCGCCTTGGTGACGGCCTCGCGCGCCCGTTCCGGTTGCGTGGGCAGCAGGGCGGAGGCGGCGTCGAGCTGGGTCTTGATAACAGTGAGGTAATGGCCGACGCCGTCGTGGATCTCACGGGCGACGCGGTTCCGCTCACGGGTGGTGGCCAGCTCGGCCGTCTGCTCCGCCTGGGCCCGGAGCTGGGCGTTGGCCTCCGCCAGCTCGTGGCGGAGTTTCTCGGAACCGGCCCGGGCCGCGAGGGCCTGAGTGGTGATGAAGGTGAAGGCGATAGTGAAGGCGAAGCCGGCCGAGTAGCTGATCATGGCACTGAAGGCCGAATTCCAGCCGTAAGGTATGCCCCAGAGGGCGACGGTCAGGGCAAAGAGATAGCCGCAGACCGCGACCCGGCCGGGCCAGCGGAGGCGGAAGATCGACTGGCTCACCACGGGCAGGCACAGCATGCCCATGAAGCCGCGGGTGGGGCTGATCACGACAATGATCGTGAGCAAAGCGCACTGGAGGAAAAAATAGAGCCAGATGTAGCGTCCCTGCCGGCAATCCACGAAGCCGTCACCCAGAACACCCAGAAGCGTGTAGACCATGCCGAGGAGGATGGAGGCGAGCATCAGCCACTCGGAAGGGACGGGCAACCACGACCAGGCGAAGAAGGTGTCGGTCGTGAAAACGCCGCCGTAGCAGGCAAAGACGATACTCCCGAAGGCAAAGGAGGTGTAGTAGGTGCCGCGGTCCTTGGGCCTGAAATCCATCCGCGTAGCCTAGCACAACCCCGCGCGGGGCGATAGGGGAAGAAAGTCATGCCCGGGTCATGCCCCGGGGTGGTGACGCGCCGCCTAGAGCCGGCGACGGCGCACGGTGAGCAAGACCAGCCCCAGGCCCACGCCCAGCAACGCGTAGGTCGAGGGCTCCGGCACCGGGGTGAAATTCAGAAACAGGGCGGGATTGCCGCCACTCAGGCCCTGGCTCAGGGAGAAAACCCCGCTGTCGCGCGGACTGCTGAACGCGGTGGTATCGATCAGGAAGTCGGCGGCATCGAACCCGCTGATGCCTCCGCCCGGGTTGCCCGTGGCGAGGAGCCATGAATAGGCGGTGCTGGCGCTGAAGCCGGACGCGTTGCCCGGATCGCCGCCGGCGCTGAGGGAGATTACCCGCAGGCTGAACGGATTGCCGGAGGTGGCGGTCACCGTGATGGCGCCGCCGGTGACCAGCAAGGTGTCGTAACCAGTGCCCGCCGCGCCGGCGGGGAATTGCACCTCGAAGTCGAGCGCGCCCCCGGTCCGAGGGTGAGCCCGGCGGCGAAGGTCAGGGTGCCGGGTGATTCCCCCGGCGCGAGGGTCACCCCGGTGCCGACACTGATGGGGCCGGCGAAGGTTCCGTTGCCCCCAAGGCGGCCGCTGAGCAGGGTGAGGGCATTGCTGATCGTCACCCCCGGCGAGGCCGCGAGTTCGCCGCCGTTGAGGGTGATCGGGCCGGTGCCGAGGGCGTCGGCGTTCCCGGCGATCAGCTTGCCGGCGAGGATGGTGGTGCCGCCGGTGTAGGGGGTGTCGTAGAAGCCACGGCTGCCGTAGATCGTGAGGGCGGCCGGTCCGGTCTTGACCAGCGAACCCACGGACCCGTTCTCGATCAGTGCGCCGTCATAATACGCGTCCTCGGTCTGGTTGATCGTCAGGACCACCGGGCTGCCGCCCGCGCTGAAGTAAAGCCCGCTGTTATCGGTGCCCTCATCGTAGTTGGCAGTGCCGAGCAGCAGGCTGCCCATGACCGGCGCGGTGGTGGTGAAGATCAGGTCCGCGCCGTCCTCCAGCACGACCCCGCCGGTACCCAGGGCCGTGTTATGGGCGACGGTGAACTCCGTCCATTTGAACTGCACGCCCCCGCTGAAGGTGTTGGCGCCACTCAGCATCAGCGGGTTGGCGGCGGCCAGCGAGCCCGGACCCGAGAGGATACCGCTCACATTGGTGGGGATGCTGAGGGGGGATAGCTCCAGGATGCCGCTGGCGAGCAGGATGTTCTTGGTGAAGCTGGCGCCGGTTTGCAGGGTGACCGGAGACGATCCGCTGCTGATGGTCAGGCCACCGGTGCCCAGGGCCGCGTCGTTGGACACGGTCAGCACGCCCGAGACGAGTTCGGTGCCGCCGCTGTAGGTGTTGGCCGGATTAGAGAGGATGACCTGGCCGGTGATCTCCCCCTGCTCGAGCGGATAAAACGAAGGCAGGCCGACCTGCACGGAGCGGTTGCCCTCGAGCAGGCTGGCGACCTCGAGGGAGCCCCCGCGGTAGCCGGTGAAGAAATAATTGGCCGCGCCGGCATCCTGCGTGGTCAGGGACCCGGTCAGCTTCGCGTGGCTGGCGGAGCCGAGGAACACGACGCCGTTGGCGGACGAGAGGGTGCCCAGGTTGACGTTACTCTCGTACTCAAACGGCGTGCTGGTGGTGAAATTGAGCTCGGCGCTGGCATCAAAGCCGAGGATGCCGATGTTGCCGCCGACATTCAGCTGGCTGATGAGCGTGCTGGCGGACAGCCCGGAGTTGTCGGTGAAGCCGAAGTAGCCGGCGATGTCCGGGTGGAGGGTGGTGTTGGCCGAGAGGGCGCCGGCGGAGTCGAAGATCACGCCCGCGTTCACCGCGTAGGTCTGGCCGCTGTAGTTGTTGGCCGCGGATTGGCCGAGCACAAGCAGCAGGGGGGCGCTGTCGGGGAGGGTGGCCACATCCAGTCCGGCGGAACCGGTCAGCGGATGGGTGCCCTGCAGGCGCAGCTGGCCGCTGCCCTCGAACTTGTAGTTACCGTAGGGGGTGATCTGGCCGGTGAGGATGGCGCGTTCGGACAGGGTGCCGAGGCGGGTGTTGGTCGGATCGTAGAAGGCGGAGAGGTCAATGTCGCCGGTGAAAGCGCCGTCGTCGTCAAATCCGATGATCCCGCCGAAGAACGCGGGATTGAAGCGGCTGACGAAGGTGGTGGCGCTCATCGTATTGTCCTGGAGGCCCACATAGCCGCCGAGCTTGATGAGTCCGGTGGTGGGGACGGACGCCGCGGTCCGGAAAATCAGCTGGCTGTCGTCGTCCACCACCGTGCCACCCGTATAGGTGTTGGTGCCGCCGAGGTAAAATCGGCCGCCGGTGAAGCTGTAGCTGGTGGGCGCGGCGCCATCGGTCAGGGCGCCCTCGAAGGCCAGCGGCTGCGACCCCGCCTGCTGCACGGTCACGGCGGTGACGCCGGTCACGGGGGCGACCGTCCCGGTGAGGACCAGCGGGCCGGTCTGGTAGAAGAAATCGCCGAAGCGCGCGGTGGCACCCAGGAGGAAATTGTTGCTCAGGGTGACGTAAGGATAACCCGCGCCATCCAGGTAGGCCGTCGAGAGACCGCCATTGCTGTTCAGGGTGACCGGGCCGGTGCCCAGGGCATTGTCGGCGCCCGCGTAGACCGTCCCCTGGTTGATGATCGTGCCACCGGTGTAGGTGCTGGTCTCGGTGAGGATCAGGCCGCGGGCGCCGGTCTTGGTGATGCCACCGCTGCCGGACAAGGCTGCGAAATGATAGAGGTCGGCCGCGCCGCCGGCATCATAGGTGTGGTTGCCGGCGGCCAGGATGACGGGGACACTAAACAGGCCCCAATAGGTGGAGCCCGGGGTGGTGCTCACGTTGCCGTGCAGGGTGATGCTGGGGGAAGTCTCCGGCTGGGCCTGCAGGTATTGCCCGTTTTGGATGCCGCTGAACGTGATGTCACCCACGCTGACCGGCGCGGAAAAGTAGATGAACGGGCGCGGGTTGGCCGGGATGACGATACGATCCGTCGCATTGCCGGTCGGGACCAAGCCGCCCTGCCAGTTGGCGGGATTGCTGAAGAGGCCGTCGGTGCCAAACCCCGTCCACGTGTAGGTGGTCTGCGCGAGGGCGGAGGCACCCGCCAGACACGCGAGCATAAAAAGGCTGAGCCGTTTCATGGATCTGAAGGTCATGGCTCGGGGAATTCGGCTCAAGGGGGAAAGCCAGGGATCAGTCCGCCGCCGGCTCAAAAAGAGGTAAAATCTGCATGCCCGGTACGGTCACGAGGCCCTGGTCGGTGATGCGGATTTCCGGAATCACGGAGAGCGGGATGAGGTTGAAGCCCATGTAGGGCAGGGTGCAGCCGGCCGCGGTCCAGGCGGCCTTGAGGGCGGTGGATTCGGCGGCGACCACAGTGGCGCGCTTGTCGGAGAGCAGACCGGCGACGGGCAGGGCGATCTTGGCGACGACCTTGCCGCCGCGCACGACGCAGACGCCGCCGCGCATGGCCTTGATGGTCTTGAGAGCGAGCTGAAGGTCGGCCTCGTGGGTGCCGGCGAGGATGATGTTGTGGGCGTCGTGACCCACGGAGCTGCCGACGGCGCCTTCCTGCAGGTTGAAATCCTTGAGCAGGCCGTGGGCGACGCGGCCGGATTTGCCGTGGCGCTCGACGACCGTGACAAAGCAGAGGCCGTGCTGTGCAAACAGGTCGGGCCAAGTCTGGCCGGGGGCCGGATTCAGGGCGACCTTGTCGTGGAAGAGAATGATGCCGGGGAGGGCGGTGCGGATGACGTTCGCCGTGACGGGACCGGTGGGCAGGGCGGGCGTGAGTTTCAGTTTCGGCGCGATCTTCACGGTCGCGTAGGCGGCCTTGGGGTAGCGGTAGCGCTTCGAGAGAGCTTTATCGAGGATCGGCGTGACCTTGCGGTCTTCGACCACGAGTTCGCCGCCGTACCAGGTGTTTTGCGGGACGAGGTCGTCGTTCAGCAGCACGAGGTCGGCGCGGCGGGCGGGCGCGATGCCGCCGAGGTCGGCATCCTTGGCGTAGCGGGTGGCCGGGTGGAGGGAGCCCATGCTCCAGGCGGTGACGGGCTTCATGCCGTGCTTCACGGCCTCGCGCACGACCCAGTCGAGGCCGAAGAGGAAGAGGTCGTCGGCGTCGCGGTCGTCGGTGCAGACGCAGACGCGCTTCGGGTTGGCGCCGAGCTCGGTGACGGTCTTGATCGCGAGGGGAAGGGAGTGCCACGGCGTGGTCGGCGGGCCGCCGCGGAGGAAGATCCACAGGCCGTTCTCGAGGAAGTCGTCGGCGATGTCGCGGTCGATGGACTCATGCGTATCGGTGATGCCGGCGGCGGCGCCGGCGGCGACGAACTCGCGGCCGTAGATGTGGCCGCAGACGGGTTTGCCGCGGCGGATGGCCTCGCCGAGGACGGCGTGGCTGCGCTTGTCGCCCATGGCGACCTGCACGAAGTCCATCTTCTCGCCGAGCGCGACGGCCTCGGGCCACTTGTCGAAGAGTTTCCCGATCTTGGCCGGGGTGAGGTCGCCGCCGGCGGTCTCGAAGCGGGGCGAGGTGGCGGGCACGGTGCTGGGGACGGTGAGAAAGATGTTGAGCGGGGCCTGGCGGGCGTCGCGGAGCATCCACTCGATGCCGGCGGCGTCGCAGACGTTGCCGATCTCATGGCTGTCGCAGAAGATGGTGGTGGTGCCGTTGAGCAGGGCGCCCTCGGCGTAGGCGCAGGCGGTCATCATCGAGCTCTCGATGTGGATGTGCGGGTCGACGAGGCCGGGGGCGAGCAGGCCGCCGCGGGCGTCGTAGATCTTGGTTTTCACCCCGACGGCGGGCTGGAACGTGCCGGCGGGTTTCACGACGGCGATGCGGCCGGACTTGATCCAGACCTCCCGGCCCTCGTGGATGCGCTCGGTGTAGGTCGAGAGCAGGCGGGCACCGGTGATGACGAGATCGGGCGCCTCGCGGCCCATGGCCACGGCGGAGAGCGAACGGGTGACGGTGTGGAGGGGCGGGACGGAGAAGCGGGTGAGAGGCATGGGAGGAGACTAGGCAGGAGCAATGGGGATGCCAGCCTTGGGTGGAATCTTGGGGTGGGGCGGCTTGGCCGCAAGACACCAGGCCAGCGCGTTGGGGGCAACGCGCTCCATCTAGAGCAAAGCTGCGTGCAGGATCTCGATCGGGTGCAGGGCGGTGCGGCCGGTGCCGTCTTTTATCTGGTGGCGGCAACTGGTGCCGGGGGCGGCGATCAGGGTATCCGGGTCGGCCGCGCGCACCGCGGGGAAGAGGACGAGTTCACCGATCTGCTGGGACAGGGCGAAATGCTCCGCCTCGTAGCCGAAGGAGCCGGCCATGCCGCAACAGCCGCTGGGGATGGCGGTGACCTGGTGGCCGGCGGGCAGGCTGAGCATATGCATGGTGGGGCCGAGCGACGACAGGGCCTTTTGGTGGCAGTGGCCGTGAAGCTTGATGGTGCGGGCGGCGGGGCGGAACTGGTCGGAACGGATGCGGCCGGCGGCGGCCTCGCGGGCGATGAACTCGTCAATCAGAAGGGCGTTCTTCGCGAGGGCGCGGGCGGCGGGTTTCAGCTTCGCGGGCACCAAGTCGGGGTATTCGTCGCGGAAGCCGAGGATGGCCGAGGGCTCGATCCCGATGAGCGGGGCGTCGGCGGTGATCACCTCCTGGAGCAGTTCGACGTTGTGGATGGCGAGGGCCTGGGCGTCACGCACGAGACCCTTCGAGAGCTGCGCGCGACCGCTCTCAACGTGCTCGGGGATGATGACCTCGTAGCCGAGGCGGGTGAGCAGTTCCACGGCCTTGATGCCGATGGCCGTGTCATTGTAGTCGGTGAACTCGTCGCAGAAGAGGTGGACGCGGCGGGGGGCGGAGTTTGTGAGCGCCGCGGGGGTGGCGCGAGCCCCGCGACAGGCTCGGGGCCCTGAGCCCGTCGAACGGGCAAGCTCGCCGCCCACAGCGGCACGTTTTGCGAACCAAGCGCGCAGGGTGGTCGTGTGCAGCGGCGGCAGGCTGCGGCCGCGGGCGAAGCCGGCGAAATCCTTGATCCAGCGGGAGACGTCGGGGGCGGTGATGAGCCAGTTGTAGACCGCGGGGGCGAGGGCGGCCAGACGCATGGAACGGGCGAACCCGGCCACGAGGCGGGAACGGAGGGGTGCGCCGTGGGTGTCGTGGTAGTGTTGCTGCCACTCGGCCTTGAGGCGGGTGACGTCCACGTTGGAGGGGCACTCGGATTTGCAGCCCTTGCAGGAGAGGCAGAGGTCCATGACGCCGGCGACCTCGGGGCTGTCCCAAGGGTTGGCCACGTCGCGCGGGTGGGTGAGGACCTGGCGGAGGAGGTTGGCGCGGGCGCGGGTGGTGTCGGCCTCGTTGCGCGTGGCCATGTAGCTCGGGCACATGGTGCCGCCCATGAGGGCGGTCTTGCGGCACTCGCCCACGCCGGTGCAGGCCTCGGCGGCGCGAAGGACGCCTTGGGTGGCGCTGAAATCGAAGATGGTCTGGTAGTCCGGGGTCGGCTGATCCGGACCGTGGCGCAGCGACGTGTCCATCGGCGGCGTGTCGATGATCTTGCCGGGGTTGAAGATGCCGTGCGGGTCGAAGGTTTCCTTCACGCGGCGCATGAGCGCGTAGCAGGCGTCGCCGACCATGAAGCGGATGAACTCGCCGCGGAGGCGGCCGTCGCCGTGCTCGCCGGAGAGGGAGCCGCGGTATTTCTTCACCAGGGCGGCGACGTCGGTCGCGATGGCGCGGAAGAGTTTCAGGCCCGCCGGGGTCTTGAGGTTGAAGAGCGGGCGGGTGTGGAGTTCGCCGGCCCCCGCGTGGGCGTAGTAGACGCAGCTCAGGCCGTATTTGCCGCGCATGAGGGCGTCGAACTCGGCGATGTAGGCGGGGAGGTCCTCGACGGCGACGGCGGTGTCCTCGACGATCTCCCGCGGCTTGGCGTCGCCCACGACGTTGTTCATCAGGCCCTGGCCGGCGCGACGGAGGTCCCAGACGCGGTTGCAGTCATCGCCCCACAGGACCGGGAAGGCGTAGCCGAGGCCGGCGGCGCGGAGTTCGGCCTCGAGCGCGCTCAGCTCGGTTTCGATGGCGGGGCGGGTATCGCGGCGGAGCTCGATGACGAGGACGGCGCCGGGGTCGCCTTGGACGAAGAAGCGGTTCCGGGCCTGCTCGAGGTTGGCCTTGGTGCACTCGAGGATGTGGCGGTCGATGAGCTCGCAGCCGTGGGGCCGGTGCCGCATCGCGATGAGCGTGGCCTGGAGGGCGTCGGCGATGGTGGCGAAGTGCGCGCACATCAGCGCGCCCGGTGGGGGCAGGGGCTCGACGTTGAGCTCGAACTCGACGCCGAGGAAGAGCGTGCCTTCGGAGCCAGCCAGGAGGCGGCAGAGGTTGAAGGGGGTGGGCGAAGCCGGGTCGAAGACGCCGCAGTCCATCAGGCGATCGAGGGCGTAGCCCGTGTTGCGGCGGGTGACGGTGGGTTTCGGGTAGTGGTCCCGGATGAGCTGGCGGTGCGCGGGGTCGCCGAGCAGGTCGCGGACGGTGCGGTAGATCCTGGTCTCGAGCGTGTCCGGTCCGGCGCACTTGGCGGCGAACTCCGCCGGGGTGAGCGGGCCGAAGGTGACCTCGGAGCCGTCGCTGAGGAAGCCGCGGGCCGAGACGAGGTGCTCGCGGGTGGTGCCGTAGACGATGGAGTTGGCGCCGCAGGAGTTGTTGCCGACCATGCCGCCGATCATGGCGCGGTTCGCGGTGGAGGTCTCGGGCGTGAAGAACACGCCGTGGGGAGAGAGAAAGAGGTTGAGCTCGTTGCGCACGACGCCCGGTTGCACGCGCACGCGGCGAGTGGCGGCGTCGAAGGCGAGGATGCGGTTCAGGTGGCGGCCGAGGTCGACGACGATGCCGGAGCCCACGACCTGGCCGGCGAGGGAGGTGCCCGCGCCGCGGGGGATGAGGCCGAGGCGATGTTCATGGGCAAACCGGACCAGTTCGCGCACGTCGGTCTCGGTGCGGGGCAGGGCGACGGCCCGCGGCATTTCCTGGTATTCGGAGGCATCGGTCGCATAGAGCGCGCGCATCGTCCGCCCCGTGTGCAGCTCGCCGGTGAGGCGGCCGGCCAGGAGGGCAAGGTCAGGGGCGGCGGAAACCATGGACGATGTGAACACGAAGCCACGCCGCCGCAAAGCGCAAAGCCGCCGCCGCGCGGCCGGCCACGAAACGCGACGCAGCGGGTCCCGCCAGTGGGTCGTCGTCTGATTGCAGCCCGCGGCGTCGGCTGACCGGATCCCGGATCGCTACGCTGGAGATGCCTGGGGGGTGTCGCGGTTTGGAGGCAGGATCGCCAGAAGAGGCTTGGTTAATGGCGGGCGGAGTTTATGACACAGGCAAAAGTCACCCCATGTCCACGCTTCCCACCCCGGAAAACTTCAACTGGCCGCTGGCCTACGAGGCCGAGGCGCTGCTCTCGCGGCACCTCCACGCCTTTCTCGCCCAAAACTCCTTCGCCGCCCGGCTCGCGCAGCGCATGCACGACGAGACGGGTACGGAATTCTTCGAGTGGACGGACCACCTGGTCCTCTCCCCGGAGCAGGAGCAGGAATTTCATGCGGTCGGCTTCCGTCCGGAGGCGACCGACGTGCCCGACGGCCACCGGGCGCTGGCGCATCCCCATGCGATGCTGCCGCGTGTGCTGGTGGACACCCGGGCGGCGGCCTCGGCGTTCCCGCGGTCGCTGGCGGTGCGGCCGGAGTATCTGGCCGATTTCATGAGCCGGCACGGGCTCCGGGGCGAGATCGCCGGACGGCCCTGCGCCCGGTTGCGTGTGCTCACGGTCAACGAGGAAAACGGTGCACGGCTGCAGGCCGTGGAGCGGCTGGGCTATCGCGGTTTCACCGGGCAGGAGCCGGCCCCCGGTTTCGCGGACGCCGTCCTGCGGGTGCGCGAGCTGTGGCGGACGCGGAAGCGGGATTTTGACCACGACGACGACGGGGCGCGGGAAGCCTTCGCGGTGCTGGAAAAAGCCCTCGCCCACGTGGGCCGGGACGTGGCCTGCGAGCTGTTCTTCGCCGAGGAGCGGGACTACTGGATGTTCCGCAACCGCGCCGGCCGCGTGCAGAAGCGCCGGCAGGACCAGCTCGGGCTGGGCTGGGCCAACCACGACCACCACACCTTCCGGTGCTCGCGGCGGTATTTCCCGGACTTGGTGACATTCATGGAGCAACTCGGGCTGGAGAAACGCGAGCGGTTCTACGCCGGCGCCGAGGCCGGGTGGGGCGCGCAGGTCATGGAGTCGGCGACCGTCGGCATCGTGGTCTTCGCTGACGTGGACCTGCTGCCCGGCGAGGTGAACGAGGACTACGCCGCGAAGCGCCTGCCGGACATGCCGGCGGTACGCACGGTCGGCCTCTGGTGCGGGCTGCACGGGGACAGTTTCCTGCAGGCCGGGATGCACCACCTCGAGGCGCGCTTCAATCACGGTGTGCTGCGCGAGCAGCTGGCGGAGCAGGGAATCGGCACGATGAAGCCCTTCTCGGACTTCCCGTTCCTGAAGCAGGCCTTCACCGAGGGTGAGCGCTGGCGGGTGGACCCGCGGCGCGTGGCCGCGCTGCAGGCGAACAACCTCATCACCCCGGCGCAGGCCGAGGGTTTCCGGCAGGACGGGGCCATTGGCAGCCACCTGGAGAACCTCGAGCGCAAGGGCGGCTTCAAGGGTTTCAACCAGAAGGCGGTCAGTGCCATCATCGCCGCCACCGATCCGCGGGCCGTGCAGGCCGGGCACGCGCACTGAACTCCCCCTCATTTTAGCCAAGGATAACACGGATTATCACGGACCAGAAAAGCCGGGGCCCCTCCCTCCGTGCCAGTCCGTGTAATCCGTGGTCAAAAAAACCTACCCACGAACCCCATGAAAATTGGCATTATCGGCGCCGGCAAGGTCGGCGGAACCATCGCCACCCTGCTCGAGTCCTGCAAATTCTGCAAAAGTGTCGCGCTGGCGGACGTCCGCCCGGGCGTTTCCCTCACGGGCCTGAAGAAGGCGAAGTTCGTCCTCGTGGACGTGAAGCAGGCCGCCCCGCTCGCGGCCTTTGTCGGGCGGATGGACGCGGTGGTCAGCGCCGCGCCCTACTTCCTCAACAAGACGATCGCCGCCGCGTGCGCGCAGGCCGGGGTGAGTTACTTTGACCTGACGGAGGACGTCGAGACCACGACCTTCGTGCGTGACCTGGCGGCCCGGCACAAGGGCACCTACATGCCGCAGTGCGGCCTGGCCCCCGGCGCGATCAACATCGTGGGCGGCTCGCTGGCCGCCTCGCTCGACAATGTCCGCACGTGCGAGATGCGGGTCGGGGCGCTGCCGTTGAACGCCAGCAACCAGATGAAGTATTACCTGAGCTGGAGCACGGCCGGCCTGATCAATGAATACTGCCAGCCCGGGGACGCGCTTTACGCCGGGCGGCGGGTGACGACCATGCCGCTCGACGGCGTGGAACGCATCACGATTGATGGCGCCGAGTACGAGGCCTTCAACACCTCGGGCGGCGTGGCGACGATGGGGGAGACCTTTGCGGGCCGCGTGCAGGAGCTGAACTACAAGACCCTCCGCTACCCGGGGCACCGGGACCTGATGAAGTTTCTGCTGCACGACCTGAACCTCGCGCCGCGGCAGGAGCTGGTCACGCAGATCTTCGACCAGGAGGTGCCGCTGACGGAGTCCGACGTGGTCGTGTTCTACGTCAGTGTCGTCGGCACGGACCGCGAGGGCCGGCTCAAGCAGCGCAGTTTCATCAAGAAGATGCACGGCGCCGTGATCCAGGGGCGCAAGCTCAACGCCATCCAGCTCACCACCGCCGCCGGCATCACTGGCGTACTGGAGCTGTTCGCGAAGAAGAAGCTCGGCCCCGGCTTCGTGAAGCAGGAATCCGTCTCGCTGGAGGATTTCCTCGGCACGCAGTGGGGCGGCAAGGTATATGGTGACAACGCAAAATAACCACCCGGTGGGCTCACCTCCCGCTGAGCCGCGGCCCAGCGGAGCAAGGCTCTCTCTATCCCTTCATGACCATGCTTAAATCCACTTCCGTTTCCGCCATCGCCAAGGCGATCTTTCCCAAGCTCGGGTTGTCGCAGGTCGCCACGAATCCCGGGGTGTTTGCCGGAGCCTGGGGTGGATCGGGGCCGGTGCTGGCGAAGCATTCGCCGATCGACGGCTCGCTGCTCGGGCGGGTACGGCAGGCGACGCCCGGGGACTATGAGCTCGCGGTCGCGGCCGCACAGAAAGCCTTCCTGGCGTGGCGCGACCTGCCGGCGCCCAAGCGGGGCGAGGTGGTCCGCAGCTACGGCGAGGCCCTGCGCGGGCTGAAGCAGGAGCTCGGCCTGCTGGTCACGCTCGAGGCGGGCAAGATCCGCGCGGAGGGCGCGGGCGAGGTGCAGGAGATGATCGACATCTGTGATTTTGCCACCGGCCTCTCGCGCCAGCTGCACGGCCTGACGATCGCCTCGGAGCGGCCGGGGCACCGGATGATGGAGCAATGGCAGCCGCTTGGCGTGGTGGGCATCATCTCGGCCTTCAATTTCCCGGTGGCGGTCTGGGCGTGGAACAGCGCGCTGGCGGCCGTGTGCGGTGATGCCACGCTCTGGAAGCCCTCGGAGAAGACCCCGCTCACCGCGATCGCGTGCATCCGGCTGGCGGAAAAGGTCTGCCTCGCGCACGGCGTTGATCCGGCGGTTTTCTCGCTGGTGATCGGGGACGGCCCGACGGTCGGCGAGCTGCTCAGCCATGACGGCCTTATCCCGCTCGTCTCGGCCACGGGTTCCACCCGCATGGGCCGCCGGGTGGGCGAGGTGGTGGCGAAGCGTTTCGGCCGGTCGCTGCTCGAACTCGGCGGCAACAATGCTATCATCGTGGCCCCCTCCGCCGACCTGAAGCTGGCGAAACGCGCGGTGGTCTTCGGGGCGGTCGGCACCGCCGGGCAGCGTTGCACGAGCACGCGGCGGATCATCGTGCACGAGTCCATCCGCGCGAAGTTCACCGAGTCCCTGGTCGCGGCCTACCGGCAGCTGCCGGTGGGCAACCCGCTCAAGCCCGGCACGCTGGTCGGCCCGTTGATCGACGAGGCCGCGGTGGAGGCCATGCAAAAGGCGCTGGCCGAGGTGAAGAAGCAGGGCGGGCGGATCCTGCAAGGCGGTGGACGTCTCAAAGGCGGGTACGTTACGCCTGCGATCGTCGAGGCGCGGAACGACTGGCCGGTCGTGCAACACGAGACCTTTGCCCCGATCCTGTACGTGATGGGCTACAAAACGCTCGCCGAGGCCATCGCGCTGCAGAACGCGGTCCCGCAGGGGTTGAGCTCGGCGATCTTCACCACCGATCTGCGCGAGGCGGAGCAGTTTTTGTCCGCGCGCGGCAGTGACTGCGGCATCGCGAATGTGAACATCGGCACCAGCGGCGCGGAGATCGGCGGGGCCTTTGGCGGGGAGAAGGAGACCGGCGGCGGTCGCGAGAGCGGCAGCGACGCGTGGAAGGCGTACATGCGCCGCCAGACCGTCACCATCAACTATTCGAATGATTTGCCGCTGGCGCAGGGGATCACGTTTGGCGATTGAGGGCGCGGGCGGTCCGTTTGCTCCTGGCGGGTGGGCGGTGAGCTTGCTCACGCCGCGTGATCCGCGGGCGTGGCGTCAGCGAGCTGACCGCCCACCACGAGCCAGGCGGGGCGAACGCTCGGTCTTTTGCCTGGGGGAAATTTTCTACCCGGGAACCATGCCGGGAAGAAACCTGCCCGGAGGGCAGGTTCCACCTTGAAGAACCTTCACCCGCGGCGGGTGCGGGCGCGGGCGGGCATCGGCAGGGGGCCGGTGCGACCAGGCATGGGGGCGTATTCCGGGGTGCCGAGGCCGGTGACGAGTTTGGTGACGTCCACCGGCTGGCCGGTGGCGAAGCACTGGTTGGCGGCGGCGCCGATGAGCATGGAGACGGCGCCGGCGCGCTCGTCGGCCGCGCGCTGGTACTTGTCGGCGGGGGGCACGGGCAGGAAGAGATCGTCGAGCATGAGCTTGTCGCCGCCGCCGTGCGAGCCGGCGCCGGTCCAGGCCTCGAGCCGCCGGGGCGCGCCGCGCAGGGGAATCACCGTCGTCGTGACGCCGTCCTCGGCGATCGCGCCCTGGCTGGCGTCGGAGTCCGCGCCGTTGACGTAGACCTGCTCGACGATGCGGTGCTCGAGGCGGCCGAGGGTGCCGTTGAAGGCGATCTGGTAGCCCTCCCACGCGTTGAAGGCGTTGAGGCTGTAGCTCAGGGTGACGTGGTTGTTGTAGCCGACGATGACGTTCATCGTGTCCTCGATGTCGATGCGCGGGTTGAAGACGCACTGGTCACGGAAGTAACCGTCGTGGTGTTCCTGGTCGAGGTAGAGGGTCTTGAGCGAGGGGTTGTCGGCCAGGCTCATGAAGAAGCCACATTTCTCCTTTTCCGGACAGGTGTGGCAGCGGTCATGGTGGGAGGAGAGGCCAAAGCGCCGGGCCATGGCCGGGGTGTAGAACTCGCGTTTGCCGGTGGCGCTGACGGAGACAGGCACGGCGCCGAGCCACCAGTTGACGAGGTCGAAGTGGTGGGTGGCCTTGTGGATCATGAGCCCGCCGGAATTTTCCTTCCGCCCGTGCCAGCGGCGGAAGTAGTCGGCGCCGTGGCTGGTGTTGAGCAGCCACTGGAAGTCGACGGAGAGCACCTCGCCGATCTCGCCCGACATGAGGATGTCCTTCACCTGGGTGCGGGGCGGCGAGTAGCGGTAGTTGAACAGGACGCGTACGAGTTTGCCGGTGCGGGCGCGGGTATCGAGGATGCGCTGCGCCTTGGCGGGCGTGGTGGTCATCGGCTTCTCGGTGACGGTGTCGCAGCCGAGCTCCATGGCCCGCACGAGGTAGTCGTCGTGGGTGGCGTCCATGGTGGTGACGATGACAACGTCGGGTTTCGTCTCGGCGATCATCCGGTCGAAATCGGTGTGGACGTAGCCGCGCGGCACCGGGGCGCCGTTTTCGGCCGAGCGCTGCAGGGCGAGCGCGAGGCGGCCAGGATTCTTGTCACACAGGCCGACGAGCTCGGCGTGTTCCGGGTAGGTTTTTTCGATGGCGTCGTGATACATGCGGTAGCGCGAGCCGAGGCCGACGATGGCGTAGCGTTTGCGGCGGCCGGCCACGGCGGCGGCGAGGCGGCCCGGGGCGGCGCCCAGCACGAGGCCGGCGGCGGAGAGGGTTTTGAAGAAGGCGCGCCGGTCGACACCGGTGGGGGTGGGGTGGTTCATGGGGAGGGGGAGGACGGATTAGAGACGACAGACGACGGACGACGGACTAACCAAGCCTGAACGGGGTCTGGCGACCGTAGTCACGCGGCGGGGTCTGCCAAGGGAGAAGGCCGCGAATTGCGCCCGGATCGCGGTCGGACGGTCCGTTTTTGCGGTGCGCCGTTCACCGGTGAAAAACGGCGGCGGGGGGATGGGTTCAGTCGTGCCGGTCGGCGGGCGGGATCACGATCACGCCGCATGTAGCCTGTTTGATCACGCCGCTGGCGGTGCTGCCGACGAGGAAGTCGTAGAGCCGGCCATGGCCGTGTGACCCCATGATGATGAAGTCAGCCTGGCGTTTGGCGGCCTCGGCCACGATTACGCGGTCGGGGGCGCCGACCTCGGCGGCGACACTGCAGTCGATCGCCTCCTTGCGGAAGCTCTCCCGGCGGCCGTCGAGTTTCTGCAGGGCGGCGCGCTGGTTGTTTTGGACCACCTCCTCGATCACATCGGCCGGGAGGGCGTGCTCTCCGCCGGCGATCACGGGGGGTTGGATGATGTGGAGCAGGATAACCCGACCCTGCATGGCCCGGGCGAAACCCAGGGCGGCGTCAATCACCTTGTCGGTGACCGGCGAGAAATCGACGGGCACGAGGAAGGTTTTCATGCGGTGAGCATAGCACCAAACCGGCCGGCGGGACCGGCGGTCCTTGGCCAGCAATGCGCACATCTTGCCCAGGGTGGGGGGCCTGCCGGCCACTTCGCATTTGCCTGCCCGGGCCCGACCTTAAAGGCTGACCGGACACACCACACCCATGCACACTTGGAAATTCTTCCGGACCGGCGGCCTCGATCAAGTCACCCTCGAATCAGGCGCCGACCTCCTCAATCTTGAGCAGCTTGACCAGAAACTGTGGGTGGCGCTGAGCTGCCCGGTGAAGGGGCTCGAGCTGGACGAGGCCACGCTCAAGCTGCTGGACGCCGATGGCGACGGCCGCATCCGCGTGCCCGAGTTGCTGGCCGCCATCAAATGGGCCACGCCGCGGCTGAAGGACCTTGGCGTCCTGCTGCACGGCACCGACGGCCTGCCGTTGGCCGCGATCAACGACGCCACGCCCGAGGGGAAGATCCTCCTCGCTTCCGCCCGGCAGATCCTGGCCAACCTGGGCAAGAAGGAAGCCGCGGCCATCACGGTGGCCGACTCGAGCAACACCGCGCAGATCTTTGCCGCCAGCGCGCTCAACGGTGACGGCGTGATCCCGCCCGAGGCCACGGAGGACGCGGCGGTGCAGGCGCTGATCAAGGACATCATCGCGTGCCTGGGCGGCACGGCGGACCGCACCGGCGCGATCGGCGTCACGGCTGCGCAGATCGAGGCCTTTTTCGGTGAACTCACCGCGTATGCCGCATGGGTGGAGCACAGCGCGCGCAAGGACATCGCCGTGCTGGGCGAGGCGACCGATGCCGCCGTCGCTGCCCTCAAGGCCGTGCGGCCGAAGGTGCAGGATTATTTCGGCCGCTGCCGGCTCGCGGCCTACGACGGCCGCGCCGCCGCGGCGCTCAACGGCGCCGAGAGCGAGTATCTCGCCATCGCCGCGAAGGATCTGAAGATCACGGCCGACGAGGTCACCGGCTTCCCGCTGTCCCGCATCGAGGGCGGGCGCGCGCTGCCGCTGTTTGACGGGGTGAATCCGGCCTGGGCCGCCGCGCTGGCCACGCTGCACGCCGCGGTCGTCACGCCCGTGCTCGGGGCCGCCAAGACCGCCCTCACCGAGGCCGACTGGGCCGCGCTCAACGCCAAATTTGCGCCCTACGAGACCTGGCTCGGCGGCAAGGCCGGCAGCGCGGTGGAGCCGCTTGGGCTGGCTCGGATCAAGGCGATCCTGGCCGGGGAAGGGCGCGCGGCCCTTGCCGCGCTGGTCGCCCGCGATCAGGCGCTGGAGCCCGAGTTCAAGGCCATCAGCGACGTGGACCGCCTCACGCATTACCACCGCGACCTGCGCGCGCTGCTGCACAATTTCGTCAACTTCGCCGATTTCTATTCGCGCGACCAGTGGGCGGTCTTCCAGGCCGGCACGCTCTATCTCGACAGCCGCAGCACCGAGCTGTGCATCCGGGTGGATGCGCCGAACCCGCTCGCGGCCATGAGCAAGGCCTACATCGCCTATGTGGACTGCAAGCGCGCCGGGCTCCCGCCGATGAAGATCGCGGCCTGTTTCACGCAGGGCGACAGCGACTACCTCTTTGTCGGCCGCAACGGCGTCTTCTACGACCGGCAGGGCCGGGACTGGGACGCCGTGGTCACGGCCATCGTGGACAACCCGATCAGCATCCGGCAGGCGTTCTGGTCGCCGTACAAGAAGTTCCTCCGCATGATCGAGGAGCAGGTGGCCAAGCGCGCCGCCGCCGCCGAGGCCGCCTCGAGCGCCAAGCTCGCGAGCACGGCCGAGGGTGCGGTCGCCGCCAAGATCGAGCCGCCGAAGAAGGTGGACGTCGGCGCCGTGGCGGCCATCGGCGTCGCCATCTCGGGTGCGGTCACCGCCCTGACGCTCATCCTCGGGTATGTCTTCCAGCTCAAGCCCTGGCAGTACCCGCTCGTGGTCCTCGGCCTGATCCTGGTGATCTCAACCCCTTCGATGGTGATCGCGTGGCTGAAGCTGCGGCAACGCACCCTCGGCCCCATCCTCGAGGGCAACGGCTGGGCGGTGAACGGCCGCGTGGCGATCAACATCCCCTTCGGCACGAAGCTCACCGACCTAGCCGTGCTGCCGGCCGGGGCCCGGCGTTCGCTGGATGATCCCTATGAGGACAAGGACGCCGCCCGCCGCCGCCGGCTGCTGTGGGTGCTGTTGCTGGTGCTGGCCGCCGCCGCGCTGTATGTCCGCTGGGACCGCACCCAGCGCGGGCATTATTTCTGGCAGAACCCGCCGCCGGCCGTCGCGGTTGAGGCCGCGCCGGCGGCGGTGGCCGAGCCGGCAAAGTAAGGCATAATTTGTAGGTCGGGGTCGCCGGACCCCGCCTTTCTTCGCGGATCGCAACACGTCCGAGGCGGGGTTGCTTCGCCATCTCCGCCGAGCCTCCGTCGGCGACCCCGCCCTACAGGTCACTTCAGGATCTCAAACAGGCTCGCGTGGTCGTCGGTCCAGTCGACGTAGGTCGCGGTCGCGTCGGGCGGTTCCTCGGCGGCCGAGCTGATGGCCTCGGCGGCCAGCTTGTCGGGGTCGGCGGAGAGGAGCATCCAACTGCTGTCGTAGAGCCACCAGTCCCGCTTCTCGACCTGGTCGCTGATGTTCACGATGTGCAGACCGTGGTGCCGGGCGAGGCCCTCGACCACGGGGCGCAGGTCGAGGTGGCGGTTGGAGATGTGCACGGCGATCAGACCGCCCGGCTTGAGGCGGGCCAGGTAGAGCGCCATCGCCTCGCGCGTGAGCAGATGGATCGGAATGGCATCGCCGCTGAATGCGTCGAGGATGAGCAGGTCGAAGGGCTGGGAATCACCCCGGCGCAACTCGTCCTCCAGCGTGAGCCGGGCGTCGCCGAGGGCGATCTCGACCGTGGCGGGGGTGCGGCGGAGGAAGGAGAAGTGGGTGCGGGCGACGCCGACGATGGCGGCGTCGATCTCGTAGAAACGGAACACGTCGCCCGGCCGGCCGTAGGCGGCGAGGGTGCCGGCGCCGAGCCCGACGAGCCCGATGCGGCGTTCCCCCGGGATCGAGTCGAGGGCGCGGCCCACGCCGCTGGTGGCGCCGTAGTAGGAGGTGGGCCAGCCCGCATACTCGAAATGGCCGAACTGCAGCCCGTGGACGATGCCGCCGTGCGAGAGCATGAAACAGCGGCCGAGCAGGTCGTTTTCGTTGTAGAGCAGGATCTTGTAGGCGCCGTAGAAATTGCGGGCCGCAGCGAGGACGTTCCGGCCGTCGTGCTGTGCCTGCCGCACGAAGACCACGCCTAGCAGCACCGCCAGGAGGAGCGGCACGGCGCCCATGCGGCGCTGCCAGCCCCCCGTGCCGATCCGCGCGCCATGGCGCAGGCCGACGGCGATCAGCACCAGGCCGGCTCCGATCGCCAGCAGGTGTTCGCGGCAGAAGAGGTAGCACTCCATCGCCCAGGAACCGAACCAGGCGGCGGCCCCGCGCCCCGCCTCCGCCTGCAGCGCGGGCACGACGAAGGGGACGGCAAGCGCGCCCAGGGCTACACCGAGGGCGAGGGAGCGGCTGCGGTACAGGAGGCAGACGACGCCGGTGAAATACAGCAGCAGGACGAGGCCGAGCTGCAGCTCGCGGTAGTCGGCGAAGAGCAGCGGCGCGAGCAGCGCCACGAAGATGCTGCCCGCCGCGCCGCCGGCGGCGATGGTCAGGTAGTAGCCCGTCAACCGGGCCGCGGTCGGACGCAAGCGGTGGAGTTCCCCGTGGCAGACCATGCCCGCGGCGAGGAGGGTGGTCACGTAGACCCCGACTTGCACGGGCAGGGAGATCGTGGCATCCTGCACGCAGCGGACCGTGGCGCCGCAGCCGGCGGTGAGCAGCGCGGCCCAGAGCCGGCGCGAATACCAGCGCGGGTGATCGAAGCAGAGGATGAAGGTGAACAGGTAGACCGCGAGCGGGAGCACCCAGAGGAAAGGCACGGCGGCGATATCGAGGCAGATCTTGTTGGTCGTGGCCACGAGCAGGAGCGAGGCGAGGGCAGGCAGGACGAACCAGAGCAGGCGATCGGTGGCGGCCGGGGCCGGAGTTGGGATCTGGGGGGCGATGTCCGGGGCTTGGATCGTCGGTAGGCCGCGCAGCCGCCAGGCGAGGGCGCCGCAGAGCGTCGCGAAAACGATTAGCCCGGCGGACCAGGCCCAGGCGAGGCTGGCGCGCGGGGCCAGCGGCTCGAAGACGAACGGGAAGGTCAGCAGGGCGAGGAGCGAGCCGGCGTTGGAGAGAGCGTAGAGCCGGTAGGGTGAGGTGCCCGGGTGCAGGAGGCTGAACCAGCGTTGGACGAGCGGACCCGTGGCGGAGAGCACGAGGTAGGGCAGGCCGACCGTGGTGAGCAGGAGCAGGAGAATGCGGCCGACCGGCTCGTCCTGTCCTTCCGGTTTCCAGCCGGTGCCCGGGATCACGGGGAGAAAAGCCAGGGAGGCGGCCAGGAGTGTGAGGTGGATGACGGCCTGCCGGCGCGGCGGGAAGGCGGACGAGAGCCAGTGGGCGTAGGCGTAGCCGCCGAGGAGCAGGGTCTGGAAAAACAGCAGGCAGGTGGTCCACACGCCCGGTCCGCCGCCGAACCACGGCAACAGATACTTACCCATCAGCGGCTGGATCTGGAACAGCAGGAAGGCGCCGGTGAAGATGGTGAAGGCGGGGAGAAGCACGCGGGGGAGAAGTGAAAAGGGGCAAGTGACAAGTAACAAGGGACAGAAAAAACCTGAAACCTGAGACCTGAAATCTGATAACGGGCTTAGATTGTAGGGCGGGGTCGCTGAACCCCGCCTCGAGCGTGGTGCCACCTGCGCACCAAGGCGGGGTTGCTTCGCCATCTCCGCCAAGCCTCCGTCGGCGACCCCGCCCTACAAGGGAGAGTTAACGCCCGCGGTCACCGGATCAGGTAGAACGGATTGGGCAGCTTGAAGGTGGCCTCGGCGAAGCCGCCGGCGAGGTCGCTCTCCTGGTCGCCGATGTTGAGCAGAATCGTGTAGCCCTGGGCGGCGAGCTGGCGGCGGATCTCAGTCTTGTAGCCGCGGGCGGTGCCGCTGTGGTCATCGGGCTTGTAATAGATTTTCTCCCAGGTGGCGTAGCCGGTCTCGCGCAAGTTTCTCTCGGTCGCCGCGGCCTCGGCCGGGCCGCGGCCGGTGATGAAGAAGACGGCGACCTGGTTGTGCGTGGCGACATCGTAGATCAGTTGGACGGGGATGATGGCACGGGCCTGGCCGGTGGCGGTCCAGCGGCTCCAGACCTCGGGCACGTAGCCGTAGTCGTTGGCCGTGATATGCGAGAGGTTGGTGAGGGTGGTCTCGTCGATGTCGAAGACGATGGCGCGTTTCTCGCCTGCCTTCAGCGGGCGCGCGACGCGTTTGGCGAGGTGCTTGCCGGCCTTGACGGCGACCTTGGTGAGGTCCTCCCCGTAGGCGCCGGAGGTGAGGTAGCGGTGGACGGTTTCCTTGGCCAGCGTGAGGTTGGCCGGCTCGGCGGCGCGCAGCGGCGCCAGCGTGAGCGAGAGGACCAGCAGGACGGCGAGCGCGAGGCGGACGGGGAAGCGCTTGGGCATGGCGGGATGAAACCACGGAGGGTGGCCACGAAAAAGCACAAAAAGACGCGAAAAGGGAGACGAAGAGGGTGCGAGGGTGTCAGGGTGCGAGGGAGTGGGGAGGAGAAGGTATTGGTTGTTAGTTGTTGGTTGTTGGGAAGGCGGAGGAAGCCCTTCGACAAGCTCAGGGTGATTTGCGGGGTGCAAATCAGAGGGCCTCGCGCGAAGGGGGAGGCGAGAGATTGTGAGGTCTCACGCAAAGGCGCGAAGGCGCAAAGGGGTTGGATCCTTGGCGGCCTTGGCGCGTGGCAGGGATTGGTCGGATGGAATTTGAAATCTCAGATTTGAAATTTGAGATGGGCGAGAGGCCCTGGGAGGCCCATGGACGTGGGTTAGGTCGTCGCAAGCGACGACCCGACATGGGCCGAGTCCTGACCCCGACGGCGGGGCTCAGAGGAGGGTCTTCATGTCGATCACGAAGCGGTACTTCACGTCGCTCTTCAGCATGCGTTCGTAGGCTTCGTTGATCTGATCCATGCGGATGATCTCGATGTCGCTCGTGATGTTGTGCCGGCCGCAGAAATCCAGCATCTCCTGCGTCTCGGGCAGGCCGCCGATGAGTGAGCCGGAGAGGGAGCGGCGGCGCATGAGCAGCGGGAAGGCGGCGACCGGCAGGGGCTTCTCGGGTGCGCCGATGAGCGTGAGGTTGCCGTCACGCTTGAGCAGATTCATGTAGGCATTGATGTCGTGCGAGGCGGAGACGGCATCGAGGATGAAGTCGAAGCTGCCGGCCTGGGCGGCCATCTGCGCGGCGTCGGTGGAGATCACGACCTCGTCGGCGCCGAGGCGCTGGCCGTCGGCGACCTTGCCCGGGGAGGTGGTGAAGAGGACGACGTGGGCGCCAAAGGCCTTGGCGAACTTGACGCCCATGTGGCCGAGGCCGCCGAGCCCGACGATGCCGACCTTCTGGCCGGGACCGACCTTCCAGTGGCGCAGCGGCGAGTAGGTGGTGATGCCGGCGCAGAGCAGCGGCGCGGCGGCGGCGGGGTCGAGGTTGGCGGGGAGGCGCAGCACGAAATCCTCGGTCACGACGATGCTTTGGGCGTAGCCGCCGAGGGTGGGGGTCCCGAGGTGTTTTTCCGTGCCGCCGTAGGTGCCGCCGGCGAGGCCGAGATCGCAGAACTGCTCCATGCCGGCGCGGCAGCTCGGGCAGGTGCGGCAGGAGTCGACGAGGCAGCCCACACCGACGGTGTCGCCGACCTTGAATTTCTTCACGGCGCCGCCGACAGCGGTGATGCGGCCCACGATCTCGTGGCCGGGCACGGCGGGGTACTGGGTGAAGCCCCACTCGTTGCGGGCGAAGTGCAGGTCGGAGTGGCAGACGCCGCAGTAGAGGATCTCGATCCGGACGTCGGTGGGCGTCGGCTCGCGGCGCTCGATCGTGGCGGCGCTGAGCGGGGCGGTGGCGCCGGTGGTGGAGAACGCCTTGGTGGAGTAGCAGACGGGTTTGGCCATGGGGGAAGGAGGTTGGGTTCAAGATTGTCCGATCGCCCGGAACTGCAACGTGCGATTCCACCGGCGCGGTCGGCGAGCGGGCGCGCCCGGGCGTGAGGACAAGATTTGCGCAGCAAACGCTTGCGCCTTCGTCCGACCTGCCAATCTTTCGGGCGTGTTTCGTACCCCGAGACCCCGGTCACCCCTAGGGATCTGCGTTGCCGCCGTCTGCGGGCTGCTGCCTTCCCTGGCCGCCCAGACCCCGCCGCCGGATTTTTTCCGCACCTACTGTTATGAGTGTCACGGCACGACCAAGCCGAAGGGCAAGGTCAGCCTCGAGCAACTGGTGGCGACGCCCGCGGTCGGGCCGCGGGCCGACGTGTGGGAGGTGATCGCCGAGGTGGTGGAGTCGGGTGACATGCCGCCGGACGATGCCGACCTGCTGCCGACCGCGGCGGAGCGGGCCGCCGCGGCCGGCTGGGTGCGGGCGGAGCTCGACGCCTACGAGAAGGCCCACGCCGGCGAGCCCGGCCGGGTCACGGTGCGGCGGCTGACGAGCGGCGAATATTCGTATGTGGTGCGCGACCTGACCGGCGTGGAGCTGCCGGCGGGCATCGATGCCTCGAGCGACTCGGTGGGCGGGGAGGGGTTCACCAACTTTGGCGACGTGCAGTTCGTGCAGGACGCCACCCTCGAGCGGTTTCTCGAGGCGGCCAAGGTGATCGCGGACCACGCGGTGGTCGGCGCGGGACCGCTGCAATTCCATGCCGACGCCGGCCGCACGGGCGTGGAACTGTCCGCGCTCGATCGCATCAACGCCCTCTACGCCGCCCATGGTTTCCGCGTGGCCTCGGGCGAGGGCGGGCGGCCCTTCGGCTTGGAGCGCTACGGGCAGGCGTTTTATGTCAGCTGGTATTACCGGCACCGGGCCGCGCTGGGCGACCCGGACGCCACCTTGCGCGGCCTGGCGGCGAAGGAAGGCATCAGCGGTCCGTTTGCCGAGCACATCTGGGCCGTGGTCAACCGGCCCGACCCGGGTTTCCCGACGCGGGAGACCATCGCGCGCTGGCAGGCGCTGCCGGCACCTGGCGCGGACCCGGCGGCCGCCCAGGCGGCGGCGCGCGCGGGCTGCGATGAGCTTTACCGGAAGCTCACGACGTGGCCGAGCTGGTTCTTCGCGCGCGGCGACCTGGCGGCGGGCGGGCAGGGCGACGAGAGCCCGATCGAGTTTGACGACGTCTCGCTCAAGGCGGCGCCGCAGCACCGTTATCTTTACCGGCTGGGTGCGCCGGAATTCCCCCCGGCCCCGGCCGGCGTGAAACCGGTGCTGTTCGTGCCGACCTTGCCGGGACCGTGGACCCTGCACCTGTCCTTTGACGACGTGAACCCGCGGCCGGGCCGCGAGCCGGTGGTGATCTGGCGGAACCCGCGGATTGTCATCCGCGAAGTCGTGCCGCCCGAGGACAAGTTCCTCGTCGGAGCCACGGTGGTGCAGGAAGCGCGGCGGGCGGCGGTGTCCGGCCCGATCCTGGCCACGCTGCCCCTGCGGACGGTGTTGTCCCCGGACCAGGCGGCGGCCTTCCGCTTCGGGGAGAGCGCGGACGGCACGCGCCTCGGGCCCGACGATTTCGCCGCCACCGGACCGCGGACCATCCGGCTGACCGGCCCCGAGCTCGCGGCGAGCCTGGCGGGGCGCGCGCTGGCGGACACGGTGTATTTCTTCGAGGCCGACGCCGAGCTGGGCGGCGACCGCGACGCAGTGGTGCGGGTGTTGGTGTCCGACGTCCTGCCGCCGGGGGCCCGCGACAAGCGTCACCGCATTTTGGTGGGCGACCCGGCCAGCCCGGGTTACCGGGAATTCCGGGCCGGCCTGGCGGAATACGCCGCCTTGCTGCCGCCTAATTCGCACGGCGAGGCGAACCCGGCCGATCGCGACCCGGTGCCGGCACCCTTTGACAACACCTACAACGGCGCGGAGCACGACGCCTTCGTGCTGAAGGTGAAATACCAGCGCAACGACGCCTTCTTCACCGAGAAGCTGGTGGACGGCGCCGACCGGCAGCGCCTGAACGAGGCGTGGAACGACCTCTTTGGCTCGTGGCCCTACCACACGGCGTACCTGGGCATGCTGGCCGAGCATTTTGGGCTGAAGCTGGACAGTCCGCGCATGGAGGACATGGACGAGGCCCGCCTCGCCGCCCTGCCCGACGCGGCCCGGCCCTATGTGGCGGCGTTGCGCCGGCATTTCGACGAGGTGACGCAGGCGCGGCGGCAGGGCGAGGAACGCCACCTTGGAGACGCGCTGGAATTTGCCGCCCGGGCCTGGCGCCGGCCGCTGGCCGAGGGGGAGGAGGCGCGGCTCCGGGCCTTCTATGCGCGGAGCCGCACGGCGCTGAAGCTGGACCATGACGAGGCGATCAAGGCCGTGCTCGCGCGAGTGCTGGTGTCGCCCGCCTTTCTCTACCGGCTGGAGCCGACGGCCGACCCGGCCGAGCGACCGCTCGACGACTGGGAGCTGGCGAGCCGGATGAGTTTCTTCCTGTGGTCGTCGGTTCCGGATGAGGAGCTGCGCCGTGCCGCGGCCGCCGGGGAGTTGCGCGAGCCGGAGCAACTGGCGCGACAAGTACGCCGGATGACGGCGGACCCGAAGGCGCGCCGGCTGGCGACGGAGTTCTTCGGCCAGTGGCTGGGCTTTTATCGGTTCGATGCCTTCACCGGCGTGGACCAGGCGCGGTTCCCGGAATTCACCAACGAGGTGAAGAACGCCATGTACGACGAGGCCGTCTCGACCTTCGAGTACATCGTGCGCGAGGGCCGGCCCCTGCGCGAGATCCTGCATGCCGACTACACCTTCCTCAATCGCCCGCTGGCGGAGTTTTATGGCGTGACCGCGCCGGTCACCTCGACCACCGCGGTGGAGCGCGTCGGCAACGCCGGCACGCTGAACCGCGGCGGCGCCCTGCGGCTGGGGTCGGTGCTCACGACGACCTCGGCCCCGCTGCGCACGAGCCCAGTCAAGCGTGGCGACTGGATCTTGCGGCGCATCCTCGGCACGCCGACCCCGCCGCCGCCGGCGGATGCGGGCACGTTGCCGTCGGATCCGGCGGCCTTTGGTGGGCTCACGCTGCGGGCGCGGCTGGATGCGCACAAACGCAACGCGAGTTGCGCCAACTGTCACCTGCGGATCGATCCCCTGGGTTTCCCGCTGGAGGGCTTCGACGCCATCGGCCGCTCACGCACCGCCTACGAGGACGGCGCGGCGGTGGACGTGGCCGGAGAGTTTGCGGACAAGAGCACGATTTCCGGGGTGCCCGGTCTGCTGGGTTACCTCGAGAGCCGCGACGCGCAGGTCCGGAAGACGCTGGCGAAAAAGATGATCGGCTACGCGCTCGGCCGCACGGTGCTGGCATCCGACCGCGCGCTGGTGGACGACCTGGTCGGCGCGGGTGGGGAGGCGGCCTTCGCCGACCTCGCGGTGAAAATCGTCTCCAGCCGCCAGTTTCGGCACCGACAAGGGTGCGAAAGTGTGCAGGCTGACTACCATTCCCCCGCTGCCGGCGGGACTCCACTTTCGAGTCTCAGGTCCCACGTTTCAGGTCTCACCCCTTCCACCCCATGAGCCACTCCAGCCCTGCTCCCATGTCCCGGCGGCATTTCCTGCGGGGGGTTGGCGTCGCCCTGGCGTTGCCGTGGCTGGAGTCGATGCCGCTGTTCGGCCAGGTCGCGGCCGGGGCGGCGGCGAAGACGGCGGGGCCGCCGTTGCGGCTGGGCATTGTGTATTTCTCCAACGGCGTGGAGCCCGCGCACTGGTGGGCGCGCGGCACCGGTGCCACAATGGAGCTCGGGCCGGCGCTGGCGTCGATGGCGCCGCACCGGGAGGACATGGTCTTCATTAACGGGCTCTACAGCCAGGCGGCGCTGGATTCCTCGAGCCCCCACCTGGGTCGCATGAACCTGCTGTCGGGCGCACCGGTCAGCCTGGACCCGGGGGAGATCCGGGTGGGCACCACGATGGACCAGGTGCTGGCGGCGCAGATCGGCCATCACACGGCGGTCCCGAGCCTGGTGCTCGGCATCGAACCCAACGAGCTGCGGCTGGAGGACGGCCTGTCGATGATCTACGGGTCCAGTTTGTCGTGGATCTCGCCGACCAAGCCGGCGACCAAGGAGATCTACCCGAGCCGCGCCTTTGACCGGCTGGTCGGCGATGGTACGGGGCGGCAACTTGACCGCAGCATCCTGGACGAGGTGCGCGAGGATTCCGCCGGGTTGAAGCGGAAGGTCAGCCGGGACGACCACGTGAAGCTGCAGGAGTATTTCGAATCGATCCGCGACATCGAGAAACGCATCGAGCGGGCCAACCGCGAGGAGCGCCTCGAGGGCTGGCGGCCGACCCTCGCGCAGCCGAACCTGCCGCGCCCGGCCAACGAGCTGCCGCAGCTGGTGCCCGAGCACATGAAGCTGATGCTGGACCTGACCGTGCTGGCGTTCCAGATGGACAAGAGCCGCATCGCCACGCTGATGCTGAACAACGACCTTTCGCAGATGAATTTCCGGTTCCTGCAGGGTGTGCAGGGGGCGCTGCACCTCGACCTCACGCACAACGGCAAGGCGGCGGACAAGGAGGCGATGTACCTCCGGACAAACCAGTTTCACATCGAGCAGTTCGCCTACCTCACGCAGCGGATGAAGGAGATCAAGGAAGGCGAGGGCACGATGCTCGACCACTCGATCCTGATGATGGCTTCGAGCCTGTTCGACGGAGACGCGCACAGCGCGGACCGGCTGCCGATCCTGCTCGCGGGCAAGGGTGGCGGGACGCTGCAGACCGGACGCGTGCTGGATTATCTCACGGCCGGGGATGAGAACCGCAAGGTGTCGAGCCTGCACCTGTCGCTCATGGACCGCATGGGCGTGAAGCTCGACCGCTTCGGCGACGCCACGGCGCGCCTGGCGGGGTTGTGAGCGGCGGCGGTTCGCGACCCCGGCTACGGACGAGCTCTCTTGATCAGAGGTTTAGGAGTTTGGTTCGGGGTTTGGATACGTTTAATCAGTAATAAAGTATCGATAAACGATAATTCGATATTGACTAACGCTGATCTGTGCCGATGGTGAGGGGCGTAACCCCACAACCACCATGAATTCAGATACAGAGACCAAACTTCTTAAGATCGAACGCTACAGCAGGCTCCTGCGGACCGTGTGCACGGGCCTTTTCATCCCGGTCGCCATCATCGGTGTCGCGGCCACCACCTCGATCCTGGCCGGGTGGACGGCGCACATCACGTTCGACGGCCAGACCTTCGTGCCTTCCGAATTGATGCTGACCTCACGGCTGCTCCTCGCCGCGGTGGTGCTGGCCGCGGCGGCGGTGGCCGCCAAGGGCCTGGGTCACCTCCGTCACCTGCTGGGCAACTATGCGCGTCGGGAAATCTTCACCTTGGACTCGGCCCGGCAGATCCGTCAGCTCGGCGTCACCTGCGTGTTGTGGGGCCTGGTCAAGCTGGCCGGCGCCTTCCTGCCGCTGATGCTCGCGACGCAGGCGCAGCACACGGTCAGGCTGGACGCCGACATCCTCATCATCGGGGCGGTCATCATCGGTATCTCCTGGCTGGCCGAGATGGCGGCCGAACTGCGCGAAGAGAGCGAACTCACCATCTAACGGAGCCCCCCATGCCTATCATCGTCAATGTCGACCTGATGCTCGCCCGGCGCAAAATGCGCCTGAACACGCTCGCCGAGAAGGTGGGGATCACGCCGCAGAACCTGTCGGTCCTCAAGACCGGCCGCGCCAAGGCCATCCGCTTCAGCACGCTCGAGCAGCTCTGTGCGGCGCTCGAGTGCCAGCCGGGGGACATCCTCTCCTTCGAGGCCGGTCCGCCGGCGGCCGCGGACGCGACCATGCCCGCGCCCGCGCCAGGTGAAGAGTTGGCGGGGATCTGAGCGGGCGCACCAAGCGCGCTGTTTCTACCCGCGCCGCCGGCTGAACCGGGTGTCGCCGAGCGCCGTTCCCCACGGAGCAGGACTTGGCTGCGGGCGGACGTGGCCCCGCAAGCGGTTCCAGGCCGCCGCGTGAAGCTCAGCGGGTCGCGGCGGGGAAGACGGCGATCAGCTCGACCTCGAGGATTTGGTCGGGTTGGTAGAGCCGGCTGATTTGGACCCAGGTGGCGGCGGGGAAATCCTGGCCGTACCAGGCGCGGCGCAGCGGTTGATGGGCCTTCACCGCCTCGAGATCGGTGGTGTGGAGATTTTCCTTCACGACGTGGGCGAAGGTGAGGCCGTGGGCGGCGAGCACGCTTTTCAATTCGCCGTAGACGCTGGCGATGGCGGCGGGCATGGGGCCGGCGGCGGCGATGCCGGAGATGTAGAGGGTGTCGCCCACGCGCACGGCGGCGCGGTAACCGATGTCGTCCTCCCAGTCGCCGAGCTTGAATTTCTCAATTTTGGGCGCGGGGGCCGGGTCGGCGGCGGCCAAGGCGGTGACGGCGAGGAGGCAGAGCAGGAGCAGGGATTTCATGGGGGGAGATTGAGGCTAAACCCCGGGCCGGGTAAAACTCCTTCCCACGGGGCGAGGCGCGGGCTCCCACGAGGGCGAGGGCAAGGGCGGGGCCAATGTGTCGGACAGGTAAAGTTTGCATCGGGACGGAGGCTTGGGATTGAGCCGGGGCCCGGCCCGTGGATTGCTCGCGAAAACATGGCCGAATCCCGCACTGTCTTTCCCCGGCGTTTTCTCAAGGCGACCCACGACCTGGTCTTTCACCACGTCCATGGCGGGCAGCTCATCTACAACGCCTGCTGGGAGGATCCGCGCATTGACCGGCAGCTGCTGGGCCTCGACGAACGGAGCCGGGTGGTGATGATCACCAGCGCCGGCTGCAATGCCCTCGACTACCTGCTCGACGGTCCGGCCGAGATCCATGCGGTGGATGTGAACCACCGCCAGAATGCCGTGCTTGAGCTCAAGCTGGCGCTGATCCGGCGGGGCGATTTCGGCGACCTGTTTGAATTCTTCGGCATCGGTTCGCACGAGCGGTTCCGCCCGGTGTACCGGGCCCTGCGGGCGGGCCTGTCGGCCCCGGCGAAGGCCTTCTGGGACGACCACATCACCTTCTTTGATCCGGGCAGCATGAAGAAGTCGTTTTATTACCACGGGGCGGCCGGCATGGCGGCTTGGCTGATGGGTGGCGCCCTGTTCCGCGCCAAGCCCAACATCAAGAATCACGCGCTCTGCCTGCTCGACGCCGACACGCTCGCGCAGCAGGCGCGGGTGTACGCGCTGCTCGAGCCCAAGATCTGGGGGAAGCTCAGTCATTGGCTCATCCGGCAGCGCCTGCTCATGACGCTCCTCGGCGTGCCGGCGCCGCAGATCAAGCTGATCGACGATCACTATCCGGGCGGCGTGACCGCCTACGTGAAGGACAAACTGCGCCACGTGATGTCGGAGCTGCCGGCGCGGGAAAACTATTTCTGGCGGGTCTACATGACCGGGTCCTACACGCTGTCGTGCTGCCCGAACTACCTGCGGGAGGAGAACCTGCCGGGGCTCGCGGCGCGGGCCGACCGGGTGCACCCGCACACGTGCACCGTGACGCAGTTCCTGCAACAGCATCCCGGGGTGTACTCGCATTATGTGCTGCTGGACCACCAGGACTGGCTCGCGCATCACGATCCCACCGCGCTGGCGGAGGAATGGGAACTGATTTTTGCCAACAGCCGGCCCGGGACCCGGATCCTGATGCGTTCGGCCGGGCTCGACCTCGGTTTTGTGCCGCCCGGGGTGCGGTCGCGGCTGCGCTTCCACCCGGAACGCACGGAACCCCTGCACCGCACCGACCGGGTCGGCACGTACGGCAGCCTGCACTTCGCCGAGGTGCTTTGAACCGTCTTGCTCCCATGCGTTCCCGTTTCCTGCCTTCCCTGCCCGCCGCTCCGGAGCGCCCGCCCGGGATCGAAGCCTATTACCGGATGCACGCCGGGATCTACGACGCGACCCGCTGGAGTTTCCTTTTCGGGCGGGATGCGATCCTGGAACGGGCGGCCGCGGCCCAGCCCGCGCCGGCGCGGATCCTGGAGGTCGGCTGCGGCACCGGGCGGAACCTGGTGGCGCTGGCGCGTCGGTTCCCGCGGGCGCAGATCACGGGGGTGGACTTGTCCGGGGAGATGCTGGCGATCGCCCGGCGCAAGACAACGCCGTACGGTTCGCGCGTGACGCTGCTGCGGCGCGCCTACGATGCGCCGGTGGCCGCGGCGCGGGGGCACCAACTCGTGCTGTGCTCGTACGCGCTCTCGATGTTCAATCCCGGGTTCGAGGCCGCGATCGAGGCGGCGCGGCGCGACCTGGTTCCCGGCGGTCACCTGGCGCTGGTGGATTTCCACGCCACGCGGCAACGCTGGTTCGCCCGGTGGATGGGGGTCAATCATGTGCGCATGGACGGGCACCTGCGGCCGCTGTTGCGCGAGACGCTATCGCCGGTGACCGATCGGGTGTGTCGGGCCTACGGCGGCGTGTGGGAATACCTGTTGTACGTCGGACGGAAAGCGTGAGGTTCCCCCGCCGGTCAGACCAGTTCGGGGGAGATCTGCCAGCGCACGGCCCAGACGCCGTCGATGCGGTCGAGACGGAGAACGGAGCATTTCTTGAAGACGAAGCGGGCGGGGACGGATTCGCCGGCCACGAGGAGCGAGGCCAGCGCGCTCAGGTGCGGTTCGTGGCCGACCAGGGCCACGGGGTGGCGCAGCTGGTGGAGTTTTTTATAAATCGAATCGGCGGCGTCGTCGGGCCGCAGGCCGCCCACATCGGTGAGGCGGGCCTTGGACTTGAGCCGGCGCGCGAGGAACTTGGCGGTTTCCTCGGCGCGGCGCAGGGGGCTGTGCCAGATCTCGACCGCCTCGAAGGCGCCGGTGTCACGCAGCCATTTGCCCACGGCGCGGATTTGTTTCCGACCCTTGGGGCTGAGCGGGCGGACGACATCATCGTCGCCATCGAGGGCGTGGGCATGGCGGATCAGGTAGAGATGCACGGGGGAGGGTCAGGCTAGGGGGTGGGGCGGGCCGGGCAAGCCGGGCAATGTGACAAACGCGCGTCTAGGCGAGGCAGAGACCTAAAACTTGAGAGCTGATGGCTCGGATCAGAAATCTCGGATTTCAAATATCAAATCCAACAAAGCCGGGGAAAAGGCAGGTCTCACGCAAAGGCGCGAAGGCGCCAAGGGGGGTTGGATCCATGGCGTGCTTGGCGTCCTTAACGCGAGGCTGGGATGGGGAGGCAGGGACCGGGGTTGGCCGCGAAAAGCGCAAAAGGCGCAAGGGGCCTCTGATCCGGCCGGGGGGAATCGAGCACCTGATCCTTGTTACTTGGTGCCTGTTACTTTTCAGGGCCACGTCTGCCACAAGGCGACGAGGAGGAGGGCGGTGATGAGGGAGACGGCGAGGAGGTTGCCGTCGAGTTTGCCCCAGAGCGGGGGGATGCCTTGGGGGTCGTGGAGGGTGCCGCGGTAGGCGCGGCGGAAAAGGAAGGCGCCCCAGAAACCGGAGTTCATGCCGAGGCCGATGATCACGGCGAGGCGGCAGTGCCAGACGGGATCGGCGGAGTCGGCCCACACGAGCCAGAGGGCGAGGCCGGCCACGGCGAGTTGGGAGACGGCGGACCAGAGGAGGTGGAAGCGCGCGTGGCCCGGCCAGGCGGGGTGGGTCAGGTGGGTGCGGTTCATGTCGATGATGAACGGGCCCACCCCGTAGGCGAGGGTGGCGAAGGTGATGAGCCACCGGGTGCCGGGGGTGATGAGATCGGACATGGGGGCAGGGTAATGCCGTTCGCGCGGCGGTGCACGTAGGATTTTCGGCAGGCGCGCCGACCGTTCCGGGTGTGGGCCAGCGTGGGCTGGGGGAATCGGAAAAGGAGAGGTCTCACGCGAAGACGCAAAGGCGCGAAGGGTGGAATTGAGTTCGCTTGGTTCGCTTTGCCCGGAGGTTTGGTCCCGAAAATAGTAACCTATTAGGTTACCAGTTGGCTTGGCACGATGTGACATGGGCGGTCAGGCGTTGGTGGCTGGGGGCGGGCCGGAACAAGCGGGGATTTGAGATTTCAGATTTAAATTTAGCGATGAGGGAGGGGGCGGCGGGCGGCGTGGCTACGTGTTCCTGCGTATGGTCAGGGGGCGACGGACCGGCTAGAGTGTCGTCCCGCCCGGATGGACCGGTTGGCGTCCTCCTAAACCAAGTCTGTTTTCATGAAAGCCCTTCACCTCCTCCTGCTTGTTGCCTTCTTCACGCCCGCCTGGTTGCTCCGCGCCGCGGATCCGGCGCCGGCGGTTGCCACCCCGGCCACCGCGGCGGAAGTCGCGTATTGGAAAAAACTCCAGGCGGAGCTCATCGCGTATCGCGCCGCCAACGGCGCCTATGCCGCGCGCAACTTCATGGAGTTTTCCGTGGTGCAGCTGAACGAGATCATGGCGCGCACGGAAAAGTTCCTCGACGCCCGCGATGGTGACGCGGTCGAGGGCCTCGGGGCGGACCTGGTGGAGTACCGCCAGCAGCTGATCGCGATGCTGGACAACGCGCTCACGCCGCTGCGCCTCACGGCCGCGGGCCACGCCACGAAGGCCGGCAGCGCCAACATGAACCCGCAGGCCACGATGGAGAACTTCCTGCGGGCCGGCGCGCAGTTCCGGACGGTCGACGGCTACAAGGCGCCGCTCCACCGGTTGCACCTCGCCATCGACAACCGCATCGTGGCCGCGGGCGGGCCCCGCATCATTTTTTTCCGGAGCCTGAACCTGGGGGACAGTGCGAATTACGAGTATGCCGCCGCCACGCCGGCGCAGCGGGACGCGAAGTTCATCGCCGCTTCCGCCGCGATCCATCCCGCGCTGGGTGTGCTGGCGGAGCAGAAGTTCATCCGTTACCGCCTCGACGGCCGGCTCGATGAGCAGATCCTGGAAAAGCGCGACCAGTTGCTCGCGAACGCGCTCGAGATCAACCAGCAGACCGCGGGCATGTCGGAGGCCCAGTTGGAGCAGCAGCTTGCGGGCATCCCGGGCGACGCCCCGGCCGAGGAGCGGGCGTTGTTCGAGTTCGTGATCGCGCTGGAGCGGCGCAAACGCAGCGACTCGATCGGTTACTCGGTGATGCTGGAGAACTGGAAGGCGGTGTTCGCCCAGTGGCTGGGCAAGGCCGACGACGCGGCCGTGGCCGACGGGTGCAACGACCTGGCCATCGCCGCGGATGGCAGCTGGGCGGCCACCACCGGGGACGGCCTGGGGGTGGAGGCCCGCGACCTGGCGACCGGCGCGGTGGTTTTCCGCGCCCGCAGCGAATTCCCGATCCGCGGCCTTACCGCCGGTGCCGACGGCCGGCTCTATGCCTTCACCACCGGTGGCACGCTCGTGGTAAGCCCCGCCGCGGGCGGAACGGAGGTGACCTTCGAGCCGTTGAACCGGGTAAGCTACCAGATGCTGGTGGGGGCGATCGCCGCCGCCACCGCGCGCGAGCGCTTCGTGTACGCCTGGGGCGCGGCCCCGGCCCTCGCCGACGCGGGCAAGGAGATGCTGTTCAAGGCGAACTCCTCCAGCCGCGTCACGGCGGTCGCGATGGACCGCGCGGGGCGCCACGCGCTCATCGCCTTCAGCGGCCTCAACGACACCGGCGACGGCAAGGTCCGCCACGGCTTCGACATCCTCAGCCTGCCGGAATCGTCCGATGATCTGGCCAAGCTCTCCGTGGAGTCTCGTTCCTTCAACCCGGCGTTTGCCGCGCCGGTCAACGCCATCGCGGTGACCGAGGGCGCCGGGCACGTGGTCCTGGCCGCCGGCAGCAGCAGCTTCGGCAGCGTCGAGGTGTTTCATTTCCTGGACCCGCTGAAGCCGCAGATCACGCAGCTCGCGCTCGACAACCAGCCGTATACCTTTGTCGGCTTCGCGGGAGAGGGGGACGCGCCCGTGGTGGTCGCGGGCACCCGGCAGGGCGTGATCCGCGTGTGGTCGGGGAAGAGCGGCGACCTGCTGGCGCGTTACGTCGTGCCGAGCGGGGCACAGGGCATCGCGATGGCGCTGCACGGCGGCGAACTCATCACGGCGAACCTCGGCTCGCCGGGCCTGTACCGGTGGTCCGCCGCCGACGGCCGGTTGCTGGCCACGCTGGACGGCGACGTCCCGGCGGCCGACGCGGCGACGCTCGCCGCGGCGCTCGCGGCGGAGCAGGCGCGCCGCCCGATCATCGCCAAGTTCCTCACGATGCGGGACACCGAGGACCCGGCGGCGAAGGTCGCGTATGCGCGCCAGTTCCTCGTCGACGATGGCGTCGCGCTCGAGGCGGCGGGGCTCAAGGAATTCGTGCTAAACACCGTCCGCGGGGCCCGCGAGGCCGAGCTGGCCGCCCTGAACAAGGCCAAGCGCTTCCCGGAGACCCTGCAGCTGGGGCGCCAGTCGCTGCAGGAGGGGGTGAACACGAGGAATATCTATTTCTACATGCTGGTGGCGGCGAATCGCTCCCGGCCCCCGGGGGCGGAGGCGCTCTTCGCCGAGGCGCTGGCGGCCTATCCGCAGAGCACCGACCTCGCCTACCTGAACCACCGCTACCGGTCGGACATGTTTTCCCGGGCGGGCAACATCGATGCGGCGATGAAGGAAATCGATGCCATGGACCTGCTCCAGCCCGAGGATGCCCCCCATGCGAATTCACGGCAGGTCGTGCTTTTTGACGCCGCCGACGCCGCCTACAAGGCCGGCAACCACCGGCTCGCGATCGAGCACTACATCAAGAGCCTAGACTATTGCCGGACCAAGGAGGACCAGATGAACGTGCTGCCGTCCGTCTTCTCGCTGGCCTACGGGTTGAGCGACTGGAACCTCTGCACGCGCGTCGCGTCGGCCATCATCGAGATGGAGCCGGCCAAGAAGAACGACAAGCAGTTCATGGACGCCGCGCGGTATGCCTACCAGATGACGCAGCAGGGCAAATAATGAGCACGCCACCGCGGTTGATTGGGTGGGCATCCTCAGGGCTGGCGCCCCTCGGGCCGCGGGCGTGGCGACAGCAAGCTGGCCGCCCAGCGGCCAGGGCGGTTGTCGCCGTCGCGGCGGTGCTACTGGCATTTCCCCTGCTCACTCACGCCCAAAAGCCGACGCAGGCGCAGCTGCAGGCGGCGCTGAACGACCCATACACCATCGCCTTCAACGAAGGCTACCAGGCGGAGTCGCTGGGCAAAGTGCGGGACGCCGAGGCGGCCTACGACCGCGCGGTGGAGCGGGCGGAGTCCCCGGTTGACCGGGTTTTTGCCTTGAGCCGCCGGGGCGCAATGCGGGCCCGGCTGGGACTGTGGAAGCAGGCGCGGGCGGACCTCGCCGCCGCACTGGAGCTGGAGCCCGACAATCTTACGGCCGGCTTCGCGCTCCTCGAAGTGGCCCGCGGGCAGGGGGATTTTCGCGCGGCGGCCGACACCCTGCGCCGGCTCGAGGGGCTGGTGGCCAAATACCCGAACGAGCGGACACTGCAGACGCAGCTTGCGCTGGAGACCCCCCGCACCACGGCGGCCTGGGGCGACCTGCAGGGGGCCCTGGCGCAGTACCAGGAGGCGCAGGCGGTCCTTGCGGCCACGGACGACCTGGCGCAGGTGGCGCAGGTGCAGCGCGAGACGGCGCGGGTGCTGCTGGGCCTGAACGACAAGCCCGGGGCCCGGGCGCTGGCGCTCGAGGCGCTGGGCACCGACCTGCGGCGCGTGGGCACGAGCCGGCGGCGTCCGTCCAGCGACTGGCTCCAGCGCGGCGACCGCCCGGTGGCGGAAGGGCTGTTGTTGCTGGCGGATTGCCAGCTGGCGCTCGGCGAACGCAAGGCCGCGCGCGAGAACTACCACCTGGCCTGGCAGCTGGCCTTCCGGCTCGTGTCGCCCAACGAACTTTACCGCGCGGACCTCGGCCGGGCCCGCGCCTCGTTGCAGGCGCTGCAGGCCGGGGAGAAACCGCTGTTTTTCGATGCCGATGTCGCGGGCGTGGCGGACCTGACCGGTTACGAGGATTTCCCGGTGATCCGCTTCGAGGCGCTCGGCCTGCTGGGTGAGATCCAACTGGCGCAGGGCCAGCCGGCGGCGGCGATCCGCTCGTTTCAGCAGGCCGTGGGGCTGGTCGAGGCCACGCGCGCCGCGGCCACGGCCGCCGAGAAACAGAACTTCCTCGCGCTGCAGTCCGACTATTACCGCTGGCTGACGGAGGCGTACGTGCGCGAGGGCGACGCCTGGTCCGCGCTGGCGGCGAGCGAGGCGCTCAAGGCGCGGCAGCTGCGGGAGACCCTCACGGCGGACGCCGCGGTGGGTGAGAGCTTTGCGGCCACGGTGGCGCGCCTGCAGACCCTGCCGGCCGCCTTGGACGGGTCGACGGCGATAGTGAGCTACGCCAATGCGGACTGGAGCCGGACGGAGCCGGTCGCCTTCGTGATCACCGGCGCCGGCCTCGCGGCGGTGCGCCTGCCGCTCGCGGCTCTGCCAGCGCTCGCAGGCAAGCTGCCGCTGGCCGACGTGCTGGCCGCCCAGAAAAAGGAAGTGGACGCCCGGCGGTATGATCTCGGTGACGAGATCGGGCTGGCGGGCATCGTGGCCTACCTACGGGACTGCATCTATTGCGAACCCGAGCAGATGCAGGCCCGGGTGGAGCCGATGTTTGCCACCGCGGGGATCCTGCATGAGCTGCTCTTCGGGCCCATCGAGGCGCGGCTCGCGGGCAAGAACCGCCTGCTGGTGTCGCCGAGCGGACTGCTGGCGTACCTGCCCTTCGACATCCTCATCGGCCCGACCAACCGGGCCTTGGTGCAGGATTATGCGGTGACCCTGACGCCGTCGCTACTGGTGACGCAGACCCTTGCGGCGCGGGCGCCGGGCACGTATGAGCGGCCGTTGCTGGGCTTCGGCGGAGCGGTGTACAACCCCGAGGGTTACGACCAGGTGATGGCCAACGTCCCGGCGATGAAGCAGCAGTTCGACAAGCTGGTGGGCGTCCGGCAGGCGGTGTTTGCCGGCAGCCCGTATGCCGGGCGGTTCGGGCCGCAGAGCAACCTGGCGGGCACAAAGACGGAGGTGCTGATGATCAACGAGCTCGTGCCGGGCTCACGGATTGAGCTGGGCCGCGCGGTGAGCGAGGGGAACATCCGGGCGCTGGCGGCACAGGGCGAGCTGCGGAAGTCGCGCGTCGTGCATTTTGCCGTGCACGGTATGGCCATGCCCGCGATGCCGGAGATGTCGGGCATCATTCTTTCGTATGAAGACCCCCGGCCCGGGACGCCGGCCGATCGCGACGGGTTCCTGCAGATCACGGAGATCGAGCGGCTGCCGCTGCGGGCGGAGCTCGTCACGCTCAGCGCGTGCGAGACGGGCCTGGGTGCAATCATCGCCGGGGAGGGCGTGGTGGGGCTGACCAGTTCATTGTTCACGGCCGGGGCGGACAGTGTGCTGGCCTCGCTGTGGCCGGTGAGCGACGCCAGCTCGGTGTATTTCATGCAGCGATTCTATTTTCATCACCTGATTCAGGGGCTGCCGGGGGATCTCGCGGTGGCGGAAGTGAAACGGGAGTTCATTTCCGGGCGGGCGGGCGGATTCCGTCACCCGCAGTATTGGGCGCCGTTCAACCTGTATGGCGGGCGGGAGGCGTTGCCGGGGCGGTGAGCCCTTCGACAGGCTCAGGGTGATTTGCGGGCCAAATCAGGGGCGGACCGGCGCCTTGTTACCCGGCACTGGTCACTTTCGCGGCGGCGGCGGTGTAGGCTTGGTGGAGGCGGATGGTCTGCCAGGCGCCGAGTTTCTGGCCGAGTTGGGCGGCGAGGTAGAGGACGCCGGCGAGGATGGCCATGGTGCCGGTGACGTAGAGGGCCCAGGGGGTGTCATCGAGGAGGACCTGGACCGCGCCGTAGATGCCGGAGAAAGTGCCGAGGAGCCCCGTGATGAGGTAACCGTAGAGGAAGACGGACCAGATTTCGATCTCGGGGCCGTAGATGCCCTCGATGCGGGTGCGGCCGTCCGCGGCGGCGTCGACGCTGAGGAAGAGGCGCGGGGACCAGTCGCGGCGCTCGGTGTCGGGCAGGTGGATCCCGATGAAACCGGGGAACGGTTTCACCACGAGGCCCGCGTCGCTGGCTGTCAGGCCCTCGACGAGCGTGGCGTGCACGGCCTCGGGCGGGGCGGTCACGAACTGCTCAAAACGCGGACGGACACGAAAGCTGCTGAGGGGGGCGGGGTGGGGCATGGGGGGAGGGGGCCCTTCGACGGGCTCAGGGTGATTTGCTGGGCAAATCAGACGGCAGACGACTGATGGGGCTGATGGGGCGGACCTGGTACTGGGGGCTTCTGCAACCGGGGGGGTGCGGGGACTCAGGCAGAAAAGGCTGCGGCGGGCAAGCGGACGACGCTGCGGCCGGAGGCCGGAAACGGGGGGCTTAACGCCTCGGGTGTGGCCGCGAAAAAGCGCAGCAGGCGCAAAGTCGAACAAACCAGCCGGCGCAGCACCGGCCGGGATCGCCGGCGCGGGATCCGGCTACGACTGCACGATCATGGGCGAGTAATACACGATGCCTCGCGCCTGCGTGTTCAGCTGCTGGGTGGTGGGGAGGGATTCCTTCATCCAATCGAAGCGGTTGGCCACGAAATCGGTCCAGGCGGGCAGCGAGGTGGTCAGCACCGGGCCGGTCAGCTGCAGGAATTCGTAGCCCTCGTCGCGGACCTCGCGGCGCACGCGGGCGACGGCGTCGTCGGCTGAGTCGGCGAAGAGGAAGGCGTAATAAATGTAGGTGGCCTTGGACGCGACGCCGGCGGGGGTGAGCTTGCGGGTGGCGATGGGGACGGCGAAGATCGGGTCGGCCTTGGCATCCAGCTTGGCGGCGGGACCACCCGGGGTGGAGCGCGACGGGCGGAGGGCATCGAAGAAGGACATGGCGGATTACGGTTCCTTGGCCGGATAAAAGATGTAGTCGCCGACGGTCCGGCCGCCGTCGCTGGTGGGCGCGGCCCAGACGCTTTCGCCCGGCACAAAGGCACCGCCCTGGTAGCTGAAGCCGTGGGAGGCGGGCGTGGCGAAGCAGGCGACCCAGAGGGATTCAGAGAGGTAGCCGTCATCGTGCATGTTTTGCACCATGAAGCCGCGCGGGTCGGCCTCGCCGCTGGAAATATACATTTCCTTGGCCTGGTAGATCTGACGGAGATTATTCAGCACGATGGTGCGGGTGGTGGCGGCCTTGACGCGGTGGATGCCGGCGATCGCGAGCGTCGAGAGGAGGCCGACGATGGTCACGACGACCATGATCTCGACGAGGGTGAAGGCCCGGCGGGAACGCGGGGTTTTCATGCGGCCCCTTTTTTCTCACCCGGGCGGAAGGCCAGGTAGAAAGCGGTGGTGACGAGGACCACGGTCAGGAGGCGCAGGCCGACCATGGGGAGGTTGACGGACCAGTCCATCGGGACCTGCCAGACGTAGTACAGGTTGTGTTCGAGACGTCCGTCGGAGGTGAGGCGGTAGACGGGCGGATGGATCCAGATCCACATGAGGGTGTTGGCCCCCAGGCAGAGGATGACGCGTTGGATGAGGTTCATGGCCGGGGCGACGGCCGAACGAACAGCCGGGCGCAGCGGGGAATACACGCCTGACCGGCCGGGGAGGCCGCCGGCTTATATCATCGGTCGCGGGGGTGGGCGCTGTAGGTAAAAGGGGGCGGGGGACAGGGGCCCTTCGACGGGCTCAGGGTGATTTGCCTGGGGGCAAATCAGACGGCGGACGGCGGACGGTTTAAATTTCAGATTTCAAATTTGAGATTTGAGAGGGGGTGGGGCGGCTCAGGTTTTCTGCGGGGCTAGGTGCGGACTATCCTGAGGAATCCAAGACGAAGGCTGATGGGCTCGCCGGGGGTGGGTGGGGTGGCGGATGACGGGCAGGGCGTCTAGCCTGAGGGGCATAGTAATCCACAACCCAACCACGAATCCCATGACTCAGATCAAAATCAAAACCACCCTCCTCCTCGCCTGCGGCTTCGCCCTGGCGGCCCTGCCGGCTTTCGCCGAAACGCACACGGGCAAGCACACCGCGGATGACATGTTCAAGGCGTCGGACACCAACAGCGACGGCAAGCTCTCGCGTTCGGAGCATGCCGTCACCAGCAAGAAGATGTTCACCGACTCGGACACCAACCGCGACGGCTCGGTCACGCTCGTCGAGATGACTGCCGCCCATGAAAAAATGAAATCCGAGATGACGACGAAGAGCGACCAGCCTGGGAATGTGGCCAAGGCGGCTCCGGATGAGATGTCGCCCGCCGCGATGATCAAGCTGCACGACAAGAACAGCGACGGTCAGCTGAGCACCGCCGAGCACACGGCGGGCTGCGACGCGATGTTCACCAAGATGGACTCGAACAACGACAAGTCGTTGAGCAAGGAAGAGTGCAAGGCCGGCGAGAAGATGATGAAGAGCGAATACTGAGGGCTAGCGCCTCAGTCGTTAAGCTTTGGTAGCGATCAGCCCGTGCCCCGATGGGGTGCGGGCTTTTTTGTGGGCTGAAGGTGAGGAGAGATTGCGGGATCGCGGAAACGCGGAAGCGCGGAAAAGAGCTCGCGAACCAGAGAAGGCCGGGGGGCTCACGCAAAGGCGCTAAGGCGCAAAGGGGAAGCAGAGGGGATTCGCACGAGGCTGAAGAAGCCCAAGCGTTGAAGGGGGGGCCACGGGCTTACACTCGCAGCGGCTTCGCGGCGGGGCGGATGTGGGCCAGGCTGCAGTGGCGGAACCAGCGGGGGAGGGAGCGGATGAGCTTGGGGTCGCCGGTGAGTTGGAGGCGGCCGCACTTGCGGGCGGCGGCGAGCTCGGTGTCGCCGGCCCAGATCTCGGTGAGGGTCCGCACGTCCGTGCGGAACAGGAGGTCCGGGGTGCCGCCGGGATTGTGGACGCAGAGTTCCCGTTCCTTGGGGCCGTCGATGACGATCCACCAGTGCCCGTACTTGGGGAGGCCGGGGAACACGAAGGCGAGGATGGTGCGGCCGGCGGGCAGGTGCTTCGTGTCGATCCTCCGCGTGTAGTCATGCATCAGCAGGTGCACGTCGAGCTCGTCGTCGCGCATCTGGCCGCGCGCCCATTTCATGCCCCAGCGGCTGAGGCCCTTCACGATGGGGCGGAGTTCGAGGCCGGCGGCGGTGAGCTCGTATTCCGGATGGGGCTGGCCGGGCGCGGTCGTGCGGGTGACGAGGCCGAAGTCCACGAGCTGGTTGAGGCGCTTGGTCAGGAGCGACGGGGACAGGCGGGTGAGGGCACGCTGGAAGTCGCGGTAGCGCCGGGTGCCCAGGAGGAGTTCATGAACGATCAGGATGGTCCAGCGTTCGCCGAGGACCTCGGCGGCCTTGGCGAGGGGGCAGAACTGCTGGTAGCGGAAGCGCATGGCGTGGAGTCCGGGCGACCGGCGTGGACGCATCACTACATTTTGTGTCGTGGATGGCAACCGGCGAAGCGGATAAGCTGGGGTAAATCCACGCATGAACACCTCCACGACCATTCCTCCCTCTGACAACCCCAACCAGGCCCTCTGGGAAAAGGGCGATTTCACCCGCATCGCCGCGACCATGCGGCGCAGCGGCGACGCCCTCATCGCCCGGATCGGGGTTGGGTCCGGCCACCGCGTCCTCGACCTGGGGAGCGGCGACGGCACGACCGCGCTGCCCGCGGCGCAGCGCGGCGCCGACGTGCTCGGCGTCGACATCGCCCGCAACCTCGTGGAGGCCGGCAACCGCCGGGCCCGGGAGCACGGGGTGGACTGCCTGAAGTTCCAGGAAGGCGACGCGAGCAACCTGCACGCGCTGGCCGACCAGTCGTTCGACCGCGTCGTCACGATCTTCGGGGCGATGTTCGCCCCGCGGCCGCAGGAGGTGGCGAAGGAGTTGGTGCGCGTCACGCGTCCCGGCGGGCGGATCGTGATGGGGAACTGGATTCCCGGCGACCCGACGCTGGTGGCGCAGATTTTAAAGATCAGCTCGGCCTACACGCCGCCGCCGCCGGAGGGGTTTGTCAGCCCGATGCTGTGGGGCGTGGAGCAACACGTGGTCGAGCGCTTCACGCGGGCGGGTGTGCCCGCGCAGCAGGTCGCCTGCGAGCGCGACGCCTTTACCTTCGAGTATGCCGGCACGCCGGCGGCATTCGTGGGTGAGTTCCGGCAATTCTACGGGCCGACGATGAACGCCTTCGCCGCCGCGGAGAAGGCCGGCCGGGCGGCCGAGCTGCAGCGGGAGCTGGAGGAATTGTTCACCCGGGAGAACCGGAGTCTGGACCCGGCGGCGACAGCCATCACGGCGACATTCCTGCGGGTGACGGTGGAGGTGTGAGCGAGGAGAGACCTGAAACTTGAGACCTCAGACCTGAGGATTTTTTCACGCAAAGGCGCTAAGGCGCGAAGCGGGAAGGAGGGAGAAGGGGCTCGGGCAGATTGATGGAACCACAGAGGCACAGAGGGCACGGAGGAAGGCAGAAGACCAAAGCAGGGGGGGTGAGGAGTGGGCTCACGCAAAGACGCAGAGGCGCAAAGGGTGCAGGAGCGAGAGTATCCTTCATCGTCCGGGGACTACGGCGCGACGAGCGGGGGTCAGCTGGCGAGGAGGGGGGCGTTTGAGCGGGAGCTGGACTGGAGGAGGCCGATGTCGACCTTTGCGATGTGGTGGAGGATCCAGGCGCAGGATTCGCTGTGGACCTCTTGCAGCATGGCGGGAGTGGCGCGGCCCTCCATGACCACGGCCAGCCAGTGGCGCAGGCGTTCGATGAAGCCGCGATGGGCGTCGCAGTTACTGTCGTGGAAAGGGCAGCGGGTGCAGCTCATGGCGCTCTCCTCGTGGTGGAAGTGGATGTAGGTGTAGTCCAGCAGCGCCGTGATCAGGCGGATCAGGCATTCCTTGTCGGCGCCCTGCTGGATGACCTCCTCGATGCCGTTGAGCTTGGCAAAGATCTCCTGGTGCTGGCGGTCGACGTCAGCATTCCCGGTGGCCAGATTGGATGTCCATTCGAGCATGCCGAGCTATCGGCCCGGACCCGCCGCGAGCTGAGGCGATAAGTGCAACGAGGCCCCCGGTATTTCGGCATCTAATGCCAGGCCAAGATCTGCGCAGAATGGGGGCGCGGTTGGGTGGAATCCCCAGACCGGAGGGGTTCACGCAAAGGCGCTAAGGCGCGAAGCGGAGGACAGAGGACAGAAGACGGAGGACAGAGGACGGAGGGCGGAGGGCAGACTATTCGGGCAGGGTCTGGCGCAATTCCTCGAAAAGGAGGAGCGAGGAAATGGCGGTGGTCACCGGGGCGCGCAGCGCGGGGTCGAGATCGGGGGCGAACCAGACGGCGCCGTGGTTGATGACTTCGACGGCGGCGAGGGGGCGGCCCTTCACCTCGAAGATATAGCCGGTGGTTTCACCCAGGGGCAGAATCGTGCCGGCGAGCTTGTTCGTGCCGGTTACGGTGACGATTACGTCATCGCGGCTGAGGGTGCCGACGAGCGGGCGCTCGCCCTTTTCCTGGAGATCGAGGGTCCATTGGACGTCGGCCTGTGCATCCGGTGAGAGCAGGGCCATGAAGCCCGACTTGTTGTGGAGCTCGAGGTCGACCCCCACGTCGAGGGCGCGGCGGCGGAGGTTGGTTGCGGCGGCGCCCCGCCAGGCGGGGAGGTCGGGGCCGTCGACCTTGAAGAGGAAAGTCTGGCGGCGCTTGCTGCCCTCGTAGCCGAGCCCGGGGATGGCGATCGCGAGGTCGCCGCCCTTGCTCAGGGAGCGCTGGACGTCGTGGACGGTGAGGCCCCCGAACTCGAGTCGTTCGAGGAGTTTCCAGCCCTGGCGGCCCTGCACGGGCAGGCGCGGGGCGGTGGCGAGGGCGTCGGGGAGGCGCAGGGCGGCCTCCTTCAGGGCCGCCGCGGCGGGCAGGGCGCAGAGGAGGGCGAGGAGGACGCGGAAGGTGTTTTTCATGGGGCCAAACTGACCCGACGATGGTGGGAACGTTCCACCCAGTACAATATTTTAGACTCCCGGCGGATTGGTCGATCGATCGGGGGCCGGCGGGTGAGTTTTGACGGGTGCCTCGGGCTTCAAAACGAACAACTGGGGTTTCGTACCTTGATCGGGCGCAGGAAGGCGGCACAGTCGCGGCAAGCGAGCCCGCCATGAACGATTCACCGATGCGATGTGCGATGACCGGCGTTGAGATCCGGAATTCTGGGGACGGCGTTTGGGATGACGGGGAGTGGATCAGCTGGGCCTACATCAATGAGCAGCTGGATCTGCAGGAGAATGGGCCTGCACCCGAGCTGGTGGTCGAGGACGGAGGGTCGGCTGATGACATCGAACCAGATTCAAAAGAACCGGATATTGAACTGCTGAATCGTATTCGGGCCGCGCGAAATCACTTTGAGAACACGTTGGATCAGATTTCGCCTGACTGGGGCCGGATTGGAGAGGATTACGTGGCCCAGCAATTCGGGGTGAAACTCAGCCGGATGTACACCCAGGGTCACGACGGCCGGTGGGGGGATGAATTGGTCGAGATCAAGACGATTACTCCGCACAAGCACCGCCCCTTTGTGCGGGTAAAGTTGACGGGCAATTTCAATATTCTCGCGATCGTGAAGATCGCCGCCGACGACACCCTCGACGTGCGCTTCATTTCCCGGAGCAAGCTACCAGCCGGCACTGGCAGGAATGCGCACGTTGTGGCGTGGAGCACGGCGTGCCGGATCGGCAGCATGCAGCTAATCAGAGAGTGAAACGATCGAAGACTTCCGACTTGTGCCAGGCGAGGGCTTCGGGGTGGGGGTGGTAGTACGCGTCTTTTGGTAGAAATATCTTTTTCCGGTCCATATCCATCAGGGGGAAGCTGGCGATGGTAGCGGCGCGGGCCTTCGGATTAATCACGACTTCGTATTGGTCGGAGATGGTGAAGATGCCTTGGTCGAAGGCCCAGTGGACGGAACGTGAAAGGGCTAGGCCGTTGCGGGGATCGTCTGTGCCACGCTCCTCTTTACCGATGATATGAGCGCCGTGGGCCTCTGTGTGATTTCTTGATTGGAACCGCAGGCCGGTCACTGCGCAGGTATACCCGTAGTTGTCCAAAACGATCCGAGCGAAGGCAGCATCACGCTTCTGCCGCGTTACGGTGTAGACTGCACGGTTCACTTCTTCGAAAGGCATCCATTTTTCGAGAGATTCGAGGCGGAGTGCGGTTTCAAGCAAATCATCTGACAAGTCTAGACCCAGTACCTCACCAACTTCGTTCCACTCGAGACCGCGAATGCGGAAGAGGTTAGATGAAGAATCGAATGTTTCGACATAGCCAAGGCCGAGTAGTCGGTGCTGGGCACCTTCAGGGCCTGTCTTGTCGGCTACTTGCCGTAGTACCAGGAGCGGCTGGTGATCTGCCATGCAGCGGATGAGCGCTGCATTCACGGCCATATCCATTCCGCCGTCCTTGGGGCTATATTGAATCCACCATGTTCGGTCAGGATTGTAGTGAACCTGATCGCTATACTGGCTCTTGAGCATCGATGAGATGCTGAGCGGGTAGATGGACCACGCTGGTTTATAGATACCTTCAATCAGGTGGTGAACGCGCTCTACACCCGGCAAGACTTGGTTAGTCTTCTGGAAGAATGAGGCCGGCAAAACTTTCCCGAAATGCGACGCCGTGGCCCGGAATATCCGGAGACGTTCTGCTAGATCGGCAGCAGTTGCTGGGGTGGCCATATGCTGCTGGTGAGCTAAATGCTAAAGCCGCAATGGGTTCAACCTTCCAATAACGATGAGCACGAAGATCTACCGAGTGAAGTTTTCGACACGGGGGCGGGTGACGATTCCGGCGCTGGTGCGGAAGAAGTATGGCCTCAAGGGCGGGTCAAAGATGGCGTTTGAGGTGACTCCGTCGGGGGCGTTACTGCTGAAGCCGGTCGCGACCCAGCAGCATTGATCAGTGGGGCTCGGGCTGACCGAAGGTTAGTCTGACTGTTCGGACGAATCATCGGCCGTGAAGGGAAATGGCAGGCTCGGAACGCGCGAAGAGCCGGGACAGGGCGCGCTCGCGGCGGCGGCCGTTGAGGAAGGCTCCGAGCCAGGTGGGGCGGACGAAGAGGTCGTAGGAGAGCAGGCCAAAGAGGATCGTGAGCGTGGAGATGGTGCCGAGTTTAAGGGACCAGTGCCAAGGCAGCTCGGCCATGGCGACCTGGAGCCAGATAACGATGGGTAAGTGGACAAGATAGAGCCAGTAGGACGAATCGGCGAGGTAGCGGACAATCGCGTTGGGTTGGGCGCAGAAATGGCGAAAGAGGCCGATGGTGAGGAGGGTGAGCGACCACATGGTCAGGGCATAGCCAATGACGTAGGTGGCGTGGAGCAGTTGGTAGTACGGGTGGCCCGAGTCGGATTGGAAGCGGGCCAGATACTGGATGACGGCGATTCCGACGGCGGCCTGGATCCAGCGTGACAAGGTCAGCCGGGTCAACGGGGCCAGCATCGCTTGCTGCCGCGCTAGCAGCCAGCCGAAGCCGAAGAAGGCACTATAGATCGTGAGGACCGGCAGGTGGGGCCGCAGACTCTGGTCGGGGGTGTCCATGCCCCAGTACTGCATGAAGCCCAGTGCAACGGCGGTCGGCATCACGAGGACCGGCAGGGTTAACGGCGAATGCGCCAGCCATATCATGAGGGTGTCGGCGCGGCGCGCCAGCGGGGCAGCCCACAGCCCGGACGCCTTGACTGCGAGCCGGAGGACGAGCGTCAGGGCGGTGATCACCATCAGATAGTAGAGGAACCACAAATGGCTGCCGGTGAACAGACCGGCGGGCAAGGTGCGGAGGCTTTCGAAGCCACCGCGCAGGCCGGCCCAGACGCTGTAGTCCCCGCGAAGGCTGGCCGAGCCCATGATCCAGCCGGACACCAGCAAGGGGCGGAGCAGGAACCAGCCAACGACGAACGGCACCCCGATCCGGAGGAGGCGGGAGCGGACGAAAGACGCCGCGCCATTGCGGTGATAGGTCACATGTCCGAGAAAGCCCGCGAGCAGGAAGAATGTCCCCATGCGGAAGGTGTGGCTCACGCTGAAAAAAATCCCAACCAGCGGGCTGGTCGAGACGTCCTGCACCGCCCAGCCGATGAAGACCGACATGAACGACAGGCTGGCGTGAAACACGATCCCGAGGAGGAGGACGAAGGCCCGGGTGGCATCGAGGTAATCGAGTCGTGATCTGGGCGGTGAGGTCGTCATGGGGCGGGCGTGAGGCAGCCGGATGCGGTTGGGGGAGGCGCGGTGGTTTAATAGAACCCGATCTCGTCAACCTCGTAGGAGAAGGTCTCCCGGGCCATGGCGAAGGAAACGAGGTTGATGCTCGTGATGGTGTTCAAGTTGAGGACGGTTTGTTCAGACCACGCGCGCTTCATGGCCTTGAAGGGCAGGCGGACTTCTTGGAATTCACCGCGTATGGCCGCAATCGGGGTGCTGGTGTGGTAGTCGAAGTTCTGGACTTCGGTGCTGGCGACCTGGACGGAAAGCAGGCCCTTGGTGTTCTTAACGCGGAGGCGAACGCCCTCGTAGCCGGTTAGATCCTGCGGCTTGGCGTCGGGGGTTAGGAGCGAGACAAGGCTGATGAAGGCGGGTGCGCCGCGTCCGGGGATAAGTTCGCCCTCAACCTGGAGGATACCGTCTGCGGACTTTTGGGTCGCATGCGACTGACCGCCCGCGCCCTTGTCATCGAACAGGAGGCGGTCGACGCCGTGGGCGTTCTGCTTGTCATTGGAATAGGTGTCGAGGATCGCAGGGGTGGCCGTGGCCCGGGCGGTGATCGGTCCCACTGATAGCGGCACGAGAATAAGTATGGTCGCCGGCAGGACGTGGCGGCTCAGGAAGAAGGGAAGGAGTGGGATCATTGTATTGGATGGTTTGATTTTAGAGTTCAGCGGTAAGGGCCCAAAACGGGGCGGAAGGTGACAAAGTATTTTAGTCGCGTTTGTCATTGCGGATCGGCCGGAGTCGCCTCGGTCCACCCCGGGGTCAGGAAGTGGATAAAGGACGGTGCGTTAGGAAAGTCGGACTCGGCGTTTCGCCTTCGCAGAATAAATCTTTCGCGGTCAGAAAAAACTTTGTCACCGGTTGAGGCTTTTCGGGCACGTATAGGCAACTCACCATGCATTCCTCAGAACCGATGCCCTCCCTCGATCTCATCAGCGACGCCGAGTTGGTCGCAGCATCCCTGGCTGGGGATCGGGTGGCGTTTAGCCGGATTGTGGAGCGGTACCAACGGTTGCTATGTTCCCTGGCCTACTCCTCGACCGGCCAGCTGAGCCAGAGTGAAGACCTCGCGCAGGAGGCGTTTCTCGAGGCCTGGCGCCAACTCGGCTCGTTGCGTGAGCCGGAAAAGCTTCGCTCTTGGCTGTGCGGGATTTTGCGCCACAAGGTCGGCCGGTTGCGACGGACGGATGGCAAGGAACCGGTGCGGCAGGCGGGCACGCTCGAGGACGCGGGGGAAGTGGTGTCGGCGGAAATGCCCGTGGCCGATCAGGCCATGCAGCAGGAGGAGCAAGCGATTCTGTGGAGTGCGTTGGAGCGGGTGCCGGCGTTGTATCGCGAGCCGCTCGTCCTTTATTATCGCGAGCACCGCTCGGTGGAGCACGTGGCGGATGCCCTCGATCTGACGGAGGACACGGTGAAGCAGCGGCTGGCGCGCGGGCGGCACATTTTGCAGGAGCAGGTACTGGCGTTTGTGGAAGGAGCGCTGGTACGGAGTACGCCGGGCAACATGTTCACGGTCGGGGTGCTGGCGGCGCTGCCGGCGTTTCCAGACCCAGTGGAAACGGTGGGTATCGGCACGGCGGCAGCCCATGGCAGTATGCTGGCCAAGACCACTGGGATCGCGGCGCTGGTGGCATCGCTCAGCGGAGTGGCCAGCGCGGTCATGGCTCTGCGGTCCAACCTCGACCAGTCACGGACACCGCGGGAGCGTCGCGCGGTGGTGAAGGCGACGGGATGGATCTTTTTCGGGGCCCTGGGCTTCTTGGTTGCGTGGTATCTGCTGCGGGCTGGGGCGTTTCGCTGGTGGGACCAGCGGGTGGGGTTTGCTGTTGGGGCTCAGGCGCTGCTGCTGGTCACGGTGGTCATCTGGCCAGTGGCGCTGATGAGAACCATGCGTTATATGCGGAGATTGCGCTCGGCGGAACGGCGGGCGCACCCCGAGTTGTTTCAGGATGCGCGGGATCAGGTCGGGTCGACGGCGGGGCAATACAAGAGCCGTTTCCAATTGCTCGGCGTGCCGCTGGTGCACATCCGGTTTTCGACGCCCGATGAAGGCGAACGTCCGGTATTCGGCTGGCTGGCTGCGGGTGACCGGGCCTATGGCCTGTTGTTCGCGTGGGGCGGCTATGCGGTCGCTCCGGTCAGCGTGGGAGCGATCTCGGTGGGGGTGCTCACGGTGGGCTCGCTCAGCATCGGGTTTATCTCCCTAGGCACTGTCGCGGTGGGCGCGTTTGCGCTGGGGTGCGTGTCGGTCGGCGTGAAGGCGTACGCCTGGTTGTCGGCCCTCGGCTGGATCACAGCGCAGAGCGGCGGCTTTGCCGTGGCGTGGTGGTCGGCGCTGGCACCGGTAGCATTGGCACCGCACGCGAACGATGCCGTGGCCCGGGGGTACCTGGATGATCCGACCGGGGGTCCGAGCCGGGTGATCATTTTCATCGTGATCTCACTGCTCACGCTGATCCCGGTGGCGTATTACGCACGGGCGGTACGGCGGCGCATGGGCCAAAAGGTGAAATCCTGAAACGGAGAGCTTCCAGTTGCGGTGCGCTCACCGCAACTGGATCGGTCGACCGCCTTCGCGGTGGCCGGGATACCTGAGGGTTACTTCAGGGCCAGATCGTTAGGAACCACATCTTTGATCGCCCACTTTGTCACCAGTAGGCCCTTGGAGGTTCTGGTGCTTACCGGCACGGGGGTGAGATCAAAGTCCAGTTCGCGGACGCGGGCGCCGGAGCGGCCATCCAAAGAAACATGGATGCTCTTCGGCATGTCTTTTTCTTTCTCGGACACGTGCATCCAAATGAGTTTGGAGCCTTCGGTCTTGGCCAGGGGGTAGAGTTTGTCGCGGGAGAGGCCGCCGATTTGGAATTTTTTGGCGTAGCACTTTCCTTCGGGGCCGTCGCGGTAGACCATCGTGTAGAAACGCGTGTCGCCGTCCTTGGGCCAGATGGCGATGTGCTTGATGTCGCGGCCCATGAAGGTCTTGTCGGCGACTTTGGTGACCTTGAGGGACGCGTCGCCCATGATGGTGAGGACGGAGTCGAGGATCGTGCACTCGGTGACGAACTCGTGCTGGCGCCAGTTGAGGCCGATGAAACCGTCCTCGCGGTTGACGTAGAGGCGTTGGTTGGCGCTGACCACGGCCGAGGCGTCGATCTGCTCGATCTCGTCGTAACTCGTCATGCGCTTCCGGCCCTTGCCGTATTTCTCCTGGAGCATCTCGAACCAGGCGACGGCGTATTCGGTGAGCTTCTTGAGGTTGGCCTTCGTCTCCTTGATGCCTTCCTCGATCTTCTTCATGGCCTCGTCGGCCTGGAAGCGGTTGTAGGCGGAGATGCGCTTGATGCGGATCTCAGTGAGGCGGGTGATGTCCTCGTCGGTGACCTCGCGCTTGAGCTGCTTGAGGAAGGGCTTCAGGCCGCCGCGGATTTCCTCGAGGACGGATTCCCAGGTCTTGGACTTCTCGATGAGGCGGTAGATGCGCTCCTCGATGAAGATGCGCTCGAGGGAGTCCCAGTGCCACTGCTGCTCGAGTTCGCCGAGCTTGATCTCGAGCTCGCGCCGGAGGAGCTCCTTGGTGGCGTCGGCGCTGGCCTTGAGGATGTCGCGCACGCCGGTGAAGACGGGCTTGTCGTCGCCGGTGGTCGGGTCGCGGACGATGACGCAGGCGGCGGGGTTGAGCTGGACCTGGCAGCTGGTGAAGACGTAGAGCTGCTGGATGACCTTGTCGGGCTCGGAGCCCTGGGGGAGGTGGATGAGGATCTCGACCTTGTCGGCGGTGTTGTCGTCGACGTGCTTGACCTTGATCTTGCCCTTGGCGTTGGCGGCGAGGATGGACTCGATGAGGGACTCGGTGGTGACGCCGTAGGGGAGCTCGGTGACGGCGAGGAGGTACTTGGAGCGTTCCTCGATCTTGGCGCGGACCTTCACCTTGCCGCCGCGCTCGCCGTCGTTGTATTCCGCGAAGTCGGCGGTACCGCCGGTGGGGAAATCGGGCAGGATGCGGAAGGTTTTTCCCTGGAGGTGGTTGATGGCCGCGCGGCAGAGGTCGTTGAAGTTGTGCGGGAGGATCTTGGTGGAGAGGCCGACCGCGATGCCGTCGGCGCCCTCGAGGAGGACGATGGGGAACTTGGCGGGGAGGGTGATGGGCTCCTTGTTGCGGCCGTCGTAGCTGAGCTGCCAGGCGGTGGTCTTCGGGTTGAAGAGGACGTCCTTGGCGAAGGCGGTGAGGCGGGCCTCGATGTAACGGGGGGCGGCGGCGTCGTCGCCGGTGAGGGTGTTGCCGTAGTTGCCCTGGGGCTCGATGAGCCAGGCGCGCTGGCCGATGGACACGAGGGCGGCGCCGATGGAGGCGTCGCCGTGCGGGTGGAGCTTCATCGTGGCGCCGACGACGTTGGCGACCTTGTGGAAGCGGCCGTCGTCCATGTCCCAGAGGGTGTGGAGGACGCGGCGCTGGACGGGTTTCAGGCCGTCGTCGAGGTGGGGGACGGCGCGGTCGAGAATGACGTAGGAGGCGTAGTCGAGGAACCAGTTGCGGTAGGCGACGGCGAGGGGGGCGGCCTCGTCCTGGACTTTCTGGCCCTTGGGGCGTTTCGGAGCCGGCTCGGCGGCTTCCGCAGTAGCGGGTAGCGAGGAGCGAGTAGCGGGTAGGTCCGAGTCAGGATCAGGGAGCTCCGCGGCCGGAGGCACCGTGGCGGCCTGCTGGCTGCCCGGGGTTTGTCCACCGTTCTCGCCGGGCGAAACGGAGGCAAAAGGGAGCTCGGGTTGGTCGGATTTCTTGGAAGGTTTCTTCTTGGCCATTTCTGAAAGGATTTGGTCTCACGCAAAGGCGCTAAGACGCAGAGAGGAGGGAAGGGGGATTAGGGTTTGAACCACAGAGGCACTGAGAGCACGGAGACAGGCGGGGGAATTGGTTTCACGCAAAGGCGCTAAGGCGCAAAGGGGAGGAGGGGATGATGGGGAATTGATCCAATACTGGGTTCGGAACTTTGCGCCTTGGCGGCTTGGCGTGAAAATCAGGCTTCGACCAGGTCTTTTTCGACTCTCAGGTTGCCGATGATGAAGTCCTGGCGCTCGGGGGTGTTCTTGCCCATGAAGAAGGACAGGAGCTCGTCGGAGCTGTAGAGGTGGTGGAGGTTCACGGGGTCGAGGCGGATGTTCTCGCCGATGAAGTCCTTGAACTCGCCGGCGCTGATCTCGCCGAGGCCCTTGAAGCGGGTGATCTCGTGGCTGGCGCCGCACTCCACGATGGCGGCCTGCTTCTCGGGCTCGGAGTAGCAGTAGCGGGTGATCTTCTTGTTGCGGACGCGGAAGAGGGGCGTCTGCAGGATGAAGAGGTGGTTGTTGCGGATGACGTCGGGGAAGAACTGGAGGAAGAAAGAGAGGAGGAGCAGGCGGATGTGCATGCCGTCGACGTCGGCGTCGGTGGCGATGACGATCCGGTTGTAGCGGAGGCCGTCGAGGGATTCCTCGATGTTGAGGGCGGCCTGGAGGAGGTGGAATTCCTCGTTCTCGTAGATGACCTTCTTGGTGAGGCCGTAGGTGTTGAGGGGTTTGCCCTTCAGCGCGAAGACGGCCTGGGTCTGGACGTCGCGGGTGGCGGTGAGGGAGCCGGCGGCGGAGTCGCCCTCGACGATGAAGAGGGTGGATTCCTCGGCGCGGGGGTTGCGGTCGCCGAGGTGGAGGCGGCAGTCGCGGAGCTTGCGGTTGTGGAGGGAGGCCTTCTTGGCGCGCTCGCGGGCGATGTTGCGGATGCCGGCGAGTTCCTTGCGCTCGTGTTCGTTCTCCTCGATCTTGGCCTTGATGATCTCGGCGGTCTCGCGGTTCTTGTGGAGGTAGGTGTCGAGGGACTGCTGGACGAACTTGCCGACGAATTCCTTGAGGGTGTGGCCCTTGGGGCCGACCTCGGTGGAGCCGAGCTTGGTCTTGGTCTGGGACTCGAAGACGGGTTCCTGGACGCGGACGACGATGGCGGCGTCGATGGACTGGCGGACGTCGGCGGCGTCGAAGTCCTTCTTGAAGTGGTTGCGGAGGGTCTCGACGAAGGCCTCGCGGAAGGCGGCGAGGTGGGTGCCGCCCATGGTGGTGTGCTGGCCGTTGACGAAGGACCAGTATTCCTCGCCGTAGTGCTTGCCGTGGGTGACGGCGATCTCGATGTCCTCGCCCTCGAGGTGGATGATGGGGTAGAGGGGTTCGCCGGAGAGTTCCTTGGTGAGGAGGTCCTTGAGGCCGTGCTCGGAGCGGAAGGGTTTGCCGTTGAGGGTGAGGGTGAGGCCGCGGTTGAGGAAGGCGTAGTTCCAGAGCATGTCCTCGATGAACTCGGTGCGGAACTTGAAGTCCTTGCCGAAGAGCTTCTCGTCGGGGGTGAACTCGATGAGGGTGCCGGTGCGGTCGGTGGTCTTGGTGACCTTGGTCTGGGACTTGAGGCGGCCCTGCTCGAACTCGACGACCTTGGTCTCGCCGTCGCGGAAGGCCTGGGCGCGGTAGGAGAGGGAGAGGGCGTTGACGGCCTTCTGGCCGACGCCGTTGAGGCCGACGGCCTTCTGGAAGGTCTCGGAGTCGTACTTGGCGCCGGTGTTGATGATGGAGACGCAGTCGACCAGTTTGCCGAGGGGGATGCCGCGGCCGTAGTCGCGGACCTTGACGGAGCGGTCGGTGAGCTCGACCTCGATCTTGCGGCCGCCGCCCATCATGAACTCGTCGATGGAGTTATCGATGGTCTCCTTGAGGAGGACGTAGATGCCGTCCTCGGCATGGGTGCCGTTGCCGAGGCGGCCGATGTACATGCCGGGGCGGAGCCGGATGTGCTCGAGGGAGCTGAGGGTCTTGATGCTGGCTTCGGTGTAGTTGGATGCCATTGGCTGAAAGTAGCGAGTAGCGGGTAGAGAGGAGTGAGTAGGGGGCCCGCCTAAGCCCGCTGGGCTTCGGAGCGGCTCGTGCCCGGCTAGACGGGAACGAGGTGGATGGGCGAAGGGTGTGGAAGAAGCGGCGTAAGTATCAAGTGCCAAGTGAGAAGGGGGGCGGCGCCGTAGGCGCCGCGGAGGGTGCGAGGGGGTGAGGATGCGAGGGTGCGAGGATTTGAAATCTCAGATTTGAAATTTGAGATTGGTCGGGGCGGCGGAGCGGTAACGCGTTGGGGGCAACGCGTTCCACCGGGCCGGAACGGGGGCGGGTATGCGCGGAAGGTCGTCGCGAGCGACTAGCCTACGGCGCGGGAAGGCCACGGCGGGGTCGCCGTGGCTCCAGGATGGGCTAAGCGGGTGGGGCCCTTCGACTGCGCTCAGGGTGATTTGCTGCGCAAATCACAAATCAGGGCCGAAACGCGTTGGGGGCAACGCGTTCCACCGGGTCGGGGGATTGTGCGGGCCTATCCGGGCGTAAAAAAACCGACGGACCGGTGAGGGTCGTCGGTTTTCTTTTTCAGACATCCTTGCTGAATTGTGGAATGGATCGGCTGGGTGGGAGACGATGGGTTGCTGGGCGGTGGCGTGGCCACCGTGGGGACGTCATGTCCGCCACGGGTTTGAACGGTCCGGGAGGCGGGGTGGGCCAGTCACAAAGACGTCACAAAAGGGCTCAAGCCGGCCCCCCGGGGGACCGATTTAAGGGGAGTCAGGACCCGCCCACATGCCCGTCCCTTCCACCACTATTGCCGGGGCCAAGCTGCTTCTCGTTGAGGACAGCGTGGAGTTGCGCGTGAACTGCGCGGAGTTGCTGCGGACCGCGGGGTACCGGGTGCTCGAGGCGGCGGATGGCGTGGAGGCGCTGGAGCTGTGGGAGCGGGAGGATCCGGAGTTGATCCTGCTCGATCTGAACATGCCGCGGTTGAACGGGTGGCAAACCTTGGAGAAGCTGAAGCTGCGCGGCTGCCGGCGACCGGTGATGCTGCTGACGGGGCTCAACGAGGTGACCGACCGCGTGCGGGGACTGGCGGCGGGGGCGGACGACTACCTGGGCAAGCCCTGTGATTTTCGGGAACTGATTGCGCGGGTACAGGCCTTGCTGCGGCGGAGCCAGCCGGAGGCGAGCGGGCGGACGCGGCTGCAGTTTGGCGGGATCACGGTTGACCTGACGGATCGCACGGCGGTCTCGGCCACGGGGGCGGTGGCACTGACCCGCACGGAGTACGCGATCCTGGACCTGCTGGCGCGGCATCATGGCCGGCCGGTGGCGCGGGCGACGATCCTCGACGCCGTGTGGGGCTACACGAACCGGCCGAACACACGGACGGTGGAGACGCATGTGTGGCGCCTGCGGCAGAAGCTGGGCGACGGCGGGGACGAGCCGCAATGGATCCGCACCGTGCCGGGGTCGGGGTATGTGCTCGCGTGTGAACCGGAGACGGTGGCGGCGTAGGCGAGCCGCGGGACGCGGCTGCGCCAGTTTAAGTTTGAAGTTTAAGTTTAAGGGGGTGCGACCCGCCTTCGCCCTAGGGGCTACGGCGCGGCGAGCCCTTCGACGGGCTCGGGGTGATTTGCGGGGCGCAAATCAGGATTTGAAATCTTTGGACACAGGGGGGGCTTGCCGGGTGGGGGGAACGGGGTAGGGTGGGCGGAGTCTTATTTCTGCATGAAAAAAATCATTTTAATCCTGGGCGGCGGGTTGTTGCTCGTCCTGGTCGGCGGCTATGTGGTCGCGGCGTTTTTCCTCGGGTCGATCGTGAAGTCGGGCGTGAACAACTTCGGGCCGAAACTCACGCAGACGAAGGTCGAGCTGAAGGCGGCGACGGTGTCACCGCTCACCGGATCGGGCACGCTGCGCGGGCTGACGGTGGGCAACCCGGCGGGGTGGAGTGCGGGTGACGCGTTCACGCTTGGGCACGTGCACGTGGACGTGGATCCGATGTCGATCTTTGGCGACCACATCGTGATCAACGAGATCACGATCGACGCACCGGTGTTCAACTACGAGACGAAGATCGTCGCGAGCAACATCAAGGACCTGCTGAAGAACATCGAGGCCTTCACGGGCAGCGGCGGGCAGGAGCCCGCGACGAAGGACGGAAAGACGATCAAGTTCGTGGTGAAGAAATTCCGGTTGACCAATGCGCAGGCGACGATCGGCGCAGCCGGGGCGGCGCTGCCGGTGCCGTTGCCGCCGATCAGCCTGGACAACCTCGGCGTGGCCGAGGGCGGCATCACGGCCGACCAGATGGCGAGCGCGCTGATGAAGAACGTGCTGGGCAGCATCGTGGCGGGCACGGCCAACGCGCTGGGCCAGCTCGGGGGCACCGCGGGGCGACCTCGGTCGAGAAGACGAAGGAAGCCGCCAAGCAGATGGGCGAAAGCCTCAAGGGATTTTTCAAGAAGGACAAATAATGAAGTAGCGAGTAGCGAGTAGTGAGTAACGAGCATCCCCGACTCGCGTCTGCGACCATTTTGAAAATCGAATTGAAAACACGCCTGCTTCTCGTACGCACCTGCTCGTCGGGACGACTCGCCCTACCTCTTCTTGCACCATGAAATCACGCCTGATTGCCCTGCTGGTTTCCTTGTTGCTGCCGCTCGCGTCCAGTGCGGCGGCGACGCTTGAGCAGCTGGCGGCGGATCCGCAGCTCTGGCCGCAGGAGGTGACGGTCACGGGCTCGGCGAAGGCCACGGTGCTCCGGAACGGGCAGCCCGCGGGCATGATGCTGATCGGGGCGGGGAAGAAGCTGACCGTCACGGGCATCGCGGCCGATGGCGTGACGGGCAAGCTCGGGGGCGCCACGGTGAGGGTGCCGGTGGAGAAGACCAATTTGCTCGCGGGCGGCAGCGGCCCCGAGGAGGTGGCGGAGGAGGCCCGGGAGGAGACGCCGGCGCCCGCGCCCGCGCTCGCGCCGGGGGCGCGTCCGGCGATGCAGCGGCGGCTGGCGGGCAAGCTGGTGGCGCTGGCGGGCGGCGGCCTGCAGCCGGTGGCGGATGGGCGGCTGGATGGCGTGAAGTATTACGCGCTGTATTTTTCCGCGAGCTGGTGCGGGCCGTGCCGGCAGTTCACGCCGGGGTTCGTGCAGTTTTATCGCGCGATGAAGGCGAAGCACCCGGAGTTCGAAGTCGTGTTCGTGAGTGCCGACAACTCGGCGGGCGAGATGGCCGGCTACATGAAGCAGGACGGCATGCCCTGGCTGGCGATGAAATACGACCAGGTGCCGCGGTCGCCCGAGATCCAACGTTACTCGGGCCCCGGCATCCCCTGCCTGGTGCTGGTGGATGCGAACGGGCGGGTGTTGTCGGACAGTTACGACGGCGACAACTACGTCGGGCCGGGGAAGGTGCTGCAGGATACGCAGCGGATTTTGAAGCGGGGGAGCTGAGGCTCAGCCCTTCGACAGGCTCAGGGTGATTTGCGCGGCGCAAATCAGGGCTGGAATCTCAGATTCTAAATTTGAGATCGGCGTGGAGCGCCGGGGTCAGGTGTTTTCGAAGAAGGCGTCGGCGTTGGCTTTGGCCTTTGGCGTCACGGCGGCGGGGCGGCGGTTGGCGGCGGAGCCGGCGCGCGGGGCGCTGACGACGGTCTTTTGATCGCTCTGGCGGCGCTGGTTGGGGTGGGGCTGGCCGCTGGTGCCGGCGGCGTCGTGGGTGCCGCGGCCGCCGATGAGGACGAAGAGTTCGCCGACGGTGGTGCGGAGGGAGGTGGAGAGGGAGCTGAGTTCCTCGGAGGCGGAGGCGTTTTCCTCGGCGGTGGCGGCGTTGCCTTGGGTGATGCGATCCATCTGGGCGACGGCGCGGTTGATCTCGGTGATGCCGGAGTCTTGCTCCCGGGAGGACGTGGAAATTTCCGCGACCAGCCGGTCGAGTTCGAGGACCTGCTGTTGGATCTGGGTGAAGCTGCCGGCAACCGCGGTGCTGATCGCGACGCCCTGCTGGCTCCGGGCGACGGAGTCCGCGATCTTGGTCGCGGTCTCCTTGGCGGCGGAGGCAGACCGTTGGGCGAGGGCGCGGACCTCCTCGGCGACGACGGCAAAGCCGGCGCCGTGTTCGCCGGCGCGGGCGGCCTCGACGGCGGCGTTGAGGGCGAGGATGTTGGTCTGGAAGGCGATCTCGTCGATCGTCTTCAGGATCTTGGTGATGTCGTCGGAGGCGGCCTTGATGCCCTGCATGGCGCCCTGCATGGACTGCATCTGGCCGGCACCGGTGTCGGCGGCCGCGCGGGCGCGGGCGGCGGCGGTCTGCGCCTGCCCGGCGGAGCCGGCATTGCGCTGGGTCATGCCGGACATCTCCTCGAGGGAGGCGGCGGTTTCCTCGAGGGAGGCGGCGGAGCTGCTGGAGTCCTGCGCGAGTTGATGGGCGGAAACGGAGACCTGCTGGGTGTGGGTGTCGATCTCCTCGCCGCCGAGGCGGATCTTTTCCAGCGCGGTAAGGATCGGGCGGCTGAGCGAGCGGGCGAGCCAGAAGGCGGCGCCGGCGAGCAGCAAGAGGCTGGCGCCGCTGACCAGCAGGAGCTGGCGGCGCGTGTCGTAAACGATAACATCGGCCTCCTCGGTGCGGACGGCGGTGAGGACGGACCATTTCAAACCGGGGAAACCCAGTGCGCCCAGCGAGGCGGAGTAGCCGCAGACATGATCCGTGTCCTCGCCCGGAGGGATGAAATGGCTGACGCCGGACTGCCCGCGGACCGCGAGCAGCGCGGGAGCGGCGCCAGCGGTGACGTAATTGGACTGGAGGACGACCGCGCGGTCACGGGTGAGGGCGGGATTGCCGGAGCCCAGCGGGTCGTATTCCACGAGGATGCGACCCTCGCCGTCGATGACCCGGATATCGGCGGAGCGAAAGCCGCGCGTGGCGAGCGTCACCTGGGTGGAGCGGGCGATCTCCTCGATGAAGCCGAAGTCGGCGCGGTTGTGCCAGACGCCGACGACCCGGCCGGTGGCGTCGCGGATCGGGGCGGAGAAGGCGAGGACGAGGCCGTCGCCGCCGGTGAGGCGGGCGCTGTCGGTGTCGAACCAGGGGGCGGTGACGTGGGTGCCGTCGAGGGTGGGGCTTTTGAGGAATTCGTCGGCCAGCGTGGCGCGGAACCAGGATTCGTCCTTGAAGTTGCGGTCGTAGAGCGAGCCCGTGTCGAGGACGTTGCCGGCGGCGTTGCGGCTGTTGACGGCGATGACGCGGCCGTCGAGGTCGACGGCGATGGTCAGGACGTAGAGTCCGTAGAGGCGGACGTAGTTGTCCATGGCCTGCGCGATGCTGTTTTGCGCGGGGTCGCGGGCATACCAGGCCGGGCGGTCGAGGACGGCGGAGTTGAGCGCGAAGGCCTGGACGTCGCCGTAGCGCTCGAAGAGGTTGCGGTCGATGACATCCATGGCGGCGCGGCTGGCGCCCTCGTGGGTCTGCTCAACGGTGTCCCGGAGCTGATCGATCGACCGCAAGGCGAGCAGGGAGATGGCAACGAGCGGCAGCACCCCGATGCCGAGGAGGCAGAGGACGAGCTTGTGCTTGAACGTGAGGGACGAGCGACGGGACATGGCGGGTGATGAGCTGGCGTGGAAAAGGCCGGGGGCCGGATCAGGCGTCGATTCCCACCCTTACCGTGCGGAACGGTCCGAGTGAAGGGGTCGGGCCCGGGAGGGCACACCACAACGTTCGGGTCACATCGGCACAAAGGGGGTGGAATTGAGAGAAAACAAAAGGGGGCCGTTGGACGACTTTCCGTGCTGTTCGCGGCAAAATCAGAATTCAGATTTGAAAGGGGAAAGTGGAGCGGGGAGGGCGGATTGCGCCCCGACGGTCAGGGTGATGAGCTGCGCGAGCCGGGTACCGCCGTCGAAGTTGATGCGCCGGAGTTATTACTCCGGCCGGTAGGTGACGCGGGCGAAGAGGGGTTGGCTGAGGTCGACGCCCTCGGTGGCGTAGGGCGTGAAGCCGGTGGGGCAGAGGACGGTGACGAGGGCGCGCGGACGGTTGAGGAGGGTCTCGGCGTCGGCCGCGGACAGCGTCGGGGCGGCCGGCGGCGTCGGGGCGTTGGGTTGGCTGGGCGAGGCGGGAATTTCGGAGGAGGACATAGGAGGGAGCGACCGGCCGGAATGGCGGGTTGGGGGCGTCGCTCCTCATCCTTCCCGGTCGGGACCGGTCCGAATCAGGCGGTCGCGCCCTTGGGCGCACCGCAACGTTGTATCCGCATATCGGCTCCCCGGAGCCGGACTTGAGCGGTGGGGCGGTCAGTCGCGCAGGCAGTCGGCGGGCTAATCGGGTGGGTCGGGGGCGGCTAATGGGGAAAAAGGGCGTGGACGAGCCACGCCCCTACAACCAAGCCGGGCTCAGGCGGCGGCGCGGCCGCCGAGGGCGAGGGCGAGGCGTTGGCGGAGCTGGCCGAGTTCCTTGGAGCGGAAGCTATGCTTGGTCTTCTCCAAGGTGGCGATGGTATCCGCGATCATGGCGCGCCAGGGCTGGTCGTGGACGGGCTGCGGGGCCAGGCGGGGATTCTGGTCGGCCTCGGCCATGAGGCAGCGCGAAAGCTGGAGGAGTTTGTCGCGGAGCGGGTCGGTCTCCCCGGCCAGCTGGGTGATCAGCCAGGCCGTCTCACGGGAGAGCTCGCGCAATTCGCGCCGGTGGCGGTGTTCGGCCACCAGGCGTTGGGCGAGGGCGGAGAGGGACGCAAAATCGGGTGGCTTCAGGAGGTAGCCGGCGATGGGCAGGTTGGCGGCGCGGACGGTGGTGGTGAGTTCCGGCGAGCCGGTGATCAGGATGACGGGCGGGGGCTGCGGGCGGGCCAGCACGACCTCGATCCAGACCAAGCCGTCGTTGCCGGGCAGGTGAACATCGCTGATAATCAGGTCGAAGTCCCAGGTGTCGAGGGCGGTGTCGGCCTCGGCGGTGCTGCCCACGGTGGTGACCGCCGCGCCCTGATGGCGGGCCCAGCCGGCCAGCAGGGTGCTGGCGATCGGGTCGTCTTCGACGATCAGGATGCGGGCGGGTTGCATAGGGGGGAAGGGATAGCCGTAAATCGGCCGGCGCGGGACCGGCTTGAGCCGGCGCCCTCAGGCGACGGCCAGCGACGGGGCCGGGGTGGCCGCCGGGGTGATGGGGAAGTGGCACAGGAAGGTGGTGCCGGAGCCGACGACGGTGTCGACGGTGACGAAGCCGCCGTGGCGGCGGACGAGGCGCATCACGGTGGCGAGGCCGAGGCCGGTACCCTTGCCCTCGGCCTTGGTGGTGAAGAACGGGTCGAAGAGGCGGGGCAGGACCTCGGGTGGGATGCCGGTCCCTTGGTCGCGGACGGCGACGACGACATAATCGCCGGGGGCGGCGTCGGGTGCGCAGGCGGGCGTGGTGGCGACCGTCTCGCGGCGGACAGAGATGGCGAGGCGGCCGCCGACGGGCATGGCGTCGCGGGCGTTGACGCAGAGGTTCATGACGATCTGGTGCACCTGGGTCGGGTCGAGGCGGAGCGCGGGCAGGTCCTCGTCGATCTGGAAGTCGACCTCGTAGGAGCGGCCGAAGGTCTCGCGGACGAGGTCGACGACCTCAGCGACGGGGCCGATGGCGCTGAGGGTCTCGAGTTCGCCGTCGGAGCCGCGGGCGAACATGAGGAGCTGGCGGAGGACGCCGGCGCCGCGTTTGACGCCGTTCTGGATGTTGCGGAGCTGCTGGGCGGGGTCGGAGCCGGCGTTGAGCTCGAGGAGGATGGCGCTGCCGCCGATGGCGGTGAGGATATTGTTCATGTCGTGCACGACGCTGCCGGCGAGCTGGCCGAGCAGCTCGATGCGCTGGGAGCGGAGCAGCTGGGCCTCGAGGCGCTTCTGCTCGGTGCGGTCGCGGAGATGGAACTGGACGATGCCGCGGCCGGCCCAGGGCATGAGGCCGTGGGTGATCTCGACGACGGTATCGGCGGGGCCGCCGGCGCGCAGGGTGGTCTCGAGGCCGCGGGCGCGGCCGGGGGTGCCGACGGCGGCGCGGAGGGCGAGGCCGGCCTCGGCGGGGAGGTAGGCGTAGAAATTCGGGCGCGGATCGCCGGCGGCGGCGATGAGCGTGTCGAAGGCGGCGTTGCGGTGGAGGATGGTGCCGTCGAGTTCGGCGAGGACGATGGCCTCGGGGGCGTGGGCGATGGCGGCCTCGAAGCGGGCGTGTTCCTCGTAGAGGGTGCGGTAGCGGTTGAGGCGGGTGATGGTGCGGAGGCGGGCGCGGAGCTCGGCGGAGTCGAAGGGCTTGGCGAGGAAGTCGTCGGCGCCGGCCTGGAGCCCGCGCAGGCGCGAGGCGCGGTCATCGAGGGCGGTGAGCATGATGACGGGCATGAGGGCGAGCAGGGGGTCGGCGCGCAGTTTCTGGCAGACCTCGTAGCCGTCCATGCCGGGCATCATGAGATCGAGCAGCACGACGTCGGGCAGCTGGCGGGCGGCGGCGAGCGCCTCGGGACCGTTGCCGGCGCACAGGACCTGGTAGCCCTCGACCTCGAGGAGGTTGCGGAGGAGCGCCTGGGCGCGGGGTTCATCATCCACGACGAGGATCGTGGCACGGGTGGGAGGCAGGGGGGCGTTCATGGGACGAATTCGAAAGGGATGTTGGTGCGGACGCTGGAGGTGAAACGGGAGACGAGGCGCTTGAGCTCGCGCAGGTCGATGGGCTTGCTGAGGTAGGCGCTGGCCCCCGCCTCGAGGCAGCGGACGCGATCGGTGGACATGGCGAAGGCGGTGACGGCGATGATGGGCAGGTGCTCGGTGGTGCTGTCGGCGCGCAGGCGGCGGATGGCCTCGAGGCCGTCCATTTCCGGCATGTTGATGTCCATGAGGATGAGGTCGGGCCGGTGGGTGCGGACGAGGTGGAGGGCCTCGACCCCGGTGACCGCGTGGATGATCTCACAGTCGCTGTCCTCGAAGAAGGCGTCGTAGACGGCGCGGTTGGCGGCGTTATCCTCGGCGATGAGCAGGCGGGCGCGGGGCGCGGGCATGGGGGCGGCGCTGGCTTCGCGCAGGGCGGGGGTGGCGGGCTCGGGGGGCGGGAGGAGGAGGGGGATCGCGACGCCGAAGGTGCTGCCGGAGCCGAGGGTGCTGGAGACGTCGACGCAGCCGCCCTGGAGCTGGGCCATGCTGCGGACGAGGGCGAGGCCGAGCCCGGTGCCGGCGTACTGGCGGGAGAGGGAGCTGTCGATCTGCTGGAACGGCTGGAAGATGCGCTCGTGGTTTTCCGGGGCGATGCCGATGCCGGTGTCCCAGATCTCGAAGCGGAGGGAGTGGCCGCCGGACTGGGGGGCGACGCGCAGGCCGACGCGGCCGCCCGCGGGGGTGAACTTGACGGCGTTGGCGAGGAGGTTGACGAGGATCTGCTTCAGGCGGCGCTCGTCAGCGAGGATGACGGGCGGGCAGTCGGTGAGGGCGGACTCGAGGGTGATGGATTTCTGGTGCGCGGAAGTCTGGACGAAGCGGAGGCTGGCGGTGCAGAGGTCGGCGATCTCCATGGGCTGGACGTTGAGCTCGAGCATGCCGGACTCGATCTTGGAGAGGTCGAGGATGTCGTTGATGAGCTCGAGCAGGTGGCGGCCGCTTTCGTGGATGCTGCGCACGCCCTCGGACTGGCGCTCGTTGAGGTCGCCGAGGTGGCGCTCGGCGATGAGCTCGGACATGCCGACGATGACGTTGAGCGGCGTGCGGAGCTCGTGGCTCATGCTGGCGAGGAACTCGCTTTTCGCCTCATTGGCGGAGACGGCGGCGTGGCGGGCGGAGTCGAGTTCGCGGGTGCGGTCGGCGACCTTCTCCTCGAGGCGGGCGAGCAGTTCGCGCAGTTCCGCCTGGGTGCGGTCGCGCTCGGCCACGGCGCCGACGAGGCGGCGGTTGGTGCGGGTGAACATGATGGCGACCGCCTGGAGTTCGCGGCCGATGGCGGTGAGTTCCCGGGAGGCCTGCGGGACGGGGGGCGGGGCGGGATCCGTGTGGCCGTTGGTGAGGCCGCGGATCGTGGTCGCGAGTTGGAGGAACGGCTCGGTGATCTCCGCGGCCAGGCCGCGGGCGAGCAGCATCGCGAGTGCGGCGATCGCGGCGGCGCCGCACAGGATGGCCAGGTAGTAACGGGCGATCAGCCGCTGGGTTTTCCAGACGGGTTCGGCGAGGTAGACCTCCCAGCCGAAATCCGGGATCGCCTGCCGGGTGCCGAGGTATCGTTCCAGCCGCTGCGGGCGGGTGAGGTTGAAGAGGAAGGTTTCGCCATCCGGCTGGCGTTCGTTGGCGGTGAAGCGACCGGGGCCGACGGCTTCCAGCGGTGACCAGGCCAGGTCGCCGCGGCTGGCGACGACGCGCTGGTGGCGGTCCACGATGACGATCGTGTGGTGGGCGAGCTGGGCCGGCAGGGCCAGTTCCTCGATCAGGCGGTCGAGCACCAGTTCGCCGACGATCAGCCCGCGGGGTGAACCGGTGGGGCCGGGGAGCGGGGCGCGCATGGTCACGACCAGTGCATCCCCGGGGGCCGCGCGGCGGGAAACGCTCCCGAGGAGGGCTGGCAGGGTGGCGGGTTCGTGGGTGGGGTCCGGGGCGGCATCCGAGGCGGGCGAGCTGGCGACGATCCGCCCGGAGGCATCCGTTTCGCGCAGGGAGAGAAAGCCCGGATAGTTGAGGCGCACGCGGTCGAGCGGGGCGGCGCGGGCGGTGTCGGCCTCGTGCGTCGCGGCCAGCAGGGTGAGGACGCGTTGATGGCGGTCGAGGTGATCCTGGACGGCGCGGGCGACCTCATGGCCGTCGCCGGAGAGCCGCGTGGCGCTCAGGTCGCGCAGGGCCAGGTCGAGTTGCCGCCCGAGGAAGAGTCCGAGCAGGGCGGTGGAGAGGGCGATGATGAGCCCGAGCCGGCGGAGCAGGACGCGTTGCAGGGGGGTGTCGGCATCCCGGTTGGACGGCTGGCCGGACGTGGGTTGCAGCCAGCTCATCTGCTTGAGCGTGAGGGCGCCGAGGGCCATCAGGAGGCTGTTGCAGGGGTAAAGGGCGATGAGCGCCCAATTATTCGGGAAGGGCAGGGTGCCAGGCGGCTGCAAGACGCGCAGGGCCAGCGGCACACCGAGGAAGGACCAGAAGGCCAGGGCGGCGGTCAGGGGGTGCCAGTTCCGGCGATGCTTGAGCCAACCCACCACGACGGCCTCGAGAGTGTAGAGGAGGAGCCCCCAGGGGAGGCCGGTGTTCATCCAGTCGTGACTGAAGGCGAGGGCGGTGGTGGCGGCGCCCCACCACGGACCGAGGCAGTAGGTGGCGAGGAGGGTGGCGAGGCCGCCGAGGATGATGCCGGTTTCCCCAAAGACCGGCAGGTGGATCCCATTCAGGCCAAAGCCCACGGCTCCCATGGCCAAGGCCATGAGGGGTTGATTTTCACGCAGCTGAGAGAGAAAGCGCTTCACCAAGGATTTGATTAGAGGTACTACCTATCAATAAGTAGGTAATATACCCTATCTTTCTAGCCAGATCGCACACTCATAAGATCCCATTAATCGGCGCAAATGGGCGGCTTTTGATCTGATATTGAGGCTTTTACATCAACAAGGCCCTTAAATGGCTTCCCGGTAGAAATTTAACGGTTTAGCCGGACCGGTAGATAGGCGGAACGAGCCTGGGAGCGGGGGTATGGGGCAGAGGGCAGACTGTTTGAGGCCCGCATGAGCGGCGCTGTGGCAGGGACGGGGGATCGCGGTTTGACTGCCCGGGGGCCGGGTGACGCAATAGGGGATGAAAATCACCTACTATGTGGAAGTGCTGTCATCGTGGTGTCACTGGGTGGAGCCGGTGTGGGTGGAGTTGAAGCGGCGCTATGCGGGCCGCGCGGAATTTGAGTGGAAGATCGCGCTGATGCGGCCGGAGGATTTCCCCGCGTCACTGGCGCAGTGCGAGTGGTTCTACCAGCGGAGCGGCGGCACGGTGATGCACTCTCCGTACCGGCTGAACTCCGGTTGGTTCGAGGCGGCGCGGAAAGGCGACTACACGGCGCCGAACCTGGTGGCGGAGGCGGCGAAGGATTTCGGGTTCACCGGCGACGAGATCCGGCTGGCGATCGCGCACGCCGCGCTGCGCGAGGGGCAGAAAGTCGGGGACCTGGCGACGGCGGTGAAAGTGGCGGCCAAGGCCGGCCGGATGGAGGTGAAGAAGCTGCAGAAGGCGGCGGAGTCGAACCTCGTGAAGGACCGCGTGGCGACGAGCACGGCGGATTTTCTCGCGCACCAGCTCACGCAGCGCCCGGCGTTTGTGCTGACGGATGCAATCGGGGACAAGGCGGTGTTTTCGGGGCTGGTGCAGCTGGAGCCGCTGGCGGCGACGATTGACGCCATGCTCGCGGACACGGCGGCGTATGCGGCGCACAAGGTGCACTTCGGCGAGCCGCCGAAGGGGTGATCCGCCTTCGCCCGGTGGGCTACGGCGCAGCGAGCCCGCGGGGTTCGCGCAGGGGTCGCGAAGGTGGGACCTGAAACTTGAAACCTGAGACCTCAGACTAGGCCATCGCGTGACGGGCGGGGCGGGACCAAGGCGAGGTCGCCGTGGCTCGAGGAGGCGGTCGATCCGGCGGGGCCGGGGAACGGACTCAGGAAGTGCGACGGCGGCGGATCACACTCAGCATCGCGGCGAGGCCGAAGAGCGCGGCGATGGTGGCGGGCTCGGGCACGGCGGTGACGGTGTAGCCGAGGTCCTGCAGGGCCGCCAGATCGAGATCGGTGAGATACTTGCGGGTGCCGATGACGATGGATGGGTCCATGAGGGTTTCCTGGGGGGTGGCCGTGCCGGCGATGGTGCTCATGGTGCCGTTGACCCAATGGCCCTCGCCCGGGTCGAGCAGGATGACGCCGCCGTTTTCCGCGACGCTCGCGGCGCCGGTGAAGGTGGAGGTCGGCGACGTGCCGGAAATCAGGCTGTCCCAGGTCGCGTTGGTGCCGACGCCGACCAGATGCATCAGCTCGTGTACAGCCACAGAGAAGAAGTCGGACTGGCCGGTGAAGGTCTCGGTGGTGGAGGTGTCGCTGTCGAAGTGCCACGAGGTGCCGGAACTGTCGAAGGCGATGCTGCCGCCCCAGGGCATGCTAAAGGATCCGTTCCCGCGGTAGCTGATGGCATCAAGCCATGGCTGCGTGCCGGTGACGCCGTAGCCGCCGCCACCGCCCACGCCGAGGGTCGAACCGCCGAGATCGTAGCCCCCCGCGAAGACCAAGATGGTGTTGGCGGCGATGCTGATGTTCCCGAGGACCTGATTATCACCCGTGCCCGGGTGGAACGTATCGGCGTTCCAAGAATTCCCGCCGCCCGGTGTGATGGCGTTGAGGGTGGTGCCGGATATATAATTGCTCAGGTAGGTACCTGCGGCCTCGAGGTAGGTGCGGTTGCCGATGTTGCCGCCGCTGAAAAAGCTACCCGTGTCGTAGGTGTAGTCGAAGACGAAGGTCAGCTGCGCCGGGGCGGTGATGGCCGCGGCGAGGAGGGAGCAGACAAGCAGGAAGCGGCGCATGATGAGGGCGGGTTGGGCTTGGGTGGGGACGCCGGAGATAGAAGCCAAAACAGGGGGCTGGCAATCCTGTTTGGCCGGGTGGCCGGCGGTTGCGGGGTCGTCGCGCGCGACGTCCGTGCCCAATCACTGAACCGGCTTACAGGGTGCCCTCGTCTTTCTTCTCGCCGGCGCGGAGGGGGAAGGGGAGGACGTATTCCTTCGGGGGCCCGCCTCCGCCGGGGCTACGGCGCGGCGAGCAGGTTAGTGGGAGTCTCCCCGATATTTCTTTTCCCCAGCCCGCAAGGCGAAAGGCAGAACGTTCTCTTTGGGCGGGAGCGGGCAGGTGGTGAAGGGGGAGAAGGCGCAGGGCGGGTTGTAGACCTGATTGAAGTCGAGGACCACTTTGCCGTCGCGCGGCGGGTCGGCGTAGAGGAAGCGGCCGGCGCCGTAGGTTTCCTCGCCGGCGGTCGTGTCGGTCAGAATGAAAAAGAGGCGCGACTCCGGGGTTTCCTGGAGGGGCAGCAACTCGTAGGTGCGGCCCTCGTGCGTGAAGACGGCCTTGCCGGGGCAGGCGGCATCCTGCGTGAGACCGACGATGTTGGTGATGGGGAGCTGGCGCGGCGGATCAAAGGGGACCCAGTCGGCCTCGATGCGCCAGGCGGGGTCGACGGGCCAGATGGCGATGCCGGCGAAATTTTTGCGGCGCGGGGCCTCGCTATCGCGCACGCGCAGGAAAAATTGGCCCGAGGATTCGAGGATGTAGAAATTGATGGTGCCGCTGCGGACGTAGGTGGGCTTGCCGGTGCCGCCGTAGACGAGCGGCGCGGTGCGGGCGGTGGTGCCGTCGATGCTGGCGTCCACGTCGTCGGCGAGGGCGAAGGTGATGGTGTTGTCGCCGGTGCGGGTGACGGTGCCGAGCCGGGCCGGGCCGGCGGCGAGGCGGATGGCGTTGGTGGGGTCGGTGCCGACCGACCAGATCCCGACCTCCAGCGGGTGGCGACCGATGAGGGCGAGCCAGCCGTCGGCCCGCGTCAGGCCGTCGAGGCGGCGGGTGCGCCAGGCCTCGACGGAGGCGAGGTAGTCGTCGGCGGCGAGCGGGGCGGCGAGGAGCGAGGCGAGGAAGAGGGTGGCGAGAACGGCGGGGCGTTTCATGCGGGGAGTGTAGCGACGAGGGGCGGACGGGCAAGGGCGGTTCGGAGCGCGAGCAAGTTCGCTGGCCCACAGCGGGCGATAGGGAACCCGGTCAGGGGCCGGCCAGGCCGGGGGGCATGGTCTCGCGGGTGAGGACGCGCGGGTCGTTGTAGAATTCCCGGGCGAAGTGGTTCGAGGCGGGATTCCATTTTTCGTTCCAGACCAGGAAGTGGCGGAGCTGCGGAAAGTTTTTCTCGATGCCGTCGAGGAGGCGGCGGTAGTCGTAGTCGCCGGGGGGCTTCGAGGCGCCGTGCGGGCCGTATTCGGTGAGGCCGATCGGCTTCCGGATGCCGGCGTAGCGTTCGAAGCCGATGATCTTGTCGGGGTTGATGTGGTCGGTGTAGGCGTCGAGGCCGACGAGGTCGACGTAGGCGTCGCCGGGGTAGTAGGCGTCGGCGGGTTTCTGGCCGTGGTTCGGGCTGTAGGCCCAGATCAGATTGTGCAGTTTTTTGGTCTGCGTGAGGTAGTCGAACATGTGGCGCCAGACGGCGATGAAGGTGGCGGGATCCTGCGCGCCCCACCAGAACCAGCCGCCGTTCATCTCGTGGAGCGGGCGCCAGATGACGACGACCCCGGCGGCCTGAAGTTCCTGCAGGCCGGCGGCCACGGCATCGAGGTACTTCATCCAGCGGTCGTGCGTGGCGCCGGGCGTGAGGACGGTGGCGAGATCCATGCCGCGTTCCTTGAGGCCGCCGCCGTTAGGCTTCGAGGGATTGGGCGCGTGCCAGGAGAGGTTCACGAGGCCGCCGGCCTGCCAGTATGCGGTGGCGAGCTGGTTGGGCTGGCGGACGTCGAGCAGGGCCTCGCCCTTGTCCCAGCCGCAGTAATCGAGCCCGATCATGACCGGCCAGCGGCCGGTGGCGGCGTGGATGCGGCCGAGTTCGCCGATACTGGCGCTGCCGCTCCAGCCGGCGAACTGGCCGGAGACGAGTCTAAGCTCGGAGCCGGCCGAGAGTTGTTGAAACCACGAGAGGATGGCGCGGCCGCGGGGATTCAGGTCCGGATCGGCCGGCGCGGTCGGATCCGCGGCGCGGGCGGCGGTGAAAGCGAGAGCGAGGACCAGCAGCACGGTGGGGTGACGTGAAAGCATGCGGGCAGTGTGGTCAGGTTCAGCCCGCGTGCAACCCGGCCCGCAAATATGACGGCCCGGCTTGCACGTGGGCGCAGGATGGCTTTGCTCGTCGGGTGCTTACCCCCCTGCTGCACCCCACCCGGGTCGTCGTGATCCTCTTTGCCGGGCTGCTTTGGTCCGCCGGGTTGGGAGCGCACGAAGGCCGGCTCGGCCAGTTCGCGGACCACACGGACATCGGGGCGCCGCGGCACGCGGGCACTGTCGCATACGATGAGCAGGCGAAGACCTACACCGTCGGGGGCGGCGGGACCAACATGTGGTTCCGCAACGATGCCTTTCATTTGGTGTGGACCCAGGTCGAGGGTGACATCGCGCTGGCGACCGACATCGCCTTCGCCGGGACCGGCGGCGATCCGCACCGCAAGGCCGTGCTCATGATCCGCCAGTCGTTGGCGCCCGATGCGGCCTATGCCGATGTCGCCGTGCACGGCGACGGGCTGACCTCGCTACAATTTCGCGAGACGGCGGGGGAGGTCACCCACGAGGTGCAGACCGCGATCACCGCCCCGAAGCGCCTGCGGATCGAAAAGGTCGGGGACTATGTTTACATGTCACTGGCCGGGGAGGATAGTGTACTGCGACCCTCGGGCTGCTCGACGCGCCTGCCCTTCGCGGGGCCGTTTTATCTCGGCATCGGCGTCTGCGCGCACAACGACGCGGCGTTCGAGACGGCGGTTTTTTCCAACGTGGTGATCGGCCCGCCCTCGGCGGAGGTCACGGCGGTGCGCAGCTCGCTGGAGTTTGTCTACGTCGCCTCGGGCGACCGGCGCAGCGTGTGGCACACGAGCGAGGTGGTTGAGGCCCCCGCGTGGGCGGACGGGGGCCGCGCGATCCGATTCAACGGGGGCGGCCGGCGCCACCGGCTTGAGCTCGGGGCCGGGAGCCGGCCGGTGGAAGAGGGGCCCGCGCCGGCAGCGCCGGGCCGTCCGGCCGGTTTCAACCCGGACCGGCTCTTCGCGCAGATTTCGCCCGATGGGGCGCAGGTGGCTTTTCTGTCCCTGGTCGCCGGCGACGTGCTGCTGGGCGTCGCGCCGGTGCACGGCGGCGAGGCGCGCACCCTGGTGAAGCTGGAGGCGGGGCACGGGCCGCTCAGTCCGCCGAGCTGGTCGCCGGACGGCACGCGGATCGCGTACGTGCGTTACCAACCGGGCCGGCCCTGATCCTTTTTGTCATCCCAAACCCCCACCTCCATGCGTTCATTTCTTTATTCCTGCCTGTTGCTGCTCGCCGCCGTCGGCGCCACGGCCGCCACCAACCCGCCGGTGTTGCCGATCGGCGCCCCGCTGCCCGATTTCGCGCTGCCCGGGGTGGACGGCAAAACCTACACGCCGGCGGATTTTGCCGCCGCGAAGGTGCTGATGGTCGTCTTCACCTGCAACCACTGCCCCACGGCGCAGGCCTATGAGGCGCGCCTGAAGCGGCTCACGGCGGAATACGGTCCGAAAGGCGTCGCGGTCGTGGCGATCAATCCCAACCACGCCGCGGCGGTCCGGCTCGACGAGCAGGGCTACGGTGACCTGGGCGACACGTTTGAGGAGATGGTGATCCGCCACCGGGACCACCAGTGGAATTTCCCGTATCTCGACGACGGCGAGACGCAGGCGCTGACCCTGAAGTTCGGCGCGATCGCCACGCCGCACGTCTATATCTTCGACGCGGACCGGAAGCTCGCCTTCCAGGGGCGCATCGACAACTCGGAGCGCGAGGACCTGGCGAACGTGCACGACACGCGGGACGCGCTCGACGCGGTGCTGGCGGGCCGGGCGCCGGCGATCACGTCGACGCGGGTCTTCGGCTGCTCCGTGAAGTGGAAAGACAAGGTGGAGGACAACCTCCGCTGGCGCGCCAAGGTGGCCAAGGAGCCGGTCAGCCTGGAGAAGGTGGACGTGGCCGGCATCAAGGCGCTGCGCGCGAACGCCGACTCGGGCAAGCTGCGGCTGGTGAATTTCTGGGCCACCTGGTGCGGCCCCTGCGTGTCGGAGTTCGACGAGCTGATCGAGCAGAACCTGCGTTTCCGCCACCGCGGCTTCGAGATGGTGACGGTCGCCGCGCAGTTCCCCGACGAGGAGGCGAAGGTGCTGGCGTTCCTGAAGGAGCACAAGTCCTCCGGCCGCAACCTGATCTTCGGCGAGACCGACAAGTACGCCTTCATCGAGGCCTTCGACAAGGAGTGGAACGGCGAGCTGCCGTACACGCTGCTGATCGGGCCGGGTGGCGAGGTGCTTTACCGCGAGAGCGGCTCGATCAATTTCCTGAAGCTGCGCCGGGCGATTTATCCCGCGTTGGACAAGGTGACGCCGTGGGTGAACGCGGACAAGGTGTACGACCGGTGAGCGCGGCGCGCCGCGCGGTTGTTGGTTGTTAGTTGTTGGTTTGGGGTGGAGAGACGGGTCTGGGCCTGAGGGCCTGGCCTTGTTTTCTCGCGTACGGGCCCGCCTAGCCGGGCTCGCGGGGTGGGGGCACCCCGCCTCCAAGAAGGCCACAGCGGGGTCGCCGTGGCTCCGGGCCAGCCCGCGCGGAGCGCGGGCTCCACCCTCACTTCTTCGGCATGAGGTGTTTGGCGAGGAAGGCCTCGATGCGGCCGTAGAGCTCGACCTGGTTGTCGAGGTGGCCCATGCCGTGGCCCTCGTCGCCGACGAGGAGGGTCTCGTGGGGCACGCCGTTGCGGGCGAGGGCAGCGATGAGGTCGCGCGACTGGTTGATCTCGACGGTCTGGTCGTCCTTGCCGCCGGCGACGAAGACCGGGACGCGGATGCGGTCGGCCTGGCGGCCGGGGGAGATGGCGGCGAATTTTTCCGGCTGCGTCTTCGGGTCGCCGAGCTTGCGGATGAGGCGGCCGAAGATGGGGGAGTCATACTGCCCGTACTTGGAGTTCTTGACCTGTTGCTCCCAGTCGAAAACGCCCGCGTTGGTGATGGCGCAGCGGTAGAGGCCGGGTTCGTTCACGACGCCGGAGATGGCGAGGTAGCCGCCGAAGGAGGCGCCCATGATGCCGATGCGGTCGGGATCGATGAGGCCCGAGGCGATCATCGTCTTGGTGGCATCGGTGATGTCGTGGTGCATCTTCGCGAAGTCCCATTCATCCTCCTGGGGAAACAGCCAGTTGATGCCGGTGGAGCCGCGGTAGTTGGGCTTGAGCACGGCGTAGCCGCGGCTGGCGAGGAACTGGGCCTCGCCGTCGAAACCCCAGTGGTCACGCGCCCAGGGGCCGCCGTGGGGAAGGACGACGAGGGGCGGGGGATTGGCCTTGGTGGCACCGACGGGGAGGGTGAGGTAGGCGTCGAGCGCGCGGCCGTCGCGGGTCTTGAACTTGATGATGTTCACTGGCGCCATGCGGGCCGGGTCGATCCACGGGGCGGAATTCTTGAAGAGCCCGGCGGTGCGCTTGGCCAGGTCGACCCAGTTGTAGATCACGGGCTGGCGGTCGGAGAAGGTGGCGACGAGGAAGAAATTCTGGGCCTCGTTGCTGCCGATGATGCGGACGACGAGTCCGGGGAAGAAACCGTCGAGGACCTTCTGGAGGGCGCGGTAGTCCTCGTTGAACCAGACGGTGCGCGGGCCGTTGCGGTCGAACATGGCGCCGATGATGGCCTGGGTGGCGGGATCGCGGTAGATCCAGCCGTTGAAGTCGTAGGCCTTGTCCTGCAGGAGCACGTCGCCGAGGGTGCCGGTGGCGGCGTCCAGGTACTGGAGCGCGCGGGGCTGGCCCTCCTGGCGGGGGCCGAGGACGACGAGCTGGCCGGGCTGGTCGCCGGCGGTGATGACGTCGATGTTATCAAGGTCGACGGGGCACTGGGTCCATTGGCCGTCGGCAAACCGGTGCAGGGCGAAGACGCCCTGGTCGGCGGTGAGGGCGAAGGCGAGCGCGCCCTCGCGGTCGGCGAGGTAGCTGATGGTGAGGCCGCGACCCGGTGTGGGGAAGGTGCTGACGATGTGCCGCTCGTTGTTGTCGCGGGCGTCGATGGCGAGGGAGTGGTCCGCGCCGGCACTGGCGAGGTTGATCATGTTCCCACGGCGGATGTCGGTGTTGACGACGGCAGCGCCGAGGTCGCGGCGGGTGTCGAGGGCGTCGAAGCGGTTCCAGACCAGGGGCCGCAGCCGGTCCTTGGGCGGGATCGCGATGAGGCTGGTGCCGTAGTATTGCAGCAGCGGATAACCGTCGGAGAGGCGGCCGACGTTGGCGGCCATCAGGCCGAGGCCGTACATCTTGCGGGCGGCGAGGTTGAAGATGAGGCGGTGGTCGTCGAGCCAGCTGAAGTCGTAGATATCCTTGTCGCCCGAGCCGGCGGCGAACTCGGTCTTCTGGTCGGCGAGGCCGTAGACCAGCAGCTGGTGGCGGTCCTCGCCGGCGGTGACGATGGCGGCGATGTGGGTGCCGGAGGGGTTGAGCCGGGGCTGGGCCAGGAGGCGCGGGCGGAAGAAGTCCTGGAGGGGCACCGGTTGGTCGGCGGGGACCGGGGTGACCCGCGCGAGGTCAACGGGCGCGGCGGCGGGGAGGGAGGCGGCCAGGGTCAACGACCAGGCCAGTAAGGCGGGGTAACGCAAGTTCATGGGGTGGGGAGAAGACAAGAACGACAGGCGGCCCGTAGCGGGAGCAACGTAGCGCAGGCCGTCGCGGGCCGTCGAGCGCGGGATTTTGAGAAACCTTGTCTTAAAGCGGAGATTTTGGCCGGTCGGACCGGCGGCATCGTCCTGCGAGGCAGGCAGAAAGCGCGTTTCCCGCTAAATTTTCCGGCCCCGGTGCCGAGTGAGGGTGTGATGCAAGCATCCTTAGCCGCCCGTACCATGGATCGGGCGCGATCCGCCATGCAATCGGCGCAAATCGCGTCGTTGCCCGAGATCGTGAAACTCCTGCGCACGCTCACCGGCAATTCGCAGCAGGTTTCCGTCGTCGAGCTGGCCGAGGTCATCCAGAGCGACCCGCTGATCGTGGCGAAGGTGGTCGGGGCGGCCAACGCCTTCGCGTACAATCCGAATGGCGTGAAGGTGACCTCCGTGCACCAGGCGATCCATGTGATCGGCTATGACCGGATCCGCACGCTGGCAATGTCGCTGATGCTGGCGGAGCAGGTGTCGCGGAGCAATTCGCCGGACGAGCAGCGCGAGTATGCGGCGCAGTCGCTGATGGCGGGCTGCCTGGCGCAGGCGCTGGCCGCGGGTCGGGCGACGCTGGACAAGGAGCAGGCGTTCCTGTGCGCCTCGCTGAGGAATTTCGGCCAGATTGTGCTGACCTCGTGCATGGGTGAGGAATTCCGCCAGCTGCGGCGCGAGGCGGGGGGCGAGCCGGACGATGCGGCGTACCGCCGGATCTTCGGCATGACCCCACTGGAGCTGGGACACCAGCTGCTCGATGCGGCCAACCTGCCCGAGGATATCCTCACGACCCTCAAGGCGATGCCACCCGAGACCTTTGCGGTGCTGGAGAGCAAGCCCGACGACCAGATGCGCGCGCTCACGGCGTTTGCCGGCGAGCTGTCGGCGCTGACCACCGATCCGCGAAGCGACCCGGCGGACTTTGCCGCGAAGTCGCTGGAACTGGCCCGGCGCTACGAGCACGCACTGCCGCGGCTGCATGAGGAAATTCATCACGTGATGGACGTCGCCAAGGAGCAATTGGACGAATTTGTGAGCGTGTTCCGCCTGAAGAGCCTGCCGGTGCGCATCATGACCCGCATGACCAAATGCCGGAACGCGGTTGATCCGAACCGGCCGCCGGAGGTCGTGCCGCCGGCCGTCGCGGCCGTCGTGGTCGCCGCGCCGCCGCCGCCCGCCGCGAAGGTCCCCGCGGTTCCCGCCGCCCAGGCGGACGGGATGCCGGCGCCGGCCGCGAATCTGGCGGCGGTCGACTGGGCCGGCAGCCTAAATCAGCTGACCGACCTGCTGCGGCAGCCCGGGATGTCTCGCCTCCGCATGCATGAGGCCTTGTTGGAGACGGTTCAGCGGGGTTTCGGCGCACACATGTGCCTGTTGTTCGCCGGGGAGGCGGCCAACCGCGCGTTTCCCTTGGTGCATGGCCGGGGTGACCTGTACCAAGTGCTGCAGGGTCGTTCCGGCCTGCAGGTGGTCATCGGGGAACGCACCGTCCTGGGGGTGTGCTTGGCCCGGAACGAGAACATCATCATCCACCACGCCCGCGAGGAAAAGATCATGGCTTACCTGCCGGACTGGTTGAAGACGCAGGACGGACTGGGGGCGTTTGTTTTGCTGCCCCTGAGTGATGGCGCGCAGGTGCGCGGGGTGCTGGTCGCGGGATGGGCGGAGACGCGGCAGATCGTGTTGCCGCAGGAATGCGTCCGCTCGATCCGCATCATGCTGGCGATGGTCTGCCGCCTCGGGGTGCGGCTCGCGGCCTGATCACGTGCCGGCGCGCAGCAGGTCGCGCAGGTCGGTGAGGCTGAGTTTCGCGGCCGCGGCATCGCTGGCCTCGAAGACGTCCGCGAGCAAGGCGCGCTTGGCGTCCTGGAGCGCGACGACCTTTTCCTCGACGGTGCCGGTGCAGATGAGCTTGTAGCTGGTGACGACGCGGGACTGGCCGATGCGGTGGGCGCGGTCGGTGGCCTGGGCCTCGGCGGCGGGATTCCACCACGGGTCGAAGTGCACGACGATGTCGGCACCGGTGAGGTTGAGCCCGGTGCCGCCGGCCTTGAGGGAGATGAGGAAGACGGGGACGGAGGCGTCGTTTTGAAACCGGTCCACGGCGGCCTGGCGGGCCTTGGGCGTGAGGGAGCCGTCGAGGTAGCAGTAGGGGACGTCCTGCCCGTCGAGTTCCTCGCGGAGGAGGCCGAGCAGCGAGGTGAACTGGGAAAAGACGAGCATGCGGTGGCCCTCGTCGATGCTCTCGGCGAGGAGTTCGCGGAAAGCGTCGAGTTTGGCGGAGTCGGCGTAGGGCGGTGGGGCGGCAGCTCGGGATACCGCCTGCGGCGAGGATGGCGTCGGGTTCGAGGCGGGGTTCGGCGACCCCGCCCTACAATTTTGAGGCACCAGGCGCGGGTCGCAGCAGACCTGGCGGAGGCGGAGGAGCTGGGTGAGGACGGCGAAGCGCAGGTTGTTTTCGGAGGAGCCGCGGGCGGCGAGGTCGATGAGCTCGCGTTCGCTGTCCTCCTGGATCCGGCGGTAGAGGGCGGCCTGGGCGGCGGTGGGTTCGCACCAGAGCGTCTGCTCGATCTTGGCGGGCAGCTCGGGGGCGACGGCGAGCTTGGTGCGGCGCAGAATGTAGGGGGCGGTCTGGGTGCGGAGTTGGGCGTCGTGCCAGGAGCGTTCCTCGCGCTTGAGGCCGGGTGGCACCTTGGCGAGGAAGCCGGGCATGAGGAATTCGAAGAGCGAGCGCAGGTCGTCGAGGGAATTCTCGAGCGGCGTGCCGGTGAGCAGGAACCGGCCGCGGCCGCGGAGGGCGCGGAGCGACTGGGCGGCCTGGGTGCGGCGGTTCTTCAGGTGCTGGGCCTCGTCGGCGAGGATGAGGTCGAACGCGACGGACTCGAAGAGGACGGTGTCGCGCGCGAGCGTGCCGTAAGAGGTAAGGATGAGATCGTAGGACGGGAAGTCCTTGCCGGCGAGGCGGCGGGTGCCGTGGTGGACGAAGACCCGGAGATCCGGCGCGAAGCGGAGGGCCTCGCGGCGCCAGTTTTCGACGAGGGAGGCGGGGCAGACGACGAGGTGCACCGTTCCGGCCTGCTGGCCGGCCGGGGTTGGTCCACGATTCTCGCGGCGCGAAATCGAGGCCAAGAGGGCGGGCCGGCCGGATGCACGGGCGGCGGGAGCGCCGCCCAGCGCGTTGGGGGCAACGCGCTCCACCTTGACGGCGGCCAACAGGGCGAGGGCCTGGAGGGTTTTGCCGAGGCCCATCTCGTCGGCGAGGATGCCGCCGAGTTCCTGCCGATAGAGGTGCCAGAGCCACGCGGTGCCGAGTTTCTGGTAAGGGCGCAGGATGGCGTCGAGGGTGGCGGGGACCGGGGCGGGTGGGAGGGTGCTGAGGTTGCGCAGCGCGGCGCTGCGGGTACGCCAGGTGGCCGGGGCCTGGAAGTGGGGGGCAAGTTCCTCGAGCAGGTCGTTGACCTCGGCGGCGCGGGCCTTGGGGATGCGGTGCTGGCGCGTGGCGCCGCCGGGTCGGTGGCGTTGGCGGCGAGGGCGCGGTGGGCGGCGCCGATTTTCTCGAGGCGTTCCGCGTCGATGAGGTAGATCTTTTTGCCGTCCTCGACATAGCCGCGGCCGGTGGCGATGGCCTCGCGGACCTGGGCCTCGGTGGCGCCGCCGGCGTCGAGGCCAAGTTGGACGTCGTAGGCGTCGGGGGCTTCCGTGACCTGCGCGGTGAGCTCGGCCGTCTTCAGGTGGGCGGTGTTTTTCTCGAAATTGTCGGTGAACTCCGCGCCGAAGTCCTCGCGCAGCGTGCGGCCCTCGGTGGCGAGGATGTTGAGGACGCGGTGGCGGTCGCGCAGCCACCACTTGCGGGTGAGGGGATCGAGGACGAAGCGGTGGTGGCGGAGGAACTCCAGCACACCGTCGTAGGTGGCGGACTCGCGCGACGGCAGGGTGAAGGCGAGGAAATGCTCAGAGCCATCGATGACGAGAGGGGCGAGGGCGGCGGGGGCGGTGGGTGCCCGCGGTTTGGCTGGAGGGCGCTCATCCCGGCGAGCCCCGGCCCGCAGGGACGCGGGTCCTTCTGGGGAGGCAGCCTTACCCAGCAAGTCGCTCACGCCGGAGAGTTCCGCGCCGTGCCAGGCGAGGGGGACCTCCGGCGTGCTGCCGTAGAAGAAGACCGGCTGGCCGGCGAGGGCGGCGATGAGATCGCGCAGTTGCGCGCGGGTGAGCTGGATCAGGGAGATCGGGGCGGGTTTGACGCCGAGGCGCTGCAGCAGGGCGAGGGCGGGCAGGAAATCAGGGGGGAAACCGCCGGGCGCCGTTCCGGCCTCCCGGTTGCCGGCTGCTGCCGGCCCGGGGCCAGTCGCCGAACCTTCGTTCTGGCTGGGCTGGCCGGCCGGTGTTTGTCCGGGCCGGTCGCCCGGCAAAAGATCGAGCTCGACCTGCAGGGCCACGGCGTCGCGCGGGATGGCGGCGGCGAGGTTGGGCGGCAGGAGGAGGCGGAGCATGGGGGAAGGCGGAATTAGGAAGTAAGAAGGAAGAATTAAGAAGGAAGAAGGAGGAAACCTGAAACCTGAAACCTGAGGGAGCGCGGGTAAGATGTCGGGGCGATACGGACAAATCATTTTCCTGCGCCGGATTTAGTCCATAGCCACGCGTGCGGCCGACGGGACCGCCGACGAGGGGTGGGCGGCGGCGAGGGAACCCGTTGGCCAGGAATACGGGGGCCGGGGGCTTACTTGCCCCAGGCTCGGATCAGGTCGCGGGCGTAGCGGCCGGAGGGGGTGAGGTCGGCATCCTTCCAGCCACCTTGGGCGGTGGCGCCGGGATGGATGATCGCGGCGGTCTCGCGCTTGTCGTAGATCCCCCAGTTGCAGTGGCTGAGCTGGTTTTCGCGCATGAAGTCGAACCACTCGCGGACAGACGCCTCGTCCACCGGGCCGGCGCCGTCGGCGTTGCAGGTGCCCCATTCGGTGACGAAGAGCGCGGCGCCGAGATCCAGGGCCTTGCGGGCCTTGGCGCGGAGCCCGGCCTTGTGGGTGCCGGCGTAGAAATGGAGCGTGTAGGCGACGTTGGGATCCTTGATCGGGTCGGCGGCGGCGACGTCGACATCCTGCGCCCAGGCCGGGGTGCCCACGACGATGAGGTTGTCGGGATCGATGGTCCGGATGGCGGCGATGACCTTTTCGGCGTAGGGCTTCACGTCGCGGGACCAGGAGGCGGTGTTGAGGGGTTCGTTGTAGATCTCGTAGATGACGTGGGGCTGGTGGCCGTAGCGGCGGGCCATGTCGGTGAAGAAGGCCACGGCGAGGTCGGTGCGTTCGTGGGCGTGGTGGTCGTGCCAGTCGATGAGCACGTAGAGGTCGGCGGCGATGGCGGCGTCGGCCACGGCGATGACGCGGGCGCGGTTGGCGGCGGGGGCCTGCAGGTAGCTGCCCGGTTCCTGATGCAGGCCGAGGGCGGCGCGGACGATCGAGGCATTCCAGTCCTGCTTGAGCCAGTTGACGGTGCCGGCGTTGTAGAAGCGGGCGGCTTCCCACTGGCTCCAGCCGAAGCTGACGCCGGCGAGCGAGACGGGGCGGCCGTGGGCGCCGACGATGCGGTTGCCGGCCACCTGGAGGCGGCCGTGGGTGCTGACGACGCCCGCGGCGGCGGGGGCGGCGGGCGTCGGCGGCGGGGGTGGGGTGGCGCTGGTGCAGCCGGCCAGGAGGAGGGCGGCGGTGAGCGGGGCCAGCAGGAAGGAGCGGCGGGGTTTGGTCATGGGGTTGCCGCAGAGTGAAGCGAGAAGGTCCCCAAACCGCAAACGCCTAAAACCGCCGGCAGGTTTCAGTAGGTGCGGCCTTCGTGCAGTGGTTGTACCGTGCCGTCCTTGAGGCGGAACCGCACCGGCAGGGTTTCGCGGGTTTGCCCATCGACGGTGCGGAAGACGGCGAAATGCAGGTGTGGATTGGTGGACCAGCCCGTGTTGCCGGACCGCGCGAGGCGCTGGCCGGCCTGGACCTCGTCGCCGAGGCGCACCTCCACGCCCTGCGTCTGGAGGTGCAGGTATTCGGCGTAGGTACCGTCGGCGTGACGGATAATCACATAGTTCGCGCACTGCTTGTAGGTTTCACTTGGACCGCCGGTGGTGGAGTCCTGACGGACGCCCACCACGGTTCCGCCTCGCGCCGCGAGCACCGGGGTTCCCACGGGCATGACCCAGTCGTGGGCGTGTTCGTTGGGGGAGCCGCGTTGGTGGCTGAAGGATCCGCGGTAGCCTTGCTGCAGCCGGTGCGAGCCGGCGAAGGGCAGGCGGTAGGCGGTGTCGTCCGGCTCGCCGCCGCGACCGCCGTATTGCCAGTGGTAGCGGTACCGGTAACTCCACGCCTGGCCGGGAGCGGCCGGCCGGAGCTCAAGGAGCAGAAAGCGCGGTGAGCCGCGGCTCTCCACGGTCGCCGGCAGCGGGGCCGAGGTCCGTATGTTCTGCAAGTCCGCGGTGAGCGTGAAGGTGAGGTCGAGGCAGGTGGTGGTCTCGGCGTAGAGGCGAACGATGTCGCCCTGCCGTTCCTCGGTGACGCGGATGCCGGGATCATCGCAGTTGGCGCCGGCGAGGCGGACGGCGAGCAAGAGGGCGAGGAGCAGCCGGCGCATGGGGCAAGAATGGCGGGGCGCTCAGGGGTCCACGGTCACAGGCAGGCCGGTCCAGGCGAGGCGGAGGAGGGTGCGGGCGTCCCAGTTGGCGACGCGGAAGCAGCCGTGGGACTCGGTGCGGCCGACCTTCTCGGGTTCGGGGGTGCCGTGGATGCCGTAGCCGGTGCGGTCGAGGCCGATCCAAGCGACGCCGACGGGGTTGTTGGGGCCGGGCGGGATGATGAGACGGCGGCCGAGTTCCTGGGCCTCGGGCACCTCGGGAAAGACCTCGGGTCGAAGGTGTAGTTCGGGTCGGGAACGACGACGACGATGTGCAGCTCGCCGACGGGGCGTTTCTCGACATTGCGGGCGATGCTCACCGGGCAGTGGAGCAGGATGCGGCCGGTCTCGTCCACGGCCTGCAGGGATTTTTCGGCGAGGTAGATGTGGATGCGCGCGACGCGGCCGGGGGCGGGCACGACGGCGGCGTCCGGCACGACGAGGACGGTGCCGGGCAGCAGGTCGTCCCAGTCGACCGCGGGATTGAGTTTCTGGAGCAGCTTGGGGTTGGCGCGGAAACGCTCGGCGACCAGCTCGAGGGCGGTGGCGTGGCGGAGCGCGTCGGTTTGGGATTTGCCCAGCCAGGTGTCGGGCACGGGTTGGAGGGCGGCGAGGTCCTCGGCGCTGAAGACATAGTCCGCGAGCACGGGAGCCGTGAGGAGCAAGGTTTCGCGGGTGGCGCGATCGAGATCGCCGGTCTCCGGCAGGCCCTCGTTTTTCTGCCAGGCCTTGAGGGCCGCGGCGGTCTGGAGGCCGCGCACGCCGTCGAGCGAACCGCAGGAGAAGCCGCGGCGGTGGAGTTCCACCTGCGCGGCGAGCCAGTCGGTGATGGGTTGGGGGGCAAAGGCGGGGGCGAGTTCGGGTTCGAGGGTTTCCTCGGCGGGCAGGGCGGGCGTGTCCTCAGGTCGGGCCGGCGGGCTCTCCGCGGGTTGGGCGCGCGCGGTAGCGGCGAGCAGACCCAGCAGCAGGAGGGGGAGGAAACGCGGCATGGGGCGCTACCTTGGCGCGTGCGGGGGAAATGAAAATGGTGAAATTTTGGCAAATGCGGCCGGGCTGCCGGAAGGGCGCGGACAATATCCTTGGCCGGCCGGCGGCGGTGGGCAGACTGCGCGGACCTTTTCATGCGCACCTTATTGCTGGCAGTTATGGGCTGGGCGTTGGCGGCGGTCCTGACCGCCGTCGAGGTCGGGACGCCCCGGGTCAATGTCCTGCAGGAGCTGGGGACCCCAGTCTCGGCGATCAAGCGCGGCGACACCGAGGTTTTGACCTACAAGGGCGGAATCCGGATCAGCCTCAAGCAGGGGGCGGTGACGGAGGTCATCGGACTGAAGCCGGCCGCGGAAGCGACCGCCCCGGCCGAGGCCACGGAGGAGGCAGCGGCCCCCGAGCCGGTGGAACCGGAGCTCAGCGTGGCGGAGGAGATGGCCCTCGCCAAGGAGGAGCAGGCGGCGGCGCTGGCCGACGCGAAGGCCCGGGCGCAGCTCGAGGCGGCGATTGTGCAGATGGAAAATCCGACCGAGGCGCCAGTTGCCCTGGTGCCCTCCTTTCACCTCGGTGGCTTCCTGCTGGAGCTGGCGGTGAAGTGGGTGATGACGCTCGTCGCGCTGAAACTCGCCTGCAAGTATTGGAATTCGGACGTGCCGTGGACCGGGTTGTTGCTGGTGGCGGGGGTGGACGTGGCCGTGCGCGGCGTGATCGGCTACATCGGTTTCGCGATGCTCGACATGATGACCTTGTTCTACGCGGACGAGGCGGTGGCCGCCGGGGTGATGGTCGGGCTGTTGCGCAAGGTGAGCATCAACCAGCGGCTCGCGCTGGCGATCGAGGTGGTGCTGACGACGAAGATGTTTTCGATCGTCGTGGGATCGTTCCTGGTGACGGTGCTGATGCGGACGTTGTTCTGAGGGAGGGGTGTCCGCTCAGCGCGAGGTGAGGTGCCAGTGGCCGCAGAGGGTGCAGGGGTAGGCGGAGCGGGTGCGTTCCACGCCGGCGAGGAGGGCGGCATCGAGGGCGTCGCCCTGGGTGCGGTAGCGGCGCTTGCCGGTGCAGCGGCGTTTCCGTTCCTCGGCCGTGGGTTTTTTCACGGGGAAATTCAGCCGGCAGAAACGCCCGACGCGGCTGGATTGGCGGGTTGCGGCAGCGTGGCGGCGCGGTTCATGCCTTGGGTTCGAAGCGGCTTTGGGCGCGATTTTTGCGGACCTCGGCGGCGGGGAAAACCTGGCCGTTCATCGCGATGTAGATGCCGGGGGGCAGGACCTGGACGGCGCCGACGGCGCAGCCGAGGTTGAAGAGGGCGTCGCTCTGCCGGAAGCGCGCGGGCACCATCGAACCGGTGAACACGATGACCTTGCCCGGCAGGTCGCCAAGGTGGGCGGCGGTGGCGGTCATGGTGTCGGTGCCGTGGGTGATGAGGATGAGGTTTTCCGGCGCGGCGAGCACGCGCTCGCGGATGAGGGCGCGGTCCGCGTCGGTCATCTGGAGGCTGTCCTTTTGCAGCACGGATTCGACGACGAAGTCGAAGGTGACATTGGCCTCCTTGAAGAGCGGACCGACCTGGGGGTCGCCGACGTCGTAGGTGCTGGCGGCGTCGAAGTAGACCTTGTCGATGGTCCCGCCGGTGGTGATGACGCGCAAACGCATGGGCCGGAGGATGTGGGGCGGGGCTCCGGGTTCAATGCGGTTCTGGCCGGGGGAGCGGAAGAAACGTTTGCCAGCCGGGTGAACCGGGCTAGGTTTCGCGTGTCCCATCCGGCATGAAAGCCCCCGTCCTCAGCCTGGTTTTGGTTGTCTCCGCCGCGCCCTTCGCGATAGCGGAGGAGGTGCGGACCGGGGCCACGCCGGCGGAAGTCCGGGAGGTGTTGGGGCAGCCGAAGGGCCGGGTGGAGCTCGGCGACCGGCAAATGCTTTATTATGACCGCGGCGAAATTGAGCTGCGGGACGGCCGGGTGATCCGGGCGGCGCTGCGGACGGCAGCGGAGCAGGCCGCGCTCGAGGCCCGGGACGAACGGGTGCGGGCCGAGCAGGCGGCGCGGCAGGGCCGGCTGGTGGCCGAGGGGACGGCGCTGCGGGATCGCAAGCTGGCCGACGCCTCGTTTCTCGCGGCGCCCGCCGCCTACCAGGCGGCGTTTTGGGAGAATTTCGCGCGCAGTTACCCCGGGGTGCCGTGTGTCGAGCCGCTGACGATTGCGCGGCTGAAGCTGGCCGAGCAGCGGGAGGAGCAGAACCGGGCGAGCGCGCACCTGGAGCGGCTGGCGGTGTTGGAGGAACGCTTTGCCGCCGCGGCGGCGGCCCCGGTGCATTACCGGGTGGGTTACCCGGTTTACCGCAGCCGGTATGAACGACAGCAGGAGTTCGCGCTCTGGCCGGTCAGCTACACTTACTACGATGCGCCCCGGCCGATCTACACGACGCCGGAGACGCCGCTGGTCAGTCCCTTCACGCGGGATCTGGCTCAGCCGGAATATCGCGACTACCGTTCGTCGGAACGGGAGCGGTGGCAGGGGGACAAGTCCAGCGAACGGCGCGGGCATCCGGGCTGGCGCGGGGCCGAGTCGGGTCGCGGCTCGCGCCGGGACCGGATGTGAGCCGCCCGCGACGGCAGGTGGCTCTCAGTTGAGGTGACGTTGATGCAACCGGCCGTCAGAGCCGTTGGATGGTCCAGGTGCTGGTGGCGCCGTCGGGGGCCGTGAGGATGAGGCGGGTGGCCTGCGCCCAGCCGGAGCCGCCGAGATCGAGTTGCGCGCCCGCGGGGAGGGTGCGCCAGACGGCGGGGCCTGCGAGGTCGGCGGCGGGCAGGAGGATGGTACGGGCGTACGGATCGATGCGCGCGATTTCCCCCGCGAAGCTGAGGGAGAGCAGATACGGGGGCGGGACCGAGAGGTTCTGGCCGGGCAGCAAGGTGCCGAGGTCAATGACGCGGAAATGTTGCCGGATGAAATCCGGGTTGAAGATCACCGCGAGGTCGTGCGGGTCGAGGAGGCCTGCCCAGGCCTGCACGGCGGCGGGGGAGTTCTCGGCGTAGAGGACGTTGGCGCCGGCGTAGTCGCTACAGTAGGCGCCATATTCCTGCAGGGCGCGGGCGATGATTTTGCCGGCGGGCGAGAGACCCGAGCCCTCGACGTCCCACGCCGGGTCGAGCTGCAGGCGGCCGCCCATCGGGATGCCGCGGGAGTCGACGGCTTCGAGCTGGGTGACCTGGGAGGTGCTGGCGGGCGGGACAAAAAGCCCGGTACGGCAATGGTCGTAGGCGAAGGCGAGGGCGTGCGCGATGCGTCCGGCCTTGATCTCGTCCACCCTGATCAGACCCGCGATGAGCGGGAAGCCGCCCGCGCGGGCGCGGTGGGAGTCGAGCTCACGCGGGTTGTCGTACCAGGGCGGGGCCACGCCGGTGCCGGTGAGGTCGGTGACGGCGCCGAGGCCGGTGAACCAGCGGCCGGTCGCATCCTGGCGGGCAGCCCACATGCCCCATTCGAGCCCGAGGGTGCGGTCGATGACGCTCAGGTGATTGTCGCTGTGATCGCCCACGGGTGGCGACGCGATGGCGCCGTCGGGGATGGGGATCTGGCGGGGAAAGGCGAAGCCCTTGCCGTAGATGCCGGGGCGGAGGTCGCCGACATCGTGGCGGGGCGTGGTGGCGGCGTCCACGAAGTAGACCGGGATGGACCAGTCCTTGATGTTGATCAGCCACGGGCCGCGGTCGGCGAGGTCGGCGATCAGGGCTGGTGAATCGCGGTCCACGGCGGCATCGGCCGGAAGCGGCGTGTTCCACGGGCTGTCGGCGGAAAAGGGACGCCAGACGGGGTCGGCGGCGGCAACGAGGGGCAGGAGCAGGAACAGCAGGGGCAGGCGCATGGCGGGGAGGGGTGGCATGATCATGTCCGCAGAAGCGGGCCGTGGCAAAAATATTGTCGCCTCGCCGCGCCGGTTGCGGCCCCCTCAGCGCCGAGAATGCGTCCCGACGAATACCGCAAGCTGGCCGAGACGGAGGACCGGATGTGGTATTTCCGGGCCCTGCACCGCCGCCGCGCGCACTGGCTGGCGCGACTGTTGCCGTCGGGTCCGGCGCGCGTGCTCGACGCCGGGTGCGGCACGGGCGGCTTCATCCGAGCGCTGCGCACAGTGCAGCCGGCGTGGACGGTGGCGGGCGTGGACCTGTCGCCGCTGGCCTGCGCCCTCGCGCGGGAGCGGGCCGGGGCGGAGATCACCGAAGGCTCGCTTGAGGCGCTGCCTTATGCGGACGGGAGCTTTGACGCGGTGTCGACGGGTGACGTGCTTTACCACATCGACGACACGGCAGCGGTGCTGCGGGAATTCGCGCGCTGCCTGCGGCCGGGCGGGGTGGTGTTGGTGAATGAGCCGGCCTACCGGTGGCTGTGGTCCTACCATGACGAGGCCACCGAGGGGCGGCACCGCTTCACGCGGCCGGAGCTGGTCGGGCGGCTGACAGCGGCCGGGTTCTCCGTGCGGTTTGCGAGTTACGCCAACCTGCTGCCGTTGCCACTGGTGGTGGCGCGGCGGAAGCTGTTTCCGCCCGCGCGGCCGACGAGCGACGTGCAGGTTTTTCCGGCGCCGGTCGAGGCGATGTTCTCGGCCATGGCGGGACTGGAGCAGGCCTGGACGGGGCGCGGCTGGCCGGTGCCGGCGGGCGTCTCGGTGTTCGTCGCGGCTAGCAAGCCAAAGTAGGGGCGCAACTTGCTGCGCCGCGGGATAAAGAGGGCGGACCAAGGTCCGCCCCTACAACTAAGCAGCGGGGTGAGGGCACCCCGCCTCCAAGAGTAGGCTTACTTCGGCGAGATCCGGGCGGCCCAGCCACCGCCCTCGGCGAGCGGGAGGCGCAGCTTGGTGCGGTTGGTCACGGTTTGGGTGGCCTGCTTGAAGTCCTCGGCGTGGGTCCCGGCGTTGAGGCCGTCGCGCCACTCGGTCAGGGTGAATTCGCCGGCGGGAAGGAAGGAGAGATCGAGCTCGAGTTCGCGGGCGGTCCAGTCGGTGATGGCGCCGACGAACCAGTCGCGGCCGCTGCGGCGGGCCGTGAGCACGTAGTCGCTGATGCGGCCGTCGAGCGCGCGGGTCTCATCCCACACGCTGGGCACGGCGCGGAGGAATTCCATCATGGCGGGCTCGCGCTCGTAGTTGGTCGGGGTGTCGGCGAGCATTTGGAGGGGACTTTCGAAGACGACGTAGAGGGCGAGCTGGTGGCAGCGGGTGCCCTGGCTGCGGGGGCGGAAGTGGTTCCAGGCGAAACCGTCGCGGTTGGCGTTGCGGGTGGCGCCGGGGGTGTAGTCCATGGGGCCGAGGTACTGCCGGGTGAACGGCAGGGTGGCGTCGTGCTCGGGCGTGATGTGGGCGCTCCACTTGTTCCACTCGAGACCGCGGACGCCCTCATTGGTCATCAGGTTGGGCCAGGTGCGGGTGAGGACGGCCTGGTGAACGGCGCCGTGGAAGTCGGTGAGCAGGTGGCGGGCCGCGGCCTCGCGGTTGACCCGGTGGTAGAAATTGATGACGGCCTGGTCGCTCCGCTGCATGAAGTCCACCTTGATGCCGCGCACGCCCCATTTTTGGAACAGGTCGAGGGCGGGGATGAGGTGGTCGTCGAGGGTTTTCCAGACGACCCAGAGAATGACGCCGACGCCCTTCTTTTTGCCGTAGTCGATGATGGCCGGCACGTCCATGTCGGGGGCGGGGGTGAAGAGGTCGCCTAGTTGATACCAGCCCTCGTCGAGGATGATGTACTCGAGCCCGTTGGCCGCGGCGAAATCGATGAAGTATTCGTAGGTCCGCGTGTTCACGCCGGCCTTGAAGTCCACGCCGTGGAGGTTGTTGGCATTCCACCAGTCCCACGCGATCTTGCCGGGCTTGATCCACGACGGGTCGGCGATGCGTGACGGGGCGGCGAGGAGCCAGGGGAGCTGGTTGGTGAGGAGGTCGCGGTCCTGGCGGGCCAGGCCGAGGATGCGCCAGGGGTAGGTGCGTGTGCCCTTGGTCACGGCGATGTAGCCGGCGGCCTCGGTGACGCGGAAGTCGCGGTCGCCGGTGAGTTCCTCCTTGAGGGCCACGGGCGGGTGGGTGCCGGCGAGGCCGTTGCCGCCGGTGCCGGTGAACCACAGGCCGGGGTAGTCCTCGAGGTCGGACTCGGCGAGGGCGACCTTGAGGCCGTTCGCATCGACGACGATGGGCAGGCTGGCGAGGTTCTGCGGGGCGAGGTCACCGAGCGCCCGCGGCAGGAACAGGCGTTCGTTGTGCGAGTAGAAGCTTTGTTCTTCGGGAAACCAGGCGAAGTGGCTGCCGGTGAAATTCAAGCCGACCTCCTCGGCGAAGACCTTGACCTCGGCGGCCGGCAGGGTGGTTTCCCAGCGGTAGGCGACGCCCTCGTTGTAGGCGCGGAAGGTCACGACGAAACCGCCCTCGAAATCGAGGCGGAGTTCGTTGTAATGTTCGCGGATCTCGGCCGCCTTTTGGCGGACGTCGGGCCGGAGCAGGGCGTCGTGGCTGCGCGGGGTCGCCGCGATGAGTCGCGGGGCGTGGCCGAAGGTGACGCCGTCCACGGTAAGCGAGAGGGTCGAGGCGGTGAGGACCGGACGATCCTCGTGGCGGACGTCATAGGTCAGGCGTTTATCCGTCTGGACCTGGACCGTGATGGTGCCGTCGGGCGAGGTGAGCGGCGGCAGGGCGGGCGCGGAGCGCAAACCGGTGAGCAGGAGCAGAAAGAGTACGGCAGGCGGAATGCGGAACCGGGCGGGGCGGGGGGAAATCATGGGGGTGGGGTAGGGTGGGATGCGGACCGTCAACTGTTAGAGAGGATCAAGACTTGGCTTTCAAGCCCGGCCCCGCAAGATGCCGGTACAACCCCGCGGCTTATGAAAACCCTGTTTCGACTGTGCTTGCCTTTGGTTTGCCTGGTTAACCTGCACGGCGGAGCGGCCCGCGTGGAGGACGAAGAAACGTCGGTCCTAGCCCAGGTCTTCAATGACTACACCCGCACGCCGTCGGCGTTGGGCGGGTACAAGGCCGAGACCTTCGCCTTTGCCAATGCCGGTTCCATCCTCGGGAGCCTGCGGGACAACTCGGTGGATCAAGCCACGTTCAACCAGGTGGTGCGGTTGATCAGCCCCGCGCTCGCGCGGCAGAATTACATCGCCGCGAGTGATCCGGAGGACACCGACTTGTTGATCAGCGTGACGTGGGGCGCGACCGACGGGTTTGACAACTCGCTGGCGCTCTCCGGTTCCCAGTTGAATGACATCACCTCGGACTGGGCTGGGCACGCCATGCAGATGGATGCGGCCAACCAGCGGCGGGACAGCCGCAACAACCGGAACGCGACCTTGCTTGGCTACCGGGAAGCCCTGAAGGCCCACCGCGACATGCGGTCCTACGGCGTGCACGGCACGGTTTATGGCGACCTGATCGCCGACGTGGAGGACCCGCGGTACTTTGTGATCCTCACCGCCTTTGATTTCCAGACCGCCTGGCGGGAGAAGAAACTCGTGCCCCTCTGGTCCACCCGGTACAACATCCCGACGCGGGGCAACCACTTCACCGCCGCGCTGCCGAGCATGAGCATGTTCGCCTCGCGCTTCTTCGGCCGGGACAGCGACGGGCTGGTGCGCCGGCTCAATCCCACGGGGAAGGTGGACATGGGTGAGTTGCAGATTCTCGGGTCGGTCGATACGCCTCCGGTAGAGAAGTAGTCCGGGAGGCTGGCCCCGGGGTGAAGCCCCCGGCCTACGCAGGTACACGTATAGGCAGGCGGACGGGGTTGGTCTAGAATGCGGCACCATGATCGTACCGCTTCCCCGCCTGCCCCGTCTTCTAACCGTTGTCCTGCTCTCCGCGCTGGCGGCCCAAGTCTGGGCTGCGCCCGCCAAACCGGTGTGGACCTGTGCGTTGGGGGAGGACGCGAAGTGGGAGAATCTCACCGCGCTCGGTGTGTTGCTGGTCGGCACAAACTCGGCGATCCATTGCATCGATCCTGACACGGGCAAGGTCCTGTGGAAGAACGCCGACTTCAAGAAGAGCAACTCGATGAACGCCCGGGAGATTCCCGGCACGCCCTTCCTGCTGTGCAACCAGCTCGAGGGGATCGGTGGCTCGAAGTCCACGCTCACGCTCATCGACTACCTCACGGGCGAAACCGAGTGGACCGCCCCGGAGGTCATGGGTCAGTATCTGGGTTCGGTTCCGCTGCCGGAGAAGAACCTGGTGATCGTCATCATGACCACCTACAAGGACGGCAAGGGCCAGGAGAACGGCACCTTCCTGTTCGCGCACGACCTCACGACCGGCGAGCGCAAGTGGTCCACGCTTTTGGCCAAGGCCAACAGCATCCCCCTGCATCTGGCCGACAACTCCGGGAAGTTCATGCCGCGGATGGATCTCTCGGGCTATCATGATCCCGTGCTCGAAGGCGACACGCTCTATCTCGGCTATCTGGGCGTGCACGCGCTCGATGTGAATACCGGCGCCATCAAGTGGGCCGTGGAGTTCCCCCCGGGCGACAAGGGCCTGAAGCGCACCTACGCGCCCCTGCGCATCGTCGGCGATGTGATCTACGGCGCGGGCGGCGGCAGCATCCACGCGATCAACAAGCAGACCGGCGCCGCGCTCTGGAAGAGTGACCGCATCTCCGAGTACGCCGGCCTCTTCAAGTCCCGCGACAACGCGATCGTCACTCAGATCGAGGTCGTGGCCGACAAAATCTACGCCCGGTACGGCGGCAATTTCTCCAACGGCCAGACGGTGCTGCTCAAGGAACCGCTGGGCGTGGTGGTCGTGGCGGCCGCGGACGGCAAGCCCCTCTACCAGGACAAGAAGATCGAGGGCGGCCTGACGAACCTGATGCCGCTGCCTGAGACCGGGGCGGTGATGTTCGCCGACGGCAAAGAGCTCGTCGGCCTCAGCACGGGCGCCACGGTGGAGGAGCTCTTCCGCGTGCCGATCGAGTTCAAGCGCAAGATGGGCGGCGGGGACTTCGCCAAGATCGGCCTCGGCCTGACCGGTGGCCTGATGGGCACGGTCAAGGCGGTGAGTTCCTCGAGCAAGGCGCGCCTCGACGTGCCGGTGGCCATCACACGCCACGACGGCCACATCGTGGTGCAGGGCAAGCAGCACTTGCTGGGCTTCGACCCGGCGGGGAAAGCGCAGAAGTGGTCCTTGTATTACGCCGCCCCGAGCGACGCGTTTTCCACCATTGCCATGTTTGCCGTGACCCTCGCCGCCTCGGCGCAGGGTAATGCGCAGGTCGCGCAGAACGGCAGCATCATGACCTCCGGCGGACAGCAGGGCATGCAGAACATCCAAAGCTCGCTGGACCGCTACAACCGCTACACCGAGACGCGCGCGCTCAAGATTGGCGGCTCGAAGAACTCAGGTTCCTACACCTACATCATCACCAAGCTCGACAAGCAGGACGGCGGCGGCGTCGGCCTGGTGGGCGTCAACCTCAGCAGCGGCGAGACCGACCGCAAGCTGGCGCTGGGCGCGAAGGAACCCAAGTACCTGGCCGACGAGGAAGCGGGCCGCATCTTCTACTTCAAGGGCGGCGACGAGATCCAGGCCTTCGAATTCTGACCGAAACCAAGCCCGCGGGGTGGGAGGGAAGGACCGCACCCCGCCCCGCGGAAGTTTTTCCGGGCGGGCGGGCAAGACGACGGCGGGGTCGCCGCGGCTCCAGCCGCGGAGGAATGGAGCGCGGGCGACCTCGCTCGCGAGGGTTGGGCAGGTTGATCGCAAGAGCGCCCGCGAGAGGCTGCCCACAAGACTCGCGCCGGAAGTGAGAACTGGATCAGCCGGCCGGGATGATCTCGAGGGCGTTGATCTCGGGATTCTCGATCTGGCTGGTGAAGGTGATGTCGAGCTTGCCGTCGGTCACCTCGACCTCGACGGTCTCGACGTACGCGGTCAGCACGGCGCCGGCGCGGGCCGTGACATCGAAGTCCTTGAATTCCTTGCCCTCGACATTGAAGGAGAACACGCGCTCGCCCTTGCCGTAGATACCCTCGTAGGTCTCGGCAAAGTGGAGCTTCACGGTGTATTTGCCGTTGGCCAGGGCGCGGGAGAAACCGCCCATGCCGTACCGCTCGGTGGTGTAGATCGAGGGGGTCGAGGTCTTGGCGACCTTGAGGCCGGTGCGGTCGATGGTGTCGCCGCCGCTGAAGCCCTGGTCGGCGAGCCACACGACACCGCTCTCATCGGTGTGATCCTGGGTGGTGCCGGCGCGGATGCGGATGGCGTCGGCGGCCAGCGCGGGGCCGACGAGGGCGAGGGCGAGGGAAGCGAGCAGGGTACGGGCGGGGGTGGTCAATGACATGGGGTGGGGTTGGAGTTTAAGCAAAAGGGATCAGTGCCGGCGCAGCCAGTCGATACTCTGGCGAATGCTGGCGAGCGGGTCGGGTGACTCGTCCTGCTCGACATGACATTGGGCGACGCCGGTCGCGACGCAGGCGGCGAGGATGCGGGTCCAGTCGAGGCAACCGCGGCCGATTTCCTGGAAGGTTTCGGGCGGCACGGCGTGTTCGTCCCAGAGACGCGGAGTTCCGGCCGGGAGATCCTTGAGGTGGACCTGCGCGATGCGACCGCGCAGGTCGTGGAGGGTTTGGACCGGATCGAGCCCGCCGGCCGCCGCCCAGAAGACATCGAACTCGAATTGGACGAGGTCCGGCTCGAAGTCGCGGAGCAGGATATCCCAGCCGGTGGTCCGGCCGTCGTCCAGCGGGGCGAACTCGAAGGCATGATGGTGGTAGCAGAGCTGGATCCCGGCGTCGCGGCAGCGGCGGCCGAAGGCGTTGGCGGCGGCGGCGTGGGCGCGCATCTGGGTGATGGTCTCGCGGCCGCCTTTGCCGAGGTAACCGAAGACCAGGTAGCGCAGGTTGAGCTCGCGGGCGAGAGCGAGGGTGCGGACGAGCTCGGCGTCGGCGGCGGGGCCGGGTTGGGCGAGGGCGGTCCAGTCGAGGAAGGCGGAGGTGAGGCCGAGGCCGAGCTCACGGGCGAGCCGGGCGATCGCGTGGACGTTGGCCAGGTTCTGCAGCTCGATCTGGGCGTAGCCGGCCTGGGCAATGGCGCGGAGGGTGCCGGGGATATCCCGCTCGAGCTCGCGGCGCACGGTCCAGAGCTGCAGGCCGAGGGTGGGGAGATAGTGCCGGGCGGGGTGGGCGGCGGTCATGGGCGGCAGGGGTTCAGAGCTGGCCGGCGCGCGTGCGCTTGCGGTACTGGCCGGGCGCCTCGCCGGTCATGCGCTTGAAGACGACGGAGAGGTACTCGATGTGCTCGAAGCCGGTGAGCGCGGCGATGCTCTTGAGGGGCAGGTCGGTCTCGGTGAGGAGCTCCTTGGCGCGCGCGAGCTGGACGCGGCGGATCTCGGCCTGGGGGGAGCGCCCGATGAAACGGCGGAATTTTTTCTCGAGCTGGCTGCGCGAGGCGGCGGCGTGGGCGACGACCTGGTCGACGTTCAAGCCCTTGCAGGCGTGCTCGCGGATGTAGTTGAGGGCGAGACTGACGTTGCGGTCGGCGACGGCGAGGATGTCGGTCGAGAGGCGGGTGACGACGCCGATCGGGTCGATGCGGATCTCGGGGGTTTCCGGACGGACGCCGCGCAGCATCTGGTCGAGGAGTTCGGCGGCCTGGTAGCCGGACTGCTGGGCGTTGAGGACGATGCTGGAGAGGGGCGGGTGCGAGAGCTCGCAGCGGACGACATCGTTGTTCACGCCGAGCAGGGCGAATTCCTCGGGCACGCGCAGCTGCGCCGTGCGGGCGGCGGCGATGACCTGGAAGGCGCGGACGTCGACGCAGGCCATGATGGCGCAGGGCCGGGGCAGGTGGCGCAGCCAGGCGTCGATGAGGCGGGACTGGGTGGCATTCCACTCCGGCGTGATGAAACCGGGGTAGGGGAGGTCGAGCACGCTGCAGCCGTGGCCCCCGAGGCGCAGCGCCTCGACGAAGCCGTCGCGGCGCTCACAGGACCAGCCCTCGTTGCTGAAGCCGCAGAAGCCGAAGTGGCGGAAGCCGCGCTCGAGGAAATGCTCGGCGCCGAGGTGGCCGATGGCGTGGTTATTGGGACGGATCTTGGGCACGCCGGGGAAGGCGGCGGTGTCGTTCAAGTCCACGAGCGGGATGCCAAGCTTCGCGCAGCCCTCGACGAGGGCCGGGGTGGTGTTGCGGCTGATGACGCCATTCCACGGCTCCGCGCTGAGAAAATCCGGGTCGCGCTCGGCCCGGGCCTCGTCGTCCAGGAAGGTGTCCCACTGCCGGTGGGAACGCTCGTACTGGACGATGCCGTGCAGCATGCGCGCGGATTCCTCGAACCGCATCAGGAAGACGAGGAGGATCTTGGGGCGAGTCATTCCGATTCAATGTGGTTGATCCGGCCGGACATGCAATCCCAGCGGAGGTCGTACGGTTCGCGGGGCCGCGGGGCGATCAGGCGCCGGTGGCGATGCAGGGGAGGGTGAGACGAAAAGTTGTGCCAGCGCCGGGCGTACTTTCGACCTGAATGCGGCCGCCCGCGAGCTCGACCCCGCTGCGGACGATGGCGAGACCGAGGCCGGTGCCCTGGTGGCGGGCCTTGGTGGTGAAGAAGGGCTCGAAGATCTGGCCGAGGATGGCGGGGGCGATCCCGGTCCCGGTGTCGGTGACCGTGAGCACAACGCTGGCGCCGGGCTGGTTGCCCGAGTCGCCGTTACCGCCGGACACGGTGATGGTGACGGGCCCGCCGCCGGGCATGGCGTCGCGGGCGTTGGCGACGAGATTGAGAAGGATGCGCTCGAGCTGGAGCGGGTCGATGAAGACGCGCCCGGTGTCGGGGGCGAGGCGGGTTTCCACGGGGTGGCGCGGTCCGGCGGTCTGTTGGAGGAGGGGCAGCAACTGTCGCACGAGCGGGGGCACATCGATGGCGGTGGGATGGCCGGTCTGGTTGCCGCTGAGCGCCATCAGGTCCGCGGTGAGGGCCTCGCCCTTTTCCGCCGCCTGCGCGATCTGCCCGCACATGCGTTGCACGCCGGCGTCGGAGCCGGAGTCCTGCGCGAGGAGGGTGGTGTAGCCCTTGATGACGGTGAGCAGGTTGCGGAAGTCGTGGGCGACGCCCGCGGCCATGTGGGCGAGGTTGAGCCGCTGCTGGTAGGAGGCGAGGTCGCTGGTGGTGCGGTGCAGCTGCTGTTGGAGCTCGGCGAGTTTGGCGCTCTGCAGCTTGAAGGCGAGGAAGTCGGCCACGGAGCCGGCGAAGTCGCGCTCCTCGGTGGTCCACTCGCGGTGGGCGCCGGTGTGCTCGTGGCAGACGACGCCGACGATGCGGTCGTTCTGCAGGATGACGGCATCGAGCAGGGAGGTGATGCCGAGGGGCTGGAGGTAGGCCTTGGCCAGTTCGTCGGTGCGCGGATCGATCTCGGCGTGGTCGGCGGGGATGGTCTTGCGGATGCCGAGGTGCTCAAAATAGCCGGGAAAGTCCGCCACGCGCAGGACGGTGCCCTCGGAGTAGCGCTGCTTGAGCTGCTCGTAGAGGCAGGCGCAGCGGATGGCGGACTGCTCATCAACAAACAGCCAGATGCCCACGCGCTCGACCGCGATGGCCTCGGCGGCGAGGCGGCAGACCTCGCGGAGCGTCGCGGGGAGGCCGAGTTTCTTGGGGGACAGCCGGGAGATCCTGAGCCGGGCCTCCTCGAGCGGACGGCGGGGCAGGGTGTCGGCCTGGTAGCGTTTCTTCATGGGCACGCAGGAGGCAAGGTGCACGGATTACGGATGAGTTCCACCCGATTCCGCGCGGATCCGCCGCACCCGGGTCGGGTGCAGAATGCGCTTTTCAAAAGGCGGGGTTCGGCCATGCTGCCGCTGTCGCTCATGGGCCAGGAAACCGTCACCTATCTCACGAATATCGTCATCTGCACCATCCTGGCGTGCCTGATGACGCATTACTGGCTGCGCCAAGGCCGGACGGCGGCGATGCGCTACTGGATGCTGGCGGCATGGGTGATGACGGCGGCGGACATCCTCTTTGCCATGCGCCCGTCGCTGCCGCACGGCGTCAGCCGGTTCGTGCCGACGCTGATGGTGACGCTCGGGCATGCCGCGCTCTTCCTCGGCGCCCAGCGTACGGCGGGCCTGCGGTTGCAGCGGCGGGTCACCTTTGGGGTGATCGGGTTGCATGCCGCGGTCCTGGGTTACTTCCTGATCCAATCGCAGCCGTCGGGGGCGCGCATGATGACCAACAGCATCGTGTGGGGTGGGCTCTCACTGGCCAGCGCCTGGTGCCTGCGGCGCGCCCCGGAGCATTTCTGGAAACCGACCTTCTCGCCGACCACGGTCTTTCAGGCCCATGCGGTTTTCCATGCGTTGCGCGTCGGGCTGGCGCTGCTGTTTGCGAGCCAGGGCTGGACGGCGGCGGCGGAAGCGCTGCAGGTCATCGGCGACCTGGAGGTCAGTTTCTTCATGGTCGCGTTGTTTGTCGGCATCCTCATCGCGAACCTGCAGGTGCGGCACGATGAGTTGACCAGTGCGCATGCCGAGGTGCACACCCTTTCCGGGCTCCTGCCGATCTGTGCCTGGTGCAAGAAAGTGCGGAACGACGATGGGTACTGGCAGCAGGTGGAGGACTATTTTGCCTGCCGCAGCCAGCTGACCTTCACACATGGCGTGTGTACCGACTGTCTGGATGACCAGAAGGCGGAGAGCGCCCAACTCAGCAAACGCTGAGCGTAGGGTGGCTTGGGCTGAGTCAGGGTCCGGGCAACGGGGGCTCCCGCCACGTTTCGCCGGGATTTTTACAACTAGATCGCGCCGATAATCAAGGGGTTGGGCAGGTTCCGGCTTGGGCCATAACAGATTGCGTTAATTATTAACAACCAGCTGTTAGAGAAATTAAATCGCGCCACTTGCTTTTGCCCGCAGAGGTCCCATTTTGATCATCGATGGCAAGGACAGGGGTCCCTGCCAGTTGTTGATTGAAACAGTCTGAACCCTTCACCGGGAACGGGCTCTAAAGCCGCCTCGCGCGGCACATAAAAGGAGACGAACGTCATGATGACTATCGCCGCCGTTGGAGTGGCCTGGTTCGTTGCCGCCATGATTTACCTCATGGCCGGTAGCCAAAGCCGGACCCGCTCCTATCGATAAGAAAACTACGCCGCCCCGGGGGATTTCCTCCGGGGCGGTTTTCTTTTTGGGGGGTGGAGGAGGGCGGGGTGTAGGGCGGGGTCGCCGAACCCCGCCTGCATTCGAGCGCGAGCTCACATTCGAGGCGGGGTTCAGCCGTCGCCAAGACTAGGGCTGACGCAGTCGGCGACCCCGCCCTACAACGAGGCAGTCCTCGCCGGCTCAGAGCAGGGCGTCGATGTGGCGGAGGAGCTCGGTGCGGCCGGCCTTGGTCTTGGACGAGGTGAGGAACACCGGGGGCGGCGGGTCGAGGTCGTCCAGGGCGACGGCCTTGAAGCGGGCGACGCTGGCCTGGGTCTGGGAGGCGGATTGCTTGTCCGTCTTGGTGAAGACGACGGCGAAGGGCACGCCGGACTCGATGATCCACTCGACGAAGGCGAGGTCGATGGGCTGGGGCTCGAGGCGGGAGTCGATCAGGACGAAGACGCCACGCAGGTTCTCACGGCCCTCGATGTAGTCGGCGGCGGCCTCGTTGAAATCGGCGCGGTCGGCCTTCGAGACGTGGGCGTAGCCGTAGCCGGGCAGGTCGACGAGGCGCCAGTTCTTGTTGATGCAGTAGAAATTCATCAGGCGCGTCTTGCCCGGCAGGTCGGACACACGGGCGAGGTCGCGTTTCTCGGCGAGGAGGTTCAGCAGGGAGGACTTGCCGACGTTGGAGCGGCCGATGAAGGCAAACTCGGGCAGGGCGAGCCGGGGGGCGCCCGCGAGGGTGGGGGCGCTGGTTTCGAACTCGGCCGATTTGATCTTCATGGTGCCAGTGGGGCGGGTCCGGGCCCCGCTGGCGACGTTTTGTTTTCCGGGCCAGCGCCAGCGCCGGATTCGTTGAAAAGCCAAGGAATGCGGAGCGGGGACCGGGCTCCGGGTGTAGCCTAGCGCATGATCCATCACTTCCATGGGGATGCGATCCGGCATCCGGTGCGCATGCGCTGGTTCCTCGGGGTGGTATGGGTGGTGATCCTGGCCAAATGCACGCTGGTCTGGTGGGCTATCGGCCACTGGCACGTGCCGGTGCATCCGGCCTGGATCGTCCTGCCCACGCTGATCCTGGCGGCGCTCGCCACCGGAATCTGGCTCGCGGCGCACGACGAATGAGGGCACCGGCCCCTCGCCTGCCCGGTTTCCGCCCGGAAACCGGCGGGGGATAAATTTGCCTTGCGGCCCGGGGGAATGTGCCGATCAGTGGAGAGGTTCGATGTCAGTTCGTCAGATGCACGGTCAGGATCGTGATTTGAGTCAGACACGAGAGAGCGACAGAGTCCGCGTCAGCGACACTACTACGAGATAGCAGGTCAGGCTACGTCAGGGACAGCGCTAGGGATACGTGATACGCCCGGAGGCACGAGCCGGCCTGGGTGCGTTCGGGCCCGAGGGTCCGGCCGCGGAGGCGAGCATCCGGTCAAGCGAGCACAACAACCCGCCAGCACAGGAGATCCCATCATGAACTTCCGCCAACTCTTACAGCAACGCGACGCCCTGCTCCGGCAGGCGCGTCTGGCCAACGTGGCTTACGCCACCGAGTGGTTCGACCGCTTCGCCGCGCGCGTCACCCGCGCGCGACTGCGCGGCCTCGTCACCTTGCACCCGGCCGATCCCGACGAGGCCCAGCCCTGGCCGCGGTTCGCGGCGCAAGAGGGCAGTCAAGCCGTGTTGGACGAACACTTCCTCGACGAAGAGGTCGTGGAGCTAGCCGACATCCTCGACTTCCTGGGCGAGGACATCCCGTCGACGGGCTACCTCTTCCCGCTGGAGGAGCTGGCGGAACGGTTCCTGCCGCCGTTGCGCGAGGAGCTGACGGCCGCCGGCATTGCGTTGAGCGGCGAGGCGGATCCGGTCGAGGATCCAAAGCGGCGGAGTGGGTGAGCAGGGAGGTGAGGCGTTGTAGGGCGGGGTCGCCGAACCCCGCCTTCATGCGATCTTGGCAAAACGGCCGAGGCGGGGTTCGGCGACCCCGCCCTACACTCAGGCGCGGATGGCCCAGCGGAGCTTGGCGGAGCTGCTGCGCGGATTGGCGCGGCGCTCCTCCGGGCCGGCGCGGGCGACTTCCTCGTTGGTGGCGGTGTAGAGACCGGTGCGCACGCCATCGCGGAAAGCCTGTTTGACGCGCCGGTCCTCGCCGGAGTGGAAGGTGAGAATGGCCACGCGGCCGCCGGAATTCAGACAGGAGGGCAGGTGGCGGAGGAAAAGATCCAGCACGCCGAACTCGTCGTTCACCGCGATGCGCAGGGCCTGAAAGACGCGGCGCACGGTGTCGTCGGCCGCCTCGGGATCATGGCGGGGGTGGTGGGCGCGCAGGATGCCGCGGATGGCGTCGGCGAGTTCCGTGGTGCGGAGGAAAGGCTGTTCCGCGCGGCGGGCGACGAGTTCGCGCGCGAGGAGTTCCGCGTGGGGCTCGTCGGCGTGGGCGGTGAGGGCGGCGGCGAGATCGGCTTGGGCGATACGGGCCAACCAGTCGGCCGCGGAGGGCGGGCGCGAGGGATTCAGCCGCAGGTCGAGCGGTCCGTCGGTCTTGAAGGTGAAGCCGCGGGCGGGATCATCGATCTGCATCGAGGAGACGCCGAGGTCGGCCAGGATGGCGTCGGCGCCGGCGAGACCGAGCGAGGCAAGCACCTTGGGCAGGCCGGCGAAGTTGGAACGGACGGCGGTAAAGACGTCCTCGCCGAAGCCGGCGGCGCGGAGGCGGGCGGTGGTCTTGGGGTGTTCGATCGGATCCACGTCGAGGCCGACCAGGCGCCCGCGGCGGGGCGACGCGGCCGGCGCTACGCGGCCCAGCAGTTCCCGGGCGTGGCCGCCGTAGCCGAGAGTGCAATCCACCGCGGTCTCGCCGGGTTGGAGCGCGAGGACGGCGAGAATTTCGGCCACCATGATCGGCCGGTGCATGCCGGCGGGGGTTTTGCCGGCGGCGAGGACCTTGGCGACGTCGTCGGCGTAGCGCGCGGGGTTGTGCTCCTTGTATTTCTCCTCGAAGCGCCGCGGATTCTTGCCCGCATAGCGCGGGCGGCGCTTGGGTCGGGGCGCCGGGTCGGGGGCGGGGGAATCAGGGGGTGTGTCGCTCACGTCCCAGCGATGGCCGAACCGGCCGCGGGATACAAGGGCCGGGTTGCCGGCGCTCAGGCCGGCGCGAGGGCGGCGCGCACGGCGGCGGGCACCGGCTCGGCTTCCATCCGGCCGGACGAGTCCTGGCGCACGTGCACGGTGGTCATGCGGCCATGGGCGACCTCGGTCCAGCGGCCGGCGCGGTCCTTCTCGAAGAGGAAGGCGAACGTGAGGGTGTTCTCGCCGCACTCGGCGAGGGTGGCGCGCACGCGCACCACGTCGCCGCAGCGCAGCGGGCGGAGGTGGGTGCAGGTGGAGTCGCGGCGCGGCCAGCCGCGGTTCAGGCCGTCGGGCGAGGCCGTCATCATCGGGAGGCCGTGGGCGCGGAACCACTCGTGTTCGCACACTTCCATCCAGCGGTAGAAATTGGAAAAATGCATGAGGCCGGCGGCGTCGGTCTCATGAAATTCAACGCGGCGGGTGATCGTGAACGAGGGCGGTTCCATGGGCCTGACGGTGCCCATGCCGCGGGGCGTGTCAAAGCGCGCGCGGGCGGGATCAGCTGTCCTCGAACGAGACGTTTTGGGCGTGGAGGAAAGGTTTCAGTTCCTCGACCCCAAAGTCGGCCAGGACCCGGCCGTGCCAGTCGAGCACCGGGGCCTTGGACTGGCCGGAAACGTGTTCCATGGCGTTGAAGGCGGCCGCGTCGTCCGAAACGTTGAGCTCGCGGAAACCGATGCCGTGTTCGGCGAGGAAGCCGCTGACCTCGCTGCACCAGGGGCAGCCGGTCTTGATATAGAGGAGGGGAAGTTCGGGTGGCATCCCAAGAAGGACAGCGTGGGCGGACGGTGGTGCGGGGAAATTCCCACCCAGCGTGATGGCGGCGCAGCATGGCGGTTTCGCCGTGGCGCCAGAAATCAGGAAACGACCTCAGTCGGTCAGGGTGGTGATCGGCGTGAGGTCGACCCGGCGGAACTCGACCTCGGAGCCCTCGGCCTGGAGGGCGATTTGACCGCTGGTGGCCTGGCAGGCGTAACCGTGGTTCACAAGGTCACCATTGACCCAGACCTTGACCTGATCCGCGAGGCACTCGATCACGAGGGTGTTCCATTCGCCCGGGGGCTTTTCGGAATTATCGGTCAGGTTGCGGATGCGCCGGAGCTTCTTGCCGTCGACGCCCCAGTCTGCCTTCGGGCCACGGCGGGTCTCCATGTCGGGCGTGGTGATGTCCAGGGCGATGCACCAGAAGTCGCCTGCATTTTCATGCATGAGCTGGGCCTCGATGGAACGGGGGAACATGCCGTAGAGGGCGCGCGGGGTCGAGACGTGCACGAGGACCCCGCAATTGCCGGGCACGCCGGCAAATCGGTATTCCACCGTGAGCCGGTAGTTGGCGTGGGTGGCGTCGGTGATGATGTGTCCGCCGGGTTTCGCGAGGCTGACGAGGTGGCCGTCGCGCACGAGGAACGGGCTCGGGGTCGCGGGGTCCTTGTCCATGGCCGGGACGTCGATGTGCCAGCCGGAGAGGTCCCGGCCGTTGAAGAGCGGGAGGGTGTCGGCGGCCGGCAGCGCGGCTCCGGCGAACAACACGAGGGCCGCGCAGGCGGCGGAGGCGATCGGTTTCATGAGGGGTGCAGCCAGCCTAGCGGCCGAGGATCCGGCGGCAAAGCGTTTCGCCGCGATGGAAGTCGCGGCAGGTTTGCGGCCGCGTCTCGTAGATCGTGCAGAGCAGCGTGACCGGATCGAGGGCGACGCAGGCGCCGTTGCCGCGCTGGTCCATGCAGCGCACGCCCGCGTGCTCGGCGACGAGCTGTTCGGGGACCACATCGCCGGGCCGCAGCTCGACCACGAGGTGGCAGCAGCGGCCGCAGCCGGCGCAGGCGGGGAGGTCGGGGTGGAGGTCGATGCCCCACGAGGGCAGGTGTCGACGCGCTTGGCGATGACGGAGTCGGGCACCGGGGGGCGGGATGGCGCTGGCGTGGGGAAAGAATCACAATCCGAGCCGGCCGGATCTCAAGCGAATCCCCTTGTCCTAGCGCGGGGCGGCCCGGCAAAGTCACGTTTCTTACGGCGGCAACCTGCGCCACCAGCCGCGTGAGTCGCCGTCTTTTTGAGCCCCAGCCACCCGACCTTCCCTCCCCAACCCCGTCTGAATTTCTGCCATGATGCCCCGACTGCCAATCGCACCCTCCGGACCTGAATTTTCCCGCCTCGTGTACGGCACCTGGCGCCTGCTGGATGACGGCGCGTCGGCGCAGGATATCAACCGCCGGCTCCAGCGTTGCCTTGAGCTAGGGATTACCACGATCGACACGGCCGAGATCTACGGCCTGTACCGCGTGGAAGAATTGCTGGGGCGCGCCCTGGCGCTGACGCCGGGCCTGCGGGACCGGTTGGAACTGGTGACCAAGGCCGGCATCTACATCCCGCATGCCGGCGATCCCACCCGCACCGTGGCCTGCTACGACGCGAGCGGGGCCCGGTTGAAGCAGAGCCTGGAGACCTCGCTGCGGCTGCTCGGCACCGACCGGGTGGATTTGTTTCTCGTGCACCGGCCGGACTGGCTGACGGGTATCGATGACACGGCGCAAGGCCTTACCGAACTCCGGCGCACCGGCCTGACGCGCAGCGTGGGCGTGTCGAACTACAGCGCCGCGCAATTTGCCGCGCTGAACAGCCGGCTGGAGCAGCCGCTGGTGACGAACCAGCTGGAGTTCCACCTGCTGCACATGGATCCGATTCACGATGGGACCTTCGACCAGTGCCAGCAGCTGGGTGTCCGGCCCATGGCCTGGAGCCCGCTCGCGGGCGGCCGGCTTTTCTCCCCCGGCAACGAGGCGGCGGTGCGCCTGGGCCGCGCGGCCGCCGCGCTGGCGGACAAATATGACGGCGCGACGCTCGAGCAACTCGCGTATGCCTGGATCCTCGCTCATCCCAGCCGGCCGCTCCCGGTGATCGGCACGAACAAGGTGGAACGGATCGAGAGCGCGGCGAAGGCCGCAGCGATCGAGCTGAGCCGCGAGGACTGGTTTGCGCTGTGGGTCGCGGCCCGCGGTCACGGCATTCCGTGAGGGGCGGGGAGCGCATCCGGCCCATGGGGGCGGTGCGCGGGGGGCGGAAAGGGGTCCGCCGGTTTCTTCGGACTGGTTGACCAATTCGGTGGCCAAGCCCTAGCCGTCGCATTCGTCACCTTTTAATCTCCCGGGGGAGTGGGACTACTGGTTTGGGACGGCAGAGGCATGTATTAGGATAGTATGCCTGGGGATGATGTTCTGAAGGAACCGGCGGATAAGCTGTATTTCGTCACAAGCGCGGGCGGGCTGAATTAAAATCTGAAGGGTGGCGGAGGGAAAGGGAGCGCGGGGGTTGAATCCAGCGCGCCGGCAGGTTGGTCCGGTGCCCGGCGAACGACGGAGGAAAGCGCGTGGGCCTCTGTAATGGCCCGCGGCCGGGGGGCGTGTTATAAACGCGGTCCTCCCATGAGTACTTCCTATCAGATAGCCGGCAAGCAGGTGCACTGTGCGCACTGCGGCCAGACCGAGTTCGAAAGCCGCAAGGTCCTGTTGAACACCCGCGGCGCCACGTTCTTCAATTTCGACTGGCTGAACAAGGGGGCCACGGCGCTGACCTGTCAGCATTGCAGCCGCATCGAGTGGTTCGCGCAAGAACCGCAGGCCGGGGGCGGGGTGCGGGCGGACGCCTTGCGCTGAATCCGGACGCGAGGGCAGCGCGCCCGCGAGCGGGCTGCCCACCGGAGAGGGGTAACGTCGATCAGCGTTCGGGGACGCCGAAGACGGTGAACTCGGCCACGGCGGGCTGGATGCCGGCGGGGTGGCCCGTAATGACCAGACGCGCGCGGAGCGCCAGGGTCGGCGGGCACTCGCGGTAGTCGATCAGGAAATCCTCGGTGCTGGCCGTGCGGTCGATGATCGGGGTCCAGACGCCGGGAGCGGTCTCGGCCTCGATGCGGTAGCGGAAGGGGCCGGGCTGCACGCCGGCCTTGGTGTCGAGTCCGACATCGCGCCAGATCACGCGGGCGGCGTGGATGGTGGCGCGGCCGGAGAAGTAGGTGGTGAGCTGCGGCGCGGCGTCAGCGGCGGCGGGGAGCCACCAGGTGGTCATGGCGTTGTCGGCGGCGAAGCGGCCGGAGGAGTTGACCGCGCTGGAGCTGCCGAGTGTCGGCTCGCTTTCGTTGAGGACTTCCCACGCCACGGCGGGGCCGCCACCGGGCAGGGCCTGCGGCGTGACGGTGGCCTGCGGCACGTAGATGTCGCCGTTCGCGTCGAACTCGACGAGGTCGAGGCCGACGCGGCGCTCGAAACCGTGCACGACGCAGGCGAAGACGGTGTAGAACACCCAGTGGCGACCCTGCGGTCCGCGAAGGATGGAGCCGTGGGCGGTGCCGGTCACGAGGCCCTCGGTGGTGCGGAAGATGGGGTTGCGCTGCTGGGGCACGAACGGCCCGAGCGGGGAGGCGCTCCGGTAGGCGCCCATGGTGTAGGTGCGGTATTGGGTGCCGCCCGCGGAGTAGGTGAGAATGTATTGGCCGTCGTGCTTCACCATCCATGCGCCCTCCATCCAGCCCGTCTTCGGGTTCTGGTTGTGGCTCCCGACGCGCTCCCACTTATAGGTGTCGGGGAGGAACGGGATCAGTTCCTTTGGCGGGCTGATCACGCGGGTCGGGTCGGCGGCGTCGAGCTCGACGCCCCAGATGCCGGAATTCGGCGTGCAGCCCCAGTAGTAGAACAGGCGGCCGTCATCATCGGAGAACAGCATGGGATCAATGTGCGTGGGCAGACCGGGCACGGCAGGCAGCTCCATCCGGCCGATCGAGGCGAAGGGACCGAGCGGTGAGTCGCTGGCATAGATCTCGCCCGAGGACATGAGGAGGAAGCGGCCGCGGTGGTGAACGATGGTGGGCGCGTAGCCGATGTCGCGCAGGTTGAGCGGGTGGTGTTGCCAGGTGCGGCCCTCGTCGGCGCTGACCCAGGCCATGTCGACGGAGGGGTAGAGGTACCATTTGCCCTCGTGCCAGAGGCCGGTCGGGTCGGCGAGTTCGCGGTATTGTTCGGCGCGGTCCACCAGCCAGAGCCCCTGTTGGGTGAGGGGTTCGCCCTTGGTGACATCGCGCGAGAGGCGGCCGACGGGGTAGTTGGGCAGCGGGAGCGGATTGATCAGGCGGGTCGGACCGGAGGCCGCCGGGGTAGCGGCGGACTGGCCGGCCACCGGCAGGAGCGAAAGCAGCGCGCAAACCAGGATGGGGAGGGGGCGGTGGGGCATGCCACCACCGAGGCGGATAGGAGCGGTCGGCGCAAGACTCGCATCGGGGGGCGGCTGACGGACGGCGCGGGGCTCACCGATAAACGATCAGGTTACAAGTGGCGGGGCCCGGTTGCAGCGGGGAAGGAACGAGGTAGGGTGCGGGACGGCAGGCGCCATGTCGGGGCCGGCCGTAGTAAACTCAAAATCCACGCATCATGAAACGTTCCGCCTCCGCGATCTGGCAAGGTTCACTCAAGGCCGGCAAAGGCTCGCTCACCGCCCCGGGCGGTGCGCTCAAGCACACGGAATACTCCTTCGGCTCCCGCTTTGAATCGGGCGCCGGCACCAATCCCGAGGAACTGATCGCCGCGGCGCACGCGGGGTGTTTCGCGATGGCGTTCTCCGCCATGCTGGGCGAGGCGGGTTTCACGCCGGACAAGATCGAGGTCACCGCCGAGGTCAGCCTCGACCAGGTGCCGCCGGCGGGCTGGACGGTCACGGCCTCGCACCTGGTGATGCACGCGGTGATCCCGGGAATCGACCAGGCGAAGTTCGACGAAGTCGCGGCGAAGGCGAAGGCCGGGTGCCCGATTTCGCGGCTGCTCAATGCGAAGATCTCGCTGACGGCGACGCTGGGGGCGTGAGGATTTGAGATCTCAGATTTGAAATTACGGCCGATGGTGAATCAGCCGGGCGGTGGCCTGCGAACCACGCGAAGAGACGACAATAAAAGCGCAGGTGCCACCTTGGTGCATCGGCTCGGTCTCGACTGAGTGATCAAAGGCGGTCGCGGATCTGGGCCACGAGTTCGAAGGAGCGCAGGCGGGCGGTGTGGTCGTGGATGGCGGCGGTGACCATGAGTTCGTCCACGCGGGTGCGGCGGAGGAAGGCCTCGAGGCCGCGCTGCACGGTTTCGGGGGAGCCGACGACGGCCTCGCGGAACGCGTGTTCGACGCCGGCCTGCTCGGGCGGGGTCCAGTAGCCGTCCATGTTGTCCACCGGGGGCGGCAGCAGGCCCGGGGTGCCCCGGCGGAGCAGGACGAAGCTCTGCTGGAGCGAGGTGGCGAGGCGCCGGGCGGCGGCATCGGTGTCGGCGGCGATGACGCCGATCGCGGCCATGGCGTAGGGTTGGGCCAGGGTGGCCGAGGGCTGGAAGTCGTGGCGGTAGATCGCAAGGGCCTGCTCCAGGTGGTCCGGGGCGAAGTGGGAGGCGAAGGCAAAGGGCAGGCCGAACGCTGCGGCGAGCTGGGCGCCGAAGAGACTCGAGCCGAGGATCCAGATCGGCACGTCCGAGCCGGCGCCGGGCACGGCTTGCACGACCTGGCCGGGGACGGTGGGGTGGAAGTAGGCCTGCAGTTCCTGCACGTCCTGCGGGAAGGTGTCGGCGGCGTTGGCCCCGCCGCGGCGCAGGGCGCGGGCGGTCGGCTGGTCGGTGCCGGGAGCGCGGCCGAGGCCGAGATCGATGCGGCCGGGGTAGAGGGCGGCGAGGGTGCCGAATTGCTCGGCGATGACCAGGGGCGAGTGGTTGGGCAGCATGATGCCGCCGGAGCCGACGCGGATGGTGGAGGTGCCGGCCGCGACGTGGGCGATCACGAGCGCGGTGGCGGCGCTGGCGATGCCGGGCATGTTATGGTGTTCGGCCAGCCAGAAGCGGCGGTAGCCCAGTTGCTCGGCGTGGCGGGCGAGCTCGCGGGAGCGGTCCAAGGCGTCGGCCACGGTGCCGCCTTGGACAATGTTGGAAAGATCGAGGACGGAAAACGGAACCATGCGGCAGGATGGCCAGAAAGGCGGCGAATGCCAATGGCGGCGCGTCCGGGGACGGGGCAAGGATTTTGCGAGTCATCGGTTGTGCTTTCGGCAGAAAGGGTCATAAGCTCCCTGGTTGATGAGTACGAACGAGACCAAGACCAAGGAATCCCAACGCAAGCAGGTGCGTTATGAGGTGAGCGACGACTGTCGCTTGCGTGCCTCGATCATGGTGCGGAGTTCCGATGCCGCCTCGTCGGGCAAGGATTGGTCGGGCACCCTCGTCGACCTGTCGTCCGGGGGGGCGCACATCCAGATCAGCCTCCTGGCGGTGGCGTATGTGGGGGACAGCTGCACGCTGACCCTGTCGCACGGCGGTGTGAAAGTGCCGTTGCGGGGCAGCCTGGCGCATTACGTGTGTTCCTCGCGGTACTCGGTGTGCGGCGTGAAATTCGATTTTTTCTCGGGACCGGATCCGGTGTATCTGAACTTTTACAAGGCGATCGTGGCCAGCTCGACGCTGAAGGGCGGCCCGACCGACAGCGACGTGCCGGACCGGTACCGCGAGGAATACCGCGGCCCGGGGTTCACGAAGCTGGTGGTGTGGCGGGACAACAAGCCGGAGCGGACGCTGGTCGGCTTCGACTACACGATGGCGCGCTACGGGGCGGCGCTGTCGATGGCGGGGGCCGACATGTTGAAGAACAAGGCCGCGGTGGGTTTTCGGGCGGCCCCGACGGAGGAACGCAAGGCGGGCGGACCGCTCACGGCGGCGCAGGAGGCGGAGGCGCGCTGGGAATTTTCCCTCGCGGCGTCGAACCTGCCGAAGGCGATCCCGCCGGATATCCGCCGCTTTTTGCGGCTGGTGAGCTGAGGCGTGGTACGACTGCGACGGGGCTCAGGGTGATGGGCACGGCCGATTTGAAACCGGCAGCGTGAGGTCAGCTCTTCTTCGCTTTGGGCGGCCCGACCGGCGGTTAAGGTTTTTTCGCGGACCAGTAGGCGAGGAAGTCGCGGCCGGTGGAGTTGGTCAGGCCTTCGAGGGTATCGCCCTTGAGGACGGCGCTGTGGTGGTAGGGGCCGGAGCCGTCGGCGGTGGCGAAGGCGATCCGGACCGTGCCCCAGGCGGTGTTGAGGCGACCCTCGCTGAGCGGGGCGCCGTAGAAGGTGCCGGTGAAGGTCTGGCCGTCGACGGCGGTGATGACGAGTTCCTGGAAATAGGGCGGGGCGTCGGGCGTGGGGCGGAGATCGACCTGCCAGGTGCCGAGGAGGACGGCAGCGGCCGGGGCGGGGGCGGCGGGCGTCGCGGCGTGAGCGATAAGGCCGAAGGTGTAGGAGAGGAAGGCGAGGAGTTTGAAAGGCATGGGGGAGTTACGCCCGGGGATACGGCGTGGATGCCGCGCGGGTGCAGCCGGTGTCCTGCGTCTTCGCGCAGCGTGTTGGGCCGGGCCAGGTCGCGGCCGGACGACGGAGGGAGACGGATACCCGTCTGGGTTGGACGCGTGGACGGTGGCGGACGGGGTCAGCTTTTGACGCTGAGTTTGAAGCCTTCGTAGACGGCGATGGCGTAAAACAGGAAATCCATGGGCGAAGCGGTGCTGGCCATGACGCCGGGGATGGCCGTGTAGTCGATCTGCGAGAGGAGGGCGAAGAAGCCGACCTGTTCCTGCTGGCTGGCAAAGCCGATCAGCGTGAAGAAATTGCCGAGGACGCAGCCGAGGAGGGCCAGGGTGGCGCCGACGACGCGATACACCGTGGCCTGGCCGCCGCCGAAGTGACCAACGGCGAAGCCCACGAGGAAGCCCACGCCGACGGCCATGAAGCCGATCTGATATTCGGTGGCGACGGTGATGGCCGCCCAGAGCCCGGCCCCGATCAGCGCGGCGACGAGGCCGGCGGCAATGCCGAACGGCAGGTTACCGGCCGGGAGGGCGGAATCGGGTTGGTTCTGGCTCGGAACGCCGGCGGCGGAAGCGCTGGCGGTGATCTGGCTGCGGGTCGGGTCGGGGGTCGATTTGAACATAGAGGGGAGGTGGCGCGGGGAACGGAGCGGACGGCGACGGCGGGATTGGGCAGAAGGGTCGGGGCCAAAAATAAAGGCCGCCGCCGACGGTGAAGTCAGCGATGGCCCGGAGAGGAGGATGGAAATTCGGCTCGGGCCGGCAAGCGTGGAGTTGTCCGGCGGTCCTGCGCTCGTCGATTTCGCGCAGGGTGATTTGCGAGGATCAATCAACCCCGCCCTTGCCCGGGGGGCTCAGGTGCAGCGAGGGGAGGGGTAGGGACGAGATTCGCGGGTTGACGGCAGGGGCGGGGGCTTTGTCGTAGGGGCGCATGGCACCCCCGCGTCGCAAACACATTTTCCGCCTGCCGCCGCCGGCGCCCGCCACGATTTACGTGCGGCGGGGATTCAACCGCGTGCTGGCGGAGGAGTTCGCGGCGTTGAAGGCCAAGCGGGCGGAGCTGGTGGTGGACAAGGTCGAGGCGCACAGCCAGGGGGACCTGCGGGAGAATTTCGGGTTCAAGGCCGCCAAGGACGCGATCCGGATGGTGGATCGCAAGATGGACGAGCTCGACCGGTTCTACCTCCGCAACACCTTCATCGAAGTCGACCCGGCGGCGTGGCTGACGAAGCCGACGGACACGGTGCAGCTCGGGCACGTGGTCGTGGTCGAGAAGGAGGATGTCGGGGCGAAGAAGAAGCACCGGTTCACGTTCCTGCTGGCGACGCATGGGGAGACGGCCACCGACCCGGAAACGGGGATCGAGTGCCTGCCGCACCGTTCGCCGCTGGCCGCGGCGCTGCTCGGGCTGGCGGCGAACCAGCCGACGCCGGTGACGCTGCCGGCGGGACCGGCGGTCCTCACCGTGCGCTCGATCCGCAACCCGACGCAGGCGGAACTCGACCGGCTACTGGCGCCGATCAAGGCGCCGGAGTTCGGGGAGGATTAGGACGCGGCGTTGAGCGGTTTGCGGCCGAACCTCAGGCGGCAGGTGCAAACACTATCGGGATGACTACCTTGCTGGGGGCCGGTTGACCGTCGGTTACCGCAGGCAGGAAGAGCCAAGTATCGATGGCACGCCTGACGAGATCCTTATGCACGGCATCCAGCGGCGTCAGGAACTCGAGATCTTCGACCTGTCCCCGGGCATTCACCGCGAGCTGCAATTGGATTTCGCCGGCCGGAATGGTCTGCAGTTTATTGCGGTCGAGCCCGACCAGGTACGGTTTGGGCGCAGGGCTCGTGCCCGGGTGATTGAGCAGGTATTGGGCAATTGCGAGGCGATGCCGGCCAGGCCGGGGAGCGTCTGCGCCCGGCCCTCCCGAAGCGCGCAGCAGATGCGTGAAGCGTTGCAACGGCTCGTCGGGACCCAAGTACTCCTCGCCGCGATAGGAATGGAACAGCGCGTCTCCTTCTCGGTTGACCACCACGATGCTCGGAATGCCCCTGGCCCGCCATTGTTCGAAGACGCGGATGCGCTGGGCGTCGGGAAAGCGCACCACCGGCCATGGCATCCCGACTTCCTTGGCGTAGGTGATCTGCCCCCGATCGTCCTGATCGCTGCTGATGAAGATGACCTCGAAGCGATCACCGGCCTCGGCCTTTAATTGGTGGTAAGCCTTAACCAAGGTGGGGCTGAACCGCCGGCAGGGTCCGCACCAGTAAGCGCCGTAGTAAAGTACATAGAATTCGGGTTCGGGCCGCTCGCCCGGGTTGAACGCCGCCCATTTGCCCTCCCGTAGGACGACGAGCTTGCGCGCGACTGCCTTGGCGACCGGCGAAGTGGACTGGCTCCACCGGGGAGGCACGGCGGCTACATCCTGCAGAAACAGGGCAATCTTCCGCAGGGACGCATCGTCAAGCTCCTCGAGCGGAATGCCGCGGGTGCTATCCTTGATGCCGAAGAGCACCGTGTCGCCATACAGGTCTTTCACTTTTCCCTCGAAGGACGCACCCTGCAAGGTGGTGAACGTGTCGGCCTGGGCAGCCCCCACAAGCAGCAGGCCAACCATCATCGACCACATGCGGGACGGGAGTCGCATACAGACAGCAAAGGCCCCGGATTTTGCCGTCGCAAGCCGCAACCGCGGTGGCGATCAGGGGGATTTCCCTGGAGCGAAGGGTCAATGTTGAGCCCGGTCGGACGAGGCGGAGGGCGACGGTCTCGCTGAGGACGGCGAGGGGTCGGGCCGGCGCCGAGGCGTGGTGCAGCGCGCGGCGGAGCTAGGGAGAATCCGGCGGATTTTTAGGCCGGAATTTGAGCGCGGCTACTCCGCCTTGAATTTCTCGGCGTCGGCTTTGTTCCAGGTGATGGTGGCTTCGCCGGAGATGAAGTTCGTGTTGAGGTAGGGGCCGAAGGTCACCTTCTCCTCGCGGGCGGTGCCGGCCTTGATGGCGCCGATGAGGGTCTGCATGTCGAGGATGTACTGCATGGTGAGCTTTTCCTTGTCGCGCTTCTGCCAGTAATGGGCGCCGAAGACGATGAGCTGCTGCTCGTCGATACCGTTGGCCGGGGTGCGGATGGTGGCGATCAGGCGGTCGACGGTGGCGCGGTACTTGGTAAAACCCTCCGCGGAGAAGATCCACACGCCGTTGCCCGAGCCGAGGCCGTCGCCGCTGAACAGGAAGTTTTTTCCCCGCAGGAAATAGGCGGTGGAATGGTCGGTGTGGCCCGGGATTTTCACCGCGTCGACGATCACGCCGCCGCCGAGGTCGAGCGAGGAGTCGCCGCCGATGGGGACGGTGCGGTCCGCGGGGAAAATCTCCCGGCCCTTGAATTCATCGGTCTGGATCCAGAAGGTGACGGCCGGGTTGTCCTTGAAGGCGGGGAGCATGCCAGTGTGGTCGCCATGGAAGTGGGTGATGGCGATGTGCAGCTTGCGGGGCCCGATCTCCTGCGCCACGACGGCCTGGAGCGAGGTGACGGCGGTGGTGTCCCACTTGATGTCATTGGACAGGTCGATCAGGAGGGCCTGGTCGCCGCCGACGATGAGATACATGTCGGAGCAGTTGTTGAAGCCGGTCGTCTTGCCCTCGGCGTCGCGATGGATGCCGGAGGGGTTGGTTTGGTTGGCGTCCTCGATGCGCAGCACGCCCGGCATGATCGGGTGGACGGTGTAGGGCCCCACCTCGCGGGTCTGGGCGAACGCGGTCGTGGCAAGGAGCAGGGCAAGGACGGAGGCGGGGAATTTCATGGTGGGGTCGGGGTGCCTGTCGATACGGCAGGTCGGCGTGGGGCGCAAGCTGCGTAAGGAGGCCACCGCGTTGCAGCGGGGAGAGAGGATCCTGGTTGGAATTTAATCACGACGGCACGAAGACACGCAGTCGGAGCGGGCAAGGTTATCCGGCTGTCTAGCCGGCGGCGCGACGGGGGCTTCAGCGCTTGAAGATGAGCTCTTCGCTTGGGGTGCCGCCGGGGAGTTCGCAGGGTTCTTTGCCGGCCTGCGTGAAGCCGGCTTTTTGCAGGACGCGGATTGAGGCGGCGTTGTACGCCACCACGTGGGCCCAGAGCGGGCGGGTGGGCTCATGATCGAGGAATTGGACCAGCGCCGCGCTCGCGATGCCGCGGTGCCAGAACTCGCGTCCGATCCAGTAGCCGACGAGCCGGTCGGCGCCGTCGTTCCACGCGCCGATGTTCCCGGCGACCGTGCCGTTGCAGAGGATGGTGCGGACGAGGCCGGAGGGATTCGCCATGATTTTCGTCCAGTGCGCCATGAACGCCGCGCGGTCACGCGAGGGGAACGCGGCCAGGCGCGCCGCCTCCAGGTCAAGCTGATGCTCGAACAGGATGGGCAGGTCGCTGACGCGGACCTCGCGCAGGGAAACCTCGGGCGGGATGGCGGGGGGCGGGGTCACGGGTCGGAAGCAGGCGGGCCGGGGCGGGTCTACTGCAACTGCGGTTCACCCGGCACGACGGCGGCCTGGTGCGCTGCCACCGCCGTGCGGAGCCGCGCGAGCACGTCCGGATGATCGGCCGCGACATTGAACTGCTCGGACGGATCCCGCGCCAGATGAAACAACTGCGGCGGGGCATGCGCCTTGCGCGCGGGGTCGCCGAAGCCGCCTTGGGTGAAGAAATGCGCCTTCCAGGGACCGAGCCGGACCGCGTAGATGTCCGAGCCGCGGTAGTAGAAGAACGGCCGTTCCGGCGGCGCGCGGCCGGCGAACAGCAGCGGAGAGAGGTCGGTGCCGTCGAGGGTCACGCCCGCCGGCGAAGGCTGGCCGGCCAGCGCGAGCGCGGTGGGAAACAGGTCGAGGGTGCCGGCCGCCTCGCTGGTCACGCCGGGCGCGATGCGGCCGGGCATCCACGCGAGGCCGGGCACGCGCATGCCGCCTTCCCACGTGCTGCCCTTGCCGTCGCGCAGGAGCCCCGCGCTGCCGCCCTGCTCGCGCTCGGTCAGCCAGGGGCCGTTGTCGCTGGTGAAGATGACGAGGGTCCGTTCCGCCAGGCCCTCGCGGCGAAGGGCGGCCAGCACCTCGCCCGTGCTCCAGTCGAGTTCCTCGACCGCATCGCCGTAGGCCCCGCGCGGGCTTTTGCCCCGGAACGCCTCCGAGGCAAACACCGGCGTATGCGGCATGTTGTGCGCGAGGTAGAGGAAGAACGGCTTCGTCCGGTTGGCCGTGATGAACCTCACCGCCTCCTCGGTGTAGCGCTTGGTCAGGGTGGTCTGGTCGGCGGGGCGCTCGATGACCTCCTCGTTGCGGAGCAGCGGCACGTTCCACCCGTCGGCCGGCGGATCGGGCCGGAACCGCGCCTCGCCCGGCACATCCTCGCGCCGGTCCATGTCATTGGAGTAGGGAAGGCCGAAGTTATGGTCGAAGCCCTGGTCGCGCGGGCGGGAACCCTCGTGAATGCCGAGATGCCATTTGCCGATGAGCGCAGTGGCATAGCCCGCCATTTTCAACGCCTCGGCCAGCGTGATTTCCGACGGTGGCAGTCCGCCCGGGGAGTCGGGAAACAACACCGCGCGGGTGCCGGGCCGGTGGGTCATGCCGCTGCGGATCGCGTGGCGGCCGGTGAGCAGGGCCGCGCGGCTCGGCGTGCACAGCGCCGCGGCGGCGTAGAAGTCCGTGAAGCGCAGCCCCTCCGCCGCCATGCGGTCGAGGTGCGGCGTGCGGATCGAGGGATGGCCGTAGCACGCCAGGTCGCCGTAGCCGAGGTCGTCCGCGAAGATGATGATGACATTGGGCGGGGTGGCCGCGCCCGCCAGTCCGGCCAGCGATAATCCGAGCATGGCCAGCGACAATCGTTTTATGGCATTCAGGGTCATTTGATTCCTGGGTTTATGGAACAAGCGTCAGGGTTTGGCGGCTTCTGGGCGGATCTAGTGGGCAGGGTCTTGTTTGCACCTTCACGCCGGGGTGGACCTTGCCGTGTTGAGGTTCGGGCGGGGCGAGACGGTTCAGGGCTGCTTGGCCGGAGATTTTCCGGTGATGCTCTCGATCAGGCTGGCGACGTAACCGTTGAAGCGAGGATCGGGCAACGGACCGTTTGGATCAAGGCCGGCGACGAAGGGGTGGAGCTCCGCCGCGTGATCGCCGAGGGCCTCGATCGCCTGCAGGGCGGACAGGGCGACGAAGACGCCGTTCTCCCCGGGCGACGCGAGCCCGCGCAGGACCGCGAGGGCGGTGCTCCGCTGCTCGGCGGTGCCGAAGTGACCGAACGCCTCAGCCGCGACGATGCGCACATCCGGGGATTCGTCGGCCAAGGCTCGGGTGAGCTCGCCGGCCTGGGCCCGCACCGTTTCCGCCCCGCGCAGGCGCAGGCCAAGCGTCGCCCAGTAGCGCACGGCGCTGTCGGCGTGGGCGGCTCGCTGCACCAGCGTCGGCGTCGCGGCCGGGTCGAGGATCGAGGCGAGCTCCGCCGTCTCGAGGATGAGTTCCAGCGGGTAGCGCGCGGGATCGCGCGCGAGGGCATAGGGGGTGTCGGTCCCAGACCGGGCGTGCAGTTCGCGCTCGGGGAGGAAACCCAGGTCGCGCACTTCGAGGAGGTGTGAGCGCAACGCCTGCCGGAGCCGCTCCAAGACCGGCCGGTGTTCGGGCAGGGCGGCGAGGTTGTGCACCTCGTCGGGATCGGTGGTGAGGTCGTAGAGTTCCTCCGGCGCCTTCGGTACCTGCCAGAAGAGGGACTGGGCCGCATTGGTTTTTCCCTGGTCGTAGTGCTCGCGCCAGATCCGGGTCGTCGGGGTCTGGAACTGATAGGCGACGTGTTGGCCCTGCGAAACCTGGGGGAGGTAGTTCCGCAGATACACATAGCGGCCGTCGGTCACGCTGCGGACGAGGTCGAGCCGCTCGTCCATGCGGCCCCGCTCGCCGAAGAGCAGCGTGCGCCCCGGGACCGCGTGCGGACCGGCGAAGGCCTGGCCTTGCATCCAGGCGGGCGGGGGCGTCCCGCCCAGGCTCAGGAGTGTCGGTGCCAGGTCGACGAAGCTGACGAACCGCGCGGACTCGCCGCCCGGCGTGTAGTCCGCGGGCGCGAGGTGGCGCCAGCGTTCCGGGAAGTAGACCACCAGCGGGACGTGGAGGCCGGAATTCGACGGCCAGCGCTTGCTGCGCGGCATTCCTCTGCCGTGGTCCCCGTAGTAGAAGATGATCGTGTCCGCGGCCAGGCCGGCCGCCTCGATCTCCCGGAGGCGCGCACCGGCGTCCGCGTCGGCCGCGCTGACCTGGTCGTAGTACTGGGCCCAATCCTGGCGTACCTCGGGCGTGTCCGGATGATAGGCCGGGAGGCGGACCTGCGCGGGATCCGTGACCGCGGTGTGCGGACGCTTCCGGATCTGCGATTCATGGCTCTTCATGGAGTTGAAGATCGCGAAAAACGGCTGGCCCGGCGCCCGGTTCCGCCAGTGCGCGGTCTTCGATGACGCATCCCAGAGGTTGGCCGGCGCGCGGAGGTTGTAGTCCTCCTTGTCGTTGTTCGTGGTGTAGTAGCCGGCTGCGCGCAGGTAGTGCGGGTAGAGGTGCATCCCCGGCGGCAGGGACACCCTCGAGCGCATGTGGATACCGCCGGAACTCGACGGATAGAGGCCGGAGATGATTGCCGTGCGCGACGGGGCGCACACCGGGGCGGTGGACCAGACGAGCCGGTAACGCATGCCCTGCGCGGCGAGGGCATCGACGTGGGGCGTGCGCGCCAGCGGGTCGCCGTAGCAACCCATCTCGGGGCCGTGGTCTTCGCTGGTGAGCCAGACGATGTTCGGGCGCTCCGGGGCGGCACGGCAGGCCAACGCGGACAGGAGGAGCAGGGCCGTGGTGAATCGGAGTGGGTTCATGGCTAGAGCGCGGGGGCTGGGTCCGGCGGATTCAGGGCTCGCGCACGCAGCGGAAGCCAACGTGGTTGCTGCCGGTGTCGGGGGCGCCCTTGCCGCGGGTGCCGAGCCGGTAGCGGGTGCAATACTGGTCGGTGCAGAGGAAGGAGCCGCCGCGTTGCACGCGTTTGGGCAGGCCGGGTTCCTGCGGGTCGAAACTGTCTGCCGGCGCCGGGCCGCGGGGGTTGCGCACGGCGCCGTCCGCGCGCGCCTGGCGGACGTAGGCGTCGGGCCGGTACCAGTCGCTGCACCATTCCCAGACGTTGCCGGCCATGTCGTGCAGGCCGTAGGGGTTGGCGGGGAACGAGGCGACGGGAGCCGCGCCCGCGGTGCCGTCGGCGGCGGAGTTTTGCGCCGGGAACGCTCCCTGCCAGATATTGGCCTGCCACCGGTCGCCGGGGGTGAGGTCGTTGCCCCACGGGTAGGCCTGGCCGGCGAGGCCGCCGCGGGCGGCGAATTCCCACTCGGCCTCGGTGGGCAGGCGTTTGCCGGCCCAGCGGGCGTAGGCCTCGGCATCCTCGTAGGCGATGTGGACCACGGGGTGGTGGGCGCGGCCCGTGAGGTCGCTGTCCGGCCCCTCCGGGTGCCGCCAGCTGGCGCCGGGCACGTAGCTCCACCAGCGCAGCGGGTTGTCGAGCGGCACGGCGTGGTCGGGCGGGGTGAAGACCACAGAGCCCGGCACGAGGCTGGCCAGGGGCACGCCGGGAAAATCCTCGGGCCGCAGCGGCCGCTCGGCCACGGTGACGTAGCCGGTCGCAGCGACGAAGCCGGCGAAGTCGGCGTTGGTCACCTCGGTGCGATCCATCCAGAAGGCATCGACGTGGACGCGGTGGATCGGCCGGGCGTCATCCATGGGCTCGTTACCGCCGCACAGGTCACCGCGCGGGTCCTTGCTGCCCAGGGAAAATTCGCCGCCGGGGATCCAGACCATGCCCGCCGGTGCCGGGCCGGGGGCGGGGCGGTCGTCGGCCACGGTGGGCTCGAAAAGGTCGGCCCCGGACAACGCGATCAGCGGGATCAGACCGGCCAGCAGGACGAGGCGAAGGGACCGGGAGGCGGGGGTAACGCGCACCCCGACTGAGCAATCGTATTTTGGGCGGTTCGCAAGAAATCCCGGGCTGACCGTGACGTGCGCAGGAGCAGGGATGAATGGGGTTGGCCGCGAAAAACGCAGAAGGCGCAAAAAGGGGCAGGGTAACCCCGGCGAGGCCTGTCCCTGTTGGTTTCCCGCTTAGGCAGGCTCCTATTTCATGATTTCTGAAGCCGCGAGGTACCCCAAGCCGATATAGGCGATGGCTTGGTCTCCGTAAAAGGATTGATCCTCAGTTCCGTACATGGGGAATTTGAATCTGCGCGCGATGAAGCCGGAGGGAGCATTGGGGCTATTCAGGAAACCGGAGTAGTCCCAGGTCACGGCGGCAAGCCAGCGATCAAGCGGAGGAGCAGGCACGGCAGCGACGCGTTCGGGCTTCCAGTCAGGTTGATTCCAAGTCCAAGGCTTACGCCACACCTCGGGCTGCTGCCCGTTGCTCAGAGCACCCCGAAAATCCTCGAGGTACTGCCGGGCTTCGGTATCGCCCTCGCTCGCGCGCAGCTTGGTCACGATGTCATCGGAAAGCGCCATCTTCACGTAGTATATCGTGCTGATTTTATTCTGGGTGCCCTTGGTCATGACGTCCACTTTGTGGACGGCTTGCTTCAGCACGGCCCTCGCGGCTTCGTTGCTGAATTGTCCCTCGATATAGGCGTCGAGTTCCCGGTTGCTCAGTGCGAGATTCCACTCCGCGAGACGGTTCTTGAGGTTTTGGTAGGCGCCGTAGCGATATTTCGGATCAAACTCGGCATCGAAGATGATAATGTTGGGTACACCCCGGCGAATAAGTGCGATCGCACCCAGGTTCTCTGATTTCCCGCCATCCGTACCGGTTACCTCGGCGGGTGCTTTCCCGTCCGGCATGGTGATGGGTTGTTGCAGGAAGGCGGTAACCGCCGACCCCGAGATTGCAACGGCCCTTCGGAACTGGATCGGCTCATTCACCCAAGGGCGGTAACCAAACTGCTGGTTTCCCACAAAAAGCGGCGTCATCTCCAAAAGGCCGTCCGCCCAGCCGAGTTGTGCCTTTGGCTTGGTTACGGTTGCATTCACCACGAGGTAAGGACTCTGGCCATCCGCCACCGCTGAATGCAGATCGGTGATGGAGGCATCTTTGATGTCCCTTGCTCCATAGGTCCGTTTCAGGCGTTGATCATAGAGATTTACCGCCGCAGCGCCGGGCGAAAACGTTACCGCCCCTTGCGCCAGTGCCCCGACATATTGTGCGTTGGTCACGAAGTTGCTGGTCAGGCTGAGCTCGGCGACGCGGACGTTGAAGTTTTGGTCATCGAGGGAAAACCAGCCGAATTCCTTGGTCTTACTCTCCTCGAGCTGGGCCTGGTTATTCGAGTACAACCAATAGGCGGCGTAGGATCCACCGGAGACGGACGAGATGATCTTAACGTCCTTCAGTCGTCCGGAATCATGCAGGGCCTTCAGCCCACCAATGGCGAACAGGGATGACCGAATGCCGCCGCCGGAAAGCGCCAATCCCCATTCGGGTGAGCCAATCAGTTCTTGTTCGGCCTGCTCCATCTTGACCGGAAAAGTGCCAAGAGCGCGCTCGGTCTTAGGAATGGTATTGCACCCGATCGGCAGCAAAACGAGGGGACCTGCCGCCGCCAGCGTGAGTATTCTGAGAAGTGAGAGCGTTTTCATCGTATGGATAGGAGCAAGGCATGCAGAGGTTGCTGAACGTGATCCATCCTACGGGATAGGAAGTGACCTTGCATGGGAAAAAAAGACCTGAAGTCAGGAGGAGCTCCCTGATTGCCAGCCTCAATCCATACCGTGAGATCAAGCTGTGGGGCTGCATCGGGCGGGCAATTGGGTCAAGTTAGGAGGGCCCCGATTTATCAGATCAAATCTCCGCCGCCTGACCCTTCTCGGGTCCGGGCCTCAGTTGGATTTTGGGTGGAGGGCGGCGGTGGCGAGGGCCTTCGTGTGCTCAAGGAGCTCGGGGCCGCCGGGGTCGCCGTGGCCGGGGAGGACGAGGCGGGCGGCGGGGTAGGCGGCTTGGACGCGGGCGATGGAGGCGGCCCAGTCGGCGACGGAGGCGTCGGAGAGGTTGCCGAGGCCGCCCGACACGGCGCTGCGGACGGCGCAGCCTCCGGCGAGAATCTGGTGGGCGGGCAGCCAGACGACGACGTTGTCGGGGGCGTGGGCCGGGCCGGGGTAGAGGATTTCGAGGGTGCCGCGGGCGAGTTTTTCGCCCGGGGCCAGCTGGTAGAGATCGAAGGCGGGGGTGGGCTCCACTTTGGCCAGGGCGAGGGTTTGCTCGGAGGTCACGATGCGCACGCCGCGCTCGGCGAAGACCTCCCAGCCGCCGAGGCGGTCGTCATGGAAGTGGGTCACGATCAGGCGGGTGACGGGCAACTTCAGTTCGCGGTCGATCCAGGCCAGCAGCGCGCGGGAGGGGGCGGCGCCCCAGGCGGTGTCGATGACGACGATGTGGTCGGCCTCGCGCACGATCAGGCCGTTGGAGGGGACGAGGCCCCAAGTGGCCGTCGTTTGCCACGACGTGTGGAGCCAGACGTCCGGAGCCAGTGGTTTGACCTCGAGCTTCACCTCCTGCGCGGCGGCGTCGGCCAGGAGGACGAGGAGAAGGAGCAGAAACCGGAAGCGCATGCGGCGAGGGAACGCTGGATTGGCCCGTGCTCAATTCAGAATAGCCCCTAGGACACGGGAAGCTGAGCCAAGCTATCTGTCACTTCTCCTGCCGGTCTATGGCGTTCGTCCCGGAGGCTTTGAGGTTCATGCCCAGTTGCCAGAGGTCATCGAAGATCGCGCGGTAGACCTCACCGTCCTCCGGCTGGACGGCGGTGTTGGTGAACAGGATCACGCCGAGTTGTTTGTCGGCATCCGCGAGCATCATCGTGACCAGGCCGGGATCGGCGCCATTGTGGCCGATCCGGGCGAGGGAGTCCTTCGTGGCCCAGAAGATGCCGGAGTTCAGCGCGCCCTCGCCGCTCAGCTTCACATTGTCAGGTGGGTTGGCCGGGTTGTATTGGAACCGGAGCATCTCGTCGACCGAGGCCTGGTCGAGGATGCGGACGCCTTGGTACTCGCCCCCGTTCAGCAGGGCGATGAAGAAGCGGGCCAGCTCTTCCACGGAAGTCCGCAGGCCACCGTCCGGATAGGTGGTCAGGCCGTAGAGTTGGATGGGTACGGCGAGTCCCTGCGCCATGTAGAGGTTCGAGTGGTTGGTCAGGTCGACCTCGGACATCAGCCAGCCCGTATGCGCCATCTTCAGGGGCGCGAAGATGATCCGCTTGGTGTACGCGTTGAATTCTTCCCCGACAGCTCGTTCGACGAGGTAGCCCGCCAGCGCGGCTCCGATGTTCGAGTAATCGCGATGCGTCCCGGGCTTGGTGGACAGGAAATTGTCCGGGGAATGGTGCTTTCCGTCGGGGGCAAAGTAGTCGTGGAGGAATGCCCCGAGGGTCTGCGTGGAATCGCGACCAAAGTGATAAGCGCTGGCGTAGGCGGGGCCCCGGTCGGTGATGCTGGAGGTGTGGGTCGCCAGCTGGCGCAGGGTGATGGGCTCGTTCGGGAAGGAGGGATTGGCCACCTTGAATGGCAGGTAGTGGTTGATGTCCTCGTCGAGGGAGAGCTTGCCGTCCTGCACCGCGCGCATCAGGGCGGCGCCCGTGACAGTCTTGCTGATCGACCCGATGTTCATGATCGTGTCGGAGGTAAACGGCAGGGCCCGCTCCTTGTCCGCGAAGCCATAGCCTCGGGTCCAGACCAGCTGCCGGTTGACGATAATGGCCGCGCCCAGCCCCACGATCCGGGCTGACTGCATCCGGTGCTCGATGGACTGGTCAATCGAAGCCGCGGGACTGACCGGCACCGGTTGGGCCTCGCGAGCGGCTGCGACCGATGCGGAAACGTGGGTCAAGCCGGCCATCGTGACGGCCACGGCTACTCGCCGTAGAAACCCATGAACTCGAATGCTGAGCGGATTGCTTCGGACTCCGGGCAGGGGGTTCAGGGGGCAGGACTCCACCCGGAGTTGCGGTATCCGCTTCGCGATCAAGGTGGGCACTGTTGGCTCGCGCCCTCAAGGCGCAAGCGCGGATCCATGCCCGGGGCCTGATGCCTTAGCGGCCTATCATCGGCAAATCAGTGGGCAGAGGGCGCCCTTCGACTTCGCTCAGGGTGATTTGCTGGGGCAAATCAGAGGACAGAGGTCGGACGGCAGAGGTCGGAGGGGGTTGGCCGCGAAAAGCGCAAGAGGCGCAAAAGGGGGAGGGGAGTAAACCTCGGGCGGGATTTCGCCACGAAGGCACGGAGACACGGAGGATTGAGGACGGGGGCTATATCCGCAGCCTGACCCCTTCAGCCGAACCGCGGGATCAGTGTGGGTGGTTGGCGAGGTGTTGGCGGAGGAGGTCTTTGCCGTAGTCGTTGCCGTTGGGGGTGCGGATGACGACGTGGATGTGGTCGCGGGTGACCTGGCCGGGGGCGTTGATCATCTTGGTGCCGACGGGGACCTGATGGTCGAACTCGATCAGGACGACGGGGGAGTGGATGCGGTAGTAAAACACGGCGTCGTCGCTGGTGCCGCCGATCCAAGCGAAGCGGGTCTCGTCGAGGTGGGCGAGGATCTCGTCCAGGCGCACGCGGGCGTGGCCCTCGGCCTGGTTGTCGATGAAGAGCCGGATGAGGGCGACCAGGTGCTCGCGTTGCGCGGGCGTGAATTGCGTCACGGGCAGGCCGGCGTAGGGGATGACGGCGTTGTCCTTGAAGGCCTCGGCCTGGTTGTTGGTGCGGGTCTTCTGGGCCGAGATCGTGGCGAGGGCGCGCTGCGCGGGGGTGAGCTGCTGCATGAGCGCGAGGGCCAGGTCCTGTTCGGCCTGGAGGATGACGTTGCCGGCGTATTTGCCGGTGGTGGTGCGGACGGGTTCGCCGCCGAGGAAGGCGGGCGACATCACGACCTGGTCGCCGAGGACGAAGGTGTTGATCACGAGGTGGTGGCCATCGATTTGCCAGCCCCAGGGCTGGGTGGGGGAGGGCAGGCCCATCACGGTGAAATAATAGAGGTCCTCGCCGTAGGCCAGGCGGTCGTGGTTGAGCTCGGCGAGGGTCTCGTCGGTGCGGCGGATGGCGTCGGTGAGGGCGAGGCCCTTGGCGCTGAGGGTGGCCTGGAGGAGGGCGCGGGCGGCGGCGCGCTGGGGGTCGGACATGGCGCGGAGGCTGACGCCCTGGCGGACGAAGATGCCGTTGTCCACGTTGCACCAGCGACGCCACTCGGGGGAGTCGGCGCCGAAGACGGTGTGGAGCTTCTGTTCGGGCGTGAGGGTGGCGATGAAGGCCTGGGCGGCGGCCACGAGGGGGGCGGTGGTGACGCCGGTGGGCTTGAGGGTGAAGAGGCCGGGCGGGATCTCGCCGTTGGCCGTGATCCCCTGGAAAGGTTCAGCCACGGCCCGGGCCTCGCGCTCCGCAAACACCGTTTTCGCGTGGAGGGCCGCATCGGAGTAGTCCGTGTTGTCGTCATGGGCCGCGAGGGCCAGGGGCAGGAGCAGGAACAGACCGGCGGGGTGGAAGCGCATGCCCGGAGGGTCAAGCGAGTGCGCCTTGGGGGCGAATCCAAAGTCACCCGACTCACGGATATCAACATCCGCAGCCTGACCCCTTTTGCCGGCCCTTTGGCCCGGACCAGGTGGAATGCGACAAGCCGCTTGCCCCGGGGGCCGCGGTCGATCAGCTTGATCGGAAATCACCAACCCAAGGATAAACGAATGTTTCCCCTGTACGGCCGCCGTGCCGGCTCATGGTCCCGTCTCCTGGTCGTATCGTCAGTTCTGCTGACTTCCTCGCTTTGCGCCGAGGAGCCCAACCTCGATTTCCTGACGCGCCTCCGCCAGGAAGGTTTGCGCCACTCGAAGGTCATGGAAACCTTCGGTGAACTCACCGACCGCATTGGGCCGCGCCTGACCGGCTCGCCCGCAATGCGGCAGGCGAATGAATGGACCCGCGATCAATTCGCCGCCTGGGGCCTGGCCAACGCCCGGCTCGAGCCCTGGGGTCCCTTCGGTGACGGCTGGACCGTGGAGTCGGCCGCCGTGCGGATGACGGTCCCGGATGTCGCCCAGCTCTACGCCATCCCGCGGCCCTGGACCCCCGGCACGGGCGGTCCGGTGCGGGGTCCGGTCGCGTGGGCGGTCATCAAGACCAAGGAGGACATCGAAAAATTCCGGGGCAAGCTGACCGGGAAGATCGTGTTGTTCGGCGACCTGCCGGAGAATCGCGCCGGTCCCAAAAACGCTCAGCTCACTGACCAGGACCTCGACGACCTCTTCCACTACCAGATCCCGAGCGACCGCGACGACGCGCGTGGCGAGGCCCGCAAGCGCCTCGAGTTGGCCGCCGCCCTGCGCGAATTCTGGGTGCAGGAAAAACCTCTCGCCGTCATCTTGCCGAGCCGGGGCACCGACGGCACGATCTTCGTCCAAGCCTCCGGCCAAGCCTACTTGGCGGACAAGCATGACCCGGTGACCACGCTCAGCATGAGCGTGGAGCACTACAGCCGGCTCAAGCGTCTGGTGGACCGGAAGCAGGCCGTCGAACTCGAGCTCACGGTGGCGACCACCTTCCACCCGGACGGCCTCACGCAGCACAACACGCTCGCCGAGATCCCCGGCACGGACCCGGAGCTGAAGGACGAGGTCGTCATGCTTGGCGCGCATCTCGATTCCTGGGTCGGGGCCACCGGGGCCACCGACAACGCCGCCGGTTCGGCCGTCGTGCTGGAGGCCATGCGCATCCTGAAGGCCGCGGGCATCCAACCCCGTCGGACCATCCGGGCCGCGCTCTGGTCGGGCGAGGAGCAAGGCCTGCTCGGCTCCCGGGCCTATGTGGAGCAGCATTTCGCCACCCGCGCCGACCCCAGCGATACCGAAGAACTGAAACTGCCCAAGTTCCTCTGGCGGGATGAGCACCGGGCGGTCACGCTGAAGCCGGAACAGGCGAAGATCAGCGCCTACTACAATCTCGACAACGGCGCCGGCAAGGTGCGCGGCATCTACGCCCAGGAGAACCTGGCGGCGGCGGCCATTTTCGAGAACTGGATCGTGCCCCTGAAGGATCTCGGGGTCACCACGGTCACGCGGCGGAACACCGGCAGCACCGATCACATCCCCTTCGACTCGGCCGGCATCCCCGGCTTCCAGTTCATCCAGGACGATCTGGACTACATGACGCGCACCCACCACTCGAACATGGACACCCCGGAGCACGTCAAGCGCGAGGACCTGATGCAGGCCTCGGTCGTGATGGCCTGGTTTGTCTACAACTCCGCCATGCGCGACGACCTGCTGCCCCGGAAACCGCTGGTCCAGCCGGCCCCGGCCGGAACGAAGTAGCTGCGCCGACGGAGCAAGATCACGGGGTCAGGCTAGGGTACACCCGATTTGACGGACAGTGGCCCCAAACCCCAAGGCCTGACCTCGTCCGCCCCTCTCGCGCTCGGCGAAGACCCTTTTCACGTGGAGCGCCGCGTCGGAGTAGTCCGTGTTGTCGTCATGGGCCGCCAGGGCCAGGGGCAGCAGCAGAAACAGACCGGCGGGGTGGAAGCGCATGACGGGAGGGTCGAGCAACCTCGCCGAGGGGGCGAAGCCAAGTCACCGTACCCTCATATCAACATCCGCAGCCTGACCCCTTTTGCCTGCTCGGATGCCGCTATGCGACAGGAGGGGGACTGATATAGGAGCCTAGCGGGGCAGCAGAAGTCACAAAGGTAAATCATGACCCCTTTTCTAGGTCCCGCTCAGGGTTTCGACGCATCCTGAGCAGCCGACTCGATGTCGTCGGATCCGTCGGACGGATCCGTCCCAGTCGTGTGTCCCAGAGCACGGAGATGCACAGTGCGTTCCCACGCCGGAGCAATGAGCCACACGATCCAGATAAAGAATGTCAGGAGCAAGGTGATCGTCGGGTAAAGGGCGGTACTTAAGAAGCCATCCTTCCCCTCTTTCATGCCGTCGGAGATGAACTTCAGCAACGCGAGGAGGGCTCCGTAAAATATGAAGCCAAAGCGAATGGCCCGAAGTCCCATGACCACCATTCGATCCCAAAACTCAAGTGGCATTGGTTTCGCGAAATAGCGGCGGAAGAAGAAAACCGTGCCGACCGCAGCGCCTGTGTAGATCTGGAGTACCATGATCAGCACAGAATGCCCACGGCTTGCTAGCTGTACCAAGACGGGAAACAGGAACGCGGAAGCTGACAATGCGAGCAGCTGTTGTCGTGCCGAAGTAAAAGCGCCACCGGCGATAATGACTGCGCCAGAACCCACGAGAGTTATCCCATACGAGACGTTGGTGTAGGCATCCACCCAAATTGCTGGACCATCAACGCCGAGCAGCAAGGCCGACCATTGTTTGCCATGGAGATTGAGTAGATTGGCGATGGAGAGCGCAAACAAGAGGCCAATAACCTCCCCAAACTCTAACGGGGACGGCTTATCGTCTTTCCTGAAGTCCTGGAGCTTGGAACGACGCGTATGAGATCTCGCCATATGTGAACGTGTTTAGGTCTACGAGGATCACCGCCGGCGGCACGTGAAGGGAGAAAGCCTGAATCAGCCCGTCAGCGCAACTCCCAAGCTGAGGCCGTTCGGTCGGGGTTCAGCCTAGCCCGTTCAGTGAGGTAAGAGGTAGAGCATGACCCCTTTTGCCGGCCCTTCCAACGAATGACTGGCCTTTGAACGGACGAAAATTGTGCCGGAGCAATCACCTGGCAAGCCACAGCAATGGAGGCCTTGAGGTTGCCCTGTTTTGAGGGGAAGTGGATGCAGTCAGGTTACGACAGTATAGTTTTGCAATGAGTCGCTGTGGTGCACTTTATCGGCGGGTCGCGGGGCCACGCGACGGTGGTGTAACTATCCTCAATATATGGCCTCAATACCGAAGCGTGTCGAAACCCGGCTGGTTACTGACATGAAAAGTTCAACCCCGTCCTGACAACGGCGAGAAGCAAGAACTTCAATGAATCTGCGACCGCACACGTTTTCGTGGCGGTCGCAACTACCGAACCCAAACGCACTAAGCCTTCCATGTAATGATCGATTTCGCGATCCAGCTATTACTCACATTACTAGACCGCCTTTTTGAAGGCTCGCTAGGAGATCGTATTCAAGGGATTTTTGTCCTAGTTGTTGTCGCAGCACTAACAGTAGTGCTGTGCGCATGGATCCTGACAGAAACATGCAAGGGCCTAATGGCCGCCCGCGAGACTGTACGAACTCAGGGCTTTCTCTTCTTGAAATCCGAGCAAGAAAGACTCGATACACGTAGGCGCCGACAGTTCTTTCGCATACTAAAGAGCGATCTCGATAACCTGTCGAAGCAAGAGAACTGGAATGATCAAGCTTTTGCAGATTTGGATGCCGAGGTTCTACTCGAGGGCTCATTCTTTACCTCCATACTTGCCAAATTGTACGATAACCCAAAACGAGGGGTTCGGAGGAGTAAGTCGTTAATGTCAGCTCTAGAGTCTTCGGCTGGAAAGCATTTGTTGCTTTTTGGAGACGCTGGTTGCGGTAAAAGTGTCGCACTTCGACACTTGGCGTCTGAAATGTCGGAAAGAGGATCTAAAGGTGGGGCTCTTGGGCTCCCCGTGCCGTTATATGTGAATCTACGCGAATTCGATTCCGCTCGTTACGATGTTACTTCACCTGAGTCACTACGCGCATTCATTGTAGATAATGTGAGGCGAGGAGACTCTGACACTGCGCAATACATAACGGACCACTGGGTCTCTCTAAGGGACAGTGGTATTTGGTGCCTGCTTTTAGATTCCTTTGATGAAATTCCCGAAATTCTCCACGCATCGAATCATGATGAAATGGTTCGGAAATATGTTACCGGCATTTCGCGCTTCCTAAAGCTTTTTGGTGATTGCCGTGTAGTTATTGCATCCCGCGAATTTAAAGGACCGGAGACACTTGACTGGGATATCGTGAGAATTTTGCCAATGACGTTTTCACGCCAAGAGGCACTTGTTCGAAAATCACTATTAACCAACCTGCAGAGAAAACAAATTTTGCTTCATTTGGCAGAACAGGCGAACAGCGCATTTTATGCCAATCCTCTCTTTCTGAACTTACTGTGTCGCTATGCACGCGATAACAACAACGTGCCCGCGACTGATTTCGATCTGCTTGGGCAACATCTGGCCGGGCTGTCTCGAAGGGACAAAGCCTACCTGAAGCGCAGCTTCAACCTCACACAGCAAGATGTTGTTATTGGCTCGCTTCAATTGGCGGGTTTGTACGCACAGAATCCGAGTCTCTCTTTAGCGCCGACAAGAGAGGAACTGAAAGCAGCAGTTCCAGCAGACATCCTTCTGGGAGCGCGGTTTGATCAAATTCTTGCGGCTCTAGTTGAATGTAAAATACTTCGTTGTGACATTCGGGACGCTCACATGGGAGTCCAGCGCTATGCATTTTCCCATCGGAGGTATCAGGAGGCGCTTTTTGTCCAACTTGTTGTTTCTGGCAAGAGTGGCGTTGGCATAAGAGAACTCGTCAGCGATTCGCGCTGGAGAGAATACCTAGTGGCTCTTTTGCAGGGGCAACAATCGGAAATTCTCGCACCTTACTTTGTGGAAATTAGCGCTCAATTTGAGGGCTCAAGAAAAATGATGGCATCTCATGTGATAAAGCGTAGCGGAATTCCGGGCATTGCTACCAAGTCATGGCAAAAGTCTAAGGTCTATTACTTGCTCTGTATGTTGGAAGAGGGTCTTCGATATCGCAGGAATGAGATTCCTGAGTCCCTTTTGAACGTTATGTACTCATTCCTGCAGGAAATGTGGGATTCTCACGATCTCGTCCATCAGTGGGTTGTCCTGGGATTCGCTCCGCTTTGTCCACCGGACAAATCTTCCATTTGGATGAACAAGGCGATAAACAGCGGCTCGCGTATTCTGCAAAATGAAGTTTACACCCGTGCGTGGCTTTTGGCAGCCGCCGATCCAGGTTACGCTGCATTCGTCCGAGAACGATTCAGCAACCAGATAATTGCTTCTCGTTCGCGCTCAGATGTGCTTCGGGGGGAGGCTCTACTACAGAGAATCGCGCCCGCCATAGAATGCCAAAACGTGTTCAACCGTTCCCGAATTATCAGGATGATTTTCGCTTGGTGCATTGTACCGGTAGAGCTAGAATCCACCGATAGTAAGCTGACTAAGCTGACTTGGATAAGTGGTCTGCTTAGGGCAGTGGGTAATCGCATAGATGTGATTCCATATATTATATTTTATGCGTTTTCTTTTCCGGTAGCGATTGTGCTGCAAATCGACGATCTATCCGGTCCGATCAGTATAGAAATATTCTGCGCGGTTTCCACGGCTCTATTTCTGTTGGCTTTACTTGTTATGTTTTATTTTCGCGATGAGCCGTCACGGCTTGGGCCGCGCGTTATCTGGCAACGTATTCGAAATGCAGCTAGTGCTCCAACGAATCTCGAACATGTCGTTGCTCTCGTATTCTTGGCTATAGTCTTTTTCGTTCCTGGCATGGTTGCCTACGGACTTCTTCGCCTTTTCGAATTCGAAGTCGGTTTTTTTCAGGTCACCGCAATTACGGGAGCAATCTGCACTCTTGGAATTACTAGTTTTCTGACCTGGTCTATCAGGCGAACCGACAAGGCCTCTGAGCAAAAGCTCAAGGATATCTTGAGCAAGGCTAAGCATCAGGCGTTAGTCGCTTTGCTTAACGCTTCCTCAGGTCGTCAACTGCGCAATTGGTGCGATAGCTTGGTGAAAAGCCAACAAATCTCTCAGGATGATTTGCGCGGTCTTTTCGCACTCTGGAGCCAGTTTGATCGTTCGGAACTGCATGCCGAATATAAAAAGTTTCCGTTTTTCAGGACCCTAAAACCAACTCCAGCCTGGATTAGAGCTAAGTACCATTTGCTCGACCACTATGTAGGGTTGGTGAAGCACCTCCGCGATACTGCTCAGATAATCGAAACGTAAGAACATGCTTGGAAGTGAAACAAGCAGGATGCGCTAGTTATTACCTCGTGAGCACGGTTGTCAGCCTTCTCAGTCAGCGGGCTGTAAGCCAGTCTTTGCGGAGCTGATCTGCGACCGGATATCTCGAAGATGCTGAAGCGCCTGCGCCCAAAAAGATAACGTGCTTGGGTTTTCGGTTCATTAGTTGAGCCAAGAAAAAGGCCGCGGTGACTTGCGTCACCAACGGCCCGTAAGTTTTAGAGGATGAAGGTTGGTTTACTGGCAGGCTTCACATTCCTCTCCGTTCTTCATGGCTTCGATCGAGCAGACACGCTTTTCCTCGGCGGAATAGACCTTCTTCGGAGCGGGCCCGCCTTCGCCCGTTGGGCTATGGCGCGGTGCGTCCACTAACGTAGGCGCAGTGGCGGAAGCAGTGAAGGGGGAGGTCGTCAGGGGGGCGTTGGCTGCCATAGTGGCCGCGGCCGCGGTCGCGACGTCTTTGGCGTCGCGGGTGGCGGTTTCGGCTTTGGTTTCGCCGGCGGCGCCGCGGACTTCCTTCTTCACGTTCACCGTGGCTTTCTCGATGGTCGAGGCGCCCAGGCTGCGGAGGTAGTAGGTCGTCTTGAGGCCACCGTGCCAGGCGGAGCGGTACATGTGGGACAGGGTCTTCAGGTCCGGGGTCTTGAGCCAGAGGTTCACGGACTGGGCCTGGTCGATCCACTTCTGGCGGCGGGCGGCGGCGTCGATGACCCACTTGAACTCAACGTCGAAGGCCGTGAGGTAGCGGGCCTTGAGGTCGGCGGGGATCGTCTCGATGTCCTTCAGCTCGCCGTCGAAGTACTTCAGGTGGTCGATCATCTCCTGGTTCCACAGGCCGCGGGCCTTGAGGTCCTTCACGAGGAAGGGGTTCAGGACCACGAACTCGCCGGAGAGGTTCGATTTCACGTACAGGTTCTTGTAGGTGGGCTCGATGCAGGGCGAGGTGTTGGTGATGTTGGAGATCGTGGCCGTGGGGGCGATGGCGAGGACGTTGCTGTTGCGCATGCCCTGTTTGGCGATCTTCTTGCGGAGGGGATCCCAGTTCATGCGGCCGCCGCGGGGAACCTGGATGGGGAGACCGCGCTCCTGCTCGAGGAGGTCGACGGTGTCGGGAGGCAGGAGGCCGCGGTCCCACTTCGAGCCCTTGTAGGTCGAGTAGGCGCCACGCTCGGCGGCGAGGTCGGAGGAGGCTTCGTAGGCGTAGAAGGCGATGGCCTCCATGAACTCGTCGTTGAACTCCACGGCTTCCTGGGAGGCGAAGGCGACGCCCTTCATGTAGAGCGCGTTGGCCAGGCCCATGATGCCCATGCCGATGGGGCGGTGGCGCAGGTTGGAGCGCTTGGCGGCCTCGGTGGGGTAGAAGTTGATGTCGATGACGTTGTCGAGGGCGCGGACGGCGACGCGGATGGTGTCGCGGAGCTTCTCGAGGTCGAGGTGGCCGTCGGGCTTGAGGTGGGAGTCCAGGATGACGGAGCCGAGGTTGCAGACGGCGGTCTCGTCGTTGGAGGTGTTCAGCGTGATCTCGGTGCAGAGATTGGAGCTGTGGATGACGCCGACGTGGTCCTGCGGGGAGCGGACGTTACAGGGATCCTTGAAGGTGATCCAGGGGTGGCCGGTCTCGAAGAGCATCGAGAGCATCTTTTTCCAGAGCTCGAGGGCCTCGATCTTGTGGGCCTGGATTTTGCCTTCCTCGCCCATCTTCTCGTACTTGAGGTAGGCTTCCTCGAACTTCTTGCCGTAGAGGTGGTGGAGGTCGGGGGTCTCGTTGGCGCGGAAGAGGGTCCAGGTGCCGCGGGCCTCCATGCGCTTCATGAAGAGGTCGGGGATCCAGTTGGCCGTGTTCATGTCGTGGGTGCGACGGCGGTCGTCACCCGTGTTGCGGCGGAGCTCGAGGAACTCGAAGATGTCGTTGTGCCAGGTCTCGAGGTAGGCGCAGCCGGAGCCCTTGCGCTTGCCGCCCTGGTTGACGGCGACGAGCTGGTCGTTGTGGAGCTTCAGGAAGGGGATGACGCCCTGGGACTCGCCGTTGGTGCCGGCGATGTGCGCGCCGGTGCCGCGGACGGAGGTCCAGGAGCCGCCGAGGCCGCCGGCCCACTTGGAGAGGTAGGCGTTGTCGGCGATGCCGCGCTGGAAGATGCCCTCGATGGTGTCGTCGACGTAGTAGAGGTAGCAGGACGAGAGCTGGCTGTGGAGGGTGCCGGCGTTGAAGAGGGTCGGGGTGGAGCTGCAGAAGCGGCGGCTCTTGTAGAGGTCGTAGAGGCGGATGGCCCAGTCCTCGCGGGTCTTCTTCTTTTCCTCGAGGAAGAGGCCCATGGCGACGCGCATCCAGAAGAACTGGGGCGTCTCGAGGCGGCGGGAGCGCTTGCCGGTCTTGTCGATGATGAGGTAGCGGTCGTAGAGGGTCTGGATGCCGAGGAAGTCGAACTCGAGGTCGGCGGAGGGGTCGAGGGCGGCGGCGACCTTGGCGAGGTCGTATTCCTTGAGGCGGGAGGAGAGGCGCTTGATCTCGATGCCGCGGTCGATGTATTTGGCGAAGGCCTGCTGGTGGAAGCGCTTGAGGGAGCCGATGCCGTCCTTGACGATGTCCCAGCCGAGGACCTCCTCGTAGATGTAGGTGAGCTGGATGCGGCCGGCGAACTTGGCGAAGTCGGCGTCCTTCTCGATCAGGGTCTTGGCGTTGAGGATGATCGTGTTGTTGAGGTCGCCGAGGGCGATGTTGTCGAAGAGGGCGCGGCGGAGCTCGGCCTCGATCTCGTCGGCGGAGAGGCACAGGTCGAGGCCGATGGAGGCGAACTCGATGCGCTTCTTGAGGTCGGCGCCGTTCCAGAGGTCGGTGGCGCCATCGGGGCGCTGGACGACGATCATGGTGGGCTGGGCGATCGGGGCGACGGGGGCGGCGGCGGCCTCGTCGGCGATGCCGGAGGCGATGCGGGCGGCGGCGCGGTGGGCGCGGTAGAGGATGTAGTCCTCGGCGACCTTGTAGTGGCCGGACTTCATGAGTTCCTCCTGGACCATGTCCTGGACCTCCTCGATGTGGAGGAAGGCCTGCTTCACCTGGCGGGCGCGCTCGCTGATGGCGCGGGCGATGGCGGTGGCGGGGGCGGGGTCCTTCTGGAGGGAGAGGAAGGCCTTGCGGATGGCGATCTCGATCTTGGCCTCGTTCCAGGGGACGACCTGGTTGTTGCGGCGGATGAGGCGGACGGTGACGCCGTGGGTATCGCGGGAGGCGTTGAGCTTGGAGGCGCGCTTGAGCAGGAGGCTCTTGGCGACGTCGTGGGCGTTGTTGTCGACGAGGGTTTTTTCGATGAGCACGTAGAGATCGTGGAGGGAGACGCGGAGGGGGCCGCGCTCGAGGGCTCGCTTGGTGAGGTTGGAGGCGACTTCGCGCGTGACGTCGGCGACGAAGCGCTGGTTCTTTTCGGTGAAGATGTCCTTCTCGCCCTTGGAGAGGAGGAGGTTGGAGAGGGAGCGGCCGACGGTGTCGGCGACCTCGGAGATGTCGAAGCGTTCCTCGCCGTGGGGGCAGAGGACCTGGACCTCGGGGACGGCGACTTCCTCGTCGCGGAGGATGTCGCGCCAGTTGTAGTTGGGCTTCTGGTCCTGGGGGGCGACGGTGAGTTTCTTAAGGGCGAGATCTTGGGCGACGTGATTGCTCATGGCAGGAGGCGGGTCGGGAACGGGGGGCGTGGAAGGAAGGCGGAAAGGGGGAGGACGGAGGGCGGACGGCAGACGGCGGATTACGGAGGACGGACGGCAGACGGCGGATTACGGAGGGCGGACTGCGGACGGCGGACGGCGGACGGTTGAGGGCGGGGTGGAAGAAAGGGGGCGGACGGGGGAGGAAGGCGGGGTTCGGCGACCCCGCCCTACAACGGGATCAAAGTTCGTCGTCGCTGGCGCCGGAGAGGGCGGAGGACTTTTGGTACTCGGTGACGCGGCCTTCGAAGAAGTTCTGTTCCTTCTTGATGTCCATCATCTCGGCGAGCCAGGGGAGGGGGTTCTTGATGCCCGGGTTGAGCGGGGTCAGGCCCACGCCCTCGAGGCGGCGGTCGGCGATGTAGTCGATGTAGGTCAGGAACTCCTCGATGGAGAGGCCGACGGCATTGACGGGGAGGCAGTCGCGGATGAAGTCCTTCTCGAGCTGGATGCCCTCGGCCATGGTCCGGCGGAGCTCTTCCTTGAAGTCGGCGGTCCAGATCTCGCGGTTCTCCTCGATGAGGTCCATGAAGAGATTCCGGAAGAGCTCGATGTGGTTGGACTCGTCGCGGAGGGTGTAGCGGAACATCTGGCCGATGCCCGGGAACTTGTTCTGGCGGTAGAGGGAGAGGACCATGCCGAAGAGGCCGTAGAACTGGGTGCCCTCCATGCACTGGCCGAAGACGAAGATGTTCTTCGCGAGGAGCTGCTTGTTCTTCAGCTGGGTCATGTCGAGGTCGCGGCGGAGGTCCTGGGAGACCTTGTTCACGAACTCGTTCTTGGCGGTGATGGACTTGATGTCCTCGAACATGGCCTCGCACTCGTGCGGGTTGATGCCGAGGGAGGAGATCATGTAGAGGAGCGAATCGGCGTGGATGTTCTCCTCGTGGGCGTGGCGGCCGAGCACGAGCTTGAGCTCGGGGGCGGTGACGATCTCGCGGACGACGTGCTGGATGTTGTCGCCGACGATGCCCTCGGCGGCCGAGAAGTAGCCGATGCCCATGCGGATGATCCAGCGCTCGATGTCGGAGACGGTCTTCGGGTCACGCCACTGCTCGATATCCTTGCCCATCGGGATGTCCTCGGGCTCCCAGTGGTTCGCCTTCATCGTCTTGTACAGATCGTAGGCCCACTGGAACTTGAGGGGGAGGATGTTGAAGTAGGGCACCTGGCGGCCGTTGATGACTTTCTTGGCGGCGAAGGCGGCCTCGGCCTTGTCCTGATCGAGGACGAAATTCTTGGTACCGACGGTGAATGATTTTTGCATGGCAGTAGCCTGAGCGAGAGCGGAAAGACGGAACGATTTTGGGAAAAGCAGTGTGTGTCCCGTGGTCTAGCGACGGCTAAAAAGGGCTGGCGAGATGAACTTGCCAAAACTTCCTAACACGTTGTCGACCACCACAGGATGTGGATGCCCGGAACCTTGACCACAACTAATGGGAATCGCCTCCGGCACCGTCAAATAGAAATCCGGTCAACTTTGCAAATTTCCTGTCACTTTTTTGATGGACAACAAACGGATGGGCGCGTGTTTGCGAAATCACGAAAAAAAATTCGCGCGTCGTCAGGTTTTCCCTCGGAAAACGGGTTCGGGCGGGCGGGCGTGGTGATGGGAAAATATTTTCTTGACGGGAAATATTTTCGAATAAGCGCCGGAATGAGAGGGAAAAAGCCCTTCGACTTTGCTCAGGGTGATTTGCCGGGGGCAAATCAGGGGCGGGGTTGTTTGTTGTTGGTTGTTGGGGGGAGCGCTCGCGGGCGCTAGGGGGCGACTGCAGGCGGGCCCTTCGACTGGGCTCAGGGTGATTTGCGGGGCAAAGCAGAGGATGGGGTTGTTGGTTGTTTGTTGTCGGTTGTTGGGGGCGTGGGGCGAAAACTTACGTTTTTCGCTCCGGGGGAATCGGGGCGGGTAGGCCCCTTCCACGCTCGGGAAAAGGGGCGGGTGGGGGATGATTGGGGGATCGGGGTAAGGCTGGTCTCGCGCAGAGGGGGCAAGGGGGCTGGGGCGCCCTTCGGCTTCGCTCAGGGTGATTTGCTGGGCAAATCAGGGGGCGCCCTTCGACGGGGCTCAGGGTGATTTGCTGGGCAAATCAGAGGGCGGATGGCGGGGGTGTTGTTGGTTGTTTGTTGTTGGTTGTTGGTTGTTGGGGGGCTTGGGGGGAAAAACTGACGTTTTCCGCTACGGGGGTGGTCTGGGCGGGAAGGCCCCCTCCCGAACTCGGAAAAAGAGGCCGAGCGCCCGCGAGCGGGCTGCCCACAGGGGGACGGGCAGTCGGGACCAAGGTCCCTCCCACATGGGGGGGCTCGGGGAGTCGGGGCGTTAAACCCCTCCCGCATTCGAGCGGGACGGAAGCGCCCGCGAGCGGGCTGCCCACATGACTGAGCTTCGGCCTTCGCCGGGGGGGGCGGGCTGACAGGTTGGCGGGAGTCTTTATCCGCCTTCGCCCGGTGGGCTTCAGCCTTCGCCGGGCCTACGGCTGACAGGTCGGCGCGATTCTCTATCCGCCTTCGCTCTGCGAGCTATGGCGCGATTCTTTTTGCCCAGGTTGGGCAAAAAGAAAAAGGCGCCCCGTTTGCACGGGGCGCCTTGAAGGGGACGCGGGTTTAAGCGGATCGCTTAGAACAGCAGCTTGGCGCCGAGCTGGATGCGCCAACGGGACATGCCGTTGTCGACGCGGTAGGTCGCCGGCGTGCTGGTGAACGTCGGGCGGATCTGGCCGGCGGCGTTGTAGCTGGTGGCGTTCGTCAGGGTCAGCGTGCGGAACACGCCGTTAGACAGGTTGGGCGCCAGCTCGTAGTAGCCGAAGGTGCTCTTGTCGATGAAGGCACCGAAGTTGATGAAGTCGAAGAACAGCTGGGCCTTGAAGGAACCGCGGATCGGAATGTCCTGGATGAACTTCAGATCGAGGCGGTTGACCCAGGGCTCGCGGTGCGAGTTCTTCGGGGCGATGCCACCGGCGTACTTGCTGAGGCCGGAGGTGTCGAGGAAGGCGAAGAACGCATCGCGCTGGGCGGTGGTCATGCCGGAGAAGTCGAAGCGGCCGTCGCTGGCGTCGGTGGGGACGGCCACGCGGTCGTTGAAGCTCACGCCGTCACCGTTGAGGTCGCCGCCGAAGACCCAGCTGACCGGGTTGCCGGAGCGGCCCTCGTAGGCGAGGGAGGCGGTGGTCTTGTAGCTCTTCACGAACTCAAACTGACGGATCAGGTTGAGCTGGACGCGATCGCGGATCTCGAAGTCCGAGGTGCCTTCCTCGACCGTGTTCTGGTTGAACACGGCGTTGCGGAACCACTGGCCGCCGGCGGTCGTCTGACCGACGGACTGGGCCTCGGTGGAGCGGCCGCGGGTGTAGGAGATGTCGAAGCCCCACTTGTTTTTCAGGGGACGGCTCCACATGACGGTGGCGTAGGTGGACTCGCCGACGTCGGTGTTGCTCACGCGGATGAGGGCGGTGTAGCCGGAGAACTTGGCGTTGGCGGCGGTGCCGGGGTTGCCGGAGAAGCGCTGGCGGCCGTCGGCGCCCGTGATGGAGGGGTGCGCCTTGAGGTTCTCGTTGGTGACGAAGATGGCCTGGTCGACGATGCTGTGGACGATCTCGGCGGTGAAGACGGTGTCGAGGAACGAGATCTTGCGCTCGAAGGCGAGGTTGGCGCGCCAGGACTGGGGCAGCTCGACCTCGTCATCGACCCAGTTGACCTCGCGGCGGATCGCCGGGTTGTCGACGTAGGTGCCGATCGGGTTGGCCGGATCGAACTGGGCGAGGTAGGCGGTGAGGGAGGTCGGGAGCTGGCCCTGAGCGGAGTCGAGGGAGCCGCTGCCGACGCCGGTCTGGCCGTAGGAGTTCGAGAAGATCACCCACGGGGCGCGGCCGAAGAAGTGGCCGATGCCGCCGCGGATCTGGGTGGTGCGATCGTCATCCAGCGCCAGGTTGAAGCCGAGGCGGGGCGAGATGCTGGAGGTGCCGTCGGGCGTGCCGTCGTTGCGGAAGCCGGTGGCGGACTGGAAGGCCGGGTTCAGCTCCGGGGTGGAGCTCTCGACGAACTCGTAGCGCAGGCCGCCGGTGACGGTCAGGCGGGAGTTCACGTCCCAGCGGGCCTGGCCGAAGATGCCGGTGGTGGCGAGGTCGGAGACATCGGCCACGTTGCGGACGTTCGGGTCATAGACGTTGCGCGTGATGCGGGCCGGGGTGCCGGCCAGGAAGTTGGCCAGGGAGGAGAAGTGGACCATGCCGTAGGAGCCCTGGCGGAACAGATTGTAGAAGTCGGTCTGTTCGCGCTCGATGCCGCCGGTGAAGACGACGTCCTTCCAGAAGTAGTCGCCGATGGCGGCCATCTGCTCGCTCTCGACGCCGATCACGTTGCCCTGGCGGAACTGCTCGGTGCCGACCACATAGGTGCCGGTGGTGGGGGTGCCGTTGGTGAGGACGCCGGGGACGCCGTTGATCTGGATGGCCGGGCCGACGGTGTTAACGGGCGTGAGCTGGTCCTGGGTGGTGGTGGAATAGCGGATCTCGGTCTTGAAGCTCGGGGTCCACTGGCTGTTCACCTGGCCGGCGATGGTCTTCTCCTTGCGGGTCTGCGAGTAGAAGTGGCCGTCCGGGGTGTTGATCAGGCCGCCGGTGGGGCTGGAGCCCGCGCCGTTGAGGTTGATCGTGCCGCTGGCGTAGACGCCGAACTGCGGGATCTCGCCCTCGGTGGTGGTGTAGCGGAGGGTGGCGCGGTGGTCCTGGTTGATCTGCCAGTCGAGCTTGGCGGAGATCTTCTCGTCCTCGGCGACGTTGGAAGTCTGCTCGGTGACGGTGGAGCCCCAGTCGATGTCCTTGCCGGCGGCGGTGGAGAACTCGTCGAGCTTGGCGAGGATCTGGGCCTCATTGGCGGGGTTTTCGAAGATGGCGTCGCGGCCGGCGCTGACGCTCTCGAACTTCTCGTAGTTCACGAAGAAGAAGAGCTTGTTCTTGATGATGGGGCCGCCGAGGGTGGCGCCATAGGTCTGGCGCTCGAGCTTCGGGAGGACGGACACGCCGCGCTCAACCAGGTCGCGGGGGTTGTCGCCCTGCAGCTGGAGACCGGCGAAATCATCGCCGCGGAAGTAGTAATAGACGGAGCCCTTGAAGGTGTTCGTGCCGGACTTGGTCACGGCGTTGATGGAGGCGCCGGTGAAGCCCGCCTGGCGGACGTCGTAGGGGGAGATGGCGACGGCTAGCTGCTCGATGGTGTCGAGGGACAGCGGGTTGAAGAAGGAGGCGAGACCGGTGGCGTTGAGGCCGAAGGTGTCGTTGATGCGGGAACCGTCGATCTGGATGGAGTTGTAACGGTTGTTCTGGCCGACGGCGGTGATCTGGGACTCTTCACGGTCGCCGAAGGTGTCGCGGAGGGTGACGAGCGGGGAGGCGCTGATCATGTCGGCGAGGGAGCGCTCGGAAGTCGGCTTGGCGCCGATCTGGTCGCTGGAGATGGTGAGGCCGGAACCGGTGGCCGAGCCGTCGAGGTCGGTGCGGGCGCCGCCGACGGTGAATTTCTCGAGCTGGATGACGTCGGACTTGAGCGTCAGGCCGACTTCGACGTCGGTGCCGAGGACGGAATAGACGTCCTCGAGGCGGGCGTCATTGAAGCCGGTGGAGCTGGCCGAGATGGTGTAGGGACCGCCGACCGGGAGGCCGCGGAAGTTGTAGCGGCCGGCCGCGGTGCTGACGGCGGTGAAGGTCGCGTTCGTCGGGGTGTAGACGGCGGTGACGTTGGCGCCGGCGATCGGGGCGCCATCGGCGCCACGGACGGTGCCGGTGAGGCCCGATGACGTGATTTGGGCCCAGGTGGTGGGCGCGAGCGTCAGGGCGAGAGCCGTGACCACGGAGAGTACGAACGATTTGATGAACGGTTTGTGCATGGTGTGATGCAGTGGATGTTATTACGTGCGCCGGGTTGAGCCCGGGTTTCAGGTTTTGCGAGCGAACGCAGCGCCCGTGTCATAGTCAAGCTCGCACCCCCCTCCGATTGTTCACAACCGAAGGAAGTTGCAGGACTGTAACCAAGGACAATTAGACCCCGGGTCGGAAGCAGGATGACTGCCATGGGCGGAGGTGATTTCCGCGATCCGGAAATGGTTGAACTCCCCGGCAGAAAACTGTTTCCACAGTTCGTAAACCGTCATCCCCTCAGCACCTGTGAAAGCGAATCCTCCGACCCGGCTCCCCGGACGCGGCCCGGCTTGGGTGGCGGGATGCGGCCTGCTCCTGTTGCTGGCGGTTTCGTATCATAATAGCCTGCGCGGGCCGTTTGTCTTGGATGATGGTCCGGCGATCGTGCACAACCCGAGCATCCGGCAGTTGTGGCCGTTGAGCGGGGTGATTTTTCCGCACTTGGAGGACGGGGGCGTCACCGTGAGCGGGCGTCCGCTCGTCAACCTGAGCCTGGCGGTGAACCATGCGCTGGGGGGTGAGGCGGTCATCGGGTATCATCTCTTCAACCTGGCGGTCCATGGCCTGGCGGGGTTGGTGTTGTTCGGGATCGTGCGGCGGACGCTGGTGGGGCGGCCGGGCGGGGAGGGCGGCAATCCCACGGGCGGGGTCGCCCGCGCTCCAGGGGGGAGCAAACTCTTGCCCGAGCATGCGTGGGGGGTGGCGTTTTTCGTGGCGGCGATCTGGCTGGTGCACCCGCTGCAAACAGCGGCGGTGACCTACATCGTGCAGCGGGCAGAGGCGATGATGGGGCTGTGTTACCTGCTGGCGCTTTATGGGTTCATCCGGGCGGTGGAGAAACTTGAGACGGGCAACCGGAAGCCGGAGACGGGCGGGCGGCGGAACTGGCTGCTGCTGTCGGTCGGGGCCTGCCTGGCGGGCATGGCGTGCAAGGAGGTGATGGTGACGGCGCCGTTGATGATTTTGCTCTATGACCGGACCTTTGTGGCCGGCGGATTCCGCGCGGCGTGGCAGCGGCGCTGGCGGTATTACCTGGGTTTGGGCGGGACCTGGCTGGTGCTGGCGGCGTTGGTGGCGGGCACGGCGGGCCGGGGTGGCACCGCGGGATTTGGCATCGAGGTGTCGCCGTGGGAATACGCGCTGACCCAGTGCCAGGCGATCGTCCATTACCTGCGCCTGGTGGTCTGGCCGCACCCGCTGGTCTTTGACTATGGCATCGCGACGGTCGAAAGCCTGGGGGCGGTGTGGGGGCAGGCGTTGTTTTTGGTCGGCTTGCTGGGCGTCACAATCTTCGCGCTGTGGCGCCGGCCGGTCCTGGGGTTTATCGGCGCGTGGTTTTTTGCGCTGCTGGCGCCGAGTTCGAGCATCGTGCCGGTGGTCACGCAGACGATGGCCGAGCACCGGATGTACCTGGCGCTGGTCGCGCCGGTGCTGGTGGTGGCCGGTGGCTTGGTGGCCGCGCTCGGGCGGCGGGCGTGGCCCGTGCTGGGGTTGCTGGCCGGGTTGGCCGGCGGGGTGACCTACGCCCGCAATGCCGATTATGCGACCGCGGAGGGGCTGTGGGCCGACACCGTGGCGAAGCGTCCCGCGAATGCGCGGGCGCACCACAATCTCGGTCTGGCCGAGCAGGCCCGCGGGCGCTTGGACGAGGCGGAGCGGCACCTGCGCGCGGCGATCGCGCTGGCTCCGGGCTCGCCGGAGCCGCTGTACAACCTGGCGCTGGTCCTCACGCGGCAGGAGCGACGGGACGAGGCCATCGCCACCTACCGCGAGGCGCTGCGGGTCGGGCCGGACCATGCGGCCACGCACAACAACCTGGCGAACCTGCTGCGGGCCGCGGGCCAGGCGGAGGAAGCGGGGCGGCTTTACGCGGAGGCGGTGCGCCTGCAGCCGGGGTTTGCCGGCGCGCGCAACAGCTATGGCAACTGGCTGATCGACGCGAACCGTCCGGCCGAGGCGCTGGTGCAGCTGGAGGAGGCGATCCGGCTCCAGCCCGAGGCGGCGGAGATGCAGTTCAACGCCGGCAACGCCTGTGCCGCGCTCGGGCGGATCGAGGCGGCGGCGGACCACTATCGGGCGGCGATCCGGCTCGAGCCGGGGCATGCCGAGGCGCGGAACAACCTGGGCAATGTGCTGCTGGAGGCCGACCGGCCGGGGGAGGCGATGGAGCAATTCGCCGAGGCAGTGCGGTTGCAGCCGGCGTATTTTGAACCGCGGCGCACGCTGGCCCTGCTGCTGTTGATGCACCTGAACCGGCCGGCGGAGGCGCGCCCCCACCTGGAAGTGCTGGCGGGGCTGCGGCCGGGCGACCGCGAGATCGCGGAGGCGCTGGCCCGGGCGCGCGCGGCGCGACCTTAACGGGGCGCGCCTTTCGCCTCGCGCGGGGGCGGTGGATTTCGCAAGGTGGAGGCATGTCTGATGTCTCCACCCCGCGGTACGAGGAATTGGCCAACCGGCTCACGCATGGCGTGGGGGCGGCGCTGGGGGTGGTGGGCCTGGTGCTGATGGTGGTGGCCTCGAGCCAGCAAGGCACGGCGTGGCACGTGGTGAGCACGGCGATCTTCGGCGCCACGCTCGTGATGCTCTACACGGCCTCCACCCTGTACCACAGTTTTGCCGACGAAAAGAAGCAGCTCCTGCTGCGGAAATTCGACCATGCGGCGATTTTTCTGCTGATCGCGGGCACGTACACGCCGTTCGTGCTGGTCACGCTCCGCGGCCCGTGGGGCTGGAGCCTGTTCGGCGTGGTGTGGGGGCTCGCGGTGGTGGGCGTCACGCTGAAGTTCTGGTTTGCCGGTCGTTTCCGCGTGGCCTCGACGCTGATCTACATCGCGATGGGTTGGCTGGTGATGATCGCGATCAAGCCGCTGATGGCGGCGCTGCCGGCGGGCGGGTTGCAGCTGCTGGTAGCGGGCGGGCTCTGCTACACGGGCGGCGCGGTGTTTTATCTGTGGCGCAGCCTGCCCTATCATCATGCGATCTGGCACCTGTTTGTGCTGGGCGGGAGTGTCTGCCATTGGGCGGCGGTGTATTTTTATGTGGTGCCGTGAGGGGGGAGAAGAAGGAAGAATTAAGAAGGAAGAAGTAAGAAGGGAGAAGGATCGGGGGCAAAGGGGGCGCTGATCCGCGAGGAGCGGTGGTGTGAGCGAGCTCACCGCCAACGGAGGACGGGGTTGTTCATTGCGTTTGGGGGCAGGGGGGCGCAGGGTGGCGTGGTTCAGGGAACGGTTCGACCCCATGACCGCCTCGCTCGATAACTTTATCCACCGGTTGCCCGTGATGGCGGGCCTCGATGAGGACGCTTTGCGGTTTCTGGGCACCCTGGCCGGGGCGGAGGCGCATGCGGCGGGGGCGGTGATCGTGCGCGAGGGCGAGCGGGGGGACCGGGTGTATTTCATCCAGGCGGGGCGCGTGCGCGTAACGAAGCAGCCGGCGGGCGGCGCGGCCGTCGTGTTGGCGGAGTTCGGGCCGGGTGATTTTTTCGGCGAGATGAGCCTGGTGGAGAGCATGGAGCGGTCGGCGAGTGTGGTGGCGGTGGAGCCGACGCAAGTGTTCACACTCAAGGCCATGGATTTCTACCAGCTCTACCGGACGCGGCCGGACCAGTACGGCATCGTGATGCTGAACATCGCGCGGGACCTAGCGCGGCGGCTGCGGCGGCTGGACGAGGATTTCTGCCAGCGCGGGGCGTGAGGAAGAAGGAAGAAGTAAGAAGGAAGAAGGAGAGCGTTCCTCCGGCGGTAATGTCGGGGTTTGTAGGGGCGCGCCTGCGGACGGGGACCAGCCTTGGCCAAGGCTCCGGCTGGTAGGCGAGCCACGCCATTCTGTCGATCAGGCCCGGGTGGGCAGGGGGATTTCGCCGGCGGCGACGCGGTGGAGGAAGCGGGCAGCGACCTGGGCGCGTTGGGTGAGGCTGGGGAGATGGCAGAATTCCTCGGGGCTGTGGAGGTGGTCGCCGACGCAGCCGAGGCCGTCGAGGTTGGGCAGGCCGGCGGCGGAGAGGAGGTTGCCGTCGGAGCCGCCGCCCACGTGCTGCCAGTCGAAGTCGAGGCCGAGTTCGCGAGCGCCCTTGCGCCACTCGGTGAAGAGGGCGGTCTCGGCGGGGGTCTCGACCTTGGGGCCGCGGTTGAAGCCGCCGCCGATCTCGATGCGGTAGCCCTCGCGGGCGTGCCAGGGCGCGCAAATCGCGTGCAGGCGGCGGAGGAAGGTGGCGTCGTCGCCGGCGGCGGTGACGCGGACGTTGATCACGGCCTCGGCGAAGTCGGGCACGATGTTGGCGGCGCCGCCGCCGCGGATGGCTCCGACATTAACCATTACGCCGGGCAGTTCGGCGGTGAGCGCCTCGACGCGGGGGAGGAGGTCGCAGAGGGCGAGGATGGCGTTGCGGCCGGCCTCGGGGGCGCGGCCGGCGTGGGCGGCGCGGCCATGGCAGGTGAGGGTGAAGATGCCGGTGCCCTTGCGGGATTTGACCAGATCGCCGTTGGCGCGGGCGGGCTCGAACACGAGGGCGAAGCGGTGGCGGGTGGCGGCCTCCTCGAGCAGCGGGGCGGTGCCCTGCGAGCCGGTTTCCTCGTCGGGGCCGAGGAGGATTTCGTAGCCGAGCTTGGCGGCGTGGGGGGTCTTCTCGAACGCGAGCAGGGCGGCGAGCATGACCACGAGCCCGCCCTTCATGTCGGCGGTGCCGGGGCCGCGGAGGCGCTCGGGCGAGAGAAGGGTGCAGGCCTGAAACGGGTGGTCGGCGTCGTAGACCGTGTCGTAGTGGCCGCTGAGCAGCAGCTGGAGCGGGGCGGTGGGCCGCACGCGGAGGCGCAGGGCCTGGGCGGTGGTGTCGGCGAGCGGCACGGCCTCGGCGGAGCCGAGACGGCCGAAGTCGGCCTGGAGGAGTTTCAGCATGGCCGCGAGGCCCGCGGGGCTGGCGCTGCCGGAGTTCTGGTTGCACCACTTGATGAGCAGGTCGCGGAGCTCGGAGGCGCGTTTCGGCAGGGCGGCGATGGGATCGGGGACGGGCATGAAGGTTTTTGACGAAATGTTGCCGCTGTCGTGGTTGCCAATTCCCGGCCAAACGTCAATCTGCGCGCACCATGAAAATTGCGATCATCGGGGCGGGCAACGTCGGCGGTGCGCTGGGTCGGAGCTGGGCGAAGGCGGGGCACACGATCATTTTCGGCGTGCGCGACCCGGCCAACGGCAAGACGAAGCCGCCGCTGGCCGAGATCGGCGGCGCCGCGAGCTCGGTGGTGGTGCCCGACGCGGTGCGCAGCGCCGAGGTGATCGTGCTGGCCACGCCCTGGGATGCGGTGCCCACCGTGATCAACGCCATGGGCGACCTGCGCGGGAAGATCCTCATCGACTGCACGAATCCGCTGTCGCTCAACGCGGAGGGCAGCCTGGGCCTCTCGCTCGGTTCCTCGACCTCGGGGGCGGAGGAGATCGCGCGCCTGGCGACCGGTGCGCGGGTGGCGAAGGCATTCAACACGTATGGTTGGGAGAATTTTGCCGACTCGAGCTACCCGGGGCATGGCGAGCTGAAGCCGGTGATGTTTTATTGCAGCGATGACGACGAGGCGAAGGAAGTGGTGGAGACGCTGGCGAAGGACCTGGGGTTCGAGCCGGTGGACACGGGCGGCCTCGGCATGGCGCGCAGCCTGGAGCCGCTGGCGCTGATGTGGATCCGGTTGAGCATCCGCAACGGGCGCAACCCGAACTTCACGTGGGCGCGGCTGACGCGCTGAGCGGAGGGCGCGGCGCCCGTTGAAGTTTCAGGTTTAAGTTGAAGGCGGGGGGCGGCCGGGGCCGAAAAAGCGCGTTGAGGTCGACGCGCTCCACCGAAAGGCTGTCGCCTACAACCATGCTGATCGCCCTGCACAAACCCTACGGGGTGCTCTCGCAGTTCACGCCGGAGCCGGGGTCGCGGTGGCGGACGCTGGCGGAGCTGGGATTGCCGCCGGCGGTGTATGCGCTCGGACGGCTGGATGCGGATTCGGAGGGGCTGCTGCTGCTGTCGGACGAGCCCGGGTTGAATTCACGGCTGCTGGATCCCGAGGCGGGACACCGCCGGGAGTACTGGGTGCAGGTGGAGGGCCTGCCGGACGACGCGGCGTTGCGGCGGCTGGCGGCGGGGGTGACGATCGGTGGTTATCGCACGCGGCCCTGCGGGGTGCGGCGGCTGGAACCCGCGCCGGCGGTGGCCCCGCGCACGCCGCCCATCCGCGTGCGGAAGTCGGTGCCGGATTGCTGGCTGGCGTTGGAGCTCAGCGAGGGGAAGAACCGGCAGGTGCGGCGGATGACGGCGGCGATCGGGTATCCCACGCTGCGGCTGATGCGGGCGCGGATCGGGCATTTTCCGCTGGGCGAGCTGGCGCCGGGGTGCTGGTGCGAGTTGACGGCGGCGGAGCGGGCGGCGGTGTTCGCGTGAGGCGGGCGCGGGCGGACGAGCTAGCGTTTGGCGGGGGTGAAGAGGCGCGTGACGAGGTCGGTGATGATCTCGCCGACGGGCTGGCGGCCGGGGATCTTGGCGCGGTATTGCATCAGCCCGAGGGGCTGGCGGGATTGGACGTCGCGGGCGGTGACCTCGAGGTACATCAGCCGGTCGCCGAAATCCCAGGTCCAGCTGTCCTGGTAGGTGATGACGGCCTGGGTGTCGTCGGGGATCATGGTGCGCGGGCCGAATTCGGCGGTGAGGCCGCGGGCGCGCAGGGCGTTGACGAGGTGGCGGTCGAGCGCGCGGCTGTCGTTGGCGTTGGCGATCACGAAGAAGCGCTGCACACGGGCGAGGTCCTCGGCGCGCTCGACCTTGGTGTCGACCGACGCGCAGCCGCCGAGGAGGAGGCAGAGGAGGAAAGCGGCCGGGAAGGTTCGCAGGGTGGTCGTCATCGTGGTGTGGGTTCTGCTATAGTTGCCGGAGGACGGAGAACGAGAAAGAATCTGCCGGGTGCCCCGGGGCACGGCCGGATGGCCGGTGCAGTCAGCCCGGAAACGGCCGGGATCGGGCGGGCAGGGTACGTGGCGGGAGCAAGCTCACCGCCCACAGGGACATCCACCGATCAGAGCGTGGCGAAGATCGCGCGGAGGTCGGACGGGAAGATGGGCTTCGGCAGAATGTGATCCACGCGGTGGCGGCGGTAGGCGGCGTCCACCTCGGTGCTGAGCTCGGAGCTGAAGACGATGATGCGGCCGGGATACTTGATCGCGCGCAGTTCGCCGACCAGTTCCAGCCCGCTGATGCTGGGCATGTGGTGGTCGGTGATGACGACGTCGTAGGCGCCGAGGTCCTTTTTGAGGATCTCGAGCGCGAGCTTGCCGTCATGCACGGAGTCAACCTTGTGGCCGTCGCGACCGAGCACGATCTCGAGGAGCTGGCGGAGTTCGCGCATGTCATCGGCATAGAGCACCCGCATCGATTTGCGCGGGTGCGTCGGGTTGCCGGTGGTGGAAGCGGGCGAACTCATGCTCGGTATGACATGCAAGTAGCAGATAAAATCCGCTTTGTCTCCTCTGGTTCTGTCAAAAAGGTAAGAATCAGGGTTTTCACGGGGTGGCCGGGACCAGCCCGCGGCGGACGAAGAGCGGCCGGATATCGGGCTCGCGGCCGGTGAAGTCCCGGAAGAGGGCGAGGGCCTCGCGGCTGCCGCCGCGGGAGAGCAGGGTGGCGCGGAAGCGGTCGCCGTTGGCGCGGGTGAGTCCGCCGTGCTGTTTCATCCAGTCGACGGTCTGGGCGTCGAGGACCTCGCTCCAGAAATAGGAGTAGTAGCCGGCCGAGTAGCCGCCGGCGAAGACGTGGGAGAAGTAGGTGCTGCGGTAGCGGGGCGGCACCGGGGCGAAGTCGAGCCCGGCGCGCTGGAGGGCGGCGGCCTCGAAGGCGAGCACGCCCGCGGCGTCGGGGACCTGGTCGGGCTTGAGCTGGTGCCAGGCCTGGTCGATCAGCGCGGCGCCGAGGTACTCGCTGGTGGCGAAGCCCTGGTTGAACTTGCTGGCGGCCTCGATCTTGGCGAGGAGGGTGGCGGGGATGGGTTCGCCGGTCTGGTAGTGCTTGGCGTAGTTCTGCAGGACCTCGGGCCAGGTGGCCCACATCTCGTTCACCTGGGAGGGGAACTCGACGAAGTCGCGCGGCACGCTGGTGCCGGAGAAGCGCGGGTACTTCACGGCGGAGAACAGGCCGTGCAGGGTGTGGCCGAACTCGTGGAACATGGTGTTGACCTCGTCGTGGGTGAGGAGGGTGGGCTCGCCGGCGGGGGCTTGGGGATGTTCTGGTGGTTGCCGATGACGGGCTTGGTGCCGGTGAGGCCGTTCTGGGGGACGTAGGCGTTCATCCAGGCGCCGCCGCGCTTGCTGGGCCGGGCGTAGAAGTCGCCCGTGAAGAGGGCCATGGGCGAGCCGTCGGCGTCGAAGATCTCGTAGACGAGCATGTCGTCGGTGTAACCCTGAAGGTCGGGCCGGGCCTTGAACGTGATGCCGTAGAGGCGGGTGGCGGCGTAGAACACGCCGTCCTCGAGGACGCGCTTCAGTTCGTAGTACGGCTTCAGCTCGTTCTCGTCGAAGGCGTAGCGTTCCTGGCGGACCTTCTCGGCGTAGAGGGCCCAGTCCCAGGCGGCGACGGGGTGGCCGGCGCCGGCGGCGGCGATGACCTGGTCCATGGCGGCGGCCTCGCGGCGGGCGTTGGCGACGGCGAGCGGGGCGGCCTCGGCAAGGAGGCGGTTGAGGACGTCGACGCTGCCGACGGTCTGTTCCTCGAGCTGGTAGGCGGCGTGGTGGGGGTAGCCGAGGAGGGCGGCGCGCTCGGCGCGGAGTTTGGCGAGCCGCGAGACGATCTCGCGGTTGTCGAACTCGCCGCCGCGGCTGCCGCGGGACAGGGAGGCGGCCATGATCTTCTCGCGGACGACCCGGTCGGTGAGGTTGGTGAGCGGCGGCTGGCCGGTGGTGTTTTGGAGACGGAGGAGGAATTTGCCCTCGTGGCCGGCGGCGGTGGCGGCCGCAGCGGCGGCGGTGATGGCGGCGTCGGAGAGGCCGGCGAGCTCCGCGCGGGTGTCGATCACGACGGCGGCGGCGTTGATCTCCTTGAGGACGTTCTGGCTGAAGCGGGTGGAGAGGGTGGCGAGTTCGGCGTTGAGGGCCTTGAGCACGGTCTGGTCGGCCTCGGAGAGCTGGGCGCCGGCGCGGACGTAGTCGGTGTGGTAGCGTTCCAGCAGGCGGAGGGACTCGGGGTCCAGGCCGAGGGTGGCGCGGCGGGCGTGGAGATCCTGGATGCGGCGGAAGAGGGCGTGGTTGAGGAAGATCGCGTCGGAGTGGGCGGAGAAGCGGGGGGACATCTCGGCCTCGATCTTCTGCAGGGCCGGGTTGGTGAGGCCGCCGGTGAGGATGCCGAACGCGCGGCGGGCGCGGTTGAGGGTCTCGCCGCGACGCTCGAGGGCCACGATGGTGTTGTCGAAGGTGGGGGCGGCGGAATTGGTGGCGATGGCGTCGACCTCGCGCAGTTCCTCGGCCATGCCGAGCTCGAAGGCGGGCAGGAAGTGCTCGTCCTTGATGAGCGCGAACGGCGGCAGCTGGTAGGGCAGGGCGCTGGGGGCGAGGAGCGGATTGGGGGTCATGACGGGCGGCGTGCCGGTCTCGGCGGAGTGAGCCGGCAACGCGAGGAGGGCGGCGGCCATCGGGAGGAGGGTGAACATGCGACGGGAGAAACGGGAGTCGATCATGGGAATAATTTGCCTCGAAAAGACCGGTTTCGACCGGGCATGGCAAGTGTCATAAACCGGTGAAGGCGCGGACACGCGGGGCGCGGGGCCGCGGGGCAAGGAGGCCCCAGAGGGGACAAACGGCCTAGGCCGGGGCGGGGGCGGGAAAGAGGTCGGCGATCAGGCGGCGGAGGGCGGCGGGACGGACGGGCTTGGCGAGGACCTGGTCGACGCGGAGGTCGACGTAGGCGTCGTAGACCTGGGGATCGAGTTCCGAGCTGAAGACGATGATGCGGCCGGCGAACGGCAGCCGGCGCACGGCGCGCACCAGGTCGAGACCGTTCATGACCGGCATGTGATGATCGGTGATCAGCAGATCGAAGCGGGCGGAGGGTTCCTGCAGGCGGGCGAGGGCCAGGCTGCCGTCGGCGACGGCCTCGAGGTCATGCCCTTCGGGGGTGAGCACCAGGCGCATGAGCTGGCGGAGTTCCGGCAGATCCTCGGCGTAGAGCACCTGCAGGCCGCGCCGGGCGGTGGGGGACGGAGCAACGGCGGGCAGCGGGGTGGAAACGGAGGGCGTCACGGGATACGTGGTTAGTCACGATTTCCCGGGAAAGGTTGTGCGAAAATCTTCTGAATTAAAAACCGCAGCGCCGGTGCACGGGTGGCGCCGGGCGCGTCACTTCGCCGTGTCGAGCAGGCGCATCATCTGCTCGGGGTAGCGCGAACCGGCGACGGCGGAGGCGGGGAACACCTGCTCGATCTCGGCGAGGTCGGTCGGGGTGAGCGTCACGTCGAGGGCGCCGAGGTTTTCGTCGAAATTCCGGATGCGGCGGGTGCCGGGGATGGGCAGGATGAAATCGCCCTGGGCCAGGACCCAGGCGAGCGCGAGCTGGCTGGCGGTGCAGCCTTTCCGCGCGGCCATGGCCTGGATGCGGGCGACGAGGGCGAGATTGCGGGCGAAGTTTTCGCCCTGGAAGCGGGGCTGGGTGCGGCGCTGGTCGTCGGGCGCGAAATCCTCGATGCTTTTGAATTGTCCGGTGAGGAAGCCACGGCCGAGGGGGCTGTAGGGCACGAAGGCGACGCCGAGTTCGCGGCAGGTGCCGAGGACGCGGGCCTCCACGTCGCGGGACCAGAGGGAGTATTCGCTTTGCACGGCGGCAATCGGGTGGACGGCGTGGGCGCGGCGGAGGCTCGTTTCGCCGGCCTCGGAGAGGCCGAGGTGGCGGACCTTGCCGGCCTGGACCAGGCCGGCCATGGCGCCGACAGTCTCCTCGACCGGAATGGAGGCGTCGATGCGGTGGGCGTAGTAGAGGTCGATGACCTCGACGCCGAGCCGTTGCAGGCTGGCGTCACAGGCGGCGCGCACGTAGTCGGGGTGGCCGCTGACGACGCGTTTGCCGGGATCGGCGCGGTCGCGGATGAAGCCGAACTTGGTGGCGAGGAAAACCTCGGCGCGGCGGGTGGCGAGCAGTTTGGCCAGCAGGCGCTCGTTGTCGCCGTAGCCATACATGTCGGCGGTATCAAGGTGGGTCACCCCGCGGTCGAGCGCGTGGTTCAAGGTGGCGAGGGATTCGGCCTCGTCGCGCGGCCCGTAGAAATCGGACATGCCCATGCAGCCGAGGCCGAGGGCGGGGAGGAGGGGGCCGTGTTTGCCGAGGGCGCGCGTTTCCATGGAGCAAGGATAGTCCGGCGGGTTGGAAAGTAAACCCGGGCCTGTGTCACGCGGCCGGCGGGATGCTCACGCCGTCCAAGGCCCGATTCCGAAAGGATGTTCCGATGCACAAGTAACCTATTAGGTTACTTGTGCATCGGAACGGGGGTGGGATGGAGGCTGGATCCGGGCTCAGGGGCGAATTTGTTGCAGGCGTTCGCGCAGGCCGGGGAAATCGGGTTTGAGGCGCAGGGCCTCCTGCCAATGGCGGGCGGCGTCCTCGCGTTGTCCGGTCAGAGCGTACATGTAGCCGAGGCCGGCGTGGGCCTCGGCGCTGTCCGGGCGCAGGGTGACGACGCGGGTGTAGGCGGCGGCCGCGGCGGTGAACTTGCGCTGGCGGGCGAGAAATTCGGCGAGGACGAGTTGGACCTGGGCGTTGTCGGGCAGCAAGGCGGCGGCCCGGGTCAGGTCGGCCTCGGCCTCCGCGGTGCGACCGAGTTGCTGGAGCAGGAGGCCGCGCAGGTAGTGGCCCCGGGCGTAGCCGGGGTGCCGGTCGATCAGGCGTTGGTAGGAATTCACGGCGTCGGCAAGGCGTCCGGTCTGGCCCTGCACATTGGCGAGGGTGAGCCAGGCCCAGTGGATGTGCGGGTCCAACTCGAGGGCGCGGCGGGCGTGGCGTTCGGCGTCGGCAAGGCGACCGGCCTCGTAGTGGGTGTAGCCAAGGAAGGCTTCGGCATGGGCGCTGGCCGGGTCCATCGCGCGGGCGCGCTGGTAGAGCGACTCCGAGTCACGCCAGAAGGCTTGTTGCCGCCACGTGAGGCCGGCGGCGGCGGTGAGCACGAGGCCGGCGGCGATCAGCTGCGCCCGGGCCGGCACCGGCAGGCGGGCGATGATCCCGAGCACGGCGAGTTGGGCGCCGAGGATGGGGAGGTAGGTGTAGCGGTCGGCCATGCCCTGGACCCCGACCTGCAACAGGCCAAGCGCGGGCAGGAGCATGGCGAGGAACCAGAGCCAGCCGGTGAGCAGCTCGGGTTCGCGGCGGCGGCGCACCCAAGCCCACGCGGTCAGCAACAGCAGCAAGGCCACGGCGCCGGCGACGGTCGCCGCCGGCCAGGCGCCCGGGTGTTCGTAGAAGAACGCGAGGTCGACCGGCCAGAAGAAGTTCCCCAGGTAGCGGACGACGGAGACCACGGCGTTGCCGAGGCGGTCGGCCAGCGGCACGGCGAGGGAGAAGGCGTTGCTCGCGACCTGCATGCGGATGGTCACGACGGCGATCACGGCGGAGAGGGCGAAGAAGGGGATTTTCTCGAGCAGCACGCCGCGGTGCGTCCGCCACCAACCGGCGGCGGGGGTGGGCGCAAGCCGGTGGAGCGGCCAGAGATCGAGCGCGAGCAGGACGAGCGGCAGGGTCACAACGGACGGTTTGCACATCAGGCCGCCGAGGAAGAGCGCCAGCGTCAGGGCGTAGGCCGGGCCGGCGGGTTGGCCGGACGCGCGTCGCGTCGCGTAGCGGGCGTAGGCGAGCAGGGTGAGCAGGAAGAAAAAGCCGCTCATGACGTCCTTGCGCTCGGTGACCCAGACGACGGATTCGACGCGCAGGGGATGCCACGCGAAGAGCGCGGCGGAAAACAGCGCCAGGCCCCAGGCCCCGGTGAGGCGGCGGAGAAGCAGGAAGGCGAGGACGGCGTTGACGGCGTGCCAGAGCACGTTGACGGCGCGGTGGCCGGTGGCGTCGGCGCCGAAGAGCTGCCAGTCGAGCATGTGCGACACCCAGGTGAGCGGGTGCCAGTAGTCGGCGTGGCCGGTGAAGGCCCAGACGAGGCCGTCCCAGGTGAGGCCCGCCTGCACCCGCGGGTTGTTGGTCAGGTAGACCGGGTCGTCATAGTTGATGAAGTCGTAGCCGAGGGAGCGGGAGAAGAGCAGCGCGGTGCCGGCCAACAAGCCCAGGCACGCGATCCAAGGCGTCGGCGAGGGTCGGGAGGGTGCGGCGGGGCGGGGCACGGCCCATGCCTGCCGGGAGCGGCTCGGCTTGGCAAGCGCTCCGCTAGGACTTGTATTGGATGAAGAAAGACGTGGCGCCCGCCTGGCGGCAGTGGGCCTTGATTTCCTCGACGAGGGATTTATTCAGGCCGAGCGGAATGTATAACTTCACGTACACCCGGTTGGGGCCGCGCACCTCGCCGGCAACGACCTGGGTCATTTCTGCCAGGGGGTACACGACGCGCCCGATCCGGAATTTCTCGGGGGACATGACATTCACGCGGATCGTCTGGTAAAGCTCCGCCGGGGCGCGGGCCGGGCTCAGCAGGAACACGAGGGCGAAGAGAGTGAAGCGCAGGAGCCGTCCGAGGGGACGCCCCCGGGTGGCAGCCAGCCAGGATTTGAATTCAGCCGGGGAACGGGTGGGCAGCATCATGGTGATAAGAGGTTCTGAACTCCGCCGATCACGCTGGCCCTCGAGATCGGTGGAGGCGGTGACCAGCTCAAATCCATCCGCGGGCGGATCAATCCTTTAATCGGGTTAATTTCCAGTGAACGGGGACGTCGCGGGGTCTCCGCTTGGCAAGCGGGCGGCGCGGTGTTCCACTGCGCCCATGCGAACACCCCTTCTCGCGTTTCTCGCGGCCACCGGCTGCGGTTCCCTCCTCGCGTCGGCCGGCCGGGACTGGCCGGTTTATCATGGTGACAAGGCTGGCAGCCATTATTCGCCGCTCCACCAGATCACGCCGGACAACGTCGCCCAGCTGGAAGTGGCGTGGACCTTCAACGCCGGCGACCTGCGGGAGGGGGCGACGCAGATCCAGTGCAACCCGCTCATTCTCGACGGCGTGCTCTACGCGACCACCCCGCAGTCGAAGGTGGTGGCCCTCGACGCCGCCACCGGGCGCGAACTCTGGCGGTTTGCGCCGCTGGCGCCGAACGGCCTGAACCGGGGCCTGGCCACGTGGACCGATGGCACTGCGCGCCGCATTCTTTTTGGCAACGGGCAGTGGTTGCATGCGCTCGACGCCGCGACCGGCCAGCTGATCGAGAGCTTTGGCACCGGTGGCCGCGTGGACCTGGCGCTGGGGCTCGGCCGCGACGCCACCGGCCTCGCCATCCAGGCCAACACGCCAGGCGTCGTGTTTGGTGACCTCATCATTATGGGCATGCGGGTGGGCGAGGGCCCGGCCCCGGCCGCGCCGGGCCATATCCGCGCGTACAACGTGCGCACGGGCGCGCTGGCGTGGACCTTTCGCACGATCCCGCACCCGGGCGAAGCGGGTTACGAGACCTGGCCGGCCGACGCCTGGCAACGGGTCGGCGGGGCGAACGTCTGGACGGGCATGACCCTCGACGAGGAGCGCGGCCTGGTGTTTTGCCCGGTTGGCTCGGCGACCTTTGATTTCTGGGGCGGCGACCGGCTCGGCGACAACCTGTACGCCAACTGTCTGCTCGCGCTCGACGCCGCGACCGGGCGCAAGGTCTGGCACTACCAATTTGTCCGGCACGACGTGTGGGATCGCGACCCGCCGGCGCCGCCGAACCTGCTGACGATCCGCCGCGACGGCCGCGAGATCCCGGCGGTGGCGCAGACGACCAAGTCGGGCCACGTGTTTGTGTTCAACCGCGAGACGGGAGAACCGCTCTTCCCGATCGAGGATGTCGAGGTGCCTAGCTCTGACCTGGCCGGCGAGCTGGTGTCCCCGACGCAGCCCCTGCCGCTGAAACCCGCGGCGTTCGCGCGGCAGTTGCTCACGGCGAACGAGCTCACGAACCGCACCCCCGAGGCGCACCGGGCGGTGCTTCAGCAATTCTCCCGTCTGCGTCCGCACACGCCGTTCATGCCCCCGAGCCGCGAGGGCACGATCATCTTCCCCGGCTATGACGGCGGGGCGGAGTGGGGCGGTTCGGCGGTGGACCCGTCGGGCGTGCTCTATGTGAACAGCAACGAGATGGCCTGGATCCTCGCGATGGTGGAGACCGGCGGCGCGGCCTCACCCGGCGAGCAGGTCTACCGGCAGAATTGCATCGGCTGCCACGGCGTGAACCGCGAGGGCAACGTCGCGGCCAGCATCCCGCCGTTGGTGGACGTGGGCAAGCGCCTGAACCGCGAGCAGACGCTCGAGGTCATCACGAAGGGCCGCGGCGTGATGCCGATGTGGGGGTTCCTGACGCAGGCGCAGCGCGAGGCCGTGACTGGTTTCCTGCTCGGGGATGCGCCGCCCCCGCGCGAGCCGAGCGCCGCGCCCGCGCCGACGTGGGTCACGTGGATGCCCGACAACCGCACGGCCGCGCCGCCGCCGTACACGCACACCGGCTACAACCGCTGGCTCGATCCGCAGGGTTATCCGGCGATCAAGCCGCCCTGGGGCACGCTCAATGCGATCGACCTCAACACCGGCGAATACCTGTGGCGCGTCCCGCTCGGCGAGTACCCGGAGCTGATGGCGCAGGGCCTGCCTCCGACGGGCACGGAGAACTACGGCGGCCCGCTGCTCACGGCCGGCGGCCTGCTCTTCATCGGCGCGACCAAGGACGAGCATTTCCGCGCCTTCGATCCCAAGACCGGCCGCGAACTCTGGCGCGTGAAGCTGCCCGCCGGCGGCTACGCCACGCCGGCAACCTATGAGGTCGACGGCCGCCAGTATGTCGTCATCGCCTGCGGTGGCGGCAAGATGGGCACGAAGAGCGGTGACGCCTACGTGGCCTTCGCGCTGCCCAAGACCAAGTAACCCGTCATGAAAAAGGTGATCCTCTCCGTTCTCGCCCTCCTCACCTGGGCGGCACATGCCGCGCCCACCGGGCCCCAGCCGCTCTGGCCGGGCACCGCCCCGGGGGAGACACAGGTGCTGCCGGCGGAGGCGGACCAGTTCAAATCGCCGCCCGATCCGCTGATCGCCGGCCGGTCCATCATCCGCCTCGGCAATGTCTCCACCCCCACGCTCACAATTTACCGTCCGGATCCCGCGAAGGACACCGGGGCCGCGGTCGTGGTCGCGCCGGGTGGCGGCTACTACATCCTCGCGCTGGATCTGGAGGGTACGGAGGTCTGTGCCTGGCTGAATTCAATCGGCGTGACGGGGGTATTGCTCAAATACCGGGTGCCGGGCCGCGAGGGTCGGGCGCGATACGCGGCGGCGCTGGAGGATGCGCAACGGGCGGTCGGGCTGGTGCGGGCGCAGGCGAAGGAACTCGGCCTGGATCCGCAGCGCATCGGGATGCTGGGTTTCTCGGCCGGTGCGCACCTGGCGGCGACGTTGGCGGTCAATCATGCGGTCCGGGCTTATCCGGCGGTCGATGCCGCCGATGTTGAGAGCTGCCGGCCTGATTTCATCGCGTTGATCTATCCCGGTGGACTCGTGGACCGGGAGCAGGGCGATGCCGTGCGTCCGGAAGTGGCGCCGCAAAAAGGCGTCACGCCGCCGGTCTTCATCGCGATGGCGCAGGACGATCCGGTGCGGGTGGAGAACGCCCTTGGTTATTACGCCGCGCTGAAGCAGGCCGGGGTGCCGGCGGAGCTGCACCTTTATCCCACGGGCGGGCATGGCTACGGCCTGCGGCGCACGGCTGATCGGGTCACGACGTGGCCGGACCGGGTGGCGGACTGGCTGGAGACGGGCGGGTGGCTGCGGCGGGTGCCGTGAGGAAGAAAGGGCGGCCGCGCTGACGGCAGAAGGCCGGGTTCCCCATCAAAGCGCGATCAACCCGTCCGGAGGCCGGGTTCCACCGCGGAACAGAGCGCGGGCTGGCTCAGTTCACGTAGGCGCTGTCCACTTCCTGCCACTGTTTGGCGACCTCGAGGCGGCCGTTGACCATCAGGAGGGCGGTGACCTGGTAGGTGGTGAGGTGCTTGAGGCGGTAGGTGACGATCGGGACATCCACGATGCTCACGCCGCCGGCATCCGCGCGGCCGAAGGTGGGGATGGTGCTCTGGGTGTCGGCGGTCTGGATGGTTTTTTCGGAGACCTTGCGCCGGTAGATCCACTGTTCCGCCTTGGTCGTCGCGTCGGGCGTTTCCATGGGTTTGATCTCGGCGGGCTTGCCGTAGAGGAGTTCGACGGTGTCGGCTTCCATGCCTTTTTCCAGCATGCGCTTCTTCTTGGCGCCGGGGGCAGGGGCGGGCTCCGACGACGTTGGGTCGGGGGTTTTGTCATCGGCCGCGGACGCCAGGGCGGGCACGCCCAGGATCAGGCTGAGGACGAGAACGAAGCGCGGCAGAGAGGGCATAGACATGATGGTATGCCTAACACCGGGCAAAGGCGACTTCCTTCAAGGATTTGCCGGCGGGGGCGCCGCGACAGCCGAGGTGGAGCCGGCGGGTCAGCTGACCGGCACGGGGTTGATCCGGCCGTCGGCGGCGTAGGTGAGTTCCTTGACCTTGACGCAGCGCAGGTGGTTGCGGCCGCCGGAGAGGGAGGCGTCGTGGTGGAAGAGCCACCACTTGCCGCCGTGCTCGACGATGGAGTGGTGGGTGGTCCAGCCGATGACGGGCTCGAGGAAGCGGCCGCGGTAGGTGTAGGGCCCGCGGGGGTTGTCGGCCGTGGCGTAGACGAGGTAGTGCGTGTTGCCGGTGGAGTAGGAGAGGTAGTATTTGCCCTGGTACTTGTGCAGCCAGGGGCCCTCGAAGTAGCGGCGGTCGTGGTCGCCGGCGCGCAGGGGCTGGCCCTGTTCGTCGAGGATCTTGATCTCGGTGACGGCGCCGGTGAACGACTTCATGTCCGGAGCGAGTTCGGCGATGCGCGGCCCGATGGCGGGCTCGTGGTCGGCGGGTTCGCGGCCGGCCGGGTCGAAGTGACTGTTGCGCCAGCCCTGGAGCTGGCCGCCCCAGATGCCGCCCCAGGCGAGCCAGGAACGGCCGTCGTCGTCGTTCAGGCAGCAAGGATCGATGCTGTAGGTGCCCGCGATGGGTTGCGGCTCGGCCTTGAACGGGCCCTCGGGCCGGTCGCCGACGGCGACGCCGATGCGGAAGATGCCGGCCTTGTCGCGGGCGGGAAAGTAGAGGTAGTACTTGCCGTTCTTGAAGGCGGCGTCGGGAGCCCAGAGCTGTTTGCTGGCCCAGGGCACATCCTTGAGATCGAGGGCGACGCCGTGGTCGGTCACCGGGCCGCCGACGCGGTCCATCGAGAAAACATGGTAGTCCACCATGTCATATTGGTCCCCCAGGTCATTGTCGGGTATGTTCCCTTCCCGGTCGTGCGACGGGTAGAGGTAGATCCGGCCGTTGAAGACGTGCGCGGACGGATCAGCTGTGTAAATATGCGAGATCAGGGGCGTTTCAGGCATTCGCGCAGGCTGATGCCGGGCTTACAATACTGGCCAGTAACATTTTGCTCGCTTGTTAGAACAGATGTGATCCGCGCCCGCACCTCCGCCCTGAATGCATCAATAAAGCCGCCCGAAAAACGGGCGGCGGCAGAGGGAAAACCGACGCCGATCAGATGGTGATGTCGGGTGGTTTGCGCGGTGGGGGAGCGGGAGCCAATCCGCGCCTACCGTTTCCAGGTCAGGCGGAGGGCCACCACCCGGGGGATTTCCGCGGTCGGGCCGATGACGCCCGGTTTCCCTTCAAGATGGTGTTCGTGCAGGACATTCTGCCCCGTGAGGGCGATTTCCCACTGCGGGTTCGGATGCCAAGCCAAGCTGAAGTCAAAGTCGACATAGGCGGGGATATCCAAGGAGGTCGAGCGATCGACATAGCGAAGTGAGCCTGTGAACTGCCAGGTCTTGACCGGGGTCCAAGTAGTGGAAACGGACGCGGACTGGCGCGGTGTGTTGCCGCTGGTGCGGACGATGTTGAGGTCATCCGGCCCCGCCCTTGCGAATCGCGTCAGGGTGTAGGCATAGCCGACGGTCAGGTGCCATTGCTCCACCGGTTGCCAATGCATGGTGATCTCGCCGCCGTGGGTTTGACCAGTCAGGTCGTTGTTTAAGACCGCCGGAATAATGAACACTGGTTGCGGCGAGGCCTCGACGAAGGGGCTGGCGTTGTTGACCTCGATCAGATCGTCATAGTCGTTCAGATATCCGGTCAGGGCGAGATTGAGAGAGTCGGTGACTTGCCACCGCCAGCCCGCTTCCAAGGAGTGAAGGGTCTCGACGTCCAAGCCGGGCGTACCCGTGGCCCGCACGGCCGCAGGCAGCTGCGGGTCGAGGGCTCCGGGCGGTAGGACCACTGGGTAGGTGACGCCGTAGTTTTCCGTCAGTGCGGGGGTCCGGGCTGCCCGGGCCCAACTGGTCCAGAGTACTTGGTTCGGGGTGGGCAGCCAGGCGAGGCGGAGGCTGGGCTGTTGTTCGGTGCGGTTTCTGCTGCCACCCTCGAGCTTCAGCCCGGCATTCAGGTTCAGCCGGTCACGAATCAGCGTGATTTTGTCTTGGGCAAAAGCGCTGGCGAGCCAGAGAGAGTTCGGAGGTGACAGGTAGCTGATCCACCGATCGCGGGTCTGGATGTCGATCTGACGGGCCGACAGACCCCAGGTGAGCTCATGCCGGCCGATCGCCGTGAGCGTGTGCTGCATATCGACCTCGACGGTCCGGGTGCGGTTCTCGAAGAGCGGCCCCTTTCTCTCGGCATAGTCCAAGTAGGCCATCGCTTGAAGCGAATCGCCCGAGTCAAGGGACGTCTCCCAGCGCCCAAGCAGGTTGCCACCGGCCGTGGACTCGCCGGTTTCGTCCGTGAACTGGTAGGGCGGTCCCACCGCCAGCGAAGGCAGGGTAATCCGGTAGTCATTCCACCCCTGATAGGCATCACTCTGCAATGTCCAGCGGGCGTTCCCGCGCGTGCCATCCACGCGCCATCCGCCCTGCAGGAAGCGTGTCGCGTCGCCCGCCTCACTTCCACCGGGATCGATGGTCGAGGCCGTGGTGCGGTAGTTCACGTAGACCCGCCCGAAGACCGCGGGAGCCAACTTGGCGCCGTGGCGGGCGCTGACCATGCCGCTGCCCCGCGTTCCCACGGACACCGCGAGCAAGTCACCCTGGGTGTCCTTGGCGTCCTTGGTCAGGATGTTGATCACGCCGTTCACCGCGTTGGCGCCCCACAGTGAGCCACCGTTGCCCAGAACGACCTCAATCCGGTCGATGTCTTCGGGCAGGTAGTTTTGGGTGTCCCAAAAAACCCCGCCAAAGACCGGGGTGTACACGGACCGGCCATCAATCATCACGAGCAGCTTGGTCGCAAATTGGCCGGAAAATCCGCGGGCGCCGATGCCCCAGGAGGCTCCGTTGATCTGGGCGACATTGAGGCCGGTGATGCCCCGCAGCGCCTGCGGAACCGATGTGACGCCCAGGTTGTGGAGCTCCGCTCCCGTCAGCACCGAGATGGCGGCGGCCGTGTCGGCGAGGGGCTCCGGTCGCTTGGACGCGGTCGTGACAATAATCTGGCCGAGCTGCTCGAAGGTCAGTTCGGTGAGGACGGTCTCATCGCCGGCGCGGCCCCGGCCCGGCAGGCTGACACTCAGGAGGAGGAGGGCCAGCCAAGTGGGGGATCGACCGGCCCATGATCCACGCCGCTGGCGTCCTGGGACCAGGCGCAAAGGTTTTGGGGTGGAAGCAGCCATTAGGACCAACACCGGCGACGGGCGGTCAGCGTGCGAATTTTTGCCCCGCAGGCCAGTGCAATATTCCACGGAGGCGGACCCACTCCCCCGGGCCGGCGGCGCTACGCGATGCGGCCTTTGTGCCGGTGGGCGAAAAGCAAAAGGCCGCCTGACGGCGGCCCGGATTTCGCTCAGGGAGTTGGCGCGGGAATCAGTTGGTGATGTCGTGCGTGTTGCTGCGCTCGCGGACCGGCAGGTAGACCTTGTACCATTCCTTCTGGGCGTCGCTCCCGGCGTAGGCCTTGAGGGCGGCCTCATCGGCGAATTCCATCACGATGACGTGGGACCAGTCACCCTGGACCTTGAAGGCGTTAGTCCAGACCCGCGTGATGCCCTTGTAGGCGGCGGGCAGGGCTTGGACCCCATCGAGGGCGGCCTTGATGGCCGCAGGCGAGGCATCGGCCTTCCATTTGACGGAGACCACGTGGATCACGGACTTCGGGGCGGTTTCGCTGGCGGTGGCGGAGGCGGCACCGAGCGAGAGCAGGGTGGCGGCCAGAAGGGCGAGGAAGTACTTTTTCATGGAGGGGTTGGTTTAGGGATGTCACCCGGGGGCCGGGAGGGCCGCCGGGACGTGGGTTCAGGGGAATCGCGAAATGAAAATCCGCAAGACCGATCTCGGTGGCGCCGGGCTGGCGGGCTGGGGCATTGACGGCAGCGGGGGCCGGGCCGAGAGTGTGCGCATGGGACAACGGCTCGGAGCACTCACCCTGTTGGTGCGGGATTATGATGAGGCGATCGCGTTTTTCACGACGAAGCTCGGCTTCGTGTTGCAGGAGGACACGGCCCTGGCCCCGGACAAGCGGTGGGTGCGGGTGGCGCCGCGCGGCGGGGATGGCACCGGCTTGGTGCTGGCGCGGGCGGCGACGCCGGCGCAGGCGGAGCTGATCGGGGCGCAGGGCGGTGGCCGGGTCTGGCTGTTTCTCGAGACGGATGATTTCACGCGCGACCATGGCGCGATGCGGGCGGCCGGCGTGGTGTTCGACGAGGAGCCCCGGCACGAGGCGTATGGCACGGTGGCGGTGTTCCGTGACCTATACGGCAACAAGTGGGACCTGCTCCAGTTGCGGGTCCCGGCCTGAAAACGGCGGGTGTCTTAGAAGCGCACGGTGGCGGTCACGGGGAAGTGGTCGCTCGGGAACTGCGGGAGGCCGGTGTAGTCGACGATGCCGGCGGCCTCCACGGCGGCGGGGCGGCGGGCAAGGATCCAGTCGATGCGTTCGCCGGCGTGGGCGGGCGGGTTGAAGCCGTTGAAGGTATTCAGGTCCGCGTTGGCGCGCGCGGGGGCGGCGTCCCAGGTGTCCGTGAGACCGGCCTCGCGGGTCAGGATCTCGTGGGCGCGGCTGGCACCGGCGGTGCAGTTGAAATCGCCGACGAGCACCAGCGGCGTGGCGGCGTCAACCTGGGCGAGGCGGTCGCGGATGAGCGCGGCGGATTTTTGCCGGGCCACTTCCACCTCGTGGTCGAAGTGCGTGTTCCAGACCTCGAATTCCCGGCCGGTGGCCTTGTCGCGCAGGCGCACCCAGCTCGCCATACGGCGGTATTTCGGGCCCCAGGTGATCGAGCCGATGACCTGCGGGGTGTCGGAGAGCCAGAAGTGGTCGAAGGCGACGGGTTCGAAACGATCGCGGCGGAAGAAGATTGCCGTGAACTCATCCGCGCTGCCACCGGCGCGGCCGAGGCCGATCCACTCGTAGTCCGGCAGGTCGGCCGCGAGGTCGCGCAGCTGGCCATACAATCCCTCCTGCGTGCCGATGACGTCGGGGGCCTCGCGGGCGAGAAGGTCGCGCATGACGGGCCGGCGGTCGGGCCAGGCGTGAGGAGACTGGGTGCTCGCGTAGCGCAGGTTGTAGGTCATCACCTTGAGCACGAGGGGCGCGGCAGCGGCGGGCAGGACCGCGACCAGGCCGAGCAGCAGGATTAACCGTTTCATAACTCGACGATGGCTTTGAAGCCGCCGTAGGCCATGCGCTGGAAGTCGAAGGGGGACTTTTTAGGGTCGCAGATTTTCATGATCTCGGGGTCCTGCATGATCCGCTTGGTCACGCGGTCGCGGTCAGCCCGCGATTTATAGGTGATGAACGAGAACACCACCGTCTCGCCGGGCTTGCTCTTCGCCAGGCCGGGGAACGACGTTTCCATGCCCGGGATCTTGAGGTCGTCGCCGACGGCCTCGACGTAATCGAGCGCGCCGTACTTCTTCCAGATCTTGCCGGCCTTGGCGGCGATGCGGCGGTAGGCCGCGAGATTCTTCTTTTTCAGCGGGAGTACGAAACCATCGATGTAGCGGGGCATGGGAAGTTCCTTGGTTGGGGTGGGTGGGTTGACACGATCTAGCCCATCGGGGAGGCGGCTGACGAGCCGGAATCCGCCGCGGGCGGGCTTGTCACCGCCCGCCGGTGCTGTCATCACGGGGCATGCTACCCCGCTGCCTGCGCCGCCTCGGCGCGATTGTCCTGCTTGGCGTCGTTTCACTTCCGGGCAGCGCGAGCGCCCGCGGCACCGCCAGCGGTCTGCCGGTCCCGGCGCCGGAGCTGTTGGCGCAGCGCTGGTCCGCGCGCTGGATCACGCATCCGGCTGCGCCCAAGGCCGAATATGGCGTCTACCTTTTTCGGCGGGAGCTCACGCTGGCGGCGAAGCCCGCGCGATTCGTCGTGCACGTGACGGGCGATGCCCGCTACCGGCTGTGGGTCAACGGCCGGCCGGTGGGTTACGGGCCGCAGGCGAGTGATCCCGCCGAGTGGCGTTATGAGAGTTACGACCTGGCTCCGTGGCTTACGGCGGGGACCAACGTGCTGGCGGTGCGGCTGGTCGGTTATGGCGACCTCGCCCCCTATGCCAGCATGGGGCTGCGCACGGCGTTCCTGCTGCAGGGCGACACGGCGGCGGAACGCGCCGCGGACACCGGGCCGGACTGGAAAGTAACGCGGGCCGAGGCGTACGCCCCCTTTCGGGCGGACCGGGATGACTTACACACCTTCGTGGTGGTGGGGCCGGGCGACCGCTTCGAGGCGGCGCGCCATCCCTGGGGCTGGGAGCAGGCCGGTTTTGAGGCCAGCGCCTGGAGCGCGCCGCGACTGCTGGGTCCGGGGCTGCCGCACGGGTGGGGCACGGACGTGGATTACTGGCTCAAGCCGCGCTCGATCCCGCTGTTGGAGGAAACCCCCGAGCGGCTGGCGCGAGTGGTGCGCGCGACCGGGGTGACGGTGCCGGCGGATTTTCTGGCCGGGACCGGACCGCTGACGGTGCCGGCGGGGACGACGGCCGCGGTGCTGCTCGACCAGGGGCATCTGACCAACTCGTTTCCGCAGCTCACGGTCAGCGGCGGCCGCGGTGCGACCGTGACCCTGCGTTACGCCGAGGGGCTGTTCGACGCGAAAAAACAGAAAGGTCACCGCGACGAGCACGAGGGCCGCGTGATGCTCGGTCTGGGGGACCAGTTCCGGCCGGACGGCGGGGCGCGGCGGTTGTTTGCGCCGATGGACTTTCGTACCTACCGGTATGTGCAGCTCGACATCACGACCGGGACCGAGCCGCTGGTGATCGAGGATCTGAGCGGCGTGTTCACCGGTTACCCGTTCAAGGAGAACGCGACCTTCCGCAGCGATGATCCCGAGTTGGCCCGCATCTGGACGGTCGGCTGGCGCACCGCGCGGCTGTGCGCGATCGACACCTACGTGGACTGTCCGTACTACGAGCAACTGCAGTACGTCGGTGACACCCGCATCCAGGCGCTCATCTCGCTGTATGTGTCCGGCGACGACCGGCTGATGCGCAACGCCCTCGAGCTTTATGACCGCTCGCGGATTCCCGAGGGGCTCACGCAGAGCCGTTACCCGTCGTACAGCCCGCAGCTGATCAATACCTTTTCTTTGTTCTGGGTGGACATGCTGCACGACTACTGGCGGCACCGCAGTGACGACGCCTTTCTCCGCGCGCGGCTGACCGGCCTGCAGGCGGTGCTCGCGTGGTTCGAGGCGAAGATCGATCCCGCGACCGGCCTGGTCGGGCCGGTGCCTTACTGGACGTTCGTGGATTGGGCGGATGAATGGGCCTGGAACAGCGGCCTGGGCATCGGCGGCGAGGCGCCGGGCGCGCACACCGGCGGCTCGAGCATCGTGACCCTGCAATACGCCGGCACATTGCGGCGGGCGGCAGAGCTCTGCCGGTCGCTGGGCCGGCCGGAGTTGGCGACGCATTATGAGCAGGTTGCGACGGGCCTGCGGGCCGCCGTCAACCAGCACTGCTGGGATCCGGTGCGCCGGGTGTATGCCGACACGCCCGCGAAACAGACCTACAGCCAGCACGCCAATGTCTTTGCCGTGCTGGCCGGCGCCGTGACGGCGGAGGCGGCCGGCGAGTTGATCGGGCGGGTGGCGGACGATAAATCGCTCGTGCAGGCCACCACTTATTTCCGGTTCTACCTGTTGCGGGCGCTGAAGGAAGCCGGGTTGGGTGACCGCTATCTCGCCGGCCTGGGGCAGTGGCACGCCATGCTGGCGCGGGGCCTGACGACCTTTGCGGAAAAACCCGATCCGACGCGCTCGGACTGCCATGCGTGGAGCGCCTCGCCGGTCTATGAATTTCTCGCGACGGTCGTGGGCGTCGAACCGGCGTCACCTGGCTTTGCCACCGTACGCATCGCGCCCCACCTGGGACACCTGCAGGAAGCGGCGGCGACGATCCCGCATCCGCGCGGGGAGATTGCCGTGAGCCTGCGTCGGGCTGGGGCCGGCCTGCAGGCGGAAGTCACCTTGCCGGAGGGGGTGACGGGGGAATTTTTGTGGGACGGGAAGACCGTGGCGCTGCGGGCGGGCGCGCAGACAGTGCAGGTGCCCTGAGCGGTTCGGGCGGGGATGCGCTCGCGCAAAAAACCTCAATCCGGCCGCAAGCTTCCGGACGAGCGGGCGGGTGGCCGCCTCAGGCCAGCGCGGCCTCGAGGCGCTGGAACGTCTGCTGGGCCTTCTCGGAGGCGAGCTGGAAATCCCGCATCGGCAGGCCGGCCTTGCGAAAATTTTCCGGCGTGGACCGCCAGTAGTTTTCCTCGCCCGCGATGCCCTGGTAGCGGTCCGCCGCGGAGCCGGCGGCGAGCGCGAGCAGGTGGATGATGGGGTTGTGGTAACCGTCGGGCAGGTAATGGTGGCGGATGGCGATGACCGTTTCGTGGGGCAGGCGCCAGTCCTTGAGGATGATCTCGGCGGCCTCGCAGTTATCGATGCCCCAGTGGCATTTTTCCCATTCGTGGACGGGCTGGCCGCTGCCGGGGTTGAAGGGGGGGACGCGGCCGTGGCGGCGGCCGATGATCTCGAGGGCCATCATGCCGACGGAGCGCAGCAGTCCCACGGTGTAGCAGCGGCGGCGGCTTTCGCCGGCGGGCGTTGCGAGTTCCTCCATGAGAACGGCGGTGAAAAGGGAGATCTTGCGCAGGCGGGCGCCGTCGATGCCGTGGAGGTCGAGCCGCTGCTCGGCGAGCTGGGTGGCGGCGAGGGCGCCGACGAGGCGGTGCACTTCCTCGAAGCCGATGCAGCTCACCGCACCCTCGGTGGAGGACACGGGTTCGGACCGGGCATAGACCGCGCTGTTGGCCATGCGGATGAGGCGCGCGGCGAGCGCGGGATCCTGCTTCAGCAGATCGGTGACATCGCGGGCGTCGGTGCCGGGGTCATGGATCAGCATGCCCAGCTCGATGAGCAGGCGCGGGGCACCGGGGAGTTCCCGGGCCGCCTCGATCAGTTCGGTGGGCGAGACTTGGGCAGACAGCATAACGATTCATAACGGCACCGAAGCCGGCTGACTTGATCGTGCCCAACGGTTTATCAGCCAGGCTGCTGGGTGGTATTACCCTGTTTGTGGCACAACTACATGACAGGCAATTGTATGGATGTGAAATCGCGACGACTCAGCAGATATTGTCCGATTCGGATGCCGGAGGGTCAGGTGGGCGCGAACGATGCCGGATGAGCAGGCCAGTGGCGCCGGCCAGACCGAGCAGGGCGATCCAGGGAGTGAGGGGAGTGGCGGGCGGGCCGCAGAGCTCGGGACCGCCGAGCCCGGCGGCAGTGCCGAGCCCGGCGTAGGCGGCCGCGCACAGGAGGCACTTCGGGGCCGCCGCCACGAGCAGGGCGGCACCCGCCCGCCGTCGCCAGGGGCCGCGGAGGAATTCACTGAGCCGGCGTCGCATGGTCGTAACGGTCGTGATGCCGGACCCAGGCCATGCCGTAGTCGAGGCCGGCCTCGTCGCGGCCGCGGGGCACGAGGTCAAGGAGGTCGTAGGTGGTCATGACCAGCTCGACGCCGCGGCCATAGGTGGAATAGGTGTGGTAGATCGCGCCATCACCGCCCCGCGTGAATACACTGATCCCGGGCAGCTCTTGGTTCGGCACCTCCTGCAGGGAGTAGTTGTAGTCCACCTTGCCCCGGGCCACGGCCTCGGCCGGGAACGACACATGGAAGTCGGCGTTGAAGTCCGTGCCGTGGGCGGAGACCCAGTTGACCGTCCAACCCATCCGCCGCTGGAAAGGCAGGATTTCCTGTAGCGGGGCATGGGAGATGACGGCGAAGGCCACATCGCGCGCCTGCAGGTGCACGGTGACCGGGTTGAGGTGATCCAGCATAAACGAGCAGCTCTTGCAGCCCTCCTCCCAGCCGGGGCCGAACATGAAGTGCTGGACGATCAACTGGCTGCGACCCGCGAAGAGGTCGGGCAGCGAAACGCGGCCGGCCGGGCCGGCAAAGGCGTAAGGCTTGGCGACCTTGACCCAGGGCAGCGCGCGTTGGCGGGCGGCGAGGGCATCACGCTGGCGGGTGAATTCCTTTTCCAGGCAGAGCAGCTCCCGCCGGGCCTCGAGCCAGTCGGCGGGCGTCACGACGGTCGGGTGGGTGAAAGCGGAGGCAGGCGGCGGGGTAGCGTCGGCCTGGCGGGCGAGTTCGTGCTGGGCGTCGAGCCACTTCTGGCTGGGAGCGGCGAGGGGAGTCTGGTCGGAGGCGGTGGATTTCATGGTTGGATTTGGGTGGGAAGGAAAGGGGTGGGCAAAGCTCCGCCCGGGATGCCGGGAGGCATCGGATGGGAAGCCGGGCGGGCGGGCCGGGTTACGGTGTCACACTGGCGTAGAGCCGGAGGTATTCCTCCTTGAGCCGCCGGTGCGTGGCCCAGAAGGGCGGGGGAGTCTGGCCCTCGAGCAGGGCGCGGAGCAGGTCGAAATGGGTGTGCCAGCCGCTCGCGTAACCGGGGATGGAGGGAATGTCGGAGCCGCGGGCGCGATGGGTCAGGACAAGGAGGACCTCCGCGCCCTGCGGCGTAAGCTCGAAGGTGACGTCGGACTCGTCGTCGAACGTGTAGCTCAACAGGCGCGGCGGCTCACAGCGCAGGATGGTCGACGGCATCCTGAAGCCCTCGTCATTCATCTGCTTGTATTGCTCCGGCGGTTCCTCGTGCGGCGACAGGTGCTTGTGCTGGAAGACGAGGTCGTTCTTGCCGCCGGCCCTCGGCTCGCAGACGCCGCCGGCGAACCAGCGCGCGCGCTTGGCCGGATCGGTGAGGTATTCCCAGATGCGTTCGATGGGGCCGGGCAGGGTGCGCACCAGGCGGACTTCCGCCCGTCCGTGGAAGGTGCCGTAGGGATCGTTGGTATTCATGAATTCTTTTTCCGCTTGGCGGCCTGGGCGGCGCGGGCGTCCTCGGCGCGCAGCTCGCGCTCGAGGGCGTCGAGGCGGCCGGACCAGAAGGCGCGGGTCTTTTCCAGCCAGGCCCCGACCTCGTCGAGGCCGGCCGGGTTGAGGGACTGGATGCGGGTCTGGCCCTCGGCGCGGGTGATCACGAGCCCGGCCTCGCGGAGCACGTTCAGGTGCTGGGAAATGGCCGGCGCGCTGACGTCAAACTCGTCCACCAACTCGCCGGTGGTGCGGTCGCGTTGCGCGAGCAGTTCGACGATGCGGCGGCGGGTGGGGTCGGCGAGGGCGGGCAGGCTGAGCATGTCGATTAAGATTAAGGCAAAACTTAATTAAGCAAGTACTAAATCTATATTTCTCCCCTTGGCTCGATCGGGGGCGGCGTTAGGTTGGGGGCATGTTGCGCCTCCTCTTGCCCGCCCTTGCCCTCATCCTCGCGGCTTGCACGCCGGCGGAGCCACCCGCGCCGCCGGTGCCGGTGAAGCCGGATCACGTGGTGAAGCGGGAGAAATTTTTCGGCGTCGAGGCCGCGGCGGATCCGGCGGTCGACTGGCGCAGCACGGGCCTGGGGATCAAGATCCTCGTCCCGGGCGAAGGGACGGCTCCGACCTTCTCGGACCGGGTGCGGGTGCACTACACGGGCTCACTGGCGAACGGGACGGTATTCGACGATACGCGCGCGCGGGGCCAGCCGGCGGAGTTTGGCCTCGACCGGCTGGTGCGGGGCATGGCCGACGGGCTCGGTTTCATGAAGCCCGGTGGCCGCGCCATCCTCTACATCCCGCCGAGTCTGGGCTACGGCAGCATGCAGGCGGGCAACATCCCGCCGGTGTCGGGCCTGATCTTCGACATCGAGCTGATCGCCATCCTGCCGCCAAAATGAAGCTCAGCGCCGCGCGTTCCGGGTGGACGGGACGTAGTCGTCGCCGGCGGCCGGGAAGCGGTGGGGGATGGAATCGCTCGCGCCGCTGCGGATGAACGATGGCGCGTCAGTGCGGTCGACCGGAGCGGCGGTGTAACGCGGAACGTTGACCGCGGTCACTCCGGGAGAGTCCAGGGCTCCCGCATAAGGGTAGGCGCTGGGGTACGAGGAAAAATAACGGGGATAGGTGTCGTAGAGCCCGTCGCCCGAGAACGTGGAGTAGGAAAACGCCAGGCTGATGCCTGTGACCGGGTCGTAGTAGCTCGCCCAGGCTGAGGTGCCGTGGAAGCTGCCACCGCCGCTGCTGCCGCCCACGGTGAAGGACAGGCCGCCGTGCACGCGCAGGCGCCCTTCGTCGGTCAGGACCTCGCTGACCCGGAGTCGCGGGCGCTCGCGGGGCTGCGGCCGGAGATCGTCCAGGGTGAGGGGAGCCTCGGGCCGCAGGGCGTTGAGTGCGTCCGTTTCGGCCGTGGCGGCCGCCAGCGGCAGCGTCAGGCCGGTGAGCAGGCCGGTGAGCAAGAGCCCCGGCCGGATCAGGCGGATGGCAATCATGGCCGATTCAGACCGCCCGGCCCGGGGTGGGTTCCGGGCGGGCAGGACTCAGCGCCGGTTTTTGTTGCGCTGTTGGAAGGCGCCGGCGCGGCGGTCGGGGCCGAAATTTTTGCCGCCGCCGCCGCCACCACCGCCGCCGCCACCGGAGGGACCACCCTCCTTCGGCCGGGCCTCGTTCACGGTGAGGGCGCGGCCATCGAGCTCGACGCCGTTCATCTTGGCGATGGCGGCCTGGGCTTCCTCGTCGGTGTTGAAAGTGATGAAGCCGAACCCGCGGGGGCGGCCGGTCTCGCGGTCGGTGGCGAGGAAAATGTCGGCGATGCCGCCAAAGGGCTCGAAGGCGGTGCGGAGCTCGGCCTCGGTGACATTGTAGGACAGATTGGCGACGTATAGTTTGGAACCCATGGGATCGTTGTTGCGCGGGTCAGATCCGCCGCCAGTCCGGTCCCGGGAATCGGGTTTCGGGCTCCCAAACGAACCGGGGTTCGGCGGGGGGCCCACCAATAAGACTGCCGGCCAATACGGGCCACGCACGGTGATGATTCGCGGATTCGCCGCGGGCGCGAGGGCAAAGCCCGGTCGCCGGAGGATATAGGGTTGGCTAATGTGAAGGTTCGGGGCTACCGGGACCGGACATGTCCGTTGAACGCATCCAAGAACTCGAACAGCAGCTCCAGCTGGCCCACGCCAGCATCGCCCAACTAACCAAGGCCAACGGGGAGCTGACCGAGGGCCTGAAGTCGTCCGAGGCCGCCTTCAAGCGGGCCCGCCGGACGGCCCGCCAGGACGGCAACACCCTCCGGGACGAGATCAGCGTGCTGCAACGGCGCCGCGGCTGAGCCGCGGCCGCCTCAGAAGGTGTATTTGGGGGCCGGCTTCTCCGGCGCCAGCGCCGTGACAAAGGGCACGGAGCGTGCGGTATGGGTATAGCGGCTGTTGGCCACATCCTCAACCTGGATCTCCTCGTCGAGGGAGTCCCAGCGGATGACGCGGCCCTCGTCGTGCAGGTGGATCTTCTCGAGCTCGACCTGGGAGGCGTAGGCCAACTGGTCGTATTTGCTCGTGGGAAAACTGATGCGGCGGCGCTCGGTGATTTCCAAGTAAACGCGGCGGCCCTGCATCCAACAGCGGAGGGCGGCGAGACGCGGGGCGGCGGGAAGAGCGGTGTCCATGGGCTCACGTAATCGCATCGCCGGCAAATAGCGAAGTATTGCGGAGGCGGCCTGAAACCTGCTCGTCGGGGATTGTCCCCCATCTTCCCCATGGATTTATCCCTGCTCCGATCCCTGCCGGCCATCACCTGTGCGCCCGGCGACGTGCTCATCACCGAAGGGCGCCCGGTGGACGGCCTGTTCTTCCTCGAAAGCGGGGAGGTGGAGGTGCTGAAGGCCGGGGAGGTCATCGCCGAGGTGTACGAGCCCGGCGCGGTTTTCGGCGACATGTCCTACCTGCTCGGGACGTCGCCCACCGCCACGGTGAAGGCGCTGACCGCGGCAACCTTTCGCCAGGTCGAGGATCCGGCCATGTTCTTCCAGCTGCACCCGGGGTTCGCGCTGCACCTGGCGGTCATCCTGGCGCGACGGCTGGATTCACTCAACCGTTACCTCGTGGACATCAAGCACCAGTTCCGGGACCGGTCGGATCATCTCGGCATGATTGATGAGGTGCTCGACAGCCTGATGCACAAGCACCCGCGGGACATCCCGCGACGCGAGGCGGGGGATTGAGGGGGGCGATCGGCGGAACTCCTGTCGCCGGCGGGCCGGTCCTTAGGCTGGGGTCTGGGGTACGGCTGGGACTTCCGTCGCGTCGAGGGAGATTTCCTCGTCGCCGGCCTGGGAGACCCAGCGCGCCGTGCGGCGGCTGAGGTCGAGCTCGATGTAGGAGGGGGGCGCGCCCAGTTGGTGGCCCGCGTTGAAGACCCAGGTGCGGCCGAGGCGAACGGCCCAGGCCCCGCCGGTGCGGAAGGGGGAATTGTGGATGTGGCCGGAGAAGACAAAATCCGGGGCGAGCTCGCGGATGGTTTCGACGAGAAAGGTGTCACCGGCGTGCTTTTGTCCGGTCCAGCTCACGCCGACGCCATCGGGCGGGGCGTGGTGGACCCAGAGCCAGGGACGCGGCGGGACCGGTTGCTCCGCGCGCAGGAAGGCGCCCATGGCCGTGCGGGTGGCCGGGCCGTCCCACCAGGGGCAGACCGAAAGCCGCATCCCGCCGATGTCCGTGCCGGCCCCGTCGACCACCAGCCCGGCGGCGCGGACGCGCTGCAGCCAGCGGGCGACGAACTCATGGTCGGCGTTTTTTTCATCGCCGTCGTGATTACCGGAACAGACCAGCAGGCGGGTCTTGGTGCTGATGGTGCGGAGGTATTTCACGACCACCGTGATCTGGGAATCGAGGTCGAGGTGGCCGCCGAGGTCGAGGAGGTCGCCGGCGAGGATGACGGCGTCGTACGAGCCGGCCTGCTGCACGACCCAGTCGAACTGCGTCAGGCCGAAATGCAGGTCGGAGACGGCAAGGAGCTTCATGGGGTAGCCCGGGCAGAAGCTGTTCCCGTGCCAGTGGCCGGGCCGCGCCGGGGATTGACCCGGGCGGGCGGGCGCGGCCTGCTGGCGGGATGGCAAGAAGTGTGGTCCTGGCCGGCGCCCCGCGGTGCGCCCGGTGTCAATTTGTGCCCCGCTGGTGCATCTGCGCCGGGGAGCGGGCGGTGGTGTGCCCGTTGCAGGTGGAGGTGCTGATCCACCACCGCGAGTATCACCGCCCGACCAGCACGGGGCGGCTGATCAACCGGGTGATGCCGGCCTCGCGCGGTCATCTGTTCCGGCGCGAGACGCCGCCCGATCCCGCGACCTTCCGCCTGCCGGGCCGCGAGCTGTGGATCCTGCACCCTCGGGGCGAGCCCCTGCCGGCCGGGGCGGCGCCGGAGGGGTTGCAGGTGTTGTTGCTGGACGGCAGCTGGCGCGAGGCCGCGCGGATGTCGACCGAGGTGGCCGCGTGGGGGCGGCTGGTGCGTTTGCCGGAGGACGGCCCGGGCCGCTACCAGCTGCGCACGCATGAGCACGACGGGCGTTATTCCACCGTGGAGTCGCTGCTGATGCTGCTGGCCGCCCTGGGCCTGAGTGAGGCGGAGGCGCAGCTGCGGCTGCAGTTTGAGCTGCACGTCTATGCGGGCCTGCGCACGCGGGGGGCGAAGGGGAAGGCGGAGGAATTTCTCGCCAGCTCGCCCATCCGCGCGGCATTTCCGGCGCTGCTCGAGGAGATGCACCGGCGGCGGGCGGCCATCTAAGGCTTGTTCACCGGCCGGTCGTGTCATAAGCGTTGGGCCCCGTCGTTCGCCTCACCTCCCACCTCCCAACGCCGCATGTCCGCTCCGTCTGCTTCCCCCGTCCCGGCCGCCGTGCCGGCTGATGCCTCCACCCGCGAAGCCGACTGGCTGAAAAACACGTACCGGCCGCACGACGCGAATCTCACGGTGCGGGCGGTGGTGGTCGGCATGTTGATCGGGGCGGCGATGTGCCTCTCGAACATCTACGTGTTTTTCAAGACGGGCTGGAGCATGGGGGTGACGCTGACGGCGTGCATCCTGGCCTTTGGGTCATTCCAGCTGCTGCAGGCGCTGCGGATCGTGAAGAAACCGCTCGGGCCGCTGGAGAACAACGCGCTGACCACGGTCGCCTCGGGGGCGGGTTACATGACCGGCGGCGGCAACATGGCGGCCTTCGGCGCGCTGTTCATGATCACGACGGTGCGACCGGACACGATTTCGATGATCGCGTGGTTTGGTGTCATCGCGGCGCTGGGCGTGTTCGCGGCGATCCCGATCAAGCGGCAGCTCATCAACCAGGAGGGGCTGGCGTTTCCGACCGGCACGGCCACGGCGGAGACGATCCAGTCGATCCACACCGCCGCGGCGGGCGGGGGCGCGGGCAAGGCCGCGTGGCTGGGCGGCTCGGCGGTCTTTGCCGCGGTCTTCACCTGGCTGCGCGACGCGTGGCACTGGATTCCCGGCACGATCGGGCTGCCGGTGACGCTGGCCGGCCACAGCCTCGCGCAGTGGACGATCGCGTTGAAGGCCGAGGTCGTGCTGCTCGGCGGCGGCGCCCTGATGAGTTTCCGCACGGGCTGGTCGATGCTGCTGGGAGGCTTGCTCACCTACGCCGTGCTGGCGCCGGCCCTGGTCGCACAGGGCATCGTGACCACCGTCAGTTACAAGGCCATCGTGGCCTGGACGCTCTGGCCGGGCGCGGCGATCCTCGTGGCTTCGGGGCTCACGTCGTTCGCGCTGGATTACAAGAGCATCGGGCGCTCCTTCAGCGGCCTGACGCGCGTGTTCCGGAAACAGGCCGAGGCGGGGGACAGCGGCATCGCCGCCATCGAGTGTCCCGCGTGGTGGTTTCCGGTTGGTTTCGTCGTGCTGGCGCCCGTCGTCACCGCGCTGATGGTGGGTTTGTTCCAGATTCCGCTCTGGGCCGGGCTCATCGCCGTGCCGCTGGCGGTGGTCATGGGATTCGTGGCCGCGCGCGTGACGGGCGAGACGGATGTGACGCCGACGAAGGCGCTGGGTCCGGTCACGCAGATGATCTACGGCATCATCACGCCCGGCAACGTGGCGGGAAACATCATGTCGGCCAACGTCACGGGCGGCATCGGCCTGCACGCCGCGGATTTGTTGACCACGCTCAAGACCGGCTGGCTGCTCGGCGCAAAGCCGCGGCACCAGGTCTATGCGCAGCTCTTCGGCGTGGTGGTCGGGGCCATCGTGGTGGTGCCCGCCTTCAACCTGATCATTCCCGACCCGAGCGTGCTCGGGGGCGAGGCCTGGCCGGCGCCGTCGTGTGTGGTCTGGGCGGGGGTGTCGCAGGCGTTCGCGCATGGCGTGTCGGCGCTGCATCCCTCCTCGAAGTCGGCGATCCTGATCGGCCTCGCGCTCGGCGTGGCGCTGGCGCTGGCCGAGAAGTTCGCGCCCAAGAGGCTTCGTCCGCTGCTGCCGTCGCCCTCCGGCATCGGCATCGCGATGGTGATCCCGGGCAGCAATTGCATCGCGATGTTCCTGGGCGCGGCGGGCGCCGAGTGGCTGCGCCGCAAGCATCCCGTGCTGGCGGAGAAGACGGTGGTGCCGGTGGCGTCGGGCCTAATCGCCGGCGAGAGCCTGATGGGCATCCTCGTGGCGCTGCTGATCGTGACGGGTTTCCTCGCGGCGTGAGCGGGGCGGGTGGGCGAAAAAAGGGCGGAGGCCCGCGGGCCTCCGCCGGGTGATGCCCACGGCGAGGTCGCCGCGGCTCCATAACGACTGAGTTGGAGCGCAGGCGACCGCGCCTGCGAGGATAGGGCCAAGGCCCCGGGGTGGTTATTCCCCGGCGCGGGCCTTGGCGTAGGAAGCCTGCAGACGGTCCCAGGCGGCGGCGACGTCGTCGCGCGCGGCAGTCCAGGTGTCGGCGGAGGCGTTGCCCACGGCGGCGAGCTTATCCTTATAGTTGGCCTCGGAATCCTTCAGCTCGGCCATGGCGGCCTTGCGGCTGGCGCTGGCGTTGGCTTCGGAGTATTCGGAGCGCAGCTTGCTCATGCCGGCCTCGAGGTCGGCCTGGCGGGCCTTGAGGGTGGCGGTGAAGTCGTTGCGTTTCTCGAAGGTGAAGTCCTTGAGGTTGTTCCAGCCGGCGGCGACGGCGGTCTTGGTGTCCTGGTAGACTTCCTTGGACTTGTCGGCGACCTCCTCGCGATCATTTTTGGCGCAGCCCGCAAAAAGGAGGGCGGCGCAGCCGGTGGCGAGGAGGGTGGTGGTAAGCAGAGTTTTGTTTTTCATCAGGTGGGTGGGTGGAGGGAGACCGGCTCAACGGAGCCGGCGACGGCGGACCCAAGGTAGGGTCTGCCGCTGAACGACCCGGGGCCGCAGCCGGGGTTGCCGTCGGGGGGTGATTATTCCGGAAATATAGCGGGAACCAAATTCCGGCAATCAATCCGACGAGGACCGGGGCCTCAGCCGGACCCATGCCGCAGAGCTGGTTGCACGTTTTTCCGCGGCCGGCAGCGCCTTGGGGGCAAGGCGCTCCACCTTTCCGGAGTGGGGCCCGCTCAACGCGCGGGCGTGGTGAGGGCCGTGATGGCCGGTCCTTGGCGTGGGGTGCCGGCCGGGCGGAAAAGGAGCGTGGCGAGGTTGCAGTTGCCGCCGGTGACGATGCGCACGGTGAGCACGGTTACGCCCCGCGGCAGGTCGAGCGTGGCGGCATCAGGCAGCACGTTCCAATGATGCCACTGCCGCCAGGGAATGGTCTCAGCGGGGTCGAAGGTGGACGGCAGGGTGAAGCGGTGGGGTGTCCCGCCGGACACCTCGATCGAGACATCCGCGTCACGTTGCGCCGTGTACAGCAGATCGGCGGTGTAAGGGCCGGCCGTGGCCGTCTCGACGGTGAGGTTGAACCACTCACCGGGTTCGTTCCAACCGACGTAGAGGAGGCCGAGGGGCGGCACGACCCGGTTGCTGGGTGCATCGAGATCGGGGACCTGCTTGGTGTAGGAGGTGTCGAGGCCGCCGTGCTGCCGGAATTCGTTCAGGTAGGTGCCGTTGGCGGGATTGAGCCGGCCGCTGCCCGAGTTCACGGCATCGGTGTCGTGATAGGATACGCCCTCGCCGCCCTCGTCGAAGTAGGCGCAGAAGACCGCGCCGGGTATGACCTGCGGGCCGCCGGCGTGCACCGCGTCGCGGTACGGCTGGCCCGCGAGGGCCGGGGTGACGAGGCACAGGAGGACCGGCAGGGTGAGGCGGGGTTTCATCTCCCCTCGAGCCAAACAGGCGCGGCCGGGGACGGCGAGGCGCAAGTCCGCGCGCGAGCCGGGAACGGACACCAAAAAAAGCCCCCGCGACCGGAGGGTCGCAGGGGCGCGTGGAAGCGAGACGAAAAAATCGGGAACCGGCCGACCGCGTCAGGGCAGGATGACGGTGTCGACCACGTGGATGACACCGTTGGAGCCGACGAGGTCGGTGGCGATGACCTTGGCGTTGTTCACCATCACGCCGTCGGCGTCAACCTTGAGCGTGAGGGTCTTGCCATTGACGGTTGGCGCGGGGCCGGACTTCACATCAGCGGCGAGGACCTTGGCCGGGACGACGTGGTAGGTGAGGACGGCCACGAGCTGGGCCTTGTTCTCGGGCTTGAGCAGGGACTCGACGGTGCCGGCGGGGAGCTTGGCGAAGGCGGCGTTGGTCGGGGCGAAGATCGTGAACGGACCGGCCCGCTCAGGGTTTCGACGAGGCCGGCGGCTTTCACGGCGGCGACGAGCGTGGTGTGGTCGGGGGAGCCGACGGCGATGTCGACGACGGTCTTGGCGGAGGCGGAAGCGACCAGACCCGTGGCGAGCGCGAGCGTGACGAAGAGGGAACGGAGTTTCATGGGGAGACGGATTTTTTGTTTTTGGTTGAGAACAATCCGGACACGAAAGCGTCCGGGTGTTGGCAACTGCTACGGACCGCGATGGCGAGCAGACGCGTCGGATGCGCGGTGTTAGGCGACAACGCGGTGACAATAAGCCCGGCAACAATCCGCGGGCGCGCCCTTGCATTTCAGGGCGGACATGCAGTCGGCGCCGCGCGGGCGCGGCGGTCATCAGCCCGCGGGCGAGGTCGGCGCGGTCGGTTGGGGTGCGGCGGCCGGGGCGGCCGCGGGCAGCGGACTGCTGGCCGGAGGGTTGGCCGCCGGGGTGGGGCGGGCGGCCTTTTCATCGGCCTCCTGCTCGCGGCGGGTACGGCCATCCCAGCTGAGTCGGGCGATGGAATCGAGGGGCACCACCTCCGTACGCCGCGCCGTGGGATCGTAGAGAAACGCAAAGCGCGACGTCGTGCCGAGCAGAGCGAGGTGATCCGAGCGCTGGCTGCCATCCACGCGGGGCGAGTCGGTCTTGTACTCGACAATCAGGGGGCGAAAGTTCCCGGCCTTGATGCGATTGGCCCGCCAGGTCGAGTAGAGCATCAGGAAGAGCAGGGCGTAGGTGAGGATGAACGCGACTTGCAGCCAGGGGCCCCAGCGGCGGGTGGTCTCGAGGCTTTGCCGGCGTTGGGCCGGGCTGCGTTTGAGTCGGGGGAAGACCCGCTGGAGCCATCCGCCGACTTTCACGACAGTGTTCCCGTACACGATGTAGAACGGCACGCCGAGCAGGGCCAGGGCGACGGTCAGGGGTTCCCGCACCACGATCATCAGGAAGTCGGTGGTCTCGGAAAAATCCAGCGCGTTGAGGCCGAAGCGGCGCAGCAGGAGATGATGGAAGAACATGCCCGATCACCGAGGCCCCCAGGTAGAGGGCGGTCAGGGCCAGGCCCGGGTTTTGCCGCAGGGCGGAGGGCACGGCCAGCGGCAGGCGGAAGGCTTCCTTTTCCTCGCGCGCCAGGCTCGCTTCCTCGGCGTCGACGGGATCGGGCAGGGGCGGCGGAATGGGCATCGCGGGAGAAAGGCGAACGGCCGGCCGGGTGTCAAACCGGGGCGGCCCGGGGCCAGGGCCGGCGGAATTTGGTTCATGCCGGAACGAATTCCGGCTAGGGTCCGGCGATGGAATCACCCGACTGGCACGATCTGGACGACGATTTGCTGCTGGACCGGAAGATTTCCCAAACTGGGGCTGAGTCTGCCGGGCACGCCCCTCGAGCCGCTGATCCAGCAGCTGTACGGCGGAGCTCTCGGCCAAAGGCCTGGGCCTTTCACCCACCCGTGCCATGTCGGGGACGAGTGGTTCGTGCCGTGGGCATCCGCGGCGATCTTCGTGCCGTTTTTTCCTGACCCATGAGCGCCCTGCGCCGGCTCGAGGCGAAGCTGATGCTCGAAGTCGAGGGGGACACCCCGGGGTGGTTCATGCGCCTGATCCGCCACGAGGCGGCGCACGCCTACATGTACGCGTTCCAGCTGTTCCGGAAGCGGAAGTGGCAGCGGGTCTTCGGCAAGAGCTCGAACGACGACACGCCGGAGTTCTACCGCCGCGGCCCTACAGCCACTCGTACGTCGTGCACCTCGACGACTGGTATGCCCAGAGCCACCCGGACGAGGATTTCGCGGAGACCTTCGCCGTGTGGCTGACGCCCGGGCTCGACTGGCGGAAGCGCTACCACGGCTGGAAGGCGCTGCAGAAGCTGGAGTACGTGGATGAGCTCATGCGCTCGCTGGCCGGCCAGACCGCGCCCTACCAGCCGGGTTACCGCGAGAAGGATTTCAACTGCCTGAACCAGAAACTGAAGACGTATTACCTGAAGAAGCGGAAGCAGAACGAGGACACCTATCCCGATTTCTATGACCGCGACCTGCGGCAGCTCTTCGCCGGGGACAGGGCATCGTGACCACCGTCAGTTACAAGGCCATCGTGGCCTGGACGCTCTGGCCGGGCGCGGCGATCCTCGTGGCTTCGGGGCTCACGTCGTTCGCGCTGGATTACAAGAGCATCGGGCGCTCCTTCAGCGGCCTGACGCGCGTGGTTCCGGAAACAGGCCGAGGCGGGGGACAGCGGCATCGCCGCCATCGAGTGTCCCGCGTGGTGGTTTCCGGTTGGTTTCGTCGTGCTGGCGCCCCCGTCGTCACCGCGCTGATGGTGGGTTTGTTCCAGATTCCGCTCTGGGCCGGCTCATCGCCGTGCCGCTGGCGGTGGTCATGGGATTCGTGGCCGCGCGCGTGACGGGCGAGACGGATGTGACGCCGACGAAGGCGCTGGGTCCGGTCACGCAGATGATCTACGGCATCATCACGCCCGGCAACGTGGCGGGAAACATCATGTCGGCCAACGTCACGGGCGGCATCGGCCTGCACGCCGCGGATTTGTTGACCACGCTCAAGACGGCTGGCCTGGCTCGGCGCAAAGCCGCGGCACCAGGTCTATGCGCAGCTCTTCGGCGTGGTGGTCGGGGCCATCGTGGTGGTGCCCGCCTTCAACCTGATCATTCCCCGAACCGCGAGCGTGCTCGGGGGCGAGGCCTGGCCGGCGCCGTCGTGTGTGGTCTGGGCGGGGGTGTCGCAGGCGTTTCGCGCATGGCGCTGTCGGCGCTGCATCCCTCCTCGAAGTCGGCGATGCCTGATCGGCCTCGCGCTCGGCGTGGCGCTGGCGCTGGCCGAGAAAGTTCGCGCCCAAGAGGCTTCGTCCGCTGCTGCCGTCGCCCCCTCCGGCAATCGGCATCGCGATGGTGATCCCGGCAGCAATTGCATCGCGATGTTCCTGGGCGCGGCGGGCGCGAGTGCTGCGCCGCAAGCATCCCGTGCTGGCGGAGAAGACGGTGGTGCCGGTGGCGTCGGGCCTAATCGCCGGCGAGAGCCTGATGGGCATCCTGCCGTGGCGCTGCTGATCGTGACGGGTTTTCCTCGCGGCGTGAGCGGGGCGGGTGGGCGAAAAAAGGGCGGAGGCCCGCGGGCCTCCGCCGGGTGATGCCACGGCGAGGTCGCCGCGGCTCCATAACGACTGAGTTGGAGCGGCAGGCGACGCGCCTGCGAGGATAGGGCCAAGGCCCGGGGTGGTTATTCCCCGGCGCGGGCCTTGGCGTAGGAAGCCTGCAGACGGTTCCCAGGCGGCGGCGACGTCGTCGCGCGCGGCAGTCCAGGTGTCGGCGGAGGCGTTGCCCACGGCGGCGAGGCTTATCCTTAATAGTTGGCCTCGGAATCCTTTCAGCTCGGCCATGGGCGGCCTTGCGGCTGGCGCTGGCGTTGGCTTCGGAAGTATTCGGAGCGCAGCTTGCTCATGCCGGCCTCGAGGTCGGCCTGGCGGGCCTTGAGGGTGGCGGTGAAGTCGTTGCGTTTCTCGAAGGTGAAGTCCTTGAGGTTGTTCCAGCCGGCGGCGACGGCGGTCTTGGTGTCCTGGTAGACTTCCTTGGACTTGTCGGCGACCTCCTCGCGATCATTTTTGGCGCAGCCCGCAAAAAGGAGGGCGGCGCAGCGGTGGCGAGGAGGGTGGTGGTAAGCAGAGTTTTGTTTTTTCATCAGGTGGGTGGGTGGAGGGAGACCGGCTCAACGGAGCCGGCGACGGCGGACCCAAGGTAGGGTCTGCCGCTGAACGGACCCGGGCCGCAGCCGGGGTTGCCGTCGGGGGGTGATTATTCCGGAAAATATAGCGGGAACCAAATTCCGGCAATCAATCCGACGAGGACCGGGGCCTCAGCCGGACCCATGCCGCAGAGCTGGTTGCACGTTTTTCCGCGGCCGGCAGCGCCTTGGGGGCAAGGCGCTCCACCTTTCCGGAGTGGGGCCCGCTCAACGCGCGGGCGTGGTGAGGGCCGTGATGGCCGGTCCTTGGCGTGGGGTGCCGGCCGGGCGGAAAAGGAGCGTGGCGAGGTTGCAGTTGCCGCCGGTGACGATGCGCACGGTGAGCACGGTTACGCCCGCGGCAGGTCGAGCGTGGCGGCATCAGGCAGCACGTTCCAATGATGCCACTGCCGCCAGGGAATGGTCTCAGCGGGGTCGAAGGTGGACGGCAGGGTGAAGCGGTGGGGTGTCCCGCCGGACACCTCGATCGAGACATCCGCGTCACGTTGCGCCGTGTACAGCAGATCGGCGGTGTAAGGGCCGGCCGTGGCCGTCTCGACGGTGAGGTTGAACCACTCACCGGGTTCGTTCCAACCGACGTAGAGGAGGCCGAGGGCGGCACGACCCGGTTGCTGGGTGCATCGAGATCGGGGACCTGCTTGGTGTAGGAGGTGTCGAGGCCGCCGTGCTGCCGGAATTCGTTCAGGTAGGTGCCGTTGGCGGGATTGAGCCGGCCGCTGCCCGAGTTCACGGCATCGGTGTCGTGATAGGATACGCCCTCGCCGCCCTCGTCGAAGTAGGCGCAGAAGACCGCGCCGGGTATGACCTGCGGGCCGCCGGCGTGCACCGCGTCGCGGTACGGCTGGCCCGCGAGGGCCGGGGTGACGAGGCACAGGAGGACCGGCAGGGTGAGGCGGGGTTTCATCTCCCCTCGAGCCAAACAGGCGCGGCCGGGGACGGCGAGGCGCAAGTCCGCGCGCGAGCCGGGAACGGACACCAAAAAAAGCCCCCGCGACCGGAGGGTCGCAGGGGCGCGTGGAAGCGAGACGAAAAAATCGGGAACCGGCCGACCGCGTCAGGGCAGGATGACGGTGTCGACCACGTGGATGACACCGTTGGAGCCGACGAGGTCGGTGGCGATGACCTTGGCGTTGTTCACCATCACGCCGTCGGCGTCAACCTTGAGCGTGAGGGTCTTGCCATTGACGGTTGGCGCGGGGCCGGACTTCACATCAGCGGCGAGGACCTTGGCCGGGACGACGTGGTAGGTGAGGACGGCCACGAGCTGGGCCTTGTTCTCGGGCTTGAGCAGGGACTCGACGGTGCCGGCGGGGAGCTTGGCGAAGGCGGCGTTGGTCGGGGCGAAGATCGTGAACGGACCGGGCCCGCTCAGGGTTTCGACGAGGCCGGCGGCTTTCACGGCGGCGACGAGCGTGGTGTGGTCGGGGGAGCCGACGGCGATGTCGACGACGGTCTTGGCGGAGGCGGAAGCGACCAGACCCGTGGCGAGCGCGAGCGTGACGAAGAGGGAACGGAGTTTCATGGGGAGACGGATTTTTTGTTTTTGGTTGAGAACAATCCGGACACGAAAGCGTCCGGGTGTTGGCAACTGCTACGGACCGCGATGGCGAGCAGACGCGTCGGATGCGCGGTGTTAGGCGACAACGCGGTGACAATAAGCCCGGCAACAATCCGCGGGCGCGCCCTTGCATTTCAGGGCGGACATGCAGTCGGCGCCGCGCGGGCGCGGCGGTCATCAGCCCGCGGGCGAGGTCGGCGCGGTCGGTTGGGGTGCGGCGGCCGGGGCGGCCGCGGGCAGCGGACTGCTGGCCGGAGGGTTGGCCGCCGGGGTGGGGCGGGCGGCCTTTTCATCGGCCTCCTGCTCGCGGCGGGTACGGCCATCCCAGCTGAGTCGGGCGATGGAATCGAGGGGCACCACCTCCGTACGCCGCGCCGTGGGATCGTAGAGAAACGCAAAGCGCGACGTCGTGCCGAGCAGAGCGAGGTGATCCGAGCGCTGGCTGCCATCCACGCGGGGCGAGTCGGTCTTGTACTCGACAATCAGGGGGCGAAAGTTCCCGGCCTTGATGCGATTGGCCCGCCAGGTCGAGTAGAGCATCAGGAAGAGCAGGGCGTAGGTGAGGATGAACGCGACTTGCAGCCAGGGGCCCCAGCGGCGGGTGGTCTCGAGGCTTTGCCGGCGTTGGGCCGGGCTGCGTTTGAGTCGGGGGAAGACCCGCTGGAGCCATCCGCCGACTTTCACGACAGTGTTCCCGTACACGATGTAGAACGGCACGCCGAGCAGGGCCAGGGCGACGGTCAGGGGTTCCCGCACCACGATCATCAGGAAGTCGGTGGTCTCGGAAAAATCCAGCGCGTTGAGGCCGAAGCGGCGCAGCAGGAGATGATGGAAGAACATGCCGATCACCGAGGCCCCCAGGTAGAGGGCGGTCAGGGCCAGGCCCGGGTTTTGCCGCAGGGCGGAGGGCACGGCCAGCGGCAGGCGGAAGGCTTCCTTTTCCTCGCGCGCCAGGCTCGCTTCCTCGGCGTCGACGGGATCGGGCAGGGGCGGCGGAATGGGCATCGCGGGAGAAAGGCGAACGGCCGGCCGGGTGTCAAACCGGGGCGGCCCGGGGCCAGGGCCGGCGGAATTTGGTTCATGCCGGAACGAATTCCGGCTAGGGTCCGGCGATGGAATCACCCGACTGGCACGATCTGGACGACGATTTGCTGCTGGACCGGAAGATTTCCCAACTGGGGCTGAGTCTGCCGGGCACGCCCCTCGAGCCGCTGATCCAGCAGCTGTACGGCGAGCTCTCGGCCAAAGGCCTGGCCTTTCACCCACCGTGCCATGTCGGGGACGAGTGGTTCGTGCCGGTGGGCATCCCGGCGATCTTCGTGCCGTTTTTCCTGACCCATGAGCGCCTGCGCCGGCTCGAGGCGAAGCTGATGCTCGAAGTCGAGGGGGACACCCCGGGGTGGTTCATGCGCCTGATCCGCCACGAGGCGGCGCACGCCTACATGTACGCGTTCCAGCTGTTCCGGAAGCGGAAGTGGCAGCGGGTCTTCGGCAAGAGCTCGAACGACGACACGCCGGAGTTCTACCGGCCGCGGCCCTACAGCCACTCGTACGTCGTGCACCTCGACGACTGGTATGCCCAGAGCCACCCGGACGAGGATTTCGCGGAGACCTTCGCCGTGTGGCTGACGCCCGGGCTCGACTGGCGGAAGCGCTACCACGGCTGGAAGGCGCTGCAGAAGCTGGAGTACGTGGATGAGCTCATGCGCTCGCTGGCCGGCCAGACCGCGCCCTACCAGCCGGGTTACCGCGAGAAGGATTTCAACTGCCTGAACCAGAAACTGAAGACGTATTACCTGAAGAAGCGGAAGCAGAACGAGGACACCTATCCCGATTTCTATGACCGCGACCTGCGGCAGCTCTTCGCCGGGGCCCCCGAGGCGGGCGCGGCGGCGAAGGCCTCGACCTGGCTGCGGGCGCGCCGCCGCCGGCTGATGGATGCGGTGTGCGAGTCCACCAACGAGAAGAAGTACCGCGTGCACAAGCTGCTCACGCGCCTGATCGACCGGTGCGACCAGCTCGACCTGCACCTGAGCCCGGCCGACCCGGCGCCCGACATGCCCGTGGCCGCGTACGTCACCACGCTGGTGATGAACTACCTGTTCACCGGAAAATTCAAACGCACCAAGTAAGCCATGAGCAAGAAACTCAAAGTGCTGGCCCTTTTTGACGCCGTGCGCCCCACGACGCTCGACCAGGACCTGACCCCCGAACTGAAGACCGCGGACTGGAAGACCGAGGCCGCCGTGCTGCAGGCGCTCGACGCGCTCGGCTACCCGCACGAGCACCTGGCGCTGTTCGACGACCTCGACCTGTTGCGGCAGAAGCTGCAGACCTTCAGCCCGGACGTGATCTTCAACCTGGCCGACCAGTTCCGGAACAACCGCGCATTCGACCAGCACATCGTGTCGCTGCTCGCGATGAAGGACATTCCCTTCACCGGCTGCGGTTCCACCGGGCTCACGTTGTGCAAGCACAAGGCCATCTCGAAGAAGATCCTGAGCTACCACCGCATCCACACGCCGCACTTCGTGACGATCCCGCGCGGCAAGCGCTGCGTGCGGCCCAAGCACCTGAAATTCCCCATCCTGGTGAAACCGCTGAAGGAGGAGGCGTCCTACGGCATCGCGCAGGCCTCGTTCGTCGAGACCGACGAGCAGTTCCGCGAGCGGGTGACCTACCTGCACGAAAACACCGACAACGACGTGATCGCGGAGGAGTACATCGAGGGCCGCGAGCTCTACGTGAGCCTGATCGGCAACCACCGGCTGCAGGTGTTCCCGATCCGCGAGCTGGTGTTCCGCGAGGTGCCGCCCGACGAGCCGAAGATCGCCACGTACAAGGCGAAGTGGGACGAGGCCTACCGCGAGCGCTGGGGCCTGGAAAACCGGTTTGCCGAGGGGCTCGAGCCCGCGCTCGTGCGGCAGATCGAGGCGGTGTGCAAACGCATCTACCACTTGCTGACGATCGACGGCTACGCCCGCATCGACCTGCGCCTGAACGCGCGGAATGAGATCTATTTCATCGAGGCCAACCCGAATCCCGCGCTGGCCCCCGACGAGGATTTTGCCGAGTCCGCGTTGAAGGCGGGCATCGCCTACCCGCAACTGATCGACCGCATCGCACGGCTTGGGCTGAAGACGGCACGGGAGTGACCGAGACCGCGAAGCATTGACCGCGAAGGGCGCGGAGGAATGAAGCCCCGAACTTTCCGCGGAAAAGCAGGTTGACGGCCTGATCGTGCGGCGGGGAACCCCCACTTTGCTAAAGAAGCCTGAAAGTGTGGGTTACGGGGCACAAGCCGCAGGTTTCGCTGTAATCCCCGGCCGAATGCCCCGATACTGCGAGACTGTATGATCTCACCCATGGCCATGTCTGCTGAATCCGACCCGGGCGCCGGGCCGGGGGTGCTGCCGCTGTGGCGTGAGGCGGTCGGCCGGGTGTTCAAGCTAGTCACCAAGCCCTATGGCGAGCGCCAGGTGACCTATACGCTGGTGCGATCCGTGCGTGAGCCCGGACCCGATGGCAGCTTCGACATCGACGTGAGCTGCGTGGACATCATCGCGCGGGTGACCGAGGGAAAGCGCACGTACAGCAACATCAGCAAGGAGGGGATGCTGCACCAGGAGGCCGACGGGTGGCTGCCGCCCGAGAGTTTCGGCGTCGAGTGTCCGCGGGCGGAGTTCGACAAGGTGACCGAGGCGATCCTCGCCTACACCAACACCTACCTGGAGTGGGTGATCCAGGACCTCCCGGAGGAAAGGACCGCGAGCCGCATGCCGGTGGATGTGGTGCACCTGCGCCTGTCCGCGATGGAGGCGAGCCTGGTCCGCCACTCCCCGTTTCTGGCCGGCGACCTTTATTTTCTCACGCCCAACGCCATTGAGGCGGGCCTCGCCTCGATCCGGCAGGAAATGGCCTGCGCGGGACGCAGCGTGCACCTCGTCGACGCGGTGGACCCGGTCTATGTCGAGGAGAAGAACCAAGCCGCCACCCTGCTGCGCACGAAGCTCGAGCGGGCCCGCACGGAGGCCACGCAGGCCGTCCGCCTGGTCAACGTGGAGTCGGGGCTGCGGATCGACAGCCTTTGCCTGGCCCTGCTGGGTCGGCCATCGGCGACCATGCTCAACTGGATCACGGCCAATCCGAGCGAGGAGGGCGTCGTGGCCGGCCTCGGACTGAACCTCAGCCCGCTGGAATTTGTCCGCTGGGCGCACGTTTCCGGGCGCCAAGTCCCGGCCGCCGCGGCCGCCGGGAGGAATCTGCGGGATTATTTTCGGGGCTGGAACCACAGCTACACCGGGCCCGACGCGGACGGGATCTACCCGCTCTTGAAACCGGCGACGGACTAGGGCGCCGAGGCGGCCGGGGCGGGGAGACGGGAGAGGACCTTGGCGGATTTTTCCCGCACGCGGATCACGACGAGGGCGGTGGCGCGGATGGCCTCGACTTCCGCGACGACGCCGGCGCCGCGGGCATAGAAGAGGTGGCGGACATCGCTGACCTTGGCCGGACCGATGGCCACATCGAAGGACTGTTCGATCAGCACGGCATCGAATTCGCCGGCGGGGACCTTCACGCGCCAGGCACCGACATAGCGGCAGGTCGCGGTCATGCGGCCCTGGAAAGCCGCCTTGCCGGCGGGGTCGAGGTGAAAGGCCGCGAGGTCGCTTTCGGCCTGCCAGGTGTCGCCGGCCTTGACGCCCGCCGGGATGGAGATACCCGGGCTGAAATCGACCTGGTAGCCGTGCTGCCGGTCAGTCTCGGCGTGGAAGCGGATGGCCTGGTTGTCGAGGAGTTCGAAGGACTCGACAAAGGATGCGCCGATCTGCCGGTGCCAGACCCGGCCCGGGTGGGCGGCATCGTAGCGGTGGGTCTCGACCTGTTCCTTCTGGCCGTGGTCGTCCCCGGCGGTGTAGACGTAGTGATAGTCGCCGTCGTCGCGGTTGATCCAATCGGCGGGCCGGTCCAGCACCGGTGCCGGGATGGCGCGCACCAGAAAATCGGGACCCAGCAGGCCGATCTGGTCGTGGAGCTCGTCGGCCGCAGCGGCCGCGGCGAGGCCGGCGGCGAGCAGCGCCGTGAGGCGACGCAGGAGGGAGGACGGGAAGTTCACGCGGGGTTTTTTGCGGCAACGGGTTTCGCGGGTCCAGCCCAGAAGCCGGCGCGGGGTCAGGCGAAATCCACCCGGACGATGGCGCGTTCGAAGTCGGTGGCCGCCAGCAGGGGCGGGGGCGTCATCCGGCCGAGGCGGGCCACCCAGCGGTCGGGAATGTGCTCGAGGCGGGTGGCGTAGGCCGTGGCGATATCGTTGTAGTAGGTGCGGGCGAGGGCCACGCGTTGTTCGGTCGCGACGAGTTCCTGGTGCAGCCGGGCGAAGCTGGCCTGCGCCACCAGGTCCGGGTGGGCCTCGATGACCGCGCGGAGCGGAGCGGCGAGCCCCGTGAAGTCGGGGCCCGCGACGCCGGGTGGCGTGGCCTGCTGCTGAGCGCGGAGCGCGGCCAGGGCGGTCTGGGTGCGCGCCTCGTGACCGGCGAGGCCGGCGCAGGCGGCGACGAGGCCGGGGATAAGATCGTGCCGGCGCTTGAGCTGGACGTCGACCAGCGACCAGCCCTGCCGGGTGCGTTCCCGCAGGCTGACGAGGCTGTTGTACACCATCCAAACCCAGCCCAGCGTGAAGACGGCCAGAAAGCCGGCGCCCACCGCGATAAAATGCCAGGGGACAAACGGGACCGCCCGGAAGGTCTGGTAGAGCAGAAAACCGCCCAGCGTACAGACGAGGCCGAAGAAAAGGCAGACCCAGGACCAGACCGCGTGCCCCGACTGCACCTTGGCTTCCGAGCGGGCGGAGATGAGAAACAGCTCGGCCGCCGGGTCGGCGGCGATCTCGGCGGCCACGACATCGGTGCGTTCCCGCGCCCGTCCGACGACGAAGAGCGGCGTATGCAGCGGCAGGCCGTACTCGGTGAAGCGCCGGCGGTGGTCGGAATGGGCCACGGCGGCGGCCGGGGCCTTGGCGTAATAAAGCGCATCGCCGCGGCTCACGGTCTCGTCGAACAGCCGCAGCGGCTCGATCTTCGCCCCCTCCGGCCGGACCAGCACGATGCCGGTCTCATCCCGGACGTAGAAATCAACGGTCTCACCGCCGGACGCGATCTCCGACCAGCCGCTTTCGCGCCGGGTCGTGGTCCGCGACCGTCCCTTGCTGTCGGTGGTCGTCTCGGTGACCAGCCGGGACCACTGTTCCTCGACGACGTAGCGGTAATGCACGCAGCGCATCGCGGCGAGGGTGCTGGTGAGCGGCGCCGCGCATTCGGCGGTGCCCTGCAGTTCGGTCAACCCGATGAACACACCCGCGGCTTTCGAGGTCGGCAGGTCCGCGAGCAGGCGATGGCGGCGACGGAGGTGCAGGCTGCCCCAGAGCAACAGCGGGGCGGCGAGGGCGCTGAGCAGGATCAGCCAGGGCATGGGCTGGGGAATGCGGGAGGGTGGCCGGGCACGGGGAAGTGGCGGCACACTAGAATCCGACCGGCCGGTCGCAAGGCTGCGTTGGACGAACCCCGGCGGCCAGCCGAGGCCCAAGATCGGGCGAACCGGGCGGGAATTGCGTGTAACTTTGGCCGCGGCCGTGTGTGCTGGAGGGACAACACCATGCACGACACCCGCCTTCAGGACGCGTTGGCCCCATCAACTGAGCGCGGGGTGGCCCCCCGTGGCGCCGTCACCCCGGGCCCCGGGGCGCGGATCCGCGGCTTGATGCTGCTCGCGCTGGCCCTGCTGGGGCTGGCCGGCGCCGCGCATGCGGCGGGGCCGAAGCCGGAGGGGGAGTTCGGCAAGGACATCCAGCTGGCGCCCTTCGTGGTGAAAGGGAAGGCCCTGACGATCTCGATCCACGCGCGCTCGAAGGGCGACCGGCGCTATGCCGAGCAGTTTGCCGAGGCGGTGGTGAAGGTGGTTTACGAGGCCGTGACCGAGGAGACGGGCAAGGGGCTCGTCATCATCGGCAAGAAAGGCGAGCCGCACCCGGTCTTTGTCTTCCGGCAGTTCCTCGCGCTTGCGCAGGAGGGGAAGCTTGATCCCGCCGTCGCGGCGCGCGCGCCGGAGCTCAATACGATGTTGCACCATTGGGAGAATGCGCTCGGGGACGGGACGGTGGAGGCGGATGAAACGGAGGGCACGGAGCCCCCGGACCTCGAATTTGAACAGATTATCGCGGCGTTGCCGCTGCCCCTCGAGGGCATCGGGGCGCAGCTTTACCAGCTGGCGTGGCGGGAAAATTTTGATCCGGCGAAGGTGGAGGCCCGGTGGCGGGCACTGCGCCCGGCGGATCTGGAGGGCAGCCTGTTCGCGCGTTTTGACTGGGTCTTTTACCTGCCGCCGCGCGGGGCGTTCGAGCAGGCGGTGGACCGCATCATCGCGGATGCGCTCAAGGAGGAGGAGGTGGGCTTCGTTGCCCGCACCTTCGTGAAGGGGGTATTGATGGCGGTGAAGCCGGCCATCCGGCGGGCGATCGAGGCGTTGCGGCGCGGCGTGCTGTTCTCCGCCGTCGTCGGGGCGAGCACGGATTTCAACCCCGGGCAGGTCGAGACGCTCATGGGCGCCTACGTGAACGCGATCGGTGCCAAGGAAAAGGGCGAGACCGGCACCGAGCACGAGCGGGCGGTCCGCGCCGTGCGCGCGGCGATCGCGTCCCTGCCGGCAGCGGAGGTGGAACCCGAGACGGTGCCCGCCGCACCGGAGGCGCCGGCAGAAGGAAGTTAAGCGCGAGGATGCCCCGGCGCGCGGCCCCGGTTCGTGGTCCCGGCGCCCGGGGAGAGATAGTCCTCAGGGATTCGGGAATTGTGACGAGGAAGTCTGTGTCCGGCTATTTCCGGGCCACCCCTCCACGCTATGTCTTTCCCTCGTCCTGGGTACCTTCTCCTGATCGCCCTCCTGTTGCTCGGTGTCCGGGCTGCGGCCCAGCAGGTCGTCAATATCGACGTGAAGATCAGCTTCGTGCCGGTTTATGTGGGGCAGGGCGCCTATGCGGACCCAGGCCATGATTATTGGAACGCGGTCACCTCGGGGGTGGGCGCCACGGCTCTCCTGGCCTCGGACGGGGTCACCACGACGACGCTGTCGTTCGCGATGGACGACCCGGAGTACGCCAACATCGGTTTTGGCGGGGACCAGGAATTCGCCGGCAACCTGTTGGCGGACTACTTCTACATGGACGGCGCCACGCCGACGGCTTTCACCCTCGGGGGGCTGACGCCCGGCCACGCCTACGACATCTATTTGTATTCCCAGGCCGGATCGAGCTACTCGACGGACCGGGCGGCGACCTTCACCCTCGATGGCAGCACGCAGGGCCTGACGGCCTTCACGATCGCGGCGTATGAGGAGGGCACGAACTACGTGCGTTTTTCCGTCACCGCCACGGGGACAAGCCTGGGGGGCAGCTTCATCGGCAGCCTGGGATTCAACGAGGCGGAGTTGAACGGCCTGCAGATCGTCGACCACGGGGTCGCGGCGATTCCCGAGCCCTCCACGTATGCCGCGCTCGCCGGGCTGGCGGCGCTGGCGCTGGTGGCGCGGCGGCGGCCCCGCCGGTGAGGGTCAGGACGCGGATGACGGCGGGTGCTCGGTGAGCGCCTTGAGCGTGGCGAGGCCCTGGTCAAAATCGCGGCCGATCATCTGCTCGAAGTTCATGAACACGCCCATGAATTTGCTCATGAAGTTGTTCTCGCCGGTCATGGTCCAGCTCACCCGGGTTCCGCCGGCCTCGGGCGTGAAGGTGAATTCGCCCGTGTGGGTCGCAGCGAAGGGCTTGATGAACTCGAGGCGGGAGCGGACCAGCGCGGGAGGCCGGCTTTCGGTGATGGTCATGCGGCCCTCGCCGACCTTGCGGTTGCCCTTCCAGTGGTACGTGGCCCCGGTGCCCGTGGCGGGACCGCCGTAGGTGAACACGCACTGGGGATCGAGCTTGGCCCACGGGTTCCAGTCCTGGAATTTCCGCAAGTCGTCGACCTGCGCGAACAGTGCCGCGGGGGGCGCCGCGATGACCAGGCAGCGGGTGTAGCGGAACGTGCCCGGACGGGACGCGACGAAGAGCAGGAAGCCGATCACGAGGACGGCGAGGAGGGCGAGGAGGACGGGGAGCATGGCGTGGAAGAGCGAAGAGAGGGGACGACCGGCCGGCCGGGAAGGAGGAGTTTCAGACGCGCAGCAGTCCGCGGAACCCACGGCCGGAGTAGTAGGAGTCGGCGCCGTTGTGGCCGATGAAGACGCGGTTGTATCGCCGGTCGCCGTAGATCGCGCCGCCGAGTTTGCGGATGTCCGCCGGGGTCTGCAGCCAGCTGGAGGTCTTCGTATCGAATTCGCCGAGCTGCTGGAGAGCGTGATACCGCTCCTCCGTCAGGAGTTCGATGCCGAGGGCCGCGGCCAGCTCGGTGACGCAGCCCTTGGGCGGGAATTTCTTCCGGCCGTCCAATGCGGCGCGGTCATAGCAGAGGCTCTGGCGGCCGACGGGGCTTTGCGGCGCGCAATCGATGAAGAGGAATTCGCCGGTTTTCGAGTCCTGGCCGGTGACGTCGGGCTCGCCGCCGCTGTGCTCCATCGCGGCGAGAGCCGCGAGTTTCGCGGGGTTGGCCTCGAGCCGGGTCTGGACCCGGGCCCAAGTGAGATCCGCGTGACGGGCCTGGTTTTGCTCGAAGCGGGCCCGCAGGATCGCAAGCAGGTCCGCGGGGCGCGGGGCGGCGGGTCTTTTTTTGGCCGTGGCAGCCATGGCGGGGATTCTTGCCGGACCGGCCGGTCCGTCAACAGCCGAGCAAGCGGAGCCCGGCGTGGCTCAATGTCCGGCCGGGGTGCGCTTGGCCGTGAGCTGCTCGGTGGCGATGTCACCGACCTGGCGGGTGAGCGTGAGCTCGTCGCCCGTGAGCGTACCGGAGTAGGCGATGGTGATCTCGTTGCCTTCCATGGTGAACGCCTCGGTGAAGGAAACTTTGTCACCGTCGACCTTGACGGCCTTGAGCGGCACGGTGCCCTTGCCGAAGGAATGGTCGAAGGTGGCCGAGCCGGTCAGGGCGTCGCCCTCGTGCTTGAAGGTGAAACTGTATTTCTGGACGCCGATCTGGGAGTCGAACTCGGTGTTCCAGGTGCCGGCGAGGTCGGAGGCGAAAGCCGGGAGGAACGAGGCGAGGAGCAGGGCAACGAAGGCGAGCGGGCGGATTTTCATGGGGGTGCGGGCATCATGCAGATCGTCCCGCCGGGGGAAATCCAGAAATGCGGCGGGTGGGACGGAGGCGCAGGACGGCGGGATGGGCTAGGGCGCGGCGGGGAGGTCGGTGGGGGGCTGGCCGGTGGCGGGACGCTCGAAGGGCAGCCCGAACTCGGTGAAGCCCTCGACAAAACCACCGTGACTGAGGAAGAACTCGCCGTTTTCCACGCCCATGAAGCGATCGCGGCGGTCGGCCTTGCCGGTCTCGTCGTGGCTGAAGGTGGCGACGGTGAGTTCCTGCCAGGTCCCGTCCGCGGTCTGGATCCACTGGTTGCCGTAGCGGGCGCGGCGCAGGACGTGGCCGTTGGCGGCGCCGAAGTTCTCGGAGAAGCTGTAGAGGCCGCGCAGGTAACCGCCGTCCTTGGGCGCCTTCCAGCTGGAGATCAGCATCCAGGCGTTTTGGTCGGGCCGGAAGTAGTAGCCCGAGTAAATCGTGTGGGTCGCATCCGCGGGGCGGGCGGTGATGAGGAAGCGTTGTTTCTCCCCGGTCTTCCAGCGGTACTTCAGGTGGCTGTGGCCGCCCGTGCCCTCGTTGCCAAAGTCGCCGGCGGTGACACCCATGCCCTTGGCCACGAGGGTGACACGATCCTCGGCCGCGACCTTGCTGCGATTGACGGCCTCGTTACCGCTGTCCCAGACGCTGAAAATGATCCGGCGCTCCATGGCGCTGTTGACCTGCATGCCGAGGTAGCCGCGCTGCCAGCCGCAGGCCATGTAGAAGGTCCACAACGGGTCCTCCAGGCCGGTCACCTCGCCGTAGAACGCCGTCACCTCCGCCCCGGGCGACACCGGGTAGGACAGGTGGACGGAAGCCGCATTGCGGCGTTCCTTGATGTTGAAATGCGCGCCCGCGGTCGCCGGTCCGTCGAGGTGAAGCGCGTCGAGGTCGCCGGCGGGTTTGCCGAGGAAGTTGCGGGATTCGAGGCTGAAGCGGTAGTACCCTGATTCCGGCAGGTCGAAGCTGCCGAAGTCCACGAAGACCAGCGTCGCGCCGGCGCCGACGGCGGTGGCGTCGCGCGACTGGCCGGCCACGGTGAGACGCAGGAGAGATGACTGGCCGTCGGCGAGGCGCAGGGCGACCCGGGCATCGACGCTCCCGGGCGTGTTGATCTGGCCGAACCATTCCACCTTGAGCCGCGGGTTCTTCCAGTCGGTGATGCCGGCGGCCGAGACCTTGGCGCCCTCGGGGTTCGGGCTGATATAGGCGGTGTGGGCCGGAATGCGCCGCGAGGCCGCGTTCGCGGCCAGGAGCGGGAGGCACAGGAGGCAGGCGGCGAGGAGCCGGCGGGCCCGCGGGGGGCGGGCGGCGGTTGCGGGGGGAGTGGGGAGGGCGGCGGGAGCGGGCATGCGGCTTAGGGCAGGGGGCAGAGCCAGTGGGACGGAGAAGCGGCGAGCGGCCAAGCTCCAACCACCGGGGTCGGGTGCGGCGCGGCCTTGCCAGCCGGTCGGGATCGGCCACGCTGCAACGCACCATGGATCGCCGACAATTTCTCCTCGCGGGCGCTGCGCTGACCCCGCTCCTGTTGCCCGCCCAGGGCACGTCCGCTCCGGCCGGGGCCGCCCCCGCGCCGTTTTTCCTGCCGCCCTCGCCACCCCTCGACCATCGGGGCGACATGGATATCCGGGTGCTGGTGCGCCAGGCGGATACCGGTGGCATTTACTCCTGCGTGGAAACGGCCGTGGCACCGCGTCGCATGGGTCCCGCGCCGCACGCCCACCAGGATCTGGACGAACTGATGTACGTGTTGGAGGGCACGGCGAGCGTGCTGATGGGCGAGGAGGTCCTGGAGGTCCCGGCCGGCGGCTGGCACCTGCGGCCGCGGCGCATCAAGCACACCTTCTTCAACGCGTCGGACCACCCGCTGCGGTTTATCGACATGTATTTCCAGCAGCCGTTCGAGGACTACCTCGAGCAGATCTTCCACCGGCTGACACCGGCCAATGGCTATCCCGAGGGGTCGGAGAAGCGGCGGGAGGAGATCCTGCGGCTGACCGCGCAGTTTGGGATCATCCGGTTTCCGGAAGGTCAGCAGCAGCGCGAGGCGTTGAAGGCGCGCTACGGCCTCGGCTAAGCAAGCGGGGGCGCAGGCCCGGTCCGCGCCCGTCGCGCGGCCCGCTTAGTGATCCGCGGGATGCTTGGCGCCGGTGCCCATCGGGCGGACGTCGGAGAATTTGCTGTCGCCATCGGTCATGAGCGCATTGCTGCCGGTGGGGCCGCTCTCGCCGAGGCTGAAGGTCTGGCGGATGACATAGGGGGCGGGGTCAGTGGCGGCGACCTGCAGCTGGGACCGGGCGCCAACAAAGCGGTTCGCCATGAAGCGGTCGACGGACTCGGTGCCGCAGCTGCGCTGCACCTTCACGTCGTTGATCGTGCCGTCGCGCGAGACCAGCACGTCGAGCACGACGGTGTCGCCCGCGCGGTACTCCCGCGGGAGGACGGCCTGACGCTGGCGGCTGCGGTCGAACTTGAACGGGAGGCCCTCCGACCGGTAGGTGGGCATCGCGCCCCAGGCGGTCTGCAGGGTGCCCGCGGGCACGGCGACGAGGGACGGGGCGGGGGTGGTCGCGTGCTGGGAGCAGGCGCCGGCCGCGAGGGCGAGGGTGAGGAGGGGAAGGAGGCTAAGCTTCATGGACAGGGAGGCGATCGGGGTTTGAAGGGTGTGCCGGCCCAAGCACAGGGATAGTTATTGGGACCGCTGGGGAGCAATAAGTTCCCGGGTGGGCCTCCCCGATCGAAAGTCAGATAGCACCATGCGCGGCCTGACCCCTTTCCGCCCACTCGCCTCTCACAGGATTGATTTCAAACCGGGCGTCCGGCGGGCGAGGTCGGCCAGGACATAACTGACGGCCAAGCCGGTGAGGGTGAGCAGGGCAACCAGCCCGTAGAGATGATAGGGCAAGGCGCGGAAGAGCAGCGCCAGCGCGATCAGCACGGGGGCGTGCAGCACGTAGACCCCGAAGGAGCGGTCCGCCAGCCAGCGCAGGGGGCGGGTCTCGACGTTGACGTGTCGGGAAAACAGCGCGAGCGCGCCGAGGGCCAGCCCGAGCCCGGTCAGCTGCTCCCACACCGCCAGACCGAGGGCCTGCCAGTGGACGCCGCCAAAGAAGGCTTCGATGCCGGCCGATTTGGTCCCGAGGACGAACAGCCCCAGCAGGACCACCGGTCCGCCCACCAAGGCCAGCCAGCCGGCGTGGCGGGCTTGGGACGAGGCGGCCAGCGGCACCAGCCAGCCCCGGCGGGCGGCGTGGACGCCGGCGAGGAACCACGCGATGTATTGCGCGAAGAAGCAGAGTTGCAGGTTAAGGACGTTCGTCCCGATCGGCTGCCCGAGCCGGATGGCAAAGGACGCGAGACCGATCCCGAGCCCGCAGCCGAGGAGGAGGCGGCCCGAGGGCGGCGGGGTGGACGTCACGTTCGCCATCGGGCGCAGCTTCGTCCAGCCGGCCAGCCCGAGGCAGAAGAGCAGCAGGGCGACGGCAAACCACAGCGGACCGCTCTCGCCCAGGAATTCTCCCGACCGGACGAAGCGCGTGTAGAACGCCACGGGCGGACCGAAATCGTGATCCCACGGATTCAGCCCGAGCAGGATGAAGGGGTGGATCACCAGCATGTAGAGCAGGGCGGGCAGGCCGAGGCGGACGAGGCGTTCGCGCACGAAGGCGCCCGGGCCGCGGCGGGCGAGGGAGCCGGCGGCGAAATAGGCCGCGAGGAAGAAGAGCAGGCCCATGAAGAACGACTGCAGCATACTCTGCCAGATGATGAACGGCACCTTCGCCGCGAGCGTGGGCTCGGGATCGGCCATCATGTACCAGTCGCCCACGTGGCTGTAGGTGACGCAGGCATGCATGTTGACGACGAGTACGATGGACGCCGTGCGCAGGTGGTCGATCCACGGCAGCCGGGAAGGGGACGCGGGGCTCATAGGGCGCAGGCTGCGTCAAGCCCGGGGTCAGACAACGCAAATTCTGAAGGTCCGGCAGTCGGGCTAGGAGTGAGGTAAAAGGTAAAGCATGGCCCCTGCCGTAGCTCCCTAAAGTCCGGGAAGCGGAGCGGGGGCATTTGGACCACAAACTAAAAAGCCCGACCTATTTCGGTCGGGCTCCATGATCGCAAGTGCGGCAGCGCGATCCTCAGGCGGCGGTGCGCCGCCGGCGCACCGCGACGAAGCCGAGCGCGGCGAGGCCGGCGAGCACAGCGTACGTGGAGGGCTCGGGCACGGCCGTCACGCCGACAACCTGCCACGTGCCGAGGGTACCAGACCCATTCCAAATCTCGACAGTGCCGGTCGCGTTGAGCGCGGGGAACAGATTCGTGAAAGCGGAATAGGCACTCAGGTCGAAAACCGCTTCCCCGTTAAAGGCAGGGCTGGACATGCTGAAAGTCATGTCGGTAGGGGTGGAGGTATTCCACAGGGTGACATCGGACCCATTGCCGCCCGGGTATGCACCAGGGTCACTGTCGTTCCAGGAAGAAAGTCGGTCGAAAATCGTGATGGAAGACACGACTCCCGCGCTATCCGTCAGGGTTGATCCCGGTGTCGAAGATCCGCCATCCAGGTCCTGAACCACCACCGAGCTGGTGAAGAAATTGAGCAAAGCGATGCCATCAGAGAAACTATAGTTGGTCGCGTCAGGATACTCGATGGCGGAGTTAGCTCCCGTCGCGGTGAATTTCACGGCCGACAAATCCGACCAGTCAACGGTCATGACTACTTGGGCCTGGGATTTTCCAAGGCAAAGCAGGGCCAGAAAAAATCCGATCAGGAGGCGGCGTGGGCGAGGAACCATGGCGTGGGTACGGGTTGAGTTTGAAGGGTTGCAAATCGCTAACCCACATATTTTCAAAAAAAATATTATTCGAAGGGGCAAGCCTCCTTTTCGGGACCGGCGGAAAGGTTCAGGTCTGAAGTAAGACCAAAGCCAAGTTTTGGGTATGTCAGTCTGACGGTCATCACTCGCTCGATATAAATACCACAACCTGGGCCCTTCTGGCTCTGGGTTCATAGCCATTCGGCTCTAATCCCGAATAGCTTTACCCTGAGGCCATCGGCAGTGGTCGGCGGATGGAAGACTTCGCGCGGGTCATGTTATAAGGAGGTGTTCCCATTAGCACACTTCAACCCAAACCATTCCCGCCATGCGACCCAACCTGTACCTCACTGCCTCATTCCTGTTGCTCGGATTTTCCACCGCCACCGCCCAGTTGTATGTACCCGTTGGGGTGAATACGGGGGTCACGGCTCATTTTGCCTTCACCCTCGATACCGTCTCCAACCAGCTCCAGCTGCAGATTGACAACCGTTATGCCGGATCCGGCGGAGCGGGCGGCACGATCACGTCGTTTGGCTTCAATGCGCCCAATGCCCTGCTCGCTTCGACCAGCCTCATCAGCCAGAATTGGAATTTGCTGACCCCCGGCCGCATTGAGCCGAGCGATTGGACGCTGTCGATCCCCTATGCCCTGAATGCCGGGGGCAACAACTTCGGTCAGGACGCGGGCCTGATCAGCGGCCCCAACGCCAACGGTGGCAGTCCGCAACGAGGCATTCGATTCGGCGAAGTCGCCACGTTTGTGTTTCAGTTCGACGATTTCGCGACCGTGACCGGTTTTCTGGGGGACGATGGCGTCACCGCCCGCTGGCAGTCCATCACGGTCACGGGAGGATCTGACCAGAATTTCAGTTTGGCCAGCACCAGCGATGAAGGCTTCGGTTCGGTCGCGTTGACCCCTGTGCCCGAGCCCTCGACCTACGGGCTTGCGGGTGCCGGGGTGCTGCTGCTCGGCATCGCGATCCGCCGCCGTCTCGGTCGGCCGGGGAAGCAGTCGGTCGTCTCGGCTTGACCCTGACCCGGCCCGGGCGGCGCCTTTGTGGGCGGGGTGGAGCTCGGTTTCGGTCCTGCGCGAGTTTCCCGAACCGCCATCGCGGCCACTACGGCGCGACTAGCGGCGATAAATTACGGGGCCGGATCGTAATCGAGGTAGGGAGCCAGCCAGCGTTCAGAAACCTCCATCCACTGGTCTTTACGCAGCGTGTAATCTTCAAGCTGGTCCTTGGCCAGTTTTCCGACCGCGAAGTACTTGGAATCCGGATGATTGAAATACAGACCCGAGACCGAGCTGGCCGGATGCATGGCGAAGGACTCGGTGAGGTTGATTCCCGTGGTCGATTCAGCGCTGAGAATATCGAAAAGAGTCCGTTTTTCGGTGTGATCGGGGCAGGCGGGGTAACCCGGGGCAGGGCGGATGCCGCGGTATTTTTCGCGGATGATGTCCTTCATCTCCAGGTTCTCGGTCTTGCCGTAGCCGGAGTACTCGCGGGCCTTCTTGTGCATCAGCTCGGCGAGGGCCTCGGCGAGGCGGTCACCGAGGGCCTGGGCGAGGATGGCGTTGAAGTCGTCGGTCTGGGCGCGGAACTCGGCGGCGAACTCCTCCACGCCGTGGCCGGCCGTGACCGCGAAGCCGCCGAGGTAGTCGAGGCGGCCGCTGTCTTTCGGCGCGATGAAGTCGGCGAGGCAGTGGTTGTTCTGGTCGGCGGGCTTTTCGAGCTGCTGGCGGAGGAAGTGGAAGGTCTTGAGCGGCTTCGGGCGGACCCCCTTCGACAGGCTCAGGGCGTCGAGATTTTCGATCCCGGAGGGATCATAAATCTCGACGCTGTCGCCGACGCTGTTGGCCGGCCAGAAGCCGATGACGGCTTTGGCGGTGTAGCGTTTCTCGTCGATGATGCGCTTTAGCATGGCCTGCGCCTCGGCATAGAGCTTGGTGGCTTCCTCGCCGACGACGGGGTCCTTGAGGATGTCGGGGAAGCGGCCGTGGAGTTCCCACGTGCTGAAGAAGGGGGACCAGTCGATGTAGGAGGCGATCTCGGACAAAGTAAGAGGTAAGAAGGAAGAAGGACGAAGGTCGGAGTCCGAACCCTTCTTTATTCCGGCGTCCACCGCCGTGCTGAACACGCGGGTGCCAGTAAATTCCGGCTGCGGGATATCGATCGTGGACCAGTCGAATTTCTGTCCGCGGTTCCGCGCTTCCGCGAGGGAAAGGAGTTTTCTCGCGCCTTTGCGGTCGGCGAAGGCGATGCGGGATTGTTCCTGCTTGGCCTTGGTGTCGGCGACGAAGGTGGGCTTGTTCTCGGGGCTGAGGAGTTGGGAGACGACGCCGATGACGCGGGAGGCATCGAGGACGTGGACGACGGGTTCGTCGTAATGCGGTGCAATCTTGACCGCGGTGTGGGCGGCGGAGGTCGTGGCGCCGCCGATGAGCAGGGGGAGCTTCAGGCCGAGGCGCTGCATTTCCTTGGCGTTGTGGACCATCTCGTCGAGCGAGGGCGTGATGAGGCCGGAGAGCCCGATGATGTCGGCGCCCTTCTCCTTGGCGGCGGCGAGGATCTTCTCGCAGGACACCATCACGCCGAGGTCGAAGACCTCGTAGTTGTTACAGGCGAGGACGACGCCGACGATGTTCTTGCCGATGTCGTGGACGTCGCCCTTGACGGTGGCCATGACGATCTTGCCCTGGGCGCGGGCGGTGCCGCCGGAGGCGATGAGCGCGGCCTTCTCGGCCTCCATGAAGGGCTGGAGGTAGGCGACGGCCTTCTTCATCACGCGGGCGGACTTCACGACCTGCGGGAGGAACATCTTGCCCGCGCCGAAGAGGTCGCCGACGACGCGCATGCCGTCCATGAGCGGGCCCTCGATGATGAGGAGGGGCTTGCCGTATTTGAGGCGGGCTTCCTCGGTGTCCTGGTCAATCCAGGCGTCGATGCCTTTGACGAGGGCGTGGGAGAGGCGTTCCTCGATGGTGCCCTGGCGCCAGGCCTCTAGCACGGCGATGTCGGTCTTCTGATCCTTGACGCCACCGCCGGCCTTGAGCTTCTCGCCGTGCTCGACGAGGCGTTCGGTCGCGTCGGGCCGACGATTGAGCAGGACGTCCTCGACGAGCGCGAGTAGTTCCTTGTCCACCTCCTCGTAGACCTCGAGCATCGACGGGTTGACGATGCCCATGTCCATCCCGGCCTTGATGGCGTGGTAGAGGAAGGCGGCGTGCATGGCCTCGCGGACGACGTTGTTGCCGCGGAAGGCGAAGGAGATGTTGGAGACGCCGCCGCTGACCTTGGCGTGGGGGAGGTTCTGTTTGATCCAGCGCGTGGCCTCGATGAAATCGACGGCGTAGTTGGCGTGCTCGTCGATGCCGGTGCCGACGGTGAGGATGTTGGGGTCGAAGATGATGTCCTCGGGCGGGAAGCCGGCGACGTCGACGAGGAGGCGGTAGGCGCGCGTGCAGATGCGGATCTTCTCGGCGAGGGTGGCGGCCTGGCCGTTCTCGTCGAAGGCCATGACGACGACGGCGGCGCCGTAGCGGAGGATGGTGCGGGCCTGCTCGAGGAACTTGGCCTCGCCCTCCTTGAGGGAGATGGAATTGACGATGCCCTTGCCCTGAAGGCATTTCAGGCCGGCCTCGATGACCTCCCACTTGGAGGAGTCGACCATGAAGGGGACCTTGGCGATCTCGGGTTCGGAGCCGATGAGCTGCAGGAAGCGGGTCATGGCCGCGACGCCGTCGATGAGGCCGTCGTCCATGCAGATGTCGATGACGTTGGCGCCGTTGTCGACCTGCTGGCGGGCGACGGAGACGGCCTCCTCGTAGTTGCCGGCCTTGATGAGCTTGGCGAACTTGGGGGAGCCGGCGACGTTCGTTCGCTCGCCGATCATCAGGAAGGCCCCGATTTGCTGGGTGAAGGGGAGGGAGCCGGAGAGTTGGAGGGGTAGCGGGAAATTTGAAATCTCAGATTTGAGATTTGAGAGGGACGGAGCGGGCGACGGCAGATCCGGGCGGATGATCGTCACTTTGCGCGCGGGCTTGGGGGCCACGGCCTCGGCGATGGCGGCGATGTGCTCGGGGGTGTTGCCGCAGCAGCCGCCGACGATGTTGGCGAGGCCGGCTTGGGTGAACTCGCCCATGAAGCGGCCCATGTCGGCGGGGAGGAGGTCGAAGCCCGTTGGCGTGAGCGGATTGGGCAGGCCGGCGTTGGGGTAGCAGGAGGTGAAGGTGTCGGCCTTGCCGCTGAGTTCCTCGAGGAACGGGCGCATGAGGTCGGGGCCGATCGAGCAGTTGAGGCCGACGGAGAACGGCTTGATGTGGCGGACGGCGTTCCAAAAGGCGCCGACGGTCTGCGCCGAGATCATCGTCTCGCCGCCGCGGCCGACGGCGGCGGAGATCATGACGGGGAGATGGATTTTGTCCTCGGCGAAGATCTCGCCGAGGGCGACGAGGGCGGCCTTGGCGTTGAGGGAGTCGAAGATCGTCTCGACGAGGAGGAGGTCGGAACCACCGGCGATGAGGGAGCGGATCTGGCGGCGGTAGTCGGCCTTGACCTGGTCGAAGGTGACGACGCGGAAGCCGGCGTCGTCAGCGTCGGGGGAGTTGGAGAGGGAGACGGTGAGCGGCCCGATGGCGCCGGCGACGTAGCGGCGGCGGCCGGTGGCGTTGGCGATGCGGTCGGCCCACTCGCGGCATTGGCGGGCGGACTGGAAATTGATGTCGTGGGCGAGTTCCTGGAGGAACTTGTTCTCGAGGACGGAGGCGTAGAACGCCGGGTCCTTGCGGCCGCCCTTCTCGCGCGGGTCCTCAATGAAGAACTCGCTCTGGCCGATGCTGGTGGCGGAGAAGGTGTTCGTCTCGATGATGTCCGCGCCCGCCTCGAGGAAGCGGCGGTGGATGTCGCCGATCTCGGTCGGGCGGGTGAGGGAGTAGATGTCGCCGTTGTTCTTGAGATCCTTGGGCGCATCCTTGAAGCGCTCGCCGCGGACATCCTGCTCCGTCAGGTTGTAGGTGCGGATGGTGGTGCCCATGGCGCCGTCGATGACGGCAATGCGTTCGCTAAGCGTCTGGCGGAGAGCAGCTTCAGCGGAAGTCGGGAGGTGGGGGCGGTCAGGCATGGGCAGAGATGATCTACATATCAGGATTTAATGATATGTTTGCAAGCTTTGGATTGGTCTAACGAAGGGGGGAGGGGGGGCGGTGTTGGCGAGCTAGGAACCCCGCCGTATGCGAGGATGATATCACGATCGAGGCGGGGGCCAGCCGTCGCCAAGGCGATGGCTGCCGCAGTCGGAGACCCCGCCCGACAACAAATCCGGCACACGGTTAGTCATAGTCAAGGGATGCACAGGGTTGGGGCTTGCGGGTCGGGTGGGGCGGGTGGTTTGCTCGCGGCCTCTCCTGAGGTTCTTTCATTTTAATTCAGCAGTCACAGGGAAGGCCGTGAAAACCGGCCACAGTAGCGCTGCGGTAACGCATCACAGACCCCCATTCCGCTTCAGGGCGGGAGCAGAGCCAGTTTCCGACTCCGGTCGGGGGCGAAGGCGGGGGCGAGGCCGGTGCGAGGCACCGAATCTGAGATTTCAAATTTGAGATTTCACATTCGGGTGCGTCGCACCCGATATGCGGAGTCCGAACATCTGTCTGCGGAAACTCACCGCGCCGGGGCGTGTGCGCGCCCGGGCGACAAACCTTCATCGCACTCAATGAAGCGTGAGAGTAGAGACGTGTCTTATGTAGGCCGGGGCCCAGCCCCGGCGTGTCGGGCGCAAAGCCCGACCTACAGGGGCGGCGGTCTGCTCTTGCCGTTAGGAATAGCAGACATGCAAACCTCCCTCCCGGCGTCCTTGCGACGCCTTTCGTTCCTCGCCTTCGCGGCGCTGGCCACCGGCCGGCTGGCCGCGCAGGAATCCACCGTAGTCCTGCCGGACTACGTGACCACCGCCACGCGCACGCCCGCCGCACTGACCACCCTCGGCACGGCCGTGGAGTCGATCAGTGCCGCCGAGCTGGCACGCATGCAGGTGCTCGGGCTGAATTATGCGCTCGCCGGCATTCCCGGCGCGCCGTCCGCCGCCTCGGGCGCGCCAGGCGGTGTGACCTCGCTCTTTTTGCGCGGGTCGAATTCCAACCAGACGCTGTTTCTCGTGGACGGCATCCGGGCCAATGATCCCAACACCGATTATCAGGCCACGCTCGGCGGCCTGTGTCTCGGGGCCTGTGACAACCTCGAGGTCTCGCACGGCCCGCAAAGCACGCTGTACGGCGGCGAGGCGGTCGGCGGCGTGATCGCCATCCGCGGCCAGCGCGGCCGGGGCGCGCGGCGCGGCAGTGTCGCGCTCGAGGCCGGTTCCTTCGGCACCATCCAGGGTGCGGCCAGCGTGCAGGCGGGGGACGAGCAGGGCGGCTACACGTTCTCGCTCAGTGGCGGGCACACCGACAACGAACGCGCGAACAACGCCTTTGACAGTGCGAGCTACGCGCTGCGCGTGGACCGCCGGGTCTCGGCCAAGGTGGCGGTCGGCGCCACCTGGCGCGGTTTCATCGGCGCCTATGGCTCGCCCGGGCCGGCGATCGGCTGGGGCGCCAACGATCCCGACAACGAGGAGCGCGAGAGCAACCAGCTCGCGACGGTGTTTGCGGAGTTCACGCCGGCGCCCGGGTTCAGCAGCAAGGCCGTGCTCGGCGGCCAGGACCGGCGCTACGAATCGTTCAACGGCACGTCGACCACGCTGGTGAAGAACCGCCGCGCCGTGCTCGACTGGCAGGCGACATGGACGGCCAACGAGGCGCACCGGGTGACCGGCGGCGTCACGGCGGAGGCGAACCACACGCGCAACACCGGCTTCGGCGACATCAACCGGCGGCAGAAGCTGCTGGCCCTGTTCGTGCAGGACGAGTGGAGCCCGCTGACGAATGTCTTCCTCACCGCCGGCCTGCGCAGTGATGACCATGATAGTTTCGGCCGGGCGACGACCGGCAAGGCCACGGCGGCGTGGCTGTCGCCAGGATCCCGCTGGAAAGTGCGCGCGAGCTACGGCACGGCATTCCGTTCGCCCAGCTTCCTCGATCTCTATGGCCAGAGCTCGTACTACGTGGGCAACCCCGACCTCGAGCCCGAGAAGGCGAAGGGGTGGGATGCGGGCGTGGACTACTTCTTCGCCGACAAGCAAGGGATGCTCAGCCTGACCTGGTTCGACACCCGGATCAGCAACCTTGTCACGTTTGATTTCGCGGCCTTCCCGAGCACGGTGCAGAACGTGGGCCGGGCCCGCACGCGGGGGCTCGAGTTGTCGGGCAAGTTCACACTGCCGGGCGCCGTGGAGGTGCGGGTGGCCGGCGCGCATCTCGACGCCGACGATGTCACGAACGGTACGCGGCTGTTGCGCCGGCCGCGGCTGAGTGGGTCGCTGGACGTGTGGAAGCGTTTCGGCGCGTTCAGCGCCGGGACCGGGCTGGTGGTCGTGAGCGACAGGATGGATGTGGATGCCGTGACCTTTGCGACGATCGCCGGCGAGGATTACACGGTCATGCGCGTTTACGGCGCGTGGCAGGCCAGCGAGCGCGTGACGCTCAAGGCCCGCGTGGAGAACCTGCTCGATGAGAAATACGACCAGGTGCACGGCTACCCGCAGCCCGGCCTCGGGGCGTATGCGGGGGTTGAGTGGAAGTTCTGAGGTTCTAAATGGAGCCGGGGCGCCTGCGCCCCGGTTCTGATTGAACGGGTTGCCTTGATTGTAGGGTGGGATCGCCGAATCCCGCCTTCGTGCGAAAACCGTGCCGCGTTCGTGGCGGGATAGGGCGATCCCGCCCTACAAAATTCACGATCAGCCGCCGCGGGTGCGGTTCAGGTCGGTGAGTTTTTCCAGCAGGGCGGCATCGTCGAGATCGGCGGGCCAGCCGTAGGCGGCGGCAACGGCGGCGTTGAGCGCATCAAAGTCCGGGGCGCGGGCGGCGCGGGCGATGGCGTGGCGCTGCTCCTCCTGGGCTGCGGTCAGGGCGTTGAGCTCGGTGGCCGGCGGCCAGGGGAAGGGGAAGGAATCGACGGCGAGCGTCGGCGTGCGTCGCGAGTGGACCTCCTGCCACCAAAGCACGAAGGCGCGCGATTGAAGGATACCGTGGGTAAAATCATCGTCCCGGGCGACGGCCAGCAGGGTGTCGTCGGGAATCACGGCGCTTTCGAACCAGGTGAACTCCGGCGGGCTGGCGCCGAACGGCGTGGCGAGGAAGCGTTCCCGCCGGGTGAGGGCGGCGCGCAGGCGGCTGTCGGCGTGCGGGTTGACCCACCAGCCGTCGCGGTCGGGCCGCAGGGTGCGGTGGAGGTGGTGGTAGGGGTGCTCGTAGCAGGCGGCCTCGGCCTCGCCCATGTGCGAGGGAAAATCGACCTGCCAGTGGCGGTTGAGGCGGTGCCGGACGGCGACCCCGATAATCTGCCGGACGACATCGGCATTGGGCCGGCCGTTGCGGTTGGGGGTGCGTAGCATGCGATCGGCCATCGCGTCGGGGATGGAGAGGCCGCGCGCCACGCGTTCGCCAATATAGGCGAGACCGGCATTTTCCGGCAGACGACGGGCGGAGGCGAAGGACATGGGGCAGGAGACGGGGGCAAGCGGTGCGGCGCAACGCAATTGACGGAGTGAGATGGCGGGGGGCGGTCGATCAATCGGGGCAGGTTGGGTCGACGTGCGCTCAACAACCCGCCCGGAGGTCGGGTGCCACCTTGGATCGGCCGGAAGGTTCAGTCGTTGAACTGGATCTTGGAATTGGTCTGGAGGTAGGCGGACACGGCCTCGGCGAAGATCGCCCCGAACTCGGCGCGCTTCTTTTCGCCGACACCAGTGATGCCGTCCATCTCGCTGACGCGGGTCGGGTAGCGGCGGGCCATCTCGCGGAGGGTGGCGTCGCCAAAGATGACGTAGGCGGGGACCTTGCGATCGTCGGCGAGGCGCTTGCGCAGGGCGCGGAGGGCCTCGAAGAGGATCTCGTCGCAGGCGATGTCGCCCTCGCGGCGGGTGACGCGCTTCGCCTTGGGCAGGTCCATGGGCTTGGTGAGTGTGATGGGGGCGCGGGAGCGGAGCACCTCGCGGCCTTCGGGTGTGAGTTCGAGCGTGGCGAACTCGCCCTCGGCGACGGTGAGGTAGCCGAGGCGCATCAGCTCGCGGCCGATGGCGGCCCAGGCCGGGCGGGGGAGGTCGCGGCCGATGCCGTAGGTGGTGAGGCGGTCGTGGCCCCAGCGGGTGATCTTCTCGGTGTCGGCGCCGGTGAGGACCTCGATGATATGGTTCAGGCCGACGCTGAAATTGGAATTTTGCGCGATGCGGTAGACGCAGGAGAGGAACTTCTGGGCGACAACGGTGCCGTCGTAGGTCTCGCGGGGCTCGAGGCAGTTGTCGCAGGCGCCGCAATTATCGAGGGGGAATTTCTCGCCGAAGTAGTACAGCAGCTCGGCGCGGCGGCAGCCGGCGCTCTCGGCGTAGTGCACGATCTGGCGGAGCTGGGCGCGGGCGACGGCCTGCTCGTGCTCGTCGGTGATTTCGGCGAGGAAGTGGGTCTGCTTGGCGATGTCGCCGGCGCTGAAGAGCAGCAGGCAGTCCCCGGGCAGGCCATCGCGCCCGGCGCGGCCGGTTTCCTGGTAGTAGCCCTCGATGTTCTTGGGCAGGTCGTGGTGGATGACCCAGCGGACGTTGGGCTTGTTGATGCCCATGCCGAACGCGATGGTCGCGCAGATGATGCGGCACTCGTCGCGGAGGAAGAGCTCCTGGTTGCGGGAGCGCTCGGCGGCGTCTAGGCCGGCGTGGTAGGGGCGCGCGAGGAAGCCGCGGCCGGCGAGGGACTCGGCCACGCGCTCGGCGGTGGCGCGGCTGGCGCAGTAGATGATGCCGCTCTCGTGCTCGCGGGTGCGGACAAAATTGATGATCTGCTTCGCGGGCTGGTCCTTGGGGATGACCTTGTAGGAGAGGTTGGGGCGGTTGAAGCTGGCGACGAAGGTGGCCGGGTCGCGGAGCTTGAGCTGCTTGACGATATCGGCGCGCACACGGTCGGTCGCGGTGGCGGTGAGGGCCATGACCGGGACGTCGGGCAGGAAGTCGCGGAGCTTGGCGATCTGGCGGTACTCGGGGCGGAAGTCGTGGCCCCATTCGGAGACACAGTGGGCCTCGTCGATGGCGAGCGCGGCGATGTTCCAGGCCTTCAGGTTCTCCTGCCAGTTGTCGAGGAGGAGGCGCTCGGGCGCGACGTAGAGCAAGCGGAACTCGCCGCGGTGGAGCCCGCGAAGGCGGGAGCGGGACTCGTCGGCATCGAGGGAGGAATTGAGGAAGGTGGCGGCGACGCCGGCGGCCTGGAGCTGGTCGACCTGGTCCTTCATCAGGGCGATGAGCGGCGAGACGACGATGGTCAGGCCGGGGCGGTGCAGGGCGGGCAGCTGGAAGCAGAGGGATTTGCCGCCGCCGGTGGGCAGGAGGGCGAAGACATCGCGCCCGTCGAGGGAGGTTTCGATGATCTCGCGCTGCAACGGGTGGAAGCTGGCGTACCCGAAGGTGGTTTTGAGGGTGAGGAGAAGATCGTCCACGAAGGGTCAGTGTGGTGGGCGGAGTTTGCGCCGGGCAAGGCTGCAGCGGGAAAATATATTTCCGCCTGAAAAGAGGGAGCGAAAGCCCCCTCCACGATCTCAAGGCCACCGGGACGAGGGCGTCCCGGCTCCAGTCGGGCAGGCATCAGCGCAGGCCGAGCCAGCGGGCGAAGGCGCGGACGGTGGCGGTGAGCGGGTGGCGGCGCGGGGCGGAGCGGGAGACGATGCGGAGGCGGCGGGCGGCGCGATCGGCCTTGGGGTCGACGTGGCCGACGAGGGCGGTGCCGGCGAGGACGGGGAGGGCATAGTAGCCCCGGGTGCGTTTCGCGGGCGGGACGTACACCTCCCAGGTGTAGGTGAAGTTCCAGAGGGCGGCGGTGACGCGGCGGTCGTAGATGAGAGGATCGAGCGGCGCGAGGAGCAGCACGGCGGGCGGCTCATTGGAAATTTGAGATTTCAGATTTGAGATCTCGGCCAGCAGGGGGAGGTCGGATTTGAGGCAGTAGAGGGGCGGACAGCCTTCGACGGTGATGGGTTGGACGAGGTCGGCGACGGCGGGCAGCTCGGTGCGTTTAAGAGCGGTGAGGCGGCGTTGGCGGAGTTTGAGCAGGACTTCCCAGCGGGCGGATTCCGCCGGGGTCGGAGCGGGGGCGGCCAGGATTGGGGCGGGCAGGACGCGCTCGGGCAGGTCGTAGTAGCGGCGGTTGCCCTCGCCGCGGCGGGCGATGAGGAGGCGGCCGTGGAAGAAGAGTTTTTGGAGCGTGGCCTTGGCGACGGTGGCGGCGCCCCAGACGGAGCGGGAGCGCCCGGTGTCGGCGAAATCCTCGGAACTGAGCGGCCCGCGCGCGGCGATCTCGGCGAGGAGATGCGGGGCGAGGGCTTTTTGTTTGGGGGTCAGGCGGCCCGACCACGCACTGGAGCGGCGCGTGCGTTCGCGCATCGCGGCCTGCAGGTGAGGCCAGGCGTCGGTGGTGAAGGCGACCAGGATCCCGGTGGCGGGGAGGTGGTGTTCGAAGGCGGTGCGTTGGGCCGCGGGCAGGAGGGAATCGCCGCCGTGGAGGTGGCGCATGAGGCCGCCCTCGGGGTAGGCGTGCACGCGGTTGCGCAGGATGAGGTCGTGCATCCGGCCGCAGACATTGATCGGGTCGATCTGGATGTAGCCGTGGTGGGCGAGGGCGGTGGCGACATCCGGGGCCGGCGCGTCGAGCAGCAACGCCCGGCGCTGGAAGCGGCGGGCGGTGAGGGGGTCGAGGCGCAGGGGCGTCATGCGGCGACTGTGGCGGCCGGGAAAAACACGCAAAGCATGAAAAGGCGGGACGGGGTGTGCAAACTCGGGGTCGGCTCAACCGGGCAAAAAAAGGCCGCGCCCTGCCAGGCGCGGCCGGATTAATACCAAAGGGGCCGGTTACTTCGTCGGGGCGTTGGCCTGGATCTCGCCGAGGCGACGGTCGAGGGTGTTCATCTCGGAGATGAGGCGCTCTTCCATCTTCTTGCGCTCGGTGCTGTTGACGATGCTCATGTTGGCGGCGTCACGCACGATGTTGGCCGGGAGGGAGAGGATGCGGGTCACAAGGCCCTGGTCCTTGAAGCTGCTGAGGTAGAGGGCGGTGATCTCGTGGGAGAGCTTCATCGCGTCCTGGGCGACGGCCTGCGAGGAGAGGAGCTGGGTGTTGAGCTCCTGGTTGCGGGACATCTCGGAGGTCAGGACGCCGGAGATCTGGTCGGAGACGCGCTGGCTGTAGGCCTGGATGGATTCGCGGGTGAGGTTCTGGTCGGCGGCCATCTCGGCGAGGATGGGCTGGATCTTCTCGGCCATGCGGCCGGAAACCTTGTCGACCTGCTCGTTCTGCAGCTGTTCGGCCTCCTCGGGGCTCTTCGGCAACGGGTTGTAGGGCTGGACCTTCTTGGCGATGGCCTCGGCGAGGGCGTCGACCTTCTCGGCGTTAAGCTTGGCGACCTCCTCCTCGGTCATGAAGACGTCGGCGGCGCGCTTGGAAATGGCGTCCTTGAGGAGCTGGTTGACGGACTCGATATGGCGGCGGGTCTCATCAGCGGAGGCCTTCATCTCGGCGTTGGTCTGCTCCCGGAGTTGGGCGATCTCGGCCTGCTGCCGGGCCGCCATCTCAGCGGCGGTCTTCTGGTTGAACCAGAAAGCGACGCCCAGGATCAGGACGGCGGTGAGGATGATTGCAGGAATCTGGTCTTTTAGCTTTTGCCACATGGAGGGAGAGGGGTTGGGTTGTGTGCTCGGACAGCCCTAGCAGGAGTTAGTTCAAAAGCAATGCCGCCCTTAACCGCCCCATGAGCCTTAACCGTTATGAACAAGCCATCTTTGACTATTGGGACCGGGCGCCGGACGAGCGTCGGCACTGGCAGGGCAAGGTCGCGGACCTGACGCGCGGGGCGGTGGCGCCGGTGGAGCTGGCGCGCGGATTGGAGCGGGAATTGTGGGAGTACCTCGGTGAGCGCAGCGCGCATGTGCCGACGCTGCGGGCGCTGCGGCTGGAGGATCTGGGGCGGGTGAGTTTGCTCAACCTCGCCGAGCATGTGATCCGCCTCTGGGGACCGCCGGTGAAACCGCGAAAACCACCGGCGTCGCGCTAATGGTGGGGGCCGTCACCAGAAGTTTTCACAATTTTGCAATTACTGCATTTACAAAGCGACCAAGTGGATGCATGGGTTATTCACAAGTTATCCACTCGATGGAAAACACCACCAGCTCGGTCCATTTCACGCCGGCGCCGCACCACGTAGAGGTTAGAGCCAAGACCTACGTTCTCGATACGAACGTCCTGCTGCACGACCCGCAATCGATCTTCAAATTTGAGGACAACAACCTCGCGATACCCGTGGAGGTGCTCGAGGAACTCGACGCCATCAAGGGCGAGCAGTCCACCGAGCGCGGCCGCAATGCCCGCCGCGTGCACCGCATCCTGCAGGAGCTCCTGCCGGACTCGCGCTCCATGCATGAGGGCGTGAAGCTGCCCAACGGGGGCACGCTGTCCGTCATCATCAACCGCTACCTCGTCGAGAACAACTGGTCGTCGCCCGCGATGCAGCGGCTGCGGGCGGTGGTCTCGGACTTCACCAAGAAGGACAACCGCATCATCGCGGCCGCGCTCTTCGTGCAGGAAACCTACCCGCCGCCGACGATCCTGGTGACGAAGGACGTCAACGTGCAGCTCAAGGCGCGCGCCGTCGGCCTCGAGGCCGAGGACTACCTCAACGACAAGGTGCCCGAGGCGGTCAGCGACGACGATTCCTACCAGACCATCACGCTCGATGTGTACGACATGCAGCGCTTCTGCTCCGAGGGCGAGTTGGAGATCGGCGAGGACACGGGGAAGCGGCTTTTCCTGAACGAATACGTCCTGCTCATGACGCCCGAGGGCAAGACGATGCCCGCGCGTTACTACGGCGCCAACACGGTACGCCGCCTGCAGCTCCCCGATTTCGTGAAGGCGCCCGGTGGCATCCCGATCCGGCCGCGCAACCTTGAGCAGCAGTTCTTCGTGGACGCGCTGATGGATGACAGCATCTCGCTCGTCACCTGTTTCGGCAAGGCGGGCACGGGCAAGACCCTGCTTTCCACGGCCTGCGCGCTGTTCCAGACGACCGACGAGCGCTCGCGCTACGACGGCCTATCCATCTCCCGCCCGGTCATCGCGCTCGGCAAGGACATCGGCTTTCTCCCCGGCACGCTCGAGGAGAAGATGAAGCCGTGGCTGCAGCCGTACCATGACGCACTCGAGGTGCTGATGCCCTCGAAGCCGCAGAAGGAGCCCCAGTTTGCCAGCAAGAAGACCGCCAAGAAAAAGAAGAAGCACGACGACACGATGGCGATGATGACGTCGGCCCAGCCGTCCCACGGCGGCGGCAACGGCAGCGGGGCCCCGCTGATGAAGCCGTACGAGCGCCTGATCAAGAACGGCGTCGTGGAGATCGAGGCGCTGTGCTTCATCCGCGGCCGCTCGATCGCCCGCCGCTTTTTCATCCTGGACGAGGCGCAGCAACTCACGCCGCACGAGGTCAAGACCGTGATCACCCGCATCGCCGAGAGCTCGAAGCTCGTGCTGATCGGTGATCCGGCGCAGATCGACAATCCCTACGTGGACTCGCGCAGCAACGGGCTGGTCTACTGCCACAACCGGATGAAGGGCCATGCCCTCGCGGCGCACGTGAAGCTGTCGAAGGGCGAGCGCTCGAAGCTCGCCGAGCTCGCGGCGGATCTGCTGTAAGCCGCTATTGTGTAGGGCGGGATTTCCAAATCCCGCCTTTGTCTGATCAGCATGCCGCGTTCGAGGCGGGGTTCAGCCGTCGCCAAGCCAATGGCTGACGCAGTCGGCGACCCCGCCCTACAGCCGATCCTTCCTAGCCAGGAAGCGGTTCCTCACTCCACCCGGAGCTCGCTGATGGCGAGGGGGGCGTCGCGGCCGCCGGTGAGGCGGAGCCAGACGTAACGGCCGCGGAGGCCGGCGGGCAGCACGACCACGGTCTCGCTGCGCTCGCCCTCGGTCGAGAAGACGGGCTCGCCGGGCTGGTCGGGGTTGTCGGAGACCTGCACGTTGAACTTACCGGGATAGCCCCAGCCGCGGCCGCGGTGGTCGAGGAAGATCTTCCGCACGGGGCGGGCGCTGTGCAGGTCGGCGCGGATCCAGGTCCCGGCCTCGTTGGCCGGCACCTGCCAGAACGTGGTGGCGTTGCCATCGGCCATGACGGCCGGGTCTTCCATAGTCGCGGACGACGTCACCACGGGCGGGCCGGCGAGGGTGGAAACGATCGCGTCCACGGCATCCTGCGCGACGGCGGCGGTGGCGGGATCGGCGAGGAAACCGCGCGCGCTGGCGAGGCTGGCCTCGTCGGCGCAGAGGCTGAGCACATGGATCAGGGCGAGCCGGGCCGGCAGTTCGAGGGAAAGCTCGAGAAGCGCGCGGGCCTGGGTGGAGCGGCGGTCGCGGGCCGGGCCGGTGGCCTGGGTGAGGAAGCGGGCGGCGCCCGCGGCGGCGGCGTTGCGAATGGAAGTCTGCGTGGTGCCGACCGCGACGGAGACGAGCACGGGCAGCGCGGTGGCGTCGGGCCAGCGCGCGAGTTCGGCGGTCGCGGCGGCGGCCACGGCCTCGTCTTCACTGAGGGCCAGCGAGCCGGCGCTGGTGAGAGCGGTCTGGCCGGCGATGCGCGAGAGCACGGGGAGCAGGGTCAGGCGCGCCGCGGCATCGCCGGTCTTGAGGGCGGCGACGACGGGGGCGGCGCGGGTCTCGGCGTCATCGGCGCGCAGGATGGTGGTGATGAGCGCGCGGACGGCGCGGGTTTGCTCGGCCTTGGGTTGGGCCCCGAGGGCCCAAGCAATCAGGGCGGGTTGCTCCGCGGGCGGGGCGATGAGGCGCAGGGCGTCGAGCACCTCGAGCCGGAGGGCCGGCTCCCCGCTGTCGCGCAGACTGAAGAGGAAAGGCAGCGCCTCGGTCTGGTTGCGGGCGGCGAGTTGCTGGATGGCGACCGCGCGGGCGGCGGCGGACAAACCGGTGTCGGCGGCGCGGGCTGCGAAATAGTCATCGATGGCCGGACCATGCAGGCGGGTGAGGCTGGCGAACGCGGCCTTGGCCTCGTCCCCTTGGCCGAGGGCCAGGTCGGAGAGTTTTTGGGCCACCGCCACGTTGCCGGGCAGGAGGCCCAGGGCCGCGAGGGCGGCGAGGCGGACGGCGGGTTCCGGTGAGGCCAGCGCGGTGGTCAGGCCCGGCAGCGCGCCGGCATCACCGCTTTGGCCGAGGGCGGCGATCAGGGCGACCTGGACGGTCGGGGTGTAGGCGCCGAGCCGGTCGGCGAGGGCCGCGGCGGAGCCGGGGGTGGGGAGGGTGGCGACCGCTTGGATGGCGACGGCATGGAAGGCCGGCTCGGAGCCGAGGAGGGCGGCGTGGATCTCGGCCACGGCCGAGGCCGGGTTGGCGGCGATCAGGGTGCGGAGGGCGGCCGAGCGCTGGGCGAGGGGCGCGGACGTGTTGCCGTAGATTTCCGTGGCGATGCGGGCGGCGACGGGGGCGTCGGCGAGGCCGGCGGAGACGAGGCGGGAATTCAGGAACGCCGGCGTCGCGGTTCCGGAATGGCGGGCGAGGGCTGCGAGGGCGTCGGCCCCGCCGATGCGGGCGAGGGCCAGCGAGGCGGCGGCGGCCGTGGCCGCATCCTCATTCTGGAGCAGGGCGGCGAGGGCCGGCACGGCGTCGGTGATGCCGCGCGTGCCAATGGCATCGAGCAGGCCCAGGCGGGTGCGGCCGGTGGCGGAAGCCAAGGCCTTGAGGTAGAGCGCATCCACCTGCGGGCCCGGCACGCGGTCGAGAACGAGGCGGGCATAGTCGAAGCGGCTGGCATCGGCGAAGAGCGGGGCGACGGCCTCGAGCGTGGCGGCGGAGGCCTCGGGTGTCCCGGCCAAAACCACATAGCCGAGTTGCTGGGCGGCGTCCTGGGCGACGGCGGTGGCCGAAGCCGGGTCGACCAACACCGCGGTGAGGCTGCGCTCGAGGGCGGCGAGTTTGGCGGGGTCGCGACCGGCGGCGGCCACGGCCGCCTCGTTGGCCGTGGGCGGGCGCGCGTCGTCGTCGAAGGCCCCGGGGCTTTCGCGCCGGTGACGGGCACGGCCGGGGCGGACCCGGTGGTGGTGTCGCTGGAGCAGCCGGCCAGCAGCAAGAGGGAGGCGAGGAGCGCCGCGCGGGGCCCAACGAAGGAGGAGAGGGAGAAGGACGTCATGGGAGGGCGCGGATCAAAGGAGGGAGTACGGGGCGCGGCGAGGGCGGTCGAGGAGACGCGAGGCAAGGGGATCGCCGATGATCTCCTCCGTGGCGGGGTCCCAGCGCAACGGCCGGCGGAGCTGGCGGGCGATGCCGCAGAGGTGGCCGACGGTGGCGGAGCGGTGGCCGATCTCGACGTCGGCGATCGGGCGCTGGCGCGTCCGCACGCAGTTGAAGAAGTCGGTGTGGTGGTCGTTGCTCTCGTAGAGGTGGGCCTCGTCGGCGCGCACGGGGCGGGTGGCGAGAGCGATGGGGTTGCAGACGAGGTAGTCGTCGCGGCCCACGCCGACGGTGCCCTTGGTGCCGATGAACTCGATCATGGCGGGCTGGTTGCCATCGACGCGCTGCACGGTGACGCCGTTGGCGTAGCGGTGCGTCTGGTAGGGCGAGCCCTCGAAGCCGGCGGGGATGAACTCGACGGGGCCGGACGCGTCCATGCCGAGCGCCCACTGGATGATGTCGAAGTGATGGGCGCCCCAGTCGCCGTTCTTGCGGGAGCCGTACTCGAGAAACACGCGCCAGCCGCCGCCGTAGTTGCCGAGGACGCGCTGGGCGTTGTAGGGGCGCCACGGGGTGGGCCCGAGCCAGCGGTCGTAGTTGAAGTCCGCCGGGATGGGTTCCTCGGCGAGTTCGGTGGCGGCGGGGAAGTTGCCGAGGCGGGTGCGGATGAGGGTGATGTCGCCGATCCAGCCGTTGCGGACGATGGTGGCGGCGCGGCGGAAGGCGGATTCGGAGCGCTGCTGCGTGCCGGTCTGGAGCACGCGGCCGGTGCGGCGGGCGATGTTGACCATGGTGCGGCCCTCGCGGACGGTGAGCGTCATGGGCTTCTCGCAATAGACGTCCTTGCCGGCCTGCATGGCGGCGATGGAGACGGCGGCGTGCCAGTGGTCGGGGGTGGTGACGAAGACGACATCGAGGTCGGGCCGGGCGACGAGTTCCTCGTGGGTGGCGTGCAGGTCGACGCCCTTGAACCCGGCGGTGCCGGCGTTCTCGGCGTAGCCCTGCTGGATGCGTTTTTGCATCTTCTCGGCCTTGGTGCGCCAGACGTCGCAGAGGGCGGTGATCTGGCAGTCATCGCGGCCGAGGAGGGCGCCGACGTGGCTGGTGGCGATCAGGCCGTTGCCGACGATGCCGACATTGATCCGGTTGCTCGGGGCCGAGGCGCCGAAGAGGCGGGATGGCAGGAGGAGCGGCGCGAAGCCGGTGGCGAGGATGCCGGCGAGGCCGTGTTTGAGGGCGGTGCGGCGGGTGAGGAGAGCCGGGTTGGCCGGGGTCGGGGTAGACATAGGGAGAGGGCCGGGGCGGGGTAGAGGCTGGCCCGGAACGGGTTGAACGCTTGACGGTCCGGAGGGCGATAGCAAGCGGGGCGACGAGAAGATTTAGTCGCATTGTCGCGCGGGGTACACCCTCGGCGTGACCAGGGTGCGGCGCGGTCATCCGTGGCGCTCCCGGCCGGAGCCGCGATCGCACGGGGAGGGAGCGTTCGCTCCGCGGTCCTGCGCCTCGCGCGGATCCGTTGCGCGGCGCAGGTGGACGAAACGATTTCGGGCAATCCGCTTAGGCGAGTTCCGCCGGCTTCCAGCCGGGGCGGTAGGTGGGATAGAGCAACTGGTCCGCTTCGGGCAGGCTGGTCTTCATCGCGGTCGCGTCCCAGGTGAATTTTTTGCCGACGAGGATCGCCAGCGAACCCAGGCAGACCGTTTCGGTGAACGGCACGGAATACTCGAAATTGGAACCGGCCGCCTGGGGCTGGCCGGCGCGGATGGCGGCGGTCCACTCCTTGTGCGGGTTGCCCTGCGGGACGCGGGGAATGGTTTTCGGCGGGAAGTTCGGCGCCATCGTGCGATGGAGCTCCGCGGGGATGATGCGCGGGCTGTTGCAGTAGTCGTTGCCGTCATAGACGGTCGCCTTGCTGCCGACGATGAGCTGGCCGCCCTGCGCGAGTTCGCGATTGGCCTCGAGCTGGGCCGGTTTCTCCGGCTTCAAGCCGCCTTCATACCAGGTGAGTTTAACCGGCGGTTTGCCGCCCCGAGCGGGGAACTGATACTCGACGATGGCGGACGTGGGGAAGGCGACCGGGCTCGCCCCGACGATCTTTTTGAGTTCGACGGAGGTCGGCGCGCCCAGATCCAAGCCCCAATACGCGGCGTCCATCAAGTGGCAGGCCATGTCGCCCAAGGCGCCGCAACCGTAGTCGACATAACCGCGCCATTTGAACGGGTGAATCTCGCTGCTGAAGGGCCGGTCCGGCGCGCGGCCGAGGAAGGAGTCCCAATCAAGCCCGGCGGGCACCGGCTCAGCCTTTGGCCAGGCGGGCATGCCCTGCGGCCAGACCGGACGATTGGTCCACACGTTGACTTCGCGGACGTCGCCAATCACGCCGGCGTCGTGCCACTCCTTGACGAGGCGAATGCCTTCGCCGGCGTGGCCCTGGTTGCCCATCTGGGTGCAAACGCCGGTGAGGCGGGCGATCCGGAGCAATTCCCGCGCCTCGCCCACGGTTTGGGTGAGCGGCTTCTGCACGTAAACGTGTTTGCCCATCAGGATCGCCATGTAGGCCGGCAGGAAGTGCATGTGGTCCGGCGTGGAGACGCAGACGGCGTCGATCTGATCATCCATCTCGAGCAACATCTTGCGGTAATCCGTGTAGCGTTTCGCGTTGGGAAACCGGGCGATGAGCTTCTTGACGTTCGAGAGGGGTTCCTCGCCGGGCTTCGTGTCCCAGGGGTTGGGCGTACCGACCCAATCGATATCACAAAGGGCGACCACTTCCTCGTCCTCATGGGCCATGATATCGCTGTAGCCCTTGCCGCCGCAGCCGATCTGGGCGAGGCGGATCTTGGCGCCCGCGGCGATCGGCCGGGGTTTGCGCGGATTGCGCTGGAGGGTCGTGCAGCCGGCAAAGCCGAGGAGGGCGGCAGCCAGGGCGGAGAATTTAATGAAATCGCGGCGGTTCTGGGGGGCGGGGTGATACATGGAGGATGAACGTTGGGGGGATGACGAAGCGGGTGACCGGGATCGCACTGACCAGGGGAATGGGTGAAGTTAACTCCTTTCCTGGCCGAAGCGCTAGACGAATGTCAGGGGGGCGATGGGGTAAGGTTAGAATCCAACCACGAGATCACGGGTGCGATCGGTGGCCGGCGTGAGAATTGGGAGCCCTATGGGTTGGGGTGCCACCCTTAATCCTTCACCTCGACCTCCGCGGGTTTTTCCTCGTCCTCGGCCTCCTCGGTCTCGTGGTCGAGGAGGCTCGGTTCCTCGGCGCGCTTGGCCAGCCACTCCATGACGCCGGCGAAGATGCCAGTGAACATGAGGTCGCCGAAGAGGGTGTTGCGGAAGAAGAAGATCGTGGGCGGATACTCGGGGTGGCCGATGGTCATGGCCTGCCACCAGCCGGCGAGGGACTTCGCGTAGAACGGATCGGAGAACCAGGATTGCGTGTTGGTGATGAAATAGAAAACCAGGGCGCCGATGAGCGAGCCGTTGAGCAGCCAGAGCCAGGACTTGCGGCGCGACACCCAGGTGCCGAGGCCCAGGGCGAGCCCGAAGCTGGCGGCGCGGGCAATGAAGCCGCTGAGTTCCCAGTGGTAGCCGTATTCGCGGGCGTAAAACCAGTTGATGTACAGGTCGGTGAGGCAGAGGCCGGCGAAGGGGATGAGCCACATCCAGCGGTTGCGGAAATAGACCGAGCCGCAGAAGGCGAGCGCCATCAGGGGCGGGAAGTTGGCCCAAGCCATGTCCAGGGTCGGCAGAAGCCGATAGCCGAGGGCGAGGATGATGAGGATGAGGGCGGCGTTGCGCACAGCGGGGATCTAGCCGGCTAAGCGGGCGGGGGACAAAACGAAAAATCGGGCATTATTTGTCATTCTGTTCGCAGGCGTTCTCGGCCTCGCGGGCCATGAGCCAGAGCAGATCGGAGGCCCGGTTGACAAACTGGAGCAGGAGCGGGCGCAGATTCCGGCCGTGAGTGGCCAGGGTGACGAGGCGGCGCTCGGCGCGGCGGGCGGTGGTCCGGGCGACTTCCAGCGCGGCGGCATACGGGGTGGTCCCGGGGGTGGCCCAGCCGTCGAAGCGCAGGCCGCGGGCTTCCAGCGCCGTGACGGCCGTGTCCAGCCGGGCCAGATCGGCCTCGGTGAGGCGGGCGAAGCCCGAGGCGGCGTGGCGCGCGGCATCCTCCTCGGCGCAGGCCACCTCGCCCATCAGGGCGATGAGGTTGTGCTGGATGCGCTCCAGCTCCGGGGCGGCGCAGCCGGGCGGGCGCGCGGACTTGGCGACGCCGAGGGCGACATTGAACTCATCCAGCGTGCCTACCGCCTCGACTTGCGGGTGGTCCTTCGGCACGCGCTGCCCGTAGAGCAGGCTGGTGGTGCCGGCGTCGCCCGTGCGGGTCGCGATGGACGGGGAAGGCATGGTAGAAAGAGTGAGGGTGGAGCGTGAAAGGGAGGGGGAGGGGAGGAAGTCGGCGAAGGTGAGGGCGGGTAGGGGGCCACCTTCACGTTCCCTTTCACTTCATCACTTCTTGGCCGCCTCGCGGGTCAGTTTCTTGAGGGCCTTGAGCTCGGGGTCGATCACGGTGAGGACGTCCTTGGCCATGCGATCGATGAAGAGGATGCCTTGGAGATGATCGTGTTCGTGGAGCACGCAGCGGGCGAGCAGGCCGTTGCAACGCAGGGTGTGGGGCACCCCGGCCAGGTCCTGGAATTTCACCGTGATCTCGTCGGGGCGGACCACGTCGCCCCGGATCTCGGGAAAGGACAGGCAGCCTTCCTCATAGGAGGTGGTTGGTTCCGGCACTATCTTCACATCGGGGTTGACCACCACGAGGGGCATGAAGAGCTCGAGGGGCGGGCGGGCGCCGTCGTATTCCCAGGTGAAGTCCGCCTCGGTTTCCCGCAGGTCCAGCACGCAGAGCTGGAGGGGATGGCCGATCTGTTGGGCGGCCAGGCCGATGCCCTGGGCCTCGTGCATGGTATCGATCATGTCGCCGGCCAGGCGGGCCAGGGCGGCATCAAAGGCCGTCACCGGCGCACCTTTTTTGCGCAGGACGGGGCTGTTGAAGTGAACAATCGGGAGAACCATGGGTCAGGTTAGTCTCGCAAGGTGCAAGACCGCCCGGTGGGCGGCAAATAAATTTGTTTCCGCTGCCCGGCCAAAACGTTATGAACCATTCCATGTCCCCGCCCGCTTCCGCCTCCGCCCGCGGTCCGCGCTTTGGCTGGTCTGGCTGGGTCTGGGGGTGGGTTTGTTGCTGGTGGCCTGGCTGCTGCCGGTGAACGTCAAGTCGCTGAATCCGGCACTTTTGCGCGAGGCCGGCCGGGGCACGACCCCGGTGGCGGGATTTGGGCGCGACCTGTTGCAGCGCGACAAGCCCGGCCCGGCCGCACTCGTGCTTGAGGCGGCGCGCCAGGTGGCGGATCCCGCTGCCCCCGAGCTGGGCACGGCGTTCGAGGCCTATGCCGCGCTGCATGCCGACCTGATGCCGTGGGGCGGCTGGGATGTCGCTCTGGAGCCGCTGCTGGCGGCCCGGCCGAGCGGTGACGGTCGTTCGCAGCCCGTGCTGAATTTCATGGTGACGCAGCAGGCGCGCGACAACCTGCGCCGTTACCTGTCGGTTTCCCGACTGCCCGGCGTGCAGACCCTGCTGCGGACGGCGGCCCTGACCACGACCCAGCGTTTTGTGCCGGCCGGCCGGCCGGGCGGCCAGCCGCTGGATGCGGTGATTCTGCTGACCGCGTACCTCTGGCAGACCGAGCACCTCGCGGCGGGCTTGCAACGCGAGGTGCGGGCACAGGCCGAGGCGGCGGTGGCCAGCGGCAACTTGGGCGAGCTGGAAGATTTCTACCTTGATGTCCTGACGCTGGGCAAACGGCTCAATTGGGTGCAGTTGTCCGAATTGCTACGCACCACCGGCAGCCTCGCGACCGTCGGGCAGTTCGCGCACCTCGCCCGCCTGGCGCCCGAGCACCTGCCGGTGATCTACACGGCGGCCTTGCTGACCCGGTCGGCGGACGGGGTGGCGGCATACCTCATCGCTTTCGGCCAACCCGGGGCGGAGCACCTGCGGCTGGCGCTGACGCACGGCGAGGGGGCGGTGAAACAGCTCGTGACGCGCCAGGCGCCGGTCACGGCCGGGGCGGGGCCCGAGTTCGAGTGGGGCGCCGGGTTCGCGCTGCGGCACCCGGAGCTGGCGCTGCTGGCGAAATACGCGGCGTTTCTCGGCGGCGTGTTCCTGCTGCTGCGGGCGGTGGACCTGCGGCTGTTCCGCCCGGTGGAGCAGCTGTTGCGCGCCGGCTTTCCGCGCATGGGCAGCGGGCTCATCGCGGCCATCCTGACCTTCCTCTTCTTCGTTTTTTCCGAGCCCTTCCTGCTGAAGGCCGCGCCCCTTTCCGACTACAGCCTCAGGCTCAGCATCCCCGTCATCGGCGCCACCGCGGCGCCCACTCCCGATCCTTCAACCCCCGCCACCACCATGGACCTCTCCACCATCCTCTCCATCACCCTGTTTGCCGCCATCCAGGTCGGCATGTATGTCATCTGTCTCCTGAAGATCGCCGAAGTGGCGCGGCAGGACGTGGAACCCGCCACCAAGCTCAAGCTGATGGATAATGAGGAGAACCTGTTCGACGGCGGCCTCTACATCGGCATCGCCGGCACAGCCACGGCGCTGGTGCTCCAGGTGCTCGGCCTGATCGACGCCAACCTGCTCGCCGCCTACTCGTCCAACCTCTTCGGCATCGTGTGCGTTGCGCTGGTGAAGATCCGGCATGTGCGGCCCTACAAGCGTCAGCTGATCCTCGCCATGCAGCGGTCCGCCACCACCTGAGGAGCCCGGCGATGAACAAGACCCTCCTCCTGATCATGTGCGACTTCATGTTGCTCAATCTCCTGGCGCTCACGCGCTGGGAGAAGGCCGAGCCCTCGCACACCCGGCTGGAAACGGCCGCGCCGCGTTCCGCCGAGGCCGCGCCGGCGATCAACGCCGACATGGTCGAGCTCATGCGCGTGTCGTTGGAAGATGAGAAGGCCGCGCGCGACCAGCTCTCCGCCCAGCTCGGCTCCACCCAGGGCGCGCTGGCCGAACGCGAGAAGAATGTCGCCGCCCTGCAGCAGCAGAAGGGCCAGCTCGAGGGCGCCCTCGGTTCCACCCAGGCCAGCGCCCGGGAGCTGGAGCAGCGTTACACCGCGGCTGCGCAGGACGCCTTCCTGACCAAGGAGCAGCTGGCCCAGCTGCAGCGCGAGCTGGAGGAGAAGCGCGCCGAGGCCGCGCGGCAGCAGGCGGAGCTGGTGCGCATGGAGCGGCAGCAGGCCGAGGCCCGGCAGCGCATCGAGAACCTCAATGTCGCGGTCCGGGTGGCCGAGCAGGAGAAGCAGCTCATCGCCCAGAACCTGGTCGAGGCGAAGCAGCAGGTCGAGGTGGAGCGCCTGGAGCGGGTGAAGGTGCAGGAGCAGACCACGGTGCTGGCGCAGGGGGTCGGCCAGCTGGCGGAGCAGTCGGGGCAGCTCAGCCAGGAGCTGCGGGACAACCGGCCGATCAACCCGAACCTGATCTTCTCGGAATTCCTCGCCAACCGGGTGCAGACCAGCCTGACCGCGCGGCGGGCGGGCCTCTTCGGCCCCGCGGTGAAGGAGAAGACGGCCCAGACCGTGCTGGTGAGCGACGGGGACCGGGTCTACGCGCTCATGCACCTGAGCGACACGCCGTTCACGCTGAGCGAGGTGCCGACCGATTACGACCAGGTGACCGGCCGGCTGGCGCGCGGCTCGTTCAACGCGCCGATTGCCGAGCTGAATTTCCTGCGGCTCGACCCGCGGCTGGTGGTGGCGCCGGTCGATCCCGCCCTCTCGGCCCTGATGGGGACCAAGATCTACCAGCTGGCGAAGGAGCCCTTCAAGTTTCCCGATGCCGTGCTGGTGCGGGCCGACGACGGTCGCTACGGCGAGACGCCCTTCCGGATCGACCCGGCCAACGCCAGCTACGTGAAGCTGGACAACCGGATCTCGACGCGCCTGTTCGGCGAGATCGCGCCCAAGCGCGGCGACCTGGTGTTCAGCAAGACGGGCGACCTGATCGGCATCATGGTCAACAACGACTATTGTGCGGTGCTGGGGAATTTCGCCGCGTCGCACAAGTTGCAGGCCGGGGACAATCCCGAGCCGAAGACGAGCACGATCCTGGCGGACCTGCAGACGCGGTGGTCGCGGCTGCCGATCCGGCTGCAGTGAGCTTGGAAAGTAAGAATTAAGAAGGAAGAGTTAAGAAAAGGGGAGGCCGGCCGGGCGGCCCTGGCTGCCTCATTCCCAATTCATCCCTCTACCTTCGATAGCGGGCCGCTCCGGTGTTTACAGGCGCGCGCCCGCCGGGCTGAATGGCCGCCGTGCATCTGTTACCCGACCTGCTCGAGTCCCTCGCTCTGAACGATCCGCCGGCCTACCTGGCGGTCTTTCTCGGCGTGTCGCTGCTCATGCTCTGGCGAATCGAGGCGATGCTCGACCAGGGGCTGGAGGGCACGGCGCTGGGGACGCTGCTGCTGCCGTACTGCTCAGGGTTGGGCAACCTGATCTTCGTCGGCCTGATGGTCGGCAAATTCGGCGGCGGTCGCGAAGTGCTGACCAACAGCCTGGTGAACAATGTCACGAATCTCACGCTCTTGCTCGGCCTGCCCGCGCTGTTCTGGGGGCTGACGATCATGCCCAAGGCGGCGGGGAAAGTGGCGACGGACCGCAAGAAGGGCGGCGGGGGCGGGGAGGCGCAACTCAACCGGCTGTCCCTGCTGCTCACGCTCGCCGCCGTGCTGTTCTTCACCGGCGCGGCCTGGCTGCTCGGCCGGGACGGCCGGCTCGACCGCACCGATGGGATCGCGCTGATCGGCCTGTTTCTTTTCTGGCAGTGCGTGCAGGTGTTCGACGTGCTGAAGCACAACGTGCGGCAGCGGGTGAGCTTCGGGTGGAAATTCTACCTCAATGCCGCCGTGGTGCTGGTCTGCGCGTATTTTCTCTACGAGTCGATCGACTGGCTGGTGGCCTGGCTCTCGGCGCAGCGGCACGGTTTCCTGAGCCGCGACAACCTGGGCTGGCTGACCGGCTGGCTGATGGTGCTGCCCAACGCCATCCTCGCGCTCTACTGGGGCTGGCGGCGGCGGGCCGACGTGGTCTACAGCTCGCAGGTCGGCGACGGGCATATCTGCATCCCGCTTTGCCTGGGGCTGTTTGCGCTTTCGGGCCCGTTGCCGGTGCCGCCCTTCGCGCTGAACTCGCTGCTGCTGCTCGCCGGCGTGGCGGTCGTGCAGGCGGGCTTCCTGCTCATCGCGGGCGGCCTCCCGCGCTGGGCGGGCGGGGTGATGTGCCTCGCGTACGGCGGGTTCGTGTACGCGGGACTGGTCGGCTGAGGGCGAAAGGAAGAAGGAAGAAGGAAGAATTAAGAAACGAAGCGGGGTGTTCGCTGCCTTAATTTCTTAATTCATCCTTCTTCCTTCTAACTTTGTTTTACTCCAGCGGGTCCTCGCGGAACTTGGCCGCGAGTTCCACGAAGGGTTTTTGCGCGGAGAGCCAGTGGGCGTCGGCGCGGATCTCGGTCATAGACTTCGCCGTGTGGTTGCAGAACAGATAGGCGGCCGGACCCAGGCGGATGCAGGCGTCGAAGTGGGCGCCGTGGGCGTTAGGGGCGAACTCGAAGTCGCCCACGGCCATCTTGCGGCCCTCCATCTCCACCTGCAGGGGCGCGATGTCCGTCTTGAAACGGCGCTGGTAGGAATCGGCGCGGGGACCCTCGTAGGCGAGGATGGCCCCGGTCTCCCGGGCGAGTTTGACCAGCACCCACTCATCAAAGAGGGGCTGCCGGTAGAGCGTGTGCATGCGTCCGAGGGCGTGAACGACAGCGGTGCGGGCGTCGGCGAGATTCATCCCCCGGATATTTGGAGCGGGTCGGGCCGAGGCCAGACTAATATGCCGCGCGCCGACTTTGAAAACGGTTTAACCATTCGCCCGGGGCGAACCTTTCCGTTGGACAGCCGCCACCGGGCGGCGCAAACTGCCGGCTCACCCCATGAAGACCCCCGTTGCTCCTGTTGCTGTCCTGCTCCTGGCCTTAGCTGTCCGCCTGTCCGCCGCGCCTGACGCGGCCTGGCTGGGCCATGACCGGGAGCGCCCGCTGCCTCCCGTGGTCAACCCGGGCACCTTCAGCACGCCGGACCAGCCCGGCGTGCCACCTTCCGATGCGGTCGTGCTGTTCGACGGGAAGGGGATTTCCGCGTGGGCGGCCATGGACGGCAGCCCGACCCAATGGGTGGTGAAGGACGGGGCGCTGGAGTGCGTGCCCGGCAGCGGGTACATCCGCACGCTGCAGGCCTTCGGCGACTGCCAGCTGCACATCGAATGGGCCGCGCCCGCCGAGGTGAAGGGCGACAGCCAAGGCCGCGGCAACAGCGGCGTGTTCTTCGGCCTGGGCCGCTATGAGATCCAGGTGCTGGATTCGCATGAGAACAAGACCTATGCCGACGGCTCGGCCGGCTCGATCTACAACCAATATCCGGCGCTGGTGAACGCCACGCGCCCGCCCGGCCAGTGGCAGGCCTACGACATCATCTGGACGGCCCCGCGCTTCGACGCCGAGGGCAAGCTGCTCAGCCCCGCGCGCATGACCGCCTTCCTCAACGGCGTGCTGGTGCAGCACAACGCCGAGCTCACCGGCCCCACCACCTGGATCGGCCGTCCGCCCTACCAGGCCCACCCCGAGCGCCTGCCGATCGCCATGCAGGACCACGGCAATCCGGTCCGCTACCGCAACGTGTGGGTGCGGGAACTGGGCCAGCACCGCCATCCGGAGTTCGTGCTGCCCGAGGCGCTGCTCGAGACCTACGTGGGCGACTACGGCCGGCCGGGTCAGTGGAACACGGGGAAGGTCCGCCGCCTGCCCGACGGCCAGCTCGGCTTCACCTTTGCCGGCGCCGACCTGGTGCTGTTCGCCGCCTCCCCCACGCATTTCTACGCCAAGACGACCGACGTGCAGGTGAAGTTCGACTTCACCGGCGAGAAGAAGAAGATGCTGGTCACCGTCGGTGAGGATTTCTCCCGCGCGATGGTGCTGGAGCGCGGCACCCCGTGAGGGCCCGGGCGGTGCAGCCGGCGACAGCCTGAGGCCGATGAACCGCCCGAATATCCTCTGGATTGTCACGACCCAATGGCGGGCGCAGGCCACCGGTTACGCCGGTGACGCCAATGCGCTGACGCCGTGGCTGGACGGGCTGGCGAGCGAGGCGGTCAATTACACGCAGGCGGTGACGCCGCACCCGCTCGGGCCGCAGGCGCGGGCGGCGCTGCTGACGGGTCGGCTTGGCCCGGAGAACGGCGTGCGGGGGTATTGGGATGCGCTGCCGCCCGACGCGCGCACGGTCGCGCACGCGTTGAACGACCGGGGTTATGCGACGGCCTTTTTCGGGAAGTGGCACCTGGCGGAGCGCGACCGGTCGGCGGCGCTCGTGGGCGAGGCGCACGCGCGAATGATCGTGCCGCCGGAGCGGCGCGGGGGCTTTGGGCTGTGGGAAGGATTTGAAAGCGGCTTTTTGCTCAATGATCCGTGGCTGCACGGGACGCGGTTGCCGCAGCCGCAGCATTTCAAGGGGTATCAGGCGGACATCCTGGTCCAGCGGGTGGCGGAGTGGCTGAGGACCCCGCATACCCAGCCGACCTTCGGCGTGGTGAGCCTGGAGGCACCGCATCCGCCGTATCATGCGGTGGCCCCGCATGTGCGGGAGATGGCGCCGGCGGAGATCCGGCTGCGGGGGAACGTGCCGGCCGGCGGACCCATTGAGCGCCAGGCGCGCGAGGAACTGGCGGGTTATTACGCGCACATCGAGGCGACCGACCGGGCGATCGGGAAGCTCATCGCCGAGGTGGACCTGGCGGAGACGATCGTGGTGTTCACCTCGGTGCATGGCGACATGCACGGGAGCCACGGGCTTTTTCGGAAGGCGTGGCCATTTGAGGAGTCGGTGCGGGTGCCGCTGCTGATCAGAGGCCAGAGGCCGGAGAACCGGGGACGGATTGATCCGAGCCCGGTGAGTATTGCCGACCTGCCGCACATGGCGGTGGCGTGGGCGGAAGGGCGCGAGTGGCATTGCCGGCGGGACAGCGCGCTGATCTCGATGCCGAGCGCGACAGAGATTCCGCTGCAGTGTCCGGTGGCGTGGCGGGGGTTCCGCTCGGCGAAGCACAAGCTGGTGCTCAACGAGGATGGCGCACCCTGGCTCTATTTCGACCTCGAGCGTGATCCGCTGGAGTTGAAGAACCTGGCGGAGGATCCGGCGCGGGCGGGGGAGATCGCGGAGCTGGTGAAGCTGATGTAGGGCGGGGTCGCCGAACCCCGCCTTTGCCCGATGCTCGCGCCTCGTTCCCGGCGGGGTTCGGCGACCCCGCCCTACAGCCAGGCCGATCAGCCGGTGCGGTGGCCGAAGTGGCGCTGGATCATGGTCTGGAGTTCCTCGATCTTCACCGGCTTGGAAAGGTAGTCGTTCATGCCGGCGGCGAGGCAGGTCTCGCGGTCGCCGGGCATGGCGTTGGCGGTGAGGGCCACGATCAGGGGCAGGCGGTCCGGCGGCAGGGCGGCGCGCATGGCGCGCGTGGCCTCGAGACCGTCCATCACGGGCATCTGCAGATCCATGAAGACGAGGTCAAAGGGGCGGGAGGTGACGGCCTCGACGGCCTCGCGTCCGTTCGAGACGGCATCGGGCTGGTAGCCGAGGCGGGCGAGGTAGCCGAGGGCGACCTTCTGGTTCACGGGGTTGTCCTCGACGAGGAGGATCGAGAGCGGGATGGCCTCGGCGAGGCGGATGGCGGTGCCGGCGAGGTCGGAGGCGCCGGCCGTGACGCCAGCCCCGGCAGCCTGGGTGGCACGACGGAGCGCGTCGTGCAGCGGGTAGGGCTTGATGGGCTTGGGCAGGCGGAAGACCAGGGAGTCAAAGCTCTCGTCGCGTTTGGGGCTGCCGTGGGCGGGCACCAGCATGATGATCGGCAGGTTGGGCTGCAGGGCGCGGAGACGGGGGATGAGGCTGACCCCGGAGACGCCGGCCAGGTCCTGGTCCACGATGGCGGCGGCCAGGGGTTGGTCGCGAATGACGCTCATGGCCTCGTCCGGGGTGGCGGCGAGGAGCGGGCGAAGCGCCCAGCCCTCGAGCAGGTGGCGGAGGGCGGTGCGGTTCACCGGGTGATCATCGACCGCGAGGACCGCGCCGGTGGCCGGCAGCGGGGGAAAGAGGGGGGGCGTGTTGCCATCGGTGATGGGCACCGCGGTGGTCTGGATGCAGAAGTGGAAGCGCGAGCCCTGGCCGGGCACGCTCTCCACGTCGATCGAGCCGCCCATCATCTCGCAGAGGCGGTGGCAGATCGCGAGACCGAGCCCGGTGCCGCCGAACTTGCGGGTGGTGGAGGAGTCGACCTGGCTGAAGGGCTGGAAGAGCAGGTGCTGCCGGTCGGCCGGGATGCCGATGCCGGTGTCGCTGACGTAGAAATCGATGAGCAGGTTGCCCGCGGCGGGGTTGGCCGGGTTGTCGGCGATGACGCCGACCTCGATGGTGACGAAACCCGACGGGGTGAACTTGATGGCGTTGTTCATCAGGTTCACCAGCACCTGGCGGAGGCGGGTGATGTCGCCTAGGATGCAGGGCGGCACGGCGGGATCGAGGAAGTAGGCGAGTTCAATGTTCTTGGCGGCGGCCTGGGCCGAGAAGATATCGACGGCCTCCTCGACGCACTGGGCGAGCTCGAACGGCTGGTGCTCGAGCTCCATGCGGCCGGACTCGATCTTGGAGAAGTCGAGGATCTCGTTGATGATGGAGAGGAGGGCGTCGCCGCTGGTGCGGATGGTGCTGACGTAGTCGCGCTGCTCGGCGTTGAGGTCGGTGTCGAGCAGCAGGCTGGTCATGCCGATGACGCCGTTCATCGGCGTGCGGATCTCGTGCGACATGGACGCGAGAAACTCGGACTTGGCGCGCGAGGCGGCGTCGGCCTCTTCCTTGGCGCGGCGGAGCTGGTGCTCGGTCTCGATGCGCGCGCTGATGTTGGTGGAGATGGCGATGAAGTTCTCGAGGAAGCCCTCGTCGCCGATGACGGGCTGGAGCTCGAGGTGGATGTGGACGCGGCCGCCGTCGGCGGTGAGCTGGACGGCGTCGGTGGAGAGGGCGGTGCCCGCGGCGAGGGCGGCCATGAGGCGGTCGGGGGCGGCGGGGTCCTCGTCGGTGCCGGCGATGTGCTCGAGGAGGGGGCGGCGGACGGCGTCGGCGAGGGGGCGGCCGGTGAGGCGCGTGAAACTCTCGTTGACCCACTCGATGTGGCCGGTGGCGTCAGAGATGACGACGGCGTTGTCAGTCTTGCTGGCGACGAGGGAGAGCTTGCGGGACTCGGCCTGGCTGAGGCGGAGGGCCTCGTCGGCGCGCTTGCGCGCGTTGATGTTATGGACGGTGCCGAGGACGCGGCGCGGGTGGCGGGCGGCGGAGAAGGAGGTGCACTTGGCGCGGAAGGCGATCCAGAGCCAGTCGCCGGAGCGGAGGTGGACGCAGTGCTCGATCTCGATCAGCGGGGTCTCGTGGCGGAAGTGGGCGTCGATGACGGCGCGGACGGCGGGGCGGTCGTCGGGGTGGAGGAGGTTGAGCCAGCCGGTGCCGGTGGCCGGCATGTCGGCCGGGTCGGCGCCGATCATCTTCCACACGCTGGGGGTGCAGTAGACCTGGTCGCTCTCGACATCCCACTCGAAGACGCCGGCCTGGGTGGATTCGAAGGCGAGGTTGAGGCGTTCGTCGGCGGTCTTGAGGCGGGCCTCGATGCGGCGGCGTTCCTCGTTTTCCAGGCGGAGCTGGCGGCTGGTGGTCTCGGCGGCGCGCTGCCGGCGGAGGGCGGTCTGGGCGAGGTTGGTGACCAAGCCGAGGAGGATGCTGACGCCGACGCCGAAGAAGAGCGTGAGCTCGGGCAGGTACGGGCGGTTGGCGCCGACGAAGCCGGGCCGGGGGGTGAGGGTGATGATGAGCTGTTGTTCGTAGATCTCGTAGTGAGCGGTGCGGCGCAGACGGGGGTCCGGTTGGTCCTGGCCGGCGGCGGTCTGGTAGACGGGCACCGCGGCGGCTTCGTCGAGCCGGTTGCCGGGCGGTTCCACGGCCACGGTGGTCTGGTAGCGGGCCGAGAGCGTGAGCCGGCGGTCGATGCTCTCGAAGAAACGGTCGTAGTAGAATTCGCCCACGATGAATCCCTCCGGGCCGCCGGAGGCGACCACCGGGAGATAGACGGCAAAGGTGGGGGCCCGGCCGGGCTGCTCGAGCGGGGCGGCGACGGCGGGCGCGGCCCGCTGGTGCGCGGCCTTGAGGGCGGCGCGGCGGAGCGGATCGGAGCCATGGTCGTACGAGGGGGCGTCCTCGTTGCCGGCGAGCGGCCAGTACCACCGGGTGAGGAGGAGGCTGTCGGTCAGCTGGATGGAGCGGTAGCCGGGGAAGGATTTGACGAGCTCGGCGGCATCGCGTTGCCAGGTCTCCTGTTCCGAGCCGGCGGGGGTGCCGGTGCGGCGCGCGAGGCGGCTGAGCGCGCCGATCTGGCCCTCGGCCTCGCGGCTGAAGAGCGCCGCGATGTAATCCATGGTCAGTTGCGTGGTGCTGTGGAGGTAACTGAGCTCGCGCTGCCGGAGGCTGACCCAGAACGTGAGGGTGAGGGTGATGCCGCAGACCGTGACCGGCAGCCAGAGCCAGCGCGGACCGATCCCGGCGGCGGGTTGGGCCCGGGCGGCGAGGAGGATGAGGGCGGAGCCGAGCAGCAGGAGCAGGAGAGCGGAGTGGGGGCCAAGGCGGGCATATTCCTGCCAGGCGGCCACGGCGTTCAGGCCGTTGCGATAGGCGAGGAGGCCGGTGATGGCATACGCCAGGACGAGGGAGCCGAGCAGACCGAGCAGGACCGGCAGTTTTTCCTGTTTCGGGCGCGCGGCGAGCCAGGTTACCAGCAGGCCGGAGAGGGTGCAGACCAGGGCCAGGGCGGCGGGCATGCGGGCCACACCCGGACCGGCGACGAGCACCTCATGATGGGTCAGGAGGTTGTCCACGCCCCAGTCGAGACCGAGGGTATCCTGGAGCAGCGTGACGAGGCCCAGCAGGCTGGCGAGGGAGCCGAGGGACAGGCCGGTGCGCCGCCACTGCAAGCTGAAGGCGCATTGCGCCAGCCCGATGAGCAGCAGGCAGGCCGCGGCGTTGGCCGGCAGCGCAGCGTCGTAGGGCCGGGGCTGGACGAGATTAACCTGGCCGGTCCACCATGCCGTGAGGATCAGGAGGCCGCCGAGGGCGAGCAGGCCGAAGGGAGCCAGGGTGCCGTAAGGAAGCGGGGAGGGCTGGGGGCGGCTCGAAGTGGACGGCATGGGGCGCACCCATCTGCTAGGTGGGCCGCCGGGCCAAGGCAACGGTATTACCTGACTGGAGCCGCGTCAGGCGCCGGGGTGGCGGCCGTGGGGGCGGGGGCCGGAGCCGAGGGCTTGGAAGGATCCGTGCCGGTGCTGACCACCACCGACCATTTGGGATCCGCCAACTGGCCCGTGAGTTGCAGCTCGAGGATGCTGGTCAGCGGATTCATCACGAGGCTGACGGCGGCGGCGAGCAGGCTGCCGGGTTCCTCGTAGGGGCGGAAACGGGCGGAGAAATCCAGGGCGCTGGTGGCAAAGGTGTACTTGCCGCGCCCGTCGATCGCGGCGCTGGGGCCGGTGACCTTGAAGTTGGGGAAGAGCAATTCGCCATTCAGCAGATCGAAGTTGGTGCGGGCGGCGTCGAGCTTGAGCGACGAGAAGCTGAGGGAGAAGGTGCTGAGCACCTGGGAGAGCACGCCGAAGAGGTTGATCTCGCCGAGTTCGGCGCCCGTGAGCGCGGCGTGGCCGGAGCCCTTGAAGCTGGCCAGGTCGACCGGGTCGCCCAGGGCGGAGAGAGCGACGTCGAGGCGGCTGTTGGCGGCCTGCTTGACGAATTTCGCCTCGGTTTCCGGGGCGGGTATACCGGTGCGGTTGGCCTCGTACTCCTGGACGGCGCGGACCGTGCGCGACAGGTTCGCCTGGTTGAGGAACAGATCGAAGCCGAGGCGGCGCGCCCCAGACGGACCGCTCAGGGTGGCCTTGCCGGCCCCCGTGCCGCCGCCGGCGGAGAAGGAGACATTGGTGATCTGGACATCGGAGCCGCTCACCGCGCCCTGCACCTGGGCCGCCTCGAGCGGGAAGCCGTAATAGTGAAAGGGGTCGGCCACCCGGCCGGTGAAGTGGTATTCCGGCACGCCGGCGGCGATGGCGCCCCAGGCGTGGACCGACGGCGGGCGCGTGAAACGGAGCGAGGCCAGCACGTCGTCGGCCCGGCCCTCGAGCATGCGGCCGAGGACGGCGGGATCGGCGTCGGTGGTGAAGTCGAAGGCGAAGCGGGCGGTCTCGCGGGTGCCGGGCACGCCGACCCGCTGGAAGCTGCCGGCGAGGTGCTCGGTGCCACCGGCGCGGGTGGCCTGGACGGCGAGGCCGTGCGTGAACGAGGGCCGCACGAACACGGTGGCGTCCATCGCCTCGAAATCGCCGCCCCACACCGTGGCCCGGCTCGCCTGGGCGCGGATGAAGTTGGTGCTCAGCAGCGGTTTTTTCCAGCGTCCCTGCACGTCCACTTCCGCGGTGGGCGGTCCGCCGGCGAAGTTGAAATAGCGGTCCCAGAAAGCGGGCCACCAGTCGCCGCGGAACCAGCCGCTGATGGCGACGGGCCGCAGCGCGCCCCGGAGCAGCATGCGGTAGTCGGTCGTGATGAAATCCATCTCATAGGAACCGCGGGCGTGATTTTCCCCCATCGCGACCCGGGCCTCACTCGCCACGAAGCGGGTGCCGGCGATGTCGATCCGGCCGCGGGCGGAGGAGATGAGGACCCCGCGGGAGTCGATGCGCCCGGCGTCCGCCCAGGCGGTGAGGCCGGTAAAGCGCCAGCCGGGGGCGAGCACGGCGTCGGCGGCAAACGACACGGTATCCCCGAAGACGAAGAAAGGCGCGGCGCGCGGGGTATGGCGGGCGAGGGTGCGGTTGATGAAGGCGGGATCACCGCGACCGCTCGCGTGGATGCGGGCGGACTTTTCCGTCAGACCGGCCTCGACCTCGGCCGCGAGAAACTCGCCCTCGATCCGGGTCGCCAGGGTGGTGCGCAACACCGGCCAGGCGGCGAGATCGGCGTGGATGACCGGACCGGCGAGCGTGCCCTCGGGGGAGGTGACGGATCCGGCGGCCACCTCCAGGGAGAGGGCGCGGCCGGTGAAGCGGGCCGGCGACACCTCGGCCTGGAGCGTGGCGCGGAGGGTGTGGGCGGTGACCTCGCGCGGCCCGGTGAGGTGGCGGATCGCGAGCTGCACGGTCAGCGGCCGGCTGGCGGCGCCCCCGAGCGGCAAGGAGGTGCCGGCGGCCACCAGGCCGGCGGTGAAGGGTTGGTCCCACGGCCGGACTGCGCCGGTGGCGGTGAAGAGCACGGTGGCGCGGTTGGCGCCGGCGGCGTCGGTGTCGAGCTGCACGGCGAGGGCGGGATCCGCAAAGGCATTGAGCCGGTCCATGACGGGAGCCAGGCGACGCGCGGCCTGCAGGTATTGGCCGGCCAGACCGTCGAGGGCGGGGGCGGCCGCGCCCCGCCGGGGCGGGGTGAATTCGCCTTGGACGGTGAGCGCCAGCGGCCCCACGCGACCCGCGGCCTGGACCACCCGCCAGCGGTGGTCGTGGTGCCGGAGGGTGAGGGCGAGATCGCGCACCAGCGGCTCGGCGGTGCCGCCCGGCGCGAGGATGGCCGGCAGCAGCAGCGCCGCGCCCTCGATCTGGATTTCGGCGGGCGTCGTCTGGCCGGAGAGGAGGGACCAGAAATCGTGGCGCACGTAGAGCAGCCGGCAGGTGAGCAGGGGATCCTCAAACGCAGTGGTGTGGACCCGGACATCCTCGAGCAGGACCTTGCCGGTGGGGTCGAAGCGGGCCCGGCCAAACTTCAGGATCAGGCCGGAGCGCGCGAGTTCGACCTCGGTCCGGCGCAGGACATAGTCCGGGACCGGCAGTTCCTTCGCGAGGGCGATGTAGAGTAGCAGGACCAGCAGCGCGCCGAGGCCGATCCACAGCGTCCAGCAGAGCAACGTGACCACGCACGAGCCGCAGAAATGCAGGCCCGTCTTGAACCAGGAGTGGGTGGGCGCGGGGGACATGCGCGGAGTGACGACGAACCGGTCAGCGTTCGTCGCTCAATTCTTGGGCGCTGCCGGGGCCGGACTGGCGGCGGCCGGCTCCACGGGGCCGGGGTCCTGGGTGGCGGTGTAGGTCAGGGCGAAGAGGGCGTCGAGGAGGGGCTGGGTGACGGTGAAGACCACGCCGCCAAAGTCCGCGGTGCCGGCGACGAGCGTCATGCCGCCGAGGCGTTCGGTGAGCAGGAGGCTGGCGGGAATTTCCGGACCGCCGTTGAAGGTGACGCTGTAATCGAGGCGGTAGCGCCAGGGCCGGTTGCCCTCCGGCGTGTCGGCGTGGTCCGGCGAGAAGGCGTCGGCGGTGAACGCGGCGGCCCGAAGTTCGGTGAGCTGGGCGAGGATCGCGGCGAGGGCGGGGCGCGTCGCTTCCGGGGTGGCGGCGAGGGTGGCGGTCCAGGTCTGTTCGCCCTCCTTGATTTTTTGGGCGAAGACGGGAGTTCCGGTGGTGAGGTCCACCAGGCTGACAGTGGTGAGGAGGGCGCCCTCAGGCAGCTTGCGCAGGAGACGGTGCCGGAAGTGCCGGGCGAGGACGGGGGTATCCTCGATGATGTCGGGCAGGATCTCGTAGACGAACGGGGGGTTGGTGAGCCGGGCGAAGGCGGTGCCGGTGGTGCCGGGATCGACGCCGACCTGGAGGACGAGGGTCGAGGGCGCGCGGCCGTCGAGGCCGCCGCCGGTGGTGAGGCCGAGGGTGATCTCACGCTCGGGCTCGGTGAACCCGTACTTTTCGACATCCGCGGCCGAAGGCGCGTCACTGAGAAACTTGACGACGGAGAGGCGCTCGAGCCGGCCGAGCAGGTCGCGGATCACGTCGGGGTCCGCGGCCGTGGTAACCGGGGCCTGGCCGTCGGCGCGGGTGATGAGCTGCCAGGCGCCGGGGGCGGGCGCGGCGACCGCGGGACCGCCGGAGGCGGGCGCGGTCTCGAGCTTCTGCAGCGAGAGCGCGGGCTGGTTGGGCGCGCGCAGGTTGAGCGAGGTGACCGTGGCGGGGTCGAAATCGAGCACGTGCCGGTCACGCAGCTCATCCTGGGAGGCGCGCAGCACCTCGAGCAGGTGGGCGGGGACGGCGGTGGTGAAGACGACGTTCTTGTCCTCGAAGCGGGCGTAGTATTCCCCGGGGGTGGCGGCCGAGCCGAGCAGGAGCGTCTCGCGGCGGGCGTTGCCCTCGAAGGTGACGCGGAGGGAGGGCGAATCGAGGCCGGTGCGGTCGGCTTCCGAGCGGTCGAGGAAGGACTTCGCGGTGAGGGCGTTCAGGGCGTTGATGGTGACCTCGACATTGGCCTTGTTGGCGCGGGCGAGGATGGGGGTCTCGAAGCCCCAGCGGCTGGCGTTGTCGCGGCGGAGGCGGACCTTCAGGTTGGACGGCGGCCCGGTCTGGATGTTGAGGGAGCGGACCTCGAAGACGGGGATGGTGAAGAGGGTGTCGGTGCGGAGGTCGGCGAGGGCCATGCCCACGCTCTCGGCGAGGCTGCGGCTGACGACGTGGATGCGCTCGGTGTCGGGGGAGAGGAGGTAGAGGCGGTTGCCGGTGCGGGTGTCGGCGCCGATGAGCAGGCGGAAGCTTTTGCCGGCGGCGGTGAGGTCGACGGTGAGGGCGGGCTCGGCGAGGCCGTAGTCGGCGAGCGTCTGGCCGCTCTTGGGCAGGTCGGCGACGAGGAAGCTGGTCTCATGCTCAAGGAACTGGAGCTCGTTGTGGAGACGGGAGACGGCGTTGGGGTTGGCCGGCCACTCGTAGGGGGCGGTGAGCCACCAGGCGTCGCCCTTTTTCTCCAGTTTCACGGTGGCGCCGTCGGAGGTGGTGCGGGTGAAGGACTCGAGGCTGGCGATCTCGGCGGGGAGGACGCGGCGGCGGGCCTCGAGGGTGGCGCGCTCGGCGCGCCATTTCTCCTCGAAGCGGAAGATGTAGAAGAACAGGACAACGTTCAGGAAGAGGAGGACGACGGTGACTTTGGAGCGCATGGGGGCGGTTAGTTGCGGCGGGTCCAGTAGACGACGAGGCCGAGGGCGGCGACGAGGCCGGGGAGGCCGAGCAGGAGGCCGAGGCGGAGGCGGACGAGTTCCTCGGCGCTGAGCGCGAGCTGGAAGCGGTCGATGGGGCGGACGGGAATGTTGAGGCGGTTCTCGCGCTCGACGGCCCAGTTGACGGTGGCGAGGAAGAGGTTGAGGTTGCCGATGGAGATGATGCGGTCGTTGCTCACGAGGTCGGCGGTGCCGAGCACGGCGAGGCGCCCGCCGCGGACGCTGAGCGGGAGGTTGGCGGGCTTGAGGCGCTCGGAGATGACCATGACCCCGAGCTCGCCCTTGAGGTCCTGGCCGGGGGTGTACTCGAAGCTCTTGAGGCGGTAGCTGGTCTCGCCCCAGGCCTCCGGGCTGGTGGCGATGAGGCGCTTGACGCTGAGGCCGTCGTCGAGGGAGCGGCCGAGGTCGTCGCTGACCACGCGGGCGGGCCCGACGATGGCGACCATGCCGTTGTTCATGAGGTTGTCGGTGATGCGGCTGGCGGGATCGCGGGTGAAATTCCACAGGCGCACGTCGTTGTTCTCCGTGAGGCTGCGCGGGTCGAGGTCGATGAGGACGTTGTCGTAGACGATGACGCCCCAGTCGAAGGTGAGGTTCTCGAGGCCGTGGGCAACGCCCGGGTCAAGGAGGACGATGAGGCGGCCGGCGCGGGTGGTGAGGTAGTCGCGGAGGAGCAGTTCCTCGAAGGGCTTGATCGGGCCCTGGGGGGAGGCGATGACGACGAGGGCGGCGTCGTCGGGGATCTTCCGGGTGAGGCTGAGGTCGAGGCCCGCGACCTCGTAGTTGCGCTGGCGGAGCTCGTCGCGCAGGTCGGAGAGGCCGCGGCGGCGGTCCACGTCGTCGGGCCGCATCTCGCCGTGGCCGGAGAGGAAATAGATCTTCTTCTTCTCGGCGCTGGAGACGTCGAGCAGGGCGGCGGTGAGGGTGGCCTCGCCGTGGAAGCCCTCGCGCTGGAGGTCGCGGGTGGTGTAGAAGTCGCCGAGGGTGAGCACGCGGCGGTGGCGGTCGGTGAGGAGGATGACCTGGTTGGGCTGCTCGAGCCCGAGGGCCTCGGCCTCGCGGCGGTGCTGGTAGATGTCGAGCTCGCGGACCGCGATGCGGCCCTTGGTGCTGTTGCGGGTGTGGTAGGTGTACTCGCGGAGGAGGGCGCTGATGTCGCGGCGGGCCTGCTCGAGCTCGTCATCATCGGCGTCGTCGGAGATCGTGACGATGATGCGGACGTCGCGCTCGAGCTCGGTGAGGTAGGCGCGGGTTTCGGCGGAGAGGGAGTGGCGGCGGTTGGCAGTGAGGTCGAAGCGCCAGGCGTGGTTGAGGGCGATGTAGTTGAGCCCGGCGAAGAGAGACAGGAAGAGGCCGGCCTGGAGGATCAGGTTGATGAACCGGATCCAGCGGGCGGCGCGGAAGCTGTCGTAGTTGGCCATGGGCTCAGCTGTTCAGGATCTTCGCCTCGACGCCGAGGATGCTGAAGAGGAGGGCGAGGATGGATCCGGTCAGGTAGAAGAAGACCTGCCGGGTGTCCACGATGCCGTGGGTGAAGTCGTCGACGTGGCCGGGGATGCGCAGGCCCTCGAGGGTGGTGCGCATGGGAGAGAGGAAGTCCTGGTTGAGGGCGCCGAGCTCGCTGACGTAGCTGAGGCCGCCGATGAGGGCGAGCAGCAGGGTGAAGCTGAGGATGCCGGCCACGGCCTGGCTGCGGGTGACCGCGCTGGCGAGGATGCCGACGGCGATGAAGAGCAGGCCGCTGATCGCGACAAAGAGGTAGCCGCCGATGAGCGGGCCGGAGTCGAGGTAACGGACGTCACGCGCGTAGACCTGGAGGATGTAGTGGAAGCCGAGGGTCGTGGCCCAGAGGAGGACGTAGAAGAGGTAGGCGGCGGAAAACTTGCCGAGCACGACCTCGGTGGTGCTGACGGGGGTGGTGAGCAGGGTTTCGAGGGTGCCGAGGCGGCGTTCCTCGGCGAAGGATTTCATGGTCAGCAGCGGGACCATGAAGAAGACGGGAATCCAGAAGAGCTGGAAGAAGACGACGGCCGGCGGGGTTTCTTGGGGGGTGCGGCTGTAGTCGTCGAGGATCCCGGTGAAGATGAAGCCCATCACCAGCAGGAAGAGCACGGCCGCGATGTAGGTGCTGGGGTTGTAGAGCAGCGCCCGGATCTCATGGGAGAGGATGGTGAGGTAGTGGCGCATGGAAAAAGGCAGAAGGAGGAATTAAGAAGGAGGAAGTAAAGGCGGACAGGCGGGCGTTGGTCGGTGTTTCTTAATTCTTCCTTCTTACTTCATACTTTCGGCAGCGGGGCGCGGCTGGCGCCCTCGGTGGGTTTCTGGTCGGGGAGGCGGGCGTCCCAGCTGCGGCGGGTGGCGGCGAGGAAGACATCCTCGAGCGAGGGGTGGGCGTGGCCGAGGGAGCGGACGCGGTAGCCGCGAGCGGGGAGCCCCAGCAGGAGCTTTTCGCCGAGGTCCTCCGGGGCCTCGGTCAGCAGGGTGGCCGTGGCGAAGCCATCGGGGCCAAGTTCGCCCAGGCCGGAGAGACGGAGGGTGGGGTCGAGGGCGGTGAGGTCGGCGGCGAGGCGGGTGGTGTCGCCGGCCAGTTCGACCCGGTAGGTGGTGTGGCCGAACATCTCGCGGCGAAGGTCGGCGGGGGAGCCCGAGGCGACGATGCGGCCGCCGTTGATGATCAGGACGCGGTCGCAGGTTTCCTCGATCTCGGGGAGGATGTGGCTGGAGATGATGACGCTCATGCGGCCGCGGAGGCTGGCGATGAGGTTGCGCACGATGATGATCTGGTGCGGGTCGAGGCCGATGGTGGGCTCGTCCATGATGATGACGGCGGGTTCGGCGAGGATGGCCTCGGCGATGCCGACGCGCTGGCGGTTGCCCTTGGAGAGGCGGCCGAGGATGCGGTGGCGGTTGCGCTTGAGGTCGCAGAGCTCGAGGACCTCGTCGATGCGGGCGCGGAGCTTGGCGCGGGGCATTTCCTTGAGGCGGCCGCGGAACCAGAGGTACTCGGAGACGCGGAGGTCCTCGGGGAGGGGGTTGTTCTCCGGCATGTAGCCGATGTGGCGGCGGGTGGCCTCGGGGTGGCTGGCGACGGGCAGGCCGCAGATGCGCACGGATCCCGCGTTCGCGGGCAGGTAACCCGTCAGGATGCGCATGGTCGTGCTCTTGCCCGCGCCGTTGGGGCCGAGCAGGCCGACGATCTCGCCGCGCTTCACGGTGAAACTCAGGTTGTTGACCGCAGTCAGCGAACCGTAGGTTTTGACGAGATTGGAGACCTCAATGGTGTTGTCGGGAATATCGGCCATGCCGCGGGTGCAAATGCAGAGTTAGACGGGGAATCCGACCGCCCCGCAAGCCTCGTGTATCAGGGCTGGCGGCTGAGCGTGACCTCGCCGGCGCGGAAGCGTTCCGTACGGCCGGCGGCGGTGCGCACGAGGAGGGAGCCCTCGGCGTCGATGCCGGTGGCGGTGCCGGTGACCGTGCGGTCACCCTGGGTGACGGCCACGGGCTGGTTGCGGAGGAGGTCGAAGCGGGTCCAGAGCTCGGTGAATTTGTCGCGGTAGTCGTTTTCGACAAAGCGGGCGCAGGCGGAGAGCACGCGGCCGATCAGGGCGGCGGCGAAGCGGTTGACGTCGACCGGGGCGCCGGCGGCCTCGGCCAGCGAGATGGCGGAGTGCTGGAGTTCCCGGGGCAGGTCGGCGGCTCGGGCGTTGAGGTTGAGGCCGAGGCCGAAAACGAGGTCGTGCACCTCGTCGGCGTCGATGCGGGCCTCGGTGAGCATGCCGCCGGCCTTGCGGCCCTGGAGGTGGACATCGTTGGGCCACTTGAGGCCGGGCTCGATCGAGCAGAAGTTGGCGATCAGCTCGCAGACGTTGAGGCCCATCCACAGGGTGAAGTCTTGGAGCCGGGTGGGCTCGAGCTTGGGGCGGAAGACGAAGGTGCCGTAAAGGTTGCCGGCGGCCGGGCTGTGCCAGACGCGGCCGCGGCGGCCGCGGCCCTGGGTTTGCTCGCGGGCGAGGATGACGAGGGGGGTGCGGCTGCCGGCGGCGAGGTGGCGCTCGGCCTCGGTGTTGGTGCTGTCGACCCGATCGAGGGTGATGAGGGTGGGGGTGCGGGTGCGGCCGGCGAGATGGGCCTGGATGAGGGATTGGTGGAGCTGGGGCGGGAAGCCGGCCAGCCGGTAGCCGCGGCTGCGGGCGGCCTCGAACACGAAACCCTGCTTGGTCAGCTTCTGGAGCTGCATCCAGACCGCGACGCGCGAGAGCCCCAGTTGCTTGGCGAGTTTGGTGCCCGAGACGTAGCCGGTGTCGGCGGCGAGGAGCTCGCGGAGGATGGTGACTTCGGTCTGGGACATGAAAATAGCGTGGCGGGGCGGCGCGGGGACGCTAACAAAGTGATTAACAATGGGCGTGCAAATGTCATCTGAGGAATTTGCCCGGGGCGGCGAGCCGGCGGCGACGGCGGGCCCGGCGTTGCGGGCGCTGTGGTTCGACGCGCGCGGCGAGTGGGAGCAGGCGCACACCCTGGCGCAGGCCGCGGGTGATCGGGACGGGGCGTGGGTGCATGCGTACCTGCACCGCAAGGAAGGGGACGAGATGAACGCCGGTTACTGGTATGCGCGGGCGGGGCGGCCGGCGGCGACGGGGGATCTCGCGGCCGAGTGGGCGGAGATCGTGCGGACGCTGCTCAGAGCGGCACGTTGAAAGCAGGCGCGGGCAGCGGGGACGAGCGGCGAGTCGCGAACCGATGCTGATGAGTGGTTCGTGGTGCCTGCGACCAGGCCGCCCACCGGGGGGCGCGGTCAGTACGGACCGAACTCGAACCAACCCGCCCGGAGGTCGGGTTCCACCTTGGGGTTACGGGCGGGTGATCGCTTCCTTGAGGGCCTTGGCCTCGGCGGGGTCGGCGGACTCGAGGGCCTTGGAGATATTCAGCACGTCGGCGGTGAGGGCCGCGTTCTTTTCCCGCTCGTTTTCCTCGAGCGCGCGCTGGGCGAGGGATTGGCCGAAGAGGGGCAGGGTGAATTTGTTCAGCGCCTGGTCGAGCTGGGAGAATTTCTGTTTGGCGAGCAGGTTGCCGTAATCCTTGGAAGAGTGGACGATCTCGGCGTTGAGGCGCGGGCGGGGCTTCTGCTTCACCGTCATGGTGGGCAACACGAGGAGGTCGGGATCGGCGGCGGGCTGGTCGAGTTTCTTCGGCTCGGGCGGCGGCGGCGGGTCGTAGGCCGGCAGGCCGGGGAGGAGGGTGGCGGGTCGCACGGCGGGGGTGGGAGCGGGCGGGGCGGGAGCGGCGGGTTCCGGCGCGGCGACGGTGGCCGGAGCGGGTACAACCGGGGGCGGGGTGACCGGGGTGTCATCCGCGAGCGCGGGCACGGCCAGGGCGAGGATCAGGAGGCCCAGCGTGGTCGTGGTTTTCATGGGGAAAGCGTATTCAGGTTGTCGGATCTATCGAGTGAAAAACCCGGTGAGCGGGGTCCTAGCGTTTTTCCAGGCCGCCGGCGGGCCGCGTGGTCCAGGTGTTGTCCATTTCCTGTTCGTATTTTTGGCGGGCCCCGGGGTCGAGGGTTGAGCCGGCGTCGATGACGTTGCGCAACCGGTCGAGTTCCCGTTGGCGATAGATCGAGTGGCCGCGGGCGGCTTTGGAGGGGCTCAGGAGGGGGATGGTGAAGGAGTTCAGCAGGTAGTTCAGCGGGCCGTCCTTGGCGATCTCGTCGAGATAGATGTTCTCCATCTTACGCTTGAAATCGCGCCGGCTCATGAGCTGGTCGGCGGCGTCGGCGGGGAGGCGTTTCTCCTTCACGATGAGCTTGGGCAGGATAAGGACGTTGGGGTCGGTGGTTTGGGTGGCGGAGTCGGCTTCGCCGGCGGGCGCGGGTGCCGGGGGCGTGAACGCCGGCAGGCCCTCGCGGATTTTGGCGGAGATTTCGCGGGAGATGATCCCATCCGCCGGTGCGGCCGCCGGGGCGGACGTCACCAATCCGACGGAGAGGAGCAGGAGGGTTCCAGCCGGTTTCATCGGAGGGTAGGGGTTGGAACGGTCAATTGACGGTCGGTTCCCTTTAATTGCACCCATCCAACCCGTCCGGAGGCCGGGTGCCACCGGCGGCTTACTTCAGGGAGTCGGCCAGGGCGCGGAGGCGCGGCCACTGGGATTCGGGGATGGCGGCGCCGAGGTGCTGGACGCATTCGCCGCCCAAAGCGGAACCGAGGGCGCCGGCGCCCGCGAGGGACTTGCCGCGCAGGTAGCCGTAGAGGAAGCCGCCGGCCCAGGCATCGCCGGCGCCGGTGGTGTCGGCCACGCGGGTCACGCTGACGGGGGCAATGCGGTGGAGTTCGGAGCCGCGGGCGACCCAGGCGCCGTCCTTGCCGATCTTGACGGCGGCGATGCCACCGAAGGCGGCGAGTTCGCGGGCGTAAGTGTCGTAGCTGGCCTCGTGCTGGAAGAGGGCCTTGGCCTCGTCCTCGTTGGCGAAGACGATGTCGACCCCCTGCTTGAGCTGGGCGAGGATCCAGTCGCGGGCGACGTTGACGACCTCGAAGGAGGAGAGCTCGAGGCTCAGGGTGCAACCGGCAGCGCGGGCGGTGTCGGCGACCTTCTGGGCGAGGGTGGGGTTGAAGAGGAGATAGCCCTCGATGTGGGCGTGCTTCGCGCCGTGGAAGTCCGCGACGGAGATCGAGTCGGGGTTGAGGGTCATAGCGGCACCGAGGTGGGTGCGCATGGTGCGCTGGCCGTCGGCGGTGACCATGGACAGGCAGCGGCCGTGGGGCAGGTTGGTGCGCTTGAAGCGGGAGCCGTCGCCGCCGGCCGCCACGAAGTTGGCGCGGTAGTCCTCGGCGGTCTTGTCGGCGCCGGTCATGCCGACGTAGGTGGTGCGCAGGCCGAGCTTGGTGGCGCCGAGCACGGCGTTGGCGGCGGAACCGCCGGGGGTCATGGCCACGGCGCCGCCGAGGCGGCCGAGCAGGCGGGCGATGTCGTCGTCGTCCACCAGCACCATGCCGCCGATGTCACCCGGGACGTGGGCGCGCAGGAAGGCATCGTCCACGTGGGCGATGAAATCCATGATGGGGTTGCCGATGCCGAGGAGCTCGAAGGAGGAGGACATGAACCGGAAGGAAGAAGGAAGAATTAAGAAGGAGGAAGGGAAAATCGGCCCACGAAACACACGAATTACACGAAAAGGGGAAGTTGGATTTTGTTGGAGGGCGGGATCGCCGAATCCCGCCCGGGACCTGATATCGCGCTCGCACGAAGGCGGGATTCGGCGATCCCGCCCTACAACCTCAGGTCACGGTCAGGTTGGTGGCGAGGATCGGGTCGTCGTCGACCTCGATGACGATGGCGTAGTCGCCGGGTTGGTCGAAGCGGAGGTTGCGGAGCTCGTTGATGAGGTTGATGCGATGCAGGGGCGACTGGGACTCGAACTCGCGGGCGATGAGCTCGACGGGGTTGGCGGGATTGAGGCCCATGGACATCCTGATGCGGTGGGTGCCGGGCTGGACATCGGTGAGGGTCAGGAACCACACCATGTAGGGGTGGGTGACGGGGAAGGAGCGGGCCTTGATGTTGGAGAAGACGCCGAGGATGGTGTGCTTGCCCGAGGCGGGGTCGAGGTGGACGCCGTCGCAGGTGATCCAGGCCAGGAGGGAGGGTTTGGACTGCACGGGGCGAGGCTTGGGCCAGCAGGGGCAAGTTCCAAGTGCCAAGTACAGGGGGATGTCGGGGCGGGCGAGGGCCTAAATGGAGGCCCGGCCACCTTTTTCTTGTGTATGGAAAACGCGCCCGATTTAACGGCATCCGTGAAGTATATTTTCGTCACGGGCGGTGTGGTTTCATCCTTGGGCAAAGGACTCACGGCGGGGGCGCTGGGCGCCCTGCTGGAGATGCGCGGGCTGACCGTGCGCATCCAGAAGTTCGATCCCTACCTGAACGTGGATCCGGGCACGATGAGCCCGTTCCAACACGGGGAGGTCTACGTCCTGGATGACGGCGCGGAGACTGACCTGGATCTCGGCCACTACGAGCGGTTCACCTCGGGCAAGCTTTCCCGCGCCAACAGCCTGTCGTCGGGCCAGATCTACGAGGCCGTGATCGCCAAGGAGCGGCGCGGTGACTACCTCGGCAAGACCGTGCAGGTGATCCCGCACGTGACCAACGAGATCAAGGAGCGCATTTACCGGGGCGGCAAGGGTGTAGACGTGCTGATCACCGAGATCGGCGGCACCACCGGCGACATCGAGGGGCTGCCCTTCCTGGAGGCCTTGCGCCAGTTCGCGCTGGAGGTCGGGCCCAAGGAGTGTGTTTTCATCCACGTGACGCTGGTGCCCTTCGTCACGGCGGCAGGCGAGTTGAAGACCAAGCCCACGCAGCAGAGCGTGGCCAAGCTGCGCGAGATCGGCATCCAGCCGCACCTGCTGGTCTGCCGCTGCGAGAAGCCGCTGACGCTGGAGATGCGCGAGAAGCTTTCGATGTTCTGCAACGTGCCGGTGAAGGCCGTGTTCGCCGCGGAGGACGTCGAGTCCTCAATCTACGAGCTGCCCGGCATGCTGCAGAAGCAGGGCATGGACCAGCACGTGTGCGAGCTGCTGGGCATCAAGGCCCGGCCGAACCCGAAGAACATCTGGGCCGACATCGTGCACCGCATCAAGTCGCCCAAACACACCGTGAAGATCGGGGTCGTGGGCAAGTACATCGAGCTGCAGGACGCCTACAAGTCCGTCTACGAGTCCCTGGCCCACGCCGGCATCGCCAACCACGCCCACGTGGAGGTGATCCGGGTCGACGCCGAGGAGCTGGAGACGAAGACCGGCCTGAAGCAGCTGAGCCAGCTCGACGGCATTTTGGTGCCGGGTGGTTTCGGTGACCGCGGCATCGAGGGCAAGATCGCCGCCGCCGGCTACGCCCGCCAGAATCTCATTCCCTATTACGGCCTGTGCCTCGGCATGCAGGTCGCCGTGATCGAATACACCCGCAATGTGCTCGGCCTGAAGAAGGCGAACTCGATGGAGTTCGAGCCGGACACGAAAGAGCCGGTGATCGCCCTCATGGACGAGCAGCGCAACGTCGTCCAGAAGGGCGGCACGATGCGCCTAGGCGCCTACGCCTGCTCGCTCAAGCCCGGTACGCTGGCGCGCAAGGCCTACGGCACGGACACGGTGACCGAGCGCCACCGTCACCGTTACGAGGTGAACAACGACTACATCGAGCGGTTGGAGAAAGCCGGCATGGTCATCTCCGGCTGGAACCCCAAGCGCGGCCTGGTCGAGATCACGGAGATCAAGAAGCACCCGTGGTTCCTCGGCGTGCAGTGCCACCCGGAGTTCCAGTCCAAGCCCAACAAGGCGCACCCGCTCTTCGCCGCCTTCATCGCCGCGGCGATCAAGAACCAGAAGAAAAAGAAGTAAGAGTTAAGAAGGAAGAATCACGGCATGCTCTTCGACCCCAAGCGGCTGCTCCTCATTGCCGGGCCTTGTTCCTTGGAGAACGAGGCGGTCTGCCGGAGCGTGGCGGAGGGCTTGGTGAAGCTCGGGAAGAAACACCGCGAGCTGAACATCGTGTTCAAGGGCTCGTTCGACAAAGCCAACCGCACCTCGCTGGGCGGCCGCGGCACCGGGTTGAAGGAAGGGCTGCGGCTGCTCGCGCTCATCAAGCGCGAGTACGGTTTCCCGGTCCTGACCGATATCCATGAACGGCCGCAGTGCGCGCCGGTGGCGAAGGTGGTTGATGTGCTGCAAATCCCCGCCTTCCTCTGCCGGCAGACCGATCTGCTGCTCGCCGCGGCCAAGACCGGCGCGGTGGTGAACGTGAAGAAGGGGCAGTTTCTCTCGCCGCAGGAAATGGAATTCGTGGTGGGCAAGCTGAAGCAGGGCCGCGCCACCGAGATCTGGCAGACGGAACGCGGCACGACCTTCGGCTACCAGAATCTCGTCGTGGACATGCGCAGCTTCGCGCAGATGAAGGCGCTGGGCTATCCGGCGATCTTTGACGCCACGCACAGCGTGCAGCTGCCCGGGGCGGGCGGTGGCAAGAGCAGCGGTCGACGCGAATTTGTGGCGCCGCTGGCGAAGGCCGCGCTGGGGGCGGGGGCCGACGGACTCTTCATCGAGACGCATCCCGACCCGGACAAGGCGATCTCGGACGGACCCAACATGGTGCCGCTGGCTGAGCTGCCGGCGCTGATCGCGACGTGCGTCGCGGTGTGGAAGGCTGCGCGGAGCTGAGTTTTTCACGCAAAGCCGCCAAGACGCAAAGATCAGGCGTCAGGCAATCCCAACACGACCCGGTGGATGCCATCTTTAATCAATGGTGCCCCAAAATTGATCAGTAATCCAAGCTTCTTGCCGGTCAGCTTAAGGTAAGTTTTGAGCTGTTTCTTGTGCGAGGGATGCAAGTCCTCGACTGATTTGAGCTCGATGATGACCTTGTCATTTATGATCAGGTCAGCACGGAAACCCTCGTCAAATCGAATACCGCGGTGCTCAAAGGAGATGGGTTGCTGGCGGACAACCTTGAATCCGCGGTGCTCAAGCTCGCAAGCCAGCAGTGTTTCATAGACGGATTCGAGCAAGCCCGGTCCAAGTTCGACATGCAGCTGGAACGCCGCATCGACCACAGCCCGGGAGATTTCATTCTCCGTCATTGCTTTGCGTCTTGGCGGCTTTGCGTGAAACCGGTTCAGCCACCCAGTTCGTGGCTCAGGATGCTCAGGGCGTAGAGGGCGGCGGTGTCGCTGCGGAGGACGAGCGGGCCGAGGGTTACCGGCACGAAGCCGGCGGTGAGGGCCGCGGTCATCTCGGCCGGGGAGAAATCACCCTCGGGTCCGACCAGCCAGAGGGCGGAGCGCGGGGCGTGGCCGTGCTTCCGCGCGTAGGTGGCAAGGGCGGTTTTGAGGGTGGTCGTCCCGGCGTGCAGGCTGGCGATCAGCCGGAGCTCGTTTTCCGGCGGCGCGGCGAGGAAGGTGGCGAGGGATTGGAGCGGGGAGATGGCCGGCAGCCAGGGGTTGCCGCATTGTTTGGCGGCCTCGATGGCGGTGGTGCGCCATTTCTCGATTTTCTTGTCGGCGCGATCCGCGTCGAGGTGAACCTGAGTGCGCTCGCTGAGCAGCGGGATGAGGCGGGCCGCGCCGACCTCGGTGGCCTGGCGGACGATGTCGTCCATCGTGGCGCCCTTGGGCAGGGCCTGGGCGAGGGTGAGGGAAAACGCGCGGGTGGCGGCGGGCCGGGCTGCCTTCACGCGGAGCACGGTGGCGGCCTTGGCCGGGTCCACGCACTCGGTGAGCCATTCCTGGCCGTGGCCATCGAAGGCCGTGACGGGATCGCCGCGGCCGCAGCGGTTGACGGTCACGAGGTGGTGGCTCTCGTCCGCGCCGAGCCGGATCTCCGCCGCGCCGGCGGGAACATCGGGAGCGTAGGCACGGAAGTCGGGCATAACGCGACGATTACGTCGCGAAGTAACAAGTGCCAAGTAACAAGTGACAGGAGGCGGATCGAGGCTCGACCATGCCGGGCCTGATACTTGTCACTTGACCCTTGATCCTTCGTTTTCCGGTCGCCGGAAAACGAACAGGTGATTGAGGCCGAGCTGGAAGGTCGAGTGGTGTTCCAGCTCGAGCCCGCCCGCGCGGAAGATCGGGTCGGTGTCCGCCGGCTTGAAGCCGTGGTGTTCCTCGAGACTCATGCCGTCGGCGAGGCCGAGGCGGACGAGGGTGTGGACGATGTCGTCCACGCGCGGGGAGGGGACGGTCATGATAAGGCGGCCGCCGGGGGTGAGCAGGCGGCGGGCCTCGCGCGCGAGGGGGGCCTTGTCGCGGATGTGTTCCAGGGTCGCGAGGAGGATGATGGCGTCGAAGCGACCGACGGGGTAGTCGAGCGGCTCGGCGAAGGGGATGGCGCGCAGGGTGAAGGTGGCCGCGGTGCGCGGCCGGGCGAGGGGATCGAGGCCGACGCTGTCGGTGATCGCCGGGCCGAGGCGGTCGAAGAACTCGCCCTGGTGGCAGCCGACGTCGAGGACGCGGGCGCCGGGCTTCAGCCACGCGCGCACCTTGCGTTCACGCCAGGACTGGAGGAAGCGGTCGACGGCTTTCATGCGGATTTCGCCTTAACTCAACCAGCCCCGGAGGGATTGGCCACAAAAAGGCGCAAAAAAATCAAGCCGCGGCTCGCGCCCTCAAAGAACCGTTGGGCGCGCGGGATATCAACGGCAGCGGGACGAGTGCCTTGTGGTGACTCTTGGTGGGTAAACCTCCGTCAAAATCGGGGTGGACTTTGCGGGGGGCGGGGGGTTTCTTGCCGGTCGCAGTCGCCCGGGTGGCGGAATTGGCAGACGCAGTGGACTCAAAATCCACCGACCTCTAAAGTCTTGTGGGTTCGACCCCCACCCCGGGCACCAGCTTAATCGCCGTTGATCGCGGCCGGCGGGTTTTTAAAAGCATGACTCCGCGAAAAGAAAAGGCGCCCGGCCGCAGGGTTTGCGGGGGCGCCGTGAGTGGCGGGACGGGCAGGTCGCTCAGCCGAGGTCGGTGCGGTCGGCGTTCATCACCTTGGTCCAGGCGGCGACGAAGTCGCGGACGAATTTCCCCGCGGCGTCGCGCTCGGCGTAGACTTCGGCGAGGGCGCGGAGCTGCGAGTTTGAGCCGAAGACGAGGTCCACGCGGGTGCCGGTCCACTTCACGTCGCCGGTGGCGCGGTCGCGGATCTCGAACAGCTCCTCGGCGGGCGAGGTGGGTTTCACCTCGTTGGCCAAGTCGAGCAGGTTGACGAAGAAGTCGTTGGTGAGCGTCTCGGGACGCGCGGTGAAGACGCCATGCGGCGACTTGCCGTGGTTGGCATTGAGCACGCGCAGGCCGCCGACGAGGACGGTCATCTCCGGCGCAGTCAGGCTCAGCAGCTGGGCGCGGTCGACGAGGAGCTGCTCGGCGGGGAGCGTGAAGCGGGTCTTCTGGTAGTTGCGGAACCCGTCCGCCACCGGCTCGAGCGGGGCGAAGGCCTCGGCGTCGGTCTGCGCCGCGGAGGCGTCCATGCGTCCGGGGGTGAAGGGGACGGTCACATTCTGCCCGGCTTTCTGCGCCGCCTGCTCGAGGGCGGCGGAACCGCCGAGGATGATGAGGTCGGCGAGGGAGATTTTCTTGCCGCCGGTCTGGGCCGCGTTGAAGGCCTGCTGGATGCCTTCGAGAGTCTTGAGAACCTTGGCGAGGCGGGCGGGCTGGTTGGCTTCCCAGTCCTTCTGGGGGGCGAGGCGGATCCGGGCGCCGTTGGCGCCGCCGCGCTTGTCGGAGCCGCGGTAGGTGGAGGCGGAGGCCCAGGCGGTGAACACGAGCTCCGAGACGGCCAGGCCGGAGGCGAGGATCCGGGTCTTGAGGGCGGCGATATCCGCGGCGTCGACGAGCGGGTGGTCGACGGCGGGGATCGGATCCTGCCAGAGCAAATCTTCGGCGGGCACCTCCGCGCCGAGGTAGAGGGCCTTCGGGCCCATGTCGCGGTGCGTGAGCTTGAACCAGGCGCGCGCGAAGGCGTCGGCGAACTGGTCCGGGTGATCGAGGAAGCGGCGGGAGATTTTCTCGTAGGCGGGATCGACGCGCAGGGCGACGTCGGTGGTGAGCATGGTCGGCCGGTGCTTCTTGGCGGGGTCGTAGGCGTCGGGGACGGTGGCTTCGGCGTCCTTGGCGACCCACTGGTGGGCGCCGGCGGGGCTCTTGGTCAGCTCCCATTCGTAGCGGAAGAGGTTTTCGAAGTAGTTGTTGCTCCACTTGGTTGGCGTGGTGGTCCAGATGACCTCGAGCCCGCTCGTGATGGTGTCGGCGCCCTTGCCGCTGGCGTAGGTGCTGGCCCAGCCCAGGCCTTGGGCGGCGAGGCCGGCGGCCTCGGGCTCGCGGCCGACGTGGGTGGCGGCAGCGGCGCCGTGGGTCTTGCCGAAGGTGTGGCCGCCGGCGATGAGGGCGACGGTTTCCTCGTCGTTCATGGCCATACGGGCGAAAGTCTCGCGGATGTCGCGGGCGGAGGCGAGCGGGTCGGGCTGGCCGTTGGGGCCCTCGGGGTTGACGTAGATGAGACCCATCTGCACGGCGGCGAGCGGATTCTCGAGCTCGCGGTCGCCGGCGTAGCGCTTGTCACCGAGCCAGGTGGTTTCCGAGCCCCAGTAGACATCCTCCTCGGGTTCCCAGACGTCGGCGCGACCGCCGCCGAAGCCGAAGGTTTTGAAACCCATGGACTCGAGGGCGCAGTTGCCGGTGAGGATCATGAGGTCGGCCCACGAGATCTGCTTGCCGTATTTCTGTTTGATCGGCCAGAGCAGGCGGCGGGCCTTGTCGAGGTTGGCGTTGTCCGGCCAGCTGTTGAGCGGGGCGAAGCGTTGCTGGCCGGCGCCGGCGCCGCCGCGGCCGTCGGCGGTGCGGTAGGTGCCCGCGCTGTGCCAGGCCATGCGGATAAAGAACGGGCCGTAGTGGCCGAAGTCGGCGGGCCACCAGGGCTGCGAGTCGGTCATGAGGGCGACGAGATCCTTTTTCAGGGCGGCCAGGTCGAGTTTTTTGAACTCAGCCGCGTAGTCGAAATCCGGTCCCATGGGATCGGAGAGGGCCGAGTTCTGGTGGAGGATGCGGAGATTGAGCTGGTTCGGCCACCAGTCGCGGTTGGACAGGCCGCCGGCGCTCGTGGGGGCGGGGGGCGGGGTGGTGCCGTGGAGGTGGGGGAAGGGGCATTTGCCGCCGGGGGATGCAGGATGGGATTCCATGATGGTAAGGTGAAAGTGATGCCGAGGTTTGCCAGAAAGTCTACCGTGGCCGGGCAGTTAGCCGGTCCGGAAACGACGCGGGCTGAGTGGCGGGGGGCCGGAATGGGTACGCGGGCGGGGGAGCGTAGTAGGCCCGGCACTGGACCGGGCGACGGGAGGTTATAGTTCGCCCGTGGGGTGGGCGGGGGGCTTTGGGGCCGCGGGCGGCGTGGGTTGGACGGAGGGCTGGAGCAGAAAGTCTGTGAAGTCGTTGTGGATGTCGGGGTGCGGTCGGTCCTGTTTGTAGATCTGCAGGATGCGGCCGTGCTCGTAGTCGGTAGTGGGAATGACCTGGGGTTCCTCCCCGGGGAGGAAGATGGCGGTGTAGGCGCGCTGGCGGGCGACGAGGCGGCGGATGACGATCACGGCGCGGAGCATATCCGGCTGGGCCTTTTTTGCCAGTGACAAGGGGCCGGACCGTGCCCGCCGAATATTCCTCTCTGTTGCCGCGAAATTTCACCCTCTCCGCCCGGCTGAATTTCTGATTTGGTGCAGGTAACCTCCTGGGTGTGGCGCTGGGGGACGGCCGGGCCATCGGCCGGCTCCCAGCGCCTTGCTCTGTCTTCGTCACTTCTTTCCTCCCTCTCCGGCAATCCCCATGCAAAGTCTGTTGCGTCCGCTCGTCCTCGCTCTGGCTGCCCTCACGGGCCTCGTCGCCCCGGCCACCCCCCTCATCAACGCCGCCGACCGAGAGGTGCTCGCGCTGAACGGCCGCTGGCACGTGATTGTCGATCCTTACGACAACGGCTACGTCAACTACCGGTTGCAGCGCTTCGATGAGGCGACGAAACCCAGCGGCGGCTACTTCCTCGACCGGAAGCCGGCCACGCCGGCCGAGCTGATCGAGTACGATTTCGACACGAGCGCCTCGCTCAACGTGCCGGGCGACTGGAATTCGCAGGACGACAAGCTCCTCTATTACGAGAGCACCGTCTGGTACCGGAAGCGGTTTGATTACACGCCCCGGGCCGCCGGGGCGCGCCAGTTCCTCCATTTCGGCGGGGCCAATTACGAGGCCGACGTCTACCTCAACGGCGCCAAGCTCGGCCGGCATGTCGGCGGTTTCACGCCGTTTGAATTCGAGGTGACCGGCAAGCTGAAGCCCACCGGCAACTCGCTCGTCGTCCGCGTGAACAACGCGCGTCGACCCGAGGCCGTGCCCACGGTCAACACCGACTGGTGGAACTACGGCGGGCTCACCCGCGACGTGCGGCTGCTGGAGACGCCGGCGACGGCGATCCGCGACTTCGCCCTGCGGCTGCAGCCGGGGGCCGACCGGCGGGTGCGCGGCTTCGTCCAGCTGGACGGGCCGGGCCAGCCGGTGACGGTGGAGATCCCGGAACTGAAGATCGCGGTCGCCGCCACGGCGGATGCCGCGGGTCGCGCGACCTTCGAGTTTGCCCTGACCGGCGCCGAGCTTTGGTCGCCCGAGTCGCCGCGGCTCTATGCGGTCACCCTCACGGCGGGGGCCGACCGCCTCACCGACCGGGTGGGGTTCCGCACGATTGAGACCCGCGGCGCGGACATCCTGCTGAACGGGAAGTCGACTTTCCTGCGCGGCATCAGCCTGCACGAGGAGAACCCGCTGCGCGGCGGACGCGCCACGACGCCGGCGGACGCCCGCCAGCTGCTCGGCTGGGCGCAGGAACTGGGCTGCAACTACGTGCGCCTCGCCCACTATCCCCACAACGAGCACATGGCCCGCGTCGCCGACGAGCTGGGCATTTTGCTCTGGGCGGAGGTGCCGGTGTACTGGACGATCCACTGGGACAACGCCGACACCTACGCGAACGCCGAGAACCAGCTCACGGAGCTGATCACCCGCGACCGCAACCGGGCCAGCGTCATCATCTGGTCGATGGCGAACGAGACGCCGATCTCGCCCGCCCGCACGGTGTTTCTCAAGAAGCTCGTCGCCCACACCCGCGCCCTCGACCCGACGCGGCTGATTTCCGCCGCCATGGAGCGGCACTCGCCCGCGGACGATCCCAGCACGAGCATTGTCGAGGACGAGCTCGCCGAGGTGACCGACCTCGTGAGCTTCAACCAGTACATCGGCTGGTACGTGGGCATGCCCGACGATTGCGCCAAGGCGAAGTGGATCATCAATTACAACAAGCCGGTCATCGTGAGCGAATTTGGCGCCGACGCCCTCCAGGGCCTCCATGGCGACCGACGCGCCCGCTTCACGGAGGAGTTCCAGGCCGACCTTTACGCGCAGACCCTGACGATGCTGGAGAAGATCCCGCAGCTGCGCGGCATGACGCCATGGATCCTGTGTGATTTCCGTTCCCCGCGCCGGCACCTGCCGAACATCCAAGATGGCTGGAATCGCAAGGGGCTCATCGGCGAGAATGGCACGCGCAAGATGGCCTTCGGGGTGTTGCAGGAGTATTACGCCCGCAAGGCGGCGGCATACGCCAAGCCCTGAACGTTCCCGTCCGAACCCCCGACCTCCCATACTCCATGAGCACCGCCGTCTCCCGTCGCCAGTTTCTTGCCACCGCCGCGGCCGCGCCCTTCGGTGTGGCCGGCGCCCTCGCGCTGGCCGCGCCGGCCGGTCTGCCGGCCGCCACGCCGGCGGCACCCGCGGGCCGCGCGCTCCTGAAAACGAGCCTCAATGCGTATTCGTTTCTCGAGCTGTTGAATGCCAACGCCAAGGATCCGAGCCAGGGGGTCGACCTCTTCAAGGTCTGTGATTTCTGCGCGGACCACGGCTTCGAGGGCGTGGATGTCACCGGCTACTTTTTTCCGGGCTACCCGGGGGTGCCGGACGACCGGTATCTCATCCGGTTGAAGCGGCATGTCTTCGACCTCGGGCTGTGTTTCAGCGGCACGGGGGTGCGCAACGATTTCACGGCGGCGGACCCGGCGGTCCGGGCCGAGGGCGTGGAGCGCATCAAAGCCTGGATCGAGGTCGCGGCCAAGCTGGGTGCGCCGACGGTGCGAGCCTTTGCCGACTCGCAGCCTCCGTTCCGGAACTGGCAGCAGGCGGCGGGCGGGGCCAGCCGCGAGACCGTCGAGGCCTGGATGGCCGAGGCACTGCACAGCTGCGCCGAGCACGGGGCGAAATACGGCGTGATCGTCGCGGTGCAGAACCACGGCGACTTCATCAGCAGCGGGGCGGAGCATCTGAGCCTCTTGCAGCGGGTGGGGCACGCCTGGTGCGCGGCGATGGTCGACACCGGCAAATACCTGACGGCCGATCCCTATGCGGATATCGCCCTCATGGCGCCCCACGCCGTTAACTGGCAGATCAAGGAAACGCTGCAAAGCACGACGACCTCGCCGCGGATCGATATGCGGCGGTTGGTAGGGATCATCCGCGCCTCGGGGTACCGGGGTTATGTGCCGATCGAGACCCTGCGGATGGGCCGGGCCGACTATGATTCCTTCGTGGAAATTCCCCGGATGCTGGCCGAGTTGCGCGCGGCGATCGCGGCGACGGCGTGAGGCCGGCGTACGTTGGAGTTAGGTCCAGGCCGAGGGTTCTCCGTCGGACAACTTTGGCGCGGCTTCCGTTGTAGGGCGGGGTCGCCGAACCCCGCCTCGCACCCGGCAAAGCGATCGAGCAAAGGCGGGGTTGCTGCGCCATCTCCGCCAAGCCTCCGTCGGCGACCCCGCCCTACAGTTAAGGCAAAGCCACCGCGGGGGCGCCGTGGCGCCCTTTCCGTTGGAGCGCGGACGACCTCGCCCGCTCGCCTTACTTTGCCGCCGCGGTCTCGCGGTATTCGCCGAGGGCGCGGTAGCGGTCGTAGCGCTGGTCGAGGAGCTTCTCCGTGGGGAGGCCGACGAGTTCGGCGAGGTGTTTCTGCAGCGCGACCTTGAGGGCGGCGGCGGCCTGCTCGGGCGCGTAGTGGGCGCCGCCGAGGGGCTCGGGGATGACGTCGTCGACGACGGCCAGTTCCTTGAGGCTGCCGGCGTTGAGCTTGAGGGCGGCGGCGGCCTTGGGGGCGTGGGCGCGGTCCTTCCAGAGGATGGCGGCGCAGCCCTCGGGGGAGATGACGGAGTAGTAGGCGTTCTCGAAGATGAGGACGCGGTCGGTGACGCCGATGCCGAGGGCGCCGCCGGAGCCGCCCTCGCCGACGATGACGGCGATGGAGGGGACCTTGAGCATGGCCATTTCGCGGAGGTTGACGGCGATGGCCTCGGAGACGTGGCGGGCCTCGGACTCGACGCCGGGGAAGGCGCCGGGGGTGTCGATGAAGGTGAGGACGGGCAGGCGGAACTTCTCGGCGAGCTTCATCAGGCGGAGGGCCTTGCGGTAACCCTCGGGCTGCGGCATGCCGAAGTTGCGGACGATGTTTTCCTTGGTGTCGCGGCCCTTCTGCTGCGCGATGACCATGATGGCGCGGCCGTCGAAGAAGGCGGTGCCGCCGATCAGAGCGCGGTCGTCGTTGAACTGGCGGTCGCCGTGGAGTTCCTGGAAGTCGGTACAGAGGGCGCCGATGTAATCGAGGGCGTAGGGGCGCTTGGGGTGGCGGGCGACCAGCACGCGCTGCCACGGGGTGAGGTTGGTATAGATGTCCTTCCGGGTGATCTCGATCTTCTCCTCGATCGTCGCGAGCTCGGCGGACATATCGATGTTGTTTTCGAGAGACTGCTGATGGAGGGATTCGAGCTGCTTTTCCAGTTCACGGAGCGGCTTCTCGAATTCGAGCAGGTAGGCGGGACGATCCATAGGGACGTGAGGTTAGTTGGGCGGTTTGGCGCCTGTCAACGAGCCAGCTCCCAAACCCGGTTTAGCCACGGATGACACTGATCAACACGGATTTAAATTTCTGATCCCATTGATCCAGTTTTCACGACCGAAGGATCAGGATGACCGCGTTGATGGATTTTATCCGTGCCCCACCGTGCCATCCGTGGCGGCGATCCTGTCAGGATTGGCTCAGAGCCCGCCCTTGGTGGCGTCGGGGTTTTGGATCTGGTCCTTCCAGCTTTGGATTTTGGCCTGGGCGCCATAGTGCTCGGCCTTGGGCTTGTCGCCTTTTTCCATCCAGATGCGGGAAAGGGTAGTGTTGATGAACAAGTCGCCGGGCTGGAGGCGGTGCGCCTGTTCGGCGGCGACGAGGGCAGCATCGAAGTGCCTGAGGTTGAAATTCACCTCGGCGAGGGCATGCCAGGCGGGGAACGAGTCGGGGGCCGCGGTGGTGGCCTGGGTGAGCTTAGCGAGGGCGGCGTCGTTGTCGCCCATCGTGTAGTCGAAAGTGGCTTCCTCGATGAGGTGTTGGATGGCGTCGTCGGTCACAGGCGGGAAGGTAGCGCGCGGAAGGGAAAAGGGAAGGGCGGGGAAGGTGATATTCGTCGATCTGGACGGGGAATCCGGGAAGCGAAAATAAAAAAGGACGGCCCGGGGGCCGTCCTCGAAACGTTTGGCGGGTGCGCTGACCCGCAGGGGATCAGGCCTTGGGGGCGCCGCCGACGATGGCGAGCGACAGCTTGATCTCGGGGTTCACCTTGTCCTCGTTCTTGCCGGGCTGGACGCCGTAGTCGGCGCGGGCGATGGTGAATTCGCCGCGGATGACGAGGAGGTCACCGCCGAGCTCGGGCTTGTTCAGGCGCTTGCCGTAGGCACCGGCGAGGTAGGTGAGCTTGACCGGCACGGAGATTTCCTTGGTCACGCCCTTGAGGGTGAACTTGCCGGTGGCGGTGGCGGTCGTGTCGTTGCCGGTGGTCTTCACATCGGCGAGGGAGACGAGCTCGAACACGATCTCGGGATTGGCCGGGGCATTGAGCCAGTTCTCCCCGCGGAGGTGATCGGTCATCATGGCGTTCGAGACCGTGAGGGAAGCGGTCGCGACGACGATCTTGCCGGTGGTGGCCGCCGGGTTGGCCGCATCGAAGCTGACCGTGCCGGTCACGCCGCCGGCGGTGCCGGAGATGGGCTCCAGCACGGAGTCGAGGTGGAACTGGATGGCATTGACGCCCTTCGGGTCCTTGAAGTCGAAGGACTGGGGCGCGGCGGTGAGGACCGCGGCGGTGGCGAGGCTGAGCAGGCTGACGATGACGGATTTTTTCATGAGGAGGGTTGGGTTGATTTGCGTTTGAACAAAAGGGAGATGACGAATAGCGCGCCGGCCAGACCGGTACCGGCGCCGAGGAATTCGACCCCGGGCACGAAGCGTTTTTCGTAGGTCACGAACTCGATGCCGGTGATTTCGTCGGTTTGCTTCACGGGCACCTGGTTCTGGCTCCAGCCGGTGTGGGCGCCCTTGGCGGCCCAGAATCCGACCGTGGCGAGCAACAAGGCCAGCGCGGCAAGGCGCAGGGCCAGGCGAGCGGCGGGCGCCTTGGCGGTGGTGGTGGAAGCCGGATTGCTCATGAGGCGGACACCAAAGCCATAATCCTTCGATGTGCAAGTAATTCTTAAATCACTGATAATCAGGTTACAGAATCAGCATGGCGTCGCCATAGCTGAAGAAACGGTATTCCTCGGCGACGGCTTCAGCGTAGATATCCTTCAGCCAGGCGATGCCTTCGGTGGAGCCGGGAGTGAGGAAAGCGGACACCAGGCAGAGGAGGGTGGAGCGCGGTTGGTGGAAGTTCGTGATGAGGGCATCGACGCCGCGGAAGGGGCGGGGCGGATAGATGAAAATGCCGGCCTCGGCCATCCAGTCCTGGGGCATGGCCGACGTCGTGCGCGAGAGATAGTCCTCGATGCTGCGGACCGACGTGGTGCCGACCGCGATGCGGCGGCCTTGACCGGCGAAGAGCGCCTGCTGCGTGGCGACGGGAATCTCGTAGACCTCGCGGTGGATGGCGTGGTCCTGAATCGTATCGGTCATGATCGGGCGGAAGGTGCCGAGGCCGACGTGCAGGGTGAGGTCGGCGAAGGTGACGCCTTGGCCGGCGATCCGGGTGAGCAGTTCGGGGGTGAAGTGCAGGCCGGCGGTCGGAGCGGCGGCGGCGACCTGGTGGCCGCGGTCGGCGTAGACGGTCTGGTAGCGCTCGCGGTCGGTGGTCCGGTCCGCGGCGTTCTCATGGCCGCTGATGTAGGGCGGCAGCGGCATGTCACCGATGCGGTTGGCGACGGCGAGGAGATCCCCACCGGTGGTGGTGAACGCCACGCGGGCGAGTCCGTCATCGGTCTTCTCGAGCACGGTGGCAGTGAAGGCGCCGGCGAGGCCGAAGGTGGCGCCGACCGGGAGTTTCTTGCCGGGGCGGAGGAGGCACCACCAGCCTTCGCCGAGCGAAGTGAGCGCGGAGGCTGTCCGCCGTAGGCTTGGCGAAGGAGGACTTTCCATCCGTGACGGGGATTGAGTGGCTTCCGCCGTCGCCGGGCCTATGGCGGACAAGACGGCTGGCAGGCCAGCCGTGTCCACCGCCGGCCGCAGGAGCAGGCACTCAACCTGGCCGCCGGTGGGGCGGGTGGCGTGGAGGCGGGCGGGGATGACGGCGGCGTTGTTGCGAAAGAGGGTGTCGCCGGCGCGCAGGTAGTCGGGCAGGTCGCGGAAATGGCGGTGGGCGAGGGTGCGGGTCGAGCGGTCCACGACGAGCAGGCGCGAGGCGTCGCGCTGTTGCGCGGGGGACTGGGCGATCAGCCTTTCCGGCAACGGGTAGTCGAAGAGGTCGGTGGACAGCGGGGACACGGCACAAATGAAGGCTTGCTCTGCTCGGGGGGGCGAGTTTCTTCCGACATTCGGTTGGTTAACGCCGCTTTAGCTCAGTTGGTAGAGCGACTCATTCGTAATGAGTAGGTCGTCGGTTCAAATCCGACAAGCGGCTCCAGTCTTCGCTCGCAGCGAAGCGAAGGCGAAGACTGTCGCGCCGTAGCGCAGTCTGCTGCGCGAAGGCGGACTACTTTCGTTACCGCTACGACTCGGCGAGCCAGCCTTTGGATCTTGGGGTGCAGGTCGGCGAAAAGACGTCAGGCGACGCTCAGGCGGATCCGCTCGTGGCGGCTACGGCTCGGCGAGCCAGCCCTGCAGGAAAACGGTCAATGGTCTGCGATACGATTTGGGTGGCTGAGATGGAGTGGTGGGCGGTGAGCTTGCCCACGCCACGGTCGTATCATGGTGTTCGTGGCGCCAGCCCCGCGACAGGCTCGGGGCCCTGAGTAGGTCGAACGGGCGAGCTGGCCGCCCACCCGATCCCCTGGATCCTGCGCGCGGCTCGTGGTGATGAGCCCAGCGGGTGCGGTGCTGCCGCAGATCAGTTGTCCGTGATGTGGTCGTCGGTCAGGCGGCCCTGGAGTTTGCGGCGGAGTTTCTGGTCCTCGATCTCGGCCTTGAGGCGGGCGGCGAAGCGCTGGAGCCGGCGGCGGGTGTCGAGCTCCGCCAGGAGGGACTGCTTGAATTCGCCGTCCTCGCACAGGTTGAAGGCGGCGACGTCGGCAAAGGTGTCCACGTCCTCGATACTCTCCAGGAACTGAGTCATGCCCTTGGGGACGGGCGAACCGAGGCGCCGGCGGAGGTTAAGCAGGCGCATGACCTCATGGCGCTCGATCTCGAGTTCGGGGGCGTTGCCGCCGCTGACGGTGGCGAGGGCCTTCACGTGGATGAGGCGGTACGGTTGTTCGCGCACGATGGACTGGATCGCGACGCGGCAGACGCCCTGCAGGAGGAGATTGGAGGTGTCGTTGTCGGCCTTCTGGCAGGCGCGCACGATGCCGACGGTGGCGATGAGGTGGGCGGGCTCGGTGGCGCCGACCGGGGCGGCGCTCGTGTTGTCCAAGCGGGCGATGGCAAACAGGCGGTCGCGGGCGAGGACGTCGCGCAGCATCTGGCAATAGCGGGGTTCGAAGATGTGGAGCGGCAGCAGGGCCTGGGGGAAGAAGACGGTGTTGGGCAGCGTCATCACCGGCAGGGTGTCGGGCACCTGGAGCGTTTCCATGCGGGTGAACAAAGCCGGAATCGGGCGGCGGGCAAGTGCGGGGGTGGGGAGGAAGGTACCAATGAACACGTCCGGGTGGGCGGCGAGCTCGCTCGCGCCACGAATCCCATGCCGCCGGCATGGCGCCAGCGAGCTGGCCGTCTACAGGGCGGGGCGCCGCGCGCGTGGGGTCGGCACGGGCGCCGACCCTGCAAGGATATGCAAGGGCAACCCGTCCGGAGGCCGGGTACCACCTGAGGTCAGCTGCCGAGCAGGCGGCGGATTTCCTGCACCAGGACCTGCAGGGGGGCGGTTTTGCTGACGTAGGACGAGACCTTCCACTTGAGGGTTTCCTCGACGACCTGGGGTTCGAAGAGCACGCCGGTGAGGAGGATGACGGGCGTCTTGGGCAGGTGGGTGCGGAGTTGTTCGATCAGGTGCAGGCCGTCGGTTTCCTCCAGCTGGAGATCGGAGATGATCAACGCCGGCGGGTCGGACTCGACGACCCGGCGGGCCTCGATCGCGGTGCTGGCGGTGGACACGCGGAAGCCCTGGGTGGAGAGGTATTCCTTGAGCAGGTCGAGGATGGGGGCCTCGTCGTCGATCGCCAGGAGGTGCCGGGGTGCCGGCGCGGAGGCGCCGGGGGAGGGGGGAGGGAGGCTGCTCATGGTGAGTCGGGGGGAGAGAATTGCAGGACAACGACGCCGCCGACGACCTTGTCGCGGTCGCGGAGGGGATAGATATTGAGGCGCACCGAAACGGATTTGCCGCCCTTGGTGGTGAGGAAGGCGGGTTTGTCGCGCATCTCATGGCCCTCGATGAGGGTGCGGGCCATCGGGTCGAAAGTGGGCAGGGTGTCGCCGGCGAGCCAGAGGATGCGGCTGAGGGGCCGGTCGATCAGGTCGGCGGGCTCATAGCCGGTCAGGTGGACGGCGGCGGGGTTCATGCGGGAGATGTTCATGACCTTGGTGACCACGAACACGGCGTCGGAGATGGAGTCGATGATGAGCAGGTTGTAGCGGTTCTGGTGCTCGATGGCCTGCTTGGCCCAGCGTTCCTCGAGATTCTGGATCGCGAGGCGGGCATTGGAGGCGGTGAGTTCGGCGGTGCGCTCGCGCACGCGAGCCTCGAGCTGTTCATTGGTCTGCTCGAGGAGGCGGGCGGCGCGCCGGCGGGCCGCAAGGTCGTCGCGGATCAGCCAGGCGGCGCCGAACAGCAGCAGCAGGTCGAGCCCGAGCCCGCTTAGCACGGTCCAGCGGGTGGTTTGTGCCTGCTGGAAGGAGGCGCGGTCGCGGGCGGAGAGGAGGTCAGTCTGGTGTTCGCGGAAATTCTCAATCAGGTGGGTGAGCTCGCGGTGTTCACCATTGCCGGCTTCGTCGGCCAGGGCCTGCTGGAGCGCGGCCGGATCTTCGGCGCGTTTGAGGTTGGCGAGGCGGCTGGCCCGGGCGGCGCGCCGGGCGAGGCGTTCGGCGATGGCGGCGAATTCGGCGGCCTCGGGCGCGGAGCCGGCGGCGAGGGCGGTGGCCACGTCGACCCGCTCGCCGAGTTCGGCGAATTTTTCCTGGCAGGCCTCGTGATCATGCGCGTCGGCCGTGAGCAGGAAGCGGCTGAGATCAGCCTCGGCGGCGAGCAGGGTGGGCTGGAGGGCGTCTACCTCGGTGATGAGGGCGTGGGTGTGGTTGACCCAGTCGCTGGTGGCGATGCTGCGGTTGAGATTCTGGAGCGAGGCGGTCACGACCGCGACGAGCACCGCCGCGATCACCGCGAAGCACGCGAGGACGCGCCGCAGGGTGCGGTCAACAGGGGAGGCGGGCGGGGTGAGGTCAGTCGACATCGAAGGCGGAGGAGCGTGGGGTGCCCGGGACCGGTTCGCCGCCGGTCAGGGACACGGTGGCGATCATGGTCTTGCGCCGGGTGGCGTAGGAATAGCTGAATTCCGAGGCGGTGGTCCAGTTGGCCTCGAGGGAAGCGGCGACCTTGGCGGCAATCTCGCGGAGCTCGGCACCGGAACGGGTGAGGGTGAAGAAGACGGAGCGATTGTTGTAGTCGAGGTAGGCCTTGTTCTCGTTGACGTAACAAACGGCATGGGCGACGCGGCCCGCGAGGCGGATGTGGATGAGCCGGGTGACGTAGCCACGCTTTTTCAGAACGTGGTCGGCCAGCACGGCGTAGTCGTCGCAGTCGCCCCGTTCCCGGGCGAGGAACGTGTTGGGGGGCTGGATCGGGCCGTTGAACTCATAGGCAAAGTCCCCGAAGTGGGAGGCGAATTTTTTTGGGTTCAGCCCGGGGTTCTCCGCCAGCTCCCGCAGAGTGACGGCATCCAGATCGGCGGGCGCGGCGACGCCGCTGGCGAGCAGTAAAAGCCAGAGGGCGGCCCGGGCGGGTCGAGAAGAAATGGATGATGTGGGTGACACGATTTGTGCCGGAGGCCGGTCGGATGACATCGCGGGATGCCTCAACCGTCGCTAGACCACAGTTATCGGCTCGAATGGGGTGAAATTTAGAGGCCCTGGTAACCGTCGGAACGCCTAGAAGGTAAGCTCTGGGACCCATTCGGCAAGCCCGCCGGGCGAAGACACCCCTGGGACGGCCGGTGCAACCGACCTGCGGAATGCACTTTTAGAGTGTGACAGGTTGGCTGGCACACCGGGCATAGGATTGAGACAAATGGGACATTGCGGCTCAATATTGTCTCAACTCTGGAGCTTCGAGAACGACTCATAAACAATTAAAACGTTTTGGTATAGTTGTTTAGGTTGAGTTTTAGATTCAGGGCATGCCGCCAGCTAACAGGCGCGCATGAGCAAGATTCTCGGTATCGATCTCGGCACCACCAATTCCTGTATGTCCATCATGGAGGGCGGCGAGCCGGTCGTCATCCCCAACGCCGAAGGTGCCCGCACGACGCCCTCGATCGTGGCGTTCACCAAGTCCGGCGAGCGCGTGGTCGGTCAGGCCGCCAAGCGGCAGGCCGTGACTAACCCCAAGAACACCATTTTCTCGGCGAAGCGGCTCATCGGTCGCAAATTCACCGAGGTCAGCGAAGAGGCCAAGAACCTCCCGTACAAGGTCGTCGCCGGCAAGAACGGCGATGCGTACATCGAGGTGCAGGCCGGCGACAAGACCGAGCAGTTCGCGCCGCAGCAGATCGCCGCCTTTGTGCTCGGCAAGCTGAAGGCCGACGCCGAGGCCTACCTCGGCGAGAAGGTCTCCCAAGCCGTCATCACGGTCCCCGCCTATTTCAACGACGCCCAGCGTCAGGCCACCAAGGACGCCGGCAAGATCGCCGGCCTCGAGGTGCTCCGCATCATCAACGAGCCCACGGCCGCCTCGCTCGCCTACGGTCTCGACAAGAAGAAGGACGAGAAGATCGCCGTGTTCGACCTCGGCGGCGGCACCTTCGACGTCTCGATCCTCGAGATCGGCGACGGTGTGTTCGAGGTGAAGGCCACCAACGGCGACACCCACCTCGGTGGCGACAACTGGGACGACGCCCTCATCGGCTGGCTCGTCGAGGCCTTCAAGAAGGAAAACGGCATCGACCTCCGCAAGGACCCGATGGCCCTCCAGCGCCTGAAGGAAGAGGCCGAGAAGGCCAAGATCGCCCTCTCCTCCGCCACGACCTACGACATCAACCTGCCGTTCATCACGGCCGATGCCTCGGGCCCCAAGCACCTCAACCTCCAGCTATCCCGCGCGAAGATGGAGCAGATTTGCGACAGCCTCTTCGAACGTTGCATCCAGCCGTTCAAGAACTGTCTCAAGGATTCCGGCATCTCCACCGACAAGATCGACGAGCTCGTGCTGGTCGGCGGCATGACCCGCATGCCCAAGGTCGTCGACATCGCCAAGCAACTCGGCGGCAAGACCCCGCACCAGGGCGTGAACCCCGACGAGGTCGTCGCCATCGGCGCGGCCATCCAGGGCGGCGTGCTCAAGGGCGAGGTCAAGGACGTGCTCCTGCTCGACGTGACCCCGCTCACCCTCGGCATCATGACCGCCGGCGACGTGTCCACGGCGATGATCCCGCGCAACACCACCATTCCCTCCAAGAAGTCCCAGGTCTTCTCGACCTACAGCGACAACCAGCCGGGCGTCGAGATCGTGGTCCTCCAGGGCGAGCGCCCGATGGCCCGCGACAACAAGAACCTCGGCACGTTCAAGCTCGACGGCATCCCGCCGGCGCCGCGCGGCACGCCGCAGATCGAGGTCACCTTCGACATCGACGCCAACGGCATCCTCCACGTCTCCGCCAAGGACCTCGGCACCGGCAAGGAGCAGAAGATCACCATCCAGGGCTCCTCCGGCCTCTCCAAGGAAGAGGTCGAGAAGATGACCAAGGAGGCCGAGCTCAACGCCGCCGAGGACGCCAAGCGCAAGGAGGCCGTCGAGACCAAGAACCAGCTCGACACGACCATCTATCAGCTTGAGAAGACCCTCAAGGACGCCGGCGACAAGATCCCGGCGGAGATGAAGGGCAAGTTCGAGGCCGCGCTCACCGAGGCCAAGAAAGAACTCGAGACCAACGACCCGGCCAAGATGAAGGCCGCGCTGGAGAACCTGCAGAAGGTCGGCGCCGAGCTTTATCAACAGGCCCAGGCCGCGCAGGCCGCCGCGGGCGCCCAGCCGGGCGGCCAGCCCGAGGCTTCCGCGGCCGACGCCGGCGGCGACACCGCCGAGCCGAAGAAGGCCAAGAAGGCCGAAGGCAAGGTCGTCGACGCCGACGTCGAGATCGTCGACGAGGAGAAGAAGTAATTTCCCACCGCGAGCCCGCTGCCTTCCCAGGGAGCGGGTTCGCATTTTTCATCCACCCAAACTTCAACCCACAACCAATACCCATATGGCTAAAGTAAACATCAAACCCATCGGCGATCGCGTGCTCGTGCAGCACATCGAAGAGAAAGAACAAGTGCGCGGCGGCATCATCATCCCCGACAGCGCCAAGGAAAAACCGCAGGAGGCCAAGGTCATTGCCCTCGGCACCGGCAAGAAGGACGAGAACGGCAAGGTCACGCCCTTCGAGGTGAAGGTCGGCGACAAGGTCCTCATCTCCAAATACGGCGGCACCGAGGTGAAGATCGACGACCAGAAGTTCACCCTCGTCCGCGAGGACGACATCCTCGGCGTCATCGCCTGAGTCACCCGTCTTAAAACTAATCTCAAAACTTAAACTTAGAAAATACTATGGCAGCCAAACAACTCCTGTTCGACGAGGCCGCTCGTCAGAAAGTCCTCCGCGGTGTCGAGATCCTCTCCCGCGCCGTCAAGGTCACCCTCGGGCCCAAGGGCCGCAATGTCGTCATCGACAAGAAATTCGGTTCCCCGACCGTCACCAAGGACGGCGTGACCGTCGCCAAGGAAGTCGAGCTTCCCGACCCGTACGAGAACATGGGCGCCCAGATGGTCAAGGAAGTCGCTTCCAAGACCTCCGACAGCGCCGGTGACGGCACCACCACGGCGACCGTGCTCGCCGAGGGCATCTACCGCGAGGGTCTGAAGAACGTCACCGCCGGCGCCAACCCGGTCTACCTCAAGCGCGGCATCGACAAGGCCGTCGAGGCCGCCGTCACCGAGCTCGCCCGCATCTCCAAGAAGGTCAATGACCGCGAGGAGATCCGCCAGGTCGCCACCGTCTCCGCCAACTGGGACGAGACGATCGGCAACATCATCGCCGACGCCATGGACAAGGTCGGCAAGGACGGCACCATCACCGTCGAAGAGGCCAAGTCCATCGAGACCACCCTCGACGTCGTCGAGGGCATGCAGTTCGACAAGGGCTACCTGTCGCCCTACTTCGTGACGAACGCGGAGAGCCAGGAAGTCGTCCAGGAGGACGCCTACGTGCTCATCCACGAGAAGAAGATCAGCAACCTGCAGGAGATGCTCCCGCTGCTGCAGACCGTCGCCAAGAGCGGCAAGCCCCTCCTGATCATCGCCGAGGAAGTCGAGGGTGAAGCCCTCGCCGCCCTGGTCGTGAACAAGATCCGCGGCACGCTCAATGTGTGCGCCGTCAAGGCCCCCGGCTTCGGCGACCGCCGCAAGGCCATGCTCGAGGACATCGCCGTCCTCACCGGTGGCAAGTGCATCACCGAGGACCTCGGCCTCAAGCTCGAGAACCTCACCCTCGCCGACCTCGGCAAGGCCAAGCGCCTCGTCGTCGACAAGGAGAACACCACGATCGTCGAGGGCGGCGGCAAGTCCTCCGACATCCAGGGCCGCGTCAAGCTGCTCCGCCGTCAGATCGACGAGACCACCAGCGACTACGACCGCGAGAAGCTCCAGGAGCGCCTCGCCAAGCTCGCGGGCGGCATCGCCGTCATCAACGTCGGCGCCTCCACCGAGGTCGAGATGAAGGAAAAGAAGGCCCGCGTCGAAGACGCGCTGCACGCGACCCGTGCGGCCGTGGAAGAGGGTATCGTCGCCGGCGGCGGCGTCGCCCTGCTCCGCACCGTCAAGGCCATCGAGGCCCTCAAGCTCGAGGGTGACGAGGCCTTCGGCGCCCAGATCGTGCGTCGCGCGATCGAGCACCCGATCCGCATGCTCTGCACCAACGCCGGCGTCGACAGCGGCGTCGTCGTGAAGGAAGTTTTGGCCGGCAAGGCCAACTTCGGCTACAACGTGGCCACCGGTGAGTATGAGGACCTCGTGAAGGCCGGCGTGGTTGACCCGACGAAGGTCACCCGCACCGCGCTGCAGAACGCGGCCTCGATCGCCGGTCTCCTCCTGACCACCGAGTGCATGATCACCGACATCCCCGAGAAGTCCGCGGCCCCGGCCGGCGGCGGCGGCGGTGGCGGCGGCGGCATGGGTGGCATGGGCGGCATGGACTACTGAGTCCAAGCCTCACCGCTCCCGAACCCTTCAAGGCGCGCTCTCCGGAGCGCGCCTTTTTCTTGGCCGAGACGGGGGAGCGCGTCGTCCGCAACGCGCTGGCCCGGCCCCGACCCAGGCGGGGTCGCCGTGGCTCCCAGGCGAAGCCGTCGCCCTCCTTTGCGTGCAACGCGATCCCAGCCCGGACCCATGGCACCGTGCTCCGGTCTCATGTGGGACAATAAAGAAAGTCGCGAATTGCGCCCGGGGCGTTTCGCTTCCGGCAACCCCTGTTCCTCCACGCGTGCCCTTGCCCCGGCCTTATCCGACTTACTTGACCCTGCTGGCTGCCCTGATGGGCGGCGGTGCGCTGCCCGCCGCGGAGCCGCCGGCCACGGTCGGGGTGTTTCTCGACCGCTATTGTTCCAGCTGCCACAACGAGGAAAAGCTGAAAGGCCGCCTCAACCTTGAGACGCTGGCCTACGATCCCGAAAACCGGTCCAACCTCGCCCTCTGGGTGAAGGTTCATGACCGCGTGAAGGCCGGCGAGATGCCGCCCAAGGAGAAGCGGCGGCCCGAGGCGGAGCTGACCGGGGAATTTCTGCAGATCCTCGCATCGACCCTGACGGAATCGGAGCAGGCGCTGATCGCCCGCGACGGTCGTGCCGTCCAGCGCCGGCTCAACCGCTACGAATACGAGAACGCCCTGCGCGACCTGCTCCACGTGCCCTGGGCGCAGATCAAGAACCAGCTGCCGCAGGACGGGGAGGCGCACCGGTACAACAAGAGCGGGGAAGCGCTCGACGTCTCGCACGTCCAGATGGCGCGTTACCTGACCGCCGCGGACTATGCCCTGAAGCAGGCCCTGCGGCAGCAACTCGACCGGCCGGAGCCGGGAGTCACCCGCTACTACGCGCGCGACGAACCCAGCCTGCGGGCCTTCATGCCGCGCGAGAACGGCACGTTGCCCGACCGGCTGACCTTTCCCGTGCTGGACTCGCGGGCCCAGCCGGACGTCCGCGCGGGCCGCGCCCCGTTTACCAGCCCCGAGACCCGCGAGCGTGAGGCCGTGGGCAAGGTCTCGAGCACCTTCAGCGACGCCGGGGCCTACAGCTGGGGCCAGTTCCGTGCGCCCATCGCCGGTCGCTACAAACTGCGTTTCAGCGGCTACTCGGTGTGGGTGAGCGGCGGCGGCATCGGCCGCTGGTTCTTCGAGGGTCAGGCCGCTGAGAAGTCGCCCGTGTACTGGCGCCCGGTGTGGCACCGGCCCAACCTGGACGAAGTCTGGCCGGGCCGCCGGCCGGAGCCGATCGGCGTCTATGCCGCCGCCGGCCAGGGGCAACGCCGGCAGGTGGGGGCCTTCGATTTTCACCCGGAGCCGACGGTCAACGAGATCGAGGTGCTGCTGGCAGCCGGGGAGGTGATGCAGACCGACGGTTCGCGGCTCTTCCGCACGCGCGTCAACGGCACCGACGAGCAATATGTGAACCCGCTCGCGGAGCCGGACGGCATGCCGGGTTACGCCGTGCAGTGGATGGAGGTCGAGGGACCGCTGGCCGACGAGACCACCGGGGCGGGCTACCGCCTCCTCTTTGATGACCTGCCGCTCCGCCGCCTTGAGGACGGCGCGCGCGGCGTGATGCTGGAGACCGTGCCGCCGCCCCCGCCGCCGGGCACCCCGCGACCGCCCGGACCGCCCTCCTTCAAGCTGGCCGAGGTGCCGGTCGAGGTGAAGTCGGAGAACCCCGCGCAGGATGCCGAGCGCCTGTTGCGCCGTTTCCTCGCGCGGGCCTACCGCCGGCCCGTGCGGGAGGAGGATGTGCAGCTCTTCCTCGCCCTCTTCCAGGGCCAGACGGCAAAGGGCGACGGTTTCGCCCAGGCGCTGCTCGCGACCTACACCGCGGTACTGGCCTCGCCCGGCTTCGTGTTTGTCGAGGAGGCCCCGGGCCGGCTGGACGACCACGCGCTGGCGACGCGCCTGGCGCTGTTCCTGTGGAATTCCGAGCCCGACGAGGCCTTGCGCGCCCGCGCCGCCCGGGGCGACTTGCGCCGGCCGGAAGCGCTCCGGGCCGAGACCGAGCGACTGCTGGACGACCCGAAGTCACGCCGCTTCGTGGATGCGTTCACCGACTACTGGCTCGACCTGCGCAAGATCGACGACACCTCGCCCTCGGCCACGCTTTACAACGACTACGAGCTCGACGACCCGCTCAAGCAGGCCGCCTTGGAGGAGACGCGGCTCTTCGTCGCCGAGCTCCTGCGTGCGGACCTGCCCGCGAGCAACCTGATCGATGCCGATTTCACCTTCGTCAACGAGCGGCTGGCGGCACATTACGGCATCCCGGACGTGAACGGCGCGGCCCTGCGCCGCGTGATCCTGCCGGCCGACAGCGTCCGCGGCGGCCTCCTCACGCAGGCGAGCATCCTGAAGGTGACGGCCAACGGCACCACCACCTCGCCGGTGTTGCGCGGGCACTGGATCACCGAGCGCATCCTGGGCTTCGAGACCCCGCCGCCCCCGCCGGTGGCGGCGGTCGAACCCGATATCCGCGGCGCCGTCACGATCCGCCAGCAGCTGGAAAAACACCGCGCCGATCCGAGCTGCGCCTCCTGTCACGCCACGATGGATCCGCCCGGCTTCGCGCTCGAGAGTTTCGACATCATGGGCGGATACCGGGAGCGTTACCGCGCGGTGAAGGAGGACATCGCCCCCGTGGCCGGGGTGGGGTTGAACGGGCAGCGCTTTGCGTTTCACCATGCCCTGCCGGTGGACGCGGCCGGGGAGTTGCCGGACGGGCGTCCGTTTCAGGACGTGCGTGAGTTCAAGCGGCTGCTGCTGGCCGACGAGCCGCCGATCGCGCGTGCCTTCGCGAAACAGTTGGTGACCTACGCCACGGGCCAGCCGGTGCGCTTTTCCGAGCGCGACCAGCTCGAGGCCATCCTGCAGCGGGCCGCGCCGCGGCGCTACGGCGTGCGCTCCCTCGTGCACGAGCTCGTCCAGAGCGACCTTTTCCAGATGAAGTGAACCCCGGGCGGCGGCGCCCTCATCCCTCCCATGAACCACCCATCCCCGGCCCCTTATGTCGCGACCCGCCGCGCCCTGACCCGGCGCCGCTTCCTGCAGGGCACGGGCACCCTGCTGGCCCTGCCGTTCCTCGAGGCGATGCTGCCGGGCTTCGTGCGCGCGGCGGAATCGTCGTCGCCGCTGGCGCCGGGCGCGAAGCCGCGCCGGATGTTCGGCATCTGCAACAACCTGGGGTTGCTCGGTGACAACTTCTTCCCGACGGGGGCGGGCAAGGACTACCTCGCCTCGCCCTACCTGCAGATGCTCGGGGAGCACCGGAACGACTTCACGGTATTCAGCGGCGTCTCGCACCCGAATGTGGACGGCGGGCATCCGGCGGACATCGCGTTCCTCACGGCGGCGCCGCACCCGGCGAGCAGCTCGTTCCGCAACACGATCTCGCTCGACCAGCACATCGCGGAGCGCATCGGCAGCCAGACGCGGTTCCCGTCGCTCACGCTCGCGGTCAACACCAGCACGCGCAGCCTCTCGTGGACCGGCGCCGGCGTGGCGATCCCCCCCGAGGAGAAGGCCGCGGAGGTCTTCCGCCAGCTGTTCCTGCAGGGCACGCCGGAGCAGATCGAGGCGCAGATCCGCGAACTCGACACCGGCCGGAGCATCCTCGACGCCGTAGCCGGCCAGGCGAAGTCCCTCGCACGCGACGTCGGCGCGCGCGACCGCGACCGGCTCGACCAGTATTTCACCAGCGTGCGCGACCTGGAGCACCGCCTGCAGGCCTCGAAGGGCTGGGAGCGGCGGCCGAAGCCGGTGGTGAACGCGCCGGTGCCGGTGGACCCGCCTAGCCCCGCGCAATACATGGCGAAGGTGAAGGTGATGTATGACCTTGTGCGCCTCGCGTTCGAGACGGACTCGACGCGATCGATCACGCTGATGCTGAACAGCGTCGGCACACCGGTGCCGCAGATTGCCGGCGAGGCCATCACCGACGACTACCACAACCTCTCCCACCACGGGAAGTCCCAGGACAAGCTCACGCAGCTGCAAGTGCTCGACGAGTGGCACATGAAGCTGCTCGGCGGGCTGCTGCGCGACCTGAAGGGCGTGCGCGAGGGCGGCGACACGCTGCTCGACCGCACGATGATCCTCTACGGCTCGAACCTGGGTGACGCCAACGCGCATTCCACGACCAACATGCCCACGCTCTTCGCCGGCGGGGATTCCGCCACGGCCAGCACCTGGTGTTCGACAAGAACCGGAATTACCCGCTGCCCAATCTCTTCGTCTCGATGTTGCAGCGGATGGGCCTCGAGGAAGGCAGCTTCGCCTCGTCCACCGGCCGCATGCACGGGCTGGAGATGGTGTGAGGAGGAGACCACAGGATTTATGGCCACAAAAAGCACAAAAAGGCGGGACCGGCGCCGGACGACTTGGCCGGGCATGGGCGGGGCGTGTTTCCTGGTTTTTGCGGCAGCCAGCGCCTTGTCCGCCGCAGAGCCGCGGGAGGTGGTGATCGACTTTGAGACGGCCGAGATCGGCAAGCCGGTCCCGGCGTGGACGGAGCAGGGGGTCGTCTTCTCGCTGGCCGGGCCGCTGGCGCACAGCCAGGCGGTCGGGCGCGTGATGTTCTTCCCGTATCTCCCGACGGAGCGGAAGGGTATCCTCAATGCGATGGCCCACGAGCAGCAGGTCCCGCTGCAGGTGAAGTTCCCCGCGCCGGTGGCGGCGGTGACACTCGTGCTGTGGGGCTCGACGGGCTGCCCGGCGAAGCTCCAGGCCTTCGACCGCGAGGACCGGTTGGTCGCCGAGGCTGCGGTACGCGCCGTCCCCGGCCGGAAAACTCCCGCCGATCCCGTGCCGCAGTTCGAGCTGACGTTGCGCGCCGCGGAGATCGCGACCATCCGCCTCAGCGGCCCGCGCACCGGGGAATATCTCGCGGCCGACGAAGTGCGCTTCGTGCCGGTGGGGCCGGGACACTGACCAGACTCCCGTTACCCGCGGCGGCTGCAGGGCGGGATTTCAAATCCGTGCCCAGCGGGGTGCCGGGCCCAGGCCGGTTCATTCCCCGCCACCCGTCAGTCCCGGCAAAACTGCTCAATCATTCGACCAATTAACTCATGGCGCCGTCGGGCAGGGTGGGGTACAGTACAAACGATTCCTTTTTGGCACCTCATACCCCATGTCACCCCTGGCCTTCCCCTGCCGCAGGCTTGCCTGCATCCTTCTCATTTCGCCGGTCCTGGCGCTCGCCCAGAGCGTCACGGTCAGTGTCAACGCCGGCACCGCCGTCCGCACCGTGGACGAGCGGGTGTTCGGCATTAACGCCGTGATCTGGGACCCCGAGGCCGGGAGCAGCCAGACCGTCTCCCTGCTGGAGGCGGCCGGCCTGCGCACCATTCGCATCCCGGGCGGTTCTTTGTCGGATGAGTATCATTGGCGCCTCAACCGCAGCATCGACCGCGCGAATCCCGGGCAGAACAACACTTGGCGCTGGGCCTCAGGCTACGACAAGTTCGCCAGCCTGATCACCGGGCTCAACGCCCAGGCCTTCGTGACCGTGAACTACGGTTCGGGCACCCCCGAGGAGGCCGCCGCCTGGGTGGCCTACGCCAACGCCTCCACCGGCAGCTCGGTGGCCATCGGTCGGGATGCCCTGGGTTACGACTGGCAGAATGCCGGGGTCTGGGCCCGCCTGCGCGCGGCGAGCGCGGTCACGCCGGACGATGACATGAACTTCCTGCGTCTGGGCCGCTCCGCCCCCTACGCGCTCAAGTACTGGGAAATCGGCAACGAGAACTACGGGGCGAACTGGGAGACTGATCTCCAGGCCAAGCGCCACGATCCCACCACGTACGCGCAGCGCGCCAAGGTTTACATCGAGAAGATGAAAGCCGTGGATCCCACCATCAAGATCGGCGTCGTCGTCGTGGCCAGCGAGACCGACTATGCCAATGGTTACACGCGTTCGGTCACCAATCCCCGCACCCAAGTGGCCTACACCGGCTGGACCCCCGTCATGCTGACCACCCTGCGTGAGCTCGGCGTCACCCCGGACATGGTGGTTTACCACCGCTACGAGCAGGCCCCGGCCAAGGACCAGCCCAACAACCCGGAGGGCGACGCCAAGCTGCTGCAGATGGCGAAGACCTGGCCCGACGACGCCGCCACCCTCCGGCGCCTCGTGAACGACTACCTCGGCACCGCCGGCGCCAACGTCGAGATCGTCGTGACCGAAAACAACTCCGTCTACGCCAACCCGGGCAAGCAGACCACCAGCCTCGTCAACGGCCTGTTCCTCGCCGACAGCCTTGGCAACATCCTGCAGACCGAGATTGACGCCTTCATGTGGTGGGACACGCGCAACGGCACGGATTTCACGAACAACAACAGCACGTCGCTCTACGGGTGGCGCAACTACGGCGATTACGGCATCCTCTCCTCGGCGGCGGCGGGCGGGCCGGCCACCTCCTTCGAGCCATATCCGACCTATTACGCGCTGAAACTGCTTTCGCGCTTCGCCCGCCAAGGCGACACGGTCGTCACGGCGACGAGCAATAACAGCCTGCTCACGGTCTTTGCGGTCAAGAAAACCGGCGGGAACCTGAACCTGCTCGTGATCAACAAAGACCCGGCCAATGCGCTGACCGCCAGCATCGCCCTGGCCGGACATACGGCGCCGGCGGCGGCCTTCGTTTATTCCTATGGCAAGCCGCAGGACGATGCCGCCCGGACGGGCAGCGGCTCGACCGACCTTGCCAGCACCACCATGGCCGTCTCCGGTTCGACCTTTAACGCCACCTTTGCGGCGTACTCGATGACGGTGATCTCACTCGATCCCACCGCGACCCCGCCGGCGCCGGCCAACCCGACCCCCACACCGACGCCGACCCCCACGCCCACACCGACCCCGCCGAGCTCGGGTGGTGGCGGGGGTGGTGGCGGGGCGCCGTCGCTCTGGTTTGCCGGCGCCTTGGCCGCGCTGGCTCTGGTGCGCTGGGCGCAGACCCGGCGGTAGGCCGGGGCCGCCCTGCTTTGCCCTTCACTTCCGGCCGGCCAGCGTGTTCCGTGGGCCCATGGAAGTCATCTTTCTCGGCACGGGCACCTCGCAGGGCGTGCCCATGATCGCCTGCGACTGCGCCGTGTGCACGTCGGCCGATCCCCGCAACCGGCGCACCCGGGCCAGCATCCATGTGGTCATGGACGGCCTGCACGTGCAGGTGGACGCGGCCCCGGAATTCCGGCTGCAGTGCCTGCGCGAGGACATCCGGCAGATGGATTTCTTCATCCTGACCCACGGCCATGCCGACCATGTGGTGGGCATGGACGACCTGCGGCGATTCTGCGATCTGCGGGGCGGCACGGCGCTGACCGTCTACACGACCGACGAGGGCATGTCCCGGGTGTTGTCCATTTTCCCTTATGCCATTGCCGAGCGGCCGGTCACCAAGGGCTATGCGGCCTTCAAGCTCATCGACATGCCGGGCGTGATGGACCTGCCGCAGGGCACGATCCGGTCCACGCTGCTGCCGCACGGTGGCATCAACACGCTGGGGCTGGTCTTCGAGGAGAAGTCGTCCGGCCGGCGCCTCGTGTATTACAACGACTGCAAGCGCATCCCCCGCGAGGCGGTGGCCCTGGCGCAGGGGGCCGATGTCGTCGTGCTCGACGGCCTGCGGGTCGAGCCGCATCCGTCGCACATGAACATCGAGGAGGCCTGCGCCGCCGGGCGGGAGATCGGCGGGAAGGCGACCTACCTCACGCATTTGACCCACGGCATCGACCATGCGACGTGGAGCGAGAAGCTGGCCCCGCAGGGCGTGCAGCTGGCGTATGACGGGTTGCGATTGAAAGTGTAGGGCGGGGTCTCCGAACCCCGCCTTGGAGCGGTCGTGATTACGTGATCGAGGCGGGGTTCGGAGACCCCGCCCTACAGCTTAATGGCCGCCGGCCGCACCTCAGAACGGCCACACCGCCGGGATCACGAAGATCGCGACGATGAAGCACAGGACGTTTAGCGGCAGGCCGAATTTCAGGAAGTCGCTGAAGCGGTAGCCGCCGACGCCATAGACGTAGGTGTTGGTCTGGTAACCGATGGGCGTGGCGAACGCGGCGGAGGCCGCGATACACACGGCGATGACAAACGGTCGCGGGTCGACGCCGAGTTGCACGGCGAGGCTGAGCGCGAGCGGGGTCATGAGAGCGGCCACGGCGTTGTTGGAGAGGATCTCGGTGAGCACGGAGGCCAGCAGGTAGAAGGCGGCGAGCATCACCATCGCCTTGTGCTCCGGGGGCACGAAGTGATTCACCAGCCAGAGCAGGCGGTCGACCACGTAGACGGACGTGCCGGTGTCCTCCATGGCCACGCCGACCGCAAGCATGCCGTAGATGAGGAAGAGCAGGTTCCACTCGATGGCGTCGTAGCCGTCCCGGGGCTTGAGGCAGCCGGTGAGGAACACGATGGCGCAGGCCAGCAGGGCGGCGACCTCGATGCTCATCCACCCGAAGGAGGAGGTGAGGATCACGCCCGCGATGCAACCGAGCACGATGCGCAGGTGGTGCGGGGGATGGCCCGCCGGCAAGGCTGGCCGGTCGACAAGCAGGAGATCCTCGCTGGCCCGCAGGCGCTCGACCGCCGGTTCGGTGCCCATCAGCAAGAGGATGTCGCCGTTGCGGAGCTGGCGCTCGGTGGCCCCGGCGCCCAGTTCCTTGCCGTGCCGGTGCACGGCCAGCACCACGAGGTGGAAACGCCGCCAGAAGCCCGCCTCCTTGTAGGTCCGGCCGATCAGGTCGGAGTTGGGGGCGACGATGCCCTCGACGAGCACGCCCTCGTGGGCGGAGATCTGGCCGAGGCCGAGCTTGAGCTCCGCCGCCAGATCCAGACCGTCGATGGAGCGCGCATGCTTCACGCCCTGCGGCCGGCACGCGAGGACGAGGCGGTCGCCGGCGGCCAGGACGGAGGCCGTGCTCTCCAGCGGCAGGGAGCGCTCATCGCGCACGATTTCGAGGACCCGGATGCCGCGGGCCAGCGTCAGCCCGGCTTCGGTCGCCGTGCGGCCGATGATGGCGGCGCCGGGCTGGACGAAGACCTCGGTGATGTACTCGCGACGGTCTTCCTCGGCCAGGGTGATGTTGGCGGGCTGGCGCTTGGGCAGGAAGCGGCCGAAGACCCCGATGTAGAGGGCGCCGACGGCGAGCATGGGCAGGCCGATCCAGGCCAGCTCGAACATGCGCAACGGTGGCTCGCCCCGCGACTGGAGGATACCGGTCACGAGCAGGTTGGTGCTCGTGCCGAGGAGGGTGCAGCAGCCGCCGAGCACGGCCGCGTAGGATAGCGGGATGAGGAACCGGGAGGCTGGCAGCTTCATCTTTCGCGCCAGGCTAATGACCACCGGCACGAGCACGACGACCACCGGGGTGTTGTTGATGAACGCGGAGAGACCGCCAACCCCGAGCACGATCAGCGCGATCACGGTGAAGTAGCTGAAACCGGCCAGGCCGTTGAGCAGGACGGCGAGCCGGTCGATGGCCCCACACTTCACCAGGGCCGCGCTGAGGATGAACATGGCGCCGACCGTCAGCGGGGCGGGGTTGGCCAGCACGCCGAAGATTTTGGCCTGGGGGACCACGCCGCTGACCAGCAGGATCACGAACAGCGACAGTGCCGTGACATCCGGTGCCAGCTTGTCGTGCAGAAAGCACAGCAGTGCGCCGACGATCAGCAGCAGCACGAAGGCAATTTCCCAAGTCATGCGGCGAGGCTGGGGGAGGGAGGGACTCGGGCGAGGCTAAATCGCTCGCGCCGGGATTGGTTGGGTATCTTACCCCACCTCAGGTGGCGGCCGAAAGAAATATGACAAGAGACTCAAAACGAGCTTGCTATAATTCCTACTAAATCAATGTAGATTAGATTACTGGCCTATGAAACTCTCCAAACGCGGCGAATACGCCTTACGCTCCCTGATCAACCTTGGCATCGCCGCCAAGGTGGGTCGGAAGCTGGTGCGCGTGACCGAGCTGGCCAAGGCCGAGGACCTGCCGATCAAGTTTCTGGAGCAGGTCATCCAGCAGCTCCGAGAGGCCGGCTTCGTGCAGAGTGTGCGCGGCAAGCATGGCGGCTACCGTCTCGCCAAGGCCGCCGACGCGATCCACATCGGCGAAATCGTGCGCCTGATCGACGGTCCGCTGGCGCCTATCGGCTGCGTGAGCCAGACGGCCTACGAGCCGTGCAATTGCCCGGACGAGGCCCACTGCGGCCTGCGCATGCTCATGCTCGATGTGCGCAACGCCATCGCCGCCATTCTCGACCGCTACACCCTGGCCGACGTCGTCGAGGTCACCACGCGCAAGATGGTGCGCGACGGCATCCCGCTGCCGTTCAGTGCCACCGTGACGGCACCCGCTTCCCCCAAGGTCAAGGTCCCGAAAGGGCGGACCGCCCATCCCAGCCCCACCGAGGGCGTCATTCATCAGATTTTGGGAGATTACGCCATATGAGCGAAGCCATCCTGCCCGCCGCGTCCGCCCCGCAGCCCGAGTGGCTGCGCCTGGTCCAAAACAAGGTCGAGACCCTCCGTTTCGGGGTCGTCCAACTCGTGGTCCACGACGGCCGCGTGACCCAGATCGAGCGCACCGAAAAGACGCGGATCTATTCGTCCTCGGCGAACAGCCAGGACAGCGCCGCCCTTTGACTTTCCGCCCACCGCCCACCGGCGGAGGCATCACCCGCATCCCAGCCCATACCGCATCAACCGACTGACCCGACCACGGGAAGTTCCCCAGGACCACAACCATCCGATCCCATGAGGAACTCACACCTTACCCAATTCGCGTCCGCGCTTTTTGTGCTGACCGTGCTCACATCCGCCACCCGCGCGGACGAACTCTCGGACCTGCGCCAGGCGCTGCAGGCCCTGGAACAGAAAATCCTCGTGCTTGAGCGCAAGCAGGAGCTCAAGGACGAGGCCGCCGCGGCCGCGCCGAAGCCGGCGGTGGTCACCGCCGCCGACGGCCGCATCGAGATCGCCTCGGCCAACGGGCAGAATTCCCTCCGCCTGCGCGGCCTGGTGCAGGCCGACTACCGTTGGTATGACGCGGCGAACGACCCGGCTGACACCTTCCTCGTGCGGCGCGCCCGGCTCATCGTCGAGGGCCGCTTCAGCCAGATCTTCAGTTACGTGCTTCAACCCGAATTGTCCGGCACGGTCCAGATCCTGGACGCCAACGTCAATGCCGCCATCTCGCCCGCCTTCAACGTACGCCTCGGCAAGTTCAAGGTCCCCGTCGGTCTCGAGCAGCTCCAATCGGACCCGGTCGCCTTCTTCAACGAGCGCTCCGTGGCCAGCGGGCTCACCCCGGTGCGCGACGTGGGCCTCCAGGTCCAGGGTGATCTTCTTGGGCAGACCGTGAACTACACCGTCGCCCTGCTGAACGGCGTGCCGGATGGCGCCAGTTCGTCGGGCACCGATTTTGACACCGACAAGACCATCGCCGCCCGCCTGTTTGCCACGCCCTTTGCCAACGAAAAGGATTCCTTCCTCAACGGGCTGGGCGTCGGCGTCGCCGTCAGCGCCGGCGACTACGCCACGACCGCCGGCCGCGCCGCCGGTTACCGGACCGACGGCCAGCAGAATTTCTTCACCTACGATGCCAGCGTCGTCGCGGCCGGCTCGGGCCTGACCGTGACGCCGCAAGGTTACTTCTACCGCGGACCCTTTGGGCTGCTGGCCGAATATGTCATCTCGTCGATCGACGTGCAGCGGGCGGCCCTGGGGGTGCGGGAGGTCAAGAACCACGCCTACAACCTCTCCGCCGGCTGGGTGCTGACGGGGGAGGCCAACTCTTACCGCGGGGTGACACCGAGGACCGTCTTCAGCCCCTCGGCCGGCACCTGGGGTGCGTTCGAGATCGTGGGCCGCATCGCCGGCGTGGACATAGACGATACGGTCTTCAGCGGTCCCGCGGCCGCCCGCCTGGCGAATCCCAACACCAGCGCCACGCAACTGACCACCTATGCCGTCGGCCTGAACTGGTTTCTCTCCCGTTCCGTGCGCGCTGGATTCAATCTTTATCACAACGAGTTCGACCTCGCCCCGGGCGCCGCGCCCGCGACGACCGCCCTCATCGCCGATGACGAAACCACCTTCATCAGCCGCCTTCAGGTCTCGTTCTGATTCCACCTTTAGAACTCATGAAACCGATTTTCCTTCTGCTCCTCCTCGTGCTCGGTGTGGGTCTCGCCCGCGCGGAGAAAGTCACCCTGCGCGTGGGCTATTTCCCCAACATCACCCACGCTCAGGGTGTGATCGGCAGTCATTCCACCCGGGAAAAACAGGGTTGGTTTGAACAGCGCCTGGGCCCGGACGTCGTCATCCAATGGTATGCCTTCAACGCCGGCCCGAGCGCCATGGAAGCGATCTTTGCCGGCTCCATCGACCTGACTTATGTTGGTCCCAATCCGGCGCTGAATGCTTTCATCCGTTCGCAAGGCGAGGAGATCCGGGTGCTGGCTGGCGCCACCCTGGGGGGCGCCGCGCTGGTCGTCCCGGGCGATGGCCGGATCACCGCCGTGAACCAGTTCAAGGGCCGGCGCGTGGCCACGCCCCAGCTCGGCAACACGCAGGACGTCGCGGCCCGCGCCTGGTTCAAGCAGCATGGATTCAAGGTCACGATGACCGGCGGTGACGTGCTGGTGCTCCCCACGCCCAATCCCGAGCAACTGTCGCTCTTTCAACAGGGCAAGTTCGACGCGGTCTGGACCGTGGAACCCTGGGTCTCGCGGCTGGAACTGGAGGCCGGGGGGCGGGTATTCCTGGAACAGACGGACGCCGTCACGACCGTCCTCGTCAGCAGCGTGAAGTTTTTGCGGACGCATCCGGACCTCGTGAACAAATTCAAGGCCGCCCATCAGGAACTCACCGTCTGGCTGAACGAGCACCCCGCCGAGGCCCGGGCCAAGGTTCGCGCCGGCCTGAGCGCCGAAATGAAGCGGGAGATGTCCGAGGCCATCGTGACCAGCGCCTGGCGGCGGTTGCAATTTTCCGACCAGGTGACGCAGAAGCAGTTTGAGGTCCTGGTCACCGAGGCCCAGGGTGTCGGGTTCCTGCGCAACGCCATCCCCCTCGACCGCCTGTTCTCCGGCCAGCCATGACCCTCGCAACCGAACTCCAAGCCCCGCCCTCGGCCCGTCTGGCCATCGAGAAAGTCTCGAAATGGTTCGAGACCTCGCGCGGGCCCGTGCATGCCATCGACAATGTGAGCCTGCAGGTCGCCGAGGGGGAGTTCGTGTGCCTGGTCGGGCCCAGCGGCTGCGGGAAATCCACCCTCCTGAACATGATTGCCGGGCTGGAAATGCCCGGCCAGGGCGGGGTTTCGGCGGCCGGGCAGCCGGTCAAGGGACCAAGCCGTGAGCGGATGATGATGTTTCAGGAATCAGCCCTCTTTCCCTGGCTCGATGCCTTCGGCAACGTCATGTTCAGCCTCAAGCGCAAGCCGGGGCTGACCGACAAGGAACGGCGCGACGTGGCCGACTACTACCTGAAGCTGGTGGGTCTGGAAAAATTCCGCCACGCCAACATCCACGAGCTTTCCGGCGGCATGAAGCAGCGCGTCGCCCTGGCCCGCGCCCTGGCCCCGAACCCGCGCGTGTTGCTGATGGACGAGCCCTTCGCCGCGCTCGACGCCATGACCCGCGAGCAGCTCTACGGCGACCTCCAGCGCATCTGGGAGCAGCGGCATGTCACCATCGTGTTTGTCACGCACAACGTGCGCGAGGCCGTCTGCCTCGGCGACCGGGTGGTGCTGTTCTCGCCGCATCCCGGCCGAATCCGCGAGGAGTTCAAGGTCGTCCTGCCCCGGCCCCGCGACATCAATAGCGTCGAGGTGGCGGGCTACGCCACGCGCATCACCCGGGCGCTCAAGGATCATATGGAACACGGAGCCGGCATCTGATGAAGCGCTTCCTTACCGCCGCCTTCTTTTTTGCGCTGCTGATCGCCGCCTGGCACTGGGCCTATGTCCGGCGCATCTGGTCGCCGGTCCTGGTGCCTTCCCCCGAAAGCGTGGTCCGCTACCTCTGGGAGATCGCCCTCGACGGATCGTTGTGGTCCAGCACGGTCGTCACGATGAAGCGCCTGCTGGCGGGCTACTTCATCGGGTTGCTCGCCGGGGTTCCGCTGGGGTTTCTGACCGCCCGGGTGCAGGCGCTGCGTGACACCCTCGGCGTGCTGGCCCTGGGTTTTCAGGGCCTGCCGAGCGTCTGCTGGGTGCCGCTGGCCTTGCTCTGGTTTGGCCAAACCGAGGGTGCCATGCTTTTCGTCGTGGTCATGGGCACGCTTTGGTCGGTGGTGCTGGCCACGGAAACCGGCGTGCGGAACGTGAACCCGATCTACATCCGGGCCGCCCGCACCATGGGCTCCAGCGGGGTTCACACCTGGGTGCACGTGATGCTGCCCGCCTCGCTGCCTTTCATCGTCAGCGGCATGAAGCAGGGTTGGGCCTTTGCCTGGCGGTCACTCATGGCCGCGGAGATCTACGTGACCATCCTGACCGGTTTCGGCCTGGGGCATCTGCTGCACTATGGCCGTGAATTGCACGCCATGGAGCAGGTCGTGGCCATCATGATGATCATCGTGCTCATCGGCCTGCTGACCGACAAAATCCTCTTCTCGCCCTTCGAGACCTTCCTCCACCGGCGCTGGGGCACCGAAAAGTGAGCGCTTAAGACAATTCCCGGGGTTGCACCCCGACTCCAACCGGCTAGTTTTCACCCTCCAGTCCAACCCAACCCACGACGATCATGGCCAAGATATACAACGACATCACCGAGACCATCGGCAACACCCCCCTCGTGCGGCTCAACCGCACCGCCGCCGCCCACGGGGCGCAGGCCGAGATCCTGCTCAAGCTCGAGTTCTTCAACCCCCTGTCCAGCGTCAAGGACCGCATCGGCTTCGCCATGATCGATGACGCGCTGAAGTCCGGCAAGATCACCAAGGACACCGTCCTGATCGAGCCCACCTCCGGCAACACCGGCATCGCCCTGGCCTTCGTGGCCGCCGCCAAAGGCCTCAAGCTCATCCTCACCATGCCGGAGACGATGAGTACCGAGCGCCGCAAGCTCCTGAAGGTCCTCGGCGCGCGCCTTGTCCTCACGGAAGGGCCCAAGGGCATGAAGGGCGCCATCGCCAAGGCCGAGGAACTGCAGGCCAAGATCAAGGGCTCGGTCATCCTCCAGCAATTTGCCAACCCGGCCAACCCCGCCATTCACCGCAAGACCACGGCCGAGGAGATCTGGAAGGACACCGACGGCAAGGTCGACTTCGTCGTCTCGGGCATCGGCACCGGCGGCACCATCACCGGCGTCGGCGAGGTCCTCAAGGCCAAGAACCCCGGCGTCAAGATCGTGGCCGTCGAGCCCGATGCCTCCCCGGTCCTCTCCGGCGGTGCCCCCGGCCCGCACAAGCTCCAGGGCATCGGCGCCGGCTTCGTGCCCGCGGTGCTCAACACCAAGGTCTACGACGAGGTGATCCGCGTGAAGGAAGCCGACTCCGGCCCCGTCTCCAAGCAGGTCAACCAGCTCGATGGCATCCCGATCGGCGTCTCCTCCGGCGCCGCCGTCTGGGCCGCCCTCCAGCTGGCCAAGCGGCCCGAGAACAAGGGCAAGCGGATCGTCGCCATCATCCCGTCGAGCAGCGAGCGCTACCTGTCCACGTGGCTCTTCGCGGACGTGAACGTCGAGAGCGATTCGATCGACGACCTGGTGGCGCCGGGTGCCTGAGGCACGCGAATTGTCTTTTGATCCAAGCCGGCACCTGCGAGTGCCGGCTTTTTTGTCGGGTCGGGCCTAGGTCCGGCCTCAGCGACGACACGACTGGAAAGACCACGGCGAGGTCGCCGTGGCTCCAGTGATGGGTGATCGGTGGGGTTCGGCCGCCCGGGGAAAGCCTTGCCCGGGGCGGGGCTTCTGCTTGCCTGCGGACCATGACATTCCTTCGTGCGGGTGGGGTCCTGGCGTTGTTGTTGGCGGTGGCTCGGGCGGCGGATCCGCGCCCGCTGCCGGACTGGCCCGCGGTCGAGGCGGAGACGCTGCAGCATTTCCAGGCCATCGTGCGGATGGACACCAGCGATCCCCCGGGCGGCGAAAAGCCCGTGGCCGACTACCTCCGCGAGGTGCTCACGGCCGAGGGCATCGAGGTCAAGGTCTTCGCCCTGGACCCCAACCGCCCCAACGTCGTCGCCCGGCTGCGGGGCACCGGCAAGAAGCCGCCGCTGCTGCTCATGGCGCACACCGACACGGTCAACATCGACCCAAAGAAGTGGACGCACCCGCCGTTCTCCGCCCACCGCGAAGACGGTTTCATCTACGGCCGCGGCACGGTCGACGACAAGGACAACGTCGCCATCAACCTCATGACGATGCTCCTGCTCAAGCGCAGCGGCGTCCCGTTGGACCGCGACGTGATCTTCCTGGCCGAGGCCGGCGAGGAGGGCTCGGTGCAATTCGGCATCGAGTTCATGGTGGAGAAGCATTTTGACGAGATCGCGGCCGAGTTCTGCCTGGCCGAGGGCGGCGGCGTGCGCCGCACCGGCGGCAAGGTCCAGTACGGCAGCGTGCAGACCACGGAGAAAATCCCCAACCGCCTGCGCCTCGTGGCCCGGGGCGTCGCCGGCCACGGGTCGGTGCCCCTGCGCTCCAACGCGGTGGTCCATCTCGCCAAGGCCATCGCCGCCGTCGCCGACTGGCGCACCGAGATGCGCCTCAACGAGACCACGCGGGCCTTCTTCGAGCGCCTCGCTGCCATCAGCCCGCCCGAGGAGGCTGTGCGCTACCAGAGCATCCTGCAGGGTGACGAGTCCGGCGCGGCGCAGGAGTACTTCGCCGTCAACGTGCCGTTCTACAATTCCATGATCCGGACCTCGATCTCGCCCAACATCATCACCGGCGGCTACCGGGTGAACGTCATCCCGTCCGAGGTCGAGGCCACGCTCGACGTGCGCGCGCTACCCGACGAGGACATGGCGGCCTTCCTTGAGCAGATGACGAAGGTGATCAACGACCCCGCGATCGAGATCCAGCGGGCCCCCGGTCATTCCCGGCCGGGCGCGCCGCCCTCACGGCTCAACACCGAAGCCTTCGAGGCGATCGAGGCTGGCATCCGGCGGCACTATGGCGTCATCACCCTGCCGACCATGAGCACGGGTGCGACCGACATGGCCTACCTCCGCCAGAAGGGCATCCAGTGTTTTGGCATCGGTCCCATGATCGACAGCGAGGACGGCCCGCGGGGCTTCGGCGCCCACAGCGACCAGGAACGTATTCTGGAGGAGGCCCTGCACCTGTTCCTGAAATTCAATTGGGACGTGGTGCTGGACCTGGCGGCGGCGCGGCCGTAGGCGCTGGCTTGAGGTGGAACCCGGCCTTCATCCTGCGCCAAGGCTACGGATGACAGGCTGGACCGGTTTGCAGTTGTAGAAGCCTGCAAGCAGGCTCCTACAAATGATCACCGGCGCTTGCCGAGCGCCGGAAATTTTTTCTCCGTCGCCTGGTACCAGCGGTAGAAGCTGACGGTGAAGGCCAGGCCGGCCACGCTCATGCCGATGAGCTTCATCATCGCGCCGGCGAGCAGCTGGTCGGCGGCGGCGGTGAGGGACGTGATGCGCGGGGCGTATTCGTAGGTCGGGTAAAGGACGTCCTGCGAGAAGGTGATATAGGCGAAGACCGGGGTCATGCCGATGAGCACGGCCGCGAGGTAGAGCATCTGCCAGCCGTAGGCGATGGGCGGGTATTCGCGGGACGGGCTCAGCAGGGGCCACCAGTAGAAGAGGGCGGCACCGAACATGGTGAAGTGCTCGAGGATGTGGATCGGGCGGATTTGGAGCGCCAGGTCGTAGAGCAGGGGCATGTGCCAGCCGGTGATGACCGCGGTGTAGGTGACGCCGCAGACCACCGGGTGGGTGAGGACGCGCAGGATCGGGCGCAGGCCGGCCCGGCCGGTGAGCGGGGAGACGAGCCAGTCGGGCAGGCCCAGGAGGATCAGGATGGCGGCCGGGTAGATGATCAGCTGGTGCTGCAGCATGTGGGCGCTGAGCAGGTAACGCTCGCCCAGCTGGTCGAGGGGCGAGCCCACGGCGAGGTAGAAGATGACCAGGCCCGCATAGAAGCGGACGGCGTGGCCGCGTGGGTAAGGGGATCCGGCAACCAGCTTCTCCCGCAACGGGCCCGTCAGGATGGCGTAGAGCCAGCCCAGGAAGATGAGCCCGCCGATGAGGATGGGTTCATTGTGCCAGTGGGTCCAATCGATCATGGGGATACAGGAGATACCAATGCAGGTTTGGCCACAAGAAGTCACAAAAATTCATGGCGGCAGGTCCAGGTATCAAGGCCGCTATCGCGGCACGTAATTTTCATCGCTGCCGCCCAGGGCCCGAGGGCGAGGGATCCGGGCGTGGGCTGCAGATCCCATGGGCGGTATTTGACTTGCGCGGTTAAATTCAGGGCTACCTTCTCCTCTTTCATGTCCGTGCCCCGGCCCATCTTGATTGTGCTCGCCCTGCTCGGGGCGGTGCTGGCCGGGTGGGGTGGTCTGATGCTGATTCTGGCCCGGCCCAAGGCGGCGGCCGGCTTGTCCCCCGGGGGCGCTCCGACCCCGCCGGTCGTGAGCCTCGCCTACGAGCCGCTAGCCATCGGCGCCCCGGCGGCCGAATTCGGCCGGCCCTGGGTGACGCACGTCCAGATCACGGATCTCGACCAGGACGGCCTGCCCGACGTGCTTTATTGCGAGGCCCAGAAAAATTCCGTGCGCTGGATCCGACAGAGCCCGCGGGGTACCTTTACCGAGCACATCATCGGCGAGGACATCCCCGGTCCGGCCCACGTCTGGGCGGCGGACGTGAACGGCACCGGCCGGCGCGACGTCCTGGTGGCGAGCATGGGCAAGATCCTCCCGACGAACGAGCGCATCGGCGCCATCGTGGTGCTCGAGAACCTGGACAACGCCCGCTTCCAGAAACGCGTCCTGGCCGACGGGCTGGCGCGCGTGACCGACCTGCGCGCGGCCAACCTGAAAGGCCATGCCGACGGCCGCCTCGACCTCGTGGCCGGGCAGTTTGGCTACGACCAGGGCGAGACCCGCTGGCTGGAAAACCTCGGCGGCTGGCGATTTGAGAGCCGGGTCGTGAACACGCAGTCCGGCTGTATCCACACCCCGGTGGCGGATTTTGATGGCGACGGCCGGCCCGACATCGCGGCCCTCATCACGCAGGAGTGGGAGGAGGTTCATCTCATCCAGAATCTCGGGAACGGGGCGTTCAAGGACCGCGTGCTCTGGGGCTCGACCAACGAGCAATACGGCGGCAGCGGGCTCACCGAGACCGACCTCAACCGGGACGGCCGGCCCGACCTGCTGTTCACCAACGGCGACGCGTTGGATTACCTCGGCCTGGGCGTGCGGCCCTGGTTCGGCCTGCAATGGCTCGAAAACCGCGGCGACGGGAATTTCAAGTTTCACCGTATCGGGGACATGCCCGGCGCCTTCGGCCCGAACGCAGCGGACCTCAACGGCGACGGTCACCTCGACGTGCTGGCGGTCAGCCCCTTTGCGGATTGGAACAAGCCGGATGCCGTTTCGCTCATGGCCTGGCTCAACGATGGCCGGCAGAATTTCACCCCGGTGGTCCTGGCCCGCCAGCCGACCCACCTGATCACCGCCACCGTCGGTGATCTCGACGGCAACGGGGTGCCGGTGATCGTGACCGGCGGCTTCCATGCGTTTCCGCCGTGGGAAAACATGAGCAGCGTCACCCTATGGCGAAGAAAGTAAACCGGCCTGGCCCCGCCGGCGGGGCGAAGCCTGCCGCCACGCTGCGTTGGCTCCCCGGGGCCTTGCTGGCGGCGTTGCTGCTCGGCGGGGGGATGGCCTATTGGGGGTCGCGCTCGGCGGGCGCGGCGGCGTGGGTCGACCGGCCGGCTTTGCCGGACTTGGCCGGCCGACCGGACGAACTGGGCCGGTTGCTCCGCGAGGCGCAGGCGAGGGTGGAGGCGGACGGGGGGACGGCGGCCAGCGTGGCGGCCCTGGGTCGGATTTATCATGCCAACTCCTTCCTCGCGGAGGCCGGCCGCTGCTGGACCTTCCTGCGGACGCTCGAACCGGCGGAGGCGCGCTGGGCCTATTATCTCGCCGATCTGGCCCGGATGCGGGCTGATGAGGTGGCGTTGCTTGCCGGGCTGGAGGAGACGGTCCGGCTCGCCCCCGACTACGCCCCGGCCTGGCTGGAACTGGCGGAATTGGAATTCAAGGCCGGCCGGCTCGACCGCGCGGAGCAGGCCTACCGCACGCGGGCGCGGCTGGTCCCCGGCGATCCCTACGCCGGCCTCGGACTGGCCCGGGTGGCCTTGCAGCAGGACCGGCGCGCGGAAGGCAAACGCCTGATCGAGGAAACCATCCGCCTGGCGCCGGATTTCCCCTCCAGCCGGAATTTCTATGCGGAGATCCTCGCCCAGGAGGGCGACGCAGCCGGCGCCGCCGACCAACGCTGGTTGGGCACGGTGGCCGGACGGTTTCGCGCGGCCGCGGACCCGTGGAAGGACGAGCTGAGGCCCGGGTGTTGCGATGTCGACCAGCTGGTGGTCTGGGGGGCGATCGACCTGCAGACGAAGTTTGGCGACCGGGGCCGGGCCTATTTTGAGCGGGCGGTGCAGATCGACCCGCAGAACCCGCAGGGCTTCGAGAATCTCGGCATGTTTCTGCTGGAGGCCGGTGAACCGGCCCGGGCCGCCGCGGTGCTGGAGCAGGGCAGCGCACTGCCGCGGGCCACGGAACTGCTATTCTCGTATCTGGGCGACGCCTACCTGGCCTTGCGCCAGCCGGAAAAGGCCCTGGCGACGGCCGAGCGAGGGCTGGGCCGGATGCCGGACTCCGGCCGGTTTCATAATCTGCGGGGCCTGGCCCTGGCGGCGAGTGAGCGGTCGGACGAGGCCTTGGCGGCATATCGGGAGGCCATGGCCCGAGCCCCGGGCTCGGCCGAACCGGTGGCCAACCAAGGGCTGTTGCTGCTGCGTCTCGGCCGGCGCGACGAGGGCGTGGCCAGCCTGAAACAGGCCCTTGAATTGCAACCGGGGCTGGCGAAGGCGGCCACGATGCTGGCCTATCTGGCCCTGGAGGCGGGCAACCTGCCGGCGGCGGCCACTTATGTCCTGCCGTATTACCGGCAGTTTCCCGGCCTGGCGAACGCGCGGTCCCTGATGGCGCGTTATCACCTGTTGACCGCCTTGGAGGCTGCGCGGCGCGGCGATCCGGCCGGGGTGGAGCAGGCCTGTCGCGCGGGCCTGGCGGCGGTGCCCGAGTCGCCCGAGTTGAACGGATTTCTCGGCGTGCACCTGTTGCAGCTGGGTCGGCTGGACGAAGCGCTGCCAGCCTTGGAGAAATCCTACCAGCTGCAGGCGACCGATCCGCGGGTGGCGCTGGCGTTGGGTGAGGCCTACGCCCGGATCAACCGGACGTCCGACGCCCGGCGGATCCTGGAGGCGGTCGCGGCGGAGGCACGGCGCCGCAACGATGCCGCCGTGGGCGGCCGGGTACAGGCAATGTTGGACCGGTTGCCCTGAGCCGCTTGTGGGCAGGGCACAAAAAAGCCGCACCGGTCAGGGTGCGGCGAGGGAGGCATGGGCTCCGACTCAGAACAGCAGCAGGCCGGCCGTGGCCGTGAGCGGGATGCTGGCCTGGGCGCCGAAGAGGTGCAGCAGGGCCCACAGCGTGAAGCCGGCCAGCACCAGTCCGATGAAGAACAGGATTGTGCAGAACACCTTGTCCCAGCGCAGGTGCATGAAATAGAAAATAACGGCGAGGAACTTGCCGGCGGAGAGCGTCAGCAGCGCGGTGACGACAACCCACTTGGCGAGGGGCAGGTAAATCAGCACGACCTCGATGCCGGTGACGACCGCCAGGATCATGGCGACCTGGATGTAGAAATGGAACTTGCTCGGCTCGTGGTGGCCGGCGTCGGCGTGAGTGGTGGCAGGGGCGGACATGGGAGGAAAGGGGATGAGAGACCTGAAACTTGAGACCCGAAAAGGAATCAGAGGTATTCGAGGAGGTAGACGGCGGTGAAGATGATGATCCAGACGATGTCGACGAAGTGCCAGTAGAGACCGATCGCCTCGATGTCGCCGGCGTTCTTTTCGCCGAACTCGACGGCGCCCGTGTCACGGCCGAGCCAGAAGGTCAGGGCGAGGGCGGCGGCGCCGACCGCCAGCGGGATGCCCGCTTCCTTGAAGAACTCCGCGGGGGCGAGGCCGTACACCATCTCAATGCCGCCGGGGACGAGCCAGATGAAGGAAACGCCCATCACCACGCAGACGGCGGCGAGGTGGACGAAGTTCTTCAGGAGACCGTTGCCGTGGGTGGGCTTGAAGGTGCGGACGTACATCATGCCCAGGAGCAGCACGCCGATGGCGACGTGGGTGCCGTGGGTGCCGGTGAGGGTGTAGAAGGTCGAGCCGAAGATGCTGTTCGAGAGCGTCATGTTGTACACATGGACGAAGTGCTCGAACTCGTAGACCTGGCCGCCGAGGAAGATGCAGCCGAAGAACATCGTGCCGAGCAGCATGGTGCGCGTGCTCTTGAGGTTGCCGCGCTGGATGGCGTTCACGGCGAGGGCCATGAGCAGCGACGACATGAGCAGGATGAACGTCGAGAACGACGTGAGCTCGATGTTGAAGACCTGGGTCGGGACCGCGTTGCCCGGGGGCGGGTTCAGGCGGTAGACGAGGTGGGTCGAGATCAGCGCGCCGAAGAACATGCAGTCCGAGGCGAGGAAGGCCCACCAAAGGAGCTTCTTGTTCGGAATGCCGGTCGACGTCGTGTGGTCGTGATGATGATCAATGGCGCCTGAGGCCGCGTGACTGCTCATGAGAAAAGGTGAGAGTTGAGAGCTGAGAGTTGAGGGTCAGCCGGCTTAGTGCGCGCCGCCGCGGGATTCCTTCACTTTGCCGTCCTTGTCGATGTGGAGATGGTAGCCGCCCGGGCCCTCGAGGGACCAGAGGTAGAGGCCGAGCACCATGATCACGCCGCCGGTGATGGCCAGCGGGAGGTGGGAGGCGAGTACCTGGTTGCCGAACATCGTGACCGGGTAGCGCAGCTGGGCGAAGTTGTAGGTGGCGATGAGCAGGCCGATCGAGGCGACGAGCGGGTACCAGGATTGGTCGGGCATGTGGATGCCGCCATGGGATTCCTCGGCCTGCATGTGGGCGGCCTTCTCCTTGGCGATCTCCTCCTTGTGGGTCTTCTCATACCACCAGCCGTCGCGGGCGTGGACGGTCGGGATGGCGTCGAAGTTGTGCTCCGGCGGGGGCGAGGGGATGGACCACTCGAGGGTGCGGGCGTCCCAGGGGTCGTTGCCGCACTTCTGGCCCTTGAAGAGGCTCCAGATGAGGACGGCGAAGTAGGTGAAGATGCCGACGCCGAGCAGGTAGGCGCCCCAGGTGGCGAACATGTTGCCTTGGTTCCAGCCCATGTTGGCGTCGTAGGTCCAGGTGCGGCGGGGCATGCCGTTCAGGCCGAGGAAGTGCATCGGGAAGAACGTGGCGTTGAAGCCGGTGAAGATGATCCAGAAGCTGAGCTTGCCCCAGAACTCGGGCACCATCCGGCCGAAGAACTTCGGGAACCAGAAGTGGATGGCAGCGAGCAGCGCGAAGGTGGCGCCGCCGATCAGCACGTAGTGGAAGTGGGCGATGACGAAGTAGCTGTCCTGCTGCTGGGCGTCGGCCGGGGCGGCGGAGTGCATGATGCCGGAGAAGCCGCCGAGCATGAACATCCAGATGAAGCCGAGGGCGAACAGCATGGGCGTGCGGGTGACGATGCGGCCGCCCCAGAGGGTGCCGATCCAGTTGAAGATCTTGACGCCGGTCGGCACCGCGATGGCCATGGTGGCGAGGGCGAAGGCGGCGGTGGCGATCGTGCCCATGCCGGTGGTGAACATGTGGTGGCTCCACACGCCGAAGCCGATGAAGCCGATGGCGACGCCGGAGAAGACCACGATCGGGTAGCCGAAGAGCGGCTTGCGCGAGAAGGTGGGCAGGATCTCGGAGACGTAGCCCATCGGGGGGAGGATCAGGATGTACACCTCGGGGTGGCCGAACACCCAGAACAGGTGCTGCCAGAGGATGGGCTGGCCGCCGCCGGAGACCTCGAAGAAGCTGGTGCCGAAGTTGCGGTCCATCATGACCTCGATCAGGGCGATGGCGATGGCGGGCAGGGCGAGGATGAGGAGAAAGCTGGTGACGAGCGACATCCAGACGAACACCGGCAGGCGCATCATGGTGAGGCCCGGGGCGCGCATGTTGATGATCGTGACGATGAAGTTCAGGGAGGCGACGATCGAGGAGAGGCCGAGGACCTGGAGGCCGAGCACCCAGAGGTCGGTCGAGATGTCAGGGGTGAAGATCTTGGAGGTGAGCGGGGCGTAGCCGAACCAGCCGATGTCCGGGGCGCCGCCGAAGCCCTTGAAGGCGTCGCTGAAGTGGGTCAGCCAGCCGACGTTCAGCAGGATGGCGCCGACGACCCAGACCCAGAGCGAGAAGGTGTTGAGGCGGGGGAAGGCGACGTCGCGCGCACCGATCATCAGCGGGATGAGCAGGTTGAAGAACGCGGCGTTCAGGGGCATGACCGCGAGGAAGATCATCGTGGTGCCGTGCATCGTGAACAGCTCGTTGTAGAGCTGGGCGCTGATGAAGCGGTTGTTCGGCACCATGAGCTGGGTGCGGATCATGAGGGCCTCCAGGCCGCCGATGAGGAAGAACATGATGGCGAAGCCGCCGTACATCATGCCGATCTTCTTGTGATCGACGGTGGTCAGCCAGCCCACGAGGCCGGTCTTGGCGGTGGGGCGGGCGATGAGCTCGAAGGTCTGCTTCGGGGCAGCGGGGGCGTGCGGCTTGCCCGTGTAGTCGGATTTGGCGATGGCTTGGGCCATGGGAGGAGAGAGTGGGAGGGAAAGGGAGAGGGAGGGGGAGTGGGGTGAGAAGGAAGCGTGTTTTCGGGTCAGGACCCTGGCACTTTCACTCTCACCTTTTCCTTACTTCAGGCTGTGGAGGTAGGCGACCAGGGCGTCGATCTCGGTGTCCGTGAGGGTGAACTTCGGCTGCTTGGTCTGCACGTCGATGTAACCGCCATGGTACATCTTGTTGCCGGGTTTGAAGAACTCGGGGTCCTTGATCCACTGGTGGAGGCGCTCGGCGGAATTCTCGAGGACGCCGGCGGCGATCGAGGTGCGGGCGCCGACATGGGTGAGGTCAGGGCCGGTGATGCCGATGCCCTCATGGCCGCGGACGGTATGGCAGGTGATGCAGGTCTTGTCGGCGAAAAGCTTGCGGCCGGTGGCGATCAGGCCGGCGTCCTCGCCGGCATCGAGCCGTTGCTTGGCCTGCCAGCCCGCGAACGGGTCGGTATCGAACTGCGGGGAGCTGCCGAAGGTGCTGCCGGGGCTGGTGCTGCTCAGGCCGGCGAACGAGGCCTTGGGCTGCTCGTTCACCGTGGCGGCGGCGAGGGACTGGGCCGTGACGGTGCGGGCGGCCTGCTTCTGGTTCTCGACCCACTTCACGTAGTCGGAGAGCGAAAGGGCGATGACGCGGAATTTCATGATGGCGTGCGACTCGCCGCAATACTCGGCGCACTGGCCGTAGAAGTAGCCGGGCTTGTCCGCCTTGAACCAGAGGTGGTTGGCGCGGTTGGGCATCATGTCCACCTTGCCGGCCAGCTTCGGGATCCAGAAGCTGTGGATGACGTCGATGGTGCGGAGGTTGACGCGGACCGGGGTGCCGGCCGGGACGACCAGCTCGTTGCCCGTGACGAGGGGCGCCTCGCCGCCGAAGGGCTGGGCGACCATCTCGGAAGGATACTCAAACTTGAACCACCACTGGTAGCCGGTGGCGTTGATCTCGATCGCGCTTCCTTTTTCCGCCTCGGGGACGTCGTGGGTGTACCAGATGCCCTGGACGGTGGGGATGGCGATGATGACGAGGAGGGCGACGGAGCCGGCGATGAGGCCGATCTCGACGAAGGGATTGCCGTGGCCGGCCTCGGCGGGCACCTCGGCGTGTTCGTCGGCCTCGGACTTGGCGCGGAACTTGATCTGCGCGTAGGCGAGGACGGCGCCGGTGATGACGAAGATAAACGTGGTCACGTAGACGGTGACCATGAAGAGGTCCCACTGCGTCTTGGCCACGGGACCGGCGGTCACCATGGTGGACTGGGGGCCGCTGAGGCTGAAGACCTCGGCCAGTTTGCAGCCCGAGAGGAGCAGGAGGGCGAGGCCGGCGGCGAGGACGGCGGTGTAACGCAAAAGGGGGCGGGTGGCGGAGCGTGTGCGGGTCATGTGTAACAGTGGCGGCATCAGCGGTGTGCGCTGCGTCAAGTGTATCGGGGCAGGCTTCGCATATTGCTGGTCATTTCAACAACAAAACTGTGCATCCATTGACCCCCACCTCGGGCTATAATCATCGGCGGTTCCGCGCATAAGTTTAGTAGCAAACCGAGCTAAGCGATTGCGCGATTCACCAGGCTGTGCATTTTGCCCCCACCATGAAGAAAATCCACGCTTTCCCCCTCCTCTTGTGCGCCCTGGTCCTCACCGGTTGTGGCAAGAAGGAAGAGACCACCGCCGCCGCCCCGGCCGCCTCCAGCGCGACCCCGACTGCCCCCGCCGCCCCGGCCCCCGCCGTGATCGAGATCACCGCCAACGACAGCATGAAGTTCAACCTGACCCGGTTCGAGGTCACCGCCGGCCAGGACGTGAAGGTCATCTTCACCAACCTGGGCACCATGCCCAAGGTCGCCATGGGCCACAACCTGATCATCCTGAAGAAGGATGCCGACGTGAAGGCCTACGCCGATGCCGCCGTGATGGCCGCCGCCACCGAGTACGCCCCCGCGGCCAAGGCCGATCAGGTCATCGCGCACACGAAGCTCCTCGGGCCCAAGCAGAGCGACGAAATCACCTTCAAGGCCCCCACCGAGCCCGGTGAGTACCCCTTCCTCTGCTCCTTCCCGGCCCACTTCCTGTCGGGCATGAAGGGCGTGATGGTGGTGAAGTAAGCTCATTCGTGCCCTTGGGTGGGAGCGAGCTTGCTCGCGAAAGCTTCGAAGCCGGGCCTTTGGCCCGGCTTTTTTAGTTGTAGGGCGGGGTCGCCGAACCCCGCCTCCGTTCGGTCACCATGCCGTGTGCGTGGCGGGGTTGCTTCGCCATCTACGCCAAGCCTCCGTCGGCGACCCCGCCCTACAAATTGCCCCGTCCTTGGAGCGCGGGCGACCTCGCCCGCGGGTTCGCACCTCACCCCGCCGGCGTGGCCGGCCACCACTGGTAGAGGAAGAAATAGACCAGCACGCCGGTCACGGACACGTACAACCAGAGCGGAAACGTGATCTTGGCCCAGCGCTTGTGGCGTTCGAAATCGCCCTTGAGGGCGATGGCGAAGGTCTTGGGCACGAGGTAGGCGATGGCGATGGCCAGCACGATGTGCGTGAGCAGCATCGTGTAGTAGATCCCGCGCAAGGCCGGGCTCTCGGCGCCGAAGGGCGTGTGCACGCCCCGGACCAGGATCTTGTGGGCCACGTAGCCGACGAGGAAGAGGGCCGACACGACGCCGGCCGAAAGCATCACGGCGCGGTGCGCCTCACGTTTGCCCTGCTTGATGAGCACGTAGCCGGCGCTGATCAGCACGGTGGCCGTGGCGTTGAGCGCGGCATTGAAGGTGGGGATGTCTTGGACGGTCATGGGAGGGAGGGGTGGGCGCCGGCACGCGGGCGCCTACAGTTTGAAAATCATCCGGTCGGCCACGAGCGCGGTCAGCAGCAGCGGCAGGTAGGCGATGGAAATCAGGAACACGCGGCGGGCCAGCGTCTCACGCTTCGCCGGGTCGAGGAATAGGAAGGCCGCGCGCAGGAACCATAGGCCGAGAAGGGCGGCGGCCGTGCCATAGTACCAGGTGCAATAGCCGAGCAGCGTCGGCATCAGGCTGGAGGCGACCAGCAACACGGTCCAGATGAAGGTCCAGCGCGAGACCTTGCGGCCGCTCGGGTCCACCACGGAGAGCATGGGCATGCCGGCGGCGGCGTAGTCCTTGCGGTAGGTCCAGGCGAGGGCGAAGAAATGCGGCATCTGCCAGGTGAAGAGGATGGCGAACATCGTCCAGCCCAGCGCGGGATTCGAGCGGCCGGCGGCGGCCCAGCCGATGAGCGGGGGCAGGGCGCCGCTGATCGCGCCGAGCTCGGTGTTCCACCGCGACCAGCGCTTGGCCGGCGTATAGATCGCGAGGTAGGCGACGATGGTGGCGAGGGCGAGGAAGGCCGACATCCCGTTCACCAGCTTGAACAACACGGCGAGGCCGGCGATGCACAGCACCCAACCGACAACAAACGCCGAGCCGGGCATGATGATGCCGGCCGGAATCGGGCGGCCGGCGGTGCGCTGCATCTTGGCGTCGGTGTCGCCCTCCATCCACATGTTGAGGGCGGCCACGCCGCCCGCGCACAGCGCCGTGCCGAGCACGACCAGCAGGGTACGCTTCAAATCCCAGTAAGAGTAGGGGACCGCCGCCAGGTAGCCGACCATGGCGGTGATCACCGACATGAAGCTCAGACGCGGCTTGGTCAGCTCGAGATAATGCCGCCAGGTCGCCTGGGGGGCTTCGGTCAGGGACGGGGTGGCGGTGTCGGTCATGCGGTGCGGCCCTCGACGGAATCACGCCGCGTGAGGAAAACCACCACAAAAGTCGTCGCCAGCGTCAGCGCCCCGATCACCACGTGCCCGGTGGTCATCGTCACGCTCCGGCCCGTCCAGATGATCTTGGCCCCGAGGAAAATCTGCAGGGCCACCAGCGCGATCAGCACCAGGCTGCCGCCCCGCACCAGCGGGTGGAGGGTCTTTTCCCGCCAGAGGAAGTGGCCGTACACCGCCACCCCGAGACCGATCAGCGCGGCCATCACGCGGTGGGTGAACTGCAGGGCCACGCGGTAATCCCAGGCCGCCGGGAGCAGGGCGCCGTCGGGCGTGGAGAGCGGGAAGGTGGGGATGACCATGCCGGCGTAGTTGTGGCGCATGGTCACGGCCACGCCGAGCTGGACGAAGAGCAGCACCATGCACCACCAGCCCAGCGCGCGCACGCGCGGGCCGGCCTGGCCGAGGGTGTTCTCGATCCACGGACGCGACAACCCCGCGACGATGGCGAAGAGCACGCACACATAGACCTGAGCCAGCATGCCGTGGGGCAGGCGCAGCATCTGGCCGAGGGTCATGTCGAAACCCGGCACGCCAATGGTGTCGAGCAGCACGCGCTTGCCGCCGATCAGGCCCTGGAAAATCACGATGCCGAGCGCCCACCAGCCGAGCCGGCGGAGCCAGCGGCGCTCCTCCCGCAGGTGGAGCCAGACGGCGAGCCCGATGGTGACGAGGCCCATGACGGCGCCGGAGAGGCGGTGCGAGTGCTCGGCGAACTTGTCCAGCTCAGTCAGCCAGCCCGGGGGGTTGACCGAGCCGTTGGACAGGGGCCAGTCGGGGAAGGCCATGCCGGCGCCGATCGTGGTGGTCAGGGCGCCGAGCGCCACGAGCACGAAGACCCAGAGGCTGCCGAGGGCGGCGAACCAGGCGAGGGCGGGCTTGTAGGTGGGGGTGCGGGACATCAGGCGGGATGATGACGTGGAATCCGGCAGGTCATAGCCCGGGCCGGAATGGAGCAAACCTTTTGACAATTCCCGGGGTTGGCAAATGGGTTGGGGGCATGAAGCCGAGGTATTCGTCCGCCGCCGCCGCCGTCGCATGCGTCCTTATGGTCGCGGCCGGGTGTGCGAAAAAAGCGGAGCCGGCGGCATCCGCCCCCGTTGCTGGCACCACGCCGGCGGTCCCGGTGGAGGTCCGCCACGCCCTGACGGGGGAGATCCTCAAGGCGGATCCCGCGAGCTCGGCGCTGCTCGTGACGCACGACGAGATCAAGGGGTACATGCCGGCCATGACGATGGAGTTCAAGGTGTCCGCGGCCGACCTGGCCAACGCCCAGCCCGGCCAGCGCATCCGTGCGGAGCTGGTGGAGCGCGGCGGGGACTACTGGCTCGAGAAGATCTGGCCCGACGACACCGTGACCCGGACATCGCTCGACGCGGCGGCCAAGGCCCTTGCCCAGGACACGGCGATGCGCGGCAAGGAGGCCTACCGGGAGATCGGCGAGGTGCTGCCGACCTTCACGCTGCTCGACCAGGCCGGGCGGGCGGTGCCGGCCAGCCGGTTCCGCGGCAAGCAAGTCGTCCTCAATTTCATTTTCACGCGCTGCCCGATCGCCACGATGTGCCCCGCGGCGACGCTGCGGATGGGGCAATTGCAGGCCGCGGCGCGCGCGGCCGGCGCGAAGGATTTTGAACTGGTCTCCATCTCGCTCGACCCGGAGTACGACACCCCCGGGGTGCTGCGGGACTACGCCGAGACGCGCGGGCTGGACACGTCGAACTGGTCGTTCCTCACCGGGCCCGACGCGGCCGTGCGGCACCTGCTGGCGCAGCTCGGTGTGATCCGGGAGTTCGAGGGGGCCACGATCAAGCACACGCTGGCCACCGTGCTCATCAATGAGGAGGGCCGGATCATCCACCGCGAGGACGGCAGCGTGTGGCGGGTCGATGATTTCGTGCGGAGGCTCAAAAAAGGATGAACAAGCTCGACGAACTCAGTGAAGCCGGGGCGCCGCCGCCGCGCCAAAGCGCCGCCCCGCGCGGGGCGGGGTTGGGGGCGCGCGGGCAGGTGCTGGTGATTACCTCCGTGGCGCTGGCGCTCTACGTCGGCATCCGCCTGCTGCCGGGCGGCTCGAATGTGAACCACATGGATTTCCGGGTGGAGGGGAAGGGGGCGATCGAGTTTTGCGACCCGGCCAACCCGCAGTTCATCCCGGTCGTGTCCGTGCTTTCACCGGTGGTGATGGGCCTGAAGGCCGCCGGGGCGCCGGCCCGCAACGAGCCGGTGGAGTTTACGGTCACGCTGCGCACCGCCAGCGGCAAGCCGATCGGCCCCGCCGACCTGATCATCGCGCACACGCGCAAGTTGCACCTGCTCGTCGTGGATCCGACACTCTCCGACTACCAACACGTCCACCCCGAGCCGGGCCGGCGGGACGGGGAATGGGTGTTCACGCTCACGCCGCGCCGCTCGGGCGTGTACCGGGTGTTCGCCGATTTCACGCCGGCGGCGACCCAGCGCGGGCTCTACGCCGCGGCGGACTTCACGGTGCCCGGGGCGGTGCCCACGGTGATCAACACGGGCAACACCACCTGGCTGGACCGGGGTTTCCGGTTTGAGCTCGGGCTGCCGCCGGTGCTCCATGCCGGGCAGCCGACCGACCTGACCTTCCGCATCAGCAGCCCGGGCACGGTCAAGGAACCCGTGCCGCTCCAGCCGGTGATGGGGGCCTTCGCGCACCTGGTCGCCTTCGACGAGGCGCGCAGCGGCTTCGCCCACCTGCACCCGATGGAAACGGACCTGACCAAGTCGCCCGATGCGCTGAACCCGGAATTGAATTTCAAGATCACGATCCCGCAGCCCGGCCGCTACGTCATCTGGGCCCAGGTGGACCTCGGCGGCACGGAGGTGTTCGCGCCGTTCTGGGTGGATGTATTGCCGTAGCGGCGATCCCGCCCTACAGGCCGACTGGGCTGGGTATGGCGCGCCGCAGGCGCTAAACCGGCTCGCCCGACAGCGCCATGACCTCGCCCGTGTCGGTGCGGAGGTACTGGCCGAGCTCCGTGCCCGGGAAACTGCCGAAGACGCCGGGGTGGCAGCGCAGCAGGCCCTCGCGGGCGAGGCGCACGATGCTGCGGGTGTTGGACTCGGGGTCGCGGCAGAACCAGTGGGGGCGCGACTTGTTGGGCCAGACGAAGCTGCCGCGCAGCACGTCGCCGATGATCGCCTCGCCCGACGCGAGCACCACCGAGGCGGAGCCGGCGGTGTGGCCGGGGGTGGCGAGCACGCGGCCCTTCACCCCGTAGGGCTCCAGCGAAAAACCGTCCCGGAAAAGCAGGCCGGGTTCGAAGGGTTCGAAGGGCTCGTCCACGAAGGGACGCAGCACGCGGCCGAGGATGTCCTGGGGCGCCAGCACGCCGTTGTGACCGGTGCGGGCGAGCTCGGCGTCGCCGACGTGCAGGGCGACGTGGACGCCGCTGCGGCGCTGCAGTTCCGCCGCACAGCCCGCGTGGTTGCTGTGGCCGTGGGTGAGGAGAATCAGGGCGAGGTCCGCCGGGGCCAGGCCATGGGCCTTGAGGCCGGCGAGGATGCGCTTGAGGTCGCCCGGCGCGCCGGTGTCCACCAGCACCGGCCGCTCGCCGAGCAGCAGGTAGCAGTTGGAAATGGCGCCCTTGATCCGGATCAGCATGGGGAGGGGACGGATTCACCGCGAATAACGCGGATGGGCGCGGATAAAGGCATGGGTGGAGTGGGCACTGTTCCTGACTTCAGGATTGATCCGCGTTCATCGGCGTTATCCGCGGGGAAATTCCGCCGGTTGGGTCAGAACTTCAGGTGCTTCACCGTGACGCCCTTGTTGATGAGCTGCTTCAGGGAATCGAGGCCGATGCGCAGGTGGGAGATGACGTGGGCGTCGTCGACGGCCTTGTCGCTGACCGCGGTCTTCACACCCTGCGGGGTCATGGGCTCGTCGGAGACGAGGAGCAGGGCGCCGGCGGGCGTCTCGTTGGCGAAAGCGGTGATGAAGATGGTGGCGGTCTCCATGTCGACGGCCATGGCGCGGATCTTCTTGAGGTAGGTCTTGAAGATCTTGTCGTGTTCCCAGACGCGGCGGTTGGTGGTGTAGACGGTGCCGGTCCAGTAGTCCTTCTTGTGCTCGCGGATGGTGGTGGAGATGGCCTTCTGCAGCGCGAAGGAGGGCAGGGCGGGGACCTCGGGCGGGAAGTAGTCGTTGCTCGTGCCCTCGCCGCGGATGGCGGCGATGGGGAGGATGAGGTCGCCGATGCGGGCGCGGTGCTTCACGCCGCCGCACTTGCCGAGGAAGAGGACGGCCTTGGGGTTGATGGCGCTCAGCAGGTCCATGACCGTGGCGGCGGTGGCGCTGCCCATGCCGAAGTTGATGATCGAGATGTTGCCCGCGGTGGCGCTGAGCATGGGCTTGTGGCGGCCGTGGACGGGCACGCGGTGCCACTGGGCGAAGAGCTCAACGTAGCGGTCGAAGTTCGTGAGCAGGATGTAGCGGCCGAACTGCTTGAGGGCCACGCCGGTGTAGCGGGGCAGCCAGTTGGCGACGATTTGTTGTTTGGTCTCCATACGAGTTGCTTTTGCCCACAAAAAATTAGCCCGGGCGTCGGCCTTGGCGAGGCTATTCCCCGTGGCGCACCTGTAGCGGCGGTCTTACCAGCTCACGCTCAGCTCCACGCCCCAGGTGAGCGGAGCGCCGGGGGTGCCGTGGCCGACGCCGGGGGTGATGGAGCTGTAATATTCCTCGTCGCCGAGGTTGCGGCCGAAGAGTCGCACCTCGCCCGCGGCGAAGGCGTACCCTGCGTCGGCCTCGACCAGCGTGTACGAGCGCTGGGCCAGGAAGGCGGTCTCCTGCTCGTCGTAGTACGTGGTGCCGGTCCAGCTGAGGCCGGCGCCGGCGAAGAAACCCGTGGCCGGGCGGTAGTCGACGCGCAGCGCGCCATTGCCGGAAGGAGCGTAGGGCGCGCGGTTGCCGGAGTAGGTTGCGCCGGTGAACGGATCGGTGAACTCCTCCAGTTCGGCGTGGCTGATGGAGCCAACGAGCGTCACGGTCCAGTCGGCGGCGGGGTTCCAGCTGGATTCCAGCTCGAGGCCCAGGACGCGCGCCTCGCCGGCGTTGACCACGAGGTATTCATCGGCGAAGGAACCCGGGACGGCGAAGGAACGCTCGATCTGGTACCCGGTGACGCGCGAGGCGTAGGCCCGGGCGGTGGTGGCGAGGTGGGATTCCTTGAACGTCGTCCGGTAGGCGGCCTCCGCGGTCCAGGCGCGCTGGGCGCCAAAGGCCGCGAGGTCGGCGTGGCCGGTGAAGCCGGAGTAACCGCCGGCCTTGAAGCCGCGGGCGAGGGACAGGGTGAGGTCGGTGGCGTCGTCAATCTTCCGGGTGGCGGCGAGGCTCGGCAGGAAGGCCGACCAGTCGTCATCGCGGCGGATCACGGCGGAGCCGGGGATGGTCTCGATGCGCGTGAAGTCCTTGTCCGTCTGTTCGGCGCGCAGGCCGGGGGTGAGGGTCCAGCCGGGGGCGGGGGTGAAGTTCGCCCGGCCGAAGAGGGCGAAAGTGTCGGCGTCGGTCGTGTAGCGCGACTGCTCGATGGGGAAGCCGCTGAACACGCGGTCGGCACTGCCGCGCGTGCGGGAGGTCGACCAGAACGCGCCGCCCGAGCCGCGCGGTCCGGCGAAGCGGATCTCCTCGCTGAAGGTGCGTTGCGATTGCGTGACCACGGAATCGAAGTCGGCGCCGCCGAAGACGACGAGGCGGTTGGAGTAGGGATTCATTTCCCAGTTCGACCAGCTGGTCGTGGTGCTGAGTGTACCGGCGTCAAGGTCGCGGCTGAAGCCGAGGGCGGCGGCGGCGAAGTCGGTGTCGGCCACGCCTTCCTGGCCGCGCTGTACCTCATGGTAGGGGCCGCCGAGCGGCACCAGCGCCTGGGCGCCGTCACGGGCGCGCTGGCCCAGCACGTGGAAGGAGAGCTCCGTGCCGGCGACGGGCCGGTGGGTGAGCTTGAGGCGGGCGGAGACGGATTCGCGGTCGTCCACGTCCTGGTTGAGCTGGGTGTTGCGGACGTAGCCGTCGCGCTGGCTGGCGCTGAGCCCCGCGCTGATCTCGGTGTCGGCGCTTGGCGCGCTCTGCACGGAGGCGCTGGCGGCGAGGAGGCCGTGGTTGCCCGCGGAGAAGGTGGCACGGGACCGGGTGCCGGCGGCGGGGCGGGCGCTGGTGAAGTGGATCACGCCGGCGTCGCCGGCGCGGCCGAAGAGGGTGGCGGCCTGCGGCCCGCGGTGGACGGCGACGGAGGAGAAATCGTAGAGGTCGGTGGGGAAGGTGAAACCGGTGGCGAGCGGGATGTCGTCGAGGTAGACCGGGACCGACGAATCGCTGAAGTACGGGGTGTTGCCCAGGCCGCGCAGGGTCGTGATGGCGCCGAAGCCACGGGCGCCGGCGTCGCTGACGGACAGGCCGGCGGTGCGGAGGGCGAGGGCGGCGAGCCCGGCGGCGGGTTCGGCCGTCGGCGCCAGTTCCACCAGGCTGACCTGGACGTCGCGGGTGACGGGGCGCTCGACGACCATGTCGGGGAGCTGTTGCACCTCGTCGGCGCGGAGGCCGGTGGCGAGGAGGGCGATTAACGGCAGGAGGGAACGGGGACGGAGGGGCAGTCTCATCGGTGGGAACCGCCGAATGGGAGTCCCCGGCCCCAAAAGCGCAAGCCCGGGGTTGGGTCGGGCCGGGAATGGCAGACTGCTGAATCTACCCCGCGAAGAATGCTAATGGGCGCAAGGTGGGGAAGCGAGGTCCGCCGGGCAAGGCGCGGTGACGCCCGCGCGATGCTCGCAATGGTGGGCGGTTACTGCAAATCGGCCAGCGGCACCGTGTGCGTGAAGCGGGTGACGCCCTGCTTGTCGATGCAGGTGATGACCAGCTCGCGGGCGTCCTTGGGGCCGCGGACCTCGACGGTGGTGAAATTCTGGTCGCCGACGAGGGAGTCCTTCACGAGGTAGGGATCGGTGGCCTTGTTGCTTTTCTCCACGTCCCAGGAACCGCTGGAGAAGGGGGAGGCCGTGATCTCGTAGACCCAGGGGCCGTCCTTGGCCAGCTGGCGGCGGTAGAGGCCGGAGTGGTGGACATCACCCGTGAGAAACACGACGCCGGTGATCTCCTGCTCGCGGATGAAGGCGAGGAGTTCCTCGCGCTCGCGGCGGTATTCCTGGTGCGACTCGGCGCCGGTGCGGACCTGCAGCATCTGGTTGCCCGTCGCGATGAAGAAGAATTTGAAGTGCTTCAGCTCCTTGGCGGCGATGAGCGACTGTTTGAGCCACTCGAGCTGCTTGCGCCCATACTGGGATTTCCCGGGATGGAGGTCCTGGTTGAGCGTGGCGGCGTCGCGGTGATAATGGTTGTCGAGGAGGAAGAAGGCGGCGTCGCTCCAGTAGAACTTGGTGTGGACGCCGGGGTTGTCCGCTTCGCCGTACGAGGGATTGCCCCAGTAGGCCCGGAAGATCTTCAGGGCCTCGTCCTTGTACTCGTAGGAAGAATTCGAGTCGTTCGGGCCGTAGTCATGGTCGTCCCACGTGGCGTAGTGGTGCATCGTGCCGAGAAGTTTCCGCATCTCGGGGATCGCGCGGTCGTGCTGCGGGCGGTACCAGAGGCCGCTGACCGAGTCGTAGTCGGGCTCGCGGTAATACCAGTTGTCGCCGAGCCAGACGGCAAAGTCGGCGCCGCTGTCACCCATCAGCTCGAAGGTGCGGGTGGTCTTGCCGTAGGGCGTGCCCGGGCGGTCGAACGCGGGGTCGTTGATGTAGGCGCAGGAGCCGGTGACGAATTTGAAATCAGGGGCCGGTGTGCGCCATTCCCACAGGGCCTGCGTCTGGAAGGTGGCGGGGAATGGGAGGGCCTGCGCCACGCCGTCGAGGCTGAGCGTGTACTCGTAACGGGCCCCCGGCTCGAGCAGGCCCGGGCGGAAGTGGATGATCTGGCCGCCGGCGGGTGTGACGGCGGGGTTGGCCTGCGTGAGCGTGCGTTTGGTCGCCGGCTGGCCGGCGAGCCAGTAGTCGAGTGTGACGGTCTGCGCCTCCTTGGCCTCAACCCAGAGGAACACCTCGCGGTGGGCCCGGTAGCCCAGCATGGGGCCGGAGATGATCGACGGCGCGGCCAGGGCGGCGGACGGCAGGCCGAAGATCGAGGCCAGCAAACCGAGGACGAAAAGCAACCGGTGGGCGGGGCGGCGGAGCGTTGTCATGGCGCGAGCATGGGAGTTTCGACCGGATTGGCAAACCGACCGGACGGAAATCGGGTTAATTTTGCGAGTCGCCAAATCTAACACACAATTCTTACGCAAGAATTTGCAAAGTGGGGCGGGGCAGGTTTGCTGGCACTGCCCCATGCTTCCCCGCCCCCGGTTTGCCCTCGCCTTGCTATGCCCGGTCGTGCTGTCCGCGCAGACCGCCCTGGACACCTTCCAGAAGGAGATCCGGCCGATGCTGGAGACTTATTGTTACAGCTGCCACGGTGACGGGGAGAGTGAGGGCGGCGTGACGCTCGATGCCTTCAAGGACGAGGCCAGCCTCAAGGACCACAAGCTCTGGCTGCGGGTGCTGAAGAACACGCGCTCGCGCATCATGCCCCCGGTCGAGGAGGATTACCTCGAGCAGGCCGAGATCGACAAGCTGGCGGCCTTCATCAAGCGCGACGTCTTCGAGCTGGATCCCGCGCGGCCGGACCCGGGCCGGGTCACGGTGCGCCGCCTCAACCGCGTGGAGTACCGCAACACCGTGCGCGAGCTGCTGGGGGTGGATTACGACACGCAGAGGGAATTTCCCGCCGACGACACCGGCCACGGCTTCGACAACAACGGCGATGTGCTGACGCTCTCGCCCATGCTGCTGGAGAAATACCTCGATGCCGCGCAGGCGGTCGTGGCCGGCACCGTGCCCCTGCAGCCGCGCGTGGTGGCCGAGCGGGCCCTGGAGGGCCGCCAGTTCGTGACCGTGCGCATGGAGACGCCGGCGACCCTGCTGGGCGACACGGCCCGCACCTCCGATGCCGCCACCGCCGCGCCCGTCCCGGCCCCGGCCTTCCTGCGGCCCGCCCCCGCGATCGAGGGTCGTGCGCTGGACCTGTCCTACTACACGCCGGCGACCGTCGGCACGACCCACCGGGTGGAAATCCCCGGCGCCTACGAGGTGGAACTCAACCTGAACGCGGTCGAGCGCTACGTGGACGACCAGTTTGACTACAACCGCTGCCGGGTGATTTTCCAAGTGGATGGCGAAACCGTCCTCGACCAGGAATTTGTCCGCGAAGGCTTCAAGACCTACAAGCTGACCTTTGCCCGGGAGTGGGCGGCGGGGGACCATCAACTCAGCCTGGAGATCCGTCCGCTCGGTCCGGATCGCGATCAGAAACGCTCCCTGCGGATCCGCCTCAACGACGTGACCGTGCGCGGCCCCTTCGCCCGGGACCACTGGGTGCAGCCGGCCAACTACGCCCGTTATTTCCCGCGGGCCGTCCCCGCCGATGCCGCCGAGCGCGCCGTCTACCTGCGGGAGCTCCTCGCCGATTTCACGCTCCACGCCTTCCGCCGCCCGACCGACCAGCCCACCATCGAGCGTCTCGCCACCATGGCCGAGCGGGTGGCCGCGCAGGAGGATGGCACCTTCGAGGCCGGCGTGGCCCAGGCGATGGTGGCCGTGCTGGCTTCCCCCCGCTTTATCTTCCGCGAGGAGGAGACCCTGCCGCTGACCCCGGGCGAGGCGCATCCCCTGGTGGATGAGTGGGCCCTGGCCTCCCGGTTGTCGTATTTCCTGTGGTCCTCGATGCCCGACGCCGAGCTGTTCCGCCTCGCCGCGGAGGGACGGCTCCGTGCCAATCTCACGCAACAGGTGGACCGCATGATGGCCGACCCGAAGTCGGATGAATTCATCCGCAACTTCACCGGCCAGTGGCTCCAAGCCCGCGACATCAGCACGGTGATCATCAATCCGCTGGACGTGTTTCTCCGCGAGAACCCCAACCCCGACTTCGAGCAGGCGCTCGAGACCTTCCGCCGCCTCAACCGCGTACCGGCCGAGCAGCGCACCGCCGAGCAGAAGGACGAACTGACCCGGATCCGCGACCTGGTGGTCCCCGTGTTCCGGGCCCCCAAGCCCCAGCTCACCAACTCGCTGCGCGAGGCCATGCAGCAGGAGACCGAGATGAGCTTCGCCCATGTGCTCCGCGAGGACCGCAGCCTCGTCGAGCTGATCAACGCCGACTACACCTTCCTGAACGAGGAGCTGGCCCAGCATTACGGCATCGCCGGGGTCACCGGCCGCGAAATGCGGAAGGTCCAGCTCCCGCCCGACAGTCCGCGCGGGGGCGTGCTCACGCAGGGTACCGTGCTGGCGGTCACCTCCAACCCCACGCGCACCTCGCCGGTGAAGCGCGGCGTGTTCATCCTCGAGAAGATCCTCGGCACCCCGGCCGCCCCGCCGCCGCCCAACATCCCCCCGCTGGAGAACGTCGCCTCGAAGGAGGAGCTCAGCAAGATGACCCTGCGCGAGACGCTCAACCTCCACGCCCGCAGCGCCGAGTGCCGCTCCTGCCACAACCGCATGGACCCGCTCGGCCTCGCCCTGGAGAATTTCAACGCCCTCGGCCGCTGGCGCGACATGGACAGCAACCAGCCCGTCGAGGCCGCCGGCAAGCTCATCACCGGCGAGAAATTCGCCGACATCCGCGAGCTGAAGCGGATCCTGGCGACCGGCCACCGCGGGGATTACCTGCACAACATGGCGGAGAAGCTCCTGACCTACGCCCTGGGCCGCGGCCTCGATTACACCGACGTCGACATCCTCGACCAGCTGGTGGTGCAGTTGGAGGCCGCCGACGCGCGCCCGTCCGCCCTCCTGCACGGCATCATCCGCTCCGCCGCCTTCCAGCAGCGCCGGCTGGATCCGCCGGTGCACACCGCCGGTCCCGCCGCCGGCCCTTCCACTCCCCGCAGCTGAAACCCCGACCCCGCTCCCCATGCACACCCGCCGCCATTCGCCCCTCCTTCGTGACCAAGTCGCCAGCATGAGCCGCCGCCATTTCCTGAAGGGTCTCGGGGCGTGCATCGCGCTGCCCACGATGACCTCGCTGCTGCCGTCCCGCCTGCTGGCGGCGACCGCCGCCGCCCAGTTGGCGACCACCGCCACCGGCGCGCCGCTGCGCACGGCCTTCGTGTTCTTCCCCAACGGCGCCATTCCCGACCGTTGGTGGCCGACGGGCGGCCAGACGGATTTCGCCCTCCAGGGCACGCTCGCCCCGCTCGAGAGCATGCGCTCGCACGTGCAGGTCCTCGGCGGCCTGGAACACGCCAACGCCACGGCCGGCAATGACGGCGGCGGCGACCACGCGCGCGGCAACAGCGTCTTCCTCACCGGCGTCCGCATCAACAAGAGCGCCACCGACGTGCGCGCCGGCATCTCGATCGACCAGGTCATCGCCAAGCAGGTCGGTCACCTCACGCGCTTCCCCTCGCTGGAGCTGACGGCCGACCTCAACCGCCGGTCCGCCGACTGCGATTCGGGTTATTCCTGCGCCTACCAGTACAACATTTCCTGGCAGTCGGCCACCACGCCGATGACGCCCGAGAACAACCCCCGCCTGGTCTTCGAGCGCCTCTTCGGCGCCGGCGCCCACGGCGAGCGCGCCGAAAACACCGTGCGCCGCATGCAGGAGCGCCGCTCCGTCCTGGATTTCGTGATGGCCGACGCCAAGAATATGCAGGGCCGGCTGGCCCTCGATGACCGGGAGAAGCTGGACCAGTACCTCACCGGCATCCGCGACATCGAGGCCCGGATCGAGAAGGCCGAGCGCTTCGGCCCCGGCCCCGACCCGGTCGTCGCCACGCCCACCGGCATCCCGGCCACCCACGTCGAGTACGTGCAGCTGATGTACGACATGATGATCCTGGCCTTCCAGACCGACTCGACCCGCGTCGCGACCTTCGTGCTCGGGCATGACGGCGACAACCGCTCCTTCAGCGAGATCGGCATCACCGAGGGCCACCACGACCTGTCGCACCACCAGAACAATACCGAGCGCGTCGAGAAGGTGGCCCAGATCGACCGCTGGTACGTGGAGCAGTTCGGCAAGTTCCTCGCGAAGATGGAGGCAGTGAAGGACGTGGACGGCCACTCGTTGCTGCACAATTCCCGCATTCTCTACGGCAGCGGCAATGCCGACGGCAACCGCCACACCCACGACAACCTGCCGCTGATCCTCGCGGGCGGCGGCGGCGGCCAGCTCCGTGGCGGCCGCTATGTGAACCACGGGTCGCAGCCGCTCTCCAACCTCTTCCTCGACCTGGCCGATCAGGCCGGCGTCAGCGGCCTCGAGCGCTTCGGCGATTCGACCGCCCGGCTGGGGAACGTTTAAAGCGTATTTGTACCGCTGTAGCCGGGGTCGCTGACCACGGTCTGCGGCGCGCGGTGCAACGATCACCGGGGTCAGCGACCCCCGGCTACATTCTGACCTCAGCCGCTCTAGCCGCCGATGGGCGGACGGCTGGCGGTGAGCATTTTTTGCACGCGGGCCAGCAGTTCCGTCCCGGCGAAGGGCTTGCGCATCAGCTCGACGCCCGGCCGAGCGAGCAGACCGCCACCGGCGACGGCCGGCTCGGTACCGCTGGAGCACAGGAGCACCGGCGCATCGGGGTTGGCGGCCTTGAATTCATGGACCAGGACAGTCGTCTGCGCGGCATCAGCGCGGATGTCGCTGCACAACAGCGCAAAAGTCGCCCCACTCGCCAGCTGCGTCCGCGCGCCGGCGGCATCGGGGACCGCGGTGACCAACTGCCCCCCGCGCCGCAGCACCCGCTCGAGCACAGCCCGGACGTCCGCATCCTCCTCGACCAACAGGATGGACTGGCCGGTTACCTCCGGCCGCGGCGGGCGCGCAGCGGGCTCCGCGGGGAGCGTGCAGGACGGGAAAGCCAGTTCGAAGCTGGCCCCGCTCCCGGGCACATTGGATGCGGTGGCGGTGGCCCCGGCCTCCTCGGCAAAAGTCCGGACCATGGCCAGGCCGAGGCCGGTGCCGTGGCCGGAGGCCTTGGTGGTGAAAAACGGCTCGAAGATGCGCGGCAGGATGTCGGCGGGGATGCCCTGGCCGTTGTCGCTGACCGAGATCACCGGGCCGGCCCCCTCCCGGTCCGCCACGCGCAGCGTGATCACCCCGCCGTCCGGCAGGGCATCGCGGGCATTGAGCAGCAGGTTGAGCAGCGCCTGTTGCAGGTCGGCGGGGTCGACCAGGATGCGCTGCCGGCTCTGGCCGTCGAGTTGCAGGCGGATGTTGTCCGGGATCAGCCGGCCGAGCAGCCGGATGACGGAGGTGGCGACGGCGACAGGATCGGTGCTGACCGGCTGGCAAACCGCCGACCGGTTCAAATTGAGTAGCTGGCGGGTGGTGCGTGCGGCGGATTCGGCGGCCTTCAGGATGTCCTGGGCAAAGACCTGTTCCTCGCCGGGCGGCAGGCTCAGCTTGAGCAACTCGGCGTTGCCGAGCACGGCGGTCAGGGCGTTGTTGACGTCGTGGGCCACACCGCTGGCGAGTTTGCCGAGCGCCTCAAAATGCTGGTTGGCGAGCATGGTTTCCTCCGCCTTGCGTCGGGCCTCGTCGGCGAGGGTGCGGCGGCGGCGTTCCTCGGCGATCTGCTCCAGCGCCTGGAAAAGGGCGTGGTGGATCCGGGCGAAGATGGCGTAGCCCATGGCAAGGACCCCGAAGGCGTATAGTCCGGTCCGCAACAGCGCGGTGAGCGTGGGGTCATGGCCCGCCATGAACGAATAGGGGGGCAGCACCCCGCGCGTGACGAGCACCGCGTGCACCACGATATACGCGCCGAAGCTGAGGACCACGGCGGCGCCGGCCCGCTTGTTGATGAAGAACAACGCCGCGAGCACGGTGCAGACCAGGCCGATGCCACTGGCCATTTGCGGACCCGAGGTGGACCACATCAGCAGGTTGATCAGGCCGAGCCAGCAGACAAAGATGATACCGCTGCCGCGAATCGACAGGCGTTTGAGCGCGAGGTATTGCGCGGCGAGGCCGACCAGCAGCACGGCCTCGAAGACGAAGGAAACAAGCGTGCGGCTGGCCTGGTCCCGCGTGTGCCACAGACCCAGCTGCACCACGCTGTAGGCGGCGATCGACCAGAACATGCCCCGCAGCACGCGCTGCTGCACCGTCGTCAGCACGGCCAGCGGGTCATCCCCGAGGAGGGTGTGATATCCCGCGGAGCTGCCGGACACCTGAGGTTGGCTGGCCACAACCCAGGGTGGACGAATGCCAGGGGGGCAGCAAACGCAAAAGCCCTGCTGGGGTGGGTTGCGCGCGGCTACCGGGCGATCCGCGCCGTGCCGGGTCGGTCCCCGAGGAAGTGGCGCACCTCGCCGTCCACCTGGGCGCTGAGCCGTTGCGCGGCGGCCTCGTCGTAGAGCCAGACCTCATAGTCCGCCACGGGGGCGATGCGTGAGGGCTCGCCGAACTTCACCCGGAGCGCGGCCGGATCGAGGCCGTTGGTCACGATGAAGGTGTAGCGCGGCACTCGCAGCGCGCCGGTCGCGGCGTCGACCTCGAAATGATGGAAGGCGTTGTTGCCCCAGAACTGCACGCGGCCGTCGGGTCGCAGCTGGTTGAGCCGGAGGTCCGAGCGCGCGACGGTGTTGAGGTAGTGGGCGTTCCAGAAATCGGCCAGCCCGCGCTCCCGGCCCTCCGCGGTGAGGAACCGGTCCAGTGCCGCGACCCGTTCCGGGTAGGGCCAGGCCCAGGCGGCCGGGTGGATCTGAGGCCCGCGCACCCACGCCAGAAGCAGCAGGAGGGAGGTGACGAGACCCGCGACGAACGGGGTCTGCAGCCGTGCCAGCGGCAACCGGGTGAACAGCCACCACAACGGGAGGATAAGGCAGGGGAGGAGGTAGCGGCCGTGCTGGGGGTTCTGCCAATAGACCGCCAGCGCCGGCAGCAGCAGCGTGCTCGCGAGACCGGCGGCCGCGAACCAGCTGGCTTGGCGTGCCGTCTCGCCCTCGCCGACCCCGGCCCGCGCGACCGTGGGACGCAGGGTCAGCCAGAGGGCGGCACCGGTGCAGACGAGGAAAAGGCCGATGAAGCCGGGCACGGCGGTGGCGACGGGGCCGGTGAGGTCGGACGCGAGGCTTTGCGCCGCGCCGGCCACCGCGGAGGGGGTGGGGGCGTGACGCACGACGCGGGGAAAATTCCACCAGCCGGCCAGCCACAGCGATCCGCGCAGGATGGCGACCAGCCCGTAGGCCGATAACACGGCGATCAGGAAGGCCCGCACCCGGGGCGCGCGCCACCGCGGGGCGCCGGCGGTGGCCAGGAGCGCCAGTCCCAGCGGCGCGACGAACTGGGTGAGCAGGAGCGTATCGGAGGCCAGGCCGATGAAGAGCAGAAGGGTCGCGACCGTGGCCCGCGCGCGCGTCGGGGCCACGGCGGTCGGTCCGGCCCAGAGGGCGAATTGGGCGAGACCGAGCAACACGGCCCCGCCGTGGAAGGTCGCGGTGCCGAGCCACCAGAGCCAGCGCGCGTGATCAGCCGCGCCCTGCCAGGCGAGGAGCACGTTGACCAGCAGCGCGCCGCTGAGCCAGGCGTGCGGGGCCGCCGGGTTGGCGCGGTGCAGCGACCAACCGGCGAGCAGGGCGAGCGTCCCGTAGCTCGTCACCAGATAGAAGGGCAGCAAAGGCGCGTCGCCGAGCACGACGTGCCAGAGGAGGCTGAAGGCGAAATCGGGGAAAAGGTACGGCGACGAGCTGAGGGTCCAGCCGGAGAGCGGATAAACGCCCGCCCATACATCGACGGCGAAGCGCTGGGGCAGCAGGTAATCCGCGTCGAGCCATGGTTGGAAGTAGCGCGTGGCGAGCGCCAGGACCTGCACGACGACGACCGCGAGGGCCGCCAGGGTGAGCGCGTGAGCGGAGGCCTTCTTCACGGATTCAAAGGTTGCAGGAGACGGGCGGCATGACGGGGGGCGGGAAGTGATTCCCACATCGGGCAAGGCGCGTCAAACCCGGGGCGAGTGTGGGGCGGGATTTCCAAATCCCACCTTGGTTCGATCACGATATCGCGTTCGTGGCGGGATTCGGAAATCCCGCCCTACACCAATAGCCCGCTTACTCCTTCTTGTCGCCGCCGGTGGTGGCGGTGACGTCCTTCAGCCAGTCGAGCAGGATGGCCTTGTGGCCGGCGGCGTCGTAGTTGGCGCGGAGGGCGGTGAGGCGCTCCTGCAGCTGGACGTTGTTGCGCAGGCGGCGGGAAAGGCGGGGCTTGTGCGGCATCTTGTCCTCGAGGACGACTTGCTTGAGCTTGCCGGCATTGGCGAGCGTGGCGCGGATGGCGTCGTCGGTGCTGTAATCGAGGTCGTCCCGGATCTCCTTCTCCCCGTCGATCACTTCGCCGTGACACATGACGCAGCTTTCGTTGATGACCTTGCGCACCTCGGGCTTGAGCGGGAGCAGGCTGTCCACGACCGCGTCGGCGGACAGGCGGGAAGCAGCGAGGGTGAGGAGCGTGGCGAGGGTGAGGAGGTTTTTCATTTAAGATCGGGGAGGGAGACGGATTTCACGCCGCAGCCCGGGGGTGGGTGGTGAAACGCGGGTCGGACGTGGGGTGGGGGTCAGCGTGGGTCGAGAACAGCGTTGAGGCGCTCGATTTCGCGGGCGGGAAGAGGTCCAGACTGATTAATCAGCAACAGGAAGTCGGCAAGCCGCTCTTTTTCGGCCGGGGTCAGCTGGTCGCGGTAGCCCGGCATGGGGATGGCCTGGCCATCAAAATATTTCTTTGCGATGCGACCGAGGAGGCCCGCCTCGATGGCGCGGCCGCGGCCGTGGTCGATCCAGTGGAGGATCTCGCTGCGATCGCCGTCGGCGGTGAGTTTGAGGAAGTCCTGACCCTGAAAGCCGGGGATGTAGCCCTTGAACGAGGCGGGATTGGCCACGCCCCCCTGGCCGAGTTCGCCGTGGCACTGGTAGCAGCCGGTCTGGCGGGCGAGACGGTCGCCGGCCACGAACAACTGGTCCGGCGTGAGGGCCGCACCGGGCGCGGCCGGCGTGGTCCGGGCACCGGGATCCACGCGCAGCTTCAGGCCCTCGGCAAGGATCCAGGCGGCGATGTCCTCGATCTCGGCGGCACTCAGGCGGTCCCGGTAGGCGGGCATGCGGATGAACAGCTGCTTATGCTTTTCAACCTCATCGGCCGGCACGCCGTTCGTGATCCAGTCGACGAGGACCTTCACCTCGGTGATTTCGCCTTCCCAAAGGGACGGGTTGTTCTTCCCGCGCCACTGGCCGGGGGCGGCCAGGCGGAGGTTGAAACGGGGCTCCTCCTCGCTGCGACCGTGGCAGGCGAAGCAGCCGGCCTCCTCGGCGAGGCGGGCGCCGCGGGTGACCGGGGAAGACTCGGGCTGCTTTTCCACCTGGAGGAAGATCGTGGCGCCGACGGCCAGCCCGCAGAGACCCAGCAGGACGACGCCGAGGATCTTGCCGTCGGCGGGGCGGGTTCGCGGCGGGGGAAGCATCGGGTCAGGAAAAGGGACGGTGGAGGAAAGGCAAACCGGCAGGTGCCCGGGCGGAAAATCGTCGGTGATCTTGGCGGCGACTGGAGCGGCGGTCGGTGACGGCGTTTGCCTCCCGCCCGGCGCTTTTTGGCGCCGCTCCTGTCCATCGGGCCCCCTTCAGACCTGCGCCAGAGTCGGCTTCAGGTTCAGGTGTTCCTCGCCGACGTACTTGGCGGACTGCTCGTCGGCGTGATAGCTGGAGCGGACCAACGGGCCGGACTCGATGACGCCGATGCCGAGCTCGAGGCCGAGTTTTTTCCAGCGGGCAAACTCCTCGGGCGGGACCCAGCGATCGATGGGCCAGTGCTGGGGCGTGGGCTGGAGGTACTGGCCGAGGGTGAGGATATCGGTCCGGTCCGCGGCGATATCGCGGAGGGTCTGCTCGATCTCGGCCTCTTTCTCGCCCAGGCCGAGCATGATGCCGGTCTTGGTGGTGAAGCCGCGGGACTTGGCGTGCTGGAGCACCGCGCGGGAACGGTCGTAGCGGGCCTGCACGCGGACGGGGCGCTGGAGCCGTTCGACGGTCTCGAGGTTGTGATTGAAGATATCGGGCTTGGCGTCGAGGACGAGGTCCACCTGCTCGAGCTTGCCGACGAAATCGGGGACGAGCACCTCGATGGCGCAGGACGGGTTTTGGTAACGGACGGCACGGATGGTGGCGGCCCAGACGCCGGCGCCGCCGTCCTTCAGGTCGTCGCGGGCGACGGAGGTGATGACGCAGTGGCGCAGGCCCATGCGGGCGACGGCGTCGGCCACGCGGGCGGGTTCGCCCAGGTCGTGCTCGGTGGGCCGGCCGCTCTGGATCGCGCAGAAATTACAGGAGCGGGTGCAGATGTTGCCGAGGATCATCACCGTGGCGGTGCCGCGGGACCAGCACTCGCCGATGTTGGGGCACTGGGCGCTCTGGCAGACGGTGTGCAGCTTGTTATCCTCCACCATCCGGCGGGTGGCCTGGTAGGCGGGGCCGGAGGGCAGTTTGGCGCGGAGCCAGTCGGGTTTGCGGAGGGCGGACATCGGCAGAAGTTGGCCACAAAAGGCACAAAAGGCGCAAAGACAATCTTTGGGGCTGATCTACCCGGGGTCGATGACCACGGGTCGGGCTCCGCAAGCCCGGCTACAGGGGGGCTGCCCGGGGCGGCGGCCCGCGCCCACTTTCCGTTTGCCCCGGGCGGGCGGGGGGGCAAGCGTCCCGGGTTCCATGAGCGACATTCCCCAGGACATCTCCCACGACCAGCATGCCGTGCGGCTCAAGAAGCTGCAGGATATGCGCGCCGCGGGCTCGGATCCGTTCCGCGCCAACTGCGAGCAGACGCACTTTTCCGGGGAAGCGCTGAAAGCCTACGTGGACGGTGCCGACTACACCGTGCCGGTGAAGGTCGCCGGCCGGCTCGTGGTCATCCGCGACATGGGCAAGAGCCAGTTCGTCAAGATCCTCGACCAGCAGGGGCAGATCCAGCTCTACGTGAAGAAGGACCTGGTGGGTGACGAAGCCTATGTGGCCTTCAAGAAGCTCGATCTCGGTGACATCATCGGCGTCGAGGGCAGCCTCTTCAAATCCAAGAGCGGCGAGATCACCGTCCGGGTGGATCGCTATACCCTCGTCTCAAAGGCCCTGCGTCCGCTGCCCGAGAAGTGGCACGGCCTGACCGATGCCGAGCAGGTTTACCGGCAGCGTTACCTCGACCTCATCGTCAACCCGGAGTCCCGCGAGCGCCTGATGCAGCGGAGCCGGATTGTCGCCAGCATCCGCGCGACCCTGGCCGGCCGGAAGTTCCTCGAGGTGGAGACGCCCGTGCTCGAGGGCGTGGCCGGCGGCGCCGCGGCGCGGCCCTTCGTCACGCACCACAACGCGCTGGGCGCCGACTTCTACCTGCGCATCGCACTCGAGCTGCGCCTGAAGCGCCTGCTCGTCGGCGGTTATGACCGCGTGTTTGAGATCGGCCGCATCTTCCGCAACGAGGGTGTGTCCCGGAAGCACAACCCCGAGTTCACCATGCTGGAGGTCTACCAGGCCTACTCCGACTTCCGCGGCATGATGGTGCTGCTCAAGGCGATCTTCGCCGACCTGTGCCAGAACGTGATCGGCGCCACCGAGATCAAGCACGCCGCCAGCGGGCAGATGATCAACTTCGCCGGCGACTGGCGGGAGGCGCGCTATTTCGACCTGATCGACGAGGTGGCGGGCTTCAAGCTCAGCGCCCTGCGCAGCTCGCCCGAGTACCGGGCCAAGGCGACGGAGGCGGCCCAGAAGCTCGGCCTCGAAGTCCACCCGGGTTGGGAGACGCACGAGATCGTGAACGAGATCTTCGGCAAGCGCATCGAGCCCACGCTGATCCAGCCGACCTTTGTGACCCACCTGCCCAAGGAGCTCTGCCCGCTGGCCAAGCTCAACACCGAGGACCCCGGCCTGATCGACGTCTTCGAGTGCATCATCGGCGGCATGGAAGTGGCCCCGGCCTACTCTGAGCAGAACGACCCCTTTGTGCAGCGCGAGATGTTCGAGAAGCAGGTCGGCGAGGACCAGCAGAAGATGGACACCGACTTCCTGCTCGCCCTCGAGCACGGCATGCCGCCCGCCGGCGGCATGGGCGTCGGCATCGACCGCCTCTGCATTTTGCTCACCGGCGCCGAAAGCATCCGCGACGTGATCCTGTTCCCGTCTTTGCGGCCCTCGGAGGCGAAGTAGGTTTTAACCACAGAGGCACAGAGGACACCGAGAAGATGAGAAACCAAGTCCTTCGCTCCGTGTCCTCTGTGCCTCTGTGGTTTAATTAAGATGCCCTGGCCCGTCTACCTTGCCCTCAAGCAGCTGTTCCCGACCGGGCGGGTGTCGTTTTTCACGCTGATCTCGGTGGTGGGCGTCGGGCTGGGGGTGGCGTTGATGCTGGTCTCGACCAGCGTCATGGGTGGCTTCGGCTACCAGATCAAACGCATGATCATCGACACCCAGGGGGAGGTGCAGGTGCGGGCCCGCAGCCTGATCGAGCAGGGCGGACCGGTGGAGACCGCCCTCGCCGGCGTGCCCGAGGTCGCCGCCTACTCGGCCTATGCCCAGGGCGTGGTGATGCTGGAGTTCAAGCGCCGGCCGGCGTTTCCCGCCGTGCAAGGCGTGGACTTGGAACGAATCCGCGACGTCATTCCGTTGGAGCGTTATCTCACGGCCGGTTCGTTTGACGATCTCGATGACGACTCGGTGATCCTGAGCCACCTGCTCGCCAGCGGGCTCGGCGTCCGCATCGGTGACATGGTCAGCGTCTACACCCCGCTGATGCTCGAGCGGATGAAGAACAACGAGGTGCTGTTGCCGCGGGAGGTGCGCGTGGCCGGGATCTTCAGCATCGGGCACCAGCAGCTGGACAGCTCGACGGTCATCTGCCCGCTGCGCCTGATGCAGGATCTGTACGGTCTCGACCAGATGGTGCACGGCTACAACGTCCGCCTGAAGCCCGGCGCCGATCCGGATGTCGCCGCCGCCGCGATCAACGCCGCGCTGCCCGCGACAGCGGGCGCGCTGACGTGGTTTGAGGCCAACGCCGATTTCCAGGCCGTGCTGAGCTTTGAGCGCAACATGATCTTCTTCCTGCTCACGTTCATCATCATCGTGGCCGCGTTCTCCATCACCAGCTCGCTGCTGGTGACGGTGGTGCGCAAGACCCGGGAGATCGGCCTGCTCGGGGCGATGGGGGGCCGGGCGCGCGAGGTGGCGGCAAGTTTCTGCGTGCAGGGCCTGTTCATCGGCCTGACCGGCACGGCGGTGGGCCTGGCCGGCGGCTTCCTGCTGTTGCACTGGCGTAACGCCATCGTGGCGACCATCGCGAAGTTCACGATGGGGCCGGAGGCCTTCGTGAAGTTCTACCAGTTCACGAACCTGCCGGCGCACACGACGGCGAAGGATGTGGTCATCATCATCTTGTTCTCCGTGGTGGCCTCGACCCTGGCCGGCCTGATCCCCGCCTGGCGCGCCGCGCGCCTCAAACCCGTGGAGGCGTTGCGCAGCGAATGAAAACCATGGCCACAAGAAACACAAAAAACGCAAAAATGATCGGGCTCTTTTCGTGCCTCTGCGTGTTTTTCGTGGCCAATGGGATGGGAGGAATTTCTCGTGGCTGAACCGGTTCTCCAGGCCCGCAGTCTCAGCAAGACCTACCCGAGCGGGGACCAGACGCTTGGCGTGCTGGCCGCGGTGGATATTGCCGTGGCGGCGGGCGAGAGCGTCTCGATCCGCGGCGAATCCGGCTCGGGCAAGAGCACGTTGCTCAATCTGCTGGCCGGACTCGACCGGCCCGATGCCGGGGAATTGTTCTGGGGCGGCGAGGCTGCGCACCGGCTGAGCCTCGGTGAGCTGACGGCGCGACGCGGGCGGTTCCTCGGCATGGTATTCCAGGCCTATTACCTGATCCCGGAGATCGACGCCTTCGCCAACGTGCTGATGGGCGCGCGCATGGTCGGGCGGGTGGGGGCGGCGGAGCGCGACCGCGCCACGGCCCTGCTGAAGCGGGTCGGGCTCGGCGAGCGCGGGCATCATCTGCCGGCGCAGCTGTCCGGCGGCGAGCGCCAGCGCGTGGCCGTGGCCCGGGCCCTGATGAACCGGCCCCGCGTCATCCTTGCCGACGAGCCCACCGGCAACCTCGATGAGCGCTCCGGCGACGAGATCGTGAGCCTGTTGCTCGAGGTCTGCGCCGAGGAACAGGCGGCCCTCGTGTTGGTCACCCACAACCCGGCGCATGCGTTGCGGGCGGGGCGGAAATTCACTTTGCACAACGGCACCCTGGGGCTCATGTCATAAGTCCATGAGACTTACCGGACCCCTCCTGCTCAGCCTGGTCATGCTGACGACTGCCTCCGCCGCGCCCACTATGAATTCCGTCGCCGAAGCCTACGTGAAACTCGCCCTCGCCGCCGGCGTGCACGATGGCGATTATGTGGACGCTTACTATGGCCCGCCGGAGTGGAAGACGGCCGCCGAGGCCGCAAAACTGCCGCTGGCCGAGGTGCGCCGGCAGCTGGCGGATTTGTCCGCCGAGTTTGCCCGGATCGATCCCGCCGGGGCCGATACGATGGGCCGGATGCGCCACGCCTACCTGGGCAAGCAGCTCCAGGCGCTCACGGCCCGGCTGGGCCTGATCGCGGGAGAGAAGCTGGCCTTCGACGAGGAGACGCGCCTGATCTACGATGCCGTGGCGCCCACGCATCCGGCGTCCCATTACGACGCCGTGCTGGCCGAGCTGGACGGCAAGCTGCCAGGCACGGGCACGGTGGCCGAGCGTTACCAGGCGTTTCGCAACCAGTTCATCATCCCGCCGGCCAAGCTCGATGCGGTGTTTCAGGCCGCCATCGCCGCCGCGCGCGAGCGCACGCTGAAGCGGATCCCGCTGCCGGCGGGCGAGAAGTTCACCCTCGAGTACGTGACGGGCAAGCCCTGGAGCGGCTACAACTGGTACCAGGGCAACGCCCACAGCCTGATCCAGATCAACACCGAGCTGCCGATCTTCATCGACCGCGCCGTCGACCTGGCCGCCCACGAGGGCTACCCGGGGCACCACGTCTACAGCACGCTGCTGGAGGAAAAGCTCCTGCGCGGCCGCGGCTGGGTGGAGTTCTCGGTCAACCCGCTCTACGGCCCCAACGCGCTCATCGCGGAGGGCAGCGCGAACTACGGCATCGACGTGGCGTTTCCCGGCGCCGAACGCCTGGCCTTCGAGCGTGACGTGCTTTTCCCGCTGGCCGGGCTGGACCCCGCGCGGGTGGAAGAGTTTTACCGCGTGCTGGCCCTGACGAAGGAATTGAGCTTCGCCGGCAACGAGGCCGCGCGCCTGTACCTAGACGGGAAAATCACGGCGGAGGCGGCCGCGGCCTGGCTGGAGAAATACACCCTGGCCGAGCCGGCCCGGGCGTTGCAGCGGATCAAGTTCATCGAGAAATACCGCAGCTACGTCATCAACTACAACTACGGCCTGAAGCTGGTTGCCGACCATGTTGAGGCCAAGTCCGGCGGCGATCCCGCCCGGCGCTGGGCCGAGTTCGTCGAGTTGATCTCGTCGCCCTCGCTGCCCTCGCAGCTGAAGTGAGTTGGGTTTCGAGTGGGCAGCCAGCTTGCCCATTCGACGAACTCAGGGCCCCGAGCCGGTCGAGGGGCTGGCGCCATGCATGCGGACAGAGTGGCGCGACCAAGGTCGCCGCCCGCACGGTCAAAAAGGTCTGGCCGCGTAAGCCCTCTCCGCTACGTTCGCTCCCATGGCCAAGCCCAAGCTCAAATGTGGTGTCGTCGGGGTCGGTTCGCTCGGACAGCACCATGCGCGCATCTATGCCTCGCTGCCCGGCGCAGAGCTGGCCGGCATCTTCGAGACCAGCGACGCCCGCGCGGCCGAGATCTGTGCGAAGTTCAACTGCAAGCGTTTCACCTCGATGGAGGAGTTGGGCGCCGCGTGCGATGCGGTCAGCGTGGTCGTGCCGACCGACAAGCATGCGCAGGTCGCCCTGCCGTTGCTGGCCCAAGGTTGCCATCTGCTGATCGAGAAACCGCTGTGTGCCTCGCTGGAGGAGGCCGAGCAGGTGCTGGCCGCCGCGCGCCAGCACGGCTGCCTCGTGCAGGTCGGGCACATCGAGCATTTCAACCCGGTGATGAGCTACCTCGAGAAGCACACGGGCCGTCCGCAGTACATCACGACCGAGCGGCTCGCCCCGTACCAGACGCGCGGCACCGAGGTCGGCGTCGTGCTCGACCTGATGATCCACGACATCGGCATCGTGCTGGCGCTGGTGAAGTCGCCCATCCGCAAGATCGATTCCGTGGGCATCAACGTGCTGTCCAAGACCGAGGACATCGCCAACGCCCGCATCGAGTTCGAGAACGGCTGTGTGGCCAACCTCAGCGCCTCGCGCATGAGCCTGAAGAAAAACCGCGAGATTCGGGTCTTCCAGGACAACGCCTACCTCTCGCTGGATTTCATGAACCAGAAGGGCCACCTGGTGAAGAAGAGCGACATCATTGCCTATGGATTGAAATTGAAAGTCGGCCTGGCCAAGGCCGGCGAGGACAAGGTGCCGGTGCACGAGATCCCGATCGAGAAGGGGGAGCCGCTGGCGATCGAGTTGGCGCATTTCATCGAGAGCGTGCGCGCGGCGACCCAGCCCAAGGTGGGCGGCGCGCTGGGCAAATCGGCGCTGGAGGTGGCGATCACCGTCACCGAGCAGATCCGGACCAATCAGCAAAAGGGATGAACCACGGAGGCACAGAGGACACAGAGATCTGGCACCGGACATACCACACTGAGTCTCTGTGGTTCAAACGATGAATCGGCTGTTGCATGAAGGCCTCCCGGCGCCGCGCGAGGGCGCGGTGGACCTGTTGATTGTGGCCGCGGAGCATTCCGGGGACGAGCATGCGGCGCGGATGGTGCGCGGGCTGCTCGCGAAGGATCCGGATTTGAAGGTCTGCGCGCTGGGCGGTCCGCGGCTGGCGGCGGCGGGGGCCCAGTTGCTGCGGGATCTCACGGGGTCATCGGCGATGGGCTTCGCGGTCATCGCCCAGATTTCTTATTATCGGTCCCTGATCGCCTCGGTCGTGACCTGGGTGGGCATGTACAAGCCGCGGGCTGTCTGCTTCGTGGACTCGTCGGGCCTGAACCTGCGGATCGCCCAGGGCCTGTTCGAGCGGGGCTATGCGGCAAAGGCGGGCGGCCCCACGAAGGCGCTCTACTACATCAGCCCGCAGATCTGGGCCTCGCGGGCGGGACGGCGGTTTAAGATGGCGCAGCATTTGGATGGGCTCGCGGCGATCTTCCCATTCGAGCCGGCGGTTTATGCGGATACCGCCCTGCCGGTGGAGTTTGTCGGGCACCCGTTTGTGGCCCCGGATTATATGGCGCCGGTGCGGTACGATCCGGCGGGGCCGATCCTGCTGTTGCCGGGCAGCCGCACGGGCCCGGTGTCGCGGATTTTTCCGGTGCTGCTGGCCGGCTACCGGGCCTGGGGTGGAAAACGTCCGGCGGTGGTGCTGTATCCGAGTGACGGGATCCTGGGCGTGTTGCAGGCGGCCAACCCGCCGGCCGGGGTCGAGCTCCGGCGCACCAGTGAGGCCGGAGCCGTGGCCGCGTCGGCGGTGCTCACGTCAAGCGGCACGATGTCCATGCATTGCGCCCTGGCCGGCATCCCCGGGGTGGTGACCTACCGGACCGATCCGTTTACGTATTTCATCGGCCGTCTGCTCGTGAAGGTGGAGCACATCGGCATCGCCAACCTGCTCCTGAAGGAGGCGATGTATCCCGAGTACATCCAGGGTGCGGCGAAGGCGGAGGTGTTTGCCCGGGAACTCCAGGACTGCCTCGAGAATCCGGCGCGGCGCGAACGCACGGCCGCGCAGGCGGCGCGGTTGCGGGCCCTGTTGGCGCAGCCCACGGCCGGTTCGGCGGTGGAGTGGATGTGCCGGCAGCTGGGTTAAACCTAAACCTTTAGAAGTTAGAAGGCCCCGGCACTGCGCCCGAGGGAGCAGCGGGCGCAGGGATGGTCCCGGGACGCCGCGGTAGTTCTCCGATTCGCGGTTAAAAACCACTTGGGTAAGCGATTAAGGTGCCGATGAGGGGGGAGTCATGGACATACCTTCCTCGGCCTGTCGGATATCAGGCTGGCCACCGCCTTACGCCCCGGCGGAGCCGGCGGCTGGGAATGCGTTCATGCCGACCATCTTACATGCCCTGCCGGTCGGCGTGTGCTGGGAACGGACGGGCGGTAGACTGCCCTGCTGGGCCAACGAGCCCTTTTTGCGCCTGACCGGCCTGACCCGGGATCAGGTCCAGTCCGTCGCCAGCCTGGGTGACGTGCTCCTGCCGGACGACAGCGCCGCCTTTGCCGCCGGGCTCATGCAGGTGCGTACCGGGCAGATCGAGGAAACGAGCCTGGAGGTCCGCTGCCAGATCGACGGCGCCCCCGTCTGGCGCCAGGCGACCCTCCAGCTGTTCCGCGATGCGGCGGCCGGGGAAACCGACCTGCTGCTCACGGTCACCGACATCAGCGAACGCAAGCAGCATGAGTACGAGATGCGCCTCGCCATCGAGGGGGCCGAGTCGCTCAACCAGCAGATCGAGATCGCCATCGACCGGGCCCAGCAGGCCGCGGTCGAGGCCAACCTGGCCAGCGTCGCGAAGAGCCAGTTCCTCGCCACGATGAGCCACGAGATCCGCACGCCGATGAACGGCATCATCGGCATGACGGGCCTGCTGCTCGACAGCCCGCTCAACCGCGAGCAGCGGGACTTCGCTGACACGATCCGCATCAGCGGCGAGGCGTTGCTCACGATCATCAACGACATTTTGGATTTCTCGAAGATCGAGTCGGGCAAGCTGGAGTTGGAGCAGGCCGAATTCGCCCTGAACGAGTGCGTCGAGGGCGCCCTGGACCTGATGGCGGCGCGCGCCGGCGAGAAGAAACTCGACCTGCTTTACGAGATCGCCGACGGCACGCCGGCGCGCGTGAAAGGCGACATCACCCGGCTGCGCCAGATCGTGCTCAACCTGCTGGGCAACGCCATCAAGTTCACGCCGAGCGGCGAGATCGTGGTGCGGATCGAGCCCGCCGACGGCGGCATGGTGGAGCAGGGGCCGGTGCATCTGCGCGTGTCCGTGCGCGACACCGGCATCGGCATCCCGCCGGAGGCGATCGGCCGGCTTTTCCAATCCTTCAGCCAGGTGGACGCCTCGACCACGCGCAAATACGGCGGTACCGGCCTCGGCCTGGCGATCAGCAAGAAACTCGCCGAGCTCATGGGCGGCCAGATGTGGGTGGAGAGCGAAGTCGGGCACGGATCGACCTTCCTCTTCACCGTCACCCTTGAGGCGCAGCCCGGCAAGGCGCGGCCCGATCCGCAGCTTGCCCGCGAGCTGCTGGGCGGCCGGACGATCCTGCTGGTCGATGACAATGTCACGAGCCGCCTGATTTTGACGGAGCAGGCCCTCCGCTGGGGTCTGCTGCCGCGGTCCGTCGGCAGCGGCGAAGAGGCGCTGGCGATGCTGCGGACCGGGCGGACCTTTGATCTGGCCGCGGTGGACATGCAGATGCCGGGCAGCGACGGCGCGGCCCTGGCCGTCAGTTTGCAGCAGCTCCGCCCGGCGACCGAAATGCCCCTGATCCTGCTGTCGGCCATCGGCCAGCGGGTGCCGGAGGGTGTCACGGCCACCGCCGTCAGCCGTCCGCTCAAGCCGGCCGTGCTGTTCGAGGCCCTGGCCGCGGCGCTCGGGAAACCGCTGGAGGTGGCCCCGGTGGCAATCGTGGCGACCACGCTCCCGACGCAGGCCACGCGCCTCCTGCTCGCGGAGGACAATGCCGTGAACCAGAAAGTCGCGGTCAGCCTGCTGCGCACGCTCGGTTACACGACGGACGTGGCGTGGAACGGACTGGAGGTCCTCGCGGCGGTGGAGAAGCAGGAGTACGACATCATCTTTCTCGACATGCAGATGCCGGAGATGGACGGCCTCGAGGCGGCGCGCCGCCTGGTGGATTCCCGGCCGCGGAGCAAACAGCGGCCCTGGATCATCGCGCTCACGGCCAACGCCATGGTCGGCGACCGGGAGCAGTGCCTGGCGGCCGGCATGGACGACTACCTGACCAAGCCGATCAAAAAGAGCGAGCTGGTGGCGGCGCTGGAGCACGGCCGCATGATGGTGGCGAAGCGGCGCGCGACCTAGGGGGAGGCGGGGTGCCCTCACCCCGCATTCTCAAACTTCAATTCGTGCAGAGTCCCCTGATAGGGCCACCCGGCTGAGTCGAGGGATAGATTCTTCCTCACTGGATTGTTTTTCACGTACTCACATTTTTCCCGGTACGAAGAAGAGGTACGGATGAAATGATCAAAATAGTCAGCCTGCCAAACTGGAGCGATCGTCAGACCATCCGCCATGAGCCGACGGGAACTTATGGACTTCCAGCTTTTGATCCAAGCTGACAGCAGCTTCGCGGTGTGGGCAGGTCGCGCGAAGAAGTGCACATGGTCGGGCATTAAAAGGTAGTATCCGACATACCAACCATCGATGGCAGCCGACTTGCGCCAGATGGATTCGAGTAGCGCGTGCGCGTTAGCAGACGCCAACAGGGGTTTCCGCCCGGCCGTGCAGCACGTGATAAACAGGAGCGGGTGCCGGCTGAACGGAGTCAGATGAGGCAGGTGCATGATGTCCCTGCGGGGTGAGGGCACCCCGCCTCCATCAAGGCCGGGTCAGGCTCTGGGCGACCTGCGGCCAGAGGGCGGCGGTGCGCTCGGCAAGGATGGCGTGGCAACGGCTCACCTCGGCCTCGCGCTGGGCGAGGTTTTGCTCGGCGATCTTGGCGAGGTCGTCGAGGTTGTAGAGGAAGACGTTGGCGAGCTCGGCGGCCGTGGGGTCGATGTCGCGGGGGAGCGCCAGGTCGATCAGGAAGAGCGGGCGGGCGGCGCGCTTCTTCATGGCGGCGGCGACGAGCTCGCGCGTGAGCACGAGGCCCGGCGCGGAGGTCGAGCTGGCCACGATGTCGGCGGCGGCCAGGACCTCGGGCAGGTCGGCCATACTGGCGGCCCAGCCGCCGGCCGTGGCGGCCATTTCCTCGGCCTTGGAGAGGGTGCGGCTGGCGACGGTGATCGCCTTCGCGCCGCGGCTCTGGAAGGCCTGCACGGTCTTGAGGCCGATGTCGCCGGCGCCGACGACGAGCACGCTGACGGGGGCGAGGTCGCCGTAGATCTTGCCCGCGAGATCCACGGCCACGCTGGCGATGCTGATCTGGCCCTCACCGATGCGCGTGTGGGTGCGGATGTGCTTGGCGGCCTGGAAGGTTTTTTGGAAAACGCGGTTGAGCACGGGGCCCGTCCACTTCCGGGCGAGGGCGGCATCGTAGGCCCCCTTGACCTGACCGAGGATTTCGGTCTCGCCCACGATCTGGGAGTCGAGACCGGAGGCGACGGCGAAGAGGTGGGCGATGACGTCGTGGTTGTGGCGCTGCTGGAGCACGCCGTCGAGTTCGGCCGGGGCGCAGCCGGTGGTCTCGGCCACGGCGAGGCGCAGGCCGGCGAGGGTGTCGGCGTGCGAGGCGACGCCATACAGCTCGACGCGGTTGCAGGTGTTGACGAAGGCGAACTCGCGGACGCCGGGCGTGGCCTGCAGGCGGGCGCCGAGGGCGGCCGCGCGCGTCGCGTCGAGCGCGAGTCTTTCCCGCACCGCGAGCGGGGCGGTGTGGTGGCTGGCGCCGATGAAGAACAGGAGGGGCGTGGTGGTCTCCATCGTCAGCGGGCGTCCGGGGTGAGCACGATGGCGTGGTTGCGGCTGGAGTTCACCGGCCCGAGCGAGAGCAGCGCCAGGATGAACATGACCAGGCAGACCCAGGCGAAGCGCACGGAGACGAGCCAGGTGCGCCAGCGCAGCAGGAACACACCAAGGTAGGCGGCCCATACGCCGACGGTGACGACCAGCTTGGCCTGGTCGACCGAGCCCATGTTCTGGCGGAACCAGACCGAGCCCACCCCGAGGGAGATGGTGAGGAGGAGCACGCCCAGCGCCAGCATGCGGGTGTTGATCTGGTCGAGCTGGACCACGGACGGGAGGAACCAGAAGAGGCCGTTGAGGCGCTTGTGCTTGAGGCTCCAGTTCTGGAGGAGCTGCATGATGGAGGTCAGGGCCAGCAGGCCGAAGACGCCGTAGCTGAAGACGGCGAGGGCCGCGTGGAGCTCGATCCAGGGATTATTGCCGAAGATCCGCATGCTCCGGGCGCCGTCCCATTGCGGGATCAGGAGCGACACGAAGGCGAGGGTGGCGGCGTAACCCGCGGTAAACAGGCCGAGGAGGCTGACCCGGAAAGCGGTGCCAACGAAGAAATACACGACCATGGCGGACCAGGCGACGAATTGGACCAGTTCGAAGGTGTTGCCGAGCGGGCACCCGCCGGCGGCGGCGCCGCGGACATACAGGCCGGCCATCTGGCTGATCCAGCCGGCGACGAGGAGGGAGTTCAACCAGGCGCGCGGGGCGGTCGCGGAGGATCGCCGCAGCAGCGCCAGCAGGCCGGTCAGAAAACCGGCTAGGTAGAGCAGGGCACCGAGCCAAAGGAGGGCGCGGTCGGTGGGCAGCGAGGACATGGCGGGCAACTTGGCAGGGCGGGGAGGCGGCGGCAAGTGCGACGGCGCAGAAATTAGGGTGGGGGCGAAGGGGGGCGGGGATGGCTTATTTTGCGCCTGGGACCGACGGAGGTCCCGTTGGGCCGCCGGCGACCAACCCCCTGTCACACTGGGGTCCGTTCCAGGCCGCTACAGCCAATCCGGGCTTGGGTGAGGGCGGCGGGCGGCTAAGGTCGGGCCATGACCTTTGATCCCCGCCCGGTTTTGCTGGAAGGCCGTGCCGTTCGCCTGGAACCGCTGGCCCCGGCGCACGCGGAGGGCCTCCTGGCGGCGGCCCGGGATCCGGTGATCTTCCGCCACCTGCTGATCCCGCCGTTTGCCTCGGTCGCGACGGTCGGGGCTTGGATCGAGGAGGCCCTGCGCGCGCAGGCGGCGGGCACGGAGGTGGCGTACGCCACGGTGCGCTGCAGCGACGGCCGCGTGGTCGGCTCGACCCGCTTCATCGACATCCGCCGGCCGCATCGCGGCCTCGAGATCGGCTGGACCTGGCTGGCGCCCGAGGCGCAGCGCAGCGCGGTCAACACCGAGGCCAAGTACCTCATGCTCCGGCAGGCCTTCGAGGGCTGGGGCGCGCTGCGCGTGCAGTTGAAGACCGACGCCAACAACACGCAGTCGCGGACCGCGATCCTGCGGCTGGGGGCGGTCTTCGAGGGCATCCTGCGCAAGCAGCTGGTCCGGCCGCACGACGGCTACCAACGCGACACGGCGATGTTCAGCATCACGGACCAGGAGTGGCCCGCCGTGAAGGCGGGGTTGCTGGCGAAACTGGCGCGGTGAATTTCGGTGTGGCCGTGCGGCGTCCCGGCCGTCTTGCTGAGGGCGTCGGCATGAGCCCCCTCCACGCCCATCTCCCGCGCCGCGGGCACTTTCTCCTCTGGCTGATCGGGTGTCTTACGCTGGGGGCCAGCCTGCGGGGCGAATCGGCCGCGGCCGGCGAACGGATCCGGGTGCCGGTGGCCGCCGCCGCCGGCGAGGTGGGAATCCAGGCCGCGCTCGCCGGCCTGCCGCCGGACGGCGGCGTGGTCGAGCTGGGGGCGGGCGTCTTCACCCTGACGCGGCCGATCGTGATCGCGCGGGATGACATCGAGCTGCGCGGGCAGGGACCCGCCACCGTCCTTTTCCTGGCCCCGCGCGCGAATTGTCCGGTGGTCCTGGTGGGCAGCCCGGCCACCCCGGTCGACCGGCGCGTGCGGCGCGTGACGGTGCGGCGGCTGCTGATGGATGGCAACCGGACCGAGCAGCAGTTCGAGTGCTATGGCGGGCCCTGCGACGAGAGCCACCTGACCGCCCTGCGCAACAACGGCCTGACGATCCGGGGCGCGGAGGACATCCTCGTCGAGGACGTGGTCACCCGCCGGGCGCGTTCGGGCGGGGTGGTGCTGGAGAAGGATTGCCGCCGCGTGCGGATCGACCGGCTCGAGGCCTACGAGAACGAGTTTGACGGCCTCGCCGCCTATGAGACCGAGGACAGCGATTTCACGCGGCTGAACCTGCACCACAACCGCAGCGCGGGTTTTTCCTTCGACTGGCGCTTCAACCGCAATCGGATCACGGATTCCATCGCGAGCGACAACGGCAGCCAGGGCATCTTCATGCGCGACTCCAATCACAACCTGTTTGAGCGGGTCACGCTGGCCAACAACGGTGAGCAGGGCGTGTTTCTGGCGGAGACCCGCGAGCTCCCGGGCACGGCCTGCCGGGACAACCGTTTCAGCGGCGTCACGATCACCGGCAACGGCACGCAGGGCATCCGCGTCAACGACGCCTCCTGCACGCCGAACCGGCTGGAGGATTCGCTGGTGAAGGACAACCGGCTTGAGGGCATCAGCCTGGCGGCGGCCGGGCAGCTGGAGGTCGTGCGGCCGCGGTGAAAGCGGGGGACGTGGGCAACGGTCGCCGCGAGCGGCGTCGTGCACCGGACGGACCAAGGCAGGGACCAGTCGGAGACCGGTCCTACTGCCGGCGCGCGGGTTTGGGTTTCACCGGGATCAGGAAATCGAATTCGCTGTCGGGGCCGCCGTCGCCGAAACGCTCGTCCTGGCGGTCGAGGTTGGGGCCGTCCCCGTGGATGAATTTGGAGCGCGGCAGCCAGGTGCCGAAGACGTAGTGGATGGTTTCGCCGAACCGGGCGATGGGGCCGCGGTGGGTGAAGCAGGCGTAGGTGCCGGCGGGGATCGACCAGAGCACCAGCGGTTTTTTTGGCTTGGTGCCCGCGGCGACGTTGATGGAGGCCAGGTATTCGCGCTCGTCCGGATTCGCGCCGGCGCGATCCGTGGGGTAGCGGGCCGCGCCGTAGATATATTGGTCCAGCATGGCCGGGAGGCCGGGGATGAGCGGGCAGAAGCGTTCGTAGAGTTTGGGCACCACGTCGAGGTTGTCGGCCGCGGGGGACAGCGGCGGCACGAAGCGGGCGCTCAAGCCGAGCAGATTTAGGGCGGGGAGGGAGACGATCCGGGGTTTCATCGTGGTCTGGGTGGGGAGGGCGTGGAGGCGGGCGGGGGTGATTTCCGGGCGGGTGCGCAGCCAGGCCAGCTTGCCGGTGCGGCGAAACTCGCTCGGGGTGGCATCGAACGCGGCCTTGAAGGCGCGGGTGAAGGCCTCGTGGGACTCGAACTGGTAGTCGAGGGCCACATCGAGCACGCTGCGGTCCGACCGGGCGAGTTCCCCAGCCGCGGCGGTGAGGCGGCGCTTGCGCAGGTAGGAGCCGAGGGACTCGCCGGTGTGCTCGGCGAAGATACGGTGAAAATGCCAGAGGGAAAAGCCGGCGCGGCGGGCCAGCGCGTGCAGCGCCAGCGGGCGGCGGAGCCCCTGCTCGATGGTGTCGAGGCTGCGGAGGACGGCCTGGCGGTAGTGGTTCATCGGCCCGAAAGGATGCGCGGTTTCAGGCGTCCGGCAGCGAACGGCTGAGAAAGGATTCGATCAAGCCGGGCAGCTCGGTGTGGAACTGCGGCCGGTCAAAGCCGTCCGGATCCTGACCGGGCGGAAAATCCGGGCGGCGCATCATCGCCGGAAACGGGCTGAGGAAGGAGTAATGTCCCGCGCCGCGGACGACGACGAACTCGCCGGCGGCCGCCGCCGGCAGCGGGCGCAGGTCCTGGCGGATGGCCTCGGCCGGCGTCACGTCATCCTTTTCGCCGGCGAGGACCAGGAACCGGCCCGAGACCCTGGCCAGGGCGTCCGGGCCGCGGTAGTAGCCGGTGGCCGGCGCCAGCAGCACGGCGGCCTGGAACCGCGGGTCAGGTTGGACGGGAATGGGCGTACGGTTGCGGGACCAGGGTTGGCCGCCGGCCAGGGCGAGCGCGGCACAGCCGCCGAGGGAGTGGCCCACGAGGCCCACGCGCTGGGGATTCGCCGCCGGGCCGAAGGTCGGGTGACCGAGGAGGGCGTCCAAGGTTTGCGAGAGTTGGCGGCATCGGTTCGTCACCGCCTCGTCGGTGTAAGCAAGGGAGTTGTCGTTGCGGTTGTCGCGCGGGGCCTCCGGACACACCACGATCCAGCCCGAGCGGGCGAGGTGGGTGGCGATCTCGCGATAGAGCAGGTGGGATCCGCCGGCGCCGTGGGCGATCAGGCAGACCGGAAAGCGGCCCGGGGCGGGCGTAGCGTCGAGGGTCGCCTCCCAGTTGAAGGGTCCGATGGACACGCCGGCCGCGGGCTGGGTCGTGGGATATTGGACGATGGCTGGGAAGGAGCCGCCGGAGGTGGGTTCGGGAATCGGCAGGTGCTGGAAACCGGAATGCATGGGATGACCGGCAGCCTAGCAGATCCGGCGGGCGCGGGGCTTGATCGTTTGTGCGAAAAACGCGCGTCCCTCAGCGAGCCGGAGCCCAGCGCCGGAGGAAGGCGAGGATCTTCTCCGGGTCATGACCCTTACCGCCGTCCTCGAGCGCGCCGGTTTCCTGGGTGGTGAGCAGGTTGCCGTCGGCGTCGAGCACGAGCAGCACGGGGTAGCCGTTTTGGATGGGGTTGCCGTAGCGCTCGTTGACGGCGAGGTTGCGCTTGCGGCCGTCGCGCTGGTTCATGTCGATGAGCACGACGACGTAATCGGCGGCCAGTTTCTGTGCCACGGCGTCGTGGCGGTGGAAGGCTTCGCTGAGGCGGCGGCACCAGATGCACCAGTTGGCGCCGAGCTTCAAGAGCACGTGCTTGTGCTCCGCCTTGGCTTGCGTCAGGGCGGCGGCGATCTGGGCGGTGCCGTCGGCCTGCGTGTCGTAGAGGTCGGGTCCCTGCTTGGGGTATTCCGGATCGGCGGCGTGGGCCGTGGCCACGAGGGCGCACAGGGCAAGGGTGGTCAGAAATTTCATGGGGGCAGGTTAACAGGGCGGACGGCGACGGCTAGAATCTTTTCGGCGGCAGGCGGAGGATGAAGCGGTTTGAAGGCGGGCGACTTATTTCCGGGCGACCCAGAAGCGGCAGTTGTCGGAGAAATTGCGGACCTTGGGGGTTTCGCTGGCGAGATCGTTGCGGGTGGCATCGAAGACGTGGGTCCAGCCGGTGGCGGCCATGTCCTCGAGCACCTCCTTGCGGTCGGGCAGGTGCATGAAGGTGTTGCCAGTGTCGTCGGTGAAGTAGCGGTCACCAAACTCGAGCAGGCGGGGATTCTGTTCCCCCTTGGCCCAGCGCGCGGCTTCCTTGGCCCACTCCTTCAGGTCGGCCGGGTCCTCGCGGTCGTGGGTCGTGTAGATGAAAGGCGCGCCCGGCCGGCAGGCGCGGTGCAACGCGCGCATCGCCTGGCGGCGGCTCTCGCGTCCCGGAATCTGCATCAGGCCGTTGAACATGAAGAGGACCCCGTCGAACGACAGGTCGCTTATGGCGGGACATTGGTCGAGCCGCGTGGCGTCGGCTTGGAGGAAGGTGAGGCCGGTGATGCCCTGTTCCTGGGCGAGGTTCTCGGCCTGTTCGACGAGCTCGGAGGCGAAGTCGAAGGCGACCACGTCGCGGTAGCCTTGATGCCAGAGGCCCACGGCCACGCGGCCGGCGCCGCAACCGGCCTCGAGCAGGCGGGCGTTCACGTCGGGGAAATAGCGCTGGATGAGGGCCAGCTCGGATTTCCACAGGCCGATGAAGTGCGCGGCGCGCGTGTAGTGGAGCACCGTGTTGATGGCGTTGAAGTCGTCGCGGACGGTGGCGCCCGTGACTTTGCTGAGGTTAGGGTCGGGACTCATCGGGGAAAGCGGGTCGCGAGGACCGGCGGGGTGTCGGGGAAAGGGACGGAGCCGGTGATGGCCTCGACGCCGGCACGTTGGAGCACCGGTCGTGCGGAAACATTGCCCACCGGTCGGATCAGCACGGTGGCGAGCGGGTCCTCGTAGGTCATGAGCCAGCCCCGGGTGAGCAGTAGCCTGACTCCGCCGGAGCCGGTAGGCAGCAGGGCCACGCGGGCCTGGTCGAGGGGAAGCGAGGGGCCGGGTTCTTCGCCGGCGTAAAGGCGCCAGTGGGCGTCCATGAGGGGCGTGGGGTAAACGGTGTCGAGGCGGCCGTCGAAGGAGACGGGGTTGTCGGGCAGTTCCCACAGCACCTGCTGGCCCCAGTCGAAGAAGGTGATCGTGTTGCCGTTCAGGCGATGGGTGCGGATATGGTCGAGGGCCGCGACGGGATAGAGATCGCGGGGCACTTCCATGCGGAAGGGGTGGAGGCGCGGGGCGGTGACGCTGGACCGCAGGCACCAGGCGCCGCCGACGAACAGTAACAACACAAGCGCGCCGCGGAGCGCGGGCCGGGCGAGAGCGGCACGGAGGCCTTGGGTCGCCGGGGCGAGACGTTGCAGCAGATCCAGCACATGGGCCGGCAGCAGCATGACGGTGGCCAGGCCGAAGAGGGGGGCGTGGCGCTGGTGGCGGAGGGCAAAGAAGGCGAGGAGGCCCCACGCGACCATCTCCCCGAGCCGGCGCGGTTGGCGCGTGAGAATCCAGGCGACGAGACCAAGACCGATCGTAAAGTAAAAGGGCACGGTGGCGGCGCTCAGGGTCGTGGGGTGCCACTCGGTGATGTCAGGGCGGGGCAGCTGCAGGGTTTCCAGCGTCCAGATCACGAGGTGGGCGCCCCAAGGATTGGCGAGGAGGGCAAGCGTGCCGGCGGCACCCGCGGCAAGGAGGACTGGGCGCGAAAGGGTGGCGGGAGTGGAGCGAAGCCACGGCGGTAAGGATGGAATGAAACCGAAGATGAACTCGGTGCCGAGGATCACCGCGGCGATGAGCCAGCCGGCGAGGAAGCCGCCGTGGGTGTTGACCCAGACCGCGAGCAGGAGCGGCGGCACGAAGCCCCAGCGCAGTCGCCCGTCCAGAAACCGGCGCAACGCAGTCAGCAGCACGACAAACGCGAGCAGGGTGAACAGTTGCGGCCGCACGGCATAGCCGAGGGCGATGCTGTTGCCGCAGAGCGCGAGCAGTCCGAGGGCGGTGAGCTGTTGCGGAGCGGTGCGGCCGGCGCCGGCCCGCCCGGCCCCGCCGAGGGTGAGGGTGGCGAGGCCGATCATGAGCCACCACAGCCCGGAGCCGCCGGCCAGACGGTGGGTCAAGCCGAGGATCACCTCGGCGAGGACCTCATGGTTGATCCAGGGCTGGCCGGCGGCCGACCAGGAGAGCGTCTCGACGGTTTCGAGTCCCCCGAGGTGGAGCATGCGCTGGCCGTAGAGGACATGGCCCCAGAGATCGTTGTCGGCGGTATTTTCCGAGACCCGCCACCAGACAAAGGCGACCGTGGCGAAAGCAAAGGCGAGGCCGGGGCGCAGGAAGGGGGCGGACGCTGGGCGGGTTTCGGGCATCAGAGATGCTGGGCGAGGAATTTCTCCAGGGCGGTGAGGAATTTCTGGTAGTTCTCCCGCTCGGAAAAGCCGTGGAACTCCGTGTCGAAAAACAGCTGCTCGTGCGGCACCTTCCGTTGCTCCAACTCCGAGAGCAAGCGGGTGGACTGCTGGTATTCCACGGTGGTATCCAGCTTGCCATGGATCACGAGCACCGGCGCCTTGACCGCGGCGATGTGGGCGATGGGGGAGATGTTCTGGAAGCGCTCCTGCTGGGTGGCCGGGTCGCCGAGTTTCTCGAGCAGGCGGTCGTAGTTGAACCGGTCGTCGTCGGACTGGGCCCAGGATTGCTTCACCAGTTGCTTCCAGTCGAAGACCCCGGCGAAGGTGACGGCGCAGCGGTAGAGATCGGGTTCGAAGGCCACGCCGGCGACGGCGAGGTAGCCGCCGAAACTGCCGCCATAGATGGCGAGGCGTTTTCCGTCCACGAGGCCCTGCGCGACGAGGTGTTTCACACCGTCGGTCACGTCATCGTGCATCTTGCGGAACTCGAAATCATCGTCCTTCGAGACGGCCTTGGCGTAACCGGTCGAGCCCCGGTAGTTGGGTTGAAAGACGGCATAACCGCGGGAAGTCAGGAACTGGGCGTCGGAGTTGTAGCCCCAGGTGTCGCGAGCCCAGGGGCCGCCGTGGGCGTAGACCACCAGAGGGGGTTTGCTGCCGTCGGCTGCCGGGGCGGGGAGGGAGAGGTAGCCTTCGAGTACCAGCCCGTCGCGGGCGGTGAACTTGATCGGGCGCTGCACGCTCATCTCGGCGGGCTTGAACCAGGGCGTCGGGGCCGGGAGGGGCAGGAAGGCCTTGGTGTCATGCCGGTAGATCACATAGCGGCTGGGTTCGCGCCCGTTCGACGAGGCGACGACGAAGGTCTGCATGGCCTGGTCGCAATCGACGATGAGATTCTGCCGCCCGGGCAGCTTCGCCTGGATGGCGGTCTGGATCTCGGCGAAGAGCGGATCGATCGCGAGCTGGGTGTAGAGATCACGATGGTAGCCGAGGGCGGCGGTGCGGACCGAGCCATCGGCCTGGCGGACCTGGAACAACTCGGCGTCGTTCATGGCGTACGTGGCGTCCTCGAAGAGCGGCGGGCCAAAATCGCCGGTGCTCACGCGGTAGCGATGCAACCGGCTGCTTTTGGCCTCCTCGGCGTAGTGGGCGACGTAGAGCAGATCCGGATCGGGCGTGAAACCGATGACGCTGGTGGTCTCGTAGTGGAAGGGGAGTTCGATCCATTTCTCCTTCGGGCCGGCGCGGTAGTGGAACCGGAGTTTTTTGTCGGAGTAGACGGCGGCGACCCGGACCTCACCCTCGTGGTCGGTGGCCGCCCCGTGGAACTCGCCCTTGGGGAGGTCGATCCATTCCTTGACGTTGAAACGGGAGTTGTCCTGTCCGGCCATGACCTTGGGGCGGAGCCGGGTGCTGATGACCGCGAGGCCGGCCGAGCCGCGGCCATCGTCGAAGAACCGGGCCACAAAGAGATTCGGGTCCCGGCGGAGGCTGCTGATGAGCTGGAAGAATTGTCGCTCGTAGGTCAGGTTGGCGGTCACCTTGCCCTGCTTGACATCGAAGACCTGCTTGCGTCCGCGGTAATTCGGCCGGTTCTCGGTGGTGATCACCATGCGGTCGCCGCCGATCCAGAAAAAGTCGGTGACGTCGTCGCCGCCGAGATCGAACTTCTTCGATTCCTTGGTTTGGGTGTCGTAGACGTTGAGGTCGAAGAACCGGACCTGGCTGGGGGTGAGAAAGGCGACATAGCGACCGTTTTCCGAGATGCGGACTTCGTTCACCTCCGGCCATTTCACAAAATCGCTGACCGGCGGCGGGGCGGCGGTCGCGAGGGAAAAGAGGCCCAGCAGGGGCGCGATGAAACGCAACAGGGAGGGGAAACGGGGCGGGATCATGGTGGGTGAGCGGGTTGATGGAGGCACGCCGGCCCTTGCGCGCCTCAGGCACTCTGAAATAGCAGGTTCGATTCCGCTGTCTATGGCGGATGTGCGACCGGGTGATGAGACCGGGGCAGGCGGGATGGGCAACCCGGGCCGGCCGGTCTGTCCTCCGCAGTCTTCGCGAAGGAGGAAGACCGGTCCTACTTTCTTTGCCAGGCGGCGATGAACATGCCGTTGGCGTTCAGGTCGTGGGGCCAGAGGAAAAGCGAAGGAGGAGGGATGAAGGAAGAAGGAAGAATTTCCGGAGAATCATTCTTCATTCTTAATTCATCCTTCTTAATTGCCGGGCCGGGCCAGGCGGGAATCGGTTCAAATTCGGGATGACTTTGGGCAAACGCCTCCGCCACGGCGGTGGTCTCGGCGCGGGTGAGGGTGCAGACCGAGTAGATCAGGCGGCCACCGGGTTTGACCGCGGGGGCGACGTGGTTGAGGAGGTTGGCCTGCACGGCGGCGAGCTCGCGCACGTCGGTGGGGGAGGCGGTCCAGCGGGCGTGCGGGTTGCGCTGCCAGGTGCCGACACCGCTGCAGGGGGCGTCGACGAGGATGCCGTTGAATTTGGCCTTGGTCGGTAGCTTGGCGCCGCCGTCCCATTCCGCGGCGCGGTAGTTGAAGACCTGGGCGCGGGCGGCGCGATCCTTGAGCTTGGCGAGGCGGCGCACCGAGCGGTCGCTGGCCCAGAGCAGGCCCTTGTTCTGCATGAGGTCGGCGAGGTGCATGGTCTTGCCGCCCTCGCCGGCGCACGCGTCCCACCAGGTTTCACCCGGCCGCGGCGCGCAGGCGAGGCTGACTAGTTGCGAGGCGAGGTCCTGGATTTCAAATTCGCCGGCCTGGAATTCCTTGGTGCGGTAGAGGTCGGTGAGGCCGGTGTAGCGCAGGGCGTCGGGGGATTGGGCGGCGGGCGTGATGTGGCTGAGCTTCTTCGTGAGCGCGACGCCGGTACCGGCCTTGGCGCGGATCCAGAGGGCGGGCTCGGACTGAAGCTGGCGGAGCCACGCGTCGGGGATGACGTCCATCTCCGCCTGCAGCCACGCCGGCACGGCGCGGGCGGCGAGGGCCTCGGGTTTGAAGCTCGAGGGGGTTTTATTGAAACGTTCCTGCAGGGCGAGGGCGGCCTCGAGTTGTTTTTGGTGGGAGTCCTTCGGGGCGAGCCAGCGCAGCCAGCGGAAGTAGGTGAACACCGCGCGGCTGACGTTCCGGCGTTCGGCAGGGGCCGTGTAGTGGCGGTCCTGGGTGAGCGACTCGCGCAGGGCCTGGTCGGCGGGCGTCCCGGTCTCGACGAGTTTCAGGATGCGGGCGGCGTTGTTGAGGACGGGGGAGGACATTGGTTTCAGGTCAGTTGGGCAAAGCGTCGGATCCGGGCATGGCTCGCATTGGTTGCAGGCTTGGATCCTTCGCTGCGCTCAGGATGACGGCAACGAGGGTTTAGCCTTTCCGCCCCCAGCGTTTCACTTCCTTGAGCTCGGGGGAGCGGGCCTCGGCGAGGAGGCCGGACACGGCGGGATGGGCGCGGAGGCGCTGGAAGGCATCGGGGGCGATGCGCCACTTGAGGGCGCCGGCGACCTCGGCGATGGGGGCGACGCGATGCTCGAAGAGGAAGGCGAGCTCGACCTTGGTGTCGCCGCTGGCGGCGTTGAGGGTCTCGCGCAGCTGCCGGAAGAAACCGGGCAGGTCGGCGTGGGTGGGCTGGAGGAGCCAGGTGACCTTGCGGATGTTGTTCTGCAGGTAGGCGTCGAGCGGGTAGAGCTCCTTCACGTTGAGGCGGGCGCCGTCGTTGCCCTTCATCACCGTGCCGAGGATGACGACGGGGGCGTTCTCGGCGAGGAGCTTGCCGTAGGCCTCGTAGGCGTCGGCGTACATGTTCACCGCGATGGTGGCCTTCTTGCTGGCGAGGTTGAAGAAGGCCCAGGGGCGGTTGTCCTTTTTCGAGAGCTTCTTGTTGATACCGCTCATGACCCCGGCGAGGCGGAACTCGACGCGGTCGCCCTCGAGCAGGACGGTCTCCTCGGTGTGGGTGCAGAGGGCCTCGGCGAGGCCGCTGTAGGCGTTGAGCGGGTGGCCGGAGACGTAGAAGCCGAGGAGCTCCTTCTCGAACTGGAGGCGCTCGGCGGAGGTGAAGTCGGCGGTGGACGTGGTGTGGACGGTGGTGCCGTTGGCGCCGGCCTTCTTCTTCGGCGGGGGCTCGGCGAACGCGTCGAGGAAGCTGTGCTGGCCGGCGGCCTTGTCGCGGGCGTGGGCGGCGGCGCCGGCGATGGCGGCGTCGATGCTGTCGAAGAGGGGCTTGCGGGCGGCGCCGCTGAAATCGAAGGCGCCGGTTTTCACGAGGTGCTCAAGCACGCGCTTGTTGAGGGCGCGGGCGTCGACGCGGGAGGTGAAGTCGGCGAAGTCCTTGAACGGGCCGCTGGCCTCGCGTTCCTCGATGATTTTCTGGGCGGCCTGTTCACCGACGCCCTTGATGCCGGCGAGGCCGAAGCGGATCTTGTCGCCGACGGGGGTGAAATCCGCGCGCGATTCGTTCACGTCGGGGCCGAGGACCTTGAGGCCCATGGCCTCGCACTCGGCGATGAAGTGGGCGACCTTCTCGGAATTGCCGAGCTCAGAGGTGAGCATGGCGGCCATGAACTGGACCGGGTAGTTGGCCTTGAGGTAGCCGGTCTGGTAGCTGAGCACCGCGTAGGCGGCGGAGTGGGACTTGTTGAAGCCGTAGCCGGCAAACTTGTTGAGGATGTCGAAGATCGAGTTGGCCGTCTTGGCGTCGATCTTGTTCACCTTCGCGGCGCCCTCGACGAACTTGGCGCGCTCCTTGGCCATGGCATCGGCGTCCTTCTTGCCCATGGCGCGGCGGAGCATGTCGGCACCGCCGAGGGTGTAGCCGGCGATGATCTTGGCCGCTTCCATGACCTGCTCCTGGTAGACCATGACGCCGTAGGTCTCGCGGCAGACCTCCTCGAGGAGCTTGTGCGGGTAGGTGACAGTGCTGGGCTCCTTCTTGCCGCGGACGTAGTCGGGGATCCACTCCATGGGACCCGGGCGGTAGAGGGCGATGAGGGCGACGATCTCGTCGATGGAGGAGAGGCCGATCTGGCGGCACAGGGCCTGCATGCCGCCGGATTCCAGCTGGAACACGCCGGTGGTGCGGCCGGAGTTGAGGAGGGTGTAGGTCTTCGGGTCCTCGAAGCCGACGGCCTCGAGGTCGAACTTCGCGTCGGCGGTGCGGTGGACGTTGGCGACGGCGTCGGCGATGACGGTGAGCGTCTTGAGGCCGAGGAAGTCCATCTTCAGCAGGCCGAGCTTGCCAACGGCGTTCATGTCGAACTGCACGGTGACGTCGCCTTCCTGCAGGGTGAGGGGGACGAATTCCTCGAGCGGCCGGTCGGTGATGATGATGCCGGCGGCGTGCTTGCCGGTGTTGCGGACCATGCCCTCGAGGACGAGGGCCTGGTCGATGATCTTCTTCGCGACGGGGTTTTTCTCGAACTCGTTGCGCAGCTCGGCAGATTTCTCGATGGCGGTCTTGAGCTCGATGTTGAGCTCGTCGGGGATCATCTTGGCCAGGCGGTCGGCCTCGACGTAGGGGAGGTCGTGGACGCGGGAGACGTCGCGCATGACCATCTTGGCGCCGAGGGTGCCGTAGGTGATGATGTTGGCGACGCAGTCGTTGCCGTATTTCTGGCGGACGTAGTCGATGACCTCGCCGCGGCGGCGCATGCAGAAGTCGATGTCGAAGTCGGGCGGGGAGACGCGCTCGGGATTCAGGAAGCGCTCGAAGAGGAGCTTGAAGCGCAGCGGGTCGAGATTGGTGATGCCGAGCAGGTAGGCGACGAGACAGCCGGCGCCGGAGCCGCGGCCGGGGCCGACAGGGATGCCGTGCTTCCGCGCCCAGTCGATGAAATCCCAGACGACAAGGAAGTAGTCGATGAAGCCGGTCTTGGTGATGATGGAGAGCTCGAAGTCGAGGCGCTCGGCGAGGACTTTGGCCTGATCCTTGTCCTTGGCGTTTTCCGGCTTCGTGTAGTCGACGCCGTAGCGGGTGCGGAGGCCGGCGATGCAGAGGTCCTTGAGGTAGCCGGGGCGGTCGGTCTTCACCTCGGGGGGGAGCGGGTATTTCGGGTAGCGCTCGGAGCCCTTGGGGAAGGGGATGGCGACGTCGCACATCTCGGCGACGAGCTGGGTGTTGGTGAGGGACTCCGGCACCTCCTTGAAGACGGTGGCCATCTCCTCGCGGGATTTGAGGTAGAACTGGGTGCCGGTGAACTTCATCCGGTTGTCGTCGGCGACCTTCGAGCCCGTCTGGATGCAGAGGAGAGTGTCGTGCGGGCCGGCGTCGGCGGAATTGACGTAGTGGACGTCGTTCGAGCAGACGACCTTCAGGTTGAATTCCTGGGCGAGCTTGAGGAGGCCGGGGATGACCTTGAGTTGCTCGGGGATGCCGTGGTCCTGGATTTCGACGAAGTAGTTCTCGCGGCCAAAGATCTCGACGAAGTGGGCGCAGGCCTTCCGGGCCTCCTCGTAGTTGTCGTTCAGCAGGTGTTGGGGGACGAGCGAAGCGAGGCAGCCGGTGAAGCCGATGAGGCCCTTCGAATGCTGGGCGAGTTTCTCGAGGTCGGTGCGGGGCTTGTAATAGAAGCCCTTGAGGTGGGCGTCGGAGACGAGCTTGAGGAGGTTCTGGTAGCCGGTGAGGTCGCGGGCGAGCAGACCGAGGTGGTAGATGGATTTGCCCTCGTCGGAGCGGCCGGTGCGCTCGAGGCGGGAGCCGGCGGCCAGGTAGAGCTCGCAGCCGAGGAGGGGCTTGATGCCCTTGGCCTTGGCCTGGTTGTAGAACTCGATCGTGCCGTAGAGATTGCCGTGGTCGGTGAGGGCGAGGGCCTTCATGCCGAGGGTGGTGGCCCGGTCCATGAGGCGGTCGATCCGGCAGGCGCCGTCCAGCAGGGAGTAGTCGCTGTGGACGTGGAGATGGACGAAATTTGAGTCGGGCGACGCCAAGGTTCGTTTATGGGAATCAGGGGGTTAGGCGCGGGCAAGAACTAAGGGACTGCCGGGCGAGTTTTACCAGTCCGAGGCGGGGAGGCGGGGGCGAGCTCGCTGGCCCATGGGGGCGGATTTGGCCCGGCCAAGGGGGAGTTCAGAGGGGCCGGAGTGATCCGCAAAAATAGGGGTTGACGGTGGCCGGGGCGGCTGGCTCTTTGTTTCCTTTTCCAAAGACAACTCCCTCCCTTTCACCATGCCCATCGAGATCAAAATGCGTAAGAATGAGCCGATCGACCGTGCGCTGCGCCGCATGAAGAAGAAGCTCGAGCGCGAGAACATCATCAAGGATGTTCGCACCAAGCGTTACAACGAGAAGCCCTGCGAGCGCCGCCGCCGCAAGGAGAAGGTCATGGCTTTCACCGCCATGCTGCGCCGCCGTTACGCGGAGTAAGCTTCCCGATCTGTCCCTTTTCACCGGCCGTGCGTCCTTCGGATGCCGGCCGGTTTTCTTTTTGGGGGTGGAAAATTGTAGGGCGGGGTCGCCGAACCCCGCCTTTGCCCGACACCTCTGCCGCGTTCGAGGCGGGGTTGCTGCGCCATCTCCGCCAAGCCTTCGTCGGCGAACCCGCCCGACAGGTGAAGCTTCGACCGCTAAAGCACATGGCTTGATTTAGGCGGGTTACCGTGTCCTAGTGTCCGATAACCGCGCATGAAGCCCATCGTCGCCCTCTCCAGCTGCTGGTGTTCCCAACGCCACCAGCAGGGTTATGAGATGATGCAGGAAATGGCGGCGCTGGGTTTCGAGTACGTCGAGCTCAGCCATGGCATCAAGATCACGCTCGTGCCGGGCATCCTGAAGGCGGTCGAGGAAGGGGTGATCAAGGTGGCCTCCTGCCACAATTTCTGTCCCCTGCCGCCTGGTGTGAGCCACGCCGCGCCGAACCTTTACCTGCCGTCATCGGCGGATGCCCGGGAGCGCGACCAATGGCTGCGGCAGAGCAAGCGCACGGTGGATTTCGCCGGCCAAGTCGGCGCCAAGAAGATCGTGCTGCATCTCGGCTCGGTGGAGTTTTTCTGGCTCAACCCCACGCGCAAGGCCGAGGCGTATTACGACGAGCATACGGCCGACGACCTCTCGGCCGACACCGGGTACCAGAAGATGGTGGCCAAGGCCCTGGCCAAGCTTAAAGGCCGGATGCCGCCGTATTGGGCCAAGACGAAGGCCAGCCTGACGGAGCTGCTGGCCTACTCCGCGCCCAAGGGCCTGCAGCTGGGCTTCGAGAACCGCGAGAAATTCGACGAGCTGCCACTCGATGCGGACCACCCGGAATTGATCGCGGCGATGGCCCAGCCCGGCGCCTGCGGGTACTGGCACGACACCGGCCATGCCCAGATCAAGCACGACATGGGCCTGCTCAACCACCGCGAGCACCTGGAGAAGAACGCACCCAACGCGATCGGTTTTCACCTGCACGACGTGAGCGCCGACGGGCGCGACCACCAGCCCATTGGCACGGGCAAGATCGACTTTGAGATGGTCAGCCAGTTCTGGCGGCCGGAACACACGCTGGTGCTGGAATTCAGCCCGCGGCTGACGCCGGAGGAAGTGTTGTCGTCGAAGCAGCGGGTGGAGGAATTGCTGGCGAAGCGGTTCGGGTAAGGGTGATCTCGGGCCGGGTCGGCAGGTCGGATGCGGCTGAAGGCCAGTCGAAGACCGGCCCTGCTTTGGGGCGTGGCGCTTGACGGCGCTGGATTCGTGGATGGGTTGGGCGGCCATGCCATGGTACAAATCCACGATCGGACGGCTGAGGGTGATCGGCTTCTGGGAAGGCGTGTCCTTCCTGGTGCTGCTGGGCGTCGCCATGCCGTTGAAGTATGTCTACGGGGAGCCGGCGGCCGTGCGCGTGGTGGGCATGGCGCACGGGGTGTTATTCGTGCTGTACGTGGGAGCGGCGCTCCACGCCGCGTGGGAGCAGGCCTGGACCTGGCAGCGTACCGGTCTGGTTTTGGCCGCGAGTTTGTTGCCGGCGGGACCATTTGTGGTGGACGCGCGGTTGCTGCGGGGGGCGGGGAAGGCCTAGGGCGGGTTGAGGATAAGGGGGAGCGGGGCGCTGACCCCGGAGGAGGAGGCGCCGAGCCGACCCATCTGGAGGCCGGGTTCCACCTTGGGCGCGATCAGGCGGGTTTGCCCGCCAAGTAACGGTGGATGCCTTGGGCAGCGCGGCGGGCGTCGCGCACGGCGTGGACCACCAGGCTCGGTCCGCGGACGGAGTCGCCGCCGGCGAACACGCCGGGGAGGGAGGTCATCAGGTTTTCGTCGGTCTTGAAGCCGCCCCATTTGTCGGTGGCGGTCTGGGCGAGGTCGCTGCCGGGCGGGAAGGGCACGGGGTCGAAGCCGTAGGCGACGACCACGAGGTCGGCGGGCAGGTCGAATTCGGAGCCGGGGACGGCCCGCGGCGAGCGCCGGCCGGAGGCGTCGGGGGCGCCGAGTTCCATGCGGACGCAGCGCACGGCCGTGACGCGGCCGGCGGCATCGCCGAGGAGGGCGACCGGGTTGGTGAGGAAGCGGAACTGCGCGCCCTCCTCGAGGGCGTTGGCGTATTCCTTGCGGCTGCCCGGCATGTTGGCGAGGTCGCGGCGGTAGAGACACACGGCTTCCTGCGCGCCATCGCGCAGGGCGGTGCGCAGGCAGTCCATGGCCGTGTCCCCGCCGCCAAGCACGGCCACACGGCGGCCGCGGACCCCGATCGGGACGCCGGCCATGAGCGGGGAGGCGACGTTTTTTTGGATGAGGAGGGGGAGGGCGTCGACGATCCCGGACAATTCCGCGCCGGGGACGTCGAGGGGCTTGGGTTTCTGGGCGCCGATGCCGAGGAAGACGGCGTCGTATTTTTCGCGCAGGCCGGCGAGGGAAACATCCCAGCCGACCCGGACGTTGAGGCGGAATTCGACCCCGCGCCGGACGAGCAGATCGATGCGGCGCTCGACGATGTGTTTTTCCAGTTTGAAGGCCGGGATGCCGTTGACGAGCAGGCCGCCGGGCACGGCCTGGGCCTCGAAGATAGTGACCCCGTAGCCGAGGCGGGCGAGTTCGTCGGCGCAGGCGAGGCCGCCCGGCCCGGAGCCGATGATGGCGACCTTCCGTCCATTGGGCGGGGCGGGGGTGGCGTCGAGCCCGCCGTGGGCGAAGGCAAACTCATTGATGAAGCGCTCGATGGCGCCGATGGCGATGGGGTCGGCGCGGCCGTTCAGGATGCAGGCGCCCTCGCAGAGTTTTTCCTGGGGGCAGACGCGCGAGCAGATTTCCGGGAGGTTGCTGGTGGCGCGGGAGAGTTCCGCCGCCTCGAGGAAGCGGCCCTGGGCGGTGAGGGCCATCCATTCGGGGATGCGGTTGGCCAGCGGGCAGCCGGTCATGCAGAGCGCCTCGGGGCACTGGATGCAGCGGGCCGCCTGCTCGCGCGCGGTCGCCTCGTCGAACTCGCTGTAGATTTCCTTGAAGTCCCCCACGCGCTCGGCGGCCGGCCGCTTGGGTGGGGTGGCGCGGTTGATCAACGACCAGGCGTACTTGGATTGTTGGTCAGTTTCGGAGGACATGCGTGGCGGATGTCGGGGGTGCGGTCCTGGCCGGCTTGGAATGCCGCAGGGTGAGCATGCCTTAAATCCGGGCGGCCGGCTCGGCGCATCTTGGCCAAGCCCGCGCACGGGTTGCGTCGGAGGCGGCAACCCGATCACCCGGGGAGTGGGGTGGGACCGCACCACGGGGTAGGCCCGGCGATTCGCCCGGACCGGCCGTTAACGTGCCAGCAGGGCAGTGATCCAGCGCCGGTGGGGGCCGGAGAGGGTGACCTGCCCCAGGTCCTGCAGCGGCACCCACTCGAGGGAGTCATCGCGGGCGATGGCGGCCTTGAGGGCCGGAGTCAGTTTCGCCGCGTAGATGGATTCGGTGATCTGGAAACGGGTGATGGCGCGGCGCTTGGTGACGAGCAGGTCGCGGGCGGCCGGTGCGCGGCCCACGATGTCGGCAGCGGGCAGTTCGTGAAGTCCGGCGAGCCGTCGGGCCTTGGCCGCACCGCGCTGCAGGAGGAGTCGTCCTTGGTGCACGCACCAGAGGCGGGCGATGGTCCGTTGCTCGATTACCTTGGGTTTGAGCCGCGGCAGGCTTTCGGGTTCGCCGTCCCGGAAGGCGGTACAGAAGGCGGCGACCGGGCAGACCAGGCAGAGGGGTTTCTGGCGGAAGCAGACGGTGGCGCCGAGTTCCATCATGGCCTGGTTGTGGGTGCCGGGGTGCGAACCGGGGATGAGGGCGTCGGCGAGCGGCGTGAAGAATTTCACCGCCTCCGTGCCGTCACGGAAGAGGCGGTTTTCGCCGGTCAGGCGGGCGAGGATGCGGACGACATTCCCGTCCACCACGGCGGCGGGTTCATCGAAGCTGATGCTGGTGATGGCGGCGGCGGTGTAGGGGCCGATGCCGGGGAGCTCGCGCCACGCGGCCGGGGTGCGGGGCGGGGTGGGGGCGGCGACCCAGGCCTGGGCGAGGCGGTGGAGGTTGCGGGCCCGGGAGTAGTAGCCGAGGCCTTCCCAGAGTTTCATGACTTGCGTCTCGGGCGCGGCGGCGAGGGCGGCGAAGTCGGGCAGGGCGCGTAACCAGCGGTCGAAGTAGGGGAGGACAGTGACGACCTGCGTCTGCTGCAGCATGAATTCCGAGACGACGGTCTTGTAGAGCGAGGGGGCGTCGCGCCACGGGAGCTTCCGCTGGTGGACGCGGTACCAGCCGTGGAGGGCGGCTTGGAAGGCCGGGCGCCGGGAGGAAAGCTGGTCAGGGTTGGCCACAAAAAGTCACGAGGAGCCACAAAAAGAACGAGCCCGAATCGGAGAGCCACTTTTTTGTGTGTATTTGCGGCTTTTTGTGGCCATGTAGCCGCATGGCAAAAAAGCCGGACCACGACGCCGACGAACCGAAGAAGATCACGAGCTACACGATCAAGCTCGATGATGCCCAGATGGAGAAGCTGCGGGCAGCGGTGGCGGCGAAGCACTGGGAGTCGGCCGAGGTGCCGTACGCGCGTTTCGCGTTCAAGGGACCCAAGGTCAACGTGACCGCCTACACCAGCGGCAAGGTCGTGGTGGCGGGGAAGGAGACGGAGGATTTTGTGCAGAACGTGATCGAGGCCCAGGTCACCGGCGCGGCCCAGCTGGGTTACGACGAGGTGCACCACCCCGACTGGTTCGAGCCGCACGCGGGGCTGGACGAGAGCGGCAAGGGCGACCTGTTCGGCCCGGTGGTGGCGGCGACGGTCATCGCGGAGAAACCCGCGATCGAGGCGTGGCGTGTCGCCGGGGTGCGGGACAGCAAGAGCATCGAGGACTCGCAGATCCTGCGGCTGGATGACGTCATCCGTGACACGCCCGGCGTGGTCGTGGAGACGGTGTATTGCGGCATGGACAAGTACAACGAGCTCATGCTCAAACCGCAGGCGAACCTGAACCGGTTGCTCGCGTGGCAGCACGCGCGGGCGCTGGAGGCGGCGCTGCAAAAGAAGTGGGTCGGTCGCGGCCTGCTGGACCAGTTCACCAAAGAGCCGTTGGTGCAGCGCGAGCTGAAGAAGCGCGGCCTGGAGCGGTTCACCCTCGACATGCGCACCAAGGCGGAATCGGACCCGGTGGTCGCCGCGGCCTCGGTGGTGGCGCGCGCGGAGTTTGTGCGGCAGATGCGGAACCTGTCGCGCGAGTTCGGCGAGAAGCTGCTGTTCGGCGCCGGGGCGCAGGCCAAGGCGCAGGCGGCGCAGATTGTGGACCGGCTCGGGGCGCGGGCGCTCGGCCGGTTTGCCAAGCTGCATTTCCGCACGAGCTACGAGGTCGTGGCCGCAGCGGGCAAGCTTGACGAGCTGCCGCTGAAGGAGCCGCGGGAAAAGACGGAGTGGAGGCGGTAGGACGCTACGGGCTGGCCGGGGTGCCGCGCCCGAGGTAGGCGGCGATCTCGGTGCCCCAGCCGGCGATCATCCCGCGATAGGCCTCGGGGGTGATGCGGCGGATGGCCTCGTCGCCCGCGTCGGAAAGGCCGGTATAGACGTAGCGCACCCGGACCCGGCTGCGCATGGGCGTGACGCTCGCGACCTGGACGGTGATGCGGGTGGCGCGCACGCCCGGGAGGACATGGTGGTACTCGATGAGTTCGGGAGCTTCGTAGCGGGTGATGGTCCAAATGGAACGGCTGGTGGGGGCGCCGGGGGACGGCGGGTGGTCCACGGTGAAGACGCTCCCGTTGTGCAGGGTCGCGTCTACGGGGGTGGCGAAGGCCGGTTGCCAGCCGGCGGCCCAACGTTTTTCGCCGATCGGCTCAAAGAACGTGAAGGCTTCGGCCGTCGGCAGCGCCAGCTCGAACTCGTGGGTGTGGTCGGCTTTGATGTGTTCGGCGGCGGCGGACAGGCAGGTCAGCGGGAGGCTGCCCAAGCACAGCAGCGGCGTGAGGCCTTTCATGAGGCGGGGTCGCGCTCGACGAGCTGGTGGCTGTCGGCGGCGGTGAGATCGAGGTGATAGACCTCCTTCAGCATCCGGATGCGCTGGAGGGTCGCGGGGGAGAAGGGCGTCTTGTTCTCGAAGGCGTGAAGGCAGATGCCCTCCAGGAGATCGCCGAGGTAAAGGTCGTGATATTCGGCGACGCCCTTGAGGACCTTGAGGATGCGTTTTTCGAGGCGGATGCCGGTCTGGATCCGCTCGACGGGTTTGGGGGTGGGTTTGCGGGGGGTGCTCATAATTGGTACATATATACCAAACACCCAAAGAGGATCTGGTCAAGCCCCGGCTGCCCCACCGCCCGGTGTCACGGCGCCCGCTGTTCCTCGTTCATGAGCTCGCTGATGTAGCGGGTGAATTCCTCGTCCTCGCCCTCGAGCAGCTCGGGGAGGGCGTCGCGAAAATCGCTCCGGCGCACCCACTCGCGCATGTAGTCCTCCCAGGACTGCCACATGCGGCGGGTCTGCTTGTCCATGTTGTCCTCATACACCAGGAGGTAGGCGCGTTCGAAGAGGGAGATGAGGATGCCGAAGATCGCGAGGCGGCGTTCCTTCTGCTCCTCGGTCAGCTCGGTGCGCACGCCCTCGCGGCGCAGGAGGTGCAGGTCGGAGTTGTCCAGCACGAGCTTGAGGAACTCGCGGTATTCGTCGGAGAGGCGCTGGAAGATCTCCTCCTCCTCGTTCTGGCGCTCCTTGCGCTGCTCGAGGACGAAGGTGAGGATCGCGAGCGGAAAGCCCACGACCGTCACGAGGTAGCTCAGCAGTTCCATGATTTCGAGCAGACTCATACGCCCAAGGAATCCAGTCCGGCGCCAAAGGCGAGCCGGAGGAAGGTGACGATTGGGAGCGGGTTAACTTCTGTTGTTAATCGCTGATGGCCATTTTCATGGGCGATATCGGGCCGGATCATCCGCATACTCGCAATTGCCCCGTGTCCCCGCTTGCCTGCCGGCTCCGGGACCCTACAAACAGCGCATGTCCAAGCGCCGGCAGCTCCGCAGTTACGACCTGAAGCAGATTCAGGGCGTGGCGGGCTTGATCGGGGTGGACGAGGCGGGCCGCGGGGCGCTGGCCGGCCCGGTGGTGGCCGCGGCGGTGCTGGTATCCCCGGAATTTTTGGAGAGCCGTTGGGCGGTGGCCAAGTCCGGCCGGGTCAACGATTCCAAGCAGCTCACCCCCGCGGAGCGCGAGGGGTTGTGGGCGGAGTTCGAGGAGTTGATGGCGCAGGGCCAGATCCACGCGAATTTCGGCACGGCGAGCGTGGCGGAGATCGAGACGGTCAACATCCTCGGGGCCACCAAGCTGGCGATGCGGCGGGCCCTCGGGGGCATCTACCCGCCAAGCGCCTTCGAGCTGAAGACCGAGCCGGACCTGTTTGCCAGCGAGGAGGAGAAGGCGGCCTTCCAGCCGACGGTGTCGTGCCGCATCCTGATCGACGGCCTGCCGCTGCGGCATTTCCCGTATCCCCACGAAGGCGTGGTCAGCGGCGACGGGCGCTCCCTGTGCATCGCGATGGCCTCGATCATCGCCAAGGTCACGCGCGACCGGCTGATGGACGAGCTGGACAAGACCCATCCGGGCTACGGCTTCGCCCAGCACAAGGGTTACGGCACGGAGGAGCACCGCGAGGCGATCCTCAAGCGCGGTCGGAGCGCGGTGCATCGCGACAGTTTCCTGCGCAAGCTCTTCGCCCAGCCGCGCGACCTCGAGGGGCAGATGACGTTGTTTGGTTGAACGGCATCCGGCACCCGGCTTCCCTCGGATACCCCATGGCGGTCAAAAAACACAGCTCGCTCGACAAGGTGCTCGGCCGGCTGGACCAGCTCGACGAGCCGAATCTGCACAACCTCGTGCAGCGCCTCGCCCGCGAGCGCGCGATGCTCGAGGCCGTGTTCAACACGCTGCAGGAAGGCGTGCTGGTCATCGACGCCGACGGCGTCATCGAGTACGCCAACGAGGCAGCGGCGCGGCTCATCGGCCTGAAGGAGCCGGCCGCGGGCGAAACCCTGTGGCGCTTCGTGCCGGGGTTGAGGGATTCCCTCGGCGGCGCGGGTGGGGCCTCGCCGCTGGTCACACGCGAATTTGAACTGGCCTACCCGTCGCCGCGGCTGGTGCGGCTCTACATGGTACCCTTCGCCGAGGGGGAGAGCGGACCGCGCCGGGCCATCATCCTGTCCGACATCACCGCTGAGCGGAAATCCACCGCCGAGCTCATCGAGAACGAGAAGATCTCATCGATCCTGCTGCTCGCCGCCGGCGTGGCGCACGAGCTGGGCAATCCGCTGAACTCGCTCACGATCCACCTGCAGCTCATCGACCGGAAGCTCCGGAAGCTGAAGGCCTCGAAGGAGACGCGTTCGCTGGAGGACTCGATCAAGATCTGTCGCGACGAGGTCACGCGGCTCGACGGCATCATCAAAAATTTCCTCGAGGCCATCCGCCCGCGGCCGCCCGACCTGGGTGAGGTCTACCTGCCGGGCCTGATCGAGGAGGTGCTGCATTTCCAGTCGCGCGAACTGGCGGACCGGGGCATCACGGTCAAAGGTGAGATGCCCGACGGCACGCCGGTGATCATGGCGGATCGCGACCAGCTGAAGCAGGTGTTTTTCAACCTGATCAAGAACGCCATGGAGGCAATGCAACCTGGCGGCCGACTGAGCCTGAAGCTGCGGGCCGACGAGGACTCGGTGTACGTGGCACTGGCGGACACTGGCAGCGGCATCAAGGCCGAGGACCTGGCCAAGCTTTTCCAGCCCTACCACACGACCAAGATCAGCGGCCATGGCCTCGGCCTGATGATCGTGCAGCGCATCGTGCGCGACCACGGCGGCCACGTGGGGATCGAGAGCAAGGAGGGCGTGGGCACGGTCGTGACGCTCCAGTTCCCCCAAAAGCACCGCCGGGTGCGGATGCTGGCGGGCGGGTGAAATTCAGGCAAAGTATCTGGAATAACCCGGCCGCTGGCCCCTCCCAAGGATACATGTCCAGCGAGATGTTCACGCAGTTGGTGGATGCGCACTACACGCCGCTCTACCGCTTTGCCCTGAGCCTGACGAAAAGCCCGTCGGACGCGGGGGACCTCACCCAGCAGACCTTCTTCATCTGGGCGAAGCAGGGGCATGCGTTGCGGGAGGAGGGGAAGGCCAAATCGTGGCTCTTCACGACGCTTTATCGGGAATTCCTGCGCATCCGCCGTCGGTCCGAGCGGGTGACCGCCCTGGAGGACCTCGGGCCCGTCGAGGCGGACCCGGCAGCGCCGGAGGTGGACGTCGTCACGGGGATGGATGCGGGTCTCGTGGTCGAGGCGTTGCAGGAGGTCGACGAGACCTATCGCGTGCCGCTGACGCTGTTTTACCTGCAGGACCTTTCATACAAGGAAATTGCCGGGATGCTGGAGGTGCCGATCGGCACGGTCATGTCCCGGCTCTCACGCGGCAAGGCGCAGCTGCGCGCCGCGCTGGCGCGCAAGGAAGCGGGCCAGCGGAGCAAGGTGGTGGCATTCCAAAATCCTGAAGCGAGGAAACTCTCATGAACAACGAGGAGGCAAAATTCATCCTGCAAGGCTACCGGCCCAACGGCGCGGATGCCGGCGACGAGACCTTCGCCGCCGCGCTGGAGCAGGCAAAACGCGATCCGGCCCTCGGCGCTTGGTTCGCCCAGCAGCTGGCCTTTGACGCCGCCCTGAGTGCCAAGCTTGGCCGGATCGTCCCGCCGGCGGACCTGCGTTCGGCCATTCTGGCCGGGGGCCGGGCCTCGGCAGGCGCGACGCCGGTGCGGGCCTGGTGGAACCACCCGGTCTGGATGGGGGCTGCGGCCAGCGTGGCGATCCTGATGGCGGCCGGTTTGGCGCTGTGGCCGAAGCAGGCCTCGGCCTTTGATGATTTCGCCTACGCGGATGCCCGTCTGGGGCCCACGCATGGGCACGAAGGCAACGGGGCGGCCACCGGCGCGTTGCAGCTGATGCTGAGCCAGCCCACCACCAAGCTGGGGCAAAAGCTGCCGGTGAGCTTTGCCACGCTGCATGAAACCGGCTGCCGCACGGTGAACTATCGTGAGGCTGACGTGCTGGAAGTGTGCTTCGAGCGCAACGGGGAGTGGTTCCACGTCTACATCGGCCGCGCGGCTGACTTTCCCGACCGCAAGCCCGGGGCGGGCCTGACCATCGTGGACAAACCCAGCGGCGCGGTCGCCACCTGGGCGGATGGGGAGCATGTGATCGTCGTGGTCAGCAATGTCGGGCGCCAGAGTCTCGAGGCTTTGCTCTGAGTGTTCCTGGACGGGGATCGGGGTTGTTGGCAGGGAATCGGGCCCGGTTTTTTACAACCGAGTCGAAAGATTTATGGGCAACAACGGCGCGTAAAAAAGCCGGGGTTCCGCGACTTAAAAAAGTGAGTGGTGAAAAGCGGGACACCTCGTCGCAAACCCATTTTTACAGGGAAACTTCCCTCTTGTCGGGGTCGTAGCGATGAACTTTGTCCCGACCACCTGCGACATGAAACGACTCCTCACATATACCTTACTCCTGACCTCCATCCTTGGTTTTACCGCCACAGCCGGGGCCGACGACCGCTGGGCAACCCTGCGGGCCATCAACTGGGTGGAGAACCCGACCAACCACGCCCGGATGGGGCGGTTTGGTGAACTCGGGCCCTACCAGTTCCGGACCGGGACCTGGAAGATGCACACCAAGCGTCCCTTCAACCAGGCGACGCAGCGGGCGGCGGCGGACGAGGTGGCGGTGAAGCATTACGAGTGGCTGAAGCGTACCCTCTCGCAGGCGGGCGTGGATCCCAACGCCTTCAATATCGCGATGGCGTGGAATTGTGGCGTGGACAACGTGCTCAAGGGCCGGGTGCCGGCGGTGAGTTATGATTATGCCACCCGCGTGACCAATCTCGTGCAGACCTTCAAGGAACGGGAGCCGGCCACCGTGGCCGCCGCGCCCGGGCAGGTCGCCCGTCCACCGGTGTTGTCGCTCGAGAGCCCGGTCGTGAATTTTGCCCTGGCCCAGGGTGTGGCGCCGCAGTTCGACCTCGTGGTACCGCCCCCGTCGGAGGACCCGGTGGTTTACACGGATCGCGAGCCGATGATCGTGGCCGAGACCGGACACCGGTTTACGTTCACGACGGCGGCGACCCTGACCCCGCGTTTCAGCCTCTGAGGCCGACACGGACGCCGCGCGAAGCAACGGACCCAAGCCGCCCCGATCGGGCGGCTTTTTTTGGCTCCGGCCCAGGGGAACGAAATCGCTTGGCTCGGCTGCGGACCTGCGGGCAGGATGACCCCGGTTGATGCGACGCTTCCCATTTAAAAGTCTGCGCGCCCTCTGGTGGGCGCCGCTGGCCTGCTACGGCCTGGCGATGCTGCTCAACCAGACCGATCTGGTGCGGCAGTTTGAGTGGCGCACCCTGGATTGGCGGACGCGCTACCGGGTGCCGTTCCAACCCCCGCCCGATCCGCGGCTGCACCTGGTGCTCTTCGACGACGACACCGAGGCGAATCTCGTGTCCTGGCCCCCGCCGCGGCAATGGCACGGGCAATTGATCGAGCTGGTCTCGGTCGCCGAGGCCAAGGTGCTGGCCATGGATGTGTTCATCACCTCGGAGCGTGATCCCGAGAGCGACCAGGCGATGGCGGCCGGCGTGCAGGCGGCCCGCGAGCGGGGGATGGCGGTGATTTCCGGGGCGGTGCGCAGCGATTTCCCGACAGAAGCGACGGAGTCGACCCGGCTCGGTCCGACCCAGCCGATCCGGCAGGTGGTCGGGGACACGAGCCGGTTCGTTTCGGCCCAGTTTGCCGCCCTGCCGATTCCGGTGCTGCGCGAGGTGAGTCACTTCGGGTTCGTGGACGTGCCTAAATTTGGCGAGGAACGTGTGGTGAGCGCCTCGGGCATCCCCCGGACGCCACCAATGCTGGTCCGGATCGGGGATGCGGTCTATCCGTCGCTCTCGCTGGCGACGGTCATGCACTATTTCGACGTGCCGGCGGACCGGGTGCGTGTGACGGTCGGGGAGGCGATCTATGTGCCGACGAAGGATCGGGAACTGCGCATCCCGATCGATGAACGCGGGTGCCTGTTCCTCAATTACCGCTACGAGGCGCTGGACGCGGAATCGGTCTTCCCCGCGCTGAGTTACCGCGGCCTGCTGCTCGGTCTGATGGCCAAGTACGTGGATCCCCAGATCGAGGCCCCGGCCCCGCCCGACCTGAAGGGGGCCATCGTGATGGTCGGCCTGTTCGAAACGGGCAATGCCGACGCCGGGCCCTCGCCGCGGGCCGAGTACACGCCGCTGCCGCTGGTGCATCTCAATGCGATCAACAACATCCTGACCGGGGACTACGCGCACAAGGTGCCGGAGAATCAGATTTGGGGCCTGGCCGTGCTGCTGGGCTACCTGGGCTTGCTGGTGCTGGCCGATCGCTCGGTGCTGGTGCTGATGGGTGGGGCCGTGCTGGGCGCCGTGGCCTACGTCGCCCTGGCGCTGTGGGCGTGGGTGTACGCCAGCTGGTGGTTCGACCTGATTGCGCCGCTGGTGGGCTTCGGCGGACTCCAATTCGTGGTCATCGGCCGCCGGATCATCGAGGAGCAGCGCTCGAAGCAGGAGATCAAGGGCATGTTCGGCACCTATGTGTCGCCGGAGTTGGTGGAACGCATGGTGCAATCGGGCGCGAAACCCCAGCTCGGTGGCCATACCGAGGAGATCACGGCTTACTTCAGCGATATCCAAGGCTACTCGGGCTTTTCGGAGGCGATGCCGCCCGCCCGTCTGGTCGAGTTGCTGAATGAATATCTGACGGTGTGCACCGATATCCTGCAGGAGGAGGGGGGCACGCTCGACAAATATATCGGGGATGCGGTCGTGGCGATGTTTGGCGCCCCGGTGCCGGTGAAGGACCATGCCTTGCGGGCCTGCGTGACCGCGTTGCGGGTGCATCACGCGCTGGATGAGCTGCGGCAACGGTGGGCGGCCCAGGGGGAGGCCTGGCCGCTGTCGGTTCGCCAGATGCGCACCCGCATCGGGTTGAATACCGGTCTCGCGGTCGTGGGCAACATGGGCAGTCGCACGCGCTTCAATTACACGATGACCAGCGACGATGTGAATCTGGCCGCCCGCATGGAGTCAGGCGCGAAGAAATGGGGCGCCTACACCCTGTGCACCGAGGCCACCAAGGCGGCCTGCCAGGCGCATGGGGGCGACCGCGTGATCTTCCGGCCGCTGGGTCGCATCGTGGTGAAGGGCCGGGCGCAGGCCGTGCCCATCCACGAGCTGGTGGGCCTCAAGGAGCAGGTCGCGGCGCAGACCTTGGACTGTCTCGGCCTGTTCGGCCAAGGTCTGGACAAATACCACGGCCGGGACTGGGTTGGGGCGGCCGAACTTTTCCGTCGGAGCGCCGAGCTGGAGCCCAACCAACCCAGCCGGTCGCCGGGAGTGACCTCCAACCCCTCCCTCGTTTTCCAGCAGATTGTGGCCGATTACCGGCTGAACCCGCCGCCGCCGGAGTGGAACGGAGTCTATGTCATGCATGAAAAGTAGTCCCAGCGAAGGGGTGGGATCCTGTAAACAACCGGCCCTTGGCGCTGTTAGCCACCTGTCCGGGCGATTTTACGAATTCCTCGAATCTGCGCTTGTCCTGCCGGGTTTGCCTCACAAGATGCAAACGACCGGCCTTTTCCTTTAACACTTATGAGCACACGCAAACTTGTCCTGACCTTCCTCTCTGCACTTCTCGGCCTCGCCACCATGGGTATTGCCCAGGCGCAGACCACCGAGGCCACCGTGACCAAGGTCACCGGTTCGGCCAATGTCACCCTGCCTGATGGCAGCTCCCAGGCGGTCACTGTCGGCATGAAACTGCCCCAGGGTTCCGAGATCACCACGGGCGACGCCTCGCAGGTGATCGTCAACGCCCACGAGGGCATCGTGGCCGTGGCCAGCTCCAAGACGGTCATCGCGATCAGCGAGCTGAGCGTCAGCCCCAACGGCACGCGCAATGCCACCATCGCCCTGAAGTCGGGTAATCTGGCGTCCTCGCTCGATCCGACGAAGAAAGCCATCAACAATTACAAGGTCAGCACACCGAAGGGCGTCGCCGCTGCCCGCGGTACGACCTACTCGGTCAGCTACAACGGCGGCACGCTCTCCGTGACGGTTGTCGCGGGTGTCGTCCAGTCCTTCACCCTCACCGGCACCTCGCTGGGCAACACGACCTCGGGCAACACGTCCACCACGACGGATGCCGGCACGACCTCCCAGACTCTGGCGCAGGCGATTGCGTCCGAGGGTGCTGCGCTCGGTGAAGCTCTCACCGCCCTCGCCACCTCCGTGGCCTCGGTGGGCGGGGCCGATGCCGTCGCCAATGTTTCTGCGGTGGTCGCCCAAATCGCCACATCGGCGGCCGACAGCCCGGCCGCCACCGCGATCGTGGCCAACGCCACTGGCTCTGCCGCCGCTACCCTCAGCCAGGGCTCCGGCGGCACCGCGGCCGCGGCTCAGGTGGTGGGTGCTGCTGTCGCCGCGTCGGCGAAGGCGGGCAACACGGCTGCCGCCGGCACGATCGTTGCCACAGCGACGACCACGACGAGCGCGGTCTCCGGTGGTGCGGATGCCGTCGCCGGGATTGCGTCCGCGTTCTCTGCGGAGGCCACGACCCAGGCGGCGCAACTCGGCGCTCCCGTGACTATCAACGTGGACAACGTGACCACCGCCGCCACCAATGCGGTGTCCACCGTCACTACCACCACCAACACGCCCGCTGTGACGGTTGATACCCCTCCCTCGTCTGAGACCCCGCCGGCGACCACCGAAGTCGTGGTTCCGATCATCACGACCCCGCAGCCGATCGACCCCGGCACCATCAGCCGGAGCTGAGCGTATTCCCTCACTTTCAACGCCGCCCTCACAAGGGGCGGCGTTTTTTATTTGATGCGTGGTTCCGGTTGGCGGGCACGCGATCCAGTTGGGATCCATCCAACCCCACGACGAGGTCGCCGTGGCTTCAGCCGTCGCCAAGCCTATGGCTGCAGGCCAGCCCGCTTGGATGGAGCCTAGGCGACCCGGCCCGCGTGGATTACGTGTTACGCCGCAGAGTATGTCCCGTGTCACTTTGCTCGGAACCTGTCTCAGGTCACCCATGCCCTGGGCGGTAGCCGCCCACCGGCCTTACTCGAGGAATGAGGTCTGCTTGGCCGTCGGGCCGCTCTCGGGTGCCGGGGCGGAGGACAAGTGCCGCGGCGGCTTGGCGATGCGGCTGGCCACGGCGGCCTCACGGTCGCGCACGATCCGGTCACAAATCGTCTCGATCTGCAGGTGCAGCCAGTGGGTGGTGGGGCTGCCCACCGTGTAGTCCGCCGGTCCGTAGTGGTCGATGCGGCCGGTCGAGCGCAGGCGGTCGTTCTGCTCGAACTCGGCGCGGACGGCGGGATTGTAGACCGCGTAGGTCTTGCCGCCGCCTTGTTTCACCACGGAGAAACTCGGCACATCGCTAGGGCCGTCGGCGATGTAGATCATGTTCGGCAGCGGGATGCGACGGTCCTCGGGTGTGACCTTGGCGTTGACGTCGATCGCCGGGTTGCGGTTGGTGCCCTTGTTGATCTCGAAGATGGCGCGCGTCTTGGAGGTGTTGTCGATCATCACGCCGATCTGCGCGATCTCGGCGGCGGCCTCCAGGGCCATCTCGTTCTGTTGCAGGAAACCGGGCTGCAGCGGGTTCTCGACGAATTCGCAGGCCCAGATGGCGTCGATCTCCGGGGCGAGGGCGCTGCCGCGGATCATCTCGGCGAGGCCGGTGCTCACGACGTAGTGCTCGAGCTGGATCTCGTGCTTGGCGTATTCGGGCTTGGCCTTCACCCAAGCGCGGGAGGATTTAAAGAAGTCCGGCAGGCCGGGATAGAAGCCGATCTCGCGGCCGCACTCACGCAGGACCTGGTTGTTCAGGCCGGCCATCTTGCCGGCGAGCACGTAGGTCAGCAGGTGGTTGAGGTAGCTGATTTCCGGGGAAATGCTGTAGCCGCGCTTCCGATAGGTGGCGGCCAGGGCATTGGTCTCGGCCCAGAACGTGGCCTCGTCGACGCCGTAACGGCGGAAAAGCGGGGCCTGCATGTAGGCCGGGATCAAAGTCTTGTCAAAGTCCCAGACGCAGGCGATGATGTTCTGAGTGAAGAGCGTTGAGGCCATCAAAAAGGTTTTCTACTAGCACGGCGGCACGCCGTGCAGTCAGTCCGTGGATAAAGCCGCCGCCTGCGGCTGACGCAATTCGCAATTTCCCTTCCTGTCCCTTCGCATGGATCAGCTTCCCGATATTCTCAGTTTTCGCCGCCGCCTCGACGAGCTCGATGCGCAGATGGCGGACCCGTCGTTTTATACCAACCCGCGCAAGGCGGCGGACGTCACCCGCGAGCAACAGGGCCTGCGCGAGCTGACCGAGAGCCACGCCGCCTACGAGCGGATGGGCCGGGACCTGGCTGAGCACACCAAGCTGGTGAAGGACCCCAAGGCCGATCCCGAGCTGCGCTCGCTGGCCCAGCTGGAGATGCCCGAGCTCACCCAGCAGCGCGAGACGCTGAAACAGAAGATCCTGCTGGCGATGATTCCGCCGGAGCCCACCGACTCGCGCAACACGGTGATGGAAATCCGCGCCGGCACCGGCGGGGACGAGGCGAGTCTCTTCGCCGCGGAGCTCTACCGGCTCTACACCAAATACGCCGAGGGCCGCGGTTGGAAAATCCAGCCGATGAGCTCGAGCGCCTCCGACCGCGGCGGGCTCAAGGAGGTCATATTCCTGATCACGGGCGAGCAGGTCTACAAGCAGCTCAAGTACGAGAGCGGTGTGCACCGCGTGCAGCGCATCCCGGTCACTGAGGCCAACGGCCGCATCCACACCTCCACGATCACGGTCGCGGTGCTGCCCGAGGCCGAGGAGGTGGACGTCCAGATCGACCCGCAGGACCTCGACATCAGCGTCATGCGGGCCAGCGGACCGGGCGGGCAGGGGGTCAACACCACGGACTCGGCCGTGCGCATCGTGCACAAGCCCACGGGCCTGATGGTGTATTGCGCCGACGGGCGCTCGCAGCAGAAGAACAAGGCGCAGGCCATGGCCGTGCTGCGCTCGCGGCTGCTCAAGCTGAAGGTCGACGAGGAGCAGGCAAAGTACGCGGCCCAGCGTCGTGGCCAGATCGGCACGGGCGGGCGCAGCGAGCGCATCCGCACCTACAATTTTCCCCAGAACCGAGTCACCGACCACCGCATCGGCCTCACGCTCTACAGCCTGCCGGCGGTGATGGAGGGCAACCTCGACACGGTGATCGCGGCGCTACAGCGCGCGGACTTCGAGGAGAAGCTGGCGCTGCTCACCGGCGGACCGCTGCCCGTACGCGCGGGTGATGCGGGCGACGACGATTGATGCCATGCTGACCGTCCTCGAGATCATCAAGCGCACGACCGAGTTTTTCGACAAACGCGGCGTGGAGAGCGCACGGTTGAACGCCGAGTTGCTGATCGGTCACGCCCTCGCGCTGAAGCGGATGCAGCTCTACCTCCAGTTTGAGCGGCCGCTGGCCGAGGCCGAGTTGGAGAAGATCCGTCCGCTGGTGAAGCGGCGGGGCAACCGCGAGCCGTTGCAATACATCATCGGGGACACGGAATTCTGCGGCTTGAAGCTGAAGGTCGACCGTCGGGCCCTGATCCCGCGCCCTGAGACCGAATATCTGGTGGAACTCATCACCGGCCGGGTGACCGCGCCGCCGGAGCGCATCCTCGACCTGGGCACCGGCACCGGGGCCCTCGCGCTGGCGCTGGCGACCCATTACCCGGCGGCGCTCGTCACGGCGGTGGACGCCAGTGCGGACGCGCTCGCCCTGGCGGGGGAGAACGCCGCGGCGCTGAACCTGGCCGGACGCGTTGCGTTGGTCGCTTCGGATTGGTTTTCCGCCGTGCCGCCCACGGATCGCTTTGCCCTGATCGTGGCCAATCCGCCTTATCTCACGGCGGCGGAAGTGGCGGAGGCTGCGCCCGAGGTGAGGGAACACGAACCGCATGCTGCGCTGGTTGCAGCGGCCGACGGGTGTGCCGACTTGGAAGTGATCATTCGCCAAGCCCGGACCTACCTGGCTCCGGGCGGGATGCTGGCCTGTGAGACCGGCATCGCCCAGCACGCCCGCCTGCGCGCGCTGGCGGAGACGGCGGGCTATGCGCGCACCGAGTCGTTGCCTGACCTGACCGGGCGCGATCGCTTCCTGCTAGCCTTTGTGTAGCACCAACGGGGCCGGGTTCTCAATCGAGAGCCGGTCGCTGTGCTTCAGGCGCAGGGTGTCGGCCACGACGCGCAGGGTCTCGCGCAGGTGGACGTCGAACTTGGACTGCACGTCCTCATCGGGCGCGTCGGTGTTGCCTTCCTCGGCGGTGGGTTCCGGGACGAGCCCGGCGGCCTCGGCCTTGAGAACGGACTCGAGCTTGATCTCGCGGGAGGCGAAATTGGTCTGGGCCAGGCGCTCGACCTCGGCGTCCATGAGCTTTTTGAACTCGTCGTCGGCCTCCTTGGTGGCGAGGCGCTGGTCGAGGTTGAGGGAGACGGTCTTCTGGTCCTGCTTCTCGCGGAACCAGTCGATGCTCTTCTTCAGGTAGGCGAACTCGTCGAGGGATTCCTGCCGGGTACGGCTGGCCTGAAGCAGGGGCTGCACGAAGGTCTCGTCGAGCGCCTTGCCGGTGAAGGCGGTGGGGCGGATCTCGTCCCAGACCAGGGCATGGGGCAGGGTGCCCTCGCCGATGGGCAGGAAGTCATCGATCGAGGGAAGGGTGATGTCGGGCACGACGCCCTTCTTCTGCGTGGACGCGCCGTTGGGGAGGTAGAACTTGCGGACGGTGAGCTTGGCGGCGCCGGAGTGGGTGATCTCCTTGCTCAGCGGCGGCATGAAATTCTTCATCTCCAGGAGGGCCTGGACGGTGCCCTTGCCGTGGGTGGAGCTATCCCCGATGATCACGGCGCGGCCATAATTCTGGAGCGCCCCGGCGAAGATCTCCGAAGCGGACGCACTGAAGCGCGAGGTCAGCACGGCGAGGGGGCCGTCATAGGCGACGGTGCTGTCAGTGTCGCGCCCGATCTCGACGCGGCCTTGGAAGTCGCGCTCCTGCACCACCGGACCGTCTTTGATGAACAGGCCGGTGAGGTTCACCGCCTCGGTCAGCAGGCCGCCGCCGTTGCGGCGCAGGTCGATGACGAGGGCCTGGATGCCCGCGGTCTGGAGCTTGGCGATGAGTTCGGCGACGTCCTGCGAGGCGGTGTTGCGGACGTCCTCCGGGGCGGCGTCCTCGGGGGACCCGTCGTAGAAGGAGTTCAGGGTGATGACGCCGATCGGCAGCGTGGTGCCGGCCGCCTCGCCGGGCAGGTCGAAGATCGAGGCGGTGGCGCGGGCGGAGTTGAGTTTGATGACGTCGCGGGTGACGAGCACCTGCTTGGTCTGCGAGGCGTCGGGGGCGGTGCGCGGGAGGATGGTGAGCGTGACCTTGGTGCCCTTGGTGCCGCGGATCATGTCCACGATCCGGCGCAGCTTCATGCCGATGACCTCGACGGGTTCGCCGCCTTCCTGCTGCACGGCGACGATCTTGTCGTTCATGTGGATCTGGCCGCTGTTGTAGGCGGGGCCGCCGGGCACGACCTCGCGGACGATGCAGTAGCCGTCCTCCTCGATGCCAAGCACGGCGCCGATACCGATGAGGGAGAGCTTCATCTGGATGCTGAAATCCTGGTAGGTGTCGGCCGAGAGGTAGTCGGAGTGCGGGTCATACATCCGCGTGAGGCTGGTGAGGAACATCTCCTGGATATCGGACGTCTCGATGTCGCCGAGGTTCTTAAGCATGCGCTCGTAGCGTTTGCGGAGGGTGGTCTGGGCCTCCTCGGTGGTTTTCTTCGCCACGAGGTCGTGCAGCATCTCGTACTTGATGCGTTTGCGCCAGAGGTCCTCGGCCTCGACGTTGTCGGCGGGGAAGGGGCTCTTGCTGCGGTCGGGGGCGTAGGATTCCTGCGCGGTGAAGTCGAAGCCGAGGGGGAGCTGCTCGAAGACCCAGGTCAGGCGGGTTTTCACGCGCTGCTCGTAGACCTTGTAGATGTCGAACCCGGCGTCGATGTTGCCCAGGTAGGCGAGGTCGGTCTCGAGGCGCGGGCCGAACTGCCGGCGGAAGGCCTGTTCGTCGGCCTGGGTGAAGAAGAGCCGCTGCGGGTCGAGTTCCTGCATGTAGGCCGTGATGATCTGCGGGTAGTCCGCCGCCGTCATGCCGTCCTTGTTGTAGTGCAGATGCTCGAGCATCTGGATAAGTGTCCGGGTCTCCTGCCGCATGAGCGGGGTGGTCTTGAGCTCACGGTCCGGGGCGGCGGCCAGGACGCCGGCGAGGAAGAGCGAAAAGAGGGCGGCGCGAAGCGGGAAGCGGGGGAGGAGATTCACGGGATGGGGGAAGCGTGGGGAATGAGAGTCCGGGCGGGGGAAAAGGTTGCGAGAATAATGACCGCTGGTCCGGGAAAGGGATGAACCGCGGGCTAGCGCTGGTTGAGCAGGTCCTTGGCGTCGTCCAGGGTGCGTTTCTCCTCCGCGGTGAGGGAACCGAAGCCCTGGCTGTTGATCTTGTCGAGGATGCGATCGACATCGGCGCGCAGGGTCTCGGTGGCGCGGCGCGTGCGGGCGGGGGCGGCGGGTGTGGCGGCGGCCGGCGGGCGCCGGCGGGGCCAGCGCAGCCAGGTGGGCAGGGAGAAGGACGCGGCGCGGTCCCAGCCGTTGTTGGCGTGCAGGAATTGGAAATAGAGCCAGCCGGCCAGCATGCCGCCCAGGTGGACGGACGGGGCGTAGCCGAAGGGCACTGGCGAGCCGGGCAATTCGTAGAGGATGAGCAGGAAGGCGTCGATCGCCGCCAGGCCATAGACAAAGTGCATCGGCTGCATGGTCACCGAAAAGAGGAAAAACGGCATGAAGTTCATGCGTTGGTTCTCATACAGCCGGGCGAGTACCACGAGCAGGCCCAGGATGCCGGCGCTCGGTCCGATGTAGCCGCCCCCGGTGCGCCAGTGCAGCGCGAGCCAGCAGAAGGCCCCGGTGACGAGTGCGCCGCCAAACACCAACGTGAAGCGCCGGGCGCCCAGCTGGGGCTCCAGCTCACGGCCGATCAGGACCAGACCGAGGAGGGAGAAAATGATGTGCAGCGGGTTGCCCGTGCTGTGGAGGAAGCCGTGGGTGACCAGGATCCAGAGCCGGCCTTGCTCGGCGTTGCGAACCGTGAGGCGCAGCAGATCGGGCAGGGTGGAGCTGGAGCCGAGCCACGGCGAAAGCAGCACGAGCTGCAGGACAAACGTGGCCAGCATCGCCGCAATCAGCCAGACCAAGGCGGTGGTGGGCGGCCGGGGATAGTCACCCCGCATGTAGGATCGGTCGGACGGCATTACGGCGAAACTTATGTCGGTTGGGTGACAATACAAGCCCGGGTCGCACGCGAGGGAAAGCCTCAACCGGCAGGCATCCTCCTCCTTGACAGGGCGGCGAATTCCCCTTGATTGAACGGACCCATGGCCAACAAAGCAGACAAGTGGAACGACAACGCAGCCGGCAAGTTTTACGTGGACCAGCAGTGCATCGATTGCGATCTCTGCCGCGAGACCGCCCCGGCGTTCTTCAAGCGCCATGAAGAGGGCGGCTATTCCTTCGTTTTCGCCCAGCCGACGACCGAGGAAGAGGTCCAGCTTTGCACGGAGGCCCTCGAGGGCTGTCCCGTGGAGGCCATTGGCAGCGACGGCGAGTAAGGTTCGCCCCGGCGACAATCCCAGGCCGCGTGCGCGCGGCCTTGTTTTTGGTCTAATAGTTAATCAATTTGTAATTCTAAATTAACCGATGACCTCCTCCCTCGCAATTCCTCCGCGCCGCCTCACTCGGTTACTCCTCGCGTTCGCCTGGCCGGTCGCTCTGGCGGCGCAGGTCAACCCGGAGCCGTTGGTCCTCCCCAAGCTGTCCGTTTACTCCGAGCAGGTGGCCAATCAGGCCCCGGTTTCAACCTTCGCGATGCCGGTCTCCGGCCTGCAATTCGAACCTCGCGTGGATGTGCAGGCCCGGAACCTGGCCGAGGGCCAGGCGGACGTGGCGATTCGTGGCGGGATTTTCGAGAACACGGGTTTCAAGCTCGGCGCGCTCGGGCTGTTTGATCCGCAGACCGGGCACTACTTCGCCGAGCTCCCCGTGGCGCCGGCCATGCTGACCACGCCCCGGATCCTGACGGGCGCCGACAACGCGGCCGGCGGTTTCAACGCTCAGGTCGGTTCGGTGGCCTATGGCTGGCGACCGGTCGTGCAGCGCGGGGAACTCGCGCTGGTGGTGGGTGATCATTCCACCCAACGCCAGAGCCTTTACCAAGGGGTGGTGCTGAAGGAGCCGCTGGCCGGACGCACGCTGGCCGCCGATCTCGACCTGGCGCGCTCCGAATCCACCGGCTCGATCCCGTTCGGTGATCACGAATTCAAGCGCGTGGCCGGGCGCGTCCAACTTGTCGGGGAGGGGACCCAGACCGATCTTTTTGCCGGGTGGCAGGAAAAATTCTTCGGCTGGCCCAACCTCTACACGCCCTTTGGCTTCAACGAGACCGAGTTTCTCCAGACCGAGCTCTATGCCTTCAATCACCGCGCGGAGTCCGCGCCGGGGAATTTCTGGCAGGTCGGAGCCTACTACCGGCGCAATTACGACGATTACGAATTCAACCGCGTCGTGCCGGGCGCCTCGAATCCCTTCATCCATACCACGCGGGTGCGGGCCGTGGCGGCCGATGGCCGGCAGGAGTCCGGTCCCTGGGCCGTCGCCTATGCCGCGCAGTACCTGCGTGACAGCCTTGAATCCACCTCGCTCACCTTCGGGCGTTTCCGCACGCGGGAATATTTCAAGCTGTCCGTGGTGCCGGAGCACACCCGCGACACGACGGCCGGCCGGCTGACCCTGCGTGCCGGTGCCGCCTATGATGACACCAACCGCGACGAAGCCGCGGTTTCACCCGTCATGGAGCTGGCCTTGCGCCGTCCGTCCGGCCAGCGCCTGTATGTCCAGTACGCGGAGAGCAGCCAGGTCGCGACCTACACCGCGTTGAATTCAAACCCCGCGGCCGGCCTTTTCCGCGGCAATCCCAACCTGGGGCGGGAAACCAGTCGCAACCTCGAGGCGGGAATCGCGTTCACCCAGGAAGCCTGGACCGTGCAGGCGGCCGTGTTTCACCGGCAGGACGATGAACTCGTGGACTGGACTTTCCGGAACGGTGTCGTCGCCCGCACCGCCAATCCCGTGGACATCGACACCGCAGGTCTGGAGCTAGTCGCGATCCTGAACACCGGGCGGTACGACCTGATTCTGGGTTACACGTATCTTGAGAAGCAGGCCGATTACGGCGCGGCCACGGTGACCGCCAGTTTCTACGCCCTGAATTTTCCGCGGCATCGCCTCACGGCGGCGCTGGTGGCGCGCCTGGCCGAAGGCCTCGAGCTGCGCGTGGACAACGAGTACCGGCGACAGGAGAAAAACTCCCTGCGGGTCATCGGGGGCAACACCGGGGTGCTGACCTCCGCGGGGATCTACTGGCGGCCGACGCGGGGGCGTGGCCTCGAGCTATCGCTGCGGGTGGACAACCTGTGGGATGATAACTTCCAGGAAGTGCCCGCGGTTCCCGCCGCCCGCCGGCAGATTGCCGCCGGCGCCGCCTGGCATTGGTGAAACGGCGGGTGGCGACCACGCGCCGCCCGCCGCGGCACGCGGCCGAGAAAGACATTGGCAACGTTCTGCCGGGTGATGTGGTGATGGCATGACTTTCCCGGGGGCGTGGGCCTTGTGGTGCTTGTGGGGCTATCTGGGCTGCGGCCTGCTACCGGCCTGGCGACAGGGCTGGCGGGGCGGGCCGCTGGTCGTCGCGGCGATGCTCGCGTCGGCTGTGATTCTCTTTTCCGCCGCGCTCCTGGCGCAGGTTGCGGGTATACCCTTGGGGCGGACATCGTGGCTGGGCCTGAGCGCGGTCCTCTCGCTGCTGGGGGCCGTGTGGCCGCGAGGGATGCCGCCGCCACCCCCGCGGCGGCCCGGGGTTGAACCGCCCCCGCCACGCGGCCTTGCCATCGCGGCGGGGGCCGCGGTTAGCGTGGTTTTCCTGCTGCTCGCCTACCGTTCCGTCGCGCAGCCCTTGACCGGGCCCGACACCATTTTTCGCTGGGATTTCCTGGCCCGCCAGATCGTGCAGGCGGCTGGCATGGGTTTCTATCCCGCGATCCAAGCGGAGGATTTTGCCCGGTACATGTGGCCGGAGAGCATCCCGCCGCTGGTCGCGTTGCTGTACGCCTGGAGTTATCTGGGGGCGGGATCCTTTGACGCGAGTCTCACCGCCCCGGTCGTCCTGCTGGTGGCCGGGCTTGGTTACGGACTGGTGGGCATGCTGGCGGCCCGTCTCGGTGGGCGGGCCGCCGCGTATTGGGCCCTGGTCGTGCTGGCCGGCTCGGCCATGCACACTTGGTCCGTGTCGATGGGGCAGGAGACGGGTCTGACCACCCTCGGTCTACTCGCGATGGCTTGGGCCCTGGGGGGCGACCAAACGGAGACGGATTGGCGGCTGGCGGCGCTGGCGGCCGGCACGGTCGCGCTGAGCCGCGATTACGGCCTGATGTTGGTGCCGTTCGGTCTGGCCTGGCTGGTCTGGCGTCGTCGCCCGGGACGGGAGGTGATTGGTTTCGTCCTCGCGACGCTGCTCATGCTGTTGCCGTGGTATGCGCGGGTCTGGATGCGGACAGGCAATCCGCTCTACAATTTCGATCTCGGCGGCTGGTTTCCGATCAACGAAATGCACGCCGGGTTGATGCACTCCTTTCGCGCCCGCTACGGGTTCAGCGGCCACGGGGCCGAGCGCCTGGCGGAGGCCAGCCAGTTGGCGTGGCCGCTCGGCGCCGGTCTGCTGCTCAGTGCTCTGTTGAGCATGCGACGCGGCGCCAACTGGCCGGTTTTCGCCCGCTGGTTGGCCGCGGGGTGGTTGGCCTTGTGGCTTGGCTCGGTGAGCTACACGGCGGGGGGGCTGGGGTATTCGCTTCGCGTGCTCAGCCCGGTGCTGGCCCTGCTGGCAGTGGCGGGCGGGGCGGGCCTCAGCCGGGTCCCGGGACGATGGCGGGGCTGGCTGCTGGCGGGACTCCTCGTGCTCACGGGCGAGGCAACGGTGCGCGCCCTGGTCATGATGCAGTCGCCCTTGGGGATCCCGGCGGCGGCGTGGCTCAAGGTGGGCGCAGCCCGGTCAGCGCAACGCGGCGACCACACGCATGATCGCGCCGCGGCGATCATTGGCTCCGGTCGGGTTGTGGTCGATGACGCCTACCTGCATGCGTTTTTGGTCGCGCGGGGCGTGAAGGTGCTGCCGCTGTGGAGCCCGGAAATGAGCGCCCTGATTCCCCAAGGTCTGGCCGAGGCGGCCGTCGGGCGCCGGCTGCGGGCCGCCGGTGTCACCCACTGCTGCCTGACCCTGGCCCGCGACCAGCGGGAGTATTATGACCGGCTGCCGCTGATGCATGCGCTCGGGCCCTGGATGCGACCGGTGCAGACGGCGGACTTCTGGCTGCTGCTGGAAATCGTGCCGCCGGTTGAGCGCTAGGCACGGACGGGCGGCGGGCAATTCGGTTGACAGGGCCGCACCGGGACCGGTCATTTCGGTCCGATGGACAATCCCTTTCTTGACCGTGCGTTCCAGATTCCGTGGTCCCGGCTGACCGCCGACCAGGTGGAGCCGGCCGTGGAGGCGGCCCTCGCTCACGCGGAGGCGGCCCTGGCCGCCATCACGCGGATCGCGCCGGGCGAGGCGGATTACGCGAATACCTTTCTGGCACTGGAGAGCGCCACCGAATTACTGAACGAGACCTGGGCCAAGGTCTCGCACCTGACCAGCGTGGCCGATGCGCCGGACCTGCGCGCCGCGCACAATGCGGCCCTGCCCAAGGTGTCGGCGTTTCAGGCGAAGATCCCGCTGAACGCCGCACTGTGGCTCCGGGTGAAGGCCGCGGCGGCGCATCCTTCCGCCCGGGTTTTGTCGGGTGATCATCGGCGTTTCCTCACGGAGACGCTGGCGGATTTCCGTCAGCAGGGCGCCGATCTGCCCGTGGACAAGCAAGCGCGGTTAGAAGCCCTGCAAAGCGAGCTCGCGCAGCTGACGCAGAAGTACGCGGAAAATGTCCTTGATGCCACCAACGCCTGGGAGCTGATCGTCACCGACCCCGCGCGCCTACGCGGCCTGCCGGATCATGCCCGCGAGGCCGCACGCCAGAGCGCGCTCAAGAAGGGGCACGGGACGGAGGCGCAGCCGGCCTGGCGTTTCTCGCTGCCCATGCCCTCACAGGAGCCGGTCATGCTTTACGCGGAGGATACATCCCTCCGACGCGAGGTGTGGCAGGCGGCGGCGGCGGTCGGGCGCGTGGCCCCGCACGCGAATCCGGAACTGGTCGCCCGGATTCTCGCGTTGCGCCAGGAGAAGGCGGGGCTGCTGGGCGAGGCGCACTTCGCCGACCTGGTGCTGGCGCGCCGCATGGCTGGGCGTGGGGCCAAGGCCCTCGAGTTCATCGCGAACCTGCACGAGCGGGTGAAACCGGCCTTCGACCGCGAGGCCCGGGAGCTGGAGGAATTCAAGGCCCAGCAGACCGGCGGCCCCGCCGCGCGGCTCGCGCCGTGGGAGGTTGGCTTCTGGGCGGAGAAACTACGCCGGTCGCGCTACGATTTTGATGAGGAGCAGTTGCGGCCCTATTTCCCGCTGCCGGGCGTGCTCGCCGGGATGTTTGAGATTGTCGGCCGGGTTTTCGGTCTGCGGGTCACCGAACGGCCGGCGGGCGCGGTGGAGGTCTGGCATCCGGAGGTCAAATTCTACGAGTTGCACGACGCGGCCGGCCGGCACCTCGGTTCGTTCTACGCCGACTGGCATCCGCGCGAGTCGAAGCGGGGCGGGGCCTGGATGAATTATCTCATCACGGGCGGCCCGCAGCCCGGGGGCGGGCGGGCGCCGCACCTGGGCTTGATGTGCGGCAACCTCACGCCGCCGGCGGGCGACCGCCCCGCGCTCCTCACGCACCATGAGGTGGAAACGGTCTTCCACGAGTTCGGCCACCTGCTGCATCACCTGCTCGGCGAGGTCGCGATCAAGTCGCTCAATGGAGTCAACGTGGCCTGGGACTTTGTAGAGCTGCCCTCACAGATCATGGAAAACTGGTGCTGGGAGCGGGCAAGCCTCGATCTCTTCGCCCGCCACCACGAGACCGGCGCGGTGATCCCGGAGCCGCTCTTCGCCCGCCTGATCGCGGCGAAGAATTTCCGGAGCGCCACCTTCACGATGCGGCAGCTGGCCTTTGCGCGGCTGGATCTCGACCTGCACATGCAGCCCGTCGCCGCGATGGGCCCGGACCTCGGGGCTTGGCTCCGGGGCCGGCTGGCGGACTATCTCACCCCGACCGAGCCGCCCACGCCGACGATCGAGAACCGTTTCACCCACCTCTTTTCCGATCCGGTCGGCTACGCCGCCGGTTATTATTCCTACAAGTGGGCGGAGGTGCTCGATGCCGATGCCTTCACGCGCTTCCAGCGCGAGGGGGTGTTCAACCCGGTTGTGGGTCGGGATTTTGTCCGCCACATCCTCAGCCGGGGCAACAGCGCCGACCCCATGGAGCTCTTCGTGGCGTTCATGGGCCGGCCGCCCGACCTGCAGGCCCTGCTGGTGCGGGCGGGCCTGGTCTAGCGTCTGATTACAAGCCCGGGCCGGCGTTTCCACCGGGAGCGTTTTCACTGGAAAAAATCCCCGTCCCGGCAAACTTCACGGCCTTCAACCCTCTTTACCACCATGATGATCATGATTGTCCTCATCGCTGTGCCCATGCTGTTCGGCTTCTACGCCCAGATGCGCGTGTCGAGCGCCTATAACCGCAATGTGCAGATCCTGTCGCGTGGCCGCATCACTGGCCGCGAGGCCGCCGCGGCGGTCATGCAGAGCGCTGGCATCCGTGACGTCGAGATCGTGCAGGTGCCCGGCCAGCTGACCGACCACTACGACCCCAGCAACAAGCGCCTGGCGCTCTCGGAACAGAATTATCACGGCACCAGCCTCGCTGCCCTCGGCGTCGCCGCCCACGAGGCCGGCCATGCCATCCAGCACAAGGTGGGCTACTCGATGATGAAGCTCCGCCAGACGCTGGTGCCAGCGACGCAGATTTCGTCGGGCGCCTCGCAGCTGCTCATCATCATTGGCATCGTGCTCGGCGCGCAGGGCCTTGGCGGGATGTTTCTGATGCTCGGCGCCGCCGCGCTGGCCGTCATCTGTCTCTTCCAGCTGGTCACCCTGCCGGTGGAGTTCGATGCCAGCAACCGGGCGAAGGCGCAGCTCGTGAACCTGGGCATCCTTGATCGCGACGAGATGCCGGGCGTGAACCAGACGCTGGACGCCGCCGCACTGACCTACGTCGCCGCCTTCGTGGCCTCGCTGGGCAGCTTGCTGCACATCGTGCTCATCCTGATGGGCTCGCGCCGCGACGAGTGAGCGTCGGGCAGCCCCCCTGATTGTTCGCCCTCCTGTGCCGCCGGCCGGGAGGGCTTTTTTTGGGGGATGGTGCCGGAAGGCGAGGGATTGATTCGCTGCGCCCCAAAGCGCTATGGCTGGTCGAATCGAAGCACGCGGGGACAGCGCGCCCGCCTCCACCCGCTGAACGCGGGTTACGACGCGGCAGTCTCCTCGCCGCTGGCACGGCGGGCGGAGACTGGCGGAAGGGGAGGGATTCGAACCCCCGGAACCTTGCGGTTCAGCGGTTTTCAAGACCGCCGCGATAGACCACTCTGCCACCCTTCCGATGCCTGATTTCAGGTGAAAATTCCTACTCGCAGCGTTGGCGGATTTGGCGCTGTGTCGAGTCAGCAAAATGTGTCGCAGGGCCAGGCGACAGGACTCACCCCCATGGCCACGATCAGCACGCAGGTTCACGAGATGCAGGGTCTCTATGGCCCGTACACCATGGCGGAGCGCGTGGTGCAGAAAATCTGGCTGCGGCAGGATTTTGATACCCAGGGCCTGCGCCTGACGGATGGACGGTCCCTTGCGGTCGTGCGGCCGGGCGCCTGGAATCTGCGGGGAGGTCCGGACTTTCTGGGGGCCAGCCTGTTGATGGAGCGCCGGGAAGTCACCGGCGACATCGAAGTGCACTTCCACGCCAGCGACTGGCGGGCGCACGGCCACGCCACGGATCGCGCCTACGACCGGGTCGTGTTGCACGTCGTGTTGTTTCCTCCCCCCGAAAACCAGGCCGAGGCGCGGTCGCATGTTGGCGAGCCGTTGCCGACGCTCGTGCTGCTCCCGCGGCTGCACCGGGGGCTGGAGGAATACGCCTCGGATGATGCGCTGGAGAATCTCACGGCGCGCGATACCGCCGAGAAGATCGCGGAGCTGTCCCTGCTGCCGCCCGCGGATCTTCGGGAAATGTTGCTGCGCCGGGCCCGGGACCGGTGGGGGCAAAAGATGAGGTTTGCCGGGATCCGCCTGAGCAAACTCGGCTGGACCGAAGCGGCGCACCACACGGCGCTGGAGATTCTGGGTTACCGGCACAACCGGGCCGCGATGCTCGCGGTGGCCGGCCGGCACCCTTTGGCGGAGTGGGGCAGGGGACCCGACCTCGCCGCGATTTACCGGGAAGCGGATGCGGCCTGGCAGACCCAGGCGGTCCGGCCGGCCAATCATCCTCGCCGGCGCTTGCAGCAATATGCCGCCTGGGTCGCCGCCCGGCCCGACTGGCCCAATCGATTGAAAGCGTTGCCGTCGGCCCGGGTCAGCGTGGGGCCGTCCACCCGGCCGGTCCGGCAACAGCTGGAACTGGCCGCGCTCCGGGAGTGGGTCCGGGATGAAATCACGGGTGGGGTCCTCGGTGGCTCGCGCTTGGACAACCTCGTGTGCGACGGTCTTTTACCCTTGGTCGCCGCCGGGACCGGGAAGGATCAGCAGGACCGTTGGTTTCAGTGGTATTTGGGCGATGCGCCGGGGGAAGTCCGGCGGGCGCTCGGCTCCCTCGGGTTGGCGGGAAAGGGGGTGGGCCCACAGACCCATGGCTGGGCCCAAGGTTTGCTTGGTTGGATCATTGAGCGGGATGCTCGTGCAAGTGGCTGAATTGCAGGCCCCTTGCCGGGGCTTGACAAGTCTTTGCGCGACCCGGTAAGTTCCACCCCCTACAACTAGTTCACTTTCCAAAAAGTGGGCCCTCGGGTCCGCTTTTTTTTTCCCATTAATCAAAACACACCATGAGCAGCGAAATCCTGTCCGTCCTCGAATACATGGAGAAGGAGAAGGGCATTCCCCGTGCCGATATGATCTCCACGATCGTCAACGCGATCAAGACGGCCGCCCTGAAGGGCGTCAATTCCGGCCAGGAACTCAAGATTGAGATCAACCCCAAGAACGGCCAGATGAAGGCTTGGTCGATGCTCAAGGTCGTGGACTCCGTGTCCGACCCGAAGCTCGAGATCCACGTCGAGAAGGCCCAGGTGTTCAAGGCCGGGGCCGTGAACGGCGACATCATCGAGAAGGAAATCGACCCGTCCTACCTCGGGCGCATCGCCGCGCAGACCGCCCGCCAGGCGATCATGCAGCGCCTGCGCGCCTTTGAGAAGGAGCGCATCTACGACGACTTCAAGGACTCCGTGGGCGACATCGTGAGCGGCACCGTGCGCCGCCGCGAGCGCAACGACCTCTTCATCGACCTCGGCAAGGCCGAGGCCGTCATGCCGGGCAAGGAACAGGTCCCCGGCGAGGAATACGCCCCCGGCGAGCGCATCCGCTGCATCCTCCTCGAGATCGAGAACAGCAGCCGCGGCCCCGAGATCATCCTCAGCCGCGCCAGCCCCAAGTTTGTCCGCCGCCTCTTCGAGCTCGAGGTCACCGAGATCGCCGACGGCACCGTCAAGATCGAGGCCTTCGCGCGCGAGCCCGGTTACCGCACCAAGATCGCCGTCACCAGCGCCGACCCGAAGGTCGACCCGGTCGGCGCCTGCGTCGGCGCCCGCGGCGCCCGCGTCAAGAGCATCGTCCGCGAGCTCGGCGGCGAGAAGATCGACATCATCCCGTACCACGCCGACACGAAGGAAATGCTCATCGAGGCGCTCAAGCCGGCCGTGCCGCGCGAGATCCTGCTCGACGAAAAGAACAAGCGCATCCTCGTCCGCGTGGTGAACGACGACCTCGCCGTCGCCATCGGTCGCAAGGGCCAGAACGCCCGCCTGACCTCCCGCCTCGTGGGCTGGCGCCTCGACATCGAGGAATTCAAGGTCGTCACCGCCGACCCGCGCGCGCAGGCCATCGCCCTGCTCACCGGCACCTACGGCTTTGAGGCCGCTCTGGCCGAGCGCCTGGTCGCAAACGGCATCAATTCCCCCGCCGCCTTCGAGGGCGTCGAGGCCTCCGACCTGGCCGACGCCGGGTTCTCCCCGGAAGAGGCCGCCGGCATCATCGCCAAGGTCTCGGGTAACTAAACTTTGCAACTCAACCTCCCGCCCCGCGCCCCCGCCACCGAATGAGCATCCGCATTCACGAACTCGCGAAGAAGCTCAGCATGGACAACAAGGACCTCATGTCCTTGTTGAAGGAACGCGGCTATCCGGCCAAGAGCGTCTCCAGCACCGTGGACAACATCACGGCCGAGGCGCTGGAGCAGGAGATCGCCGCCAAGAACCCGCCGCCGGCCCCCGCCGCCCCCGAGGTTCATGCCGCCGAGCCCGCCTCGACCCCGGCCACCGTGCTCGAACCGTCCAAGGTAAAATTGCCCGCCGGCGTGTTCGTGAAGTCGGCGCAGGACATTCTCCGCGAGAAGGAAGAGGCCGCCAAGGCTGCCGCCGCCGCGCGCGCTGCCGCCAGCGCCGCGTTGAACCCGCCGCCGGCCCCGGTCGCCGCCGTGCCGGCCCCCGCCGCCAAGGCGCCGCTGGCGCCGCCCCCCGTGCCGGCTCCGCGTCCCTTCGTTTCCGCCCCGATGGCCCCGCGGCCCGCCCCGGCGCCGCTGCCCGTGCCTGCCTACCGCCCGCCGGTGGCGCCCGCCCCCATGGCCAAGGCCCCGGTCGCCCCGCCGCCGATGCCCATGCCTTCGGCCCGCCCGCCGATGCCGCCGCCGGCGCCCGTCGCCAAGACCGCCCCGGTGCTCCCGCCCACGCCGGGCGCCGCGGCCGCCGCGAGTTCGATGACCGTCACCGAGGAGGGCGGCGTCAAAATCATCCATCTCAAGCCGCCGATCATCGTGCGCGACTTCGCCGTCGCGCTCGGCCTCAAGCCGTTCAAGCTGATCTCCGAGCTCATGGAGATGAGCATTTTCGCGTCGATGAACCAGTCCATCGACGAGGCTGTGGCCACCAAGCTCGGCGAGAAGCACGGCTTCCTGCTCGACATCAAGCATCGCGGCGAGGCCGCCGCGCCCGTCGTCACGCCCGAGAAGGCCAAGATCAACAAGGAGGAGAAGGCCCGCGAGGAAGACCTCAAGAACCTCGCCCCGCGTCCCCCCGTGGTCTGCATCCTCGGTCACGTCGACCACGGCAAGACCTCCCTCCTCGACGCCATCCGCAAGGCCAACGTCGCCGCCGGCGAGGCCGGTGGCATCACGCAGCACATCGGCGCTTACCAGATCGAGCACAACGGCCGCAAGGTCACCTTCCTCGACACCCCCGGTCACGCCGCCTTCACCAAGATGCGCGCCCGCGGCGCCTCCGTCACCGACATCGCGGTCCTCGTGGTCGCGGCCGACGATGGTTTCATGCCGCAGACCGACGAGGCCCTGCAGCATGCCAAGGACGCCGCCGTCGCGATGATGGTTGCCGTCAACAAGATGGACGTGAAGGGCGCCAATCTCGACCGCGTGAAGCAGCAGATGCAGGAGCGCCAGATCGCGCCCGAGGACTGGGGCGGCGAGACCGTCACCGTCCCTGTCGCCGCCATCAAGGGCCAGGGTATCACCGAATTGCTCGACATGATCCTCCTCCAGGCCGACGTGCTGGAGCTGAAGGCCAACCCGAAGACGGAGGCCAGCGGCGTGGTCATTGAGTCCCAGGTGGACGTGGGCCGCGGCCCGCTCGCCACCATCATCGTGCAGCGCGGCACCCTGCGCGTGGGCGACGCCATCGTGTGCGGTCCGCACTACGCCAAGGTCCGCGCCATGTACGACGACCAGGGCAACACCATCAAGGAAGCCCCGCCGGCCATGCCCGTGCGCGTCATCGGCTGGTCCGGTTCGCCGGATTCCGGCGCCAAGTTTGTCAGCGCCAAGAACGCCCGCGAGGCCGAGAAACTCGCCGAGGAGGCCTCCGACTTGCTGAAGAAGACCACGATCAGCGAGGACGCCGTGCCGAAGGACAATTCCCTCGAGGCCCTCTTCGCCAACATCGCGGCCACCCAGGCCAAGGTCCTGCGCGTCGTGCTCAAATCCGACGTCTTCGGCTCGCTCGAGGCCGTGAAGAACGTGCTCGAGGGCATCAAGAGCACCAAGGTCTCGCTCAGCATCGTCGCGTCCGACGTCGGCGTGATCAGCAAGAACGACGTGCTGATGGCCAGCACCGGCAAGGCCGTCATCATCGGCTTCAACACGAAGCAGGAAAACGGCGTGACCGCGCTCGCGAAGCACCACGGCGTGACCATCGAGAATTTCTCAATCATCTACGAGCTGGGCGACCGCCTGCGCGAGATGATGGCCGACCTGCTCGACCCCGATCTCAAGGAGAACAAGCTGGGCGGCGCCGAGGTGCGCCAGGTGTTCCCCGTGGCCAAGGGCTTCGTCGCCGGCTGTCTCGTCACCGAGGGCAAGATCAACCGCGGCGCCACCGCCCGCGTCCGCCGCGGCAAGGAGTCCCTCTACGAGGGCAAGGTCGGTACCCTCCGCCGGTTCAAGGACGACGCGAACGAGGTTCGCGCCGGTCTCGAGTGCGGCATCCGGCTCGACGGCTTCGACGGCTACCAGCCGGGCGATCGCATCGAGTGCTTCGAAATCCAGAAGGTCCGGGCCTCGCTCTGACCGCCGTTCCGCCCTCCGGGCCACGGTTCCATCCCGTCACGCCATGTCCAACCGCCTCCTCCGCGTCAACGAGCTCCTGCAGCGCGAGACCAGCGCGTTCCTGCGCAAGCGCTACACGAGCGAGGCGGTCGGCATCACCATCACCAGCGTGGAGATCACGGGCGACCTGCGCGAAGCCAAGGTCTACTATTCCGTCCTCGGCGACGACACGGTGGCGGAAAAGACCGGGAAGTGGCTCCGCGGCCGCCGCGACGAGATCCGCGAGATGCTGGCGAAGAACGTCATCATCCGCCACGTCCCGCTGCTGACCTTCGTGCACGACAACCACGCCCCGCGCACGCTGCGGGTGGAGACGCTGCTCGGCGAGATCGACCGGGAGACACCCAAGCCATGATGCACTACCCGCGCTTCGCCGCCCGCTTCGCCGTGCTGGTCTCCGAGCTGCGCGGCAAGCAGGTCACCGTCATCGGCCACCAGCGGCCCGACGCCGACTGCATCGGCTCGCAGGTCGCCCTGTGCCGCGTGCTCCGCGCCCACGGCGTGGAGGCTGTGTGCATGAACCCCGACAAGGTGCCGCGGCGCATCAAGTTCCTGGTCGGCGACACCCCGTTTTACGGCCGTGACGAGCTTTCGCCGGAGGGCCGGGTCGCGATCTTCACCGACTGTGCCGACCATGGCCGGGCCGGGGAGAAGGTCCGCACGATGTACTCGGCGCCGATCGCCTGCGTCGACCACCACATCTCCAACCAGGGTTTCGCCCGCTTCGACTTCGTGGACACCGCCTCGGCGGCCGCGGCGGAGGTGCTCACGGGCCTGTTCCTCGACGCCGACCTCCCGATCGACCGGGTGACGGCCCAGGCGCTGTACACGGGCATGATGACGGACACGGGCCAGTTCCGTTTTCCGTCGACCTCCGAGCGTGTCTTCCGGCTCAGCGCCGAGCTGGTCGCCCGCGGGGCCGATCCCGCGCTCGCGGGCGCGGAGCTGTATGAGCGCGAGTCGCTCGGCAAGCTGAAGCTCCTCCAGCATTTCATCGGCTCGCTCCGCCTGGAATGCGGCGGCCGGGTGTGCCTCGGCGTGCTGCCGCAGGGTATATTCGCCAGCAGCGGGGCCACCGAGGAGGACACCGAGGGTCTCGTGGACTATGCCCGGTCCATCGACGGGGTGGAGATCGGCGTGCTCATCGAGGAGCGCCCCGGCACCGTCAAGGCCAGCCTGCGCGGCAAGCTCAGCGTTTATCGCATGGACACCATCGCCGCCCAGTTCAACGGCGGCGGGCACGCCAACGCCGCCGGTCTCAACTGGCCCGGCACGCTCCCCGACTTTTATCCCGCCCTCCTCGCCGCCATCACCCAGCGCCTCAACGAGGTCGACGCCGCCCTCGCATGAGCCTCGGACCCACCAAGGAAATGGAGGGCGTGCTCCTCGTGGACAAGCCCAAGGGCCTGACCTCCCACGACGTGGTCTACCGGCTGCGCCGGAAGCTCGGCATGAAGAAGATCGGCCACGCCGGCACGCTCGACCCGATGGCCACGGGGGTGCTCGTCATGTTGATCGGCAAGGCCACCCGCATCTCGCAATACCTCATGAGCGTGGACAAGGCCTACGAGGGCGAGGCCACGCTCGGCGTGGTCACCGACTCGCAGGACGCCGAGGGCGAGATGATGGAGACGCGGCCCGTGCCGGAGCTCACCGTGGCGCAGGTGCGCGAGGTGATGAAGACCTTCATGGGCGACCAGTACCAGACGCCCCCGATGCACTCGGCCATCAAGATCGACGGCGTGCCGCTCTACAAGCTGGCGCGCAAGGGCGAGGAGGTGGAGCGCGAGCCGCGGTTCATCCGCGTGACGGCCTTCGACCTGCTGACCTTCGACCTGCCCAAGCTGACCTTTGACCTGCATTGCACCAAGGGCACCTACGTGCGGACGATTGCGCATGATCTGGGCAACAAGCTCGGCTGTGGCGCGCACCTCTCGGCGCTGAGGCGCACGGCCAGCGGCCAGTTCACGATCAAGCAATGCCTCCCCCTCGAGGAAATCGAGACCATGGCCCTGCCCGACATCGAAAAGCGGTTGATCCCGATCTACGAGGCGGCGCCGCGCGTCGCCCTGTGAGCGGTCTCCGGCAGATCGACGGCTTGGAACGGGCGGACCTGCCCGCCCAGCCCCTGCACCTGGCGGTCGGCATGTTCGACGGGGTCCACCTCGGGCACCAGTCGGTGATCGAGGCCGCGATCCACTCCGCCAGGCGGAGCGGGGGACTGGCCGGCGTGCTGACCTTTGCGCCGCACCCGAGCGTGTTGTTGCGGCCCGCGAATCCGACCCCCCTGCTGCTGCCGCCGGCGGCCAAGCGCGCCGTGCTGGCCCGGCTCGGCGTGGACGTGCTTATCGAGCAGAATTTCAACGCCGCGTATGCCGCGCTCGCGGCGGAGGATTTTGTGCCGCACCTGCAGCGCCACCTGCCGCACCTGGCGGCCCTTTATGTCGGCGAAAACTGGCGCTTCGGCCGCGGCCGCACGGGGGATGTTGCCCTGCTGGTGGCGGCGGCGACGCGGGCCGGGTTGTCGGTCACCAGCGCCCCGCGCCTGAACCACAACGGCGCCCCCATCAGCAGTTCGCGGATCCGGGAGCTGCTCGTGGCTGGCGACATCGCCGGGGTCAACGCCCTGCTGGGGTACACCTATTTCAGCGAAGGCGTGGTGCAGCCGGGCCGGCAGTTGGGCCGGACCCTTGGGTTTCCGACCCTCAATCTGGCCTGGCAACCCGGTTTGCCGCCCCGCCACGGGGTCTATGCGGTCGAGGTCACCACCGGGCCAGGGAAGGCCCTCCAGGGCGTCGCCAACTACGGCCTGCGGCCGACGGTGGGGCAGGACACCTCGCCCCTTTTGGAAGTGCACCTGCTGGAGGAGTCCACGCTGGGTTATGGGGCCTCGCTCACCGTGCATTGGCTTCATTTCCTTCGTCCCGAGAGCAAGTTCGGCAGTCTGGAGGCCCTGCAGCGCCAGATTGAAACGGACCGGCAAACGGCCTTGGATTATTTCGCCCGCCGGAGCGCCGGGTAATTTCCAAACGACGCTTGACAGCCCTATCCGCGAATCTACGTTGCGGCCTCTTTCCCGGTCAACGGGGTGGTAGCTCAGTTGGTTAGAGCGTCTGCCTGTCACGCAGAAGGTCGCGAGTTCGAGTCTCGTCCATCCCGCCAGTTTTCAAGAAAAAGGCCTCCCCGCAGGGAGGCCTTTTTTTGCGCCGGTTCAGCGCCGGCGGCGGCCGGCTCAACGCGGCACTTCTTTCAGGTAGTCGTAGGTGCCCGGGACGAAGACGCCCTGGTTCACGGCGGGTACAAAGACGGCGGAGCGCTGCAGGGCCTTGGCGAGGGCCGGGGCCATCTCGGCGGGAATAGCGGCATCCTCCTTGAGGGTGACGGCCGTGACCTTGCCGTCGGCGCCGACCTCGATCTTGGCCTCGACGCGGTAAATGCCGCGGTCGCTCAGGCCCTTCGGCACGAGCGGGTCCCCCACGAGCACGGGGCCGGCGGCATCCGTGCGGTGGCGGGAGGCGTGCAGGGCGGAGAGATAGTGGGCGCGCTCGGCCCAGCCTTTCGGGTTGGCCGGATGCAGCAGGCCGAGCAGGGCATGCGCGTCGGTGAAGAACTGCGTGACCGCGGCAGCGTCGGGATTGCTGACGCCGAAGATGGGCACGCCATCGCGGGAGAGGGCGAACAGGGCGAAATCACCCATCTTGGGGGAAAGGCGGAACAGGGCGGGGATGCGGCGCTGTTCCTCATAGTCCACCATCGGCCAAGGCACGTTGCTCCGCATGTTCATGTCGCCATGCTCCTGCGCGCCGTGGTTCACCCCGTACTGGATACCGGCGACCTCACCGGGGTGCTTGGCCTGCAGGTCCTTGAAGAGGGGGATGGATTGGGTGCTCATGTCCCAGGAGCCGCTGGCCGAGTTCTCGACGATGAAGACGATCAGGATCTCGGGCTCGGGCAGGGTGCGGAGGTCGACGGGCACGAGGGTCACTTCCTCGTACTGGCGCAGGTAGCCGCGGAGGCGTCCGGTCAGCTGGCCGGTGGCGTCGGCCCAGCGGTCGGCGCGCTCGGGTTTGGTGCCGGTCTGTTCATGGAAGCGCACGCAGTCCTCCTGACTGAGCGCGCGCCAGGGCAGGCGGCGGCCGCCTCCGGTCGGGGTGCGGAAAAGCGCGAAGGGTCCGAGGGCCTCGGCGGGCTCGGCCTTGAACACATTGCCTTGGGGATCCTTCCAATCCTCGATTTTGGCGGGGGCGAGGAGGGCGCTGGACAAGGCCAGGGCCCAGGTGAGACGGGGTAGGGTCAGACGCATGCGGGGTAGGGGGGTGAGCTTTTAGTCGTACCGGGTCGGCGGCCGGCGGACAAGTCACTGGTCAGGGCGCGTTGCGCTCACAATTGCGCAAAATGTTCTCCCAGTGTGCCGCCTCGCCGGGCAGGCCGTGGGCGCGCAAGCGGTCGGCGATCTCCGCGGTGGTGGGTTCGATGACGGCATGCCGGGGGTCGGGGCCGAATTCCGGGCGGACGACGCGGCCCAGGGCCCAGCAGGCCCAGGTGCGCCAGCGGCGCTGGTCGCGCCGCGGCTCGTTCATGCGGTCGGCGAGATGCTGAAAATGCACGCGCGGGTTGCCGATGAACACACCGGGCGGGGTGTGGCGGAGAAACCACGCCATGGGGCCGTAGGGCAGGGGCCAGGCCTGCAACTCGGGCTCGTCGCCCCGGAGATCGGCGCCGAGAGCCCGGTCGAGCGAGAGGATCGCCCGCGCGGCCAGCCGGCGTTGCCAGAGATGCTGCGCGTAGGTCAGGGCGGTGAGGTAGAAGGCGGCGTCGCGGGCCGCCCCGTGGGCCGAGAGCGCGCTCGCATCCATCGCCGCGGGGGCGGACGGCAGGAGTGGACACGTGGGCAGCGGGTCGGGCATTGGGCAGGGGTCAGCTTTGAAGTGGCTGCAGTCCATGCGTGGTTGCAAGGATTTGTGGCGCTTCAGCCTTCGCCGAGCCTACGGATGACTACGCAAGTTTAACTTGGCGACGGGCCCGGTCTGCCGGCATAAACGGGGCCTCTGCAAACCCCGCCCCCAGCTTCCATCAACGAGGTCACCGGCTGGCGCTGGCTGTTGCTGTGGGTGCTGGCCGCCGTGCTGCGGGTCTGGGCCCGCACCCTCCGCTTCGAGGCCGATGCCGGGACGGTGGAGCGGCTGAGCAAGTCCGATGTGCCGCTGGCGGTCGTGCTATGGCACAACCGGTTGTTTCTTTCCGCCGAGATCTTCCGGCGTTATCGCACGCGCCGGGCGGTGTATGGCTTGGTCAGCGCGAGCAAGGACGGCGCCTGGCTGGCGGCGTTCTACCGGCTCATCGGCATCGTGCCGGTGCGGGGCTCGAGCAGCAATTTCGGCCGCGAGGCCGGGCGGGCGCTGATCGAGGTGATGCGCCAGGGGCATGACATCGGCATCACGCCCGACGGCCCGCGCGGGCCGATGTACACGGTCGAGCCGGGCGTGCTGGTGGTGACGCGCCGCAACCAGGCCCCGATGATGCTCATCGGTGCGGAGTTCACCCGTTCGTGGCGGCTGAAGAGCTGGGACCGATTCTACATCCCGGCGCCGTTTTCCCGGATCAAGATGCGCAGCGCGGTGCTGCCGGCCCTGACGGAGGCGGGGGAGAAGCTCTCGGCCGACGACGTGCGCGCAGCGCTGCTGGCGATCAATCCGGATCCGGCGGATTGAACATGATGTAGGGCGGGGTCGCCGAACCCCGCCTTCGTGCGAACATGATGCCGTGCTCGCGGCGGGGTTCGGCGACCCCGCCCTACAGACTGAAGTCTCAGAACGTCGGGTAAACCGTGATGCTCTGGCCGGCGTCGACGCTGTAGTCGGCGCCCACGTTCCAGGTGAGGTCGTTGACGAGCACCTTGAAGACGACGGGGAGCTTGGCGCCCTTGATGGTGGCGGTCCAGAGGTTGGAGCCGGTGTTGTCCATGGCCAGGCCGTGGTCCCAGCTCAGGCCCGGACCTTCGCCGCGGACGTAGAGGTGGTTGCCGAAGCCGATGTCGATCTGGGCGGAGAGGAAGGTGGCTGGCTCGCTGCTGGGCTTCTTCTTGGCCGGCGCGGCGGCTTTCTTGGCCGGGGCGGACTTGGCGACGACCTTGGTCACGGCTTTGATGGCGGGCTTGGCGGCGGGCTTGGCCTTGGCGGCGGGAACGGACTTGGCGGACTTTTTCATGTTTTGATTTCTATTTCAGGTTAAGGGAAGGAGAGGCTGTATCCCCCCTCCATCCGGTCACTCGCAACAGCAAATTAGGGGCCAATATTGCGGTCGGGTTAAATCGCGCTGGGTGAGGGGGAAAGGAGGGCGGAAAATTGTGTTTTACTCCGGCGGGGCGGTCCCTCAATAAGACCGCTCCGCTGGATTGGGGGGCAGTAGCTCAGTTGATAGAGCGCGTCGTTCGCAACGACGAGGTCGTCGGTTTGATCCCGATCTGCTCCACCAGCCTTCGCTCTACGAGCTACGGCTCGGCAAGCCAGCTCCAGCAGACGTGCTCCTAAGGTAGAATCCACGCTACGCCTTGGCGAAGGCTGCCGCGCCGACTCGTCACGCCATAGCCCGCAGGGCGACGGCGGAAGTCCGCAGGGCGCAGGCGGGCCTCGGCAAGCCAGCCACGGAAGACGGGCGACTACGATCCACCCGCTAAGCGCCCGATGTAGGCGGGACTTGGCAACGTGGCCCAAACGAGATTAAAAGTGATCCAACGGGCCGAATCGCATGAACGATTTCGCCTACGTCTATATTCTCGAGTCCCTGTCCGCGCAGGGAGGATTCTATGTCGGTTTGACCGACGATTTGTCCGCCCGGTTAGCCAAGCATAATGCCGGTGGCGTCCCCCACACTGCTAAGCAAAGACCTTGGCGCATCAAAACGGCAGTGGCTTTCCGCGACCGCACCAAAGCCGCGGCATTTGAGAAATACCTCAAATCCCCCTCCGGCCGGGCGTTCGGCAAGAAACGACTCTAAGCCCATTCCCGCAGACCCCGGCTTGCGCTCCCGGCCTCGGTTGCCGGATGCTGCGGTCGTGACCCCCGCGGAACAACTTTGCCTGGCATGCGGCCTGTGCTGTGACGGCACACTCTTTCATCATGTGCGGCTGGAGCCGGGGGACGACGCGGCGAAATTGAAGGCGCTCGGGCTGCCGGTCCGGACCTCGCGCGGGGCGACCCCGGTCACACGTTTTCGCCAGCCCTGCGCGGCGCTGTGTGCGGATCGCAGCTGCCGGCTCTATGCGGACCGGCCCGGGCAATGCCGCAGTTTTGAGTGCGGCGTGTTCCAGGATGTGCGCGCCGGCCGGATGGAGGCCGGCGCCGCGTTGCGGCTCGTGAAGCAGGCGCGGCGGCAGGCGGACGACGTGCGTCGGCTCCTGCGGGCCTTGGGGGACACCGACGAGCACCACGCGATGAACGAGCGTTTTCGCCGCACCAAGCGGCGGCTGGAAGCGGGCGGGGCGGACCCCGCGGACATGGACACCTTCGCCGAGCTGAGCCTGGCGATGCACCACCTCAGTCTGCTGACAATCGACAAGTTTTACACCAAGGCCGGGGCCAAGTGAGTGCGGGTGGGGTGAAAATGGCGTCCCCAGCGTGACTCGAACACGCGACCGTCGGTTTAGAAAACCGATGCTCTATCCAGCTGAGCTATGAGGACGAAACCGGGCAGTGTGATGAGGCTATTTTGCCCTGATTGCAGTACTTTTTCTGGCACCCGCCGGCGGGCGGCGCGGGGCGGTCCATTGCCCGGGAGGAGCTTAGGGTTTACCCACCGGCGTGCCCGGAGCCGGGCATAAAGAAACGCAGGACGTTGCCATCATGCGTTTCGGGGAAAATGGTCGGGCTGGTGAGATTCGAACTCACGACCTCTTGCACCCCATGCAAGCGCGCTACCAGGCTACGCTACAGCCCGATGATTCATCGGAAGGGTCAAGAAGCCGTATGCCCCACCGCTAGGCAAGTTATTATTTTCGGCCGTCCGCGGATCGCTCTGCCCCGGGGTGGGCGGGGTATTTTTACGGCGACGAGGCGGGGATTTTGACTCAACGTCGCGCTTTCATGCCGGCATCCCGCTTTCAGCTCCAATCCGCCCGGGTCCTGCCCTTCCTGCTGGCCGGTACGATCACGTGGTCCTCAGGGTATCCGGCGGCCGTGCCCGATATGGGCTGGTTGGAGCCCGACAAGCTCGGGCATTTCGCGGCCTACGGGGCGCTGGCCACGGCCATCCTGCGGCATCCGGCGTTGATCCGCTGGCCGTTGCTGGGCCTGTGGTGGGCGCTGCCGCTGGCCTCGCTCTACGGGTTGGGGGATGAGTTCCGGCAGAGCCTGAATGTCTATCGGAGCTACGACCTGGCCGACTGGGCGGCGGATACGGTCGGGGCCGCCGTGGCGGTCACGCTCTATCTCCGCTGGCCGGCGTATCGGCGGTTGCTGGAGACGCCGATACTCAAGGCCCGCAAGAAGGCCCAAGCGACAGAGGTTTTAGCCACAAAGCGCACAGAAGGCGCAAAAGCGGAGCAGTCCTGAATTAGTTTTGCCGAGACTATGGTTCTCCTTTTGCGCTTTTTGTGCCTTTTGTGGCCAATGGGTACTACTCAGCTCCGGGTTGAAATTTCATCCGAACTCCTGCCTAGTTTGCCGTCATGACCCCCGCCGAGGCCCAGAAACGCATCGCTGAACTCAGGGCGGAGGTGTCGCGGCATGACGAGCGTTACTATCGGCAGGCGAAGCCGGAGATTTCCGATTTTGAGTATGATGCGCTGAAGAAGGAATTGGCCGACCTCGAGGGACAGTTTCCGCAGTTTGCCCGCGCCGATTCCCCCACGCAGTTAGTCGGCGACGACCGGGTGCAGGGGTTCAAGGAGGTCGCGCACCGGCAGAAGATGCTGAGCCTCGACAACACCTACAACGAGGAGGAGGTGCGGGCCTTCCACACCCGGCTGGTCAAGCTGCTGGGCCGGGACGACCTGCGTTACACGGTGGAGCCCAAGATCGACGGCCTCGCCGTGAGCCTGACCTACGAGCAGGGAAGGTTCGTGCGCGCGGTCACCCGCGGCAAGGGCGACAAGGGCGACGATGTGACGGCCAACGTGCTCACCATCGCTTCCATCCCTCGTGAGCTCAAGGGCGGCGCCCAAGCCAAGGTGCCCGATATCGTCGAAATTCGCGGCGAAATCTACCTGACCGCGGCCGAGTTCGAGCGCATCAACGCCGAGCGCGCCGCGGCGGGCGAAGAGCTCTTTGCCAATCCGCGTAACACGGCGGCCGGGACCATCAAGCAGCTCGATTCAACCGAGGTGGCCAAACGCAAGCTGTCGATCGTCCTCTACAGCCTCGGCCACTGCGAACCCCGCGTCGTGGAATCGCAAGCCGACCTGCATGGGCGGCTGCAGGCCTGGGGCCTGCCGGGGGTGGAGCGGATCTGGCACGCGCAGGGCATCGACGAAGCGTGGGCGGCCATCAACGCACTGGACCAGCTCCGGCGGAGCTTTGCCTATGGTACCGATGGTGCCGTGGTGAAGCTGAATGACATGGCGTTGCAACGCGAGGTCGGCTCGACCGACAAGGCCCCGCGCTGGGCCATCGCCTACAAATACAAGCCCGACACTGCGCGCACGCGGCTGAAGGCCATCACGATCCAGGTCGGCAAGACCGGCATCCTCAGCCCGGTGGCGGAACTCGAGCCCGTTTTCCTGGCGGGCAGCACCATCGCCCGGGCCACGCTGCACAACGAGGAGGAGATCCGCCGCAAGGACATCCGGGTGGGCGATCTCGTCGAGATCGAGAAGGCCGGCGAGGTGATCCCGGCGGTGTTGAAATCCTTCCCCGAGGAGCGTCCGGCCGGGGCGCCGGAGTTCGACCTGCCGGCGGCGGTCGGGCACAAGTGTCCGGTGTGCGGCGGCAAGATTGCCAAGCTGGAGGTCGCCGACGAGGAGGCGCAGGGCGTGGCGTGGAAGTGCCAGAATTACGATTGCTCCGCCCAGCGGGCCGGGCGGCTGGGTTTCTTTTGCAGCCGGCGCGCGCTCGCCATTGACGGGGTGGGCGGGGTCGTGGCGGCAAAATTGGTCGAACTCGGCCATGTGCAGGATCCGCCGGATTTGTACGAGGTGGCCCTCGAAACCCTCGCGACGCTCAATCTCGGCACCGCGGAGGAGCCGCGGGTCTTTGGCGAGAAGAACGCCACGAAGGTCGTCGCCGCGCGCGAGGCCGCGCGGGCCCTGCCGCTCGAGAAATGGCTTTATGCCCTGAGTGTGCCGGACGTGGGTGAGTCCACCGCCCGGGAACTCGGCCGGCGGCACCGGAGCTTTGCCGAGCTGACGGATTCGAAATTGCTCCAAGCGGTGCTGCGGAGAGATGCCCTCGAGTTGGAGCGCGAGCGGGACGGCCCGGCGTCGAAGAAGAATCCACCCAAGGACGAAGTGGACAAGGAGCGGCGCAAGGCTCGTCGCGTCGAGATCGACGCCGAGCTGACCGCGCTCAACGGAGGCATCCTGGCTGGCATACCGTCCGATATCGGTCCGGCGGTGGCGGCGAGCACGGTGGATTTTTTCACCAGCGAGCCGGGCCGGCGTTTGCTGGGCAAGCTGGCGAAGCTGGGCATAGACCCGCAGGGCACGGTGGTCACAGCCGGGCGTTTCACGGGCAAGACGTTCGTGCTCACGGGCACGTTGCCGACGCTGAAGCGCGAGGAGGCCGAGCAGAAGATCCTGGCGGCCGGCGGGAAAGTCAGCGGCAGCGTGAGCAAGAAGACGGCCTACGTGCTGGCGGGGGAGGAGGCCGGGTCGAAATTGGAGAAGGCGAAGGAGCTCGGCGTCGCCATCATCGACGAAGCTGAGTTTTTGAAGATGGTGCAGGGGTAGTTCGATGTAGGGCGGGATTTCCAAATCCCGCCTCGAACGTGATATTGCATCCACCGGATGGCGGGATTGCTTCGCCCTCTCCGCCAAGCCTCCGTCGGCGATCCCGCCCTACATCAGTAGCCTTGGCGCTGCAGGTGGGCTTGGAGCTCGCGCTGGAAGGTCTGCACGTCGGCGGGGCTGGGCTGGTAGCCCTTCACGCCGGTGTCGAGCATAAGGCGGCCGTACTGGTCGAGGCCCCACTTGCCGCTCACGCCGTCGCTGAAGGTCACCGTGCCGCTGACCACCGTGCCGGGGCGCATGATGCGGTCCACGTCGAGGGTGAGGCTGCCGGCGGCTGCATCGGCCGGGATGCCGGCGTCCTCGGGAAATTCGGCCTCGGGCGGGAGATCGTCGTCGGCGGCATCGCCGCCGAGTCCGACCTTTTCCTTCAGTTTGTCGACGAAGCCCTTCTTTTCCGCCGACCGCGGCGGGGTCGCCGCGGCCCCCGGGGGAGGCACTTGCGCCTTGGACACGTCGGAGGTGTCGGCCTTGGGGGCGGGGTCCTTAAGCGCGAGATTGAGGTCGTCCACGAGGAAGCGCACGTCGCGGTAGGTCATCGTGATCTTGAATTCCTCCAGAAGCTTTTTCTGGACGAGGGAGAGGTTGTCGCCGGCGGCGACCCATGCGGCGACGGCTTGGGTTTGTTCGGGGGAGAGGGACATGGGAAAGGGTGGTTGAGGCGTACGGGGACGCGAAGGACCCGAATTAGAGGCAAGACCCGGCAAACGACAAGTCTGGGGTGGGGGCGGGGTTCGATCGGGGTAGGCCCGGTACACCGGACGGGTTGCCGCGGGCGGGAAGCTGTGCGGGCGAGGTCGCCCGGGCTCCAGCATAGAGTCGCCGGGGGGGCCTCCGACAACGCTCAGGATGACGCGCCCGGGGGGCGCGTCACTTCGCCAGCTGCGTCTTCAGGAAGTCGACGCTGCCGCGGACGGAATCGTCCTGCTCCATCATGTTTTCCACGGTCTTGACGGCGTGGATGACGGTGCCGTGGTCGCGGCCGCCGAAGGCCTCGCCGATCTCCTGGAGGGAGTGGCGGGTGAGCTGGCGGCTGAGATACATGGCGATCTGGCGGGGAAAGGCGATGGCGTTGGGGCGGCGCTTGCTCGTCATGTCCGAGTGCCGGATCTGGTAGTGATCGGCGACGCGCTTCTGGATGCCCTCGATGTTGAGGCGGTTCTGGGCCTCCTCCATCAGCACGTCCTTGAGGAGGTGCTCGGCGGAGGCGAGGTCGAGGGGCTTGCCGGTGAGGACGGCGTAGCTGGAGATCTTGATCAGGGCGCCCTCGAGCCGGCGAATGTTCTTCGAGATGTGCTGCGCCATGAACTCGACCACGTTCTGCGGGAGGTCGATCTTGAGGGTGGCGGCCTTGGTGCGGAGGATGGCGACGCGGGTCTCGAAGTCGGGCGACTGGATGTCGGCGGACAGGCCCCACTGGAAGCGGGAGACGAGGCGGGCCTCGAGGGTGGCGATCTCGGTGACCGGGCGGTCGCTGGAGAGGACGATCTGCTTCTGGGACTCGAAGAGGTCGTTAAAGGTGTGGAAGAACTCCTCCTGGATGCGCTCCTTGCCGGACAGGAACTGGATGTCGTCGATGAGGAGGACGTCGACGTTGCGGTAGCGCTGGCGGAACTTGGTCAGCGCGTTCTCCTGGATCGCGTGGATGTACTCGTTGGTGAACTTCTCGGTGGAGAGGTAGGCGATCTTGGCCTCGGGGTTGCGCTGCAGGATGCTGTGCCCGATGGCGTGCATCAGGTGGGTCTTGCCGAGCCCGGTCGAGCCGTGGATGAAGAGGGGATTGTAGGCCTGGGCGGGGGCCTGGGAGACGGCGAGGGCGGCGGCGTGCGCGAGCTGGTTGTTGGGGCCGACGACGAAGGTCTCGAAGGTGTTGCGCGGGTTGAGCGTGCCGGCGGCGGCGGAGCGTTCGTCGTAGCGGACGGTGCGCTTCGGGGCGGGCTTGGCCTTGGGCTCGACCGGGGCGCTGAAACGGGGGGCCGGGTTGCCGTTGGCGTCGACCTTCCGGAGGCTGACCTGGACCATGCGGCCGGAGGCCAGGCGCAGGCGCTGGGAGATCAGGTCGAGGTAGTTGTCATGGATCCAGATCGCGGCGAAATCGTTGGGCACGCCCAGGATCACGGCGTCTTCCGTGCTCTCCACGCAGCGCATGGGCTCAAACCACATCTGGAACACATCATCGGGGAAGAGCCCTTTGAGGTCACATTTTACGGTTTCCCAGAGGTTGGTCTGGTGGGTGGGGTGGGACATGGACTTGGCGGAAGGGGACGGTTTATTCACACCATCGGGCTGAGGTTGCTGGTTCCGCGTCGTCGGGCCGTCTGTCACACAAGGGAAAATGGGTCTGGGG